>NZ_CM155237.1:0-2919813 GCF_056675935.1 Rhodoglobus sp. G.S.23
ATTAAAACTACGGCGTTAAACCCATGCGGTCAAACCACACTTTGTACAACGGCGCATTATCCACACAGAATACATCGTTATTGGTAACGACATGCTGTGGACAACTAAGGTGAGAGTCAGTGCACAACGGCGTATAAAGTCCAGTAAATCAGCGAGAATAGCTGTACTCAGCAGTGGATAAGCCTGTGAGTAAATAGCACCAAGGGATGGGGAAGAAATGTCGGAAACACCCGACCCGACTAACGAGCTGTGGCACGAGGTTCTCGGACATCTCGATGGAGATGAGCGAATTACGCCACAACTTCAGGGATTCGTCAGCCTGGTTGAGCCCAAGGGTGTCATGGCAGGAACTCTGTATCTCGAAGTTCCCAATGAACTCACCCGCGGGATGCTTGAACAACGACTGCGCCAGCCTCTTCTCGACGCTATCGGTTTGCTCAGTGACGAACACGCCATCAACAACTTCGCCACCGTGGTTAATCCAGATATCCAACAGGATGCTCTTTCTCAACAAATACCTCACACCGAGCAGCCCTATATCGAGCCAACACCACAAAAGCCGATCGAGCAGTCGGCCCCGAGACGAAGTGACTCTCGCCTAAACCCGAAATACAGTTTCGACAACTTCGTAATTGGTGGATCAAACCGATTCGCTCATGCTGCAGCGGTCGCTGTGGCCGAAGCGCCGGCTAAGGCGTATAACCCCCTCTTCATTTACGGAGGATCGGGGTTAGGTAAGACCCACCTTCTCCACGCAATCGGCCATTATGCCCAGAGCCTGTACCCGGGCATCCGCGTACGTTATGTGAGCTCAGAGGAATTCACCAACGACTTCATCAACTCGATTGCCAATAACCGGGCGTCGGTATTTCAGTCTCGCTACCGAGAGATTGACATTTTGTTGATCGACGACATCCAGTTTTTGCAAGGGAAAGACTCCACTCAAGAAGCGTTCTTTCACACTTTTAACACGTTGCACGATCACAACAAGCAAGTGGTCATCACGAGCGACCTGCCTCCTAAACACCTCACCGGATTCGAAGACCGGATGCGGTCACGCTTTGAATGGGGTCTGATCACTGATGTTCAAGCGCCAGACCTTGAGACTCGGATCGCCATTCTTCGCAAGAAAGCTCAGAGCGAGAAGATGCAGGTCGGAAACGACATCCTCGAATTCATGGCATCGAAGGTCTCGTCAAACATTCGCGAGCTCGAAGGAACTCTGATTAGAGTCACCGCATTCGCTAGCCTCAACCGCACCGAGGTTGATATGGCCCTCGTTCAGACCGTGTTGAAAGATCTCATCACCCTCGACGACGACAATGTGATTGCACCCGTCGACATAATCAATCACACCGCTGACTACTTCAAGCTCACAGTAGATGACCTGTATGGCTCCTCCCGCTCACAAGCAGTAGCAACAGCTCGCCAGATCGCGATGTACCTGTGTCGGGAGATGACTAACCTCTCGTTGCCGAAAATTGGGCAACTCTTCGGTAATCGCGACCACACAACCGTGATGTACGCGAATAAGAAGATTACTGAGCTCATGAAAGAACGCCGCTCGATCTACAACCAGGTCACTGAACTCACCAGTCGCATCAAACAGAACCATCGATTTGGAAAAAGTTAGCTAATTCCACTTGGGGATAACTTGGGGATAACTCTTTCAACTCGCCGGAAAGATTGTTGAACTACAGACTCGTTCTGTGGAATTGCGAATTCTTGTCATTCGAGTTTCCCCTGCCAACTGAACATTTATCCCCGTCTCCTCAACAAGTCACACGGATGTAGTTTCCAGTAGTTACAAGAAATCTGATGAGTTATTCACACAATCCACAGTGGTTAAGAGTGTGACCTTTAAAGAATGAAATTTGAATCCCAAATAACCTGTGGTTCGCAAGTGGATCGGCTGTGCCAGTATTAACGGCCAGAGCTTGATCCGGTTAGGGGTGGTTCATGAAGTTTCAGGTCAATCGTGATGTCTTCAGCGAGGCGGTTTCGTTTGCAGTCAAACTGCTGCCGCAGCGCACGACGCTGCCCATTTTGAGCGGTGTACTGATTGAAGCGACCGATGAGGGTCTGACTTTGTCATCCTTCGACTACGAAGTTTCTGCTCGAACCCAGATCACCGCTGATGTTGATGAACCAGGTCGAGTGCTGGTTTCTGGCAAGCTTCTCGCAGAAATTGCCAGCCGACTACCCAATGCACCAGTGCGTTTTAGCACCGAAGACAACAAAATTACCGTTGCCTGCGGCACAGGACATTTCACGCTCTCGAGCATGCCGGTCGAGGAGTACCCGACTCTTCCTCAAATATCTGACCGTGTGGGAACTCTCAAGGCAGATCTCTTTTCGGCAGCGATCGCTCAAGTTGCAGTTGCAGCGTCACGAGATGATGTCACCCCGGTGATTACCGGAGTGCAACTTGAAGTATCTGAAAACAACATCTCGCTCGTAGCCACCGACCGCTATCGCGTTGCGGTGCGGGACATCGAGTGGAACGCCGGGGAATCCGGAGTCGAATCTGCTACGGCTCTTGTTCCTGCGAAGACGCTGGTCGAGATCGGAAAGACTTTCGCGAACAGCGGTGAAATTTCCGTAGCCATCACGAGCACAGATGAGCGAGAGCTCATCGCTTTCCAGGCGGATAAGAAAACTGTGACGTCGTTGCTCATCAAAGGGAACTTCCCACCGGTGCGTCGCTTGTTCCCTGAAACTGTGGACAACTTTGCGGTCATGAATACCGCGGAACTCATCGAAGCAGTGCGCCGAGTATCACTGGTACTTGAGCGTGAAGCAGCTCTCCGATTCACTTTCACGACTGAAGGTGTCACTCTTGAGGCCATCGGATCTGAGCAGGCTCAAGCCTCCGAAACGATTGATGCATTCTTGACCGGCGATGACACCGTTGTTTCACTCAAGCCTCAATTCCTGATCGATGGTCTCAGTTCTGTTCACTCCGAATTTGTGCGCATTTCCTTCACGAAGACGGAAAACCCCAATAAGCCGGGCCCCGTTCTCATCACTAGCCAGTCGTCGAAAGACCAACCGGGGAGTGACAACTACAAGTATTTGCTGCAGCCAAACCTGTTGTTGAGGTAACACATGAGCAACACCACGCACATTGGAATTATTGGCCTGGGAAAAATGGGCGGCAATATGCGTGAGCGTATGCGAGCCAAAGGGCTCACCGTCACTGGATATGATCCCAACCCTGAAGTCAGCGACGTCGCGACACTTTCCGATCTGGTGGACGCGCTGCCAGCGCCGCGGATCATCTGGGTAATGGTTCCCTCTGGCCCGGTCACAGATTCTGTAATTACAGATGTGGAAAGTCTTCTCGATTCCGGAGACCTAGTGATCGATGGTGGAAACACTCGATTTACTGATGATGAAATTCATCGCGAGCAGCTTGCAACCCGCAACATCGCATTTGTGGATGTTGGGGTGTCAGGCGGAATTTGGGGCCTCGAAAACGGATACGGGCTCATGGCCGGTGGTGAAGCATCCGATATCGAACGAGCAATGCCAATATTTGATGCCCTTCGCCCTGAAGGCCCCCGTGATGAAGGATTTGTTCACGCCGGTCCTGTCGGAGCTGGACACTACGTCAAGATGGTTCACAACGGTATCGAATATGCCCTAATGCAGGCCTGGGCTGAAGGTTTCGAACTTCTCGATAGCCGCAAAGATCTCGTGAAAGACGTGCCAGGTTCGTTCAAGGCGTGGCAGCGCGGAACCGTCGTTCGCTCGTGGTTGCTTGAACTTCTCGTGAAAGCACTCGAAGAAGATCCTGATTTCGCCGACATAGCCGGATATGTCGAAGACTCTGGGGAGGGTCGCTGGACCGTGCACGAAGCGCTCAATCAGGCTGTTGCTGTGCCGACTATTAGCGCCGCAATTTTTGCTCGATTCGTTTCACGTCAAGAGGATTCACCGTCGATGAAGGCTGTTGCCGCTCTCCGTAATCAGTTCGGTGGGCATAGCGTCCGCAAGAGTTAAGCTTCGACGGCGATGCTTGTTACCCACGTTGAACTCAAAGACTTTCGTAATTACGAGTCTCTTGGCCTAGAACTCACCTCTGGCCCAACCCTCATTGTCGGCTCGAATGGTCAAGGAAAGACCAATTTGGTTGAGGCACTGGGATTTCTCAGCACTCTCGGTTCCCATCGGGTCTCAACCGACCACGCCATGGTTCGTCAAAATACGGATGCCGCGATCATTCGAGTTCGCCTTGAACACAATAAACGAAAATTCTTGGCTGAAGTGCAGATCAATCGCAGTGGTGCCAATCGCGCACAGATTAATCGCTCCGCCATTCGAACGCGAGAGCTTCCTCGATATTTTTCCAGCGTTCTCTTCGCGCCTGAAGATCTCGCTCTCGTGCGTGGGGAACCTTCCGGCCGTCGCAGGTTTATTGATGACCTACTTGTTTTGCGTTCGCCACGGTTCAGTGGAGTGATGTCGGACTATGAGCGAGTGGTGAAGCAGCGAAACATGCTGTTGAAATCTGCTCGCGCGTCAGGAATCCGTGACGCACAGCTGAGCACGCTTGATGTGTGGGATGAACGCCTTATCGAATTTGGATCAGAAATTATCAGCGCCAGAAGTGCGCTTGTTGCTGATCTCAGTCCTGAGGTTTCGCAGTCCTACGAACGAATTGTTGGTGCGGATCATGGTGCCTCGTTGGCGAATTCTCTCAGCATCATTTCGCGTCAAGATGATCAAGACAGTGCCGTGGCAACTAATGAGGTTGGAGAAATAATTTCGGTCGCTGACGCGACGACGGCATTCACCGCAGCCCTGGAGTCGGTGAGAAAAGCAGAGAGAGACCGTGCGATTACTCTCGTCGGCCCACATCGTGATGACCTGATCTTTGGGCTAAACGGGCTGCCGGCACGCGGTTACGCAAGTCACGGTGAGTCATGGTCTTTTGCCCTTGCTCTGAAACTTGCTTCAGCCGAACTATTGCGCCGCGAATCATCTGCCGGCGATCCGGTCCTGATTTTGGATGATGTCTTTGCTGAGCTTGATCAATCGCGTCGGGAACGACTTGCGGCCTCAATCTCAAATTTTGAGCAGGTACTCATCACGGCAGCAGTTTTTGGTGATGTTCCCGAGCAACTTGCCGCGAACGTTGTGCGGATCCGCGCTGGTGAGGTTGTCACAGATGAATGATCGCGATCCCGCCGTTGACGAACACGTTGCGGTCTATTTGAGATTTCGCGAGGTTTTCGGTGACCCATCGAAACGCTCGTACATGGCACGCAAGCGTGACAAGAAAGAGCCGGGAACAAGTGTTCCGTTTGCACCAGGACGTGATCCCCACGGACTTGGGGATGTTATGGATAGCCTGACGAACAGTATGGGGTGGAGTTCTCCGCTTGCCCGTTCGGAATTGTTGTTAGGTTGGCCACAAATCGTCGGTGAAGAAACAGCGGAGCATTCTGAACCGGTTGGTATTGAAGAGGGTGTACTGACTGTGCGCTGTGATTCGACTGCGTGGGCAACACAGCTGAGGTTGATGCGTTCACGGATCTCTACGACGATCGCGCAGCAGTATCCAGAAGCAGGTGTAGACACCGTGCGCTTTGAGGGCCCCAACGCCCCTTCTTGGAAAAGAGGCCCCAGATCAATTCCAGGCCGGGGCCCGCGCGATACTTACGGCTAACAAGGCAAAATAGGTCACGTCACTAAAGAAACTCCCGTAGAACGCAATTTGACCGTCGTAGGCTCTCGGAATTTGTTAGAATATCTGAAGCCGTCAGACGCACCTCCTTCTGGAGTACCAGCTCTGAATGGCGAGTGTGAACTAGCGGCAGGAGCCTAACTTCAGATGACATCGACGCCCGAAAACGACGTGCCCGAGAGCCAGATCATTGCCAACGGTCATGTTGCCGCTGATAGCTATGGTGCCGATCAAATCCAGATCCTTGAGGGTCTTGAAGCGGTTCGCAAACGCCCCGGAATGTATATCGGTTCCACTGGCCCGCGTGGATTACACCACCTCGTCTATGAAGTTGTCGACAACTCTGTCGATGAGGCTCTGGCCGGTTACTGCGACACGATCAACGTGTGGATCCGAAAAGACGGCTCCATTCGAGTGCGAGACAACGGTCGAGGAATTCCTGTTGATCTGAACCAGCAGGAACAGAAGTCCACGGTCGAAGTTGTCATGACAATGCTGCACGCCGGCGGAAAATTCGGTGGAGGCGGCTATGCAGTTTCCGGTGGACTCCACGGCGTGGGTATTTCTGTTGTGAACGCATTGTCGGCTGAGATTGACACTGAAGTTCGCCGTCAAGGACATGTCTGGCGAATGAGTTTCGCCAATGGTGTTCCCGTTGGACCGCTAACCCAGGGCGAGAGCACTGAAGAAACCGGAACGCAGCAAACGTTCTGGCCGAGCAAAGAGACTTTCGAGACCGTCGAGTTTGATTTCGAAACTCTACGTGCACGTTTTCAGCAGATGGCCTTCCTCAACAAGGGTCTGCGCATCACGATCACCGACGAGCGTCCCGACGATGAAGAAGTCGTCGAGAGCTACATGTACGAGCGCGGTCTGGTCGACTACGTCGAATACCTGAATAAAGCCAAGAAGAACGAGCTCATTCATCCGGATGTCATCGCCTTTGAATCGGAAGATACCGAGAAGCGCATCTCGCTAGAGGTGGCCATGCAGTGGACTGCCGGCTACACCGAAAGCGTTCACACCTACGCAAACACGATCAACACCCACGAAGGCGGAACCCACGAAGAAGGCTTCCGCGCCGCACTAACCACACTGGTTAACCGTTACGCCCGCGAAAAGAACATCATCAAGGAAAAGGATGAAAATCTCTCCGGTGACGATGTTCGTGAAGGTCTGACCGCAGTTATCTCCATCAAACTCGGCGAACCGCAGTTCGAAGGCCAGACCAAAACTAAGCTCGGCAACACCGAAGCGAAGGCGTTCGTTCAGCGCATCGCCGGCCAGCAGCTCGGGGACTGGTTTGATCGCAACCCCACGCAGGCCCGCGATGTTATTCGCAAGGCCATTCAGGCATCCCAAGCACGACTTGCCGCCCGCAAGGCGCGCGAACAGACTCGTCGTAAGGGACTGCTTGAATCGAGCGGAATGCCCGGAAAGCTGCGCGACTGCTCGAGCAAAGACCCGTCACTCTCTGAAATCTTCATGGTCGAGGGTGACTCGGCAGGTGGTTCAGCCGTTCAGGGTCGCAACCCAGAATTCCAGGCGATCCTCCCGCTGCGAGGCAAAATCCTCAACGTAGAAAAGGCTCGTCTCGATCGCGCGCTCGGCAATGCCGAGGTCCAAGCCATGATCACGGCATTCGGTGCCGGTGTTGGTGAAGACTTCGATCCCGAGAAGGCTCGCTACCACAAAATTGTTTTGATGGCCGATGCTGATGTTGATGGACAACACATCACCACGTTGCTGCTGACTCTCCTCTTCCGCTACATGCGCCCGCTCATCGATTTGGGTTACGTCTATCTCGCACAGCCGCCGTTGTACCGACTCAAGTGGAGCAACGCCCAGCACGAATACGTCTACAGCGATGCTGAGCGCGATGCTCTCACCGAGATGGGCCTTTCGGCAGGAAAGCGCATGCCCAAAGACAACGGCATCCAGCGGTACAAGGGTCTTGGTGAGATGGACTACAAGGAACTGTGGGAAACCACGATGGATCCCGCTACTCGCACATTGCTTCAGGTCACCTTGGATGACGCAGCAGCAGCTGACGAAATCTTCTCGACTCTCATGGGCGAAGACGTTGAGTCTCGCCGAAACTTCATCCAGCGCAACGCCAAAGACGTCCGCTTCCTCGACATCTAGCTCGAGCAGAGCACACGGCGCCCGCATTCGCGACTGACACAGACTGGAACTGAAACTTAATGGCTGACGAAGAAACTCCGAAGAAGACCTTCGAAGACGCACCCGTAGACACGCGTCACGACAAGATCAATCAGGTTGATCTCCAGTTGGAGATGCAACGCTCCTACCTCGACTACGCAATGAGCGTCATCGTGGGCCGTGCGCTTCCTGAAGTGCGCGATGGATTGAAGCCTGTGCACCGTCGCGTTATTTACGCGATGTATGACGGTGGCTACCGCCCAGATAAGGGCTTCTCCAAGTGCACCCGTGTTATCGGTGATGTCATGGGCCAGTTCCACCCGCACGGTGACTCGTCGGTCTACGACGCCCTCGTTCGTTTGGTGCAGCCGTGGAGTCTTCGCTACCCACTGGCCCTTGGCCAGGGAAACTTTGGATCACCCGGAAACGACGGCGCTGCTGCCCACCGTTATACCGAAACCAAGATGGCCCCGCTTGCTATGGAAATGGTGCGGGACATTGAAGAAGACACCGTCGACTTCCAAGACAACTATGACGGCCGCACTCAGGAGCCGACGGTTCTTCCGAGCCGTTTCCCGAACCTGCTCGTCAACGGTTCAGTGGGAATCGCGGTCGGTATGGCCACAAACATTCCGCCACACAACCTTCGTGAGGTCGGCGAAGGTGCTCTCTGGCACTTGGCTCACCCCGAGGCTTCACAAGAGGAACTCATTGAAGCGCTCATTCAGCGCATCAAGGGGCCAGACTTTCCGACCGGTGCGCAGATCTTGGGCATCAAAGGTATTCAGGATGCGTACCGCACTGGCCGTGGTTCGGTCACGATGCGTGCCGTTGTCAATGTTGAAGAGCTCCAGGGTCGCACTTGCCTCGTCGTCACCGAGCTTCCGTACCAGGTAAACCCTGACAATCTGGCACTGAAAATTGCCGACCTCGTCAAGGACGGCAAGCTCGCCGGCATTGCCGACATCCGGGATGAGACCTCAGGTCGCACCGGCCAGCGACTCGTCATCGTGCTGAAGCGCGATGCTGTAGCAAAGGTTGTTCTCAATAACCTCTACAAGCACACGCAGCTGCAGGAAAACTTTGGCGCGAACATGCTCGCGATCGTGGATGGCATTCCGCGCACGCTCTCGATCGATGGCTTTATTACCGCGTGGGCTACTCACCAAATCGAAGTCATTGTTCGCCGCACAGCCTTCCGCCTGCGAAAGGCCGAAGAGCGAGCTCACATTCTGCGTGGCTACCTCAAGGCTCTCGATGCCCTCGACGAGGTCATCGCGTTGATTCGTCGCTCGGCGACAGTAGAGGATGCCCGCGAGGGACTCATCAAGCTTCTTGAGATTGATGAAATTCAGGCCCGCGCGATTCTCGACATGCAACTGCGTCGACTCGCCGCGCTTGAGCGTCAAAAGATCACCGACGAGCATGATGCTCTTGAGCTCGAAATTGTCGAGTTCAAAGCGATCATTGCGAGCGAACAACGCCAGCGCGACATCGTTAGTGAAGAACTTACTGACCTGCTCGCGAAGTATGGTGACGATCGCCGCACCGAGATCATGATGGGCTTCGACGGCGACATGAGCATGGAAGATCTCATCCCCGAAGAGGAGATGGTGGTCACCGTTACTCGCGGTGGGTACGTCAAGCGCACCCGCAGCGACAACTACCGCAGCCAGCACCGCGGCGGCAAGGGAGTCAAGGGTGCCCAGCTTCGGGCGGATGACATCGTCGACCACCTGTTCGTCACCACGACGCACCACTGGTTGCTGTTCTTCACCAACACCGGTCGCGTCTATCGGGCAAAGGCATACGAACTGCAAGAGGGCGGTCGGGATGCCAAGGGCCAGCATGTTGCCAACTTCTTGGCACTGCAGCCTGGTGAAGAAATTGCACAGATCCTCGACATCCGCGACTACCAGACAGCCACCTATCTCGTATTGGCTACTCACAACGGTCTCGTCAAAAAGACCGCTCTTGCCGAGTACGACACCAACCGCAGTGGTGGAATCATCGCCGTGAACTTGCGTGAGGGAGATGAACTCGTCTCGGCCATGCTCGTTGAGAGCAGCGACGATGTTCTGCTGGTTTCTCGCAAGGGAATGTCGATTCGCTTCACAGCATCCGATGAGGCACTTCGACCAATGGGTCGATCGACGTCCGGTGTTATGGGTATGAGCTTCCGTGAGGATGACCGCTTGCTGAGTGCGAGTGTTGTTCCCGAGAGTGGCTACGTCTTTGTCGTTACTGAGGGCGGCTTTGCGAAGCGCACTTCAGCGGATCAATACCGCGTTCAGGGTCGTGGTGGCTTGGGTATCAAGGTCGCCAAACTCGACGGCGCACGAGGCGATTTGGCTGGCGCTTTGATGGTCGGAGACCACGACGAAGTTCTTGTGGTTCTTGCCAGTGGCAAGGTGGTACGCTCTTCTGTCGCTGAGGTTCCGGCCAAGGGCCGTGACACTATGGGCGTTGTCTTCGCTCGATTCGCAGCCGAAGACAAGATCATCGCGATCGCACGAAACAGCGAACGAAATCTAGAAAATAAAGAACTTGAAGCTCAAGACGGTAGCGTTCTGAGCGAAGATGCCCCTGCTGGGAAGGACGAGTCGGTAGATGAGTAGTGTCGCAGAGAAGTTGCAGCGCAAGTCGCAACGTCAAACATCGGTAAAACAAGTACGACTCAAGCTGGTTTACATCGACTTCTGGTCGGCTGTAAAGTTCTCGTTCTTGGTGGCAGTATCACTCGGAATTGTTCTTGTTGTCGCATCGATGTTGGTGTGGATCGTTCTGAACTCCACAGGAATTTTCGGAAAAGTAGACGAGATCTTCCGCGACATCCTCAGTGATGAGAGCTTTAGCGTCGCGACCAGTTTCTCGCTCGCCCAGGTTGCTGGATTCTCCTTCGTCGTCGCAATTCTGAACGTTTTGGTTGGTACAGCGTTGGGTGCGATTGCGAGTATGCTTTATAACTTCAGCGTGCGACTGACCGGTGGAATCCTCGTGGGTTTCACTAACAACTAGTCGATTACGTCAAACGGCCAGAATGCGATACTCTCGTATCTGCCCAACGGGGGTATAGCTCAGGCGGTTAGAGCGCTTCGCTGATAACGAAGAGGTCCGTGGTTCAAGTCCACGTACCCCCACTGGAATCTTCACAAGAGATTCCTTAATTGGGGCCTTAGCTCAATTGGTAGAGCGCCTGCTTTGCAAGCAGGAGGTCAGGGGTTCGATTCCCCTAGGCTCCACAGCACGACAACGAAGACCCCGGCCAGTCATCTGGCCGGGGTTTTTGCGTTTCTGCCAAGGCTCGCGCGGTGGGTGAACGGACAAGTCATGAACGCGGAGTTTCCTTCGCTCACGACGGCCTCGCCTAGGTTTTCGCCCGAAACGAGTTCAGGCCCGGTTCGAAATGAACCGGGCCTGAACTCGTTAAGAGGTTTGGGCTCAACCGTGGGTGAGCCAGCGGCAACCTTCAACGCGTGAAGTGGGGACTAGGCAGCCTCTGCTTCGTCGTCGATCCATAGGTCGTCATCGGCGCGCAAAGTTTGCCAAGCGGCGTAGGCGACGCCAACCGCTGCGACAACTCCGACGCCGATCAGGATGTAGCGACCGAAGCCTGCTGACTTGGGTTGAGGCTTGACGATGCCAGTCTTTTCACCAGCGGTTACTGCCAAGCCCGATACGCGAGCAAAAGCATCCCGAACCTGCTGGTTCTTGGCTACTTCAAGTGCGGCAAGCGCTGTGCCGAGCGCTGACGTCACAGCAGGCAGAACATCGCCCTTGATCTTGCTCTTGGTGCTTTCGGCCGCTGAGCGGGCACCAGCGATCGACGACGACACCACAGGCTTCACCCGTGAGTCGAGAGTGTCGTGAATTTTGGGGCTGACCTCTTCGCGAGCGTAGTTGGCGGCCTGATGGCTCGCCTCACGTACGACAGCGGAAGCATGCTCCAGCAATTCTCGCTGGTCACTCCACAGGTCTTCAGCTTGACCCTTTAAGCGCTTGAGTTCTTTCCGGCGTTTGCGAGTTAGTGCCACGGGAAACCTCCAAAGATGGTCGAACAGTTATTCCATACTGCCACGCCGGGTTCTGTGTGCGCACTGCTTTGGCTGTGAGCACCCTGAGTAACCCGGATCATAGGCACAGGTTGGCTATGTAAGAATTGACCTTATGTCTCAACACACCGCAGTTGCCACTATCAAGACAAATCTCGGAGAAATCCGTCTCAACCTTTTCGGCAACCACGCGCCGAAGACCGTTGCAAACTTCGTTGGTCTCGCCAAGGGCGACATCGAATGGACGCATCCTGCCACCGGTCAGAAGACCACAGCGCCTCTCTACGATGGCGTGATCTTCCACCGCATCATCAAGCAGTTCATGCTCCAGGGCGGCGACCCACTGGGAAAGGGCATCGGCGGCCCCGGCTACAACTTCGACGACGAGATCCACCCCGAGCTCAACTTCTCAGCCCCCTACATTCTTGCTATGGCAAACGCCGGCACGCGTGGGGGAAAGGGAACCAACGGTTCGCAGTTCTTCATCACTACCGTTGCTACCCCGTGGTTGCAGGGCAAGCACACCATCTTCGGCGCCGTAGCCGATGACGATTCACGCAAGGTCGTCGACGCGATTGAAGCAGTCGACACCGACGGTGGCGATAAGCCACTCACCGACGTTGTCATCGAGAGCGTCACGATCGACGAGGTCTAAACTTCGTGACCTCATCGCCGGATGCTAGCGGCAACTATTGCTATCGGCATCCAGATCGGCAGAGCTATACGCTGTGCCAGCGATGCGGGCGCACCGTATGCCCCAGCTGCCAAACACAGGCGGCTGTGGGCGTACATTGCCCCGAATGCATCGCAGAGGCCCGTGCCAACGGACCAAAACGCAAGCCCGTTCTCGTCAGAGCAGCTCGCGCATCTACGGGCAAGCCGGTAGTTACCTACACGCTGATAGCACTCACCGTAGCGATCTTCCTGCTTCAGCTCATCCCTGGCAGCGGCGTGACTCAAGCTCTGGTCTACTACCCACCGCTAACCGCCTCAGAACCGTGGCGAATGATCACGTCGGCATTCCTTCACTCGCCGAGCTCGATCTTCCATGTTGGATTCAACATGTTCACGCTATTCATCTTCGGTAGGGCGTTAGAGATCCCGCTTGGGCGCGCGCGATTCCTCGCTCTCTACCTGATCAGCGCCCTGGGAGGATCAGTGGCAGTGCTACTGATCGCACCGGCGTCAGTCGTGCTCGGAGCATCCGGAGCAATTTTCGGAATCGTTGCTGCGTTCTTCGTCATTCAGCGTCGAATGGGTGTGAACAACCGCGTATTGCTGATCGTGCTCGCGATCAACCTCGTCGCCGGCTTCATCCCCGGACTTAATATTTCGTGGGAAGCCCACGTCGGTGGTCTCGTGACTGGAGCGATTCTCGCCCTTGTCTTCTTGCGCCAGCGCAACAAGACATCATCGATTCCCGAGATCGCTCTCGTAGCACTCGTCGGCGCCGGATTAGTGGCCCTGACCCTCGTGCGGATCTTCGTTCTATAAGTGACTAAAAGTTATCCACAGGTTTATTAACACTGGGTATAACTACACGCGTGTAATTTCTAGCGCCACCGAGTGGTCATCAGGAATCCAACGAAAAGGATGCCGAAGCCAACCAGGATGTTCCAACTGCCGAGCGACGCAATCGGCAATTGCTGGTTGCTGACGTAGAACACAATGATCCACGCGAGGCCGATCAGCATAAAGCCAAACATGACGGGCTTGAACCAGACCGCGTTGGGGGCGTCCTCAGCGGGACGTGATGGAGAGTTTTCTGCAGAGTTACGGGCCATGAGGGAAATTCTAGCGCGAACGCCCTGGGTGCCGAACAACCGCGAGGAAAGCAGGCGGTCACAACACGTAGAATTGTGGGTATGGTTCTCGAAGACGGACGGCGAGTGCGCCGCGGCGCGAAGCCATCTCGGTCTGTCTCCGTGATCGGAATCCTTGGCGAACTCTTCATTACCGCCGGCGTGATCGTGCTACTTTTTCTCGTCTGGCAAACCTGGGTAAACAACATCGTTGTGAGTAACGCCCAACGTGACGATGCCCTCGAGCTCAGTCAAGAGTGGAACAAGGGTGAAGCGGTCAAGCTCGCTCCCGACGAAAGAGCCGACCCCGGTGTACCCGTCGTTGCGGAGGCACCAGCACAGGCTGTGGCCTTCGGAACTCTCATCGTTCCCCGATTCGGTGCCGACTACGCGCGACCCATCGCCGAGAGCGTCAACCTGAGGCAAGTGCTCAACACTCAAGGTGTCGGGCACTATGTAGGAACCCAGATGCCTGGCGAGATCGGCAATTTCGCGGTCGCCGCCCATCGCACTGGTTTCGGCGACCCCTTCTTTGACATCAACAAGCTTCAGCTCGGTGACAGCGTCTACGTTGAGACCGAAGCCGGCTGGTATCGCTATGTTTTCCGCTCGCTTGAGTACGTTCCGGCATCCGGCGTTGGCGTTCTCAACCCTGTTCCGCAGTTCGATGGCGCTATTGCCAGCGATCGCCTTATGACAATGACCAGCTGCAATCCCATTCACACCGCTGATGAACGCATCATCGCCTACGCCGTTTATGACACGTGGTATCCACGCTCGGAAGGCGCACCAAGCGAGATCGCAGCAATCGCCCAAAACCGTGAAGGAGCTGGCTAATGTATGCTTCCCTCTGGCGTGTTCTCCCGGGACCCGCCCTCGTCCGCGTTCTCATTCTGCTTGTGCTGATCGCCGTGATTGTAGCCGTGCTCTTTGCCTGGGTATTCCCGTGGGCACTACCGTTCGTGACTTCACTGGATGCGACGGTGCAACAGTGACCCGCATTCTTGTCATCGACAACTACGACAGTTTTGTTTACACGCTCAACGGTTATCTCCTTGAGCTGGGCGCCACTACCGAAGTGTTGCGCAACGATGCTTTTAGCGCGGATGACGCGGCGGCAGCGATAGCTGACTACGACGCCGTGCTGCTTTCGCCGGGTCCCGGCACTCCGGCTGATGCCGGGGTGAGCATCCCGATCGTTCACGCTGCTCTGGCTTCAGGTCAGCCGCTCTTTGGAGTGTGCTTGGGCCACCAGGCAATCGCTGAAGCACTGGGGGCGACCGTTACTCATGCTGATGAGTTGATGCACGGCAAGACTTCGCTGATCGAGCATGACGACAGCCTGATCTTCCGGGATATGCCGCAACCATTCACGGCCACCCGCTATCACTCGTTGGCGATTGTTGATGGCACGCTGCCTGATGAACTCCAGATCACCGCGCGCACTCCCGGCGGAGTGATCATGGGCGTGCAGCACGAATCGCAGCCGGTCTATGGTGTGCAGTTCCACCCTGAGTCAGTTCTCACCGAGGGTGGTTACCTGATGCTCGGAAACTGGCTATCGAGGGTTGGCATGGCCGATGCTCCCGCACTGGCGAAGACGTTGACGCCTCTCGTTCACAACTAGCAAACCTCTGGCAACGAGCGTGCCAGCGTGAATCGCTGAGCTAGCCAGCGCAGTACTGGAGCGTGATCTCTGATTTCTGCGGCTGGTCGCCGATGATCGACTGGTAGCTGACCGTGTTACCTGAACAGCTGAAGTCTGCGGTGAGCTTAACGCTCAACTGGAGGGCCGTGAGCGTCGTGTTCGCTTCGCCGATATCTTTCCCTGTGACCGAAGGAATCTGCACCAAACCGTTTGAGACAACAAGGTTCACAGTCTCACCCTCGCGGATGATCGATCCATCGGAAGTGCGTTCGGCATCCCCGCGCGGATCGGAACTAATGACGGTGCCCTTCTTGAGGTTGGGCGAGTAAGTCTGAGAGCTCGTGCCGTAGACGAGACCTGCAGCCTCAAGCAGCTTGATTGCTGCAGCCTCCTGCATGTTGCTGACGTCAGGAACAGTCACGGTAGTGCGACCCTGTGAAACAACAACTTCAACTTGCAGCCCGATGGGTACCGTTTGCCCAGGACCCGGATCGGTACGGATGATGACACCCTCGTCGATGGTTTCACTGGTCTGATTGACGCGCTTAGGCTCAAGCTCAAGCTCGGTGAGCAGGGCTTCGCCCTCCTCGTAGGTCATGCCGGCAACGTCAGGCATATCCACTGCGGTCGTGCCGCCGAGTTGCGCCGGGTCTAAGCTAAACGCCCACACAACAACCGCGATGATGACAACAGTCATGAGCGCGATACCGCCCCAGATCCACGCCACGGGGGGGCGGTTCTGAGTGCGCGGTGCGCGATCGTTCTGATCAACAGCGAGCTGGCGGAAAGTAGCATCGCTGCCAGCAGTGGCGTTCGGGTTTACCCCAAACAGCGTGGCATTGAAGTCTGTGGAAGCCAGCTGCTTGCGCTCAGGAACAGCACCGGCAGCCGCGGTCTCAACATCGGTGCGGAACTCGGCAGCGCTCTGATAGCGATCGAAACGATCCTTCGAGAGCGAACGAAGCACAACTGCGTCGAGGGCCGGAGAAACTGCGGCGGTTGAGGTGCTGGGCGGCGTCGCCTCGGAGTTGACGTGCTGGTACGCGACCGCGACCGGATTCTCTCCGGTAAATGGTGGCTGCCCGGTGAGAAGTTCGAACAGAACGACGCCGGTGGAGTAAAGGTCGGAGCGGGCATCCACACTCTCGCCACGTGCTTGCTCGGGAGAGAAATACTGAGCTGTGCCAACGATGGCACTGGACTCGGCAATCGTGGCGGCCGAGTCAGAGACGGCACGCGCGATGCCGAAGTCCATGACCTTCACCTGGCCGCCCGTGGTGACCATAATGTTGCCTGGCTTGATGTCGCGATGGACGACCCCAGCGCGGTGGGAGTATTCCAGAGCGGTAAGCACTTGCGCCACAATTCGCGTTGCTTCAGCGGGAGCAAGCGGACCCTCGGCAACGATGTCTTTCAACAATCGACCGTCGACGTATTCCATGATGATGAACGGAATGAGCGTCTCGTGTCCGGTCGAGTCGATGACCGACTCTTCGCCGGCATCAAAAATGCGCACGATCGTGGGGTGAGCCATTTTTGCTGCATCGTGAGCTTCGCGACGAAAGCGAGTGCGGAAGGCAGGATCGTTAGCTAGTGAAGGCTTGAGTAGCTTGATCGCTACTCGGCGCCCGAGGCGTGAATCCATACCGAGGTGAACATCGGCCATTCCACCATGGCCGAGAAGCTCGCCAATTTGGTATCGCCCAGCGAGCTGGCGTACGCCCTGTGCAACGCCTTCGCTCACTAGTTCACTCCTTTTTCACTCTGCAGAAAGTACCGCTCTAGTCTATGTGCTGCCTGTCGTGACGGCGGCTCACGGAATGGTTACGGTGACCGGCTCGGATGACGGCGACTCAAGATCTGTGCACAAAGCGGTGTACGAGATAGTGGCCGTGTCTCCCGAATTGGGGGGAAGGGTGATCGTGAATTGGGTCTCGTTCGGGCCGCGGCTCGCGTTGCCATCGTTGATGGTGGCGCCCTGCACGAGGAAACTGAACCCTGAACGCGGATGCCCGGCTGGGCATCCTTGATAGTCAGCCCATTTGACGGTCACTTCTGCTGACCCTGCGTAGGGACCGAGAGGGTCGAGGGTGTTCGCCGACGGTTGGGTCGGCGTCGGCGTGACCGCGACCTTGTCGTAGAAGTACACCGTGATGGTTTCGCCCTTGTTGACGTTTCCGGTTGGTGCGGCACGGTAGGAGAAGCCGACCTTCTCAGCAGACGGCGCCGCGCTTCCTGTCTCGGCAGCGAGCACGAGGCCCTTATCGGCGAGAATCGACTCGACGGCATCCTGTTTGCGGTCAAGAAGTTCGGCTTCGGTGAGCTCGACCTTCTCTGCCGTCGGTGTCGCCGACGGTGTCGGCGAACTCGAGGTTGGTGTTCCGGAAGTCTCGATCGGGGCTTGTTCCTCAGGGTTTGCCAGCAGGGCAATGATTGCGCCGATCAGCACAACGGCTAGTAAAGAGATGAGCGCGACGATGGGCCAGGTCCACGGGTTGCGTTTCTTGGGCTCGTCAACGACCGCGGTGGTGGTGACTCCGGTAGCTCCCGCCGTATTGAGTACGCGGGTTGCTTGCGTGGCGTTGCCGTAGTTCAGTCCAACGGTGGCCGCGTGAGAGTTGTCTCCCAGGATTCCGGGCACTGCTGCTGCCGCTGCTGCAATATCTCCGCGGCGCAATGACTGTGCTGCACGGGAAAGATGCGATGCAGATGCCGGACGATCGCCGGGCGATTTAGCCAAGCAGGCGTACACAAGGTTGCGCACGGGTTCGGAAACCGACATCGGCAACTCAGGCGGAGTCTCATTGATCTGAGCCATCGCGATGGCGACTTGGGATTCACCCGTAAAGGGGCGACGTCCTGCGAGGGCTTCGTAGGCGACGATGCCGAGGGAGTAAATGTCGGTGGTTGGCGAAGCGGGGTGGCCACTTGCCTGCTCGGGAGACAGATATTGCACTGTTCCCATGACTTGACCCGTTGCCGTAAGTGGCACTTGGTCAGCAATTCTGGCGATACCGAAGTCGGTGATCTTCACACGGCCTTCTGGCGTGATGAGAAGGTTTCCCGGCTTAATGTCGCGGTGAACGAGGCCAGCAGCGTGGGCGGCCTGAAGTGCGGCTGCCGTCTGGGCGACCATATCGAGCACGCGGTCAGGGTCGAGTACGCGCTCACGTTCGATGATGGCACTGAGCGCTTCACCGGGAACGAGTTCCATCACGAGGTAGGCGCTGCCTTCTTCCTCGCCATAGTCGAAGACGTTGGCGATGCCCTCATGGTTGACGAGGGCAGCGTGGCGCGCCTCAGCGCGGAAGCGTTCCAAGAACCCGGGGTCACCCAGGTATTCGTCTTTAAGAATCTTGATGGCTACGGTTCGGCCAATCACGAGGTCTGTTGCTTGCCACACCTCGCCCATGCCACCGATCGCTACGCGACTGGAAAGCTGGTATCTGCCCCCGAAAGTGAGCCCACTGGTCGGTCTCATCTGTTTAGCACCGCCTCTAGTACTTGACGCCCAATTGGTGCGGAAATACCGCTTGAGGTGCCGGACTGTCCCAGTCCACCACCATCCTGAACTACTACCGCCACTACAACCTCTGGATCATTTGCCGGCGCGAACCCTGTGAACCATAGCGTGTATGGCTCACCGACTCCGTTTTCTGCTGTACCGGTCTTACCTGCGACGTCGACCCCGTCTATTCTGGCACTGCTCGCGGCACCGCTGTTGACTCCATCAACCATCATTTGGGTGAGGGCCGCAGCGGTTTGCGGGCTGATTGCTTGACCAAAAAGGGTCGGCTCGAAGGACTGAATAGTTGTGAGATCAGATGCCATGATGCTCTCAACAAGATTGGGTTGCATCAGCGTTCCACTGTTGGCTATGGCCATCGAAACCATTGCCATCTGCAGCGGGGATGCACGAACACTTGACTGTCCGAATGCCGAAAGCATTGTCTGCGGACGGTCGAGGGCTCGCGGGTAAACACTTTCGGTCGAATCCAGAGGAACAGAAACGCTTTCGTTGAACCCGAACTTGTTTGCTTGGTCGCGAATGGCAGTGGCGCCGAGGGCATCACCCAGCTGAGCGAAGGGAATATTGCAGGAGAGTCGGATCGCGGTAGCGATCGTTGCTGTCGCGCCAGCGCCGCAAGTTCCGCTGTTTGCGTTGCTGATCTTGAATGTGCTCTCGGGCAGTTGCAGTTCTGCCGGATTCGGGAAGTCGCTATCGCCCGTATAGTCGCCACTCTCTAGGGCGGCCGCTGCGACAACAAGTTTGAAGGTGGAGCCGGGTGGATCCAACGGACCGGCGAGGGTGCGATTGAAGAAGGGGGCGTCCGGGTCGTTGAGGAGTCTCTCATAGGCGTCAATCACCGCTGAGGTGTTGTGGACGGCAAGCTCGTTAGGGTCGAAGGTCGGCTTCGACACCATCGCCAAGATCTCCCCCGTTTTGGGTTTGATCGCGATAACAGCGCCCTTGTAGTCGCCGAGAGCATCCCAAGCGGCCTGCTGAACAACAGGGTCGATGGTGAGTTCGACGGCAGCACCCGTCGGATTCTGACCCGTCAGAATTGCATTCACCTGATCAAAGAACTGATCGTTGGATGACCCACTCAAGTAGTCATTGAGCGAACTCTCAAGTCCGGTGTTTCCCTGATTGAGCGTGAGGTAGCCGGTGATGGGAGCGTAGAGCTCGCCCTTCGGATAGACCCGCAGGAACTTGAACTCGTCGTCGACAGGTTGGGACAGTGCGATCGGCTCACCATCAACGAGAATCGGACCACGTTCGGCCGAGTAGCTCGCATACAGAGTGCGCACATTGCGACCATCCGCCTGCAGGCTGTCGGCAGTGACAACCTGAATCACGGAACTTGAAATAAACAAGCTCACGAACATGAGCAACACAACAGTGCTCACACGCTTGAGTTCGCGGTTCACTGCCCCACCACCAATCGGTTTTCGATGGATGGCTCAATAACCAGTTGTGGTTGGTGGCGCACCGTGTCAGAAAGTCGCAGCAAGAGAGCGGCAATGATCCAGTTGGCAACCAGAGATGAACCACCAGCAGCGAGGAAGGGTGTCGTAAGTCCTGTCAAAGGAATCACGCGCGTGACCCCGCCAATGACAACAAAGACTTGCAGCGCGATCACGAAAGCGAGACCGACCCCGAGGAGGCGGCCGAAATCGTCTTGACCGGCAAAGCCGATCCGGAATCCACGAGACACAAACAGAAGGTACAGCGCCAAGATTGCGAAGATGCCGATAAGGCCCAACTCTTCGCCGAGCGCCGAGATGATGTAGTCACTCTCGGCGAGGGGAGTGATCTGGGGGCTGCCGCGTCCAAGTCCGGTGCCAATGAGCCCGCCGTCTGCGAGGCCAAACAAGCCCTGCACTAGCTGGTAACTGCCACCGGTCGCATCGTAGACATCCGGGTTGAAAGGATCGAGCCACGCATCGATGCGACCCGAGATGTAGGTGAGGAAGCGGCTGGCAACGAATGCGCCGCCCAAGAACATGGCCATTCCGAGCAGAATCCAGCTAGAACGGCCGGTCGCGACATAGATCATTACCAAGAAGAGGCCGAAATACAGCAGGGCAGTACCCATGTCGCGCTGGAAGATCAAGACGAGCATCGACGCCACAAAGACGACGATGATGGGCCCAAGGTCGCGGGCACGCGGGAACGTCATACCCAACACTTTGCGACCGACCATCGAAAGTGAGTCACGCGCGGAAACCAGATAACCGGCGAAGAAGATCGCCAAAGCAATTTTGGCGAGCTCACCCGGTTGGAAGGAGAACGCACCAATCTGAACCCAGAGGCGGGCACCGAAACGAGTGTCGCCAATGACAGGAGCGAGCGGCAAGAGCAGCAGAGCGATACCGCTGAACATGGCAATGTATCGGTAACGCTGCAGCACCCGGTGGTTCTTGATGATGAGCAGAACCGCCATCGCAATGATGATCGCGATGCCCGTCCAGACAATCTGGCGAACGCCGCCGCTGCTCCAGCCCGTGAGCTCATCCGCCAAATCGAGGCGGTAGATCATGGCGATACCGAGCCCATTGAGCACAGTGATGATCGGCAGAATCAGAGGATCGGCATCCCGTGCAGTGACCCGCAAAGTGATGTGCATCGCGAACACCAGCACGCCGAGCAGACCCGAGAGCCCAAGCACGGTGAAACCGAGATGGCCGATTGCCCCCAACTGAACAAGAGCGATCGACCCAAGATTGATTGCCACCGCAATAATTACGAGCAGCAGTTCAAGATTGCGCAGCCGAGCGGGCACCCGCAGCCTGAGGCGGATGTTTTCGGTGATCGCTCGCGGGCCGGCCGATGCCGAGGCGCGAACGTCTTGGCTAGGGGATGCGGGCATCAGACAACAATCTCACTATGCGGCGGGCATCTTCAAGGTCGTGGGCGTTGATCGTGTTTTCAACGCTGGCGCGGCGGTACAGGGGAAGGTCGACCACTCGAATGTCAGTGATTTGGTAGACGTGCGACATCGAAATGGGGCCGATGTCTTGCTGCACGCCCTGATAGATCGCAACCTGGCCATCGTCAGCACCCACGTAAAACTGCAATTGGGTGTACTGGTAACCACCAACGAGCCCCCCGGTGATCACCGCAATAGTGATCGTGATGAACGCGATCCAGGAGATACGACGACGGCGAACTCGACGACGGTCTTCACGGATGATCGCCTGGTAGTACTCGTCAGATTCAGGCTCGAAGTGGCTATCGTCAGGCTGCGTTGCTTTGAGGGGGTGCAGAAGCAAATTGGGGAGGCGAACTGGCTTCTTAGAGCTTGAGGGCTCGAACGACAGCGGAGACGCAGCCGAGCCGACCGTAATCGGCGGGGTGTGGGCAGATGAATCGTCATCACCAATATCGACGAGCACCACGGTGACGTTGTCTGGAGCACCCTGGTCGAGGCTTGCCTGTACGAGGCGTTCGGTTGCGGCATCCGCATCGGTGACTCGGCGCAGCGTTGCGGCGATCTTGTCTTCTGTGACAAAACTGCTCAGGCCATCGGAGCACAGCAACCACCGGTCGCCAGGCTTCGTCTCAAGAACATCAGTATCGATTTCGGGAGACGCATCAACATCACCCAATACCCGCATCAACACTGAGCGACGCGGATGCACGGCCGCCTCTTCTTGAGTGATGCGCCCGCTCTCGACCAAACGTTGAACGAAGGTGTGATCGTGGGTGATTTGAGTCATCGTGCCGTCACGCAGCAAGTAAATGCGGGAGTCACCAATGTGGGCCATGGCCATTTTGTTGCCAACGCGAACCATGCCGCTGACGGTGGTGCCCATTCCGGTGAGCTCGTTGTGCTCAATTACGGTCTCGGACAGGATGTTGTTGGCAGCAAGCAGAGTCTCGTGCAGAATTTCTGCTGCTTCTTCTGCGGTCTCGAAAACGCGGTCGGCTTCAACGAGGTGTTTGATGGTGATTGCTGATGCTACATCGCCACCAGCGTGGCCGCCCATGCCGTCCGCGACAATAAAGAGGTGGCTGCCGGCGTAGGCCGAGTCCTGGTTATTTGCGCGGACCCTACCCACATGGGATGCGGCAGCACTGTTGCCCGAATTGGCCATCCAGTTACCGTCGCAGTTCGAAGCTTGTTGTACCGATCTTGATCGGCGTATTCAACGGGATCGGCGTCGGAACGCTCACGCGCTGGCCGGCCAAGAAGGTGCCGTTTGTGGAATCGAGGTCTTGAACAACCCAGCTGTCAGCCCAGCGCAACAATCGAGCGTGGTGAGTTGACGTGTAATCGTCACGGATGACCAAACCAGATTCGCTCGAACGACCGATCGTGAGCTGTTCATCTGGCAAAGAAATCTCGAGTCCCTCTTTTGAGCCAGACACGATGACGAGTCGTGTGGCATCAAGGGAGTTTCCGGAAGCGGGAGCAGGCGCTACTGGGCGCGTGGGTTGTGCTGCAACGGGCGAAGCGGCTGGAGTGGTTGGTGCTGCGGGTGCGGACGGCGTGGCGGTGTTCTGCACGGGCATCCGTCGGACTTTTTCTCCAAAGAGATCGGAGCGCAGCGCGTAGACGATCGCAAAGATGAAGCCCCACATGATGGCGAGGAAGGCGACGCGCAGCAGCAGGAGGGTGAGTTCACTCATAGGGTGAACCCCCGGTCGTTGCGGCGGTCAGCGGGCTGGTCGACATCTGCGGATTGGGCAAGCACACGGAACACGATACGGGTTCGACCGATATCAATCACGGATTCTGGCGCGAGTGGTGCGCGAGAGACGGGAGATCCGTTCAATTTGGAGCCGTTTGTGGAGTTGAGGTCGTTGACTTCGGCCTTGGAACCGTCCCACAAGATTTCGACATGTTTGCGAGAGATGCCGTTGTCGTCGACGGTGATGTCAGCTTCACTGCCTCGACCAATGATGGTGCGGGAGTGAACGAGGGGATGCCGGGTGCCGTTGATTTCGAGTACGGGAGTCCACGCGACGGTGCCTTTGACGCTGACCGAATCGACTTCGATCATTCCTTGGCTGAGGGCCTCGTCGGGAACGAGGGTGATGCCGATTCCGCCAGAGAAGGAGTAGTGCTGGGCTGTGGCGTGGCGTTGCACTAGTTCGGTGAGCTCTGAGATGAGTGTTGACCCGAGGCCGGACATCCGTTGGTAGTCCGTTTGGCTGAGGCGCACCGTGAAGTTGTTGGGCACGAGGATACGGTCGCGCGAGACTACAGCAGCCTGCGTGTCGAGTTCACGGCGCAATGCGCTTGTTATTTCGACGGGTTGCAGACCACTTTTGAAGGTCTTAGCGAATGCGCCGTTAACGGCACGCTCGAGACCTCGCTCAAAGTTGTCCAGAAGACCCAAAGCTCTCCTCGTGATAGCTCGTTGTAGTACGTCGATGTTAGCTGTTAAGGGAGGCTAACCCGTTACCGACGCCGAGCAATTAGGGCAGGAGGCCCATCGGATCAACGCGAGTGCCGTTGACGTAGGTCTCAAAGTGGAGGTGGGCGACGGTGACATAACCGGTGCTTCCGCTCAAACCAATGGGGGTTCCTGCGGCAACTGTTTGGCCGGGGGAAACCATTTGCGAGCCAGCGATCATGTGAGCGTAGAGGGTGGAAACGCCGCTGCCGTGATCGATTTTGATGTACTGGCCCCAGCCTCCGCCGTAGGTGACTTGGGTGACTACGCCGGGTGATGCGGCAACAAGTGTCATGCCGCTGCCGGTCATGATGTCGATTCCGCCGTGGAATTCTCCGGCACCGCGGTAGCCGAAGCCGTCATTGACGGGGGCGTTTGCAGGCCAGACGGCGAGGAAGCCGGCGAAAGCGCCGCCGTAGGAGCCTGCGAAGGAACCAGAGGGGCCCGAGGGGGTGTAAACGGGAGCGACGGGCTCAACAACGAGTTTCTTTACCTTGATGGCGTCGCGGGTTGCTGGGCTGATCTCGGCATCTGCCGATGATGCGAAGGACTGGCTAGGGATTGAGGTGGTGGCCTCACCTGATGCAACGGCTGAAGCCTGTTGAAGAACTGCGGATGCCGAAGCTGCGGAAGCAGTGGAAACAATGTCGCGAGAAGCCGGTTCCATGTGTGCTGCGGCTGGAACAGTCACGCTCACGACGACAGCCATGATTGCGCTGAGTGTCAGCAATCGTTTCACGCGGTAACCCCCAGGGGTGTGGTCTGTGCACTGCCAATTTCGGCAGTTTTGGATCATGTCTGGTTGAACCCGGCGTTTCGGACACACGGGCAGCTATCGACCCTATATGACGAAACTGTGAATCGTTAGTGAATTGGTGTGTTCGTCCGAGTCGTTGAGGGGGCAGGCCCTGTGATAATCTCACTCAGTTGAGTGTTAACTCAATCCACGCGTGAGTGGCGGAATTGGTAGACGCGCACGGTTCAGGTCCGTGTGTTCGAAAGGACGTGGGGGTTCAAGTCCCCCCTCGCGCACAGTGCAATCGCACACAAGAAGTACAAGAAAAGGCCCACCGGTTGGTGGGCCTTTTCTTGTTGGTCGGTGCCGATCACTAGCGAACTTGGCGCGCAGTGAACTGCATCTGCGGGTTCGCGTAGAACTCTTGCGATTCCACGAGTTGCAGTTCGCGTTCGCCAGACTCGAGCGTCTTGGTGAGAAGGTCGAAGACGCTGGATGCCGTGCGAGCCAGTGCATCCGCCGCATCGCCGGTGCGCACAAAGTGGGCGGTGAAGAGGGCGGCGGTGACATCTCCGGAACCGTTGGCCTTCATCGGCAGTCGTGGGGTTTGCACGATCCAGGCTCCGGCATCCGTCACGACCATCATCTCGATGGTGTCGGTCTCTGCGTCGGGCCGTTCCACGCTGGTGACCAAAATCGTGCTCGGGCCTAGGGCGCGGGCGAGATCTGCAGACGCGAGAGTCGACTCGATGGTGTCTGGCTCAGTGTCGGTGAGGAAGCCAAGCTCGAACTGGTTGGGCGTGATGATGTCGGCCACAGGAACCACGCGCTCACGCAACAGGATCGGGATTGCCGGGGCAACGAAGCATCCGGATTTCGCGTTGCCCATCACGGGGTCGCACGCGTAAATCGCGTTCGGGTTGGCTGCCTTGACTCGCGCAACGGTGTCGATGATGACATCGCCGATGCCCTCGCCGCCCTGGTAGCCGGAAAGGATGACGTCGATCTGGGGGAAGACGCCGCGATCCTCGATGCCCGCGATGACCTCAGACACATCGCTCGGGGCGATCATCGGTCCGCGCCAGGCGCCGTAGCCGGTGTGGTTAGAGAAGTTGACTGTGTAGACGGGCAACACCTCAACGCCGATACGCTGCAGCGGAAATACTGCGGCAGAATTGCCCACGTGGCCGTATGCAACTGCTGACTGGATGGAGAGAATCTTCATCCCCCGATCCTGCCACCTTCTTGTAGGTCGCTTTGGTAAGTGTGCTGCCGCTTAGGTCGTCAGCGGCGCCCGAGCTCCACTAGCTTGCGCTCGCGCATTGCGAGGAACAGGGGGAAGGTGAACGCAAAGGCAGTGATGCCTGAGAGCACGATGTAGAGCCAAGCCCGCTTCATCCCGAGTCTGCGGGCTTCGATGATGATGAGGATGCTGCCCGCGACGGCCACAACAAGAAGGTCGACGCCGAGCGAGTTCACGGCGGGGCCGCTACCGAACCAATCGCCGAGGTAATCGCGCATTTGCACGATCGCTAAGGCATTGAAGATCCAGGTGCCGACTAAGCCGACGATGGAGAGCACGGCGAAGGTGATCGCCTTCGCGTTCCAGTGGCGGAGAAGCGTCGGGCGCTCGCGGGCTGTTGACGGCGACGTCACGCCAAGATCAGGCGAAGGCGCGGCGTGTTCGGAGGCAGAGGATGACGCAGAGTCTTCAGTCATGCGACCAGTGTGGCCCCGAGCATCCGCGCTGCACTCGCGGCGTGCCGATCAGGCCGCACTCGGCAGATGCGCAGCACACACCACCAGAATGAGGAGATGGAGCAGACACCAGAGCGCACTGACCCCGCGACATCCACGAATGCGATCGAAGAGCCGTCCCGCGCGAGCCGCATCGGCCGCAGGGTCGGCCGCATCGCGCTCGGTGCATCTCTCGTCTTCGCCGGCATCAGTCACCTCACCTTTGCGCGTCAAGACTTTCAGGCGCAAGTGCCGGACTGGCAGCCGTTCGACCAAGACTTCGTGGTCGTCGCATCCGGTGTCGTCGAGATCGCCCTCGGTAGCGCGCTCATCTTCGCCAAGAAGTACCGGCCGCACGTGGGCTGGGTTGCGGCTGCATTCTTCATCGCGATTTATCCCGGCAACATCTCCCAGCTGGTGAACCAGGTCGACTCGCTCGGCCTTGACACTGATCTCAAACGGTGGATCCGGATGCCGTTCCAGCCCGTGCTTGTTCTCTGGGCCCTCTGGTCGACAGGAGCGTGGCGCGCGTGGCGTGCCCGCCGCCGCCGCGGGGATGCGTTCGGGCGCCCGTGAATAAAACCATAGTGCCGGAAAATATGGTCATAAAAAGCTATAGTGACTGAATATTACGGCACTAATTGGGAGATGATATGGCGTCACAGAGCGCGACTCTTGTGCGGGAGATGGAACGTCTCGGCCGCAATATTAGGTCGTGGCGCAAAATTTCGGGTCTCACGGCGCACATCACAGCGGAACGTGCTGGTGTATCCCGCGACACGCTCCGCGCGATCGAAACGGGCCGCTCTACATCATCCGAGAATTTGCTCGCAGTCATGCGGGCTGTCGGCATCCTTGCTGCAGTTGTTGATGCCTCTGACCCGATTGCCAGCGACTTCGGCTCCCGCAACCTTGCGCGCGCAAGCGTAGAACGCGTGCGGATTCCCCGCTCATCCAAGCGAACCGAGGAGGAGTAATGACTGACCAGCTCACCGCAGCTGAGGTTCACGTTGTTCTCCCCGACGGCGACGAAGTTCTCGCGGGCACTGTCGCCAGCGAATCAGCAATGGGCTCTGCTGCTACCTCGCTCGTTTTTCGGTACGTCGACGGCTACCTTACCGATCCGCGTGGGTACGAGCTCTCCCCAGACATGCCGCGCACGGGGGGACCTATTCGAACGTGGTCTGGCCGTGAAACTCTCTGTGCACTTGGTGACTCCATGCCAGACGATTGGGGCAAACGAATCATCCGTGCGGGAACGTCGGCCCGCACGACCTTCGACTTTCTCACGCACGTCAACGACGCTACCCGGCAGGGGGCACTCCGATTGCGTGATGGGCACGGCACATATTGGGGAGTTCGCAATCATCCTGTTGCCGAAGTCCACGACCTCGACAGGATTGTTGCTGCCGCCCGTGCCTTTGAAGAAGGCAAAGAAACGGACGCCGAACTTCAGATCCTTGTCGAAGCCGGCACCAGCGCCGGGGGCGCGCGCCCCAAAGCAACTGTCAGGAATGGCGGCGAATTGTGGATGGCGAAGTTCGCTCGCGAAACCGAGTTTTACGATCCGATGGCGTGGGAAGCTACGGCACTTGCTCTTGCCAAAGCTGCCGGTATCGACACCCCAGAGTTCGATCTTGTGCGGCTCTCGGAGTCGCAGTCGATACTGCTCAGTCGCCGGTTTGATCGCGACAACGGTCAACGAATTGGCTACATCAGTGCACATTCGTTGACAACTAAAGGTGACAATCAGACGCTGTCCTACAGTGACATTTCTGACACGCTTGCCCAATACAGTCCCGCGCCACGGGACGACCAAGCGGAGCTATTCCGTCGGATTGCGCTCAGTCTGCTCATCGGCAACGTTGACGATCATTTTCGCAACCACGGGTTTCTCCGCGACTACGCGGGCTGGAAGTTGTCGCCAGTATTCGACCTCGAACCGAACCGCCGCCCCGAGCAGGTCGAAGCAACGCCCCTCGTTGAGGGCGGCGAACGGTATGGCCGAGATATCCGCGAATTGCGTGACGCCCACGACGCATTTCGGCTCAGTCGCGACGAGGCATCAGCGATTGTGCGAGATGTTGCGGAACGCACGAGCGACTGGATTCAGATAGCCCGGGGCTACGGAATCTCACTCGACGCTGCAGAGGCCTCACGACGTGCGATAGACGGGCCCAACCGTGACCGGGCTTTAGAAATGACCGCGAACCCGCCTGCCCCAACAAAGTCTTCGAAAGCTAAGGTTTCTACACCGAAACGACGGGGAGAGCTTGGCATCCCCGGCAATTCAGGGCAGTGGACTCGAACGAAAATTGACACCGACGCCAATGATCTCGACGCGTGATAGCTTCACTTCATGATCGGAGTCGCTGAATGAGCAGAGTTGCGGCAGTCGCTCCTGTGGTGCCGGAATACAGCTACTCCCAAGCCGAAATCACGGCCGAGCTGGGGCCGCTATTATCGGCCACTCCCTCGCATCAGGCCGTCATTGAGCGGATGCACGGGGCCAGCGGAATCCAGCGTCGACACACAGCCCTCCCGCTCGAGCGCTATCGCGACCTCGGCAGCTTTCGTGAAAGCAACAACGAGTTCATTCGCGTCGCCACTGACCTCCTCGACCGCGCGCTGACAACGGCCCTCACGGATGCTGGGCTCACCCCGCGCGATGTGGACTTCGTTTTCTTCACCTCCGTCACGGGAGTTTCGGCACCCTCGGTCGACGCGCTGCTGGTTCCACGTCTGGGGCTACGGCCCGACGTGAAACGTGTTCCCTCTTTTGGGTTGGGCTGTGTGGCGGGAGCCGCGGGCTTGGCCCGCGTGCATGACTATTTGGTAGGGCATCCGGATGAGGTCGGCGTTTTGTTGAGCGTCGAACTGTGCTCGCTCACCCTGCAGCGCGACGACCAAACCATGGGCAACTTTGTGGCCACCGGTCTCTTCGGTGACGGGGCTGCGGCCGTCGTGATGGTGGGGGAGAATCGCAGCGAGTCTGGGCCGCGCATTGTCGACACCCGCAGTACGTTCATCGCCGACAGCCACGATGTGATCGGCTGGAACGTTGGCGGAACCGGCTTCGAGATCGTGCTCACCGCCGGAGTCGCCGACGTCATTCAGAACAGCTTCCCCGCCGAGGTCAGCGATTTTCTAGGCCGCAACGGTCTGACGATTGCAGATATCGGTACCTGGCTTGCGCATCCGGGCGGCCCTCGCGTTCTTGAAGCGTTCGAGAGTTCGCTCGGGCTTAAGCGCAGCGACCTGCAAAGCAGTTGGGATTGTCTTTCACGCGTCGGCAACCTGTCATCGGCTGCCGTGCTGCATGTGCTGGCGGATGCTCTGCACGCCGACCCAGCGCCAGCCCCCGGTAGTCACGCTCTCGCTTTCGCTCTCGGCCCAGGCGTGAGCGCCGAATTCGTTCTCCTGGAGTGGTCGTGATGCGCGCCGCCGCCGAGCGCTGGGGCTGGGGCTGGCGCAAGGTTAGAGCGGTCGATATGAAGGAGCCGCGCGCATGACCGTCATCGCCTACATCGCCCTAGTTCTCGGCACGGGCATGGAACGCCTCTATGAGCTGCGCATCTCGAAGCGCAATGCCGCCGCGGCATTCGAGCGTGGTGGTCGCGAGTACGGCCAGAAGCACTTTCCGTGGATGGTCGCCCTGCACACCGGGCTGCTGATCGCGTGCGTTGTTGAGGTGATCGTGGCCGATCGCCCGTTTCTGTTGTGGCTCGGAATCCCGATGCTCGTCATCACCCTGCTCTGCCAAGCGGCGCGCTACTGGATCATCAATTCGCTTGGCGCTCAGTGGAACACCCGCGTGATCGTCGTGCCCGGAGCTGGCCGGGTGCAGAACCGTGGCCCGTACCGCCTGACGTGGCTGCCGCATCCGAACTACCTGGTCGTGGCGATCGAGGGCATTGCCCTACCGCTCGTGCACACCGCCTGGGTTACCGCGATTGTCTTCACCGTGCTGAATGCGGTGCTGCTGCTGGCGTTCCGCATCCCGACCGAAAATCGGGCGCTGCGCGAACTGACGCCATGACCGGGCTCAGCAAGAGTGGCATCGTCGACGTGATCGTCGACGTGATCGTCGTTGGTGGCGGGCCTGTTGGTCTTGCCGCAGCCATCAACGCGCGGATGCACGGCCTCACCACCCTCGTCATCGAACCCCGCACTGGCACAATCGACAAAGCCTGCGGTGAAGGAGTCATGCCCGGCGCGGTCATCGAACTCGCCGCCCTCGGGGTTCGCCCGCACGGCCGCCTGATCGCGGGCATCAGCTACCAAGATGGCACGCGCACTGCCGAACACCGCTTCACCTCGGATGCTGCGCTCGGCGTTCGGCGTACCGAACTGCACCGGGCACTCGCTGAACGCGCGGTCGAGCTCGGTGTCGAGTTTGTGCACGGCAAGGTTGAGGCTATCGAGCAGTCTGGCGACGGTCAGCAGGCTGGTGCCAAAGTGAACGCGGTATCCGCGTACCTCGCTGACGGCCTCACCATCGAGGGGCGGTGGATTCTCGGCTGCGATGGCCTGCACTCCACGGTGCGCGAGCTGGTTGGCCTGGCCGCGCGCCATCGCCGCGTGAGGCGACGTGATTCTCGGCGGTTCGGCATCCGGCAGCACTTTGAGGTTGCTCCGTGGACTGATCTCGTGGAGGTGCATTGGGCGCCGACCGCCGAGCTGTATGTCACGCCGGTGAGCGATACCGAAGTGGGTGTTGCCGTGCTGGGCCCGCGTGGAACGTCGTTCGAGGACGCGTTGGCGAGTGTGCCGGCGCTCGCCGAACGACTGCGCGATGCGACTCCCGCGTCGACAGTGCGGGGCGCTGGCCCGCTATTACAGAACACGACAGGGCAGCGTGCGGGCCGAGTGTTGCTTGTTGGTGACGCCGCTGGCTATGTCGATGCGATCACGGGGGAGGGCATCCGGTTGGGCTTGGCCGAGGCGCGCGCAGCTATTGAGTGCATCGTTGCCGGTGAACCCGAACGGTACGAACTCGAGTGGCGCCGAATCACCCGGGACTTCCGGATGCTCACGACCGGGCTTGTTGCCGCCGCCAAGTCACCATTGCGCCGAGCCATCGTGCCGGTCGCCGCGCGATTGCCGCGGCTTTACGGTCGTGTTGTGGAGCGCCTCGCTCGCTAGCTAGGCAGCAACAGCGGAAGCAGCTCTTCTGCCTTCGAGACGACAGCGAGCGACCCTTCGGATTCGTCGGCGTTGCCGTAACCCCACTCGACATAGATGGTGGGGATGCCATGCTCGTGGGCACCCTCGATGTCGTAGTCGCGATCACCGATCATGACCGGGTTGCTCACGTCGGCACCGATCATTTTCAGGCGCGTGAGGGCTTCGGCGATGACATCCTTCTTCGCGCTTCGAATCTCATCGATCGATGCGCCCGACATCACCCGGAAGTACTGCGTGAGGTTTGCGTGGTCCAAAATGACGGATGCGGGAAACTCGGGCTTCGAGGTGGCCAGGGACAGTGGGATCCCGCTCTTGTGCAGCTTTCTCAGAACCTTGGCCATGCCGGGAAAGATGTCACTGCCGTGGGCGTTGTTGCCCTCCATGTAATGGCGGCGGTACACGGCCAGCGCCTGAGCCGATTCGGTGGGGGTGAAGTCGGCGCGGTCGCGGAACGAATCGAGAATCGGCGGGCCAACATACGCCCGAAGCTCTTCTTGCGAAGGAACGGGGTAGCCCATCTCCTCAAACATGAACGCGAGGGATGTTGTGATTCCGGGCGCCGAGTCGGCGATCGTGCCATCGAGGTCGACGAGGATGCAGGTCCAGTTATTAGCCATTTGTATCAAGCCTAAGCGGCAAGCCTGAATACTAGAACAATCGCGTGTTGGGGTCGTCGAGCCCGCGCATCTCGTCATAATCCAACAGCACACAGCGGATGCCGCGGTCCTTAGCCAGAGTGCGCGCCTGCGGCTTGATTTCCTGGGCTGCAAACACGCCGACAACCGGAGCTAGCAGCGGGTCGCGGTTCATCAGCTCGAGGTAGCGCGTCAACTGCTCAACACCATCAATGTCACCGCGACGCTTGATCTCCACCGCGACGCTTGCGCCCTTTTCGTCGGTCGCGAGAATGTCGACGGGCCCTATGGCGGTCATGTATTCGCGGCGCACGAGGCGGTAACCGTCACCCAAGATGTCAATGTGCTCGGCAAGCAACTTCTGCAGGTGGGCCTCAACGCCATCCTTTTGCAGTCCGGGGTCGACGCCTAGTTCGTGGCGTGAATCGTGCAGGATTTCGTGAATCGAAACGATGAGCATGTCGGCCGACTTAGTGTGGGCGACTTTCCAGATTTCGGTGACTCCGGCATCCGACTGCTCAGTTTCGGGTTCGATTGTGGAGAGCACGCAGGGTGGGCTCATCCAGTTGAGAGGCTTGTAGGAGAGCGCATCGGAGTGCACGAGCACCGAGCCATCCGACTTCAACAACAACAGCCGGGTGGCGAGGGGAAGATGGGCACTGAGACGTCCCGCGTAATCAACGGAGCATTTGGCTATGACAAGTCGCACCTGTCGAGCCTAACGGTGTGCGGCAGGCGGCGGTGCGTCGTTATCGCGGTCGCCACGGCGTTCATCGTTTTGTGCTTCAGCGATGTCAGTGGCCGAAACGATCTGCAACTCTGTCGTGGCAAGACTGACTGCTGCGGATGTCGTACCCGGCGACGCAAAGTCGACGACAGAACGAGCGTGGCGGCCTGCTAATTCGCGGGCGGCGGGGGAGAGGATGCCCGAAAGTGCGCTGAGTACGACGATCACGAGCAGGGCGTTGAGGATGCCGACCTGGTCGCTGATGAAGCCGATCATTGGTGGCCCTATGAGCGCGGCCGAATAGGCGATCGTGGCAACGGCGGTGACGCGGGCGGTTGCGCGTTTGGGGTCGTCGGCGGCGGCGGAAATTCCGACGGGGAAGCCGAGGGCCGCGCCAGCACCCCAGAACACGGTTCCGATGACGGCCAGCCAGACAACGGGCGAGAAAATGACGAGCAACAGGCCGAGAGCAGCGAACCCGGCGGATGCTCGCAGCACGGGCACGCGCCCGAAGCGGTCGAGGGCACGAACCCCCAAGAAGCGTGTTGCTGTCATTGCGGTCACAAAGACACCGAAGATGAGGGTACCAAACGCATTGTCGAGTTCGTAGCCGTCGACCATGGCGAGGGCGAGCCAGTCGATTGCTGTTCCCTCAGCAAAAGCCATGCCCAACACAATGATGCCGATGATGACGGTGCGGGGTTCGAGCCACACGCTGCGCAATTTGGGGGCGGCCAGCTCGCCTGACGCGATCTTGATCTCGTGAGTATTGGGTGGGGCATCCGCCAGCGATTCGGGCAGGATGAAGCGCAGGGCGGTGAGCGCGGCAGTGATAGCAATTATGGCGACAACAGAGAGGTGCAGCGCGAGCGGGATGTGGAGGGCTTCAGCCCCGGCCCCGATCCCGGCGCCCGCCATCGTGCCCAGACTGTAGAAGCCGTGCAGGGTCGGCATGATTGAGCGGCCAAGCAGTCGTTCGTTTGCGGCACCAGAGAGGTTGATGGCGACGTCGTAGGCGCTGAAGGAGGTGCCCATGATGGCGAGAGTGATTACTGCACCCAAGAAGCTTCCGAGAACGCCGATCATTATGGCGGTGGCCGCGAGGGCAGTGACGAAGACGAGTATGCACACCCGCACTACGGCGACAGCCCCAAAGCGTTCGACAAGTCGCCCGGCAACCAGCAACCCCACAATGGATCCGATGGCGAGCCCGAAAAGCAGAACACCAATCTCCGAATGGCTGGCATTGAAAAGGTCGCGAACGGTGGGAATGCGCCCAACCCAGCTAGCAAACGTGAACCCGGCAAGCGTGAACAGAGTGGCGATCGCGTTGCGCCACGAGAGCACTTGGCGGTGCGTCAGGCCGTGGGGGTGCTGGGGTGTTGCCGCGGCTTCGTCAGGGGCGGTCATCACTTAATAGTAAGGCTCTCCACTGGTCTCAGATTCGCAGCGAATCCATGAGAAGAAAGCCTTAGGCTGGGGTGCATGAGTGCCGAATCGTCGTTACCTTCCGGAATTGCCGTCAACGATCTCGATGACAAGGTGCGTCCTCAAGACGACCTCTATCGGCACGTGAACGGTGCGTGGATTGACCGCACCGAAATTCCCTCAGACAAGGCGCGCTATGGCTCCTTTATGGTGCTTGCTGAAGAAGCAGAAGAGGCCGTTCGCGACATCATCATCGAGTCGCAGTCGGCTGAACCCGGCACTGAAGCGCGCAAGGTTGGCGACCTCTATGCGAGTTTTCTCGATGAGGCCCGCGCCGACGAATTGGGAGCAACCCCCATTGCCCCGCAGCTTGCTGAAGCGGCAGCCGTTGACTCCATCCCCACTCTCCTCAGCACGCTAGGTCGCCTCGAACGTGGCGGCACGAGCGGATTCTTCCAGCTCTTCGTCGACAACGATCCCGGCAACCCCGAGCGCTACCTCGTCTTCATCGAACAGGGCGGTCTTGGCCTGCCAGACGAGTCGTACTATCGCGAAGAGAAGTTTGCCGAAATTCTCACCAAGTACGAGACCTTCATTGAGCGGATGCTCACGCTCGCCGGCCTCGACGCTCCTGCCGAGCGTGCTGCCGGTATCGTCGCCCTCGAAACCGAGATCGCGTCGAAGCACTGGGATAACGTCGCCAACCGCGACAGCGAGAAAACCTACAACCCGATGACGTGGCAAGCAGCCAACGACCTCACCGGTGCCGTTGACCTCAACGTCTGGCTCGACGCCATCGATGTTCCCGAACACGCCCTCGACGAGGTTGTTGTGCGTCAGCCCAGCTTCGTCGAAGGACTCGATTCGGTACTGAACGACGACCACCTGCAGGCCTGGCGTGACTGGTTGGCTTGGCAAGTCATCCGCACCAATTCCGCTTACCTGTCTGGCGACTTTGTGGAAGCGAACTTCGACTTCTATGGCCGCACCCTTTCGGGTACGCCCCAGCTTCGTGCGCGCTGGAAGCGGGGAGTTTCCCTCGTCGAGGGCGTGCTCGGCGAGGCTGTCGGCAAGATTTATGTTGAGCGTCACTTTCCTCCCACCGCAAAGTCGGCAATGGATGTGCTCGTCGCCAACCTCGTTGAGGCCTACCGTCAGTCGATCACCGAACTTGAATGGATGAGCGTCGCCACCCGTGAGCGTGCCCTCAACAAGCTCGACAAGTTCACCCCCAAGATCGGTTTCCCCGAGAAGTGGCGCGATTACTCGACTCTCGAAATCAGTGTCGACGACCTTGCGGGAAACATGCGTGCAGCTAATGAGTTCGAGTTCCAGCGTGAACTCGGCAAGATCGGCAAGCCGCTCGACCGCGACGAATGGTTCATGACGCCGCAAACCATCAACGCCTATTACAACCCCGGCTTCAACGAGATCGTGTTCCCCGCCGCTATCCTGCAGTATCCCTTCTTTGACGAGGGCCGGGATGACGCCGCTAACTATGCTGCGATCGGTGCCGTCATCGGGCACGAAATTGGTCACGGCTTCGACGACCAGGGTGCGAAGTACGACGGCGACGGTCGCCTCATCGACTGGTGGACCCCAGAAGATAAGGCCGCCTTCGAAGAGCGCACCAAGTCGCTCATTGACCAGTACAACGCGCTTGCCCCCGCGCAAGTTCCCGAACATCACGTCAACGGTTCGCTCACTATCGGCGAAAACATTGGTGACCTTGGAGGGCTCGCGATTGCGTGGAAGGCCTACCAGATCTCTCTCGACGGAGCCGAAGCTCCCGTCATTGACGGCCTCACTGGTGCGCAACGGTTCTTCATGTCGTGGGCGCAAGCGTGGCAGCAAAAGGGCCGCGATGAGGAAGTGATTCGCCTGCTCGCGATTGATCCCCACTCGCCCAACGAATTCCGCTGCAATCAAATTGTTCGCAACATCGATGCGTTCTATGAGACATTTGGTGTTACTGAATCCGATTCGCTGTGGCTATCCCCGAAAGATCGCGTCACTATTTGGTAGAGATTGAGCAAACCCGAGAACGCCGTCAACGCATTCGCGCACCCCGCGTGCCGAAGCATGCCGGAACTCGTGAAGAACCCAACTTCACGAGTACCTTTGCCGCGCTCGGAAAACTCAAGCTCGGAGATTCTGGTGTGCGAGTGTCGGCCAGCGCCGTCGACATTAACACCGGCAAGACCGTTCTCAGCATTGACGACAGAGTTGAACTGCCCACCGCGAGTATCGGCAAAATCCTGCTGCTTATCGAAGTCTCGGCACGATTCGACCAGCGCGAATTCGCGCCATACGGCATCCTCGACAAAGTTCCCGGATCGTCGGTAGGAGCCGCCGGCCTCTGGCAACACCTCCAAGCACCCTCGCTTCCCGTCGCTGACCTTGCCGCTCTTGTTGGCGCAACCAGCGACAACCTCGCCACCAACATCCTGTTGCGCCTCATTGGCCTGGATGCCGTGCGTGCCCGCACAGAATCCCTCGGCCTCACTAAAACGGCCCTCCTCGACCTCGTACGGGACAATCGCGGACCCGACGACGCACCCCAAGTTTCCGTCGGCTCCACCCTCGAACTCAGCTGGCTCTTTGGTGCACTCGCCCGCGGCGAAATCATCAACTCCATCGCCAGCCAACGCGTGCTCGGCTGGCTCTCACTCAACACCGACCTGTCACTCGTCGCCAGCGCCTTCGGGCTCGACCCCCTCGCTCACCGCGGAGCCGACCACAGCACCCTGCTGGTCAACAAAACCGGCATCGATCGAGGAGTGCGAGCGGAAGCCGGCGCCCTCAGAGGCAACAAGCGGGCCGTCGCCTATGCGGCATCCATCCAATTCAACGACAGCAGCCTGCAAGCCCGCCTGCGTGCAATTGAAGCCATGCGCATCTTTGGTTACGACCTGCTGGAGTACGTGCACTAACGCTGGCGGCCAGCCCACTCGCGATCGAGAATTGCGTAGATTCCGGTATCGGCCCACGCTCCCTTGAACCACATGTCCTCAACATGATGAGCTTCGTGCCGCATCCCGAGCGTGAGGCACAACCGCACCGAATCATCATTGCGGGGGTCGAGGTTGGCAAACACCCGATGAAGCCTGAGTTCATCGAACGCGAGATCAAGCAGAACGGATGCCGCTTCACGGGCATAACCGTTCCCCTGAAAGTTCGGGTGCAGTGCCCACCCAATCTCGGCATTCGAATCCTCAGCGCTCTCGATTTTGAAATAGAGGGTGCCGATGATGACCGACCGTCGAGTGTCGGACGCGCTCGCAGCGGCGCCAGGCTCGGAAGTTGTCGCAGTCGCAGTAGGAGGTACGGCATCCGCCAGCTCGATCGCTAACTGCAGGTAGTCGCCGCTCTCGGCAAGATTCTCACTCGCGGTCCACTCGGTGATCTTCTCGATGACGGCCGCACGGTCGCGAGGCTCGTAAAGCATGTATGTCGTCAGCTCGGCGTTCGATTGCTGGGCGTGGATGTCATCCACATCGTTATCGCTGAGCGTGAGCGAGCGAAGGACGAGTCGCTCAGTGCGAATCGGGGTGCTGAACTCAAACGGTTTCATTGGCGACCCTCTGCTTGTGTGGGAGGAGCTAGCTGCTTAGGCGGTATTCGGTCGGGCGATGTCAGCCGCACTAGGAGAGCGCTCGACTGGCACGTTGTAGAGAGCAGTGAGCGCCGCGTCGAATTCGGCGATGCGTCCGTCGGCCGCAAACTCACGGGCGCGAACGGAAGGGCCATGCAGCAGCACGCCACCGAGGTGACGCAGTGCCGAAATGGTCTCTTCGCCGGCGCCACGCGCTTTAGCGCGAGCAATTTCGGCCTCAAGGAGAGCGAAGTGATGCTTACGGAGAGCAACGATCGCTGGCTCCGCCTGGCTTTCGGCAGCGAATTCGTGGGCGGCCGTGCGAACCAGATCACGGGCATCCGCGTGAGCATTAAGTTCTTCGAGCGGTGCATGGAGGCTAATGGTTTCGAGATCGAGCAGATCAACACCGTCGAGCTGGCCAACGGCGGGGTCAACGTTGCGGGGGAGCCCGAGGTCAAGCACGAGACACTTGCTGGCCGCCGAGAACCGATTGGTGCCGAGCACAGCGCTCACGGTGCACGTGACAATGACATCAACGTCGAAGTCTTCGCTCTGAGTGAGACCGTGCTTGAGGGCGAACGCGGCATCGCGGCCAGACGGCGAGAAAACGCGGAGGTCGAGGGCACCCTTGTCTCGCAGAGCATTCACGGTCGTGACGGCGTAACGGCCAGTGCCAACCACGAGCACCCGCGTAGTCGACCAGTCGGCCACGCGGCTCGAGGCCAACTCAAGGGCGAGACGCACGAGAGACTTCCCCGAACCACCAATGGCAGTGTTGTTCTTAATGCCGCGGCTCGTGTGGGTGGCGCGCTGAAAGAGGCGCTCGAGGTCGCGAGTTGTTGTGCCGTCCGCTCGAGCCTGATCGAGAGCGCGGCTAACCTGCCCCGAAATCTCGGCTTCACCGATCACGACAGACTCAAGACCTGAGGTCACAGCAAAGAGGTGAGCTGCGGCATCCGCACCCTCATGAACGGCGATGGATGCTCGCAAGGTATCGACGCTCAGGCCGGTGCGTTCGCTCAGCGAGTCGAGCAGGGAGCAGACCGTGATTGCCGAACCAGCGGTGAGAGGTTCTTCGACATCGAGGTACGCCTCGAAGCGGTTGCAGGTGGCAACGACGACGGCTCCGGCAACGAAATCGTTGTGCGAAACGAGGTCGGTGGTGGCCGCCGGGGCAACCTCAGACAGACTTTCGAGTACGTCTAAGCTCGCGTTGCGATGATTCGAGCTAAGACACAGGAGCACAACCTAATGTTAACCCTGTGACCATGAATTCTGACCACCCACTTCTCGACGGCCGTACAGCTAACTCGCCTATCATCCGGGCCTATCGGGGTGATCGCCCCGAAACGACCCCCGTGTGGTTTATGCGCCAGGCCGGTCGTTCACTGCCGGAGTACCGCAAACTGCGCGAAGGCAATGAAATGCTCGAGGCGTGCCTGACACCTGATCTCGCCAGCGAGATCACCATGCAGCCGGTGCGTCGCCACAATGTCGACGCCGCCATTTTCTTCAGCGACATTGTTATCCCGGCCAAGCTTGCCGGTGTTGAGGTCGAGATCGTTCCCGGCCGTGGCCCCGTTTTCGCTAACCCGATTCGCACGGCGGCGGATGTCGCCAAGCTGAACCCCATCGACCCGGCAGCGTTTGCGCCGATCCGCGAAGCTGTCGCACAAACCGTTGCCCAGCTGGGAAACACTCCGCTCATTGGTTTCGCTGGAGCACCATTCACTCTCGCCTCGTACATGGTTGAGGGTGGCCCGAGCAAAGACCAGCAGCGTGCCCGCACTCTCATGTATTCCGACCCGCAAACGTGGGCAAATCTGCTCAACTGGTGTGCGGATGTCGCTGGCGAGTTCTTGATCGCCCAGGTTGAAGCCGGGGCATCTGCCGTTCAGCTCTTCGACTCCTGGGTTGGTTCGCTCTCAGAGCAGCAGTATGTGCGCCGGGTCGCTCCCCACTCCAAGCGTGTTTTCTCGCACTTGCGCGGCTACGAGGTTCCCAAGGTTCACTTCGGTGTCGGCAGCGGCGAAGTGCTGCAGGCCATGCACGGCATTGGTGCCGACGTCATGGGTGTCGACTGGCGCATCCCACTCGACGAGGCTGATCGTCGCCTCGGTGGTGGCGTTCCTCTTCAGGGCAACATCGACCCAGCACTGCTCGGTGCACCATGGCATGTGCTCGAAGCGCACGTGCGCGACGTCATGAACCGTGGCCGCGTTGCTCCAGCCCACGTCGTGAACCTCGGCCACGGCGTCGGCCCCGACACCGACCCGGATGTGCTCACCAGAATTGTGGAGCTCGTTCACCAGGAAGGCTAGTGCCGTGAGCACGACAGAATTTACCGTCGTCGGCGGCGGCATCGCTGGGCTTGTCACGGCGCGACGGCTCGCGATGGCTGGCCGAACCGTGCGCCTCATTGAGGCAAGCGATCATCTGGGCGGCACCGTGGCATCCCACCGCGTTGGTGGCATCAACCTGGATGCTGGCGCCGAGAGCTTCGCGACCCGCGGCAACACTGTTGCCGATCTCGCCCGCGAACTCGGGCTCGGCGACGAGATAGTTTCACCCAGCGACGAGGGCGCGTGGCTGCAGCCGGTGGCTGGCAACGCCCTGCCATTGCCGAGCACAGGCATCTTGGGAATCCCGGCGACTCCGCTCGACGCACAAACCATTGCTGTGCTCGGGCTCGGTGGCGCGCTGCGAGCTCAACTTGATTCGCTGATTCCGTGGTTTGGCAAACGCACAGCCATATCTCTTGGGGCGCTTGTGCGTCGCCGTATGGGCAACGCCGTCGTCGAAAAACTGGTCGCCCCCGTCGTGCACGGTGTCTACTCTCTACACCCCGACGACCTTCCGCTCGAGCGAGTTGCAACCCTCAAGGAACGCCTCGCCCTGCACGGTTCGCTCGCGGCAGCGGTGCGTTCGATGCGTGACGCAATGCCAGCCGGAACAGCGGTTCAGGGCATCCGTGGTGGCATCAATCGTCTCGTCACCGAACTTGCCGCCGACCTCACCACCTATGGCGTGATCGTCGAGTTCGAGCGTCGGATCGAGAATATTGATGAACTCGCCGGCCTCGATGGCATCGTCATTGTTGCTGCTCCGGGCATCCTCGCTCCCGTTCGTGGTCGCACCGTGACTCTCGCCACTCTCGTGCTCGACGCGCCAGAGTTGGATGCCGAACCGCGAGGCTCTGGAGTGCTCGTCGCCCCCGGCTGCACCAGCGTTTCGGCCCGCGCCCTCACGCACTCAACCTCAAAGTGGGAGTGGCTGAAGGAATACGCCGAGGCTCGTCACATTGTGCGGCTTTCGTACAACGAGGAACCAAACGATCTGGCCGAAACTGCGCGCCGGGATGCCGAAGTTCTTCTGGGCGTCTCGTTGCCGCCAGAGTCGGTACTTGATTTCGCTCGCCAACAGTGGCTTCGGCCGACCGCGCTCGCGGCAGCTGAGCGAACGGATGGCGTGGTCGTCGTCGGCGAGACCGTCGGCGGAACCGGGTTGGCTGGCATTGTGTCGCACGCCAACGCCACGGTTGACCGACTACTGGCCGCGGATGCGGATGCCGCGATTGACGATGCAACCGAAGAGATAAGCTAGTTAGGTTCGCCTAATACACAGGTATTTTCCCAGTTTGCCCAGAAGGCACGGGAGAGAATGGAAGACATGACTGACGTCGACAATGCCACCGAAGTTTTGGGCTACACCCTGTGGGCGGTGTTCCGTCGCGACCCACACCGTGCTGCTCCTACCGGGGGCCTTGCTGCTGCCGTTGCCGCTGTTGAAGCGCGCGGTGTCACCGTTCGCGGTTTCTATGATGTGTCTGGCATGCGGGCTGACGCCGACATCATGATTTGGCTGCACGGTAACAACCCGGAGAACATTCAGTGGGCTCTGCGTGAGTTGCGCCGCAGCGAGCAGCTCTCGACCCTGCTTCCCACGTGGAACGCGATGGGCGTGCACCGCGACGCTGAGTTCTCGAAGAGTCACATGCCGGCGTTTATGCGGGGCAAGGAGCCAGAGGCGTGGCTCACCGTGTACCCGTTCGTGCGCAGTTACGAGTGGTACCTGTTGCCCGAAGCCGAACGCAGCAAGATGTTGCGCGACCACGGCATCAAGGGTTCCGAGATGCCTCAGGTTCTCGCCAACACCGTCGCGAGCTTTGCACTCGGCGACTACGAGTGGATGCTCGCGCTCGAAGCTCCAGAACTCGTTGACCTGGTCGACCTCATGCGTCACTTGCGTCAAACGGATGCCCGCATGCACGTGCGTGAAGAGGTGCCGTTCTACACGGGCCGCCGCATCGCGCTTGAGCAAATTGCGGAGGTGTTGGCATGACCCGCATCCTTGCTGCAACGGATGCCGCAGCATCCGGCCCTGAACACGTCGAAGAAGCGGTTGCCTACGACGCTATTCTCCTCGCGAGCTTTGGCGGGCCTGAGGGTCAAGACGATGTCATCCCGTTCCTGCGGAATGTGACGCGCGGACGAGGTATTCCCGAGGAACGGCTCGAAGAGGTTGCTCACCACTACCGCGCGTTTGGCGGAGTGAGCCCTATCAACGACCAGAACCGTGAGCTGAAGGCGGCCCTTGAGGCTGAGCTCGCTCGCCGCGGAATTGACCTGCCGGTGCTGTGGGGAAACCGCAACTGGAATCCCTATCTCAGTGATGCCCTCACTGAAGCCAATGAGCGCGGGTATAAGAAGCTCATCGCCGTCGGCACGAGCGCCTACAGCTCGTATTCGAGCTGCCGTCAGTACCGCGAAGACTACGCAATCGCCCTCGAACAGACCGGCCTGCTCGGCACGATCCAAATTGACAAGGTTCGCCAGTTCTTCGACCACCCCGGCTTTGTGCAGCCATTCATTGATGGTGTTCGTGATGGTCTCGCGAAGGTCGCCGCTCAGGGCATTGCGCCCTACAAAACGCACGTACTCTTTGCCACGCACTCGATTCCGTCGACGGATGCCGCCAAGAGCGGTCCAGAGTCACGTGGCTTCGGCGAGGGTGGCGCGTATGCCGCGCAGCACCTCGCTGTCTCCGAAGTTGTCATGGCGGCGCAGGCGGCCGATTCGCCAGACACACCGCAGCCAGCGCACAGTCTCGTGTACCAGTCGCGCAGTGGCCCGCCCTCGATGCCGTGGCTGGAGCCAGACATCAACGATGCGATTGATGCGCTCGCCGCCGGTGGTAGTGAAGCGGTCGTTATTGTGCCGGTCGGCTTCATTTCCGACCACATGGAAGTGAAGTGGGATCTCGATACGGAGGCGCTAGAAACTGCGGGAGGCCACAATATGTTTGCCGTCCGCGTTCCGACGCCTGGCGTGCATCCGGCGTTCGTCACGGGTCTTGTTGACCTCGTGTTGGAACGTCGCGATGGAGTGCCGGCGGCAGATCGCCCCGCACTGACCACACTCGGCCCTTGGTATGACGTCTGTCGTCCCGGGTGCTGTGAGAATGTGCGGCTCGGCTTCAAACCGGCAGCCGCGGGGGTAGCACCGTGACCGTTATTCGCATTGGAACGCGGGGGAGCACCCTCGCGATGGCTCAAACCACCACGGTGGCACGCGCGCTCGAAAGCAAGACCGGCGTCGAGACGGAAATCATCCCGATCTCGACTCAGGGTGACCGCTCGACGGAGTCACTCTCGACGATTGGCGGTCAAGGGGTATTCGCGAACGCTCTTCGTGACGCACTCCTCGCTGGCGAGTGTGACGTCGTTGTCCACTCGTTGAAAGACTTGCCGACGACTGACGTTCCCGGCCTCACGATCGCCGCGGTGCCGAAACGCGCCGACGAACGTGACGTGCTGTGTGCCCGCGACGAGCTGACCCTGGAGACGCTTCCTGCTGGCGCTCGGGTCGGAACCGGTTCGCCGCGCCGCCAAGCACAGCTGCGTTCGCGGTTCCCTGACCTTGACGTTGTCGACCTGCGAGGCAACATCGATTCCCGCCTAGCCAAAGTCACCGACGGGCACCTCGATGCCGTGATCCTTGCCGCCGCTGGACTTGATCGTGCTGGCCGCGCCGCCGCCATCACCGAATACCTAGGCATCGCAGGCTGGCCAACCGCACCCGGGCAGGGCGCCCTAGCCATCGAAACCCGCACCGGCGAAGAGAAACTTGCCGCCGTGCTCGACCACAAACCGAGCCGCACCAAGACCAACGCCGAACGCTACGTTCTCGCTTTCCTCGACGCCGGATGCTCGGCTCCCCTCGGAGCCCACGCCGTCATCGACGATGGCCTCCTGTTTCTGGATGCGCGGGTCTACGCCCTCGATGGCTCCCGCTACCTCACCAGCTCGCACGCGCTGTACGTCAACGATGTCGAAGACCCAGCGCGCGAGGTTGCACAGCGAGTCGCCGACGAACTGCTGGCACAGGGCGCTGGGGATCTCACGGGAGCACGAGCGTGATCATCCGCCCCCGCCGTTTGCGGTCAAGCCCGGCGATGCGTCGACTGGTCGCCGAAAATCGCACCCACCCCAGCCAACTCATTCTGCCGATGTTTGTGCGCGAAGGGTTGAGCGAGCCGGTGCCGATTAGCTCGATGCCCGGCGTGCAGCAGCACTCGCTCGACTCGATGCGTCGCGCCATTGCCGAAGCCGCCGAACTGGGGATCGGTGGCGTCATGCTGTTCGGCGTTCCCGAGAAGAAGGATGCCGAGGGTTCAGGAGCAATCGACCCGCACGGAATCCTCAACGTCGCCACGCGCGCGGCTGTCGCTGAAGCCGGTGACGCCCTCGTGGTGCAAACCGATCTCTGCTTGGACGAATTCACCGACCACGGTCACTGCGGAGTACTGCGCAAGCGCACCAACCTCGCGACGGGCGTGACCGAGCTCATCGTCGATAATGATGCCTCACTTGAGCGCTACCGCGAGATGGGGGTTGCTCAGGCCGAAGCCGGTTCGCAACTACTGGGGCTCAGCGGAATGATGGATGGTCAGGTTGCTGCCGTGCGCGACGCGCTCGACGACGCCGGCCACACCGACACCCCCTTGCTCGGTTACGCCGCCAAGTACGCCTCAGCGTTCTACGGGCCATTCCGTGAAGCCGTGCAGTCCTCGCTCGAGGGTGACCGTCGTGCCTACCAACAGAATCCAGCCAACCGCCGTGAAGGCATCCGCGAAGTGGAACTCGACATCGACGAGGGTGCCGACATCGTCATGGTGAAGCCAGCGATGAGCTTCCTTGACGTGCTCGCCGACGCTAGCGCTGTCAGCAGCGTGCCCGTGTGGGCGTACCAAGTCTCCGGCGAATACTCGATGATCGAGGCGGCCGCAGCCCACGGCTGGATCGACCGCCGCCGCGCGATCGAAGAATCAGTACTCAGCATCCAGAGGGCCGGCGCCGAAGCGGTGCTCACCTACTACGCAACAGAACTTGCAGAATGGCTACGCCGATGAGCATGAGCACGTCCACGACTGGCAATCCGACCACATCCCCCGCGCCTGGCGCTCCGACCACCAACCAGGAGTCGTTCGACCGCGCTCGCGGCGTGCTGCCCGGCGGAGTCAACTCTCCCGTGCGCGCTTTCGGCTCGGTCGGCGGAACACCTCGCTTCTATGTGAAGGCGTCTGGCTCGTACGTGACGGATGTTGAGGGCCACTCCTACATCGACCTCGTCAACTCCTGGGGCCCTGCCATCCTCGGCCACGCTCATCCCGAAGTGATCGACGCCGTTCAGCAGGCTGCGTCGCGCGGGCTCGGCTTTGGAGCATCCACTCCCGCCGAGACCGAGCTCGCCGAGCTCGTGCGCGCCCGCATCAGCGTCGGGGGAGTGAGCCCGATCGAACGCTTGCGCCTCGTTTCCACCGGCACCGAAGCGACCATGACGGCCATCCGTTTGGCTCGTGGTGCCACCGGGCGCCGCTTGCTCGTGAAGTTCGCCGGCCACTACCACGGTCACTCCGACGGACTCCTTGCTGAAGCCGGTTCTGGTCTCGCCACGCTCTCGATGCCCGGCTCAGCCGGAGTCACCGCCGAGACCGCGGCCCAAACGCTCGTCATCGAATACAACAACGTTGCCGCCCTCGAGCAGGTCTTTGCCGAACACGGTCACGACATCGCTGGCATCATCTTTGAGGCCGCCGCCGCGAATATGGGCGTTCTTGCCCCGCAGCCCGGCTTCAACGAAACCATCGTGCGCATCGCCCACGAACACGGCGCTCTCGCCATCAGCGACGAAGTTCTCACGGGCTTCCGCGTTGACCCCGCCGGCTACTGGGGCTTGGATGCTCGCGCCGCCGCCGCAGCAAACCCCGACGCCCCTGATGCCCGGTGGGTTCCCGACCTCTTCACCTTTGGCAAAGTCATCGGTGGAGGGATGCCGTTGGCCGCTCTGGGCGGGTCGGCTCGCATCATGGAGTTGCTGGCTCCTCTCGGCCCCGTCTACCAAGCAGGCACCCTGAGCGGAAACCCCGTCGCCGTCGCCGCTGGCCTCGCTACGCTTCGGCTCGCAGACGACGCCGTGTATTCGCGGCTCAACCAGGTTGCCGACACCCTCTCGACTGAAACGTCTGCCGCGCTCTCCGCCGAGGGCGTTGAGCATGTTGTGCAGCACGCGGGCAACCTGTTCTCGTTCGCGTTTACTGCGGATGCTCCGCTCAACTTCGCGGCTGTGAAAGCTCAGCAGGGCTACCGCTACGCACCCTTCTTCCACTCGATGCTCGACTCCGGGGTTTCGCTGCCTCCGAGTGTGTTTGAGGCGTGGTTCGTTTCGGCAGCCCACGACGATGGCGTGGTCTCGAAGATCGTCGATGCACTACCCGCCGCCGCGAAGGCTGCTGCCGCGGCATCCGCCCCGCAGTAGTCCGACTCCGCACCGACAGACGCCGACTGCTCGCGAAACTTGCCGCAGCTCAACTGGAAAGTCTGTGTGAGTTCTGGGTGCATCCCTATGCCAATCTGAGAATATGCCGCAGAATGGCTACTTGCGTTAGCAGCAAATCCTGATTACGGCCTGCAGCTATCGCGAGTATGTTGGAAGAACTAACGGGCAACGAAATGGAGTTCACCATGAAGGGCAAGATCCTCCTAGTAGTAGGACTCGGCATCGGCTACGTGCTGGGCACCCGCGCTGGCCGCGAAAAGTACGAAAAGATCAAGGCCACGGCGAACAAGCTGTGGAACGATCCCCGCATTGCGGAGCAGCGCCACAACGCTGAGGACTTTGTGAAAGACAAGGCTCCGGATGTTGCGGAGTTCCTCGCGGACGGTGCCAAGAAGGTCGTCAAGCAGGTCGCGAGCAGCAAGAGCAACAGCAAGACTTCGTCAGCCAAGTCGACAACCACCAGCAGCGCTGCAAAGAAGCCTGCTGCAAAGAAGCCTGCCGCCAAGAAATCTTCGTCAACGGCATCTTCGACGAAGTCCACAAACTCGAAGTAGGGCTGCCATGTACGGTGAATCACCGAAAACAGACCAGCAGCGCGAACCGAAACGTTCGCTAGCGGCCCTCATCGCCGATGTACCTCGCCTCCTTGGCGAGCTCGTTCGCGGAGAGATCGAGTCGCTCAAGAACGAAATAGTTGGCAAGCTCAAGAACGCCGGAATTGGCATTGGCCTGTTCGCGGGAGCCGCATTCTTTGCACTCTTCGCGCTCATGGTGCTCATCGCGGCAGCCGTCCTCGGCTTTGCTGAGGTCATGCCTGCGTGGGCGGCCGCCTTGGTTGTCGCCGGCATCCTGCTGGTCATCGTGGCAATTCTCGTGCTGATTGGTGTTTCTCTCGTCAAAAAGGGCACCCCACCGGCACCCACCGAAACGATCGAAAGTATTAAGAGCGATGTTCGTGCCATCAAAGGCACCCGAAAGCGGAGGTCATAATGTCTGACAAAGCAAGCGACAACATTGAGCAGGCCCGCGCTGAACTTGAGCGCACCCTCGACGCCATTGAAGATAAGTTCAACGTCGGCAAGCGTGTCGACGAAGTAGCAACCCGTGTGCGCAGCTCCTACGAGAGCAACCCCATCCCCTGGATTGTTGGTGCAGCGGCCGCAGCAGTGTCGGTTGTTGCCGTCGTTGCGTGGGCTATTTTGAGCGACGACGACTGACTCGATTAGCGTCTGACTCCCCAACAGGTGGAGTATAGAGAGCATGGCAAGCAAAGCACTCGATGGTTTGCGCGTGCTCGTTCCACGCGGAGGCAATTGGGGCGACAGCGTCGCAGCATTACTGAGGGATCACTCAGCAATTCCGGTGATCGCTCCGCTCATCAATTTCGCACCCTCTGAGAACGTGCCGGCGCTCGCAAACGCGTTCCACGAACTCAACGATGGACAGTTTGATTGGATCGCGGTCACCAGCGCAACGACCGTCGATGTACTGAGTGTCAGCGGTGTGAAGATCCCCGAGCGCACCAAAATTGCTGCCGTGGGGGAGACCACTGCCGGGGCCTTGAGCCTTGCGGGCCATCGCGTAGATTTCGTTCCGGAACTCGATAACTCGGGTCGCGGTCTCGTCAAAGAGTGGCCGGATCGCACTCCGGGTCTTCGCGTTTTGACTCCGCAATCCAATCTTGCCGACACCACGCTGCCCGACGGCCTGGGTGCGCTCGGCATCGAAGTTGTCAGCGTCTCCGCTTACAGCACGGTCGGTGTTCCCGTCGCCGACCATGTGCGCGAGGATGTTGCATCCGGTCGCATCTCTGCCGTGCTGGTCAGTTCTGGCTCAGTAGCCCGCCAGGTGGCCGAGCAATTGGCCCCGTTGCCCGAAACCACTATCGTGGCGTGCATCGGGCCCCGCACAGCTTTTGACGCTCGTGCCGCGGGCCTCACCGTTCACGTGATCGCCGAAACCCGATCGAGTGAATCGCTCGTTGACGCTCTTGCGGAGTATCTGAACCGCTAGTTTGCTACGCGACTCGCTTGGTGTTTCACTTGGTGTTTCGCTAAGCCACTGTGAGGGCGAGAACGAGGAAGATGATGCCCAGCAGAGGCGGAACTCCCTGAATCGCTGCCGCGCGTGCCAGCTTCGGTTGAGACGTGATGAGCACTACTGCGGCGAGCAGCATGCTGAGCGTCGCGAACATTGCGAGAGCAATACCCGCCGGCCACAGGTTGAGTGACCCGATCATGACGAGTCCAGTTCCGGCTCCGAGAGCAAGAAACGCGTTGTAGAAGCCTTGGTTGTAGGCCCACGGCTTGATGATCGCGGCCTCCTCGACGGTGCGCACACCGAAGGTTTTCTGCACGCGCGTTTTGTGCCACAGCACGCTCTCCATGAAGAAGATCATGATGTGGATGAGGGCGGCGAGAAAAACAAACGTGGAGCCGAGGATGGCGAAGGCACTGTTCATACCCGGAAGTCTGGCACAGGGCGGGTGGGCGTGCAGGTTCTAAGCGTGCACGTCAACCACGGTGCGGCCACGAGTGCGCCCGGCGATGATGTCTTCTCCAGCGGCGATGGTTTCACTCAGTCCGATCACGGATGTTGTTCCCTCAAGAATGCCGAGGTCGAGATCACGTTCGAGTCGACTCCACGCTTCGAGTCGCAGCTCGCGCGGGGTGAAAACAGAGTTGATGCCGACGAGGCTCACGCCGCGAAGGATGAAGGGCATCACGCTCGTGTGCAGGTCGCTCGATTGGGCATTGCCGCATGCGGTCACCGTTCCGCCGTACTGGGTGGCGGCGATTGCGGAGGCGAGGGTGGTGCCGCCGACGGCATCAATGGCGCCGTTCCAGCGCTGCTTCATGAGCGCTCGAGGTTCGGCGCTGAGCTCGGCTCGATCGATGATCGTTGTCGCCCCTAGGCGGCGCAGGTATTTGTGTTCGCTCTCCCGACCGGTGGATGCCGTTACGGTGAATCCGAGTCGGCTGAGCAGCGCGATCGCGATCGAACCAACACCACCAGCGGCCCCGGTGACGAGAACGTCTCCCGTGACGCCGCCGCGTTCGATGGCGAGCACGGAGAGCATTGCAGTGAACCCAGCAGTGCCGATTGCCGCTGCTTGTTTGTTGCTGATTCCTTCAGGGACGGGGATGACCCAGTCGCCGGGAACACGAGCGCGTTCGGCGAAACCACCATGGTGGGTTTCACTCAAGCCGCAGCCGTTGACAAGGACCCGCTGACCAGCATAAAAACGTGAATCATCTGATGCCGAAACGACGCCGACGAGGTCGATCCCGGCGATCAGGTGTGGCTCGCGAACGATGCCTGGCCTGCCCGTGAGTGCGATGCCGTCTTTGTAGTTCAAGCTTGAGAACTCGACATCGATCGTGACGTCGCCGGGCATCAGGATGCTGTCATCCAGTTGCTCAGAAAGCTCAACGTGTGCTGGAGCTTTGGGGTCGGACTCGTTTTTGGTTACTTCAATTCCACGCCACATAACGCCAGCCTAGAACGGCCGGCTGTATTGTGCCTCGGTGCTTTCTAGCCGAAGAGGATCGATGCTTCGTCGTAGCGTGACTGCGGAACGGTGTTGAGTTTACCGAGGGCATCCTCGAAGGCAACGTTGGTGATCTCGGTTCCCCGCAGTGACACCATGCGACCCCAACGGCCGTGAATGACGGCGTCGACTGCCGCCATGCCGTAGCGAGTGGCGAGCACGCGGTCGTAGGCGCTTGGTGTTCCCCCACGCTGGATGTGACCGAGAGTCGTCGAGCGGGTTTCGAGTCCGGTGAGAGCTTCAATCTCTGGCGCAAGCATGTCGCCGATTCCGCCAAGGCGGGGGCGCCCAAACGCATCGAGGCCACGTTCGGAGTGTGCATCATCCATGGTGTCGAGGGTGAAACCTTCGGCAACGACGACGAGCGGTGCACGCCCACGGTCGCGGGCGGAGGAAACCCACTCCACGATCTGTTCCATGCTGGTTTTCTGTTCGGGGATGAGGATGGCGTGAGCGCCGGCAGCCATTCCCGAGTGCAGGGCGATCCAGCCAACGTGGCGGCCCATGACTTCGGCGACCATGCAGCGACCGTGTGAGTCACCGGTGGTGCGGAGGCGGTCCATGGCGTCGGTGGCGATCTGCGTGGCAGTGTCAAAGCCGAACGTGTAGTCGGTGGCGGAGAGGTCGTTGTCTACCGTCTTGGGGACTCCGACGATCTTGATGCCGGCATCCGTCAACCTCTTGGCGGCAGCGAGGGTGCCTTCTCCGCCGATGGCGATGAGCGAGTCAACTCCGAGGCGTTCCATGTTTTCGCGCACAGTTTCTGCGCCGTCGGTGCCTTCGAAGGGGTTGGTGCGGGAGGTGCCAAGAATGGTTCCGCCCTGTTTGGAGATGCCTTGGATGTCTTTGCGGGCCAGGGGCATCGCGTCGCCTTCGACGACTCCCCGCCAACCATCGCGAAAGCCGACGAACTCCTTGTTGTAGACCTGAGTGCCTTTGAGCACTACACCGCGAATGACCGCGTTCAGTCCGGGGCAGTCGCCACCGCTGGTCAGGATCCCAATCTTCATGGAACTATCATGGCGCATCTTGACCGCAATGCGAGCCACGGGGTGCTCGGTGGTTAGGCGACAGTCTCTGAGACGGTGAACGGATGCGCGGCACACGCCACGCTGTCGGCGTGCTCATCGCACACGACGAACTGTTCGCGGCAGGCCGGGTTGTGGCAGTTCTCGATGCGCTTGGTGGCGGCACCGCACTGGTAGCAGGCGCCGATTGCTTTCGTGTCTGCCGTGAAGTCGATGGCCATGCGCTTGTCGAAAACGTAGAGCGAACCGTTCCACAGGCCGGAGTCGCCGAATTTTTCGCCGTAGCGAACGATGCCGCCATCGAGTTGGTAGACCTCGCCGAATCCGCGACTGCGCATGAGGGAGGAGAGAACCTCACAGCGGATGCCGCCAGTGCAGTAGGTGACGATTGGTGTGTCTTTGAGGTGGTCGTATTTGCCGCTGTCGAGTTCGGCTACGAAGTCACGGGTGGTGTCGACATCCGGAACTATCGCATTGGTGAATTTGCCAATCGCGGCCTCGATGGGGTTGCGACCGTCAAAGAAGGTGACCTCTTTGCGGGCAACAAGTTCGTGGAGTTCTTCTGGACTGAGCTTCGTGCCGCCGCCGACAACGCCGTTTTCGTCGACCTGCAGCTCACCGGGAGCACCAAAGCTGACGATCTCGTCGCGCACCTTCACGCTGAGCTTCGGAAAGTCGCCACCGATGCCTTCGCTCCATTTGAAGTCAATGTTCTTGAACGCGGGGTAGTCACGCGTTTTGCGAATGTAGCGCTTCACATCTTTCAGCTCGCCGCCGACGGTGCCATTCATGCCGTCTTTGGAGAGGATGATGCGACCGCCGAGCCCGAGGGACTCACAGAGGTCGCGCTGCCACAGCCGCACAGCCTCCGGATCGGCCAGCGGCGTGAACACGTAGAAGAGAAGGATCTTAGGAACAGCCACGGGGCAAGTTTACGGCTGTTCGCTGGGTGTGGCTCGCGTAGCGCACTGCGCTTGAACCGGCGCGGATTGAAAGTGCGTGAGAGCGCTCTCTTGACAACAACACTGACAGTCGCCTAGGGTAACTCTCACACTCGTGAGAGCGCTCTCACAGAATTTCAGCAGAGCGATACGAGGATCACCACATCCCATCTAGGCACCACCCGCACGTACACACAAAGGAGTGACCGTGAAGCGTTTCCCGCGCACCAAAATGGCTGCAGTCGTAGCCGGCGCAGCATCCATCGCCCTCATCACCACAGGCTGTTCGGCAGGCACCGACTCAGGTTCGTCGGCCGGCGGTGACGTCACACTGACCGTCGCCACGTTCAACGAATTCGGGTACGACGACCTCTTCGCAAAGTACGAAGAAGCCAACCCGAACGTGACCATCAAGCACAAGAAAGCCGCAACCTCGAACGAGGCGCGCGACAACCTCACTACCCGCCTCGCAGCAGGTAGTGGGCTCAGTGACGTCGAAGCCATCGAAGTCGACTGGCTGCCCGAACTCTTGCAGTACTCGGACCAGTTCATCGACTTGGCTTCGGCAGACGTCGACGGTCGCTGGCTGGACTGGAAAGAAAAGGCTGCAACGGATGCCGACGGCCGCCTCATCGGCTATGGCACCGACATCGGACCTGAGGCCGTCTGCTACCGTTCCGACCTCTTCGAAGCAGCTGGACTGCCGACCGATCGCGCTGAAGTTGCCGACTTGCTCGGCACAAGCTGGGACAGCTACTACGCTGCCGGCGAGAAGTTCGCATCAGCTGGTACGAACGTCCCGTGGTTCGACTCGGCCGGAGCAACCTGGCAGGGTGTCGTCAACCAGCTCGAAAACGCCTACGAAGAAAATGACGGTACCGTCATTGCCACCGAGAACCCCGAAGTGCGCCAAGCCTACGACGATGTTCTCAACGCAAGCGGCACCCTATCCGCGCACCTCTCACAGTGGAGCGACGACTGGACCGCAAGCTTCCAGAATGACGGCTTCGCGACCATGCTCTGCCCGGGTTGGATGCTTGGCGTAATCTCCGGAAACGCCGACGGCGTCGCTGGATGGGACATCGCAGACACCTTCCCCGGTGGCGGCGGCAACTGGGGCGGCTCGTACTTGACCGTTCCGACTCAGTCGAAGAACCAAGAAGAAGCGCAGAAGCTTGCAGCGTGGCTCACTGCCCCTGAGCAGCAGCTCAGTGCGTTTGCTTCGAAGGGAACCTTCCCGAGCCAGATCGACGCTCTTGCGAGCGACGAACTCCTCGGAGCGACCAACGAGTTCTTCAACGACGCGCCGACTGGTGAGATCCTCGCCAACCGGGCCGCAGCCGTCTCTGTAACACCGTTCAAGGGCGCGAAGTACTTCGCCATCAACGACGCCATGCAACAGGCGATCACTCGGGTTGAAGATGGCCTGATGTCGGCTGATGAGTCGTGGGCTCAGTTCGAGACCGACGTAAAGTCGCTCGGCTAACGAGAAACAACTCGGTGGTCGGGCTTCGGGCAAGTCTCGATGGCTCGACCACCGCTTCTCGAACAGCGTGCCAAACCACCACTGCTCAACCTCCGTGCCGTCGGCACCTGGCCACTACTGCGCCCCACCACCGCGAAACGTAAGGACAACCGATGACCGCCGCGATCGACGTGGATGCCCGGAGCCTCCGCCGCATTGCCCGCAATCACCGTCTCAGCCGGTGGGATGTGCGCTTCTCCCCGTACCTCTACATTTCGCCATTCTTCATTCTGTTTGCGCTGGTCGGTCTTTTCCCCCTGCTGTACACGGCTTGGGTCTCGGTGCACGACTGGAACCTGATCGGCGGTCAAGGCGACTTTGTCGGCATTGACAATTACGTCACCGTACTCAGCCAGCCGTACTTCTGGACCTCGCTGCGCAACACCTTCAGCATCTTCCTCTTCTCCAGCGTTCCGCAGGTACTTATCGCGATGGGCATCGCCGCCTTCCTCGACTACAACTTGCGTGCGAAGACTCTGTGGCGCATGGGCGTGCTCCTGCCCTACGTCGTCGCCCCTGTCGCGGTCGCCCTCATCTTCAGTAACCTTTTTGGGGATCGATTCGGACTGATCAACGAACTCCTCGGTGGCATTGGCATCGACGCAATCCGGTGGCATGTCGATGTCATCCCGAGCCACCTTGCGATCGCCACCATGGTCAACTTTCGTTGGACCGGCTACACCACTCTCATCTTCCTTGCCGCTATGCAGGCGATTCCCCGCGACTACTATGAGGCCGCGATCATCGATGGTGCCAATCGACTGCGCACTTTCTGGTCGATCACTGTTCCGCTACTGCGCCCCGTGATCATCTTCGTCATCATCACCTCCACCATCGGCGGACTGCAGATCTTTGACGAGCCTCGGATGTTTGACCAAGCGGGCCAAGGCGGAGCCAACCGACAGTGGCAGACGCTCACTCTCTACATTTATGAGCTCGGGTGGGGCCAGCGCAACTTCGGCCGTGCTTCGGCCGTAGCCTGGCTGCTCTTTCTCGTGATTATTGTGATCGCCATTCTGAACTTCGTGATCACCCGCAGAATTGCCGGCTCCACTGAACGACGTATCCGGACGAAGGGCAAGCGATGAAAAAGAAGCAACAGGCAGGCGGCCACGATCGGCGCCCCGGGTTCTGGGTCTACGGAATCCTGATTGCTGTGCTCTTCGGCTCCGCTTTTCCGATCTGGTGGTCGTTCTTGATCGGCAGTCAAGATGCTGCCGCTATCAACAAGAACGGCATCAACTGGATTCCGGGCGGCAACTTCCTCGCCAACGCCGCCAAGGTGATCGACACTGTCCCGTTCTGGACAGCGCTCATGAACAGCATCATTGTCTCTTCCAGCGTCGCGCTCAGTGTCGTGGTGTTCTCGACCCTCGCAGGCTATGCCTTCGCGAAGCTGAAGTTTCGCGGGAGGGAGGGTCTGCTGATCTTCGTCATCGCGACGATGGCCGTGCCGACGCAACTGGGCATCGTTCCCCTGTTCATCGTCATGTCCCGCCTGGGTTGGACGGGAAGCCTCTGGGCTGTCATCGCTCCTGCGATGGTTACGGCATTCGGCGTGTTCTGGATGACCCAGTACTTGCGCGATGCGCTGCCCGACGAGCTCATTGAGGCGGTGCGCATGGATGGGGCATCCATGATCGGTAGCTTCTGGTACGTCGGCCTCCCTGCCGCACGCCCGGCCGCTGCAATGCTGGCGCTGTTCACCTTCATTGCAACGTGGACGAACTTCTTTTGGCCGTTCATCGTTCTCGACCCTGGCAACCCGACGTTGCCGGTCGCGCTGCAGCAGTTGCAGGCTGCCTACTACGTCGACTACTCGCTTGTACTTTCCGGCGTCGTGCTCTCGATCATCCCGCTGGTCCTCGTCTTCATCTTCCTTGGCAAGCAACTGGTTGCCGGAATCATGCAGGGCGCGGTCAAGGGATGACCGTGCAGGAGTTTTCAACAGTGACAAAGAATGAGGACATGACTATTTCAGACCCCCGCGCCTTCCCCGCAGGATTCCTCTTTGGTGCGGCGACTGCTGCCTACCAAATTGAGGGCGCGACCCATGAGGATGGTCGAACAGATTCGATCTGGGATACTTTCAGTCGCGTTCCCGGGGCCGTGATCAATGGGGAAAGTGGCGAGATCGCGTGCGATCACTACCACCGCTATCGCGACGATGTGGCTCTGATGAAGGACTTGGGGCTGCAGACCTATCGCTTCTCAACGTCGTGGTCGCGAGTGCAACCTGACGGCGGTCCGGTCAATCCGAAGGGGATTGATTTCTATTCGCGTCTCGTCGATGAGTTGCTTTCTGCGGGCATCAAGCCGTGGCTGACGCTGCACCACTGGGACCTCCCGCAGGCGCTCGAGGAAAAGGGCGGCTGGGCTAATCGCGACACGTCATACCTTTTCTGTGACTATGCACTCAACGTGCACGATGCCCTCGGCGACCGTGTTGACGTGTGGACGACGCTCAATGAGCCGTGGTGCTCCTCCTTCCTCAGCTACACCGCCGGCGTTCATGCCCCCGGACGCCAAAGCAAGCAAGCCGGGCTCGCCGCCGGCCACCACCTCCTGCTGGGTCACGGTCTTGCGGTTGAAGCGCTGCGGGAACGCAACCCCAAGCTCGAGCTCGGCATCACACTCAACCTGACTGTTGCGAAGCCCGTCGACCCCGCTAGCCCCGGTGATGTTGATGCTGCCCGTCGCATCGATGGACAGTTCAACCGGTTCTTCCTTGACCCCATTTTTCGCGGTGCGTACCCTGACGATCTGCTACAGGACGTTGCTGGGCTTGGTCTCACCGACGTCATTCACGACGGCGACCTCGCCCAGATCGCGCAACCGATCGACGCTTTGGGCGTGAATTATTATCACGGCGAGTTGGTCAGCGACCGGCCAGCCGAGCATCCGCTTCTGGGGGAAGCCCCCACCGACCGGGCAACGAGCTCTCCGTTCCCCGCTGCCGATGGTGTCTACAACCACCCGCAGGGACTCCCGCTCACCGCGATGAACTGGGAAGTTCAGCCTGACGGACTGCGCGAGCTCTTGGCTCGAGTCGACAGCGAATACGCTCGGCCGTCAGGCACGAAGCTCTACGTCACCGAAAATGGCGCTGCCTACGACGACACCATTGACGCAGATGGTGGCGTGCGGGATGTCGAGCGAACCGAGTTCCTGCAGACACACTTGGGTGCCATCCTCGACGCCATCGCTGAAGGCGTTGACGTGCATGGCTACTTCTATTGGTCGCTGCTCGACAACTTTGAGTGGGCGTGGGGATACGAAAAGCGCTTCGGTATTGTGCGGGTCGACTACGTAACGCAAGAACGCACGATCAAGGACAGCGGGTTGGCGTACGCCAAGATCATTCGCGACCGGGCTCTCTCCTAAGGGGGAGTCCGCACTTATGGAGAGGGCATCTCGTGTGCACAAATAGACTGGGGTTATGACAGTCTCAGTGCGCCAGACGCGCCCTACGCAGCCCACCTTGGAAATGGTGGCTGCGGAGGCAGGGGTGTCGCGGGCGACCGTGAGTCGGGTGGTGAATGGATCGACGAAGGTGAACCCGGAGATCGTCGCCGCCGTAAATGCTGCTGTCGAATTTCTTCACTACCTGCCTAATCGGGCCGCTCGCTCGCTCGCGAACCGCCGAACTCAGGCACTTGCCCTCGTTGTCCCCGAGGATATGACCCGATTCTTTGGAGACCCGTACTTTGCGGCGATTGTTCAAGGGATCACTCGCCGCCTTGATGAGAGCGACTACACGCTTAATTTGCTCGTCGCATCAAGCGACCCTCAACACAAAACAATGCGTTATCTGCGCTCGGGCAGTGCTGACGGAGCCCTAATTATCTCGCACCACACCGGTAACGACTTCGTGGCCGAACTCGAAACAACAATGCCGGTTGTCTTCGGTGGGCGCCCTGAGGATGATGACAACACGGATGCCTATTTCGTCGACGTCGACAACGCCGAGGGTGCCGAGACGGGGACCCAACATCTTGTCGACATCGGTCGTCGTCGTATCGGCTCGATCACCGGACCGGTCGATATGTCTGCCGGGATTGACCGGTTCAATGGTTTCCTCCGCACTCTCACGCGTGCGGGTATCGCCACGGATGCAATCGAGCACGCCGACTTTTCGGTCGCCGGTGCCGCAGCGGCCACCCGCAAACTGCTCGAACGTTGCCCTGACATCGACGCCCTCTTTGTTGCGAGCGATCTCATGGCAACAGGGGTGCTTGACGTGCTGCGCGAACAGGGGAGGGTCGTACCGAGGGATGTTGCCATCGTGGGGTTTGATGACAGCCCGGCTGCGGCATCCGCTGCTGTGCCTCTCACGACGGTGAGTCAGCCGTCTGAGGAGATGGGCTTCGCGATGGCGGACACTCTGCTGCGACTGCTGAGTGGAGACACGACCGTTCCGCACCGCACCATCATGCCGACGTACCTTGTGGTGCGCGACTCGGCGTAGTTTCGCTGATTCGTGTTGGCCGACGCGTGAAGCGTTATCGGTGGCGGCGCGTAGCCTAGCTTTATGACTTTCGCGCGCTCCGCCGTCGAGCCTGTGCGCACGAGTTACGCACCAGGTCGTCCGGTTGACGTGCGCGCAACCCTGCAACCGCTCAAGCGTGGTGCTGGTGATCCGACGATGCAGACGGATACCGCGGGCACGTGGCGAACTATGCTCACGCCTGCTGGCCCGGCCACGCTTCTCCTCGTGCAACAACGATCGCACGTGGAGTGCACTGCGTGGGGTGCCGGAGCGGAGTGGGCGATTGACAGTGTCCCTGAGTTGCTGGGGGAGGGCGACGACTGGAGCGACTTCGATATCTCGGCGCTTCCGTTTGCTGCTGAGGCTCAGCGCCAGAACCCTGGGCTTCGGCTCACTCGCACGAAGCTCGTGTTTGAGGCACTCGTGATGGCAATTCTGGAGCAGAAAGTCACGGGCATTGAAGCGAAGCGGGGCTGGCGCATCCTCGTCACCAAGCATGGTTCACCGGCACCCGGTCCCGCCCCGGCCGGGATGCGCGTCGTGCCGCCGCCGCAGGGTTGGGCGCGGATTCCGTCCTGGGAGTGGCACCGCGCGGGAGTCGGGCCCCAGCGCTCGGCGACCGTGATGCGCGCGACGCAAGTGGCGGCATCCCTCGAGCGCACCGCCGACTGGGGGCGCGGCGGCCCGCGCATCGAAGCCGCGCTGCGATCAGTCGTGGGCGTCGGAGTGTGGACAGCCGCCGAAACCGCGCAGCGCTCGCACGCTGACCCCGACAGCCCGAGCGTCGGCGATTACCACCTTGCCGCGGTCGTCGGGTGGGCCCTCATTGGCGAACCCGTTGACGATGAGCGGATGCTCGAACTGCTCGAGCCCTGGCGCGGCCACCGTCAGCGGGTTGTGCGGCTCATCACGGCATCCGGGTTTCGCAAGCCAGCTTTCGGGCCGCGGATGACGATCCAGGATCACCGGGGGCACTAGAGGCACTCGGGAGACGCGCCACGCTACCGCGAGTTCAGTGCGGCAGTTCCATTTCTCGTTTCACGCCTGCCAGTGCCTCTGGGGCCAGTATCACCAGATCATCCCGACCAGTGGTGAGTGACAACGACTCTTCGCCGAGTAATTCTGTGATCTCGCTCGCATTGAGTTGACGGTAGCCGCCGCTCATGCGATCGCCCAGTCTTCAGCCCGCGAGAGGATGTTCTTGTTAAGGAACACCGGAGGTGTTCGCGCTCGCAGCCAGTCCCGAAATTCTGGACCGGGTTCGTCGCCGGGTGAGGTTTCATGGGGCAATGACGGTGCATCGAGCATCCATTGGGGTGGGGCTTGGCCCGCACGTTCAAGACCGTACGCAAAGGCGGTAGCGAGGAAGGTGTCCCAGAGGGGAATCCCGATCAGTCGAGACGGTTGCTCTGTGGCCCAGGCGGGGATGTGTTCACCGGTTTCGCCGGCGCGAATCAGGCGCCCGACGCCTTCGGTTAGATCTCTAATGGCCGACTCCGAGTCGCCTTTTCGCAGACTTCGCGCCATCGCCCGGGATACCGTCTCCGGCGAGAGCAATTGAGCTGTGCCTGTGGGCTGCGGGTTGATCGCCCATCCAGTGGCAGCGAGCAGGCTTTGCATGGTCGCCCAGGTCGGATCAATTTCTTCGTGCTCGATCCGGCTGATGGTCGACTGCGCGATACCGGCTCGGCGCGCGAGTGCGGCCTGGCTGATCCCCGCGCGAGTGCGAGCGGTACGGATCGTTTCGGCCGCGAGCGTCATCGGTTCTCCCATCTCGAGTCACGAGTACTGAGTTTCAGTGTAATACCGAACGTATGCGTATACGCATAGAATTCAAAATTACGGATGCTGCGTAGGTGATCCCCATACGCGAGGTTGCGCGACCCCAACGAAACGCCAGACCACGCCCTAGGCTAGAACCATGGCGGGAATCACCACCCCACGGTCGAAGCACTTTTCTGCGCTCGCCCCAGAGCGCGAGCCCCGACTGGCGTTCCCTCCGCGCGGTAGCTCGCTGATCGGCCCCGTTGAGGCCCCCGGTCTGCATGTCATGACCTACAACATCCGCCGGCGCCTGCCCAAACTTATTCCACGTAACCCCGACCAGTGGCGGCACCGTCAGCCGCTGATGAGGCGCCTCCTCCTTGCCGAACAACCGGCGCTGGTCGGCGTGCAAGAAGCCCTCTTCACTCAGGCGCGCTTTGTGCACAAGGCGCTGGGGGAGCACTACCGTTCGCTCGGCCATGGTCGCGAAAAGAACACGGGTGGCGAAGGCTGCCCCATTTTTTATGACTCCCGTCGTCTGCAAGTGGTCCAATGGCGACAGTCCGCGCTCTCCGATACTCCGGATGTTCCAGGATCAACTTCGTGGGGCAATCGCACCCCACGCATTGTCGTCGAAGCTATCTTCCGTGACCTCGCCACCGGCATCCACTTTCAGGCCGTAAACACGCATCTCGATCACCGTTCCCGCACCTCGCGCCTTCGCTCGGCCGAAGCGTTGAGAAACATCGTGCAGTCGACACCGCATCCCACCATCATGACCGGCGATTTCAATACGGATGCTGACACTCACCCTTATGACCAGCTCACCGGTAACGGGCTGCTGGTCGACACCTGGAACACGGCCGAAGAGCGTCTCACTCAAGCGTGGGGAACGTTCCCCGATTACGGCCCGCCCAAGCGCAACCGCAAGCGAATCGACTGGGTTCTGGCAACGCCCGACGTGACCGTAACGCAGACAGGCATCAACGTCACACGGTATTCGGGCGGGTGGCCGTCGGATCACGCACCGGTGCAGGCCGTTGTGCGTTTCGCCGGGGCAAAATAAGATACCCCACTAGAGCATCCCTACAAACGATTTACAATCTCGATCACGATTCACCTAATCTGGGCGAGTGAATCTGATCTTCCGCACCATCCTCCACCGCATCCTCAGCACGCGTCGTTCAGCGTTGGGCATCAGGGATGTCGGAAGCATGTCCTTCCGGGTGCTGCCGACCGACATTGATGTGCTCCGCCACATGAACAACGGTGTCTACTTCTCGATCATGGACATCGGCCGCATGGACCTCCTGATTCGTGCCGGCGGCTGGCAGAAGCTCTCCGCCAAGGGCTACTACCCGGTGATGGCGAACGAGACCATCAGTTTTCGCAAATCACTCGACCTGTGGAAAAAGTTTGACCTCGAAACGCGCGTCGTCGGGTACGACGAAAAAGCGGTTTACGTGGAGCAACGTTTCGTAGTTGGTGGCGAAATCTATGCCCAAGCAATGACCCGCGCCCGCTTCCTGAAGCGCTCCGGCGGCACCGTCAGTGTTGCCGAACTTCTCGACACCATCGGATGGGATGGCGAACAGCCGGTGCTTCCCGAGTGGGTTCAGGAGTGGGCTGATCATGTTGCGCTGCCCGTCAGTCGCGCAGAAGCGCCGAGCATCTGGGAGTAGCCGCCGCCACACAGGTCGGCACGACCACTCTCACGTGGATCTCATTGAATCCGCGGTAGCCTCGGCGAAAGAGGGGCGGCTATGAAGGTATTGATCGTTGAGGATGATGTGCGCCTCGCTGATGTGATCCGTCGCAGCCTCGGCGAGGCCGGGTATGCGACCCACGTTGTGCACGATGCGCCTGGCGGTAGTGAAGCATTTGAGGTGGATGCTACCTACGACCTTGTGGTGCTCGATCTGATGCTTCCCGGGCTCAATGTCGCCGCCGACGAACCCGCAGGCATGGCGGTGTGCCGCCGCATCCGCGAACTCGACACCAACGTTCCGATACTTATGCTCACCGCCCTCGACGGGATGCGCACCAAAGTCGACGGACTCGATGCTGGCGCAGATGACTACCTTGTGAAGCCCTTCCATCTTGTGGAGTTGCTCGCACGAGTGCGCGCGTTGTTGCGTCGCTCCCCGCAGGCGCAACCCCCAGTGATTTCAGTGCGCGGCGTTGCGCTTGATGCATCGACTCGCACCGCCGAGCGAAATGGTCGGCGCATTCCGCTCACGGCCAAGGAGTTCGCCGTGCTCGAGTACCTCATGCGCAATGCCGGACGCATCGTGAGCAGCACCGAGCTCATTGACCACGCGTGGGATAGCAATTTCGAGGGATTCAGTAACGTCGTGCAGACCTACATTCGCTACCTGCGGCAGAAACTCACCGCTGGGGGAGAGCCAGATGTGATCGAGACGCGGCGTGGGTCGGGCTATGTGATTGAACAGAGTGAGTCAGTTGAAGAGCTGAGCGCCGAACGATGATTTTCCGCCGTGCGATTCGACGCCTCACTCTTACCTACACAGCGGTGCAATTGGTGCTGTTTGGAGTGTTCGCGCTCGCGGTTTATTTCTATGTCACCGGCACCTTCGACTTTGACACCGCCGAAGTCCAGGGCGAGGGAGGTTTGGCGAGTGCAGAACAGAGTTTCGCGACACTGAAGAACGCACTGGTAGTTATCTACGCCGGCCTGCTGCTGGTCGTTCCGCTCACGAGCTGGCTGATGGCCCGCGCGGCGTTAGCCCCGGTGCGTCGCAGCTACGAACTCCAGCAACGGTTTGTCGACGGGGCATCTCACGAGATGCGCACGCCGCTTGCCGTCATTCAGGGTGAGCTTGAACTCGCCCTCACGCGTTCGCGAACTCCAACCGAATACGAGCGCGCCATCCGCGTGGCGGCCGACGCGACCGCAGGTTTGGTGCGGCTCACAAACGACCTGCTGCTCCTCTCGCGAGGCGAATCGCACGAGCTGGCCTTGGGGTTCTCCGAGATTGACCTCATTTCTCTGGTGTCGGATGCCGCAGCCGAAGCATCCGCTCGGCAACCCGCGCTCGCGCCTGTCGTCGTCGATTCGCCAGCAGTTGACCTGGGCGGCGGTGGTGTTGGGCGCATCCGCGGGAGCGAAGAGCTGCTGGGTCGCGCAGTGAGTAATCTCATCGACAATGCGCGCAAATTCAGTGCCGCCGACGATGAGGTGCAGGTGAGCATCCGGTCGCTCGGAACGCACGCGGAAATTGAGGTCCATGATGAAGGAATTGGGATGTCGACCGTCGAGCTCGCGCACGCACGCGATCGCTTCTGGCGGGCAGACGCTGCCCGAAACCGTGCAGGGCATGGTCTTGGGCTCGCTCTCGTCGACGAAATCGTCCGCGCGCACGGCGGCAGCCTAATAATCCGTTCAGAGCTGGGTGTCGGCACTGTCGCGATTGTGCGGCTTCCTCTTCGGTGACTTCACAGGCTTATCCACTCTCATCCTGATCTCACGGGCCGATTCGTAGCGTAGTTATGTGGCCGCGACACTGCTGCCCACACCGACGAAAGGATCTACTCATGGAGAAGAAGACCAAGGCTCTTGGTGGCGCGGGGCTCGCAATCGTGTTGGCGCTTGCCGGAGGAGCAACGCTCACCGCGGCGGCACAAGCCCCCGAGCCCAGCAGCCAAGTCCAACAGGCAGACACCGGCATCGAGGATGGCACCAACGACGGCGAGACCGCGGATGACACCGATGCTGTCGAGGTTGAAGACGGAATCAATGATGGCGAGATTGCTGACGATGGTGTCGAGGATGGCACTAACGACGGCGAGACGGCCGACGACGGTCCCGGTGCTCAGCACGAAGACACGACTGATGACGTGAATGGCGTCGAAGTTGAAGACGGCACCGCCGACTAGCCAGCTAGATCACCCACGCGGACGGGTCGCGCCTTCGGGTGCGGCCCGTTGTGTTGTGCGGTGACGCGAGAGCTATTCCGGAGCTAGCGCCTGAACGACCTCTTCGAGCACTTCGCGGCACGCGATGATCGATGGCCGGCTGACGCTCGAGTCGCGTACCGAGGTGAAGACCGTGCGGCGGGGGAGGCCCGGCATGGGATGCAACTCAACGCTCGGAGTGCGGCTGCCCCACACGAGGCCAGGCAGGATTGCTGTCGCATGACCGGATTCGACTAGACGGATGTGGGCCTGAAGGTCGGCAGTTTCGAAGCGTACGTCGGGTTCGATTCCCGCTCGCCGGCACTGCTGTTCTGCCCAGTGGCGGGATGCGGTGCCGCGTGGCTCCATCACCCAAGAACTGCCGGCGGCTTCAGCGAGGGTCGTGATTCCGCTGGCGATGGGCACAGCGAGGGAGAGTTCGTCGGCGTAGAGGGGGATCATGTCGAGGTCAGGATGCCGGGGGGCTGCATGGCCGGGGTACTGTTCGGCGATCACGAGGTCGAACTCGCGCGTCCAGGTCTCGAAGAGGGCACTTTCGGGTTCGCGCTGAGTCATCTCGATGCGGAGCTGGGGGTATTCTCGGGCGATCACGCTGAGAGCTTGCGGAATGATGCCGAGGGCTGCGGACTGGAACACGGCGAGGCGCACGGTTCCGCGCACTTCAGTGAGAGAGGAGTGGATCTCCGCTTCCATCAGTTCGAGGCGCTCGAGGAGGGCAACAGTGTGCTCGACGAGGAGTTCTGCTTCCGGAGTTAACTGCACGCGACGACCCGCTTTAACCAGCAGGGGAACGCGAGCTTCTTCCTCCAAAAGAGCCAGTTGTTGGGACACCGCGGAGGGCGTATAACGCAGCGCGCTGGCGACGGCGGCGATGGTTCCGCGCAGTTTGAGTTCGCGCAAAAGTCGTAGTCGTCGAACGTCGAGCATTTCTCCTCCAATAGTTAACTAATTCTAAGGGATATCGTGCGAATTCCGTCGCTTTTGCTAAAGGCACCATGGGGCACACACTGAGAGTTCCAGCCACAACCCCGTTCGGAGGCCTATTCTCGTGAGCATGTCAACTCATACCGACAACCTTGATGCTTCACACCAGCAGATCGCCGACCAAACGGTAGCCACCGTTCGTCGTTGGCTGGCTGAAAGTGAAGAGTTTCCCACCGATGCGAGCGCCACGCGCCTCGCCGGTGTACTGAAAGACCCGAACGGACTCGAGTTCACTCTTGGCTTCATTGACACCGTTGTGCGTCCCGAAGATTTGCGTGTCGCCGGCCGCAACCTTGAGCGCCTCACCCACATCATTCCGGCCTTCTTGCCGTGGTACCTCCGCTTCGCCATCCTCGTCGGTGGTGGCTTCGCGCCACTTCTGCCGTGGATCATCGTTCCGATCGCGCGTCGCGTCCTCCGCGGCATGGTCGGTCACCTCATCATCGATGCAACCCCAGCCAAGCTCGACAAAGCCCTCGTTCACCTTCGCCGCGAGGGTGTGAACCTGAACCTCAACCTGCTCGGTGAAGCCGTGCTCGGTGATGACGAAGCAGACAACCGTCTCGCCGGCACCCGTGCCCTCTTGAACCGGGATGACGTTGACTACGTCTCCATCAAGGTGTCGTCGGTCGTTTCCCAACTTTCCATGTGGGCTTTCGATGAGACTGTCGACCGTGTTGTTGACCGTCTCACCCCGCTCTACCTGCTCGCGCTGCGCTCGCCGCAGAAGAAGTTCATCAACCTCGACATGGAAGAGTTCAAAGACCTCGACCTCACTATCGCGGTCTTCGAGAAGCTTCTCGACCAGCCAGAACTACTCGAACTCGAAGCCGGTATCGTTCTTCAGGCTTACCTGCCAGACGCGCTTGACGCGATCAAGGAACTCACCGCCTGGTCAACGGCTCGTCGCGCTCGCGGCGGCGCCAACATCAAGGTGCGCGTTGTTAAGGGCGCCAACCTCGCCATGGAGCACGTCGACGCGGTAACTCACCACTGGCCGATGGCTACCTGGGGCACCAAGCAAGACAGTGACACCCACTACAAGCGCGTGCTTGATTGGGCATTCACCCCCGAGCACATCGACGCTGTTCGCATCGGTGTTGCCGGCCACAACCTCTTCGACATTGCTTTCGCCTGGCACCTCGCTCAAGAGCGCGGCGTAACTGAGGGTATTGAGTTCGAGATGCTCCTCGGAATGGCTACCGGTCAGGCCGAAGCAGTCAGGAAGGATGTCGGCAGCCTGCTGCTGTACACGCCCGTTGTTCAGCCGAGCGAGTTCGACTCGGCCATCAGCTACCTCGTGCGCCGCCTCGAAGAGAACGCCAGCACCGAGAACTTCATGTCTGGACTGTTCGAGCTTTCCAGCAACGAACACATCTTCGTGCGCGAGCAAGACCGTTTCTTGGCTTCGCTCGCTAACCTCAACACGCCAGCCCAGACCACCAATCGCGTGCAGAACCGCTCCACGCCTGCTGCGATCATCGGCGACCGTCCCTTCAACAACGTGGCTGATACTGACCCCGCCATTGGCGAAAACCGCACGTGGGGTCGCGCGATCTTGGCGCGCAGCGGCGACTCCCAGCTCGGCGTTGACACCGTCACGGCCGGCGCTGTCAGTACTCCCGAGCAGATGAAGAGCATCCTCGATTCCGTCACCGCTGCCGGAGCGAACTGGGGCGGCATGCCCGCCGCTGAGCGCGCCGCGATCCTGCACCGCGCCGGCGACGCGATCGAAGCCTCGCGTGCCCGCCTCATCGAGGTCATGGCCAACGAAGCAGGCAAGACCATTGCAGAAGGTGACGTAGAGGTCAGCGAAGCGATTGACTTCGCGCACTACTACGCCGAGCGCTCTCTCGACCTTGAAGCGATCGACGACGCCACGTTCGTGCCGTCGAAACTCATCGTCGTTACTCCGCCGTGGAACTTCCCGGTTGCCATTCCCGCCGGCAGCGTGCTTTCAGCACTCGCCTCGGGCAGTGGCGTCATCATCAAGCCAGCGAAGCTTTCGCAGCGCAGCGCCGCAGTAATGGTCGAAGCGCTGTGGGAAGCGGGCGTGCCGCGTGAAGTGCTCGCCTTCGTCGATCTGAAGGATCGTGAACTCGGTCGCATCATGATTGCCGACCCCGCGGTCGACCGCGTCATCCTGACGGGGGCGTGGGAAACTGCCGCAATGTTCCGTTCCTGGCGCAACGACTTGCCGATCCTCGCAGAGACGAGCGGCAAGAACGCGATCATCGTGACGCCGAGCGCAGACCTCGACCTCGCCGTCGCCGACGTGACCAAGAGTGCCTTTGGACACGCCGGACAAAAGTGCTCGGCCGCATCCCTCGTCATCTTGGTTGGCTCAGTCGGCCGGAGCGAACGTTTCGAGCGTCAGCTGGTTGACTCGGTGCGCACTCTGCGTGTTGGCCTCCCTCAGGATCCCCTCACCATGATGGGTCCGATCGTTGAGCCTGCTCAGGGCAAGTTGCTTAACGCCCTCACCACTCTTGCTCCCGGCGAGAGCTGGCTCGTGAAGCCACGTCAGCTTGATGACGAAGGCAAGCAGTGGACTCCCGGAGTTCGCACCGGCGTTGTCTCTGGCAGCGAGTTTCACATGACCGAATACTTCGGACCCGTTCTCGGCGTCATGCGCGCCAAGAACCTCACCGAAGCAATCGCGATGCAGAACGCCGTGGACTACGGTCTGACTGCGGGCATCCACTCGCTCGATCCCACAGAGGTTGCTCGCTGGCTCGATGAAGTTCAGGCCGGAAACGCCTACGTCAACCGTGGAATCACCGGCGCCATTGTTCGGCGCCAGCCGTTCGGCGGTTGGAAGCGTTCAGCCGTTGGCTGCCACGCCAAGGCTGGTGGACCCAACTACCTGATGACACTCGGGCAGTGGAAGGCCGTCGAACAGCCTGCCGCTCGCGATATTCAGGTTCGTGGGCTCAGCGACCAGGTGTCTTCGGTGATCAAGAAGGCCCAGTCGGGAATGGACTTCGCCGAGTTCGACCGAGTTCGCCGTGCCGCCGAGAGCGACCAGCGAGCCTGGGAAACAGAGTTCGGTATTAGCCGTGACGTCTCGGACCTCGGCGTGGAGCGCAACGTGTTCCGTTACCGTCCGGTGCCCGTCACCGTTCGCCTGTCTGAGGGTGAGCCCATGGGACACCTCGTGCGGATGATTGTCGGTGCTGCTCGTGTTGGCTCGACCATTCACATCAGCTCGGCTGTTCCGTTGCCGTCCCTGCTCGCCGAATCGTTCGAGGCGGCAAACGCTGCAGTCTCGGTCGCCGATGTTGTTGTCGAGTCGGATGCCCGCTGGAACGAACGCGCAGCGAATGGCGAGCTCAACACCAACCGGGTGCGCCTCATCGGCGGTTCAGCTGTCGATCTTGCTGAAGCGGTTGACGGAAACCCCGACATGGCGGTGTGGTCGGGACCGGTCACCACATCCGGTCGAGTCGAACTGTTGATCTTCCTGCAGGAGCAGTCGCTGTCGATCACCGCGCACCGCTTCGGAAACCCCGACCCGGCCATGGCAGCACTCGAGGTCTAACTCGCTCTAGCGAGTACCGCCAAAATGTGATGGCCGTCGTTTAGCCTAAGAGGATGATTCCCTCGATAGCGCTCAACGACGGCCACAGCATTCCCCAGCTCGGCCTTGGTACCTGGCCACTCAGCGATGCTGAGGTAGCTATTGTCGTACCGACAGCGATCGAACTCGGCTACCGCCATATCGACACCGCGGTGCGCTACGGCAACGAAGTGGGCGTTGGCGAGGGCATCCGTCGCAGTGGTGTTGACCGCGATGAACTCTTTATTACGACCAAGCTCGATGGCGATTTTCAGGGCGATGACCTCGCGATCGATGGGCTGCGTGGCAGCCTCGAACGCCTCGATCTGGAGTATGTTGACCTGCTGCTGATCCACTGGCCACGACCAGAACTCGATAAGTTTCTTTCCACCTGGCGCACATTCGAGCAGCTGCAAGCCGACGGCTTTGTGCGCTCCATCGGTGTCTCGAACTTCAAACCAGCGCACCTTGATGTGCTGGCGGATGCCGGAACCACCGTTCCTGCTGTCAACCAGGTTGACCTGTCGCCGACCAACGCTCGCCTAGCCGAGCGCGCCTATCACGACTCTCGCGGAATCGTCACGGAAGCGTGGAGCCCCATCAAGGGAGTGCTCGACCAGCCGGTATTGCTCGAAATTGCCCAGAAGCATGAGCGCTCAGTGGCGCAGATCTCGCTGCGCTGGCACCTGCAGAACGGCCTTGTAGCGATCCCCAAGTCGGCCAACCCCGAAAGGCTGGCCGACAACATTGCGATCTTCGACTTCGAACTCGACTCTCGCGATCTCGAAGCCATTGCGGCGATCGATGTTCCCGGGTCAGGCGTCGATTCCGATGAGGTCGGGCACTAGCCGGCGGCAACCAAGGTTTCGGCGCGCACCGTGCTGAGAGCGCCATCCACCATATTCACGACGGCGTGCATCCGCGGCAGGTGAACCAGATCGTGGGTGACGAGCAGCGTTGACGTGTTGCGTTCATCGGTGAGGCGCAGAATCAGTTCGATGATGCTTGCGCCACGCTCCTGATCGAGAGCACTCGTTGGTTCATCTACGAGGAGAACCTTGGGGTCATTCATGAGCGCTCGCGCGATGTTGATGCGCTGGCGCTGACCGCCCGAAAGTTGGTGGGGACGCTTGTGCGCCTGATCGGCGAGGCCAACAGCATCCAATAGCTCAGCGGCATGCTCTTTCACAGCAGCGCGCTGTCGGCGGCTACGGGGAGCACCTAACTCGTTCATGACCGCGAGCTGTTCGCGCGCCGTCAACGATGGCAGCAGGTTCGGCTGCTGAAAAACGATACCGATAGCGTCGCGACGCAGCACTGTTGCTTCAGTGGGGGACAATTGCGCGGCATCCACGTCATCAATGAGCACGCGACCGGAATCGGGCCTGATGAGGGTAGCGGCCACGGCAAGCAGGCTCGACTTGCCCGAACCGCTCGGCCCGGTGATGCCGGTGACGGTGCCGGGTCGTGCGGTGAGATTGACATGGTTGACCGCGGTGATGCGACCGTCTCCATCGGGAAAGCTCAGTGTGACGTCATCAAGGTGGATCATCGGGTGCTCCCTAGGGCAGTGAGGGGGTCGGCGGTGGTGACGGAACGTAGAGCAAAAGCGGCACCCGCAAGGCCGAGGGTGATCATGACAATCCCCGGCAGCACGGTAGTGAAGGGGTTCAGGATGAACGGCAGAGCGTTACCCAGGAGAGCCCCGAGCAGTGCTGTCACACCGATGCCGATGCCGACACCGATGAGCAGTACGACGAGCGCTTGGCCCAGGGCATCTCGGACGAGGGACGGCGTAGAGGCGCCGAGCGCTTTGAGTACGGCAATATCGGCTTGGCGCTGCATCGTCCAGACGGTGAAAAACGCACCAATTACGAGGGCGGAGATACCAAACAGCATCGCGACCATGAGGAGGAGAGATCCGATTTCTGAGCGAAATGAACCGACCGCGGTCAGTGAAAGTAGCGCACTGTTGCTGATGGTGTCTGCTTCAGCATTCACGGCATCCCAATCGGTATCGCCCGTGACGGCGATGGTTGTGGCGTAGGCGTCGGGGTTTCCCGTGGCAGCGGAGTAGGCCTGCCAGTCACTCAGGGTCACTTGTGCGACAGGAGTGTGGCTGTACCACCAGTTGCCGCTGACCGTCTCGACCGTGTAGTCGATGCCTGCGATGGTGACGGTGTCGCCGCTCGTGACAGCAAGCGTTGTCGCGGCATCCTCGGACAGCCCGATGGTGCCGTCCCTAGTGGGAGCGGTGTCATCAAAGCCCGCGACCACACCAAAGAGGGCGATGGACGCACTGGAGTTGGCTGACTCGGCTTTCGTCTGAGTGACACCGATCGGGTTCGCAGACTCAACGCCTGGCGCGGAAGCCCACGTGCGCACTTGCTGCTCCGTGATCGCAGAATCAGAAAAACTCGCTTCGGACTCACCCTTGCTGCTCGGTGGCGAGAACACGAGCTGGTCGGCCGGAATTGATAACACCGCTGACACGTTTTGGGCAGCCAGACCGCCCGTCAGCCCGCTGAGGAAGCCGACTAGCAAAGTGATGAGGGCGACGACAGTGCCGATGAGCACGAATCGTCCGCGAGCAAAGCGCAGATCGCGCCAGGCAACAAACATGGGAATCCTTTCGGCGTCGAGCGAATTCGACAGTTACCAGATTCCTCGTTCCTCGCCGTGGGGGCATCGGCCGCAAGAACGCAGTTTCACCAGCAAAGGACGGCACAAAAAATCACCCTTTTGATGGATGGGAGTGACCGTTGCCGAGAGTAGGGTCGAACAATGAGCCACACCGCGTTGACCCCGGTTTTTATCGGGTTGCGCACCAGTTTGCACATCCTTTTTGCGGCGCTGACCGCGGTCGTGATCGTGCGTGCCCTGGTTAGCAACAACCCCAACAGCGGCATCGTCATAGCGCTAGCCGCTCTCATGATCGTGACCTATGTCTTCGGCGGTGTGCTGGCCAAACGCACCATGACGACGCCATCAACGACTCGCTCGCTGAGCGGCTACCTTTGGTTGCTTGTCTTCTCCGGCGAATGGCTCGTTCTGGTCTGGTTGATTCCAGATGCCGCCTATCTGGTGTTTCCTCTCTTCTTCCTTTACCTCCACCTTCTCCCGCGTGGTTGGCGAACCCTGGCCGTGTTGACCTCTACCGGGCTCGCGATCGTGGCGCTCGGACTGCATTCGGGGTGGACAATCGGCGGAGTTGTCGGACCCCTTGTTGGTGCCGGCGTCGCGATAGTGATTGGCCTTGGCTACAAGTCATTGGCAACCGAAGCGGCGGAACGAGAGCTACTGATGAAGCAACTCCTCGAGACGCGCGACCAGTTGGCGCAGACCGAGCACGAAGCGGGAGTGCTTGCGGAACGAGCACGACTCGCGCGCGAAATTCATGACACCGTGGCGCAAGGACTGTCGAGCATCCAGATGTTGCTGCATGCGGCAGAACGCGCTGACCCGGATGCTGCAGGTCGTGAGCATGTGCGGCTTGCCCGCGAGACGGCGGCTACGAATCTCACCGACACCCGTCGGTTCATTCGTGAGTTGGCTCCGAGTGCGCTCATTGAGCAGGGCCTGGGGGCAGCATTGCGCCGCCTTGCCGCCACTCAGTGGCAGAGTTCGGATCGTGAGGTGCGAGTTCGGGTAGCTGATGCGCTTGATCTTCCGATGCCTATGCAGACAGCGCTGTTGCGTATCGCACAGGGGGCGATGGCTAACGTGGTTCAACATTCTGGGGCAACCCAGGCGACGATCTCGATTGCTCGGGATGCCGACGGCGTGACTTTAGTCGTGGCAGACAACGGGCGTGGTTTTGACTCCACCGCAGTCGCTGGAGAGACCGCGGCAGGTTTCTCTGATTCCTTCGGGTTGACCGCCACGCGCGAGCGCGTTGAGCAGCTCGACGGCACGCTGACTATCGATTCTGCGCCGGGAAAAGGAACGACAATGACGGTAGAACTGGCGCTGGAGGATGTTGCGAACGCTGTCGGGAGTGTCGATCCGAGTGCTTCTAGCGCGAGTGCGAGCGCTGCCGAGAGTGTCGTCGATGCTGCAGAGGCAACCTCGTGATTCGTCTGGTCATCGCGGATGACCACCCCGTGGTGCGGGCGGGGCTGAGAGCGTTGCTCGACCATGAGGAGGATCTCATGGTGGTTGCTGAAGCGGCGACGCCCGCTGAAGCCTTCGCGTTGGTGCAATCTGAGGTGCCCAATGTTGTCTTGATGGATTTGCAGTTCGGCACGGCCGAGACGGGTGCGGATGTCACGCGTCGCATCCGAGCGTTGGAAGCTGCGCCCTATGTACTGGTGCTCACCAACTACGACACCGATGGTGACATTTTGAGCGCGGTGGAGGCGGGTGCCAGTGGCTACTTGCTGAAGGATGCCCCACCTGCCGAGCTCGTTGCAGCCGTGCGCGCCGCCGCCGCGGGGGAAAGCGCGTTGGCGCCGGTGATTGCTGGTCGACTTCTTGATCGGATGCGAGCACCCCAGATCAGTCTCAGTAGGCGAGAAATCGAGGTGTTAGGGATGGTTGCCGAAGGTAAGTCGAATGCGCTGATTGCTTCGGAATTGTTTGTGTCGAACACGACGGTGAAGTCGCACCTGGCTCACATCTTTTCGAAACTGACTGTCTCGTCGCGCACCGCTGCGGTCTCGCGGGCACGCGAGTTGGGGATTTTGCGCTAAAGAAGAGCGCAGCCGCCGAGGTTAGGCACTGCAGCCAGCGGTTAAAGGGAGAGTGCGGTGGAAACGAAGCGTTGGGCTTCTTCTGCACTGATACCGAGTTCGGCGGCGCGGTCGGCGTATGCTTTCGCATCGAGTTGGAGCAGTGCTGCAGCATCACCGGGGCGTGCCTTCACGACGGTGCCGTTTCGGCCACGGGAGAGCAGAAAGCCGTCTGCTTCAAGTTCGCGATAGGCGCGAGCAACAGTATTGGGTGCAATGCCGAGGTCGCTGGCCAGTTGACGAACAGTGGCAAGTTTGGTGCCGGCAAGGAGTTCACCGCTGGCGATCTGAGCGATGGCCTGTGCTTTGATCTGCTCAAAGGGCGGAACGGATGCCGAGGTATCAATCTCGAAGGTGACGGGACTTTCGGTCGGTGTGCGACGCCACGATTCAGCCATGGTTGATTCTCTCACACGCTGTTTTGGGCGGGCTCGCGCCAGTCAGATCGCTCTAATCGACCGTCTCAGTTCTCGGTGGGGGCGATATTCATTCCGAGTTCGTTCACTGGCGAATTGTCGACGGGAACAGGCGAGTGCTCAACAGGGCAGTTGAGAATTGTGTTCGGCGTTGAATGATCGATGAAGTGTTCCGACATCGGCTGCCCACATACAGGACACAGCGCGTCACTAACTTGCTGAATGACGTTGTCGTATGGCCCCAGACCGGGAGTGCCGAGAATCGGCAACAGTTTGAGGTTGAGCCAATCGATGAATCCGACGTAGCCTCGACGGCCAGACGTCTCATCCTTGCCTTTCGTGTGCTCGTATTCGTTCATGACTTCAGATTAGCCACGCGCGTCAGCCACCGTAAGGGGGGAGTGGCGACAGCTGTGCTGTCGCCACTCTGCCGTGTTGTGGTTATGGGTGAACCCGCGGCTTCTGTGCGCTGTTGGCGCTCGGGAGGCTAGGCGTCGCGGCTCTTGGTGAGTGTGGCGGCCGCAATGTTCAGCACGACAACCCACGTGAGCAGCACGAGGAAGCCCTGGGTGGGGTCGAGGGTGAGTACGTCGTCGGCGATGCCTCCGAGCGGCGGACCTCCAGCAGCGGAGTCGCTACCGATGGCATACATTTGGCTGCCAGCGGAAGACGGCAGGAGAGCCGAGAGGTTGTAGATCCACGTGGCTTGAGCGACGCTCGAGAGAATCGCGAGCACGGTCGGAACCACAAGAATCAGCCCGAGCGCGGTGGCAATACCACCGGCGCTGTTGCGCAGAATGGCACCGAACGCAAACGCCAACAGGGCGATGAGAGTCAGGTAGCCGGCGCCGCCGACGAGTGCTCGCATCACTTCGCCATCCAGAAGCTGTCCTTCAACGCCCTTGCTCGCGAGTATCGGCGCGGTCACGAGTGCCGTGAGGACGATTGATACGAGGCCGACCACGAAAGTGGCTACCGCAAGCACTAACGCTTTCGCAAAGAGGGCTGGCAATCTTTTGGGTACCGCCGCAAAGGTGGAACGAATCATCCCTGTCGTGTACTCGCCGCTAATGATGAGCACGCCGAGTACGGCGGCGACGAGCTGCGTGAAGTTCACGCCAAGCGTTGCCACCATCACCGTGAACGATTTCTGCGTTTCGGCGTCAAGGGCTCGGCCTGCTGAGGTGTCGAGAGTGGCTGTCATGAGCAGGCCAAAGCCGACCGTGAGCAGTACGAAGATCACAAACGACCACTGGGTCGAGCGAAGCGTGCGCAGCTTGATCCATTCGGAGCGCACAACGCGGGGGAAAGTCAGTTTCGTCGCGCGGTTGGCTGTGGGAGCCGGTGCGGTCTCGAGGGCGGTGCTGGTCATCGGGAAACCTCCGAGTGGTATTCGACGTCATCTTGTGTGAGCTCTAGGTAGGCGTCTTCAAGCGATGCAGAGAGCGGTGTGAGTTCATGAAGCACGATGCCTGCCTGTGCTGCAGCCTCACCGATCTGAGCGGATGCCAGACCGGCGATAGTCAGAAGGTCACCTTCGACGCTGGTGACGGTAACGTCACTGCCCGCGAGTCGATTGGCGAGTTCCGTGGCCTGTGGTGTGCGAACCCGCACCGCGGTTCCAGTTGCGAGCGCCAAAATCTCGCCAACGGGAGCATCCGCAATGATGCGGCCGCGCCCGAGCACGATGAGGTGGTCTGCGGTGAGGGACATCTCGCTCATCAGGTGCGAGGAGAGGAAGATTGTGCGACCCTCTGAGGCGAGGTGCCTCGTGAGTTTGCGCACCCACATCACACCTTCGGGGTCGAGACCATTGACAGGTTCATCGAGGATGAGTGTTTGGGGGTCGCCGAGGAGCGCGGCGGCAATTCCGAGGCGCTGGCCCATGCCGAGCGAGAACCCTCCGACACGTTTCTTGGCAACGGATTCGAGGCCGGTCATCGCGATGACTTCATGCACTCGCGCTTTACCGATTCCGTGGGTGGCAGCCATGGCAAGGAGGTGGTTGTAGGCGGTGCGGCCGGTGTGGATTGCCTTCGCGTCGAGGAGGGCTCCGACTTCGTGCATCGGGTTGTGGTGTTCGGCGTACCGTTTTCCATTCACGGTAACGGTGCCAGAATCAGGGCGGTCAAGCCCGATGATGGTGCGCATAGTGGTGGACTTGCCTGCGCCATTGGGGCCGAGGAAACCGGTAACGAGACCGGGACGGATGGTCGCGGTGATGTTGTCGACGGCGGTTTTGGCACCGTACCTTTTGGTCAAACCTTGAATTTCAATCATGTCTTCCAGGGTAGAAGCCCCGTCGCTTGGCGGCGTCCCCCGAGCGGATGAGGTTGTGCGCTGGGGGTAGTCCTGGGGGACTACTGGCATGCGTGCGGTTCTGCGATTTCTCTTCACTTTGGGGCATCCGCAACTTAGCCTGATCCCATGCCTCTGGATGCTCGCACTCTACTTTCGGGACCACGCGGCCGTCGCTTGTGTCTTGCCGCTGCCATGCCCGAGCGGCTTCTGGCGACTCCGGAAGTCGCGGAGCTGTGGAGTGTGCTGGTCTATGCTGCGCATCATCTGGAAACTGCACGGGGTCAGGGCGGAACGATTTTCGGTTGGAACATTCCTGACCCCCTTCCCGAACCCTCTGCGGAGGAAGTCGCAGTAGCGCTCGAAAACATTCCGTTGTCGTTGCTTGGCGTCGCGGATCTTCTCGACGCTATCGCTGTTTGTGTAGACAGTGCGCGCTACTGGCAAGAGCCCGATGGTACCGATGAACTGTTGCTGGATTTCCGCCTCGATCACGCTCTCGAACGCATCGCGGATCATGTTGTCGCGTTGCCGTCAATCGAATGGTGGAGCGAGCCCATGGCCGCCGAGCAGTGGGCGGTCAAATTTCAGGACCCCCGCTTTCAGATGCCTGGGGCGCCGCCTGCAGCGGAGACTCTTCGCTTGTGGTCTGCCGCAATGGATGAAAACGAGCAGACGGCGGTTCGGGAACGCCCGACAGATCCCGCCGCCAATTTTTCAGGCGACTGGTGGTCGAGGCCACCGTTCGGACTCAGCGCGACGACGCGGGCGCTACCAGAGCTGGGCCCGGTCGGTCTCTGGTTGATCGAAGATCGCTCTGACGATGGACTGGTGAATAGCCATCCCGTGCCCGTCGAAGGCACTCCGCGCGTGTGTGAAATTGTTTCGGCAGAGTCTTGGGCCGAGCTTTGCCGGCGATACCCGCGCGAGGTCACCGCTACCCGGCGCCACGACTGGTACCGCGCCACCGGCCGAAACGGTAAATGGATGATGCCTGATTGGTCGCGAGTGGCCCACGATTTCGATGCGGTGCACCTTTCCCTCGCTGCCTACCTTTCTGCCGCTGGCGTCGCTATCCCGCTCGACGACGGCTTCGCGAGTGTCATCGCCGGGTGGAACCCCGACGAAACGTACTGGTTTACCGATGTTGTGACGCATCCGGTCTCTGATGCCACTTGGATGCGAGAGGTCCAAACGCGGCGGTGGCGACGGCACGCGACTAATTCGGGAGTGTGACAACTGGGGCCGACTAGAGCATCCCGGAGTGAATAGCGTAGGAGGCCGCACCGGTGCGCGAGGTCTGGTCGAGCTTGGTGAGGATGTTGGCAACGTGCCGGTGCACGGTGTGCTCGCTGAGCACGAGTTCCGTAGCGATTTCGGGGTTGCTCAGTCCTCGCGAAACCAACCGGAGTACTTCGAGTTCTCTGGCAGAGAGCCGTCTATCGTTTGGTTCACCGGACGCTTCACCAGCGACAGCGGCGAGTTGTCGCGCTTGGGTGAGATCGTCGAACGCCGATAGTTCGGAAAGTACTTCTGTAGCGATGGCGAGGTGACGTTGGGCCGCGGCCGGGTCGCCTGTCGCGAGGAGCACCTTCGCGAGCGCGAGGCGAGTATGGGCTTCGTCGAAGCGAAGTCCGGCAGCATTGAATCGTCGCACCGCCTCGATCAGTAGCGGGACTGCGGCGACCGGTGGGGCAAGAGCGGCAGCGGCAGCAGCTGCGGATGCCATGAGGGAGTCGGTTCCTGTCAGTTCAGCAGTATGGCGAAGTTCGTTCGCGAAGAGTTGTGCCTGCTCGGTCTTGGCGGCAGCGTGAGCAATGATGACGGCGAGATAAAGAACGTCGGCGCGAACAATGCGACTGTTGCGCGGCAGCCAATCGAGAAGCCCCCGGATAGCAGTCCAAGCGCTCGCGGTATCGCCGCTGGCTAAACGTAGCTGGGCAATGCCGGTGATCGCGAGGGGATGAAATTCGGCTTGCGCAAAGAGGGCTTCGGCTTCATCGAAACGACCTTGGCGGCGGCGGAGTTCTCCCAACTGCACAACAGCCTCAAGTCGTGAAGTGCGTTGAGACGATGAGAGCCGTTCCATGACGCCGACGAGTTCGTCTTCGGCTTCGCGCCACGATCCGCGGGCTACCTGAACGGAAGCGTATTGGATGCGGCACACAGTGAAGAGGGGAGCGAGATCGCGTTCAACACAGATCGCTTCCACGCGGCGACACCAGTCAGCGGCACGCGTCACATCCTTATTTTGGTTGCAGGCGGCGATCAACCAACAGCACACTTTCCCCATCCACATGGGGTCGACCACGTCGCCCGATGTCGCTGCGGCCACCGCGGCATCCAATTTGGCCATTCCGCCCTCGAGATCTCCGGCGCTGGTCATCGCTACGCCCTGGAGGGCCATGCCGACCACGTCAAGGTCGCCAACGTCGAGTCGCCGTGCGATGTCGGATGCTCGCACTGCTGAAGCCAATGCGCGGTCGGGGTCATGGCCGACTTCCATCGCCAGTTCTGCTTCACGCACCGCATGCCAACCATGTTCTGGGGACTCGTCGAGCCCCTCAAGGAGTGACTCGGCCCGCGTCCACCATCCGAGCGCTACCGCATCGCCGTGCCCGAACAGCAACGAGTCCCATGCCAGACTGGTGGCGGTGCGTGCTGCCCCGAGTGAATCGCCGAGCTCGCGGTGGCGTCGGTAGGCAGATTCGCGTGATCCGACACAGGTTTCACCATCGTCGAGCCACCAGGCGGCTTGCGCCAATCCCTCATAGGCAAGAGGGTCGCGAGTTTCCTTTGTGACAGCGAGAAATTCGGTTCGTGCGACTTGCCACGAACCGGCAGCTAATGCTTCGCGTGCCGACGTAAGGGACGTCATCTCCTCATTATGGTCCTTCGCTCGCCGGCCAGTCGGGCCCGGGCCCGTGTCCGTGCCCGATCTGGCCCGGCGAGTTTGGGTGACTCAGGCGTTCACGCCAGCGGCTAGCGCTTTCACATCTGCCGTAGAAAGCGGGTTGCCGGCAATGCCCCAGCTGCCGCTGCGCACCTCTTCGACAACGCACCACGTAACGGGGCGCATGTTCTCGCCCTCGATTCCCACCATGGCGTCGGTAAGCGTCCGAATCATTTCTTGTTTCTGCTCGTCGCTGAAGACGTTCTCAATGACTTTGACTTGGATGAATGGCATCTCAATCTCCTCGTATCTCGGCCCCACGCTGTGTGGGACTTCTCCATCAACTGTCGTCTTCTGAGGGTTGCTGCGCGTCGGCAAGACAGGCCATTTGTGGTCGTCGGGCTTGTGGCCCGATCGGGTCATGAAGCCAGAGATCTCGGAACAATTGCCCTCTGATGAGGCAGTACCGTCACTCGGAGCGCTCACCGCTAAAGTTGGCGCATGTCAGCCACCGCATCCAGCCGCACCGCATAGCGCGCGTCAATGATTGGTCGACGGCGCGGTACACCGAAGCCATGCCCCGCGGTCAATGAGGCTGGTCACGCGGTAGCGACCACCAATCACGCTGCCGATAATCTTGTCACCTCAGTTCGACGATGGTCGAGCAGATTTGCCCTCGACATACGTATCTCATCAGTCCAGACCAGCGATTGTGAATGAGTTGGCTGGGTTCACCTCACCTCAGCTCAGCACTTTCGGAGTTCGCAACACAGGGTGACTAGTCTCGGTTCACCCTGTCCCACTGAACAGTGTGCTGCGCGCGACCTTTAGTCAACCCCGGCACCGGTCGCGGAGGGCCTTTCGGGATCTGAATGCTGCTCGCTGCCCAATAAGTCGAGGATGTGAGTCTGGAAAGTCGGAAAGGTCACGTATCCTGACGTAATCGACAAAGGAGTTGACAATGCCAAAACTATATTACGCTGGCCACACATTTGAACTCACGCCAACCCTTCCCGGGGAGAACATTGCAAACCGAATTGACCAGGGATTAATCGAAGGGCGAAATCTGGTGGGGAACACGAAGGTTCCCACGAATATGGTTCTCGCCGTCACGCGTCTGGCCAACGGCAACGACCTCCTGTTTGGATTCAGTGGATCCTTACCCATCGCTATCGAAAGCGACTCCGGGCAGCAGGATGAATGACAACGCCAGTCCAAAGCGCCTAGGAAATCACACTGCTAGCGTTGGCGCATGTCGGCCACCGCATCTAATCTAATCGCCGCGCTTGCCACCATTCCTGAGCATTGGCAGCCACACCGCATAGCGACCGTCAATGACCACGACGTGAAGATCGTGAAGCTGCAGGGCGAGTTTGTGTGGCACAGTCATGACGAGACTGACGAGTTGTTTTTGGTGGTGGAAGGGGAGCTCACGATCCAACTGCGGGACCGCAACATCGTGCTCGGCCCGAACGAACTCTTTGTGATCCCTTGCGGCGTTGAGCATTGCCCGAAGGCTGACCTCGAGGTATCCGCCGTCATCATTGAACTCGGGGGAACGGTAAATACGGGCGACGCAGGGGGAGAACGTACCTCTCCGCTGCGCGAACTGAGTTAGCCGCGCGCCACCTTCGCAGTGAGTGCCGCTTCTACCGCCGCCTTCGCGACTGAATAGCGGCTGCGCACCGTCGACGCGTTGAGTCCGAGCACGGCAGCGGCATCGGCAATCGTGAGACCGTCCCAGTGGATGAGTTTTAGCAGTTCGGATTGTGCGGCCGGCAAGGTTTCAAGCGCAGCGCGCACCTCGAGTTGGATGTTGTTCTCGCTCTCGGCGACGGCGAGGGTATCAGCGCGAACGAGCTCGGTGCGCAGCGTTTCCAGAAGCTTGCCTCGGCGGCGACCCGTTCGGCGATGGTTGAGCAGAGTGTTGCGCGCGACTCCATACAGCCACCGCTTTACCTCCTCGTCGGGGGTGGGCATCGCGCGTCGTCGGCGCCACGCGACCAGGGCCGTCTCGGAGAACAGGTCCGCAGCATCCTCGACATTCTCTACGCGATACGTGAAGTAGGCGAGGAGTGCCGACTGGTGCTGCCGGATCGCATCGCGGGCGCGAGTGTCTACGGCGTGCACTCGTCGATCCCTCTCCCGGAAATGCCCAGCAGTGGAGTCCCGCGAGCCTCGAATTCGGTCAGCGTCGCCGCGATCACTTGCGACTTGATTGACCGTGAGAGGATTTCTGCCGTTTGCTTCGCAAGTACCGTTTCGTGGTCCATGAAGGCGGGGTCGGGGCGGATGGCCGACCAGTCTTCTGTCTGGATAAACACCTTTGCTTCGTCAAAGGTCTCTTGGTCGAAGCCAGGCTGATGCTCAACCGGGAGCAAGGTATACCCGCCGCTACAGGCGAACTCTTGTCCATGAGTGCTGATGACGACGTTCCAAGTCAGGTCGTAACCCTCGCCGGTTTCGAACAGGGAGGGCGGAAGGAGGGGAAACAAGAGCCCAGCTGCGGCCGCAGCTGCGGTGCCGGTTCCGAGGAGGAGTGCCGAGACACCAGCGATGACGGCAGGTCGTCGATACTGCGGTGATCGTGTGGAGGATTCGACAACATCGTTCAGGGCTGCCGAAACGGCCGGGGTTGTCAGGTCGCGCCGAGGGGTGCTCGTATCGAGCAATTCGGTCGTTCTGTCCATAACATTCTCCGCTTCGTAGTGTTGCTCCTACTCAGTACATGTCCGGCTGAAGGGTGGATGTCCACGCTCGCCGGCCTCGACTCTCGAATAAAACCGCACAACGCTCGACATTTCCTCGGTTTTGCCTTACTCTAAGGCAACCCATCACTCGTCGTTAGGGGAACCCCGTGTCGCAGGCGCTGAAGACTGAACAATTGGATGCCCCGAACGTGTTGTCTGGGCGACTGATCGTGGCGCGCATCCGGAAACTCATTCTGACCGCTGGCTTCACCCTCATGGTGTATTCGATTTTCACTACGGCCAACCGAGGTTACTGCCCGGTTGATGTCGCTACTGATGGTTCTCTTGTAGGCAGCGACGGCAACTTCACTGAAGTAGCACCCAGCTGTGTGAATCTCACGCTTCACCCCAGCGGCCTCATCTATTTGGCAGTTTTTGCGATCATCATCGTTACTCTCAATTTTGTGCTCCGACGAGCAAACGACGAAGAATCTGCTCTGCAATATCTCGACCGCGCGGAACTTGGGATCATGGTTCTGGCCGTCGTTTCGTTGCTCATCAGCCAGATTTGGTTCTGGATGATTCCGATTACTGACTGGAACGGCAGCGGCACGTTCTATTTCCCGTTCCCCTTCGGTGCCGTTGACCTCATCACCACCCCGATCACTACGCAATAGGACGGATGCCGTTCCCCCCTCAGCACACTGGCGATTTTCAGGGTAGGCACCGGCTTCTGCTTTTCACTGGGAGTATTGATCCCATGACCGCCACTGCCACGCCGGCCCGCCTCCGCGCTGCCGCGATCGCGACCTTCCTTGTCTTCGGTATCAATGGGTTTGTGTTTGCGAGTTGGGCGGCCCGCATCCCTGCCGTCACCGACACCCTCAATCTCACACCCGGCCAGATGGGTGCTCTCCTGCTCTGTGTCGCCGTTGGTTCGCTGATCGCCTTGCCCACAGCCGGTTATGTGACAGGCAGAATTGGCACCGCAAATACCGTGCGCGTTGCGGGACTGATCGCCGCGCTCGCCGGAGTCGGTATCGCCTTGTCGCTCTCAGCGGCAACCACGGTCGGAACCGCAATCTCTTTGTTCTTCTTTGGCATCGGAATCGGACTCTGGGATGTCGCTCAGAACATTGAGGGTGCCGACGTCGAGCACAAAATCGGCCGCACCATCATGCCGCAACTCCATGCCGCTTTCAGCGGTGGTGCCTTTCTGGGCGCGCTCCTCGGTGCCGGGCTGTCGACTCTGGGGGTCGGATTGCCCGCGCATCTTCTCGCGATCGTTGTGGTGGTAGCCGTGACGACTTTTGTTATCCCGAAGTACTTCCTGGCGCGTATTCCTGAAGTGACGCAGCCCGCAGGAGAACCTGCCCCGCCGAAGGTGCGCACTGCCTGGACCGACCGCCGTACCCTACTGATCGGTGTTGTTGTGCTTGGTGCAACCCTCACGGAGGGCGCAGGAAATGACTGGATTGCCAAAGCAGCAGTCGACGGACTCGACGTCACAGAATCCAACGGCGCCCTCATGTTCGCGACCTTCGTGCTCGCCATGACCCTGATGCGATTCTTCGGAGGCAAAGCGATCGACGCCTACGGTCGCGTTCCCGTGCTGCGCGCCAGTATGGCGGCCGCAGCAATCGGCCTCACGCTCTTCGTGCTTGCGCCAAACATCGGGCTAGCCATGGTCGGCGTCGCCCTGTGGGGCATCGGCGCCGCGCTCACATTTCCGATGGGGATGTCGGCGGCAGCCGATGACCCCAAGCATGCCGCCGCTCGCGTATCAGTGGTCTCCACCCTCGGGTACGTCGCGTTCCTTGCCGGACCACCACTGCTGGGCTTCCTCGGCGACATCGTCGGAATCAGATTCGCGTTGCTGGCAATCGGAGTTCCCATCCTGATTGCTCTCGTGCTGGCTGGGGCCGCGCGGCCGTTGCGCGACAGCATTTCCCTGAAAGCAGAGCTATGAACACGAGAACTCGCTCCCTCATCGCTCGAGCCTTTCGGGTTCGACGGCTCATGATTGCTCGCGCATTTCGGAGTCGTCGACTGATGCGTGCGCCGATCGGACTGTACCGCGCCGGGTTCGGCTTCCTTTTTGGCAGACGCCTGATGATGCTTGAGCACACCGGCCGCAACTCCGGCGAATCCCGCTACGTCGTCTTAGAAGTAGTGACGAGCCCGAGCCCGAACGAAGTGGTGATTGCGTCAGCCCTCGGTCGACGCGCCCAGTGGGTTCGCAATCTGGTGGCCGAACCGAAATGCCACGTCAGCATCGGGTTTCGCCGCCGAATCCCCGCTAGCGCAGAGGTGCTCGGGCCAGACGACGCCCAAGCCTATCTTGCGGCCTACCAAGTACGGCATCCGAGGGTGTGGAAAGAACTCACCGCACTCATGACCTCGCTCCACGACGGAAACCCTGACTTCGAAATCCCCCTCGTTCGCATCACGCTCCACCCTTAAGCCGAGCCGAACAAACCCGGAAATACTCTTTGGGTCTAAACCTTTTCGTCGACGATGCCCACGAAGCGACTGCCAATGCCATCGATCTCCGAGCGGAACACCCCTTCAGCGGGAGCGGGAAGCTCATCCGCATCATGCCAATCGCACGTCAAATATGTGAAGGCTGGCCACCACTTCTTCGGTCGGGCTGCTTCCGTGAAGCCGCAGACCGTGCACGTCAGTTGCATCCACACGGGACGCTTGCCGGTGCGGTTGGCGCGCGACTGAACCAACCAGGCTGGGGGGTTGGTTTCGAGTTCTTCGAACTCGGCATCCGACATCCGATTCGGGAGGTCATGCCGTCGAGCCATCTCGAGAGGGATGTCGAGGCGCAGTGCAGCTTCCCGTCGTGTGATCATGTTCCTACGGTACGCGAACTGGGCGGGCGCCCGTACTCGTTGGCCCGAATCTGCGCGCCAATGGAGACCCCTAGCTGAGGTAAATCTTGCGCAGCGTTTCGGTGACCGTCCACGTGGTCTTCATGCCGTCGGTGAGCCGCACAACGTCACCGGGGCCAACAGCGATCGTGCGATTATCCGCAGCGAAGTGGATGCTGGCGCGCCCGCTAATGACCACAAAGACCTCATCGACCTCGGTGTCTGCTGCGGTGCCAACGCTCATCTCCCAGACGCCGATCTCGGTGTCGCCGAGGGTATCGAGCACGGCGTACCCCGCGGTGGGAGTGCCCTCCACTACATCAGCGGCCTCAAGGGCCTCGTGGGCGACGGGGACGGCGCTCGCCGCAAGGGGAGTGCCGGGGGTGAGAAGCGGGGCGGGTTCGGTCATGGGGTTCAGCCTATGAGACTGGGCTGCAGATCGCGCAGGGTGCGGCGGTGGGTCATTCGGGTCACTCCGATGGCGGCCAGGATGAGTGCGCCACTGAGCCAGGCGCCGAGGACGAGAGCGTCGGTGCCGACTCGGGCTAGGTCGCCGCCGTACATGAGTTGGCGCATCGCATCCACGACGTAGCCCATGGGCAGAACATGGTGGAGCGCGGCGAGCGGGGCTGGCAGGGTTTGCCACGGGAAGGTGCCGCCGGCGGTGACGAGTTGCAGCACCATGAGAACGAGCCCCAAGAATTGGCCGACCGAGCCGAACCAAATGTTGAGAGCAAGAATGATTGCGGCATAGGTGAAGCTTGCCGCCACCATGACCCCGAGAGTGCCGAGCGGATGCGTGAAGCTGAAGCCGAGCGCAGCAGCGAGCACGCCGAAGAGCGCAACCATTTGGAGCGCACCGAGCACTGCTGGGGTGAGCCAGCCAGCGAGAGTGACGCGTAACGGTGACCGGAGGGCCGTTACGGCACGCTTTGAGATGGGTTTGACGATGAGGAAGAGCGCGTAGATTCCAATCCATCCGGCTAGCGCTGTGAAGAAGGGCGCGAGGCCTGCGCCATAGTTGCCCGCTGCCGTGACTGCGCTCGTTTCGACATCAACCGGATCGGCAATCGCCGCTGATTGCTGTTCGCGCAAGTGGGTAGTCGAGGCGGGGATCGCTTCAACACCATTCTCAAGCCCGTCACGAAGCTGAGTCGTGCCATCGGCGAGAGTTCCCAGTCCGCTTTCTAGCGCACCAACGCCAGCGCTGAGGGTTGAAGCACCGGACTGTGCCGAGCTCACCCCGGCTGCGAGTTGGGTTGCGCCCGAGGCGAGGTCGGCGGCTCCGCTCGCGAGCGACGTGGCGCCCGCCGAAAGCTCATCAACCTTCGACACCGCAGACTGTACGGTGCCATTTCCTTCAGTGATGCGCGCGCTCAGCGGGTCGAGGGAGGCAAGCACGGTGTCGATCTCAGCAGCATCAAGACCCTGATCGGTGAGCGCGGTGATGAGGTCGGCGCGTGCGGAAGGAAGCGCATCCGCAATGGTTTGGGCTGCGGTGCCCGCGCGGTCGGCGTACCCGGCGAGCTCACGATTGCCGGCGGCGACCTGAGCTGCCCCCGCGGAGATCTGGTCGGCACCGTTGGCGAGACTGCCACTTGCGGTGCTGAGCGTAGACAGTCCTGTCGCTAACGTTCCCGCGCCATCCGACAACTTGTGGGCACCCGTCACAGCATCATTCGACCCGTCGACGAGCAGCGTTGCGCCGTCGGTGGCATCAGAAAGTTCGGTGCGGATGTCAGAGATTGCGGTCAATAAAGTGTTTGCTGCTTCTTGACCAACAAGTTCCGCTACCGAGCGCCGGATCTGCTCAACAGCCTGCTTGCCGATGGTCGACGCCAAATAGTTGTTAGCGTCATTGGTCTCAAGAGCGATCTCGGCCTGATGCGGATTCGTGCCCGCGATGGAGGTCAGAGCATCCGAGAAGGCGCTGGGGAGTGTCACCGTGAAGTCGACGGTTCCGTCAGCAAGAGCCGCAGACGCCGCGGATGCCGTGAAGACATGCCACTCAAAGTCGTTTCCTGCGAGCAGGTCGTCGGCAACGCGCTCACCGTAGTTCACTGCCTCTGTGTCACCGTCGGCGGGGACACCATCGTCGGCGACCACGAGCCCGACGGGCACTTCAGCGAAGCTGCCGTAGGGGTCTTGGTTTGCCCACAGGTAGACGCCGCCATAGAGCACGGGCACAAGCATGAGCGCGAGTAGCGCCAGCATGGCCATGCGCGAAGAAGTGAGTCGTCGCAGTTCAGCGACGACCATGGAGAAAACCTTCATGCGGGATGTACTCCTGTGGTGGTGCCGCTCTGGGTAATGGCCCACTCCGAGGCGCGACCAGCGACGGCAAGAATCGCGAAGCCACGAGTGGCGAACTCGTCGAGGAGGTTCCACCATTCCAGGGGCGGACCACCATGGCGGTCGGGGGCGGTCACGACGAGTGCCTCGACACCGGGGCGAAGAGTGGCCAGTTCGCACAGCACCCGCAGTCGCGTGGAGGGCTCAATATCTGCGATCGGCGTGGTGGCAAGCGTGCGATAGCCCAGTTCTTCTAACCAGCGTCGGGTAGATAGTGGGTCGGCGCGACGGCCAGCGAACATGAGTTCTTCGGCCACAACACCAGCTAGGGGAACGCCAGCATCTGGGTCAGAAACGCCGGGGGCATCAACGAGAGCAACCCGACGACGTAGCGCACGGGCATCCGAAGCGCCGTCGATGGTCACGGTTCCCGAGTCTGGCCGCATGCGACCGGAAGCAATCAGGCCAAGCACGGTTGGACGTTGTTCTGTTTCGGCAACAGCGAGGGTCACATTGCCGGTGGAGAACGTAGCGGATGTCGCGGGCAGGGCTTCGTTGTTGCGCCCTTTAGTGACGGTGGTCAGTTCGACGCGCATTACTCGGAGCCGAGAATCGACGGGTGCTCTTCGAGCAGTGCGACGCTTTCGCGCCAGGAGAGCCCAGCCACGCTGAGGGTGGTGCGCACGGCGAGGGAGCGTGCTTCGGGCAACGCAGCATCGACGCGAGTGATCGCGGCGCGGGCCGCCTCCTCAACAAGTCGCGAAAGTGTGGTGACATCCATGTCGGTGCGGAGAGTTTCGGCATCTTGGCCGCGCTGCAGGATCTCAACCACGGTGCGCCGCAAGGGTGCAAGAGCTTCTGCCGTGGCAGAAACATGGGTTTCATCGAGGGCGGTGGCAGCCACGACCTGCATGTGGGCGGCCTCACCCCAGAGAAGCGAGGCGAGTCGAGCCAGAGCCACTTGAGGGTCAGTGTCGTCAACCCGCAGTGCGATCGCGTTGAACCGTTGGGCGCCTGCCGCGATGACTTCGGTGACGAGAGCGTTGCGGTCAGTGAAGTGCCCATAGAGTGCGCGCCGAGAGAGGCCGGCTTCGCGCGCGATGGTGTCGATCGAGGCTTGCGGGTCGTGGGCGATCGCTGCAGTGGCGGCGCTCAGGATGCCGGCGCGGTTGTCGACAGCATCCTGGCGGGGACGTCGAGTGGCGGGGGTGGTCATTCCCTCACTGTAATAACTTGCACAATGATGTGCAAGTTATTACCGGCTACTGTCAGGTCAGCGCTCTGCCGAGCAACGCTTACGAGTCGAAACCGAGCCCGAGAGCATCCAACGTCTTGAGAATGGCATTGCGGCGACCCTGATTGTGGTCGGCCCGGTTCAGCGACCACCGCGTCGCATTGATTCCCAGCGAGGCAATCGGCTCAGGCGGGAACGGCAACGGCATCTTCTTCACCATCTCCAACTCGGTGCGCTCCGTCGTCAGCCCATCGAGCTTGTCGAGCATCACCTGAGCAGCAAAACGAGTCGCCCCAACACCGAGCCCGGTGAAGCCAGCCGAGTAAGCGACCCGACCAGCACGCGCGGTTCCAAAGAACGCACTGAACTGCGTTGAGGCATCAATAGCCCCAGCCCAACGGTGGGTGAACGTGAGACCCTCCAACTGCGGAAACGTCGTAAAGAAATGACTCGCGAGCCGCTCAAAACTTTCCGGACGGTGCTCATACTTGTCACGAACCTTGCGACCGTAATGATAAACCGCGTCATATCCCCCGAAGAGAATACGGTTGTCAGCACTCAGCCGGTAGTAGTGGAACTGATTCGCCATATCGGCAAGACCCTGACGATTCGACCACCCGATAGAAGCGAGTTGCGCGGGGCTCAAGGGTTCCGTCATCAGCACATAGTCATACACGGGAACCGTCTGCAGGCGCGCACGCTTGAGCAACGACGGAAAAGCATTCGTCGCGAGTGCAACCCTGGCGGCACGCACCATACCCTTTCGGGTGTGCACTGCTGCAGCATCCGTTGGGCCACCGGATGTCTCGACCTCACGCACTGGCGAGTTCTCAAAGATCTCGACCCCGAGTTCGCTCGCGACCCGCGCCAGTTCACGAACAAGTTTCGCGGGGTGCACGAGCGCGTTGATGCGTTTGTTCCACACCGCGGCAAGGTAGGTGGGGGAGTTCACTTCTGCTCGAACCGCAGCCTCGTCAAGAAAGACCGTGTTCTCGTCAGTCTTGGCCTCTTTCAGCCACGCAATTTCGTGCGGCTCAATAGCGAGGTCGAGGGATCCGGTGCGCTCAAAGTCGCAATCGAGCCCCAGTGACGTCACGCTGGCCTCAATCTCATCGAGGTTCTGCATGCCGAGGCGGTCGAGCTGTTCGTACTCGTTCGGCCAACGGCTCAGGCCGTTCTCTTCACCGTGGGTGAGGCTGGCTTCGCAGAAACCGCCGTTGCGGCCAGAGGCAGCCCAACCCAGTTCGCGGGCCTCGAGCAGCACAACTTTCGCGTCGGGGTTGCGCTGCTTAGCGAGCACGGCGGTCCACAGTCCGAGGTAGCCACCGCCAACGATCGCGAGGTCGGCCGTGATCTCGCCACGGAGTGCAGCAAACTCGGGGGCATCCTTGACGTCGTCGATCCAGAACGGCTTGTGTATCGAGCCATGGAGCGAATTGCTGATGACGGATGCTGCTGGCGGGTTTCTTTCAAAAACTACTTTGCCCACGGGGCACGTTCCCTTCTCGCGTGGTTGGTCGCGAGGTTCATGATTGTGCGGGCGCGAGGTAAACGCGCTCGCCTTCGACGAAGGTCTGTTCGGTGCGGGTGAGGCCGATTTCGGCAACGGGGCCCGCGAAAGGGTTGCGGTCAAGAACCACGAGGTCGGCAAGCTTGCCCACCTCGATAGTGCCGGTCTCATCGAGGTGATTGGTGAAGGCAGAACCGGCGGTGTATGCGGTCATCGCGGTCAACAGGTCGAGGCTTTGCTCGGGCAAGAACGCCTCGTACTCGCCTTCTTCGTGGCCGGGCGCCGCAATGCGATTCACGGCGACATGGATGGCCGCCATTGGGTCTGGACTAGACACCGACCAGTCGCTGCCCGACGCCAAATGTGTTCCGGCGCGGTGCAGATCGCCCCACGGGTACTGCCATGAGCTGCGCGGTTCACCCAAGAACGGCAGGGTTAGGTCGACCATTTGGGGCTCGAGTGCAGCCCAGTAGGACTGCATGTTGGCTGTCACTCCTAACTGAGCGAAGCGGGGAACGTCATCCGGATGCACGACCTGAAGGTGCGCAATGTGGTGACGGTTGTCGTTGGGACCGTTGATAGCTCGGGCGGCTTCGATTGCGTCGAGGCACTCCCGCACGGCGCGGTCTCCGATGGCGTGAAAGTGCACCTGGAACCCAAGAGCGTCGAGTTCGGTGACATTCGAGATCAGTTGAGCGGCGTCGACAAAGGAGATGCCCGAATTGCCGGTGTGGTGACCGCAACCATCAAGGTAGGGCTCGAGCATCGCGGCGGTGAAGTTCTCGGCTACTCCGTCTTGCATGATCTTGACGGTGGTCGCAGCGAAACGTCCGGCAGCATTGTGCTTGCGCCGAAGAACAAGTTCGGGAATCTGCTCGGGGCCGCGCTTGCGATCCCACCACAGGGCTCCGACGACGCGAGCCGTCAACGTGCCAGCTGCTGCTGCTTCCATGTAGGCGGGAGTGGCGTCGCCAGAATCGCCGTAGCCACCCAGGATGGCGTCCTGCCAAGCCGTGATCCCGAGCGAGTGCAAATACTCTTGACCGATCGACAGGGCGCGCAAATAGTCTTCGGGCGAGGTCTCGGGCAGCAGTTGGTTCACGAGCGACATCGCCCCTTCGTGGAGGGTGCCGGTGGGGTGACCGTCGGCGTCGCGCTCTATCCGGCCATCAGCAGGATCGGGGGTTTCGCTCGTGATGCCGGCCAGTTCTAGCGCTCGCGAGTTCACCCACGCGCCATGGCCATCGCGGTTCGGGATGAACGCTGGCCGGTCTGCGACCGCCGTGTCGAGATCGGATGCCGTTGGTGTTCCTCCGGGGAAAGCCGCCATGTTCCAGCCACCACCCAAAACCCACTCAAGCTCGGGGTTAGCGTCAGCGTAGTGGCGAATCCGGGTGAGGTACTGCTCGCGAGTGGAGTCGTAGGCGAGGTCGCAGCGGATGAGGTCGAGACCTCCCCAGACGGCGTGCACATGGGCATCCTGAAAGCCTGGGCTCAACAGCTTGCCTGCAAGGGCAACGACCTCGGTATCAGGACCGATGAGAGCTTGGATGTCAGCTTCGGTAATCGGCGAGTCGTCAGCGCCTGCGGGAACATCCGCACCAGTGCTGACGGCCACGATCCGGCCAGCCGACACGGCGACACTTCCCATGCTCGGTTCAGCACCGGTCGCCGTGAAGACGGCACCTCCAGTCAAGACAAGATCAGCGAATGACATATTTTTGTGCACTTCCCTTAGCGGTCTGGTGTTTGGAGAGCGGTGACGGTCTAGCCGCCGCCAACGGTCTTAGCGATGTCGGTCGCGGAGTCGCCGGCCCGACGCAGGACGTAGGCCACCAACCCCAGCGCAGCCAGGGTGAGGAGCAGCATGATCGTGGAGACGGCCGCGATTTCTGGTCGCAACCCGCTTCGCACCGCGCTGAGTACATAAACGGGCCACGGGGTGGTGCCTGAAACCTGCACGAACGCCGACACGATCGTGTTGTCGAGACTCAACGTGAACGAGAGAAGCCCACCAGCGAGCACGGCAGGCATCACCAACGGAAGGGTGATTTGCGTGAAACGTCTGAACGGAGGCGCATACAGGTCAGCTGCTGCCTCTTCCAAGCTTTCATCGATACCGATCAGGCGCGAGCGCACGATATACGCCACGACTGCGGTCGAGAACAGGGAATGACCGACGACGAGTCTGACAATGCCGTTGTCGAAGATGCTGAGGCCGACATCCTGACCGAGAAAAACCATCCACGGCAAGAGCGAGACGGCATCCACAATTTCGGGCGTGACCGTGACAAGGATGAGCAGAAGCAAGAACGCTGGCGCCCACTTGCCGGCCCGGCGCGCCAACGCGACTCCGGCCATGGTGCCGAGGGCTGTCGCAATCAGGGCCGCGATAAAGCCGGTCTGTATCGACACCATCACGGCATCCGTGATGGCGGGCTTCGTGACGATCGTGGCGAAGGAGCCAAACCCGAACTCATTCCACGCTACGAGCAGTCGGCCCTCGTTGAAGGAATAGATGATGATGATGGCGATGGGGGCAAACAGGAACCCGAAAACGAGGACTGCCCACACCTTGAGAGAAATGTCGGTGAGCGATAGCCGGTTCATTATTTGTCTCCCAACACGAGACGATTACGACTCCTGAGCGGCCAGGTTGCCAACCATGAAAGGAGCGCGGCGATGAGCACGGTCGTGAGGATTGTCAACACCAGCACAACTGCCATTGCCGAGCCCAACGCCCAGTTTTGTGCGGTCTGGAACTGGTTGGCGACCATTTGGCCGGCCATATTTCCCTTGGCTCCACCCAGCACGGTCGCGGTGATGTAGTCGCCCATGAGCGGGATGTAGACGAGCAAGATGCCGACGATAATGCCCGGCTTTGCCAGAGGCAGAGTGACATTGAGGAAGGTGGACCATCGCCCCGCGCCGAGGTCTTTGCTCGCCTCACGCATAGGCAACGACACCCGATCAAACGCTACAAACATCGGCAAGATCATCAATGGGATGTAGTTGTAGACCACACCGATCAGCACTGCCGTGCGAGTGAAGAGGATTTCGAGTGGTTGATCGAGCACGCCGATCGACTGGAGGGCGTTGGAGAGCAATCCGCTCGGGGCGAGGATGATTTGCCAGCCAATAGTGCGCACCAGAAAGTTTGTCCAGAACGGAATCATCACCATGGCTAAGAGGATTCCGCGGCGAGCCACCGGGGCCTTGAAGGCGAGCCAATAGGAGAAGGGGATGGCGATCGCCAAGCAGATAAGCGTGCCAACAACTCCCACCCACAGCGTGTTTTGGAAAGTAGCGAAGAACGTCGGGGAGAGCGCTTCAGCGTAGCGATCTAGCGAGAGCACATCATTAGCGTGGGTGCCAAAAATGCCGGGCTTGTATCCGAAACTGAACCACACAACAAGCGCGACGGGCGCGACGAAGAAGGCGAACAGCCACGCCCACGCAGGAATTGCGAGGGCGAACCCCGGCAATGTCAATCGGCGGCGCGGGCGCGCGTGAGGCGCGCGTGCCCCAAGTTCTGGGGCGGCGCGGTCCTCAACGGTGACGGTCATTGTTTACTCTCGATTAGCTGCAATGGCTAAGCGCCAGCAGCAGCCTTGGTCTTGTCCCAGATCTCAACAATGCGCTGCTGTGCTTCGGTGAGCTTCCCCGTGTGCATTGTCTTGACCTGTTCTTCATCGAAGAAAACCAAGTCAAGCATTTCCAGATCGGCAGCACGTGCCGCTTCTTCGATGCCGGCACCACCGGTGTGGTACCCGATGTAATCAAGCTCGCGCAAGGCCTTCTCGGGCGCGAGCACATAGTTAATGAAAGCGTGAGCAGCCTCGGGGTTGGTCGCGCCCTCCGCGATAGCCCAGTTGTCCATCCACAGCTCGGTATCGGGGGAGCCGAGCACCCACTGCCAGCGGTCGGGCTCGTCACTCTCCATGATTCCGATGCGAGCGTCACCGTTCCAAGACTGCATGAGGATCTGCTGCGCTTGAGGAATAGCCGCACCACCCGGGTAGGAGTCGAAGGCCGAAATGTGGGGAGCGAGCTGCGTGGTGAGGAACTCTTCTGCCGCGGCCAAGTTTGCCTCGTCGGTGGTGTTCCAGTCGATTCCGTTGGCCCAGTAGTAAATGCCCAGCAAGGGGGAGGGGTCGTCGAGCACCGAGGTCTTACCGCTGGCTTCGTTCTGCGCAGCATCGATGAAGTCTGCCCACGTGGTGAGCTCACGACTGATTTTGGTTTTGTCGTAAACGTACCCCGTGGTTCCCCAGGCCTTGCAGATGGAGTACTCGTTGTTGGGATCCCAATCACGGCTCAGGAAATCGGGGTCCATGTCGGCAATGTTGGGAATCAGATCAAGGTTGAGCTTGCTCAGCAGGCCGTTCTCGATCATCTGAGGAATGAATGGGCCGGTGGGGACCACAATGTCGTAGCCGCTGGTGCCGCGGGCCGCGATGAGCTTGGAAATCAATTCTTCATTGGAAGCAAATGAGTCGAAGGTGATTGTTGGGCCGAGTTCGCTTGAGAACTCGGAGACCACGTCGGGGTCGTCGTAGTCACCCCAACTGTAGATCGACAGGCCACTTTCGAGTGCGCCACCGCTGGCTTGCGGCGACGAGCCAGCACCAGATTGCGGGGTGCAGGCGGCGAGCAACGCCGCGCCGGCTGCGGTGCCGGAGAGGGCAAGAAAACGGCGCCGGTTGAGTTCCGACTTGATGATCTTGGTTGCCGAGGTCGAGGCGAGAATGCGAATAGGGGTTTCGTGTGACATCAGGCTGCTCCTTCTAAAGGGCGATCGAACTGGTGGGTGGGGCTGGATTGGAGACCGCGCGGGCGATGTCGGCCTGGGCCTCGGTCGCCTGCTCGCTCGGGAAAAGGTGAACGCTCGCCGACTCCCAAGCGCAGACGACGGTGTCGCCGACGGCGAGTCGAGGGGCGTTGGGTCGCGGAATGCGCGAGAGGAGCGTCTGGCCGTGACCGATCGATATCAAGAACTGAAGCGTCTCACCCTGATGGGAGACGCCGATTACTTCTCCAGCAATCTCGTTCACCGCAGCGCTGGACACTTCCGCGCCGGCCGAATTTGTTGCAGTGACTGTGACCGCTTCTGGCCGCACCGCTGCTTGCGCGTCGGACCCCGCATCAAGTTCAGGATGAGGGGTTGCCGCGTTCAGAATTCCAAAGCGTGACTCCATAACGGCCGTATTGGTCGACACCGTTCCCGGGATGAAGTTCTGCTGACCAATGAAGCCGGCAACGTAGGCGCTCGCCGGGTTGTCGTAGATCGAATCCGCGTCATCCAACTGCTCGATGCGGCCTTTGCGCATGATGGCGATGCGGTCACTCATGGAGAGGGCCTCGCCCTGATCGTGGGTGACAAAGATAAAAGTGATCCCCAGCCGCGACTGCAGAAGCTTGAGCTCAATCTGCATCTCTTCACGAAGCTGGCGGTCGAGAGCGCCGAGCGGCTCATCGAGCAGCAGCACGGAAGGATTGTTGATCAGTGCTCGAGCTAACGCGATGCGCTGTTGCTGGCCACCAGACAGTTGAGTGGGTTTTCGGTCAGCAAATGACCGCATTTGCACGAGGTCAAGCGATTCGGTGACGCGCTCGCGGATCTCCGCCTTAGCGATTCCCTTTTGGCGCAGACCGTAAGACACATTCTCGGCAACGCTCATGTGTGGAAAGAGCGCGTAGGCCTGAAAAACCGTGTTGACGTTGCGCTTATGTGGCGGAATTCCGACAACATCCTGACCAGAAATTCGGATGCGCCCCTCGGTTGGCTCTTCAAAGCCGGCGAGCATCCGCAACGTCGTGGTCTTTCCGCAACCGGAAGGACCGAGCAGGGACAGGAACTCCCCTGGCCGCACGTGCAGACTGATGTCGTCTACGGCTATTGCGCCGCCAAACTTCTTGGTCACACCCTCGAGAACGACCGAGCCTTCTGGCTCTTCGGTGCTCCCTGTTTCGACGTTGGTGCTCTCTGCCGTTGAGCTTTCGGACCCGATGTTCTGAGCTGAAACCGTCACGTTGTACGCACCTCCGAGTTCGTGAAAACTGATTCACGACTAGTGATGTAGTCAATCGGAAAACGGGGCAAGATGCAACGGTATGCATGGTTATGTTCGTGTTACAGAACGGAATTCGTTGCGAAAGACGGCTTTAACTGCGCAAAACAGCACGGTTCGCGCAGCTGGGCAGCGAGCCGGTTGTCGCGGTTTAGTTATTCGTAGCGGCGGTGAATGAGGCGGGACAACACAATCGAGCTGCGGGTGTTGTCGATGTTCGTGGCGGTTCGCAGGCGTTCAAGGGCGACCTCTAGCGAGTGGATGTCGCGCGAGCGCATATGAACGACAGCGTCGGCCGACCCACTGACGGTTCCGGCATCCACCACTTCGGGGATGGCGCTCAGGATTCGCTTGAGTTCGTGCGGAGCGACATTGCCGCGGCAAAAAAGTTCAACATAGGCTTCTGTTCCCATGCCGTCTACGGCTGGATCTACCTGAATGGTGAAACTGCGAATCACGCCGGTAGAGACGAGCCGGTCAACGCGACGTTTAACTGCGGAGGCGGAAAGTCCTACAGCTTCACCGATATCTCCATAGCCCGCACGGGCGTTGAGGCGGAGCATGTCGATGATTCCAGCGTCCAACTTGTCCATTCGGACAGTCTACGGCGATATATTGTGCGTTGACCAGCCATTGCGCCGAATTAGTGCGCATATTGCCGAGACATTGCGGATAGGTGCGTGAAACACTGGAGCTATGACGATCACTGACACCTCATCGACCACGCCTGCACGCCAGGCCACCGCGAAGACCGTGCTGATGTGCCGTCCCGACTTCTTTACGGTCACGTACAGCATCAACCCGTGGATGAACCCCAACGATCCCACAGACACCAGCCTCGCTGTCAAGCAGTGGCAGACGCTCTACGACACCTACATTGACCTTGGCTTCACCGTTGAGCTCATTGACCCCATCGACGGCCTGCCCGACATGGTCTACGCCGCAAACGGCGGATTCGTGATTGACGGCAAAGCCTACGGCGCCCTCTTCACCTACGACGAGCGCAAGGCCGAAGGCCCCGCCTACATGGACTGGTTTGGCGCCAACGGCTTCGACGTAGCTTCCCCCGAGAACGTTAATGAGGGTGAGGGCGACTTCCTCCTTGTCGGCGACAACATCCTTGCAGGTATGGGCTTCCGCACCTCAGTCGAAAGCCACCGAGAACTCGCTGAAATCTCCGGCCGCAACGTTGTCTCCCTCAACCTCATTAACCCCAGCTTCTACCACGTAGACACTGCGATTGCGAAGCTTGACGAGACCAACATCGCCTACTTGGAGAGCGCCTTCGATGAGCCCTCCCTCGAGAAACTCCGTGCGCTGTATCCCGACGCCATCCTCGCCACTGAAGAGGATGCGGCAGTGCTCGGACTCAACTCCTACAGCGACGGCTACAACGTCGTCATCGCCGCCCGCGCCAAAGACTTCGAGCGTCAACTCAAAGAGCGCGGCTACAACCCCATCGGGGTCGACCTGTCGGAGCTGCTGCTGGGTGGTGGCGGCGTCAAATGCTGCACCCTAGAACTTCGCCGCTAGCGGCACGGTACCTCTGACTTCGCCGCTAAACGGCGAGATGCGCTTGGCGCACTGAACAGAACGAATGGCCTGCGCGTCGAGCGCGGGCCATTCGTGTTTTCGCTAGCGGGGCGTAGCGGCTGTCGTTTTCGTTGACATTGCCGTCGCTGCCGTCGCCGGCGTCGTCTCTGACTTCTGTGCCGGGCGGATGCCTCGAATGAGCAGGTATCCGACGGTCCACAGTTCGCCGACTGTCGCCGGGAGCACGAGCACATCGGCGATGACGGTCGGGAAAGTGTCGATTGCGGCGGCGAGCACGGTGCTGAGCACGTAGCCGATTCCGCCGACGATGAGGATGATGCCAAGGATGCGCGGCATCCGTTTCGTGGAGATCATGAACCAGCCCATCGGGATCAGCCACAGCCCGAAGAAGATGCCCCCGGCCGCCCAGAGCGAGTCGGAGAGTGAGTACAGCAGCGCGACGGTCCCGGCGGCGTCACCGGCGGGAGCGAGTCCCGGGGTGGTTGCGACGCTGACTGCGCTTGACAGCATCGCGGCGCTCACCAGAATCGCTGCGGCATTCATCATTCCGAAGGTGGCGACACCGTAGGCGGTAACTGGGTGCTCGTTTCGGAAGATGGCGTAGAAGCCGAGTGCTGCGAATGCCTGGGTGATGACGACGAGCAGTTCGAGGCCGACGCTGAGGTGGGCGAGCGCGCTGTTCTCTAGAATGTTCGCGACCGTTGCGGAGGGGTCATCCGCGGTCTGTAATTGTGGTCGAATCACCAGATAGCCGAGCAGTCCGGTGAGGGCAAGGCCGAAGTAGGCGGCGCCCGTGAGTCTGGCGGTGCGGGTGAGTGAGAGCATTTCTTCCTCCGAGATCGATGTAAAAAATTATTGACACTTGAAGGTAAAGCCCGCATACTCGTAATGTCAAGAATTATTTACACCGAAGGTTGGCATGGTCTACGAAGAGCGAAACAAATGGTCGGGACTCGTCGTCGCGCTCATCACCACGATCGGCTACGTGATCACAGTCCTTCAGACTGCGAACGGTGGGCCCCTCGCTGACGTGGAGTGGTGGCCCATCATGGCGTGGACCATCGGCATCAGCATCGTTGCCACGATCGTCATTAGTGTGCTGTGGGGCATCATTGCTGGAATGTTTGACCCAGACGGCGTAGGAAAATCTGACCAACGCGACCGCGACATTTCGCGCATGGGTGATCGCGTCGGCCAGTCCTTCATGGTGATCGGCGGACTCGGGGTTATCGTCCTGTGCGCCTTCCAAGCAGACACTTTCTGGATCGCGAATACGATGTTCCTCGGCTTCGCGCTGTCCGCCATTGTCGGCGGCATTGCCTCAGTGATTGCCTACCGCCGCGGACTCGCCTGATGGTCAAACCGACCAAAGTCACCAACAACATCCGGGCTCTTCGTGAAGCAAAAGGGCTGACGCAGGCCGAACTCGCCCGCCGCATCGGGGTGACGCGTCAGACGCTCATCGCGATCGAGCAGGGCAAGTATTCGCCAACGCTCGAACTGGCATTTCAGATTTCGCGCATCTTTGACTCCGGGCTCGACGATGTATTTCATTACCCGGCAGACGCCGAATAGCGAGGGTCGCCGCCAGCGAGCTGCGGTGCCGCGAGGCGCTGAGCTGCGTCTTCAGTACTCTTCGCAGATCACCACGGGGATGTCGCGCGTCGTCTTGGTCTGATACTCCGCATACCGCGAATTCGCTGCCACAATCTGCGGCCACAGTTCTGCCTTTTCGGCGGGGCTGGCGGTATGGGTGTGCACATTCACTGTGCGTCCACGAACGGTGATTGCGGCATCCGGAGTCGCCTGCAGATTGCGGTACCAGAGCGGGTCACGATCGTCGCCGCCCTTTGACGCCACGATGATCCAGCGTCCGTCGCCATGCACGGGAGCTGTGAGCATGGTCGACCGTTGCGCGCCCGATACCCGCCCCGTGGTGTGCAATTCAAGTGCGGGCATGCTGCCGAGGGTCCAGCCGAGGCGACCACCAGAGATCGCGAGTGCCGCACGGTGCACACCGTTCATGAGCTTCATGAGGACATCGCTGGATCGTTGGCTTCGCATTGACCCATTGTCTCGCACTGACCCAGTTGTTCTGCAGTCTGCTCGGTGACGAAGCATTTCGCTACAGTCACAGTCATGAATGCTCTTCGAGTTCGGATGCGCGCCCGTGACATTGAGGAACAACACCGTGCCTCAACACCGCTAGAACTGCTGTTCGACCTCACCTTCGTGGTCTCGATCGCGTCACTCGTGAAACAGCTGACGCACGCGATCGAGGTGGGCCATGCGGGGGAGGCGATCGTGCCGTTCCTCATGGTGTTCTTTGCCATCTGGTGGGCCTGGAATCAGTTCACGTGGTTGGCGTCGGCCTATGACACCGATGACACCCTGTATCGACTCTTCACGATGGTGCAGATGGGTGGGGTGCTTGTGCTCGCCGCCGGGGTGCCGAGTGCGTTCGAGGATGGCAACTTCACTGCGATCACTATTGGTTACCTGGTGATGCGCCTAGGACTGCTCGGAACGTTGCTGCGTGCGATTAAGGACGACCCGGAGACTCGAGCAACGGCTGCACGCTACGCCACCGGCATTGCCGTTCTCCAGATTGGATGGCTGTTTCGGCTTTTATTGCCAGACGAGTTTGCTGTTGCGAGTTTTGTCATTCTCGCGATTGGTGAACTGTGCGTCTCTCCGTGGGCTGATCGGGCTTCACAGTTGTCGTGGCATCCACACCATGTTGCGGAACGCTATGGCCTGTTCACGATCATCCTGCTCGGTGAAAGTGTTTTGGCCGTGACGGTTGCTGTGCAGGAGTCGCTGAAGAGTGCACTCTCCCCGGAGTTGTTGACAGCCGCGATCGCCGGGCTCGTGTTGCTCTTCACCCTCTGGTGGCTCTATTTCTCGGAACCCGCAGCAGAAGGCCTCGTGAGTCGTCGAGAACGATCCCACCTGTGGAGCTATGGCCACTACTTTCTCTATGCGGCACTGGCAGCGGTAGGCGCAGGACTCGAGGTTGCCGTTCGCAGCATCAACGGAAAAGTGGAGTCGAGCGGGCTCGTGGTGGGATTCTCACTGGCAATTCCTGGTGCTGTAATCATCCTTCTGTTGTGGCTCGTTCATGCACCCATGGTGGAGCGCGTCTCCATTCCTCGGTCGGCATCGGTCGGTGCGATCGCGGTCATCTTGGTGCTGCCTTTCTCGGCGCCAGTGCTCGGCACCATCGGTGTAGTTGTCGCGGTTACCGGCGTTGCCGTGCTTTTGCTTGTTGTGACCCTTTTCGTCGAGGGACAGCGGATGACCAGCACCCCTCAGTGAAGTCTTTGCATGATCGCAACCGCCGCGGAAGTCCGCAAACCTGCCGAGCCGCCCCGTTAGAATAGGGGTGGGTAATGTGTGGGTTGTTGCCTTCTCTTTCCGCCCGGTTGCTCCGCCGCCGGAGCCGTTCTGAATGACCGATAAATGCCGTGGAGGCCCGATGCTCGCTCTCCTCGCAGCTTTCGGTGCCGGGGCGGTTCTCATGCCGACGCTCACGCGCTGGCTCGGTCGCCAGGTGTTTTTCGTTGCAGCGCTCGTGCCGCTCGCCGCTTTCGTCGCAGCGCTCGTAGACGGGCCGCGCGTTGTTGCCGGCGCAACTATCGCGCAGAACGTTGACTGGATCCCCGAACTTGGTCTCTCAATCTCGATGCGCATGGATACGCTCTCGTGGCTGCTCACCCTCGTCGTAACCGGAGTTGGCGCCCTCGTGCTCATCTACTGCGCACGGTACTTCGCAAACGACGAAGTCGCTCTCGGCCGATTTGCGGGACTACTGCTCGCGTTCGCCGGGGCGATGTATGGACTGGTGCTCGCCGACGACGTGTACCTCCTCTTCGTCTTTTGGGAGGCGACGAGCGTGCTCTCCTACCTTCTGATCGGCCACTACACCGGCAATAGGGCCAGTAGAGGGGCGGCCCTCCAAGCCCTGCTGGTCACCACCCTCGGTGGGCTCGTAATGCTCGTGGGTCTCGTGCTGCTCTCGGTGGAGACGGGCACATCTAGCCTTTCCGGGATCATCGCTGAGAGCCCGTCCGGCACCATCGCCACTGTCGCGATCATGCTTGTGCTCGTGGGCGCAGCATCCAAATCGGCCATCGTGCCGTTCCAGTTCTGGCTGCCAGCAGCGATGGCGGCACCGACCCCAGTGAGCGCCTACCTGCACGCTGCGGCCATGGTCAAGGCCGGTATCTATCTGGTAGCGCGGTTCGCCCCAGGATTTGCAGATACACCCGGATGGCGCGAAGTCGTCGTCATACTCGGCCTCACGACAATGCTGCTTGGCGGGTGGAATGCACTCAAGCAGAACGACCTCAAACTCGTCCTCGCCTGGAGCACCGTTAGCCAGCTTGGCTTCCTTTTCGTCATCGTTGGATACGGAACACAGGATGCCGCTCTCGCTGGTATCGCCCTGCTCCTCGCCCATGCTCTCTACAAATCCACCCTGTTTCTCGCCATTGGGATCATCGACCACCGCACCGGAACCCGCGACCTGCGCAAGCTCTCTGGCCTCGGCCGGCGCGCCCCCGTTCTTGCTGTCATAAGTGCGCTCGCGCTCGCCTCAATGGTCGGGCTTCCACCAACGATCGGTTACGTCGCGAAAGAGGCAGCATTCACTGCTCTCCTCACCGATGCCGAGAGCGGTGACGCCCTCGGGTGGGTCGCGCTCGTTGGAGTGGTGCTCGCATCGGCGCTAACGGTGGCGTATTGCGCTCGTTTTATGTGGGGTGCCTTCGCCACCAAACCGGGTGTCGAACGAATCGGACCGGTCCAGGAGCGTCCGCTGTTCTGGGGTGCGCCCGTCATACTCGCCCTGACGGGGCTCGTGCTTGGGCTCGCGGCACCCCTCGTCGACCACTTCGTCGCGGGCTATCCGGCGCTCTTCGAAACGTACCCAACAGCGGGAGGTGCCGAGACATACCATCTCGCTCTGTGGCACGGTTTTGAGCCAGCTTTGGCCTTCTCGGCTTTCACGCTAGTGGCAGGTGCAGCGCTGTTTTTCGCCCGAATCCGGGTCGCTGGCCTGCAGAAGCGCATCGCGACCGGCTACTCGGCATCCGCTGGATACAACGCTGTCATGCGTGCGATCGATCGCACCGCGGCACGCACAACCGGGCTGACCCAGCGCGGCTCCCTCCCCTTTTACCTGGGCATCATCTTGGCCGTATTTGTCTTTGCCGTGGGCACTTCGCTCGCATTCAACCGCACCTGGACCGGGTCTCTCCGGCTCTGGGATTACCCCGTGCAGGCCATCATCGGCCTCATCATGGTGATTGCGGCGATTGCCGTGACGCGAGCGAAGAAACGGTTCCAGGCGGCGGTGCTTGTTGGCGTGACCGGTATGGGGATGGTGGCACTCTTCGCGCTGCAGGGCGCCCCCGACCTCGCTCTTACCCAGGTGCTCGTTGAAATAGTCACCCTCATCGCTTTCGTCCTCGTTTTGCGACGATTGCCGGCCAGGCTCGGCACCGCCCACGGTTCTGCGAAACGTGGTCTCCGGATAACTATCGGTGTTGCCGTTGGAATGATCATGGGCGTTGTTGCTTTCGTCGCCACCGGGGTCAGAACTCAACTCCCCATCTCGCTCGAGTGGCCAGCTCTCGCCTTCAACGAAGGCCACGGACGCAATGTGGTCAACGTCGCACTCGTCGATATCCGGGGGTGGGACACGATGGGAGAGCTCTCAGTCATCATCGCCGCCGCGACGGGGGTGGCAAGCCTCGTATTCATCAGTGGCCGAGGCGTCGACAATCTTCCGAAAGTTGGGCGGCGGGAAGCTCAACTGACCGGACGCGCCACACTGCGAAACGCCAGCGATCCCAGCAATGACGATCGTGGCTCGTGGTTGCTCGCCGGTGGGGCGCTCGCTGCTCTCAACCGTTCCATTCTCCTCGAGGTGGTCGTGCGGCTGCTGTTCCACTCCATAATCGTGCTCTCGATCTACCTGCTTCTTTCCGGCCACAACGCGCCAGGAGGAGGCTTCGCCGGGGGAATCGTCGCCGGCATGGCACTGGTGGCTCGATTCCTCGCAGGGGGTAGATACGAACTCGGTGCTGCCGCACCCTTGGACGCTGGCAAAGTTCTCGGTGCTGGCCTCGTCCTCGCCGTCGGAACGGCGATCGCACCACTGCTATTTGGTCGTGACGCGCTCTCCTCGACCCTGTTCGAAGGTGAATTCGGCATCTTTGGTCATGTCGAGTTCGTGACATCCACCATCTTCGATATCGGTGTGTATCTTGTCGTCATTGGACTCGTGCTCGATGTGCTGCGCAGCCTCGGGGCAGAGGTTGACCGGCAATATGAGGAAGACAATGTCGGTACGACGGCGAAGCGCGACAGCGACTCAGAGGGGGTGCCGTCGTGACGATTGCACTCATCCCCATCATCGTCATGGCGGTGCTGTACGCGTGCGGGATCTCTCTCATGCTCGAGCGCAGCGTCACTAGGGTGCTGCTCGGGTTCCTGCTCGTCGGCAACGCCACCAACCTGCTTCTGCTCATCATGGCGGGCAAGGTGGGCGTCGCGCCGATCGTCGGAGGCGGAATACCCGCCGAAGACATGACTGACCCTCTGCCTCAGGCCCTTATTCTCACGGCCATCGTCATTACCTTCGGGGTGTCGGCGTTCTTGCTTGCGCTCATCTACCGGGCCTGGCGACTCGCGCAGGGTGACACCCTCCAAGACGACGAGGAAGATATCGCGCTCCGCACGAGCCTCGGCGTTCCGGGAGAGAACCCTGCAGACGTAACCTCAGGCAGTGATGCTGACGACGATGGCGCAGAGATGCGCGATATTGAAGAAGCGGATGCGCAGGCAGCGGCCGTTGAGATAGAACAGTTGACAATAACGACAGATCGGGGTGACTCATGAACGCCCTCGTTCCTCTCGTCGTCTTGATCCCGCTCGTGAGTGCTGCGCTGACTCTCATCCTCGGCAAACGACCCAAGGCACAGCGTGTCATCGCTATTGGCGCCCTCGTCGTTGTGCTCGCTATCGGCATCGTTCTCATTTCGGTGGTGGACGCTGAACGATCGCTCGCGATGGAGGTCGGCGGCTGGGCGAGCCCTTTCGGCATTGTGCTCGTCGTTGACCGCCTTTCGGCGCTGATGGTTGTCGTGTCCGCGATCGTGTTGCTCGCAGTGCTCGTCTTCTCCCTCGGGCAGGGTCTCGCTGACAGTGACAACGAAACCCCCGTGTCGATCTACTATCCGACCTACCTGATTCTTGCGGCCGGCGTTTTCAATGCCTTCATCGCCGGGGACCTTTTCAATCTGTACGTCGGCTTCGAGATTCTCCTAGTCGCCAGCTATGTGCTGATCACTCTCGGGGGAACGCAGGAACGCATCCGAGCAGGAACCACCTACGTAGTGGTCAGCCTTGTATCGTCGTTCTTCTTCTTGGCCGCTATTGCGATGATTTACGGCGCGGTGGGCACCGTCAATATCGCGCAAATCTCACTACGGATGGAGCAGATTCCGCTCGATGTGCAGATTGTGCTGCATGTGATGCTTCTCATCGCTTTCGGTATCAAAGCGGCCATCTTCCCGCTGTCGTTCTGGCTTCCCGACTCCTACCCAACGGCTCCGGCACCGGTGACCGCTGTGTTCGCGGGCCTTCTCACGAAGGTGGGTGTCTACGCGATCATCCGCACCGAGACAATCATGTTCCCCGGCCCAGAACTCAACACAGCACTCATGGTGGTTGCGCTGCTCACGATGGTTGTTGGCGTGCTCGGAGCGGTCGCGCAGGCGGACATCAAACGACTGCTGTCGTTCACCCTCGTGAGCCACATCGGTTACATGATCCTCGGGATATCACTGGGGACCGCGGCCGGAACCGCTGCAGCGATCTACTACATCGTGCACCACATCATCGTGCAGACGACCCTGTTCCTCGGTGCTGGACTCATCGAACGCATCGGAGGCACGACATCCATTACGAAGTTGGGTGGTCTACTGAAGGCCGCGCCGCTGGTGGCCGTGATGTTCCTTGTTCCCGCACTCAATCTCGGGGGCATCCCACCCTTCTCCGGATTTATTGGCAAGCTCGGACTCTTCGAGGCGACGGCACAGCAGGGCACGCCTCTCGGTTATGTGCTCATCGCGGCCGGGGCCCTCGTCTCGCTCCTCACTCTTTATGCCCTCGCGCGGGTGTGGAATATGGCTTTCTGGAGGCCGGTGAAAGACGTTCAGGGGTACGAATCGCCGCTGCTCGATAACGTCTCCGAAGCGCCGGGTTCAACGAAGGTACGCGCTGCCCGGCGAGCGCCAACACTGATGGTGGTGGCGACCGGCATTATGGTGCTGGTCAGCCTTGCCCTCACCGTTTTCGCGGGGCCGCTCTATAGCTTCAGCGACCGTGCTGGCCAGAACCTGCAAGGGCCGCGCACGTATATTGGCATTGTTTTCCCGGGCGGTGACAATGAGTGATTCTGCACCCGAGACGAGCGATCCGCTGACGAAACGGCAGCTTCGCTGGCGACTCTGGCAACAGCTGCCGCTGATCCTCGTGCTCGTTGCCCTGTGGATGCTGCTCTGGGGGACCGTCAGCGTGCTCAGCGTGACGAGCGGGGTCGTGATCGCACTCGTTGTGACGACCGTGCTCTACTTGCCGCCCGTGCAGCTCTCCGGTCGCTTCAACCCGTTCTGGTTCGCCGTTTACCTGGTTCGCTTTCTGGGCGAACTCGTTGTCGGTTCGGTCAACGTTGCGTTGCGGGCGTTCTCCCCGAGCGGGGTTACGGGCAACTCGGTCATTGCGGTGCAACTGGTGACGCGCTCCGACATCATCATGACCCTCACCGCGATCTCGGTCACGCTTATTCCCGGCTCCTTAGTCCTTGAGGTGGATCGTCAACAATCCGTGTTGTACCTGCACGCTCTCAACATCACGGATGAGGTGGCAGTGAACGCACTGCGACGTTCCGTCCATTCATTCGAGCGCTCCCTCGTGCGAGCGCTCGGATCCCCGGAGGACGTCTCCAATTGCAGAACGGTCGCCGCCCTCGACGAGCGCGCACGACACTCGAGCCCGCCGAGCGACCGAGCGGGAGGTTCGCGATGATTCCCATATTTCAGGGGGTGGCCGTAGCGCTGTTCGCCGTTGGCGCGCTGCTAGCCCTGTACCGCGTGCTTCGGGGGCCCACAATTCTCGACCGGATGATTGCATCCGACGTTCTGCTAACGACACTCATGCTGGCGGTGGGAGCCGACATGGTGATCAACGGCCATACGCGCACCATTCCGGTCGTGCTCGCCCTCGCGGCGACCGCGATTTTTGCGACGATCGCCGTCTCCCGCTACGTTTCGAAGCAAGACGCCAGCGATTCGTCTGCCCGGATTGCGGCAAACGCGATCGGCACCTCCACGGCTTCGGCTGCGCACGGGGAGGGCTCCGATGACGACTGATACCGTCCCCGACCTGATCGCGGCAATTTTGCTCCTGTTTGGTGGCATCCTCACCCTCGCCGCTGGTGTCGGACTCGTACGTTTCCCTGATGCTCCGAGCAGGTTGCACGCCTCAACCAAGCCCCAAGTGCTCGGCCTCGTTCTGGTGGTTATCGCACTCGCGTTGTCGGCACGCAGTTGGTCAGTTCTCTTGATGCTGATCCCCGTTATCGTGTTCCAACTGATCACTGTGCCGATCTCGGCCCATATTGTCGCGCGGGCCGCGTACCGTATGGGTAACTTCAGGAAGGACCTGATGTACAAGGATGAGCTCGCCGCCGCGATTGAGCAGGCGAACGACGAGGAGTCATCCGGTCAGGAAGCACCGACACCACCCCCATCGGGTGCAGCTCGCGATCGTTGAGCACAACAATCCTCTGATTGGTGATCTCACCCTGACTGAGGTGGTGACGCGAGTTTTGCCGGTGCGTTTGGCGGCGGCTTAGGCAAACTGGTTGCACCGGGGCTTCGATGGGTATGGAATGTTCACGCGTGAACTCCCTCAACGAAAGCAGGCCAATCATGTTCTCTCCGACACGCGCGCTATCTGGTTTTAGTGTGGATGATCTTGATGCAGCGAAGACTTTTTACGGTGAGACTCTGGGCTTGACCGTGGTCGATGGCGAGATGGGAACACTGCTGATCACGGTGCCTGGCGGTGCACAGTTGATCGTCTATCCCAAGACGGATCATCAGCCCGCTAGCTATACGATGCTCAATTTTGTGGTTGATGATGTTGAGGCTGCCGTCGACCAGTTGAACAAACTCGGGGTCCGCACGAAGATCTATGACGACTCTGGGCACGAAGGCGATCTGAACACTGACGAGAACGGGATCATGCGCGGGCACGGGCCAGAGATCGCCTGGTTCATGGATCCGGCGGGAAACGTGCTGTCTGTGATGGCGCCTTAGCTTTCGCGTGAGCGAATTCACGTCAGAGTTGTGGGGCGAGACGGCAATCGTCTCGCCCCACACTGCCTTCGCGCGCCGTCGGGTTACTCGGCGAGTAGCGTCCAGTTGCCGTCAGCTTGCACGCTGATCACGGAGGGGCCTGAGCTCAGCGGCACGGTTCCGCTGTAGGCTCCGATTTCGTTGACGAGGAGTCCTACCGAGAAGGTTTCGCCGGTCTCTTCGAGCACGACGAAGTTGCTTGAGCCGTCGTGAGTTGCGGTGAGTTTTCCGGCCAGGCCGTCGAACAGATACACGCCGTCGCCAGTTCCCGATGCCGCGAGGGCGGGAGCAGTGGAGATGGGTGTGATGGTGATGGTCCAGTTTCCGTCGGCTTTGACTTCGAGGGTGGTGGCGTCGGTGAAGGAGTTGAAGCCGTACACGCTGATGCCGCTGTAGGGGCCGATGGTGTTGACGAGCAGGTCGCCGGTGGACCCGTTGCTGGCGTCTAATCCGTTGATAACGAAGTTCGATCCACCGTCGTGAGTTGCGGTGACGATTCCTGCTTTCGCGCCTTCAGGCAGCGTGATGAGGTTGTCGCCGGTGCCTGATTGGGTGACGGCGTCGAAGCTGCCGAAGCTGTCATCCGCCCAGCTCTGCACTGTGTTGGTTTCTTCCGCGGGTGCTTCGGTGACGGGTTCGGTGTCAGAGTCGGTTGATTCTCCGGTGCTCGTGCTGGGGGCATCCGCTGACTGGTTGACTGCGTTGCCACCGTTGACGCCGCCGGTGATGATGGAGAGCAGAATCACGATTCCGGTGATGACCCAGGCGATCTTTTTGTGCTGGTCGTAACCGGCGAGGGGTAGCCCCTGCTTGTCTTTTTGTGCGCCGGTGAGCACGAGGATGAGGTCGATGAGGAACCAGATTCCGAAACCGCCGAAGGTGATGAGTTTCAGGATGCCGGTGCCGACTTTGCCGAGGTAGAACCGGTCGACTCCGAAGATGCCGAGCAGCAGTGAGAGCAACCACGTTGTGAGAAATGACTTGGAGGACTCTGGTGTCGTAGGAACGGCAGGGATTGGTGGGGGGAGTTCGGAAGAGTGCTGCTGCGTGTCTGTGGACATGATGCTCCTTGATTGGTGATTGGTGATTGGTGGGTGTGAGTTAGTCGCGTGCGACATCGATGATGATGTCGAGGCCGTTGTCGGGGTGGTAGCCCCAGGAGGCGCTGAAGCCGTTCCAGTCGGCAGACTGTCGGCCGTCTAGTGACCGTGTGTTGCTGATGAGGCTGAGAGCGCTGTCGGGAATCTTGAGCTGGTCGAGTACGCAGAAGACGTCGTCGAACTCTGCTCCGGATGATTCTTCGCCGAGACTCTGCATTGAGAGGCTCTGCCCGCCGTCGCCAATCTGAATCCACTGGTTCGTTTCAACACCGCAGGTTTCGACTGCGGTCGTGATGGGGCTGGGTTGTGCGGCGGAGATGACACCGCCGGCCAGGTTTCCCATTGTGGGGATTACGGCGAGGCCAAGAACAAGTCCGAGCGTGAGCCCGATTCCGACTCCTACCACCCCGAACGCAAACGCGATTGGATTAAGTAGGGAGGAGGCCGGAGGTGCCGCGGGTTCGTTTGTCGGGGTTGCGGGTTCTGTCGGCGCCGGGGTGTCTGATTCTGGTGTGGTCATGTTCTCTTCCCTCTCTTCGGCGTCGCTTACTGAAACCGCGGCAGTTCGAGTAGGTTGTTGGTTTCTCTGCCGTCTGCCTCTGTGGTGATGTATTTGAGGTAGTTCGCGCCAGCGCGAGTGACGACCCTGGCACCGGCTCCGGTGACGTTGTTGTAGGTGTAGATGTCTCCGCCGCCATCGATGACGCTGACGATGGCGCCTCGGCTCACAGTCGTGAGTGGGCCCGTTTTGGTGCCTGAGTATTTGACGTCGATGATGTGTTGGTTTGTGGTGCCCGGCGCCTGAACGCGAACTTGGCGGATGTACAGCATGGGGTGCTCCTTTGTTCAGTTGTCAGGGCCTCCTGCCGTGACGTAGTGAAGCGTGGAGCACTAGGGCCCGTATATCTCGAAAAGTGCTGATAATGAGCCTTATCAGACAACGCATACAAATGACACAAGGTCGAGCTAAGCTCATCGTGTGGCACAGCCGTGCACGTGAGCCGAAGAGGGAGTCATGAACGCAACTGCACCGAAGCTATTCATCTCGCTTTCCGGTATTGCGCGTTTGGCGCAGGTTCAGCGCCCGGTGGTGTCGATGTGGCGCACCCGTGCTGCGGCATCCGAGTCGCCTTTCCCTGCTCCTGTTGCTCAGGATCGCGGTAGCGAGGTGTTTGATGCGCGGCAGGTGGCGGAATGGTTGGTGGCGACAGGTCGGGGCAACAATCCTGATGTGGTGGCTGACGCATCCGCGTATGCCCGGTTTGACGCCACGAGTCGTGGTGATGAGGGTGCGTTTAATGCGCTGACCTCGTTGGTTGCTTTGCGCGCCGCCATGGATCAGCCGATTGGTGAGCTAGACCGTGAACGTTTGCTTGATCGCGCTGATGAGATTGATCCTGACGACGTGAGTATCCAGGGCGAGATCGATGGTCTCGGTGACGAGCTGGTCCCGATGGCTCGCTTTGTCGATGTTTTGGTGGATGGTGCGTATGGCCCAGCGGCAGCGTTCGAGTCTCTTCTGGGTGAACGCTTCCGGGATGGCCGTCGGGTTCTTATGCGCACGGCTCTCGAACCGCAGGCAACAGCCCTGGTCAGCGAACTCGCGGTGGAATTATCTAGGAGCAACCCTGATGCCGATTCGCAGCGCCCAGAGTTTATTGACCCGACGGGGGCGTGTGGGGATCTGTTGATTGCGGTGTTGAAGTCGGTCCCTGAGAATGTTGATGCCGAGGTGATGACGGCGAACACTAACGGTTCTGGCGCGCGGTTGTTGCGTCGCCGGCTCATCGCGCATCAGTTGCCGCATACCTCTTTGGCGGTCTCGGCGACTGGTGAGTTCGCTGCAGTCGGTGCACCGGTGCATGTGGCGCAGTTCCCTACTCCTGAGTTGTCGGTGATGTCGGCGGTGCAGATCCTGTCTGAGATTGACAACACTGTTCTTCAGATGGATGACGCCCAGCGAGCGGTTGTGCTTGCGCCGGCAACCGTGCTTACTGATGGTCGGCTGGCGACCGAAGCGGATGCGATCCGTTCGCAAATTTTGCGTTCCGGCAAGCTCCGGGCGGTGGTTCGTTTGCCGCGCGGACTGGTGACGAGCAATCCACGTCAGGCACTGGCGCTCTGGGTGTTTGGTCCGGCACATGCGTCGGTGGCACGCGCCGATCGGTGGACTCTAGTTGCTGATTTGGGTGATGAGCGGTTGTCGGCTGCGACACGAACTGACTTGGTAGGCGATTTGACTGCAGCAATGGGCGATAAAGCGTCGGTCCGCGCTCACGCGTTCCGTTTCGCTCGCCCTGTTTCGACGGGTGCTCTTTTGGCGCGCTCGGGTTCGTTGGTCGCGTCGACGAAGCCGGTGGTGACGGTGCCGCGCATCATGGCAGTGCAACAGCGACAGCGGGCGGGGAAGGCTTTCCCGGCACGCTTGGATGCGATCATTGCGGCTCTTGGCGACGACACTCCCGAAGTGGTGCGCCATGTAACTACTACTGGTTCGCCACTCTCTTTGCCTTCAGCAACGTTGGGTGCGCTTGCGGCTTCGCGCCATATCCGTTGCCTTTCTGGTGCTCGCCTAGGTTCGACGGATCTTGTTGAAGAAGCCGGGTATGTCGTGGTCGGCGTCGAGGAGTTGGTCGGCACTGTTGAGGTCGGCGCTCGCAGGATCGACCGGCTGCTGCTGTCGGCGGAGTACCCGGCGGCGCGACTGACGGAGCCTGGCGATGTGGTGTTCTGCACGAGCCCGCATCCGAGGGCGTTCGTCGATTCTGTGGGTTTCTCGGTCGTGAAGTATCCGGCCCGGATTTTGCGCATTAACCCGTCAGACCCTGCGGGTCTTGTGCCTGAGTTGCTCGCCTCGGACATAGCCCAGCAGTCGTCACGTGAGTGGAAGCGTTGGCTTGTGCGCCGCGTAGTTCCCACTGAGCGCGACGGCTTGGCGCAAGCGTTAACGAGCGTCGCGGCCGAGCGCGCCATGTTAGCCGAGCGGATGCGCTCACTCTCCGAACTCGAAGATGTTCTTGTCGGCGGCGTTGTTGCCGGCACTCTGACCACCCAGAACAACCCCACAACTACCGGCAGTGATGCCGCCATAATTGCCCTACCGGAAGGAACCAACTGATGCCCCCTCGCACCAAAACGAAGTCGGATGCTGCGCCGTCGACCATGAAGGAACTGAAAGATACCCTGTGGAAGGCCGCCGATAAGCTGCGCGGTTCGATGGATGCCTCGCAATATAAGGACATCATCCTGGGGCTCGTTTTTCTGAAGTATGTGTCGGATGCGTTCGAGGAGCGTCGCGCTCAGATTGCTACCGAGCTTGAGGCTGATGGCCTCGGCGAAGACCAGATCGCGCAGCTCATCGATGATGTGGATGAGTACACGGGTCATGGGGTTTTCTGGGTTCCGGCGAATGCACGTTGGGGTTTCCTGTCGGAAAACGCGAAGGGCATTGCAGCGTCGACGGCTGAGCCGACGAAGTCGATTGGTCTGCTGATTGATGAGGCGATGGATGCGATCATGGCGTCGAATCCGGCGCTCGCGGCAACACTCCCGCGTCTCTATAACAAGGACAACATCGACCAGCGCCGTTTGGGCGAACTGGTTGACCTGTTCAACTCGGCGCGTTTCACCGGTCAGGGGTCGACGCGGGCTCGTGACCTGTTGGGTGAGGTGTATGAGTACTTCTTGGAGAAGTTTGCGGCTGCTGAGGGTAAGCGTGGTGGCGAGTTCTATACGCCGGCTGGTGTGGTGCGGGTGTTGGTAGAGATTTTGGAGCCGACGCATGGCCGGGTGTATGACCCGTGTTGTGGTTCGGGGGGCATGTTTGTGCAGGCGGAAAAGTTTTTGGAGTCGCACAACAAAGAGGGAAGCGACATCTCCGTTTATGGCCAGGAGCTGAACGAGCGCACTTGGCGTTTGGCGAAGATGAACCTCGCCATTCACGGCCTGAATGGCAATCTGGCGAGTCGGTGGGGTGACACGTTTGCGCGTGATCAGCATCCGGACATGCAGGCAGATTTCGTGATGGCGAACCCGCCGTTCAACATCAAGGATTGGGCGCGCAGCGAGAGCGATCCGCGCTGGCGCTACGGCGTTCCGCCGGCAGGTAACGCGAACTATGCGTGGATTCAGCACATCATCTCGAAGCTCGCCCCCGGCGGTAGCGCGGGTGTCGTGATGGCGAACGGTTCGATGTCGTCGAACTCGGGCGGCGAGGGCGACATTCGTGCGCAACTCGTTGAGGCCGATCTGGTGTCGTGCATGGTTGTGCTGCCCACGCAGTTGTTCCGCAGCACGGGCATTCCGGTGTGTACGTGGTTCTTCGCGAAAGACAAGACTGCAGGCACAGGCGGAAGCATTGATCGCGCGGGTCAGGTGTTGTTCATCGATGCCCGCAATCTGGGGCACATGATCGATCGAGTGGAGCGCGCGTTTAGCGAAGATGACATCGACAAAATTGCGAACACATTCCGTGCGTGGCGCGGTACGAAGTCGGCGATGGATGCGGGCCTTACTTACAATGACGAGGCCGGCTACAGCTACTCAGCGACACTTGCAGAAATTAAGGCCGCTGATTATGCGCTCACGCCCGGTCGGTTCGTAGGGGTCGCTGATGTTGAGACGGACGGCGAAGACATTGAATTAAAAATCCAACGGCTGGGCGCGGAATTGCGCTCCCAGTTCGAGGAATCCGATCATCTTTCGAGCATCGTGCTCGAGAGCCTGGGCCGAGTCCATGGTTAGGGCGGCGACTAAAACTGGCGGGAAAGCGGCAACTGGTGCCGTCATTCCTGGCCGACAAGCACTGAGCATCGGGAAGCCATCGTTGCCTGAACCGGATGGCTTTCAGTGGATGCTTCTTGGTGACCTTGCGCGATTGGAATCAGGCCACACGCCCAGCAGGAAGGTGCCTGAGTACTGGGGCGGGGGTGTTCCATGGATCGGTATTCGTGATGCGACTGGGGCGCACGGCAAAGCGATATCAAGTACTATTCAGCACATTTCGGAGGCCGGGCTGGAAAATTCTTCAGCGAGGCTTCTGCCAGCGGGCACGGTTTGCCTGTCTCGCACTGCATCTGTTGGCTATGTCATCGAAATGGGAACTCCGATGGCAACCAGCCAGGACTTTGTGAACTGGGTCTGTGGGCCCGAACTCTCGCCAGCGTACCTCCGGTACCTCCTCGTATCAGAGCAAGAGAGCGTCCGTAGGTTTGCATACGGGACTACTCATCAAACCGTCTATTTTCCGGAAGCCAAAGCGTTTCACGTTTTGGTTCCTTCCAGGGGGGAGCAGGACAACATCGTTGAAGTGTTAGGCGCACTAGACGACAAAATCGAGTCAAATGCCAGAGTCACAAAAACTATCGAGTCGCTAGCTCATGGGATTTACGCCTCGGGTCTAGCGCGGTACAAGATGGCACCGCTCTCAGAAGCCGCTGACTTCGTGAACGGTCGGGCGTTCACGAAGGGAGCTAGCGGGACTGGACGTGTTGTAGTGCGAATCGCTGAGCTCAATTCCGGCTTGGGTGGTTCGACTGTCTATAGCGATGCTGAAGTAGAAGATAAGCATCTCGCACACCCAGGTGACATTCTCTTTGCATGGTCAGGTTCGCTTACGCTCAGTCGCTGGTATCGGGATGCTGCAATCGTCAATCAACATATCTTCAAGGTGATTCCAAAGGCGGGTTATCCGAGCTGGCTCGTCTATGAACTAATTGCCGCCAAGCTTGCCGATTTCAAATCAATCGCAGCGGACAAGGCAACGACGATGGGTCACATACAGCGTCGTCACCTAGACGAAACAGTGGCGACTCCCGCACCGGACGAAGTATCGCAATTGGAGACTGCTATGGGTCCGCTCTGGCAACGTGGGTTAGCCGCAGAGAGAGAGTCGTTGACGCTCGCCGAGCTCCGCGACACCCTCCTCCCCGAACTCATGTCGGGCAGGCTCCGCGTGAAAGATGCCGAGAAGCAGATTGAAGAGGTCGTGTGATGGTCGGAATGTCAGAAGCAGACTGGGAACAACTCACCCTCGACACTCTCGGAGAGCTGGGGTGGCTCCCACTCGCGGGCGAGAAGATCGCTCCCGGCTCAGGTGAGCGCGACGGTTGGGATGAGCTCCTCATCCGCCCCCGCCTGCTCTCCGCATTGCAGAAGTTCAACCCCGACGTGCCCGCTCAATACCTGGCGCAAGCCGTCGCCGAGATTGCGGCCCCCAAGTCGAAAGATGCGATCGCCGAAAACCTTCGCATCCACCAATACCTCGTCGACGGGTTCCGCCTCAGCTACATCGACACCGACGGGGTCGAAGCGAACCCCACCATCAGCCTGCTCTCCGCCGACCCCGACCAAAACGACTGGCTCGCCGTCAACCAAGTCACCCTCATCCAAGGCGACTACAAACGACGCTTCGACCTCGTGCTCTACTGCAACGGCATGCCCGTCAGCATCATCGAACTCAAAAAAGCCGGCAGGAAAACTGCGGATGTCGCCTCCGCCCACGCCCAACTAAAGACCTACCTGCGCGAGTTTCCCCTCGCCTTCCGCTACTGCGTCTTCACCCTCGCCAGCGACGGGCTCGACGCCAAATACGGCACCCCCTTCACCCCCCTCAACCACTTCGCCCCCTGGAACGTGGATGACGACGGCAACCCCGTCGCCCCCAACCGCAGCGTTGACGGCGAAACCGTCACCGGCCTCGAAGACGCCATCGACGGCCTCTACAACCAAGACCGCTTCCTGCAACTCCTGCGCAACTACACCGCCTTCGACGAAAACGCCGACGGCCTCACCAAACGCATCGCCAAACCCCACCAATACTTTGCTGTCGACAAAGCCATCCGCAGCACAGTCCTAGCCGTCGAATCCAACGGAAAAGCCGGCGTCGTCTGGCACACCCAAGGCTCCGGAAAATCCATGGAAATGGAGCTCTACGCCGACCTCGTCACCCGGCACCCCAAACTCAAAAACCCCACCATCGTCGTCATCACCGACCGCACCGAACTCGACGGCCAACTCTTCCAAACCTTCAACCAGAGCATGCTGCTCGCCGAAAAACCCCAACAAATCAAATCCCGCACCGGGCTGCGCGACGAAATAGGCAACCGCACCACCGGCGGTATCTACTTCACCACCCTCCAAAAATTCGGACGCACCGACGCCGAACGAGCCACCGGCACCGACCACCCCCTCCTCTCCGACCGCCGCAACGTCATCGTCATCGTCGACGAAGCCCACCGCAGCCACTACGACGACCTCGACGGCTACGCCCGCCACCTGCGCGACGCCCTCCCCAACGCCACCCTCATTGCCTTCACCGGCACCCCCATCTCCTTCCACGACCGCAACACCCGCGACGTTTTCGGCGACTACATCGACATCTACGACCTCACCCGCGCCATCGACGACAACGCCACCGTTCCCGTCTACTACGAACCCCGCATCATCACCGTCAGCCTCGCCAACACCATCACCCAAGAACAACTGGATGCCGCCGCCGACGACGCCACCACCAGCCTCGACGACACCGAACGGGCCCGCATCGAAGCATCCGTCGCCGTCGTCAACGCCATCTACGGAGCGCCCGAACGCCTCGAAGCCCTCGCCGCCGACATCACCAACCACTGGCAGGAACGCAGCACCCGCATGCGGCCCTACATCGAAGCCCCCGGCAAAGCCCTCATCGTCGGAGCCACCCGCGAAATTTGTGCCCGCCTCTACGACCAGATCATCGCCCTCAAGCCCGAGTGGCACACCGACGACCTCACCACCGGAAAAATCAAAGTCGTCTACTCCGGCACCCCCTCCGATCCCGTGCCGATTTTCAACCATGTGCGCCGCACCTCCCAAAACGACGCCATCAAAACACGCCTCAAAGACGTGGATGACGAACTCGAGATCGTCATCGTGCAAAACATGATGCTCACCGGCTTCGACGCGCCACCCCTCCACACCCTCTACCTCGATCGCCCCCTCAAAGGCGCGCTGCTCATGCAAACCCTCGCGCGCGTCAACCGCACCTTCCGCGGAAAACAAGACGGACTCCTCGTCGCCTACGCACCCCTCGACGACAACCTCAAAGACGCCCTCGCCGAATACACCACCACCGACCAAGAGAACAAACCAATCGGCCGCTCGGTCGACGAAGCCGTGGAGCTAGCCACCAAACTCGTCGACCAACTACGCGAACTGCTCGCCGGTTATGACTGGCGCGCGGTGCTCGACAAGCGTGGCCCCAAAGCGTTCATCAACGCCGCCAACGGTGCCGTCAACTACCTGCGGGGAGTGGCAACCCCCGGCAACGAACCCTCACTAGGCGACGACACTTTAGCCAGCCGCTACCGCAAACTATCCGGGCAGCTCGGACGTGCCTGGACCCTCGCCAGCGGCCGCACCACCCTCGCCGACCTGCACCCCGAAATTTCTTTCTACGAAGAAGTGCGGGTTGTCATGGCGAAATTTGATGCCATGGAACGCCAAGCCGACGGACGCCCCATCCCCGAAGACATCCAACGCCTCCTCGGACAACTCATAGCCGAAGCCACGGATGCCGGAGCCGTCTTCGACATCTACGACGCCGCCGGCATTCCCAAACCCTCACTCAGCGCCCTCACCCCCGAATTTGCGGAAGCGACCCTCAAAGCTCGCAACCCGCAGCTCGCCATCGAAGCGCTGCGCGTGATGCTCACCGAAGAATCAAACGCTGTCACCCGCAACAACATCGTTCGCCAGCGCGCCTTCTCAGAACGCATCACCGAACTGATGAACAAATACACCAACCAACAACTCACCTCCGCCGAGATCATTGCCGCGCTTCTCGGTGTGGCCGCCGAAGTAGCGGACGAAGGAAAACGCGGGGAAACATTCACCCCCGCGCTCTCCTCCGACGAGCTTGCCTTCTACGACGCTGTCGCCCAAAACGAATCCGCCGTTGACCTGCATGGAAAAGGCAAGCTCGCCGACATTGCCCGCGGCCTCGTTCAGGTGATGCGCCGCGACGTGCGAACCGACTGGACCGTGCGCGACGACGTGCGCGCCAAGCTGCGCTCCTCGATCAAACGGCTGCTCGTGCTCAACGGCTACCCGCCAGACAAGCAACCCGAAGCCATCAAGCTCGTCATGGAGCAGATGGAGTCAATGGCTCCTCGGTATGCGGATGAGCGCGAGGCTGGACAGTGAGACAAATGAGCATCACGAGGCCCAATATTTGTCTCGGTGCTTTTCGTCGCACCCCGTCCCGACTGGCCCGGAGGGGCTAACCATGAAGTTGTTCCTGAGGATTCTTGGTGGAGTGTTCATCCTGATCGGCCTTGGCACTCTTTCGAACAACATTTGGGGCGACGGGCCAGGGGGCGCGCTGTCGGTTGCCGAAGATATAGCTAGTGTGCTTGATTCGCTTCTTGCGTTTGGGGCTTCATATGCCTTTTTCGCGTTGGCTTCCAAGAGGGAGGCGCGCGAACAAGCCGATGCTGCGCGTGAGGCAGCTTCTAAACACGTCGAGTCGTTGATGCAGCGCGCTGCATCTTCGACTCCGCGAGATGCTCGCGATGTTTCGCTGTCACCGACCAGTTGGGTACAAAAATCTACGGAAGTTCCGACAGCAGAAGGCTGGGGACCGGAGGCTCTTGCGTCCGCGAAGTCGAGGGTAGAGGTACATGGCTATCTGGAGGAATTCGCTGTGAACCCCGGAGTCAGGGTCCTATGGGATGGAGTCGAAGTCGGAAACGTGAGTCGACTCGAAACTCTAGATTTTCCGATCCACGCTGACGGGGAGTTGAGCTTCCGCACCCCTACACGCACCCATTCGCGTCAGGTGAAGGCGGGGCAGGTGACGAAGATAAGGCTTGCGTGGGACTCCGAGACCGGCGCGCTCAGGAGCTATTTGTTGGGCTCGATTTGGCAGGGCCGCGGAACAGACCGGTAGGCATGCTTGTCGCGACGAAGGCGAGGCGTTGGTCGCAGGAAAAGGTGTGGGGCCTCTCCTTCCGAACTACGCTCCTTGATCGAACTGCCTCTGTTCCTCAGCAGTCGCGAGCTGTTCCCTAAGCCCTCGGACGCGCGCAATGGGCTGAACAACGCGGCGACAGGAGTCACACTGGCAGCTATGCAGAACCGTGCCGAAGCAACAGTTGCGCTGGACTCCGCCCACGATCGATCACTCCAACAATTATGTGTATGGTCTTGCTATACGTATAGCGTCGCTGTACGGTTGAAGCTGTGATCAAGTCGTTTCGCCACAAAGGTCTCGAAGCGTTCTTCGCGACAGGAAAGAAGTCGGGGATACGGCCAGATCACGCGAACAAACTTCAGAGACAGCTCGCAGTGCTCGATAATGCTCAGTCGGTCGACGACATCCCCGCGGTGTGGAAACCGCACTCGCTCAGCGGCTCAACAGCTAGGGGACGCGATGTCGCCGGTCACTATGCAATTTGGGTGAGCGGTAACTGGAGGATGGTTTTCAGATTTGAAGGTACCGACGTTTATCTTCTGGACTACCTCGATTATCACTAGAACGGAGCAGCAACGATGAGCATGCACAACCCACCCCACCCCGGCATGTTGCTGGAGGACTACCTCGGCGACGTCAGCCTCGCTGAAGCTGCCCGCCGACTCGGCGTCACGCGGGCGACCCTGTCGCGCATTCGTAATGGTCATGCGTCCGTGACCGCGGATATGGCGGTGCGCCTCGGAATTCTGCTCGGCACCAGCGCTGAGCTGTGGCTCGGCATGCAGACCGCGTACGACCTGTGGGTTGAGCGCCAGAAGCCTCTCCCCGAAATCTTGTCGCTAGCGAGCTAGGCATAGCGCCGAGCGCGATAGGAGAAAACCCATGACGCCCACTAAACAGTCCTACGTAGCAACCGCTCGCTAGGACGGCGATTGGTGGCTCATTGAGGCGCCTGAACTCGACACCGTCGGCCAAGCGCGGAGCGTCACAGAGTGCACAACGGTAGCCCGCCAAATTATCGGTCTCTGGCTCGATGTTGACCCAGAGGCTATCGATGTCACGGTGGCAGTCGAAAAATAGGTGCCCGACGACATTCCGCAGGCCATCGACCGCTCGGACGACGGCTTGCCTGCAGGAGGGAAGCCCCAAAGCGACGTTGCGCCTTGGGGGTTATTGAGCCCAAGTTCACACCAGCGTATTATGGCTAGGAAAGCTAGCCATAATGGTGGAGGTGTCAATTGAGACTTGTGAACATCCTTGAAGCGCGCAATACGCTGTCCCGGCTGGTGGCGGCGGTGAGCGATGGTGACGAAGTGGTTATTGCCAAGCGCGGCAAGCCGGTCGCGCGGCTGGTACCTGCCGTCGAGATCGTCTCCGAGCACACTGCGGCGCAAGCTGCAGAATGGCTTACCCGTAACCCAGTTCCTAGCCACCCGGCGCGCGCCGCAGATGAACTTGACCGCCAGATTGCAGCCGAGCGTGAGGGCTGGGAGTGATCTACCTCGACTCCTGCATTGTGATTTACGCTGTGGAAGATGACGGGCCGCGTGGCAACGCAGTGCGTCAGAGACTTACTGACGCTGCCGATGCAGTTGTCGCAGTGAGCCCCCTTGTCACTCTCGAATGTCTCGTCGGACCACTTCGCGACGAAAACTTCGGTCTCCACGACCACTACCTCCGAGCGCTCAGCAACTTCAAACCGCTTCCGCTGGAGGCCGAGCACTACATGAGAGCGGCTGAGCTTCGAGCCCGCTATGGTCTTAAAACGCCAGATGCGCTTCACCTCGCCGCCGCCCAAATGCATGGGTGTGACGAGTTGTGGACTAACGACGATCGCCTTGCCCCGGCGGCGAAAAACTTGGCGATGAATGTCACTTCGCCTTCCGTGAATTCGTAAACCACTGTGATGCTCCGGTTCGCGCGGTAGCGTGAACCCATGACGGTACTCACCCCAGCACTGCTCAACCGCATCCGCTCCCGCGCCGAACGCTACGACCACGAGAACATCTTCTTCACCGAAGACCTGCAAGAGCTGCGTGCCGTCGGCTACCTGAAGCCGCGCAGTCTGCGTGAGCTCTCGGATGACCAGCGCCTGCTTGCCGCCTACGCTCCCGCTACGGCGCTCGCCATCAACATGCACCTCGTCTGGATCGGCGTCGCCTGGGCGCTGCGCGAACGCGGCGACTCCAGCCTCGACTGGCTGTTGGCGGATGCCGAAGCCGGTGAAATCTTCGCCTTCGGCCTGAGCGAACCCGGCAACGATCTCGTCATGTGGGACTCGCTCACCACCGCCGAAACCGTCGAAGGCGGTTACGCATTTACGGGCACCAAAATCTTCACGTCGCTATCGCCGGCGTGGACCCAGCTCGGCCTCTTCGGCAAGCACACCGCCGACGATGGAACCGAAACTCTCGTGCACGGTTTCATCGAACGCTCGGCACCCGGTTGGCGCTCCCTCGAGGACTGGGACACCCTCGGCATGCGCGCCACCCAAAGCCACACGACGGTGTTGGATGGCGCCTTCGTTCCCGCGAACCGGGTCGCCCGGGTGCTGCCCGTCGGCCCCAACGCCGATCCCTTCATCTTCGCGGTCTTCGCCAACTTTTTGCCGCTCATCGCCTCCGTGTACGCGGGGCTTGCTGACCGCGCGCTCGAGCTCGGTGTCGAAGCACTCCAGCAGCGCAGCTCGGCCATCACCGGTGCCGCGTACTCCGAGCATCCGGATCTGCGCTGGCGGATGGCGGATGCCGCCCTCGCGCTCGATGCGATCGAACCCCAACTGCACGGCATTGTCGATGACGTTGATGCGCTCGTGGATCACGGGGCTGGGTGGTTCCGCAAACTGGCCGGTGTGAAGCACCGCAGCATCGAAACCGCACGCCACGTTGTCGACCAGGTCATGCGCTCGGCCGGGGGAGGAGCCTTCCGCAGCACAAGCGAACTCTCGCGCTTGCAACGCGATGTGCTCGCCGGGATCTACCACCCCTCGAACCCGGAGTCGGTGCATAAGACCGTCGCGAGCGACCTGTTCGGGAGTTAGGTGGGCAGGGCTCAGGGGATGTAGTTGTCCGGAGCGAAGCCGGCGGTGACAATGAGAAGCGGACCCTGAGTTTCGGAACTTAGCTCGATGGTGAGCGGATTCCAGAACGAGCCCGAGATGTATTCTCGCGGCGATGTCCCCAGCTCGTTTGAGAGCTCGCCCGGGGTCATGCCCTCGGGCGGACGCACCGAGACCAGAGACCAGCAGCCGCCCGAGGCGCACTTTTCGTCGACCGCAACAATCTCGCTTCCCTGAGGGAGGGGAATTGAGGAGGTCGGAGGAACCTCCCACTCCGAAACGGCAACGGTCAAATAGGTGAGACGCAGCAAATACACGATCACGAATGCGGTGATGACCACGCTTGCGCCGACCCACACCCATTGTTTGCGAGTTATGCTCATGCGATCTGACGGTACCAGAACAACTGACGCATCGTCGCAGCTAGCTCAAGGTGCAGTGTGTTACGGGCGCACCCTCAGCCAAAGCGGCAGCGCTAGACCGCAGCGACCTCGCGCGCCCCGAGCCGCAAGCTCACATCGAAGTCGCGGCGCTCGTCATCGTGATGGCTCACGAGCACCACGATCTTGTCGGCGAGAGCCGTGCGCAGGTCGCTGATGAGGTGCTCGGCGCTCGCGGCATCCAGGTGGGCGGTCGGTTCATCGAGCAGCACGACATCCGCTCGCGTGAGCAGGGTGCGGGCAACCGCGAGGCGCTGACGCTCGCCGCCCGACAAGCTCGCACCCGCCGAACCCACCCGAGTATCGAGGCCGTACTCGAGCGAATCGAATAGCGGGCCGAGACCCACCCGGCGCAACACCGCAACAAGCTCCTGCTCGGTCGGCTGATCATCGTGGGCGCGGCCCAACAGCAGGTTGCCATGAATCGTTGAGTCGAAGAGGTGCGACTCCTGCGGGCACCATGTGACCGCCGCGCGCAATTGCTCAGGCGACAGCTCGCGCGCATCCACCCCATTGAGGCTCCACGAACCCGCGGCTGCCGGAAGATACCCGAGCAGCGCCGCCAACAACGTCGACTTGCCCGCCCCCGATGGCCCCTCGACGACAAGCCACTCACCCCGCTCAACCCGAGCGGTCGCGCCCGAGAAAGCGAGCGTCGGGCTCGAAGGCCAGCGGATGCCGAGCTCCCGCAGTTCAAGAATGGTCACGTCGCCGAGTGGTTGGTCTGCACTCGCGGCAGCAGCGCCGCCTGAAATGGCACCTCCCGCAGCGTCCACCCCCGCCGTCACCCCACGCACCTTCGCCAAAGCGGCACTGAGTGCTGGCCACTGCTGCACGGAGTCAACGAACGCGATCAGCGAGTCAACGAGGCCGATGGGGATAAGCACGAGCACGGCGACGATGCCAATGGGCAGGGTGCCGGCGACGACGGCGGGCGCGGCAACGGGGAGCATCGCGACGGCGGTCACCGAGCAGGCGAGTACGACGACGGCATTGCCGAGGCCAAGGGCGCGAGCGCTGCGGCGGGAGAGTGCCCCGGCTTCGGCGTCGATGCGATCGAGGCGCACGAGCATCCGCTCACCGACACCATTGGCGCGCAGATCGTTAGCCGCACCCGTCATGGCGGCAAAGGCGCGCACGACACGAGATTGCACATTGGCGATGCCGTTGGCGGCCGAGCGATCAACCAGCACGGCAACGACCGGTGCCGCGATAAGACCAGCGGCGAGCCCCCACAGCAACACCGACACGGCGGGAGTATGAAGCAACGCAACCGCAATAACCGCAGCGAGTGACGTGCCGAGAGCAACCGCGGGCGGCAGCACGACCCGAGGAACCAGATCGCGCACCCGGTCAGCGGCCGAGACGAGATAGTCGAGAGCGACCCCGCCATTCGCGAGAGCCCGCGAACCCAGGGCCCGAGCGCCGAGACCGTTCCAGAGTGATACCCGCAGTTCGATCAACGATTGCAGCACCGCACTGTGAGTCGCCAGACGTTCGGCATAGCGCAGGCCGGCGCGACCCAACCCGAAGAACCGCACGCCAACGATCGCCACCAGCAAGTACATGATCGGCGGATGCTCGCTCGCCCGCACAATCAGCCAGCCCGAGATTGCGGTCAACGAGATCGCGAAGAGGCTCGCGCCAATGCCGAGAGCAATAGCTCCGACGAGAGTGCCGAATGAGGGACGCACAAACTCGAGGAGGGCGGCGAGAGTGGCGCGGGGTGAGCTTGGCGCGGCGAGGGCGCCAGCATCCGGTTCCGTTGTTGCCGCAATCGGGTCAACGCGCGCTTCGACAGCCCTGGTTCCGCCTGACACACCGACCGAAATCACTTGGTCGGCAAGCGCTGCGATTCCCGACTCGTGCGACGCCACCAACACCGTCACCGGTCGGCCGCGCAACTCAGCGATTGCTGTCTCCACGCGAGCAGCGGATGCCGGGTCGAGATGGGCTGTTGGCTCATCCAACAGCAACAGAGTTGCGCCCGCTTCGACGCGCAGCAGTCCGCGCGCGACAGCAATGCGACGCAGCTCGCCGGGGCTCACCTGGCGGGGGTCGGTGTCAGCGATTGAACCCAAGCCAAGTTCGAGCAGCACTGCTTTGATGGATTGTTCATCGTCGCTATAGAGGCGCAGTTCGTCGAGGACGGTGTCGGCAACGGTCTGCGGATGTTGCGGAACCCACGCCACCCGGGAAACGTCGACGCCCCACACGGTGCCGCCGTCGGGCTCACGATTGCCCGCCAGCACCTCAAGAACACTGGACTTTCCGCTGCCGCTTGGCCCATCCAATGCCGTGATTGTTCCCGGCGTCGCTCGGAAACTGAGCTGGTCAATCGCAGGAAGAGCACGACCGTTGTAGGCGACCGTCAGATCGACAACACGGAAGGAGCCCTCCGGCTGCCGGTGAACACGGGCTCGCGGCGCATCGATGATCGTGCGGGCCCGGCGCAGAGCGGTGAGCCCATTCTCGGAGGAGTGGAACGCGGCACCCAGTTCGCGGAACGGCGCAAAACACTCGGGCGCAAGCACAAGGGCGATGAGGCCAACCGTGAGGGGGAGCTGGTCGTTGACAAGCCGCACACCAACAAAGACGGCAACAACAGCGACCGAGATGGTGGCAATGAGTTCCAGCACTAGGGAGGAGAGGAACGCCGTGCGTAGCGTCGCCATTGTGGTCGTGCGATTCTCGGCCGAGATCGCCCGAAGAGCACGCGACTGCTCACCGACCCGGCCAAGCCCCACCAGAACGGGCAGGCCGCGCGCCAGCTCAACAAGATGATCGGAAAGGCGTTCGAGACTCGCACTCGCCGCGTCAGCACGCTCGCGCGTGTGCCCACCGACAAGCACCATGAAGACGGGAACCAGAGGAACCGTCAACACAATGATGAGCGCACTCACCCAATCGACCGAGAGGATGCGGGCGCCAATCAGCAACGGAACCGTTGCCGTCGTCACAATCGACGGCAACACAACACGGAAGTAGTTGTCGAGCTCATCGAGACCGACCGTCGCAATTGCCGTGCTCGCACCGACGCGCGAATCCGAACCCGTGAGCACTCGCTCGGCGAGTTCGCGTCGCAGCGATTCCTTCGCGCCGAGAGCGGCGCGAGTCGCGAAACTCTCCGTTGCCCAAGCGGCGGCCGCGCGCAGAAGGCCAGCGGCAATGCCCAGCACAATCGCGAACTGCCACGCCCGATCATCCGTTTCGATGACGCCGACGACGCCGCGGGCAACCGCCTCCGCCATGAGCACGAGGGCGAGCCCCTTGAGCGCGGCCAACAGCCCGAGCCCGAACAGCGTGTGTACGCCGCCTGGGCCGAAACCGGCTGCGAGTCGTTCGCGGAGTTTGGCCTTCATGCCCTCCATGGTGCCCTCTGCTGATTGTGCAACGCTGGGAGTGCCCTAGCTTGCGGAGGAAGCGGGTGCCACCGCAGGCTTCACCACGTGAGCCTCCGGGATGTGCTTGTCGCTCAGGCGGTTGCGGAATACCCAGTAGGTCCAGCCTTGATACACGAACACCAGCGGCAGACCAAACGCGGTCACGACACTCATAACGCCCAAGGTATATTCGCCACTCGCCGCGTTGGAGATCGTCAGGTTGAAGGCAGGATCAATGGTCGACGGCAGGACTACAGGGTAGACCGCAGCGAAAATGGATGACGCTCCCGCGACCAAAAATGCTGCGATACCGACGAAGGCCCAGCCCTCGCGCCCGGCTCGCGCGCTGACCCAGCCGAAGACGACGGCGATCACCGCAACTACCACGAGCGCCCACGTAATAACGGTGCCGTTCTGGAATTGGATGATGAGCACCCACGCGACAATCGGCAGCAGAGCAACGGGGCTCCACCGCACCACAAAGTTGCGGGCACGGACACGCACGTCGCCATCGGTCTTCAGGCCGAGGAATACCGAGGCGTGCACGAGCGCGAAGCCGACAACAGCAAGGCCACCGAGCACTGCGTAGGGAGTGAACCAGGCGAAAGCACCGCCGACGCGGTCACCGTTTTCATCAATCGGAAGGCCGGTCGTGGTGAGGGCGAGCGCTGCACCGATGCCGAAGGCCGAACCGAGCGAGCCGAGACCGAGAGCGCGATCCCACCACATGCGCCACTTATCCGTGGAACCTTTGCCGCGGTACTCAATCGCGACCGCGCGGAAGATGAGGCTCACGAGCACGATTGTCAGCGGGATGTAAAGGGCTGAGAACAGCGACGCATACCAAAACGGGAATGCAGCGAAGGTGGCGGCTCCAGCCGTGATCAGCCAGACCTCGTTACCGTCCCAGACCGGGCCGATGGCATTGAGCATGAGCCGGCGCTGCTTGTCGTTGCGCGTGCTGAAGAGCAGCAGCATCCCGACCCCAAGGTCGAAGCCTTCGAGCAGGAGGTAGCCAATCCAGAGTGCCGCGATGGCGATGAACCAGACGGTGGGAAGAAGTTCCATGAGTGTCTGCCTCTCTACTTAGTAGGCGAACGCGAGAACGTCGTCGCGTTGGTCTGGCCGGTTGGGGTCGTCAGGGTTGTTGGGATCGCTCTCGCTGTCGCCGGGACCAGCTTCTGGATGCCCGAGCTCAGGCATCGCCGAGGCAACGCCACCGCGCACGTACTTGACGAGCAGCTTCACTTCGAAGACCAGCAAGAAGGCGTAGACGAGCGCGAGGGAAGCGAGGGAGAAGATGATCTCTTCACCACTCACCCCAGGGGAAACTGCTGCCGCGGTGAACATGTAGACACCGTCAACGCCACCGGGGGTCGGGTTAGGGGCAACCACAAACGGCTGACGTCCCATTTCGGTGAACACCCAACCCGCGATGTTGGCACCGAACGGGGCCGCAATGCTGAGGAGTGCCGTGCCCATCAGGAACTTCGACCGCGGCACCGTGCCCTTGCGCACGATCCAGAGCGTGAGCAGAGCGAAGCCTGCCGCGAGCATCCCGAAGCCGATCATCAGGCGGAAGCCCCAGTAGGTGACCTCCATGATCGGCAAGTAGTTGATTTCCATTCCGGCACGTTCGCCATAGAGCGGGTCGTCGGGAAGGTTGGTTCCATAAAGTGCTTGGTATTCGGGGATGAGCGTGTTCACACCCTTGATCTCCGTATCGAAGTCGCCATGAGCGAGGAATGAGAGGATGCCCGGAATTTCGATAATGCCGACCACAGCCTCACAGTCCTGAGAACCGAGCGGGCCAATCGAAAGCACCGAGAAGCTCGTGCCGTCGTGGCAGGCGGCCTCGGCCGCGGCCATCTTCAACGGTTGCTGTTCAAACATGAGCTTCGCCTGCAGGTCACCGGTGATGGCGACTCCACCGAATCCGACAATCGCAATGACGGCACCGATGCGGATGCTCGTGATCCAGACCGAGTGGTCCTTGCGATCGCGGCCAGGGAGGCTGGCATTCTCGCCGACGACGACACGGCCTGCGGCATCCACAGTGTCGATTCCATCGCGACGACGCTGCCAGAGCTGGTACCAGGAGATGCCGACGACGAAGCCGGCGCCGACGGCGAGGGCGCCAGTGATTGTGTGCGAATAGGCGGTGAGAGCGGTGTTGTTGGTGAGCACGGCCCAGATGTCGGTCATGACGGGGCGACCGTCCATGAGCTCAACTCCTACCGGGTGCTGCATCCACGAGTTCGCCACGATGATGAAGAAGGCGGAGACGATCGAACCGGCTACCGCGATCCACAGGGTGGCGAGGTGAATCTTCTTGGGCAGGCGGCTCCAGCCGAAGATCCAGAGGCCGAGGAAGACTGATTCAAAGAAGAAGGCGAGGAGGCCTTCCATGGCGAGCGGTGCGCCGAAGACGTCGCCGACGAAGCGAGAGTATTCACTCCAGGCCATGCCGAACTGAAACTCCTGCACGAGGCCGGTGGCAACACCCATGATGAAGTTGATGAGGTACAACTTGCCCCAGAATTTAGTCATACGCAGCCACTTCTCGTCGCCCGTGCGCACCCACTGGGTTTGCATGAGTGCGACGACCGGGCCAAGGCCAATCGTGAGGGGAACCATGATGAAGTGGTAAACGGTGGTGATGCCGAACTGCCATCTCGCGATTTCTAGGGGGTCCACTCCGCACCTTCCACTGCATTTTCTACGTCTTGTAGAACTATTTCTACACGGTTGTAGAAATAATTTCTACCTGAGGTAGAATTGGCTCATGAATTCGTTGGGAGAACTCGAACGCAGCGTCATGGATTTGCTGTGGGCAGGTGGCGAAAGCCTTTCGGCGTATGACCTGCAAGCGGCACTAGCTGAGCATTCGGAATCGGGCCGTGAGCTCGCCCCCACCACGATCCTCACCGTGCTGTCGAGGCTCGAAAACAAAAACTTTGTGGTGCGCGAGCGAGACTCCCGACCACACCGCTACCGTTCCGCCGCCGCTCGCGAGGCGCACATGGCCGACCTCATGCACGAAGTGCTTGGTGGTGCGAGCGATCGCGCTGCGGTACTCGAACGTTTCGTCGGTCAGGTCTCGAGCGAAGAAGCCGACACTCTGCGCCGCATCCTCGCCGGTCGCTAAAAATGCTCGTTGCCGCCATCGCGCTCGGCCTCATCGCGATCTTGTTAGCGTGGCCTGTTCCCGCACTGCTGCCAGGGGCGAGATGGGCCTACCGTCGCCCGACACTGGGGTTGCTGGTTTGGCAACTCGTCGCACTCGTCGGTGGCACCAGCATGATTGGCTCGCTCGTTCTTTTGGGGGCCTCAACATTCGCCAATGACCTTTCGGATGCCGCTAACGGCATGTGGCGCTTCGTCACCCACAATGAGTTGCCAGACGGCTCCTCGGTGTGGTCGTTGCTCGCGCTCTCGGGAGCTCTCTTCCTCACCGCCCACCTCCTCCTAAACCTGCTCGTCACGGTTGTATATGCGGAGCGAGAGCGTGCCCGCCATGCTCAACTCATCACCCTTCTCAGTGAGCCAATGGTCGACCGTCCCGGCACCCGACTCATCGACACCCCGGCTCCCGTCGCCTACTGCTTGCCTGGTGCCCTCAAGTCGATCACCGTCTTGACGGCTGGCCTGATCAAACTGCTGGATGAAGAAGAACTTCGTGCCGTCATTGAGCATGAGCGGGCCCACGTTCGATTGCGCCATGACATCGTGCTCATCTTTTTCACGGCCTGGAAGGTATCGCTGCCGTGGTTACCGACCGCGCGCAATGCCTCGCGTGAAGTGGCACTGCTTCTCGAGATGCACGCCGACGACAACGCCCTCACGCACGTGAGTCGCGGCAGTTTGGCTCGGGCAATCACCGTCGTCGCCGAAGGTGGTGCGCTGCCGCAGCGCAGTGAATTTTCCGCTGCCCTGCCCGAGTCGACCCCGAAAGAACTGCGGGCGCGGTTGTTGCGGTTGGCGTAGTTTTTCGCGGCCTCATCGCGTTTCACGACGTGATAGCGTGCGGTCTAAACTCAGCGTCATGAACGCAACCACACCTAACGCACCCTCCACGGTGTGGCCACGCAACTCGCGGACGATGCGACTCACTCTCGCGACGGCGCTCGTGCTCTCCATCGCGGGATGCACTGCCGCCGCCCCCGCAGGGGAGACGCACTCGAGCTCTCCCGCCGCATCCGCCAACGCCGGGTCATCTCCCTCGGCCTGGAGCCTTTTCGAGCCGGGAGCGATCGCCGACTACCAGTTAGGCGGAGCCTACGAGCCCGGCGCGGCAGTGTCGGTGGTCGTTCGCGACTCAGAAGAGCAGCCGCTCGACGGGGCATATTCCATTTGCTACATCAATGCTTTCCAATCGCAACCGGGCGAGCAGTGGCCGACCGATTTGCTCTTGCAAGACAGCGCAGGCGACGCGGTTATCGACCCGAACTGGCCGGATGAGACCCTTCTCGACATTCGTTCCGAAAGCAATCGGGAGGCTATCGCCGAGCAACTGAGCCCCGCGATTGTGGGCTGCGCTAGCAAAGGTTTTGAGGCTGTCGAGTTCGATAACCTCGACAGCTACTCGCGCTCCGAAGGGCTACTTGAGCGCGCAGACGCGATCGCGATGGCAACGCTGCTCGTGCAGGCCGGTCACGAGAACGGGCTCGCGGTGGCGCAGAAGAATTCTGCTGAGCTGCTGGGGCAGGCGGCATCCACGATTGGCTTCGACTTTGTGATCGTCGAAGAGTGCGATCAGTTCGAGGAGTGCGGTGACTTTACCGATTCTTACGGTGACGCCGTAATCGATATCGAGTACACCGACGAGCTGCGGCGACCCTTCGCCGAAGTGTGCGCGGATGCCGCAACACCACGCATCACGATGCTGCGAGATCGCGACCTCACGCCGCCCGGCTCACCCGATTACGTCTACGAGCACTGCTGACGGCAGCCGCCGGAATTTCGCTCGACACGAGATGCCACGCAGCCGCGAGGCCCATCAGCTGCGAGTACCGTAACCGTGCTAGCCGGTGACCTTCGGTCCGCGAATAAACGCGAGCGGCAGCGTCAAGAGCGAGATCGCTGCCGCTACCAAGATCGCGGGCGGGAACGCGAACGCGGTGGCGAGTGTGCCGATGAGCACTGAACCTAGGGCTGTTCCGAGGTCGAAGCCGATGTTCCAGACAGCGCTCGCTGTGCCGTATTGCTTGCGTTGTACGGCGGCGAGGGAAAGCACGAGAGTGAGGTTCTGCAGCCCACCGTAGGCAACGCCGACGAGCGTCGTGCCGAGAAGGAAGAGCAGAACACCCGTGGAATCCGGGTTCTGCACCGCTTGGGCGATCGCGAGGAGGCCGGCGACCGAGATGACGACGAGCGGCCACAGGAAGCGACCGGCACCGTAGCGATCAGAGAGGCCGCCGACACCCCAGCGGGTGATCGCGGCGCTGAGGGTGAGCAGGGCGAGCGCTCCGGCAGTCGCCGCGGGCGATGAGCTCATTTGTGGCGCGAAAGTGAGCAGTGCACCGCCGGCGAGAGTCACGCCGCTGAGGAGCATCATGGGGCGCAGAAGGGTGACGGCGAGCATACGTCGCTGCGATCGGGTGCCCGATGGTGCCGCGACCGACGTTGAACCGGTGGCGGGGAGCAACTCACGCTCGGCAGCTTGGGCGCGAAGAATACGTGCGAGGCGAGGGGCAGAGCTGATGCCCAAGAGGGGCAACGCACCGAGCGCAAAGACGGCCCAAAATCCGACGGTCTCCGCGAGCAGGGTTGCGGTGGGGGCGAGGAAGATCTGCGGGATCGCGATTGCAGCGCCGTAGATTCCGACGGCAGCGCCGTGTTGCGCGCGATCAACAAGGTTCGCCACGACGGTCGAGCCGGTGACAGTCAGGATACCGAAGCCGACACCGCGGACCGCGGAAATAGCGAGAATCCAGCCCAGCTGATCCGAAATGAGAAGCAGCAGTGGCGGAACTCCGAGAAGGGCGAGGCCCGCCGCGAGCACGCGGCCAGTACCTAAGCGCTCCAGGAGTCGCGGAACAAAGGGCTGCGTCATTACGGTGACGAGCAGCAACACACCGTTGACGAAACCGGAGCCAGCTTCCGTGGCTCCGCCCTGAATCGCCCACAGCGGTACGACAGGAATCAGCGCAATGAAACCTCCGAAACCTGCGGCCGTCAAGACCAATAGCGCGGGCATTCCTGGCGCGCGCCAGACGGGGGTCGGAGCATCGCGAGAGTTCTGAGTCACGATGCTCAACTCTATGCCCCGCCGGGTCTTGACCGACTGAGTTCAGAATCCAGAACCCGGCAGGGCCAGAGAACTCGCACGGCGACCCACCACAGCCTGCGGCACGAGTGGCTTTATTTCGCGGGCACCGCCGCGGCCGCACTCGGGGTGACGGCACGGGGAGCCAACCGCTGCAACTGAGTCACGTGCTTCGGCTCGAGCTCTTCGATGCTCGTGACCTCGAGCAGTTTCATCGTGCGCACGATCTGCTCCGACAGAATCTGGATCGTGCGGTCAACGCCCTCGCGCCCTCCCGCCATAAGCCCGTAGAGGTAGGCGCGACCGATGAGCGTGAACTTGGCGCCGAGGGCCATCGAGGCCACGATGTCTGCACCGTTCATGATGCCGGTGTCGACCATCACCTCGACGTCCGTGCCCACTTCGCGCACGACGTTCGGCAGTAGGTGGAAGGGGATGGGGGCGCGGTCGAGCTGGCGACCACCATGGTTGGAGAGCAGGATGCTGTCAACGCCGAGCTCTGCGAGGCGCTTCGAGTCTTCAAGGTTCTGCACTCCCTTGATCACAATTTTGCCTGGCCACATGTCACGGATGATCTTGAGGTCGTCGTAGTTGATTGACGGGTCCATGGCGGAGTCGAGCAGTTCGCCCACGGTGCCTCCGGTGGTCGCGAGCGAGGCGAATTCGAGCGGGGGAGTCGTGAGGAAGTCGAACCACCACCAGGGGCGAGGGATGGCGTTGAGGATCGTGCCTGCCGTCAGCTGCGGAGGAATCGAGAACCCATTGCGCTTGTCGCGCAGTCGCGCACCGGCAACCGGGGTGTCGACCGTGAACATCAGCGTGTCGTAGCCTGCGGCTGCCGCGCGCTCGACGAGGCCGTAAGAGATCTCGCGTTCGCGCATGACATACAGCTGGAACCAGTTACGGCCGTTCGGGTTGGTGGCCTTCACATCTTCAATGGATGTCGTGCCCAGCGTCGAAAGAGTGAACGGAATTCCTGCTGCCGCTGCTGCGCCCGCGCCGGCGATTTCGCCTTCGGTCTGCATGAGGCGGGTGAATCCCGTCGGCGCAATTCCGAACGGCATCGCGGACGTTCCGCCGAGAATCTGCGTGGTGGTGTCGACGCGGGAGGCGCCACGCAGGATCGAGGGGTGGAACTCGATGTCTTCGAAGGCCTGGCGCGCTCGGCTCAGCGAGATCTCGCCTTCGGCCGAGCCATCCGTGTAGTCGTAGGCGGCCTTGGGGGTGCGACGCTTGGCGATGTCTTTGAGGTCGTAAATCGTGAGGGCGCTGTCGAGGCGACGCTTCTTGCCGTTGAGCTCGGGGGCCTTGAACTTCATGAGCTTCGCGAGCTCTTCGGGGTTCGGAAATTGACGCTTAACCATGAGGTGCCTTAGCTGTCGGTGTCGAGATCGGTGTCGGTGTCGAGGTGGGTGAGGAGGCGATCGCGCGCCCCCAGAATGTGGTCGCGGGTGAGGCGCTCCGCGGCGGCGGCATCCCCGGCGGTGATGGCATCGAGGATGCCCTGGTGTTGTTCGGCCACCTCGTGGGCGGTAATGAGTTGGGCGGATTGAACCTGCCCAATGCACAGCTCGACTTCACCCATGAGCAGTTCGTGCAGGCGGGTGAGGCGCGAACTGGGCTGACCGGCGACGAGCGCGCGGTGGAACTGGATGTCGTGGTGGGCGAAATCATCGGTGGCGGTGAGCGCGCGGTGTGCGGCGAGCGCCGCCGCTGGAATTGCGCCGGCTTCAGCGAGTGCTGCCATGGCGGCTGCTTCGACGATGGAGCGGGTGTCGAAGAGGTCGAGCACGTCGTCGTAGCTGAGCTCGGGCACGCGGGCGGCGCGGTGGGCTTCTCGGCGCAGGAGTCCGTCGGCGACGAGGCGATCAATCGCGATGCGGGCGGTGGGGCGAGCGACGCCGAAACGGAGAGCGACGGCTGCTTCGGTGACGGAAGCGCCGGGGGCATCTTTCTGAGAGATGATGTCGGCGCGAAGCTTCTGGGCGACGGTCTCGGGGAGCACTGCGGCATTCTCGATCACAACTGACTCCCACTTCCTCGACTTGGATTGTCAAACAATCTAGCAGAATGTAAGACAAAGCAAAATAGCGACCTGTTATGTTGGCGGGATATGTGTTTGTGCGCAACAAAGGAGATGGCATGACGAGGCAGTTGGCATGGGGAATTTTGGGCACGGGGTGGATCGCTGGCCTACAAACCAGTGACCTCATTGAGCACGGCCACAACGTCGTTGCGGTCGGATCTCGCACCGCAGAATCGGCTACGAAGTTTGCTGCCGAGTACAGCATCCCGACGGCGCACGGCAGCTACGAAGCACTCGTCGCCGACCCCGAGGTTGACGCCATCTATGTTGCTTCTCCTCACCCCTTCCACGAAGAGCACGCGCTGCTCGCCCTGAATGCGGGCAAACACGTTCTCGTGGAGAAGGTCTTCACGATGAACGCGGCCCAAGCCGAAAAAGTTGTAGCTCGGGCATCCGAACTGAACCTTGTCGTTCTCGAAGCCATGTGGACTCGCTACCTTCCGCACATGGTGCGCATTCGCGAACTCGTGAAGAGTGGCGCGCTTGGCACTATCCGCAGCGTGATTGCTGACCACAACCAGAACATCTCGATGGATCCGCTTCAGCGCCTCAACAACCCGCTCCTCGGTGGTGGTGCCCTGCTCGACCTCGGTATCTACCCGGTGTCGTTCGCCTACGACATTCTCGGCGCACCGACTGACGTTGTCGCCGTCGCCACCAAGACCGCAACGGATGTCGACCGCCAGACCTCGATGATCCCGAGCTACGGCACCGAAGCGCAAGCCGTGCTGCAGACCACGCTCGACCTTCGCGGACCCACGCGCGCGGTCATCGTCGGCAGTGAAGGCCGCATCGAAATCGCCGAGACCTGGTACGCGCCAACCACCCATACCCGCTTCGATGGAGACGGAAACATTGTCGAAGAATTCGACGGCACCGTCACGGGTCGCGGGATGCAGTTCCAAGCGGCCGAACTCGAGCGCCTAGTCGCCGCGGGCGAACTCGTCAACGACATCCTCTCGCCAACCGAGAGCGTGCAGATCATGCACACCCTCGACGAGATTCGTCGCCAGATCGGGCTCACCTACCCGATGCTCGACGAGAGTTAGCGAGAACGCGGAAGGTAGCGCTTAGGTGAGAACGCGGTAGTAACGAGCGACCGCAGCGACTCAAGTGAGCCCTCCACAAAGCCCTGGGCTCGCGCCTGAACCAGCACGTTGCCAATGGCCGTGGCCTCTACGGGGCCGGCCAGCACCGGCATTCCACTGCGGTCCGCGATCAGTTGGCAGAGCAACTCGTTCTGCGAGCCACCACCGACGATATGGATGACCGACACCGATTTTCCGGAAAGGTCTGAGGCCGTGTGTACGGCATCCACGAAGGCAACGCTGAGGCTTTCGATGATGCTGCGCACAAACTCCACGTGCGACTGGGGAGCGGGTAGGTCGTGTTCAGTGCACCACGCGGCGATGCGCTCAGGCATCCGGTCGGGCGCCATGAATCGCGGATCGTTCGCGTCAAAGGTTGGCACCTTCACCGTGAGATCGGATGCCGCAGCCAACAACTCGAGAAGGTCAACGCTGGCGTCATCCTTCTGCCATTCGCGCACGCATTCGCTCAGCAACCACAAGCCCATGACGTTGTGCAGGTAGCGCACGCGTCCGTCGACGCCGCCCTCGTTGGTGAAGTTTGCGGCACGGCTGGCCTCGGTGAGCACCGGAGAGTTCAGCTCAACGCCCACGAGACCCCACGTGCCACACGAGATATAGGCGAAGTCATCGTTCGTTGCTGGAACCGCGACGACAGCGGATGCCGTGTCATGCGATCCAACAGCGACCACGTCGGCACGGATGCCGAGTTCGTCGCGCACCGGCCCCAACGTTGTGCCGGGAGTGACCAACTCAGGGAAGAGGTTGCGAGAGTATCCGAGCTTCTCGATGAGCGCGTCATCCCACCGGCCGGATGCAATGTTGAGCAGCCCCGTGGTTGACGCGTTGGTTTGTTCGGCAACCTGGCGCCCGGTCAACCAATAATTGATGAGATCGGGAACGAGCAAGAAACCATCAGCGTCAGCAAGGTTCTGTTCCGCTGCGAACTGGTACAGCGTATTAAAGGAGAGAAACTGCAATCCGTTGGACGCGTACAATTCCGCGTGATCCGCAATCGCATGCACTCGCTCGACCCCCGCCGCCGTGCGCTCGTCGCGGTAGTGGAACGGGGGCGCAACCATCTGCCCGCCCGCCATCAGCGCGTAGTCAACCGCCCACGAATCCACACCGATGCTCGACAGCTGTGGCTCTTCACGAACAGCAGCCGCTAAACCGGCAAGCACACTCGAGTAGAGCGCATCAATGTCCCAGTGCAAACCGTCTTCACGGCGCACCGGACCATTGGGAAACCGCGCCACGGGGCGCACACTCAACTCGTTGTGACCGACGTGGCCGAGCATGACCCGACCACTGGTGGCACCGAGATCTACTGCGGCAACTACTCCAGCGGTCATCGTAAGAACGCCGCCGCAACACCAGCATCAACGGGGATGTGGAGACCAGTGGTGTGGCTGAGGTCGGGCCCCGTAAGTACCGACACCGCGTTCGCCACGTTCTCGGGCAGAACCTCACGCTTGAGGATCGTGCGCTGAGCGTAGAACTTGCCGAGGTCCTCTTCTTCAACGCCGTAGGTCTTGGCGCGGTTGGCGCCCCAGCCTGCAGCGAAGATTCCGGAACCGCGCACAACACCGTCGGGGTTGATGCCGTTGACCTTCACACCGTGCTCGCCCAGCTCGACCGCGAGCAGTCGCACCTGATGAGCCTGGTCAGCCTTCGTCGCCGAGTACGCAATGTTGTTGGGACCAGCGAAGACTGCGTTCTTCGAGGAAATGTAGATGACGTCCCCACCCATGCCCTGCTCGATGAGCACCGGCGCGGTCGCCTTCGAGACGAGGAACGAACCCTTGGCCATGATGTCGTGCTGGAAGTCCCAGTCCTGCTCGGTGGTCTCCAACAGGGGCTTAGAAAGTGAAACTCCGGCATTGTTCACAACGATGTCGATACCACCAAAGGCGAGTACGGCATCCTGAACCATGCGGTCGATCGCTGCAGCGTCGGTCACGTTGACCTTGAGGCCGATCGCGACATCTGTGTTTCCGATTTCAGCGGCAGCGGCCTGAGCCTTCTCAAGGTCGAGGTCAGCAATGACAACGCACGCGCCATCCGCAGCGAGGCGCGTTGCGATCGCCTTGCCGATACCGGATGCTGCGCCGGTCACGAGGGCAACGCGCGTGGCGTGCGACTTGGGCTTGGGCATCCGCTGCAGCTTGGCCTCTTCGAGTGCCCAGTATTCGATGTTGAACTTCTCGGCGTCACTGATGGGCGCGTAGGTGGAGAGGGCTTCGGCGCCGCGCATGACGTTGATGGCGTTGACGTAGAACTCGCCAGCAACGCGGGCGGTCTGCTTGTTCGCGCCGTAGCTGAACATTCCGACACCGGGAACGAGAACGATGAGCGGGTCAGCGCCACGGATCGCGGGGGAGTCGGCGGTCGCGTGCTTGTCGTAGTAGGCCGTGTAGTCCTTGCGGTACTCCTCGTGGAGTTCCTTCAGACGGGCGATGGTCTTTTCGACTGTCGTGTTGGCGGGAAGGTCGAGCAGCAGTGGCTTCACCTTGGTGCGCAAGAAGTGGTCGGGGCAGCTCGTGCCGAGGGCTGCAAGCTTGGGCGCGTTGGCGGAGGCGAGGAAGTCGAGCACGACATCCGAGTCAGTGAAGTGCCCAACCATGGGACGGTCATGGCTCGCAATGCCGCGAATCGTGGCTGCAAGCGCGGCTGCTTTCTCGCGACGCTCCTCTTCGGGCAGAGCATCATTCTTGGCTACGGCACGACCGAAGGGGGCCTTCTTGCCCTTAGCAGCGATGTATTCTTCGGCAGTCTTAATGATCCAGAGGCTGTTTGCTTCTGCTTCGTCGCTCGTGTCGCCCCAGGCAGTGATGCCGTGACCACCGAGGATGCAGCCGATGGCCTTAGGGTTCTTTTCCTTGATCGCGGCAATGTCGAGTCCGAGCTGGAAGCCGGGGCGACGCCAGTCAACCCACACAACTTTGTCGCCGAAAGCCTTCTTGGTGAGTTTCTTGCCATCCTTCGCGGTCGCGATGGCGATGCCGGAGTCGGGGTGCAAGTGGTCAACATGGGCGGCGTCCACGAGGCCGTGCATGGCGGTGTCGATGGATGGTGCGGCGCCACCCTTGCCGTGCAGGGTGTAGTCAAACGCGGCGACCATTTCGTCTTCGCGCTCAACACCGGGGTAGACGTTCGTCATCGAGCGCAGGCGGTCGAGGCGCAACACGGCGAGGCCAGCTTCCTTCAGGGTGCCGAGGTCGCCACCGGAGCCCTTCACCCACATGAGCTCGATGGGCTCGCCCGTGACGGGGTCCGTTTCTGTGCCCTTGGCTGACGCGTTGCCGCCAGCGTAGTTGGTGACGCGCGGGTCGGAACCGAGACGGTTCGAGCGTGCGATGAGTTCAGCTGCAGTGGGGTTTGTCATCAGTTATTCCTAATTGTCAGAAGCGAAAGGGAAAAGGGGGGAGAGCGCTTAGGCTCCCCAGCCGGCCTGAACGCCACCGACCCGGTCTTCGGCGATTTTCTGCTGGTAGCCAGATGCCGCATAGGCCGCCATCGGGTCAGCGGGAAGTCCCCGCGACTCGCGCCACGTGGCGAGGTCCCCGCGCACATCGGTGTAGAACGCATCCATCATGATCGCGTTGGCTCCGAGTACATCGCCAGCGTTCTGCGCTGCGGTGAGAGCATCCGAGTCGACGAGAAGTGCACGGGCAGTCATTTCTTGAACGTTGAGCACCGACCGCATCTGGCCGGGAATCTTGTCTTCAACGTTGTGGCACTGGTCGAGCATGAACGCCACACCGCTGTCGGCGCCGTAGCCGCCGCCGCGAACAACTTCGTACAGGATGCGGAATAACTGGAAGGGATCGGCCGCGCCGACGATCAGGTCGTCGTCGGCATAGAAGCGCGAGTTGAAGTCGAACGAGCCGAGCTTGCCGAGGCGCAGCAGCTGCATCACGATGAACTCGATGTTGGTTCCTGGCGCATGGTGGCCGGTGTCGAGGCACACGAGAGCGCGCTCGCCGAGGGCCGCTACTTGTGCATAGCTGGTTCCCCAGTCCGGCACATCCATGTGGTAAAAAGCGGGCTCAAAGAACTTGTACTCGAGCACCATGCGCTGCTCTTCGCCGAGGCGGTCATAGATCTTTTGCAGTGATTCGGCGAGGCGATCCTGACGCCCGCGGATGTCGGCTTGGCCGGGGTAGTTCGATCCGTCGGCGAGCCAAATCTTGAGGTCGCGCGATCCTGTCTTGTGCATGATGTCGATGCACTCGAAGTGGTGATCGATCGCCTTCTGGCGAATCGTGGGATCAACGTGGGTGAGCGAACCAAATTTGTAGTCGTCGTCCTGGAACGTGTTTGAGTTCACGGTTCCGAGTTCAACGCCGTGTTCGTTCGCGAAGGTGCTCAGTGCGCTGTAGTCGTCGACCTTGTCCCACGGGATGTGAAGGGCAACTGACGGAGCGAGTGCCGTGTACTTGTGAACCTGGGCGGCATCCGCAATCTTCTCTTGCGGAGTGCGCGGAGTGCCGGGGGTTCCGAAGACTTTGAATCGCGTTCCCGAGTTGCCGAAAGCCCAGGAGGGAAGTTCGATGGCCTGTTCTTCGAGGCGGGCTGCGATTGAGCTGAATTGCGCCATGGGAATTCTTACTTTCTGCTGGTGGTACGGCTGGTTGTAAAGCCGAGGGATGTTGGGGCGAGGATGTGCTCGCGAAGGTTTAGGGGAAGCGACAAAGTGAATCGATTCAATTCGAGTGTAGACCGAGATTCTAGAGGAGGCAATCTATCCATCTGACCGCCTCCTGCTCGCAGCAAGTTGCTCCTCGAGGTTGAACACTTCTTCCAGAGGAATGAACCCCTCATCCGGTGGAACATCGAGGTCGATAAAGTGGTCGCCCATGATTGCCTGCCATCGAGCATTCACTTCGGTCGCCGCCATTGCACGCTGTGCGGCGGCGAGGTCGTCAGATTCGACGTAGCCGATAAGCATCCCGTCGGCGCGAAGAAAGAGCGAATAGTTGTGCCACCCCGATGTTGCTAGCGCCTCAAGCATTTCCGGCCAGACAGCGGCATGTGCGACCTTGTATTCCTCGATGTGGTCGGGCTTCACTTGCAGTTGAAAGCAATAGCGGTTCACGGATGCACCCCTAACGCCACTTCGGAAGGTCGGCCATATCGACGTGACGGTGCTCGATGCCGAGCAAGCTCGCGGCGGCGTGAATGTCGCCAGCAACATGGCCGACGCAGAGCGCCCAGTGGTGACCGATGCCGGTCTGCGACCACTCATCGACCCACTCACCAGGGTCGCCGCCGAAACTCACGCGCGACGTAGTATTGCCGATCTCCAAGAGCGGCCCAGGAGTTACGGTTCCCTCGCTAGTGATGAACGTGTAGCTGCCATCACGATCCTGTCCGATTCCGAATGTGGTGACCGGCCCCTGCTGCACGTCAAACTCAACGGACACGCCGTAGCCTCGTTTGCCGTGGTAAACGCCAAGGCCGCGTAGCAGCGGATCGCGCTCCGAAACGGCGAGGTGCGCTGGCCCATCTTGGCCCATCTCCACAACGTCGTCAAAGAAGTTGAGCGCCTGAATCTCGGTGAACGAACCTCCAGCACCGATGGTGTGGGCTGCAAGCATCGCCAAGCTAGTGCGTAACTCGTATTCACCAACGAACGGGATGCCGCGTGCGGTCAGCAGCGATGAGCCAAGAATCATGCCAGCGCCGAGGCGCTCGTGCAGTTCACCATTGAGGCCGCGGTGGTAGTACGCGGCAGAGTCGAGGTCAAAGTCGTCTACCAGTCGGTCGAGTCCGACGCTCACTTTGGCGCCCCAGGCGAAATCTTCCTCGCGTACCGACTCATCGAGAGTGAACAGCTTGCGGGCCAGGTTCATGCGCTCGGTGACTTGGGCATCGGTTACTTCGTCAACGCGAACCCGAAGGTCATCGAATTCGAGCACTTCCACGTGTGAACCAAATTGGCTGGAGACGAGGGTGAGGTCGGTCGAGACGTCGAGCATTCCCGGGTAAACGTGGCCCATGAGGCCGTGGCGTGCGTGGCGAAGAGTAGCGCGCACCTTGGCCGCATTTACCCAACGGTTGATGCGTGCCCAAGCCCGTTCATCTTTCAGGTGGCCTGAAACGCTGCGGAACTCGATGCCAGCGCGCTTGAAAACGTTCGCGACCTCGGGCACAGGGCACTGGCCGCAGTACGCGAGCCACTTGCCGGTGTCGAAGTTGGCGTGGTCCATCGCTTCAGTGGGCTGGAGATCAATGACGAGCACCGGAGTCTTCGCGCGCTGCGCAATCGGAAGAACCATGGATGCCGTGAGGTAGGTGGTCAGGAAGATGACGATGAGATCGCAGTCAGCACGACGCAGCTTCTCTGCCGCGACGGTGGCCTCTTGGGCATCCGAAATGAATCCAACATCAATGACTTCAGCGTCGAGAGCGGTGAACCGGTCGGTGACGTACTTGCTCGACTCCTGAAGCTGGGGGAGGAGCGCGGGAAATTGCGGCCAGTAGGCGGCGAGCCCGCCGGCGACGAGGCCGATGCGGGTGGCGCGCCGAGTCTTTGAGGGAAGCAGCTCTGAAGCTGGAGTAAGGGACATCATTGGCTCCGAAAATCTGAGGCTGGTGGTTGGTAGTGAGGGGGGTGGATACCCGGGCCGGCTCGTGAGCAGGCCCGGGTATCTGAGCGACTAGTTAGAAGTCGTATTCGTCGATGTTGTCTGCGTTGAAGCGCGTGGGCGGTCCAACAATGGCAACGCCGTTCGCGCCAACGGTGATCTCGCCCATGTCGCCAGCGTCGAAGGTGTCACCCTCGGCGCCCGTGATGGTTCCGTCAACGAGAGCCTTGCCAGCAAATGCTGCAACATAGCCGAGCTGTGCCGGGTCCCAGAGGGCGAATTCCTGAACGGTTCCGTCCTTGACGAACTCGCGCATCTCATTCGGGAGTCCAAGACCGGTCAGTGCGACCTTGCCCTTGTAGTCCGAGGTCGAGAGGTACTTTGCTGCTGCAGCGATACCTACGGTCGTGGGCGAAATGATGCCCGCGAGGTCGGGGTATGACGAGAGCAGGCCCTGAGTTTCCTGGAAGGACTTGTCTGCGTCGTCGTCGCCGTAGACCTTGGCGACGAGCTTGATGTCTGCGTAGTCAGGGTTCGACTCGAGCTCCTCCTCCATGAACTTGATCCACTCGTTCTGGTTCGTCGCCGTTGCCGTTGCTGACAGGATGGCGATCTCACCGGATCCACCGATCTGCTCGGAGATGATCTCGAGCTGAATCAGTGCGACGTCCTTGGCAACAACCTGGCTAATAAAGATGTCGCGGTAGTCGGGGTTGGTGTCGGAGTCGAAGGCAACAATCTTTGCGCCAGCTTCGCGAGCTGTCTGAAGTGCCGGGCCAACGGCGTCGGGGTCGTTAGCCGCGATCACGATGACCTTCGTGCCCTGCTGGGTTGCCTGCTCGATAAAGGGGATCTGTGCACTGGCGCTGGCCTCAAGGGGTCCGAGGACCTCTGAGTCGTAGCCGATTGCGGCAGCACCCTCTTCGCCTCCGCCGAGAACGACGTCGGTGTAGGGGTTGTTGAGCTGCTTGGGCAAGAACGCAATGGTACCGGCGCTGTCTCCGCCGCCGTCGCCACTGTCGCCGCCGTTAGTTGCAGCGCAACCGGTTGCGGCGAGGGCCACTACCGTTGCAATCGCAGCGATGGAGCCGATACGGCCGCCTCGGCTGCTCGTGGAAAACAACTTCATTGTTCTTCCTTTCGTAAAGACGCCTGGTGCTTAGGCGCGGGTTATTCCGGGGGCGTTCTGCCCCTGGACTTCTCGGTGCAGCCGGTTCAACCGGATGCGTTCTTTGCCCCACGCGATAACGCTGGGGGCCACGACGGAGAGCACGAGCAATCCGCCGGTGACAATGATGAGTGCCGTCTCCGGCACCTTGGCGAGCCGAAGCGCGTACGTGAGTGTTCCGATGAGAAGCACACCGCCAACGACGCCAGGAATGTTTCCCTTGCCGCCGAATATCGAGACACCACCGAGCAGAACAGCTGCGATGACGCTGAGCTCAAGGCCGGTTCCGTTGTCTGGACCGGCGCTTGCCAGCCGCAGGGTGAGGAAGACGCCAACCATCGACGAGACAATGCCAGTGGCAACGAACATCCAGAACTTGGCATGACCAACTCTCACTCCCACAAACGTCGCAGCCTGCGGGCTGTACCCGAGGGCGTAGAGGCCACGCCCGAAAGGAGTGAAGTGCAGTAGTACCGCGAAGAACGCGATCACTATCAACGCGAAAATCATCATGACCGGGATGCCGGTGTTGCCAATCTTCGAAAGCACGAATGCGTTCAGTTCCTTGGGGAAACTCGCGACCTTCTGGTCGCCAATCACGACGAGCGCGAGCCCACGGTAGAGGGCGAGGGTTCCGATCGTCACGGCTAGGGATGGCAAGCCGAGGGTGGTGATCAGGAAGCCATTGAAAGCTCCGCACAACACACCAACCAGCAGTGAGAGTGCCATGACCGTTCCGATATCTAATCCGCTATCGCGCCACAGTACGCCCATCGTGGCGCTCGTAAGGCCGGCCGTTGAAGCCACAGAAAGGTCGATCTCCCCGGAGACGATAACCAACGCCATCGGCATTGCGATGAGCAAGATGGGAAGCACTTGAATGAGCAAGAAGCCCACGGTGAGGGTCGAGGCAAAGTAGTTCACCGTGACCATCGAAATGATGACGACCGTGATCAGGATGTAGAAGATTACGGCGTCATAGCCAATGAGGCGGCGGCTCAACTGGCCCCGTGAAGTAGCGGTCATTGTCTTAGACATCTTTTGCCTCATTCACTCGCAGCTTGCGGGCTCTTCGCAGCGATACGACTCGATCGATGATGATGGCGGCGAGGATGAGCACACCCACGATCGCCTGCTGCCAAAACTTGTCGACGCGGGTGGCCGTGAGCGCACCAGTAATGGTGGAGAGCAGCACGGCGCCGATCGCAGCACCGGCGACGGTTCCCGAACCACCGAAGATCGCGACGCCGCCGACGACGACCGCGGCTACGACATCCAATTCGATTCCGGAACCGGTGAGCGCTCCGACCGAGTTGTAGCGAGAGGCATACAGAACACCGGCGAGGCCAGTGAGTGCACCACACGCGATGAACGCGCTCAGCACTCGACCGCCGACGGGGATGCCGAACAGGCGGGCCGCATCCGGGTCTGAGCCGATTGCGTACAGGTCACGACCGCTTCGGACCGAGCTCATGAACATCGCAACGGCCACCGTAATGACGACCGCGATGATCGTGATGATCGGGATGCCGACAAGAGTGTCGACCGAGAGGTTGCCGAACGCTTGGGGATTGTCACCGGAGAAGAACTGTTTCGAGCCAGCCCAGCTCGACAGCACTCCTCGGAAGATATAGAGGGTGCCGAGGGTAATCACCAGTGCAGGCACTTTGGCTGAGGTAACCAACATGCCGTTGATCGACCCGAGGAGTCCACCGAAGATCATGCCGATCACGAACACCAGCACAAGGGGAATGGTCGGGAACATATCGAAGACGGTTCCTGTGCCGAAGGCGACGAGCCCCAGGATGGCACCGACGGAAAGGTCAACGTTGCGGGTGATGATGACGAGTGCCTGAGCGACAGCCAGGATCACCATGATCGTCGCGTTGAGCATCAAGTCCTTGGTGCTCTGCGGCGAGAGGAAGCGCGGGTTGATGATGTAGGTCACCACGATGAGCGCAATAAGGGCGCCGGCGACGGGGATCTCGCGGGCGGTGAAGAAGCGCTTGAGGGCGTTGCTTCGCGGCATGGCCGGTGCGTGGGTCACGGTGCTCACTCGCCCGCCTCCAATTCAGTGCTCAGTTCTTCGTCGGTCAGTTCTAGGTGCAGTGCTTCGCGACTGCCCGTGGCAGCCTGCATGACCCGTTCTGCTGTCGCGTCAGCGCGACTGAGTTCTGCCGTGATACGGCCTTCGTGCATGACGAGAACGCGGTCAGCCATCCCGAGCACTTCTGGCAGTTCGGAGGAGATCATGAGGATCGCAATACCGCGGCCCGCAAGATCAGAGATGAGACGGTGCACTTCTGCCTTGGTCCCGACGTCGATCCCTCGAGTGGGTTCATCGACGATGAGGAGTTTCGGGTCGGTGGCAAGCCACTTAGCGAGCACGACCTTCTGTTGGTTTCCTCCCGAGAGGGTAGAAACGGGCAGATCTTGCGAACCAGTTTTCACCTGAAGGCGCTGCGACCAGTCTTCGGCGGCGGCGCGTTCGCGTCGGCCGGAGATGATTCCAAAACGTGCAAGTGAGTGGCGGAGGGTCAGGGTGACATTTCGTGCAACGGAGAGATCGAGCACCAATCCCTGTTTACGGCGATCCTCGGGAACGAATCCGATTCCTGCGGCGATCGCGTCCCTTGGGCTGTGTGCTTTCAGCGCCGTGCCGCTGATGCTCACGCTTCCCGTTTCATACGGGTCAATCCCGAATACGGCGCGGGCAACTTCAGTGCGTCCGGCACCGACGAGGCCCGAGAGGGCGACGATCTCACCAGCGCGAATCTCAAAGTCGATTCCGGTGAACGTGCCGGCGCTGTTGAGGCCGTCAACTTTGAGCACGACGTCACCGATCTCGGCGTCTTGCTTGGGGAATAGATCACCAAGCTCCCGGCCGACCATCTCTTTGACGATTGCCGGAACCGTGACTTCAGCGGTGTTGTGAACTTGAATATAGCGGCCGTCGCGCATGACTGTGATGCGGTCGCTGAGTCCGAAGACCTCTTCGAAGCGGTGCGAGATGAACAGGATGCCCGCGCCTTTTTCCCGTAGCGCGCGAGCGACAGTGAAAAGGCGTTCTACTTCAACACCGGAGAGTGCCGCTGTTGGCTCGTCCATGACGAGAACGTTGGCGTCGAGCGAGATTGCTTTGGCAATCTCGATGATCTGCTGATCGGCGATAGAAAGTCCATCAGCGATGCGATCGGGATCAATAGGAACTCCGAGAGTGGTGAAGAGTTCGGCCGCTCGTCGACGCATCTCGCCGCGGCTGATGAGTCCAGCGCGACCCTTGGGCTGGCGGCCGATGAAGATATTCTCGGCGACGGTGAGGTCGGGGAATAGCGTCGGTTCTTGGTAGATGACCGATATGCCGGCCGCTTTACTTTCACTGACGTTGCGAAAGTGCGCCGGCTTTCCTTCGACCAGAAACTCGCCGCCATCGGGGGAGTGAACTCCGGCGAGGATCTTTACGAGGGTGGACTTGCCTGCGCCGTTCTCTCCGACGAGAGCATGGATCTCGCCCGGAAGGATCTCGATGGTGCCATCCGCAAGCGCGATCACGGGGCCGAAAGTCTTGGATGCGCCCCTGAGGCTGAGCGCGGGGGTGCGGGCGGCGTGTGATGCCGGTGCCGTTTCTGCTGCAGTCGCCATTGAACTGTGGTGCCTCCGCGTTGAGTCATTGCTGTGGGTGACGGTGGTCGAATCACCTGGCTGGAAACTACAACCGCCAATTGAATCGATAAAATCGACCGTGCGTGAACGATACGACGATGTATTGGGGTCCGTCAAGTCCCACAGCGGCACTCTGCCCGCTAAACTTGCCCTCGATGAATGAATCGTTACACTTTTGTCCTTAGACTCGTATTGAGTCGAGAATTCGTCTTGTCCTCATCCGCTGCCCAACGTCGGGCCGAGAAACTCTGGTTGTGTCTATGTCAACGCCGAGCGTGCATGATGTCGCAAAGAGCGCTGGCGTATCCGTCGGCACCGTCTCAAACGTGCTCAACCACCCCCACAAAGTCTCGCCATCGACCGTTGAACGCGTGCAGAACGCGATTGAAGTACTCGGGTTCATCCGCAACGATGCCGCCCGCCAACTGCGGGTCGGTCACAGTCAAACCATCGGTCTCGTCGTGCTCGACGTGCGCAACCCGTTCTTCACAGATATTGCTCGCGGTGCGGAAGATAAAGCCGCCGAGGGCGGACTGACTGTCACTCTCGGAAACAGTGACGAAAGCATCGAGCGCGAAGCGAAGTACCTTGATCTGTTCGAACAGCAGCGTGTCTACGGGATGCTTATTTCGCCGTACGGTGACATCACCGACCGGCTCGAATCCATGCGAAAACGCGGAATCCCGGCAGTGCTCGTTGACCGTGAGAGCCCCAACTCGACATTTAGCTCGGTCTCCGTCGACGACATCGTCGGTGGCAAACTGGCAGCAACCCACCTCCTTGAAACGGGCCGCCGTCGCATCGCTTTTGTCGGAGGGCCCATGGCGATCCGCCAAGTTTCCGACCGACTCACGGGCGCCAGAGAGGCAATTGAGAAGGTGCACGGAGCGAGCATTGAAGTTATCGAAATCGATGCGCTCAGCGTCATCGCCGGCCGGGCGGCAGGAGCAAAAATCGTTGCTCGCTCGCCGGCAGAGCGCCCCGATGCCATTTTTGCCGCCAACGACCTCGTCGCCATGGGAGTGCTGCAAGCACTCCTCATGAACGGCAATTCGACCCCGTCGATCCGGGTGCCAGAAGACATCGCCCTCATGGGCTATGACGACATCGACTTCGCCAGCGCGGCCGTCGTTCCGCTCTCATCCATCAGTCAACCGAGTGCTCAAATGGGTCAAACGGCCGTCGAGATCCTTCTCAACGAAGCAGCAAACCCCGATGCTGACCGGCGTCAGGTGGTCTTCGCGCCCAAGTTGGTCATCCGTGAATCGACTGCGCCGCGATAACCACATGCGCTAGGGGCTCGCCAGCGAGCAGCCGGCGGGCTTGCTCTCGAACCACGGCATCCACTCGGCCATACATCGCAGAGGTGTAGCCGCCAATGTGGGGCGTAATGGTGATGCCGGGGGTCGACCACAGCGGGTGATCGCTGGGTAGCGGTTCGGGGTCGGTGACGTCGAGAGCAGCACGAATGCGTCCAGCGGATGCCGCAGCCACGAGTGCATCCGTGTCAACAATTTTGCCTCGAGATACATTCAGGAGCAGTGCCCCTGACTTCATCGTGGCAAGGAATTCCGCATCGATGAGGGAAGTGGTCTCGTCGCTGAGAGGCACGGCGATTGCGACAACATCGGCTTTCGCGAGGAGCGATGGCAGGGCATCCATCGACTGGACGGCACCACGGGCGTCGCTGCGGTTGGTGCGGGCGACCCTCACGACGTTGGCCTCGAAAGGGGCGAGCTTGTCTGCGATCTGGTTGCCAACACCACCGGCGCCGACAATGACCACTGTCGTGCCAGCAACGCCGATGAACTCGTGCTGGTTCCACGTGCCGGTCTGCTGGTTGGCGAAGTGTTCAGGAAACCCGCGTTGTTCAGAAATAATCAGGCCAACCGCGAGCTCAGCGGTAGATGCTTCATGCACGCCGACGGCGTTGCAGTACGTGATTCCGGCGGGCAGCTTGGCGGCAACGCCGTCGTAACCGAGTGATTGCGACTGCAGCGCGGCAACATCGAGTCCCGCGAATTTCTGCAGGTCATCTGCTGAGCGGAGGTAGCCGAGAACAGCCAAGTCAACGTGCTGCGGTGGCGGGCCGTCGTTGGCACCCCACACGATCAGGTTAACGTCGGGCAGTTGCGGGGCAAGCCGGTCGCACATCTGCTGGTCGGGGAGAGCAATGGTGAACATGATGCGTTCCAGACTAGCTATCCCTCCGGCTATCCCCCCCCCCCGGCTACGCCCTCCCACTATGCTGTGCGCCACGAGTATTCATTCGGCCGTGAAGGGACGTGCATGGTGCGATGGCCTGTAGTTCCCCGGGAAGTTGAGCGGGATGCTGTGCTGAGTGCCCTTCGTGGTGCCCGATCGCGATCGGTAATGTTGCGTGGACCAAGCGGCGTTGGCAAGACCACATTGGGCGCCCACATCGCGCAAGCGTTGCGCTCTGACGGGCGCACGATCGTGCCCGTTGTCGGTCTCGCCGAACTCACCGAAATACCTTTAGGGGCCCTCGCGCCGGTTCTTGCCAGTTCTGGCAGAGTCGATCTGGAAAGTGTGAGCGACCGCGTTCAAGCCCTCGTAGCGGTAGTGGGAGAGAACCCATCACAGTTCGTCCTCGTGATCGACGATGCGCCATTACTGGACGCCGTCTCGGCCGGTGTGCTTTACCAACTCGTGCGCGTCTTCGGCGTCACCACCCTGCTCACCGCCCGCGACTCTCACGACGTTTCCGGCCCCCTGGCGCGCCTACTGCACGAGAACCTCATCGATATCGTTGACCTCGAAGGCTTGAGCCTCGAACACAGCCAATCGATCCTCCAACAGTATTTGGGCGGCACACTGCGCCCTGAGAGTCTGCGAGCCCTCTTCGAGGCGAGCCGCGGCAACCCACTGATGCTGCGCGAACTGATCTTTGCGGCGACGCGAGCCGGCGGCATCCATAGCGGAGACTTTGGTGTTGAGGTTTCGGTCGCCGCCCTACCCAAACATGTGCGGGCGACGATCGCTGAGCGTCTCTTGCAGTTGAGCGTTGACGAGAGACGATTGGCTCGACTGATTGCCATTGCGCAGCCCATCCCGCTCGCCGCTATCCGTGCAGACGAATCTGATGTGCTCGCGCGACTCAGAGTGGAGGGTGTCGTTGAAGAGACTCGCGACGATGCGATCCCGTCTGTGCGACTCGCACATCCATTGTTCGCTGAAACTCTCGTCGGAGAACTTTCGCGGGCAGAGCGCGCAGAAATAATCCTCGAAGTTGCGGCACGGTTGACACCGATGGGGGATCAGCAACTGCGCTTCACGGCAACAGTGCTGCTGACCTCGACCGAAGCTCACATCAGTGATGATGAGTTGGATTGGGCTGCCAACTATGCGCATGCGGCCGGTGACCACACCATGGCAGCGATGCTGGCGGAGCGAGCCCAGGCAGCAGGGCGGCGCTTCGCCCCCGAGTTGGTATTGGGCAGTGCGCTGTCTGCGCTCGCGGAATCCGAACGATCCTCGCAGGTGTTTGAATCAGCGATTGATTTAGCCGCTGCCGATGAGGAGCGTGCGATTGCCCTCGCCAGATGGGGGCAACATGTGGCGTACCGTTTGGCTCGCCCGGCCGAAGCTGTGGAGAGAGTTCACGCTGAACTGAGCCGTCTGGATGCGCGGGGCCAGGCGATACTTCGCCCTGAGCTGGCCAAATGGCAACTGATGACCGGTGACGCCACTGCCCTCATTGACGTAGCGGATGCGGAAATGGCCGAGACAGGGGTTGGGGCGGTAAATGCAGGATTGACTGCCGCAATGATCGCGACCATGTCTGGTCACCCAGCCGAAGCATTTCAGGCCATTAGTCACACGCGGCCCTTAGCCGATGCGTTCCGGTTTGAAGCGCCATTCGCTGACGCACTGCTCGACCTCTCAGAGTTTCTTGCTCTCGTTGCTTCCGCCGAGATCGGGCGGGCTAGCGAATTTGCGGCTCAGCGTAGGCTCGATCGCTTTGCGGATTCGGCAGGCGTGTGGTCCTACGCTCTCGCGATCGTTCACTTGCACGCGGGCAAATTGAATGACGCAAACGCGCTCGCGGCCCTCGCCGTTGAACAATTGCGGTGGCGTGACTTCACTGGTCTCCTAGGCACCGCCACTGCGCTTCACGCCACCATCGAGGCGCAGCGTGGCGACCCAGAGGCCGCACGACAGTTGCTTGCTCAGATCGCGACCGAACATGCTGGCGACGCCAAAGTAATTCTCCAGCGTGCGGAGTGTGAAGCGTGGATCCTTGCTGGCGAAGGGCGCCACGAGGAAGGTGCAGCGGTCATCATCGCTGCAGTCGCCGAAGGCATCACCCTTGGCCACTTCCTGCTGAGCGCACTTACTCTCACCGTCGCACTGCGTCTCGGTCAGGCAGCTGCCGCGAGCGATCAACTGCAATTGCTCACCCAGTTGTCTCCAGCACCACTGGTGGTCCGCATCCACGAGTGGGGTGAAGCGGTGATTGCGGGGAATATTGCCACACTGTGTGATCTCGCACCCGCGCTCGCTGAGGCTGGTGTGGCAGCGCTCGCCGTGGATGGTTTGCTCACGGCAGCTCGCAACACCGCGAAGAATGGCAAACAAGAGTTGCAGCGCAAGGCCACTCTGTTGGCCAGCCGCCTTGCCGCCGACATGGATTATGTGGCTACCGAGAATGGTGGCGACGACCTCACTGAACGTGAGTGGATGATCGCCCGTGCAGCTGCTGGCCGTAAACGTAGTCGGGAGATCGGCCAGCAGCTGGGGCTGTCAGTTCGAACCGTGGACAACCATCTCGCTCGTATTTATCGCAAGTTGGGTGTCACCGGCCGAGTTGAGCTTGAGCAGGTTCTCGCAGAGTTGTAGCGGGCTGCACTCCTGCACTCCTGCTCACCTGCGATCGTTCCTATTCTTCGGTGGGGGTCGCAGTGAGGTTGACGGTTGCAGTTCCTTCGTCGTCTTGACCCCAGCTGTATTGAACCGACCACGAATCGCTCTGCAGTCCATAGGCGTAAGCGCCCTCGCCGAGGGAAATCTCGGAGATCACCTCGTAGCCGTTCGCAGTGAACTTCTCGAAGCCTGCCTGTGCTGCCTCCGGGCTGCCGACGGTGACGGTCACGTTGTAACTGCCGCCAACGGCGAGCGAAAGCACAATGTTGCCATCGGGAACCGGCACCTCGTTTGGCCATGAGTCGGGAAGTGAAGCGCCAGTGCCGTTGCCGTCGACGTCAACATCAACTCCGGTCGCGCCTTCAATCACATTCTCTACGGTGCCCTCGACGAGCCCGTTGGCAAGATCTTCGAGAGGGTTGCTGAAACAACCTGAGAGCGACACGGTGATGCCTGTGGCAATAACTAGGGTAATTGCGCTTCTCAGGGCGCGCTGTGATGTGATCATGCACACAGTAAAGCGTGAGCACCAACGGCGGCGCGTGAGTAGAAACTACCTAACTGTGCTTGGCGCGAGGAACGCTGCTGAACCGCTCAGCCAGTCAGGAGTACCGTTAAGGCATGCCATTAACAGGAGAGTACCAACCAAGCACCTCAGAGTGGGCCCGCAATCAGGCCGACACGTTTGAAGCCAGCAACGGCCACGAGGGCAACCTGATGCGGGGGATGCCCGTGATCGTTCTGACCACGGTTGGCGCCAAATCCGGTAAGTTGCGCAAGACCGCGCTCATGCGAGTGGAACACGATGGCAAGTATGCCGTTGTTGCTTCGCTCGGCGGAGCACCGAAGCATCCGGTCTGGTACTACAACATCGTGGCTCAGCCGCACGTTGAACTGCATGATGTTGGCTTCAAGGGCGACTTTATCGCGCGCGAAGTCACCGGTGATGAGAAGGCTCTCTGGTGGGAGCGCGCCGTGGCCGCCTACCCCGACTATGCCGACTACCAGGCAAAGACCGAGCGCGAAATTCCGGTCTTCATTCTCGAGCCATTAGAGGTCTAATTCGCGTTGTGAGCAACGCGTAATCGTCGGCTGACGGTGCGCGGCAAAACAGCGTCACGCCCGGTCTAAAACAGGCGTATCGTATCCCGGTGCACAATATCCTCCGTGGGACGGGTAGTAAGCGAAAACTGGTTCATCCAGCTCAGCTCACTCTTCTCGGGTTTTTGATTGGTATCGCTGCGGGAACGATCCTGCTGGCCTTACCGATTTCGCGTACCGGTCCCGGTGGCGCCAGTCTCGTTGAGGCATTCTTCACTGCCGTTTCTGCCATGTGTGTGACCGGTCATGTGATCGTCGATACCCCCACCTATTGGACGGGTTTCGGCCAGGTCGTCATCATGGTGCTCATTCAAGTGGGTGGGTTCGGTGTGATGACGTTCGCGTCGATCATCGGTATTGCGGTGGTGCGACGTATGTCGCTGCGTTCAAGGATCACTGCTGCCGCCGAAACGAAGAGCGTCGGCTTTGGCGATGTGCGCTCGCTCATTTTGGGCGTGCTCAAGATTTCTCTCATCATCGAGGGTGCTGGCGCGGTTATCCTCTTTTTCTGGTTCTGGTTGCACTACGGCAAAGGATTGGGGGAATCGGCTTGGCTGGCACTCTTCCACGCTGTCTCATCATTTAACAACGCCGGTTTTGCTCTGTTTAGTGACAACATGATGTCGTTCGTCGACGACCCGGTGGTTTCGCTCACGCTCTGTGCCGAAATTATTCTTGGCGGCCTCGGCTTCCCCGTGATCGTGCAATTGTTGCGCTACCGCGGCCAGAGTCTCAAATGGAGCATGAACACCCGGATTGTCGTAGCGGCAACACCTCTGCTTCTGATCGTCGGCACGTTCTACATCTCCCTTATCGAGTGGAACAATCCAGCAACGCTCGGCCCCCTCGACTGGCAAACCAAGATTCTTGCTGGCTTCTTTCAATCGGTTCAAACCCGCACGGCCGGCTTCAACAGCATCGACATCGGAGCCATGAGTGAAGCCACTCAGTTCGGGATGACCGCGCTCATGTTCATCGGCGGTGGTCCAGCAGGTACTGCCGGTGGCATCAAGATCACGACGTTCGCGGTGCTGTTCTTTATTCTTGTTGCCGAGGTGCGCGGCGATGGCGTCGTCAACGTCTTCGGCAAGCGACTGTCGCGCGCGGTGCACCGCCAAGCAATTGCGGTCGTCTTGCTTTCTGTTGGTGTTGTAGCGGCATCCACTGTCACGATCATGCTCATCTCGGGCTTGCCGCTTAGCCCGGTGCTCTTCGAGACGGTTTCTGCATTCGGCACCGTCGGCCTCTCGGAAGGCATCACGCCAGAACTGCCGATTGCAGCCCAACTAATTTTGGCTGTGCTCATGTTTGTTGGCCGACTCGGGCCCATTGGTTTCGCTACCGCGCTTGCTTTGCGCGAACGCGCCGTCATGTATGAACTTCCTAAAGAAAGGCCGATCATTGGTTAAATTGCGCATGTTCTCTGGTTCGGATGCCTCAAGTGTGGCCGCAGCAGATTCGGTTGCGGTGATTGGTTTGGGCCGTTTCGGTCGCGCGCTGGCGCTGGAACTCATGGCGAACGGGACCGAGGTGTTGGGTATAGACGCCGATGAATCCATCGTGCAAGAACTCAATGGTCAACTCACGCATGTGGTGTGCGCAGACTCCACTCGCGAGGAAGTGCTGCAGCAGTTGGCGGTGCCCGAGTTTGACCGCGTCGTTGTGGCGATTGGCAGTGACATTCAGGCGAGCATCCTCACCACTTCGTTGCTGTTGAGGTTCAATGTTGCGCATGTGTGGGCGAAGGCTGTGAGTGATGCGCACGGCACTATTCTCGAGCAGCTCGGGGTGAGCCACGTGATCTATCCGGAGAAAGAGATGGGGCGCCGGGTAGCCCACCTTGTGCGTGGCTCGATGCAGGACTACCTCGAGATCGGTGATGGGTTCTCGCTTGTCAAGATGGCCCCACCAGCCGGAATCGTCGGTAAAACGCTCGGAGAATCCCGAGTGCGTTCTTCCGCCGGGGTCACGATCACAGCAGTGCGACCGCACGGGGGAGCGTGGACCTACACGGACGAGAACACGGTCATCGCGGTGGACGACACAATCCTGGTGTCCGGATCAACCGCCAAAGCGGAAGCCTTCAGCCTGCGTCGCTAGAGCGGCAACGTCGAAGCATTCCCACCGAGGTCTTATTTAGCGAGGGTTAGCGCAGCGAGCTCAACCAGATTTCGCACAGCGACTGCCACGCCTCAGCGGGCGTTCCCTCAGCGAGCCCCAAGCCGTGCTTTCCGTCGGCGAACACGTGCAATTCGTGTCGCACGCCAGCAGCAGCGAGCGCGGCAGCGAGCGGATACGAATGCTCCGCGACCGGAACCGGACCATCGGCGGCAGTGTGCCAGATGAACATTGGCGGAGTTTCTGGGGTTACCAACAACTCAAGCGACGTGTCTTCACGAAGATAATCGTTGGCATCCAGACCAATCAGATTCTCGCGCGACTGGGCATGAGTTGGCGTGACCATGCTGACTACCGGGTAGCCGAGGACGGCGAAATCTGGCCGCTCTTCTGACTTCGCAATGGGGGCAACAGCAGCGTGACCGGCGAGGTGCCCACCGGCCGAGAAACCCAAAACGCCCACGATCGTGGCCCCAGCGGCACGTTCTTTGGCAATTTCAGACTGAATTGCCAGCAACGGGGCCGGATGCTTCGTGGCGACGGGGTAATCAACGACTCGAGCATTCCACCCGATTGATCGCAACCAGCCAGCAATAGGCTCGCGTTCGTGGGGTGCGAGTCGCGCGTACCCTCCGCCGGGGAGAACAAGAATGGTGGGGAGGGTGTGAGGCATTACTTAACTGTAAATTGTGCGCGGCGTTCTACCGTAATCGACCCGCTAGCGAGCGGAAATCGTCTCAGGCGAATAGTGTCTGTATATGGCAGATTTGTTTGACGGATACACATCAAGCGCCTCCAAACGCACCGGACCAGCGGCGTGGGATGAGATGTTCTCTGCTGATAGCGAGATTCGTCGCCCTTATCGGGAGATCCACGACGCACTCGCTCAGATGACTCAAGAAGAGTTGCGTGGGCGCACTGAAGCGCTGGCAGATAGCTACCTCGCCCAGGGCGTCACCTTCGACTTTGCGGGCGAAGAGAGACCTTTCCCGCTCGACCCGGTTCCCCGAGTTATCGACCTCTCTGAGTGGAAACAGGTCGAGAGTGGTGTTAAGCAGCGGGTGCGTGCACTCGAAGCTTTTCTTGCTGACATTTACGGGCCGCAGAATGCGATCAAAGACGGTGTGATTCCCGCTCGGATGATCACCTCATCCAGTCACTTTCATCGTCAAGCTGCTGGTATCGATCCAGCAAATGGTGTGCGCATTCAAGTCAGCGGCATCGACCTGATTCGTGACGAGGTTGGCGCGTGGCGAGTCCTTGAAGACAATGTGCGCGTTCCCAGTGGTGTGAGCTACGTCATCTCGAATCGTCGAGTGATGGCCCAGACCCTGCCAGAACTTTTTGTCTCCATGCGTGTTCGCCCCGTTGGCGACTACCCGCACAAATTGCTGCAGGCCCTCCGCGCGAGCGCACCGAGTGGCATCGAAGAGCCGACAGTTGTTGTGCTCACCCCCGGTGTCTATAACTCCGCCTACTTCGAGCACACACTGCTCGCCCGCCTCATGGGTGTCGAGCTTGTTGAAGGTCGTGACCTCTTCTGTTCTGGCGGTCGCGTCTGGATGCGAACCACCGCCGGGCCAACCCGGGTCGATGTGATCTACCGTCGCGTTGACGACGAATTCCTTGACCCGCTGCAGTTCCGTGCCGACTCGATGCTCGGCAGTCCTGGCATGATGCTCGCGGCTCGCCTCGGCAACGTGACGATCGCCAACGCGGTCGGAAACGGCGTAGCCGACGACAAGCTCGTCTACACCTACCTGCCCGATCTCACCGAGTACTACCTCGGCGAGAAAGCCATCATTCCCAACGTGAAAACGTGGCGCCTCGAAGATCCGGGAGCCCTCGAAGAGGTGCTCGACCGCCTCGATGAGCTGGTGGTGAAGCCGGTTGATGGATCAGGCGGCAAGGGTCTCGTTATTGGCCCAGCGGCATCCAAGGAGGAATTGGCAACGCTGAAGACGCAGTTGCGCAAAGACCCCCGAGGCTGGATCGCGCAACCCGTCGTGCAACTCTCCACCATTCCGACCGTTGTCGATGACGGTATGCGCCCACGTCACGCCGACCTTCGACCGTTCGCTGTCAATGACGGCAACGATGTCTGGGTTCTGCCTGGCGGTCTCACCCGCGTGGCTTTGCCCGAGGGTCAACTCGTCGTCAACAGCTCACAGGGTGGTGGTTCGAAGGACACCTGGGTTGTTGGGCGCGAACGCATCGAAGAACCATCAGACACTGTTCAGGGCCTTGTTGAGCGACAGGCTGACACGGAGGCAATCACCGTGATCACTCCTGAGATGTTGCTTGAAGCGAGCGTTCACGAAGATCACGCTGAAGACCACGACAGCAGCCACACTCTTACGCACAGAAAGCGTCAAGAGGAACAGCAGCAGCAGAGTGACGACATCGAGGGAGGTCAATCATGCTGAGCCGCATCGCAGAATCGCTGTTCTGGATCGGGCGTTACATTGAGCGTGCCGACGGAACCGCCCGCATCCTCGACGTCCACCTCCAGCTGTTGCTTGAAGATCCGTGGATCGAAGAAGACGATGCTTGCCGCGCCCTCTTGAGCGTGATGGGAAGCGAAGCTCCTGCCGACGCCGTGCTCACGCGCGGTGACGTGCTGTCGATCCTCGCCGTCGACCGTTCTGAGCCGGCATCGATTGCCTACTCACTCGGTGCCGCTCGCGAGAACGCACGGCGAGCACGAGAAATCGTCTCGACAGAGTTGTGGGAATGCCTCAACACCACGAGGGCCCGGATGCCGCGTCGCATTTCAGAAGACAAAGTCAGTGACTTTTTCTCCTGGGTTCGCGAACGCAGCGCTTTGGCTGTTGGCATCATCGAGTCGGCGACAAGCCGCGATGAGGCGTGGCAGTTCTTCACCCTCGGTCGCAGCTTGGAGCGCGCGGACATGACCGCACGCCTGCTGGCAACCCGCAGCCTTACCGAGGCCAGTGGTCCTTCGTGGACCACGATCCTTCGCTCCTGTGGCGCCTACGAGCCTTACCTGCGTACGTACCGTGGTGTGCCGAGTGCGAGCAACGCAGCAGAGTTCCTGTTGCTTGATCGACTGTTCCCGCGCAGCATCCTCTTCTCGGTATCTCGCGCAGAGGACTCGATTCGCGAGCTTGAGCCCCGCCGCATAAACCGTGTTGGGGTTGCCGATGATGCGCAGCGCCTGCTCGGCAAAATTCGCAGCGAGCTCGAGTATCGACCGATCAACGAAATTTTGGATGATCTGCCCCACCACATGGACCGTGTGCAGGCAGCAACGAGTGCGGCTTCGGAGGCGGTGCGTCACCGCTACTTCCCGACGAACGCCGCTCCCGAGTGGGTTGGAGAGATCTCATGAAACGCTTAAGGATCGTTCACTCCACAGGGTTCAGCTACGGCGGAGAAGTCACAGCGTCCTATAACGAGGCTCGGATGCTTCCGGCGAGCGTTGAGGGACAGCTCGTGTTGTTCTCCAATCTGGACATCTTGCCGCTGTCGAGCCAGAGCAACTATGTCGACTATTGGGGTTCACGCGTCGCCTCCTTTGAGGTGCTCACTGGCCACAAGGAGTTGTCGCTCACGGCGACAAGCCTTGTTGAGGTCCACGAGCGTGAGCACGTGTCTGAGTGCATGGGGTGGGATGAGCTTGCTGCGACGGCCGAACTGTCGATGGATGCCGTTGAAAACCTCAGCCAGACGCGGCGCACCGAGCCGCCGGCAGAAGTGATCGCGCTCGCAAAAGACATTGCTTCGAAGTCGGATGACGCGTGCGAGAGCGCGCTGCAAATCTCGATGGCGATCGGTAACGCGATCCAGTACATGAGCGGCGTCACCGGTGTGGCGACGACTGCAGCAGAAGCCTGGGCTGGTGGCAAAGGTGTCTGCCAAGACATTGCGCATCTCGCGTTGGGTGCTTTGCGTTCGGTCGGCATCCCGGCCCGGTATGTTTCTGGCTACCTTCACCCGAAACCGGATGCCGCTATCGGCGAGACGGTCACGGGCGAATCCCACGCGTGGATCGAATGGTTCTGTAATGGGCAGTGGCGTGGCTACGACCCCACGAACCTGATCGACATCGGTGACCGGCACGTACTCGTGGGTCGCGGTCGCGACTACAACGACGTTCCGCCGCTGCGCGGTGTCTACGCTGGCCCATTCGGGTCGAAGCTATTCGTGAGTGTGGAGATTACGCGCGAGGCCTAGCCTGAGCCGCACACACCTCGGGGTGAGGGGTGCGATGCTGCGAGCATCCGCCCCTCACGCTAGCTAGCTTGTGCGACGCATTGTGCTTTCGACGATCGCGATCTCTTGAGTAGCGAGTTCGCGCTCTTCGTCTGGCGTTGGCTCGGGAGGGAAGCGCAATCGAAGGCGGAAGCGACTTTCGGGCACGCGGCCGACGCGCATCCCGCGGCTGTAGACGAGCCAGGTGGTGGCGAACGCAGCGGCGAGCAGGCCGGAGAGTGAGCCGATTCCGAGCGCCCAGCGCGCTCCGAGTTCGTTGGCGGCCCAGCCAACGATCGGTGCGCCGATTGGGGTGCCGCCGGCGAAGATAGCTAGGTAGAGTGCCATGACCCGGCCGCGCATGATGGGGGTGGTGGAGGTCTGCACGTAGGCGTTAGCGGTGGTCATCATCGTCAGTGACGAGACGCCGACGATCGTGAGAGCAGCGCCGAAAGTCCAGTAGCTGGGGGAGAGAGCGGCGAGCAGGCACGCCACGCCAAAGAAGACAGAGCCGATGACGACGACGCCGAGGCGTGCGCGTTCTCGTCGAGCGGCCAGCAGGGACCCGACGATCGCACCGACCGCCATCATCGAAGAGAGCAGCCCAAACTCTGCTGCTCCTTTGCCGAACTCGGCGGTGGCCATGGTGGAAATGAAGACAGGGAAGTTGAAGCCAAACGTTCCTACGAGAAACACCATGACGAGCACAATCAGGATGTCTGGTCGATTGCGAACGTAGCGGAGCCCATCCCGAATCTGGCCCCTCGCTCGCCCGAGCTTGGCCACCGGGTAGAGCTGGTTGCGGCGGATGAACCACAGCGAGGCGAGCACGCCCGCGAAGGAGGCGGCATTCACGAGGAACACCGGGCCTGAGCCGATCGCGGCGACAAGCACGCCAGCGATGGCTGGGCCAATGAGGCGTGCGCTCTGGAACGACATCGAGTTGAGGGCGACAGCGTTGGGGAGGTCTTTGTCGCTCACGAGCTCTGACACGAAGGCCTGACGAACGGGCGCATCAATCGCGGTTGCGACACCCAGAAGCAGAGCAAAAACGTAGACGTGCCACAACTCAACATGGTCAGAGATCACGAGGATGCCGAGGCCGAGCGCGAGAATAAACTGGCTGAACTGCGTCCACAGCAACACGACGCGGCGGTCGAATCGGTCGGCAATGATTCCAGCGATGGGCATCAGTAGCAGTAGCGGGCCGAACTGCAGGGCCATCGTGAAGCCGAGAGCGGCGGCATCGTGGTCGGTCAGTTCGGTGAGAACGATCCAGTCTTGGGCGGTGCGCTGCATCCACGCGCCTGTATTGGACACGATTGCGCCAATCGTCCAGAGTCGGTAGTTGAAGAAGCGGAGCGAGCGAAACATTGCGCTCACGAATTAGCCAGCTTCAGCAGCACTGGGATCGCTGCATGGAGGGCGTTGTGCTCTTCGGCGGTGAGGGTCGAGAGTTCGGCAGCGAACCACTCGGCGCGACGCTGGCGAGTCTTATCGACGAGCTCCTTGCCGGCATCCGTCGCTTCGATGAGAACTTTTCGGCCGTCGTCTGGAGAGCTAGAGCGAGTGATGAGGCCTTCGTCACTGAGGCAATTGACGGTGCGATTCATTGACGGCGGGGTCACACGTTCGTGCTCGGCGAGCGCGGCAAGGGTGCTGCCTCCGTGATGGCTCAGTACGTAGAGCACGGAGAGTTGGCTGTCGCTCAGGGTGTCGTCGTGGCGTTGCTGCCGAATACGGCGAGCGATGCGCATGAGAGCGATTCTGAGTTCGTCGTCTAGTTTGTCTGGCACTTTAGTTAGTCTAGCAAATTAGTCTTGCTAACTAAATGCCGAAGGCGGTTGACTGCGTTTCCTCACATCGATGCACCCCCGCCGTACTATGGAAGAAGCAAGGAGGCCCAATGCCCAAGTTCACGGTGCCAAGAACTGACCACTCCTACACGGACGCCCAGGGAGTGACAATCCACTATTACGTGTGGAAGTCGCCCCATGCCCACGCTGTCCTCCAGCTCACGCACGGCCTCGGCGACCACGCGAGACGCTACGAATACGTGGCTCAAGCGCTCGCGACCGCTGGCTACACCGTCTATGCCGACGATCACCGCGGCCACGGTGCCACCGGGCTCGACCAAAACGACGGCGACAGCAGCAAACTGGGAAAGCTCGGCAAGGGCGGACTGCGGGCAGCAACCGAAAACATCCGAGAGCTCACGACGATCATTCGCGCAGAAAACCCTGACCTGCCGCTTGCTCTTCTCGGCCACTCGTGGGGCTCGCTGATGGTGCAAGACGTGCTCAACAACCATGCAGACGAATACGAGGTCGCGATCCTCACCGGCACGGCGCATCGCACCTTTGCCCACATGAACAGTGGCAACCTGAACGCGCAGCACAAAGACCTCGGAACCACCGGCTACGAATGGTTGAGCCGTGACCCGCAGGTCGCCGAAGATTTCATCAACGATCCGTTGACCTTCTATGCGGATGCCCTCAAGCTCTTCGGTCCCATCGATGGGCTGCGCCTGCTCGGTCGCCCCACTAAGCACATCAAGCGCGATATTCCGCTGCTGATCATGATCGGCGACGAGGATTCGCTTGGCGGTGTTACGAGCATTGAGTGGCTCGCGGCCGACTACGCCACGCGCTCCAAACTGACTGACATGGAAGCAATCGTGTATCCGGGTGCCCGCCACGAAATCTTCAACGAGACCAATAAAGACGAAGTAATCGCCGATCTGGTCGCGTGGTTAGATGTGCGGCTCAAGCCAGCACCGCACAAGGCTGCGTCCAAGGCCGCTGCGCACGAATAATGGCGTCAATTTTCACCGAGATTCTGAACGGTCGCTCGCCAGGTCGCTTTGTGTGGGCGGATGACCGTGTCTTTGCCATTCTCACGATCGAGCCCCGCAGGCCAGGTCATGTGCTCGTCATTCCGCGTCTCGAGGTCGATCGGTGGAGCGACCTCGATGAAGAGTTGGCGATGCACATTTTTCGTGTTGGGCGCCTGATTGGGCTTGCTCAGCGTGAAGAGTGGGATGCCGATCGCGTTGGCCTCATGTTCGAGGGCTATCGGGTTCCGCACGCGCACTTGCACATATGGCCGTCGTGGAATGTGTATGAATACAGTCACACGGGCATCGAACGTTTTCCCGGTGTCGCAGCTCTTGACGATGCGTTCGCGCGGTTGCGAAGCCGAATGATCGCTCACGGTCACGAAGAGTTCGTTCCTCCGCTCGACTGGTCGACTCCATCGGCGGATGCCGCACATTAGGCTGGATTCAGCACAACTAGACAGGGGTGAATGATGCACGGCGAATTCAAGGTACCCGGCGGAAAACTTGTAGTGGTCGATCTCGACGTTGTTGACGACACCATCACCGACTTCCGGCTCGCTGGCGACTTCTTTCTTGAACCCGATGAAGCACTCGCGGCGATCGACAGTGCTGTCAACGGTCTCCCCGCCAACTCCGACGCGAAGTCGATTACGGCGGCGATTCAGCAGTCCCTTCCTGAGGGCACCGTGATGCTCGGCTTCTCGGCCGAATCGGTGGCCACGGCCATCCGTCGCGCTCTTCAACGTGCCACAACGTGGAAAGACTACGAGTGGCAAATTGTGACCGGCCCGCCGCTCGAACCTCGCGTGCAAATGGCAATGGATCAGGTGCTCGCCGACGAGGTAGCGTCCGGTCGCCGCAAGCCCACTTTGCGCATTTGGGAATGGGACAAGCCCGCCGTCGTCATCGGCAGCTTTCAGTCTGTGCGCAATGAGGTCGACCTCGACAATGCCAAGAAGTTTGGTTTCGAGGTCGTGCGACGTATTTCTGGTGGCGGTGCCATGTTCATGGAAGCCGGCACGGTCATCACCTATTCGATCTATGCGCCTGTTGAACTCGTTCACGGCATGACCTTTGCCGACTCGTATGCCTTCCTCGACGAGTGGGTCATTATTGCTCTCAAATCACTGGGCATCGACGCCAGCTATCAACCGCTCAATGACATCGCGAGCCCGACAGGCAAGATCGGAGGGGCCGCCCAAAAACGCCTCGGCGCCGGCGCAGTGCTTCACCACGTCACCATGAGCTACGACATCGATGGCGAAAAAATGGTTCAGGTGCTGCGCATCGGTCGCGAGAAGATGAGCGACAAGGGCACCAAATCGGCAGCAAAGCGCGTTGATCCTCTGCGCAGTCAGACCGGAATGGAACGCTCCGAAATTTTGGACCGCATGGTCGCCACCTTCCGCGGGCTGTACGGACTCACCGAGAGCGAAATCACGAGTGACGAGCTTGCCCGTGCCGAAGAGCTCGTCGTCGAGAAGTTCGGCACCGAAGAGTGGTTGCAGCGCGTTCCGTGAACCCCACCCTTCGCGGCCTGACCCTGTCGCTCACCCTCGCCGCACTCCTCCTTGGTGGCATCGTGGCGTCAGCGGTGCTCGGGCAATTGCCCGTCAGCCCGGCGGAAGTCGGCGGCTCACTCCTGCGGGCCCTGGGTATTCAGAATGACTGGGCACCAACCGACGGAATCGTGGAATCCACGCTCTGGGTAGTGCGATTTCCCCGCATAGCAATGGCCATGGTGGTTGGCGCAGCACTCGCGGTCGCCGGAGCTGTGATGCAAGCCATTTTTGGAAACCCGCTGGCGGAACCTGGGGTGGTTGGGGTGTCATCCGGTGCAGCACTCGGCGCAGCGATCGCCATCGTGGTTGGCGTCGCAGCACTCGGAGATAGTGCAATCGCGCTCTTCGCATTTGTCGGCGGTCTGCTTGCTACCTTGCTGGTGTATTTCGTGTCACGAGCCAACGGGCGCACCGAAGTGGTCACTCTGCTGCTGACCGGTATCGCAGTCAACGCCTTCGCCGGCGCGGGGCTCGCCTTCTTGCTGTTCGTCGCCGACTCCGGCAGCCGTGAACAAATCGTGTTCTGGCAACTGGGGTCTCTCAACGGTTCGCGCTGGAGTGAAGTACTCATCGTCGCCCTCGTCACGGCGATCGGACTTGCCGCTGCCGTTGTTCTTGCGAGGCCGTTCGACCTGCTCTCTCTGGGGGAGCGTAATGCCCGCCACCTCGGCGTCAATGTTGAGCGCCTGCGCATTGTGTCGATCGTGATCGTTGCGCTGCTCACCGGAGTCGCGGTCGCCTTTTGCGGCATCATCGCCTTCGTGGGGCTCGTCGTGCCCCACGCCATGCGGATGGCAATCGGCCCAGCCCACCGCCAACTCATCGTCGCGAGTGCCGTCGGTGGCGGCGTGCTGCTCGTGCTCTCAGACCTCCTCGCCCGTTCGGTAGTGCCAGGCGGAGATCTGCCCATCGGGCTGCTGACCTCACTCGTTGGTGGCCCATTCTTCTTCTACCTCCTGTTCCGTCAGCGCAAACGCAGCGGAGGTTGGGCATGATCAGTGCACGCAACGTCGGAGTCCGCCTCGACTCTCGCGACATCCTCAACGGAGTGAGCCTCGACGTTCAGCGCGGCGAAGTGCTCGCGCTCGTCGGGCCAAACGGTGCCGGAAAGTCGACACTGCTCTCAGTCTTGAGCGGCGAGCGCAAGCCAGACAGCGGAACCGTGACCATTGATGGTCGGGATGTTGGCGGCATCCGTCACGCCGAGCTCGCCCAATTGCGGGCAGTACTCACGCAAGAGAACAGCGTGAGCTTTCCCTTTAGAGTTTCCGAAGTTGTGGCCATGGGTCGCAGCCCGTGGGCACGTTCGCTAGAAAGCCGTGACGACGTCGCCGTCGTGAACGCAGCGCTCGAAGCGACGGATGTTTCCCACCTGGGCGCGCGCCGCTACACAACACTGTCTGGTGGCGAAAAGGCGCGAGTCTCCCTTGCGCGGGTGCTGGCCCAGCACACCCCAGTCGTGTTTCTCGATGAGCCGACAGCGGCCCTTGACCTGCGTCACCAAGAAGATGTCATGCGGGCGGTGAAAGCGATGGCCGCAGAGGACCGCGCCGTTGTTGTGGTGCTGCACGATCTCAGTTTGGCCGGGGCATACTCTGACCGGCTTGCCCTCATTGCCCACGGAAAGCTCGATGCGATCGGCACCCCGAGCGAAGTTCTGACAGCCGAGCGTGTCGAACGCGTCTACGGACTCGCGGTCGACCTGCACGACGTCGGCGGGCATCCGGTCGTCGTCCCTCGGCGTTAAAGCACTGCTCAGTTAGCGGTTGAGCAGGTCGCGATATTCGGGATGTTCGGCGATGAAGTGGCTGATGAACTCGCACTTGGCAACGACGCGCGCTTCGGTTTCGGCGCGCACGAGGTTGAGGGCTCCGCGACCGAGCTCATTTGCGAGACCCTGACCGCGGAACTTGGGGTCGATCTCGGTGTGTACAAAGACGATCGTGTCATCGCGCAACTGGTAGTCAGAGATGCCAGCCTGAACGCCATCAACGAGCAGCTCATAGCGGTGCATTGCTGGGTCGTGGATTACTTCGCTGGCCATAGTTCAAGCCTACTCGCGACGTCAAGGCGCGAGCGTTAGTCGCTGGCACCCTAAACTCGTGTCATGACTTCGACGCCCAGCCCCAACACAGCGAGCTACAGCTACTTGGGGCCTGCCGGAACGTTTACCGAGGCGGCTCTCAAGCAGGTTCCTGAGGCGGTTGGGGCCCACTGGAAAAGTGTCAACAATGTGGGCGAAGCCCTCGACGATGTGACGAGTGGTCGCAGCATAGCCGCGATGATCGCGATCGAGAACTCCATTGATGGGGGCGTCAGCGCCACTCAAGACGCGCTGACGAACATCCCGAATCTGCGCATCCTTGGCGAGTATTTGGTGCCCGTGAATTTCGTGCTCGTTGCTCGGCCCGGCACAACTTTGGCCAGCGTTGGCGTTGTGAACGCGCACCCGGTTGCCTATGGCCAGACGCGGCGTTGGCTTGACACTCACGTGCCAACCCACAGCTACATTCCGGCGAGTTCGAATGTAGCGGCTGCCGCAACGCTGCTTGATAACGAACTGGCGGATGCCGCAATCGCACCCCCCGGCATCACCGAGCACTACCCCCTTGAGGTTTTGGCAGAGAACCTGGCCAACAACCAGAACTCGGTGACGCGCTTCGTTCTCGTCTCGGCGAACACTTCGCTGCCAGAGCCCACCGGAGCAGACAAGACGAGCGTGATTGTGGAGCTGCCAGACAACGCACCAGGCCGACTGCTCGAAATGCTCGAACAGTTTGCCACTCGCGGCGTCAACATGAGTCTCATTGAGTCGCGCCCCATTGGCGACGAATTGGGTCGCTACCGTTTCGTCATTGACCTTGAGGGTCACATCCTCGATGAACGAGTTGCGGATGCCCTGCTCGGCCTTAAGCGTTTCAGCCCCAACGTGATCTTCTTGGGCAGCTACCCGCGCGCCGACAAACTCGCAATAGCGGTGACGCCTCGCTACGGCAATGACGTTTTTGTTGAGGCACGCGATTGGCTTCGAGCAATTACCACGGGCGAACCGTCAGCTACGACAATCGAGCCCTAGGCACCCGCGAGTAGGGCTTCGGCACCCGCACGATCAGTGCCCCGGGGTCGACCCACGCGTGCACTGATTTGGCGAGACCGAATTCGTCGCCATCGAGCTGAAACTCTTCAGGGTTATCGACGATCATGTTGAGGTCGCTGCCTTTTACGTAGCGCACATCACGCACATCTTTCGACAGGTCGATGATTCGTCGGCCAATCACGCTCTTGCGCAGCACGCCGTTCTCCCACGCGATTTTGTTCCAAATGTTGAGCCACCCGAATCGGCCACGGGGAACAAGCGCCGCCATATCGAGGATGCCGTCATCAGGTTGCGCTTCAGGCATCAGCAGCAGGCCACCCGGCAGGGTGCCGCAATTGCCGATAATCACGGTGTGGGCGGTGAGCGAACGGTTGGGGGCGCCGTCGACGCTGTACCGCAGCCGCACCGGTTTGAGCTCGGGGATGGAGCGCGCAATACCGTCAACGTAGGCCAACCAGCCCACAGCCTTTTTGAGTTTCGTACTCGTGTTCTTGATCATCTTCGCATCGAGCCCGAGCCCCGCCATCACCAAGAAGGCGTGCTCTTCATGGTCGTCGTTGTCCCGAACAATTTCGACCATGCCCAGGTCGAGTTGGCGATCCTTGCCGTTGAACGCAATGTCTACGCTGTCCCGGTAGTTGCTCGTTGGCAGGTCAAGGTTGCGGGCGAGAAGGTTGCCGGTGCCTGCCGGTACGACGGCCAACGCAACTCCAGTGCCGCGCAGGGCTTCTGCCACTGCCCGAACTGTGCCATCGCCACCAGCCGCAATCACTACACGTGCGCCGCGACGAATTCCGCTGCCCGTTGCGGACTGTCCGGCATCATCTATCGTGGTGGAAAACCAGAGCGGCGTTGCCCAATCTGCAGCCTTTGCGGCAGCATTTATTGTCTTCTTCAGCTTGGCGAAGTCGACTTTCATGGGGTTGTAAACAACCGCCACTTTGGGCTTCGCAGTTCGGGGCGTGGGCACAGATAAACGCTACGCCATGAATCGGTAGGCTGTAGGGGTGATTGACCCCCAAATTCTCCGAGATAACCCCGACGCTGTGCGGCAATCGCAACGTGCCCGCGGCGCATCCGTTCAGTTGGTTGACGACGCCATCGAAGCAGACCAGAAGCGCCGCGCCAGTATCGGCGAGTTCGAGTCACTCCGGGCTGAGCAGAACAGCTTCGGCAAGAAGGTTGCTCAGGCGCCATCAGAAGAGAAGAAGGCACTCGTCGCTCAGGCGCAGCACTTGTCCGCCAGGGTGAAGGCAGCCCAGCTGGTCGCCACAGAGGCCGAAGCAGAATTCGCGCGCATCGTTGGTGCCCTCGGCAATATTGCTGTGGATGGCGTTCCCGTCGGTGGCGAAGATGACTGGGAGCTTGTTCGCGAAGTGGGCACGCCCGCATCGTTCGATTTTGAGCCCCGTGACCACGCGGACCTCGGCGAGATGCTCGGTGCTATCGACATCCCGCGCGGAGTGAAGGTATCGGGCAGCCGTTTCTACTTCCTCAAGGGGGTCGGCGCACGACTCGAACTTGGGCTCATGAACATGGCCCTCGACCGTGCGATCGCTGGCGGCTTCATCCCGCTCATCACCCCCACCCTTGTTCGTCCAGAAATGATGGCCGGCACAGGTTTCCTCGGTGAGCACGCCGACGAGATCTATTACCTCCCCGCCGACGACCTCTACCTGACCGGTACGAGTGAAGTGGCGCTCGCCGGGTACCACTCCGATGAGATCCTCGACCTCTCGAATGGCCCACTGCGTTACGCGGGTTGGTCAACCTGTTACCGCCGTGAAGCCGGATCTGCAGGCAAAGACAACCGTGGCATCCTGCGCGTTCACCAGTTCAACAAGCTCGAAATGTTCAGCTACGTGCTGCCCGAGAATGCGCAAGAGGAGCACGAACGACTTCTTGCCTTCCAGGAGTCGATGCTGCAGGCGTGTGAGCTCAGCTACCGCGTGATTGATGTTGCCGGTGGTGACCTTGGTTCGAGTGCGGCCCGCAAGTTCGACATTGAGGCTTGGGTTCCGACCCAGGGCGCCTACCGTGAACTGACCTCGACGTCGAACTGCACGACTTATCAGGCGCGCAGGCTCGACATCCGCTACCGCACTGAATCGGGCAAGACTTCGCCGGTCGCGACCCTCAACGGAACTCTCGCAACCACCCGCTGGTTGGTTGCCATTCTCGAAACCCACCAACAGCCCGACGGGTCGGTAGTGGTGCCACAAGCACTGCGTCCCTACCTTGGTGGCCTTGAAATTTTGGAGCCAATCGCGTGACCAACGCAGCACAGAATGACCGCTGGATGATCGCCCTCGACATCGATGGCACTGTGCTGCTCGAGTCAGGCGAAATGAATGATGCCGTCATTGCGGCGGTCGCGAAGGTTCGGGATGCCGGCCACGAAGTTATGTTGGCCACCGGTCGTTCGGTTGCCATGACTCTGCCGATCTTGCGCAAGCTGGGGCTCAAGCCCGAGTACGTCGTGTGCTCTAACGGTGCGATTACGCTCAAGCGGGATCCACTGGGTGAGGGCGGTTACGCTCGCGAGTTTGTCGAGATGTTCAACCCGAGCGAGGTCTTGAAGAGCATCAAAGATCACTTGGGTTCTGCGAACTATGCGGTCGAAGATGCGACAGGCAAGTTCTTTGTCTACGGCGAGTTTCCTGATGGAGCACTCGGCGCGGTCAGCGAGAACGTCGCTTTTGAGGAGCTCGTCAAGGTTCAAGCAACCCGTGTAGTTGTCATCTCGCCGCAACACCAGGTTGACGATTTTCTCGCCGTCGTGGAACGTATGGGCCTTCACAAGGTCAGCTATAACGTCGGCTGGACGGCGTGGCTCGACATCGCGCCCGATGGCGTCAACAAGTCAACGGCGCTCGAAAATGTGCGTTCGCGCCTCGGCATCCCCCGCACCCGCGTGCTCGCCATGGGGGACGGTCGCAACGACATCGACATGCTCGAATGGGCAGCCCTTCACGGTCGCGGCGTTGCTATGGGACAGGCACCGGAAGACGTACTTGCCGCCGCCAATGAGGTCACCGAGAGTGACCTCAACGATGGTGCAGCGTTGGTGCTCGACGCTTTTTAGTCGCGCACGATTTGGGTACCTCTCGACGCTTTTTAGTCGCGCACGATTTGGGTACCTCTCGACGCTTTTTAGTCGCGCACGATTTGGGTACCTCTCGACGCTTTTTAGAGTTCGCTGAGCGCTTCGTCGTAGATTTCCATGGCGCGTGCGACTTCTTCTGGGGTGACGACGGCTGGCGGTACGACGTGGATGCGGTTGTCGGCGATGAATGGCAGTAGTCCGCGCTTGACGAGGGCGCCTTTGATTTTTCCCATGTTTGCGGCGCTGAGGGGTTCGCGGGTGTCGCGGTCGGCGACGAGTTCCATTGCCCAGAAGACGCCGCTGCCGCGTACTTCGCCGATGGAGTCATGTTTGGCGGCGAGGGCGGCGAGCCCGGGGGCGATGTGGTCGCGGCCGATCATGGCGGCGTTTTCGATGATGCCTTCGTCTTCCATGGCGGTGATGGAGGCGACGATGGATGCTGCGGCGAGGGGGTGGCCGGAGTAGGTGAGCCCGCCGGGGAAGACGCGTTCGTCGAAGGTTGTGGCGATCTCGTCGGAGATGATGACGCCGCCGACGGGTACGTAGCCTGAGTTCACGCCTTTGGCGAAGCTGATGAGGTCGGGCTTGATGTCGAAGGCATCGAATGCGAACCAGTTGCCGGTGCGACCGAAACCGCACATGACTTCGTCGAGGATGATGAGGATGCCGTACTTGTCGGCGAGGGCGCGCACTCCAGCTAGGTAGCCGGGTGGGGGCATCAGTACGCCCGCGGTGCCGGGGATTGTTTCGAGCAGGATTGCGGCGATTGACTCTGCACCTTCTGCTTGGATGGTGCGCTCAAGGTGGTGCAGGGCGCGCTCGGATTCTTGTTCGGGGGAGTCGGCCCAGAATTCGGACCGGTATTCGTAGGGGCCGAAGACGTGCACGTGGGCGCGAGCATATTCGTTGGGGATGCGGCGCCAGTCTCCGGTGGCCACAATGGCCGATCCGGTGTTGCCGTGGTACGAGCGGTAGCGCGAGATGATCTTGTCTCGCCCAGTGTGAAGGCGAGCCATCCGGATTGCGTTTTCGTTGGCATCCGCTCCGCCGTTGGTGAAGAACACCTTGTTCATGCCCTCTGGTGCATGGTTGGTGATCTTGTGGGCTGCTTCAGCGCGAATGTTGGTGGCGTGGGCGGGGGCGATGGTCGCCATGATGTCGGCTTGTGCTTTGATGCCCGCGATGACGGCTGGGTGTTGGTGACCGATGTTGACGTTGACGAGTTGGCTCGAGAAGTCGAGGTATTCGTTTCCTTCGTTGTCCCATACGGTGCTGCCGAGGCCTCCCTCGATCACCATGGGCTTGAGTGCGCCTTGCGCCGACCAGGAATGAAACACGTGAGCGCGGTCGAGCGCGACTGTCTCTTCGTTGCTGGGATGGCTAGATGCGGGCGCAGAGTTCATGGGGCACCTTTCGTGGCTGAGGCTAGTACTCAACTATCGCGTTCCATCGCGCACAACATCGTGACATTTTGTATAGCAACATGCTGCATACTCGACATATGGTGAGACGTCGAGCGGAACAGGGCAATTGCTAGTGCTTCCAACAATTGCGTGGCTATTGGGCAGAGAACAACTGCGGCTCAGCGTCGTGAGCGCTCGTCCGGATCTGTTGACGGCCCCCGTCACTTGGGTGCACAGTTCAGACCTTGATGACCCGACCCCATTTCTTAGCAGCGGTAACGTTCTGCTCACCGACGGCGCCCAATTCGGTTTCGGCGCTGATGCCGAGCGCTACAACTACGACGCGTATGTCGAGCGCCTCGTCGCTGCAGAGATTGTTGGTTTGGGCTTCGCGACCCACTTTCTGCATCAGGGAATGCCGTCAGGCCTTGCCGTGGCCTGCGAGCGTGCCGGGCTTCCTCTTATTGCTGTTCCCGACCGCGTTCCTTTCATTGCGGTCATCCGTGAGGTTGCCGACCAGATCGCTGCCGAACGCAGCGTGCGCATGGAGTGGTCGATCTCTGCGCATAAGGCGATCTCTCGGGCGGCTCTCAAGCCCACTGGGTTGCGTTCGACGCTCGTCGAACTGGAACGTCAACTCTCGTGTTGGGTCGGGTTATTCGATGCGGCCGGCGCTCCTCTTCTTGTGCCCTCGCAGCAACCATCCGCTGATCGTTTTGCGGCACCGGTGCGGGATGAGGTGGCTCGGGCTCTGCGAAAGGGGCGCCGGTCATCCACAAGTCTCACGCTCGATGCTGGGCAGGTGACTATTCAGACGTTCGGCCAGAGCGGGCAGTTGCGTGGCGCATTGGCTTTGGGTCGGGGGGTTCCGCTTGACCGTGCGGAGAATGAGCTCGTGACCAGTGTGATCGCGTTGGCGACTTTGGCGCTGGAACAAAACCGCGAGCTCGACACTACGCGCGGCCAACTGCGTTCGGCGCTGCTCGAGTTGATGCTCGCCGGCAACGTCACGGTCGCCCACTCCACAGCGCAGGATGTCTGGGGCTCTGTGCCAGCGGAACCTCTCTCCGTAATCGTGATCGCGCGGCAGGTGCGCAGCCATTATGTTCTCGATGCGCTCGAGTCATTGGCGCTCGACAGCGACGGACACGTGTTCTTTGCAGAGCGTGATGACACCATCGTCGTCATCGTCGGAGACGGCAGCGAGCACCAGCAGGTCACGCAACTCATCGACGACCATGCGCTCGCTGCCGGGAGCGTCGCCGCTGACTACGCCGAGCTTGCGACTGGCCTCAGGCAAGCATCCGATGCGCTCGCCGCCGGAGGTGGGCGCGCTGGCCTCACCGATTTCGCGAACATTGCTGAAACGGGGATGCTCGGGGTGCTGCAGGCGGCAGGTGCTGAGCATGTGGCGCAGCGAGTGCTCACGAAACTCATCACTTTCGATGCCGAACATTCGACGGCTCTCGTGGATACGTTGGGCTCGTGGCTCGCGAATGATTGTTCGTGGGGTGCCACCGCCGCGAAACTGGGTGTTCACCGCCACACGGTTCGGGCGCGCATCGACCAGGCGGCGGGCATCCTGAACCTCGACCTTGAATCGTTTGAGGGTCGCCTTGAAGTGTGGGCAGCGTTGAGGTTGCGGGCCTAACGCCGATTAACCCCCATTTCGAGCCTTCTAGCCTGCCGTTCAGGTAGACCGTGCGGGCATCAGATACACTCTGATCTTGCGCTATGCAGGGAGGGCTGTCCGAGCGGCCGATGGAGCCAGTCTTGAAAACTGGTGGGCAGAGATGTCTCGTGGGTTCGAATCCCACGCCCTCCGCACTGCGTGTCATGTTGTGTATCCGGTGGTTGAAAGGGGAGTGCGATGAGTGAACTTCGTCCACGCTCAGAGTTGCGTTCGCGCTCTGTTGCTCGCACTGGCTCAAAAGAAGCGCCCACGGTGCAGGGTTTGGCACGACACGGTCGGTTGAAGAAGCCGGGCCCGTGGGGAACAATCGCCAAGATTGTCTCCGCTTCACTCGCCGTATTACTGGTGAGTGGTGCGGCGGTTGGTGCTGTCGCTTTTGACAGCATTTACGGTCAGCGCGACACCATTACTCTCGTCGGTGAAACTGAGGGTCCTCCGCCGCAGATCGGCAGCTATGAGGGTGGATTCAATATTCTTATCGCCGGTAGCGATACGCGTGAAGGTCAGGGCGGCATCGGCGGCTCAACGCGAGACGCGTCGGGTGAACTCAACGACGTCAACATGATTTTGCATGTTGCGGCAGACCGCCAGTCTGCGGTGGCAATCAGCTTCCCGCGCGACATGGTGATGGGCATCCCCGAATGCCCCAGCCTTGATGGCGACTACAACAAGTACTACTCAACGGAGCCTCTCAACACTGCGCTTTCGTATGGTGGTCTTCCCTGTGTTGCTCTCACGCTCTCAGAATTCACCGGCCTCGATATTCAGTTCGCCGGAATCATCACCTTCAACGGCGTTATCGAGATGACCAACGCAATCGGCGGTGTCGATGTGTGTATTGATGGCCCGCTCGTTGACCCGTACACGGGAATCGACCTTCCCGAAGCTGGCACCTACAACTTGAAGGGCTGGAAGGCTCTCGCGTTCCTTCGCTCACGTCACGGTGTTGGTGATGGCAGCGACCTGACACGCATCAGCTCGCAGCAGGTCTACCTTTCGTCAATGGTGCGCACACTCAAGAGCGCTGAGACCCTCGGCGACTACAAAAAGGTTTACAACCTTGCGGATGCCGCAATCACCAACATGCAGTTGTCCAAGGGACTAGCCGACGTACCAACGATGGTCTCGATCGCTTTGGCGCTCAAAGACATCCCGCTGGAATCCATTCAGTTTGTGCAGTACCCAGGCACAACCGGTGGCACCGGGGTGTACGACGGCAAAGTTCAGCCCAATCAGTACGTCGGCGACAAGATGATGGCGCTGATCTCATCAGATAGCCCATTCACGCTCGCAGACTCAACTGACGGTCAGGGTGCGGTTCTCGACCCGAACGCCCCCGTCGCCGAGCCTGCACCTGAAGCAACCGGCGATTCGACTGCGGCTCCCACAGTGGATCCTGAAGTTATCGACGTTCGTGGACAGAGTGCCGCAACGTACAGCTGCTCGGTCACCAACTACTACTAAAAGCAGTTCCTTCGCAGTTCTCAGATCAATTTGATACAACTTCAGTGATGAGCGAATCTCGCTAGGAGTTCGCTATAGCGCTGCCGTTGCGGCACCGATCACGAGGATGAGACCTGCGGGTGAAGAAAACGCTATCTATTTCGCCGACGGCCGATGAATCCCACCGGGAATTATTGAATTGGGTGGGCGAAGAGGCTGAGAACTGTGAGAGCAGAGTCGATGCCGCTCTCAACTTTGCGCGATCCTTAGGACGTCGACTGCCGTTTCCTGGCGAAGGTTCTACAAGCGTGCTGTGGAGCGCGCTCGCTACGATCGGGGCGGTGGATCTCACGGTGGCGCGAGCTGTGGAGCCCCATCTTGATGCGCTTGCCATCCTTGATCAGGCGGTTATCGGTGACACGGGCAGCATCGGCGTGGATGAGGGCAGCACGTGGGGTGTGTTCGCCGCTGAATCACCCGACTTTAGCCTCAGGGCTGAATGTGTCGACGGCAGTTGGATGCTGTCTGGCACCAAAGCGTGGTGCTCTTTGGCGGGCTCCGTTAGTCATGCGCTCGTGACGGCATTCACCGGACCCTCCACTCGGCGACTTTTTGCTGTTTCCTTGCGACAAACAGGGGTTGTTGTCGAGGAAGGCGCTTGGCATGCTCGCGGCCTCGTGGCCATCCAGAGCGGCAACGTCGCCTTTTCTGCCGCCTCCGCCGTCCCCGTTGGGGAAGACGCGTGGTACTTGGAGCGCCCGGGATTCGCGTGGGGAGCAATGGGTGTCGCCGCCTGTTGGTGGGGCGGAGCTGTCGGAGTCGCTCGGCACGCTTTTGCGTTGAGTGGCGTTCGTGAGCCTGACCAAATTGCTCAGATGCACCTCGGCGCTCTGGATCTGGCGCTCTATTCGTCGCGGATCGCACTGGCAGAGTCTGCTAACGCTGTCGATAACGTAGAGCTCAGCCGCAGCGCCGCAACCATCATGAGCACTCGCGTCCGTGCGCGTGTCGCTCGGGATGTTGATGAGGTGATGGAACGCGTCGGGCACGCCTTGGGGCCGGCGCCGCTCGCGCTCGACGAGGAACACGCCCGTCGAGTAGCGGACCTCCAGTTGTATGTGCGCCAACATCATGCCGAGCGGGATTATGCGCGACTCGGTAGCAAGGTGCTCGCTGATCGGTCCTTCGAGTGGTGACGTTTGACCACCGTGATCCGGGTACGCCCGAAGTGCAGTGGATCTCGAGCTCCCTCTGGAGCGACGTCGGTGAATTCCACGTGGAGGGGATCGACCGGCTAATCGTCGTCTCCGCTCACCCGGATGACGAAACGTTGGGGGTCGCCGGACTCATGCGGCGAGTTGCCACCGCGGGCGGACGGGTTCAGCTCATTCTCGCGACGGACGGCGAAGGCTCGCATCCGGCATCGCCGACTCGGAGCGATGCCGAACTGCGTTCGTGGAGAGCCGCGGAAATTGAGCGGGCGATTGAGCTGGTTGCCCCAGAAACCTCGATCGTGCGCCTGGGGCTTCGGGATGGCGCACTCAGAGATGAGACTGGCGCGCTCCGCGACGGCATCGTGGGCGCGCTCGCCTCAGGTCAGGGGAGAACCCTCATCGCGGCAACGTGGCGCGGAGATGGGCACGGCGACCACAGGGTGGTCGGCGAGATCTGCGCCGATGTCGCCCGCGCGCATGGTGTGTCCCTTGTCGAATACCCAATCTGGCTGTGGCACTGGTCATCGCCAGAGGACCCTCGTACACCGTGGTCTGACTTGCGCACGATGACCCTTACTGCTGATGAGCGAGACGCTAAGCGCCGCGCGATAGCGGCCCACGAGAGCCAGATCTCTCCGCTCTCAGAACGTGAAGGTGACGAGGCGATTCTTCGTCCTGAATTTGTAGAACATTTCGAACGGCCAATGGAGGCATATGTGATCACTGAGCGCGAGCCGAGTAATGACGGAACGCTCACGCGAGAATTTTTTGACGAGTTCTACGCCGGCAAAACCGATCCGTGGGGATTTGAATCTCGGTGGTACGAGCAACGGAAGCGTGATCTAACGCTGGCGAGCTTGCCGAGAGAGCGCTTCGCGAATGCGCTGGAGTTGGGATGCTCCATAGGGGTATTGAGCGCGCACCTCGCACAGAGATGCGACGCCCTCTTGGCAACTGAGATTGCACTCGCGCCATTAGAGATTGCGCGTCAACGATTAGCGGAGCATCCGCACGTCACGTTTCGGCACGTTGAGAGCGCTGAAGAGTGGCCGGACGGAACGTACGATCTGATCGTGATGTCTGAGGTTGGATACTATTTCGATTCGGATGCTCTCGATCGAGTTCTCTCGCGGGTCACCAAGAGTCTCGCGCCCGCTGGAGTATTGGTCGTCTGCCACTGGAGGCATGAAGTCGCGGACTACCCGCTCGGCGGAGACGAGGTGCACGCCAGGCTCGGCGCCCTCAAGTCGCTGGAGCGATTTGTCAGTCACGTCGAAGAGGACTTTCTGCTTGACGTTTTCAGCCTGCGCCCCGCGCGCTCGGTCGCTCGCGAAACAGGCCTCCTGTGAGCGCGCGGATCTCCGGGATTGGCGTTGTCGTTCCGGCCAAAGATGAGGACGAGCTCTTGGGCGCTGCGCTGGCAGCTCTTGCTGCGGCACGTGCCAGCATGAGGGCCATCGACGCTCGCGAGCGGCCGTGGGTCCGCGTGATCCTCGTCTTGGATGACTGCGCCGATGAGTCCGCTGCAATAGCCTCGCAGTGGAATGACGTCGAAGTTCTTGCGGTGAATTATGGCGCCGTGGGCGCAGCTCGCCGACACGGCATCCATCACTTGCTCAGCACCACGCGCACTCCGGACTCTGAGGTATGGATCGCCAACACCGACGCGGACTCGCAAGTGCCAGCTAACTGGCTGAGCGAACAGTGGAAGATCGCCCAGAGCGGTGCCGAGGTCATGATCGGAACCGTGCGGCCAGATTTCAACGACCTCAGTGACGAGAAGCGGAGTCGCTGGCTGGCTACGCATGTGCCCGGTGAAGCGAATGGTCACGTGCACGGCGCGAATCTTGGCTTTCGAGCCGATTGCTATCGAGAAGCTGGTGGCTTTACCCCGGTTACTGAACACGAAGATGTGCGCCTCGTGGAGGCACTGAACGCAATAGGGGCGCGTTCAGTGACAACAGATGAGTGTTGCGTTCTCACTTCGGGGCGAGAGTATGGTCGCACCCCGGGTGGCTATGCGTCCCACTTGCGAGAGCGTCTGTGAGGGGCGGGAACGACGTGGCAAAGCCGGCGCCGTCGCCGACGGTTAATCGGATGGCAATCTCGGTTCGTCGTATGGCCTATGACAAGTTATGATTGCTGAGTACGTCTGGAGACGTCGCATAGTCCGGCCTAGTGCACCACCCTGCTAAGGTGGAGTACCCGTAAGGGTACCGAGAGTTCAAATCTCTCCGTCTCCGCCATTTGTTCTTTTCGCGGAATGATTCTTGGCCACCAGTGTGTTGGCTTTGAGGATGACTATTCTGCCGCGCACCCTGGTTCCTGCCCTTTCACTGCCCGTTGTTCAGGGTGGCACCACCGACGATCTCGCTCTCGGTTCCGGCGTTGATGGCCGCTTTACGCTCATCGTTTTTTACCGTGGGCTGCACTGCCCGCTGTGCCGAAAGCAGCTCCGCGAAATTGACGACAGCATGGATGAGCTGCGTGAGGCCGGTGTCGGACGCGTTGTTGCGATCAGCATGGACACTCTCAAGCGCGCAACGATATCCGTTGATGACTGGGAACTCACGCAGCTACCCATCGCCCACGGACTCACAGAAGAGCAAGCGCGCCAGTGGGGGCTCTTCATCTCTAGTGGCTTCAAGAAGGGCGAACCGGAACGCTTTAGTGAATCGGGAATCTTCGTTCTCGACTCCGATAACACGATGTTCTGGAGCAACATTTCGAGCATGCCGTTTGGTCGCATGCCCGTGAAGGCGATCATTCATGGCCTCGAGTACGTCACCGAAAACGGATACCCGGCGCGCGGAACTGTCGCGCACTAGCTCTCCCGTTGTCGCGGCCGCAATTCGGCACCGCATCCAGAGACTAGGCTCGGGCACTATGGCAGCTGGCTCAACTATTCACACCTTCACGGTTCAACTGGCGGATGTGGATCGCGGGGTCTACGGCGACTTCACGCTTCGAGTCGCGCGTCATCCGTCAGAAACTGACCTCTATATGGTGACGCGGTTGATGGCGTACTGCCTCGAATACGAGGAAGGAATCGCCTTCAGCGAGGGAGTCTCGTCGACCGACGAGCCCGCCGTGCTTGTCCGGGATCTCACCGGAACCATCACCGCGTGGATCGAAGTGGGTGCCCCCGATGCTGCCCGGCTGCACTACGGAAGCAAACTCGCCGATCGGGTCGCCGTCTATACGCACCGCGATCCGGTGAAGGTGTCTGCGGCGTGGGCCGGCAAGAAAATCCACCAGGCCGATGCCATTACCTTGCGCAGTTTCGAGCCTGGCTTCATTGAGGGGGCCGTCGCTGGCCTCGAGCGACGCAATTCGGTCACACTGTCGGTCACCGAGGGCCAGCTCTACTTAGAACTCAACGGCATGACATTATCGTCGGCGATTCAGGATCAGGGGATCACGTAGATCCTCTAGGCCAACTGTCATCGCCGAGGTGTGGAACACCGCACTCGGCTGTCTAGCGGTGTTGCCCCACTCTGGCCTCTGAAGCGCAGCGAATATACTTGCACTTCGAGGGAATCGGCACGCGTCGATTCGCCAGACGCAGGGGGAATGAGTCGACCGTCATGATCGAGTTCCAGAACGTCACCAAAAGGTTTCCCGATGGCACTCTCGCTGTCGAAGACTTCTCTCTCGTGCTTCCCTCGAACAAGGCAACGGTGTTCGTCGGTTCTTCGGGCTCGGGAAAGACAACTCTCCTTCGCATGATCAACCGGATGGTCGACCCGACATCCGGCACAGTCCTGATCGATGGTGAAGACATTTCGGGGCTGAACCCGGTTGAGCTTCGCCGGCGGATCGGTTACGTGCTCCAAGCTATCGGCCTCCTCCCGCACCGCCGAGTAGTCGACAACATCGCTTCCGTGCCGCGCCTGAACGGGGTGCCGAAGCGAGTGGCTCGGGCGAATGCGCTTACCTTGCTCGATGCGGTTGGACTCGACCGATCCTTGGCCGAGCGATATCCAGACCAACTTTCGGGCGGTCAACAGCAGCGAGTGGGAGTTGCGCGCGCTTTGGCGAGCGACCCCGACATCCTTCTCATGGATGAGCCGTTCGGCGCGGTTGACCCGATCGTGCGAGCTGAACTTCAGGTCGAACTCAACCGGCTGCAGCGTGAGCTCGGCAAGACAACCGTGTTCGTCACCCACGACATTGATGAAGCTTTCGCGATCGCCGATCAGGTCGTGATCTTGCGCAGTGGAGGGGTGATTGCGCAGGTGGGAACCCCCGCCGAAATCCTGTCGCAGCCTGCAGATGATTTCGTCGCGACATTCATTGGTGCCGATAAAGGAAAGCGCACCCTTCATTTGCAGCGTCGCGAAGGAGACAACGCGACACTCATCGTCGACGGCGATGGGCGTCCCGCGGGAATTCTCGCGGACGAGCTTTGAGGGCTGAACGATGAGTTGGTTCATCGACAACTTCGGTCTCATCGCGAGACTCACGGGCAACCATGTTGCTCTCAGCATCGTGCCAATCATTCTCGGATTCGCGATTGCGGTGCCGCTCGGTTGGGTTGCCAATCGCTGGGCGGCGTTGCGGTCGATTGTGATCGCCGGGGGAAGTTTGCTCTACACAATCCCGTCCCTTCCCCTCTTCGTGATGTTGCCTTACGTCCTCGGAACACGCATTACGGATGACCGAAACATCGTTGTCGCACTGACGATCTACGCGGTTGCCATGATGGTTCGCACAGCGGCGGATGCGCTAGCAGCGGTGCCCGCCGAGACGATCCAGGCGGCCACCGCTATGGGCTACTCCACCTGGAACCGCTTCTGGCTTGTTGAGTTACCTCTCGCTGGCCCTGTTCTTCTCGCGGGCCTTCGGGTAGTTTCCGCCAGCACGATCGCGCTTGTTTCTGTGGGGGCAATCATCGGCTCAGCGAACCTCGGCTATTTATTCACGAACGGAAAGCAACGTGACTTCCTTGAGGAGATCATCATTGGCATCGTGGCGAGCCTCGTCATCGCTCTCGTTTTCGACGTCGTGCTTGTTCAGCTGGGTCGCCTCTTGATGCCGTGGAAGCGGCGACGTGGCGGAAGTCAGCCCCAGAATCGCGTTCCAGTCGAGCGGGTGGTCTGACCCATGCAATTCTTCATTGACGCTATTCGCTGGTTGTTAGACCCCGCTAACTACGCTGCGGGGGCACAGAGCCCACTGCCGATTCAGGATCGACTAGCCGAGCACTTGTTGTACACCGTTGTAGCGGTCGCGATCGCAGCGGTTATTGCGCTTCCCCTCGGTTTCTATATTGGGCACACGGGGCGCGGGCGCCAGTTCGTCATCGCCTTTACGGGCGGCATGCGGGCGCTGCCGACGTTGGGCTTACTGATGGCGCTGTTCGTCATTGTAGGTGCGACGGTGCCATTCACTCGGGCTGCCTTTGTCGCCTCCATCATCGCGTTAGTCATCTTGGCTATTCCCTCGATACTCGCGGGAGCGTACGCGGGAATCGAATCGGTCGACAGCCAGACGGTTGATGCAGGCCGAGCGAGCGGCATGACCGAGTTGCAAGTGCTCACGCAGATCGAAATACCGCTCTCGCTTCCGCTCATTATTGGTGGGATCCGCGCATCCACATTGCAGGTTATTGCGACGGCGGTGATTGCCTCTTACATCTCACTCGGTGGACTCGGCACGATCATTTCGAGCGGAATTGGACTCAACGACAACGAGCGGATTCTCGGCGGTGCCATTCTCGTCACGGTACTGGCGCTCGTCGTTGATGGGGTCTTCGCGCTGATTCAGCAACTCACGAGACGGCGCGGGTCTTCCGATACGCGCCGAAACAAAAAACACGTCCGCGGGCGGTCAAACGGACCGGTCGCGGTGGCGGCAACATCCGCCAACGAAGGGAAAAACTAATGTTCGCAGCACACAAAGCGGCCCGGCTCACCACCGCGGTCATCGCCGCAGGGGCGCTGGTGGCACTGGCCGGATGCGCCACTTCTGACCCGACGGGCGCCTCATCGGATGAGACAACGACAGACACCAAGATCATCGTCGGCTCATTTGCTTTCCCCGAAAGCGAGATCCTCGGAAACATTTATGCGCTCGCCCTCGAGAACGCTGGCTACGAGGTAGAGACCAAGTTCAACCTCGGACCGCGACAGACCACGATTCCTGCTCTGGAAGATGGCTCGATCAGCCTCATGCCCGAGTACAACGGAAACCTCCTGTTCTTCTATGACACGGAGAACACCGCCCGAAGCACAGAGGACGTAGACGCCGCGCTCGAAACCATCGTGCCCGACGGATTCCAAGTGCTCAGCTCGTCTCCCGCTCAAGACAAGGACGCCTACGTCGTCACTCAAGAGCTTGCAGATCAAGAGGGGCTCGTTTCGATCGCGGATCTGAAGAAGATCGAACCATTCAGCCTGGGGGCGAGCCCGCAGTTTGCGGAGCTTCCCTATGGAATCCCGGGCCTAGAAGCGGCCTACGGCGTCAGCGACGTGACTTTCGTTCCCATCGAAGACTTCGGCGGGCCAGACACGGTGAAGGCTCTCGTCGACGACGCAGTGCAGGTGGCCGATATCTACACGACGTCTCCTGATCTCGTCGCGAAGAAGCTCTTGGTGCTCGAAGATCCCGAGAACCTGATTGCCGCGCAGAACGTAGTGCCGTTGCTCAACTCGAGTATCTACAGCGATGACCTCGCTCAGGTATTAGACGAGATCTCGGCCGCTCTCACCACCGATGATCTGATCGCACTGCGGGATCGCGTCGAGGGCTCCGAAAAGGCCCAGGCTGCCGTGGCGGCCAAGGACTGGCTCACCGAGAAGGGTCTGCTTAACTAACTCATTGTGGGGCACACCGCACTCGTCGAAAGCTAGTACGGAATGCCCCACAATCGTTAGCCCTTTTCGGCGCCTGACGTGTTATTCATGATCCGCTTTTGGAAGATGAAGAAGATGACCGCGACGGGAATTGTCATGAGGGTCGCCGCCGCGAGTTGAAGCGGATACTGGTTGCCTGAACCGAGTTGACCTGACACAAGTGACGCCACGCCAGTCGTAAGGGTGTTGAGGTCGGCGCTTTGCCGTGAGACCACGAAGTGTCCGAACTCATTCCACGAGCCTTGAAAGCTCAGGATGAACAGGGTGACGAGTGCGGGGCGCGCCATGGGAAGCACGATCGTCCAATAGGTGCGGAAAACGCTCGCACCATCGATTCGTGCTGCCTCTTCAACGCTGATGGGGATGGAGTCGAAGAATTGCTTCATGATGAAGATTCCTGCGGCGCTGGTGAGCAACGGAATAATCATGCCGCCATAGGTATCGTAAAGCCCTAGTTGTTGAAGAATCAGGAAGCGCGGGATCAGTAGAACAACACCGGGCACTGACATGATTCCAATAAATACGGCGAAAACGATTGTGCGGCCCTTGAACTGGAGCCTGGAGAGTGCATACCCCGCCAGCGAATCCAAGAACACCCGGCCACACGTAACGATCACGCTGATGAATGCCGTGTTGAAAGTCCACAGAGGCAAGGGCACATCCGTAAACAAGCGCTCGTATGCCGCAAAGCTCCAAACTTCGGGAATCAGTTGGAGCGGGTTGGCGGTGGCGTCAGCATCATTCTTGAAGCTGGATGACACGGCGATGAGAAACGGATAGATGTAGATCATCGCGAGCGCGATGAGCATGATGTAGCTGAGGATCGCCACAGTGCGGAGTCGCCGACTCAGCCGTCGACGGCGCCGAGGTCGTGGTGCCGGGGGCTCGACAGCGGCGGGTGAGGTGACGGTCATTGCACATCTCCTTCGTTGAGGGTTGCTCTAACTCGGGTTGCCCTCGGAGCTTTCATCGTGGGGGTGCGCTCACGAAGGATCCATCGTTGAAGCAGGGTGAGCAGCACGATGATTGCGAAGAGAATAAACGCAATCGCTGCACCCTGACCCCACTGCAGATCCTTGAAGGATGTTTGGTAGGCGAGAAACGCAGGGGTGAGCAGCGTCTTACCTGGAGCGCCGCCGCCGGTGAGATAGATCTGGTCGAAAACTTGCCAAGTGCCAATGAGGCCGAGGGTGAGGACAGTGAACAGTGTTGGCCTGAGCATGGGCAACGTCACTGAGAAGAACTTTCGGAACGGGCCCGCTCCATCCATCAGAGCTGCTTCGTCGATCTCCCCACCAATGCTTTGAAGCGCAGCGAGAAAGAGGAGCATAAAGGTGCCGGAGGTAGTGAAAACAGCGAGCACGATGAGTGCGCACATCGCCACTGAAGGGCCGGAAAGCCATTGCCACCAGGTGATGCCAAGTGGGCCGCCGACATCGAGTAACGGTGGGGGCGACGTGATCCCTATTCCTGCGAGCAGATTGTGAATGACGCCACTAGGGTCAGCGAACCAGTTGGGCCCTTTGATCCCCAGCCAAGCCAGAATGCTGTTCACGGTGCCTGAGGCGGTGAACAGGAAGATGAAGACCGTCGTGATCGCGATCGAACTTGTTACGGAGGGGAAGTAGAAGGCTGTACGAAAGAATCCCCGGCCACGCAAGATCGCTCGATTCATTTGAACGGCGAGAAACAGGGCGAGCCCAGTTTGCAGGGGAACAACGAGCAGAACGTAATAGAGGTTGTTTCGTATTGAGGTCCCGAAGTCTTTCTGCGCTAAGCCGGGATCCGTAAGAACCGCAGCGTAGTTCTCCGCACCTACGAATTCTGCGCGGCCGCTCAAAGGCGAGCCTAAACCGTTCCAGTCGCTAACGCTCACCCAAGCGGCGAGCGCGATAGGCAGGAGAAGAAAAACGCCGGTGATCACTATGGATGGGGCGGTGAAGAGCCATCCATAGCGGGTCTCGCCGCGGCGCAGTGAGCCGCGGCGAGACCCTACTATGGCAGCCATCGCTTAGCCGTTAGCTTTCGCGTAGGCCTCTTCAAGGTTGGTCTGAAGCATCTTCAGCAGCGCTGCAGAGTTCGCCGCGTCGAGGCCCTCGAGGCTGGAATTGAAGTCTCCCAGTACCGCAGATGCACCGGCAAAAGCGACCGGGCTGACGGCGTAGTCATTACCCGCAACGAATGACGCATTGTTGGGAAACTTCTCGGCGTATGCCGCAGCACCAGATTCGGTGGAGGGAATTACGCCGAATGCATCAGCAAAGGTGAGCTGCTGCTCATCGGCGGTGAGGTACTCCACGAGTGACTGTGTCGCCTCAAGGGTAGGTGAGTCGACCGGGATGCCCCAGCAGTTGCTAAACGTGAAGGTCGACGGGCCACCAGGACCGGCGGGGAGCTCTGCCGCGATGTAGTTCACATCAGGGAAGTCGTTCTTCAACGCACCGTTGATCCACGGCCCCTCAATGACCATTGCGGCCTTCTGAAGTCCGAACGCTTCGCCACCCCAGCCAGCTTCGAGTTGGGCTGGGAACTTGAGCACACCGGCGTCGAGTAGTGACTTTGCGTAATCAATACCGGCAGCGTTCTCGGGGCTGTCGGCGGTGACTTCAGAGTTGCTGACGAGGCTACCTCCGGCTTGCTCCATAAACACGCCAAGTCGCGCATATTCTTGGCCGAACGAGAGACCGACGATATCTGCGGTTGTCAGTTTCGTGGCTGCTGCTGTCAACCCATTCCAATCGGTGGGAATATCTGCATCCGTAAGTCCGGCGGCGGCCCAGAGGTCAGTGTTAATGATTAGGCCAAGGGTAGAGAAGTCTTTCGGTGCGCAGTAGAACGTGTCGTCATACGTGAATGCGTCCTTCAGCGCCGGGTAGAACTGATCGGCATTACTCAGGTTCTCTGCGTATGGCTCCAAATATCCGTTCTGCGCGTACGTCTGGAACTGATCCCAGCCCATGTAGAACAAGTCGGGCGGGTTGTTACCAGAGAAGCCTTGACCGAGCTGCTGATTGAGGTCGCTTGCCGCGATGACCTCTACGGTATTTCCCGTATCGGCGGCCCAAGCATCTGCGGCAGCCTGGACCGCGTTGGTTTCCGCGTCTCCGCTTGAGCCGATCAGCATCGTTAGTTCCTGCTTGTCAGTTGACCCAACGTCGCCACCAGAACTGCAGGCCGCTAAGCTAATCACGATGCCGACAGCTGTGGCTGCTGACATCCATTGTGTTCTTTTCACAGTGTTCCCTTTCAATATGTGACTGCCGGCGTTAGTGGCCGGAGGTCTCGCCGAGTTGCAGCTGACTGTGTCTGCGCTCGACAAGTTGTGGGACGAGGAGTCGATTCGTCGGCTCCTCGCTAATGCTGGTGTTTCCGACAACGGCAGAGCCGCTAGCGCCGAGAAGAAGGTCGAGGATGCCAGTAGCTACTTCATCTAGTGGCTGCTTGATGCTCGAGAGGCCGACCGCTGCGGCCACCGGGGTGTTGTCGAACCCGATGATGGGGATTTCCTTGAGGCCGAGCGCGTTTGCGGTGAACGTTGCGCCCAAAGCTAATGTGTCACTTGCGCAGATAAGGGCTTCGGCGGGGGAGGCCATCGTTAGGAGGGTTTCCGTGCTTCTGGATGCTCCCACCACTGTGTCTTCAACCGCAACATCAAGTCCCGTTCCATCGAGACCAGCGGTGGTTAGCGCTTCCTTCCATCCCTGTCGGCGATCGTCACCGGCGCCAGACGGGGCAGACCAGCCGATGTAGCCCACTCGCTTCATTCCTGAATTGATTAGGTGCGCAGTGGCTTCTCGAACGCCGGTTCGTCCGTCGACGTCGACCCAACGATGCCGGGGATCTCCCGTGTTATCCGCACCCCACGGGCGACCAAATGTAGCGAACGGTACGTCATTCTCGACCAGCCACTTCACGCGGGGGTCGGCGTAGGTTGTAGACGTCAGCACAAACCCGTCAACATCAGCCCCATCTCGCAACCGGCGAATCTGGTCGATCTCATCTTGGGCGTTGTTGGCGGTGAATAGAAGTATTCGCATGTGCCGCACGTCAGCCTGTTCGGTGAGGGCATGCAGAAAAGTGTCGAGTACTGAACCCGAGATACCGTTGCCTAGTGCTTCGAGGCGCACCCCGATCGTGGAGGATTTCTGGGTGCGCAACCGACGTGCAGAGGCGTGGGGGCGGTAGCCAAGCTGCTGGATCGCGGCAAGAACGCGATCGCGAGTGAGCGCCTTAACTATGTGAGGTGAGTTGAGCACATTGGAGACCGTTTGACGCGAAACATTGGCAACCCGTGCAACATCCTCAACTGTTGGCATTTGTCCCATCGGTGCCTCCTTTGGCCACGATTAAGTGCATCGGCGTGATCTCACTACAAAGTTTGATCGTTCAAATTCTTTGTGTAAGAATTACACCCCTAGTGGCCGATGTCAATGGAGCAGGGCTGCAAAACTGCCAACGAGGGGCCGCAACACTGCCATGACTGCACAACGTCAGCCACTACTACATGACCAGAGCGTGGTTTTTCGCGCACCGATGCAGGCGTGGTCTGCGCACGACGGCACGATGGGCCGTGCCGCGATCCATGGAATCTATTTTTCGGATGTTCGGCTCGTGTCCGGCTTGACGGTGACAATCGACGGTGAACAACCCACAGCTCTCTCGAAAGATCCGGCCGGATCCGCTCGATGCCTGTTCACCTCCCTTCTTAGGGCCTACGACACCGAACCGGATCCCCGCTTACGGGTCGAACATCGGCGCACGATCAACTCTCACGGCAGCAGCGAAGAGGTAACTCTTTGCTCGAACCTCGGCTACAGTCGCGAGGTCGAAGTTGTGGTGACCCTGGCATTGGGGCTTGACCAGCTCGACTCAATTAAGTCGGGCATAGACGAAGCGAAGAACGCACTAAACGTTCGCGTGCACGGTGACGACGTTGAGTGGTCGGGCGACGGTATTTTTGCCGCATTGACCGCTCGGGATGCGGAGATCACGGTCCAGGGAACGAAAGTTGACCTCCGGTGGACGGTCGCGCTTCCGGCCGCTGGTTCTGTCAGCGTGATGTGCGAGGTCTCAGCGCGTGACGAAACAGCCACGGTGCTTGGAGATGAGTCGCCACTGCCGTGGTCGATTCCGCTCGTGGAGAATAACGAGAGGCTCGCCTGCTGGGTCAGCCAGTCCTTGAGTGACCTTGATGGCTTGCGAATGACAACCGTTGAGCATCCAGAACTCAGCTTTCTTGCAGCCGGTTCGCCCTGGTTCTTTACCCTCTTTGGCCGGGACTCGATCTGGGCTGCGCGATTCATGCTTCCGCTCGGCACTGATCTCGCATTCGACACCCTCAAGCTTCTCGCGGAGCATCAAGGTACCGAGATCGATCTCCGCCGGGCTGAAGAACCGGGGAAAATCCTCCATGAGATGCGTCGCGCCCCCATCTCAGTCAGCCCCGATGTGCAACTTCCTCCTCTCTACTACGGCACAGTAGACGCAACTCCGTTATGGATCTGTCTGCTGCATGACGCATGGCGGTGGGGGCTCGACGATGACTCGGTCAGGTCACTTCTCACGCCGCTTCGTGAAGCGCTGGGGTGGCTTCGCGACCATGCTGATGCTGATGGCGATGGCTTGCTCGAGTATGCAGACAACTCAGGCCAAGGTCTCGCCAATCAAGGCTGGAAAGACTCCGGTGATTCAGTCCAGTGGAACGACGGCACTTTAGCAACCGGCCCGATTGCTCTCTGTGAAGTGCAAGCGTATGCCTACGAGGCTGCTATCGGCGGCGCATCGATCCTCGAGCACTTTGGAGAGGACGGCACAGCGTGGCGCACCTGGGCTGGGCAGCTCAAGGACAAGTTCCGTGAAAGTTTTTGGATCAGTGATGATCAGGGGCCTTTTCCTGCGATTGCCCTCGATGCCACGAAACGTCCCATCGACTCTCTCACCAGCAACATTGGGCACCTCCTCGGCACGGGAATCCTTGACCGCGACGAAGAGGCCATCGTCGCCGCGCGCCTAGTCGCCCCCGAACTAAACAGCGGATTTGGCCTCCGCACGCTCGCGACGAGTGCAGCCGGGTATTGGCCGCTGAGCTATCACGGCGGAAGTGTGTGGACGCACGACACAGCGATCGCGATCTCCGGTCTCACGAAATCAGGGTTCACCGATGAAGCCGCAATTCTGATCGACGGCCTCCTAGAAGCAGCTGCAGCTTTCGACTACCGAACCCCAGAATTGCACTCTGGAGACTCCGCAGAGACCCATAGCCGACCCGCACCGTACCCTGCAGCGTGCCGCCCCCAAGCATGGTCCGCTGCAGCATCAGTCTCTGTCTACGCCGACGTTGCTGGACTCAAGCCCGCTTCCGGGCTTCATCTCAGTCATCAGAAAAAGTAGGGTCGCGCTGCATGTGCTGATTGCGCGGCGGCAGCGGTCAGCACAGTATCATCGCGGGGATGACTACTTTCTCTCGCCGCGGCCTGCACGGGCATGTTGTTGACGTGCTTGGTCGCCGCATCATGCGCGGAGAGCTCGTATCTGGTGACATCATTGACCCGGATGCACTGCTCACCGAATTTCAGGTAAGCCGCACGGTCATGCGCGAAGCCATCAAAGTACTCACCACTAAGGGTCTCGTTGACGCTCGACCCCGACTTGGCACCTACGTTACTGAGCGGGAGCGGTGGCAGTTGCTCGATGGCGACGTCATGACGTGGCGGTCGGAGGGGGTGCCTGATCCGCTGCTCGTCCTTGAGTTGAGCGAGGTGCGCCAAGTTCTGGAGCCGGCCGCGGCGAGGCTGGCAGCTGTCCGTCGCAGCGATGAACAGTGTGCTGCGATTGAGGCAGCGATGACCGCGCTCGCCGCGACTTTCGCGAGCACCGAAGCGGAATCGCACGCGGCGGCCGACCTCGTGTTTCATCGGGCCGTGCTTGCGGCATCCGGCAATGAACTCTTGGCACGTTTCGAAGTAGTGCTCGAACCAGCGTTGCAGGCCCGCAACCAGATTGCATTCGAACACGAAACGACCACCCAGTTTTTGGATTCGCACCGCGCTGTCGTTGACGCGATCGTTGCTCAGGATGCTGATGGCGCTCACTCAGCGATGGTGACGTTGATGACTCAATCCGCTGCTGACTCTGATGCCATTGTGAGCACCGACGACGAGGGTGCCGCTCTCGTCAAGAACCGCAAGCGGGCACTTTAGTGAGCGAGAGCAGCGCCCGCAGCGAGAGCAGCGACAACAGCGCCCGCAGCAACGGGCACGCCTCGAAGCGCACCGTTTTGATAACCGGCGCAGGTCACGGCATCGGTGCCGCCAGCGCCCGACTGTTCGCGGCTGCCGGTGACGACGTTGTGGTCACCGACATTGACACGGCTGCAGCCGCCATCGTTGCCGCAGAAATTCGCGCCGTCGGCGGGCTTGCTACCGCACACTCCCTCGACGTTGGTGACCCCGAAGCTTGGCGGGCGCTCTCTCGTGAGCTCCGTGCCGCTAACCGTCCGCCAGCAGTCATCGTGAATAACGCCTTCTTTCAAGTGGGGGGAGTCGCGCACGAACAGTCCGAAGATGACTGGAGCAAACAGCTATCGGTGACCCTGTCATCCGTCTACCGTGCGATGCACGCCTTCCACGACACCCTCACCGCTGCGCGCGGAAGCATGGTCAATGTCTCGAGTGTTCACGGCGTGCTTGCATGGGCAGAACAGCCCGCCTATGCCGCGGCCAAGGGCGGCCTGATTTCGTTGACCCGCCAACTCTCCGTTGACTACGCACCCCACGTTCGCGTGAATGTCGTACTGCCTGGCGCAATCCAAACCCGTCAGTGGAATCACCAAAGTTTGGAAGACCGCGAGCGTGCTCAGCGTCACGCAACTCTGCAGCGACTCGGAACCCCAGAAGAGGTCGCGTCCGTCATCCAGTTCTTAGCGGGAGACGGCGCTTCGTACATTACCGGCGCATCGCTCGTCGTTGATGGCGGAATGACGACCACTCTCGGCGCTTAGCTCGAGGCCGCTACCACTCGGCAAGCGATCCGTCATCGTGACGCCACACGGGGGAGCGCCAGTGGTGCCCCACCTTGTCAGCAGCGCGCACGGCAGCCTCATCGATATCGAGGCCAAGCCCGGGGGCAGTCAGCCGCTCGATGTAGCCAGTCGTGAAGTCGAAGACGCTCGTATCCATGAGGTATTCGAGCACGTCTGATCCGACGTTGTAGTGGATGCCGATGCTCTGTTCCTGAATGAGGAAGTTCGGTGTGTTGAACCCCACCTGCAAACTTGCTGCAAGGGCAATGGGCCCGAGGGGGCAGTGCGGCGCGAGTTGGGCATCGAACATGTCGGCGAGTGCGGCGATGCGGCGCACTTCGGAGATTCCGCCGGCGTGGGAGAGGTCGGGTTGCACGACAGCGATGCCGGCTTGGAGCGGCCGGAGAAATTCGTTGCGGGAGTAGAGGCGCTCGCCGGTGGAGATGGGGATCGATGTCGCTGCCACGATTCCTTCGAGCAGGTGTGACTTTTCGGGCACGACAGGTTCTTCAACGAAGAGGGGAGCGTAGGGTTCGAGGAGGGGGAGCACGCGGCGCGTGTTGGCCACGGTCATCCGTCCGTGGAAGTCGATGGCCATGTCGCGGTCGGGGCCCAAAACTTCGCGCGCGAGGGCAGCTCGTTCGACGACCTCGTCGATGGCGCTGACGGTACCGATGGGCTTCATTCGCCCGCTGCCATTCATTTTGACGGCGGTGAGACCAGACCCCACCTGTTGGGCGATATTGTCGCGCAGCTCGGAGGGATCATCGCCACCAACCCAGCCATACATGCGGATGCGGTCGCGCACGGCGCCGCCAAGAAGGTCGTGAACGGGAACGCCATGGGCTTTGCCTGCGATGTCCCAGAGTGCCTGGTCGATGCCGGCGATTGCACTGGAAGCGATGGGGCCGCCGCGGTAGAAGCCGCCACGGGTGAGCACTTGCCAGTGGTCTTCGATGCGGGTGGCATCGAGCCCGATGAGGTACTCGGCGTGCTGCTCGACGGCGGCCCGCACGATGTCGGCCTGGCCTTCTACTACGGGTTCGCCCCAGCCGACGATGCCGTTGTCGGTCTCGATGCGCACGAACAACCAGCGTGGTGGAACGAGGAATGTTTCAATGCGTGCGATCTTCACGGCAGACCCTTCCGTTAGTAAATCTTATTATCGTACTATTGACGGAGGCTAGAGTGAGCACTATGGATGACGCGACCACCGACCCCCGTGGCTGGCGCAGCGCACTGCTCGCCGAACTCCGCGATCTCATTGCCGAAGCGCTGCCCGAAGTCGTCGAAGAAGTGAAATGGCGAAAACCATCCAATCCCGACGGCGTAGCAGCGTGGAGCCTCGATGGTCTGCTCTGCACGGGCGAGATCTACAAAGACAAGGTCAAGCTCACCTTTGCGAAGGGTGCTTCCCTCGACGATCCCACCGGCCTCTTTAACAGCAGCCTCGACGCCAAAGTTCGCCGCGCGATCGACTTGCATGAGGGTGAGAGTGTCGACCCCGATGCCTTCCGCGATCTGATGCGCGCAGCCGCGGCTCAGAATCAGTAAAGCGCACCGCAGATCGCTAAACCAAGGGCGTTCCCGGCGCCGAAGCGGGCAAAATCCCGGCCGCCCGCCCCGTTAAGAATCGCCCCCTTTGGCGCTGTCTAAAGTGTTGCCCGAACTGCATCCCACTGGCAGCCCGGGCCGAGCATCCGTCTGGAAGAATGGAGGCGGGGCCAGCCACGTCACAAGCGCGCTCGCGGCCCCGTGACACTGCAGTCGGAAGGAACCTGATGCAACGCGAACACAGCGACGAATTTTCCCGATGGAACGCCCGCCAAGAACTGGCCGAGGCAATGATTCCGCTCATCGGTGGGCTGTATCGCAACCACGGCGTTGTGACCTCGATTCACGGGCGTCGCCTTATCAACCAGTCTCCGGTCGAAGTGCTCAAAGCGCACCGGTTTGCGCGGCAGATTAACGAGAGTGAACTGCCGATTGAAGAGACCATGCCGGTGATGCTCGCGCTGTCGGCGATGCCATTGAATCCGGCATCCATTGACCTAGCGAAGCTCGTGAATCGCTTCCGCGAGCAGGGCGGAACGCTCGACGACTTCCTCGCTGCTGAACTTGCCCCAGCGCTCAAGAATGGCCGCGAGACAAAACCGTCGGGAGCGGATGTCGTGCTCTACGGTTTCGGACGCATCGGTCGACTGTTGGCCCGCATCCTCATCGCGCACGCCGGCAACGGCGAAGGGCTGCGCCTGCGAGCGATTGTTGTGCGCCGCGGCTCAGACAATGACCTCGTGAAGCGCGCCAGCCTGCTGCGTCGAGACAGCGTGCATGGTCCATTCGAGGGCACCATTTCGGTCGACACCGACGCGAACACAATCTTGGCCAATGGCACCCTCATTCAAGTGATCTACTCGAACGATCCCGCCACGATCGATTACACCGAATACGGAATTTCGGATGCCATCGTCGTCGACAACACGGGTCGCTGGCGTGACGAAGCGGGCCTCGGCCAGCACCTCAAGTCACAGGGCGTGAAGCGTGTTCTCCTCACTGCCCCCGGCAAGGGCGATATCAAGAACATTGTCTTCGGGCTCAACCACGACACAATCTCCGATACCGACACCATCCTCTCCGCTGCGTCGTGCACGACAAACGCGATCTCGCCGGTGCTCAAAGCAATCAATGACCAGTACGGCATCGAGCACGGGCATGTCGAAACCGTGCACTCGTACACGAATGACCAAAACCTGACCGACAACTTCCACTCGGGAGACCGTCGGGGTCGCTCAGCACCGATGAACATGGTCATCACCGAGACAGGTGCCGCGAAGGCAGTTGCGAAGGCTGTTCCGGAACTCGCTGGCCTGCTCACTGGCAGCGCCATCCGGGTTCCGACCCCGAATGTGTCGATGGCGATTCTCAACCTCAACCTCGCGACCGAAACGACGCGTGCTGAGGTTAATCGCTACTTGCGCAACCTCTCCCTTGATTCGACTCTGCAGCAGCAGATCGATTTCATCGATTCGCCCGAGGTTGTCTCTAGTGACTTCACGGGATCGCACCGCGCGGGCATCGTGGACGGACTCGCCACCATCAGCGACGGCAAGCATCTTGTGCTGTATGTCTGGTACGACAACGAGTTCGGCTACACCAGCCAGGTCGTGCGCGTCATCGAGCACATGGGGCAAACACACCCGCAAGTTATTCCCGAACGCGCCGCTGTCGGCTCATAATTCTCCGAACTGTGATCGTGTTACGCCCACGCGTAGCGCTGTGGGCGTAACAAAGTAAAACTCTCAGGTCGCCCGTGTGAACATCGTTAAATGAACGAATCCGCACTCCCAGTAATTGATCTCTCGCTACTCGATGGCGGCCCAGAATCGGCCGCCCAGTTTCGTGACGATCTGCTGTGTGCGACCCACGATGTTGGGTTCTTTTACCTTGTCGGGCACGGTGTCGACGAGAGATTGATGGATGACCTGCTTGCGGCATCCCGCGAGTTCTTTGACTTGCCCGCCGAGCAGAAGCTGGCTGTGGAGAACGTGAAGAGCCCGCAGTTCCGTGGCTACACGCGCGTGGGCGGTGAGCTGACCGAGGGTAAGACTGATTGGCGCGAGCAGATCGACGTTGGGCCCGAGCGCGACGTTGTCGACAATGCTGCCGGGCTTGCCGACTATTGGCGTCTCGAAGGCCCCAACCTGTGGCCGGATGCCGTGCCCCAGCTTCGCGGGTTGGTCAACGAATGGAACGACAAACTCAGTGCCGTCTCGTTGCGACTATTGCGCGCCTGGGCCCACGCCCTCGGGGCGCCGGAGGGCGTCTTCGATAACGCCTTCGCCGAGAAGCCGTTCCCGCAGCTGAAGATTGTGCGGTACCCGGGCGAATCTAACCCAGAGCCGAAGCAGGGTGTTGGTGCTCACCGTGATGGTGGTGTTCTGACGCTGCTGATGGTCGAGCCCGGTAAGGGTGGTCTGCAGGTTGATTTCCAGGGCGAGTGGGTGGATGTCCCGCCCAAGCCTGGCGCTTTCGTCGTGAACATTGGCGAGATGCTTGAGCTCGCAACCGAGGGTTATCTCAAAGCGACGCTGCACCGCGTCATCTCACCGCTGATCGGCGACGACCGCATCTCGATTCCCTTCTTCTTCAACCCGGCCCTCGATACCGTGATGCCGCAGTTGCAGTTGCCGCCCGAGCTTGCGGCTCAGGCTCGCGGGCTCTCACTCGACCCCACCAATAGCCCCATCCTCGAGACCTACGGAGACAATGCCCTTCGCTATCGAATGCGGGCGCACCCCAACGTTGCCCAGATCCATCACGAAGATCTGATTCAGGGCCCGAGGGGTGCGATCTAGACCTGCTCACTGACGTGACTTAAGTGCGGCCTGCCCCTAGGGCGGGCCGCACTTTATGGTTCAGCTATGAACGCGGTCCTTCGCGGTAGTGCGCTGTAGTGCATGGCAGTGCACGGCAGTGCACGGCACCTTCGGAAACTCAGGAGATTTCGCTCCTCGGCGGTACTGGAGCGCTGCCAAGGCCAGTTCGGGAACTAATCTCCTGAGTTTCCGAAATCTCCTGAGCTTCCGAAGGCCAGGGGGAGCCATCCGGCCGCCTGTACTGCCGCCCCATTGCCCACCCCGGGTGTTTGATATATCGTTTGATCACGAGTTTTACCGCCTATGAGAGCCGGAGCAACCTGTGTCGCACTTTCCCGAACGTCAGCCCGCCGAGGCGTACACGGTCGTGATGCCAAACAAGCCGCGCCCCATCGTCATGCTTGGTGCCGGCGGAATCGTGAAAGACGCGCACCTTCCCGCCTATCGCAAGGCCGGGTTCGAGGTGTGGGGGATTGTAAACCGCACCGCGGCCAAGGCGCAGGCGCTCGCTGATGAGTTTGGCATCCCGAACGTGTACACGTCGTTGTCGGATGCCGTAGCTGCGGCCCCAAAAGAAGCCGTCTACGATCTCGCCCTCATGCCTGAGCAGTATCCGGCAGTGCTCGACCAACTGCCCGATGGTGCTGCCGTTCTCATCCAGAAGCCGTTCGGTCAGAACCTTGCCGATGCGCGGGTGCTGCTCGACATCTGTCACCGCAAGAATCTTGTCGCGGCCGTGAACACGCAGCTGCGGTTCGCTCCGTACGTAGCGGAGGCGCGCAAGCTCATCGCCGAGGGCGCGATCGGCGAGCTCTACGACCTGGAGATCCGCGTCGCGACCGAGACGCCCTGGGAGATCTTCCCGCATGTACTCGGTATGGATCATCTCGAACTCAATATGCACAGCGTGCACTACATGGATCTTGTGCGTTCGTTCCTGGGCGACCCCGACGGCGTGAGTGTTGCGACCGTGCGGCACCCCGCGAAACCTCAGGTCTCGAACACTCGCTCGACGATCATCATGCGCTACCGGAATCGCCCGCTGCGGGTCACGATCAGCACGAACCACGATCACGGGTTCGGCAGCGACTTCGAAGAGGCCTTCATTAAGTGGGAGGGCACCAAGGGTGCCATTCGCGCCCAGATGGGCCTCATGCTCGACTACCCGCGTGGTGGCCCCGATGCGCTTGCGATTGCGTACACCGACAAGCCCGAGCTCGGCTGGCAACCCGTGGAATTTCAGGGGAGTTGGTTCCCGGATGCCTTTATTGGCTCCATGAGCGCCCTCCAGCGGTATGTCGAGGGCTCCGTTCCTGAACTTCCGACATCGGTCGATGACGTCATGCACACCATGGCTGTTGTCGAGGCTGGCTATGAATCACAAGAGCGCGAAGGTATCGCGTTGGCAACGAAGGAGAACACTCAGTGAGATTTGCGCGACTCGGGCCGGTTGGCTCAGAAATTCCTGTTGTGCTTCACGACGGGGGAGCCTTCGACCTGCGTTCCATCGCAGCAGACATTGATGGTGCGTTCTTCACGGCGGGCGGAGTAGAGGCTGCTCGGGCCGCTGTCGCCGCGGGCTCGCTTCCTGCCATCGAGACCGAGGGTGTGCGCGTCGGTGCCCCCATCGCGCGCCCGGGCAAGATCGTCTGCGTCGGCCTCAATTACCGTGACCACGCCGAAGAAACCGGTGCAACGCTTCCGGATGAACCCGTCATCTTTATGAAGGACCCCAGCACGATGGTCGGCCCGTTCGACAACGTGCTGATCCCGCGCCAGAGTGTCAAGACTGACTGGGAGGTCGAACTCGGCGTCGTGATCGGTGCCACTGCTCGCTACCTTGATTCCCCGGATGACGCGGCCGCCATCATTGCCGGTTACGCCGTCTCACACGACGTCTCCGAGCGCGAGTTCCAACTCGAACGCGGCGGAACCTGGGACAAGGGCAAGAGTTGCGAAACGTTCAATCCATTTGGGCCTGAGATGGTGAGCGCCGACGAGGTGTCCGACCCTCAAGCCTTGGGCTTGCGGCTGTGGGTGAATGGTGTAGAACGCCAGAATGGTACGACCGCGAATATGGCGTTCGGTGTCCACCACATCATTTGGTACTTGAGCCAGTTCATGGTGTTGCAGCCCGGCGACGTCATCAACACGGGAACCCCCGCTGGTGTTGCCATGGGAATCGAGGGTCAGCCGTACCTGCGCGAGGGTGACGTCGTTGAGCTCGAGATCGACGGACTTGGCCGCGCACGTCAAGCGATGGTGCAAGCATGAACGCCGAATTCGACGGCCTCGTCGCGGTCGTCACCGGTGGCGCTTCGGGCATCGGGCTCGCAACCGCGCTGACTCTTACCGAGCGCGGTGCGACGGTTGCTGTGCTCGACCTGAACCCCGAGGGGTTGGATGCTCGCCTGCACGGTTTCGGTGCCGACGTGTCTGATCGTGCTTCCGTTGACGCGGCCATCGCCGCCGTAGGGGAGAAGCTCGGCGCCATCGATATTGTCGTGAATAACGCTGGCATCAGTGCCGTGGGAACTGTCGAAGACAACGATGACGCCGAATGGGCGCGCGTGCTCAACATCAACGTCACCGGCATGGCCCGGGTCTCCGCGGCCGCGATGCCCTGGTTGCGCAAGTCGCAGAACGCCGCCATCGTGAACCTCTGCTCGATCGCCGCCCTCAATGGGCTCCCGCAGCGGGCACTCTACGGTGCATCAAAGGGTGCCGTTCTCGCCCTCACCTACGCGATGGCAACCGATCATGTGACGGATGGGGTGCGCGTCAACGCCGTCAGCCCCGGCACAGTCTCCACTCCGTTTGTGGAGCGAATGCTTCAAGGCTTCGACGACCCTGTCGCCGAACGTGCTGCACTGGATGCCCGTCAGGCCACGGGACGCATGGTGACACCAGAAGAAGTGGCCGGCGCGATCGCGTATTTGGCGAGTCCGCTCTCTGGCTCGACCACGGGCACCGCGCTCGAAGTTGATGGCGGCGTTGCTCACCTTCGCGTCAGAAAGTAGGCGCTCGCGGCATCCGACTAGCCAGAGTGTCAGTGGGAGGCCTAAACCGCTGGTATAGTTTTCTGGTTGGCGTAAGTCAATGAGATGCGCCCGTAGCTCAGCGGATAGAGCAATTGACTACGGATCAATAGGCCGGGGGTTCAAATCCCTCCGGGCGCACCAGTCAAAATCAGTTGTTAGAAACATGAAAACCCCCGGTCAGCGGGGGTTTTTTGTTTCTATGGCTTTTCTTTCTTTCTTGGTTCCGAATTCTCAATACTTACTTTTGCCCACATTTCACCCACACTTGAGGACACTGCCCTGTCATTCAAAGCGGCTGCAACCGCGTCCAGGTCATCATCGAAGAGATCTGCGTAGACGTCGAGAGTCATCGCCGCAGACGCATGTCCGAGCATTCGCTGCAAGGATTTGACGTGTGCTCCGGCCGAAACGGCCAAGCTCGCGGCGGTGTGCCGCAAGTCATGTGGCGTTACACGGGGAAACTGCGGATCAGCGGCCGTGAGCTCAGCAACTGCGCGATCGAACCTACGCTTCCGAAATTGCGAGTTTCTAAGCACGCCGCCCTTGGGCGCAGTGAACAGTAGATCGCTCCTGTGTTTACCACTCATGTGACGCGCGATCACTGTGTCGAGAAATTCGGGGAATGGAACTGACCGCCGCGCATGTGATTTTGGCGTGCCCCAGACAATGGTGCCGTTTGGCTCGGTGATGGCTTCTACAATATTGATCCGGCGTTTTACCGGGTCTACTCGCTCAACCTTTAAGGCAGCGAGTTCCCCCCAACGGATTCCTGTATACGCGAGCAACAAAACCACGTCACCTTGGTCCCCAGCCGACTTCGCAAGTTTGGCGACTTGCTCATGCGATAAGTAGCCACGTTCCTTTTTCAGGATTCGAGGAAGCCGGATCCCTTCGCATGGGTTTCTAACCACGAGACCGTCTCGAGCGGCAAATTTAAAGATGCCAGCTAAGACTAAATAGGTCTGTTTCACTGATGAACCGCCGTGCGTAGCGGATAGCGAGGTCACCCAGCTCTGGACGTCGCTGTGGGAGACGTCATTCAGCCGGGTTTTCGCCCAGCGAGGAAGCACGTGTTTTCTCAGTGCTTGGTCGTATCCGAATAGTGTCGTTGGCTTGAGTTCGCTGTGAGCAAGGTACCAGGGCCGCGCCCACTCCCCGACAGTGACCTTGGACTTGGTCGGTTCCATCCATTCACCACGAAGTTTCGATACCTCGATCGTCGCGAGGTACTCCTCAGCAGACCGTTTCGTCTTGAAGCCACGTTTGTCTGTTTGGCTTCGGTCTGGCTTCCTGTATCGAACCCGATACCGTCGGCCACCTGATGTCTCGTAAGGCTCTACCGTTCCCATTCTCTTCTCCATCTGCGGCCCGAAGGCCTCCGTGGAGAGAGCTTCGCCGTTCTACAGTTCCCACCCGGCAGTGCCGAGATAAGACTCAAGTCGATTCTTTTCATCGCGCGCGAAAGTCAAGCGAGCTTCAGTCCGCGCGGCAAGGCCACCTTCGGCCGCAACCTCAAGTTCACGAGCGACCTCAAGTCGAGCCACCTCACGGGTGAGAGACGCCCATTCCCGCAAGGCCTGCAGTTCTGAGCTTGCGTTGCGTCCGCTTATGGATTGCGGCTGGAAACCGCTCTCAGGCACGTTCGAAAACCAAGAGTCAAACTCAACGCTGCTCATCCCTTCGAATGCTCGGCTTAGGTTTGGAAGATCGATGCCCTCCCAAGGGCGTCCGAGTGGTGCAAGCAGATAGCTGGGTGCGATCCCGAGGGCCATCGCAATATTGAGCAACTGGCTGACATCGATGCTTGCTTTTCGGCCAGCTTCGATGTTTTCGATGATCGACTCAGAAACGTTCCCACCGTCGATCGCGTTAGCAAGATCGAGTGTGGTGCGGAACCCCCGAGCCTTTCGCGCTGCCTGAACTCGAGCGCCCAGCGTGCGTTCCGATCTGAAATCAGCCATTTCGACAGATTACAGGTCTTGTCGTTGTCAAACTTACTATTCATGTGTACCGTCATATCAACAACGCTAACACACTGACGTTGTCAAAATGAGGAGCACACCATGGAAGATGAATTCATTCGTCCCGCCACAGTTGGCGAGATCACGGGAATGTCGATGGCTGCATTGGCTCAAATGAGGACTCGTGGACGCGGCCCACGCTTCTACAAGCCGACGGAGCGAACTGTCCTCTACAAGAGATCGGAGATCATGGCGTGGCTTGAATCCAGCGCCCAAAGCTGCACCGCTCCGCGAGTGGTCGCGTGACCAAAGAATGCATCAATTCTCGAGCATTGCCATGGACATGATGGGACTCTATGCCGCCAAGAGCGCGATCCTCGTGGCTGCTCGGTTGAGGCTCGGCAACACGGCTACTCGCTTGCTTCTCCACATGGCACTGGAATGTTGGGACGAAAAGCGCGACGCTCAGGAGCCGCGGAGGTACTTCGGGGGCCGAGAGATGTCGGCCATTGCCTTGGGGTTTCTTGCCCCTGAGAATGGCAGCGATGCGGCACACAGGGCCGTAAAGCGTGCAGTCCACGAACTCGTCGAGAGCGGCGCGATCACGCGACTGCGGGCTGGCGGCAGGGGGCTGACCTCCGAGTACGAATTGATGCTCGACAGTGCACGACCGCAGACAACACGGCGACAGACAAACGATCCGAATGTCCTGCCGTTCATCGGCGGCCAGGGGACCACGGATTGGTACCCACAGAGGGCAACTTTCTAGTCCTCTAAGGGGACCGAAAAGTTGTCAGTCAGGGGGCCAAAACTAGGCCCCCTTAACAGGAAGAGACCAGAAATGAACAAAACAGAACCAGTACGCGCAGGCGAGGAAGTTCGTGACTTTCGGAGTTTCGGACTTACGAACTTCGACACTGTCGGACTCGCGAAGTCCTACAGTCACTGCCTCGGCGCACCGACCTGCGCTAGTGCGCCGAACACCCGAACATCCGAACCCACAGATTCACGAACATCCGAACTTACAGACTCACGAACATCCGAACTTACAGACTCACGAACACACGAACCTTCGAGGTCCATAACTTTGGAACTACCAAGGACGGTGCGCTCATGAGGATCGTGGCCATAACCAACCAGAAGGGCGGAGCGGGCAAGACCACCACGACAATGAATCTCGCGGCAATCGCCGCGGAAAACTCACGCGTCCTGGTCGTGGATGTTGACCCCCAGCAATCGACGACCTGGTGGGCCTCGACCGCGGGAGACGGACTACCGTTCGACTTCGCTGACGACACCGACCCGGCAACGTTGGCACGGATGAGAGACCTGCCGTACGACGTGGTCTTCGTCGATACCCCGGGCAATCTAACTGACAGCGACATCCTGTCCTCGGTTCTCTCTGTCGCAGATTTTGCGATCGTCCCTACAGAGCCGGAAGCCTTGTGCATCCCGCCAATGATGCGAACCGTGCGGACCTTCATCGAGCCAACCTCGACGCCCTTCCGTGTCTTGCTCAGTAAGATCGACATGAGGGTGCCAGGGCAGCTGGAAGACGCCGAGCGCCTTGTTGACGAACTTGGGCTGCCTAGGTTCGGACGTGCGATTCGCCGCTACAAGATCCATGCTGACGCACCGATCGAAGGCAAAGTAGTCACCCAATACCCTGAGTTCAAGCAAACGGCGAAGTCGATCGACGACTACCGCGCTGTAGCACTAGAGCTGATGTCGATCTGGGCCAACGCCGCAACTTCGAGCAACTAATGGCTCGCGCTAATCTTGGCAAGTTGCTCGGCAACGTCGGTGATAAGGGACCGTCCACACTACCTCTACCGGATGCGTCCCGAATCGAAGTCGCGGCCCCCGGGCGCCCGCGGATCGCGGTTGACCCGGTTCGATCTTCGCCTCGAAAGAAAACGGTACTGAAGGAAAGCAACGAGCGCACGCGGCCAACACCTGATGCTCCTACACCGACTTATCTACGCTACGTGAGGAAAGAGACAAGAATCCGCGAAGACCAACAGAACCAACTCACGGTCGAGGCGAGACGCCTCAATAGGGCCAAAAAAAGCCAGGGAGCGCGGATCACTGAGAACTCCCTCATAAGGGTCGCGATCGACTTACTCCTCGCCCAGATTGGCGTCGCGGCCGGCGACGACGAGGACTCGATCCGCAAGTCAATGACGTCATGACCTGCGTAAATAACTGGGACGACGTATCCATCCTTGGTGACCGGCGGGCAGCCTTCAGTGGACTGCCCGCCACGCCAGTATCTGACCAGTACTCGATACTCAAGGCCTGGTGAGGCTCTCCATCGCTGAGACCACTCACCGCGCACTCACCAGCGACACCGCGCTGATTTTAACTGCGCCCTGGGACGTAGTTAAATCAGCCCGCGTCAGCGCCCTCCCTGCAACGCGCCCTCACCGAAAAACCTGATGCAGGTGAGTAGGTGCCAAGACTTAATCACCGGAGCCTGTCGGCATCCTTGACGGACGCGACTCGCACCATGCTGTGACGCAGATGCAGGTCGATGCTTCCCGCCGCAGTTTTGCTCATACTTGTTTGCGCCACGGTACCAACGGGACGGTTCATCGAAATAGCAGCCTCCGCAGTGCGAAGCGCGCCGGAGGATTTGCTCGCTTCCACGACTATTGTTTTCGTCGCTATTGCGGCCAGCAGTTGCTCGGCTCGACGCTGCCCTCGAACCGTGACCGCGTTCATAGGTGGCGATTCACTGATTCGCACCGAACCATCCACAACGTCAGTGCCGAGGAGCCCCTCCGCAGCGACAGTGATCGTTCTTCCTCGCATTGCGGCGGCGGCACTCATTGACAGCTGGTCGACACCCTGAGTCATTCCTGAAGCAATAACCCATCGCCGGTCGGCAAGACCGGTCGCCAACTCGATCGTCATGTGGATTGCGCCGGCAGTTGGGTCAGCGGTTCCCGTGATCGCAACTGCCGGAAGTTCAAGGACCGCCACATTGCCCTGGGCAAAGAGCACTAGAGGCGCACTGCGCCGGAGTGCACTCAACTGGCTCGGCCACTGAACATCTCGCGGTGTTAACACGTGCCCTCCGTTGCGGCTCATCGAGCGCAGCACATCCGCCACGCGGTTTGCTGATGCAAGTGCGCGAATCCGCTGACGCACGAGATGCGACAAGGCAACTGGGCGATCTCGTCCATCGTGAACCGCCGCAACGAACGCACCGGGACCCCCGAGGATGTCGATTCCGATAGCCACAGTAGGATCCCCGCTGACCCCTGCACAGGCCAGGGCTATCCGAGCGATGGTGTCGTCATCGAGCACACACGACGTGGTCCCCATGGAAAGTGACAGCGAGTTGACACTCATAGTGAGCCACCCTCCTCAGATTGATCCCTTTTCTTGCCTTCGGGCAGAAGAGATCTAGCTCGACAGGATGAGGTGAAGTAGCGCACGGTTCGAGTGGTGAGAGCGACGAACCGAGGGCCCATGCCCGCAGCCCGCATCTTCCGCAAATCCTCGACTGTCAGTTCAAGGAGCTCGGCTGTTTCAGCCGGCGTGAGGAAGTAGAGCTCATCCAACTTTTCCCGTATAGCGGTAGCCATTACTCGCACGCCTCACAGTTCAAGTCGTCCATCGGATCGACGGGCACCTGATACTCGCCTACGGTCTCTGTGTCTCTTTGCATTTTCTTTATCCCTTCCCATGTCTTTTTCGACACACAGTGCGAAATGGCGCGACGGTGTGAATTCGCCAGTGACCGTGGAATACCGGAGTTCCGCGAGGATATGCCGCGAAAGCACTTGCGAAGAGAGGAATCGTGCTTACACTCCTCCAGCGAAAAAAGACAACAAAGTTGCTAGAACACAGGAGCCATCGGCTCACCAATTGCTCGTCATCAACGAGCGTCGTCAGACCTTCTTATGTCTGATCTTGGGTAGTGGCCGTTGGCAGCGAAGAGACTCAGCTCTGCCGCCCGCACCGAAACCCCTTTCGCGGAAAACTTGGCTGCGCAAACTTTTGCCACGGTGGGTTGCACTCCGAGCGGACCAGAGCTGTTGGGCGTCTCCAACCAACAGACCATCAACCCAAGGAGCTCATCATGAACAAGAAACCAGAAGCCGATGTCGACGTCGACGAGTACATCGTCCCTATCGACCCGATGGAAGACCTGCAGTGCGATAGCTGCCAGTAGGCAGCAGGTGCCGGCCGTTTGGTCGGCACTTCGCGCTGACTTCGTCAGCGTGATTCGACGGCAGAGCCCCAGACCCAAGCGCGGTGTGGTTGCCCGCTGATGGTCTGCCACTTGATCGCTACCGCACGTTCTGTCCATGCCACGGCGTCTGCTTCGACTTGGAGGGCGCCGTCCGTGTATCGAACGGGGCCGTTTTCGAGGACCTGGGTGAAGACTACTTTCAACGGACCCATGCGAGCGGCACCCGCCACAACGCCATCAATCAGCTCCACAAACTCGGATACGAAGTCGAACTAACCCCACTGGTCGCAACCCCCTAAAAGCGCGCCAGACAAGAACGCCTACCGTCATCAACGGCAGGCCACCTCGGCGCGCCTCCAAGCGGAATCACCACACCCATTTTCGTGTCATGCACTACGGCTTCCGCGTTCACCCACCGTGAACTTTCGCGTAGCGCAATTGCTTGCGTGACTGGGTTCGCCGATTCAGGAGTTCCGAGAGTGGCGCTCGAAGCGCCGCCGGTAGAGAAAGCCCTCAGGGACGAAAATCGTCGGGGCGGCGAGGGTCTGGATTCGGGGGCAGCAACGGAGCGTTCGCCCTTTCAGGAGAACTGGCGCTCATTACGGCGCCAAGCACCGAAAGCGCCCGGCCCGCCAAACGCGCCGATGCTTTCGTTAGTCGCCAGCAGGTGGACCTCATACCCATACCTCCATGATACTTGCTTTCATATCTGTGGGGTAACTAGTCAGGTTCTTTCCCGGGGGCGGGTTTGCCGGTCACCGGCGGTTTAAAAATATTTCGGCTCTTGTTAGGGAGCACGTAGAAGTTAGTTCGGTTGATTCGGGCGTGTCGCGTTCTCACCCGGGACGGTTCAGGGTGAGGTCGAAGCGACCCAGTTCCAGTTCCTCGTCGCTGAGTGATTCCGGGGCACTAGAGGCCATGATGCGCTCAACGATGCTCGCATCCATCCGTGCGTCTACTTGACGCGCATAGCGCTTGTTGCTGCCCACGAGATCACCATAGGCGTGGCCGCCGACTAACTATCGGCCAGGCGGGAGATCTCTGGTGCACTGGGGGAGTGGTTGCAGCTCCACGAGTCCGCAGTGAGCACAAACGATGGTGCCCGCCTTCTCTAAGCGGTCACTTGATCGCCAGTGGCGCTCTTTGCCGCACGAGGGGCATTCCTTGATTGGGGTGGTCATCTCAGTCGCTAGTTTGCTGAGTTCGACCGCCTCTTCGAGTGCGCGATCCTGAATTTGCGATTCGCGATCGTCGGCTGGCCAATCACGCAGTACTGCGTGGACTGCTTCGACTGAAACGAATGTCCGCACGGGACGTCCAAGCTCACGCGCCACGACGCGCACTTGCCGCCGCCACTCATCGACGGAGATGGGTATTCCTTTCAGGAGCTGCGAGGCAGCACCCTCAGCCCGTAGCGCTGCTCGGATAGACAGCATCATCGGATCAATGGACTTGCCGTTTAGTCCGATGACCTTTCCCATCTATGCAGCCTAAGTAGTGCTTGAGCTGCGTAGATCGAATGAGTGCTTTTGGGGATAACAGCCGCCGGCGGTTGGCTGTTGATGACCAGACACCCAAGCAGCAGATGCTGCTCGGTTAGGAAACTCGCTCGATGAGGCTGGGGTCATTTCCGGTTAGCGGTGCGACCTGGTGGGAGGTAAGGGCGCTTGCGACAGGGATTGCTGCCGCGACAGCGGCATCGACCAAAGTTTGATCGCCCACTGTCGTGGGCGAGGTCCATTCGTCCCAGAAGTCGCGGGGGAGTGTCACCGGGTTTCGATCATGCAGATGCGCCAGCTCCGGAACTGTCGCCATTGTGAGGATCGTGGTCGAAAGCAACCACGCCTCATCCTCTTCTTTCGAAGGGTCTTTCCACCAGGAGTACAGCCCCGCGAAACCGAGCAGCTCGCCAGCAGGGTCGTAGATGAAGTTCGGAGTCTTCGTCTTGCCTTCGGTGACCCACTCGAAGTAGCCGGTAGCCGGCACGATGGCCCGCTTCGTTTTCACCGGGTTCTTCCACGTGGCTTTCTCGGTGATGTTTTCCGAGCGGGCATTGAACGTGGGGAATTTCTGGGAGAGATCCTTCGCCCACGGAGCGACTAAGGACCACCGGGCCAGCTCGGAGCGGTGTCCATCTTCCTCATCCTCGAAGAGGATCGGAATTTGGGTGGTGGGTTTGATATTCCAGGACCCGGCCCATTGACGGTAGTCGCCGCCGGCGGCGACGTATTCCTCGATCAGAGCATTGACCTTGTCGTCTAGAGCAAACCGTCCACACATGCACATGAGGGTACCCCCATTGCTCCGTCACTTGGTGGGTGAAGCCGCAGCAGCAACTGCAGATTTCGCCTGGAAACCTGAATCGACCATGCGCACTTCTTTAGCCAACGTTGTACTTTGAGCGATCAGCTTAACTCGTTGGAAGTTCCGTTGTTCTCACGCTCCCATTTCAACGGGCGGCCCACACATTGCTTTTCCCAATGGGCGAACCGTGGAGCTAGGTGCTTGGCACGATGCTCCATCGAGTGTTCGATGCGGATAATCCAGCTTCTGAATTGGGGGATGTGAACGTTTCTTTGAAGCCGAATCTCTGATTCGCGCTGAACAATGTGGGGTCCGCGGCTAAAGGCTGGAAGTCAGCTTTGTTGGCGCGGACCCCATCTAATACATTTTGGTCAAACTACCCGTGATAAACAATGCTAGCTGTAGGGCCGCCTGAGGTGCAGATCCCACCACTGGTCACCGTGTATCCGCCTGCTACGGCGCTTAAGCTCTGCCCGTTAAGGGCAATTTCTTGCACTGTCCGGCTGCCGTTCCAAGATTGCCAACCGATTGGTGCCCAACCGGAAAGGTCGTAGGAGCCAGCGTCAATGCTTGATGTAATTGCTATGTGCCAACCGTGGCTGAGTGGGTTTCCGAAAGATGGCTTGATGTAATACCCAGTGCGAACGACCCGCTGGGAATCAAACGTCACGTATGACGAGCCGCATGTTCCAGTGACTGTTCCCCGAGCGCTAACGTCATTTATGGGCAACGCATCGGTAGCGTGCAACTTACTCCCTGCGGCAGTGCCGATAGGGACTCCGTAGTAGCTGCCGTCGACATCTTGACGGATTTCATAACCATAATCCGCAGCATTTTCACGTGTAAGCGGTGTCGCATACATCGGCGCGGTTATCGTGGTGGCCGTTTGTCCTGATGTGGACTGGGTTTCTTGCGCCATGGCTGGCCCTGCCAATGCCATGGTTATCGCGAGAGCGGCTGTGAGAGACAACCCGACTATCTTTTTCATGATTGTTCGCCTTCCAGTGAGGCGGCACGCTTCGGGTCCATGTCGCGGTTTTCATAAGTTTCTCTCACAGCGGAGAGGTAGTCAATAGTTGAGGTTATTTAATTTACTTACTCGCGCGGCGAAGATGGAGTTTCCGCTAACCGACCAGCTGTCTGCGCGAGACAGTCCAATCCGGCTGAGCATCACTCTGACCTGTTCATCCAAAAATTCGCCCATTACGCTGCTCTCAAGGCTCACTACATCGCTCGCAAGTGGCTCATTACGCTGGAGTGAGTAGAGAGCGATATCCCAAGACTCGGTCTTTTCGTCCCGAGCCGCGAGCGTAGCCACAACTCGATTCGCGGTGACCGCTTCCGCTACGGATAATTCACCAAATGGTTTCATAGTATTGTCCCGCCGCTCTCTCTAGATTGCCTACGGCCCAGCCTAATCTTTAGCACGACGGTTTCAATCCCGAGTCTAGAGGCTGTGCAGAGAGATGCATCTTCCTTGGAACCCAGGGGTGAAGGCCGTTGGGATGCGCTGGTTAAAGAGGGTTGAGTAGCCGACCACGCCGCATAGCTGTTGTGGATGGTTTTCTGCAGGCGGACCTTGAACGTCGGGATTCTCTGGGAAGGATCCTTCGCCCAGAGGGACGGCAAGGGACCACCTAATCCTCGAAGAGGATCGGAATTTGGGTGGTGGGTTTGATGTTCCAGGACGCTGACCATTGACGGTAGTCGCCGCCGGCTGCGACGTATTCCTCGATCAGAGCATTGACCTTGTCGTCTAAAGCAAACCGTCCGCACATGCACTTGAGGGTACGCCCATTGCTGCGTCTGTTGGTGGGTGGATTCGCGGCGCCAATTTGTCTCTACGACCATAGTTCGTGGTCTCGGCTGCGACCCTTCGTTCGCTATTTGCAGACTCCTCCACTTTGTTCCCCCGCTTAGCAACCGCTCTCTGCGGGCACTTACGCCTCCTCCACTCTCTATTGCACTGCGTGCCAAATCGGCACCGCGAATCTGATAACCCAATAGAGAGAGAAACAATGGCTAACTCACAGAAAGAGACCTTCGATATCGTGACCGTCTCCACCACGCTTGGCACCCGAGTCAACACCATCAGAAAGAGCGAGCAGCTCGCCGGGCGAGCAGTAGATCTGGCAATGTACGGAAACCTTGGGTACCAGCTTCTGTCGACCTTGAAGGTCGAGGGAGACGGGTCAATCACGATCCTGGACACGCTCCAGCATCGCAAGAGTCAGTAGCGAGAACCTCGAGGGGGCGGCGGAAGCCGCCCCCTCGAGTCATGTCTTTCACACATCGATCGCGCACCCCAGAAGTCCCTGACGCCTGAGTGCCGAGACTCAGTAAAAGACGAAGCGTGTTGAAACTGCGCTGACGCTCCGTTCTTTTCTTTCGGCATAGTCATGCCTGTCTGGGTCGAAAATCGTGCGCGTCTGCTTCCTCCGAGCGCAATGGCTTTCGCGGCATATCCTCCCTCGCTGCGCTCAGTCCGGTATTCCACGGTCCATTGCGCTCTCCCCCGCAGCCGCTACTTGATTCACTCGCCAGACAGGCAAAACAAATGGTGGCAAAGAGGAAAGAGCCAGAGATGGGAACCCTACAGATGGACAGCAGCGAACGTCGGATCGTGGCCGTGGACAACGCAGTGCGAGCAGTCGAGGCGTACCTGCCATTCGCCGTAACGCTCGAGGCAGACATGGGCGGAACGTTCGCCCTCCACATCGACCTCGGCACCCGCGGAAACGTCGACGACCCCCGCGATACCGCCTCCATCGACCCCGAAGACGACGACCTCCAGTGGTACTTCGACATCGCCGGCGGCACCACCACGATCGCGTCAGGTCTTCACCTCGACGCTCGACCCGTAGAAGTCGCGCGCTGGATCACCGAACAAGCACGACGCGCTGACTCGCCCGCCATCAGCCGGATCGCCCGCTAAGCGACTGCCGAAAGGAACCCAATGGACACGCTAGAAAACTTCGGCCCCGAGCCGGTCAGTCCCGAGCAAGAGAACCTGCAGAAAGCGATCGACACCTTCGAGCGAGAGATCCACGCACACCACGGCGACATTCACGCAGCAGCGAAAGAGGTATTCCGCATGATGACCGGGAGTTGAGGCTGGATGGAGGTGATCAACGGTAAGCGAAACCATATTTGCGCACTTCACAGTTTGTGGTGATAGGTTGTAAATGCGACGGACCGGCTACCGGTACGTTGCACGCCTGGGACCTCGCTTTGCGGGGTCCTAGTTTTTTAAGGCTCCCACGTTATGTTGTGGATGGTCATAGCATCCAAACTCTCGCCCAGTCGCCGCATTGCTTTGCGGGCTTGCTGGTGTTTTTCTTCCTGAGTTGAGCGGCGCCGATGTAGATACACCCCGAAATCTGCTATCTGCAGACCATCGTTGGTGTGCGATGGCGCGAAGGCGATGGGCGAGACAATCGTTGACAGAGTAGACGTGCGGTAACCCGGAGTTCCACGGATCTGATAACCCTCGAACTGGGCGATGTGCTGACGTTGAGTCGCAATCTCATCTGCGACCACGGTTGTTCTTTCCGAAGCGTGATAATCGCGGCTTCGCTCATGCAAGCGTTCCAAGGTATGACCTAAAACGATATTGTGCGGCTGATCTGGATACTTGTATCTGGCGTGCAATCGTGGGATATCGAGTCCGCGTAGAACGAACTTAATCTCGCATGACAAGGCAGCGTTCAGCACTGCGCTGTAGATGGCGCCTGCTTCACGATGTTTGCCTTTCAGCGGTTTCCACTGTTTGCGCCCGTTCATGAGCTCGTCGGCATGGAACTCGATGTCAAGCGGTGTCCCATGTTCATCGTGGGTGCGCTGTCGAACTAGTTGAAGCTTTTGTGAGACGCAATCCCAACTCTGTTGATCGCCTACCGCCGCGGCGATGTAATAGCGCTCATCCGTATAGGACTCATCGAGATAGGCATAGAACACCTGACAGAGCGTATCGCCAAATTGCCTTGAGAGAGGAAGGCTTTCTTGCGCATCGTCGAAGGCGTCTGAAAGTGCACTCACATTGATTGAACCGCAATCGGGAATATTCGGATCTCTGACCGTAGCGCCGTTATGAGATGCTTGGCGCATGGACGACTTCACTCCTCAGCTGGTTGATCTTGGGCTGCAGCTGACCGCTAGCGCAGCCCGGAACACTGCATCTTCTATTTCCGACAGGATCGGCGCGATGCGCGCGTCGAAATCTGCGATCGAACAGGTTGCTGCCTTGGAGCAGATTGTTTCTGATCTTGTCGCAGACAAGAATGAGCTGACTCGTATCGCGCAGTCGTACCAGCAAGAACTGGTAGCTCAGCGACTCACTCCGGGGGACGTGACGTACATCGCCGATACCGTGGTGCCGCTCCTCGAAGGGCTGGCGGACGGAATGGATGAGGGTGGAGGAGAAAAGCTCAAAAGCCAGATCCAGACCATTAAGCCACTGCTGTCGGTTGAAACAGTGACCGTTCTGCAGTTGGTTGGTTTCAACTTTCGACAAGGTATTGGAGCGCCGTTGACCAAACGAGTTAAAGACGCGATCGAAGGCCAGAGTGACTCTGGGAGCGAGCTCCGAGTTGAAGGGCTCCGACATCAGCGTGCTGCGATGGAACTCGCGTCGGATCCGGAGGCATTCGCACGGTTTCGCGAGCTATTTCCAGTCAATTAGGCGACAGTCTTACGACGCAATTGCAAACAGGTACCCAAAAGTGTCGGTCACCTGACCCTTGACTAGGCGCTTCTGACCGTCAGTTCATCAGTTTTTAGTGGGAGACTGGGTTGTTATGGAAGCGAACGTTATTGGTGTTGGTTACGAGGGACTTGATTTGGAAGCGCTCGTTTCAAAGTTGCGCCTTCGGGGGGTGCAGACGGTCGTTGATGTTCGTCTTAACCCGATCTCGCGTAAGCGCGGGTTATCAAAGAATGCGCTAAAGGAGCGCCTTGCCGAGGGCAAGATCGTGTATGAGCACCTTCCATCGCTCGGAAATCCACGAGAGAACCGTGAGGGGTTTGTCGAAGTTGATGGGAGTGCAGCGCGTGACGCGCGTCAGAAATTTGGTGAGCTGCTTGACACTGAGCGTGCCCGAGAAGCGCTAAGTCGAGTAATCGAACTCTCGACGGCGGGCCGGGTCGCTCTGCTTTGTTTCGAGCAGGACGAGACGCGCTGCCACCGTGAACTCGTGTTGACGGCATTGCGCGCGAGGTTAATTACTGCGAACTAGGTTGACCTTAGAAGAGCGCTGAAAGATAGTCGGCGGCACGGGGCGGACGATAAACGCCGAGCACGGAGAAGCTCTTTCGCTTGACGATATCGCCGAAGTTGCCGACAAAGAAGTACGTGCGAACTCTCTTGTTCCACATTTCTGTATGGAACTTATCTGTGATTATTGCCTTCAGCTCTACGTTTGACTTGAACCGGTTTCGATGCTGGAGCGCGCTAAGTTCCAGGTCGAGGATTCTAGGTTTGTGGCCCGGGCATGTAGGGGTCATGCAGTAATAGTCATAATAAACTTTGAATCGCGGGGGAACGAGCATTGGTGTCGTGTTTACTTCTCCGAACAAGTCGGGCTGATTCATGATCGCCGTCATGCTCGCTATTTGAGATTCAGTCCAGGGTCCGTGATCCTCGAATTTTAATGGTTTGAGAGCCCGAACTTCTACTAGGCCTAAAGACTGAGCATTCAAGTCGGCTACGACACCCATACGGAGTTCGCACATCGTTGGCTTTATGAGCTTTTCGAGAATGGGGCCGCGTGCGTCGGCATCGTAGGTTTTGAACTTCCCGTTGTGGTCATCTCTGGACAGAGTCTCCCAGTTTGGGCGGTAGCTCTCCGTTCGGGCATCCTTTGAAGATGGAGTGAGATCGACCTCTATGACCTCGAATTTCTTAAACTGCTGTTCGCTTTCGAGATGCCGGAAGGCAATTGGATAGATTCGTACCCAAGTCCCTGAGCCGTCATCGTTCAACCGGACGCCAGCAACGCAAACGGTATCGCCGTGACTTTTCGACGGCTCAGGTGAGGCTTTCACAGTGATCAGCACTCGGGCCCGCTGGCTAAGCATTATTGTCTCCTCTTTCGTCAGGAGTCTAGAGCTCGATGGGGACAATTCGGCGGACTGGGCCGGCGTGCTCATTCTGATGTGCGGGGATGGCAAAGAACGGCAGTGTCCTGAGGCCGCTCGGTGTCGTCGTCAGCATCAGATCCACTTCGGATCGCATGGGTTTCCAGCCGTGTCGTCGGTGCAAGAAGAATCGGGTGCAAATAGTGAATTCAAGCGCTCGCACGCATGGACTCGGCGTCCACCGAAAAACTAGGCGGTTGAAATCAATCTTCTAGCGTTTAAATGAAACGCGGGTGACCGACCGGTCTTCCCCAACCAGCCGGTCGCCTGCGCCTACTTCTTCTTGCTTTTGGTCGTTTCGTTGGTCGTTGTCTTCGGATGGCGTGTCACCGTCGACTGCTTTACGAAACGTCCTGTGATCGAGCTGCGCCCGCGCTTGCCCGGCATCGCTACGCCGCCTGAATCAGGCGCCAGGTCACGCCCTTGCCGCCGTAGGGTGGCATTACGTTGCCGATCGCGATCGGGGCTGTAGTGCTGGGGGAGCCCTCGACCTTCCATACTCCGGACTTGGGGCACTTCTGGCCCGTTGATGCTGTCATTATCTATGTCTCCTAGGAGATCAGCCACAGGCTCTCGCCCGTTTTGAGGGGCTCGATTGCCTCCTCAAACTACACAGACGACGTAATGCAGAGATGCTCAGCATTCAATGCAGATGTGAGATCCGCCTGCGAACTCGTTGATCGACTTCTCGATGAAGCATCCCTCGCAGGTTCGTACGCGCAAAGCTGTCGCCCGGCAGCTGCAGCGGTCGCAACTGGGGCACACAGGTGTGCCGCACGGCTGGTGTCGGGCAGCGAAACTCTCCCATAGGTTCCCGCATAGTTCGCAAGTCCACCAATAGCCATGCACGATCCGCTCATCGAGAATTGGAAGGGCCAGCTTCTCCCAAGGGACGCTGGCGACGGCAGCGACGACGAACCAGTAGTCATGCCCGTCATGGGCGGCCTGGTAGTAGAGTTGTTCTCCGGAAATTGAGTCCCGATAGGTGAAACGTGTCTTGCCTTGCGTTTCCCGCCGTTGTGTGGCCCGGATCGAGTGCAAGAGTTCCGTCCCGCTCTGGTCTGAGCCCCTCGCGATTCGGGGAAGACCGCGGGAGGCTGCGAACTCCACAGTTCCGGCCCCGCTGACTACCAGGACATGGCCGTCCGTAGATAGCTTTTGCACCGCGGCAACGGCAGTTGCAGCACGAGACGCCGCGTGGCCCCGCCACAGCTCTCGAACAGCGATGGCCGAGGGTGTCGAGTCGCCAAGAACCCTGTCGACATCGGCCTGTGGGAGGAGGAGGCGAGCGGCGAACAGGTCGCACGCGGCTTCCTCGACTATCCGTCCCTGGTCAGGGCGGTCGATCAGCGATTGCATCAGATCGTCATCAGATCGCTGGAGGTGATGGCCGAGTTCGTGCAGCCCAGTGAAGCGCATACGCGCCGGCGCTGCGCTTGCTACGCCAATGATTTTCGGCTCTTGTTGATCTAGGTATACGCCGGCAACTGAGCAGTCTCGGTCCTGACCCTGCTGCTCCTGAAGAATACGGAGTTCGAGGCCCGGCCACTGCGCAATGCCCTCCTCAAAATCCTCGGCGATGAAATCGAAGATCTCGGGCTGCGTCGCGACGCAAAGCTCGATCATCCGCTGGGCGTGTGCCTGCGCGGTGGAATGAGAACGAAGACGTTCCGCTCGCTCCCCGCCTGTCACAAGCCCGCAGCTTCGATAAAGCGTTCAACGCGGTCGCGCCAGTTGATGGGCGCTGACGCCGCGGTCGTGGTGCGGGGTGCCAAAGCCGCCGCGCCCCGTGCGATACGATTCCAGCCCGCGCTTTCCGCGCCGTCGACGCGTTTGGCTGCTGCTGTTGTGGCCGCCCGGAATGTGTGTTCCCAGAGGACGTCGATCAACTCGCTCGGAAGCTTCGGCCTGACGCTCGCGAGTTCAGCAGCACCAATCCCAGCGACGCGAGACAGTTGTGCCTCTTGCTCGGGCGTCAGGGCTTCGTCACCGCGCAGCAGGGCGAATGCTGTCCTGCTCTCAACTCCGAGCATGTCTTTCAACCGGATAAGCGTGAATCCATGAGCGGAGAGCAGCGACGGTATTGTTCCGTCTCCGCCGCGAAGTTGTTCAAACGTGGCTAGAAGATCGGCGATCGACTGTTCGGGTCTTTGGCCGGTGGTCGCCTGAGATCCGGACTCAAAGCCGGCGAGCTTCTCAGCAACAGAGCTGCTAGGGCTTGAGTTCAACGTACCGACCGTCGCATCAACAGCAACGGCTGGCAACGACTCGATCGGTCCGTCAACACGGAGCGCCGAGCCCAGCGAGACATCCTGCCGTCCCAGGTCCGGGACGGCGACACCGCCAGCGATGTCAGTGAACCATCCGGACACTTCCGACTGGGACACAGACGAAACAAGGAAGAGGAAGACGTTGTCGTCCCAGGCCACGCGCGCTATCTCACCCGGTAGTGACGGCTTCTGCCCAGCTGCGAGCGACGTGGTGACGGCGGCGGGTACCCGGATTCTGCTCAGGCGACCTATTAAGTCCGATTCCGTGTACGGTCTCAGTTCCATTAGTTTCCGATCATTGGTCTGTATGTAACACAGACGACGTATCTACATCTCACAAGCGTTTCGCGCACTCTGCAATCACCAGCGTCAGCGCCTTATCGCCAGTTTCGGTGCGAAACGCGAGGGGCCTCAGCCTGTCGAACAGAACCGACATCTCTACCTCCGCCTCCGCCACCGAAAGACCGAGCCGCGACGCCATGAGTTCCACGTCCTCCCAAAGAGCTAGAACGACTTTGTCCCTTGCGTCGAGAAGATCGAGAATCGAGTCTCGAAGATCAAGCACAAGGACTTGCTCCTCTACAGAATGCTCGTCGCTTACATCGCCCGTCTCTTCGTGGACCTCTGAAAAGAGAGGCTCATCCAGCTCGTAGCGCCGTACGACGAATCGGGCGATCAACTGGTCACGCAGTGCTCCCAAAGCAGTAGCGACAAGGTGATGGCAGTAGCCGATAAGGATCGACGCGTTACCCGCCGAGGTCTTACCTGCGATGTTGAGCTCGGTGAGTCCGTTGTCACGGCTGCGGGTCGCCCGGTGAAACAAATCGACTTCGTCCCCTTGCCAAACTGCCGCGTCGAAGCCTTCAAGTGTCCATGCATCTGCGCCGATCAAATTCGACGCGCGTACGAAGCGAGAGTCCTTGCCAAGAAGGTTTACAAGACGTCTACGCATCCGGCCGACAATCGTCATCTTCGCCTGATCCTTCAACCAGTTCTCTACAGTGGTGAGCAACAGCCGTTCGAAAGACGCCTGGTCGCGAGATTTCAAAGCCGCCGACAGAATGAAATCGGTACCTCCCTTACCATCAACCATCCCGCCGATAAAGTCGAGAATCGCGTCATCGTTCCACACGTGATGCTGAGGCGGAGGGGGAAAGGTGCTTCGGGCGACGACCTGTCCGGTAAGCCTCATGAGCAGTTGGACGGCCGTCCTGCCGACGATGCCCGTCGCCGCGAACTCCGCCCAGGCTCCATTGGACTCGCTCTGTGGAACCATGTGTCGTCTCCTCCGATTGATCAGCGGAGTGCCGCGTCAATACCGTTCGTGACAGATGGTCACGGACCCACTATTGTCCATGCGATTACGATCTCAAAGAGAAATTCTCGTAATTGGTAACAACAGAGAAGTTCCGTGCTCCAACAGATTTGAGTCAGAGCCTCCCCCTTTTCGCGATAGAGCGAAGGCCTGTACTAGATTCCACAGTGGCCGCGGTGATCATGGCGATCATGTCGTGTATCCACCAACGCTCAGTCGCCAGTTTGATATCTAGATCGAAAAATGGAATCGGCTTCGTCAGCAATGCCATACGGTTGTTCACGCCGAGCTCCGATGGCCGATTCGTAGACAGGATCGCTCGTGGCCATATCGGCACCTCGAACTCTCACGTCGCCATGCGCTTCCGAAGGGCCGTATGGTGTTTTCGGAGCGAGATATCGAAAAGGGCCCCTTGCACGATCGCGTGATGCGGCGCTAGTAGGGGTCGCCGCAGAAAACGGAAAAAACCGTACGCTAAGGGTGAGCTGAGCTAGGTGGCCGCTGGACTACAGCTTGCCAATGGATATCACCCATAGCCCGTCCGTAGCAGGAACCCTCAGTGGGACCCAGGGGAACTATCTGGATTGCACTGAATAAGTAGCTCGCAGCAACCCGTCGTTCTGAGTTGAGTGGTGACCACGAAGGGTGAGTAGGACGTCACGGTCGAGATCGCCGAAGAGCCGGCTTCCCCGTCCAAGGAGAACGGGTGCGATTGAGACGGTGATTTCATCGATGAATCCGGCAGCGAGGAATGACTGGATCGTCCGACCTCCGTCGATGTAGACGCGCCCTGCGCCCTCATTCGATAAAAGTTCTCGCGCCTCCTCGACCGACCGGACGACCTGCACTCGTTCGTCTCCTGTGGATGTCGTGCTGAGCACGATGACACGCTTGTCATCGAATGGCCACGTGTCGAAGGTCAGGACAGTCTCGTAGGTGGTGCGGCCCATAACGAGCGTGTCCACGGTCGGGTAAAAAGTCTCCCATTCCAGCGCGGGGTTCGCTGTGGATCCGGTTCTGTGCGGGCGGGGGCTCGGATCAGTGAGCCAGGTGAGGTCTCCATCGGGCATTGCGATGTAGCCGTCGAGACTTGTGCCAATGAAGACGCATCCCTGCCAGTTGCGGTCGTGTGTCATGTCCAGCCTTTCAGAAGGTTGTCGAGAGTACGGGTAGGCGTTGTGGGGTCGAAGTTTACGGCGTGCCGGTAGAGACTGCCGTGGAGGGAATCGAGAAGTATCAAAGCAGATTCGTGGGGGTCAAAGTCAGTTCGCAAAGGCAGGAGCACCAAAAGCGTGGAGAAGTAGCTGGCTTGCTTAAGCCACCCCTCGCGCAGTAGCTCAGCCGCGGTTGGCGACCAGAGATCGCGCATGAGTTCCCCGAGACCGAAGATCGCCATTGACGATGAGGGGGCAGCGAAGTTGTCCTCGAGGTACCCACGCAGCTCTGCCAATGGAACATCTGCGCCGATCGGTGAGGTGGGAATCCGATCGATCCATCGCCTGGTGAGCGCAAGGAGCAGACCCTGCTTGGAACCAAAGCGCTTAATGAGACCTGCAGGGCTCATGCCAGCTGCGGGCGCGACGTCCTGGAGACCCCAAGGCCCCGTCGTACTTCGCCCGGAAATCGCAGCATCGACCAAATCCAGCAGGTCGACGTCTGATGTTCGTTGCGGTCTACTCATAGTAGTTAGTAAATCATGAATTACTAACTCTGTTGCACCACTCGTTGGAAGGTGCGACTGTAAGTCAAATCGGCAAGTGTACGTTTTCTCCACTAGAACAGCCGCATAGTCCCATAAGCCGATCCTTCACTGAACGGTATGAAAGGGAATCCGGGGCGCGGGAAGCCACCTTCTGACCGACCAACTCTGGGGCAGCGAAGCGTGAGAGATATAAGACTCTCGGTGAACCGATATCTTGGGAGAAACGCGCTCAGAGAGCTCGAGGAAGTTGGACGCACGCCATGAGCAGACACACCCTCCGTGGACGACTTGAACTTTCCTGGATGGGTAAGGACCAAGCGCTCATCCCATCCGAGCGGGGGGTCTACGACTACCAGTGGGTCGATATGTCAGACCCACGCGCCTGCCAAACCCACTACCTGATCGACGAAGGACATCACGGCGACATCGCCGATGGCGGCATTCACGACAACCTGCTCATCACGGGGGAGTCCGGCGACGTGCTAGAGGCGCTCACGCGCGTCCCTGAACTTGCTGACAAGTACGTGGGACGCGTGAAGTGTGTCTATATCGATCCACCGTTTAATACTGAGAAGACTTTCACTCACTACGAAGACAACCTTGAGCATTCTGTTTGGCTCACACTCATGCGTGACCGGCTCGTTCTAATAAAGAAGCTGCTCGCAACCGATGGCACGGTGTGGGTGCATCTGGACGATTCTGAGAACCACCGGATGAGATTGCTCATGGACGAAGTATTTGGGCCCGGCAATTTTGTCGCGGAGTTTGTGTGGCAGAAAGTGTATGCGCCAGAAAACCGGTCAAAGCTCAGTCGAGACCAGGACTTCATCACGGTCTATGGGGTGGATCGCGCACAGGCGATGGATTCCCTGAACGCAATGCCGCGGTCAGCTGCGCAAGATGCTGCCTATAGGAATCTTGACGACGACCCGCGCGGGCGTTGGAAGGCAGCGGATGCTTCTGCAAAGGCGGAAGTTGGGCGCCGCGCGGAGCAGTTCTACTCCATCACTCTTCCGAGCGGAAAGGTCGTGAACCCACCCGAGGGAAGGTGCTGGCTCTATACGGAGCCGCGTTTTCAGGAGATGGTCGCTGACAATCGGATCTGGTTCGGCGCTGACGGCTCAAGCCGTCCAGCCATCAAGCGATTCCTAACCGAAGTGAAGCAGACTCGAACTCCGTCTACGTGGTGGCCGCACCAAGAGGTCGGGCACAATCAGGACGGGAAGAAGGAAATCAAGAATCTCTTCCCTGACCTAGTTCCGTTCGCGACCCCGAAGCCTGAATCTCTCATTCAGCGCGTGCTGCAGATCGCTACGAATTCAGGTGATCTAGTGCTTGATTGTTTCGCGGGCTCAGGTACGACCGCTGCTGTAGCGCACAAGCTGGGGCGGAGGTGGGTAACGTGTGAGTTGCTGCCCGAGACGATGGATGTGTTCATCAAGCCGCGCCTGGAGAAAGTGATTTCTGGGGAAGATCAGGGCGGAGTGTCGATTGTTTCGGAGCGCGTCGCTGCAGATGGCCTCCCCGAGGGGTTCACTCCAGAGGAGGCTCAGGAGCTCACGCGGCTGCTGGGAAAATTCGCAAAAGTCTCCGACTCCTTCGATTCGAGTTCAGTAAAAGCAGCACGCGCTGAGCTTCGCACCCGAAGTGAGGACACCCAGCAGTGGCATGGAGGGGGCGGGTTCGACATTGCCAAGCTGTCTCCTGTCTGGGTGGCGGTGGAGGAGGAACCGCGCACTGGGCTTACTTCGACGTTCACCACGCCGGCAGCAACAGGTGAGGTGTTGCGACGCTCGGTTGCAGCGCAGTTGGGGTTTTATCAGTGCCCGGAGGCCCCGCGCTTTGCCGGGGTGAAAGGCAGGCAATGGCTGGTAGTGGTGGAGGGCATGTTCACTGAGACGCTCCTGGACGAATACGTCGCAGCTCTTCCGGACGGCGCTGCGCTCACCGTGGTGTGTGACGGTTCGCCAGAGGGAATAGACAAGCAGCTGCGGCAGCGTGCTCGCGGCTCACGCCTGCTCGTGATGCCCGATGACCTATTTAGCTTCAACCGGAAGGTGTCATAGCGATGTCGTTATTCGAGTTTGATTCGTCTGTAGTTGATGATCTGTGCGCAAGATTCAATTTGCGTGCTCCTAACGCTGAGGGGTTGCGTCAAGCAATCTTCTCGATATCGGGACAAGACGAGTGCGAGCAGATCGTGCTGAGCATGGCGACCGGAGTGGGAAAGACTTGGTTACTCGCTGCGCTGCTTGAATACGCTGCTCAGTCCGGTGTGAAAAATCTGCTGGTTGTCCTGCCAGGCAAGACCGTCCGCACAAAGACGATCAACAATTTTACCCCTGGAGCTCCGGGTTACATCGCCGGATCTGAGACGGAAATGGTGGTCATCACTCCACAGAACTTCACCGCAAATAGCGCGGCGATCCTGGATGATTCCGTGGTGAAGCTGTTCCTTATGAATATCCACCATCTCGTGCAGCAGGATACTGCGGAGTATGTGGTGCCAGGATCTGCGAAGGCGACTCAGACTCGCACGGCCAGGCCGCAGGAAGTTCTCGGCAGAGGGCTGCTCGATCATCTCGCTCAAGTTCATGACTTGTTCATGGTGCTCGATGAGTCACACTCGTTTTCTGAATCTGCGAAGACGTGGGCTCCCGCTCTCGAGCGGCTTCGTCCGGCCGCGAGGGTGGGCCTCACCGCTACCCCGGTTGCAGGGGACAACATCGTTTTCAACTACACGCTTGCTAAGGCGATAGCTGATCAGTATGTGAAAACCCCAGTGATTGCATTGCGAAGAAATGGTTACCGCGACAATGAGGAGGCAGGCCGACTCCGGGATGCAAAACACTTGTTAGATGTGAAAGCCACTGAATACCGACATGTCGAAAGTGCAGACCCGGGACTCACCCCGATAAATCCGATCCTGCTCGTTGCATGCCGGGACACTGACCATGCCGAGGAAGTAGCTGCAATTCTGCGCGGCTCTGAGCTTTTCGACGGTCCTGATCAGGTGCTCGTTGTGCACTCTAACCGGTCAAGTGATGCTGAAGACACGCTGCTCGAGAATGTCCAATCACCAGACTCGCCGGTACGTGTCATCGTGCAGGTTGACATGCTCAGCCAAGGCTGGAATGTGCACAACGTGAGCGTGCTTGTGCCGCTGCGAGCTCTCGGGTCTCGGACCCTTACGGAGCAAATCATCGGCCGCGGTTTGCGCCTGCCTTACGGCCGATATACGGGGAATGAGTGGGTCGATTCGCTCGACATTCTTTCCCACGAGTCGGTTGTAAAAGCGATGTCGAATCACGGAATTACAGGAGAACGGCCCGTTACTGAACCATCTGTAAACGGCGATCTTCCCGTTGTGGCAGAGGCTCAACCTTCCGCAGCGGGTAGTTCCGATTCCGCCGCTACACCGTCAGTTTTTTCCAATTGGTCTGATGGCCGCTTCTCCGGAGAGCCAACACTCGACTTGTCCGCGCTCACAGGCGACGGCAGTGAGCTTGCAGAAACAGTCTCTGCGCTTGGTGGGACGGCGCGAGACATTACCGTCGTGATCGAGGACGAAGCCCAGATACCCGAACCAGCTGTAGTGAATCTGCTGCGCGAAGACACGTTCAATTTCCCGCTTGCCGTATTTATTGCAACGCCAAACAGACTCGACATCGACACACTCGACAGTGCGTGGCATCAGCGGGTGGCACTCACTGTCGGAAACAATTTTGTTGACGCCATCGATCGCGAAACCCTTATCTTTCAGGGCGATGGCGCAGTATCCCTGGCGAGCACTACTCGAGTTGAACTTTTCGAAAGGCCGATAGAGCGCGAGGACGTTGAGGCGACGCTATTGGTAGCTTTGCGTCCGCTCAGAGCTCTGAGCAACGGACCACTCGGACAGGAGAACCGAAACCGACTTCCAGCTTTCGTGGAACGGTTCGTGGATTGCATGCCCGGTGACTGGACTCCGAAGCGCGCTGCGGTCGCAGTGCGACGACTTGTGGAAGAAGTAAACCTCGCCGCTGATGAGGCGGCGCATCGATCTGTAGAACGACCGTCTGTATCGCCCCTGCTGCTCCCAAAACGGAAGGGCTATGCCCTCACGGGCTCTCGAACTGTCGTGCCACAGGGCGGGGTGGACGGGAAGTCATTTCAACGGTTTCAGCACTATTCGGGCTGGAACCGGAACCTTTATTCTGCGTCACCGTTTGATGCGTATGCGACCGAGATGGCGATTGCGCGCATGCTTGATGTGTCTCCACAGATCAGCTGGTGGATGCGTCTCGAACAATCTGACCAGGCAAGGATTGAGTACGGCGGAGGACGTTCCTATTACCCTGATTTTGTGGCCGCTGATGTGGACGGGGTCCACTGGATCATCGAGGGCAAGGATGAACGTGGCCGCGAAGATGCCGCAGTTCAGGCGAAGCGCGTCGCTGCCGAGTTGGTGATCCGAATGATGGAGAGCCTGGACGAATGGCGCGATACCCGCTGGGGTTACCTCATCGCATATCAAGGTGATTTGCGAGAGGCGGATGAGTCATGGCAAAACCTTCGGGCTATGGCCGGCGCGCAGGTGATGCGTCAGCCCTAATTTGGTGTGGCTGGACCTATTTTGCAGGAGTGCAAGAATCCCGAGCGGTCCTCCCGCCGGAAGGCTTCCTCAGCCTGCAGATTGTGCTTCGAAGCGCTCGATAATGCATTGATCCAATAGATGTGCAAGAAAACTGTATGCAGCGAGCCTCTCCATTGCTTGCTGCTCGGTGAGCTCGTCTCGGGTGTGGGTGGTCACGTTACGCACTGTTAGGTTCAAGCCAGTGGCTAAACCGTTAAGGGCCTTTGCGAGCGGCTCGAGGCCCCCGCGCATGCTTTTCGCGGTCTTGTCGTCGGCGCTGCCTGGCCATGTTAGCTTTGGCTTGCCGCTGGCGGGGGCTCCGGCTGACAAAGTTTGTTGCCAGAAGACGGTGTCATCTACATCGTTGCGTTCTAGTTTCGTTTTCCAATGAACTGTCAAACCCTCGGCTGATTCCCGCACGGCCACGCGATACTGATGGGCCGTCCAATGTGATGCTGCACCTGACCAGATGACAGAGTGAAGTTGAGCGGGAGCGAAGCTCGGTAGGCCTGAATCCACAGAGCTGCCGACATCAATGAGCATGGCATCTAATCGGCCTTTCACATTCGCTGCTGTCATCCGAATATCGCGAGGCGCGAGCGGAGCTTTTGGTGAGGACATGATCGACCAATTGGAAACTGGGTCGATGAGGCCAAGCCCCGCCACGCCGATATAGGCCCCAGTCACTGCCACTGCACGAGCAGCCACCCCTGCGGCCTCGGCGACATCCAACTCGAGGCGTCGCACATTGCCGGGATCTTGGTCGTCTTTAGTCCACACGGTCGGAAGAAGTCCTCGTGATGACAGGAGGTCAGATTCCTGTTGAGTCTCCATCCACGCGTCGAATGCGGTCTCAAAACGCTGGATAGCTTCGCGCAGCCGCTTTAGGTAATCCTCGCTGTACTCGCTCAACGCAACCCCTTAGTGAATTCACGAAAACCATTCGATGCCGGATCGCCTCAGCCTATGGCACGAGTCGCAGTTAGAAGGCGTCCGTAAGCCGTTCCCCAAACAGGACTGGCCGGGCATGGCAGCTTCCTCTCTTGATCGCATCACTTCCGCTGCGACTATTGCCGCTAGTCGGCGACGTTGCTTGATGGCTGTTGGAGTGATGCCGTCTCACTGCCTAAGCGTTGTGGGCCGATTGTTTTAACGAGGATTGGTTGAGTCGGTTGTAACCTTTTCGGTGCCCGCGGACAATACAGGTTATGGACACTGATGCGGATACCGATACCGAGGCCGAGCTATGGGCTCGCAGCCTCGGCGGCGATAGCGCGGCGTTTGGTGAACTTTTCGACCAACATCGTGATCGTGTCTTTCGTCACGCATTCCATCTGATTGGGGATGTTCATGACGCCGAGGATGCTGTGGCATCAGTGTTTTTGGAACTGTGGCGTCGACGCAAGCACGTGCGGGTCGTCGACGGGTCGATTGGGCCTTGGCTCCTAGTCACCGCGACCAACACGTGCCGCAATCTCAAGCGTTCGGCACGCCGCTACCGGCACTTCATTGACGCGTTGCCTCGTGATCCAGATTCTCCAGCCGCTGAGGAAGAACTCTTTCGTCACCATCCGCTCGACTCCATCGACGAGCCACTCCTCGCCGCGTTAACAACGCTTTCACGCACTGACATGCAGCTTTTCGCACTAGTGAACCTCGAGGACTACTCGATCGGTGAAGCCGGCACAGTGCTTGGGCTCAGTGCCACAGCGGCGAAGACACGGCTTCACCGTGCGCGTGTTCGCCTTCGCGCAACCCTCGGCGAACCCTACGGGCTGCCATCCACGCTCGTAACTGAATCGGAAGGAGATCCATCATGAACAAAGTCCAGCTACCACCCAAATTCAGCGCCGGCCTTCGGGAGGCATTGATCAATAGAATCGACACTGAAATGGCTCCCCAGGCGCGGCGACGGCGCGCACTGTGGACGGGCCTAGTCGTCGCGGGAGGAGTCGGGCTCCTCGGCGGCACCGGCGTGGCGACAGCGGCATTTTTGATTCAGCCCGGTGGAGTGGAGGTCGCTGAAATGACGACTCCCGTCTCTGTCACCCGCACTGGTACCGCCACAGTGGAACTCGGTGATGCCCCAGCAGGAGCGACGAACATCAGGCTCAGTCTCGTTTGCCTCAGCGCGGGCACCTTCTCTTTCCCCGATGGGGCAAGCGTGTTCTGCTCTGAATCGGATGCAACTGGGTCCGTCCGGTTGAGGACGACCACGCACAGTGTCCCGCTCGAATCCAAACAAGATTCCGTGACAATAAGCACAAGCTCCGATGCGACCTGGACGCTCACCGCGACGTATTCGAGCGAACGCGTCACCGATTGGGCGATGAACTCGAACGGACATTCGTACGGGGCTATGAATGAAAACGGCACCCCCGACCTCATTGCCGTAATCGCCACAAACGGGAAACAGGGCTACGTTTTTGCCGCTGATCTCGCCCACGCCGATGGCAGCGACCAAAATTTCAGCTCCCCTGAAGAAGCTGTCGAGTGGCAACGTGAGCGACTGGGGCAAACTTTCTCGATCACGGTCTATTTGGCCGACGGAAAGACGCCAATCGGCACCTTCGAAATTGCAGGCTGACAGCCCGAGGGAGATAGGCGCCCAGCTCGCAAAACCACGATCATAAGATCCGCAAGGGGATCCGTAAACGAGATCACTCCTGCCTGATGTCGAATGTGGGTTCTCGGAATCCCGTAAAGCGTGTGCGGAAAGGAATCTCGCAAGGGTTCCCTAAACGGTCTCGCATGGCGGTGCTAGTAATTGATGGGTTGGATCCACTCGGTAATGCAGTTACGGAGTGCGTGGCTGAAGGTACTCGTAGATCGTTTGACGGCTAACACCGAATTCGCGGGCGAGCGCTGCCTTCGTTTCGCCGGCGGCGGCGCGCCTCGCGACTTCGGAAGCTTGTTCGCTGGTCAGTGCTTTGCTGCGGCCTTTGTAAACGCCTGCTTTTTTGGCCAGGGCAATACCTTCGCGCTGTCGTTCACGAATGAGCGCTCGTTCGAATTCGGCGAATGCCCCCATCACAGAGAGTAGGAATGTTGCCATCGCGGTGTCGTCGCCGGTGAAGGTTAGATTCTCTTTCACGAACCGAACCTGTACCTTCTTGTCGGTTAGTTGTCGAACGATCGCTCGGAGGTCGTCGAGGTTGCGAGCTAATCGATCCATTGAGTGGACCAAGACGGTGTCGCCGTCTCGAGCAAAGTCGATTAGCTTCGCCAGTTCCGGGCGGTTCTGATCTTTCCCGGATGCTTTGTCGGTGAAGACGCGGTCGAGGGTTTCGCCGTCTAGTTGTCGGGTGGAGTTCTGGTCCAGCGTGCTGACTCGGATGTAGCCGAATGTTTGAGTCACTGTTCCCCGCCTCGATAGTGTCAAGGGAACTCTAAGACCCGATTGCAGTTAGTGTCAAGAAAGGCAATTGGGGCTTCAGCTTGACACATAGTTGCTGGGGGAGCGGTGACCCACCTTGACGTCTGTTTAGGGTGTACTCCAGCTAGGCATCCTTCCAACATTTCAGGGCTTACCTGTGCAGAATGCCTGACCGCAAGCGGAACCGTCAGCGGGCGTCCCGTGCGAGCGACCAGTTAGTTTTTTTCCTCAAGCCCACGCGGACCGCCCGTTGCGTCTTACTAGTTGCGTTGAGCCACTTGCGAGGTTAGGACGAGAGCTTTCCTTTGGAGTCGCTCGGAGAACGTGCGCAGGAAGTAGACATATCGCCTGATGTCGTCAGGCGTCGGCTTTCGCTCCGCCTTACCGTGGGCAACATCATTGCGACATGCGACGACATCGCGGAGACTGAATTCGACGCTAGCCGTGACGATGTCGCCGTTGAGATCCGACATCTCGATGTCCCCGTCACACACGTTGGTGCTATTGCCCATCCGGGCGAACAGATCATTGATAATGTCTGCTTTAGCGCTAGTCACGAGTCTCGCGAATGTGGCGGCGTTAAGCGCGCCCTTTGGGGGTTTAGCGTCGTCGTTCCATAGGGCGGCGATGCCTCCGAGCCTTTTGAGCAGCGCAGATCGCTGGTCGTCATCGCGCGAGGTGACTATGGACTCGAGCCGCGGGAGAGTATGCGCCTCGCGCAACCCTCGAGGTAGGCGGCTCGACTCCACGTCCCCCGTTCCCACCGCGTCAACGTATTCTTCAGCGATCGTTTTCAAAAACGACTCGAAGTGGCTGACGAGCAGAACGACCGCCGCGCGACACAGCGCATTTGTCTCATGGGTGGCCTCCCGCTGCTCCGCCGCAACTGCAAGTTCGCGAAGGAGAACGACTTCGGTAGTCCCATCCGAGAAAGTATCAATTGCCACGTGGCAACAGGCCTTCTGAAATCAAATCAGCTGGAAGTGAACTAGGTACCCCGGTCGCTGACAGGCGGTCGCTTAATGCAGATACCCGATACAGGACACGTGTGCGGTCTGCGGTTGCGCGGCCGATGGATAGCTGAAAACGATTCTCGGATGCGAGTGCTTTAAGAGCTGCGCGCGCCGCATCTTTGTTCTGTAGGAGAGCATTCTGCTCGCAATACGCGACGGAGACCATGACGGCGTCGAAGAGCGCCTTATTGACTGGATTATGAGAGCCGGGCGCCATAAACGGTCGGTCTCCGAATACGTTTTGTACGGCTAAACACACCCCGGAGAACTGATCTGTCTCGGCGACTGTGATCGCTTCTTTGCGGTGGGTTCTCATAAATTTGTTCAGCAGCTGACGCAATGGTGGCTTGTAGGTGCCGATCCCATCGACCAGGGCGAAGTAACGAAGCACGAGTTCCTCGTGACCCATGCGCTTGTTCGTGAAACTACCAACGAGGTCAGTGAAATAGCTCTTCCTTGCAAGCTCCTTCAGGGAATCATTGAACGGTCCGCGGTATACAGAATTGCGCAGCTCCTGCGCTGTGAGGCTAGCTGCGCCGGTGTTCAGGCGTTCGAAGACGTCAAATTTAATGTCCGGATGGCTGTCTGCGGTAATAACGATGCAGCGGATCGTCCGGCTCTCGAGGCGACGCTGATCTTTCGGTATGAGGCCGGAGAATTTGACGCCGTTAAGCTCCGCCAGCACCGATACGCCGTTCAGTGCGAATTCATCGTCCAAGAACCTCTGAATCGTTGTGAGGCGTTGCAATCCATCGATGACTTCGTAAACTCCGTCGTCGTCCTCGGCGAAATAGCAGACGGGGATTGGAACGTTGAGCAGCAGCGACTCGATGAGGCGTGAGGCTTTGCCGTTGTCCCAGACATACTTACGTTGGTACGCAATATTGAGACTGATCCTGCCGGTCCGAATGTCCTCACGGATTGAACGAACGCCGAGGTCGTAAGGCTGTGTCACTAACTTGCGCTCGTCAGGGGCGATTGAAAGTGGCTCCGCCTGTTCGGTGTCATCGCTGTCGTCGGGACCGTCGAGTGAATTACGGAGATTATTGCTGTCCTCGTCTTGCAAGGCGGACGTATCGATGGGCGTTGTCATGGTTTCCTTCCTGGAGATGATTCCGACTGTACAGCCCGTGACGGGAATCGGTCCCGTGGGTGAGCACCCATAAACCGCCTCGGCGCAGGCTGGGCCGAGGTCGAGCCGGAGCGTCAACGTTCCGTCCAGTGTGGCTTTCACCGAAAGATGGCGGTGCGGTGACGATCGCGTTGTCGATGCGAGGCCGGCGGGGTGCCCGGTATCGGGACGGCCAGCGGGCACTCCCGCGCCGCTACTCGCATCGCATCGGCGACGGTCGAACGCATTCGCGTTTAGGTCGCCCGAGATAAAGCCCGATGAACGGTCGTGAAACGCACGAGGTCGGGACGTCATTTGGCCGACTCTGGCTTCGGTTTAGGGGCTACCTCAGATAGACGCCACCGCGAGCATCAATCGACGGCGTGCCGCCGCAGTTCCTCCAGCGAGCTGGCGCTCACATTTTTGCCAAAGCGCTCTGCGAGCGATTGTACGGTCGGCTTCACGAAACACAAACGGCATTCTGCCGTCAGCTCCTCCGAAGATTTTTGGCGCGCGGTCGCAAGCTCCCTTATTTCGCGCCAAAATTCTTCGCCCCGCAGCCCTACGGGTTGTGTTGCGCTTCTCCTCCCATCGGCACTGCGTGCCGCTTTGGCAAAAAAACGTGGAAGAGAAGAAGAACATGTTGACAATCACCCATTCGCACGAGGCCGGAACCATGATCGAGGGAACGGAACGCGGAGATGGAACCGCTGAAATTTTGAAGGGTCAGCGCTGGCGCTGGGGGCGCAGTATCGAGGCGTGGTTCGTTCCGCAGACCCGCGACCGCCTCCCGAAGTTGCACACCATCAAAGCCACCGCTGCAGCGCTACGCGCTGCAGGGTTCGAGGTCGCCACAGAGATTGACGAGGCCACCCGATCCACAGCCGAAGTCGAGGCCGGAAAAATCGAGCGCCAAGAACAGCGCGCGGCCGCACTTGAGGCCAAAGCCGACCGCAAAGCCACGGACGCAGATCAGGCACAAGCGCGCGCAGACAGGGCACACGAATCTTTGCCCGAGGGAGGCGAGCCAATCAAGGTAGGCCATCACTCAGAGAACAGGCACCGTAACGCGATCGAGAAAGCGCACAACACACAGGGACGCGCAATCGCCGCAGGAAACGACGCGACCGAGGCAGCCAGACGAGCCGAAACAGCACACCACACCACCGACGCGCGCTACAGCGTGCAGACCGTCGCGAACCGAATCAAGAAGCTGGAAGCCGACACCCGCCGCACTCAGCGCCACATCGACGGCAAACGGGAGTGGACCACCGACGAAGCCGGACAAGACGCACTAAGCGCCGAGCCCATCGGAGCAACCGGCGCGTATCTTGACCGGCTCACCGTTCGACTCGTAGAACAGCGCGACCAGCTCGCCTACTGGCAGCAGATCCGCGCCGATCAAATCAGCGCCGGCGCCGCTACAAACTACAGCCGCGAAACGATCAGTAAGGGCGACTACGTGCGGTATCGGTTCGGGTGGGCAGAGGTCGCCCGAGTCAACGCCAAATCAGTATCGATCCGCACAGAGCACAGCTGGACAAATACGCTCGAATACGAAGCCATCAAGGAAGTGAGAAAAGCCGCCGACACGGGCGACCAAACAGCAAGCTAGGTATGTGTGAGGTTCTGGCGGTCTCAGTCAAAGTGCTGAGACCACCAGAACAAAAGTGCGAGGGGGCGCCCCTCGCGCTCCCCGACTCACAAGCAGGCACACACCAGCAATTTAGTGGATGCAGGAGTCACTTCTTTTGTGGGTGAAATTCACTTGCCGACCCCCATCACGTGCGTAATGTCGAGTCTGTAGTCTTTCCTCATGTGGCTAGTGCTGATTGGTGTCGGTGTGGTCGTTTTCGTCGTCTGGGTCGTGGCGAAGGTCGTCTCGGAAACTAAGCGCGGGACTTCGCCAATAAGCGGAACCGAAGTGCCACAGTCACAATCTGACTCTGAGGTGCGGCAGGCAGGGGATGCTGCCCTGCTCCGCACTGTCTCCGAGAGGATCAAAGCTCGCCAAGAAGCAGAGGACGTCAGCTTTTGGGATGTTGCAGAGACAGAGGCGACTCGTGCGGGTGTGTATGTCACGGACGTGAGGCACCAAGAAGCCCTGGATGCCGAGGCGAAGGATGCGTCGGAAGAAGCTGAGCGTCAGGTCCTGTTCAACGAACGCCACTTGTTCAATTTGGCGGATTATGTTGACCTGAGCGGGCTCGATAGCACGCCGTTGAAAGTACGCGGCAAGGGCAACTACACCGACAAGCCGGCATCGTTTATGTCGGGTGTGTGCCGACTAGTCCGTGAGCCTGAAAACACCTTCGATCCAAAGGCGATTGTCGCGTTTATTGGGGAGCAGAAGGTTGGATATGTCAGCGCAAGTCGGGCCGCGTCGATGGCTCCGCTGATGGACGAACTTGGTAGGCCGTTGATCATCCGTGCCGACCTGAGTGGGAGCTCCGTCACCCTTCTCCTGCCGACGTTGCCTGCCTTTCGATCGTGGGTAGCCTCGCAACGTTCGCGACCTGTCACCCGCAACGACTTTTTGTTCCTGCGTCCTTGAACAAGCCACGATGTCAGACCGCCAACAGCTATCTAGACCGTCGCCGAAGCCCGCTCAACAGCCGCCATTGTTCCCCTCGGTAAGTGTTCGCATTTGACCCATTAGCCGGTCGATCTGGTATTCGATGCAGTGAAATTTGATGCGACTGAACGAGGATGCGTTCACGGATTGTGATTGCGAACTGGGCGGGGGTCGTGAGAGCTCTACAACCAATTGCCCCGTACAGAACAACCTCCGTCTTATTCCGGCACGATCGCCGGCCCCTTCCTGTTCGTAGCTGTCAACGTGCGTGGCAACACTGTGTTGGTGACAGCGTCTCTTGCTCCGTCGGAGAAGCGATGTCGGAGCAAGAGAGAAAAGGACGTGCATGACGCACGATTAGACATGCCCTCTACGAGATGAGGAGCAATCGAGACAAGTAGCGATTAAGAGATAAAGATGTTGCAATGCACGCAGGCACTATTGAGTGTGAGGTACCCTTGTGGCATGCGCGGAGGGATAGCCAGATGGAAGCGAGGGGTCGCTTCTCAGGGTGTCCGGCAGGCTCTTGATTACGCATTTGGCGGTACCTGCGACTCGCATATGGCTACTTCTGCAGGATCTGAAGCGGCAGCCAATTACACCGATGGTGTGATGGAACGCTTCGTTGTAGAGGACGGGGTTACGGTCTCTGACTCGCTCAGCCGTGACCAATTGAAAGCGTGGATCGGTGGTGCTGATCCCGAAACCGGAGAGCACCGCGGGCGCGAACTTCCGTCTCCAGAAGCAGACCTGTTGCTGGATGCAACGGTCAATTCTCCGAAGTCCTTTTCGCTAGCGGCTCTTCTCGATGACGAGTTGGCGGCCGAGTTCGAGCAGCTCCAAGACCGCTTGCGGGACCGTGTGCTGCTGACTTGGCAGTCCGAGCTCAACGCTCGACGCGGCGCTGGCGGAGCCATTAGGCAGGAGCTTTCTCGCATTGAAGTCGTGGAGCTCAAGCACGAACGTTCGCGTTCTCTGGACCCTCACAAGCACCGTCATCTGTGGCTGAACATGAAGGTTTGCGGCGTCGACGGACGATGGTCAAACGTCGATTCACGAGCGGCATTACGGTTCCAAACTGTGGTCAATTCTGAGGGCGATTTGGCCGCCCGTACTGACCCAGAATGGATCGCTGCGTTGGCGGCAAAAGGGTTCACTTTGGATGCCTCTGGAGAGATCGAACAGCTCGCTCATTTGGTGCGTCCGCTGTCGCGCCGCTCGAACCAAATTGAGGCAAACCGGGCACTGAAACTTGCTGAGTGGAAGGCGGCTAACCCTGGTCAGGAACCTGACCACAATGTGCTGACTGCGATCGACCGGTGGGCCTGGGCGGCAGGTCGCCCGAACAAGCCCGGCAAGGTTGACGAGGCCCGCTGGACTGAGATTGTGCGCAACGAACTGTTGGAACTCGACCCCGAAGTGTTGGGTGCGCGAGCCGCTAACGAGGTCGCTCCGGTTCACGTCGGAGAGCTTGATCGTGACCTTTTGGCTGCCCAAGCAATCGCCGATGCTGACCGCCGTTCCGCTGGTACCGGTGGTCGATTTAGTCACTACGACATCCGCGCCGGTGCCGGCCGCGCCGTCGCCGCCAGCGGCATCGTCCTCGATCGAGCCCTTGTTTCAGAGCTACTCGAAGACGTCGTCGCTCGAGCAGTTGCGACAGAGACCGTCGAACTCTCGGAGGACGTGGACGCTCTTCCGGGTCACGTCAAACACTTCATGGCCGCCGATACTGCAGTGCTGAAAACGCAGCTCGCCGACCAGCTCGACCTGCTCATTGAGACAGGAGAACCTGTTGCCGTTGGCGCGATCGACACCATCGCCAGCCGTGTTCTAAGCGACGGCCGCAAACTGGATGAAGGACAAACGAACGCCGCTGCAGCGATAGCCGGCAGCGACCGTTTGGTTACAGTCACCGGACCTGCCGGCACTGGTAAGACGACCATGCTGAAGGTCACAGCGGCATCGTTGGCAGAGCAAGGTCGCCAACTCATCGTCGTCGCCCCGACGAAAAAAGCAGCCAGTGTTGCCGGTCGTGAGACGGGCGCCACAGCATCGTCGCTGCACGGCCTGCTGTACGACAACGGGTGGCGTTTCGCGCCGGACGCTGCCGGCGTCCAACGTTGGTCGCAGCTGACCGTCGGCGAAGTGAGCGCCGACACCGGCGCGATCTACGAAGGCCCCCGCAAGCACGTACTGCACCCAGGTGACCGCATCGTCGTCGACGAAGCAGGAATGATCGACCTGAACGCAGCACGCGCCCTGGCGATCTTGGCCGAGCAAACCGGAGCAGGAATTGCAATGGTCGGCGACCACCTGCAGGCTGCCCCAGTCGGACACTCGGGCGCAATGGCGTTGACCAAACAACGTTCCACCGCAGTGGTCGAGCTCACCGCCATTCACCGCTTCAAGGATGCCGAATATGGGCGGCTGTCGATGCGGCTGCGCGATCCGGGCAGCGAAGAAGCGGCCACGGATGTTGCCCGCGAACTTTACGACGGCGGACACGTAGCGTGCATGGCCAACGACATCGACGCTCGCGCCCACATGGTCTCTGGATACTTCAAAGCCGCGGGTGCCGGCCAGAGCATTGCCCTGGTCACTGGCACCAACTCGGACGCGCAACTGGTTAACGAGAGCATCCAGAGCGAACGCGTTGCTCGTGGCCAGCTCACAACGAAGCGTCTGGCCGAAGGCCAAGAAGGACAGCGCCTCTTGGAAGGCGACGTAGTACAGACCCGCCGCAACGACTCCACTTCGGGTGTCGAGAACCGTCCGTTGTGGGTTGTGAAGAAGATCCGCTCGGAAGAGATAGTGCTTGAGAACGCCGCGCAAGCCGGCGACACCAGGACAGTTACTCGTGACTACGGAACCAAGCACCTGCACCTTGCCTACGCATCCACGGTCCACGGCATTCAGGGTGAAACAACTGATGTTGCCATCGTGGGCCCTGGAGTCGATGCTGCTGGTTTGTATGTCGGAATGACGCGTGGACGGCGCCACAACGAGAGCGTTGTGATCGCGGGCAACCGTAGTCAGGCGGTCGATTCGATTTCTGATTCGATGCGCCGTGGCCGCGTGGAGATTACTCTTGACGATTCTCGAGCCGCTGCAGCAGCAGAATTGTCCCGCGCCGCGCGTACTCTTACAGTCGTTGGGCCCGAGCTGGCTGAGGGCATGCCAGCGGACGATCCGCGGCGTCCGGCGATCCTCGCTGCGCGCGCCGAGGCGCACGATCAGCTGGAAAAGGTATCTAGCCGGCTCACGCGCGATCGTCAGACGATTCGAGAGCTGGACACGCGCCTAGCCCAGCGCGCAGCGCGTAACCACAGTGCGCAGATCACTGGTGGAGAGCCGGAGCCTATAGACGTGCTGGAAGCTGCCAAGTCCAAACTCATTGAGAGAGTCGAACGGGATACAGCCCAGCGAGCTCAGCTCGCGGTGCACTACCGCAAGCTAAGCAATGAGCTAGAGAATCCGAATTCGAAGCAGACGGCGAGCAAGCCACAACCATCGCGGGATATGCAGCACTTCCAGGAGGCCGCTTCAGCAGATACAGAAGGGCTGGAGTCCTCGCTCTAAAAGATCTGTGAGGCCCACAATCGACCTTGACACGCCGGCTCAAGCAGTTGCGCAGATAAAACGATCATTTTCTTGAGAAAGTAATCGGCGAGGCCAGCGGGAGCCCTCGGAACCGCAACCATTGCAATCGCGCTAGTGGTGTATCGCATTGTGTCGCATCTGGTGCATCGCATCTGGAGTATCGAATCGGTGTATCGCACTGCTTGGCGCGAAACGACAATCGGAAAGTGCTGACTCTTGGAATGATTTCCGGCTTTCAGTGGTTCAATTATCTTATGAACCCGAAACCAGCACCTCCTGAAGAGGAAGAGACGACTGCCACTCCAGCAGACGCCCGTAAAGAGCTGACCCGACTCTCTGCGCGCGGGTATACCCAGCTGCGTCACATCCTTGTGCAGCTCCCGGATACAGAACCTACGCGCGCGTCTGTGCTCGGCAGCATGCTCAACAAGCGTAAACACCGCGCTCTCTTGCTTTATATCTTGCTATTGACAGCATGGCCTTGGCTTAAGGATCGGCGTGAACCGCTCGAAGCCAGCGTCTGGATCAGAGCGCTGGACGGCAAGGACGTGTCCTTCGCGGAGAAGGGTAATACCTGGTCGACATCTACTCTTTCGCGTGCGTGGTCTGACCTGAAAGAGATGAATCTAGTTACGACTAAGAGGGAAGGGCGCCTGCTTCGAGTGTCCCCGCGCCGGGAAGACGGTAACGCGGAGTACGAGCTTCCTGGCGGTCGTAAGGATCGTTGGAACGCTTACTTCACCTTGTCTGATGACTTTTGGAACGAAGGATGGTTTGCACGACTCTCGCTCCCAGCTCTTGTCATGCTGTTGGTCGTAGCCAAAGAGACGAACAAGAAGAACGAGGTCTGGTTCGCTTACGCGAACTGCCAGGAGTGGTACGGCATTAGTTCCAAGTCAGCTCAGAAAGGGGTCGAGGAATTGATCCGGAACGGGCTTCTTCATGTTCGCAAAGAGGTCAAGAAGGCTCCCCTGTCTCCCACGGGGCGCACAACGCGCTCCCACTACTCGCTGACGGGGAACTTCGGCCACATCGCGCGCGCAGCAAAACAGGCGCTTGCGGCTACTGAAACGAAGAACCGCAAAAGTCGAAAGTCCCCGAAGCCAATTGCGAGCAATCCTGAACCGAAAGATTCGCCGCATGTTAGTTAGTAGGGCCGAATTCCTGGCCCGCGAATCGACCGATTGCGACCGCAATCGGCGTCACAGAAATACAAAGACCCCAGCGGCAACTGGGGTCGGATGTACTTCGCCAAACAAAGAAAGGACTTGAAGAAAGTCCATGAACGAAGGCAATACTAACAAATCGGCGGATAGCCCGCCGAACGAAGCAGCCCTAGTGGCAGGGTACGGATTCAGCATCCGTTTGAGCCACTGGGGCGTAGTTGGAGCGGTGCTAATCGTCATAGCGTTTCTTCTCTGGATGACTCCAACCGACCTCGAGGGTCTATTAAACGCTCTGGGGGCGCTCTAGTTAGCTGGCCCAGCCCTTGATCTACTGGGGTTGGGCCAGAGCATCCTACGCATGATTGTTTTTAGTCCGCCGGCGCCACTCGTCGTCGACCGGAAAATTCCGGACTCGATCGGCACGATGACCTTGAGCGCAGGATCCTCCGGATATCTGCCGAAGTCGGGCTTGGGCGTTGTGCCAGCGTTCAACGAAGCCGATGGGACCGTAGCCGGCATCCGTGGTGTCGTATGAGACCGTCCATGCTGTGTGTAGCGCGGAGAGTTCTTCTACGAGGGCGCCGTGCTTCCACCAGCAATCAGGGATGACGTTTTCATCGATTGCGTAGCGTTGGCTGATCCACTCGACCCATGAGCGCAGCTCTTCCCATCTCTCAGGGGCGTCTTCGTTCGGTAGCGTTCGCCAGTTCACTGCGATTGCTGCGATCTCTTCGGAGTCTGGATCGCGGTCGCTTTCTTCTTCGGCGAGGACGTCGTCGATGTCGAAGTCGTCGTAGCTCATGGTTGCTCCGTGATTGTTATGGTCAGTTTTCGACGTAGAACCCGTAGGGCGAATGCGCTTGCGACTCGGCGGCTGCGCATAGCTCGCAGTACTTGGTCGCGTTCGAGAAGGCGGTGCAGCAGCTCGTGGTGGGCCGGGTGCAAGCTCACGAGGTCGTTGTGGCTTTCCTCTGCTCTCCAGCCGGTGGGAGTCTCAGTAACTCCGGAGTAGTCGATGTGGTGAAGTTCAAGCTCGCGAACTTTCGCATTTCTGCTGCAGGCGGCGCACCGCAACTCATTCCCCGCGGCAGTTTCTTCAGCGAACCAGCGGGCACGGCGGGCGAACCATGCGCGTGAGCGCAAATAGCCTGTGCGGTACTTGTTGCCGCGTGCCGGCCTGCGGGAGTTCGACATCAGTTCTGGGTTTCCTCGTAGTCCAGCTCGAGGGTTTCCTCGGGCTCGGGAAGCGCGAGCGGTTCGGCTTTGGCGAACTGGGTGCGGAACTGCTGTTGCTGTTCTGCTTCGGTGGTGCGCTTTCCAGTAGAGATGCTTTTGCTGTCTGCCCGGTCGGTCCATCCGCGTAGGTCGAGGAGAGCTCCGCGTCGGTTTCGGTAGGCCAGCAGTCCCATTGATTGCGGCATGCGACGGATCTCGTCAACGGTCATCAGCGGAACCCGCTCGAGCTGGTTACTGGTCGAGGCTCCCTGCTGGTTGTAGCTGTAGGAGGAACGCTTCAACTGTCGCGTTCCGAGCATGGCTTCAATATCGCGCAGGTGCCCCATATCTGAAGCGCCTCCGAGCAGAATCTTTGCCGTGGCTGCAGACCAGATTGTGTCTGCTTCTGCCTTCGACCAGGCGGTCTCGGCTTGCGAGAGTGCCTGCAGAACGACCATCGTACAGATTCCGCGGCCGCCACCGTCAGCCATGACTCGTGGCAGCGCTGGCCAGGCGAACATATTCGCGATCTCATCGAGGATCAGCCCTAACGGTAGGTCGAGTCGTGAGCCGGGGGTTGCCAGTGCCTTACGGCGTGCGGTTTCAACCACGTCGTCTAGGAGGGCGCCGAGGAAGCCTCCCATCGCGCCTGAGCCTCCGCTGGAGCCGATCAAGTAGAGAGTGTTTTCGCCGGAGAGGAACTCATCGGCGTCAAAATTTTCACCACGCTTGGGCGAGAGCGCTTCTCTGAGGCTCGGAATACCCAGAGGCCGAACGGCTGCCGCAACTCCGAACCACGATGACGAGAGAAGCTTGGGATCGCCACCGAGAACACCGTTGAGGCTTTCAGCCCACCCTGGTGCGCCGTCACTGCGAAGAATATCGACAGCGCCGCGAGCAAGACCGGGGTTTGAACCCCAGTGATACAGCTGCTCGACTCCGCCTCCGGAGACCGCAGCGGCATGGAGCAGCTGTGCAAGAACGCTCGAGGCTGCGCCGGCCCATTCTTGGTTCGACTGGCTGGAGCCGAGAGCTGTTCCGGCAATGATTGCTTGTGCACGCTGATCCGCGACGAGAGGATCGTCGCATCCTGTGATCGGCGAAATACGGAGAGCCGAACCCACACCAGACAGCTGCTGAGGGTCGAAGACCGTTACACGGCCCCGCTCAGCGCGAGGCCGCATCGTCGCCGCCAAATTGTCGTTGGTGGTCGATGTCGTGACCAGTGGGCCTGCCCAGTCGAGGATTGCCGAGATCAGGATGCGATAACCCTTACCGGAACGGGGAGCACCTTCCAGTGCTACCGAGTCCTCGATGGAGACGTATACGTCGACGCCCGATGAACGGCCGACTCTCCACCCGACGTCCGTGGCGGCAGGCTTGTGCAGGTTGGGGCGGAGTGTTTTTGCCTGCTTCAGCACGGCTTTTGCCGAGAGGTGCTTGGTGATTTCGCTACCCTTCGCGAACCCCTCACGGCCGCGTAGTTGCTGGATGAAGTAGCCATCTGATTGGCGGTATCGGAACCACATGATGGTCCCGGCGATTACCGCGAGCACGCAAATGGTGACGACGGCGATGCCGGCGATACGTGCCGCCGTTGCCGGAAACGAGCAACCTGCGTCGACTACATAGCTAGAGGTGTCACCGAGAAAGACGAACCCGAGACCTGCGAACATGGACTGCGGTGCTGCACTGCTGTCACAGATGATCTTCGTGACGAGAGTCGTCACTGCCTGGCACGCGAAGTTGATCACGAGGATCACGGCCACGAGGCCAAGAACTGGGTTCACCCACCAGTTCTTCGCGGTGTTCATGCGTTCTGCTCGTTCAAACTGGCGGCGACTGCGGCGCCGGCGGCGATCCATGCGTTCTTGGTCGCTGGCTTCAAGCTGTCGAAGCGCAGAGCGCCGGACTTCAGACTTGGGTCAAAGGGAATCACGACGGTGCGTGGTGCAACTTTTTCAAAGCCCGACACGATGCGTGCGACTTCTGACGCCGGGGTAGAGCGCTCTGCGACAGTGACGACGACGACAGCGTTCTTGACTAGCTTGGCGGAACGTTCATCTCGTTGACTCAGTTCCTCGAGCAGCAAGGCTGCTGACTCAGCGGCCTCGCCCGAGGGGCTTGTGGGTACGACGAGCTGGTTGCTGTGGTCGATCATCCGCAGCCAACGCTCGGAGGACTCATCGTTGCCTGTATCGAAGATGACCATCCGCGAATACTTTTTGATGACCTCGTTCAGAGCATCGAACTCGGCAGCGGTGAGCCGCTGATCAGAGGCCAGAAGCTTCGGGTTCGAGCGGAGCACGTCATACATATCTGCGCTCTGGTGATGGACGTAGAGAGCCAAGTCTCCGATGGTTGCTGTGGGCTGCATGAGCTGCTCCGTCACGCCTCCCAGGTCTTGGATAGTGGCGTTGTGGCTGGAGCGTTCAGTTCTCCAACCGAGTGTTCCACGGGTGTCGTTGTTATCCCAGGCGATCACTCCCGAGCCGCCATGACGTGCAAAGACAGCCGAGAGCATCGCTGTCGTCAGCGTTTTGCCGACACCGCCTTTCCCGTTGACAACGGAAATAGAGCGGCCGCCGGCCCAGTGCTGGCTGACAGCTCGGATATTCAGGAGGCGTTCCTGTTCGGCAGGTGAGGGCGCGATCTTGATACCGGTTGTGCGCGTAACGAGTCCGCGCCATCCGGTCGCCGGCGGCAGAGCCGCGCTGTCATCGGCAAGGAAAGAACGGCGTCCCTCCTTCGGCACCTCATCGACTGCCTCCTGTGTCGGTTCTGCTTCAGGAGCTGCAGGCGCTTGGATCTCGCGCTCGACGACCATCGGCCGAGTTCTGCGAAGTGGCTCCACGGGTGCGGTGTGCACTTGTGGCTCAGCGCTGTCGTCAGGGCTGATGCGACCGTCGCCGGACACCAAAAAGCTGAATACGCCATTGGATTGTTTCGACGTCAGGCGAACGTCGGTCCCGTGTTCGCGGGCAATCTCCGACGCTCTCTGGATGATCCCGGTGCGAAGCTGATCCTCGCGTGCGTACTGAACCGTTTCGGTCGGCTTACCGGCAACGCTGACGGTGGCTTCGGTGCCGTTGGCTGCAACGTCAGCGGTCATTTCGAGGGTGCTCATGCGGACTTCTCCTTGTGGCCCTGGACGGGCGCGGTCGAGGGCCAGATCTGGTCCAGGTTGGGTTCATCGAGTGGCCAGAGGTCGTCAAGGTACTGCGTTCTGAAATCCAGCTCAGCGATGGGATTGTCGACGATGTCTGCGGCACCTTCTATGGCGTCGTCAGTCTTGAAGAGTTCGTACTCCCACTCGGTGGAAGTGACGAATGCGTCGACCAGGTACGAGTACAGGCCGACATATGCGATGAAGGTGCCCGATCGTAGACGGCGGGCGATCAGCACATGCTGCGGTGGCAGTTTCAGTCGTTTGACGAGGTTGTCTTCTTCTTGCTGGTTCACACGGAAGATGAACTTGTTCTCGATGTCAGCGGCGATTGAGTAGGCCAGTGCGCGTTCTTCTGAGCCTTCTTTGCCGACGGCATCGAGGTCAGAGAACTTGTGCAGGATCAGTACGTTGCTGATGCCGTAGTGGCGTGACAGCTTCAGCCACTGCTGAAGCGTCTGCAGCGCGGCAACCGAGGACATATCGCGCCAGCCCTCTTCACGAATCAGATAGCGGGTGCGCTTGGCGGCCCTGTCAGAGATGACTGCTTGGATCCATGCGCTTGTGCAGAGCTGGGTCAGCTGGGCAACGAGGTTTCCCCGTTGGAAGAGCTCGGAGGTGTCAACGACAACCATTGGAGCTTCATCGTCAAACTTCACGGTCGACTCGTGTTCGAAGAGACCACGAAGATCCCCATCGATGAAGCGCTTGAGAACGTACCGTGCGCGCTCTCCTTCATTGAATAGCTTCTCTGCCCGGAGGGAAGAAGTCGGATCGAGATTTTCCAGCTGCTCGGACACCGCTGTCAGTGTCGGCCGGTCGCCGGTGACCTCAATCGCAGTGTCGAGGGCCCAGCTGATGGAAGCGTGCTCCATCGGGGTTAGCGGCGGCTGCCCGCTGAGCGTGAGCTCGATGATGCTTCGCAAGGTTCCGTGCCGGCGGTCGTGGACCATTTGCAGGTGCTCGTCATCGCTGGCGTTTGAACGTCGGGGGCCACCGTCTAGAGGATTGATTCGCGCGTCAGTGTGTGGTCCACCAACACGGATCACTTTTCCGCCAGGTGTTGCTTCGCACACGGCAACCCATTCGCCCTTGGAATCAGAGGGAACGACGACCTGGTGTCCGAAAGGGATGCTTCGGGTGGTCAGCATCTTGAGAACCCCGGACTTGCCAGACCGGTATGCGCCGAGCACGAGAATGTTCGTTGATAGCGTCGCTCGAGAGGTGGTGTCGGTGTAGAGATCCCAAGGTGAAAAGTGCCACAACGAGTCAGCGTTGAGATCAACGCCGAGGATGGGGCCGCGATGGCCAAGTCCGCGGTCGGCGATGAAAGGGTAGATGCCGGCCACGTTGTGGCTTGTGGCTTGGTGGTGGGGCTGCTGCAACCGCATCAGGTTCCAGTACTCGCCGGTGCGAACTCCCGGCCCGAACATTCCTGGGACGGCAGCGGGAGGCAAGTTGAGTGTGCTTTGGCTCTGGCCGGGCTCGTCTACTTGCGAGGCCAAGGCGGCGATCTCTTTCGCTCTCTGGCGACGTTCGCGGCGCGTTAGTGACGACGGTGTGACGCTGAATACTTTCCTTGCCATTACTTCAATCCCGTTCCGAGTGGCATTGCATTGATCAGCATTGCTTCTGCTTGCTGGCAGTAAAGAATCTGGCCTTCCATGCCGACGCGGGACATGGCGTTACGGATTCCGGCGATGCCGGATGCGAGGCGTTCCTCTGTGGGTGCGCTCACTGTGAGGTAGCCGCCATAGCGGTATTCGCCGTGCCCCTGGACGATGGATTCCTCTTGGTCGTCCAGCGCTTGCCAGTCGGCGCGGTCCTCCGCGGAGTCACTGTCGTTGCGCTTTGCTTTCAAGCGTTGATTTCCTCGCCACACTTTCTTTTCCGTGCGGATGCGCTTGAGGGCCGCTTTCACTGAAACCGGGGTCAGTACGAGGGTGAAGATGTGGCTAATTGCGTCATCTGTAGATGGGTCGCGGGCGAAAACGATGGGTTCGATGAATCCCACCTGTGCCATGCTTCGTGGCCACTCGTGGATCCACATAGTTGAGTGCCATGCACCGTCAGCGCGAACGACACCGTTGTTTCCACGTGGCTCATCGAAAGCCATAGGCCCGATCGCGTCTACCGAAACCCCAGACTGTTCGTCAGAGCGGTCTTGGATCATTGGTACGGAGTCAATGTCTAGCGCAGTGCGAGCCAGAGCTGCCCACTGGCGCGAATCGAGCCAACGGCGGACGTTGATGTTTGCTGCAGCGAGGGCAGCTGACACGTTGCCAGCTTCCAGCTTCGCCAGCGTCTGGATGGCCTGCTTTCCTCCGCCAAGGCTCTTCAGCTGCGACTGGAGCGCAACTAGATCGATGGTCAGTGTGAGGTAGTTGCGGTGTGAGACGGCGAAGCGTTCTGCGTTGTCCATGACGTCGAGGTAGTTCTGCGCAACGGCGGTTGAACCGTCTGTTCCTCGACGCACCAACGTGTCCTCGAAATACTGCCGTGCCGGCTGGATCGTCGTCGGCATCGTGCGCTCTTGCAGGGAAACCCGCTTGATGCCGGGACGTTGCGTGAATGAGGTGAGCACGGAAGCAAGCTGCTGCGACAGGTCGTATCGATCAGCATTGTCCATCATCAAAAAGCCGTCGACGTCGAGTTCGGCCGTGATCGAGACAGTTCGATCGCTGGGGTTATAGGCCGAGGTGAAGTCGTCTGAATCCCACAGCTGGATGTTTCCCAGCCTGCCGGGAAGGTTCAGGGTCGCTGCAATTCGTGGCCGTTCTGGGCGGAACCGGGTTTTCGTGCCACCAGTGGCGTGTCGAACCTGCTTTGACACCCACAGTGCAGCGAATTTAGAAGCGGCCATCCCCTGAACAGGGATGAATGACGATATGCCTAGCGGTGCCCAAACGATCGCACTGACGAAAAACCCCGCGAACCCGTATTGGGTCGCGGAAATCACTGCAATCGCTAGCGCTGCTGAGATTGCGGTGAATGCCCAGCCGTCAAGCCCGAGGAACACTCCTTGCGTCGACCTCCGGCTCAGTCGCACTGGTCGGTTGTAAACGTCGCTGTTGCTCGACATTAGCTTCTTCCATTCCGTGACGGTTCGCTTGAACGTGGCGTAGGTGGGTTTGATGTAGGAGCACTGGGCGTGATTCTTTTTGTCGTTGCGCTGCCGTTGCGGACGGCTGGTTTCGGCGCAGCAGCTGACGGTGAGGAAGTCCGAGACTGGCCGCTGCGGGGCTGCATAGCTTTTCTGCGAGCTGCGTTGGCGCGGCTAGCCGCACCGCGAGCCATTGACACACCCCGGGTCGCTTGGTGCGATGCGCCTGACCCCATGCGAGAGCCGACAGAATCGGCGGCAGTGCCGCCGATAAAGCTAAAGAGACTGAATGCAGCAATCGGAACGAAGGCAATCATGCAAAGTCCTATACCAAATGGGAGAGCTTGGATGCTCCAGAGAGTGTCGATTTCCCCAACACCAGTAATCACTAGGGATAGCAATCCCAGCGTCGACGGCGTCGTTAAGATCAGCGCCATCACTGCAGAGAAATAACGCACTACCCATTGGGTCCCGAAGGAAGTTGGGAAAAGCATCCATGCCACTGGGCCCATAGATATCAACGCTGCTAGAGCGAAATTGCGGAAGGAGAAAACGGCGACAAGGACGGTGGTCCCGATGGCTAGAAGCGCCAACGTCACGGTCGCGGCAAACGCATTGCCGCCGCCGCCTCCGAAGATCAGGTTCTCCATGAATTTCTCTAGTCCACCGTCTCCCCCCGTGCGGTTGATGAGTGGTTCAGTCATGAGATCGACAATGTCCAGCAGCGTCCCAATGACCCAGAGAGATGCAGCAGATAAAGGCAACGACAGTGCAAACCGCGCCACCGTTGCTACCAGGTTTGCGCGGTCGCCGCTAACGGCTGCCATTACGAGAGCCACAATGCCGGCGCCGAGGATAATCAGGATGATCGCGCCTTGCCACCAAGCCCATTCGGAAACTGATGCGTCCCAGAGCCGCGAATCTGAGTTGAAACTCGTTTGACTAATGGCCCAGCTCAACCCGGAACCGACTGTCAGTGCTGCGGCACTGGCAACGGTTTGGCTGACGGTACAAGGAGCGTCAAGCAAAGCGCACTTGAAATCGATCTTCAGCTCTTTGCCACCGTTGTCAACGATCGCTTTGACGTTGTCCTCTGAGCTAGTGCATACCGTTTGAGCTTGTCCATCGAGCAGCACCTCGTTGAAGCAGCGTTCCTCGACTGACTGGGAAAGGCTGGCGGGAGTGCAGTTGACACGCGCCCCAGTCCTTATGCACTCCACATCAGCTGCGGGTGCGCTCCAGGCCTGACCGGTCACTTCTCCTTGCGCTGCCGTAGCAACCGCGGAATAGGTATGTTCAATCGGATCCGCGGCGGCCGGCGCTGCGGCGAGAAAACCTATGCCGACGGCGACAGCCCCTACACTCTCCAGCATCATCCATTTTGAGATCCTCATGCTGTTCTAGAATCCGAAGTTGAAGTTGACGAGCCATGCAAAGATTCCCGAGATGCTTCCGAGAACGATCGTGACGATCGCAACGATGGCTACGTTCTCTCCGGCCCAACTTTGCATCCGTTCCGGAGCTATCGACTTGGCTCCTAACGAAATGACGGCGACTATCAATATCCCGAACATGATGACCAGCCCGGCGCCCAGAATGTAGGAGACGATGACTTGAATGCCGACCATGAAGGGTGCGTTGAAATCCGGATCGATTTGAGGGACATCGACATCAGCCGGGAGACTGGCGATGAGTTCCATTGCGGAGTGGATCATTTGTATTCCTTCTGTGAGCGAGTAATGGTCAGAGCGAGATGCCGTTTTGCAGCATGAAAGGTCTTGGATCAACGGGATTCCCGTTGATGTTGAGCTGGAAGTGCAGATGGCAACCGCTAGAGAGCCCCGTTGAGCCCTCTATGCCAATCTGATCGCCGGCGGACACTGTTTGGCCCTCGGTCGCCAAAACGCCACCGTTGGGCATATGGCCATAAATGGTGGTGTACCCGCCGCCGTGGTCGATAGTGACCCAGTTTCCGTATCCTCCTGAATTCCACCCGGCAGCGGTTACCGTCCCGGGGCCTGCAGCGTAAATGGGGCTGCCGCAGCCGGCCGATAAGTCGATTCCTTTATGGAACGTCGAGCACACTGCGCAGCCAGAACGATCGGGGTATCCGAAAGCTGCAGTTTCGTGGTAACCACTTTTCGGAGCACCCCAATCGCCCACGATCAGCGGCCCGCTATCGGCGCCCGTTGTCGGTGTCGGGGTGGGCATCGCGCTCACGACTCCGATGAATAGAGGGAGTGAGAGCAGTAGTGCACCTACCACCGCAGCTGCTCCGAAGCCGAGCAGTTTCAGAAGGGGCTTTAGCCCCACGGTTTGAATGACTTTTACGACCACGGGAGCTGCCATTAGTTGTATACCTCGCTGAAATACCGGATGACGGTGCAGTCACCGCTCTTCTGCGGAGTGGGAGGAACTGGGAAGGAGCCATCGCACTGGATTTGCATGGTGACGCTCAGCGGATAGGTTACTTCGATCGGATTCCCGCTTTGTTCCGCAGTAGTTTCCACTGTTAGGTCGACGGTCACTGTGTGGAGGCCACCAGCTATCGATTCATCCAGGGACCCAGCTTGGATCGATACATGGTCATAGTCGACCTTTACCGTCCCCGTGGGCTTCGCCACTAAGACGCTCGCATCGCGTGCAAGTGAATCCCAACGCGCGGTGTCTCCGATCACATTGCTGTAGATCTCATCGAGTCGAACCTCGCGGATCCGTTCGAGCTCTGCAGGATCAGTGCCATAGCGCTGGTCGTATCCGACCCATGCAGCGATGTAGTCCATGAAGCCTTTACGATCGACTTTCGTGGCATCCACCGTGACAACCGCTTTGGCTGCCTCGGTTGCGTAGAGTTCGAGATCTGACGTGATGGGCTGAGCAACGAGCCCGATTTCTGCGACAGTTGGATCGACCACATCTGTCTGGGGATCCTGCGGGGTACCGGTTGAATCGGCCGGCAGGCTTTCCTCCTCGCTTGGAACAGATTCTGAAGGTTGCGGCGATCTCGAATCGCTGGCTGCGATTGCTAGTGACCAGACGATGCCGATGATTACGACGAGTCCGACAAGTGCAACCGCGATCAAAGCGATCCATCGCCGGACTCGCAGTTGTTCCTCCGTGCGTACTTTCGTCATCAGCAATCTCTCCTCTAAGTGGTTGGAAATCCGAGCCTTTGCCCGAGTTTTCTTCGCATAACGTCCGTATCACCCTACTCTGGGGGGTAGACGCTTAGTTCCACTTAAGTTGTGCACGTCGCTGCGAGCTGCACCAATAAACAATGCCCAAGTGCGTTGATAGTGACAATACTGCATTTGAACATGTTTAACCTTAAATGACAACTAATTACTTCACCACGAGACGCCAAGGAGGGGTACGTTAAGTTCGCTCAGGGAGGCCTCGCCGTTAGGGTGGGCCTGGCGACGAGTTTCGGCGCCCGCAGCGCTTTTTCCCGGCTGAGTGCGTAGTCGCGGCATAATGCAGGGACTACGTAGCTCCTATTTGTCTGTGAAGAAACGGTTGGCCGTGTCGGTGTCAGTATCTTTTTGCTTCAGTAAGCAATGCATTGCTCCTATTGATAATGTAATCTCTCGTTGTGCCCAGCCTGTTGAGTCTCGCGATGCCTGAAGAGAAGTATTGGTTGCGGTTTCCCCAAGTCCTGAGCGTCACTGAGGTCGCCGAGATCACTCGAGTGTCCACCGTCACAGTGTGGCGGCTGCTCAATAGCGGCAAGATCCCGGCGCACCGCATCGCGGACGCTTGGATCATTTATAGGGAAGAGATTCAAGCCTGGGCCGATAACGGATCGGAGCCACTCCAAGTCCACTCACCCACCAAGTTCCTTGAGGGGTATCCCGAAGAGCTCACGATTGAAGATCTCAAGGCTCTGCTCGGAAAGACCCAACAGACGGTGTACCGCTGGCTGTCAGCAGGGAGCCTCGACCCGACAGGCTGGCGAGTGGGCAGAAAATGGTTGCTCCACAAGAGCAGCTTCATCGTCCTTCTTGAGAACAGCAGCAACCAGCACCCCGAGTTCCGAAGCGGCCTGGCTGACGAAAGCTGGGTTAGTGACGGTGTAAAACCTGGTGTGAGGCGAAGGGAAAAAGGCGACTTACGAGACGGTTGACGGCTACCTGCGGCGCAGAGGCAACCGTTGCCCCTAATAGCCGACAATGTAGTCGGGGCTCCGCTCGGTTCAATAGGACGCTAGTACTCTTGCAGGTGTGGCTCGCGCCGATCCCAACCTGGCTGAGTCTCGGAGCTGGATTAAGCGGGACGAAGGGGTGATGGTCCGAGGTGAAAGCCAACAGCCTTGCCCCTGCCCATCGCGGCTATCAATACCAAGACTTGATATCCGCAATGGCTCTCGTGGATACGCTCCTGCAGCAGACTACCGAGACGATCATCGATCGCAAGCTCTTTTCGGGCGACCTGTTCGACGATCTGACCATCTCAACTACGGTCGGTCGTCAGCGATTGCAACTCAAGCACTCTGGCGATCCGGATGCCGTTCTCCATCCTTCATTGTTCGGAGGGAATGCTCGCGGCGTACGACTGGACCTCCTGATCTCTGCGCTGCTCGGCGATCGTGCTGCTTTCCCCAGGGAAGCGGACGCCACGAAGTACCGCCTCATGTTCACAGCGCACCTCCCCGGCTCAGGGGAGTTGGCCAATCTTCTTCACCCCACATCCTTCGGCGGTGCCGCGCCGCTGACCGGTCTGGGAACGGTCGCCCGGCGCTTCGACCCGTCCCAGCTCTGGGAACTGCGGTCCCGGGGGCAAACGGGCGGGTCTCTTGCGGCTGCACTATCGAACCTCGAGAAGATCACGCAGGACGAGCTCCGTTGGGTATGCGAGCGGTTAATCATTGAGGGGTCAGCTCCCAGATTCAGTGGTGATCTGCTCGCGCCCGGAAACGCAGAGGAGCTCTTGCTGCACCGCGTGCGCAATGAGGTCGGGGCCGGCTCGTTCCCGAACGCCGATCTGGCGCCCATCGATTTCGCTGCTCGGCTGATTCTCGCCGCACAGTCGGCGCGCACAGGGCTCGACAGCACGACTCCCGAAACCCTCATCCGGCGTACTCGGCTGCGTACAGACTTCGGCGCGGTGAACGCCGCTACGCCCGTAGTCACGGAACATGAGGTTAGCCGCCATGCACTCGTCACGGACCTCGTCGCCAGGATTGATGCTCAGAGCGAGGCCGGGGGTGCCTTCGTCCTCGCGGGACCTCCTGGGCAGGGAAAATCGTGGGTCAGCGAACAGGTCACGTCTCGCCTCAAGACCGAGGGCTGGCTTGTCGCTGAACACTATTGCTTTCTGGGAGAAGCGGACCACGAGCGCGACGACAGAGTGCTGTTGGACGCGATCTTCGGGAGCCTGATGGCTCGTTTGGCCGACGCCGACGGGAAGTTGGTGGTCGACAACCTTCCGCGTTTTACCGCTGATCGCAGCACTCTGCAGCAGTCCATCCGTGCCGCGACACGGGGCGGCAAACGTAGGGTTGCGCTCATTGTTGACGGCCTCGACCATATCTCTCGAGTTGTGCGCGCTCACCGATCCACTAATCCGTCGCTCGTCGTGTGTGAGGCCCTTGCCCTGTTGGACCTGCCGGCCAACGTCGTACTCGTGATCCTCAGTCAACCCGGGGATCATCTCGCCCCGTTCGCCGGATCGAGCCGGGCGGACCTGCCAGGGATGACTCGTGATGAGCTCGGGGAACTGAGTGACCGCCTCCTCGGAGACACGACTGAAGCAGTCGACTCGCGTCGGCACTTTCTCGATGTGCTGGTCGACCGATCGGGCGGCAACGCTCTATATGCGACATACCTATGTTTCGAATCGTCCCGCCGCGACCTGGACCGGTATCCGGCACGTGCCGAGCTGATCTCCGCTCTGCCGCCGTTCGACGGCACCTTGAAGAGCTACTATCAATACCTCTACGCCGAGCTGGATGCTGAGGGATGGGTGGTCGCCGAGGAACTCGCGGTCGCGAACTTCGCGATGACGCGGGAGGAACTGGATCAGTTGCGGAGCCCGTCCCGCGTGGAGGCCTCGCTTCGTGTCCTCTCGCCGGTGCTCCGGGAGCAGGTCGGCTCAGGGATCCGGTTCTATCACGAGTCGTTCGGCCGTTTCGTCCGAGAGAGCCTCGCAGAGCATCCGGACGAGGTTCAAGCACTTTTAAAGACGATCAGCGACTGGCTAGTCAGGCGGGGACTCTTCGAGGATCAACGTGCGTTCCGATGGCTTCTCCCGACCTTGGCTGAGCAGGGGCGGCACGCCGAACTGGTGGCTCTCATCGGCGACGACTTCGTCGATACGGCTATTGCGAACGCGTTTCCTGTTCGAGGGATCAGCGCGAACCTCGCACGCGCCTCGGAGTCCGCGGCCATCCTTTCGGACTGGCCCGGGTTGGTTCGTCTGATCCAGATGGCAGGCGCCGCTCACACTTTCGATTTCGATCGCTTCGAGACGCTCGTCGATTTCACTGACGTGCAGGCGAGCTTCGTCGAGCCTCAGCAGATCGCAGATCGGCTCAGTGATGGCGATCGCTTGGTCGTGACCGGTAGGCAGGCTGTGCTGAGGTGCGCTGCGCTTGACGCCGCTGGTGCGGTGGCGCCCTGGGCGGAGTGCCTCGCCGCCTACGAGCGCGAACGAAAAGGCGGCAACGTGCACCGGGGGAGCGCCGACGATCAGGAGGTCGCGCTAGCCGTGCTTCGGGGGCGCCTTCGCCTCGTGCCGACTGGGCTGTCTCCTCGCGACCTCAAGTGGAAGCGAATCGCCAAGTACGTCGACCGTGCCGGGACCCACATCCCGGAGGTGGTTGACCTAATTGGCGACGTCGTCGGGCTCGAATACGTCCCGTTGCTCGCGAAGCACTCCAGCAACGGCGGACTTTTCCTGCTCGACCTCGCTGAGCGCGTACCTTTCTACCGCGACGTGGCGCTTGAGCAAATCCGAAACGAACGACGCGGGGTCGCTGGCTCGGCGCATCGCGCACTGGGGCTCGGCCTCGACCCGGCTGAGGTGTGGCCGGCGGTCTCAAAACTCCGAGAGCGGCTTCTCGACAGCACGAGAAAAGTCATAGTCGGCCCGTCATCGTCTCGACCGGAGTTGCTCGAAGATTGGCTTGACCTCTGCGCATATGCGGTGCTTCTCGACCCGGTCGGCCTCGCATCCGCAGAAGCTCTCGTGCAAGGTGAAGGGTGGTACCGGTGCTGGCTCGAGTTTTTGATCGAGCTGGTCAGAGCGGAGAACGCGGAGAAAAAGCAGGGCGCCGCTCTGGCGCTCGATGCGCTCCGGATTCTTGAGAAGGAAACCAATCCCTTCCGCGGCAAGCCGCGCGCCACCGACCTCTACTCGGCCCACGAAACGATCGGCAGCACGATCACGCGTGCGCTTAAACTCGTCTCGCCTGAGCAATGGGGACAAGCGCTCGAGATCCTCGGTCGGGTAAGTCACGCCACGACGACGACCGCGATGGGTTTCGCGGGTGGGCCGCTTCTCGCGGACGTCCTCGCGAGCATCGCCGAGAACGTTTCACCCGAGAAGGCGCGCGGGACTCTCCGGATCCACCTCCATTCCCAGATCGCCGACGCGGGGGCCGACGTGATGTATCCAGAAATCGCCGGCTACCACCTTCGTCTCGCGCGGCTCGAACTGCAGGACGGCGCGACCGAGAAGGCAGCGGAACATTGGCGCTTGGGAATCTCTCACCTCACCGCATATGGGTCACACAAAGACGCCACAATCTACGAACTTACGGAACCCCTCGAGGATCTGATCGAACTTGATCGACCCGCCGTACGGCAAGCGCTTCAGCGGCTTCAGCCGATCACGCTCGCCGTGGAGCATCACACCGACGGGCGCGGAACGAGCAGAGTGCACTCCGGCTGGTGGAAGGAGGTAGCGCGTGCGGATCCCACATGGTTGATCGACATGGCGTTGCCCGAACTCGCCGACCATGTCAACTCATCGCATTGGGCACTTCAAGCCGCAGTTGAGGAAGTCTGGGCCTTTCACCGCAGGAGCGCGGACCCGCGCATCTCGGCCGCCGTCCGCGTTGCAGTGGAGGTCGCCCTCACCGACACCGACCCACCCGACCTCGCGAGGTACCTAGAGGCTGGCCTCCTTGGCGAGGTAGGAGGCGAATACCTCCTCCGCGCGGTGATGTCACGCTTCGACGAGCGTGCGACAAGCTCGACGTATACCAACGGCCAAGAGATCCTTGACGCAACGGAGGCGCTTCTCGCTCGGGCGAACGAGGCCATCGAAACGACATCCCTCCCCCGTGCTTACAAAATCCGGCCGGAACGAGTTGCTCCGAAAGAGAGCGACCGCTGGGGAGTGTCGTCGACCCGATCCAGTGCGCCCCTGATAGTCGACTGGTCAAGTGGAGAAACCTTCGCGCCCGGTCTGCCTGGCGTGTACGAGGCCATCCACACGATCCGACAACTGCGGCGGGATTCCGAAGGCAGCGGGCTCGGACCCGATCAATATCAGAACGTGATCGGATATCGACTCGTTGAACTCGATGAGATTGGGCGAGTCGGTGACGCCGAACAGGCGCTGTTCGAACTCGCCGACGCTCTGCCGTACGGCGAGCGCCCGATCCTCTTGACCTCGCTGAGCGATGGGTTCCACCGGCTCGGTCGAACTGTGCTCGCGGCGACTGCGGGGGTGCTCGCGTGGACCCGAATGCGTCAACGTGGCGGCTGGGGGGCGTTCGGCGCGGATGCGAACCTCGAATATCTCGCGCGAGCATTCAGCGTCGATGAAGCCGTCGCTCGGCAGGTGCTCGGTCGCGAGGTGGCCCGCATTACGATCACATCGGACTCGTCGGGACCGTCGCAGGCGTTGATCCATGCGGCGGGAACTGGCGCCCTTCCTTGGGCCGGAGGCCCGGCTGATGCTGCTATTAGGTGTTGGACCGCGGCGTGCGACGTGGTGGACCGACGCACGCCGCGGTTCCCTGCATCGGATACCTCGGATTACCCGTACGTTCCGACAGCAGTTGCCCAGCTTGCACAAACAGAGATCGACCGCTGCGTCGCATCAGTGGCCCTCGCGCGAGTCTGCGCTCCCGGCCGGGAAGGGAAGCGCCGTGCGCTTATCGCAATTGGCGACCTCCTCGAGTTTCGACCTGGTTCGATCGTCCGCGATCTGGGTCACTTCGTCGGGAGTCTGAGTGACCCTGTGACCCAACACGCTGTGCTGTCGACCGCACTCGCCATTCCGGGTGTCTCTGACGAGCTACAGAGTGTCTTGTTCGACCTGGCCAGGTCCGAGCTGTTGTCGATCCGGAGCCTCGCACGTCTGCACGTCCACGATCTTCCAGATCTCCCTGTCAGTTCACCCCTCGACGAGCTTCTTGCAGCCTTGCGAGACACGGAATGGGACCCGCCACCGGGCCCTGGAGCGGAGGGGCTTCTCGAGGAGTTCCTCGCCAGCCGGATCGCGAGATCCGCCCGACTCATGCCCGAGCTGGAGAGCGCAATCCTCGCGCGCCTCTCCAACGAGGAAGCCGCCTCGAACTGGAAGAAGCGGGTCTCGTTGCAACTTGAGTCACTGGCGTCACGAGCTCGATTCCGTTGGCCCGACGCGGTTCTATCCCATGAAGAGGCAGTTGAGCGTGAGGTTCAGACCCTCGCCGGCGCGGCACGAGTGGCTCGTATCGTCGTGGGCGACCCAATCGCGAAACCCGCCGAATGGGAAGCCATGCTCGGCGCCCGTCTCGAGCCCGACGCCCGAAATGCATTGGACATCGAGGGCACCCGTATCCCCCGTCCGGATATGCCTGCCGCACCTCAGCCCGGCGACCCGGAATGGGCCGCCGGCGCCCAGGGATCACGCAAGACGATTCGGTCCGAGGGTGATCTTGCCGGGCTCGAGATTGATGGGTGGATCTGCGTCGGTCTCATCGAGCGGCGCGAGTACGAGGGCAGGCGTTCAGATTCGAAGGGCAGCACCAGCCTGACGATCGCGGGTGTTTACGTAGGCGAGCCGGCTCGCGGTGACATCCCACTCGGAAGAGGAATGCTTCGATGGTGGCGAGAATCTGGCCGAAACGAGCCCCTCTCACCGCAACCGTTCCCTCTCGTTGCGATGAGCAATGACGAGTCGAGTCCTACGGGTCTAGGAGCTCCCAACTTTCTCCTGACGCCAACCCCAGCTCTCCGGGGTGCGCTCGACCTTCGGCCAACCGACCGCGCGTTCTCGATGGCCGATGACACCGGTGAGGTGGTCGCTCGGCTACTCGTATGGCGCGCGGAGTACGAGGCTAGCGACTACGAGCTCACCTATCCGCGAGTCCAGGGCCAAGCCCTCGTGATTCGACCCGACCGGATGGGCAAGGTCGCGAAGTCGATGCCATTCGACTTGCAATCCGCGCTGTCTAGGACACTTTTCGTTGTGTCCGATCCGGGCGACGATGAGTGACGTCCATGACCAGTGTGATGTCTCAAGACTGTGGTTTCTCAGGATTGTGATCTAGCAGGACTGTAAAACTGAAAGAGGTTGTTGACAATCGGTCTTCCTGATGGAAGGAAGATTCTATGAAATCAAGGACCTCTGCTTCGGTCGAGCGGGAGATCGAGGTCACCGCGCGTCATCATGATCGACCTCAGTCACCAGCGTTTCGCTGAAGTTTCGACGACTTCCGCATTGTGATGTCTCAGGACATCACACAGGGGCGGTCTGACCAATAAGCTTTATTTTGTTGCTGATGATCGGGGTCGTCCGCTGAGCCTGATCCTGACTCCAGGAAGCATTAATGATGCTCGCCGCCACGATCGAGGCGATCTGCGTTCCGGGCGTGATATTGGCCGACCTCGTACTCGATCGGAGCGGGTCCTCGCAGACAAAAGAATTCCATCGCATGGGGATGCATGCCACTGTCGTAGATCGTCGCCGTGGTGAGGGTGCGCTTACTCCCGATCAATGACCTGCCCTCCGTCGACGGGGAGCACCGCGCCTGTAATGAATGACGCCGCGGGACTGAGCAGCAAGACAATCCATCTAGCTAGTTCTTCGGCGGTGCCGATCCGGCCCAGGGGCACCTGTTCGGCGAGCCATCGGTGGGCTTTATCCAGGTCGTCGGCCCAGGTGGCATGGATCGGAGTGTCGACCGGGCCAGGGGCTACACCGTTGACACGTACCCCGCTTGAGGCGAGTTCACCTGCAAGCGAGGATGTCAGGTAATCAAGCGCCGCCTTGCTCATCCCATACACGGACTGACCGACTCGCCGAAGCGTGCCAGAAGACGAGCTGACATTAACTATGGCTCCCCTTCCCGACCTCATCAGCTGAGGCAAAGCGGCTTGGATGAGGAAATACGGAGCGCGCACGTTCGTATTGATGTGGTCATCAAAATCATGCACCGTCCAGTCGGCTAGCGGCTGATGACGCACAGTCGCCGCGTTGTTAACGAGCCCATCGATACGGCCCAAATTGGCAAGCGTCTCGGCGATGATGTGGTGCGGACTGGCGGCAGCGGAGACGTCCGCTGTGATGGTCAGCGAGCGACCTCCAGCTGATGAGATACGGGCTGCCACCTCATCCAAGGTGTTTGAGCGGCGCGCGACGAGTACCGGTACGGCACCGGATGCCGCGAGCAACAGAGCGGTTTCACGGCCAATTCCGCTGCCAGCCCCAGTCACGATCACGACAGCATCTTCCATCTTTAGCGAAATTCCGGGTGAGTTCACAGATTGTCCTTTCAAGAGTTCCAACGTCAGGGCCGTATCAGGGATGATGTTTAGCGCTAGATGAGCAAACCGCAAACCGCGTGAGGAGATGCTCCCGTTCTAGGCCGATTTTACGCGCGCCATCTTCTTGTATCCGATGAGTGGGTGGTGCGCTGGGACCGCCGGTCATCGCCCAGCGATCCCAGCTCCCGCGCCTACCAGCCTCGGACGATGCGGTTTCGCAGCTGTCCTATTCCGGTCGCCTCGATCATGACATCATCCCCGTCACGCAACCAGAGTGGCGGCGTGCGGAACGTACCGCACCCGGCGGGAGTGCCGGTCGTGATGACGTCACCAGTCTGGAGGGTGAGGTGTCGCGAGGCGTGCTCGATAAGTGCAGGCACGTCGTAGATCCATTCGCTGGTGCTCGAGTCCTGTCGCAGCTCGCCGTTGACCCAGCTGCGTATCTGCATAGCGTTTACGTCGGTGATGTCGGCGGCGGAGACGATCCACGGGCCCATTGGGCAGAAGGTGTCGAACCCCTTTCCCAGATCCATCTGGTTCGCGCGAAACTGCACGTCGCGACCGCTGATGTCGTTGATGAGTGTGTAGCCGAAAACATGCGCGAAGGCGTCGTCGCGAGAGATATTCTTCCCGGGCTTGCCGATCACGATTGCCAGTTCCACCTCATAGTCGACCTCGGACTCGGGTGCGGGGAGCACCACCTCGGTTTCGGGTCCGGTAACCGAGCTGGGGAACTTCGAGAAGAATCCCGGCTCGACGGGCATCACGGCCTTCGGGTTCTCGGCGCGATGGCTGACGTAGTTGATACCGCTCCCGAAGATCTTGCCCGGGCGCAGCAGCGGAGCGAGCAAAGTATACTCGTCCTCGATCGACTGGCCAGTCGGGGAGGCGAGCAGGCCCTCGACGTCGGCCGCGATTGCCTCGGCAGCGGTCGGGTAGGGCAACAAGAATGCCGTGCCACTGTCGTCGATCGTCGCCGCGCTGGTGGCATCGTCGACAAAGATGGTCGCGAGTCTCATCGTTCCCGTACCTCATACTGGTCGCCATCAATGATGAGCTGCTGGCCGGCCACGAGCGCGAGCGGCACGCGGGAGCCGCTTGAGTCGTGGAGCGGGACCTCACGCAGGAACTCCTGAACGTGCGGGTCGGACACTTCTTCGTAGTGAGTCGCTACGGCGTACTTCACGCCCAGTAGCTCGGCGGCATAAGCCGCCTCGGGAGCGCTCATTTCGCCGGTAACCACGGTGCCCCCGCCGGGGGCCACAAGTGACCATGGTTGCGAGCAGCCGAGAAGGCCTACAGTCGGCTTGTGCAGCGTGCCGATCAGGGCCATCTCGGCCGTAATCGCGCTGTCGCCGAAGTGGTACACGCGCACGTCGGGCTCGAACTCCACGACGAAAGCCATGGGCACGCCGCTGATGACCTGCCCATCCGCGAGCTTGGCCTGCGACCAGTGCGCGCATGGCACGGGCCGAATGATCAGATCTCCGAACTGCACACGGATGCCCCAAGTGGTGAGTCGTAGCTGGCTGTCGGGCACTCCGGCCTCACGCAGCAGCGCTGCCGTGTCCGTCCCGCACACCACCGTGGCGCCGGTGCGGATCGCGACGCGAGCGGCATCGCCCATGTGGTCGATCGCCGCGTGGGACGCGACGATCACGTCGGGCGCCTCGAGCTCATCCGAGGAGATCACTGCGGCGGGATTGCCGTCGAAGTAGGGGTCGAAGAGCACCCGACCGTTAGGCCCGCTGACCTCATACGTGGAGATGCCGTGATAGGTGATTGTCGTGGTCATCGGATCCAGCTACTTTCAAGTCCGGAGATCAAGGAGACCATGACCTCGTTGAGGGGCGTCGGAGTTGAGGTCGAGACACCCGCGCGCACCACGGCGGCATTGATGACCTCGATCTCGGTCTTGCGGTGGGCGTCGGCATCCTGCAGCATCGATGCGCGTCCGTTGCCGGCACCGGTGAGGGTCGCCCGGATTTGTTGGACGCGCTCCTCGGGGTCTATATCCATTCCCATCGCGACCGCGACCGCGGCGCTCTCGCGGGCGATCCGCTCGACGACCGGCCACATAGCCTCGCTCGCGCCGAGCGGGCCAGCGGGCAGGCCAGTCAGCGCTGCGGTGGGCAGTGTCGCGGCATTTAGGATGAGCTTCTTCCAAATCTCGGTGCGAACTGTCGGGGTGACCGTGGTCGACCACCCGCTCGAGTCGAGCAGTGCCGCGGCAAATTGTGCGGAGGAGTCGTCGCGCCCGTCATAGCTGCCGACGAAGGTGCCGCCACGGCCCGAGTGGCTCACCACGCCCAGGGCCATGACGCTGCAACTGTGGTACGTCACGCCGAAGACGAGTCGCTCGGATCCGAGCACCTCGGCGAGCACGTCGGCGTTACCCCAGCCATTCTGGAGCGAGAGAACCACGGTGCTGTCGCCACGCATGAGCTTGACCGCCTCCGCTGCGCTCCTGGTGTGCTGCGCCTTCACGAAGAGCACGATCAAGTCGGCGATCCCGACGCTCGAGGCGTCCGTGGTCGCGTGTGGGCGACTAATCACGGAGGTGTCACCGGAGCGCACCTCGAGACCATCGGCTAGCACCTTGTCGACCAGCTCCGCGGACACGTCCACGATGAACACCTCATTGCCGGCAAGAGTTGCCTCTGCGGCCAGCGCACCGCCCATGGCTCCTGCGCCTACGACTGCGAGCTTCATCTTTTCTCCTTCATTTGTACGAGCATCTTTTCGACGCTCTCGGGGTGTGCAATGGCGAAATCGATCATGTCGGGGACCTCATCGAGTGAGATGCGGTGGGTGATCCACGTTCGGAGTTGGTCTTGGTGTCTTCTGACCAGCTCGACGGCGCGGGGAAAGAGCCCTGTATTGTTGCGGGATCCGTAGACCGTGACCTCCTTGCGGGAGAACTCGATCACCGGGATCGACACCTCGCGGTCGGAGATGCCGACGATCACGATCGAACCTGAGTGGGCGACCAACTCGAAAGCCAGGCGGATGAGCGCGGGAACACCGGTCGCGTCGATTACGACGCCGATGCCATCGCCGCCGGTGAAGTCCGCGACCAGCGCAGTGAGGTCCTCTCCTGACGTGTCGACGACCTCCGCGGCACCCATAATCCGCGCCGCCTCGAGTCGGGAAGAGATGCGGTCGGCTACCATCACGCGCGCTCCGAGGTCGGCTGCAGCGAGGGTCGCGGCGAGCCCGATCGGTCCGGCACCGAGCACGAGAACCGTGTCGTCCTCGGCGATCTGTCCCCGCACCACGGCCTGCAGCCCGATCGATACCGGCTCTACGATGGCTGCGAGTTCGGCATCTAAATCGCCAACGCCGTAGAGGGCGCTGCTGCGCACGACCACCTCATCAGCGAGCGCTCCGGGCGCATGGGCGCCCATCACCTTCAGCGACGCACAGGCGTTGTAGTGACCGCGACGGCAGGCGAAACACTCACTGCACGGGATGACCGGCTCAACGGCAACGGTGTCGCCGACCTTCAGCTCGCCCTCATAGTCGGCGCCTAGTTCGAGGATCTCCCCGCTGAACTCATGGCCTTGTGTTTGCGGATACCGCGCGTAGGGGTGCTCGCCCGTGAATAGTGCGTAATCGCTTCCGCACAGACCAACGATTGCGACGCCCACTCGGGCTTGGCCCGGATCCATGGTCGGTGATTCAACATGTTCGATGCGCATGGATCGAGGGGTGAGTGTCACGGCTTTTCGCATCCTTCAACAATACGGAACTTTACGGAAGTGGTCAACCGGTTTGACAAAAAATCACGCGGATTGCCCCAATCTCCTTGACGATTGCCGTGGCTCTGCTACGATCGCCTCTAACTGGTCAACCGGTTAGACAAATTTTGGAGGTTTGATGGAAACCCAACAGGGCACCCTGGGCGAAGATCCGAGCGGCTCCAATGGCGAGGCCATCACCCCGCGCCTTGTCATGACAGACGTCGTGAAGACCTTCGGTGCGGTGCACGCACTCAGCAACGTGTCCATGGCCGTACTCCCCGGCGAGATCAAGGCGATCGTGGGCGAGAACGGCGCGGGCAAGTCCACGATGATGAAGATCGTAGCGGGTGTCGAGAACCCCGACTCCGGAACCGTGCTGTTCGACGGCCTCTCAATTGCATCTATCGACGAAGGCCAGGCGGCAGCGCTCGGCATAGCCATGGTGCACCAGGAGCGAAGCCTTGTTCCCCACCTGACGGTGGCCGAGAATATCTTCGCCGGCCGCCAGCCGGCGCGTTTCGGACTCATCGATGGGCGCCGTATGAGTCGCCTGTCGAAGGCGCTGCTCGAGCGCCTGAACATGAGCACTTCACCGAGCGCTCTCGTAGGGTCAATCAGCCCGGCGGAGCAGCAGATGGTCGAGATCGCCAAGGCATTGTCGCAACACCTTCGCCTACTGATCCTCGATGAGCCAACAGCAGCGCTCACCGTCACCGAGAGTGAGCAGCTCTTCGGGATCGTGCGTAAGCTCCGCGACGAGGGCGTCTCGGTGCTCTACATCTCTCACCGGTTGGCGGAGGTCTTCGCGCTAGCCGATTCGATCCTCGTGATGCGGGATGGTTCGGCTACAGCTGACCAGCCGACGGACGAACTCACCGAGAGTCAGCTGATGACCCTCATGGTGGGACGCGAGTTGTCGTTCAGTCGCGTCCAGCGCCCGGAGGGCCACACGGTCGGAGCTGTGCGCCTCGCCGTGAGGGACGCTTCGGCGCCACCGCGGGTGCTGGATGCGGACATCGAGGTGCACGCCGGTGAGATCGTGTGTCTCGCCGGGCTGATCGGCGCGGGCCGCACCGAACTGTGCGAGGCCGTGTTCGGACTCAACCCGAGGTTCTCGGGAACCATCGAGGTCGACGGCGTGCCCGCCAGAATTTCCTCGCCCGCCCAGGCGATGGCACATGGTATCGGGATGATTCCCGAAGACCGCAAGGATGCTGGGCTGTTTCTGGAGATGAGCATCGCGGCCAATATCGCAGCGACCAATCTCGATGAGGTCTCCACGAGGGGCTTTATCTCGGACTCGAAGACCGCGAAGCTCGCTTCGCGGTTCGTCGAGCGGCTGAGCGTGCGCACGCCGAACGTCCACCAGCCCGTGGATGCGCTGTCTGGCGGCAACCAGCAAAAGGTGCTGCTCGCCAAGTGGATTGCCAGGAATCCGGGGGTTCTCATTATCGACGAACCGACCCGCGGTGTTGATGTCGGTGCGCGCACCGAGATCTACACGGTCATCCGGGAGCTCGCCGCGAACGGCACGGCAGTGCTCGTCGTCTCGAGCGACCTCACCGAGGTACTGAGCCTCAGCGATCGCATCATCGTCATGGCCGAGGGCCGAACCGTAGGCACGCTTAGGGGTGCAGACGCGACCGAGCTCGCGGTACTCGAGTTGGCAGCGTCCACCCATCCGCACGACAACAAGGAGATATTCGCATGACCACCGTCAAGGATGACGCCGCAACCGTAGTCGCCCCCCGCCGCAATCCCATGCTGCGCTTCGCCGTGCTGCTAGTGAACAACCGACCGATCCTGCTGGTCGTGCTCATCGTCGCCTTGTTCGCCTACATGACCTACATGTTCCCGTACTCGTTCCCGACGACAGAGAACGGGCGAGCGGTGCTTCTCAACGCGGCGCAAAGCGGAATCCTGGTGGTCGGGATGATGCTGCTCATGATCGGCGGCAGTTTCGACCTCTCGATCGGCTCGATCCTCGCGCTCAGCGGTGTCACAAGTGCACTCGTGATCACGCAGCTCGGACTCCCGCCGCTGGTTGCCGTTCTCGGCGGACTCGTCGTGGGTGCGTTGTCGGGGGTGCTCAACGGATTCATTGTCACGCGCATCCGTATCAGCGCACTGATCGCGACTTTGGCAATGGCCGGGATCCTCCGCGGCGTCACTCAGATCTTCTCTGGCACCGGCGTAGGATACATCGACCCCGAGTTCGCGAAGATCGGTCAGACTAACATCCTCGGGTTGCAGTCGCCCTTCTGGATCATGATCATCGTCGCGATCGTGGGTGGGGTGCTGGTATCCCGCACCCGCTTCTTCAGGCAGTACTACTTCGTCGGAAGCAACCCACGCGCTGCCCGGCTGTCCGGAATGAAGCCCGATCGACTACTGATGATCGCGTTCATCTTGATGGGAACGCTGGCGGGCCTCGCCGGCGTGCTCAGCGCAGCGCGACTGAACGCCGCCGTTGTCAGCGCGGGAGTCGGCATCGAGCTCCAGGTCATCACCGCCGCGGTACTGGGCGGCGCAAGCCTGAAGGGCGGCGAAGGCTCCATCCTTGGCGGAGTACTCGGTGTGCTGTTTATCGCCCTGGTCAACAACGCGCTCATCATCCTGCGCGTCGATGCGTTCTGGCAGAACATCGTCGTCGGGGTCGTGCTGCTTCTCGCAGTATCACTCGATCGCTGGAAGAGGTCCACCGCCTGATCCATCCGAAGCAGGCGCGGAACAGTAACACCTGTCATATCTGGTGCAGCCCGCACCGAAAATTGCAGTTCACCAAAGAAAGGATCGAAGATGATTCGCAACACCAAGATTAGAGGCGGAGCCGCCATCGCTCTCAGCCTCGGCGTAGTGCTGGCCATCGCGGCCTGTACTCCTGAGAACGCTCCAACACCCCCTACGGGTGACGGCGCTGACGTCTCCGGTGAGACCTACTACTGGATCTCACAGAACTCGACCTTGCCGCTGTTCGTCGCGAACGACTACCCAGGCTGGGAGGCTGCGGCAGCAGAGCTCGGCGTTAAGGGAGAGATGACCGGTCCGACCAACATCGACCTTGCCGCGTTCATCGCAACGATCGACCAGATCTGCGCACAGAAGCCGGCCGGCGTCGCCGTCGTCGGATGGGACCCGTCCCTGAGCGCCTCGGTGGACAAGTGCATGGCCGCGGGCGTGCCGACTATCACGGTCGATGCCGACCTGCCGGATTCCGACCGACTTGCTTTCGTCGGCACCGACTGGTACCAGATCGGTGTCGCGCAGGCGAAGGCCATGATCGAGGCTACAGAGCCGGGAAAGGTCGCAACGCTGTCGATCATCGCAGCCGACAACATGAAGCAGGCGCGTCAGGGATTCCAAGACACCCTTGAGGGCACCGGCTTCGAGATCGTTGCCGAGGAAGATGACGGTGGAGGCGCGGAGATCGCGGCCACCAAGACCTCAGCCCTGCTGGTCGCCTACCCAGACCTCGTGGGTATCGCCGGATTCGACTCGGAGAGCGGTGCGGGCATTGTGCGCGCGCTCACAGAGGCGGGCAAGGCCGGCGACGTTGCGGTCACCGCGATGGAGCAGACCCCGGAGTTCTTCCAGACGGTGAAGGACGGCACGGTCAACGCGATCATCATCCAGAAGCGCGTCCTGTTCACCTACTACGGGCTCAAGATGCTCTTCGACTACAACCACAACCAGCAGCGCATTCTCGGGCTGGACACGGATGTGGCGTCCTCGATCCCGGCGGGCATCGACACGGGTCTGCTCGTGGCAACTGCCGAGAACATCGACGGGATCATCGACGCACAGAAGTAGAAGTTTCGTCCCCTCCGCGGCCGAGGTCAGGACGGCCCGCGGAGGGGACGATTTCTCCTCCGCCGACCCGATATGAAAGGAACACCCGTGTCAGGCGAATGCCATCACACCACCCCCGCCGACCCCCCACGTTCAGTGCCCGCTCGACGGATCGACCACGTCGCGATCGCGACGCTCGACGCCGACGAAGCGGCCATCTGGTACATCGAAACCATGGGTATGACGATCGTCGGTGACGAGCTTGTAAGCTCGGCTGGTGTGCGGCTCATGTACCTCGCCCCCGACGGCACCGATCCGTCCGTAGCGACGATGGTGCAATTGGCGGAACCGACCGCCGAGGGCCAGATCCGCACATTCATCGAGGAGCAAGGCGAGGGGTTCCACCACCTCTGCTTTACGGTAGACAGCATCGAGAACTTCCTCGAAGATGTCGAGCAGGCAACGAACTCGATCTTCCGGGGCGGCAGGGATCGACTCGCCTGCTTCCTCGAGCACCGTCCTCTCGGGGTGTTGATCGAGCTCACCGAGACCGAGCTCATCGTGCCGACCGCTACCGTGACCGTGACCGACAGCGCGGCGGTCGAAAGATGACCGGGCGCCTGGACGGCAAGCGAGCTGTCATCGCGGGTGCCGCTGGCGGAATTGGGTCGGCGGCGGCTCGCGCCTTCGTGCGTGAGGGGGCGGTGGTCGGGCTTCTCGATCGACCACTACCTGCACTCGATGCCCTCGCGGCCGAGTTGGGCGAATCCGCGACCGCACTCCCGTGCGACATCACGGACGAGTCCGCGGTGGCGGCATCTTTTGCCGACTGGGCGAGGGCGTACGGAGGCCTCGACGTGATTTACTCGTGCTCGGGCATCCAGTTGCACGGTGAAGACGGTGTGACACACGAGACGAGCCTCGAGGTATGGCAGCGTACTTTCGCGGTCAACGCCACCGGTGTATTCCTGACGCTCAAGTACGCACTGCCTTTGCTGGTTGATTCGGGCGGCGGCTCTGTGATCATCTGCGGTTCGCCCACGGGTCTCACCATGTCGGGCGCTGGATACTCGGCCTACTCATCATCGAAGGCCGCCGTCATGGCGCTCACCAGGGTGGTGGCGTCCGACTACGCATCGCAGGGGATCCGTGCGAATACGATCGTTCCAGGCACCACGCGCACGCCCCTTATCGCGGGATTGCTCGCCGACGAGTCGCTGCTACATGAGCTGGAGGCCAAGGTGACCACGGGGCGGATCGGAACCCCGGACGACCTCACCGGTATCGCAGTGTTCCTCGCTTCGGACGAGTCGTCCTATGCGACCGGTGCGATCTTTGCCGTTGATGGTGGACTCACCAACCGATGAGTGAGGTGCATGAGCTTCGCGCGGGGCCGCTCTCGGTGATCTACAAAGGCGACGAGCTGCGCGACATCCGCATCAATGGGCGCGTCGTGCTCGACCGGCTGTACTTCGCGCTGCGCGATACAGACTGGCTGACCCTGCCGCTATCGCTTGAGGACCCGGTCGTCGAAGTCGACCCGAGCGGGTTCAGCGTCTCGGTTGCCGGCTCCAGCGCGACGCCGGATGCGGTCTTTCGGTTCTCGCTCGAGTTCGTCGGAGCTACCGGCTCGCTGATGGCGCGCGTGCGCTACCGAGCCACCGAGGCCACCGCCGTCAACCGTATCGGTTTCTGCCTGCTGCACCCTATGGACTTCGCCGGCGAGCCGCTCGTCGTGAAGGGTCGCGACGGGCCGATCGAGAGCAACTTCCCGTCGAGCATCGCACCCTGGTCGCCCTTCACTGAGTTCCACGGCCTACGGATGTGGGTGGGTGGGGTGAACGTCGATTTCGATTTCGAGGGTGACGAGTTCGATCTCGAGGACCAGCGCAACTGGATCGACGCGTCGTTCAAGACTTTCGCTCCACCGCTCTCCAAACCCCTCCCGCGGCAGCTCTCACCCGGCGAGGAGGGGGAGCAGTCCGTGACGCTCCGATGGGCGGGTGCCCCGGACTGGTCGACGATGCTAACGCGGGTGACGTCGGCTCCGGTCGCCGCCCCGAGCATTGGGTTAGGGGCATCACGTGGACAGGTTGCCGTGACTCAGGCTGAGGCAGAATTGCTGCGCGCCCTGGACCCCGCCTGGATCGCCGTGACTCTCTTGCTCGATACCGAGTGGGAGTCACGGTGGCGCCGCGCCGTGACGGAAGCAGAAGCCATCGGGCTTGGCATGGATGTGACCCTCGTGGCGTCGGACCCGGCGGCGGTGGCGGACTGGGGGGACGGCATCCCAATGCCCTCGGCGGGCCTCGTTCGCCTGCAGAGTTACGACTTCGAGACCCACGTCACCACGACCCCCCACGCCGAGGCTCTGCACCATCTGCGTACGCGCGTGCCGCGCTTCTCGGGCGTGCCGATCGCGGGCGGCGCGAGGTCGAACTTCGCGGAGTTGTCGCGGACCAGAGAGCAGCTGCCGCTGCACCTGCTCGACGAGGTGGTGTTCGCCGCCAACCCCCAAGTGCATGCCTTCGACGAGGAGTCGATCATGACCACGCCGCGTGCGCTCGCGGTCGCGGTCTCAGACGCTCAACGCCTAGCGGGTGGCATTCCACTGCTGGTAGGACCGTTGACATTCACTCGTACGTTCAACGCAGTCGCCGCCCATCCAAGGGAGCAGCCCGAACTTCCGCCGGATAAGAGGCAGCACGAACAGGTCGCCGCCGACTGGATGGTTGCCGCGATCGACGCCTCGGCCAGCGCCGCAGGCATCACGGTCTATGAAACGCGAGGGGACTGGGGAGTACTCGACGCCGCCGGTGCCCCGACACCCGTCTACCGCGCGCTCGCCGCGCGGGCGGCTCGGATCAGGACTGAGCCTCCTCCACCGAACGCTTGAGGCGGTTGCCCGCCGAAAGCATGTGCGCTTTCATGGCGACTTCGGCCGCGTCGGCGTCACCCGCCTTGATCGCTCTCAGGATGCGACGGTGCTCATCTAGGGTTGACTTCGTCGTGCCATCCGCCTTCACGGCGCGCTCCACCCACACCTGCAATAGGGAGCGAACGCTGTGCAGGATGTCGGCTAGCACGGTGTTGCCTGTGATATCTGCGATCTCAAGGTGGAACGCCACGTCGGCGTCGATGAAGTCGTCTAAGCCGCTCTTTGCAGCGGCCATGCGATCGGTGTGCACTGTCAGGCGCACGATATCATCGGGGGTTGCCCTCTGCGCGGCAAGCCGCGCAGTTATCACCTCGAATTCGGCCCGAGCCTCGACCAGGTCGAGGGTGCGGGGCTGCCCGAGAGCGAGACCCCAATTGATGACCGTCGGGAGAAGGTCGGAGCTGTGGCTGCGCAGGTACGTTCCTGAACCGGGTCGGCTGTCCACGATTCCGAGCACCTCGAGCGCGGCGAGGGTCTCGCGGATTGCCGACCGGCCCACCTGCAGCTGGGCGGCGAGCTGGCGTTCTGACGGCAGGCGCGATCCGGGGACGAGGTCACCGGTGGTGAGGTGGTTAAGCAGACGGCTGGCAACTTCGCGAGTGATTGAGTCGCGCGTCAACGGTGTCAAGTTGCTGGTGTCGAATACTGATTCCTGTGCCACGTGCCTGCCTTTGTCTCAACGTGCTTGACGGAAATCCAGTCATGGATCGTCCTACTGGTCCACCAATTCTCGCACGAGTTGGGACAGCGTTTCTGGCTCACCGATATTTCCCGGAACGACGATGTACGGAATAGGTCCCCCCGTCCGGTCGATTCGCCATAGAGAGATCCCCGCGGCGACCTGGCCCTCGACCCACGCGGTCGCGGCCCCGAGACCCAGCCGGGCGATATCGGCCGACGTGATCCCACCCTTCGCGAGCACGAGGCCTGGGAGGTCAGCCACATGCGCGACAGTCGCACTAAGGGCGGACATCACGCGAAAGGCATCGGCGAGTGAACTGTGCTCGGCCCGGCGAACCCGCTCCGTGGAAAGCACCACCACGTCGTGGCTGGATAACGCTTCGCGCAGGGCCGTGCCCGCGATACGGGATGCGGCGGCAGGATCAACGATTGCGGCATCAGTATCGATCTGCACGAGCGTCGGCCACTTCTCGAGCAAGGCCGCCAGTTGCGCGGTCGTCGCCGAGGTGTGCGATCCGGCGACGACCAGCACCGGTCTAGTCCGGTCGATGGATTTCAGGTCAATGAGGCTCGTTGACTTCACGCTGGCGAGGTAGGCGGCGAGCGGCGCGGCGCACCGCACTACGACGGAGCGGCCAGAGTCGACGAGGCTGAGGATGTCGTGGGCGATGGCCGCGAGGTCGGCGTCTGTGCGGGCATCCGGAATCATCACCGTGCCGGCATCGGCCCGCGCCGCGCTCTCTAGGAAGCCGCCGGGGGAGCAGGTCACGACGGCGCGATCGCTGCGCTCGCGCACGTAGTCGCGTAAAGTTCGTGCGGTGAAGCCGAAAACGGGGTCGCCGGCGAACTCCGTATCTGCTGCGTTCAGCCATGTCCCGCCGACGAGCACGCGGTGGACCCCGTCAATGGTTTTGCGACCACCGGCGGGGAAAGCCGGTACGAAGACGATGAGCGAGTCCGGTTCGACGAAGACCTCGATCTCCGGGAACACATGGCCTCGCAGGGTCGAGTCGCCGCGCTGCACTACGAGAATCTGCGCGTGCAGCTGCTCGCTCGCGTAGGCGATGTGCTCACGAAGCTCCTCGAGCAGCGCGCGCGCGTCGGCCTCTGTGACCGCGCGAGTGTTCGTGATGACGTAAACGGCGGCGTGATCGGCGAGCAGGCGCCGAAGTCCCTCGCGGTCGCTAGAGAGCATGACAGGCACCCCGGCCGCCTCCTGCGAGCCGGTCGGGTCGTCATCAAGCACCACCACACGTCGTTTTCGCGGGGAGGATGAGAGGTTCTGTTTGGCAGGCACAGCTTAAATTTGACAACCGGTTGACCAATTTGTCAAGAGTTATTATCGTCGCGGTACGGAAGGAACCGACTCCAGCGATGGAGATTCGCCCCACGCAGTCGGCTCGACGGCGACGCGGTCGTTATACTGGAGGGACTCGATCTGCGGCCGGTACCATGCCTTGCCTTACACCTCAGCGTGGTTCGGCGTACCCACTCATCGTAATTTCTCACGTTTGAGATGCTCGTCGCCAGCCGCGGCGTCACCACGGCCGACCTCACCGTGCCTGCCGACGAGGTATCTGCGCTATGGCCGTCCTGCGCCCCGGACAGGTCAGCTGTGTCATCTTCGCCCACGGCGTCGGCCTGGGGTCTGCTGCACTGATAGGTGCCAAGCGATGGTGTCGGGTCGGCTCCCATTCCTTGGCCGTTGCAACTTCGGCGCAGTTTCAGATGAGCTCGATGCTGCCGGTCGGGATCGCGCTCGGGGCGTGGTGTGGCGGCGGGAGTGAGGCTCGAACGCGGCCTCACCCTCGATTCGGTAGCGGGCAACTAGTTTGCTGACCCATCCTTTTGAGATCCCGTAGTCGCGGCCGACTTCGGCGTGGGTACGGCCCTCGAGAACAACGGCGGTGATAACCAGACGAGCTATCGACATGTTCCACTGTGTCGAGAAAAGAGTTTCCTGTGGCTTGGTGGTGGGGTTTCCGATGTCTTGAAGCCACACATCTTTGGGGACCTGGGCGCGCCGTCCGCCTGCCCATCGGTTCAATGACATCCGTGGCGACTATTGTGTGCTCATGGGCGGAGAAGAGTTGCAAGCGGAACGCGCTGCACTCGTGGCGCTGTTGCGGCACGTGGAAACCACGAAGACGACCACTCACACAGCGCTACGCGCCCGATTCACGGGCGGTGAGACGCCCACCGAAATCCTTGCGGGGTTCGGTGGTAACACGCTATTCGACGACACCCCCGAGCAGCTTCAAGCGGGATTTCGAGACATTGAGGGTTGGAGCTCATCGGGGTATCCGATGCTCACGTTCTTGGATGACGCGTATCCGGCGAGCTTGAAGGCTGTACATGATTACCCGCTCGTGCTTTTTGCAACGGCCCCCCTCCGAAATCGAGAGAGCGGCTTTGCCGTGGTCGGTACTCGCCAACCAAGCCATCAAGGTGCCGCGTTTGCCCGCGATCTCGCCAGAGAATTGGGAAAGGCGAATTTCTCAGTGATTTCTGGCCTGGCACGGGGTATCGACACGTGCGCGCTCGAAGCGGCAGTTGCCATCGGGGCCAGGGCAGTTGCCGTCATTGGTAGTGGACTCCAACATTCTTATCCCGCTGAGAATGCAAAACTTCAGGGGACCATTGGAGAAACCGGAGTTGTGCTCTCTCAGTTCTTTCCGGAGGCGCGGCCAGTGCGCGCAAACTTTCCCATCCGAAACGCGACGATGAGCGCATACTCTCTGGGGACGATCATCGTCGAAGCTGGTGAGACAAGCGGTACGCGGATTCAGGCGCGCGCTGCGATCAAGCATGGGCGACCACTAATCATGACGAAGCAAGTCGCGTCCCAGACAAAGTGGGCACAGAACTACATTGAGGCGGGCTTTGACATTTCAGTCGTTGGATCCGTGGAAGAAGCCCTAAGGGCAGCGGACACCATTGCGAACCGCAACCAGCGATTTGAGACCTGGGTCAAGGAGCTAGTCTCGGGTTGAAATACACCGCGGCAGATATCCAACGGATGACGAGAGTTGTCAGCCGAGACCTGAATGGAATAGTGGAGCTCCCCCGTTGGACGCTGGGAGAGTTTTGTCAGGTCTGCGGTCATCCTGGGGTCAGCGAACCGCTTTGTAATGCCTGCAGCGACCATGAGAGTACTCGAGTGGTGTCGTGCGGTATGGCCGACCGTGTTGTTCCGCTTACGTATGGGTGGTGGGGAACGCAAATTTGGAACGACATCTATAACTACAAGAGACCAGATGAAGAAGTTGCGCGCGACGGGCGTATTCGACTAATGAAGCTTGGATGGTGGGGGACCATCGTGCACGGACGGTGTATCGAGAGCTTGGCTCCCGGAATGGATCTCGCCATGGTCACGGTGCCTTCAACGAAAGGGCGGAAGGGTGTGCATCCGATTGAGCAAATAGCCCGCCTGTTTCCGGACAGTTGGGCGCGCACCACAGCGCGCCCTTCGAAGGCTGTCGGTAGAGCGTACGACCCGACCGCATTCAGCCTCGATGATCCGGCCTCAGTCGAAAACAAGCACACGATCGTCTTTGACGACACGTGGGCAACTGGTGCACGGGCGCAATCGTTGGCGACCGCGGTGAAGGGCGCCGGGGCCGCATATGTCACCGTTCTGGTACTCGCCAATCATCTAAAGCCCAGTGCGTGGCCCCGGCTCGCGGATTTCAGGCAGAAGCATACGAGTGTCGGCTGGTCGGTCGATCAGTGCCCTGTTAGCGATGTCACATGTCTCGCGGCGCTGACATAGCCAAGCCACCTGGGCGTAGGACCAAGCGTTGGGTCTGGTCGTGCTGTGGCTTGCACTCGGCATAATGAGGAGCACTGCCCGTCTTTCTCGACATGCTCTTGCGGGCCAGCAAAGGCCGCCACCTGTGCTATTTGTGTCCTCGAGCTATAGTCGGAGAGCAATCCGGTGATGTTGCGGATGTGGCAATAAAGCCATCGGCCGGATACGCGGGTTCATATTCTGCGGAGCTGTCGCCAATTCACTGATATTTAATCATGTGTTATGTATCAGGACATCGGTGACACTTCTGCATCAATAGTTTGGTGACCACTCGTTGGTTCTTGGTGGTGACACTTTCCCTCATTGTTTGAGGCATGAGCCCTTTTGAACCTGTCGATCCTCGTGTCCGTCTTGCTATTACCCAGTGGCCGCCTGATTCGCCAAGAGGCTCGGTGAGCACGTTTTGCGCCGAGCATGGGATCTCGCGGAAGACTTTCTACGCGATCAAGAAGCGGGCCGAAGTAGAAGGTCAGGCGGCGGCGCTCGAGCCTCGAACTCGTCGGCCGAGGTCGAGCCCGAACCGGACGGCTGACGCGGTGAAGGTTCAAGCGATTGGTGTGCGGGCGGCGTTGGAGCAGTCGGGGCTCGACCACGGGCCGATCAGTGTCCACGAGAAAATGAAGGCGCTCGGGATGACTCCAGTCCCGTCGACGGCAGCACTGTCGCGGATCTTCCGAGATGCCGGGGTTGCGCGGGTGGAGCCGCGGAAGAAGCCTCGGGCCTCGTTTCGTCGGTTTGTTTATCCGGCTCCGAACGCGTGCTGGCAGCTCGACGGCACCGAGTATGTCCTGACCGCTGGTCGCAAATGTGTGATCTTCCAGTTGATCGATGATCACTCCCGCCGCGCGGTTGCCTCCCATGTTGCTTGGGGTGAAACCTCGAAGGGCGCCATCGCGGTCGTTGCGAAAGGGATCACAGCGCACGGAGTTCCGCAGCGCCTCCTCACCGATAACGGGGCCGCGCTGAACCCGTCGAGGCGCGGAGCGGTCGGACAGCTCGTCACCTATGTCACCGCCCTGGGCGTTGAGGCGATCACCGGCAAGCCCTATAAGCCGACCACCCAGGGCAAGAACGAACGCTTCCATCAGACCCTGTTCCGATGGCTCGACAAACAACCCCTCGCCGGCACCCTCAAGGAGTTGCAGGAGCAAGTCGACCGCTTCGACCAGATCTATAACACCGAGCGACCCCATCAGGGCCTGCCCGGCAGGATCACGCCGGCCGCGGCATGGGAGGCAACACCGAAAGCGGACCCGCCAAGGCCCAGGAACCAGCAACGACCAGTTGGTTGGGACGGCATCCGCCGCACCACCGTCGCTGCGAACGGCATCGTCCAAGTCCGGCAAACCCGGTTCCACGTCACCCGGCTCCTCGCTGGCCAAAGCGTCTATCTGGTTGAGACCGACCAGCACCTGCTCGTCTTCGACGACCAAGGCACCCAGCTGATGAAACACCGCTGGCCGCGGCCGGGAATCAAATACGTCGGCTCCGGCCGGCCCCGCGGACGTCAACCCAGAACCCTCTAAGTGTCACCGATGTCCTGATGCAGGAAGTGTTACCGATGTCCTGATGCAGAACTGTCACCTATGTCCTGATACATCACAGCGGTTGGGCCTGTTTTTCTTTTGCCCACATTTTGCCCACACTTCACAAAGTTTTGGGCCGAAAATCGACTGATATGCGGCATTTCGACTCGTCCCGGCCCAGTGTTTGCCTGAGGTTTGGTTCTCCACACGGGAGTGACCTATTGACCTCTGATCGAGGGGCGGGAGAAATAGCCGCTCCCGATGTCCTCAAAGTGGAAACCAAACCATAGGTCAGGTCAATGCGTCACCTATCCGTGCAGCAAACCCGCACTTTCGAGCCTGCCAAGGTCAAGTGCTCGAGCTGGTTGAAGGCGATTCGGCCCAGCGCGCCCAGCTTGCGGTGTATTACCTCGAGCTCAGCGACGCTCTCGAGAAGCCTGCGCGACCACTAATCGCGCGACTTAAGGGGCGAACGCCCGATCCCGTCGCCGTCCCGCCGACTGCTGGTGAAGGCTCGGAGATGTCTCGACAGCAGGCAGCATAAGGCGATGAAGTGCTTGCCCAATTAACTGAGCTGGTTTGCCCAGAGCTCGTAGCGGAAGAAAATTTGAAGGCAACGTGAGCATGCTCTTTAGGGCTGCCCGGGTTCGTATATCTCCAGCGGTCCGAGTTCCACGGTATTGGTCGCTCCGCCGTCGTAGACGAATGAGACTGTCGCTCCTTGCGCCAGCAGCGTTTCCAGCGTGGTGGTGGCGTTGTCACCGATTACAGCATTTGTTGACTGAATATCGATGATGTCAGGATTCGAACGGAACATGCTCACGGTGAAGCTACCTGTCACCGTGATCGGTGCGCCGTTGGGATCCGTGATGGTGAGGCTATCGAGCGGCCCACTTAGATAGCCGCCCTCGGCTTCCAACTGCGTGATGATCGGCAAACGACTGATCACGTTCGGGTTGTCGGAACGGAAATAGTCCGAACCCTGCAACAAGAAGAACAAAGTGTTGTCTTGATTGCGGTCGACGATGGTCCGATTCAATGTGTATCGGGTGTCAACGGTGTTCGCTGAGACGACGATGTTGTACACGCGACTGACTTGGCCCGCATCGTTGGTGGCAGTGATGGTGATCGGGAAAGTTCCCTGCTCTAGCGGCATACCTTCTAGCCGGCCCGTTTCCCAATCGGGGAAGAGTGAGCCGCCCGGGAATATTCCGTCGTAAACGATCGTGCCGGGATCCGCAGAGCCCCAGTCGATCACTGGTTTCCAGGTCGCGCTGCTTCGATATTCCACGAACCTCGCTGTTGTGCCTCCGACGAAAGCTGGAGCCACGACGGGTGCGGGGTAAGCGCTATCGGCTTCAGCCGTTGCCACGTTCATGCTCACGACGTTGGGCTCACCAGTGCCTACTCGGAACGAGACTGTTCCCTCCTGCAGGAACTCCCGCATTGTGCGGTAGTCCCCACCTCCGATGTTTCCATTCAACGTGAACGCCAACGCTCCCGGAGTGTTCGCATCGCCCTCGGAGGCGGTGAGATTCACTAGGGCAGCCGCATTGGTCATTTCAGCGTTACCGATCCAGGTTCGCACGTCTGAAATTGCCGCTGTTGACCAATCAAACAGCGGGTCGGCGGCTTCTGCAAACATAGGCATGGTGGCAGGATCCACTGCTCCACTGAAGTCGAGTGAGACCGAGTTGTTGGCGGGGTCCGCGACGAAACTGGTTATTGGAGTGCTCGCTGGCGGTGTTGAATTGGCGTCGATGACGAACTCACCGGGTTGAGAGGTTTCGGCGGTCGGTTCAACTTTGAGGCGCATACGATCCCCGTTGACCAGCACATCCAATGTGCCGCCCAAGAGGAACTCATCCGCGAAGCCCTCTTGCATGGTTTCCCACACAGGTCTTCCCGCAGAATCTACCGAGTCTCCAAACTCCACATCGATTTCAAAAGCGTCGTCGATCGTGATGTCCGTGGTGACAGAGGACATGTCGAGCGCGAAACTCACTCCTGAGGGCGAGTGGAATGTCGCGTTGTAGGTCCCGCCAATAGAAGCCACGGCATTGCTCGCGTCCAGTTTGGCCTTAAGCGCGGTCAGTTCTGGAGTGCTGTCACCGGCCAGGTGCAATGTGCGCCCGCTGGGTACTCCTTCAACATCAAAAGCGTGCTCGTAGATCGCTGAATCGGCTCTGACGAGCATTGTCGCTGGAGTCTCTCCGGCCGCATTAACCGCGACGACTGAGTAGCTGGGTTCCTCAGCGGGCTCTAGCGGGATCGTGAACTCGAAGTCCATGAGTCCGTTCTTCCCAATCGTGGCTACTGGTGCCAACGATTGCAGAACGGTACCGTCAGCATCCACCACGTTATAGAACGCGGCAGGTTCACCCTCGCCTGCTGTCCACGCCAAGACTTGTGCGTCGTCTTCCACTATCGAAGCCAGAAGAGGCGAGGCGGGAGCCTCCGTGGGGAGCTCGTCGATCCGAACGCTAGTGTTCCACTCTTGCATCACATCGTCCACATACCCCGTGAGTGTCACCTGGTAGATGCCGGATTCTAGGAACTCGATCTCGTACATCGGCCCCATATCGGCAGGCAATGGATCCGGATCCATTTCTGGCTCTGGTGCTGTCTCATTCAAGACTCCGAACCGGGATGCGGACGCACCGCCACCGTCGTCACCATCCGAGGGCAAGGGCTGGTGAGTGTAAGACCACTGCAAGTTCCGTGGCGGTGAATCCGCGTAGAACGGCACCACTTCCGCGGCGTTGAAGGTCGCTTTTTCTCCGACGAGGGATTCGGAGATTCCCGATATAGGCTCGTCTACTTCTGTCAATGCGGAAACGAAGACTCGCTTGAGCTCTTCAACCATGTACGCGTTGGTTTCGTACTCTCCAGGTCGGGACCTCCAACGATCATCCATGATCGCGCTCCACCCCGCGGTTTCGAAGAAGTACTCATTATCCTTTGTGTAAACGCCTGCAGCCCGCAGGTTCGCCGGACGGTGACGATCGGTGTATTCCGGGTAGGGGACGTCGCTTCCGCTCTCCACATTGCAATATCGTAGATCGCACGCGCGCGACCCTGTCAGCGTGAGAGTGATCTTGCGCACACCTGGTCGCCATGACATGGCATCGATGGTATTGACGGCGGAGTAAATGGCACCGGTTGTTCTGCCGCCTTGGCTGATGTCTTGCAGAGCATCAATAGCGTCTTGACCATCGTCGCTAAAATCACTGGCAATGTTCACCGCGTAAGGATTATTGCTCGTGAGTTCGCCGCCACTCTTGAAATCGACGACAGCGACACGAGAGTCCTTTACGTTGTCGGTCACCAGTTCCACAAACTCAGCGGCGTCGCCCTGCAGCAACGAGACGGCCCCGCCTGCGTTTCCCGTGGAGTCCACGACAATGACTACGTCGACCGGGGCCGATTCGCCCCATGCCTGCTCGGGGAATGCCATGCCCATGCGGGTCCCTAGCTGGTACGCTGCAGATTCTGTGTAGCCCATTTTGAAATACAGCTCGTGTTCCCTGAAGATATTTCCACCGTTTGCTGAGACCGCCCGCGAAAGAATCTGTAACGGTTCGAGGACAGGTGTTCCCGTATATGTCAGCAGTCGCGAGTTCGTTCGAGGCTGGCACGCGAAATCCCACTTCACACAAACAGATATCACTGGAGCGTCTGTTAGATCTCCCCAGTTGGCATGCGGTGTGAACGAGTCATCCCGCATTGGTCCGAATAAACCGAAACGGGAGGGGCTGTAGGTGCCGTAGTTCGCAGCGCTGTCCTCCGGATCGAAGTAGGGGTCACCGAAGGTGGCGATCCCGGCGACTTGATCAATTGCGTCGTAGTCGCCAGCGCTGGCGAGCAATTGCAAGGCCTTCCGAACAACTGCCGCGCCTTGGGAGTAGCCTGTCAAAACGAATTGGGTTTCAGAGCAGACAATGCTCTTAACGGACATCTCGTTCTTGAGGTTCGCCGCTCCGGCCTGCACTGAGTCGAAAAAAGCCTGTGGGTACTTCCCTTGGTAAGGAAGTTCTTCTGGAGCATCAACCGTATAGAAAGCTGCCGCAGGATAATCTACGGCAAAGAACTCAACAGGTTCGAACGAATCCGCCTCGGGAGTAGGGTCCAAGAGGTCTCGTAAAGCTAGGGCAAAGGATTCAGTCATAAACCCCATTCCGAACTCACCGCCAGCTTCATCGGTTCCCCTTGCTCCCAAGATCTGAAAATCTGGGCAGACGGGTGCAGCCGCAACCGGGCCTGCGGAAGCGGCAGCTAAGCTCGCAAGAATCGAAGCGACTACGAACGCGATGAGCCTTCTCATTGATGATCCCTCATTTTGACAGTTAGCTAACCATCGTGTTCTCGCAATGGATCAGTCAATCCCCCTGTTGTGGGGCTAGTCAGAATCTTCTGTCGTACCTGTCTCTCGAAACTGGACCCACATCGCACCAGTGCTCGGGAAGTCGCACTCGTCTTCTGCAAGCCGTACTCCTATTCGACCGGCGACATCGCTATCGTCCAATGCGTACCCAGTAACTCCGATGCCGCCAGCGTTTCTGTAACTCAGAGAATCTGGCCGAGTGAACCCGGTGTAGTCCAGCGATTCGAGTCGGGCGCCGACAGCTGCGGGAATATCGTCTCCCACAAAGACGAAGTAGTGGGTGTACCCATTCTTCGGAGTGGGCTCGCCACCCGCCCCTTCGCAAATTACTTCGGCAACGGTCGCCGCGCCAAAATCAGCTACTGCAGCGTCGAGGTAGTCCTGACGGTCCTGCTTCCAATTCGGGTTGAAAAAGTAGCAGCCGCTGAGCGAAAAGGCGAGCAGCAGTATTGTTCCTGCGGCAACCGTGCGATTGCCCGCTGTGTTCGTAGTCTTGTGCCTCATGCAGATGAGTATGTCAGTTGAGGCGAGAATGAGACCTCTTTTGTGTAGGAATCCTCGACAATTTTTGGACTAGCTCTAGGTGCAATGCTTTCGCATATTTGCTCGAGATAGACAGGGCGATTCATACATGGCTGGATGTGCTCCAACGGTTCCACTCGTCGGTGTCAGGGAAATCTCGGACGCGATCGGTGCGGTGGCCCTGGGTGCACGATCCTCCGGAGATTTGTCGGAGCCGTGCTTGAGCGTTGTGCCAGCGTTCAACGAATCCGACGGGTCCGTAGCCGGCGTCGGTGGTGTCATAGGAGACAGTCCATGCGGTTTGTAATGCGGAGAGCTCTTCTACGAGGGCGTCGTGCTTCCACCAGCAATCAGGGATGACGGTCTCGTCAACCGCGTAGCGTTTGCTGATCCACTCGACCCACGAGCGCAGCTCTTCCCATTTCTCAGAGGCGTCTTCGTTCGGTAGCGTTCGCCAGTTCACTGCGATTGCTGCGATCTCTTCGGAGTCTGGTTCGCGGTCGCTTTCTTCTTCGGCGAGGACGTCGTTGATGTCAAAGTCGTCGTAGCTCATGGTTGCTCCGTGATTGTCGTGGTCAGTTTGCGTCGTAGAACGCGTAGAACGCGTAGAACGCGTAGGGCGAATGCGCTTGCGACTCGACGGCTGCGCATAGAGCGCAGTGCCTGGTCGCGTTCGAGAAGGCGGTGTAGCAGCTCGTGATGGGCAGGGTGCAGGCTCACGAGGTCGTTGTGCTTTTCGTCAGCTTTCCACCCAGTCGGAGTCTCAGTAACTCCGGAATAGTCGATGTGGTGGAGTTCGAGCTCGCGAACTTTCGCGGCTCTGCTGCAGGCGGCGCAGCGCAACTCGTTTCCGGCTTCGGTTTCTTCGGCGAACCAGCGGGCACGGCGGGCGAACCATGTGCGTGAGCGCAAGTAACCTGTGCGGTATTTGTTGCCGCGTACCGGCCTGCGGGAGTTCGACATCAGTTCTGGGTTTCCTCGAAGTCCAGTTCGAGGGTTTCTTCGGGCTCGGGAAGCACGAGCGGTTCGGCTTTGGCGAACTGGGTGCGGAACTGCTGTTGCTGTTCTGCCTCGGTTGTGCGCTTTCCCGTCGAGATGCTCTTGCTGTCAGCACGATCAGTCCATCCGCGCAGATCGAGGAGCGCACCGCGTCTGTTCCGATAGGCCAACAATCCCATCGACTGAGGCATACGACGGATCTCGTCAACGGTCATCAGCGGAACCCGCTCGAGCTGGTTGCTGGTCGATGCTCCCTGCTGGTTGTAGCTGTAGGAAGAACGCTTCAGCTGCCGCTTTCCAAGCATGGCTTCAATATCGCGCAGGTGCCCCATATCTGAGGCACCGCCGAGCAGGATCTTCGCCGTGGCTGCAGACCAGATGGTGTCTGCTTCTGCCTTCGACCAGGCGGTCTCGGCTTGTGAGAGTGCTTGCAAGACGACCATCGTGCAAATTCCTCGGCCGCCACCGTCAGCCATGACGCGGGGGTAACGCTGGCCAGGCGAACATATTCGCGATCTCGTCGAGGATCAGTCCCAGTGGCAGATCGAGTCGCGAGCCGGGTGTTGCCAGTGCTTTGCGGCGTGCGGTTTCAACCACGTCGTCCAGGAGAGCGCCGAGGAAGCCTCCCATCGCGCCTGAGCCCCAGCTTGAGCCGATCAGGTAGAGAGTGTTTTCGCCGGAGAGAAATTCGTCGGCGTCAAAGTTCTCGCCACGCTTTGGCGAGAGCGCTTCATTTGAAAAGTCACGAATCTGAACTCAAAGTTTGCTCGCTTCGTCGAAGCCAGCGGAGTATTTAGCTCGTGTGTAACCCCTGCTGCGCGTTGAGGAAGTCCGTCGTGGAAGACATTGTCTTGGCCATCCTCGATAAGCAACTCACTAGATGTCGACATTCCTCGACACAATTATCCTGAACGCAGTCGATCCTGCGGCAACGCGGCAGCCAACTTCGAAGACGTGGATCTAAGGCTGCATGTTCTCTTTCCCTGATTTCACCGATCTGCTGGAGGCAGAGCACTTTGCCGAGCAATAATCAGATTAGCCGTGCCCACATTTCACCCACACTCGGAGAGCATCGTGGTCAACTCGTGACATCGGGGTCGCACCCAGTCATCAATGTTCTGCAGCGATTTTCGCGACTTCCGCATAGTTCTGCGGGAATGGTTTTCGACTACGGATCAATAGGCCGGGGGTTCAAATCCCTCCGGGCGCACCAAAAAAAGCAGGTCTGACCAGCACTTTCTTGTGGAGTGCGGTTGGGCCTGTTTTTGTTTGCCCACATTCTGCCCACACTTCACAAAGTTTTGGGTCGAGAATCGCTTCAACGCGCGGGTCGCGGAACAGATTTAGCCCAGTGTTTGGCTGGATCTTGGCACAGGGGCAAAGTTGACCTATTGACCTATTGACCTTTGGGTAATTGCATGACCGTCGGCGTTTGAGTGTTGGTCACCGATCCAGCGCTCAGGGATGGGACCACTGTTGCCCCTAAGCGTACTGGCCGCGTGGAGTCTGCGGGTCAGTCCGCCATCGGCGCGGAAGGCTTCCGGCGAGCGCCAAAACGAGCCAAGGGATACAGCTATCCGGATTGGATTTCGTTCAGATGCGCGTACCGTCCGTCCAAGACGAGCAGCTCCTCGTGGGTACCGCTCTCGACGATCCTTCCGGCCTCAAGTACGACGATTGTGTCGGCTTGACGAATCGTGGAGAGTCGGTGTGCGACGACGAGTGTCGTGCGGTCGCGCATGAGAGCGTTCAGAGCGACCCGCACCTTTTGTTCAGATTCGACGTCCAGTGCAGACGTTGCTTCGTCGAGCAACAGGATGCGAGGGTCGCGCACGAGTGCCCTCGCGATGGCGAGTCGCTGGCGTTGACCTCCCGATAGCGCTGCCCCCCGCTCACCCACTCGTGTGTGCAGCCCTTCTGGCTGCGCTTCGATGATCTCGAGGGCGTTTGCTTGGACAAGCGCGCGTAATACGCGTTCTTCCGAAACGTTCTCAAGCCCGTAGACGATGTTTTCGAGGATGGAACCTTCGAAAAGTACCGACTCTTGTGGAACGACAGACACGAATTGCCGGAAAGTGCGCATATCGAGACTCTCCATGTCCGCGCCGTCGAACACTACCCGCCCTGAGGTTGGGCGTACGAAACCCAAGATTAGATTGAGCAAAGTCGACTTCCCGGAGCCGGACGGCCCAACGAATGCGATCGTCTTCCCCGGCTCGACTGTGAGATTCAGCGAGTGAAGGGCTGAGTTGCCACCCTCGGGGTATTCGAACGCAACCGACTCAAGATCGATCCTGCCCGAGATGCTTGTCACCCTGGTCCTTCCCTCGTTGAGTTCGACGTCGGGTTCTTGCATCACCTCCGCGATGGACCGGATCGACTCACTGCCTCGCATCAGTATTGGCAGCAGGGAGAGGAGGGCTGTCACTGCCCCTGTAAGAAGGGCAAAGTAGCTACTCAGCAGTACCACTTGGCCCGCGCTGATGGGCAACCAGCCGAAAATGGATGCGGCAGCCGAGAGGAGCAGAGAGCCGACGCCTATCAGCTGAAGGATGACCCAGGTCCCAGCACCAAACCCGCTATTGAGGAGATCGAGCGTGTAGCCGGCGGACCGAACCGACTCCGCGCTTCGAGCTACTCTCTCACGGGCCACGGTCTCGAGACCGTGCGCTCGGGTGATGGACATAAGGGTAGCCATCTCCCCAATCTGAGAGGAAAAGCTCTCAATTTCACGTCGGAAAGTCTCGTTGCGCTTGGCAGAAGCGCGGGTCATGACGGTCCATAGCACTGCACCGACCGGGACGGTGAGAGCGAAGACGGGCAGAAACTGCGGAACCGAAAGTGCGGTAACAGTGATCGCGCCCGCGAGTACGAGGATGGCAGACATCCCCGACGGGCCAGCCTGCTGCATCATCAGCTCTATGTTCTCAACATCGCGCACGACCTTGGACTGGATGACCGCGGCACTCTTGCGAGAATGGAATCCGATCGACAAGTGCTGTAACTGCCAAGTAATCCCGTTGCGAAGATCGGCACCGAGTTGCCGGGTGGCTCCGCTGTACCAACGTGTGAAGAGCAGTTGAGTGGGTAGGTTCTGGGCAAGTACGAGAAACGCGATGCCACCGAGCAGAAGGAGTCTGACGACATCCCTCTCCCCGACCACAAGATCGATCACCGCTGCCGTAATCACTGGCATCACCCAGACTGGGCTGTCCTTGAGAACGAAGATCAGGGATGCCGCGATGAAGCGTCCGCGATACTGGGTGAGGAGGCGGCCGAAGCTGCGAAAGGGCCGGGCAGCGTCAAGCGGGAGATGTTGCACGGGTTACCTCCTCAAGCACCTCAAGAAGGTGACGATAGTCTTGCCCGGTTGCGCGAGTCATACCGATTTCGCAGGTGCGGTTGGCCGACACGTATGAGTCGAAATCGCCCCCCATGACTTCAGCAGCTTCACGCTCGGTTGCCGAGGCGGTGAGCTCTGGATGCAGGAGACCTCGATCGCCGGCGAAGGCGCAGCAACCCCAGTCGACGGGCACGGTGACGTCGTCAGCGACGGCGTGCGCGATCGCGAGCATGGCAGCGTCGATTCCGAGCTGGGCCGTCGAGCAGGTTGTGTGAACGACCATCGAGCGCACAGGCTGCACCACGTCAAGGTGTGGCAGCAGGCGCTCGTGGGCGAACTGCACGACATCGACGAAACTCAGCGCCGAGTACTCGCCGCCGGCTCGTTCGGCGATCTCGCGCATAGTCTCGAGCCCTTCCGTGCAGGACGCCGCGTCGCAAACGATCGGAATGCGCCCGCCGTCGCTTGCAGCTAGTAGCGCGGGCAGCACAGCGGCTGACATCTGGTCGTAGCCATCGGAAAACCCCTTGGATTTCCAAGGGGTTCCGCAACACATCGACGCAAGGTTCTGAGGGATCGCGAACGTGACTCCGGCACGCTCGCACAGGGTGAGGAACGCGCTGGAGACCCCAGGGGAGCTGTCTTCGGGCCCGAACATGGCAGTGATGCAAGCGGAGAAAAACACAATGTCAGTTTCTGTGGTCGTCGCGATCGGCTTGGGCCGCGGTGATCCACCTCCCGGCAGACCGCGGTCGTACAGTGGCATGGTCTCGTCGCCGAGCACAGCGCGCCCGATTTTGGTCGCGGCGATCACGATGGGCGCGGGGATTGTGTGGGCGACATCCATCGCTAGCCCTCCTGCACGAGTAACGGGGCCCCACGCGGAGGCGAGACCCTTCCAAGCTTTCTGCTCGACGGCGTTGCGGCCTTCCTCGCGCAGGCGCCTCACGAGGTCTCCTGTGTCGATGTCGACGGGGCATGCCGTCTTGCACATACCGTCGACGGCGCAGGTCTGAACGCCGTCGTACTCGTAGTCGTCCCTCAGTTCGGCGAGCAACTCGGTGTTGCCGGCTTGCTCGGCGACCTGCATCTCGCGGCGAAGCACGATTCGCTGTCTGGGGGTGAGCGTGAGGTCCTTGCTCGGACACGTCGGTTCGCAGTATCCGCACTCCACGCAGCGATCGACTTCCTTCTCTACGGTCGGCACAAGTTTGAGGTTTGCAAGATAAGACTTTGGGTCGTCGGAGAGGAGAACGCCGGGGTTGAGGATCCCGAGCGGGTCGCACAGGTTCTTGACGGCCCACATGACGTCGTACAATTCGGCGCCGAATTGGCGTTTCACGAAGGGCGCCATGATCCGACCAGTACCGTGCTCGGCTTTCAGCGAGCCACCGTGGTCAAGCACCAAGTCGACCATTTCGGCAGTGAAGCGCTCATACCGGTCGAGTCGTTCGGGGTCATCGAAGCGCTCATTGAGCATGAAGTGAATGTTGCCGTCTTTGGCGTGGCCAAAGATGACACTGCCCTCGTAGCCGTGGTCGTCAAACATGCGTATGAGTGATTCGCACGTAGCAAGCAACTCGGAGACAGGTACGACGATGTCTTCAAGCAACGCAGTGGTACCGCTCGGGCGTGCACCCGCGATGGTTGTATATAGGCCTTTTCTGGTGTTCCACAGAGCCGAGCGAACGGCCGGGTCTGTGCTGAGTGTTGGCTGCTGGACGATTGGCAGAGACGCGAAGATAGCAGATGCACGCATCTCTTGCTCGGCGACTTCGTCTGCGCTGTGCCCTTGAAGCTCGATGAGGAAGGCTGCTTGGGTCGTGACATGCAGCTCCGCGACTTCGCGGGGGCAGTCGTGTTGTTGTTGGGCGACGCGAAGACTCTGGGCATCCATCAGCTCGATGGTCGCCAGACCGGCACTGACTAGTTTAGGCAGCGCGCTCGTCGCGTCACGCAGAGTGTCGAAAACGAGAAGACCTGTGGATGCCACGGGCATCAGCTCCACGGTACGGAACGTCGCCTCGGCGACAAACGCGAGCGTGCCCTCGCTGCCAATGATGAGGTGGGAGAGCACATCGATTGGGCGCTCGTGGTCAGTGAAGGAATTGAGCCCGTAGCCCATTGTGTTTTTCATCGAGTACTGGCGGCGGATTTCGGCGACGGATGCCGCGTTGCCGTGCACGCGCTCGCGAAGTTGCTCGATCCCGCGGTAGAGGAGCGGCTCGAGAGCGAGCAAGCGAGCATCAGCATCTTTTGCTGCGGTATCGATGATGGTGCCGCTGGGCAACACAAAAATCATTGAGTCGAGGGTCTGGTAGGTATTCTGCTCGATGCCGCACGCCATACCGCTCGAGTTGTTGGCGACGACGCCACCAATCGTGCAGGCAATTTCGCTCGCGGGGTCTGGGCCTAGCTTGCGTCCGTGGCGAAGCAGTCGAGTGTTTGCCTGGCGCACCGTTGCACCGGGTTGAACACGCAGGCGCTCGCCCGAGTTTTCTACAGTGATGCTTCTGAACTCCGACCTCGTGTCAACGAGCACGCTTCCCGTGACACTTTGGCCCGACAGGCTTGTGCCGCCCGAGCGAAAGGTGATCGCACGCTCGCTGGCGCTGCACGCGTGGAAGATCTTCGCAACATCCTCCGCGGTTTTAGGCGTGAGCACGACATCGGGAATGAGCAGGTAGTGCGATGCGTCGTGTGCCATGGCGAAACGGTCGATCGACCTTTCGCGAATGCCAACACCCTCTCCCAGTAGGGCCGGATCGAGTATCGCAGCAAGCGGCGCGCTCATGCGGTCTCCTCTGTCACGATAGCGCGTTGCCCGATTGCGATCCGCACTTCGTGTGATCTCAGCTGACCGGGGTCGAGAAGCGGTGCGCCAGCGTGCTCGGCCTCCCTGTCGGGCCCGAAAAGCGGTGCAGTTGCCGGCTCGATCCCGAGAGCCCAACGTCCTCGCGTCGGAAAGACCCATTGGTGAAGCCGAGGGAGCGTCGCACTGCTCCACTCGATGCTCACACCCAGGTCATGGATGGAGCTTGCGACTGTCGCGCGCGCGAAGCCTGCAGATGTCGATGTCACGCCGCGGTGCTCGAACACTGCCTCGGCTACGTGAGCGGCAGGCTCGGGAAGCACGCGCCAATCTGGCACTTCGGGATGAGGGCCCGCAGCTTGGACTGAGGCGCTGTCGATGTCTACGATGCTGCCTGGTGCAACGAGAGGTGCACCGAGATTCAGGTGGTACATGAGGCTGAGAGGGGATGCTTCCGGGCCGATGTTTGTGATGTCGTCGGTGACGCGCAGCCTCGCGGTCCCACGCTCGTCAGTCGTCGCCGTGATTGTTCTGCGCACACGGAAAGATGGGCCGAACAGAGCGATGCTCTCAACGACTGCTCGTAGTTCAATGCCTGCGTCGGTCACGGACCACGAGACTTCATCGGCGGGGAGGTGGCTAGCGTTGCCGTGTAAGCCCTCGCCGTTTGCTGACGTTCCTATCGTGTTGAACCCACAGGTGGTCAATAGACCCCCCGTGAACCGCGACAACCACTCTGTGCCGGTAGGCGAAGAGAGAGCGCGGGCATCACGCACGGGGGAGAACCACGACACGGGAACTCCGCGGAACCATGTGTCTCCGATATCGAACCCACGGCTCGGGATCACTTCGAATTCGAGCGAGTCAAATAGGCGAGCCGTCAGCAGGCGTTCCGCAGCGTGCGAACCAGGTACGCCGAGTGATTCCTTGACAGAGGCGAGCAGGCGATCGCTAGCAATCAGTCCGGTGTCTCGCAGGATGGTGTTTCTCATGATTGCGGTGGGCGGGCGACGAGCGCATCGCCGTCAAGATGGAACGTGCCTGCTGCGTGAGGGATCAGCGTTGTTGAGCCCGCTGGGAGTTCCAGCGACGTTCCCGACGCCAAGGTCAGCTTTGCGGATTCAGCGACGACAATGACGATTGCGAAACCCGCGGGGAAATCTCGGCTCGAAGTAACGCGATCTAGGCGGAAGAACGGGTCGGCGGATTCCGGAAGCACCGAACCTTCTGGGGCGTTACGAAGAACGAGTTCCTCCACCTCGGAGATCGAGCGCCCGCGGGACTCGACCGCCGTGAGCGCGAGGTCGAAGCCCAGCCCGAGGTGCCCGTCGTTTTCCCCGTCGAGGTCGAACCCGGTCCACTCGAGCAATATCGACAGGTCTTCCGGTTCCTGCACCTCGGCGAGAAGAATGCCCGCGCCGATGGCATGGAGCACGCCGTGCGGTACGAAGATACTGTCGCCGGCACGCACATGAATCTCGTGCATGAGCGACAGCAGCGTGGCCGAGTCTTGTGCGGTGACCAGGGCCCGAAGCTCACCGAGTGGCACATCGCGTCTGAGGCCGAGGTGCACTACGCCGGCCGAGAGGATGTACCAAGCCTCTGCCTTGCCGTGAGTGGTAGAGACGTGCTTCGCAGCAAAGCCGCCGTCAGGGTGCGCGTGCACTGGCAGGCGTTGACCGGCATCGAGCAGCTTGACGAGCAACATCGTGTCGATGCCGTAGTGCTGCACGTGAGCTGCACCCAACCACGAGAGCGGATCGCGTTCGATAGCGTCGGCCAGTAACTCGCCGTCCGCGAGACGGGTCATGCCTGTGGGAGCGTTACCGCGCACGCTTGTCGTCGACCCTATCCAGTCTTCTGGAGTATGGGGTGGGGATGGATGTTCGTTGCGAAAGCTCGAAATACGAGTTCCGCCCTCATAGAACCGGGCGGCGGGTTGGTTGGAAGGAAGCAGCAGCGGCTCCATTGCGGATCCTCTCGTCATGCGAACAGGGTATTCAGGGAGCGGTCAAGGGCGGTGACAGCTGCCGGTGTGGGCCGCGCGCCGCTCATGATTGCGGCGGAACACGCTGCTGCGAGTGCAGCGGCCTGTTCAACGGTGGAACCGCGACTAATCGCGAATAGCAGTCCTGCCGTGCTGGCGTCTCCGGCCCCGTTAGTTGTGACGGGATTGTCGACCCAGAGAGGCGGCACGGTGAGCGAGCGGTCGCCCCACGACTCGGCGAGTGGTGCGAGTATCGCGCCTCCCATTCGTAGGCGGGCTGCGGGTGCTGTGCGCAGATGGAGCCCGTGGCGTCCCGCTGAGATCGCGGCGACCGCGACACCGCAGGCGAGCATCCAGTCAGCGAGGCGACTGACGAGTGCGGCTGAATATGGCTCATCAATGTGAAGAGCCGAGGTCAGGTCGTCAAGGCTGGGGCTGGCGATGTCGCACTCGGCGAAAACAGACCCGAGGATGCTCGCCCAGTCGAGGGCTCCGACGGCCGAGTCGGGGTCGACCACCGCTAGGTCAAGTGAGGTAGTCGCGCCTGCGGCTCGCGCCCGGGCGAGGAGCGTGCGCAGTGGCCGGCCGCCGTCGGTGAGGGTACCAGGCAGTAGGGGTGGATAGCCGACGTGCACAAGCTCCCGGCCGTCGACGTCGACGTCGGTCCCGTCGAATTCATTGTTGGCGCCAGTATGGTGCCAGAACGTTCGGTCGGTTCCCGGTGCCTCGATGACGAGGCTGTACGAGGTCGTCGAGACGGAGGAAGTCGAAAGATGTGGTTGCGCGAACCCTTCGGCGCTCAGTTGGGAGAGAAGCAGGGCACCGAGTTCGTCATCGCCAATCGATGCAAAGGGGGTGACTTCCGCCCCGAGGTCAGCAAGCGCGCCCCCCGTGTTGGCGACTGATCCGCCGAGGGAGATGGCGATGGGCCCGACCTCCAGTAAGCGGCCAGGATCGAGGGCCGCGGTACCCGAGAAGCGCGGGACTATATCGAGGCAGAGATGCCCTGCGACGGCGATTTGGTGCACTGGAGTTCCATTCTGCTGAGCTAGACAACGTTATCTCAACGGAGCTACTCTGGCACAGACGCAGCCCGAAACAAACCGCGGCGGCGATAAAATCCCAAGGAGAGTTTCACGACATGTCCCAGTTCCGCCTCAATAGGCTCTTCAATGCGAGCTCTGGCAAAGCGCTCGACGTCGCCGTAGACCACGGATTCTTCGGCGAACCATCGTTTATCACGGGCATCGAGGACATGGACGCGGTCGTAGCGACTCTCGTTCAAGCCAATCCCGATGCAGTGCAGCTCACCCTGGGCCAGGCACGAATTCTGCAGCGAATCCCCGGGAAGCAGAAACCTGCGCTCGTGCTGCGAACGGATGTCGCGAACGTCTATGGCAACCCGCTAGATAGCCACATTTTCAGCCACCACGTGCCCAATGCGATCGAGGAGGCCGTTCGACTAGATGCCGTCGCGGTGTGCGCAAATCTCATGCACCTGCCCGGTCGTCCCGAGATTCGGGAAGCGAACATCCTTTCGATTATGGCGCTTCGTGAGCAGGCGACCCGATTCGGGATGCCGCTGATGATCGAGCCTCTCGTAATGCACGATAACGCGAAGGCGGGTGGCGGCTACATGGTCGACGGCGACACCGACAAGATCATCGCGCTCGTTCGCCAGGCGAAAGAACTCGGCGCCGACCTGATTAAGGCCGACCCGACCGACAACATCGCCGACTACGGGAAGGTCATCACGGTTGCTGGCGACGTTCCCGTTCTAGTGCGCGGGGGCGGGCGCGTCGACGACCGCACGCTTCTGGAGCGCACTGTGGCCGTGCTCGACCAGGGCGCAAGCGGCATCGTGTACGGCAGAAATGTTATCCAGCACCCCAAACCCGCAGGCATCACCTCGGCCCTCATGGCCGTACTGCACGACGGAGCAAGCGTGGATGCCGCCCTCGCAATTCTCAAGGAGAGCGCAGTATGAGCCCCGCAATCGTCAATATAGCTATTATCGGTGCTGGCCTCATGGGTCGTGAGATCGCGGCGGCTATCCAGCGTTGGCCCGCCCTCATCGATCATCCCGTGCGCCCTCGACTGACCGCAGTATGCGACATCAACCCAGCGGCACTCGACTGGTTCGACGAGATCGACACCGTGACAACGAAAGTCACCGACTACCACGAGCTGCTCGCCGACCCCACGATCGACGTCGTCTACGTCGCCGTGCGCCACGACCTGCACGAGCGCATCTACACCGACGTGATCAACGCTGGCAAGAGCTTGCTCGCCGAAAAGCCGTTCGGAATCGACGAGTCGGCGGCGCAAGCGATACTCGTCGCTGTCGAGGAGCATCCCGAGAGCTTCGTGCGTTGTTCCAGTGAGATGCCGTTCTTCCCCGGGGCGCAGATGGCGATCAACTACGTTCGCAGCGGTGCCCTCGGCACGATTGTGGAAGCGCGCAACAGCTTCCTGCACGCGAGCGACGTCGATGTCACGAAACCGATCAGCTGGAAGCGCCAGAACCAGTTCTGCGGTGAGGCTGGCGTACTCAACGACCTTGGCCTGCACACTTGGCATGTGCCGCTGCGCCTTGGGTGGGCGCCCGACACCGTGTACGGAGTGCTGCAGAACATCGTCACAAAGCGTCCGGGACCGGATGGCGCGCTCGTCGAGTGCGACACGTGGGACAACGCTGTGCTGCACAGCTGGGCACACTACGATGGCGTGCGCTTCCCGCTCACGACCGAGACCAAGCGCATCGACCCCGGCCAGAAGAACACCTGGGTGTTCGAGGCGATCGGTCTCGACGGCGGCGTTCGCTTCAGCACCAAGAACCCCAAGCTCGTTGAGGTCTTCACAGTGTCGACGGTGCCGGGCAGCGGCAAGGAGCAGGTCTGGCAGCAGATCGACGCCGGCAGCCAGTCGGTGTGGCCGACGGTCACGGGCCCCAACTTCGAGTTCGGGTTCTCGGATTCGATCCTGCAGATGTGGGCGGTTTTTCTAGCCGAGCGTGCCGGTGAGATGGGCGACCGTTTCGGCTGTGTGACTCCACATGAGGCAGCGGCGACGCACGGGATCTACCGCGCGGGAATCCGTTCGAACGCCCAAGGTCTAGCAGTCGAACTGTAACAGCGCAGCCTCGGTAGAAAACGTCTAGCACGTGATGGTAAGGCGGTAGCGCTAGGCCGACCGCACGAAAGGGCTGGCGGTGAAGACCCGTGCGAGGGCCTTCGCCGCCAGTTTAGTCGTCGCATCGTAATCGAGCAGCGCGAGGCTGACCGCACACGGGAACGTGTCGTGACCGAGCCACACGACGAACCCGGCGGCCGCGGGAAAGCGATCTAGGGTTGCCTGGGCGGCTACCTCGAGCATGTCGGCTTGGCGCTGTTGGCTACGCTCAACCCAGGCCGCGACATCCGTCGTGTCTTCTTGGTCGAAGCGCGCCAGCCACCAGCCAGAGGAGTGGGTCCAGAGTTGGCGCAGGGCGGCTTTCTCGGATGCGTCGAGCAAGTCGTAGCGGGCCAGCAGCTTCATCGAACTCGCACCAGCTACCCCGACCTCGGATCGCATGATGGCGTCGTCGGCCAGCCAGTAGGCGCGCCACTCGTCGCGCGTGCCCGTGAACTCCCACGGGCCGTGAACATCGTGGTGCAGGCCCAGCCCAAATTCGACTGGGTTGGCGTCGAAGCGGGGGCCGAGTGGCGACGTGGCGACAAAGCGACGGGTGGGGTCTACGACCTGCAGAGCTTCGCCGGCCGCGGCGAGAGTCGGATGACTTCCGTCGAGCGGGGACCCCGTGACCGCAGGCGCCGATACGGCAGTTAATTCGTTGCCACCGCTCCACATGATGAGGCATGGGTGATGAGAAAGCTGGCGCGCATAGGTGTCGGCGATGTGGGTGAGCTCCGCAATGAATTCGGGATCGCTTGGTGGTTCGTTATCGAGGCCGGACGATGAGAGGGGGAGCTCCTGCCACACGAGGAGTCCCAGTTCGTCGCAGAGGTCGTAGAAAATGTCCCGTTCACGGCCGGTTCCGCCCCACACTCGTATGAGTGTCATGCCCATGTCGCGGTACGCCTCGAGGCGCACGCGGTAGTCGTCGTCGTTGACATCCGCGTAGTCCGGCCGGATCGGCACCCAGTTGACGCCCGCGAGAAAGACGGGCGAGCCATTTACGACGCACAGCCACGGGTCGGCGCCCGCCGGCGCGTCGTCCGTCGGGTGCCATTCGACGGTGCGGAAACCAACGAGGCGCTCAATCTTCTGGCCGTCGGCGCCGCAGATTCGCACGCGGTAGAGGCCTTGAGTGCGTTCGGGCCGCACGCGCCACGCCACGGCGTTCGGCACGGTAATCACGAGAGTTCCAGCACCGCTTGCTGTCAGTTCGCCAGTGGGGGTGTCCACGATGACGTCGGCGTCGACCCCGGACGGGAGCTCAATCGTGATCGTCGAGGTTTCGGCATCCATTGTCATGCGGGTGTCGTGAAGCGACGCTGTGGCGCGTACTTCAAGTTCGATGCCGCCTGCGATCCCTGTCTGTACGATGCGCGGGGTCCAATCCCAGCCGTAGGAGAAGCGCGGTTTGAAATCGCGGATGCGCGTAGTCCAACCGTTCTGGCCTAGCCCGTCCGGCACGGTGGTGAAAATTATGGACAGGGTCGATCCGCCCGCAAGTACGGAATCCGTGATGTCGAACTCGTGCGGAACGAACGTGCCGGCGAAAACGCCGATGACGGTTTCATCGACGAGCACTGTTCCAGCGTAGTCAAGCGAGTTGCACCGCAGGATGAGACGGCCCTCACTGACGAAGGCCGCCGCGTCGGTCGGAAGCTCGCGGCTGAACGTCCAGTGCCGGTGCTCCGTCCATTCTGAAAGGCGCGACTGCTGGCCGACCATCGGGTCGGCAACGATGCCCGCCGCGAGGAGTGCGCCGCGCACCGAGCCCGGAACCGTCACGGGAATGGGACCTACGTCGGGAACGCGCACCTTGTCGCGCTCAGGGGTCAGCCCGAGCTCCCAGTCGTTTTGTCGCCAGCCGCGCAGTTCCCAGGGCCCGGAGAGGTCCCAGCTTGTCATCGCTCCGCCCGGTAGAAGTACATCTCGCGCTCCTCGACGGGTGCGTCCCAGCCCTGCGCAAAGTAAAGGCCGTCGCCGATGTCCGTTATGCCGCCCCATGCGAGCGATCCTCCTCGGTGGATGTCGCGCTGGGTGAAAGGGTGGTCGACGCTAAACAGGGCCTGGGCCGCAGCAAAGTCGCCGTTGAGGTCGCTGTAAAAGAAATCAAGAACGATGTCGCCGGTGTCGTCGTGGGCCGTGAGCGCGCAGGCAACCTCGTAGAGCGTGCCGCCGAGCGGGGCAAGATCGAGGTAGGGCTGCGGAGTGAACTCCCAACTAATCATGTCTTCAGACCGGCCCACATAACGAACTCCGTCGCACCCTTCGGAGAGGTACATGAGGTATTGGCCGCCGATCTTGACGGCATCCCCTTGAGGGTTGCGTACGATGACTGCTCCCTTGGCCCAGAGTTGTGAAACCTCGTACGGCACAACGAGCCCGTGTTTGGTCCAGTTCACGAGGTCGTCGGAGACGGCGACCTTGATATCGCAACCGAGGGAGTCTACCGGGTACCCCGGAGAAGGGAATTGCTCCTTCTCCGGCGTGTCCCGGACATCCCAGATGCCGTTGTAGAAGAGAAAATAGCGCCCCTCAGCTGAGTAGACCTTGGGATCTTCGCAACTCAGCAACTCGTTGTCGGCCGTCGGGTAAATGACAGGGTTGGCCGGATGATCTTGCCACGTCGTTCCGTCGTGCACGGCGAGCCCGATGCGGCTGCCCGTCGACTCCTTCATGGGAGAGGCGCGGTAGAACAGGTGGATCGCGCCGTCCTTGACGATGACCGAGGGGTTGAAGATCGAGCTTGAGGTCCAGCCGATGCTGGTGGGGTCAACCCACTGGCCCTCTGGACGGAAGGTCAGCGCGTCATCCTTGGCGAACGGACCGACCGCCCAGGCCGGATTCTCGGGGTAGTCTGCCGAGAACTGGTCGGTCGAGATGACCGAAGTCAGAGGGTCCTGGAAGGTAAGGGCCTCGCGGTATGAGGCCAGAAGAGCATTCGTGCTTAGGGGAATCATCATTGCCTGTTCTGTCGTACGCGGTATCGCTCATGGGGCGCCGGTATCTAGCCGATAGTACGGCTGTGAGATAACGTTGTCCAGAACACATGCTCGGCGCTTGACTTTTCCACCAAGACACGTGAAGCTAGGGCACAACAGACGGGACAACGTTGTTTTCTCGCGTTATCCCCGACAACCCCCGCACACACCAGGAGAGTGAAATGGCAACGAAGAAGTTGCGAGCGCAAAAATCCGTCACCCGCGGAATTCTTGCTGTCTCGGTTATAGTAGCGATGGCGGGCCTGAGCGCCTGCTCTGGAAGCACAGACACCCCCGCTGATAGCGAGGTGTCGGGAACCCTGCGGGTGCTGACTCCGAGCGCGGATTCATCTGACAAGGCGTTCGAGGAGCTCAACGCGGCATTTGAAGCTAAATACCCTGACGTTACGGTCGAGTACACGACGGTCCCGACCAACAACTACAGTTCGGCGATGTCGTCGCGACTAACTGCTGGCAACGTCGACGTTCTCATCGCAGCACCAGTAGAGGTCCCCGACTATGCGGCCGACTCGAGAGGCAACGATGCGCTCGCGGCAGAAGCCGGCACGTTCCTCGACCTGACGAATGAACCGTTTATGGACAATTTCACCCCGAGCGTCGTAGAGTCGCTGCTCTATGACGGCAAGAACTACGTCGTGCCGACCGGCCTTAGTTACTACACCGGCGCCTACTACAACAAGGCCTTGTTCGCTGAGCTAGGCCTTGAGGTCCCTACTACGTGGGACGAGTTCATCGCAGCATGTGACGCGATAAGTGCCGCAGGTGTCGCACCCCTCGGCATCGGCGGAAAGGACAGCTGGCCCGCCGGGCTCACGATGCTCGCCTCGGTGCAGGGCGCGTACCCGACAGCCGACGACAAGCTCGAACTCGCGGCATCCCTCTGGGACGGTGCGACCGCGCTAGACGACCCCCGAATGGTCGACGTCCTTGAAAAAGTCGAGACGATGTACAGCTACGCTCAACCGAACTTCTCGGGCATCGGCTACTCCCAGATTCCTGGCGAGTTTGCCAGTGGTGCTGTCGCCATGACTCCGGATGGAACGTGGAACGCGCCGACAATCATTGAGGCCGTCGGCGATAACTTCGAGGTCGGTTACTTCCCGATCCCCACAAGTGATGACGCGGCTGACAATGCGACGTTGGGTGGCAAGGTCGAGATCAGAATCGCGATCGCTAGCTCAACGAAGAACGAAACGGCGGCCTTGGCGTACCTTGAGTTCTACTCCGACCCCGCCAACTACGCGCCGTTCGTCGCGCAGGCAGGTTTTGCGCCGGCTCAGCCGAATATTCCCAGCAGCGAGTTCATGGATTCGATCGCGCCTTATACGGCGACGTTCACCCCGGCATGGGACATCTTGTGGGCGCCGAACACGACGGCTGGCCCTGCAGCGCTCTTCCCTTTCAACTATGCAGGCATAGCTCCACTGGGAACTGCTGATGCGGAGGGCGCAGCCGAGGCATCTCAGAAGGACTGGTCAGCTGGTTTCTAGTCCCTGAGGGTGGTTCGGCTGGCCCGATGGCTAGCTGAACCACCCTTTTAGTTCCCTTACACTAAGGAAAGAACATGTCGAACTACTTTCCGTTCGGGCGAAGGTTGACGCTCCACGCCACGTTCAGTAGCGGCATCGCGGTGCTTGTGGCCTTCGCCATCGTTCCTGCGGTGGGAGTGCTAGTCATCTCTTTTACCGACATCCGCGGTCTCCCGTATTTGCCGGTCTCGTGGATCGGAATCGAGAACTACTTCAATTTCTTCTCGGAAGCACGGCTTGACTACAATCTCAATGCGCTGCGCAATACGCTCGTCTACTCGTTCGCGACGACCCTTATCTCCACCGTGCTTGCTCTTCTCATTGCTGTTTTGCTCAACCAACGCCTTCGAGGATCCACGTTCTACCGGGCTGTAGTGTTCATGCCCACCGTGTTGGGTGTCACCGTTATCGGGCTCATCTGGAGCCTCATTTTTAACCCGTCAGCGGGCCCGGCGGCGAGCTTATGGGGTCTCTTCGGCGCAGACTCCGCTTTTTTCGGCGACCAACGGCTCGCTCTCGGGCTCGTTATCTTCGTGCAGGTGTGGTCGGGCCTCGGCGTTGCCGTAGTGATCTATCTGGCTGGGCTCCAGGCGATCCCCGAGGAGTTGTATGAGGTCGCATCGATCGATGGCGCCACGGGGTTCCAAAAGTTTCGGTACGTCACAGTCCCGATGCTTGCGCCTTCGATCACGGCGAACGTGATGCTTGCTATCGTGGGGTCGCTACAGAGCTATCAGCTCGCCTACGTTTTGACCGGACCCAACAATGCCGCCACCCAGTTGCTGTCACTCGCGATCTTCTCGCAGGGCTTCGGCGGCAGTGCGGCATCCGGTAGTTCCCAGTCGCAGGGCTACGCCGCGGCGATCTCCATGGTGCAGTTTGTCATCGTTGGAGTGATCTCGCTTATCGTGCTTGCCTACCTACGTAAGAGAGAGGAAAGACTGTGAGCACCTCAGCACCCGTGGTCCGTCGATCGCGTTTTCGCCGACACATGACCCCTGGACGGGTCATGAACTACATCTTGGCGGCGCTCGTGATGGTGTTTTACCTGTTCCCGCTCGCGTTTCTCATCAACACGGCGCTGAAGAGCAACTCGGGCTTCTTTGCCGATCCAATCGGCATCGTCACCGATCCGCAGTGGGGAAATTTTCTGGATGCCTGGCTGCAGGGCAACTTCGCGGCCTACCTGCTTAACAGCATTATCTATACGGGATCAGCCGCACTAATCGGCACATTCATCTCTCTCGTAATCGGCTTTCCGGTCGCGCGCGGCTACATGCGCCACCCCAGGCTCTGGAATGTGTTCTTCGTCGTGCTGCTCTTCCTGCCAAATGCGATCATCACGCAGTTCCAGCTGCTGTTGCGCATCGGGCTATACAACACGGGAATCGGATACATCCTCATCATGGCGGCGGCGATCGGTATCGGACCGCTGCTCATGAGGGCTTACGCGACTTCGATTCCCGTCGAACTCGATGAGGCCGCGGCTCTCGACGGCATCGGCTACTTCCGTTACCTCTTTACGTTTGTGGTCCCGCTCGCGCGACCCGCCCTCGTGACGATCTTCATCCTGCAAGCCATCGGTGTTTGGAACGACATCATCCTCGCGACGATCCTGCTGCCCGAGGCTGCGAAGTCGCCGATAACTCTCGGTCTGTATGCGTTTCAAGGCACGTACCAAAGCCAGTGGGGGCTGCTCGCGGCCGCGACCATGATCGTCGCTGCGCCGCTCGTGATCGCTTACGTTTTCCTGCAGAAATACCTCGTGGGCGGCGTACTCGGCGGGGCAGTCAAGGGATGACCGCGATCGTAGTTGCGGCGACCGGAGCAAGCCGGCTCGTCATTGGTGACGACGGTGTGCATTTCGAAGTCGCCGTCGGGGATGACTGGCGGTCCGTCGGCGCGGCCGGACCTCTCGTCAGCGGAACCCATTTCGGTCTCGTGCCCTCGTCGGCCGTGGTGGGCGACGAGGGCGCCACTCTCGCGGGGTCCAGTGCAGCAGGGCCGTGGACCGCGTCAGTCTCAGCCGTACCCGGCACGGCATGGTTCCGCTTCATCGTTGAACTCGACTGCGTGGGTACAACTCTCGACGGGGTTGAGCCTGAGATCCGGCTCGACCTCGGCGACCTTCCGCCTTACGAGCGCGGCAATCACTTTTGGTTCAAGACCGTTGTTGAGAATCCGCCGCAGTGGAACCATGAGGGTCGAGGCAATGGATTCCCCGCTCTCTACTACTACGACCCCGCGGGCAAGGCCGAGTATTCGATGTTCTTCGACCTGACCGCGATGTCGTGGATGAGCCGTGAGTCCGGCGCGCGGTTCCTCGACTACCACTGCGGCGTCCGCCGTCGACTTGATGACGCTCCGGCACTTGAACTCGGGATGCTCACGACCGGTCGGGCGGGAACGTCGCTGCCGACGGGCATCCTTCGCTTCGAGTGGTACGCATCGGTCTCGCATCGGGAGGACTCGCCCATGCCGCCCACGGAGCAGGAGGCGGTAGTCGCCCTCGTCGACTCGTGTTTACCGCTCCTCCGACCATCGGGTGAACGGTGGCCGGACGGTGCACTGTCGTGGACCGAACTCTCGAATGGGCTCGCAGTTGACCTCATGAACGACGAGCACGTTTGGCACGGTGACGACCTGCTCGCCTATGTCGACGGACGTTCGGAAGCGTGGGTCGCCGCGCTCGATGCCCGCGGCATGCACTTCTCCGGTCTGGGCCCGTGCCTCGACTCGGCGCTCTGGCTTCTGCGCCCGCTCGAGGTCGTGATCGATCGGTTCCCCGACACGCAGTGGCGCGGGTTGCACGAGCGTGTGAATGCATTTGCCCGGCGGCAGCTGCTCGACCCGGCATCCGTTTTGCTCGGCGGCCGCACTACCGACCACCAGGAGATGGGTACTTGGCAGTACGTGTATCTGCTTTCCGACGCGTGGTTTGTGTTTTCTGGTCGGAATGACCGCCAGGTGATGGAGAGGATCCTTCTCGAGGTGGAGACAGTCTTGCTGCCGTTGGCGCAGGCGGTGCAATACGCATTCCCACTGTCGTTCGACAAGTCGACCCTGCGTAAGTTTGGGCCGGGTTCCAACCTCGGAACTGCCGGCACCTACGCAATGTTCATGCTGGGTCTTGCGCGGTCAACGGGGGATGATCGTTACCGAGGTGAGGCCGAACGCGCGCTGCGTGTGCTTGCCAACGTCCCCATCGACGATGCGTTGCAGGAGGTTTTCTTTAGCGCGCATGCGCTCGACGCGGCCGATGAGCTGCACGCACTGACGGGCGAGGAGGAGTGGCGCGATCTGCGTCACTACTTCCGTGCGCAGGCCCTGCGGATGATGTATTGGTTCGACGATCGCACCTCGTCGAACCTCGCGACCGTTGACCACCTCGGCATGTTTGAGGCGTGTCTCGGCATTAACTATCCGGCCCTATTCGAGAACCTCGAGATGGATGCCAGGCTCGCGAGTGCGCTGCCGTTCGACGATGACCCCGCCGCGACTCTACGCGTCCTCGACTACGGTCGCCGTAACAACACGTCCTTCTATCCTGCGGTGAACCCAGACGTATTTGGCCCGATGCCGCTCGCGTTCGTGCCCTACGAGGAGCTGCCGCTGCTCGACGGCACGATCGACGCAGGTTTTCTGGGTCAGGAGATCTACGGGTCCGGCTGGACGTTTCGAGCGTGGCTGCTTTGGGAGGCGTACGCGGTGTCATCCGATCGCGAAGTCATGGTCGTGAACACTGACTCCTATAGGGAGACGAATACGACGACCCTGAGCTTCTTTATCTACAACGGCACGACCCAGCAGCGCTCGACCGACGTAACCTTCTTCCATGGTCAGTCGGTCAGCGTCGATCTACCCGCGGGCGCATGGCAGAGGCTCGAGATTACGCCCGAGCGGTAACGCCGACGTGCGTGAGCCACAGCTGGGCTAGGAGCTTGTGGCCCAGCTCACTCGGGTGTACGCCGTCGAAGGCGATGCCCTCTGCCCCGTGTTCGACGGCGTATCGGTTGAGCTCGACGTCGGCGGGCACGAGGATGGTGTCGAACTCTCGTGCGAGTTGCCTGACGACCTCGATCTTCGGGTCGAGGTCGTCGCGCCAAGTAGCCTGCTCCTCTGACACCGGTACAAGGAAGGGCTCGATGAGCACGACAGTGCGTGTCACTTCGCGGTCGACTGCCTCGAGCATCACGCGGTAGTCGGCGGCGAAGCCCTCAGCGGTAGTCGGATCGTTGTTGTCATAGCGACGCCACATGTCGTTGACGCCCACGAGTATCGACAGTAGCTCGGGGCGGTGGTCGAGTGCATCTGCATTCCAGCGTGCCCTCAGGTCGGCGACCCGGTGGCCACCGACTCCCATGTTGATCGTCGTGACTTCGAGATCGGTTGCCCGAAAACTCTCGTCGAGTCGGCGCACGTAGCCTTCGCCGAAGTGGCCGTTCTGGTCGTCGAGCCGGCCTGCGTCCGTGATGCTATCGCCGATGAACAAATAGGGGTGATCAGGCATCGAACGAGAAACTGTTTCCTAGTGAGTATGTGGTGATGGCGTTCTTGATAAGGATCATGGCCCACAGTCCTTCTGCGGTGGATTCCCCGCCGGCGTCGCCTTTGCGGAACGGTACCCCGGCATTGATGTCGATGAGGTCGAGCACAGCACCGCGCCCCTCGTAAGAGCCGACTCCGGTGTTGCCCGTGTACATCGGTAGGAGGGCGTTGTTGTTCCCGATGAACCAGCTCGCGACGGTCTTCGCGTACCGCCTGTAGTCGGCTGCTCGCGTGACCTTGTCAACGCGGGCTGACTGTTCCCACGCGCCCGCTAGCTCAAGCAAGCCCCCGACGATACAAGAGTCCTGGTACACCGACTGTGCGCTGTTGGTGTGGAAAGACGCAGCCCATCCGGAGATTGCGGTGATGCGCTCCTTTGTGCGGATGTTGTTGCCCGTCGCATCCTTGTAATGGTAGCCCTGATCCCCGTAGAAGGTGTCTGCGGAGTAGGTGATGATGTCGAGAAAGCCGTCTAGAGCGGACGCCGCCTGGCCCATGTCGCGCTTGAGCCGGTATGCTTTTGACAGCGCGTAGATCTGGTGTTGACCCCAGGCCTGCCAGTCGCCCGCAACAGCGTCGTCGATGAAGATTCCATTGCGCCAGTCGCTCGATTGAAACTGCTTCGAGATGACACGGTTGATGCCCTCGTCAATCTTGGAGTAGATCGTCGATAGCGAGACGGGGTCGTCGAGACCACTCGTAGACCCTCCGGCGGATGCGCCTGTCTGGGGGAGCAGCGGCGAGTATACGCCCCAGCCGCCACCTACGTAGAGGGCCCGATAGGTCTCGACGTACCCAATGAGAAACATGCTCGCGAGCCGGTTGTCCAGGGTCCCTAGGTTGTACTGGCTGACGTTGCGAAGCTGGCGATTCAAGTGGTTCTCGAGAAACTTTGCGAAGATGGTCTCGTCGGTTGTAAGGCTTCCAGAGACGGCCTTTCGTTTCTGCATCATTTGGATGCCTAGGGCGAGCGCCCACAGCATCCGTGCGTCGTCGCCGCCCAGATTGTGGGTACTTGTGGTCCAGTCTTTCTTTATGTTGGTGAGGTAACTCGTCGCCGCACCCGTTGCCGCGCTATAGAGCGGGCCGTTGTAAACCGGCGCGACATCAGCTCCGCTCGTCGACTGCAGGTCGTCCATGGCGACCGTATACGGCGGGTGCGAGATGAATGGGTCGGCACGAACCTTGGTGCCACCGCTCGTGATGATGTGAGTGGGGTCTGACTCGAAGTCAAACCACGCTGCCTTCGAGCCGCCTGCTCCGAGGGGTGGGTATTGAGTGCGGCGGTAAAACTCGCTGCGATACATGTAGTGCTTGTTTTGGGACTGCATGGGGTCCCAAGAAAACATCGCCGGCGCATCCAACCACGCGAAGTTGTAGACCTTGCCCTCCATCGTGATCATGTAGCAGAGGAAGGCCAGCACAGCGCGGGCCGTCGTGTACGACGCGGCGGTGCCATTGAGAATATAATCGGTCATGAGGGCGACAGCCGTGCGCGCCGAGTCGTCTACGCACGTCGCACCTTCGGCAAGATCTTGGTAAGGATTCCAGCCGTCACTCTGCCAGCCGCCGGGTTTCTCAGTGGCGTAGAGCGTCATAGCCTTCATCGGCCAACTGTTGACTGCGGCGTAGCCACCCGCGCCGAGCACGGTGTCATAGTAGGCGGTCGTCGGCCAGGTCACGCCGTGCTGGTTCGTGCGTTGGCCCGCCCCCGTGCCAGAACCGTACGTGAATCCTGTGACCGTCGAGCCGCTCAGGGCGTGCACTGTCTTCAGCTGCCAGTTCATGTGGTCGAACTTAAGCGGGAAGTTATTGAAGTTCACCGTGTACGTTGCGGCTTGGGCGGCGAGTGGTTCACCGAATGCCCCCTTGCCGACCGCCGCGAGACCTGCGATCGCAGCAGTCCCGCCAAGAAAAGTCCTCCTGTGCATGCCGCAGCTCCTTTGCCGCTTAATGTGTCCAGATTAAGACAACGTTGTTTGACCAACAAAACTCCATCAGATCGACGATGTCAAGTCCCCATTAGGCTTAGGGGCGCTCTGAGCCGCGCAACTCGAGGGTCGTCGGGAGGATGTGGGTAGTCGCCTCGGTTGACGAACCCGCGAGCCGGCCCAACACGATCTCCGCGGCGAGTCTTCCCATCTCGGAAATATCTTGGCTCACGACCGACACGGCTGGCGTGCTGAGATGGGCGGCCTCGAAATCGTCGAAGCCAATCAAAGGCAATCGGCCGTGATCCCGAAAGGCGAACAAGGCGCCGACAGATGCGCGGTTGTTAGCGGCGAACACTGCGTCGATCCTCGAGGTGCGCATGAGGCCGCCAACAGCTGCGGCCGCCTGCTCGCTAGAGTGGGCATTCGTAGCAACGATGTCATCGTCGACCTCGAGACCGGCATCGTGAAGCGCCAAAAGGTATCCAGCGTAACGCTCGCGCATCGTGTAGATCGATACCGCATCACCGATGAAAGCTACCCGGCGGGCCCCGTTGCGGATCAGCTCGGCAACAGCGTTGCGTGCTCCGCCCGAGTTGTCAGCGAGGATCACGTCGGCGCCCACGAAGTCGATAGGGCGGTCGAGGAACACCAAAGGAGGGATCGGTGGCGGCACGCTTGCCCAGTCGCGGCCCGGATCACGCGGCGGCACGACAATGAGTGCATCTGTGCGTTGCTCCATAAGCCGGTCGACAAGACGGTCGTGCTGCGCGCCGCTCTCGTCTGAGCTCGCGCTGATTACCAGGTAACCGCGATCTCGGGCGTAGCTTTCGATCGCTCGCGTGAGCGCAGAATAATAGGGGTTGGCGAGATCGCTGATGATGAGTCCGAGTGTCTTGCTCGTCCATCCCGGACGGATGCTTGCTGCTGCAAGGTTGCGGCGGTATCCGAGAGCAGTGATTGCCTCGGCGATTCGGGTCGCCATAGCGGGATTGATGTTCGTCTCGCCGTTGACGAATCGTGAAACCGTCTTGAGCGCGACGCTAGCCTCGCGGGCCACATCGTTCATTGTTGGGGTGTCAGCCATCGTTGTCTCCTTCTGAGTAAGTATTCCACCAAGTACTCGTCGCAATTGGCGTCGCAATCGGAATGACGCGAACGGGAAGTCGCTCAGGTCGAGCAATCGCTTACGGAGCTACGGATTAAATATGTCGGCAGAAGTCAACCATAAGGACCCGGGCGAGCTGCCACTAATGCCCCAACATGTTGAATGAGTTTAAATCACTAAAATCGTGCCCACATTTCACCCACACTTGGGGAGCACTCCAGTCAACTCGTGGCATCGGAGTCGTGCCCAGTCACCAGTGTTTTGCAGGGATTTTGGGCACTTCCGCGTAGTTCTGCGGGAACGGCTTTCGACTACGGATCAATAGGCCGGGGGTTCAAATCCCTCCGGGCGCACAAAATAAAGCAGGTCTGACCAGCACTTTCTCGTGGAGTGCGGTCGGGCCTGTTTTTCTTTTGCCCACATTTTGCCCACACTTGAAAACAACGGGGCGTACTTTCGGGGCAAAAATCGACCTGTCCGACTCGGCGGAACCCAGTGTTTATCTGGGTTTTGGTCCAGCGGGCGGAGTTGACCAATTGACCTCTGATCGAGGGGCTGGGCGCTGGCCGTTCTCGATGTCCTCCATTCGTCACCTGTCCGTGCAGCAGACCCAAGCGGAACAAACCAGTTGTTGGGAAGGCTCGAACGGAATTGCTCGGCTTCCGGAGTGGACGAGCTTGTGTTTAGGCTTTCTCTTGGTGCTCTGCTAGTCAAAGCGATGGCAGTGGAGGCACTTCCCCGAGCCTCCACTGCCATTCGACTAGTACTGCTGGTAGACAGACCCTACGGTAAGTTTGAATCCGTAGTCGCCGCCATTAACGCCGTCGATTGTCCAGTGATACCGGTCAGATCGAGTCATGGCTCCCCAGTTACTCGTGCCACAGTAGTTCGTAATTGAACCAACGCTCTGGTCCGGGAAGGCACCGAACTCGTCGTATAGATTCAAGGTGGCGTTTGTGAACCCCGGTCCGGTTGCCGAACAACTCGAAAACGTCGCTGCCGTAGCCACGTTATCTAGAGCTGAGTCTTGCCAAGACCTTGAGCTGAAGCCAGCCTCGACGTTTGAGAGGTTCGAGCTCCAAGAACCTTCCGCGTATGCAGGAATCGCGATGGCGGAGAGAACAATGCTGCTCAAGCTGATCGCTAGAACAGTTCTCTTCTTATCTCCTAGCCTTTTCATGATCGATCCTTTCTGGGCGGTGCGTCCAAAGCCGCGATCTGCGGCCGAGAAAAAAAATCCGCTCACTTTTACGGTAGAACGGGTTGTCCCCTTTTGCAAGAGGGTTATATGGTGAAGCGGTGTTCACGGAGGTTATTGAATGATTGAATTACAAAATTGCACCTTTTCATACTCAAGAAAGCGTGACGTGCTCCAGGATTTCTCTTTGGGAATCGGTGGGGGAAGGACCGTGATTTTGGGGCCAAACGGTGCCGGAAAATCCACTCTGCTGGCTCTTATGGCGAATGCTCTGGAACCTTCGTCCGGACGGGTTGTGCTGGATGGCACGTGCGACCCGCACGCTTCAAAACATGATCGCGCACAGTTTCGGCGAGCTGTCGCATGGCTTCCACAACAGATCTACCCCTTCCCCAGCCTGACGGTTCGGGAACAAGTCGCATACATGGGTTGGCTAAAAGGTCTCTCACGGTCAGAAAGTTGGGCCAGGTCGACCAGTGCTCTGGACACTGTTGACCTACGCGAGAATTCTGATCGTCCAGCTCGTGGTCTCTCAGGGGGACAGCTGAGACGAGTCGGGCTCGCTGGTGCGTTAGTGCATCGCGCGAGTGTAATACTCCTCGACGAGCCGACCGCAGGTCTAGATCCTTCGCAGAGGAACCGGTTTCGGGAACTTCTTCTTCGAATTCCCGATGAGACCGCGGTGCTCGTATCTACACACCAAACTGAGGATGTTCACGATTCATACGAACGCACAGTCCTTATTGACGAGGGAGTGATTCTGTTTGACGGAACAATCGACCAGTTTGTGCAGGGAACACCGCAAGACATGGATATGCGAGACCGTGTCTTCCGAGGCTATTCGCGGCTGATTGCGAGCGAGGAGTGACAGCGGTGAGATCGTTCCTTCGCACCCATGTTGCCGTGTGGCTTTTGATCCCAGCGCTCGTGGGGGTGGCTGCTTACTACGCGTCCTTCGTTGACCCTCAAAATTACAGAGGTTATTGGCCTGCCGTCGCGTCAAATTCGGCGATATTCTTGTTGTTCTCCTGCATCCTGGCCTCCAGTTCGTCCGCGATAGAAATGTCGAGGTTGCAAAGAAGCGGGATTCTGGACTTGCCCAGCACCCGCACCCGGCTACTCGTAACTCTGGATAGGTTGTGGCCGGGCTTAGTCTTGGCTTTCCTAGTTCAACTTCTGGCGTTTGCGATGTTGAGTCTAGGTACGTGGGGTGTACCGGGCTTCACTCCGATAATCTTGTGGTCGAGTTTTGTTTCTGTCATTGTGATGCACGTTGCCTTGGGTGCTGTTCTGGGTAGATACCTTCCTATGGCAGCGGCTGTACCGCTTTCGCTCGTTGCGTCATATTCTTGGCTGGGTTTCACGTGGTCAGTGCCGTTCTTCCCCCTGAGATATCTCTCAGGTTTGGAAGTGGTGACGTGTTGCCGATTAGATATGCAGCTCGATCCCTTGGGGCCCTTTGTGACAGTGGTCTTCTCCTTGTCTGTTGCCTGTATCTTGCTTGCGCTGAGCGTTATGCGGTGGAGAGGACGCAATGCGGGTGGGATAACAACGTGGGTGGCTTTCCTAGCGCTCGCCACGGTCGCTGCAACGTCGCTATGCCTGTTCATTGCGCGGGATCTCGGCGCAGCACCTGTGATACCACGTTCTCAAAATGAGGCGAGTTGCACTGAGACGAACCCTTCGGTGTGTTTATTTCCGGAACAGCATGGAAAACGGGACCCGAGTCAACTGATAATCAAGGCATCTGACAACCTGACACGAGCCGGAATTGAGGTCCCGTCTACCGTTCGCTTCTCCATTAACGCCTCAACGAGTTCTACTTTGAACATGGCTGCTCGGCCCTATATGAAACCCGAAGAGGTCCTCCATTCTTTTACCTCCGCCTTCCTGCCTCCTCAATTGGCCTCGTACTGTGGTGATGCCGATGAGCATCAATCGCGGTTGTTAGTGGCGAGCGTTATTCAAGGTTGGCTGCTTGATAGAGCAAGTGTGGAAATAATAGAAGATCCTGTTCCAGACCCGCCGGCTCGGGTGGGTATAGAACAAGTGGAACAGCTATCGCCGGACGGACAAGCGTTGTGGGTTAGCACGAATCTTCCTCGCTTAACTGATTGCTCTGTCTCCGTCCTCGAATTACCTCCATCATGACTTGGTGGTTAACCTCTCACCGGCACTTCGTAGCTGTGGCTGTGTCCCTGGGTTGTGTCGCCCTTGGCGCACTTCTTGGGGAAGCAAGGCTATTGGTCCCAACCGCGAGTGGTGGTGTACCCTTCGGTGAACTTCCAGTCTTTGCGGTGTTGCCGTTGTTGGTTCCGATCGTAGTAGGCACCGCCCTCGATGGTGCGGAACGGCCGCCCTACGTGGTTTCCGCCCGACGGGTATATCGCTATGACGTACTTTTCTCAGCTACATTCGTCCTAATTTACGCTGCCGCCAGTATTCTCGTAGTGATGGTGTGGCCGGAACTTACCGCCACCCTGCCAGGGCTTCGCAACCTGGTAGCTTTCGTCGGGCTGCAGCTGGTGTCGGGCTGGTGGCTTCCATACCGCTATCAATCATCTGTACCCACAATCTACGTCTTTGCTGCGGCAACCTTCGGACGAGCGGATCAGGGTGGAGTCAGCGCATGGGCATGGCCCCTCGAGAGCAGCGCGACTCCGACGGGGTTTGCCTTCGCTGTTGGCCTGCTCGCTGTTGGAATGATGGTCTCTTTGCTTCGAGGTGACCGTGGCCGTCTCCGGCACTGGTAGCACCAAATAAAGAACACCTTCCCCTAATATCGCTCAATAGAGCCATGAGCGGGACTGTTTAGCGTCGATTGGTGCTTTCTGTCTGTTGGCCCGTGCCGGGTTTCACTGCGTCGAGTTGAGCGGAAGTCTTGTGTCCGAAGTTGCACCGTCGGAAACTGCCTTTGTCTTCGTCGATCGGGTCTGCTGCACGCTTAGGTGACAGGTCGAACAATCGACCAGATCTTCAGCAGTGCCGTTGGTGGACACAATCTTCCTGGACGCAGTTGACCCGGGGATAGCAGGAGAGGCAGTTTCGAAAACCTGGAACTGCTGCCGTTTTTCCTTTCCTCATTTTCATCGATACGTTGGAGACTTATTGCTTTGCTGAGCACGAATCTTATTATTCGTGCCCACATTTCACCCACACTTGGGGAGCATCGTGGTCAACTCCCGGCATCGGGGTCGTACCCAGTCACCAGTATTTTGCAGCAATTTTGGGCATTTCCGCATAGTTCTGCGGGAATGGTTTTCGACTACGGATCAATAGGCCGGGGGTTCAAATCCCTCCGGGCGCACCAGCTAAAGCGGGTCTGATCAGCACTTTCTTATGGAGTGCGGTCAGGCCTGTTTTTTGTTTGCCCACATTTTGCCCACACTTCAAAAAGTTTTGGGTCAGATTTCGATCGAAATGACCCATTGTGGCCCCTTAGAAGCCAGCGTTCGCCCGGGTTCAATCACACGATGCGCAGTTGACCTATTGACCTCTAATCGAGGGGCGGGAGAAGTAGCCGCTCTCGATGTCCTCATGCGTCACCTATCCGTGCAGCAAACCCGCACTTTCGAGCCTGCCAAGGTCAAGTGCTCGAGCTGGTTGAAGACGATTCGGCCCAGCGCGCCCCGCTTGCGGTGTATTACCTCGAGCTCAGCGACGCTCTCGAGAAGCCTGCGCGACCACTAATCGCGCGACTTAAGGGGCGAACGCCCGATCCCGTCACCGTCCCGCCGACTGCTGGTGAAGGCTCGGAGACGTCTCGATAGCAGGCAGCATAAGACCATGAAGTGCTTGCCCAGTTAACTGAGCTGGTTTGCCCAGCGCTCGTAGATGAAGAAAATTTGAAGACATCGTGAGCATGCTCTTTAGGGCTGCCCGGGTTCGTATATCTCTAGCGGTCCGAGTTCCACGGTGTTGGTCGCTCCGCCGTCGTAGACGAATGAGATTGTCGCTCCTTGCGCCAGCAGCGTTTCCAGCGTGGTCGTGGCGTTGTCACCGATAACAGCATTTGTTGACTGAATATCGATGATGTCTGGATTTGAACGGAACATGCTCACGGTGAAGGTGCCTGTCACCGTGATTGGTGTTCCGTTGGGATCGGTGATGGTGAGGCTATCGAGCGGCCCATTTATATAGCCGCCCTCGGCTTCTAACTGCGTGATGATCGGTAAACGACTGATCACGTTCGGGTTGTCGGAACGGAAATAGTCCGAACCTTGCAACAGAACGAAAAGAGTATTGTCCTGGTTCTGTTCGACGATGGTCCGATTTAGGGCATATCTGGTGTCAACGGTGTTTGCTGAGACGACGATGTTGTACACGCGACTGACTTGGCCCGCATCGTTGGTGGCAGTGATGGTGATCGGGAAAGTTCCCTGCTCTAGCGGCATACCTTCTAGCCGGCCCGTTTCCCAATCGGGGAAGAGTGAGCCGCCCGGGAATATTCCGTCGTAAACGATCGTGCCGGGATCCGCAGAGCCCCAGTCGATCACTGGTTTCCAGGTCGCGCTGCTTCGATATTCCACGAACCTCGCTGTTGTGCCTCCGACGAAAGCTGGAGCCACGACGGGTGCGGGGTAAGCGCTATCGGCTTCAGCCGTTGCCACGTTCATGCTCACGACGTTGGGCTCACCAGTGCCTACTCGGAACGAGACTGTTCCCTCCTGCAGGAACTCCCGCATTGTGCGGTAGTCCCCACCTCCGATGTTTCCATTCAACGTGAACGCCAACGCTCCCGGAGTGTTCGCATCGCCCTCGGAGGCGGTGAGATTCACTAGGGCAGCCGCATTGGTCATTTCAGCGTTACCGATCCAGGTTCGCACGTCTGAAATTGCCGCTGTTGACCAATCAAACAGCGGGTCGGCGGCTTCTGCAAACATAGGCATGGTGGCAGGATCCACTGCTCCACTGAAGTCGAGTGAGACCGAGTTGTTGGCGGGGTCCGCGACGAAACTGGTTATTGGAGTGCTCGCTGGCGGTGTTGAATTGGCGTCGATGACGAACTCACCGGGTTGAGAGGTTTCGGCGGTCGGTTCAACTTTGAGGCGCATACGATCCCCGTTGACCAGCACATCCAATGTGCCGCCCAAGAGGAACTCATCCGCGAAGCCCTCTTGCATGGTTTCCCACACAGGTCTTCCCGCAGAATCTACCGAGTCTCCAAACTCCACATCGATTTCAAAAGCGTCGTCGATCGTGATGTCCGTGGTGACAGAGGACATGTCGAGCGCGAAACTCACTCCTGAGGGCGAGTGGAATGTCGCGTTGTAGGTCCCGCCAATAGAAGCCACGGCATTGCTCGCGTCCAGTTTGGCCTTAAGCGCGGTCAGTTCTGGAGTGCTGTCACCGGCCAGGTACAATGTGCGCCCGCTGGGTACTCCTTCAACATCAAAAGCGTGCTCGTAGATCGCTGAATCGGCTCTGACGAGCATTGTCGCTGGAGTCTCTCCGGCCGCATTAACCGCGACGACTGAGTAGCTGGGTTCCTCAGCGGGCTCTAGCGGGATCGTGAACTCGAAGTCCATGAGTCCGTTCTTCCCAATCGTGGCTACTGGTGCCAACGATTGCAGAACGGTACCGTCAGCATCCACCACGTTATAGAACGCGGCAGGTTCACCCTCGCCTGCTGTCCACGCCAAGACTTGTGCGTCGTCTTCAACTATCGAAGCCAGAAGAGGCGAGGCGGGAGCCTCCGTGGGGAGCTCGTCGATCCGAACACTGGTGTTCCACTGCTGCATCACATCGTCCACATACCCCGTGAGTGTCACCTGGTAGATGCCGGATTCTAGGAACTCGATCTCGTACATCGGCCCCATATCGGCAGGCAATGGATCCGGATCCATTTCTGGCTCTGGTGCTGTCTCATTCAAGACTCCGAACCGGGATGCGGACGCACCGCCACCGTCGTCACCATCGGAGGGCAAGGGCTGGTGAGTGTAAGACCACTGCAAGTTCCGCGGCGGTGAATCGGCGAAGAACGGCACAACTTCCTCGGCGTTAAAGGTAGCTTTTTCCCCGACTAAAGATTCGGAGATTCCCGAGATAGGCTCGTCTACTTCTGTCAATGCGGAAACGAAGACTCGCTTGAGCTCTTCAACCATGTACGCGTTGGTTTCATACTCACCAGGGCGCGACCTCCAACGATCATCCATGATCGCGCTCCACCCCGCAGTTTCGAAGAAGTACTCATTATCCTTTGTGTAAACGCCAGCAGCTCGCAAATTGGCCGGACGGTGACGATCCGTGTAAACAGGGTAAAGAATTCCACTACCGCTTTCCGAAGTGCAATATTGTGAAACGCACGCTCGTGACCCTGTCAGGGTGAGAGTGATCTTGCGCACGTTGGGTCGCCATGACATTGCATCGATCGTATTCACGGCGGAGTAAATGGCACCGGTTGTTCTGCCGCCTTGGCTGATGTCTTGGAGAGCATCAATAGCGTCTTGCCCATCGTGGCTAAAGTCGCTCGCAATGTTCACTGCATAGGGATTGTCAGTTGTGACTTCGCCGCCACTCTTGAAATCGACTACCGCGACACGAGAATCGTTGACGTTGTCGGTCACCAGTTCCACAAACTCAGCGGCATCACCCTGAAGCAACGAGACTGCCCCGCCAGCGTTTCCGGTGGAATCCACGACAATGACGACGTCAACAGGTGACGATTCGCCCCACGCCGGCTCAGGGAAGGATATTCCCATGCGAGTGCCTAGTTGGTAAGCAGCAGACGCTGTGTATCCTTTATCGTCATATGATTCGTGTTCCGCGAAGAAGCGCCCGTTATTTGCTTCGTTCGCCCAAGCTTTTATCGGCCATAGGTCGTAAACAGGCGTACCAAAGAAGCTCAGTAGCGTCGAGCTGGTTCGAGTTTGGCACGCAAAGTCCCACTCCACACAAACCGAGATCACTGGTGCATCTGTCAGATCTTCCCAGTTGACAACCGGGCCCGACAGCCCATTCCGAACAGGGCCGAACAGTCCGTTCCGAGAAGGGCTGAAGGTGCCGTAATTTGCGGTTTTGTCCTTTGGGTCAAAGTAAGGGTCGCCGAAGGTCGCGATCCCGGAGACTTGGTCGATTACATCGTCTTCGCCGTCGGCGGCGAGCAATTGCAAGGCGGTTCGCACCACAGCGGCACCTTGGGAGTAGCCTGCCAGTATGTATTGGGTATCTGGGCAGGTAGTGCTCTTTAGGGACATCTCATTCTTGAGATTTACGGCTCCGAGTTGCACTGAGTCGAAAAAGTTCTTCGGGATCTTCCCCTGGTAAGGGGTTCCTCCTGGGTTTTCACTTTCCCAAAAGGCCGCCGCGGGATAGTCCACTCCGCTAAGTTCGACGACTTTGAAGGTGCCAGCGTTTGGGATTGGATCGATGAGGTCCGCCATCTTGTTGGCGAAAGAGAATGTCATCGCCCCCATCCCCGAGGCTTCGGCTGGCTCGTCGGTTCCTCGGGCGCCAATGATTTCAAACGTTGGGCAATCAGGTGAATCGGCAAGAGCACTAGATGGAAGTGCAGCGAGACAGGCCAGAATTGCGACAGTGATTGCCGCGATAGGTCGATTCATCGAATATCCCTCAGTTTGAAAGTTACCCAATAATGTGTGTGGTCTGCTCCTTTGTCAATACCCTCGAAAGTGAGGCAATCAGTCGGTCAGCTCCGTCGAGGGGGACTCGCGGAACTTTACGTACATAGTTCCCTTGGAAGGAAATTCGCACTCATCGGCGGCCAATGACGCTTCCAGCTCCTCCGTATAGTCGCTATAGCCGAGCAAATAGCCCTCCATGCCAACACCGTCGGCGCGCGAGTACGTGAGAGTATCTGGGCGATGGGTTCCGAAATAGCCTGTAGCTTCGAGCTGGGCAGCGACGACTGCAACAATATCGTCGCCCTCAATGACGAAGAAATGGGTGAAGCCGTTGTTTGGGGTGGGCTTGCCTCCGGACCCTTCGCAAAGTACTTCTCCGAGCGTCGGTGCCTGGAATTCCGCCACGGCAGCATCGAGGTTATCTTGGCGCTCTTGCGCCCCATAAGGGTCAAGCAAAAAACAGCCACCGAGTGACAAGGTCATGAGCAGCATCGTTACTGCAGCAACCGCGTGCTTCCCCGCCATGTTCATTTTCTTCTGCGTCATGCAGAAGAGTATGTCAGTTGAAACGCAGATCTGGTCTCGTTTGTGTAGGAATCCTCGACAATTTTTGGACTAGCTCTAGGTGCAATGCTTTCGCATATTTGCTCGAGATAGACAGGGCGATTCATGCATGGCTGGATTTGCTCCAACGGTTCCACTCGTCGGTGTCAGGGAAATCTCGGACGCGATCGGTGCGGTGGCCCTGGGTGCACGATCCTCCGGAGATTTGTCGGAGCCGTGCTTGAGCGTTGTGCCAGCGTTCAACGAATCCGACGGGTCCGTAGCCGGCGTCGGTGGTGTCATAGGAGACAGTCCATGCGGTTTGTAATGCGGAGAGCTCTTCTACGAGGGCGTCGTGCTTCCACCAGCAATCAGGGATGACGGTCTCGTCAACCGCGTAGCGTTTGCTGATCCACTCGACCCACGAGCGCAGCTCTTCCCATTTCTCAGAGGCGTCTTCGTTCGGTAGCGTTCGCCAGTTCACTGCGATTGCTGCGATCTCTTCGGAGTCTGGTTCGCGGTCGCTTTCTTCTTCGGCGAGGACGTCGTTGATGTCAAAGTCGTCGTAGCTCATGGTTGCTCCGTGATTGTCGTGGTCAGTTTGCGTCGTAGAACGCGTAGAACGCGTAGAACGCGTAGAACGCGTAGGGCGAATGCGCTTGCGACTCGACGGCTGCGCATAGAGCGCAGTGCCTGGTCGCGTTCGAGAAGGCGGTGTAGCAGCTCGTGATGGGCAGGGTGCAGGCTCACGAGGTCGTTGTGCTTTTCGTCAGCTTTCCACCCAGTCGGAGTCTCAGTAACTCCGGAATAGTCGATGTGGTGGAGTTCGAGCTCGCGAACTTTCGCGGCTCTGCTGCAGGCGGCGCAGCGCAACTCGTTTCCGGCTTCGGTTTCTTCGGCGAACCAGCGGGCACGGCGGGCGAACCATGTGCGTGAGCGCAGGTAACCTGTGCGGTATTTGTTGCCGCGTACCGGCCTGCGGGAGTTCGACATCAGTTCTGGGTTTCCTCGAAGTCCAGTTCGAGGGTTTCTTCGGGCTCGGGAAGCACGAGCGGTTCGGCTTTGGCGAACTGGGTGCGGAACTGCTGTTGCTGTTCTGCCTCGGTTGTGCGCTTTCCCGTCGAGATGCTCTTGCTGTCAGCACGATCAGTCCATCCGCGCAGATCGAGGAGCGCACCGCGTCTGTTCCGATAGGCCAACAATCCCATCGACTGAGGCATACGACGGATCTCGTCAACGGTCATCAGCGGAACCCGCTCGAGCTGGTTGCTGGTCGATGCTCCCTGCTGGTTGTAGCTGTAGGAAGAACGCTTCAGCTGCCGCTTTCCAAGCATGGCTTCAATATCGCGCAGGTGCCCCATATCTGAGGCACCGCCGAGCAGGATCTTCGCCGTGGCTGCAGACCAGATGGTGTCTGCTTCTGCCTTCGACCAGGCGGTCTCGGCTTGTGAGAGTGCTTGCAAGACGACCATCGTGCAAATTCCTCGGCCGCCACCGTCAGCCATGACGCGGGGGTAACGCTGGCCAGGCGAACATATTCGCGATCTCGTCGAGGATCAGTCCCAGTGGCAGATCGAGTCGCGAGCCGGGTGTTGCCAGTGCTTTGCGGCGTGCGGTTTCAACCACGTCGTCCAGGAGAGCGCCGAGGAAGCCTCCCATCGCGCCTGAGCCCCAGCTTGAGCCGATCAGGTAGAGAGTGTTTTCGCCGGAGAGAAATTCGTCGGCGTCAAAGTTCTCGCCACGCTTTGGCGAGAGCGCTTCATTTGAAAAGTCACGAATCTGAGCTCAAAGTTTGCTCGCTTCGTCGAAGCCAGCGGAGTGTTTAGCGCTTGTGTAACCCCTGCCGCGCGTTGAGGAAGTCCGTCGTGGAAGACATTGTCTTGGCCATCCTCGATGAGAAACTCACTGAGATGTCGACATTCCTCGACCCAATTTTCCTGAACGCAGTCGGTCCTGCGGCAACGTGGCAGCCAACTTCGAAGACGTGGATCTAAGGCTGCTTGTTCTCTTTCCCTGATTTCACCGATCTGCTGGAGACAGAGTACTTTACCGAGCAATAATCAGATTAGCCGTGCCCACATTTCACCCACACTCGGAGAGCATCGTGGTCAACTCGTGACATCGGGGTCGCACCCAGTCATCAATGTTCTGCAGCGATTTTCGCGACTTCCGCATAGTTCTGCGGGAATGGTTTTCGACTACGGATCAATAGGCCGGGGGTTCAAATCCCTCCGGGCGCACCAAATAAAGCAGGTCTGACCAGCACTTTCTCGTGGAGTGCGGTCGGGCCTGTTTTTCTTTTGCCCACATTTTGCCCACACTTCAAAAAGTTTTGGGATCGAAAATCGACCGATATGCGGCATTTCGACTCTTCCCGACCGAGTGTGTGCCTGAGATTTGGTTCTCCACACGGGAGTGATCTATTGACCTCTAATCGAGGGCTGGGGGCGTAGTCGCTCTCGATGTCCTCATGCGTCACCGATCAGTGCAGCAGACCCTTACTCCGTCAATGGGTCAGGCTCAAGGGCATGTCACTCCCGCGGATTACGATCTCCCACCACTCAACAAAAATATCCTGCTGAAGTTATCGGACGAGATCGGAAATCCGACCGTAGGCTAGCTCAACCGGTCGGCTACCGGTGCCGCAGACCCTTCCAGTGCAGCAAGGTGCTGACGTTCAATCTTCAGCAACACGACAGAGATACCAATAAGTACAACCCCAAGACCTTGGCTAACGATTGAAAGCCAAGCAATAAGGCTTGCAATGGCACCAATGAAAACAGAGACCATCGGCACTGGTTGGCTTATTGTCGCTTCAATAAGTAACGGGTTAAGAAAATTGGTTGAAAGTGCTCCGATAATGAGCATCCAGATACCGAAAACAAGTGCACCTCTCGGACGCTGCAGTGTGTCAATCATTGTGTAGTCTCCATCCATTTAGTGCTGCAATATTCCTTGGTTCCCGCGACTTCATAACTAAGTGCAGACTCTATTCGTTCAAAACGTAGCTCGGATTCGGGATCGGCAGCGACTAATCTTGGTGCCGCCTTCTCCACTAAATCAACGATGATAGGGCCCACATCCGGGAACAGGTACTCCTCCAAAGGTGATGACAGCTGACCGATCTCGGCTCCGTTGAGGACCTCGCTAGCTGTGCTCGTAATTATAGAGACGCACGAACTTTTCCATTCGATTTCTTCGCTCGCATCGGATTCTGGATATGAAGCAGGCGCGCTAATTTCAGTGAATGGTGGGGCCTTTGCGAGAAATTCCTCTAACAAACTAGTTTGCCCATAGACGATCCAATCTTCGCCGAGAGCCAGCGTCAGGTCCTCCCTCAAAGGCGGAACCCATTCGGATACAGCTTGCTCGAGTGCAACGCTGCTCTCGTACTGCCGGAAATGCACATACTCCCCGCCATTGAGGCAAAGAACACCCTTCATGCTGGGGTAGTTATATATATCGTCAGCGAACTGTATGACTTCGCCGCACTGAAAGCTCTCAGCGAGGGAATCGAAATCTAGACGTCTTTCGGGCTCGACAACTGCGCCAACAGCACAGCCGGAGAGAGCTCCAATGCACGCGAGTGCAGCCACGAGGGATGCACTCGCGAGGGAATTAGGCACTATCTAAAGTTGAGGGCTACGTTGTGCCCGGATGCCGACATAGTCCGAATAAGAACATGAGCCGCAGCGTTTCCCCAGCTGTAGATTTTAGTTTGTCCGGCTCCGCACCCAGCGACGTTCCACTGTGTACTTCCCGTGCTTGTGAAGCCGCGGACTTGAACGCACGGAGTCCCTCCGGCAAACCAGGCGCGTTGCCATTCAGTTGCATTTTGATAGCCCGGGAAGCCAAAGATCGCGCACCCAGGTGCAGAGTTCCGGTACGAGCCAGGAACTGCAACGGCATTTGTCCAGCCACACCTAGCGCTAGCACCCGTGGTTATTTCAGTAGGGTCCGATTCGCTCACCTCTGCTCGAAAGAGACCACCCTCTGTCGCGACCAGCGTCTCGTTAGTGACAACAAAGCCTGGCTCTACGAACATTTCATCAGTGTCGGCCACAACGTCAACAGGATTATCCGCGAAAGCGGCGGAGGTCCCGAAGAGGCTAAGCCCGACAAGTATTGCTGTGAAGGGTACTGAAAGTTTAGCGAAACTACGCATGAAATACTTCCTTCCAATTCATTTTTTAGGGCACTGGGTGTGCATCGAGCGCCCAGGTAGACCACCATGTCTACCGAAATTGAGTATCCCTATTTTTAACCACCTGAGTCAACCCTTTAACGGAAAGGGGCCGAGGTCAGGTCAAGATCTCACCTGCTCCTGCAGCAGACCCAATAGCATACTGTCGTCGTGGGTGTGTTCCCGAACCCGGCCGCCCTGTTGCGTCTTGCAGGTTCGGTGCTGATCGAGCAGCACGACGAATGGGAAGCTGGCGACCGCCGCTATTTCTCTGCAGCCTCGATGCTGGGACTGAAGGCCACGAACGTCGCCATCGAAACCGTCGAGGAGGTCAACCTCATCCCCGAACTCGCCGCCACGTAGGCTAAAACCACTGACCCGCACGGAGATGAGAAATCACACCACTCGGCGGGACGTGACCGCCGCTTTTCCCTTTCCTCAATTTCGCCGATACAGTGGAGACTTAGTGCTTTACCGAGCAATAGTCAGATTACGCCGTGCCCACATTTCACCCACACTTGGGGAGCACCTCAGTCAGCTCGCGGCATCGCAGTCGCACCCAGTCACCAGCGTTTTGCAGCGATTTTCGCGAGTTCCGCATAGTTCTGCGGGAATGGTTTTCGACTACGGATCAATAGGCCGGGGGTTCAAATCCCTCCGGGCGCACCAAAAAAAGCAGGTCTGACCAGCACTTTCTCGTGGAGTGGGGTCGGGCCTGTTTTTGCTTGCCCACACTTTGCCCACACTTTGCCCACACTTCAAAAAGTTTTGGGTCGGAATTTAGCCGAAATGCGGCCTTTGTGGCTATGCCCAACCCAGCGTTCGCCTGGGATTTGGTCTGCCGCGTAGAAGTGACCTGTTGACCTCTGATCGAGGGGTTGGGGACTTAGCCGTTCTCGATGTCCTCAAGCTTCACTTGTCCGTGCGGCAGACCCGTGTGGGGGAGAGGGAGGTGTCGCATTCGGCCCGTGCTGTTGCGGGCGGACCTGGCATCGCCATGGGCCTCATCTTTGGCGCCGGACTGCGCTTGGTGGCAGAGTCGATCCCGCGTCTGTGGTTTCGGCGGTCATGACGCGCCGAAATGACGGATCCGCAGTACACATTCTGTGATGGGTAGATACGGACGGAACAGTGGTTCAAACGAGCCCGTCAGCTTCCAGCTGGGTATGTGGAGCGGGCGCTGAGCCTCCGTAGCGAACAGTGCGTGTCGGCTCTGCACCAATAATTACTTGCATACTCGCCGTCATTGACGGACTGGTGCACGCTATGGAGTTCGGACTGTTCTGTTCAGCCATGGACGAAGTCGACGCTCTCGCAGATATAATTGTCCGCGCCGAGAGGACATGAGATGGCGACCGTTCCAGCGGACACACTAGTGCGGCTCGCTCCAGGAATGGCGAGAGCGTGGTTCGGCACTATCGCCGTTATCGTGGCGGCCTCATTGCTGATTCAGTTGATGTTAATTTTTGCCACAGATCAGAATGCGCACTACGGATCTGGCGGCGTGGGTCAGCAACCGGTAGTCAAATTAGTACGGTTTCTGAGCTATTTTACGATTCAGAGCAACTTCTTCGTTCTGTTTACCTCGATTGCTTTGGCGCTGAATCTGCACCGTGAGGGCCCCATCTGGCGATTTGTGCGACTCGATGCGATGCTCGGAATTGTCATCAGTGGGCTGGTCTACAGCACAGTACTCGCGTCGCAGGTCAACCTGACCGGGTGGGGTCTGGCAGCCACTATCGGCTTCCACTACATCGCACCATGGGCCACCCTCCTCGGTTGGCTCGTCTTTGGCCCCCGCTCCCGAATGTCGTGGTCTACGCTGGGATTCGCCTTCATCTGGCCGGTGCTCTGGTTGATCTACACGTTCGTTCATGGTGCGATCACGTCGTGGTATCCGTATCCGTTTCTGGACGTCATACAGCTGGGATACCTCGCAGTGTTCCGCAACACTGCACTCGCCTTAGTCATTGCGATTGTTTTCGCTGCAATTCTGATCCTTATCGATAAGCGACTCCCCGCATTGGTGAAGAAGGAATGTTCGCTCTAACCACAGCGAGCACGGTCCCTTCCGGACCAGGGAGCGGGCAGCGCAGCCCCGCTGCCCATCGAGTCGTCCCCGATGACGCCGCGAGTGGGCCTAACCGGCGTGCGGCAATCGAACCTCCACAAACCCGTCAACAACGCGAGTGTGGAATCGTGGTTGCGGGCTGGTTGCTGGACCATGGACGACCTCTCCGCTGCGCAGCGAAAAAACGCTCTCATGCCAAGGACACTCAACGCACGCATCACGAGTTCCATCGGCAGTCACAGCCTCAACAACCTCGCCTTCATGAAGCGGAGCCGAGAGATGGCTGCAGGTATCCGACAAAACGTGCACCTCGTCGCCGCGGCGGAAGACAAGAAGGGGAACGTTGCCGACAACGTGGCGTTCGAGTTGACCATCGGAAAGGTTGTTGAGCTGTGCCAACGGTTGCCAGCCCTGCGGGAAAAGATGGGGAACATCCTCTGTGTGATTGACGCCGGCGGCTTGTCGGTAGCTTAAGTGGCCACCCAAATATCCTCCTCCGGCCGCAACCATGAGCCCTCCATAGCTCAAGACTTTTCCACTCGCGTGCTTGCCGCGAGTGCGCTGCACGAACGACGCCGCATAAAGTCCGGTGGCACAGATGTTGATGGCAGCATGGACTAGTCCCACACGTTTCTGCTGCTCATGCAATTTCGACCAGTCGGCGAAACCAGCGGTCGCAGTCCCCATAGCGCCGACGACACCTACGCCGATCAAAGTACGAGCCGCGCGGTCGGTGGCCGGCATTAGGTCGAGCACGGCAGCAGAAATCCACGCCCCCAGAGGCACGTGAACGCCGAGCGGGTGCAGCGGGTGGCCCAAAGGAACACCGTGCAGGATGTCTCGAAGCCACCGTGGGCGCAACGCCGCGTTCACGACCGCCTCGGTCTGATTTACCAGTGGATCGAGGGCGTCGGCGTTCTCCAGCCTGTCGACTTGGTTCAGCAGGGGCAGTCGTCTCATAATTCCTCCGTACATTCAGAACAGTCTTTGGTGACGATGACTAGCGTTAGTTAATCTTGTAGTTGCCGCGGGGATCCCAGGTGAAGCCGGATGGCAGCTCGCTGCCTTCTGCGAAGCATGCACTGCCACCCTCAGTATCGTTCGCCGGGGCCCCTCCTTCAATACACGCCATTTCGTTGGAGAAAAGCGCGGTGCCGATCAGGAAGACGGCCACAAAAGTGGCGGCACCCAGCGCGACTACCGCCCCGACGATGAGCAGACCCTTCTTTGTCACACCACTGCTAGTGCTCATTAGACCCCTACTTCCATGACAAGAAGATATGACACGGTCAGCTTACTTACCGCTAGTGTCGTCGGCCATAGCGGTTCATTAGAGTCATGAAAGTTCCATAAGGAATGCAGGAGAGGCTCGTCCGCCACCCGTGCCGAAAGGTTCGGTGCGAGTACTGGATCGGGATCGAAGACAGTCCCAGATAATGCGCAGAAGACCTCATTCTCATGCTTGCGCGAATCAGCGTTGAGTGAAACCGTTTTTACCCAAGGATCGCGCCCGAGTCATAGCCTCGAAGAGGCTATGTGCGACCGCGGAGCTCGGACAGAATCGAGATGCGGTCGTGGACGAGCCACTTGCGGGGTGAGGTCGCATTCGACGGCCGGAAGCTTACGCGCTAGACCGTGTCCGAAGTCTGCGGCGATAAAGTGCGGTTGGTACTTGGTGTTCACTCTTATGCCCGGAGCAGCGAATGTGAAGTCGATCGCGTGACTCGGCTACCGCAACTTATCGGTATGCGGGCGCTCAAGAAGAATTGATGCTTGCCTAGGCGACAGCATTAGCGCTAGCTTCAGTTGCTATCAAATTTGCTCGATACCACCATCGGCTCGAGCTTCATCCTGAACAGAAAGAGAACACGCTCATGGGCTTCCTCGGATTCCTCCTTCTTGGCCTCATCGCTGGTGCAATTGCTAAAGCTATCCTTCCCGGCAAGCAAGGCGGCGGCTGGCTCATCACTCTCATCCTCGGCGTCATCGGCGCGCTGCTTGGTGGATGGCTCGGCTCATTGATCTTCGATGCGTCACTCGAAGAGTTCTTTTCGATCCAAACCTGGCTTCTGGCGATCGGCGGATCGGTCCTCGTGTTGCTCATTTACGGTTTCGTCACTGGCCGTAAATCACGAGCCTGATCCGCATAAGATTCTGCACATCTCAGCACGTAGGTAGATTGCGCTGTCGTTAGGGAAACTGCTCAGGTGGGACATTCGTCACACTTCAGAATTCGGTTCACTGCACGAAGGTGTCGGGTGCGACTTCATTGGCGATGAGTTCGTGCCCGGCATCACCGAGGGTTTGCTCCACACGCCTTCATAAAGCCGGATCTTGCCACCGCGCGCGGGCGTTACAGGCACGGCCAAAAAAATTCATTGCTTGACCTAAAAAGTTACTTACAAAATGCAATGTCAGAATTTAGGCTTATATTTCACGATAAAGGAGGACCCCATGAGCGGTCGCAATACTTTCGTTAGAAGCATGCACGACATAGGACTGGCCGCATGGTTCGGCGGTTCTCTAATGGGTGCGGTAGGACTGAACGGCGCTACTGCGGATGCGGCGTCACCGCGCGAACGGCTTAGGCTCTCTTCGCTTGGTTGGGCCAGATGGGCGCCAGTCCAGCTTGCGGCGCTAGCCGCCCACGGAATTGGGGGCATCGGACTTATCGCGTCGAATAAAGCACGTCTCGCTGCGCAAGAAGAAAGCCGAACGAACACGGCGTGGAAGATCGCGGCCACCAGCCTCGCGCTGGTCACCACCGTGTATTCCGGAGTTCTCGGAAAAATCATCAGCAACCATGCCGGCGAACCAACGGACGGTGTGACGGAGCCGGCGGATGACACCTCTGAACAACTTGCGTCAGCTCAACGTCAGCAGCGCGTCCTCCAATGGGCTACCCCGGTACTTACTCTGGTGATAATCGTGCTTGCTGCGCAACAAGGTGAACAGCAGAGGCCGCTTAAAGGTCTTTTCAAAACGACTATGAAAAATCTTCGGAACTAACACGGACTTTCCTGTGGGGCGATCCGCGATGAAGTGTTCGTAGTAACTCACCGGCACGCAGTTGACACGTGATCACTTCCGGCAGCTCGGTGCCCGCCCTTCGAGGGTATCGCGGTCAACTCGCGGCGGCGGGGGTGCGCTCCGGTGGCACGGGACGCCCTAGATCCACCCATCTCATCGGCGAAACTCTGAATGCAAGCGGAGGCATCTCCACTCTGTAGCTCAAGCTACGCCCGCCCCACCAGACCCATGAAAACCATCGAAGGGATTATAAAGATAATGAGCGACGAGAAGGCCGAAGAAGCCGCACCGTCAGATGCGCATTCCAGTTTCCCACCTATCGAGAGCTGGTGGCCCGCCCTGAGTATTGAAGCTAAGCACCGGCTACTCGAAGACCTAGAAGCGGAGGTTAGCGAACTCGTCGTGCAGGAGATTGAATCCGAAGTCACTTCGCGGATTGCACGCAACAACCGGCACCTCAACGAAGCTGAGCGCGCTTACATACGGACTCAGATCGAGATCGTCGATTAATGACGGCAGCCGCCACACAACCGCACGTCTAACGTCGCCGACTGCCGAGGTTAGCCACCTTAGCTACGCGCAGCCCGATGCCTGGCTACGGAAGACTAGCCGCGAGTGGGAGGTGAACAAGGTGACCAACCGCCCACCGGGATAAGCGCGCGGTGCGCGCGTATTAGCTAGGTTAGGAATGCGATTCCGGCCTACGAACATGCGCGCCCACCGGCGGCCGAACTTCACGATCTGCGAATGACACGACGCATCGAATTGCACCGGCGGCTTTCGCTGCGGTCAAGACCCGCTCGATTCGCGCTTTTCGAGGGGAAGATCGAGCGATTCTGCTCCCCCAGAAATATGACGCCAGTTGTCCTTACCCTGAGGGATTCTCGACTGGGTTGCCGTTCTCGTCCGTGCTTTCGTCGAGCTTAACGTCATCGGACGTCGTAGGAGATTCCGGGGGAGGTGGCGTCTTCTTCGGCCCGCGCGAGCTTTCTTCCTCTGGAAGGGGCGAATCGTAACTCATTATGTTCCTTTCGATATCGTGACGTGCATCGCATTAAATTGGAATAAAGAGTGCTTCGGGGAAGACTAGCTTCCTCTGAATCGCAAATACGGGGCTTGACAAGCCGAGTTCGCATCGTACACCGAAGGCTCGAATATTTGTCGCCCAGCTGAGAGCATGACTGTCCGCCGCTACTCAGAGCAGGAGGGTCTGCTGCACCGGTAGGTGGAATCCAAGCGGTGGGAGGAAAGCTTTACCTTCGTGGAAAGGGCCTCTGATCAAACTGTATTCCGGGGTACTCGATAGATTCAAGAATGAACCCCGGTTGGCCGTTTCGGTGCTGAACAAAGCAGTCGAAAGCCGCGACGGAATCGCTCTTTAGCCTGCTACAGAAGAACGTATTGAACCGCCGCTCTGGGGACACTCGTGAGCAATTGCGCATCACGATCGTCGTCTGGATCGAACGGACCTGCCTCCGACGCCGCTGGCAACCCTGACTGGGTCGCTTGAAGCCGACCGAATTCGACGTAATCGTAAAGACGTCAGCCAACTAGGCTGCGTAACTAACAATTTCACGTAAACGTGCAGCAGACCTTTGCGACCAGACTAGAAATTGTCATTACCGCTAAGGCGGTAGTTCTCGGGAACATCTTTAATAGCCATGATGGTGAATCCTCTTCGGGTGTATCTGAGCCCGCTGAGGATCTATCGGACAGTCTCGCCTATGTCCAACGCGGACGACAGATTCCGTAATGGGCTACCCCAACGCTTGCCCGGTGGTGATCGTGCTCGCGGCTAGGCAGGGGAAAAGCCGAAGCCCACAAACGGGCTAGTCCCGATGAAGTCCGAAAATTTTCAAATGTAGAGCAGCCGGCGAACCTAGAAACGGCGTCTGCGCAAACTCGCGTCAACCCTCTATTCGCGGATCGCAGCGAGCGTAGTAGTCCCTTTACGTTATAAGTCACGCGGATGCGCTCCGGCACTGACGCGCGTGCAGTCGACCTGCCCGGAATCTCGTCAGCGTGAGCTTTTCGAGCGCGCCCCTGACGAACGAAACCGCCCTATCCGAGCTCACAATCCGCGGGAGCTCGTATTGCGGTTCCAGCTCGTGACGATAATGACGATTCACGGAGCAATATGAAGTACGTCAACTCTCAGAAAAACTTCAGCAAGACTACTTAATATCTATGCATGATTTACGGTCGTACGCAATGACAATGACAATGGTGGCGCAAACGCCAGCTCGGTTTCACTCACGGGGACGTTTGAGCAGCCAAGTCCTTGACGTGCTCCTTTCTCCCCCCAATCTCGCAGGAGTTGCCTTAGAGGGGTTGGCCGAGTCCGTCCAACGAGCGTTGCTGGAAGCTACCGATGTGGTGCGAGATGATGACCTCCAATTGACTCTATTTATCTTGCACGGGTTGCATTACGGAGACACCGTCGTTGCCGATGACCAGTGGGAATGGCATCCGACTTTGGTCTCGATGCGTTTAGATATCGAAAGAGCTTTCGAGGCGTATCTGCGGTCGAAAGCCGCCGTACCCAGCTTGCCTCTGGTTGATCGGGAGGCCGTTGCCGCTGCGCTCTTCACGCTAACGGCCCCAGAACCCGGCCCGAGCCTGTCCCGCTACGTGGCAAAAAAAGCCACCAACGAACAACTCCGCGAGTTTGTCGTCCACCGTTCGATTTACACACTGAAAGAGGCGGACCCGCACTCTTGGGCGATACCGCGACTCTCAGGACGCGCCAAGGCCGCCCTTGTGGAGATTCAAGCCGACGAGTACGGAAGCGGTCGCTTTGATGACATGCATTCGATTATCTTCGCTCGGATGATGCGCGCATTGGGACTCGACGAGCGTTACGGCAGCTATGTGCAAAATGTTCCTGCGATCACCTTAGCTTCGCTCAACATGATCTCGATGTTTGGCCTTAATCGGCGGTTGCGTGGCGCGACGGCCGGGCATCTTGCGGCATTTGAAATGACATCTTCAATCCCCAACCGGCTATACGGCAACGGATTTCGGCGACTGGGCTATGACAGCGAGGTCACCAGATACTTCGACATCCACGTGGAAGCTGACGCTATTCACGAACAAATTGCTGGCCGAGAATTGGCGGGCGCTCTTGCGGAAGATTATCCAGAGCTCCTTGAAGACATCATGTTCGGTGCCAACGCCTGCATGATGGTCGACGGCTGGGTAGGCCAACATATTCTCGACTCGTGGAGCGAAGGCAAGTCGTCACTGCGAGTACCACTAAACGAAGAAACTAACCCGCTCTGGCGAGCCGCGCATCCCGCACGGATGTCGGGCCGACTGAACAACTAGGGCGGGACCGCCATGCCTTGTGGGCTCAAATTGATAGCCCGACAAGATCAACGCCTCATGAGCGATGAGTAGGAGAGTGCGATGACCGACGCAGGCTCATCTGCACCAAAGGCGCAGATCTTTGCGTGCCCGAACGGGCCGCTGTTGGTTCGGGGTGATGTAGAGATTGTCGACCCCGATGGCGAGTCGACGGTGACTCATCGAACCGTTGCACTGTGTCGCTGCGGCGTGTCTTCGATTAAGCCTTTCTGTGATGGGACTCACAAACTGGTCGACTTCCGTACTGTGCCCCGAGACGCATCTGAGAACGGATCGTGAGGGGTGCCAGAGACAAGCACATCGGAGTCGCGAGATATTTGGCGTGGGGGCGGAGTGGTGCGCCATCGCGCAGTTCCTGCCGCGAGCGGTCGGCCCGCTACAAACCCTAGTGATACTGACTCGGTCCCGGAGCCGACGTCTACTTCGCTGCAATGCATCGCCCGACAGGGCGGTCGTGTGCTGCGGGAAGCCCGTCGCCCAAGAGACCCCCTCGGCCGTTCGCAACGATCAGCTCACTGATGTGTCGACATTTCTGGATCCAGATTTCGTGGGCGCAGTCGATCCTGCGGCAGTGTGGGACCCAACTTCGAAAACCTGAAGCTGAGGCCGCTTTTCTCTTTCCTTAGTTTCACCGATCGACTGGAGACATAGCTCTTTACCGAGCAATAGTCAGATTGTTCGTGCCCACATTTCACCCACACCTGAGGAGCACCCCAGTCAACTTGCGGCATCGGAGTCGCGCCCAGTCATCAGTGTTTTGCAGTGATTTTGGGCACTTCTGCATAGTTCTGCGGGAATGGTTTTCGACTACGGATCAATAGGCCGGGGGTTCAAATCCCTCCGGGCGCACCAGCTAAAATAGGTCTGACCAGCACTTTCTCGTGGAGTGCGGTCAGGCCTGTTTTTCTTTTGCCCACATTTTGCCCACACTTGAGCCCGGAAACCAGACGATTGGGTGCGTTTCGACGCCTGAACATCCGCATGATTCCGCGGGCGTGGCCTGTTAACCTAGCGTGGCCTATTGATCTGCGGGTAACAGGCTCGGACATATTCGCTGCCGAGTTGGGTTTAGTTGACCAAGCGCTGCGCGGCGATACGTCCCTTGAGTTCGTGCAAATCCGAGGACGGTTAAACAAGTCCCCCCTCCCCGCACGACACCCGCACCTTCGTGCAGGTTGGCTGCGGACCTAGTGGGATCTGCGTTCAGGAAGACCGGGCCCGATGGATTGTTCGATGGGAATAGCGAGAGCGGCGCGGACGCCCTCACAAAGATTGCTGATATCGCAGGGTCAATTGCGGCCGTCGATGGCGAGTCCAGCTAAATCTGAGTTGCAGCCGAGGCGCCCTAGTCGGTGCCTCGCGCTCTCCTCTAGATGTGTATTCTTCAGTGGTGCCCAGTTTCCGCCGCATCGATGTCACGCAGTGGATTTTTCTGCGGACTGAGACCATCGGGCAGAGCGAGGCTGAGTGGCTATACGACCCCGCGTTCGATGCGACGGGCGAGCCTCCCCCTGAGTGGCTATTCAAACCTGTCGAGACACACAAGAACGGCACTCGCCAAGGCGGAGACTGGGCAGAAAAGATCGTGAGCGAACTTGCCACGCTGCTCGGAATCCCCTCCGCTTCAATCGATCTGGCGGCCCTGCGAGGCCGCGAAGGCTCAATTTCTCGCAACGTTGCGCCTCCACTATTTGACCAGTTTTCTGGGCGGTTGTGGGTGGCGGCCGCAGTCAATGACTATCCACAAAGCCATGTCAGAGTCGGTTCGTTTAGCGAGGGCTACACGCTCTCAAACATCCAGGCTTCCCTTTCCGCTGTCGGCCCACCTCCCGATTTTCAGCCCACTCAGGGGCTTTCCGGGTTTGATGTCTTCTGCGGGTACTTGCTGCTCGATGCGCTGGTTGCAAACCGTGACCGTCATGAGGAGAACTGGGGAGTGATGAAGCCCACAGTTACTCCCGGCACCGCGATGCTGGCGCCACTCTTCGATAACGCTGGGAGTGTTGGGTATCAGTTGTCTGACTTCAACCGAACGTCAATACTTAAGGAAGCCGGCGGGCTGGACAAGTGGGCCGGCAAAGGTTCCGCTTGGAGATTTGACGAGACCGGCAGCAACGGCAAGATGCTCACTCTGGTTGAGCTTGCTTTGAAGGCGTTCGCCAGCTCGAGTCAGGCTGCTCAACGGCACTGGCGCTCACGGTTCAACGCACTAACAAAGAACGATGTTCAGGGGATTGTCGAGCAAATCCCGGGAATGTCGGTGGTTTCCCGTACATTCGCAGTTGAACTAATCATGACAAACGTAGGAAGGATTCGTGATGGCTACCGCAGTATTGCCCCGTGACAGCAGGTCATCCGAGAACGACGGCGCCATCGGCGACGCCCAGCGTCTTGTCGTTACTTGGCAGCACCCTGTTTCTCGAGACATTGCACCTATTGCTGTGCTTACTTTCGATGGCACCGAGTACACCTTTGCCTATTTGGAAGGTGCGCCGGGCGTAGAGGGCTTCAGCCCCTTACTTGGGTTCCCCGAATTTGGAGAGCGCTATGTGTCGGAAAGACTCTTCCCATTGTTCGCTCAGCGTGCAATGGACCCGCGACGCCCCGATTTTCAGCGATACGTTACGGAATTGGGATTGACAGAGTCGACGGCATCGCCGTGGGAGCAGATCTCAAGGTCGACGGGCTCGCGCGGAAGCGACACGCTTCAGCTATTCCCCGCACCTAGGTTTGAGACTGACGCCTGGGTGTGTGACTTCCTTGTTCACGGCATCCGACACCTCCTCACAAAAGATGTGACGTTCGCTGGTGAAGTGCAGCCGAAGTATGAGCCAGACCAGTTGGAAGTCGCTCTAATGGGGCTCACTGCTGGTGACCAGCTGGTCGTGGAGCATGAAACGGCCAACAAGTACTCGGATACCGCTCTACTTATCGGTTCGTTGACTGGTCAGCCAGTCGGATGGGTGCCGAACTGGCTGGCAAAAGAGGTCTTAAAGCTTCAAGCGGACGGACGTCTTACATTTCTCGTCGAACACGTGAACCCAATTGACGCCGGTTGGCATCTGAGATTGGTTGCGCGCATGCGGGCAGCTTGTGAAGAGGACTTTGAGTTCTTCGTTGGTGAGGGTTGGCGCACTTTAGCGTAAGTGTCTCGAACTCTATGGGCTCTCTGGAGCGGGGGACCTCCTCCGACGCCGAACCAAATCGGGATCTCGCCGCGCTCGGCGTGCGGCGGGGTGCGTCCGATGGCGTGGCTTCCAAACGGGGTGAGACTGACCGCCTACTAGGGCGAAGCGTCAGACCTCAGTTCTACCGAACTGTAGGGGTTCATCGATGCTGTCGCTAGTGGCCCCCACGCGTACCGCTCGGTCGCGTCTATTTGCTCGACGACATCGCGCAGGCGCACCGCGACATCGTCGAGCAGTCGTCGGGGTTCGGGCGGCGTTGGAACGCTCTGGCGTGGATCATGGGCCGTACAGCGTTCACGAGAAGATGCGGTCCCTCGGGATGGCAGCGCCGTCGACGGCGTCGCTGTCGCGAATCTTTCGCGACGCCGACGTTGCGAAGGTCTAGCCGAGGAAGAAACCGCGGGCCTCGTATCGGCGGTTCGTCTATCCTGCGCCGGACGCCTGCTGGCAGCTCGACGGAACCGAATACGTCCTGACGGGCGGACGCAAATGCGTGATCTTCCAGCTCATCGACGACCACTCCCGGCTCGCGATCGCCTCCCAAGTCGCCTGGGGCGAAACCTCGGCCGGCGCCATTGCCGTCGTCAGCAAAGGCATCGCAGCCCACGGGGTTCCGCAGCGACTGCTCTCCGACAACCGCGCAGCGCTGAACCCACCCCGCCGCGGAGCGGTGGGCGAGCTCGTGTCCTATGTCACCGCGCTCGGGGTCGAGGCGATCACCGGCAAACCCTATAAACCAACCACGCAGGGAAAGAACGAACGCTTCCACCAGACCCTGTTTCGCTGGCCCGACAAACAGGACCTCGCCGGCTCTCTCGAGGAACTCCAAGCCCAAGTCGACGCGTTCGACCGGATCTATAACAACGAACGACCCCACCAAGGACTCCCAGGCAGGGTCACGCCCGCTGCTGCTTGGGAGGCGACCCCAATAGTGGACCCACCGAAACCCAGCAACCAGATTCGCCCGGTCGGGTCTGTTTGTTATGTATCAGGACATCTCTAACGGTTCTGCATCAATAGAGCTCTGACCTTTCAGCGGTCTTTGGTCCTGACACTTCCCGTCATTGTTTGAGGCATGAGTCGTATTGAGCCTGTTGATCCTCGTGTCCGTCTTGCTATTACGCAGTGGCCGCCCGATGCTCCGCGGGGTGCGGTGAGCACGTTCTGCGCGGAGCACCGCATCTCCCGGGAGACGTTCTACGCGATAAAATGGCGGGCGCTCGTGGAGGGTCAGGCGGCGGCCCTTGAGCCTCGAACTCGTCGGCCGAGGTCGAGCCCGAACCGAACCGCTGACGACGTGAAGGCTCAGGCGATCGGGGTTCGGGCCGCGCTGGAGCAGTCGGGGCTTGATCATGGGCCGATCAGTGTTCACGATAAAATGCGCGCGTTGGGAATGACGCCGGTCCCGTCGACGGCAGCACTATCGCGAATCTTCCGCGATGCCGGGGTTGCCCGGGTGGAACCGCGGAAGAAGCCGCGGGCGTCGTTCCGGCGGTTCGTTTATCCAGCGCCGAACGCGTGCTGGCAGCTCGACGGCACCGAATATGTCCTCACCGCTGGGCGCAAATGCGTGATCTTCCAACTCATCGACGACCACTCCCGCCGCGCGGTCGCCTCCCATGTTGCTTGGGGTGAAACCTCAGAAGGCGCGATCGCGGTCGTGAAGAAAGGCATCCAGGCCCACGGTGTTCTGCAGCGCCTGCTCACCGATAACGGGGCCGCCCTGAACCCGTCGAGGCGCGGAGCGGTCGGTCAGCTCGTTACCTATGTCAGCAGGCTCGGCGTTGAGGCGATCACCGGCAAGCTCTATAAGCCGACCACGCAGGGCAAGAACGAACGCTTCCACCAGACTCTGTTCCGGTTCCTCGACAAACAACCCCTCGCCGGCACCCTCGAGGAGTTGCAGGGCCAGGTCGATGAGTTCGACCAGATCTACAACACCGAGCGGCCCCATCAGGGACTGCCCGGACGGATCACCCCGCTTCAGGCTTGGGAGGCAACACCGAAAGCAGACCCACCCAGGCCACGAAACCAAATACGACCCGTTGGCTGGGACGGAATCCGCCGCACGACGGTCGCCGTCAACGGCATCGTCCAAGTCCGGCAAACCCGGTTCCATGTCACCCGGCTCCTCGCCGGCCAGAGCGTCTATCTCGTCGAGACCGACCAGCACCTGCTGATCTTCGACGACCAAGGCACCGAGATCATGAAACACCGCTGGCCGAAACCCGGAACCAAATACGTCCGCTCCGGTCGGCCCAGAGGACGACAACCCGGAACCCTCTAAGTGTCAGAGATGTCCCGATGCAGAAACTGTCAGAGATGTCCTGATGCAGAGTTGTCAGGCATGTCCTGATACATCACACGGTCAGGCCTGTTTTTTGTTTGCCCACATTGTGCCCACACTTCACAAAGTTCTGGGTCGGATTCCGGCCGAGATGCGGCCTTTGCGACTTGTCCCGGCCCAGTGTTTGCCTGAGATTAGGTCTACCGCGTAGAAGTGACCTATTGACCTCTGGTCGAGGGGCTATGGGTTTGGCAGTTCAAGATGTCTTCATTCGTTGCTGATCAGTGCAGCAGACCCGGAGGGGCAGGGGCGATCGTGTCCTTCTTCGCCGTCGGTTGCCCTGTATGCAACAAACTTGTCCTGATCGCTCTGGGCACTAGGGGCGCCCTGCAATTCTTCGAACCCATCCAACCGTATCTGGCTGCCGCATCCATCGCTTTCTTGGTCTGGGCGCTCACCCGTCGACTGACCAGCGAAGAGGCCTGCGCCGTCACCAGTGTGAATATCGCGGAAGGCGCCGATCTCTCTCCCCAGATAGCGGGAACCTAGCTAGCGGAACCTGACCCCCTGCTGAACTTGACCATCTAAGCGGCCATCTGTGGAGCAGGTATATGAGCCGCTGGTCTCGAGTCAACAAGGACGCCAGGCACTGCGTTTTTGGCTACTCATGGTAGAAAATGTGCTGCACAGGGGTAGGCGGTGGCTGAAATTTCTATTATGCTTCCACGCAATCTGCATCATTCTGAAACATTCATTTCAAGGAGATCATCGTGGATCATCGCTATTTGCCACCCCTAGTGGGCTTGGTCACCGTCATGCTTGTCGCATCAAGCGTCCCTGCTGCAGCATCGCCCACCGCCACAACATGGAAGAACAGAATCCGCCCTACCGCTGTCCTCATTGGCGGAAATCTGGCCGAGAACGCGGATATCCTCTCCGCCATTGTGGCGAAGGCTGATCCAGATGGATCTGGCCCGGCCAAGGCCAGAATCGCGATCGTGACAGCAGCATCCACCGATGCAAGCACCCCAGAGGATGCAGCTAATGACGAACTCAACAATGCAGCCGCGAATGGAATCTACTATTCGTCACTGTTCCAACGCTTCGGTGCCGAGACCTACGCGGTGCCGATCGATGGAGCCGTCGACTACCCCGGGGATGAGTACACGCCCGACCGGGCGAATGATCCAGCAGTAGCTGCGGCGGTGCGCGAAAGCACTGGTGTCTTCTTCGGCGGTGGCGACCAGATGCGGTATGTGCGCACTCTCCAGAACTGCGAGGATGCCGCGCGAGAGGCATTCACCAACTGCACCGACACGCCCGTTCTCAGCGCACTCCGCGAGGTAGCCGATCGAGGGGTGGTCTCCGGAGTCAGTGCGGGACTCACGATCCTGCAGGGGGCAGACATGATCACGGGCGGTGAATCCTACGAGGGATGGCGGGACGGCGCTACCGCGGGGTACCTCGACGATGCGTCCGAGCTCGGCTACCTTCCATCTGGGGGCTTCGGCTTCATTGACTCCGTGATGCTAGACAGCCATTTCACGACGTGGGGGCGGCAGGGGCGTGCGGTGAAGCTCGCCCTCGAGACGGGACACAGGCTCGTACTCGGTGTCGACGAGACAACCGCCGTCGTCGTGGACCGTCGTACTCAGCACGCGACGGTGATCGGCGTCAATGGGGCATCGCTGCTCGACCTCCGGTTCGCCCGATCGAATGACGCAGGTGTCTCTGGCGTGCGGTGGAGCTACCTGACTGCGGGAGATACTCTCAATCTCCGCGCCGGCCTCACTCGGCGCGCGCCAGGATCGACGGCCGTTTTGACGACTGCGGCCGCTGTGGCACCCGTCGAGGATGTTTGGGATTCAATCGATGGCGACGGTAGCGAGTACACGCTACGCGATCTCGGTCGCTCGGTCGTGAGCGCAACGAGCCGCGAAGGCAGCGGGAACAGTCTCGAGATCGAACCGCAGTTCACCACGTCTCTGCGCGGCGATCGGTTCACCCAGGCGTGGACCACCCCAGCGGGAGTGATCTCGTTCTCGAACGTGAAGCTCGCAATTCAGTCGAGCGAGTAGCTCGGTCCGGAACAACGGCCGCATCCATTCGGGTGCGGCCGTTGTTGTTACAATTTGTTGGAATACTGGCAATTAAGAAACGTTTGTTACATACTGATCGTGACGAGTCGCTCAACGAAGAGCGGCCAAAGGAAGGGCATCTCATGGCACTACATTCCCAGCACACTCGCCGCACTCTCGTGGGCGCGGCCATCCTTGCAACCACCGCACTCTTCACTACAGGGTGCAGTCCGGCCTCCGAACCCGGAGATTCAGCAGCCAAGCCCGTCGAGGTAGCAGGTGTCACAATCAGCGTCGACGATGCTGCACGCGCGGCTCTACCGCAGAAATACATTGACGCTGGTTCCCTGAAGGTAGCCACCGATGTGCCGTACGCACCCTTCGAGATGTTCGAAAGCGAAGGATCTGACGTCATCACCGGCGTGGACTACGACCTCGGTCAGGCAATCGGCGCAAAGCTCGGCATCAACTTCGATTTCGAACAGCAGAAGTTCGACGGCATCATCCCGGCGCTGCAAGCCGGCAAAGTCCAGGTCGCGATCTCGGCAATGACCTCGAGCGTCGACCGGATGGACGTACTCACTTTCGTCGACTACTCCGCATCCGGAACCGGAATCCTGGTAAAAAAAGGTAATCCCGCCAGCATAGGAACCTACCTAGATCTGTGCGGGCAGAAGCTCGCAGTCCAGTCCGGAGCCAGTCAGATTGACCTCGTCGCCGTGTGGCAAGACGAATGCGCTGCCGCAGGAAAGGGTGCGATCGCACTGTCGGAGTACCCCAAAGACTCAGACGCGCAGCTCGCGATCACCAGCGGCAAAGTCATTGCGAGCGTACTGACGAAGCCATCGGCCGGCTTCGTCGCAAAGACGGCCAATGACGGCAACACCTTTGAGGTCATCGAAGACCCGAAGGCACCGACCGGCTACGACTCGACACTCAACGGAATTGGTGTGTTGAACGCCGACTCGGATCTCGCCGATGCCATCCAACTGGCCCTTCAGTCCCTGATGGATGACGGCACTTACATGACCATCCTCGAGGCATACGGTGTTGAAGGCATCGCAATCGACGCGGCAACCATCAATGCCGCCAAGTCCTAGGATCTCGATCCACTCTCATTGGAAGTGACCATGACTTCAACGCAGCAGCCCGTCGCAACACCGCCCGCGGGATCACATCCCGCGGGCGGGTCGCGCCCAACTCCCACCCAAGCCGTTCCCCTGCGGCATCCGGGCCGCTGGGTGGCGGCCATCATCGTCGCGCTCTTCACCACGAGTCTGCTCGTCTCGATCGCGCAAAACCCGAACCTCGACTGGCCGACCGTCGGAGAGTACCTCTTCGCTCCGCTCACCCTCAGCGGCCTCGCCACCACCCTCTACCTCACCGTGGCAGCCATGGTGATCGGCCTGAGCGGCGGCATCGTCGTTGCTGTGATGAGGATCTCGCCGAACCCTGTGCTGCAGGTTGTCAGCGGCCTTTTTGTCTGGGTTTTTCGTGGAACACCCGTGCTTCTGCAGCTAATCTTCTGGGGCTTTATCGGAGCCTTCGTGCCCAAGCTCGTGATTGGTATCCCCTTCACGAGTATGGAATTTTGGTCGGTGTCCACTTCGGACATCATCCCCGCAACGGTGGCCGCGCTGCTTGCCCTCGGACTCAATGAAATGGCATACGCCTCGGAGATCGTGCGCGCTGGCATCCAGTCGGTCGACCTGGGACAAACCGAAGCCGCACACTCCCTAGGCATGTCGCCGGCCAAAACACTGCGGCGAATTGTGCTCCCACAGGCGATGCGAGTCATCGTGCCCCCGATGGGCAACGAGGTTATCACCATGCTGAAGACCACCGCGCTCGTTTCAGTAATCGCCGGTCACGACCTCATGTCCAACCTGCAAGCCGCCTATGCCCAGAACTACAAAATCATCCCACTGCTGGTCGTCGCTGCCATCTGGTACCTCGTGCTCACCAGCGTTCTCAACGTGCCGCAAATGTGGCTCGAACGCCGCTACGGCCGCGGAGTCGCGGGGCGCCGTGTCGGCGTGGCGGGATGGTTCCTACGCCTTCGGAAGAATGGAACGAAATGACAAACCCCATGGTCGAAGCGATCGACGTGCACAAGCGCTTCGGATCACTCGAAGTACTGAAAGGCATCAACCTCGCGGTTGAACAGGGCCAAGTTGCGTGCCTTCTCGGGCCGAGTGGGTCGGGCAAGTCCACCTTCCTTCGCTGCATCAATCACCTAGAGAAAATCGACGCCGGAACGATCCGGGTTGCTGGCGACACCGTCGGCTACGCCGAGCGCGGTGGCCGCCTGCACGAGCTCCGCGAAACCGAGGTCGCTGCTCAGCGACGACGTGTCGGGATGGTGTTCCAACGCTTCAACCTGTTTCCTCATATGACCGCTCTGGAAAATGTCGCTGAGGCCCCGGTGCAGGTGCTCGGCCGATCGAAGTCCGACACCCGCCGTCGCGCGCTTGAGCTGCTCGATGAAGTCGGTCTCTCGGATAAGGCCGACGTGTATCCATCTGCTCTGTCTGGCGGTCAGCAGCAACGCGTCGCGATAGCTCGCGCGCTGGCGATGGAACCCGAGCTGATGCTGTTCGATGAACCGACATCAGCATTGGATCCGGAACTTGTCGGCGAAGTTCTCGATGTGATGCGTAGGCTGGCCGAATCCGGGATGACGATGATCGTGGTCACCCACGAGATCGGCTTCGCCCGCGAAGTGGGAGATGTCGCCGTGTTTATGGACGAAGGTGTCATCGTCGAAACTGGTGACCCTCAAACGGTCCTTGTCGATCCTTGTGAAGAGCGCACCCGATCCTTCCTCTCCAAGGTGCTCTAACGATGACGGAATCCATCATCGCTGTGCCGACCGCCGAGATTCTTCTCAGTTCTGCACGCTCACTCGACCACGCCTTCCGCCACGACCTCGCCGCGCTTGTCGCGATCGATTCTGGCTCCCAGCACGCTGCTGGCGTCGAAGCAGTCGCCGTCTGGTGCACCGAACGTCTCGCTCAGGAGGGCTTCTCCGTGTCGGCTCACGAGACGGAACCGGTCGGCGGACAAGCCTACGGCCCCGTGATCATCGCCCGACTAACAGGCACGGGCACGAACCGCGTCCTTCTCTTTGCCCACATGGACACAGTCTTCGACCAGGGAGAATCGGCGAAACGCCCCTATAGCGAGCATGCCGGACGCGCGTATGGTCCTGGCGTCAGCGATGACAAGGGTGGCATCGCGGCCGCGTTCGCCGCTGCGAGGGTGTTAGCCGACTCGGGTTGGGATGGTTTTGGGGAACTCGTCATCGCTCTAACCCCCGACGAAGAGGTGGGCTCACCCGCAAGTCGGGCCATTCTGGCGCAACTTGCCTCGACGAGCGATGTCGCTTTCTGCATGGAATGCGCGCGCGAGAATGGGGACATTGTGGGGTCGCGCAAGGGAGTCGCCGATGTGCACATCGACGTGCGGGGCCGCACTGCGCATTCGGGAGTGGAACCAGAGCGAGGGGTCAATGCGGCTGTGGAAGCGGCGCACCTTCTCCTCGAATTGCAGGCGTTGTCGGGATCAGCCCCAGGCCTTTCAGTTAACGTTGGCACCATTGCCGCAGGGAGCAGGGTGAACATTGTCCCTGGTTCAGCGCAATTGACCGTTGAGGTGCGCGCCGAGCGCATTACTGATCTGGTCGGGGTCCTCGATGCCATTGACGAGCGCGCACGAACGCCACACGTCTCGGGCGCGGTAATCACCGCGAAACGGCTGGATGTCTGCCCTCCCTTAGAAATCGATTCGACACGCGATCTCGCACGCATCGCAACTAGACTTGCCGCCGACCTGGGCGTGAACCTTCAAGTTGCGGCGACCGGTGGAGTATCCGACGCGAACTTTGTCGCGGCGACCGGAGTTTCAACCCTCGACGGTTTGGGCCCCATCGGAGGAGGAGACCACACCGACGACGAGTGGATCGACCTGACCACGGTTCCCCAGCGCGTCGCCCTGCTTTCAGCGCTTATTGTCGAGGTCTCGCGCTACGATGATGAGAGTTCGAGAGGGGCACGATGACGTCAGAAGAACACGTGTCTGTCACTGAGAGGATCCGCCGCGGAATGGGTGATTGCACCCCCGCTGAACGTAAAGTTGCCCGGGTTCTGCTCGCCTCTTCGCCGTCGGCAGGGTTCGAGACTGTTGCCAAACTCGCCGCTCGTGCTGGCGTAAGTGGTCCGACGGTGGTGCGGTTCGCCGTTCGATTCGGCTTTACCGGTTTTCCGGAATTCCAACAGGCGATGCGAGATGACCTCGACCAACGTTCCGCGTCACCCATGGCGATCTACGACCGCGACCTGTCGGCGTCCGGCGCGAGAAATGCGGAGGAAACGAGCATTCTCGCCCGAGCAGCCGAGACAACCACTCGTGCCATCGCCGGCACCTTCGCTGAGGTCGCTCCTCACGATTTCGAAGCCGGTGTCGCCGCTCTCGCTGGCGCTCGTGGTCAGGTGTGGCTGGCCGGTGGCCGCTTCGGTGGCCTCTTCGCACGGTATCTGGCGCAGCATCTTCAAATGCTGCGGGCGGGCGTCACCCTCCTTCCGGAGGAACCCAGCGCGCGCGCCGCGGCCATGACCGGCATCGGTCGCGCCGACGTCCTTGTCCTGTTTGACTACCGCCGCTATGAGGAGGGAACGCGTGCACTGGCGACTCGGGCCGCGACGCGTCACACGCCCGTCGTACTTTTCACCGATTCGTGGCTCTCGCCGATAGCGTTAGATGCGACGGTGGTGCTCGCCAGCCAAACCGATTCGCCTTCCCCGTTTGATGCAATGAGCCCCGGTTTGGCTCTCGTCGAAGCGGTGATTGCCGGATGCCTCGAATCGTTGGGCGATCCCGCGACCGAACGGATGCGCCGGACGGAAGCGACTGCCGACGAACTGGGTCTCTACTAGGAGCACGATTCTGGGGAGAACCTGCCGTCTGCGGCGATGGCGGGAATTCGAGCACCGTCGAGGGTATTGGCATAGATTGGAGCAGCGGATGTCCCTTGGCTGCCCTCGTACCTTCACCCGTTCTCACCGACAGGATCCCACTGTAAACGACACGTCTAACTCAGTCGACTTCTGGCTTATAGGCCAAAACGTGTGGATGGGGTCGGGCGAGTCATGCTCGGCCGGCCCATCCTGATCTGGCCCAGAGGACTTCTTCGGCTTATAGGCCCAAAAGAGTGGATGGTTCGGGCGGGTCAGTGGCTGCCGGCCCATCCGTTTCGTAGCCAGAGGCCTTCTTCTGCTGTTAGCGCGGTGTCATCGAGGGCTGGGCCGTCGGGTTCCTCGGCGGTGTGGTTGGGTGCTTTAGCCGCGTCGTGTGTGGTGAGTTCAGAGCGCTGTCGATGTCGCGGTCGTGGAGGGTGAGGTACCACTCGATGGCTCGTCGTCGGTGTTGTTCGTTCATGCCGCGGTGGCGACGCAGCAGTGCACGGATCTGGCTATTGATGCCGACCTCTAGGCAGCTGGTCGTGCGGGGGTTGTGGGTCAGGTGCCGGGTGATGTTCGTCTGCAGGGGGAACAAGCACCGCTGATGTTTCGTCTCGGGCCAGACTGTTGCTAGCACTGTGGGTAGTCCTGTGCCGCCGTCAGAGACGAGAACCTCAGGTGTGGGATCTGTTCCAGCGGAGCTGTCCACGCAGCAACAGATCCCCCACTCGACCATTGCCAGGTCAGCACGTTGCCAGTCTCATTGATCGCGATCAGCAGACCCTCTTGTCTTGTTGGGGTTGGTGGTCGCCTGAGGGTTCGCAGAAATCGACGCTGCCGCAGCAGGAACAGATTGCCGCACGGGGTTGAAAAGTCCACACCAGCGGGACGTGACCAGACCTGCGAATCAGCCGATGCCCGCACCCCACAGGAGCCTATGCTTTAGCTGCTAAAGTAATTGCATGACTTCAACCATTGCTCTGTTTGGCGCGACCGGCAAGACCGGTCGCCGTGTGCTCGATCAAGCTCTAGCGCAGGGGCTCTCGGTGCGCGCACTCGCGCGCGACCCCGCCAAGATCGCCGTCGTTGATGATCGACTCACCGTAATTCAGGGGGATGTGCTCGATGCACGGTCCGTCGATCGTGTGGTGGAGGGAGCGGATGCTGTGCTCAGCGTTGTCGGGCATGTGAAGGGCTCCCCAGATGACGTTCAGGCCGCTGGCACCCGGCTGATCCTCGAAGCGATGAAGCATCACGGGATCACCCGGATCGTGACCCTCTCGGGCGGAGGCTTGCGCGCCGAGGGCAAGGACCAGCCGAAACTTCCTGATCGAATCATCCGTGGCCTCCTAAAGTTGCTGGCAGGTCAGGTGCTCGCGGATGCCGAAGCACACTTAGAGCTCTTGAAGCAGAGTGGGATGGAGTGGACGGTCGTGCGCGGGCCGCGCCTGACTGAAGAGCCGGGAACAGGCTCGTACGGGGTCGGCTGGGTGGGTGGCGACAGCACCACAAAGATCAGTCGCGACGACCTCGCTAAGTTTCTCATCGCCCAGATTGACGATCGCCAGTACGTGCACGAGATGCCGTTCGTCAGCGCCCGATGAGCGCCGGCGAGGCGGCTGTCGACCCAGTGCGTACCGTGCTCGGGGCTGTGGCATCGCTCAGTCGAGTGCTGTCGTCAGAGCAGCGGCGTCCCTTCGAAGGCCGGGTACTGACCGGCACACAACTGGCGGTGCTGTTCTTCCTCGCCCGAACGTCGTCCGGCCTAACCCCTGGGCGGCTCGCGGACCTCCTCGCTGTGTCCGCCGGTGCTGTCACTCAACTGGTCGACACGCTCCGGACGAATGGGCAGGTCGACATAGGAGTCAACCCCGATGATGCCCGCTCGCGCATCATCGTGCTTTCCCGCGCCGCTCGCGACGAGGTCGAGCACTTCGAAGGAGCCACCGCCGAACGCCTGCGACCCAGATTCGCAGCCTTAACATCGGCCGAATTGACGACACTCGCCGACCTCATGAATCGCATCACGACGGAGAAGAACTAATGACCGGAAGTGTTCTAGTGACCGGCGCGAATGGCACCGTTGGCGACGCCGTGACGGAGTTTCTACTTAAGCGCGGAGCATCCGTGCTCGGTGCCGTGCGCAACGCTGACGATGCGGCTCATCTTCGTGAGGGCGTGGATGCGCGCCACTTCGATTTCTCTATGTCGCCATCTGAACTCGATCAGGCGCTGGAGGGATGCGACCGACTATTCCTGATGCGACCTCCCGCAATCGCCGATGTGCAGAAGTACTTGTTTCCGGTCATCGATGCTGCCCAACGTCGTGGCATCCAACAGATTGTGTTCCTGTCGTTGCAGGGTGTGCAACAGAACCGCAGCACCCCGCACTACGCCGTCGAGCAATATTTGAAGAGCACTGGTGCGCCGTATACGTCGCTGCGCCCCAACTTTTTCATGCAGAACCTGTCTACGACCCACGCGTCAGAGATCCGTGACGAGGATGACGTCTTCGTGCCCGCCGGGCACTCGTTCACCGCGTTCATCGATGCCCGCGATATCGGTCGCGTTGCCGCGGCCGTGCTCACCGAACCCGGTCACATCAAACAGGCATACACGCTCTCGGGCGAGCAGAGCCTCACGTACCGCAACGTCGCTTCCATCCTTAGCGACGTGCTCGGGCGAAGCATCCACTACCGGCGACCCAGCGAGACCGAGTATCTCTCCCGCCTGCACACTCAGGGCAAACCCGACGACTACATTGCCGTGCAGAAGATGATCTACCGCATCGTGCGGTTTAACATCTCCGCCTTCCCCAACCGAACAGTCCGGCGCCTCACCGGGCAGCACGCCACTACTTTTCGCGAGTTCGCGGAACGCGAGCGTTCAGCCTGGGATCAGTGACCCCAGCCGCCACGTTCAGGCGGTCCACTCGCCGGTCAGCTTTACCCAGCAAAGCCACGTCGTCGAGATTATGCGAATTGGAGGCAGCTCCGACAAACCAAGCCTCAACTCACCATCCCGTGAACAGGAGGTGTTGCGCGAGCAGCGCGAAGAGCAGTTGGGTTGCGAAGATTCCTTGACGGAGGTGTGGGGGGACCCACGCGGTGGCGATCAGAATCCAGGGCACGAAGGGTAGCCAAATTCGTTCAACTTCTCCTTTGCTCATTCCCGAGAGGTCGGCAAGCAACACGGAGGTGAGTGCTGCGGCGGCCAACCACATCACTACCCGGTCCTGTGCCACGTTATTCCTGAAGTGGCGAAGCCGGGACGCTGTTGAGGCGATGGAGGCACCCAGAACGGGGCCGGCGCTGATCGCGAGGGCTGCAACGTTTGCCCAGATCCAGTACTCAAGTGGTCGACGGGTTGCAATGCCATCCCAATAACGCTCGACTATCACGGGGTACGCCTCCCACCACGCAAAACCAGCTATGGCGAATGCGACTGCCACAATCGCTGCGGAGGCGAGAGCCCACGGTAACGGTCTCCAATCCTTTGCCACGACAAGGATCACGATCGCGAGCACACCGATCAAGATCAGACCGTACGACAAGAAAACACAGAATCCCAAAATGAATCCGGCAGCCACACCCCAGCCAGCCACCGCCCGATTTGATTTCGCCGAGGCAGCCATTGCCAGCAGACACAGCCCCCACGCAGCGAATGCCGTAAACATCCCATCGGCCGACACGGCCATCCAAATCGCCGCGGGGCCAGCTACGAGAAAGGGAGCAGCAGCGCGAGCGTGAGACTCCGCATCCAATTGTCGAAGCGTCACCAGAACGGCAACCGGAACAGAAGCGCCAAGCACGATGACGATGATGCCCGCTGCCAGCCAATTCCCGAGCCTCCATTGCGCCAACACCCAAAAGAACAACAGTGCGCCGGGCGGATGGCCAGCAACATGCGTCGGCCAGTTGTTGGTGGCGTCGAGGGGGATGCGCGAAATGTACTCCTGGAGCATCACCCCAACATCGGTAACCCTGCGCGCAACAGGGAGATATTCGTGACCGCTGTTAAGAATCGCGCCTAACCCCGACGGGCCATCGACGAGAGCGAGGCTCGCCAGCCACAATAGAGATGCGGCGAAGCTCGCTGGCAATAATGTAGTCCAGGATGCTCGTGAGGCCGCCGCGCTTCCCCAGCGGATGAGAATAATCGCAAGAACAATCGCGGGAATAGTTCCCGGCCCGACGTGGGGCATCCACAGCGCGTGCAGCGGTGGAAAATGATTCGCATAGACGTTCCAGCCGGTTAGCGCGGGAATCGTTATTGCGACGGCAATAAGCACAATCGCCGCAGCCAAACCCCAGAGAGCTGTTGGCCCTGGGCGCGGAGACGCTAGGTGTCGTTTCTGCCGCACCGTGTTGTCGCGCATCCGATCGACCAGTGCTTAGGCGCAGGGAAACCACGCGGCGGCAGCGTCAGCTCTCATCCGGTACTCGATAAATTCTGCTCGCACCTGATCGATCGCGTTCTTAAGCGGAAAAATCTGACGAGTGACCAATTGGTCATCGTGATCGGCGGCCACCGGATGCCAATAAACTCCCTCCGCCGTGATGGTCACTTCGGGGATGAGTGTTTCGACGGTGAGTTCGAGCCCTGATTCTGAGACCCCGCGGTGGGCAAGCGCACGAATCACCTGATCTTCACGCGAAATACCGATCGAATCAAGGAACGCATGAAACGGCTCAAGTTCATGGATCTGTTCTGCGGGAAGAGTCGCGGCTACTTTCACCCGGAACCCTTCCTCATGAGCAATTCGGATGCCGTTAACGGCGCGCTGCCATGAGCCCGTACCGCGGTGGCTGTCGTGTGCTTCGGGGGTGCCGGAGTCGAGACTAATTTGCAGAGTTACCCGCTCGCGGTCCATTGCCCGCAATCGCTCTAGTCGGTGACCCTGAAAGAGCATTCCGTTGGTCAGGAGGGTCGTGGGGAGATGAACGGCACAGGCCGCAACCACTTCATCGATGTCGGGCAACAGGAATGGTTCGCCGCCAGTAAGGATCAGCTCTTTCACCCCAGCCTCCACCGCCTCGGCAGCGAGCTGAGCAACACGGTCAACCCCCAACGCACGCCGTTCCGTTTGTGGAGACGATCGCACACAGCAGTAATCGCAGGCCAAATTGCAGTCGAAGTTGGTGTACATCCACAGCCGTGTGCCCGGCAACTGGTCGGGGTCGATCCCGGCGAGAGGGTCAGGTGCCCGACCGTGTCGCACTGTCGCCTCGTGGGCTGTCGCCGAAATAAGTTCATTGCCGGTGCGCTCACACCAACCGGCGATGGTGGCCGTAGCCGCGGTCAGATCTGCTTCAATCCCGCTCAACGCCACTGTGAACGTTGCGCCAGTCGGCACCGTCTTGGCACGCTCGACGAGATCTAGAACCAGCATCGCATTTACCATCGTGGCGTAATCCCCTGAGTCTCGACTGCCTCAAACAGCGACTTGTAGCCCTCAAGCTTGGGTAAGACCCACTGCCTGAGGCCTTCCATCTCGAGGATGGGGCGGTGCACCGGGTTCTCCCAATCCATCGCCAACAGCCGGTCAACCCACGGCTGCACCCGCTCATCAGTGAGGGTGTCGAGGGCAGTGAAGTTGCAGTGGCTGTAGGTCGGAGACTGCCAAAAGATCTCAAAGGCGCCGGGCATCAATTGATCGCGCCCAATCGCCTCCCACGTGTTGATACCGATTGCTGCAGCATCCGCTTGGTCATCGAGAACCGCGCGAAGGGCGTCGAGTTCACTGCGACCCGTATCGCCATGCTTTCCGACATCACTATTGATGCGCAGAAAATCAATATCGCCTTCCGCGAGACCTGCTTCGGCCAGAAAATGCACGGGAAGAATAGCCGCTTGGGCAGAATCCTTCGAGCCAAGCGCGAGTCGGCGACCTCGAAGGCTCTCGAGGTCTTTCATGCCGGCACCAGCCCGCGCCACAAACATCGTCTGAAAAACAGTGTCAGTATCGCGAGTGGCGAGCGCCACACAGTGGCCCTCGGTCTGCGCCACCGTACGCACCCACGCCAAGTTCGTATTCCACGCGATGTCGATCGTGCCATCGATGAGGGCATCAACTTGCCGACCGTAATTCGAGAACAAAATGAAGTCCATCGGAGTATCGGTTTCGGCGAAATAATCGCGGATACCTTCCCAAATTGTCACGACGTTTGGCGTATAAGCGACAGCACCAATGAGTAACGGTTTCACAGAGGAGTTTCCTTTCACAGCGCAGAAGATGAGCGATCGGCGAGCCAGACGCTCACCAATCCGATACCGAGACCACCAAACAACGCGACCGTTGAAGCGTCACCAGCGAGAAAATTGATTGATTGACCGAGCTGAAATAGCTGAAGAAGAGCGGCAGTGACAATACCGATGCCCGCTATCAGGCCCAGAATGGGGCGTTTCAGCGCACCGCCAAGAATCGCGACAATGCCCACAACTGCCAACACTGCAACGCTGACGCCCCGTACATGGATGAGGTTGAACGGTGCACCCAGGGGAGCAGTAATGACAAAAATGAGACTCACGATCGCTGCCGAGCCCAGCACTATCGTGGCCAGGTGATTGCGATGCTCACTCATGATGCCCTCACCAACACTCGCGCTAGTGGTCGCTTCGAGGGCAACCAACGGGGACGCAAAATGCCATCGATTCCGAAGTGTCGACCAGCAGCGGTAGCGAACAAAACTACGTGCGCCAGCAGCATCAAGTAGTACGACCAGTGCCACTCGTTCGGAGTATTCAGCACTGACAGCGTGATCGCGATTGTCTGTGCGATGCCGATCAGAGCCCACAGTCGAGTCGCTAGGCCAATGAGGAGGAACGCTCCCAGGGCGGTTTCGGCAAGCAGCACGCCCCATCCGAAGATTTCGATATTGGGGAGAAAGATCGTCTCAACGAACCAGGAGTAAGGGGCGAATACTGGGTAGTCGACGGCGTGAGTCGCCCAAAAGTAAAGTCCCTTATCGGCTTCACGCCCGAAATCGGGGGGAACTTTCCACGCCGCATTCTGCATCCAGAGCACAGCAACGCCGATTCGTAAGAGCGCTAACGATGCACCGGAAAAGCGCGGCCCTGTGCTGTAGAGAGCGCGGCCGCTGACAGGACTCGCTGTCGTCGCGTTCATGGAGTTCCTTTCCGCTGGAGCCATTCAACTCCGCGTCGGGGGTCGCACGGAAGGCAATTTCCTTACGGAGTGGTGACGACTACTCCAGTTTCTTACGGAGTTCTTACGGTTGAGCCAGAATCACCCCACTGTTCGCCAGTGCTCAATACGCTCAACGCGGGTCGAGCTGCGGCCCATCGTCGCTCAAGGAGAAAGAACATGGCGTCACGATTAGATGCAACGGCGTGGAGACCAATCCACACCCGCATTGCAACTGCGCTAGGAATCGGGTGGATGCTCGATGCTTTTGAAGTCCAAATAATCGGGTCAGTAATCCCGGGCATCCAGAAAGAATTCTTGCTCGATAGCACCCAATCGGTGTGGATCAATATCGTGTGGTTTGGCGGTATCGCACTCGGCGCTCTCGGCTTCGGCTACTTGGCGGATCGAATAGGTCGAAAGCGTCTCTTTGTCGCGACTCTCATCCTCTATTCCGTTGCCGCTATCGCTACGGCGACAGCTCAAGACTTCACACTTTTCATCCTGTTTCGCTTCATCACAGCACTGGGCGTTGGCGGCGAATATTCGGCGGTTACCTCAGCGATCTCGGAGTTCACCCCGGCCCGCAACCGGGGACGCAGCAATGGACTCGTGATGAGCTTTTGGGCTGTTGGCGGAATTCTTGCGAGCTTCATCTCGATTGTGATCATCTCAACCCTCAATCTGACGTGGCGCTACACCCTACTTTTCGGTGTAGTTAGTGCGCTCTATGGGCTCCTCGCGCGCAGGCTTATCCCTGAATCTCCACGGTGGCTTGCCTCACACGGCAGGCTGAAAGAAGCGGATGACGTCGTCACCAACATCACGGGAATCTCCAGCCCGAATGGCTACGTCGAGCTGGCCGGAGCTTCCTCCGGAAAATCACGACTCCACGAACTGTGGTCGCGCTATCGGGGGCGATTGCTCTTCGGAATGGCTCTCGATTTCTCCGAAGCAGCTGGCTATTACGGCCTATTTACCGCCATGAGCATCCTCGTTTTCTCGGCTTCGACTGGTGCAGTTCCCGTCGAAGATGGTGCCCTGCCGTACTACTTCCTGATTGCTAACTTCGGGGCGCTCGCCGGTGGCATCCTCGTATCCTTCGCTCTCGACAAGATCGGTCGAAAACCTACTGTCACATTCTCGTATGCTCTCGCCGCAGTGAGCATGGTCGGGTGTGCGCTGGCCGCTGCCACCGGCTCCGTCTTCGTCGTCGTCGCGGCGTTCACTATCGCGGCGTTCTTTGCCACCTGCGCGTGGGTGTCTGCCTATCCAACGTTTTCAGAATTGTTTCCCACACACCTGCGCGCAACCGGGATTGGCGCCGTTATTGCGGTTGGACGTATCGGCGCGATCATCGGCCAGGTCGTTCTTGCTGTCGCCGCAACGGTGTGGGGCATCGGTGTGATGTTCAGCATCCTGGGCCTCTTCTGGCTCATCGGTGCAGCCGCTGGCGCAATCTGGTGGAAGTTCGGAACAGAGGCTCGCGGGGTCAGCTTGGAAGTCTTATCCCCTGGGCGAAAGGCCAACGTCTAAAGAGTGACAAAGTGAAGACGGTCGGGGCGCCCGAGCATGAAGCCCTATCGCGCTGGCGACCCCGAACCTATTCTTATGACGTGAGTACCCCAGCCACCGTGACCCGACAAAACCGCGAACGCGCGGATCGTCGAGTTCTGGTCGTCGAAGATGACCCAACGGTGCTTGAAGTTACGAGCACCTACCTTCGGGCGGCCGGCTTCATCGTCAACACCGCGATTGATGGTTTTGGCGCACTTGACGCTGCGGAACGATTTCACCCCGACCTAATTGTGCTTGACCGGATGCTGCCAGGAATCGACGGGTCTGAAGTGTGCCGCCGCATCCGAAGCCGGGGTGATGTACCCATTATTTTGCTGACCGCGATGGGATCACCTGATGAGAGGATCGCCGGTCTTGAAGCAGGCGCAGATGACTACATCTCGAAACCATTTTCCCCCAGAGAGCTCGTCCTCAGGGTGCAGTCGATCCTTCGCCGCAGCATTGGCGACCTTACTCCGGAGGCTACTTTCTCGCTGGGTGAATTCACGCTCGATGCCTCGGCTCATAGCATCGTGCGTGCCGGGGAAGAATTGGCTCTCACCGCACGCGAGTTTGACCTTCTTGCGTTCTTACTCAAGCACCCCGGCCAAGCGTTTAGCCGCGAGCAACTCCTCAAATCTGTGTGGGGATGGGAATTCGGTGACTTGTCGACGGTGACGGTTACCGTGCGACGCCTGCGCGAAAAGATCGAAACCGATCCCACCCATCCAACAATTCTCGCGACCGTCTGGGGCGTCGGATACCGTCTCAATTTTTCGGAGACACCATGATCGCTTTCGCTGACCTTTTCGCGATCGTGGGGATTGCAATCGCTTCCGCCGCTGCAGTGGGCGCTTTGGGCATGCTTGCGTTGCGGCTTACTCGGCGTTCGCCGATCTGGGCACAAATTTGGGTGATCGTGTTGTCAACGATCGCCGCGATGATCGTTGGCATGACCTTGGCCGCTGGGGCCATGTACGTTTCGGCCCATGACTTACTCGTGCTGTTCTATGTCGCAGGCTTTTCCGGGCTGTTTTCGCTGGGAGTCGCCTTCGCTCTTGGCCGAACATTTTCACGAAACAGCCGACGGCTCCTAGAGTTTGTGCGCACCTTGAGCAATGACGGATCGGCGCAGGTGCCTTCGGCTCGCACGGGCAACCCTGAGTTCTTCGAACTCGAAGTCGAATTAGCGCTAGCAAATTCTCGACTTGCCGAGGCGCGCACGAAACTCAATGCGGTCGATGCATCCCGCCGCGAATTTTTCGCGTGGATCTCTCACGACCTCCGAACCCCCCTTGCCGGATTGCGAGCAATGACGGAGGCTCTCGACGACCAACTCGCTGACGACCCGCAAAGGTTTCACCGACAGATGCTCTCTCAGGTAGACCAACTTTCGGCGATGGTCGACGACTTGTTTGAGCTTTCGAAGATTCAATCCGGCACACTGACGTTGAACGTTCAACCAGTATCCCTTTACGATCTTGTCAGTGACGCGGTAGCTGAACTTGGCCCTGTCGCGCGCGCCCGCTCAGTGACAATTGCCGAAGCTCTTCAGGCAGACTCGACCGTAGCGGGGGATGCTCGTGAACTCTCGCGAGTAGTCGGAAACCTGTTAATGAACGCAATTCAGCACTCGCCACCGGGCAGCGAGATACGCATTGCGACTCTTCTCGGGGTAGGAAACGACGCTGTGTTGACTATTGAGGATGCCGGCGGTGGGATTCCCGAGCACGACCTGCCCAATATTTTTGATGCCGGATGGCGGGCGACCGCATCCCGCACCCCTGAGCGTGAATGGTCGGTCGCTTACAGCGCGGGCGCAGGTTTGGGGCTAGCGATCGTGCATGGAATTGTCACCGCACACCGGGGAGAGGTGTCAGTGCGGAATATTCCCGGTGGGTGCCGGTTCGATGTCAGCCTGCCGCTACATGAACCAATCGCCGCTTAGCGTCCAATAACGTGCATCGTCGCGAAGAGCTGCGCGAAACGCGTGTGCGGAGCGTCACTTGCAACGGCAACAGCATCCGCGTAGGTGTCAACGTCGCTCAGTGGATCGAGTAGCCCCACTCGCAGCCCCGCCTCGTGCAACCGAGCAAGTTGACGTGCACCAGTCTGGTCGGTCGACATGGCGACACCCCGGATCAGGTCACCACGCGGTTCGCGCATCCCGATCGCCCAAAAGCCGCCGTCGTGGGCGGGGCCCAGCCAGGCATCAACATCGTCTGGCCACGATTCGCAGGCGGGCTCGAGCAGCGCTTCGGTGAGCTGGGGCGTATCCATGCCAATCAGGAGTGTGGGTCCGGTGCAGTGCTCGAAGAGTGAGGCCAGTCGCTCATCGAGCCCGCCAGATGACTGCGCAAGAACTTGCATGTCACCGGCTGATTTCGGAACTTCGGTGCCCTGATAGTAGAGGATGCGTCGGTCGGCACGAACGTGTGCGATAGCAGCGATGGTGTCGTCGATACAGGCTGCCGCCAGTTCGGCGGCCTGCGCGAGGCTCAGTGGAGGACTTAGTCGGGTTTTTGAATAGCCAGCACGTGGTTCTTTCGCAATGACAACGAGGGTGACGAGAGGGCGTGGCGCAACGGTGTTTGGCATTAGCGCGCGCTCCTTGCTTCGTAACCTGCGGTTCGCTGCCGCGCGCGTTCGGCCGCAAGCAGGCGTGACATATCGCGCACCGCGGTTATCGTGCCGCGGGCTGTGCCGGTGACTTTGGACTTCCCCAATCGTGGTGAGTACGGCACATCGATTTCGAGCACTCGCCAACCAGTAGCGACACCTCGAAGAAGAGTTTCGAGGGGGTAGCCGCTGCGGCGATCTTGCAAGTCAAGAGCGAGCATGGCGTCTCGTCGTGCGGCCCGCATCGGCCCGAGGTCGTGCAATGGAACGCCGGTGGCTCGCCGCATCAGCACGGCGAGTGCTGCGTTAGCGATTCTGGCATGCACTGGCCAGGCGCGAGCGTCAGTCGGTCGTCGGCGCCCCAGGACGAGATCGCTTGTGTCGTCGAGGATTCTCGCGGTTAGCAGAGGGAGGTCGGCCGGATCCATGGAGGAATCCGCGTCGCAGAAGGTGACAATGGGTGCCGTGGCCGCAAGCAACCCGGCGTGGGCGGCGGAGCCAAACCCACGCCGCGGCTCGCTGATAACGGTTGCACCATGTAAGCGGGCGACTTCAGCTGAGCGATCTGTTGACCCATTGTCGACAACGATGGCGTGGAACCCTGCGGGCAACCGACTGAGCACCCACGGCAACGCTTGTTCCTCGTTGAGGCAGGGGAAGATCACGTCGATGTGTGGGGTGCCCACGACATCACCGCTTCGCAGCTGCTGCGCGCAACGGTGCGGTCGCAAACTCCCGCATACCCTCGTCGAATGTCACCAATGGCGACCATCCGAGTTCGATGCGAAGCCTCTCTGACGACGCTGTGATGTGGCGGACGTCACCGAGTCGGTATTCACCAGTGATGACGGGTGAGCGACCGCCAGAGTGAGTGCTGAGCTGTTGCGCGAGGTCACCAATAGTGTGCACCGTGCCACTGCCAACGTTGAACGCTCTGAATGCTCCGGGAGCGCTGAGAGAACTCCAAGTGAGGGCGGCAAGGTTCGCCGACGCGACATCTCGCACGTGAACAAAGTCACGCCGTTGCTTGCCATCCTCGAACACGTGGGGTGCTTCTCCGCGCTCGATTGCGCTGCGAAAGAGCGACGCAACCCCGGCGTACGGAGTGTTGTGCGGCATCCCCGGTCCGTAAACGTTGTGATAGCGAAGAGCGGCGGCAACTCCGCCTGTTGTGCGGGCCCACGCACTGGCAAGGTTCTCTTGGGCCAGCTTGCTTGTTGCATAAACATTTCGAGGGTCAAGTGCAGAATCTTCGTCGATGAGACCCGGGACGAGTTGCTCCCCATTGGGGCCGAGCGGATCGAATATGCCCGCATCGAGATCTTCTCCGCGACGCGGTGCCGGGCGCAAAACTCCAGCGGAGGAGCGATAGGCACCCTCGCCGTATACGACCATTGAACTTGCCACCACTAACCGATGCACCGAGGTGCGGGCCAATGCTGCCAGAAGCGTTGCGGTGCCTAGGTCGTTCGAACTGATGTAGTCGGGCGCATCATTGAAATTGATACCTAACCCCACTTTGGCTGCCTGATGGGAAACCGCGTCGATTCCTCTCAAAGCGGCTGAAACTGTATCGCTATCACGCACGTCGCCGCGGACAAACTCGACGTCATCCGAAAAGGAAGGAACGCTGCCGTGTACGTCATCGCGTAACGAGTCGAGGACCCGAACCTGCCACCCGGCTTTGAGCGCAGATTGCACGACAGCTGAGCCAATGAATCCAGCGCCGCCGGTTACCAACAACCTCATTGTGGACGCCTAGCGAGCACGGCCTCGACCTCGCCCGGTGCGATGAGTTCGGCGGCGGAATAGTCGGAATCGATCGTCGCAACGATTTTTTCGATCACACGGATGATTCGTGGCTGGGCTTCCTTGAGACGCGCAAACACCAGTTCAGCGCTCAATTGTTCATCAGATACCGTCGCGTCGCTATCGGTGATGTATGCAACGTTGATGGTTCCGATATTCAACTCGGCTGCGAGCGGAACTTCGGGATACAAGGTCATGTTTACGAGGTGGCCGCCCATGCTGCGGAACCATTGCGACTCCGCGCGCGTGGAAAAACGGGGGCCCTGAATCACCACGACCGTGGCCTGAGTTGTCACTTCATCGCCCGTGGCGGCGACGGCTAGCGCGTGGAGCGACGGACAGAACGGGTCGGATGAAGCTAGATGTTGCACGCTGCCACGGTCATAGAACGTCGCGGCTCGGCCGTGCGTTCGGTCGATGTACTGGTCGGGGAGAACGAGCGAGCCGATGGGGAAGTCGGGATGCACGGCGCCGACGGCAGCCGTTGAGACGATGGCTCGTACACCAACTGAACCGAGAGCCCAGATGTTGGCGCGGTAGTTTATGAGGTGTGGCGCGACGGAATGGCCACTGCCATGGCGCGGGATGAAAGCCACCATGCGCCCGCTTAGCCCCCCAAAGGACACCGTTGCTGGGCCGTAGGGTGTTTCGATATATTCCTGCTCCGCGTCGTCGGGGCCGAAGAGCGAGTACAGTCCTGATCCGCCGATGACAGCGAGTGATGCGCGCAGTGTGGTCACATTTGAGTTTCTCCTGTAGCGCGCCAGTCTGCGAGAAATTTCACCAAGCTGTCACTGCTTCGTAAGGTGCGGACTATGGGAAACGATTGATGCATCTGATGCGTCGAGCTGCAGGCCCCTGGTGGGCAGTGGAGGCCCAACTTCGAAAACCTGGATTTGAACCGGGTCTATCATCCGAGTGATGTCGCTGAGGTTCTGTTGCACGACATATTTCTTCAGAAACTGTGATGTCTCAGGACATCGGTAACGGTTCTGCCCCAATAGGTCGGTGACAGTTCTGGGGGTCTTAGTGGTGACACTTCTGATCAATGTTTGAGGGATGAGCCCTGTCCAACCTGTTGATCCTCGTGTCCGTCTTGCAATCGCCCGGTGGCCTGATGATGCGCTTCGGGGGTCGGTGACGACGTTCTGTCTCGAGCACGAGATCGCGCGGAAGACGTTTTATGCGATCCGGAAACGAGCGCGGTCGGAGGGCCAGGCTGCAGCTCTTGAGCCTCGCACCCGTCGGCCGACTGCGAGCCCGAACCGGATCTCGGATGAGGTGAAGGTGCAAGCTGTCGGCGTTCGTGCCGCTCTTGAGCAGTCGGGTTTGGATCATGGCCCGATCCGTGTTCACGAGAAGATGCGCTTGTTGCGGATGGAGCCGGTGCCAGCGGTCTCGTCGTTGGCGCGGATCTTCCGCGACGCCGGGGTTGCCCGGGTGGAGCCGAAGAAGAAACCGCGGGCGTCATATCGTCGGTTTGTTTATCCGGCGCCGAACGCGTGCTGGCAGCTTGATGGCACCGAATATGTGCTCACGGGTGTCCGCAAATGCGTGATCTTCCAACTCATCGATGACCACTCCCGCCTCGCTATCGCCTCCCATGTTGCGTGGGGTGAGAGCTCGGCCGGTGCGATCGCCGTCGTGACGAAAGGCATCACCGCGCACGGTGTTCCGCAGCGATTGCTGAGCGATATCGGGGCGGCGTTAAACCCGTCCCGACGCGGGGTCCTGGGTCAGTTGGTGGGCTATGTCACCTCGCTCGGGGTGGAGCCGATCACCGGCAAACCCTATAAACCGACCACATAAGGCAAGAACGAACGCTTCCACCAGGCCCTGTTCCGCGTTCTCTATAAGCAGCCCCTCGCGGCGAGTCTCGAGGAGTTGCAGGAGCAGGTTGATCGCTTCGGTGAGATCTATAACACCGAGCGTCCGCACCAAGGGCTGCCCGGTCGGATCACACCTCAGCAGGCTTGGGAGGCAACACCGAAAGTCGAACCGCCCCGCCCGACACCCAGGCCTGCTGCGATCCTGCCTGACGGTGTTCGGTTGACACGCATTCGAGACAACGGGACCGTCTTCATTCGTGGGATCTGCTTCCAAGTCAGCGGCACCCTGTTCGGCACCCTCGCCTACCTCGTCAAGACAGACGCTTCCCTGATGGTCTTCGACGACCAAGGCACCCTGCTCATCGAGCAACCCTGGCCGGCGCCCGGAACCAAATACGTCGGCAGCGGCCGACCCCACGGACCCCGCGGGCCACGCAAAACTCGCTGAGTGTTACCGATGTCCTAAGACATGAAGTGTTACCTATGTCCTGAGGCAGAACTGTCACCGATGTCTTGAGACATCACACTCTTGTCGAGTAATAGTCAGGTTAACCGTGCCCACATTTCACCCACACTTGGGGAGCACCCCAGTCAACTCGCGGCATTGGAGTCGCGCCAAGTCACCAGTGGTTTGCAGTGATTTTCGCCACTTCCGCATAGTTCTGCGGGAATGGTTTTCGACTACGGATCAATAGGCCGGGGGTTCAAATCCCTCCGGGCGCACCAGTGTCCTGTCTCAGGACATCGGAAACCGTTGAACCCCTAGGGTTCAGCGGTTTTCTTGGTTTTGGGGTTGGTAGTCCTTGGCGGGGTCGAGGGTCAGTTCGCGTAGGAGTTCGCCGGTGGTCGCGTTGATGATGTGGATGTTTTGGTCTTGGATCAGCATCAGCACGGGGGTTCGGGCGTGGGTTCGTCCGATGCCGATGTGGTGCAGTTTTCCGTTGTGGCGCAGGGTGAGTTTTCCGTTGCTATCGATGATGTCGTGCCGGATCCGGTTGTGTTGTCCGGCTCTGCTGCCGGAGGGTGTTGCTTTCGGGCGGGCGGCGTATGCGGCGGCTGGGGTGATGCCCGGTAGTGAGCGGTGGGGTCGCTGGGTGTTGTAGTACTTCCGGAAGTCATCGAGCTGTTGCTGGAGTTCGGTGAGGGTGGTCGCGCGGGGTTTCCCGGCTAGGGCCTTCTTCATGGTTTGTTGAAATCGTTCGACTTTGCCTTGGTTTTGTGGGTGGTTGGGGTGTCCGTTCTTCTGTTCGATGTTCCTATGGTGCAGCTCGGTCTCGAAGATGTTGCGGCCCTTGCGGAAGCGGGCGGTGAAAACGAGCCCGTTATCGGTCAGAGTGGCCGCTGGTGGGCCGAAGATCGTTGCGGTGGCACGGAATGTGGTCAGCACTGCGGTGACGGTCACCGGGTGGTGTGCGGTGCAGCTGAGGGCGTAGCGGGAGTGGTCATCTAGCCAGGTGAGGATCTCGATATCGGTGCCATCGGCTAGCGCCCAGTGGGTGAAGTCGGATTGCCAACACTGGTTGGGGAGTTCTGCTTGAAAGCGAATGTATGACGACTTTGGGCGCTTCTTAGGTTCCGGGGTGATGAGTCCTGCACGGTTCAGGGTGCGCCAGATCGTCGAGGCAGACACCGTCAGTCGGTGGTGGTGTTTCAGGTGCCAGGCGATGGTGTGAGGGCCGGCATCCATCCCTTGGATGGTGAGGTTGTGGCGCAGGTGCAGGATGAGATCGATGCTGCCGGCCGGGATTGCGTTCGGGGTATTGCGGGGGGCGGCGGGAATGTTGCTCGAACGCGGCCTCACCCTCGATCCGGTAGCGGGCAACAAGTTTGCTGACCCACCCTTTTGAGATCCCGTAGTCGCGGGCGACTTCGGCTTGGGTGCGGCCCTCGAGAACAACGGCGGTGATGACTAGGCGAGCTATCGACATGATCCACTGTGTCGTGACGAGAGTTTCCTATGTCTTGAGACAGGGGTTTCCTATGTCCTGAAACCACACACCTCCGGGCGCACCAGCTGAAAGCCTCACATTCGTGTGGGGCTTTCGTCGTTAATCGATGCCCTACGTACGCGTGTGCATTCTGGGTGCGCGAAGCCTCCCGTAGTCTCCGATGCGCGAACTCCCTATCCCGAACCTGCGTACGGTTCCACTCCTTGTCGACGCCATTAGTCGCGGTCTACTTCGCAATGCAAGATAATTTTTGGCTGATTTTGGCAGTGGACAAAGGAATGCACTTCGCCCAGAATGGTGCCAAGACGTTTTGCCAAAACGTTTTATCATCGATATGATGATCTCAATCACAGCGCGTAGCAATGCTGCTACCAAAGAATGGAGTCGAAGTGATGAAGCTTCGCAACATGCGCGGCACCCGTGCCGCATTACTCGGAACGGCTGTCCTCTCAGTGACGGCGCTCGCACTCTCCGGGTGTGGGGTCGGCGGCGGAACGAGCGGAAGTTCGTCCGACGAACTAACAGTTCTCGTCGAAGGCGGTGGGCTCGCAGAACTTCAGCCGATCGCTGACTTGTACAAAGAAGAGACCGGAACGACCATCAAGCTCGTCGAACTGCCATACGACGGACTCTATGACCGCATCCAGACCGAACTAGGCTCCGGCAGCGTTTCGTTCGACATCGCAGCACTCGATGCAATCTGGCTCAGCGCATTCGCTGACGGTGTCGCGCCTCTTAACGACCTATTCACTGACGATGTGAAGTCAGACCTTTTCCCTGGCCTCGTCTCAGAGGCGCAGGTGGGAGGTAACTACGTCGGAATGCCGATCTTCACCAATTCCGAGATTCTCTACTACCGCACTGATCTTTTCAACGATGCGAAGAACAAGACGGACTTCGAGGCAGAATTCGGCTACGCGCTTACCGCACCGACTACGTGGGAGCAGTACACCGATGTCGCAAAGTTCTTCACTCGCGACACAGACGGCGACGGACAGATTGACCTGTACGGTACCGACGTAAAGGGTGCTGTTGAGACTGAGTGGCTAGCGACTGTTTCTCAGGCTGGCGAGAGCCAGATGGTGCTTGACCCCTCGAACGGCGAAGTGACAATTGACAGTGCCGAGCATCTCGAAGCGCTGAATTTCTACACGAGCCTGCTTCCTTACGCTCCGGCTGGCGCTTCGCAGCTCGATTGGGCAGGATCGCAGAACCTCTTCTACCAAGGCAACTTGGCGATGATGCGGTTCTGGGGTCACGCATACACGCAGACCCCTGACGACGCTGCAGTGAAGGGAAACATTGGTGCCGCGCCAATGATCGCGGGACCGGGCGGCGTTGCAGGCGTACCTGGCGCGTGGTACCTCTCCGTGCCGACCGCAACCACTAAGCAGCAGCAAGCGAAAGACTTCATCGCATTCGCGTATGAGAACAACGAATTGTCGGTAGACACCTCGCTGGGTCTCGTCTCGCGTATCTCTGCATTCGAATCTCAGGCCGACGTTGAGGGCAGGGAGAACTACCCAGCAATCCTCGCCACGCTCAACTCGCCCGCGACGTTCGCGCGGCCAGCAACACCGAAATGGCAAGAGATTGTCAACACGGTACTCACCCCGATGATCCAGAAGGCTGTTGAACCCGGTGCTGACAACGCCGCGCTTCTGAAAGAAGCTAAGGCGCAAATTGAAGCGATCATCAAGTAACTAGTTTTGCAACCTAGGGGCAGCTCGTGCATCTGCGGGCTGCCCCACTATTCGACTCGCTCAAAGGACTCGCATTCATGCGCCTCACCGACAGACGGTTCGCTTTACTGCTGATGGCACCGGCCGCCGCCTTTCTCGCAGCATTCGTACTGTGGCCTCTCATCCGATTTGTATCGAACAGCTTTTACGAGATTTCGCCCATCGCCGGGGGCCCCCGAGTTTTTGTGGGATTCGACAATTTCGCGACCGCGTTCGCGTCGACGGCTTTTCAGGGAGCGGCCTTCCGCACAGTTATCTACACCGTCGTGGTCGTCGCCCTTGAGTTCGCAATTGGGTTGGCGGTGGCGCTCATATTTGCCTCACTCGGAAGCCGCTCCGCTGTTTTCCGCACCATATTCATGTATCCGCTCATGATTGCGCCCGTCGTCGCCGGGCTGTTGTGGCGCTTCCTTCTCATCGACAATTTCGGCATCATCAACGAACTTCTTCGCCAAGCAGGAATCCTGCAAACCAATAGTCAGATCGGATGGCTCAGCGATCCGAACATCGCATTGTTCTCGGTCGCGCTCCCCGACGTCTGGCTTACTACGTCCTTCATTACTCTTGTGCTGTTTGCTGGCCTTCAGAACATCCCGGGAGATGTAATCGAAGCGGCGAAATTGGATGGTGCTCGCTTCTCCACCATGCTTTTCCGCATCATCATTCCTCTACTGCGACCGGTGATCGCCGTAGCGCTTATTGTTCGAGGAATTGATGCGGCACGTGCATTCGACATCATCCTCATCCAAACCAACGGTGGCCCTCAGGAGAGCACAACAACGTTGAGCCTTCTGGTCTATCGGACCATGACACGCTATGGCGACCCGGGACTCGCGAGCGCAATGGGAAGTATCTATCTCGTCGCAATGCTCGTGATTGCCACCGCAGCGATTTACGCAATCTGGCGCCCAGGGAGTGACAAATGATTGGCATTGAAACTAACCGGCGTTCGTCGCGGCTGATCCTGTGGACTCTTCTCGGCGTTGTGCTTGTGATCTATGGGTTCCCGTTCTTATACCTTTTGTTCACGTCCTTCAAGGCTCCACTCGACGCGATAGCTGTGCCACCCTCTGTGTTGCCTTCGATATGGACATTGGAAAACTACGTAACGGCGCTCAGTAAAGATGGGGTCGTTGCGGCGCTGATAAACAGCACTGTGACTGCCGTGCTGAGCACAGCACTTTCTCTCGTACTTGCAGTACCCGCGGCCTACGCGATCACTCGGTATCGCACACCTAGTGGTCAAGTGTTCGTCATGGCGGCGCTTGTCACCCGCATGGTGCCGACCATCGCGGTGGGAGCCCCTCTTATAGAGACGATGCGGGTTCTCGGAATAAGTGACACGTCCCTTGGGCTTGCCATCGCGCACACCACCCTGTCGCTTCCCCTCTCTATCTGGCTGATGGCGAGCTTCTTCGAAGCGGTTCCTGATGAGCTCGAAGAAGCGGCGCGCGTCGACGGCGCTTCTCGAATCGGAGCGTTATGGCGGGTTGTCATCCCCGTGGTCTCGGGCGGCCTCGCCGTCACGGCGATCTTCGCATTCCTCGCGTCCTGGAACGAGTTCCTTTTCTCGCTGCTCCTCACCTCTGTTCGGGCGCAGACGACGCCAATCGTGATCGCCAATTTCCAAACGCAGTTTGGTCTGGACTGGGGAGGGATGACGGCGCTTGCCGCGATTTATTCGATCCCTGTCATCCTGCTTACCCTCTTTTTGCAGCGCCACATTGTCGCGGGGCTCACGCTAGGGGCCGTGAAAGGATGACGAGCGAATCTAAAGGAAGAGGAACCGTGTCAGGGAGAAATATTGGCATCCGGGATGTCGCCGAAAAGGCCGGTGTCTCGGTCACGACGGTCTCTCACGTCCTGAACAACACACCGCAAATGCGTGTCGCAGAGGAGACTCGCGCTCGCGTGCGTGACGCGGCGAAAGCCTTAGGTTACGGCCCCAATCGCATGGCTCAAGCGCTACGCACCAACAAATCAGGGCTCATCGGCCTGCTCAGTGAAGAGATCGCAACAACCCCGCACGCGGGCAGGATCATTCTCGGCGCCCAGAACGCGGCACGCGAACATGACCTGACGTTGGTCATCATCAATACGGAGCGCGAAGCGGGCGACTCGCACCGGGATGACGTTCAGGCTTTGCTCGATCGACAAGTGGAGGCGGTGCTGTACGCAACGATGTACCACCGCGAAGTCTCGCTCCCGCCCAACCTCCTTGGCTTGCCCGCGGTGCTCATTGACTCGACTGACAGGGCAGGTATCGTGCCTGCCGTTGTACCAGACGAAATCGGTGGCGCGATTGCCGCGGTCACGCACCTCGTCGATGCCGGGCACAGACGTATCGGCTTTCTCAACAATGACGACGACGTCCCCGCTACCCGCGAACGCCTCGTCGGCTACAAGCAAGTGTTGGAGCAGAACGGCATTCCGATCGACGAGAAGTTGATCCTCAGTGCACCGTCCGAGACGCTTCCCGGATACGAAATTGCTCGAGAAATCCTCGCTAGAGACGACCGTCCATCCGCTCTGTTCTGTTACAACGACCGGATGGCAATGGGCGCATACCGCGCCGCGACTGAACTGGGTCTCAACATTCCGGGTGACCTCTCAATCGTGGGCTTTGATAACCAGGAGCTGATCGCGGCGAACCTCTTTCCTGGACTGACGACCGTCGCGCTCCCTCACTACGAAATGGGTGCGTGGGCTGTTGAGACGCTCGTTAATCTTCTTCATGGTGAAGCCGAATTCACAACCCCCACCGACGGGCCCACTCGCCTCGACTGTCCACTAGTCGTTCGCGGTTCAGTCGCGAAACCACGAGAGAACTGAAAGGTTACATAGAATGCTACGACTGGCAGCATCTTGGGTATGGGACTTCTGGATCGCCGACGACGGTGAACGCTACCACCTCTTCTTTTTGAAGGCGTCTCGAGCTCTCATCGATCCCGACCGCAGGCACTGGCGTGCCACCGTCGGGCATGCGACATCCACGGATCTCGTGACATGGACCGAACACGCTGACGCCATAATTCCCGATGACGCTCCGGCCTTCGACGATCTTGCAACGTGGACAGGGTCTGTAGTGCAGGACGAAACCGGCCTCTGGCGGATGTTCTATACCGCGGTCAGCCGTGCCGAAGGCGGCGTCAACCAGCGAATCAGCTCCGTTGTTTCCGACGATCTCTTCACGTGGCGCCGAGAACCAGACAGACAAATTCTTGAGCCGGATGCACGTTGGTACGAGACTGCCGAAACACGACAGTGGCCCGACCAAGCGTGGCGCGACCCGTGGGTTTTCCGGGGTGAGCACAACTGGCACATGCTGGTCACCGCGCGAGCCAACCATGGCGATGCTGACAACCGGGGAATCGTCGGACACGCAACGTCGCCTGATCTCCTCAACTGGACGGTTCAGCCGCCGTTGTCGGAGCCCGGCGCTGGTTTCGGACAGATCGAAGTGATTCAGACTGTCGTTGTCGACGGGAGGCCTGTTGGGTTGTTCTCGTGCCTCGGATCCGAGCTGGCGAATGAACGTCACACGAACGATCGAATCGGGGGCATTTGGGCTTTCCCCGCGGACTCCCTGGAAGGGCCATTCCCCATGGCGGACGCATATCGACTTACCGACGAACGACTCTACGTTGGTCGACTGGTCCAGGATCGCGCTGGACAGTGGCAATTCCTTGCGTTCCGGAATGACGACGGGAATGGCGGTTGGGTTGGAGAGATCACCGACCCGCAGCCGGTCCGCTGGATCAATGGCAAGCTAGCGATCGATGCGATGAGCCATGTCGAGCGCTAACTACTACGACGTGACGGCGTGGCCCGTAGGTAATCCGGCAGAGGACATCGGTGAGGTGTTCAACAGCATCATTGCGGACATCAAGAGCCGACAGTCGGCCACTGACGAGAACCAGGGCGGTAAGCCGGGTGCCGTGATCTATGTTCCGCCGGGGGACTATCGCCTTCGCACCCAAGTGCTGATCGATATTAGCTTCCTCAGGATCGAGGGCTCGGGACACGGCTTCACCTCGTCGAGCATCCGTTTCAACGTCCCGGAACACGAATGGCCTGACCTACACGAACTGTGGCCAGGAGGCAGTCGCATTCTGGTGGACATTCAGCTGAACGACGATAACGACGAGGCAGCGGGCGCAGCTTTTTATGTTGAGCGGAGCGGCAGCCCACGGATCAGTTCGGTTGAGTTTTCGAACTTTTGCATCGACGGTTTGCACTTCAGCCCCGATGGCTCGGACTTGCATTCGGAGAACACATACGTCAACGGCAAGACGGGCATTTATGTCGCGAATGCGAACGACTCATTTCGGATCAACGGCATGGGTTTCATCTATCTCGAGCATGCGCTCACCATCTTTAACGCGGATGCGCTGTCGATTCACGACAACTTCATCGCGGAATGTGGAAGCTGCATCGAGCTGCGTGGGTGGGGGCAGGCATCAAAGATCACGGACAATCTGGTGGGAGCAGGCTTCGCGGGCCACTCAATTTACGTCGAAAACCACGGTGGGTTGTTAGTCACCGCAAACAACGTCTTTCCTCGCGGTGCAAGCAGCGTGCATTTCAGTGGAGTCACGCGGTCAAGCATTACTAATAACCGGTTGCATTCTTTTTATCCGGGAATGGTGGTTCTTGAAGGGGGCAGCTCGGAAAACCTCATCGCCTCCAATCATTTCTTGCGAGACCTTGAACCGTGGACGCCTTTCTTCGGAATCGACAATGGACTGGATGATCTTCACGGACTTCTCTCTATTTGTGGAAGCAACAACTCGGTCATCGGCAACCACTTCTCCGAGGTCATCGACTCCCATCGAATCCGTCCGGCCGGTGCGAGGCCTGTCATAATCCGGCTGAGGGAGGGTGAAGCTAACTTCATCTCCACCAACCACGTCGTAGCGATGGACATTCATGCCACGTCAAGTGGCTCTGCTTTTGCCGCCCAGGTAGATGCGTTGCTGTCGACCGAGGCTATGGACGCTCTCGCTGTGACGACCGTCAAAGTGGACTCTGCATCGACCCGAAATACGATCCTCGATTCAGGGAGCGACGCCGACGTTGTTTTAGACACAAGCGCTAACGCGTTTAGGGGAACGCCGACAGTTGGTTCCTAGTCAGGGCCCAGTCGCAATTGCGCCGCGCGCATTCATGCGGTCGATAGAGTAACGCCATGAATTTCACTGAGCAGGGCCGAGTGATTGAGCATGCCCTGCTGCCGGTGGAGCCGGGCCGTGAGGCCGAGTTCGAGGCATCATTTGCCGAGGCGAAGAGCATCATTGCGTCGATGCCGGGGTTTCGTGGGCTGACGCTCTCACGCGGGGTAGAGCATCCGGAAACTTATCTATTGCTGGTGCGGTGGGACACCGTCGATGACCACGAGATTGGTTTTCGAGGTTCACCCGCATATCAAGAATGGCGAGCGTTGCTGCACGAGTTCTACGAACCATTCCCGGTCGTCGAGCACTTCGACGAGATCGAGCGGGTTGTGGCGAACAATTGAATGACCCGAACCACTTTCGCTCTCGAATCGTAAACAGCCCAAGATAGAGGGATGCTGCTGCCTGCGATCATCCTCATCACCTTGGCCCTCGTGTTTTACACCTTCGGGGTGTGGAGCGAGCGGGTGCAGAAGGTGCTCAAGCCGTGGCACGTCGTGCTCTTCGGGCTGGGATTGGCGGCGGATGCCACGGGCACGTTCCTGATGAACCTGATCGCGACCGAGAATCGTGCGGCCGGGATCGAGCAGAGCGTGTTGAACCAGTTGATGGGCGTCACAGGAGTGATCGCGATCGTTCTCATGGCCGTGCACCTCGCCTGGGCGATCGTCGTGTTGGTGCGCAACCGTGAAGCCGAGAAGACCAGCTTTCACCGGTTCTCTGTCATCGTGTGGGGAATCTGGCTCGTCCCCTACATCGTTGGCGCTCTGGGATCGAGCCTCGGCTAGATCGGATCAGCAGACACCGCTCAGCCGATTCGTTCGCGCAAGAACGCAACCACCCGGTCGCGGGCACCCGCAGCGGAGTTGGCCGGATTCTCCCGAACTTCGCCTGTCAGCACTGAGTGCGCCGTAGCGGCGTAGCGGTCAGGGTTTCCGGGCGATGAATCCAACTGGATGATTTCGAAGGCATCGCCGAGACGGGCTTTGATGGTGTCGAAGCGGGCGCGCGGGGCGGCGCTGTCTTCGCTGAAACGTAGCCCGAGGGCGCAGACTTCGCCGGCATCCGCTCGGGCAGCGATGCGATCGAACTCATCGGGCGAGACTCCGGCGTCGAGCTGACGAGCGCGGCCCACGGGAAAAGGGACTGCGGGCTGACTGAGAACGGATGCCGCCACAGAGTCGTCGATAGCGGCGGCCAACGCGAAGCCGCCGGTAAAGCACTGCCCGATGACACCAACGCCTCGCCCGGGAGTGCGGGCAGCTAGGTCGGATGCGACCGCCCGGAAGTAGTCGGTGATGGGGCGAGAGGAATTCGTCGCAAAGGCGCGGAACTCTGCCGCCACGCACAGCCGCAGCACGATCCGCGTCATGTAACCCAAGGACTTCGCCTTGCCGGGCTGGCCGAATGGCGAGGGAACGACCACGGCGAAGCCGGCAGCGACGAGGTGTTCGGCCAGGCCAAGCACTTCCGGTGTGATCCCGGGGATCTCTGGGATGAGCACCACCCCTGGCCCCGAACCCTTTTCGAAGCAGTCATAGGTCATGCTGGCGGCGGTGAAGGGCGCGCGAACCCACCCGCTCAGGTTGCCGACCGGGGCGGAGGAAGCTCTAACGGCTGTCATGCATCAATTATCTCGCACCGCACCCGCGGGTATTTCGCTGGCGAGCTCACTGTCAGCTCAGAGGGTGACGGATGGACTCCAACGGTTCGACCGTGATCACTGGCGGAACCAGCACGGTGTGCGGTTTGCCTGAAGACCACGAGGGTGCGCTCGACGAGAGTGGAACGGTGGTCGCCGAGTTCACTTCGGTCAAGACTTTCCAGTCGGGGGTTCTTTCCTCGGCGGATGCCACTGAGGGCTCCACGTACACGGTCACCGTGGGTAGTCAATCAGCGGGCACCGCAACGGCCGGAGTTGCCGCCGCTTGCAGCATGAGTGGCCCTGGTGAAATGCGTGGCGGAGCACCGCGCCCATAGCGACCGATCTAGTGAAGCGGGAGCGGACCCGCTTACGCGAGTTCCGCGCCCTTTCCCCTCTTCATCGGAGGCTCTTCTTGGTGTTCCTCAGTGCGACACGCCCGGGATGTGGTTGGTGTTGGTGAGGGGGCCAGAATGCACGTAATGTTTCCTCTTGTCACCCCAAAGGTGCGGAAGTCCCGGGCAGTTCTGCTGCTAGGTTTCCGGCCTCAAGTGGGGGCCACCATCCTCCTCAACTTTCGAGTTGTGGTCGAGTCAAACATCGTTTTACCTCTTGTGGGTTTCGGTGTCAGATCTTAGGATGAGAACCCGCTTTATTCGCGTGTTGGTCAGTTGTTGGGTGCCGTTCTGGTGCCGGATGGTTGGTTTGACAAGCGCGGTGAAGCTGGTAAGTTAGACAGGTTGCCTTCCGCATGTATGTGGGGGTTGCCAACACAGGTTTGAAAGCCCTGGGGTGAAGCCGTTGTGCGGTGGAGGTCAGGAGCGTCCGATCCTTGAGAACTCAACAGCGTGCACAATGTCAAATGCCAAAAACCCGACTGTGCTTAGTGAAATCGTCCCATTTCGGGTCGTGATTGCTGGTGCAGCGGATTCCTTTGGAAAAGATATAAACAACAAAGCAAGTCAGTATTGATTTGTTCTGTCAGTTTCAAACTTGCAAGGTTCTGACCTATTCCGGTTAGTCCTTGCACACAATGTGCTTCTGCAAGCTTGCTTGTGGTTGCTAAAAAACATTTATGGAGAGTTTGATCCTGGCTCAGGATGAACGCTGGCGGCGTGCTTAACACATGCAAGTCGAACGATGAAGCAGAGCTTGCTCTGTGGATTAGTGGCGAACGGGTGAGTAACACGTGAGTAACCTGCCCTTGACTCTGGAATAAGCGTTGGAAACGACGTCTAATACCGGATACGAGCTTCAGCCGCATGGCTAGGAGCTGGAAAGAATTTCGGTCAAGGATGGACTCGCGGCCTATCAGGTAGTTGGTGAGGTAATGGCTCACCAAGCCTACGACGGGTAGCCGGCCTGAGAGGGTGACCGGCCACACTGGAACTGAGACACGGTCCAGACTCCTACGGGAGGCAGCAGTGGGGAATATTGCACAATGGGCGCAAGCCTGATGCAGCAACGCCGCGTGAGGGACGACGGCCTTCGGGTTGTAAACCTCTTTTAGTAGGGAAGAAGGGCTTCGGTCTGACGGTACCTGCAGAAAAAGCACCGGCTAACTACGTGCCAGCAGCCGCGGTAATACGTAGGGTGCAAGCGTTATCCGGAATTATTGGGCGTAAAGAGCTCGTAGGCGGTTTGTCGCGTCTGCTGTGAAAACTGGGGGCTCAACCCCCAGCCTGCAGTGGGTACGGGCAGACTAGAGTGCGGTAGGGGAGATTGGAATTCCTGGTGTAGCGGTGGAATGCGCAGATATCAGGAGGAACACCAATGGCGAAGGCAGATCTCTGGGCCGTTACTGACGCTGAGGAGCGAAAGCATGGGGAGCGAACAGGATTAGATACCCTGGTAGTCCATGCCGTAAACGTTGGGAACTAGATGTAGGGACCATTCCACGGTTTCTGTGTCGCAGCTAACGCATTAAGTTCCCCGCCTGGGGAGTACGGCCGCAAGGCTAAAACTCAAAGGAATTGACGGGGGCCCGCACAAGCGGCGGAGCATGCGGATTAATTCGATGCAACGCGAAGAACCTTACCAAGACTTGACATATACGAGAACGGGCTAGAAATAGTTCACTCTTTGGACACTCGTAAACAGGTGGTGCATGGTTGTCGTCAGCTCGTGTCGTGAGATGTTGGGTTAAGTCCCGCAACGAGCGCAACCCTCGTTCTTTGTTGCCAGCACGTAATGGTGGGAACTCAAAGGAGACTGCCGGGGTCAACTCGGAGGAAGGTGGGGATGACGTCAAATCATCATGCCCCTTATGTCTTGGGCTTCACGCATGCTACAATGGCCGATACAAAGGGCTGCAATACCGCAAGGTGGAGCGAATCCCAAAAAGTCGGTCTCAGTTCGGATTGAGGTCTGCAACTCGACCTCATGAAGTCGGAGTCGCTAGTAATCGCAGATCAGCAACGCTGCGGTGAATACGTTCCCGGGCCTTGTACACACCGCCCGTCAAGTCATGAAAGTCGGTAACACCCGAAGCCAGTGGCCTAACCCGCAAGGGGAGGAGCTGTCGAAGGTGGGATTGGTAATTAGGACTAAGTCGTAACAAGGTAGCCGTACCGGAAGGTGCGGCTGGATCACCTCCTTTCTAAGGAGCATGTGCAACGCGTTTTTTCGTCCCTGCGGTATACACAGGGTTAGTGGGAAACGCATTATGTTGCCAAGTCGTACTGCCCTGTTCGGGGTAGACGGCGCTCATGGGTGGAACATTGACATTGTGGCCAGAGGAACTATTTTCTCTTCAGTACGCTGACTTCGGTTGGTAGGAACGAGGGTTTATGGGGGTGCTGGTCTTTGCACGTTGTTGGGTCCTGAGGGACCGGGCTCGGACTGAAAGGTTCGTGTTCGTACCTTAGGACCTGGGACATCGAAAGGTGTCTTTGGGTCTGATGGATCCTGGTCTTGTTTCCTGCAGGTTGGGGGATGAGGGAGGATACCGCCCGTATTTTGAGAACTACACAGTGGACGCGAGCATCTTAGATTCGACCGAAAGGTCGGATCACAAGAAATAACAATTGCTGTCATGCCTTTGGGTGTGGCAGTTCATTGGTCAATCTCGGCATTTAGGTGCCGCGATCGATTCTTATACTCATGTGATATCAATTTTCTAAGAGCAAACGGTGGATGCCTTGGCATCTGGAGCCGAAGAAGGACGTATAAATCTGCGATAAGCCTCGGGGAGCTGATAATAGAGCTGTGATCCGAGGATTTCCGAATGGGGAAACCCCGCTGGGCGTTGCAAGACGACTCAGTGACTCCCGCCTGAATATATAGGGCGGGTAGAGGGAACGTGGGGAAGTGAAACATCTCAGTACCCACAGGAAGAGAAAACAACCGTGATTCCGTTAGTAGTGGCGAGCGAAACCGGAAGAGGCCAAACCGATCATGTGTGATAGCCGGCAGGCGTTGCATGGTCGGGGTAGTGGGACTTTTCAGCTGTTACTGCCGTACAGCAAGAATTACAACGATATATAGACGAAGTGGATTGAAAGCCACGCCATAGAGGGTGCCAGCCCCTTAGTCGAAATGTGTCAATGGTTCGAAGAGTATCCCAAGTAGCACGGGGCCCGAGAAATCCCGTGTGAATCTGTCAGGACCACCTGATAAGCCTAAATACTTCCAGATGACCGATAGCGGACAAGTACCGTGAGGGAAAGGTGAAAAGTACCCCGGGAGGGGAGTGAAATAGTACCTGAAACCGTTTGCTTACAAACCGTTGGAGCAGCCTTAGTAGCTGTGACAGCGTGCCTTTTGAAGAATGAGCCTGCGAGTTAGTGATCAGTGGCGAGGTTAACCCGTGTGGGGCAGCCGTAGCGAAAGCGAGTCTTAATAGGGCGAAATAGTCGCTGGTTCTAGACCCGAAGCGAAGTGATCTATCCATGGCCAGGTTGAAGCGTGTGTAAGAGCACGTGGAGGACCGAACCCACTTCAGTTGAAAATGGAGGGGATGAGCTGTGGATAGGGGTGAAAGGCCAATCAAACTTCGTGATAGCTGGTTCTCTCCGAAATGCATTTAGGTGCAGCGTTGCGTGTTTCTTGCCGGAGGTAGAGCTACTGGATAGCTGATGGGCCCTAAAAGGTTACTGACGTTAGCCAAACTCCGAATGCCGGTAAGTGAGAGCGCAGCAGTGAGACGGTGGGGGATAAGCTTCATCGTCGAGAGGGTAACAGCCCAGACTACCAACTAAGGTCCCCAAGCGTGTGCTAAGTGGGAAAGGATGTGGAGTTGCACAGACAACCAGGAGGTTGGCTTAGAAGCAGCCACCCTTGAAAGAGTGCGTAATAGCTCACTGGTCAAGTGATTCCGCGCCGACAATGTAACGGGGCTCAAGCACACCACCGAAGTTGTAGATTTCGTATTATAGGTAAGCCTTCGTGGTTCAGCCGTACGGAGTGGTAGGAGAGCGTCGTGTGGGCAGTGAAGCGGCGGTGTAAACCAGCCGTGGAGCCTACACGAGTGAGAATGCAGGCATGAGTAGCGAAAGACGGGCGAGAAACCCGTCCTCCGAATGATCAAGGGTTCCAGGGCCAGGCTAATCCGCCCTGGGTAAGTCGGGACCTAAGGCGAGGCCGACAGGCGTAGTCGATGGACAACGGGTTGATATTCCCGTACTGACGAAGAACCGTCCCAACTAATCCAGTAATGCTAAGTATCTGAATCCCCTAGACCAATCCCTTCGGGGTGAGGCGTGGGGCCTAGCGTACGACCCTATTCTGGTGCGGTTAGCGTATTAACAGGTGTGACGCAGGAAGGTAGCTGAGCCGGGCGATGGTTGTCCCGGTCTAAGGATGTAGGGCGAACGATAGGCAAATCCGTCGTTCATTAAGCCTGAGACCCGATGGGTAGTCGTCAAGACGAAATCAGTGATCCTATGCTGCCAAGAAAAGCATCGACGCGAGGTTCAAGTTACCCGTACCCCAAACCGACTCAGGTGATCAGGTAGAGAATACTAAGGAGATCGAGAGAATCGTGGTTAAGGAACTCGGCAAAATGCCCCCGTAACTTCGGGATAAGGGGGGCCTAAGGCGTGAACGGATTTACTCCGGGAGCGCTGCAGGGCCGCAGAGACCAGTGGGAAGCGACTGTTTACTAAAAACACAGGTCCGTGCTAAGTCGCAAGACGATGTATACGGACTGACGCCTGCCCGGTGCTGGAAGGTTAAGAGGAACGGTTAGTCGTAAGGCGAAGCTGTGAATTTAAGCCCCAGTAAACGGCGGTGGTAACTATAACCATCCTAAGGTAGCGAAATTCCTTGTCGGGTAAGTTCCGACCTGCACGAATGGCGTAACGACTTCCCAGCTGTCTCAACCGCGAACTCGGCGAAATTGCACTACGAGTAAAGATGCTCGTTACGCGCAGAAGGACGGAAAGACCCCGTGACCTTTACTATAGCTTTGTATTGGTGTTCGGTGTGGCCTGTGTAGGATAGGTGGGAGACTGTGAAGCTTGGACGCTAGTTCAGGTGGAGTCATTGTTGAAATACCACTCTGGTCATATTGGATATCTAACTTCGAACCGTGATCCGGTTCAGGGACAGTGCATGGTGGGTAGTTTAACTGGGGCGGTTGCCTCCCAAAAAGTAACGGAGGCGCCCAAAGGTTCCCTCAACCTGGTTGGTAATCAGGTGTCGAGTGTAAGTGCACAAGGGAGCTTGACTGTGAGACTGACAAGTCGAGCAGGGACGAAAGTCGGGACTAGTGATCCGGCAGTGGCTTGTGGAAGCGCTGTCGCTCAACGGATAAAAGGTACCTCGGGGATAACAGGCTGATCTTGCCCAAGAGTCCATATCGACGGCATGGTTTGGCACCTCGATGTCGGCTCGTCGCATCCTGGGGCTGGAGTAGGTCCCAAGGGTTGGGCTGTTCGCCCATTAAAGCGGTACGCGAGCTGGGTTTAGAACGTCGTGAGACAGTTCGGTCCCTATCCTCTGCGCGCGCAGGAAATTTGAGAAGATCTATCCCTAGTACGAGAGGACCGGGATGGACGAACCTCTGGTGTGTCAGTTGTTCCGCCAGGAGCACCGCTGATTAGCTACGTTCGGAATGGATAACCGCTGAAAGCATCTAAGCGGGAAGCCAGCTTCAAGATGAGATTTCCATGGCTTAGGCCGAGAGACTCGCAGCTAGACTACTGCGTTGATAGGCTGGATGTGGAAGCAGGGACTAACGACCTGTGGAGCTGACCAGTACTAATAAGTCGATAAATTGATAACACCCCACCTCACTCGGCAGTCTTTGACTGTCGAATGGTGACTGAGAAGAATTCTCGCGTCCACTTTGTGGTTCCCGATTTACGGTCGGGAACTGCGCCCAGCACACACTGCTGAGCCCCACCCTAGGTGGAAGCTCTGTGATGTGAACTGGCCCAGACTGATACATAAATCAATAGTGTTTCGGCGGCCATAGCGAGAGGGAAACGCCCGGTTACATTCCGAACCCGGAAGCTAAGACTCTCTGCGCCGATGGTACTGCAAGGGGGACCTTGTGGGAGAGTAGGACACCGCCGGACTTCAATTGTAAAATAGCCACACCCTTCGGGGTGTGGCTATTTTGCGTTAACCACCCAACAACACCGCTACAGAACAAACCGTGAGTTTGGCGATGATGCTTTCTGCACGCGCAACTCAGGACTACATTCATCGTGTGGTTCACGACGAACCTCAGCGTCAACATTCTTCAGACCGGAGGCGCATCGTGGGTGTCACAGATCAAGGGTCATTCGCTCAAGAAGCGGTTGCCGAAAACTATCGCCGCTACCTTCAGCCCTACCTTTTCGATCCTTGGGCCCAGCGACTCGTGAACTCAGTCAGGCTTGAGCCGGGACAGACAGTACTCGATGTTGCCGCCGGCACCGGTGCTGTAGCCCATGCCGCGGCATCCGTCGTCGGGAAAACGGGGAGAGTCATCGCCTCCGACATCAGCAGCCCGATGCTGGCCGAACTGACCCAGCTGGAATCGAGCGCATCACCCGCTGCAATCGAGACCCTCACGTGTTCGGCGACAGCAATCGAACTGCCCGACGCATCCGTAGATGTGGTGTTCTGCCATCAAGGTCTGCCCTTCATGCCCGACCGAGTGGCCGTCGCGCAGGAGATGCTCCGCGTATTGCGACCAGGGGGAGTCGTCGCCGTCGCAGTCTGGGCGCTCGAAGCTCCGCTCTACCCGTTCGACAGGTACGCAGAGTTCATGAGAGAACGCATGCCAGATTCGCCCTTCGCGCGAACGATGGCGAGTGGAGCCCTCTCGATGACCCGCGACTCCGTGGCGTCAGCGCTTAGTGGCGGAGGCTTCATCGACGTTAGTGCGGGTGAGGAGCAGCTGACGGTCCGCTGGCCGAGTCCCGCTGCTGAAGCCCGTGGGATCAGCGGGACACCATTCGCCGCCGAGCTTGCTGCGCTAGCGCCGGATGTACGAGACAAGTTTCTATCTGACCTCGCATTGTGGCTTGCCGATCAGAATGGAGCTGCCGTTTCGTACCTCACCACAGCTGTGTTCGGCCACGGAACCGCGCCCTGATCACCGGTCACTCAACGCGAGTAAGTCAGGCGCGGCCGATTACTGCGCCGAACCAGTACCCGCACGGCATACAGCTTCGCGGCGTACCGTGAGGCGTGGATGCACTAGCGGCCCTCCCGCGAACTTTCTCGCCTCAGAGCACGCCTGCAGCATCCGACAACTGCCAGGAGGCGACCATGCAGGTCATCGTCAACACCGATAACAACATCACCCTCAGCGAAGACACCATTGCATCAATCACGTCAGAGCTCGAATCCAAGCTCGCACACTTCAGCGCTCATCTCACGCGGCTGGAAGTTCATCTGAGTGACGAAAGTGCCGGTCGCAGCACAGGCGACGACATCCGGTGCCAGCTTGAGGCCCGCCCCGAAAACCGTACGCCCGAGCTCGCGAGCGACAACGCCTCAACAGTCGACTCCGCACTCAACGGCGCCACCCGCAAGATGCAGCACGTGCTCGAGACGACGTTTGGACGCGCTGACCAGCACAAGGGTGCCAGCTCCATGGGCGGCGTGGAGCCCCTCTAAGTCAGAAGCTGTCGGACTCCGAGGAACACGAGGGTTGCGCGTCTACGGAAGTCGTCGGAGAAGTTTCCGCGGCATCTGCAACGAGCATTAAGGTGCTGTAACCAGAGAACGCAACACGCCCGGCGTGCTTCGCAACCCGCCCTGAGTATCAACCGTGATGACATCCACATCCCAGCGGTCAGTTACGTCATCGAGCGCATCTTCTCCGCCGGCCACAATCGTTGTCGCCAGAACGTCTGCCGTCACGATGTCATTGGCGATGACACTCACCTGTACGAATACTGCTGGCTCAGCGCTGCCGCCACGCCAAATGTGGTCACCACGCTGAGCGCTACCCGAGGTCGCAATTGCCCGCCGCGGATGCCTCAACTCAAGCGAACAGAGGAGTTGCGTCGGCGAGTGGGGATCCGCAATACCCGCACGCGACGAGTGCGAGAGTGCGGCAGCGGCGGCCGGAGCTCGGATCCCGGCACGCAGAACACCCGGTGGCAGTTGCCCGGCCGGAGCAGGGACCTCGGTGGCTACGCCGGTGGCGGAGACGAGGATGTCGCCACCGACGTTGATGCTCCACTCCGGGCATCCGACTGACGTCAGGTAGGCACCGGCTTGCTCAATTGCTTCGGCCTTGACGATTCCATTGAGATCGATCGTGCCGTCGGGACGGTTCGGGCTGAAGTTGCCTCCAGTGGCCGTGCGCCACTCGAGCGCGCGGGCATAGCTGGCCAGGAGGACGCTGCTGGCAGCAGGCAGAGCGAGTCGACCATCCGCGATCATGCTCAATTCAGAGTCGGGGCGATAGAGGCTGAAACGGTCATCGATCGCGCGAAAGATGCGCTCTAGCTCGGCAACCTCGGAGGCCCAGGCGCTCGGAAGTTCGGTGGAGGCAACCGTGCCCATCGTCTCAAACACGTGCCGCATCAGGCGCCTGCTTGGTCGAGGGCGGACTGCACGGACGCGAGATAGGCCTGGGTCGTGTAGGTGGCGCCGCTCACGTTCGACACCTGAGCGGACTGTGAAGAGAGCACTTCATTGCGCAGGATCGGCGCCGCACGGTTGCTGATCTGAACGGAACGACCATCCGCATCCGTCAGCCGAAGGGCAGTCACATCGCTGATGCTGCCCGAGGCTATGGTTACCGAAACCTGCACATTTCCAAAGCGCGTGCGGATAGTCGACCCGGTGTAGGAGCCGTCGGCCGGTCCCGAAGCCGCTGGGGTGTCCGTTGTTGTGCCGGTGGATGGCGCAGTCGTGCTGGTGCTGCCGGTGCTGCCGGAACCTGAGGACGCGGCGCCGTTGTTGCTTGCCGAATCGATCGGCAACGAGACGGACGTGCCGTCGCTTGTAGTGACGCTAACGCCTGCTTGGTAGCCGACGATGAGCACGCTTGCCGAGGCAAGGATGCTGCCCAGAATTGCTCGAGTTCTCACCAGTCAAACCTTTCTGCATGAATTTGGTGGGGGCGGAGCCCGGCGGCTCGCACATCTTCTTCGACGAGGTCGAGCCACGGTGTCGGTCCACAGAGGTAAACATCGGAGTCAGCCAGATCAGGAAAAGTCGAGGTGAGCGTGACGCCGCGGTCGACGTCGGCCGCCGACATCCAACTTGATGTGTAGCGCGGGCGGTGCCCGATCATCGTGTAGCAGTCGGCGCCCTTTGCTGCAGCGATAGCTCGAATCTCATCCCAGTGGTACGTCTCTTCTGGTGTGCTTGCCCGCAACAGGATTGTGGCGTCGCCCGGAGCGAAACTGGCCTGCTCAAGAAGGGCGCGCACCGGTGTCACCCCAATACCGGCAGCGATTATTGCGAGCTTGGGGGAGGTTCGTGCGGCCGCGGAGAAAAGTCCGTATGGTCCCTCAATGCTGACGTGAGTGCCGATAGGGAGAGCATTGAGCTGCGCGCTTCCGGCACCAAGATTGCGCACGGTAATGCGTGCTGAACGGTCCGTCGGCATCGCTGACAGTGAAATGGGGTGTGAGTGCCACCAGGTACGACCGGTCCAGAAACGCCAGATGAAAAATTGACCACCGGATGCTCCGAGCCCACGCAGCGCATTGCCTTCAAGCTGGATCGTGGTGACTCCGGGAGCAATCTCGGTGACGGCGGCCACGCGCATCCGATGTCTGAGGCTAGAAACTAGTGGCTCGATGAAGCGGAACGTTGCGATAGCGCCGATCGCGACAACATAGAGAGCAATCCAGTACACGCGTTGTGCGGTTCCCTCCGAGAGCACGCCTCCAACGCTGAGCTGGTGGGGGAGTGCGAAGGCGACAGAAACATAACTGAGCAGGTGGATGAGGAGCCAGCCCTCGTAACTGAAACGGCGCCTGACGGCGATGAGTGACGACACCACGACAGCGATAAGTAGGCCAAGGCCGATAAACGCGAGAGGCATGTCTGGCAGAGCCAGCATGGGCCCGATTTCGGCGATGGGGTTTATCCCCGACGCCAGTCCGTAACCGATGAGGAGCAGCAGACCGTGCCCGAGCAACAGGTACAGCGCTGGTTTGCCGAGCGAACGATGGACGGCGATCGCCCTGTCGTGCCCGATGGTCGCATCGATGAGCGGGATCCGCGCCGCAAGCACGAGCATCACCAAAATGAAGTCTGTACCGATGAGCCCAGCGATGATGCCCACGCTGGTGATGATTTCGGCGAGTGAGCCGAATTGGTCAACGCCTCCCGATGCCAGAAAGAGTGCGGCAGCGGCAGCACCCGAAGCCCACAGCGCCATCACGAGCAGATCGGAACGACGAGCTCGGCGTGCAAACGTGCGGCGGTAGTCGGCGGCAGCAGCGTTAGCCAACGGCTGGGCTGAGTCGCGTCGAGCGCGGGTGGGGGTGGTCATGTCACTACTGTGCTGCTGAAAGCTAGGGGTACGCCAAGAAATACGCCCCTATTGGATGAGCGAACTCACATCTTTGGCAGAGTGACAGTCACGCGTAACCCTGTTTCAGTGTTCTCCAGCGCCGCCGTACCGTGGGCCGCCACCGCAATGGCGTGCACGAGAGCGAGCCCGAGACCGCTGCCCCCGGTTGTTGCGGTGCGGGAGTTATCCGGACGGGAGAAGCGATCGAACGCGATCGGGATGAAGTTTTCGGGCATCCCGGGGCCAGTGTCGTGCACATCCAACAGCAGTTGCGTCGCATCCTGATGCAGCGTGGCAACAACTTCGCCACCCGTCGCGAGCGCCGCCAGCGCATTCGACAGCAGATTGTCGACGAGTCGCCCAAATGCTTGAGCACCCACCGCGTAGCTTGTGCTCTCGTCGCCAACGGCGACAGCAAACTCCACCCGCGCCGACTTGGACATGCCTACTAGGCGGGCCCGGTCAATGCTGCCCATGAACTCGTCTACCAGAACGTGGGCGGGGGTGTGCGCATCACTCGAGTCGGTTTCTAACCGGTTCAACTCGAGCAGGTTCGATGCCAGAGATGTCAGCCGATCGACGGATGCCTCAGCCGACGACACCTGGACGGCGAGGGCGGCCGCATTCCCAAAGTCGGCGTGCGCGAGCTCAAGCTGCGTTTTGAGTGCCGCCAGTGGAGTGCGCAACTCATGTGCCGCATCCGACACCATCTGCTTTTCGCGTTCGGTGGAGGCGCGGGTGCTGGCAAGGAACGCGTTGAGGGTTTCGGCGAGGGCAGAGAGTTCATCTCGGGCAGGCCCGACGGGGAGGGTTGCTTCGGAGTCAGCGCTGAACTCTTCGGCTTTGCGACGCATAAGATTCACGGGTCTGAGGGCGACGCTCGAGAGAATCCACGAGGCGAGAGCGAAGCCAGCAAAGAGAACGATGCCGGCGATCAGGAGCACGCGACTGAGGCCGTGGAGCGCGAGCTCGCTAGCGGCGGCGCTGCGTGCCGACCACACCGTCCACGTGCCAGCGGCTGTCGTGACACTATCGCCAGCGACGACAAAGGAGCGTTCTTCGTCGTCACGAAAGAGGAAGGTCTCCGTGACCGGTTCGCGGCGATCGACCGCTTTCTGCACGTCGCGTGGCAGGGTATTGACCTGCACGTCACCTGAGGGATCACGGACATAAATGAGTACGCCCGTTCCCGGATCATCCACATTCTCGTCGGGATTTGCGGTGATGTCGGCGACGAACGGAACGAGATCACTGGTGGCAAGACTGCGATCAGCGTCGGTCAGTATTTGCTCGACCGAGCCGCGCACGACGAGTAGTGCGAGCACCAAGAGCACCGCGACGGCGGCAACGCTGCCCAACGTGATGCGGGCACGGATGGAGAGAGAGGAAAACATCACTCCACCGCCGAAAGCGAATAGCCGATACCGCGCACGGTGCTGATGGTGAGTGCGGACGCGGTCGGTTCAAGTTTGCGGCGCAGATAGCTCACATACTGATCGACGACGTTTGCATCTATGTGGGCGGTCGTTCCCCACACCTCTTCCAAGATCGCGTTCCGTGTGAGCGGTTCGTCGTGATGCGAGGCGAACATCCAGAGCACGGCAAACTCTTTCGAACTCATCGGCAGCGCAGTTCCGGAAACTGTCGCGCGCACGGTCGCGGCGTCGAGCGTGAGGTTTCCGATTCGGAGCGTCGCTTTGCTTGCCGCCGAATCCCGGCGAACGAGAGCACGGATGCGGGCAGAGAATTCGGCGAAAGCGAACGGTTTCGTGAGGTAGTCATCCGCCCCAGAGTCGAGGCCTAGCACCCGGTCTTCGACAGCATCCCGGGCAGTGAGAAGGAGAACGGGCAGCGGATTGCCTTGCTTGCGCAGGTGGCGGCAGATTTCGAACCCGGTCATTTCGGGCAACATGACGTCGATGGCTGCGGCCGAAAACGTGTCTTGCGCAGTAGCAATGAGGGCGTCGACTCCGTTAGTGACGAGTGTCACTTCGTAACCGTCATCCTCAAGGCCCTGTTGAACGAGAGCACCCATGGCGGTGTCGTCCTCCACGACAAGGATCTTGGTCATACGGGCCAGACTACGCCTGTAAAACTGCGACTCCGTGCGGCGCGGTAACGTTGGGGCATATCATTATCGTCGCCGCTAACCCCGGTTTGGTCGATGCTCTTCGTCGTTGAAAGGCTGCCCTATGCCCTCAAGCTCACTCTCGCATCAGGAGGCGGCCCCGGCCACCTCAATGCCTCGACCGACTGTTGGAGATCCGCGACTTCCGCAGCTTCGTGAAGCTACCGGCTTCGTCGAGTACATGGAGACGGGGTGGGCAACTCCCGACCGCACCCCAGATACGGTCCCGGGAATTGCGGCGGCGACTGCCGCCCACCGCGCACGCGTGAGCCCAGCCTTTGCCGGCCGAACCATCGTGCTAGCTGGAGGCAAAGCCCCCGTTCGCGTCAACGACAACTACTACGGGTTTCGTCCAGACAGCAACTTTTTTTGGTTGAGCGGATGCTCGGCAGAAGACGCCGTCTTGGTGATGAGCCCGACCAGTGGCGGCCACGACGCAACCCTCTTCATTCCCGCACCGGCATATCCCGGAGAAGCAGACTTCTTTGCGGATGCCGCCCACGGAGAACTCTGGGTCGGCTCCGCTCCCGGAATGCCCGAATGGACCGCGGCTCTCGAAATTGAAACGAGACCCCTCTCTGAACTTGGGGCGGCGCTGTCTAGCGCGACCGACATCGCGCTCGGCGGTTCGCTGCTCGGCGCGAATCCACTGCTCCATGAGATCCCCGTCTCGCAAGACCTCGGCCGAGTACTCGCCGAGTTGCGGATGATCAAAGACGAGTGGGAGATTGCCGAGATTCGCGGCGCGGTAAACAAGACCATTGACGGCTTCGCGGCAGTTGCGCGAGAGATTCCGCAGGCGATCAAGTTTGGCGGAGAGCGCTGGCTTCAAGGCACCTTCGACCGCCATGCTCGCACTGTCGGAAACGGCACCGGGTACACCACCATCGTGGGAAGCGGAGCGAATGCTCCCGTGCTCCACTGGGTGCGTTGTGATGGGCCAGTGCTGCCCGGCGCCGCCGTGCTGCTCGATATGGGGGTTGAAGCTCGATCCCTCTACACCGCAGACATCACTCGAACGCTCCCGGCATCCGGAACCTTCTCGGCAGCCCAGCGTCAAGCGCACGACCTCGTGGAGAAAGCTCACCGAGCAGGTCTTGCCGCTGTCGGGCCTGGCAAACCGTTCAGCGGTTTTCACTCGGCGGCTCTCGAAGTGATCGCGACAGGTTTGCACGACTGGGGACTGCTCCCGGTTTCGGTTGACGAAGCTCTCAGCCCTCAGGGGCAGCATCACCGTCGCTACATTGTCTGTGGCATCGGACACCACCTCGGTCTCGACGTTCACGATTGCGCGAAGTCGAGCTATGACGCGTATCAGGGGGCTCCAATGGAGCCGGGAATGGTGATGGCGGTCGAACCGGGACTGTACTTCCACGCGTGGGACAACACGGTGCCGCCCGAACTGCGGGGCCTCGGCGTGCGAATTGAAGACAACGTTCTCGTCACGCCGACCGGATCAGAGGTGCTATCTGAAGCCCTCCCGATTACCGCAGACGGCATCGAGGAATGGATGCGCGCGCTCTAGCCTTCGCGTTCATTGCAGTACCTGCAATTGATCTGCACTGTTTCTTCGGCAATCGTTTCACCGAAGTTCTCACCGACCAGCGACAATGGGTGTAGATCGCTCATTTTTTGAAAGGTGCATAAATGGATATCTTCGCCACTGGCGGACTCGTACTCCTCATCGGAATCGCGGTGGTCGTACTTGTCGTACTGCTGCTCGTTCTCCTCCTGATCGCACGGGCATGGTTCAAGGTGGCTCGGGCTGACGAAGCTCTTGTTGTCTCTGGCCGTTCGCAGAAAGACGCCACCGGCAAAGATTCGGCCGTTACTGTCATCGTCAATGGCAAGGCTCTGGTCAACCCGATCACGCAGCGCCACGAGACAATCTCTCTTCGTTCACGTCAGGTCTCGATGACTGCCGAGGCGCAGTCGGCAGACAACGTGACCCTTCAGGTTGAAGCTGTCGCGATCGTGAAGATTGGCTCAGACCCGATGCTGGTTCGTCGCGCGGCCGAGCGTTTCGCCTCACAGGACAAGGCCATCGAGCAGTTCACGACCGAGCAGCTCGAAGGTGCTCTTCGTGGTGTTGTAGCAACCCTTTCGGTTGTTGAGCTCATGCGTGAACGCAAGAAGTTCTCCGACCAGATCGCGACGGATGTTTCTACCGAGCTCTCGGAGCAGGGACTAATTCTTGACTCCTTCCAGATCAAGGGAATCGGCGACAAGGTTGGTTACATCCAGTCGCTCGGAACTCCGCAGATCGAGTCGAAGCGTCGTGAAGCTGAGTTGGCAACCGCGGACGCTAACCGCGAAATCTCCAAGCGCAACATCACTGTTGCCGAAGCAAACCTGATTGAGCAGACTGCGCTCGATAAGAACACTGCAGATTCCAAGGCCGAGGTTGGAAAGGCTAACGCTGAAGCCGAGCAGGCCGAAGCACTCGCTCGTGCCACGGCCGAGCAGGGTGTTCTTCAGCAGCGTGCCGAGAACCGTCAGGCAGAGCTCGACGCTGACGTGAAGCGTGTTGCCGACGCCAACCTCTACAAGGCTCAGAAGGATGCCGACTCCGACGCCTACCGTCTCGTCAAGGGTGCAGAAGCTCAGGCTCAGATCGCGGCCGTTGAGGCAGAAGCAGTGCGCGTTCGTGCCGCCGCCGATGCGGATGCCGTTCGCCTTTCCGGTGAAGCACGAGCAGCAAGCATTGAGGCGGAAGCTGCGGCTCTCGCCAAGCACCAAGATGCGCTCCTCGCGCAGCGTGCCCTCGAATCACTGCCGCTCGTCATGGAACAGTGGGCCAAAGGTTACGGCCAGATCGGTTCCGTCACTGTCATCGGTGGCAACGGCTCAAGCGCAGCAGACACCATCGGAAACGAGAGCGCCATCGCGCTGCGCAGTTCATTCGAGTCGATCAAGGCGGCAACTGGCCTCGACCTCGCGTCGATCATCCAGGGCCGCGCAGTCGGTCAGGCTGTCGGTGAAGGCGCTCGCGGCAGTGCCGGCGGCAGCGCAAACGACAGCTCAAGTGACACGGCACTCGCGGCAAAGCTCGCAGAAGTAGCACTCAACGAGACCGCTGCACCCTCTGCAGAGAGCAGCGATAGCTCGGAATAATCGCTAAACGGCGAAGGGCGGGCATCCACCAAGGATGTCCGCCCTTCAGCATGTTGTGGGGCTGGTGTTAGTTCTGGCGCTGGTACTAGTCGTCGTCGCTCACGAACTCTGAACCTTCTGGGTACACATCGAGCTGGGGCTTGCGAGCGAGGAAGATGATGCTCGCGATGAGGCCGCCCCACACGAGCACGGCGGCGACGATGAAGAATGTGATGGCGATGCCGCTCATTTCTTGAGCTCCTTCAGTGCTTGGGCGCTAGGCCATGGGGTGAAATCATCCGGATCGTGCTTCCAGCGCAGGGCGGTCATGGTGATGGAGCCGATGACAATCACGGCAATCGTTCCCCAGCCGGCGACGGCGAGATACCAGAGCGGGTAGCCCTCGTACCCCTCGGTGGCGAGCACGATGATTCGCTGGATGAGCATGTAGAGGAGCACGACCGGGGCAAGAACTCCGACGAGAAGTTGCCAGACGCGGCCGACCTTGAACGTGGAGACTGCGCTGAGGTGCGCCGCAAGCTCTGGCCCCTTACGGAACACCCAAATCACCAGAATGGTGGCCGCTATCGCGGCGCCAACGATGCCAACGTTGTTTGCCCACTGGTCGACAGTGTCAAGGGTGATAACGCCGGTTGTCGTCGAGAACAGCAGCACCGAAACTATGCCCAGCGCTGATCCGACCCGGAGTGAAGCTTGGCGGGCGGTAATCCCGAACTTGTCTTGGAAGGCGGAGGACACCACCTGAAGCACCGACAACAGCGAGGTGAAACCGGCCATCACAAGCGAACCAAAGAAGAGGATGCCGAAGAGCGGCCCGCCAGGCATTTGCGAGACAATCGCCGGGAAGGTGACGAAGGACAGGCTCACTCCGGTGATTCCTTCTAGCTCATCAACGCCAACCCCCTGCTGGAACGCGAAGTAGCCGAGCGTCGCAAACACTCCGATGCCCGCGATGATCTCGAACGACGAGTTGGCGAACGCCACCACAAGCGCGGGCGCCGTGACGTTTGCTTTGCGACTGCGGTACGAGGAGTAGGTGATCATGATGCCGAAGGCGATCGACAGCGAGAAGAAGATTTGGCTGTACGCCGCGATCCAGACGCCCGGGTCGCTCAGAGCGGAGAAGTCTGGAGTGAAGAGAGCATCCAAACCGGTCATCGCGCCGTCGAGGAACAGGGCGCGAACGACGAGGATCAGGAAGGCCACTACAAGCAACGGCAAGAAGATCACGTTGGCGCGCTGAACGCCCTTGGCAATACCCGAGCCGAGCACGGCAAGAACCGCTATCCACACGAGCACGAGGGGGATGAGCACGGCGGGCACGAATTGCGAGCTGAAGCCGGGATCTGACGTCTGCAGGAACTCGCCGAAGAAGAATGCTTGAGTGTCATCACCCCAGCGCAGGTCGAAGCTGAACGTAAAGTAGCTGGCCGCCCACGCGACAACCGCCGCGTAGTAGACGGCGATGACGATGCAGATCCACACTTGGAACCAGCCAAGCGACTCAAGCCACTTGCCGGCCTTGCCTCCGAGACGACGAAACGCGGTCGGCGAAGAACCGCGAAAGCGGTGCCCGATCGCATAGTCGAGGAACAGAATCGGGATGCCGGCGGTGACGAGCGCGATCAGGTACGGAATCAGGAATGCCCCACCCCCGTTCTCGTAGGCAACACCCGGAAAGCGCCATATGTTGCCGAGACCGACGGCGGAGCCGACAGCCGAGAGAATGAAACCCCACTGGCCCGACCACTGCTCACGTGGTCGCGAGGCGACCGATCCGTGTTCTCCCGATTTTTGCTGCACCGACACAGTTGCTCCTCTGCGTAATGACCACCCGAATGGCCGTCGCTGGGGCCGTCCCGAAATTGCGGCCCGCTACCCCCGAAGAGGGTGTTCTCACGTTAACACTCGGGGCCGCCCGATTGCGACATGTGAGGACTGAGGGGGCCAGCGTTAGAGCGGATTCGTGAGGTCGGCGAACGGCAGTTGCTGGGCGAGGATGTTTTCTGCTGCGCGGTGACCGGAGTGGAGGGCCGCGGTGACGGTGGCTGGATCATCCGTCCAGGTTGCTTCGCCAGCGAAGTGCAGCACGCCATCGACGGGAGTAGCCAAGAGGTCGTGGTCTTCGGGGGCTGAGCCCGGTTTCATGTAGGCGTAGGAACCACGGGAGTATGGCTCATCCTGCCAGTGAGTAACGAGCACGTGGGTGGGAGTTTCGACTTGTTCGCCGTAAAGGCCGCGCAGCGCATCCAACACTGATTCGGCGATCTGGTCATCGCTCCACTCGCGCGTTTCAATCGCGCTGGGGCCTGCCGCAAAAGTGAGAAGTGCCGGGATGCCGTGCAGCTCAGTGAGGTCGTACCAAGAGTGCCACCACTCTCCAGCTTCGCCCTGCTGGCGGATGACGTAGACGTCGTCGTCCCAGAACTTGGTCGGAAAACGCATGAACACCTTCTCGAAGTTGTTCATCTCAAAGCCGTTGATGGCGGTGGCAAGCCAGTCGGGCAGTGCGGGGTCGAAGAAAAGATCGCCAGCCTGCAACACTCCGATGGGCACGGTGATGACGACCTGGGTGGCACTGAAGGTGCCGCGGGGCGTGGTGACGGCGGCCCCGTCGCCCGACCACTCGACTTGCGTGACGACATGCTCAAGTCGCACATCGAGCCCGGCCGCGAGGTTCGCCGCAAGCTGGTCGAAGCCATCAGGAAAGACAACCTCGTCACCCTCCACGGTGTCGTCATCGAGCCCGTGCGCATCAAGCAGCGCGGCGTGCACCCCGTACTGCTCTTCGGAACGGTGCAGCAGAAATTCCCGCACTCGGTCGGCCCGTTCAGCGGGCCAGTCGAGGGTTGACAGGGTCGCGTCGACGGCATCCTGATACGAACTTCCAAGAACAGATGCCCCGACTGTTGCCGCGAGGTGCTGGTCGAACAACCGAACATCGTCGGCAAAGGCGGAGGCGGAGGCATCGCTCAGGCGCTCGCCGGTGGGCGAGAAGTACGCGATGGGGCGGCTATCGGGCTGGTAGCTGCCAACAGTGAATTCGGCTGTTCGCAAGCCGAACCCGCGTACGACATCCGTCAGTGGATTGTTGTCGATGCCGTGAATCCAGGATGCCCCACGGTCGCTGATGAGCCCGTCGGAGCGTTCTGTCCACGTGCGGCCACCCACACGATCGCGGGCTTCGAGCACGACAACACTCTGCCCGGCCTGCACGAGAAAGCGCGCGGCGGTGAGCCCAGAAACGCCGGCGCCAATGACGATCGTGTCGAAGTGTGTCATGGCGTCAGAGTAGCAACGCCTTCTCTCCGGTCGCGTTGCGGCGCACGCGAGAAAGAATGGAAACTTTTAAGTCGCGGCGACAATCTGGCAAAACTACGGCTGGACGTACTTTCTTATCAGGCGTCCCCAACATAGGATCAGAAGATGGGCACGGTCACGAATGCAGGGCGGCGGAAGCGCATCCGAATATCGCTGGCCGCTGCCCTCGTCACCTCCGTTGTTGCCCTGCTCGGGGCATGCACCAGCACACCGGATGCCGCCGCAACCGTAGACCCCGACGACCAGCGCCCCGTCGTACTCACGACCTTCACCGTGCTCGCCGATATGGCCCAGAATGTGGCCGGCGACCACCTTCGGGTGGAATCCATCACCAAGGTGGGTGCCGAGATTCACGGCTACCAGCCAACCCCCGGCGATATCGCCAAGGCGGCCGACGCTGACCTCATTCTCGACAATGGTCTCAACCTTGAGGCGTGGTTTTCGCAATTCGTCGATGGTCTTGATGTTCCTCATGTTGTGGTGTCTGAGGGTGTTGAGACGATCAGCATTGCGGAAGATGCCTATGAGGGGTTGCCGAATCCGCACGCCTGGATGAGCCCGCTGAACGCCCAGATCTATGTCGACAATATGGCGGAAGCGTTCGCCGAGCTTGATCCAGAGAATGCTGCCGATTATGCCTCAAACGCCGACAGCTACAAGATCGCGCTGCAAGCTGTGAATGACGAACTCACCACCGAACTGGCGACACTCGCTCCCAACCAACGCGCGCTCATCACCTGCGAAGGCGCCTTCTCCTACCTGGCCCGGGATGCCGGCCTCAGCGAGCATTACCTGTGGGCGGTCAACGCCGAACAGCAGTCCACTCCGCGACAGGTCGCCGCCGTCATCGATTTCGTTCGCGACAACGACGTGCCCGCCGTGTTCTGCGAATCGACCGTGTCTGATCGCACCATGCAACAAGTAGTCGAAGCGAGCGACGCCGTCTTCGGCGGCACCCTCTACGTGGATTCGCTGTCGGCGGCCGATGGACCCGTTCCGACCTACCTTGAGCTGTTGAGGCACGACGCGAAACTCGTGATTGACGGGCTGACAGGAGCCGGATCGTGACGCGAGCAGAGCAGACACCCGAAACCGCCGTGGGTGGGGGAGCCGCGGCATCCGCGCGGTCAAACGCCCCCGCAATTAGTGTGCAGAACGTCACGGTGCACTACGGCGATGTGCTGGCCCTCGACGACGTGAGCATTGAGGTCGCCGCCGGCCAAGTGTGCGGCTTGATCGGCATGAACGGTTCGGGTAAGTCGACCCTGTTCAAGACGATTACGGGTATGGTGCGGCCCGACCGTGGCACGGTCACGCTGGGTGGTCGTGCACCGGTGGTCGCCCGCAAGGCTGGTGCTGTCGGCTATGTTCCGCAGAGCGAAGAAGTGGATTGGGCGTTCCCGATTTCGGTGCGGGATGTCGTGATGATGGGTCGCTACGGCCACATGGGTGTCACTCGCAGGCCCCAGCCTGCCGATCGCGCGGCCGTGGATAATGCTCTCGCCAGGGTCGGACTAACGGACCTCGCTGACCGCCAAATCGGGCAGCTCTCGGGTGGTCAAAAGAAGCGCACGTTCGTGGCTCGCGGAATTGCTCAGGAAGCGAGCATCCTGCTCTTGGATGAGCCATTCGCCGGCGTCGACAAGCGTTCAGAGACCACCATCACGGCAGTGTTGCGTGAGCTCGCCCGCGACGGGGCAACAGTGTTGGTGTCCACTCACGACTTGAATTCGCTGCCCCAACTTGCTGACGAAGCGATCCTGCTGATGCGCAGTGTGCTGCTACATTCCACTCCCGCGGAGGTGCTGAAGCCCACCAACCTCGCGCGCGCTTTTGGCCTCGATGTTCACGCGCCGGAGGAGAACGAATGAGCCCCCTCGACTTTCTCCTCGAACCGCTGAGCTATGACTTCATGCAGCGGGCCATGGCCACGAGCGTCATTGCCGCCATCGTGTGTGCCGTGTTGTCATGCTGGCTCGTGCTCGTCGGCTGGTCACTCATGGGGGATGCGGTTTCGCACTCGGTGCTGCCCGGCGTGGTTCTCGCCTATGTGGTCGGGGCGCCATTCGCGCTCGGTGCTCTCATCTTCGGCTTCCTCGCCGTCGGACTCATCGGTGCGGTGCGCAATACCAGCAGGATCAAAGAGGATGCCGCGATCGGCATTGTCTTCACAACCCTCTTTGCGCTCGGGCTCGTTCTCATTTCGGTGATTCCCTCGCAGACCGATCTCAACCACATCATCTTCGGAAACCTGCTCGGGGTTTCCTCTGCAGACCTCCTTCAAGTGGTGATCCTCGGCGTCGTGACGTTCAGCATCCTGATCATCAAACGTCGCGACTTCACTCTCTACGCTTTCGACGCTACCCACGCCCACGCTATTGGCCTCAACCCCAAGGTTCTCGGAGCCGCCCTGCTCGGCTTGCTCGCGCTCACCTCAGTCGTCGCCCTGCAGGCGGTCGGGGTCGTGCTCGTCGTGGCATTGCTCATCATCCCCGGCGCGACCGCCTACCTGCTCACCGACCGCTTCTCGCGCATGCTCGTGATCGCCCCGGCGCTGTCGTCGCTCGCGGCAATCCTCGGGCTCTATCTCAGCTACTACCTCGACACGGCATCCGGCGGAATGATCGTGCTCGTTCAGGGCTGCGTCTTTGCGCTGGTGTATCTCTTCAGCCCGAAGCAGGGTCTCATTGGAAAGCAGATCGGTGCGAGCAGGCGGCGACGGATGCTCGCCGCGCGGTAGTTGCCGGATCCGAATAGTAGGTTAGGCTTACCTAATCAATTCCAAGGAAGTCGGATGACCAGTACACGTGACGCTAAACGCGGGGGACACCCCCGGACGGATGGCGCCGACCCGGCCTCCCCTCACTGAGCCTGCAGATGATCACGACCACAAGGACTGGGATAGCTGCATTGACTCTCCCTCAGGGAGAAACCCACAATGTTGCATTGGTTACGGACGACGGCGAACTAACCTACGGCGACATTCGCGAACGAATTAGCGCCCGGCGGGATGAGCTGGGCTCCACACGGCGACTAGTAATGATCGAAGCCGCGATGGCGGTAGAGCCGGTTGTCACCTACCTCGCGTCGCTCGAAGCGGGGCATCCGGTGATGCTGGTCGAACCAGCTAGCCCAGCAAACGGTGATGCGACTCATTCACGAATCGACTCCCTAGTAGAACGATTCGATCCGGATGTGTTCGCCGTGTCCGAAGCAGATAGCTGGATGCTTCATGAAACGCGAACCGGCACGCGGCATGAGCTTCACCCTGACCTAGCAATGCTGGCAACGACATCCGGATCGACGGGGTCACCTAAAGTGGTGCGTCTCTCGCGCGGAAATCTTCTGTCGAACGCCTCAGCAATTTCTCAGTACCTCGAACTTGACGTTGCAGACCGTGCCATGACGACGCTGCCACTGCATTACTGTTACGGCCTGTCAGTACTCAACAGCCACCTCTTTGCTGGGGCATCAGTGCGCCTGAGCCCACGATCTGTCCTGGACCCAGAATTGTGGAACGAGTTTGAGGAGGCACGGGCAACGTCATTTGCTGGGGTCCCGCATACCTTCGAGCTACTGGAAAAGACCGACTTTGCGACGCGCGATCTCTCATCCTTGCGTTACATCACCCAAGCTGGAGGAAGGCTCGATCCAGAACGGGCTCGACGATTCATCCAACTAGGTCGCCATCGTGGCTTCGACTTCATCTCGATGTACGGACAGACTGAAGCGACAGCTCGCATGGCTTACACTCCCAGTGAACTCGCCGAAACTGCGGTCGGAACCATCGGCATTCCCATCCCCGGAGGCCAGTTTCGACTCGATGCCTCGCCCGGTTCTGAAGTTGGAGAACTCGTGTACCGCGGCCCCAACGTCATGATGGGTTACGGAGAGCAGCCATCAGATCTCGCGCTCGGCACCACCGTGCGCGAGCTATTCACGGGAGATCTGGCCCGACAGCGCGCTGACGGACTTTACGAAATAGTGGGACGCAGTAACCGCCTCACCAAGATATTCGGATTGCGAATCGATCTCGAGCACGTCGAGCAACTCTTCGAAAGCACCGGAATGATCGTGAGAGCAGTCAGCTCCGACGATAACCTCATCCTTTTTGTCACCGCGGAGCGCCAAGTCAGGCCGGCAGCAGAATACGCATCGTCACAGTGGGGCCTGCCCGCTCACGCGGTTAAGGTTCACTCAATCGCAGAATTTCCGCGGACATCGAGCGGCAAAGTCGATACGGTTGCGCTTCTGCGCTATGCCAACGATCGCGGCGCCGAGGACCACAGCGCCGACTTAGACACTGTCACGAAGGATGCAGTGACTGCGGAGACCCTGAGGGCACGAGTCGCGCATCTGCTGGGTGCGCCTCACGCTGTCTTCAGCGACTCCTTCGCCGGGTTGGGAGGGGATTCTCTGAGTTATGTCGAGGTCTCACTTCACCTCGAAGAACTTTTAGGAGTGCTCCCTCGCGCGTGGCCGGCGATGTCAATGACCGAGCTCGCAACCTACGCGGTGAGGAATCAGCCGCGCCTACCAATCGACCCCAACTCACTCTCAGGAAGCGATGAAACGGAGTCGATTCCGCGCCGAGCTCGCGCTCGCCGCACGCTCAGGTGGTTCACGCAACGATCGCCCCGCATCGAAGTGCCCATCGTGCTCAGGGCGCTGGCGATTCTTCTCATCGTCGCAACCCACGCCGACCTCGTATTCATTCAGGGTGGGGCACATCTACTCCTAGTTGTCGCCGGCTACAACCTTGCACGCTTTCAGCTAGCGAACCGATCGAATCGACGCCGGACCCGGGCGATGCTGGCCGGTGTTGCCTCCGTGGCAATTCCCGCGATTACGTGGATCGGACTCGTCGCGGTGGTGGCCGGAACCTACGCGACAACAACCGTTTTCCTCGCTAATAGCTTCGCTGGCAGCGCGCACTGGACACCTCAATGGCACTACTGGTTTCTGGAGGCGATGCTGTGGACAATGCTGGCCATCGTGGCTCTGCTCGCCATACCGGCTGTGAGCGAGTGGGAGCGCCGCTGGCCCTTTACCTTTGCGCTCGGGGTGCTGGCGATAACGCTCGTAGTGCGCACCATTGCGTTGGGCGGGGTTCAGGCAGAGGGCACGGAGAAGTATGCGGTCACAACAGTTGCCTGGCTTATCGCCCTCGGCTGGGTGATCGCACGCATTGCATCCACAACACAGCGCCTCATTGTTTCGGTATTGGCTGTCGTCTGCGTCGTAGGATTTTTCGGCGAGCCGCTACGAGAAGCAATCGTCATCTGCGGTGTGCTGGTGCTGTTGTGGATTAGTTCCGTACCCATACCGCGTTGGCTCGTTGGCGTGGTGTCTACGCTGGCCAGCGCATCATTCTTTATCTATCTCATTCATTGGCAGATCTATCCTGGGATCGAAACGCACTCGCCGCTATTGGCGACAGTGGCCTCGTTGATCGCCGGAGTGGCGGCGTGGGCGATCTACTCGTTCGCTCTGAGTCGCGGCCGCACCGTTCTCTCGAAACTCGCTTCGGCTAATTCCCGAACTCAGTGAGGTGGTGCTCGGCCGCGCTGGCCGGATACAACACTGCTCCGCCATCCACTTTCAAACCCACCACGGCTCCGAGAACTAGGGACTGGGTTTGGTGTGACGGAACGGCGAGCGAGATCGTCGTGGGATGTTGCCCCAATGTACGCACCGAAAGCAGCGCGGTCGGCCCGATGTGTCGTACCCCTTCAACTGAAGCACTGCACTCGGAAAGGTCGGTGGTTAACGAGACTTGGGCGGGACGGACCATGGCTGTCACCCATTCGGCTCCGCGACTATGGTCGTGCCGCACGCGTATTCTGCCCAGCGCAGAGTCAACCTCATTCTCAACTCGCACTGCGGGCATCAGCACAACCGATCCCATCAGTGCGGCGATTTCGATCGAAGTCGGCGAATCGAATACGGTCTCTGGCGTGCCCGACTGACTCAGCGATCCATTAATCATCACCGCAATACCATCACCGAACGAGAGTGCCTCTTCTCGATCGTGGGTGACAAGCACTGTGGTCGTTCCGCTGCGCTCAAGTGCGCTAATCACCGCGGCCCGGGTTTGTTCACGCAACCCAGTATCGAGTGCGCTGAAAGGTTCATCGAGCAGCACGACTGCTGGTCCCGGTGCAAGGGCGCGGGCAAGCGCGACTCGTTGCTGCTGGCCCCCCGAAAGCTGATGAGGATATCGCGTGGCGAGAGCGGGATCGAGAGAGGCAAGCTTCATGACCTCGACAACACGTTGCGTTCTGCCGGAGCGGGGCAACCCAAATCCGATGTTTGCGGCAACGGAAAGGTGGGGAAAGAGGGCACCATCTTGAGCGACATAGCCGATTCCGCGTCGGTGTGCGGGCACGCTACGTTCTGGGGTCGCGAGCATTCGACTGCCCAAAGAGATTTCACCGCTATCAGGCTCAATGAAACCCGCAATTAGGCGAAGAAGAGTGGTTTTTCCGCATCCGGAGGGCCCCACGATGGCGGTACGGGAACCCTGAGCAACGTCGAGCGAAATATCGCTTAAGACAGGCGTTGTGCCGAACGATCTGCCGACACCGCTAATGTGCAATTTCACCGTGCTCTACCCCTCGTCTGGGCAAAGAGTAAAGCCACAGCGGGAATCGAGAGTAGCACCAGAGTTATCGCGTAGGGTGCTGCGCCCGGATAGTCGACCGAAGAAGCGGCCGACCAAAACTGGGTTGCGAGAGTTCGAGTTCCGGTCGGGGCTAAGAGAAGTGTGGCGGTCAGCTCATTCGCGGCTCCGAGAGCCACGAGCGCGCCCGCCGCCGCGATTGCTGGAACGAGCAACGGAAGCGTGACCCGAAGCCGGGCGACGAGGGGCGGTGTTCCCAGCGCCCGGGCGGCTTCTTCCAATGATTCAGGCACCTGCGCGAGACCGGCGCGCAATGTAACCAGTGCTCGCGGGAGAAAAATAATGACGTAGGCCGCTACTACCGTCGCGGGTGTCTGATAAAGCCCTGGTGCAACGGTGAGCGTGACGGTCACCAGAGCGAGTGCGACGATTATTGCGGGCAGGCTGCTAGCGATCGAATAACCACCTTCGAGAAATCTGCTCAATCGCGACGGATGCCGAGTTGCGAGCCAGGCAACCGGAAGCGCGACCAGGATCGCCCCGATTGCCCCGCCGAAGGAAAGTAGCGCTGTGTCAGTCAATGCGCGCCAAAGCCCATCGAGCATCTCGGGTGTCATGGCGAGCGACCATCGAATAACGCTAACCATCGGCACAATCGTTGCTAACGTTCCGAGCGCCACGATGGCAAGAATCGCGAACGGGGTAAGCCTGCCAAGTTTGACGAGTTGGGCCGGCCGCGCACTGCTCGCTCCGACATAAGCGTAGCGAGCACGTCCTCGTGCTGTAGCTTCTATCGCCAGCACAATTATGCTCAACAGTGCCAGCACAATACCGAGCGAGGCCGCAGACGGTCCAGCGAATGTCGATTGGTAAGCGACCACGATTGCGGTGGTGAAAGTATCGAATCGGATGAACGCGAACGCGCCGTATTCGGCAAGAAAGTGGAGAGCGACGATGAGGCCCCCGCCGAGAATGGCGAGCCGCAGCTGCGGAACAACGACTCTGAGAAGAATCGCTCCCTCTTTCAATCCGAGTGAACGTGCGCTCTCTTCCAAGCTCGGGTTGAGACCGCGCAGGGTGGCAAGTGCCGGGAGGTACACGAGCGGATAGTACGCGAGCGTAGCCACGAGGAGCCCTCCGCCTAGACCTTGGATGGAAGGAACGACGCTAGCCCAGCCGTAGCTGCTGACGAAGGCGGGGATGGCCAGCGGTGCAACAGAGAGGATGGCGAAGAAGCGCCGGCCCGGCAGATTGGTGCGTTCAACCAGCCAGGCACTCCCGACTCCGAGCACAATGGTGAGGGGAACCCCGAGGACGAGGATCAGCACAGTATTGCTCAACAGCTCGCCCACTCGGGGGCGCAGGAGCAGTGCCGCAAGCTCGTCGGTGCCGATCCTGGCTGTCGCCTCGATGACGTAGCCGACAGGAACTAGCATCCCGATGGCGAGAACCACCACAATCACGAGCAATGCCCGGGAGGGTGGTGGGGTCATCGTGGTCGTTAGTCGCTGCATGCGCGCCACTTTCGCCACATTCGGAATCTTCAGAGGAGCCCTGCTTGCATCATGAGGTCGAGAACCTCGGGACCGTTGAGGGTTGACGGGTCGATGATGGGTGCATCAAGAGAATCGAGGCTGGGTAGCGGCGCTTTTGCGGGAACGTCGCTGCCAACCGGGTATTCGAAGCTGTAGCCTTCGCCAAGAATTGTTTGCCCCGAAACGCCGGCGATAAACTTCAGAAATTGCTGGGCGTTGTCGGCATTCTTGCTCGATTTGAGCACGCCACCACCGGAGATGCTGACAAAGGCCCCAGGGTCCTCATTGCCGAAGTAGTGAAGCTTGGTGTTGCCACTGTTTTCTCCTCCGGAGTCAGAATCACGGAACCAGTAGTAGTGGTAGATGATGCCGCCGGCGATCTCGCCAGCGTTGACCGCTTTCATCGTGACTATGTTGTTGCGGAAGGTCGTCGCGTTTGCTTTCATCCCGGAGAGCCATGCGGCCGTCGCATCAGGGCCTTCGGTTTCCAGAATCGCGGAAACGATTGCCTGAAAATCTGCGCCAGAGGGGGCCCCGCCCCAGTTTCCTTTCCAGCTCGGATCTTGCAGATCCAAGATCGAAGTGGGGAGGTCAGACTCTGCGAGAAGCTCGGGGTTGTAGACGAAGACAGCCGAGCGCGCCGCGATCCCCGTCCACAGTCCGCTAGCTGGCCGGTACCGCTCCGGAACCAGATCGAGCGTTGCAGGGTCTACGGGTGCAAGCAGGTCAGCATTTTCGACCAAAGACATGGCGGGGGAGTTTTCGGTGAGAAACACATCGGCGCGCGAAGCATCACCTTCGGCAACAAGCTGATTGCCAAGTTCACTGTCACCGCCGTGGCGAAGCACCACGTCGATTCCCGTTTGAGCGGTGAACTCTTTCACCCATTCTTCGGTGAGCTGTTCGTGCTGGGCGTTGTACACAACCAGTGCGTCTTCGCTGGCGTCCTGAACCCCGGACTCGTCACCGGTGCCGCTGGTGCTCGTGCATCCACTCAGTAGCAGGCTCGCGGCGGCAAGTGTCGCGGTGATGGTCAGGAATTTTCTCAAAACTGGAGCCTTTCAGGAGTGCAAGATTAGATAAGGCTATCCTAAGTAATCCTGATTGTTGTAGCCCGCTGAGCATCTTGGCAGGGGAGCGCAAGCGTGCTGAACGCTAGCTCGTGGCGGTGCTTGGCGTCATGGTTCCGCCGGAGACGTAGAGTGCGTCGGCAGCAGTGCGACCCAAGCTGATTGCGTTATCGGACCCACCAACTGTGACGTCGAGGGCGTCGGAATACGGCGCGCCCGCACGGACCGCAAGGGTGGCGGCAAAGACGATGCCGCGTTCTTCAAAGAATTTCAACAGCTCGGGGTCATCATCGGAGATGCGCTCGACTACCACGGTGCTACCGGGGGCGATGCGGCTCAACTGCACGGCATCCGGAATCGTCACGGTGCCATCAGCGCTCGGGATGGGGTCGCCGTGCGGGTCGCGGGTCGGGTGCTCAAGAAATTCGTCGATGCGCTCAACCATGAAATCCGAGACTGCATGCTCGAGGTTTTCGGCCTCATCGTGAACCTGATCCCAGCCGTAGCCGAGCACGCTCACCAGAAAAGATTCGATCAGACGGTGGCGGCGAACCATGGCCACTGCGTGAGCACGGCCGACATCGGTGAGCGCGATGGAACCGTAACGAGCATGGTCAAGGAAGCCCTGATCGGTGAGGCGACGTACGGCATCCGAGACGCTCGAGAGAGTTAGGCCGGTCTTTTCGGCGATCACCGTGGCGGTGACGGGGACGTCGGACCACTCCGAAAGACCCCACACAGCCTTCAAGTAGTTCTGGGTACTGACCGAGAGCTCCGTGACCGACATGCGCCAAGTCTAGAGCCGAAGATTCAACTACGGCTAGACGTAGTTAACGACGCTTGCCCCCGCCCGGAGAACAGGGGGCGGGGGCAAGCGGGTCGAGAAAGTTAGTTGAACATTCCGTCGAGACCAAGGTCACCGGTGATGTCACCGATGAGGTCGTCGGTGTCGATAACACCATCGAGGATGTCGTCAACGTTTGCACCGTCAGTAACGTCGGTCACTACGTCGGTTGCATTGTCGACAACGTCGGTCACCTGAGTGGCGTTGTCCACGACGTCAGAGACGTTGGTGCCGTTGGCGATGTCGCTCACGTTGGCGGAATCGCTAACGTTTCCCACTGCGGTGTCGTTGCCCGAAGCAACAGGAGCGTTCACTTCGTTGCCTGACGCGATAGCGTTTCCGTTGAGAAGGTCACCGTTGAGGATGCCGCCGCCGAGAATGTCGCCACCGAGGACGTCGCTGCGCAGAAGGTCAACGTCGCCAACCTGAGGCGCGATCAGCACCGGAATGTCAGTGCTGCTGGAAGATGAGTAGGAGTAGCCTTTCGTCGAGGAGTCGCTGTCGCCGGTTGCTGCCATGGCGGGAGCTGCGGCTCCAACTGCGATCAGTGCTACTGCTGTAGCGGTTGCGCCGATCGTGGTCTTCTTCGTGAATGCGTTCATTTCTGAACTCCTTCTTACGTTGTTGGTCTCCGTGGAGGCCCTGCGTCTCGAGGCTTTCCCGAGCCGCAATGAGTACTCCGGAGCGCGCCTGTAACCGGTTTGGGGGTCATTTCGAAAAAGTTCGAAAGTGGCCAATTTGGGGTGCAGATTGGGTCGGTTGTGTCGTCTAGATCCGCATGATTCCGGGGGAGTTTCACTAGCTGGCAGTCAACTGAGCGGAGTCTGACGAAACGCCTAGTGGTGAATGCAGTGCTGCATCCGCGTGCCTAGTCGGAGGCGGCGGCAGCCTTCACTGCGGTGTAAGCCTCGAGGGCCTCGCGGCGGGTTTCGGCGAGGTCGACGATCGGTTCGGGATAGGCGTCGGTGCCGAGTTCGGGAATCCAGCACGAAACGTATTCGCCCGTGGGGTCGAACTTTTTCTGCTGCAAGACCGGATTGAAGACGCGGAAGTAGGGGGCGGCATCCGCACCGGATCCGGCAACCCACTGCCAGTTGGCGGGGTTGCTGGCCTCGTCGGCGTCAACGAGGGTGTCCCAAAACCACTGTTCGCCAGCTCGCCAATCGATGAGCAAATTCTTGATGAGGAAGCTCGCGACGACCATGCGCACGCGATTGTGCATCGTGCCGGTATTCCAGAGTTCGCGCATCCCGGCATCGACGAGGGGGATGCCGGTGCGGCCGCGGCGCCACGCTTCGACCTCGCTTATGCCTGCCGGTGCGTCGACGCCGCCGATCTCGTCGACGGTGTAGCCCCAGGGGAAGGCGTTGTAGGCGGGACGGTAGTTGTCGGTCGCGAGGCGCGGGTTGTCGAAAAGCAGCGCAGTCGAGAATTCACGCCAGCCGATTTCGCTGAGGAATTTGGCGACGTTCTTGCGGGCGGCGGTGGACACGTCGGCGGAGCCGTTGCCGGAGTTGCTGCCGTCGCCTCGCAGCCGGTGCCAGATCTGGGTGGGGCTGATCTCCCCGAACCGCAGGTGTGGGCTGAGTCCGCTCGTTGCGTCGACGGCAGGCTCATCGCGCCGGTGGTAGTCGGCGAGGCGTTCGGCAACGAAGTTCTCGAGCCGATCGAGCGCGCCCGCCTCACCGGGAGTCCACGTCTCGCGCAGTCCCTCGGCCCAGTCAGGGCGCGTGGGCAGAAGGTTCCAGTCGGCGAGGTCGTCGCTCACGGGAGAGGCGGCTGGCCAACTCAGCTCGGCCTTCGTTGGCGCCGGCAGTGCATCCCGCACCGGACTATCTTGCGCCGCACGCCAATACGGGGTGAAGACCTTGTACGGCTCGCCCTGCCCATTGCGGATGTGCCACGGCTCGTTCAGTAGATTGCCCTGATGACTTTCGACCGTGAGGCCCTGTTCGCGCAAACTTGTTTTGAGGCCCGCGTCAATATCGCGGGCTGCCGTGTAGCGGCGGTTCCAGTGCACCGCGGCGGCGCCGAGCTCGTCCACGAGCGTCGGCAGCACCTGCGCGGCCGGGCCGTGACGCAGCGTCAGTTGGCCGCCCAGATTCTGCAGGGCGGCATCCAGAGCAGTGAGGCTGTGATGCAGCCACCACTTGCTTGCCGAGCCTAGCGGGCGGATGCCGTCGCCGGTTTCGTCATGAATGTAAACAACAACAAGCGGTCGGCCTTCGCTCGCGGCCGCCGTTAGCGCAGGGTTGTCGGCTAGTCGCAGGTCGTTGCGCAGCCACACGATGGAGGGCTGATTCTGGTTTCCGCTCACGCCTCAACTCTAGGGTCGGCGGCTGACTATTTAGCTGAGCAGGTGAAAGTGCTCGCATTGCCACTGCTGGGTGTTCTGGGCTTGGTTGTTGCGGGTGTCTGCCCACGGCGGGTACACGCGAAAGCCGCGTTTGCCGCCATGCCCGTCGACTGAGACGATGCCGCGGGCGATCAGCACGCTGAGGGAAAAGACGAAGGCGCCGAAGCCGCTGCTGTCGCGGCTGACCACGACAAGTTGCTGGGTGCCATCGTTGCTGCGAAATGGTTGAGTAGTGCCATCAGTGTGTCGGCGCCAGACGGCTACGAAGAGCCCGGGTTTGGTGGGGGTGAGTTTCGCGACCCGGTATCGGGTGTGGGCGGGGCTCGTGGTGAATGCACCGTACACGCCGTTGTCGGGTTCAGCCACGAGTTGTGTGCTGTCGGGCAAGAGGTTGCCGAGTGAGCGAATAGCGTGCGCGATGTCGGGATGCAGCGGAACAGTAGTCACGGTCATCCGTTCGGTTCAGGTGTCGTGTCAGCCTATGTCGCAGTGCGTGCGATTGCTTTCGGTACGGGCTGGCGGAGCATCGTGTTCTGGGCAATACTCAGGGAATGACTTCCCGTGCCGACGGCACCTTGAATGAGCACCATCAAGTATTCGGTGTATTGCTCTTTGTCTTTGCCGGCTGCGGATTCATGGCGCTCTGCGTGCTGGCGGGTACCGCGACGATTATGGCGAGCCAGGTTGCTGCTGTCGTTCCCGTTGTGTGGGATAGCCAGGCGCTTATCGTGGCTGGTGTCGCGTGGTGGACGGGGCTCGCGGCGGCGTTGGCGGGGCTCGCGATCTGGATCATCCGGTCGAAGACGAGAAGACCACTATTGCCGTGGGCGATTGTTGACTGTGCCCTGATGGCTGTTCTCGTGGTGGTGGTGTTGCTTTTCGGCTTTTAGCGGTGCCCGTCACATCAGATGGTTGGCGCCTGCGGGGCGGTGTTGCTGGGGGCGTAGACTCGCGCAAAACAGTCGTCGATGTCGATGGCGGTGTTTCGAGTGAGGGGTTGCCGCACGATGACAAGATCTGGTCTGCGACAGGAGTCGGTCGATTTCGGTGATGTGATTGAGCGTGTGGAGAATATTTTCTCCTCCCTGCTTCTTGCTCTCCCCAATGTAATTATCGGCATTGTGGTGTTCCTCATTTTTTGGGCGCTGTCGTGGGTGGTAGCCAAGCTCGTGGGGCTGGCTATACTGCGGGCTGGTCGGCCGCGCGGACTTCAGATGGTGCTGAGCCGGCTTACGGCTTGGAGCATTCTCTCGTTTGGACTGCTTGTCGCGCTCACGGTGATCTTTCCCACCATCACCCCGGCGTCATTGTTCGGAGCTCTGGGCGTTGGCGGTGTGGTGATTGGGTTCGCGTTCCGCGACATTTTTCAGAACCTGCTTGCCGGCATCCTGATTCTGTTTACTCGGCCATTTCGCATCGGCGACCAGATCGTTTCGGAGAAACATGAGGGCGAGGTTGTGGACATTTTGGTGCGTGCAACGCTGCTGCGCACCTATGACAATCGGGTGGTGGTGATTCCGAATAGTGAGCTCTACACGAAACGGGTTGTCGTCAATACGGCGTATGAGACTCGCCGGCTCAGCGTTGAGGTGGGGATTGGCTATGACGAAAGCATTGCGGATGCTCGTGCCGCCATCCTTGAGGCGATTGCGACTTTGTCGGGCATCGTCACGGACCCGGCACCGGAGGTTCTCGTGAATCTGCTCGGCGATTTCAGTGTTGTCCTTGAGGTTCGCTTCTGGATCAGCCCACCGGATCGTCGCGAAGCAGTTGAGGCGCAAGATCAGGTTCTTGAGGCGATCAAACGGGCGCTAACTGCGGCCGACATTGAGATGCCGTTCCCCGTTCAGAAGATCATGATTGATCCGGGGGAGACCCACACCGAGGGCGGCCGCTAGAAGCAAGCGCCGTGCGGCTCTTGGTCTATTGCGGGATTGTTGGAGCGCGCAGGGGAACTCGTTTTAAATAGTTCGAGGGCCGGTTTCAGAGGCATGAAACCGACCCTCTCCCTTTGCACCAAGAGTGTCCTGCAATCACATTCCGCAGTAGCTGCCACAGCAAACAACTTCTGCTCTATGAATGTATAACGGAAAGATAACGCTGTCTAGTTACCGTTCCGTTATTTTTGGAAATTCTCCAGAAAAGTCTGTCTACCCCTAGGTTTTTGGCGGAAGTTGGTCGAACTATCTTTCTGCACTGACAACACGAGTCCGCAGATTGTGCGCTCATCAATAGCTTCAGTCAGGTGGTATTCGTCGGTGCTATCTCGTGCCGAGCGTCGTACGCTGACACCACTGACATGTAGGGGACTTGAGATGGGTTTCACGATTCGACCGCTGAATGCGTCCACGTGGGATGCCTTCGCTTCACTCGTTGAGTTCAATAACGGAATCTTTGGCGGATGCTGGTGTTTGGGTTTCCATGCGTAGGGTGCCGATAAATTTGCCGCACCGGCGGAGCGCTGCGAACGCAAACGTGAACGCGTGTTGGCAGGCACAGCGCATGCTTCTCTAGTGTTCGATGGCGACGATTGTCTGGGTTGGGCACAGTTCGGCACCCCGGATGAGGTACCGCGCATCAAGAGTCGCGCTGCGTATGAGCGTGAGCTCACCACGCCACCGGATTGGCGAATCGCGTGCTGTTACGTCGGCAAGGGGCACCGCCGTGAGGGCGTTGCCGCGGCGGCATTGGCTGGGGCGCTTGATCTGATCGCCGAGCTGGGAGGAGGTCGAGTTGAGGGCTATCCGGAGGATGCCGCCGCAGTGCCCGCCGGTTTCCTGTACAACGGAGCGCTCTCCACCTATGAGTCCCTAGGCTTCGTAAAAGATCGCATGATCGGAAAACATCGGTGGGTTGTCGCAAGGGAAGCTTAAGGCTGGCGTGAGAATTTTCTCTGCCGCTGCGTCAGTGGAGCAGCGACTAGTCAGACTGCCGGGTAGCACCGCAGGCATGTCTGGGTTATTCTCAAATATGCTAGCGATGGGGGTTGTGGATCGTCGGCCCGCGCAAGTCGGCTATGTCATCGGCGCAGGCGTTATCGCGGTCGTCGTAGCCTGGCTCGCGATCGGCGGCATCATTCACGGCTGGATGCTCATTGCCTTAGTTGTGGTCTGCTTGGGGCCGCTAGGTCTCGCTGCTTTCATCGTGGCCAACTCAATCGCACTCTTCGTGACGGGGGTTCCCGATTGGACGGTTCTTGGTCTTGCCGCTGTCGTTTCAATCGGCGTCGCATTCGTCAATGTCATCAGCACTCGTCAGTGGAGAGCGAGACCGCTAAGGGAACCTGACGCCCTCAGCACTAGACACCTCCCGCCTGGCTGGGACCAACTTTATGGTGGCATCCTCTTCGTCTTGGCGGGTGGCGCGTTCATCGTGCTCTCCGTCGTTGCCGGCTATGCGGCAGGTACCGCAGGCTTTGGCGTCCTCGCGTCGAGTCTTGAGAATCGCGCTGACGAAGTGAAGTTTGTCGCTTCGGTCACGTGGTGGCCAGGACTGCTTATCGCGGTAGTGGGTCTCTTGTGGTGGAGAGTGCGTGTAGGACAACGGCGGCGAATCTTCTCGTGGGGCGCCCTCGACTTGGCGGCCATGCTGGGGCTCATCGCCGCGGTCGTGCACGTCACACGCTGAAATCGCACAACCTGCCAGCCGTAGCGAAGAAAACCTAGTGCGCCGAGTCGACGAGCTTGAGCCCGACGATGCAGCCGACGAGCCCCATGAGCAGCAGAATCTTGACCCACGAGATGGGTTCACCGCCGAACACCATGGCGTACGTCACGGTGAGCGCAGCACCGATGCCGACCCAGATGGCGTAGGCGGTGCCGATGGGGATTTCGCGCATCGCGTAGCCGAGGCCAGCCATGCTGGCGAGAATCGCGACACCAAAGATCACGGTCGGCCAGAGCTTCGTGAAGCCCTCCGATTTGCCGAGGGCGGTAGCCCACACGGCTTCGAGCACGCCAGAAAGAATCAAAACAAGCCAGTACACGATGGTCTCCTTGGCCAGTCTTTGCGCAAACCCGGTACTGATCCGTCGTCGGGAGCCGTGTGTGCGGCTACCTGTTTACCGTATCAAAGCGGGCCCACATTGGCAGGGATGCCGGCAGTTGCTCAGCGTCTGAGGGGCGACCCTAGTTGCCCAGCGTGCGGCGAGCAGCCGCCAGCACAGCCTCTAACGTGATCCCGCGACGGGCCATAACCTGCGCCCCTGAACCGGATTCGCCGAAATCTTCAACGCTAACCACTTCACCGTCAAGTCCCACCCAGCGGTACCACCCATCACCGCGTCCGGCCTCAACGGCAACACGGGCAGCAACGGAAGCAGGGAGAACAGACTCGCGGTACGCAGCATCGCTCGCGGCAAACCACTCAACGCTGGGCATCGAAATAACCCGCACCCCAACGCCATCCGCAGCCAATGCTTCTGCCGCCTCAAGGGCAAGCGAAACCTCACTGCCGGTAGCGATGAGCGCGAGATCGAGACCGTCGCCGTGCTGCCACGCAACATAAGCGCCGTGGGCGACCTTGGCATCCAAGTCGTCGCGTTCGTGCAGAACCGGAACATCCTGGCGCGAGAATACGAGAGCCGTGGGGCCGAGAGGCTGCGCAATGAGGCGCTTCCACACGGACACCACTTCGGCGGCATCCGCTGGGCGCACCACATCAAGCCCGGGCACAGTGCGCAGCGAGGCAACTTGCTCAACAGGCTGATGTGTCGGCCCATCCTCACCAACGGCAACACTGTCGTGGGTGAACACATAAACCGTCGGCAACTGCATCAATGCAGCGAGACGGATGCTCGGCCGCATGTAATCGCTGAACACGAGGTACGTCGACGCAAACGGTCGCCATGGCCCCTGTATTGCGATGCCGTTGAGTATCGCTGCCATGGCGTGCTCACGAATCCCGAAGCGGATGAATTCGCCGCCAGGGTTACTCGCGGTCACGGCGGAGCCGGGCACATCGACCCCGGTAGATCCCGCCAAGTCCGCCGATCCGCCCCAGAGCGATGACACGTTCTGCAGTGCCTTGAGGGCGACGCTGTTGAGTTTACGGGTGGCCGATGGTGTACCTGTGGCGGGAAGCTCAATCTCGTTCAGCGCTGTGAGGGCGGCGGCAGCATCCGGAGCCCGAAAGGCGCGCCACGCGCTCGCAGCCTCAGGTTCGGCAGCTTTCCAGGTGCCAAGTGCCGCGTTCCATTCATCTTCGAGCGCTTGGCCGCGGGTGAGGGCTCCGCGAGCAAAGCACAGCCCGTCATCCGTGACGAGGTCCTCGAGCGGGGCATCCGGAGTAAAGCCCAAGGAGGTCTTGATCGCCGTGACTTCGTCGTCACCGAAACCGCCGGAGTGGGCGGCGGGCTTGCCAGAGAACTCGGTTGAGGGTGCGCCGATCACGCTGCGCAGGGCCACAAACGTTGGTCGACCATCCCGGGATTGTGCCTCGGTGAGCACCCTCTCGATTTCGTCGAGGTTGCTCGCGTCGGCAATCTCGAGCACTCGCCAGCCATAGGCCGCATACCGTGCGCGCACGTCTTCGCTGAAAGCCGCTTCGCCCGTGGAATCGATCGTGACGTTGTTGTCATCCCAAATCACGACGAGGTTGTCGAGCCCGAGGGTGCCGGCCAGACTCGACGCCTCACCACTCACACCCTCTTGCATGCAGCCGTCTCCGGCGATGGCCCAAATGGTGGTGTTGAGCAGGTCATTGTCTGGCGAGAACAGGGCGCGCTCGCGGCGGGAAGCCAACGCCATCCCCACGGCCGAGGCGACTCCTTGGCCGAGCGGGCCGGTGCTCATTTCGATTCCGGGGGTGTGGCCGAGTTCCGGATGTCCGGGGGTGCGGCTATCGAGGGTGCGGCTTTTGGCCAATTCGTCGAGCTCCAGTCCGTAGCCCGTCAGGAACAGCTGCACATACAGCAGCAGGCTGGCGTGTCCGGCGGAGAGAACGAGTCGGTCACGGCCGAGCCACTCGGGGTTGCTGGGGTTGTGGCGCAAGATTCGCTGGTAGAGCACGTGGGCCAATGGTGCGAGCGCCATCGCTGTTCCGCCGTGGCCGTGGCCCTTGGCCTGCACGACGTGGGCGGGGATGGCGATGGCGGCGCGCACGGCGTCTGCCTCAGCGGAGGTGAGGTTTTCGAGAGTGGGGAGGCCGGTTTCTGACATACCTGACACTTTGGTCTACAAGTGTACTAAAGTCAACGTGTGCAGAAAGATCTGCACAGTCACGAAGTAGACTTTCCCCGAGGGTTGGTCACAATGCGGAGGACAAAGCTATGGCGCACGTGATCTCAACGGGTTCTGGTGTCGTGCTTGACCTCATCCGTTCTGGAGAGGCGACAACTCGCTCCGACCTCATCGTGCAGCTTGGCTGGTCGCGAATTACGCTCGCCCGTCGGCTCGATGAACTGCTTAACGCTCGCATTATCGTCAGCGCTGGCCAATCCGATTCTCGTGGTGGTCGCCCGCCAGAAGAGTTCGTCGTCAATAAAGACGCCGGCTTACTTTTGGCAATGGACATCGGCGGATCACACTCGCGACTCGCGATCACCGACCTCGTATCCACCATCCTCCTTGAGGATGAAGCGGATATCGGCCTCGATCACGGACCAGATGACATCTTCGACTGGAGTTGCCAGGTCTTTGACCACATGCTCGGGCTGCTCGGCAAATCGCGCATCGACGTGCGCGGCATCGGTGTTGGCGTGCCCGGCCCCGTCGACCCGGTGAGCGGCCGCATCGCTTCGCCGCAGCTCAATGCCCAGTGGGCGGATGTCGTCGTCAAGGACTATTTTCCCGACGACTACCGAGCGGTGTTCGCTGTCGATCGCGACGTGAACATTCTCGCGGTGGGGGAGCATCGGTTGGGGTGGCCTGAATACAGCGACGCGATCGTGCTGAAGGTCGGTATGGGTATCGGTTGTGGCCTGGTGTTCGACGGCCGTGTTTATCACGGTGGCCGTGGTGGAGCGGGAGATTTGGCTCACTCACCCGCCGGCGGCGAAGAGGAGTGCTTGTGCGGTCGAGTCGGATGCCTCGATACGGTGGCCAGCGGTCGTGCGATCAAACGCGAGCTGAGCGCGCTCGGCACTTCGGTGCGCACGAGTGCTGACATTGTCGCGCTCGCGGCCAGCGGCCATCAGGCGGTCTCCCAAATATTGGAGCATGCCGGTAGCCAGATCGGTGAGGCTTTGCTTGATCCGGTAGCTCTGTTGAATCCATCGGCGGTCGTTATCGGCGGCAACATTGCGCATGCCGGTGCGATCTTCCTTGATCCGATTCGCGAGCGTCTCCTTCGCGACGCTACAGCGTTTTCCCGGCGGGATCTCGTGGTTATTCCGGCGCGGCTTGGTCACAAGGCAGGAATTGTCGGGGCGTCGCTTATTGCGCAAGATGCCCTGTTCGAGGCTGACCGCATCAGTCGTTTGACGCGCGAAGCTGGTGCCTCGCTTGAGAAGTATGGCGAGAAATAGCCACTTAGGGCTATTCGTAGACATAAGTCCCGTTGGGGGACTAGGCTCGCAATCGCCCACCGCTGTCATTTAGCGACGGGGCGAATGGCCGGCGAGAGAGCAGGATGCAGTGAGCGAAACTTTGGCAGACGAACTGAGCGATGACGCGATCGTCTTGCGCGCAGAAGCCAGCGACTGGCGGGCCGCCGTTCGCCTCGCCGGTGATGCCCTCACGGCAACGGGATCAACCACCGACGAATACACGGCCGAAATGATTCGCGCTGTTGAAGAACTTGGTCCCTACATTGTGATCGCGCCGTCCATCGCGCTAGCGCACTCCCGACCCTCTCCTGCCGTGCTGAAGACCGGAATTAGCTGGGTCAGCCTTGCTAACCCGATCGAATTCGGTCACTCCGCCAACGACCCCGTACGGCTCGTTGTCGGACTCGCGGCTGTCGACCATGACTCTCACCTCGCCACCATGTCGAATCTTGCCGGTGTACTCAGCGGCGACATCGACCGCCTCCTCGAGGCGACAACCCCTGAACAACTCCGGGCACTCATCCGAGAGACCACGCAGTAGCCCACTGCGATAGCGAAAGGCACACACATGAAGATCGTTGCGGTCTGTGGAATGGGAATCGGTACATCCGTTCTCCTGAAAATGAATGCAGAAAAGGTTCTTCGCACACTCGGAGTTGACGCCGATGTTGAGGCTGCCGATATCGGTGTTGCCCGCGGTATGGCTCGCGACGCTCAAATTGTGCTCACTTCGGAAGAACTCGCCCCGGAGATTGGTGACGTTCCGGCGAATGTCATCATCATCGACAACTTCTTCGACCTCGAAGAAATTACCGCAAAGCTCAAGGCAGCGCTGCCCGAATAACGCTTCACCTTTCACTAACTAACAACCTCAAGGGAGAACACAATGGAGTGGCTAGTTGTAGTCCTGAATTTTATCGGACAACAGATCCTCAACGTTCCGGCGTACCTCGTCGGAATTATCACCGCGGTCGGTCTCATCGCTCTTAAGCGGCCAGCCGGAGCCGTAATTGGCGGTGGCCTCAAGGCTGCACTCGGATTCCTGATCTTGGGTGCTGGAGCCGGAGTCGTGGTTGGCTCGCTCAACCCACTCGGCGACCTCATCCTCCGGGTCACGGGAGCTCAGGGCGTCATCCCCACCAACGAGGTCATCACGGCCCTCGCCTCGGTTGAGTACGGGGCTACTAGCGCCTACGTTCTCACCCTTGGCTTCATCGTGATGCTCGCCCTTGCCCGGTTCACGCCGCTCAAGTACGTGTTCCTCACCGGTCACCACATGGTGTTCATGGCGCTGCTGCTCAGCGTTGTGCTTTCCGTTGGTTTCGGTCCAGACCTCAACTGGCTCGTCATTCTGATCGGCGCACTGCTGCTCGGCGTAATCATGGTCGTGATGCCGGCATTCGCTCACCCGTGGACGAAGAAGATCACGGGCGACGACACGATCGCTATCGGCCACTTCGGAACCCTCGGCTACATCGCTGCCGGTGCTGCAGGTCAGGCAACCGGTCAGAAGAGTCACTCCACAGAGAAGATCAACTTCCCGCAGGGCCTCAAGTTCCTGCGTGACTCGATGGTCGCCACCGCAATCTCGATGGTGCTCATCTACATGGTCTTCGCCGTCTGGGGCCTCATCGCCCTGCCGCAACAAGAAGCGTTTGACGTCTTCGGATCCGCGGATGCCGGTGCCTACATCATGGCCGCATTTGCTCAGGCCCTGCAGTTCGGTGTTGGTGTCGCAATCATCCTCTATGGTGTGCGCACGATCCTCGGCGAGCTTGTTCCTGCGTTCCAGGGAATCGCCGAAAAGGTTGTTCCTGGGGCCAAGCCGGCCCTCGACATTCCGCTGGTGTTCCCCTTCGCTGCTAACGCTGTGCTGATCGGATTCCTCGCATCGTTCCTCGGTGGACTCATCTCGCTTGCACTGCTGGCAACGTGGCTTGGCCCGGTCTTCGGACTGGCGCTCATCCTGCCCGGCATGGTTCCGCACTTCTTCACGGGTGGTGGTGCCGGTGTCTACGGCAACGCAACTGGTGGACGAATTGGTGCTGTCGTTGGTGGTTTCGTCAACGGTGTTCTCATCACGATTCTGCCGGCGATCCTGCTGCTCGTGCTCGGCGAGCTCGGATTCGCCAACAGCACCTTCGGCGATGCCGACTTCGGTTGGTTCGGAACTCTCATCGGCGTCAGCCTGCTGAGCGGTGTGCCGGCAGTGGGAGTGGTGCTGACCATTGCGATCGCGGTCGTGCTCGTAGTTGTGGCATCCATCTTCCAGATCCGTGTCGTCAATACGGGTTGGGTGCCGGGAGCCAAGCGTGATGCGTGGCTCGCTATCGAGGCTGAGAAAGCTGAAGAGGAGAAGGCAGCGGAGAAAGCGGCAGCAAAGGCTGCTGCTGAACCCACTGTAGAAACACAGGCTTAACCGCAGAGTCGAGCTTTCGGGTAGCTCGACTGGGCGCCATTCCTTCGGGGGTGGCGCCCTTTTCTGTTGGTCGCCTACTCTCTGTCAATCGCTTGCTGCCCGTCAGCCGTGGTCGTGCAGTGCTCGAACCGACCCTGGTGCGTGGATGCCCGACCGCAGATCAGGGGCATCAATAACTGTCGCTGGGGCCGCGCCAAATCGCACGTGGCCGGCCCATGCATCACCGGCGATATCGTCGTCGGTGTCTTCTGGCCACTCGTCGGAGGTGCGCAATGACCATTCCGCGATGGGCAGCGCGAGCACGAGGGTCGCCGCGAGTTCTTTTTTGTTGTTTGGGCGAACTTCACTAAGGCGACCGGGAATCAGCTTGTCGGTTAGCGCGTTGAGTGCGGCAGATTTTTCATCTCCGTTAAGTACCTGAAAGGATCCGAACAGCACGGCGCTGCTATAGATCAGCGATGACTCAAATGCCGATCGGGCTACAACGATCCCGCCGAGCGAGGTGACGGACACTGCCGCTGGGGATCCGGCGACGAGGCGCATCCACCGCGAGCCGGTCGATCCGTGCACGATGAGCGAATCACCAAGCCGAGCAACCGCAGTCGGTATGACCCCTGGCGTGCCATCGTCATTTACATACGCGACCGTGCCGACGATCGTGGAATCGAGCAGCGCGTTCAACGCTTCGCGATCCTGTGACATCAGTTCGGGCATCCGAGTGGCATTCGTTCTGCTCATTCGGTCAGTGTGGCACGGGGCCGCGCTGAACCTCCACAGCGAACCGGAGTGGTCCAGTGTGTGCCGTTAGTGGCTAGCGGTGCGCCCTAGATAAAGTCGGGGCTGGGCGTCGAGGCGAAGCGCACCGAGACATCCGGATGACGGTCGTAGCGGTACCCGATGCCACGAACCGTACGAACAACATCTTCGTACGCACCGAGCTTGGAGCGCAGGCGACGGATGTGCACGTCGATCGTGCGCTCGTTTGGCGCTTCGTCGTCTTCGGCAGACCAGAGAGTCGAGATCAGCTGAGCGCGAGCGATGGTCTGTGATTCGCGCAGAATCAGGAACTGCAGGAGTTCGAATTCTTTGTACGTGAGCGCTGCTGGTTCGTCGTCGATGAGCACGCGCTTGCGTGAAAGATCAACGATGACGCCGCTGGCTTCTTTTTCCTCTGGCTCTTCCACCTGGCGGTGCTTAGCGAGAGCTGAGGGGTCCTGAAGGGCGAGGCGAACAACGTCAACGTCGCGTCCGCCAGCACCCACCGGGGCGAGAGCAACAGCGGCGTGAGTTTCAGAGCCGGGTACGAGTTGCTGCGTGAGGAGCTTGAGCTGCTCAACAATTGCGCTGAGATCGGTGCCTGCGGCGGCGGCTTTCAGCTCGTCGATTCCGACGTAGAGCACGAAGCCGCGAGCTTCGGTGCCCTGAGGAACAGCGCGAAGGCGAGGTGCCTCCGTTGCGGGAGCAGCAGGCGCCGGGGCTACCGCCGTGCGAGGGTTGCGGGCTGGTTGCACGGCAAGCGACAGTTCGCGAGCCGCCGTGTGAGTTGGCGCAGGGGCGGGGGCCGCCGGAGCGAAAGAGGTGCGAGGGGTACGTTCGATGGTTGCGAGTGACATGGGTCCAGAAATCCTTGGATAAGGGGTGAAGGGCCTCTGATGATGAGGGTGTGATCCTTCGGAAAAAAATAGTGTGTCGAGCTAGATAGTCGCCGTTATGAGGACGAAAATCTGGGGACATTCATTCTGGTGAGAATGTCCGGCGCAGGTTGGCCGACTAGGCACACATTCGACAACACGAAGCCGCACTTACAGGCGCAGTGCCCGCCACCGCAGCGCTCTTCAGCATCGCGCTAGCGGCCCTGGAAGCCACGAGGGCGGTCAGGTCGCGAGTTTGTACAGTCATGGTTGCAATGATGTTTCATGCAGCGCGCCTCTGTCAAGTTGGGCGCGGAAAATTTGGGGCTAGACGAGACCGTAGAGTCGGTCGCCAGCGTCGCCGAGTCCTGGCACGATGTAGCCGTTCTCGTTGAGGCGTTCGTCGAGGGCACCGAGGACGATCGTGACATCGCGGCCCTCCATCGCTTTTTCGACGGCGGCGAGACCTTCGGGCGCTCCGAGGATGCAGACGGCCGTGACATCCGTTGCCCCACGGTCGAGCAGGTACTGGATGGCAGCGATGAGCGAACCTCCGGTGGCCAGCATGGGGTCGAGTACAAAGCACTGGCGGTTCGACAGGTCGTCGGGTAGTCGCTCGGCGTAGGTGTCTGGTTGCAGGGTTTCTTCGTTGCGCACCATGCCCAAGAATCCGACTTCGGCGGTGGGAACGAGCTTCACCATGCCTTCGAGCATTCCGAGCCCGGCGCGCAAGATGGGCACAACAAGCGGCTTGGGTGAGCTGATCGCGACACCCGTGGTCTTGGTGACGGGGGTTTCAATTTCGACCGCTTCGACCCGCACGGAGCGAGTGGCCTCGTAGGCCAGCAGGGTCACAAGTTCTTCCGTCAGCGCCCGAAAAGTGGGGGCCGCGGTGTTCTTGTCGCGCAGCACGGTGAGCTTGTGCGTGATGAGCGGGTGGTCGGCAACGTGAACTCGCATAGGCTAAATCTACTTGAGGTCAGGACCTATAGGAGAACCGATCGTGACAAAGTTCGATCAGTGGATGACGCGGGCTATCGCCGAGGCGAAGCTCACGGCCGATTCTGCTGACGTTCCTGTCGCTGCTCTCGTCTTCGATGAGCACGACAATCTCGTCTCCGTTGGGCGCAATGAGCGGGAGCTTACGGGCGACCCCACGGCGCACGCCGAGGTTGTGGCGATCCGGGCTGCTGCCGCGGCCACCGGTTCGTGGCGGCTCGACTCGATGACTCTCGTGGTCACTCTTGAGCCGTGCACGATGTGTGCTGGCGCGATTCTGCAGGCCCGCATCCCGCGCGTGGTATTTGGGGCGTGGGACGAAAAAGCCGGCGCATCGGGCAGCGTTAATGATTTGCTGCGTGACCGCCGGCTTCCGCACAAGGTTGAAGTTGTTGCTGGCATCCGCGCGGCAGCGTGTGCTGCCCTGCTCACGGACTTTTTTGAGGCCCGCCGCTAGTCAACCGGCCCCAACGTTAGGGCTCTAGTGCCAGAGCACCGCAACGAAAACGTTGATGAGAGCGCCTAGTCCGGCGATGTGCATGAACGGGATGACGGCCTTCTTTTCGGCGGTTCCGGCGGAAAGGGCTTTCGCCTGGCGTGTCTGCGCGATGATGACGGCCACCAGCACGACGACGGCGAAGACGGTCTTCACGGCGATTTTGGTGTAGCTGAGGTCGCCATCGCCGCTTGCTTCGGCGAGGCCAACCATTGCAAGTCCAGTGACGAGCTGCGTGATGGCACCGATGAGCATGGTTCCGAACTGGAACCCTTGCTTGCGGCCTAGCTGAATAAAGAAGGCGCCGATAATCAGCGAGAGTCCGAGGAAGTGGAGGACGAGAATTATGGCGAAAAGAGACATGGTTTCCGATACTTTCTTTAGTCGTTGCCCTTGATGACGATCGCATCAGTGGGTGGTGCAAATTCGGTGGGGCGACGGTAGACGTCTGGCTCGATGTAGATCACGCGCGCCATGGGTTCTGCTGCACGGATTTCTCGTTCGACGCTGTCGATGCTTGCTGCGACATCCGAGACTCGGGAGAGTGCTCCGAAGTCGATCTTGGCGGCGACCAATAGTTCTTCTGGGCCCAGGTAGAGCGTCTTCATGTGGATGAGCGAGCGAACATCGGGGTGCGCGTTGATGGTGTCGCGAATGAGGTTGCGCTGCGCGACCGTTGCGCCTTCTCCCACGAGAAGGCTCTTGGTTTCGATGCCGAGAATGATCGCGACGATGATCAAGAGGATTCCGATGGCGATCGTGCCGACGGCATCCCACAGCGAGTCGTCGGTGATGATCGTGAGTCCAACACCGAAGAGTGCAAAGGTGAGTCCGAGAAGGGCTGCAACGTCTTCGAGAAGTACAACGGGCAACTCTGGCGCCTTAGCGTGACGCACGAATGCGATCCAACTCTGCTTGCCGCGCACCAGATTTGATTCCCGTACGGCGGTGCGCAGCGAGAACGACTCAAGAACGATGGCGATCAGGAGCACGGTGATCGGCAGCCACGCCTGCTCAAGCGGATGCGGATTCTGCAGCTTGCTGACGCCCTCGTACAGCGAGAACACGCCACCGACCGAGAACAGGATGATCGACACCACAAAGGCGTAGACGTAGCGCTCGCGGCCATAGCCGAATGGATGCTCGGCATCCGCGTGCTTCTTTGCCTGCTTGCCGCCCAACAGCAGTAGCACCTGATTGCCGGAGTCTGCGAGGGAGTGCACGCTCTCGGCAAGCATCGAGCTTGAACCCGAAACGAGGAATGCAACGAATTTTGTTACCGCAATTCCGGCATTTGCCAACAGTGCCGCGATGATTGCCTTGTTTCCGCCTGACGCGCTCATGTGATCAATCCTAGGATGTTCAAGTGACTACTTCTCTTCCTAGCATTGCAATTGTCGGCGCCGGATCAATGGGGGGTGCCATCCTGCAGGGTCTTATTGACCCTTCGGTGACCGTAACCGGGGGCATCCGCGTCACTAATCGCAGTGAAGCAAAGGCCGCGGCGGTGCGCTCCGCTGGCGTTGAATCATTCGCTTTGGAAAACACGCCTGACGGCAATGCTCAGGCGGTGAAGGGCGCGAAGGTCGTCATGCTCGGCGTTAAGCCACACATGATTCCCGATACGTTGACGGATCTTGCTCCGTTCTTGGAACCAGACGCGATTGTTGTCAGCGTTGCTGCCGGTGTGACAACCGCCCGGATGGAAGCCATTGTCGACAACGTTGTGTTGCGTGCCATGCCCAACACTCCCGCCATCGTCGGTAAAGCGGTTACTGGCCTCAGTGCCGGATCGCGGGCAACCGAAGACGACATTGCTATTGCGCGTGCCGTCTTCGAGACGGTTGGTGCTGTTGTCGAAACGCCTGAGTCGCAGATTGATGCGCTCAGCACGGTATCGGGATCGGGCCCAGCCTACGTTTTCTTGATTCTTGAAGAGTTCACCCGCACCGCCATCGATCTCGGGTTCACCCCGGAGCAGGCGTTGACGTTGGTTGCGGGAACGTTTGAGGGTTCGTTAGCACTGCTTGCGGCATCCGACAGCTCTCCCGAACAGCTGCGCAAGCAAGTGACAAGCCCCAAGGGGACCACTGAGCGTGCCGTTGAGCAGTTGCAGGCCGCAGACCTCAAGTCGATCTTTGACCGCGCCACAGCCGCAGCACTGGCTCGGGCGAAGGAACTCGCTGCCGGCTAACCAGCAGCCCGCTAGCCAGCGTTCTGGAAACCCAGCGTTCTGGCAACCGGACGTTCTGTGGCACGACGCCGCTATCGCGACTCTGCGGCCGCTTCTAAAAGCGGCCGTGGAGCGCGCGTGATCGACGCGACAGCGAGTCGATAATCACGGCGAGTAGCAGCACAGCTCCCGTGACCATGTAGCGCACTGATGAGTCGAGGCTCAGCAGCGTGAGGCCGCTGGAGATCGACTGAATCACGACGATTCCGAGCAGAGCAGACCACGCGCTGCCGCGACCGCCGAACAGGCTAGCTCCGCCGATCACGGCTGCAGCAATTGCGGTGAGGTTGGTGTCGCCGCCGCCGCTGCTCTGGTTCGCGGCGGCCAAGCGTGATGCGGCGAGAACTCCGCCGAGGGTGGCAAGCGTTGCGCTAACCATGAACACCGAAATGTAGACCCGATCAACCCGGATGCCGGCACGCCTGGCTGCTTCAACGTTGCCGCCGACCGCATAAATGGAGCGACCCCAGCGCGTGCGCTTGAGCGCAAAGTCGACGGCAATGACGAGCACGATGAACAGCAGGAACATGAGCCCGATGCCGCGGTCAAGGTTGAGGTACCAGGCTCCAAACAGGAGCGCGACGATCATGAGGCCACCCCGCAGCAGGATGGTGGTGCGTGGCTCTGGCAGCAGTCCGGCTCGTTGGCGTCGGTTGGCGAGCGAGAGATGCGAGCCAACGTAAACGATGGTTGCGAGGGCGGCGAGCAGGTACGAGAGCCACGCGGGGAGAAACATCAGTTGGGCGAATTGCACGATCCAGGAGTCGAAGGGAATGTTGATCGATCCGAGGCGGCCGAGCACCCACAGTTGTAGCCCGAGTACTCCGAGCAGGCCCGCCAGAGTGATGACAAAGCTTGGCACGCCGAATCGGGTCAGCAGGAAGCCGTAGAACCAGCCAAACAGTGCGCCAGCGGCGAGAGCGCCGAGGATAGCGAGGGGCAGGGGCCAGCTCATTTGGGTGAAAGTCACTGCCAGTATCGCGGCCGCAAGTCCGGAGAGGGAGCCGACGGAGAGGTCTATCTGGGCGAGAAGCAGCACGAGCACGACGCCAAGAGCGATGGTGCCGAGCGCGGCAGACTGCATTGCGAGGTTGACGAGGTTGGCGCTCGACAAGAATGTCGGATTCAGAATCTGAAAGACAGTCCAAATGATGGCAAGCCCGACGACCACCGGAATCGCTCCAAGGTCGCCCCCGCTGACGCGGGAACGGAACGCCGCCCACGTCTCGGCAATGCCAACAGCGGGCGCGAGTTCGACCGCTGGAGTGCTGTTGCTTGGTGGCGGGGGCTTGGTGTCGCTCACGAGCTGAGTCCTTCCTTGGCGCGAGTAAAGATCGCGCCTTGCAGGCCTGCGCGTCGTGTCACCGCGTTGTCGGTTGCGCCGGTGATCGCGGCAATGATGTCTTCGTAGGTCACGTCGGCGACAGGAAAATCACCGTTGTTTCGACCAAGCCGCAACACGACCACGCGGTCGGCGACGGCTTGCACATCGGCCATGTTGTGGCTGACGAGCACGATGCCGTGCCCGCGCTCCCGCAAATGTTCGATGAGGTTCAATACTTCGGCCGTCTGGGCAACACCAAGTGCCGCTGTCGGCTCGTCGAGCACAACGATGGACGGATTGCCGATCAGTGATCGCGCAATTGCGACCGTCTGGCGTTGACCGCCCGAGAGCCCGGCGACGGGGGTTCGCACCGACGGAATCTTCGCCGAAAGTTGCCGCAGCAACTCCCACGTGCGCTGTTCCATCTCGACCTCATCGAGGGCGCGCGTTCCCAGCTCACGCCCCAGGAAGAGGTTCGCAACGACATCGAGATTGTCACACAGTGCCAGATCTTGAAACACCGTAGCGATGCCAAGGTCACGGGAATCCGTGGGGTTGGCAAGGGAAACCTCATCACCGTAATGCGTGATGGTGCCCGAATTCGCCGGGTGCACGCCAGCCAGAATTTTCACCAGAGTCGACTTGCCCGCGCCATTGTCACCAACAATGGCGACAACTTCGCCGGGATAGATATCGAGAGAGACATCGGTCAACGCTCTAATCGCGCCAAACGACTTGTTGATGCCGCGCAGCGAAAGGATGGGCTCGTCGTCAGAACTAGTCGGTGTGACTGTGGTCATGAAGTGCTCTCTTCCGTGCTCAAATCTTTCGTCCTCGTAGCAGCGCCGCTCAGTTCAGCTCTGATGTCGTGTGCCATTACTGAATCCCCGCTGCCGCACACGCCTGGGCGTACTCGGGAGTGCAAATCTGCTCAACCGTGTAAAAACCATCAGCAACGACGGTCTCCATGATGTTGTCGATCGTGACGATGACGGGCGTTAACAGGGTCGTGGGAATTCCGTTGGTTTCTTCACTCAGCCCCACAAGGGTCTTGCCATTGAGTAAGGCAACCGCGTGAGTAGCGGCGATCTCCGCTTCACGCTTGAGATCTTTGTACACCGTCATGTACTGGTCGCCGCTCACTATCCGCTGGATCGCAGTCAACTCAGCATCCTGCCCGGTGACAGGCGGCAGCGGGCTGACCCCGCCAGCCTTGAGCGCAGCAATGGCACCACCAGCGGTCGCGTCATTTGCGGCGTAGACGCCAACGAGGCTGTCACCGAACTGCGTGACCTGGCTCGACATCCACTCTTGAGCCTTGTCTGGGCTCCAATCGGGAGTGTCGAATTCGGCAATGACGGTGAACGCACTCCCGTCGATCACGCTGTGCGCGCCCTTTTTGAAGAGCCTCGAATTATTGTCCGTTGGCGACCCGTTGATCATCACGATGTTGCCAGAGGAGAGCCCCTGATCAGCGAGCTTCTCGACGAGAGCTTTTCCCTGAAGCGAACCGACTTTCTCGTTGTCGAATGACACCCAAAACGCGAGTTCTGGACTGCCGATCAGGCGGTCATAGGAAATCACCGGAACCTTGCGGGATTGCGCTGAAGCGACAATCGTCACGGCCGCAGATGAATCAACGGGGTCGAGCACGAGAACGCTGATTCCTTGGGCGAACGCAGATTCGGCCTGCTGTTGCTGTTTCGCGGGATCTTGATCGGCGTTGGCATAAACCACTTCACACTTCGGGCACAGTTCAGCGATCTTCGCCTCAAAGAATGGTCGGTCGTAGGCTTCGTAGCGAGCCGTCTTTGACTCCGGAAGCAACAACGCGATGCGGTACTCAGCACCAGCGCCATTCAGGTCAACTAGCGTGCATCCGCTCAGCAACACGGCGACAAACATCAGCGAGGCGATGGCTTTGGCCAACCTCGGAAACCGCGCGGCCGTCATGGTGCAGCAGCCGGTACTGGCGGAACAGCCGAAGAGGTCACCGAATCTGCCCCGATGGTGAGCTGATCAATGGCGAAGGCGATCGAGCCAAGAAGCTCGGTTCGCGCCCCAAGCTGACTTTGCACGAGGTCGGCGGCCCGCTCTGGGCCAACGATGACAGCTCGTTCCATTGCGTGCCGCATCGGACCGAGCAAGAGCTCTCCCGCCTGCGAGAGCTCCCCGCCAACGGCGATACGATCCGGATCAAAAACATTGCAAATGTTTGCCGCGGCGACACCCAAGTGACGTCCGGCATCAGCAATGGCACGGATGCACTCAGCATCTCCGCCAATCGCTTTCACGACAACATCATGCAGCTTGAGCCCGCGACGCCCGGACCGCACCAACTCGATGATGGCTTGACCGCCAACCAGCGTTTCGAGGCAGCCACGGTTGCCGCACCGACACAGGGCTCCATTTTCGTTGAGCACCATGTGCCCAAATTCGCCAGCGGTGCCATTGTGGCCGCGGAATACGGCGCCGTTAAGAATGAGTCCAGCGCCAATTCCCTCATCGACACTGACGTACAAAGAATTGGGTTTGCCGCGCAACGCACCAGAACGGTACTCCGCTAGCGCACCCAAATTGGCGTTGTTATCGACATAAACGGGGCTATTGAGACGGATGCCCAACGACTCAGCGACCGGAACACCATCCCACCCGCGCATGATGCCTGTTCTCGTGATGATGCCGCTCGAGCTGTCCATGGGCGCGGGCATCGCCAGCCCAACAGCCAGAATCTCATCATGAGTGGCGTCAACCGACTCAAGCATGTCGGTAATCAATTGGGCGGCACGATTGAGTTCATTGTCAGCACGGTGGTCTTTAGCCAAGGGCATGTGCTGCTCGGCAACTACGGTGTGAGCCACATCAGACAGCGCAACCCGCATGTGCCGTTCAGAGAAGTGCACGCCAGCAACGAGGCCAAGGGCGCGAGCGAGGGTGACCTGATGGGCGCGCCGACCGCTGCGTGTGCTCGGGTTCGTCGCCACAACCCCGGCAGCCGCAAGCTCCTTGACGATATTGGAGACTGTTGCGGGAGAAAGACCGGTGACGCCGGCAAGTTCGATCTGGGTGAGCCCACCGTGATGCTTCACCGCGTCGACTATGCGAGCGCGGTTAGCTTCGCGGAGCGAAGATTGCGACCCCGGGGTCGCCCGTATTTTGCTCACTGAATCAAGATACAGGTAGGCGGGGCAAGAGAATCAGTCCACGAACGGGGCTAACTCGCCAGCGTCGCAAACTTTTCGATGTTCTCTGAGTTGCCACTGACGATCACAAGATCGTGATTCGAGATCACCGTATCTGGTGTTGCGTACGTGAATTCTTTGCCTGGCGACTTCACGCCGACGACTGTGATTCCGTACTTGCGGCGCACTTGAGACTCGCTGAGAGGCACACCGCGGATGGGCTTCGGCGGATACATTTTCACGATCGCGAAGTCATCATCGAATTCAATGAAGTCGAGCATCCGGCCCGAAACCAAGTGAGCAACGCGCTCGCCGGCTTCAGCCTCCGGATAGATCACGTGGTTTGCCCCAATGCGATTGAGAATCTTGCCGTGGGAGCGACTGATGGCCTTCGCCCAGATCTGCGGAATCTTGAGGTCGACCAGGTTCGCGGTGATCAACACGCTCGCCTCGATCGATGAACCGACAGCAACCACAGCGATCGAAAAGTCTTCTGCGCCAATCTGACGAAGCGCATCAATGCTGCGGGCATCCGTCTGCACAGCATGGGTCACTCGTTCTGACCACTTTTGCACGAGGCCGAGATCTTCGTCGATCGCGAGAACTTCGCGGTCGAGGCGCTGCAACTGACCGGCGGTAGCGGCACCGAACCGACCGAGACCGATCACTAGCACCGGCGCGTTGTGCGGAATCTTGTCAACCAACGATGGGCCTCTCTTCTGCTCTCGTGAACAATTGACGGCGCTGACTGGCCGCAAGGGCTGCCGCCAGAGTAACCGTTCCCACTCGTCCTGCCCACATTGTGGCCGCGAGAATGTACTTTCCAGAATCCGGCAGAGTCTCGGTGAGCCCTGTCGATAACCCACAGGTAGCAAACGCGGAGATCACATCAAAGAGCACCCGATCGAGTGGCTCTTTCGTTATCTGCAAGATTGCAATGGTGGAGATCGCGACGATAGTTGCGCCCCACAGGGTCACGCTGACGGCCAAGCGCAACACGTCAGTCGGGATGCGGCGTTCAAACGCGTGCATGTCGTTGTCACCGCGTGCTTCAGCGAGAGCGGCCAAGAACAGCACGGCAAGAGTGGTGACTTTGATGCCTCCAGCGGTGGATGCCGACCCGCCACCGACAAACATGAGCATGTCAAAGACGAGTAGCGACGAGCCATTGAGCTCATTGATATCAATCGTGGAGAAGCCACCCGAGCGGGTCATCGTTGACAGGAACGTTGCCGTCAGCGGCCTCGACATGATGCTTTGGCCACCGAGGGTGTTCGTGTTATTCCACTCGAGCACGATCACCGCTATTGCCCCGACAATGATGAGCAAGATCGTGGTGGTGATGGTGAGGCGGGCGTGAACCGAGAGACGTGCACCGGCTTTGATCTTGCGCACCACGGCGAAGATGACAGGAAAACCGAGGCTGCCCAGGAACACGCCGGTGCCAATAGCGCCGAGCATCCACGGGTCTTGAGCAAAAGCTTCCATGCCGCTGACGGCGGGCACAAAGCCTGTGTTCGTGAAAGCGGATGCCGCAAAATAGAAACCCTGCCAAATGGCGGGCCACACATCGAGGCCCTCAACCAGCAACCGCGGAATGATCACGAGCGCGAGTACAAACTCGATGGCGAGGGCGCTGATGGCGACGGTCGCGAGAAGGCCGCCAATTTCGCCTAAACGAATTGCTTGCGACTCCGAAACGGGGCCAACGTGAATTCGCGAGGGATTCGAGTCACTGGCAGCGATGAGACGTTGACGCAAACCAAGGCGACGAGACACGACGAGACCAAGCATGCTGGCGAGGGTGAGCACACCGATTCCGCCGACCTGCAATCCAATCAGGATGGCGGTGTTTCCGAATGCTGACCAATGCGTGGCCATATCGAGCGTCGTCAGGCCGGTTACGCAGATCGCCGAAACGGCGGTAAACAGGGCATCAACAAGCGGAGTGGCTTGGCCATCGCGTGCCGAAATCGGCAAGACGAGCAGGGTTGTCAGAACGACGACGAGCGCAGAAAAGATAGCGATCGCGAATCGGGCCGGCGTAGCGGCGGCGAAACGATCAATCAGGTCACGTACTCGACCGGCAATGCTGCGATCACGAGTATGTGCACGCATGGGTGCCCGCGGACTCATAAGTTTTCTCTCCCCACGCACAGGAGGCCATGGTACTACCCAGCAAGCCCGACTACCCTTATGCAATGGCCGACATCTTTGACGTAGTAGCCGATTCAACTCGGCGTAGCCTTTTGACGGTACTGCTTGAGCAGTACATCGCTTCTGATTCTCCCAGTGGCGAGCTCAGCGTTAGCGAGATTGTTGAGAAGCTCAATCTGAGCCAACCGACGGTCTCCAAGCACCTTAAGGTGCTGCGCGATCACGGGTTGGTGTCGGTGCGCGAAGATGGCCAACACCGCTATTACCGTCTTGATTCAACTCCCCTCGAGGAGGTCGAAGACTGGTTGATCCCATTCTTGAGCGCTGACTTCCACGACGACTTCGACGATCTTGACGCTGAAGCCTTGGCGTCGGCCGGGGCATTCGCTGCCTGGTCGGGGGCGGATGTTGGAGACAACCTTGGTCGACAGGTTGCCGAACGCACGCATCGCGCTCGTTCAGCGCTGCACGATGTCTCTGAAGCGGCGAAGCACCTCCCGCAGACGGTGCGTACTCGCATATTTGGCAAAGATTAGAGCGCAGGCGCGCCGCCGTTAGCGAATTAGGGCTGGACACCGAGTCACACCAGCCCCTATTGTTACCGATTAGCACTTCAGTAACATTCCGAGTGCAATGGCGGTCGTTCACACTGGCGCTGCTGGGAAAACTAGAGGGGCTGGTCCGATGACACAGGATCTTTCTGACATGCGCTTTCTCACTGTCGCCGAAGTGGCAGACATGATGCGAGTGTCAAATATGACTGTGTATCGCATGGTTCACTCTGGCGAGCTGCCTGCAGTTCGATTCGGACGCTCATTTCGCATCCCCGAATCGGCCGTCGCGACCGCAGTATCACCCTCAATTTCCGAGGTCGGCTAACAGCCAGCATTCAGGCTTGGTTCATTCCTCGGCCATCGAAACTTCATAACCCGCCCGGTGCGGTAAACTCTTCCGGTATGTCTTTCCGCGGTTCTGAATCGGACCGGGTCGGTTCGTTCAGAAATCAGTGAGGTCCCTATGGGTTCAGTCATCAAAAAGCGTCGCAAGCGTATGGCCAAGAAGAAGCACCGCAAGCTGCTTCGTAAGACGCGCCACCAGCGCCGCAACAAGAAGTAGATCGTTAACGACCGCGCCTACGCACGGTTCAGTGTTGTTATAACTGACCGTGCTTACGCACGGTTTTGGCCTGCCGCTTGACCCGCCTTCTCGCCTCTTTGAGGCCGGCGCGGTTGAGCGGCAGAATCTGCCAACCCATTTTTTGCGCATGATGCGTTAGCTTTGCATCCGCATTCACGGCAACTCGGTTCCCCACCGCACTCAGTAGGGGGATGTCGTTGCTGGAGTCGGAGTATGCCCAGCATTCCGCGAGATCGGCTCCGTGCCGCTCGGCAAGTTCTGTGGCGACGGTAGCCTTCTCGGCACCGTGAAGCACATGACCGTCGAGTTCTCCCGTGAGAACGCCATCTTTGGCGTGCACGCGTGTTCCGAGCGCTCCGGTGAGCCCCAACCGTTTGGCGATCACGTCGGCAACGAACTGCGGGGTCGCCGTGATGAGCCAAACTTCGTGACCCTTCGCCAGATGCTCCTTCGTGAGGTCGACCGTTTCCGGCCACAGATTGGGCAGAATGTCGCGCTCATAAATGTGCTCGGCGAGCGTGAAAAGCGTGTGCTCGGAATGCCCACCAACAATTGCTAGGGCACGCTCTCGGGCCGTCGCCATGTGCTTGTGATTCTCGCCGACAGCGACAAAGCGGAACTGTTGCCAAGCGAACAGGGCGATATCTCGCCAACCAACTATTCCCTGACGCCACGCTTCTTTCGCAAGGTAGTACACACTCGCGCCGCGCATCAGGGTGTTGTCCACGTCAAAGAAGGCCAGAACTGCGTTCTGGTCGGGCTGGGGCGACGTTACCTCGGGCATCCGCATTATTCTAGGGTCGTGCCAATGAAACATCTCGTATTGATCGGCAAACCCGGTTGTCATTTATGTGACGACGCAAGGGATGTGATCACCAGCGTCATCGCAGAATTGCGACCCGGAATCTTGGTCGAGCTCACAGAGAAATCGATTCTGGATGACGAAGAGCTACACACGAAATACCGGGACGAGATTCCTGTTGTATTGATCGACGACCGCGTACACACCATTTGGCGTGTCGACCCCGCGCGGTTAACCGCTGCGCTCCAGGAGGAATCAGAATGATCCGTCACGTTGTCATGTGGAAACTCATCGCCGAAGACGCCGCTGGGCAGAAAGCTGCAGTGGATGCCATAGCCGCAGCCCTCGAGCCCCTCGTCGGCCAAATCGAAGGTCTTGAGAGCCTGACGGTGCGCCAGAATGCGGCCAACGCTGAAGCGAATTGGGATGTCATCCTCGTGTCAGAGCACCCATCGGTCGAATCACTTGCCGTCTACGCAACGCACCCTTTGCACGTGACTGCCGGCGCTGTGGTCAAGGCAAACACTCGCGAACGGGCATCCGTCGACTTCGAGGCGTAATTCTCCAGCGGCTGCCCGCCCCTAAACGGCGCGCACTACGCGGTGGCCCTCACCGCGGTGAGATCACACAAGCTACCGTTTGACGGGGATTGGGCCCGTCAAGTGGTTCTTGATCGAGTCGCGCTCCGCAGCCAATGACGCGAGCGTTCCGCTATCGAGGCCCGGCTGCAGCATGTCGTCGAATGGGTTGCCCATTCCCGTCTTCGCGTGCACAATCTCGGCATAGTTTGTTGCCGCTGCGGCAACCTTCGCGGTCGCTCGCTGCGCCTTCTTGAGGGAGACCGGCTTGCTGCCAACCACTTCGGCATGCTTGTTGAGCGCTTTCTTCAGATCCTTGAGCGCGGCATCAATTTTCTTTGACATGTCGTCATCCTGCCTTAACGGGTTGCGTGCTGGCTATGGGGAGGTGTGTCGGATTGCGCCGGCAGCAGAGGCTATGGGGTCAGACGCGTCGGACCGCGGAAGAGATACGTTGCTTCGCGCAGGTTCGGAAGGCCGAGCATGAGCATCAGCACGCGGCCAAGGCCCATGCCGAATCCACCGTGCGACGGAACGCCGTAACGGAAGAAATCGAGGTAGAAGTCGAGCTCAGCGGGGTCGAGCCCCTTGTCGCGAATCTGCGCCTCCAACACGTCAACGCGGTGCTCGCGCTGGGCGCCAGTAGAAATCTCGACGCCGTTATAGACGAGGTCGTAGCTGTTCGTGAGGCCAGCATCATCCGCATGACGCATGTGATAAAACGGGCGGATGCTTGCTGCGTAATCGGTCAAGAAAACGAAGTCGTGACCGAAAGTTTCTTTCACGTAGGCGGCGATCTGGCGCTCGCCCTCCGGGTCCATGTCGGCGTCGGCACGAGGAACCGTGTAGCCGCGGTCGCTCACAATCTGCTTGGCCTCAGCGAGCGGGATGCGGGGGAACGGAGTGGACGGAACCGTCAGTTCACTGCCGAACAACTTCTCGATCTCGTCGCCGTGCTTGTCTTTGACAGCCTGGAAGCCAACAACCATGAGCTCTTCGTGCAACTTCATGACATCTTCGTGGCTGTCGATCCAGCTGATCTCGTTGTCGACCATCGTGAACTCGGTGGCGTGGCGTGACGTGAAGCTGGGGTCTGCACGGAAGCTGGGGGCAATCTCGAAGATCTTGCCGAAACCGGCAGCCTGAGCCATCTGCTTGAAGAACTGGGGGCTCTGCGCCAAGTACGCCTTGGTGTCGAAGTACTCGACCTCAAAGAGCTCGGCATTTGATTCGCTCGCGCTAGCCATGAGCTTGGGGGTATGAACTTCGATGAAGTCGTTCTCAACCCAGTAGGTGCGCCAGGCGTGCTCGAGGGTGGTCTGGATTCGGAAAATCAGGCTGTTACGCGGAACTCGCAGGTCGAGGAAGCGCCAATCCATGCGCTTGTCGACGCTGGAGTCTTCAGCAATAGGCGTCTCGGCGATTGCCTCGCCGGCAAGCTCAATGCCATCGAGCTTGATCTCGACTCCGCCAAGCTTCACGCGCTCATCGTGCTTCAACTCACCGGTCGCAGTGAGGAAGGTGCCCTGAGCGAGCCCAGAGATCGTCTCGGCGAGGGCATCCTCAGCAGGCGTTCCGTCTTCGTTGAATGAGCGGGGGTGAACAAGCTGCACCGCACCAGACTCGTCGCGCAGCACAACAAACTGCACCTTCTTTTGATCTCGAACGGTGTCGACCCAACCCGAAACGGAGGTTGCTCCATCGCTTGCTGCGGCCAAGTTCTTAATAAGGGTGCGTGTAGTCACAGCGCTGAGTTTACCGGGGATAGCGCGAGGGAAAGTGCGAACAGCAGCAGACGTAGACTGAATGACGTGCCAGCTGACCTCATCCATCTCGTCCGCCATGGTGAAGTGCACAATCCTGACCACATTCTCTATGGCCGCCTCCCCGGGTATCACCTCAGCGAACTCGGACACACAATGGCGGATGTCGCCGCCGCTAGTCTGGCCGACCGGCCCCTCACGGCGCTCTACGCGAGCCCCCTGCAGCGCGCCCAAGAATCAGCGCAGCCGTGGTCCCAGCGCTACAACCTTCCGATTGTCACCGAAGAGCGCATCGTGGAGCCATACAACTGGTTCGAGGGCAGCCAGTTCCGTTTTCCTCACGTTCTCGGCAATCCGCGGGCGTGGCCACAATTGATCAATCCCCTGAAGCCCAGTTGGGGCGAAGCCTTTCTCAGCGTTGAAGCACGGATGCTCGAAGCCGTTGACGCCGCCTGGTCTGCCGCTGATGGCGGCGAGATCGTCATGGTTAGCCACCAAATGCCGATCGTGATGGTTGCCCGCTCGGTAAAGAAGATGCGACTAGCGCACGACCCTCGCCGCCGTCGCTGCACGCTGTCGAGCATCACAACGCTTGCCCGCGAGGGTGACGAGTTCGTCGAGGTTGACTATCAGGAACCTGCGGGAGAATTGCTCGCAGCATCCACCGATCTAGGAGCAGTGTGAACCGCCGTCTCATCGCCGCAGTTGTGGCGGCCCTCGCCCTTGTCACGGTGTCGTGCTCGACCCCCAGCGAATCGCTCGCGGACCAATATCAGAACGGTTCAGAAGAGGGCTACATTTCTGGCGACGGTTCGACGGTCGAGATTCCGGCAAGCGACCGCGATGAACCCATCACCTATCAGGCAACGCTAGACAATGGCGAAATGGTGTCAAGTGATGACTTCGCTGGTTCTGTTTATGTCGTCAATTTTTGGTACGCCGGATGCCCGCCGTGCCGACTCGAAGCGCCTGACCTTGCGGCGCTGAGTGTCGAATATCCTGACGTGCCGTTCCTGGGCGTGAACGTCTCGGATACCGCGGAAAACTCTCGGACTTTTGCCACAGAATTCGGCATTCCTTACCCTTCAGTTCTCGACGCGAAGACCGCGGGCGTGCAATTGGCGTTCGCTGGCTCGGTGCCCCCTAACGCAGTGCCGACCACGCTCGTGGTCGATCGCGATGGGCGAGTTGCTGCACGCATTAGCGGACTTGTCCGTGACCCGAGCATCCTTGCGGCGATGATGGACTCCGTCATCGCCGAGGACCAGTAGTGTCGAGCCCGATCGGGGAGCTCGTTCTCGGCGGCAACCTCCTTGTCGTGATTCCGATCGCATTGCTCGCTGGCTTGGTGTCGTTTGCGTCGCCATGCGTTTTGCCTCTTGTGCCGGGATATCTCGGCTATATCGGAGGCTTCACGAGCGCAGAAGAGAAGGGCAGCACGAAGCGACTTGTTCTCGGAGTCGGACTCTTCATCCTCGGTTTCACTGTCGTGTTCGTCGCCTTTACGGTTCTGTTTGGCACGGCGGGGCTGCTGTTGCGACCCTGGCTCGATCTCATTACCCGCATCGCCGGGGCACTCGTCATTGTGATGGGGCTTGTGTTCATTGGGCAGGTCACTTTTGCCCAACGTACGATTCGCCCGCAACTGAAGGTCGCTACTGGCCTAGCGGGTGCGCCATTGCTCGGTATCGTCTTCGCTCTCGGCTGGACGCCCTGTGTTGGCCCGACCTTGATCGCCGTCGGCAGCATGGTTCTCGATGGGGGAGACCCGGGCCGCGCGGCGATTGTTGGCGTCGCCTACAGCCTCGGGCTCGGCATCCCATTCCTGCTTGTCGCCCTCGGTTTGAACTGGGCAACGAGTTCGGTGACCTGGATGCGCCGCCACATCCGCATAATTAACTTGGTCGGCGGAGGATTGCTCGTGCTGATCGGAATACTCATGGTCACCGGTGTGTGGCGCGCAATCGTGACAAGTTTGGGGGCGGTGATCGGTGGCTTCGACACACTCCTCTGATTCTGTGACCGGTGGTGACGCAACGCGTCCCAGTGACCACATGGATGCGCCAGATCCGCAGCAGAGCAAAATTCAGCAGCCCCGGCTGGGGCCCAGCGGCTATGCGCGCTTCTTTTGGCGACAGCTCACGAGCATGCGCACCGCACTGTTCCTGCTATTGCTACTTGCGGTTGCGGCGATACCGGGTTCGCTCGTGCCTCAGGTCAGCTCTGACCCAAACGGAGTTATTGCCTATCGCCGTAATTACCCAGACACTGCGGCGATTCTCGATTTCTTTCAGGTCTTCACCACCTACACCTCGGTGTGGTTCTCGGCGATCTACCTACTGCTGTTCATCTCGCTAATTGGCTGTGTGCTGCCGCGAACGAAGCACCACTTCGATGCGCTTCGTGCACGACCGCCCAAGACACCGGCGCGCCTTTCACGCCTTGAGGGCTTTACGACGCGCACGACCGATGCGGATGCGGCTACCGTCGTCGAGTCCGCTCGGCGCCTCTTGCGCTCGCAGCGCTACCGCACAGAACTCTATGGCGATTCGGTCAGTGCCGAACGGGGTTACCTGCGTGAGACCGGCAACCTTGTCTTCCATTCCGCTCTCGTCGGAGTGCTTCTTGCGGTCGGACTCGGTGGCGGCTTCGGTTACACGGGTCAGCGCGTCGTTGTTGAGGGCTATGCGTTCAGCAATTCGCTCGCGAGCTACGACTCGTTCAACCCCGGTCGCTTCTTCACGGATGAAGCACTCGAGCCTTTTAGCGTGGCACTGGACTCCTTCGAGCCTGTCTACGAGCAGACGAATCGTGACGCGCTCGGGCAGGCAATCGACTTCACAGCGAATGTGACAACCACGATGCGCGGGCAAAGCTCCGAAACGGCACGGATCAAAGTCAATGAGCCATTGAACGTTGGTGGAACAAACATCTATCTTCTCGGCAACGGCTATGCGCCAGTGCTCACCGTGCGAGATGCCGACGACGTAGTGGTCTGGTCTCAGCCCACTGCGTGCCTTCCCTTTGACGCCAACCTGGGCAGCACGTGCGTGATCAAGATTCCGGATGGCCTCGATCAGCAAATCGGAATGCTCGGCTTCCTTTACCCAACGACCGGCACGCTCAGCTCAGGCGCTCTTGTCTCGGTGTATCCCGACCTCGTCGCCCCCACGCTCACCCTCGAGGTGTACCAGGGCGATCTGGGGCTCGACAACGGGCAGGGAACCAACGCTTACGCGCTCAACACTGACTCTCTTGACCAGATTGCTGGACGAACCTCAGACGCAGAAACCCTTCGCCTGACTCCGGGAGATCGGGCAGAGCTGCCCAACGGGCTTGGCAGCGTAGAACTCGCGAGCATCCCCCGCTTTGCGTCCCTCGACGTGCACCACGATCCTTCGCAATTGCCGGTGCTGATCTTTGCCATTCTGGTAATCGCTGGCCTCGTAACAAGCCTGTTTATTCCGCGTCGCCGCATGTGGGTTTCCGCCACAACCGACGCCTCCGGCACGACAACAATTGAATATGCGGCTCTGGCGCGGGGAGACGATCCCAACCTTGAGGCGTCGGTGACAGAATTTGCGGAGAAACATTCTCAGCAACTGACGGTTAGGGTGGATTCGTGACTGAGACCTTCGTGTCGTATTCGCTGATTGCGGTTTATTCAGCGATGGCGATCTATACCCTCGCGTTCGTAATGTTCGCTGTCGATTTGGCACGCCGCTCGGCAGAGTCGAGCGATGCTTCTGCAGCGGCGGCGACCGGGCTGACTTCAACCTCCGCCAGCCGTGTTGGCGTCATGGCAGCGTCGGAAGCTTCCGCAACTGGTGGCGGCACAGCGACGCTGACCCGCGACGATGCCCCACGATCGGGCAGTGAAGCTGCCCGACCCGCTTCGCCCAAGTATCTGCGCCTCGCCATGGCACTCACCGTTATTGCGTGGGTGCTGCACGTTGGTGCTGTGGTGTTCCGTGGCGTCGCCGCCAACCGGGTGCCGTGGGCCAACATGTTTGAGTTCACCCTTACCGCCACGGCCCTCATCGTCGGCGTTTTCCTGCTGGTGCAGTTCTGGCAAGACCTCCGGTTCTTGGGCTCATTCATCACCGGCTTCTCGCTGATTGCACTCGGCGTGGGAACCTCAAGCTTCTATGTGGATGTCGTGCCACTGCCGCCAGCATTGCAATCGGCCTGGTTGGTCATCCACGTCTTCGTTGCCAGCTTGAGCACCGGCGTCTTTGCGCTCGCTGCTGGTCTCTCGATCGTTCAGCTCATGCAGGCTCGTCGTGAGGCGGGCAAGGCGCTCAAGTTGCGGTTCCTCGACACTCTTCCAGCGGCGGATCGTCTCGAAACGTTGGCGTACCGGCTCACTGTTGTCGGCTTCGTCATGTGGACGTTTACTCTCATTGCCGGCGCTGTGTGGGCCGAGCGTGCATGGGGTCGTTACTGGGGCTGGGACACCAAAGAGGTCTGGACCTTCATCATCTGGACCATCTATGCGGGTTACATTCACGCGAGAGCGACTCGAGGATGGCGTGGCTCACGTTCAGCCTGGCTCGCCATTGTTGGCTTCACTGCGATCGTCTTCAACTTCACGATCGTCAACCTGTTCTTCAAAGGCCTGCACGCCTACTCAGGCCTGTAGGCGCACGGCCTCGCTCGACGGAGCGAAGTAACAACGCTGGGGCCGCACCGAGCAGCACCCCAGCGTTAGCTAGTGTGAGAGCCCTGTGGCTCTGGTGACCCCGAGCTAGTTGGCCGGGGTGAGAGTGATCGGCACGCGCGGATTTCCGTCGCCCGTATCGAATTGGATGATCGGCCCATCGTCACCGCACTCGTACGGTGCAGAATTGATGGGCGCGCTCGAAAGGAACTCGCCGAACAAATCGGTTCCGTCCATCGTGATCCCCGAGACTGTCACCGAGACCGAGACCGCGACGGCGCTGACGTCATGCGACGTGGTGATTTCCGTTTCCGTAGCCGTGTAGTCACCGGTCACGTTTCCGGTAATGCTGCCAGTGCCATCAGCCCCCGCAACCTTCACCAGGATGGCGAACTCTGGGGTGTAGACATAGCCAGTGTCAGAAAAGGAGAGCCCCGTGCCGCCCTCAACAGAAATGTCGACATTGTCGTTCGACTCGCTCACAGCCGAATAAAACGCCTGCATCTGGTCCTGTTCGATGTACCAGTCACCGATTAGGCACGCTGGGGCGCTCGCTGACTCCTCTTCGACAGGTGCAGCGACGCTGGCTTCCACTTCAGTCTCGGTGTCCGTCGTGGCTGCTTCTGGCGCTGTGCACGCACTCACCGCGCCGATACTCATCAGGCTCAGGGCGACAATCGCGAGCATCCGACGCGACTCTGTACTCATTTTTGCTCCTCGGCGGTGGGCTGACCGTGCCAAGCATAGTGAGCACTCCGATCGCTACTGTGAGTAGTTTTTACCTAGTGTGTAGCAGCGCTCGAACCGCGACATCCACCACTGAGTACGCTCGGGGTTGGCAGCCCAGCGGGTAAGGAGTGCCTCCTCGGCATCCACGCGTCGCACTTCAATGCGACCGGCCCGGGCACGCAATGGTGACGACGTGACATCTGCCGCCAACAGGGATGCCGTAGCGAGACCGCAGTCGTATTCAAGGGTGTCTAGCGCGGCTGCCAGATGGGCTCCCATCGCGAGCCCCACCGACGTTTCGAGGGCGCTAGAAACCACAATGGGGAGTCCGGCTTCTGAGGCGACGCTGAGTGCGCGAGAAATGCCTCCAGAAGGCTGCGCCTTGACGACAAGCAAGTCGGCGGCACCGGCACGAGCCACCGCAAGTGGATCTTCAGCTTTACGCACACTCTCATCCGCAGCCACCGGGATTCCCATGTAGGCGATGCGGCCGCGCAACTCGCCAAGCTCCTCAACAGACGCGCAGGGCTGTTCCACATACTCAAGGTCGAACTTTGCGAGCGCATGAACAGCACGCTCAGCCTCATCGACCGTCCACGCCCCATTCGCGTCGATGCGAATGCGACCTTCTGGTCCCATCACGCGACGCACTTCGGCTACGCGTGCCACATCATCCGCGAGCGTGTGCCCCGGTTCGGCGACCTTCACCTTGGCAGTTCGGCAGCCGTCGAAGCGCTCGAGAACCCCTTCGACCAGTTCCGCGTCAACGGCGGGAACCGTCGCATTGACAAAAATATGGTCGCGGAGCGGCGGCGGAGTCTCATTCCACGCGTAGTCAATCGCGGCCAAGAGCCACGTGCTCGCCTCCGCATCGTCGTACTCCACGAACGGGGAGAACTCGGCCCAACCCTGGGGCCCGCGAAAGAGCAGCGCTTCACGCTGATCGATACCGCGAAAACGCGAAGTCATCGGAAGGGACACCACACGTGCGGTGTCGAGAATTTCGTTCACTGTGGGGAACATGTCTCTAGTCTGACAAGTTCTCGCGTCGGTTAGGGTAATTGCGTGACTAATCCGGGAGATATCGAGCGCATCGCGACCAAAGTTGTGCCGTATTACGTCGTGGGCGTTGTTGAAGAAGAACCCGAAATTTCGAGCGAACCTCCCGAGCCAGACAACGTTGACGACAGCTATCTGGTGCGGCCCAAACGCCCAACCTGGCTTGGTTTCGTCGCCGCCGCATTAGGGCTTGCCACTCTCGTGCTCCTCATCGTCGCAATGGTCATGAGCATCCAAGGCAGCCTTGTCGCCGGAACCTGGCTCAGCTACAGCACGATTATCGTGTCGATCTTTGGCATCATTACCGCGGTTATCAGCCTCATTCTTGGTTACCAGCGTCGTTGGGCAGCCTTTGGGCTCGCCATGGCCATCCTCGCCAATCCGCTCGCACTTCTCACGGTATTTCGCTTCTTCGGTAGCTAGGGTGGAGCCATGGCGCTGGTTTCAGAAATTTTTGACGAAAAGTTGTGGCGATCAGTCGCTGGATTCGATGACCTTACGGATATCACCTATCACCACGATGTGACGGGAACGATCGCGCGTATCGCCTTCGATCGCCCAGAGGTGCGCAACGCATTCCGCCCGCACACCGTCGATGAGCTCTACCAAACGCTCGATGACGTGCGTCAGAATCCGCGCATCGGCGTCGTGCTGCTCACCGGCAATGGACCAAGCGAAAAAGATGGCGGCTGGGCGTTCTGTTCCGGCGGCGACCAGCGCATTCGTGGTCGCGCGGGCTATGAGTACGAGGGTCAAGAGGGGGCAACGAACCCCACCGCCGCTGGAGAGGTTTCTGAGGAGGATGCTGCTGCCGCGGCAGGAAAGCGCCGAGCCGCCGCAGGCCGCCTCCACATTCTCGAAGTGCAGCGCCTCATCCGCTTCATGCCGAAGGTGGTTATCGCCGTTGTTCCCGGCTGGGCTGCCGGAGGAGGACACTCCCTTCACGTCGTCTGCGACCTCACCATTGCCAGCGCCGAACATGCCCGCTTCAAGCAGACGGATGTCGACGTCGGCTCCTTCGACGCCGGCTACGGCAGTGCATACTTCGCCCGCCAGGTCGGCCAAAAGTTTGCCAGAGAAGTCTTCTTCTTGGCCCGCGAGTACGACGCTCAACGTGCCCTCGATGCGGGAGCGATCAACGCCGCAGTACCGCACGCCGAGCTCGAAGCGATCGCCTACGAATGGGCACAAACGATCATGACCAAGTCGCCCACCGCCATCAGAATGGTGAAATTCGCCCTCAACGCTGTCGACGACGGACTCGTCGGCCAACAAGTTTTTGCGGGAGAAGCCACCCGATTGGCCTACGGAACGGATGAAGCCGTCGAAGGCCGTGACTCGTTCTTGGAAAAGCGAGCCCCCGACTGGTCGCCATTCCCCTGGCAGTACTAACGACGCACAACAGCCGAGTCAACGCCGACTCTGCGACCCGACGCACTCGAGCGAAGACGCACGGGAGCACAGCAACGACACCCTGGAGACAACACCGTGACACGAGAACTCTGGTCAATTGATGCGCGCGACCCCCGCAAAGTGTGGGCTGCCCTAGTGCCAGCACTCGAAGGAACGGGGGCTGCGATTCTGCCGCACCCTGCCTCCCCCTCTGGACTGCCAGAGACAGTCCCCGAGAACGTTGCGGTCGTCGTAGAGACAAGCGGATCGACCGGCCGACCCAAGCGCGTGATGCTCAGTGGTGCCGCGCTGAGGGCGAGTGCTGAGGCATCCGATGGCCTACTTGGCGGCCCTGGACAGTGGTTGCTTGCCGTGCCAGCTCACTACATCGCAGGAATCAATGTTCTTGCGCGTTCGCACTTTGCGGGAACCGTGCCGGTGATGATGAAGCCAACAGGATTCTCTGCCGAAGCTTTTGTGGCTGCCGCCGCTGAACTCACCGCCGAGCGCCGATTCACCTCCCTCGTTCCCGTGCAGTTGGCGCGACTGCTCGAGTCAGAAGAAGCCATTGCGGCCCTCGCGAGCTTCCAGCGGATTTTGGTTGGTGGCCAGTCAACTCCGATCTCGTTGCTCACCGCAGCCCGTGCTCACGGTCTCGCAGTGACAACAACCTACGGCTCAAGCGAAACCAGCGGTGGTTGTGTGTGGGACGGCGTTCCGTTGCCCACCGCACAAATGAGGCTGGTGGATGATCGCATTGAACTTGCTGGCCCCATGCTTGCCGATGGCTATCTTGACGATCCTCGCCGCAGCGCATTCTCGTTCCGGGTGCACGACGGCATCCGCTGGTATCGCACCGATGATGTCGGCGAAATTATCAACGGAGTACTGCGAGTTCGTGGCCGCGCTGACGACATGATCATTTCCGGGGGAGTGAAAGTATCGCTCACCGAGGTCGAGACTGCCGTTCGCGCGTTGCCGGGTCAGAGTGCAGCCGTTGTGGTTGCCGCACCGCATCCGGAATGGGGCGAATCGCCAGTGGTCGTGACGACGACAGCAATTGATCTGGATGCCCTGCGACAGTCAGTTGCCGCGCAACTTTCGGCGGCAGCGGCGCCAGCCCGGGTGATGCTTATCGATGAGATTCCGATGCTCGCAACGGGAAAACCCGACCGGCTGGCCTTAGCGTCAGTCGTGCTTAAGTAGAATCCCACCGTGGCCTCTCCTAAACAGCAACGCATCGACCCGAAGACCGTCGCGCCGAAATCGAGCTCCAAATCGGCGAAAAACACGAGCGGTCGCCCCGGCGGTCGCCCGCCAAAAGCGCCCAAAATTGCCAAGGCAACCGCACGCGACTGGATTGGCGGCGCACGACTGCAAACGTTGCCGCTCGCGTTCGCACCCGTAGCGCTCGGAACAGCAGCCGCCTACGTTTTGCCCCACGAAGAGGATGGTGCCGGCTGGCACTGGCTGCGGGCACTGCTGTGCCTGATCGTTGCCGTTTCGCTCCAGATTGGCGTGAACTTCGCCAACGATTACTCCGACGGTGTTCGCGGAACCGACAAGAACCGCGTAGGGCCTCGACGCCTCACCGGCTCCGGCGCTGCACGCCCCCGTGCCGTCATCACGGTCGCGTTCGTCTGGTTCGGTATTGCTGCAATCGCCGGACTCATCATCGTGATTCGCAGCGAACACTGGTGGCTTCTCGCTGTCGGAGCCCTCGCGATTCTCGCCGCCTACTTCTACACCGGCGGAAAACGACCCTACGGCTACCTCGGTCTCGGTGAAGTATTCGTCTTCATCTTCTTCGGGCTTGTTGCCACGGCAGGAACCACCTACGTGCTCGCAGACACTGTGACACTTGAGTCGTGGTTGGCGGCCGTCGCCGTCGGTCTGTTCGCCGTTGCCACTCTGATGGTCAACAACATCCGAGACATTGACCAAGACAAAATCGCGGGCAAGCGCACCCTCGCCGTGCTCATCGGCAACATGCCATCGCGCATCTTCTACGTTGTGGCGATGCTCGTGCCGTTCGGCATCCTGGGCATCTACACGCTGCTCTACGTCAACGCCTATCTGGTGTACTTCGTGCTGCTCGTCGCGCTGCCAGCCTGCGTCATCGTGCTGACAGCAAAGACGGCATCCGAATTGATACTGGTACTGCGCCTCACCGGGCTCACCGCGTTGCTGTTCGGGTTGGGACTAGCCTCAGCGATCGCTTTCTAGGCCGCTGCTCTCGGCACCGAGGTCTGCTGCGGCATCTTCAGCATCACGGTCGGGGTCGTGGCTTGGGCCAGCGCGTCGCGCCACAATATCGAGGGCAACGGCATCGCGAAGCTTGCCAAAGAAGATATACGAGATCGTGAATCCGAGGATCGCGGCGATGAGGGCCGAGAGCCACCAATCGACGCTCGCGACCATCAGCAGCGCAAAGACTGCCGCGAAGATTCCGAGCCGCAAGAGTGAGTAGATGATCCAAGGTTTCACGCCAACAGTCTAGGCTCGCATCCCGCACGCAGCCTGCGAGCGTAGAATGGGCATATGCCTCGTCTACTGGTAGTTCTTGCTTTCGCGCTCGTCGCGGTGGACGTGTTCGCAATTGTCGATGTAATCCTTACCGATCGCAGTCGCGTTCGCGCAATGCCCAAGGTGTTGTGGATTCTCGTGATCGTACTTCTTCCCGTTATCGGAGTCGTGTTGTGGTTCATGCTCGGCAAAGCACGTAGTGCAACCGCTGGCCGCACCCGCACGCTAGCGCCAGACGACGATCCCGATTTCTTGCGCAACATGCGCCTCAAAGAAGAACAAGATGAACGCATCCGCCGCCTTGAACAGGAACTAGCAGATCTCGACGATGACGATAAGACCAACTAACTCTCCGGCCACTAATTTCTCGGTAGCCCTTCTCGAAGAGTTCGTTCGTCTCGGCGTTCGAGACATCGTACTGAGCCCTGGTTCGCGCTCGCAGGCGATTGCGCTTGCTGCCGCCGAATTCGAGAAACAGGGACTACTGCGCTTACGCGTGCGCATTGATGAACGTGTCGGTGCTTTTCTTGCACTGGGGCTTGCTGTCGAAACTGGTGCCCCCGTGCTCGTGGTAACGACGTCAGGCACGGCGGTCGCCAACCTGCACCCCGCCGTTCTTGAGGCGCACCACTCTGCGGTCCCGCTCATCATTATTAGTGCTGACCGCCCCGATTCTCTGCGGGGCATTGGCTCCAACCAGACGACGCAACAACCGGGTATTTTCGGTAGCGCCGTGCACCACACGTGGGATGTCGAAGCACCGACCGGTGCCGCAGGCGAGATGGATGCTGCGACACAACTCGCGCGCGATGCTGTCGCCGCCGTTAATGGCCCCGTGCATCTCAACCTCTCCTTCGATGAACCGCTCTCTGCACCCTTCACCTGGTATCCCAGTGATGATGCCGTAGCGCCAGAGCCTGCCAGCACCCGCGAACCTGTTTTTCCTGACCTCTTCAGCGACCTCGATCCCGTCGTGGAAACGACTACGCAGCGATCACCCGGCGCCCCAACGACAGCAGCACTCAGCCCGGCCCCAGCGACTGTCGTGATCGCCGGAACCGGTGCTGGCCCACGAGCTGAGCAGGTTGCCCGCGAACTAGGCGCGCCCCTCATCGCTGAAGTTTCCAGTGGAGCGCACTTCGGCCCCAACCTTGTTGTCGCCTACCGCGAGCTACTCAACACCGCCAACTTCGGTGACCGAGTGGCGCGCGTTATCGTCTTTGGGCACCCGACGTTGAGTCGCGAGATTCCGGCGCTGATTCAGCGTGCCGGAGTTCAGACCATTGTGGTGCGGCATCCGTCTGCCGATGACTACAATCCCGGTCGTTGTGTTCGACTCTTCGTCGACGAGGTCTCTGTCTCTGGCGAAGCTACCGACAGGGCTTGGCTCGGCCGTTGGGTCACCTCGAGCCGTCAGCTTCTCGAGACCGAAAGCATCGCTCCCGATATTGATGCGGATGCTCGAACCCATGCCAAGTCAGAGCTTGCGATCGTGCGCACGCCCGTCGACCGGCGGATGCTCGCCGACGCCGTCTGGCGGGCAACTTGGCCTCACGACCGACTTGTTCTTGGGGCGTCGCGGCTGATCCGCGAGGTGGACCGCGTGGTTCCTGGCAAGAAGATCTCTGTGCACGCGAATCGTGGGCTTGCCGGAATTGATGGAACGATTTCTACGGCTCTCGGCATTGCACTGGCTAGTCAGGCCGAACCCGGGAACGAGGGAGTTACGCGTGTTCTTCTCGGAGATCTCGCAATCTTCCATGATGTCGGTGCTCTCATGTTTGGCATGGGGGAGCCACGGCCACGCATCCAGGTCATCGTTGGCAACGACGACGGTGGCACGATCTTCGATGTGCTCGAAGTCGCGAGCCAGGCAGGCGACAGCTTCGACCGGGTGTTGTTGACACAACAGAATGCGTCGATCGAAGCCCTTGCTGTGGCGTACGGCTGGCGCTACGTGTCGGCGACCACACGCGGCGAACTTGATCAGGCTCTCTCCGCGCATCCCGAACCCACCATCATCGAGGTTCCTCTTAGCCGCTAGCGGTGTGCCGGGTAATCTTGGGCGTATGAGCACACTCACGCCTGTTTCCCCCGTTTTTGAGCTAGCGAGCATCGACCCATCTTCGACTCCCGGGTTCGACGGCGACAAGAAGGATGCAGAAAAGAAGCTCGAAAAGAATGCCGAGCACCTCGCTGAGTTGCAAGAGCGCCTCTTCGCCGAGAGCAAGTTCGGTGGTCAACGGCGAGTGCTTCTGGTGCTTCAGGCGATGGATACGGCGGGCAAGGGCGGAATCCTGCGTCACGTCATTGGCGGGGTTGACCCGCAGGGCGTGCAGATTCACGCGTTCAAAGCTCCCACTGACGAGGAGAAGTCTCACGACTTTCTGTGGCGCATCCGAAATGAATTGCCCAGTGCGGGCAACATCGGTGTTTTTGATCGCTCGCACTATGAGGATGTACTGATTCACCGAGTGCGCGGATTCTCCACCCCGGAGGTCGTAGAAGAGCGTTACGGGATCATCGAAGAGTTTGAAAACGAACTTGTTGCCAACGGCACGACACTCATCAAAGTCATGTTGCACATCAGTGCCGACGAGCAGAAAGAGCGCCTGCAAGAGCGACTCGATCGGCCGGAGAAGCATTGGAAGTACAACCCTGGTGATGTGGATGAGCGACTGCTGTGGTCGGAGTATCAGGAGGCGTACGAGATTGCGATCCGGCGCACGACGACGGAAAGCGCACCGTGGTACGTCGTGCCGGCAAATCACAAATGGTTTGCACGTTTGGCTGTGCAACAGCTGTTGCTTGACGCCCTAGAGCGGCTCGATCCGCAATGGCCAAGCGCTGACTACGACGTTGAGGCCGAGAAGGATCGCTTGGCGGCAAGCTAGGAGCTCTCGTGCGAGCTGCGGTCGTTGACGTGGTTTAGCCGAATGCCTCAACGATGGGACGGAATTTGAGTTCCGTTTCGGCGAACTCCTTCTTCGGATCGGAGCCGGCAACAATGCCTGCTCCGGCATACGCGGTAATGCGGGCACCATCTACTTGCGCACAGCGCAATGCGACCGCCCATTCACCGTTGCCGTGGGAATCGACCCAGCCGACCGGGCCGGCATAACGACCGCGATCAAAGCTCTCGAGTTCGCCGATGATCCGGATCGCGTCTGGCGTAGGGGTGCCAGCCACTGCGGCTGTCGGGTGCAGAATCTCGATCAGGTCGAGTGCACTCGATTGCTCAGTTAGCTGCCCCTCGATGTCGGTCGCGAGATGCCACAGGTTGGGAAGTTGCAGCGCGAAAGGGGTGGATGCCGCAAATAGTTCGCTGCTCAACGGCTGTAGGGCATCCATGACGCTGGCAAGCGCGAGCGCATGTTCTTTCTGATCTTTGGGTGATCCCGAGAGGGTCGCTGCGGCTCGCCCATCGGAGATTCGGTCGTCGCCGCGCGCTGCGCTGCCCGCGAGGACGCGGGCGCTGACCGTGCCGTTGTGCACGCGAACGAGTGTTTCTGGGCTGGAGCCGATGAGTCCGTCGACGGCGAAGGTGAAGGTGTCTGGATAGCGCTTGGCGAGGGCTTCGAGGGGAACTCGTAGATCTGTTGCGGCGGGAAGGGTTGCGATCTGGTCGCGGGCGATCACGATCTTGGCTGCGTGACCTTGGGAGATTTCGCGCAGGGCTGCTCTGACGGTGCTGATGAAGCTCTTGGCGCTCGTCTCGCCCGGGGTGAACGAGATGCGTACTGGTTCTCCGTGAGGCGTACGGGGAATCGTGGCAAGAACATCGGTGCTGCTGGGAAGCCCTCCGCCTTCTCCAACGGTGATCGAGGTGACCCATTCGATGCCGCCTCGGCTTCCGATGATGATCCGCGGAATGATGAGAACGCTTGTGGCCGTCGATGAATCGGCGAAGGCGAAGCTTCCAAGCGCGACGAGGCCAGTGCCTGCCCGTTTGACGCTGTCATGAACAATCGCGGTGCGAGATAACTCAGCCCAGGTTTCTGCGGCTTGGGTGAATCGGTCTTTGCCACGGAATTCGAGACGTAGGAGTTCGCCGACGCCCACGATTCCTTCACCGTCACGAACGAAGGCGAGGGGAAAGTCGGGAGCTACCCAATCGAGGATGTCGCCGATCGCCGCACTGGGGCGCGTAACAACTGTCAGTGGTTCGCGCGGGTTAGTCATCGTCTGCGTCTCGCTGGGTGCCGGGAACGGGCTGCTCTGGAGCCCAATAGTGCCTCACAAGTATCAGAGTACCTGTCAGTTGAGGCGCAGGAAGTGAGCATCCGCTCTGAGCGCCCTAGACTAAAGGGGTGGGTAAGGCTGACATGAATAAGCGACCGGACGACGTGGCCGGCATGTTCGATGGTGTCGCAAAACATTACGACCGCACAAACACTGTTTTGTCGGCCGGAAACGCAGTACTTTGGCGGGCTGCCACAGTGCGAGCAGTTGCGCCAGAGCCGGGTGAACGCATTCTCGACATTGCTTCAGGCACCGGCACTAGCTCGGCGGCGCTGCATCGCAATGGCGCCAGAGTTGTCGGACTCGACTTTTCCACAGGCATGGTCGAACAGGCGCGCAAGCGTCACAAGAAGATCGAGTTCATTCAGGGCGACGCTGAAAAGCTACCGTTCGGCGATAACGAATTCGATGCTGTGACGATCAGTTTTGGCCTGCGTAACGTGAATGATCCCCGCATTGCGCTCTCGGAGATGTTCCGCGTGCTTAAGCCGGGTGGGCGTCTCGTCATCACCGAATTCTCTAAGCCACCCGTTGCCATCATCCGTGCCGGGTACTTCACGTACTTGAACCGAGTGATGCCGATCATTGCCGATCGCTCGAGTTCCAACCCTGAGGCGTACACCTACCTCGCGGAGTCGATTCGCGAATGGCCAGATCAGGGAGAACTGAGCCAGTGGATTCGGGCTGCGGGATTCACTAGGGTTGCCTACCGCAACCTCACCGCGGGCATCGTTGCGATGCACCGCGGCCACAAACCTGTTGATGAAACGGTTCTCGCGTCGGTTGCCAAGCGCAAAGACCTTGCCACCCGGCCCATCAAGACCATCAAAAACGCCAAACCGAAGCCGTAGCGCTTCGCCAAAGAAATCGGTTGATAGTGAACCCGAGCGTTCCGTCTGCTCGCCGCAGCAATACTCTGAGTTCCTCATTGGGGCTGGGAGAGAAGCTCTTCGCCTCGAGCGATGAGCGTCGGTTTGCTGCCGCCATCGAAGAGGGGCTTGAGCAGGTCGAAGCTGGCTTGCTCTCCCACATGAAATTCGCTGATGAGATTGCGGATGCCACGAGCCGCTACCTGCTCGAAGCTGGCGGCAAACGCGTGCGTCCCGTGCTCACTCTGCTCACAGCCCAATTGGGCACTGGCAACAATCCCGATGTTGTTACGGCGGCTCAGGCAGTAGAGATTACTCACTTGGCCTCGCTCTATCACGACGATGTGATGGATGAAGCGCAATTGCGCCGCGGAGTGCCGAGCGCCCAAAGCGTGTGGGGCAACTCGGTTGCTATTCTCACCGGTGATCTCCTGTTTGCGCGGGCGAGCAAGCTTGTGGCCGGAATGGGCGAGCAAGCGCTCCTGCTGCAGGCGAATACTTTTGAGCGACTTTGCCTGGGGCAGTTGCATGAGACGCTTGGCCCGAAGCCGGGAGAGAACGCTGTCGATCATTACCTTCAGGTTCTGGCTGACAAGACGGGTTCGCTCATTGCTACCGCTGCCGAAGTTGGTGTGATGTTCTCGAATGCTCCTGAGGAGTACACGGCTCCTGTGCGTAACTTTGGCGAAAAGATTGGTGTCGCTTTTCAGCTCATCGACGACGTCATCGATCTTTCTGCTGAGACGGGTAAGACCGGCAAGAAGGCGGGAACTGACCTGCGCAGTGGAGTTGCAACGCTCCCGCTGTTGTACCTTCGTGAGCTCGCCATAACCAATAGAGAAGCCGCTGACTTGCTCACTCGAATCGAACGTGACGTCAACGCAAACTTCTATGGCGAGGGTGACGATGCTGCACTCGATTCCGCGGTGACCGAACTGCGAGAGCACTCGGTGACGAAGAAGACTCTGGATGAAGCTCGTCGGTGGGGCCGCGAAGCAGTAGAAGCACTCGCACCTTTGCCTGACGGTCCTGTAAAGAAGGCCCTGACGCGCTTTGCCGACAGCGTCGTCGAACGCTCAAACTAGAACGCCACACTCGCCCGCGCCCGGGCGCACCGAGATGAACGGAAACTACAGCACATGAGCAAGCTCAGACTCGCCATTGTTGGTGCAGGCCCCGCTGGAATTTATGCGGCAGACATCCTGCTGAAGGCTGAACGCCAATTTGAGGTCTCCATCGACCTGTTCGAGCAGCTTCCGGCGCCGTATGGACTTGTGCGCTACGGTGTTGCCCCCGATCATCCGCGCATCAAGGGCATCGTCAATGCGCTGCGCGACGTGCTCGACACTGGCAACATTCGCCTCTTCGGCAACGTCACTTATGGCCGCGACATCACACTTGACGACCTTAAGAAGCACTACAACGCTGTCATCTTCTCTACGGGTGCTGTTCGGGATGCCCCACTTCCGATTCCCGGAATCGATCTGCCGGGCAGCCACGGCGCCGCCGACTTCGTCAGCTGGTACGACGGTCACCCCGATGTTTCTCGAGAGTGGACCCTCGATGCGAAAGAGACCGCGGTCATCGGCAACGGAAACGTCGCCCTCGACGTCGCCAGAATACTCGCTAAGCACGCGGATGACTTACTGCCGACCGAGATCCCCGCCAACGTGTATGACGGCCTCAAATCGAGTCCAGTGACCGACGTGCACGTCTTTGGGCGTCGCGGCCCGATGCAAGTAAAGTTCACCCCGCTTGAGCTCCGCGAACTCGGAGAACTCGACGACGTTGACCTGATTGTTTACGAAGAAGACTTCGACTATGACGAAGCATCGAAAGCGGCCATCGAGTCAAACAAACAAATCATGGTACTCGACCGCATTTTCACGAAGTGGCGCAGTGAAGAAAAAGGCAACGCCTCACGTCGTCTGCACTTGCACTTCTACGCCGGGCCCGTTGAAGTGCTTGGCACCGACCGTGTTGAGGGTTTCCGTTACGAGCGCACCACGCCAGACGGGCAGGGCGGCGTTGTCGGCACCGGCGAGTTCCGTGAGGTCGCGGTGCAAAGCCTCTACCGCGCTGTTGGCTACTTCGGGTCGGCACTCGACGGCATCCCATTCGATGACCACCGCGGAGTCATCCCCAACCGCGAAGGTCAAGTCATCGACGACAACGACGAGCCAGTTCACGGCGTCTATGCGACTGGCTGGATCAAGCGCGGCCCCGTCGGACTCATCGGCCACACCAAGTCAGACGCGATGGAAACCATCAAGCACGTCATGAACGACCAAGCCAACTGGTGGAGCCCCGAGCAACCAGACGAGCAGGCGGTCGTCGAACTCCTGAAGAGCCGTGACGTCGACTACACCAACATGCAGGGCTGGCAGCTGCTGGATGCTCGCGAAATCGCTCTGGGAGAGCCCGAGGGTCGGGCGCGCATCAAGCTCGTTGACCGCGACGACATGATCGCCGCGTCGAAAGCCACCGACGCGAACTAGTTCGACCTGTTTCCGCTCGTGGTGCTCCTGCTTGGCAGTGCCGCTGCTTGGCGGTGCCGCGGTGTTACTGAACGGCGGCGGTAAGGCGCGCGATGTTGTCGAGTACCTTCGACCGCCGTGGGCGCTTCATCCACTCGTCGAGGGTAAGTTCTCGGCTGACGCTTCGATACTGGGCTTCAAGTTCGCGCATGTCTTCGATGAACTCTGCTCCGCGCACCATGACCGAAATTTCGAGGTTGAGGCTAAACGAGCGCATGTCCATGTTGCTTGATCCGATCACTGCGACCTGATCGTCAATCGTGAAGTGCTTGGCGTGCAGCACGGTCGGGGTGGGGAACAGCCAAATCCTTACACCCGCGCGAAGCAACGTCTCGTAGTAGCTGCGTTGCGCGTGATAAACGAGCGCCTGATCTCCAACTTCTGAAACGAAGAGCTGCACATCGAGCCCGCTCTGCGCCGCCGTCGTAATGGCATAGAGCATCGAGTCATCTGGCACGAAATAGGGGCTCGTGATGATGACACGTTCTTGAGCTGCGTAGAGCAACGAATTGAAGAGGCGCAGATTGTTTTCACCCTCAAACCCTGGCCCGCTCGGCACGACTTGCGCGTCGAGGTCTGCGTTGGTGGCGATCGACGGGGTTTGAGCACTCTCTCGAACGAGGAGCTCATCAGTTTCGCTGTACCAATCGGTAATGAAGAGTGAGTGGATGCCGGCAACGATGGGTCCCTCAAAGCGCACCATGAGGTCTTTCCAGGTGAGGCCACGCTTCTTATTGACGCGCTTGTTGTAAGTGGCATCCACCATGTTCTGTGAACCGGTGAAAGCCAGCTTGCCATCGACGATGAGGATCTTGCGGTGATTGCGCAGGTCGGGGCGCTGAAACTTCCACTTGAGCGGTTGAACTGGCAGCATCACGTGCCATTGCACGCCCATTTTTTTGAGACGGCGGATGGTAGTGAAATAGCCGGGGGCGCGAAGCGAAGCGATGTGATCGAGCAGAACCCGAACCCGCACGCCGCGCATATGGGCCGCTTCAAGCGCATCAAAGAATGGCGCCGTCGTGGAGTCGAGGCTGAGAATGTAGAACTCAACTTGCACATAATTGGTGGCGTCGTTGACTGCCGCGGTCATGGCATCCAGCGACTCTTGGTATTCGGAGTAGAGCTTTGCCGAATTGCCACCAACAAGGGGCATTGCGCCAAGGGTGCGGTTGAGTTCGACGACAGGCTCAAGCCAGGGCGGCCACGGCTGATCGCGCCGCACCTGATCCATGCCCTCAGTGGTCTCGATGATGAACTTGTTGATCTCAATCTGCTTGTCGCGGCGCCCCTTGGGCAACTTGCGACTGCCCAACATGAGGAAGAGCAGGATACCGACGTAGGGGATGAAGAAGATTGCCAGCAACCAGGCCATCGCCGTTTGCGGTCGCCGATTGCGGGGCACGTAGATCAGCGAGAGCACGCGAACGGTGAAGTCGATCAAGATGAGAACACCAGCAATTACTGCAGTGAAATTGATGGTTATTCCGCCGACGTCCATGGCTCGAAGTCTAGCGATTTACGGAGACGGTTATCCGCTCGCGCTGCCAGCACCGGTGCCGGTGTCAACACCGTTGCCATTGCTGAGCGGCGGCCCCTGCCAGGCCGGAGTTTCGTCTGCCCGGGTGAAGGATCGGGCGACTACAACGTCCGTGGAGGAATGGGCAATGATCGACAGCGCAATGGTGAGCGCGACGAGATGGAAAATGAGGTCGCCCTCGGGAATGCCAGCGGTAACAACTACGAGAACGTAGACCACTGACGCGAAGCCCTTGGGGCCGAACCACATGGCGGCCAGTTGTTCCCGCATCGAGAGCCCGGAGCCGAGGAACGAAATGTAGAGCGCTGCGGGTCGAGCGGCGATGAGCGCGAGGATCGCAAACACCCAACCAGTCCACTCGATCTCGCCAAGAAACTTGAACGACAGCAGGGCGCCGAAAATCATGAGGGCAAGCAACTTGAGAAGTTCAGAGATGATCTCTCCGAATTCTTCGAAAGCTTCACGCTCCTTCTGACCGACCGTTGCGACAGTAACCCCAGCAGCAAAGGCTGCCAAGAAGAGGTTGGCGTGCAGCGTGGTTGAGAGCGCGAAGACGAGTAGGCCGATCGCGATGGGTACGAGAGGTTCGAAGACTCCAGCGGTCGCGAAGAGGCGGGTGTGGAGCGCTTTGATGACGAGCCACGGTATGGCGATTCCGATGAGCGTGCCGATAACCAGTTCGATACCGAGTTCACCAAGGTGCAGCTCTTCCGATCCGGAACTGACTGCGAGAAAGACGATAACGAATGGCAGAGCGAGACCATCATTCACCCCCGATTCCACATTGAGCAGTTGTCGTAGGCGTTGCGGAACCCGCTTATCGCCGACAAGAGCTGCCGCGAAGACGGGGTCGGTCGGGGCAAGAATCGCACCAATCAGCAGCGCGGCAGGCCAGTCGAGCCCAACGAGATAGTGCGCAAGCACCGCGGTGATGCCGAGGGTCAGGGGCAGTCCCCAACCGAGAGCGCGACCGGGAAGCCGCCAGGCCTTACGCAGGTCGGCCCACCCCATCTTCATGCCATCCGTGAAGAGCACCACAAAGAGGGCAATCTCGGCGATTGTCGAAACTTCTTCTGAACCCGAATCGAAACTCAGGATGCCCGTCGTCTCAGAGCCGATCACAAAGCCGACAATCAGGAACAAGACAGCCGCAGAAAGGATGGTCCGGCCAGCGAGGGCCGAAAAGAGCACAGCAACGAGCAGAGTTGCCGCAAAAATCAGCAGGAAGAGGTCCACGCTGCTGGGGGAGGAGCTAGCGGAAGTTCACGAACTGGAGGGCAACTTCGAGGTCTTTGCCTTTCAGCAGCGCCATTGTCGCCTGAAGGTCATCGCGGCTCTTGGACTGCACCCGCAGTTCGTCGCCCTGAATTTGAGACTTCACCGTCTTGGGCGCCTCGTCGCGGATGACTTTCGCGATCTTCTTGGCATCCTCAGAGGAGATGCCGTTCTTCAAACTGATCTCGATGCGGTACTCCTTGCCACTGGCGAAGGGTTCACCCGCATCTAGACTGCGCAGCGAAATGCCGCGCTTGATGAACTTGGCCTCGAGCACTTCGAGAACCGCCTTCACGCGCTCTTCGGAGCTTGCCTTCAACAGGAGGCTCTCGCCGGTCCAGTCAACCGAAGCGCCAACGCCCTTGAAGTCATACCGCTGAGCAAGCTCCTTTTGTGCCTGGTTGACGGCGTTTTCCGCCTCCATTTGGTCAACTTTGCTCACAATGTCAAACGAAGAATCAGCCATACACCCATGCTACCCGCGCAGCGCGCAGAACTCCCATCGCTAGTTTTTGGCGATGTGGTCACGCGGCGCTCGGATTCCTTGTATTCTGGTTCAGCGCGTTCGGTCAGATGAATACATGTGGCCGGAGGCGTCTCGGCGAGTTACCCAAGTGGCCAAAGGGATCTGACTGTAAATCAGACTGCATCGCATTCGGGGGTTCGAATCCCTCACTCGCCACCACTTACTGCATCACCTGCGGGTTACCCCACCGCGGCGGCGCTGCGTTGTGCTTTCGCGATGGTGAGCTGAGGCATCCGCTGTCCTCTCACCGACGGTCGCGCATGCTGGCGCGCCCTAGGCTTAATGCATGTCCAACACTGAACTTCTAGACCTTGCCACTCGCATCGCAACACAGGCCGCTGATCTTGTCGCCCAGCGTCGCCGCGAGGGTGTTGCTGTTGCCGACCGCAAGTCGTCGTCAGTGGATGTCGTAACTCACGCAGATCGCGAGAGTGAGCAACTCATTCGCAGCCTGATTGCTGAAGCACGACCCGACGACAGTTTCTTTGGTGAAGAAAGCGAAGCATCCACCGGCACGAGTGGGCTGACGTGGGTTGTCGACCCCATTGATGGAACGGTGAACTACCTATACGGGGTTCCGCACTACGCCGTGAGCATTGCCGTGGTCGAGGGCGAAGCAAACCCTGCAACCTGGCGTGCGCTCGCTGGTGCCGTAGTGAATCCTGGTGCTCGCGAAACGTACACCGCTAGCGTCGGAGGAGGCGCGTTTCTGAATGGTGAGCGACTGCAGGTTGCCGAGCCAGTAGACCTCTCTCAAGCGCTTGTGGCCACAGGATTTTCGTATCTTGAGAAGACCCGCGTCGAGCAGGGCCGGGTCATTGCCCAACTGATTCCCCGGGTGCGAGACATTCGCCGAATGGGCACCGCGTCACTAGACCTCTGCATGGTCGCATCGGGGCGCGTGAACGCCTACTTCGAGAGAAGCCTGCGCCCGTGGGACCACGCGGCAGGAGCGCTCATCGCTCACGAGGCCGGAGCGACAGTGAAAGGTTGGGGAAAAAACGCCGGTGGCGAGGACTTTATCTTGGCGGCACACCCCGATGTTGCGGCGCTTCTGGAAGCAGAACTAGCGCAATTGGACGACTAGGTAGACCACTTGAAAAGGGGGTGGCGAGTAGACCACTTGCACGCTAGCCTTTACGAATCTGTTGCCTGCGTACAACCCGTACGTGCGTAGGCGAATACCCGAATTATGCATTCACACCTAGCAAGTGAATCGCGTGGAGGAGAAGAATGTCACTGACGAGCATCCGTGCCGCAGTGACATTCTCCTCACGTGAAATGGAGCTCAGCAAGTGAGCTTCGACACTTCGTTCCCACAGCAACCGGGAACAGGGGACAGCATCCCCCTCACTCGCAGAGAAATGCGTGAGCGCGAACGCGCAGCGCAAACCCGTCCGTCGAAGCACAGCACGCAGCAGCCGGTGGAGGCGCCGGCAGCGGCGCCGGCAGCACCCGTGACTGCGACAGCGCCTCGGGTACGAAAAGCACGTCCGTCGAAGGTCAAGTCGAAGCGAATTCGGGTTTCTCCGGCAACTTTCTCCGCCAGCGGACCCCCGCAGCGCCGAGGTAAGGCGCTCGCATCTAGGGCGCTCTCGTCAGTTGCGATGTTGTTCGCTGGTGCGCTCCTGGTTGGGGTGTCGGTGCCGTCGAATGCCTTTGTCAGCTCAGGCGATAGTGCGATTGCGTCAGTCGCGCCCGCCGATGTTTCGGATATCGCTGCCGGAGCTCCAACACCGCAGTCGTTGGCCGTTTCGGATCAGGTCGTCAACGATCTTGCTCAACACGATGACTTGAAGGTCATCTCCTATGCCGAAGTTCTTGCCATTCAGTACGCAGGGGTCAGCTACGAATACCGCGCAACTGCCGGGGCTATTCGTTGGCCGTTCCCCTATGAGGTTCCCATCACAGACGGATTTGGTTACCGTTCCAGCGGATTCCACAAGGGCACCGACTTCGCTGCAGCCTACGGAACCCCGATCTATGCCATTGCTGATGGTGTGGTCAGCTATATCCAGGCCGACTATTCCGGCTACGGCTATCACGCCATCATCAGTCACATCGTGAACGGCCAACAGGTCGATACCCTCTACGCCCACATGGTGACCGATTCGAGCCCATTGGTCGTCGGCGATCCCGTAAACGTCGGCGATTTCGTCGGCCTTGTTGGTGCTACCGGGATTTCGTACGGAGCCCACTTGCACCTTGAGATTCACCTCGACAAGGTTCCGGTCGACCCGTATGCGTGGCTCTCCACAAATGCCGTCAACTAATCTTCTGTAGCGACCAATTTTCGGCCAAAACCGTACTTTGGGGCCCTAAACGGGTGCTAGTCTCTTACGGTGCCAATCGCGCGATATGCGCTTTTGTGTGCCCCCTTAGCTCATTGGTAGAGCACTTCCTTGGTAAGGAAGAGGTAATGGGTCCGATTCCCATAGGGGGCTCGCTCATCCAATAATTGGATGATGCGGCTGAGTAGCTCAGTTGGTGAGAGCGCACGACTCATAATCGTGAGGTCGCGGGTTCGAATCCCGCCTCAGCTACAACAGGCCCTTTCATTCTTTGAAGGTGTGCTTTTCATTTTATTGATCGAACGTGAGCCTTTTGGTGGCGTTCCTGCATTCGCGGCTGCAATCGCGCGCGCTCGGGGGTCACGCATTGCCCTGACGTCCCCGTTAACGACGAAACAGCCTGCTTTTGGGCAGGCTGAATCGGTTCGGTATAGCGGTATCAGTGTCGGTTTTCTGGGCCGGCTATTCTGGCGGCGCTGAGCCCTGAGAATTGGCCAGTCGGGCCAAAGGCTGTGCGCGCTCGTCCTTTCGGCGACGGGTGCGAACTGGTTGTTCGACAGCCTTGTCTCTGAGTTTCAGGATGAATGTGGCTATTGCACGCAAGTTGAATGAGGCGATGGCGAGGGCCGCGACAAGGTAGTTCAAGCTAAACCCGCGGCCGGAGCGCTTCTTTGGGTTTCCTAGGTCTTCCTGGTTGGAATCCTTGAATCGAGAGTTGGAAGCTTCGACGAGATTGCGCATTCCGTAGTAGCCGGCCCACTCTTCGCTCTTGTAGGCGAACCGTTGCAGGTGTTTTAGCGGCTGGAGGCGACGCGACTTGCCCCCGGGCTTCTCTGGCTTGACGACTGTCTCCGGAACCATCAACGGAATCATGATGCTGTTCTTGCCATTGAGCGGAGCGTGCGGCACGGGCGACCCTTTGGGATAGGTGAACCGTTGGTAGCCGTCTAGGTCGGGGCGTCCCTTGGCAATCATTCGGTATGCTCTGCGGTTATTTACGAGGGCAAGGAGCGTTGCGTGTTTGTCCCTATAGTCGGACTTCTCGATGGTTGACCGTGCGGCAAGCAGCTCGGCGAGGTTCTTGGTTGCGTCGATGAGTTTTTGAGGCATGCTGCGCACGTGCCAGTTTCCGTCAACGAGAATGAGGTCTTCGTAGTGCCCTTGAAGCCCGAGGTCGACGGCCTTGTAGTCGATGACGAGTTCGACGCCGGCCTTGCGGGCGGGAAGGTGAAACGTCTCGACGAGACCGTTGTTGTAGGCGCGGTCGGCCATTACGAGAAAACGGTCGAGGTTGAAGGCCGCTTTGTGTCGTTCGATTAGCTTCATGCCGTGCCCGACGAGTTGGCCGGGTCGGTGGAAGCCGATGGCTGTAATGACCGACGGGAATAGCTCGCTTTCGTGAGGACGGTTCCAGGCGCTTGTAGCTGTTTCAATTTCGTACCCGGCGACATCCGTCGTGGCACCCTTGCCGTCGTGGTCGCCGCCGCGACGATAACGGCCGGAGAATGGGTCGGGGTTGCACCGCTTGAGGTCGGGGCGAGTGGGGTTCTGCGCGCCCTTCACCGGAATCAGGCTGGCGTCGATGGCACAGTTACCTTGAAAGCGGCGAATAAACTCATCTGGCATCGTTCGCACCGACGCAAGCACGAGTTGATTGCACAACCAGTCGATGCGGGCAAGGTTCCGTTCATGCTCGGGTTTGCCGAGTCCTTGGGTGATGTGTGCCAGGCGAGCGGAATAGTCCTGGGCCCCCAACTTTCCGTCGAGGGGGAGGGGATACGGGTCGATGTGGCTGATTAGTTGCTTAAGTCCGCGCCAGAACCGGTGGTACCAGTCCGTCTTGTCGGACGGCATGTTCGGAATTCCGAGAAGCTCAAAGTGCTTCGCGCCGAACCTACGATGAAGTGTGTTGGCGATGTCTAGGTAGACGACACCTCGACCCATCTGAATGTGCAGCAACATGATGGGCAGAATGGCAGTTAGGGGGATGACCCGCTTACGGCCTGCCATTGATTTGCGGCCTTCTTTCTCCCACTGCGCAATTTTGCCGTTGATGCCGGAACGCTCGATAAGCGCGATTGCATTGCGAAGATATGCCAGAGACATCGGGCCTTGCGCATATTCGTCGTCACGTTCTTCGGCACTCATTCCAAACGTCTCGGCCATCCGCTGTTCGAACAACGCAGTGGCATCACTTTGGCCAGTAATCATTCCGCTCAAAGACTTCCACCCCCGCGCAGCAGGGTGCGATGTTCAACCAGCGGGACGGGCTCAACGAAGGCTAAGTACTGGTCTAGATTCCCAAACTTCGCCATACCGCCAGCGCGAAGTATCTCTTTAATCGGGGTGCCGCGTTGGAGATGGGTCGTAATCCAAGTTGCGCGCAACCGCGTAGGTGCCGGTGCGTTACCCATGGTGCGAGACATGTAATGGTTCACCATGTTCTTGCCACCGCTTGGTCTTGGGCCGCCCCACAGCAGTTCCACGCCGGGGTAGTTATTGACGATGTCTGTCATCCACTTTTCCCACTCGCGGAGCACGGGAACCTGGCGCGGGCTTCTGCCTCGAACTCGAATGAGCACTCCATCACTGTCGATGCTTACGTCGCTGCGGCGTAACGTGCGTATCTCGCCTGAGTGGAGACCTGCTCCGACTGTGAGCGCGACGACGAGCATGCAACGATGGCGAGCAAGCTCAGTCTTTTGTCCTGAAGCCCACAACGTGTATGACTTGAGTTCGGACTCCGTGTACGGCGGGTGAATGGTGCGTTTGTGCATCGGGGTCATCTTCGGCCCGGAGTTGGGGAGCACGGCAGCGGATATTCCCAAAAGGATTGAGCGGTAGGAGCTACCAGTTACCTCGCGGTCGAAAGCTGTCGTGCAATAGCGGTCGATGAGGGTCGGCGCGAAGATGAGCTCAGTCCGGAGTTCGAGGCCGTGTTCTTCCACGCACCACATCACGTACGGTGCGGCAATGCGCATCAGCTTGCTGGCGTCACGATTGCTCGCCAGAGCCGTGATGGTGACGGCATTCATGACGAACGGGCGCGCGTCGTCCCACGCGAGCCGATGCTGTTTCGGCTTGTAGCGTCTAGTCAACACGGCGATGACCTCCGCGGCAGAGAGCGCCACCCCGGCGCCCGGAGCTTCGGTTTTGGCTGCTTGTTTTGTCGATGGGGTTGAGGATGATGTCTTCATACCCATCTCTATGCGGCGAGTTTTTCACCGGGTGGGAGTTGTCGCGTTCATTGCCGAAAGCTCGCTCGTCAACGAGGGGACCATAGGGCATCTCGTGACAACAGCTCATGCGACTGCGCTCCCCTCAATTGCTGGTTATAACTACAGCCACTAACTATGGTGAGGGCCACCGACATTCCCGCTACGCTCGATGCATGAGCCCTCGCCCCTCGCGCGCCCTTCCGGCCGAACTGTGTGAGGACTGGCCCGAAGCGCCATGCGCTGATCCTGTTGCTGAGAAGGCCAGACAGCTCGTATTGAACCTCCGAGACGCCATCGGAGAGCGCAGCATCCGTGAGATCGCGACGATGGCCCGCGTTGACCGTGCAACGATCGGGGCAGTCTTGCAGGGCAAGTCCTGGCCAGACATCGTCACCTTGGCCAAGCTAGAACAAGAACTTGGTCCGCTCTGGCCTCGTCCATAGCCCTCGTCGGCCTATAACCCGCTACTCACCCGAACGGGGTCCCCTCAGATATCAGATGTCACCGATAACCTGTGAGAGCGCACCGCGGATATCACCGCGAGTGCGTTGCTCATGAGGAGACGCGGAACGAATGGCAAGAGTCCTTAAGCTTGAAGACCACAGGTCACTTGAAGTCTGTTCACGGGCGGTGTCGCGCTAATGGCAACTACCACCAAGGAATCGCAGCGCGCTGAACTGCACAAGACGATCTGGCGCATCGCTAACGATTTGCGGGGCAGCGTGGACGGGTGGGATTTCAAGAGCTACGTGCTCGGGATGCTCTTCTACCGCTTCATCTCGGAAAACCTCACCGCCTATGTCACCGCTGGCGAGCGCAAGGCGGGTAACGCTGACTTCGACTATCGGACGCTGAGCGATGCCGAAGCCGAATTCGGGCGCCAGGAGACGGTCTCGGAGAAGGGTTTTTACATCCTCCCGAGCGAGTTGTTCGCTAACGTTCAGAAACGAGCGCAGCAGGATGAGAACCTCAACGAGACGCTGCACGCGGTGTTCCGCAACATCGAGGGTTCCGCGGTCGGTACCGACAGCGAAGACGATCTGAAGGGTCTATTCCACGACCTCGACGTCAACAGCCCGAAGCTGGGGCAGACGGTTGCGAAGCGCAACGAGAAGCTGGTGAAGCTGCTCGACGCGATCGGCGATCTGCCACTCGGCAACTTTGACGACAACACAATCGACCTGTTCGGCGACGCCTACGAATACCTGATGCAGATGTACGCATCGAGTGCCGGTAAGTCCGGTGGCGAGTACTACACGCCGCAAGAGGTATCTGAGCTTTTGGCCCGCATCACCGTCGTCGGCAAAACCGAAGTGAATAAGGTCTACGACCCCGCCGTCGGTTCTGGTTCGCTGTTGTTGAAGTTCGCGAAGGTGCTGGGCAAAGAGAACGTGCGCCAAGGTTTCTATGGTCAAGAGATCAACCTGACCACCTACAACCTGGCGCGCATCAACATGTTCTTGCACGACATCAATTACGAGAAGTTTAACCTCGCGCACGGCGACACTCTGATCGATCCGGCGCACTGGGACGACGAGCCGTTCGAGGCGATTGTCTCCAACCCGCCGTATTCGATCAAGTGGGATGGCGATGCTAATCCGCTGCTCATCAACGACCCGCGATTCGCCCCGGCGGGTGTGCTTGCGCCGAAGTCGAAGGCCGACCTCGCGTTCACGATGCACATCCTGTCGTGGCTGGCGGTCAACGGCACCGCGGCGATCGTCGAGTTCCCAGGGGTGCTGTACCGGGGCGGTGCAGAGGCGAAGATCCGCAAGTACCTGATCGACAACAACTATGTGGATGCGGTCATTCAGTTACCGCCCGACCTGTTCTTTGGCACCAGCATCGCCACCTGCATCATTGTGTTGAAGAAGTCGAGGACTGACAACTCCGTGCTGTTTATAGACGCGTCAGCAGAGTTCACGCGCGGCGGGAGCAAGAACAAACTCGCGGAGGCCAACCAGAATAAGATTCTGGACGCTTTCACCGCCCGCGCGGACGCTGAACATTTCGCGATGCTGGCCACAAATACTCTGATCGCCGAGAATGCCTATAACATCGCCGTCTCGTCTTACGTTGAGAGAGAAGACACTCGCGAGGTTATCAATATTGCTGAGCTCAATACCAGGATCGCGCAAATTGTCTCCCGGCAGGCCGAATTGCGCACCGCGATCGACGAGGTCGTTCGTAACCTAGAGGTCCCATCGTGACGAGGCTCGCTGAGTTGGTTTCGCAATTCTGTGCGGACGGCGTCGAGTACAAGAAGCTCGGCGATGTCACGACCAGAATTGTGGATGGGTCACATAATCCGCCGTCGGCGAGCACTCTCGAACCGCACTTTCCAATGGTGAGCGCGAAGAACGTGAACCACGGACGGGTTGACGTTGAAGGCGCGAGGATGCTCTCACGCGTGGACTTCGAAGTGGAGCACCGGCGCACCAACGTTGAGCGTGGTGATGTCCTCCTAACAATCGTCGGCGCAATCGGCCGGACCGCGGTCTTTGATTTCGATCGGCCGTTAGTTTTTCAGCGCAGCGTGTGTGTGATTAAGCCGGATCGCAATATACTCGAACCAAAATTTTTACGCTATGCACTCGAAACTACCGGCCAACAGCGGACGATCGCGCAGCAGGCGAACGGCGCCGCGCAGAAGGGGCTGTACCTGAACCAAATTGCGCTCTTGCGGGTTCCGGTCCCGCCACTTGAGGTTCAGCGCGAGGTCGTGAGGATCTTGGATCCTTTCACGGAGCTCGAAGCGGAGCTCGAAGCGGAGCTCGAAGCTCGTCGGATCCAGTACCAGTACTTCAGGCGGGACTTACTAACCTTTGGGGCCGAAGTTCCGATGCGGCCGTTGGTCGATGCATGCGTTTCAATCACCGCAGGAGGCGACCTCCCTCCGCGGTACTCGAAAGGTCAGCGTTCCGCGTCGGCTGAGTTCTCGTATCCGATCTTCTCGAACGGCACTGGGGCTGCCGCCCTTTACGGGTACACCGATTCTTTTTCAATCACTAGCGAGGCCGTGACTGTTTCTGCAAGAGGCACGATCGGCTATCACGAGATCCGCGAAGCGAACTTTACGCCCGTGGTGAGGCTGCTTGCACTCGTGCCCGACAGTCGGCAATTGAGTGCGAAGTTTCTCAACTACGCGCTTGACGTAACGGTACTCGGCCACAGTGGTGGCAGCATCCCTCAATTGACCGTCCCTGCAATCAAGCGTGTTGAGATACCTGTACCCCCGCTCGAAGAACAGCAACGTGTTGTGGCGATTCTCGACAAGTTCGACGCTCTCGTGAACGACTTGAGTGTCGGGCTCCCGGCAGAGCTGGCCGCGCGGCGCAAGCAATACGAGCACTATCGCGACAAATTGCTTACCTTCAAGGAGCTGGTGGCGTGACGTCTCGCAACATTGGCGAACCCGGAAACGGCACGCGGTTTGAGCCGATTGTGGTCAGCTCGGAGAGCACCGTTGTAGCCGAGTTTGTGCCTGACACCGCAACCGCGTCGAGTTACCAGTCGGAGGATCAGCTCGAACGCGAGTTCATCCGGCTCCTTCAATCTCAAGCCTATGAATTCTTGCCGATCACCAGTGAGGAGGAGCTCGTCGCGAACCTCCGGGTGCAGTTGGAAGAGCTCAACGGCATCCACTTTTCTGACGCTGAATGGGAGGTGTTCTTTAGCGAGAAGATAGCCGGCGCCAATGAGGGAATCGCCGACAAGACTGTGCGCGTCCACGAAGACCACGTGCAATTGCTCCAGCGCGACGACGGGTCGATCAAAAACATTGCGCTGATCGACAAGTCGAACATCCACAACAACAGGTTGCAGGTGATCAACCAGTACGAGGTGGCCGGCGGTCCCGATGCGCCGACAGACGCGGATGTGCGAACGGCGAAATATTCGAACCGGTACGACGTCACTGTGCTCGTCAACGGGCTGCCGATGGTGCATGTCGAGTTGAAACGGCGCGGCGTCGATATCCGCGAAGCGTTCAACCAGATCGACCGCTACCAGCGCGACAGCTTCTGGGCGGGCTCCGGCCTGTTCGAATACGTGCAGTTGTTCGTCATCTCCAACGGCACGCTCACTAAGTACTACTCCAACACAACGCGGCGTGAGCACCTCGCCGAAGCTGGCAAGAAGTCGAGCGGTCCCCGTCGCAAGACCTCGAATTCGTTTGAGTTCACCTCGTGGTGGGCGGATGCGCAGAACAAGCCCATTCAGGAGCTGACCGCATTTGCGAAGACCTTCTTCGCGAAACACAGCCTGCTCAACGTCCTCACCAAATATTGTGTGCTCACCGCCGACCGGATGCTGCTTGTCATGCGGCCGTACCAAATCGTTGCCACCGAGCGGATCTTGCAACGGATCGATGTCTCCAGCAACTACAAAACACTAGGCAGCCTCAAGGCAGGAGGCTACGTGTGGCACACCACCGGCTCAGGGAAAACACTCACGTCGTTCAAGGCCGCCCAGCTCGCATCGCGGTTGCCATCCGTCGACAAAGTATTGTTCGTCGTCGACCGAAAAGACCTCGACTACCAAACGATGCGCGAATACGACCGGTTCGAAAAAGGCGCCGCGAACTCCAACGCTTCGACGGCGGTCTTGAAGAAACAGCTCGAAGACCCGAACGCCCGCATCATCATCACCACGATTCAAAAGCTCGCCGGGTTCATCGCTAGCAACAAGGGTCATGACATCTACAGCGGGCACATCGTCATCATCTTCGACGAATGCCACCGCTCCCAGTTCGGTGACATGCACACCGCCATCACCAAAGCGTTTAAGCGTTACAACCTGTTCGGATTCACCGGCACGCCGATCTTCGCTGCCAACTCCGGCAGCGGCGGCAATCCTCAACTGAGGACCACAGAGCAGGCGTTCGGCGAGAAACTGCACACCTACACAATCGTGGATGCGATCACCGACAAGAACGTGCTGCCCTTCCGCATCGACTACGTCAACACCATCAAGATCGGTGCGGTTGACGACAAGCAGGTCTCTGCGATCGACACCGAACGGGCGCTGCTCGCGCCGGAACGTGTGCGGCAGGTCGTGTCCTACACCTTGGAGCACTTCGACCAGAAGACGAAGCGAGCCGAACACTTCACGCTTGACGGCAAACGAGTGCACGGCTTCAACGCACTTTTTGCGACCGCCTCCATCGACGCGGCACGGATGTACTACAACCAGTTCGCCATCCAGCAACAAGATCGCACGCCCGACCGCCGACTCAAAGTGGGCTTGATTTTCTCGTACGCCTCCAACGAAGCTGTCGAGGATGGGGCGCTCGACGAAGAAGCCTTCGATGCCGACGGGCTCAGCGGCGATGCGCGCTCTTTCCTGGAAGACGCCATTCAGGACTACAACGAGATGTTCGGTCAGAGCTACAGCACCTCGTCTGACGGCTTCCAGAACTATTACAAAGACCTCTCGCTGCGGATGAAAAACCGCGAGATCGACCTCGTGATCGTCGTCAACATGTTCCTTACCGGTTTCGACGCGACCACGCTGAACACGCTGTTCGTCGACAAAAATCTGCGTGCCCACGGGCTTATTCAGGCGTACTCGCGGACCAACCGCATTCTGAACTCGGTCAAGACTTACGGCAACATCGTCGCATTCCGAAACCTAGAAGAAGAAACCAACGACGCCATCGCGCTCTTCGGCAACAAGGACGCACGCGGAGTGGTGCTGCTCAAGCCATATGCGGAGTATTACGGCGAGTACGCCGAGAAGGTCACTGAGCTGCTGGAGAAATTCCCGCTCGGGGTGCCCATCGTCGGCGAAGCAGCGCAAAAGGAGTTCATCGCTGTCTTCGGGATGATTCTGCGCTTGCAAAACATCCTCACGTCATTCGATGAATTTGCCGGGCATGAGATGCTCACCGAACGACAGAGTCAGGACTACCGCAGCATTTACTTGAACCTGTGGGCAGAGTTCCGCCGTGAAACGGATGCCGAGAAAGAGTCGATCAACGACGACGTAGTGTTTGAGATCGAACTCATCAAGCAGGTCGAAATCAACGTCGACTACATCCTCATGCTGGTTCAGAAGTACCGCGACGAACGAGGAGACGGAGACGACACCGAGATTCGGGCCGCGATCTACCGAGCTGTCGACGCCTCCCCGTCGCTACGTAACAAGAGAGACCTCGTCGAAGCCTTCGTTGACTCGCTGTCAACCACGGGTGAGGTCGATGAGGAATGGCGAGCCTTTATCGACGCACGACGCGGCGCTGAGCTGGACGCGATCATTGAAGCCGAAGGACTGAAGCCAGACGAGACGCGCGCCTTCATGGAGACAGCCTTCCGTGACGGTGCTATTCAAGCGGGCGGAACAGCCGTCACTCGCATCCTGCCGCCCGTTTCTCGTTTTGCGGCCCACGGGGGGCACGGCGAAAAGAAGCAGCGGGTTCTGGGGCAGCTCAGGGCGTTCTTCGAGCGGTTCTTCGGGCTGAACTAGCTCGTGCGGCCGTGGTTTTCGGCCTCGTCGGAGATTCGTTGCCACACGCGAAATAGCAGTTTTTGAAATAAGTGAAATGAAGTCCCGAAACTCGGGACGATTTGGATGGGAACCAAATGAGCGTTGCGTGGGTTGTAAGAGCGGGTCGATATGGAGAGCGTGATGCGTGGGCGCTTGAGCATGGTTACTCGGGTGCTGGCTGGGGCGAGATCCCCGACCTGACCGAGTTCAGCACACGCGAGGAGGTCAGCGCAGCTCTGGCCAAGGTATACACCGACGCCAGCGATGGAGCCCTCGCTAACCGCACCGGACAAATGTGGGCAATCCGCGGCCGCATCGCACCGGGCGACCTCATGGTGATGCCCCTCAAGACGACCAAACGCATCGCAATCGGCAAAGTCACTACCGGGTACGAGTACCTAGCTGATGAAGTCGACCCAGAACGCCGTCACGTCGTGAGGGTCGATTGGAAGGTGACTGACCTGCCTAGGGCCGCGGTGAAACAGGATCTACTCTTCTCACTGGGTAGTGCGCTGTCTGTTTTCGCCCCGTCGAAGAATCATGCGTTCGAGAGGTTGTGTGCGCTGATGGACAAGGGCGCGGACCCAGGCCAAGTGCCATTTATGAACCCAGCCGTTACAACGGGCGCGGACAACAATCTCCTGCTCGACGACGATGTAGACGAGCCGGAGTTGCACGCCGATATCGACGAGATCGCTCTTGACCGCATCACAGCAAAGATCGAAGAGGAGTTCGCCGGCCACGGCCTAGCAACGCTTGTCACCGAGATTTTGGAAGCTGAAGGATTCCTTTGCATGCAGGCCCCGCCTGGACCTGACGGCGGAATTGACGTGATTGCCGGTAAAGGAGTGCTCGGGCTGGATTCACCACGAATCATCGTTCAAGTGAAATCGGGCTCGCAGGTCGGCGACCCAGTCGTTCATCAACTCCAAGGTGTGATGAGTGCGCAGGGTGCCGATCAGGGGTTGCTCGTTGCATGGGGTGGTGTGTCCAAACCAGCGCGTGATTCGCTCAAAGGCCGCCAGCTCAGCATTCGTGTTTGGGAGTCGGCAGATATCGTTAGCGCCGTTCTTCGCACCTACGATCGCCTATCGGAAGACACACGTACACGCCTTCCGCTGAAGCACGTGTGGATGCTGGCGGACTAATGTTCAACGTTGCCGCCGCTGACCTCGTTGATGCGCTTCGTGCGCTCAGCGGCGCGACAGTACCTATCGCCGAAGCGCCAGAGCATGTGCCGAACAGACGAGGGCTCTATGCGCTCTACGCCCCGAAGGGAGCGTGGGGCGAGCTAGGCATCGGATGGCGTGACGGGCCACTTTATGTGGGCAAGGCGGAACGTAGCCTTGCATCCCGTGATCTCGGCACTCATTTCATGACCGGCAAGACCGGCAGCTCGACCCTGCGGCGCTCATTAGCGGCCTTGTTGCGAGACTCACTTGAACTCGCCGCGGTTCCTCGGAACCTGGTGAAGCCGAGCCGTTTCGCGAACTTCGCGCTCGAACACAGCGGTGATGAGCGACTAACTGAATGGATGTGGGCGAATCTACGAATCGCGGTTTGGGCTGCGCCCGACAGCATTTCGAGTTTGGTTCTCGCCGAACGGGCGGTCTTGGCGCGGCTAGAGCCTCCGTTGAATCTCAAGGATGTTCCGAACCCTTCTCGGATGCTTTCGGCAGCCCGGGCGGTACTGGCCAGCCAAGCGAAAACGTACACGGACAAAGTGCCCTCTCAACGCCTACCCGTTCTGCAAGACGTCCTTAGCTTCATCATTGGGCACTTTGACGAATATGCAGAAGTGGCCCCCGACGTGGCCCCGGAGTCAGTCGCGTGGAGAGTCCGACCGCGCCGCTATGGGTGGCAGATCGACACTCAGCCGAGTTCCGGTGAACTTCTGCTGGGGCCCGGACCCTTGATCGTTGATGGGCGCACCGGCGACTATTGGAGGACCTCGTCCAGCCCAGTAGATATATTCGGCGAGCCGGGCGTGCTCGGGTGGTCACAGCTCACAAGCCGGCGCCTCTTCGAGCAGTGGAGGCGCGAACGCGGGCTGCCGGATGGAAACATCCTTCGTGGCGCTACTCACATCGAGTAAAGGGCTTCAGCGCAGGAACCCATTCGGTGTTGTCGGACGGTGTCGCTAACGTCTAGATCATGACCGAAGAGAATGCCGCCGAGTCCGCCTCCCCGGAGCGCGCGAGCATGGCCGCGGCCGCCCGCGACCTAGCCAGCGGCGATCTCGTGTCGGTGCGGGGAGGAATCTTGACCAAGGTTCACCGCGCCAACCTTTGCGTGGGCACCAACTGTTGGGTGCACAACCCAAGCGCACACCACATGGTTACTTGGCAGATTGACTGGCGAGAACGAAAACGAACTGCGGAACGGCTCTGCCCACACGGCATCGGGCACCCCGACCCGGACGATGTGGCCTTCAACGCCCGCTTGGGGCGAGACGTTTCCGACCATAGCTGTGACGGTTGCTGCGTGACTCCTCTCTGAGCCTTACCCGCGCTTGGGCCTGACATGAGCCTTTGATTGCAGGGCGTTGACCGCTAACTTTCTTCGCATTGACGGGACTGCCCGTCGGGCCAGGAAGATCAGTGGCAGACATGACGAGCTGTACCGTCGGGCGGCGCTGTCGGTGCCGTAGTGAATACTCGGGGCATGACAATCGATCTCTCGTGGATTCTCGCAGTGTTGCCGCCAGCGCTGGCCGCTGCTGCTGGCGCGTATTTCAGTGCACGGCTGGGGGTGGCCCATGCTGAGCGGGCAGAAGCGAGTCGATTTCGGCGGGATTCGGCAGAAGAATTGGTTTCCGCTTTCATGACGCTGAGAGATCTCTTACGTGGCGTGCAGCAAAATCGCGACGTCGAGCCCTGGAAAGCTGCGGTGGTCGTCGCCTACGACGCGATCGAAGACGCGAGGTACCGAACCCCGACGAGTTTTCGGCACCTCAAACAGAGTCTCCGTTCCGCGCTGGGAGAGGCGGTTGGCGGAGTGTCGTGGGCCGACCTGCGATCTCCTCGGGAGCAGGAGGAGCTTTCTGAGTACAACCATCGCTGGAATGAGTACGCGATCGAGTACGTGGGGATGGCGCTGGACGTCATCCGGGAGTGGCGCGACGCTCCGGTGAAAAACGCTCCAAAGATGCGCCTTCTCGCGTTCGACCGGTGGTTGGCTAAGACGGAACGTTACGTTTCTGGCCAAGACAGCGCTCCGGTGACATAACGGCTTTTATCGGCCGGTTTCAGATTCAGGCCCTTCGGGCAATGGCCTGTTTTCGTTTTAGGCGGGCCTATTCAAGGCAGCGTGAGCTGACTTGAAGGCGGCTTTAGCGGGCGGCGGCTTTTGTGGTCCGCGTTTTTTGCGTCCTACCTGTGACTTTGCCGCATTTGCGCAAGCTGTGCCCATCGCCGCGATTGATGCAATGTCGCGGCTCGCTGTGGCGTTGGGTTCGTCCAAGATCCATCGTCGCAACGCTGAGTCGACGTGTGGAGCGAGTACACGATCGAATGCAGGAATTACGGCGATTGTCGCACCAGGGGCTAGCGTTGCACGCACGTCCGCGACCGATCCTTGCCACGCTTTGGAAATGACCTCCGCGACGGTTTCGAAGTGTTCGTCCGGCAAGCACGCGAGTACTTCTGCCCAGACGTTTGTCTCTTCTTTAAGCTCGTGGTTTGTCACTTGTGACTGCAGGTGGACTTGTATGGCCTTCAGGTAAGCGCTCGGATTCGCCGCTTGCATGAGAACGGCCACAGTTTGGCCGTTCCCGGAAGCAAGGTTTTCGATTTCGCGCATCAGGGCGTTGAGCATCGATTCGATGAGTTCATCGCTAGCGTCGGTGAGGAGACCAATGAATGCACTTGACGCTTCCTTGCCGACGTGCACGGCGATTGCCACATCAATGGCAGTGGAAAGGTGTCCCAGGGCGCTCAGCGCATGCAGGCGTTCGCGTGACTCCGGTGACGCCAATAGCTCGCGAACGACGTTCTCCAGCGACGCCAAAAAGACTGCGGGCAGATTTCCAGGCACGACAACTTTGAGCCGAGCCAAGAGAGCCAAGCGATCATCACGAGTCAGCTCCGTCTCATAGGGCTCAATTGCCGATAAGGCGGCGAGCATGATTTCGGTAGACCAAGGCGCTTCCGCGAGGAAGCTGAGCGCGCTGGCGCGGGACTCGCCGCCGTGCGGGATCAAGTTGGCGTTACAAGCCGCGATTATCTGGTTTTCGGTTTCATTGGGGAGCGAGGCATTCGACATTACGACCAAAATAGCGTCAAGGCGCGGCCGGATGAGCTGGCGGCCAGCTAGGGAGGCAGTCAGGGAAGCAGCAAGCGCGGTCCCGTGGACATCTCCGTTTTCCGCGCGGAGCGCGCCTGGAAGAAGGCTCATCGCCGAAGCGCGGGGATTTTCATCATCTGACACTAGGCCGGTACCTATTGCTTCGATCAAGGAGGATGTCTGGTCGTCTGGCAATTGACCGAGGTTGCTCAGCAAAACACCCATGAGATCAGCATGAAATTCGGGGTGACTTAGCCAGCTTTCAACTACCTGTGCGGTTGCAGGTGCCAGCGTGTTGGGCGCGTGTGCTGCAAGCTCCACCAAAAGTTCTTGCGTGAACTGGTTAATCGTGCTGAATTGATCGATGGTGCTTGCAAGGAGCGACGCGATTCGCGAAGGAACAGTGACTCTCTCTGCTCCCTCCCCACTGCTGTAGGTGGTCGCCTTACTCACGGCGGCAATCAAGAGGGGTGCAGCTCGCGAAAATAGCTCTTCATCGACCCCGTCGCTGAAAACTCCGTCGATAAGTACAGTCGAACAGAATTTGGATGAGAACGTGGCAAGTGACTGCGCATCATTTAGGGAAAGGCTTGCTGCTGCCGTCACAGACGCCCTACTGGCCATCGACGCGGGGTTCGCTGCGACTAGCTTCGTCAGCGGTTTTATGATTTCCGGTAGTTCAAGCTGTGGGACTGCAGACTTCATCATGGAGATAAGAAATTCGCTGCTTGCGGCGCTGATGTCTTCTTCAGAAGAGGCCAGACGTTGAAGAGAAGCCAGAGCGCCAGCCCGAGCAAGATCGGCGTTGAAAGGGAGGCTAAGCGGGCCAGCCAGTGATTCGAAGCTAGCGGTGTCGCCGGCCTGGCGAAGTCGGTCGATCTCTTCTTGGAGAGCTGTTGTCAGTTTCGAAGCCAGGGGTGCCGAGAGCGCAAGCATTCCACGTCGTTCGAGCACGGACGCGTACCATTCAGCGGAATTGACGTCAGGACTTGGATGAGTGAGACGTTGCAGCAAGTTTTCGCGGTACAGGTCGATTGGGGAGTAAGAAAGCAGATCGATGAGCCCGTTCACATCGGCCGCTGCGTTGGGGCTCCGACGGATGTTGACGGCCACCGTTTCAGATATAACTTCACGCAGGATCTCTGGCAGCACCGTGGTGGATGCGACCAGAGTCCCAATAGCGTTGTCTAGCTCTATGCCGTTAAGCCCGGCCGCGATTCCCCTGGCCAGCGCACCGACGCCGAGGACCTTTTCATTGTCAGTCTCGTCTAGCTCGCTGAGGAACGCTTGGAAATCTGCCTGTAGCCCATTGCTCAAAAGTCGACGAATTTCCATTGCTTGACGACTGCCAACGGTGCGGTCAATTTCATCTTGACCTAGGTAGATGAACGAGAGGAGGTCGTCGGCCATCGGTACGGCTCCGGCGGTCCGAGCGATGTACGCTCGCGCATCCTGATGTCGAGGATGCTCTAGTCCTTGTTCTCCATAGCTGCTAGCGAGAAAGGCCAGCTCATTCCCGATATCTCTACCGACTGCTTCGCCCTCAAGAGCGCTTAGAGACGCGGTGTTGCGGGACAGCTCGCGATACACCTCAGGAAAGTCCACTTTCAGGACAGTGAGACGAGCGAGGACGAGTGGTTGGCCCGTAACTTCTCCCGACCGCATTGAGCGTGGGCCTAGTCTGTTTTCTCGTTGATCAGCGAGGCGTAGGTCGCCGAAGAATGCGTTAATGAGTCTGATGACGTGGCGCGGGTCTTTCACCTGTCCGTGGATGAGTACCTGTAGCAGCCGATTCAATTCTGTTCCGAAACGCTTGATGCCAATATGGTTCTCTCTGACCATGAGGGCTTGAGCGAAATCCTTCAGGTCACCCTGCGCGTGCGGGGGCATGTACTGCCGCTGGGTGAATAGCCTATCTAGGTAAGCGTGAACCGCAGATTCGGGGTCGTCAGTCGCGCCAGCAAGCGCAGGGCGTGAACTCTTGATCGCTTCCGCGATCACTACTTCGTCGACGGCCACAATAAATACGGGTTGATTCCGCCGACACGTCAGTTGAAAGCTTCGGATCGCGTTCAACGCTTCCAGAACATCGCCAGACGCCATCCTGTCGATGTCATCGATCGCGATAATCAGCTTTTCGTCCACGAGTTCCACAAGTCGAGCGAAGACGCGTTCATGTTCGTCCGCAGCCTCTACTCGCGGTTTTGTCCGATTTGAACTTCCAGGAGTGAACGCCTTGGATGAGGGCCCAGCGAGAGACTCCTGCAAAAGGCTCCAAATGATTGAGAATAGTGCCGCGCCACCAATAGTTGCTCCTAGGCTGAGAATCCAGGAAAATACGTGCTGGATCGGATCAAGGCCGATCAGCGCGAGCACTGCGAACAACACGACGACAACGGATGCTGCGATTGCCGTCCATATCAGCGCGCGCCTCGCGGTGTTGCCTGCAAATGATGCGAGAACCGTTCTGGTGATCCTGGCCGCGGGCGACATTGAGAAGTCGAGGTACGTGGACGACGAGGAATAGTGGAGGCTTTCCAACTCTGCTTCGATCTCCTTTCTAAGGCTTGGTTTCGAATCCTGTAGTGCCTCAGCGAAGGAAAAAACAAAGGACCGGTGGAAGCCGGGCTTCTCATGGCGCTCTGCGGAAAGCCGAAGAGTGCGGTACCTGCCAGTGAGGTCATGCCTCAGCAGCTCGATGACAGTGCTCTTGCCGACGCCGAAAGGGCCAAATAGCCCCACTAGTAGCCGGCCGCGACGGTTCGTCGTAATCATCGCGGCTAGGTTGCTTGCAACGTCTGCGTGGCCGAATGAATCTCCATCCGGATTCTTAACGGGGACATCGTCTAAGTACCAAGTTGTACTAGTGGTTGATTCTGTTGGGTTCGATTCACTCACCCAGCCATTGTGGCGTGACCAGGTGGGGGACGAGTCAATCCACGCCGCCGAGATTCGAAAATAGCGAGATTTCCCCGCGTTCCCCTTCTATCGCGTGGTGACACCGTCGATTCTCCTTAGCTGTCACGATATTGCCCTCATCGTGGCCGAGACAAAATCGACAGCGGAACAACGTACGAAAGCGCACACGGCTTGGGCCAACGCTCGCAATGCGTTCAAACTAACAGCGGTCTCTTGCTAGTTCAGGATCATCACATCGCTCCACTTCGAGTTCGCCGATGTTCACCACAAGAAATGTAGGTCTTAGCGCGACGTCAACGTCAGACATGGCCGCCTCACCCAGCATTCGGTCGGGAGGGTATGCGGAGATTAGCCAATGGTTCCTGTGACCGATAGACGGAAGGAGTATCTGACGGTGAGCTGCTGGACCCGCAGCATGCGTCTCACGCCACGATCACCACAGTGGATGCTTCGCCCATGCTCTAGAGGAACGGCGGTTGCTGGAATATTTCGGCGCTTAGCCTGGAATCAGTCGGATCGCCGTGCGATTAGACGATGTCTGATCAGGGCTTTTCCAATAGAATGAAACCCCCACAACAAAGAACGAGGCGCAACAGCCTGCACGTTCAGGGCTTCGATACGGCGTTTTACGCAGTGCCATCGAAATTGGTGCTGTTAGGTTTAGCGACAATGCGAAATACATTGGGCCACGTGGTCTCGCGGCCGCTCAACAACAACCGGGGTCGATAACCATGTTCGGCATCACACGCCCACGACTGCTGCGTGGGCCTTCGCTTCCCGTTCCCGTTGAAGCCCCCACCATCCACACCGAACGACTGACGTTGCGCCCATTTTCTCTGGCCGACAGCGAGCGCTGGTTCGAGATCCAATCCGACCCCCAAGTGCGCGCATTCACGTCCTGGCCTGAGCGCACTCGCGAAGAGTCCCGACGCCACCTCAAAAACCGCACCCACCATGTGTTGCTGAAGCAAGCCGACGATTTCTTGGCGCTCGCGATCGAACACGACGGCATCCTCATTGGTGACGTTTCTTTGCACCTCAGGTCTGTCGAAACAGTCACCCGATCTGCCGAAATTAGTTGGATTCTGCATCAAGACTCCCAAGGCCACGGCTTCGCGTTCGAGGCCGCCCAGGCGATGCTCGAGCTGGCCTTTACCCGCCTCGAAGCCCGCGTAATATATGCACTCGTTCACCCCACCAATACGGCATCGATGGCGCTCGCCACGAAGCTGGGCTTCACTCCCTTTGATGGTCGTGACGGCGAAATAATTTTCGTTTCAACAGGGCTTGCCGCGAAGTAGCAGCGACAGCCCTTGTCACCGTATGCGGCCTGATCGCCTACTCTGAAGGTAATGGACCACACTCTGCTCAAACAGTTCGTTGCCGCAGGGCACCTACTGCATTTCGCGCACGCCGCACGCTCACTTGGTGTGCCGCGCTCAAGCCTGATCACCGCCATCAGGTCTCTTGAAGCGCAATTGGGCTACCCGCTGTTCGATTCTTCCGCCAGCACAACCCAACTCACCCCCGAAGGGGAAGCGTTTCTGGTGGATGCGGAACGCCAACTCGACAAGTCAGCGAAGTCGGCTGCGGCGTCGGCCGCAAAACCGGGCGGCAAAGCCAAAGCATCAAAGGGTAAAGGTCGCGCGCCAGCCGTCAAGGGGCAGTCAAAGCCCGGTAAGAGACGCCAATCGCGCTAGTGAACCAGATAGTGGGGCGCACTGTGTCAGAATTCAGTCAGCACCGCGTTTTTCTTCTCTAGTTCATTGCACTCCCCATTGATCCGGTAGGTTCATGCCCGAAAGTGATGCTCGGTTTCGACTCCTGCGGGGGCCCTCCATCGGTGTGGCTGTTGACGCGCCCGTAATGCACACCCCGCGGCTACTACTCCGCCCCCACCGCCTGGCGGATGCCGAGAGCTGGTACGAGATGCACTCGGCACCCGGAGTGAGCAAATACACGGCGTGGCCCCAACGCACTCGTCGTGCATCGCTGCGCCACCTCAAGCGCCGAACGCGCAATACGCGACTCCGAAACATTGACGACTATCTTGCGATCGCTATCGAGCACAACGGCGAACTGATCGGAGATGTCGGAATGCAGCTGCGGTCAGTCTCGGCAGCCGCACGCTGCCTCGAAATTAGTTGGATCATTCATCCCGAACATCAAGGCAAAGGGTTCGCCTACGAAGCGCTGCGTTCAGTGCTCGACTATGTGAGTGCCAATATTGAGGCGCTCCTGCTCGTAGCGGTCGTGCATCCGTCGAACGCTGCGTCAATTGCGCTCGCGCACAAGCTAGACCTGCATCCGCTGCCTGGTGCCGCAGACCGCACCATTTTCGTCGGTACGAATGGGCCGCGAACTGCAGCCCTGTAGGGAGCCACTGGCTTTCTGTGGAATCGGTCTGGCCCAAGGTCACACGCCGACCGGGCGTTGATTGTGCCGTATGAATCTGGACCGCCATGCATAATGGTGACTGCGCTCAGTGGTTGAGCGCGGATGGCGGTCATGGAATCACTCAGCGGGATGAAGTCGGAAAAGCTTCGCGCTCCGAACATCCGTGACGTCGCTCGCCTGGCCGGCGTTTCATACCAGACCGTCTCGCGAGTGCTGAACGACAGCCCGAGCATCCGCGATTCAACACGGCAGCGTGTGCAAGAAGCCATCGACGAGTTGGGTTATCGACCCAACCAGGCCGCCCGAACCTTGGTCACGAGCCGCACCCGCACCATCGGGGTGTTGGCACAGCAGTCGCACCACTTTGGGCCAGCGACGACAATTCAAGCGATCGAAGTTGCAGCACGTGAGGCCGGTTATCGGCTGAGCATCACAAACATTACGTCTAACGATCGCCACGCAATCAAGGCAGGGCTCGACTATCTGATGAGTCAGTCAGTGGAAGCGATCGTCTTCGTCACGCCACAGTCGCGAGCACTCGATGCCGTGCGAGAGCTGTCGCTGACGGTGCCCTTCGTTGCACTGCATGCCAACCAGGTTGACGAGCACCGGCACAGCATGTCCGTCGACCAGCAAGCCGGCGCACGCCTCGCAACGCGACACCTGATCGACCTTGGGCACACCGAAATCATGCACCTCTCTGGCCCCCAAGACTGGCTCGAAGCCGAAGCGCGCATGCAGGGTTTCTTGGATGAAATCAATGCAGCAGGACTCCGAACCCGGGCGCCGATCCTGGGCGACTGGAGCGCACACTTTGGATACTATGCAGGTCTTGAGCTGCTGCGATCCCGCGATTTCACCGCGGTCTTTGCAAGCAACGACCAGATGGCGTTGGGATTCATGCACGCGTGTCGAGATGTCGGGCTGAGTATTCCCCATGACATTAGTGTTGTCGGTTTCGATGACATTCCCGAAGCTGCCCACTTCTTTCCGCCGCTCACGACCGTGCGGCAGAATTTTCCCGAGATTGGCCGGCGAGCGATTTCTTTGCTTTTGGCGGGATTGCGAGGCGAGACAGCGGTCGATGATGGCATCGTTCTGCCAGAACTGATCGTGCGAGAGTCCACCGCGCGGGTCTAGTTATCAGATGGTGACATTCATTACTTGACAAATGTGACCGTTTCACATGTAGCATGGCGATCACAATGTGAACGGTCACATTAAGATGTGCCATCTAGACAACGGAGTCCGAAGTGAGTATTTCCCTCAGCGACCGCTATGTGGTCGGAGTCGACTTCGGAACGCTGTCAGGCCGTGCCGTAGTCGTGAGGGTCTCCGATGGAGCCGAACTGGGCACCGGAGTTCACGCCTACTCGCACTCAGTCATGGATTCCACCCTCGCCAGTTCTGGCGCGGTTCTCCCACCAGAGTGGGCGCTTCAGGTTCCCTCCGATTACGTCGATGTGCTCAAGAACGCGATTCCCGCAGCGATTGCGGCAGCCGGCATCGATTCCGCGCAGGTGATCGGAATCGCCACCGACTTCACCGCCTGCACGATGATTCCCACGCTGGCCGACGGAACCCCGCTCAACGAGGTTGCCCAATTTGCCGACCGCCCCCACGCCTACGTGAAGCTGTGGAAGCATCACGCAGCTCAACCCCACGCCGACCGCATCAATGAGTTGGCCGCTGAACGAGGCGAGACGTGGCTTCCTCGCTATGGCGGTCTGATTTCAAGCGAGTGGGAATTTGCCAAGGGCCTCCAACTGCTCGAAGAAGATCCCGAGCTCTACGAACTCATGGACCACTGGGTCGAAGCAGCCGACTGGATCGTCTGGCAGCTCTCTGGTCGCTACGTTCGCAACACCTGCACTGCCGGTTACAAAGGCATTCTGCAGGACGGCGAATACCCGAGTCGCGAGTTCCTCGCCGCGCTCAACCCTGCGTTCGAAAGCTTTGCGGATGACAAAGTCCGTCACGAGCTTGGCCAGCTTGGCAAGGCGGCAGGCACCCTCACGGCAGAAGCTGCTGCGTGGACAGGATTGCCAGCGGGCATCGCCGTCGCCGTCGGCAACGTCGACGCTCATGTCACGGCCCCAGCAGCGGGTGCAACCCGCCCCGGCCAGATGGTCGCCATCATGGGCACCTCAACCTGTCATGTCATGAACTCCGACGTGCTTACTGAGGTTCCCGGAATGTGTGGAGTCGTCGATGGCGGAATCGTCTCCGGACTCTACGGCTACGAAGCCGGCCAGTCCGGTGTCGGCGATATTTTCGCCTGGTACGTCGACAATCAGGTGCCAGCGCGCTACTTCGATGACGCCAAGAGCGCAGGCGTGAGCATCCACGAACATCTCACCAACCTGATCGCCGACCAACCCGTCGGAGGGCACGGCCTCGTTGCCCTCGACTGGCACGGTGGCAACCGCTCAGTGCTCGTCGACACCGAACTCAGCGGCGTCGTCTTCGGTGCCACCCTCGCTACCCGAGCCGAAGAGATCTACCGAGCACTATTCGAAGCAACCGCATTCGGCACCCGAACAATCGTCGAAACGTTCAACGCCCACGGCGTTCCCGTAACCGAGTTCATCGTGGCCGGCGGACTACTGCGCAACCCGGTGCTCATGCAGATCTACAGTGACGTGCTGCGGATGCCCATCTCCACGATCGCGAGCGAACAAGGCCCGGCACTCGGCTCCGCGATTCACGCGGCCGTAGCTGCCGGAGCCTACGAGAACGTCGTAGTCGCTGGCGAAGCCATGGGCAAAGTGGAAACAGCGAAGTACACACCGAATGCGGCATCCGCTGATGCTTACGACGCTCTCTATGCCGAATACCGCACGCTGCACGACTACTTCGGGCGCGGAGGCAACGATGTGATGCGGCGCCTCAAAAGCATCCGTCGGGAGGCACTCGCATGATCACCTTTAGCCCAGAAGTTCAGGTCGCGATCGCGCGTATTCGCGATGAAGTGGCGGCCTTGCACTCCGAGCTCACGCGCTACGGTCTCGTCGTCTGGACGGGCGGCAACGTTTCGGCACGAGTGCCCGGCGCCGACCTTCTCGTCATTAAGCCGAGCGGTGTCTCCTATGACGAACTCTCGCCAGAGAACATGATCCTGTGCGACCTCGATGGCAACATCATCCCTGACACTCCCGGTTCGGATCGTGCACCGTCGAGCGACACTGCCGCGCACGCCTACATCTACCGCGAAATGCCCGAGGTTGGGGGAGTCGTGCACACTCACTCCACCTACGCGACAGCCTGGGCGGCGCGAGGCGAAGCGATCCCCTGCGTGATCACCGCAATGGCGGATGAGTTTGGTGGCGAGATTCCGATCGGCCCCTTCGCGGTGATCGGTGACGATTCCATAGGCCGGGGCGTTGTGGAGACCCTCACCGGACATCGCTCACGTGCCGTGCTCATGCAGAACCATGGACCATTCACGATTGGCTTGAGCGCCCGCGACGCTGTCAAAGCAGCCGTGATGGTGGAGGATGTCGCCCGCACCGTGCACATTGCACGCCAAGGTGGCGAGCTTGTTTCGATCGCCCCGAACGCGATCGACTCGCTCTTCGACCGCTACCAAAACGTTTACGGACAGGCCCCGCAGGGCGCCCTCGCCGCTACCCCCACCGACGGAAAGGCCGCCTCACTGTGAGCAACCGCAGCATTACCCCCAACCTCGCCAGCTATGAAGTGTGGTTTCTCACCGGAAGCCAAGAGCTATACGGCGAAGAGACTCTGGCGCAGGTCGCCGAGCAGAGTCGTGCTGTCGCTGACGCGCTGAGTGCCGCCGCGAATGTACCCGTCACGATTGTGTGGAAGCCGGTATTGAAGGGCTCGGACGCCATCCGCCGTACCGCTCTTGAGGTCAATGCTGCCGACAATGTCATCGGCGTAATCGCGTGGATGCACACCTTCAGCCCAGCCAAGATGTGGATCGCGGGCCTCGATGCCTTGCGCAAGCCCCTCCTGCACCTGCACACCCAGGCGAACGTTGAACTGCCATGGGCCGACATCGATTTCGACTTCATGAACCTCAATCAGGCGGCCCACGGTGATCGGGAGTTTGGCTACATTCAGTCGCGACTCGGCGTTGCTCGCAAGACCGTTGTTGGTCACGTCTCCAACCCTGTGGTGCTGTCGAGCATCGCAACCTGGTCGCGCGCCGCTGCCGGATGGGCCGCGAGTCGTTCCCTCAAGCTCGCGCGCTTCGGCGACAACATGCGCTACGTCGCTGTTACCGAAGGCGATAAAACAGAGGCCGAGCTGCGGTTCGGTGTTCAAGTGAATACGTGGGGCGTAAACGAGTTGGCCGATGCGGTCGCCGCCGTTTCTGACACAGACGTCGACGACCTCGTTGCCGAGTACTACGCCAGCTATAACGTGGCGCCAGAGTTGCGTGTTTCAGGAGACCGCCATCAGTCACTGCGCGACGGTGCTGCAATCGAGCTCGGGTTGCGCTCATTCCTTGAGGAAGGCGGATTCTCGGCCTTCACGACAAGCTTCGAAGACTTAGGCCAGCTCAAGCAACTGCCCGGTCTCGCAGTGCAGCGTCTCATGGCCGATGGCTATGGGTTCGGTGCCGAGGGTGACTGGAAGACCGCCATTCTGGTGCGCGTCGCCAACGTCATGGGCGCTGGGCTTCCCGGCGGTGCAAGCCTCATGGAGGACTACACCTACCACCTCACTCCCGGCGAAGAGAAAATCCTTGGCGCTCACATGCTTGAGGTGAGCCCGAGCCTCACGACCTCAAAGCCCAGCCTCGAGATCCACCCCTTGGGTATCGGTGGCAAGGATGACCCCGTTCGTTTAGTCTTCACCGCCGACAGCGGCCCCGCCGTGGTTGTCGCTCTCAGTGACATGCGTGACCGCTTCCGCCTCGTAGCCAATGTCGTCGAAAACGTACCGCTGGATGCCCCGATGCCCAACCTGCCCGTCGGTCGCGCCGTCTGGAAGCCGGCCCCCGACTTCGCAACATCGGCTGCCGCGTGGCTCATCGCCGGCGCAGCCCACCACACGGTGATGTCGACCGCCGTTGACATCGAGGTCTTTCGAGACTGGGCCGAAATGGCCGGAACTGAACTTCTCGTCATTGACGAGAGCACAACCCTCCGCGAGTTCCAGAAAGAGGTCCGCTGGAATGCGGCCTACTACCGGCTGGCTCAGGGAATGTAACTCAACTTGCCGAGACCCGTCTCGGAAAGGGTCTGCGCTTCGTCGCTGAAGCCGGATCGCGCGCAATAGAACAGACAACGGTGTCCCATTGAAAGGAAACACAGTGAAGAAGAGAAAAATCGGTACGCTGCTCGCCGCAGCGACTGTGCTTGTGCTTGGACTCTCAGCGTGCTCGGCGGCAGGCGACGGATCGACGGGCGGCGGTGACGCCGGACTAATCGGTGTTGCAATGCCAACCAAGTCATCCGAACGCTGGATCGCTGACGGCAACGCACTCAAGGAGACCCTCGAGGCTGAGGGCTTCACCGTCGACCTGCAGTACGCAGAAGACGACATCCCCACTCAGGTTTCACAGGTCGAAAACATGATCACCAAGGGAGCAACAGCTCTGATCATTGCTGCGATCGACGGCACCACGTTGACGAACGTTCTTCAGCAGGCCGCGGATAGTGAGATCCCGGTTATCGCTTATGACCGTTTGATTCGTGATTCTGAAAATGTGAACTACTACGCCACGTTCGACAACTTCCTTGTTGGGCAGCAGCAGGCAAACACCCTGCTCAATGGTCTCGGCCTTGCTGAACTCGATGGAACGCCCATCGATGGTGCACCGACCGGACCGTTCAACATCGAACTGTTCGCTGGTTCGCCTGATGACAACAACGCAACCTTCTTCTTCAACGGTGCAATGGATGTTCTCCAGCCGCTGATCGACGATGGAACCCTCGTTGTCAAGAGTGGCCAGGTTGACTTCAACTCCGTCGCAACACTGCGCTGGGATGGCGAAGTCGCTCAGAGCCGTTTGGAAGACATCCTGACGGCAAACTACTCCGATGGCAGCAAGGTTAACGCCCTGCTTTCACCGTATGACGGACTCTCACGCGGAATGATCTCTGCACTCACCGACGCTGGCTACACGGTCGGCGACGAATGGCCCATCATTTCGGGTCAGGATGCTGAAGTTGACTCCGTCAAGGCCATCCTCTCGGGCGAGCAGTACTCGACCATCTTCAAGGACACCCGCGAACTCGCGAAGGTTGCCGCCAAGATGGCGATCGCTGTTCTTGGGGGAGATGAGCCAGAGATCAACGACACCACCACGTACGACAACGGCAAGAAGGTTGTTCCGTCGTACCTCCTCCAGCCTCTCGAGGTTGTCAAGGAGAACGTTGAATCCACGCTCGTTGACTCGGGCTACTGGACCGCAGAGGAGCTCGGCCTCTAACGAGAGCCGAATTCCACAGTGATTCTGCTGGTGGCGAGGGTCGTGTCCTTCGCCACCAGCATCACTCGTACAACGCTCAATCAGAACCCTCGACAAGGAAGCCGAAGCCAGTGAGCACCAACATCTTGGAAATGCGTTCCATTACGAAGTCCTTTCCCGGCGTCAAAGCGCTGCAAGACGTCACCCTCGAAGTGGCGCGCGGCGAAGTGCACGCGATCTGCGGTGAGAATGGCGCAGGCAAGTCCACTCTGATGAAGGTCCTCTCCGGCGTGTACGGGCATGGAACCTATACCGGCGACATCGCTTTCGAGGATGAGGTTGTCGAGTTCAGAGACATCCGTGACTCCGAAGCCAAAGGCATCGTCATCATCCACCAGGAGTTGGCGCTGAGTCCGTATCTCTCGATAGCCGAAAACATCTTCCTCAACAATGAGGTTCGTGGTTTTGGTGGTCTCATCGACTGGAACAAGACCAACAGCGAAGCCGCAAAACTGCTCGCGCGGGTCGGACTCAGTGAGAGCCCCACTACCCGCGTGCTCGACATTGGTGTTGGTAAACAGCAACTCGTCGAGATCGCGAAAGCACTCTCCAAACGGGTAAAGCTCCTCATTCTCGACGAGCCAACCGCAGCACTCAACGACGAAGACTCCGCCCACTTGCTCGATCTGATCGTGCACCTCAAAGGCCAAGGCATTACGTCGATCATCATCAGCCACAAGCTCAACGAGATTAAGCAGATCGCCGACACCGTCACGATCATCCGCGATGGCAAAGCGATCGAGACCATCCCCAAACAGGATGTCAGCGAAGAACGCATCATCAAAGACATGGTGGGGCGTGACCTCGAGCACCGTTACCCCGATCACACTCCGCACATCGGAGAAGAAGTGTTGCGGGTCGAAAACTGGACTGCTCATCATCCGCAAGATTCGACTCGCGTCATCGTCGACAACATCAACCTGAACGTCAAGAAAGGCGAAATCGTTGGTATCGCCGGACTCATGGGCGCGGGGCGTACCGAGTTCGCGATGAGCCTCTTCGGGCGAACCTACGGGTCGCGCATCACGGGCAAAGTATTCAAATACGGCAAAGAGATTCAGACCCGCACTGTCGCCGAGGCAATTGAAAACGGCATTGCTTACGCCACTGAAGATCGCAAAACTTACGGCCTCAATCTCATCGAAGACATTAAGCGCAACATCTCGATGGCCTCGCTAGGCAAGCTTTCCCGCTTCGGACTCGTCGATGACAACGAAGAGTTCAAGATCGCCAATGAGTACAGAACATCCATGAACATCAAGTCGCCGACAGTGCTGGCGCACGCGGGAAAACTCTCCGGCGGTAACCAACAAAAAGTTGTGCTGTCGAAGTGGATTCAGGCCGACCCCGACGTTCTGATTCTGGATGAACCAACTCGAGGTATTGACGTCGGCGCAAAGTACGAGATCTACACGATTATTAACAAGCTCGCAGCGCAGGGCAAAGGCATCATCGTGATCTCGTCGGAGCTGCCCGAGTTGCTCGGCATCTGCGACCGCATCTACGCGATTTCCGAGGGGCGCATCACGGGCGAAGTGCCCATCGCCGAAGCGACCCCCGAGTCGGTTCTCAAGCTCATGACCATGGAGGCGCCCCACTAAGGGCGCCCGGCATCCACTCTTCCTTCACACTCACAAGGAGCACAGCGAAATGACTAACAACGACACTCACGCGGTGACGAAGCAAGGGACGCTGACGTCTCGGGCGGCCACTGCCTTCAGCCACGTGCTGGCCGACCTCGGCAAAAACGGTATCTTCATCGCGCTTGTTGCGGTGATTGTGCTCTTCGCCTTCCTCACGGATGGGATTTTGCTGCGACCGCAAAACATCTCCAACCTGATCGTGCAGAACGGTTACATTCTCATTCTTGCGATCGGTATGGTCATGGTGATCGTCGCCGGCCACATCGACCTCTCCGTCGGATCGGTAGCAGCCTTCGTCGGAGCGATCTCCGGTGTCTTCGCCGTCAATATGGCGCTGCCCTGGTACATCGCGATCTTCCTCTCGCTGCTCGTAGGTGCACTCGTAGGCGCCTGGCAGGGATTCTGGATTGCGTATGTCGGCATCCCGGCGTTCATCGTGACACTCGCGGGAATGCTGATCTTCCGCGGACTCGCGCTCGTGGTGCTCGGCAACGCCAACATTGGCTCATTCCCGGAGGAATATCGTGCCCTCGGAAACGGGTTCCTCACCGATGTCTTTGGTGAATTCCCCGTTGACCCGCTCACGATGGGGCTCGCCTTCATCGCCGTTGTTGCGTTTATCGTGCAGCAGTTTCGTACCCGCCACGGCCGCCAAAGCTACGGTCAAGAAGTTGAACCGCTCGTCTGGTTCATCGGCAAGATGGTGCTTGTCGCGGTTGGTGTTGGCTTCTTCGCCTACGCGCTAGCCACCTTCAAGGGTGTGCCAATCACGCTCATCGTGCTCGCCGTACTCGTCATGTTCTACGGCATCCTGACCAACCGCAGTGTCTTCGGCCGCCACATTTATGCAATCGGTGGCAACCGTCACGCCGCAGAACTCAGCGGTGTCAAGACGCGCAAGGTCGACTTCTACATCTTCGTTCACATGGGAGTTCTTGCGGCGCTTGCCGGACTCGTCTTCACTGCCCGACTCAACCTGGCAGGGCCGAAGGCCGGTGACGGTTTCGAGCTAGAAGCGATCTCGGCGGCCTTCATCGGTGGAGCCGCGGTGCGTGGTGGAGTCGGAACCATTGGTGGCGCGATCATCGGAGGACTGATCATCGGTGTCCTCAACAACGGAATGTCGATCCTCGGGATCGGCATCGAATGGCAGCAAGCCGTCAAGGGATTCGTGCTCTTGCTCGCCGTCGCCTTCGACGTCTTCAACAAGCGTCGCGCCAGCGGTCGCTCGGACTAGTAGGCGAGGATGCGCACAATTAGGCTGTGAGGGGAGGGGGTCGACCGCGCTGGTCGGCCCCTTCTCTGTGATGGTCGGTGCTAACGTGGCAGCCACCGTCGAAGGGAATTTCCCGTGTCAAAGAAGACCTATTCTCCGGAGCAGCAAGTCGACCGGCTGCGCGTCTATAACGTTGTGGCGGGCAGCCTGCACCTGCTGCAGGCGATCGGCTTCGCGATCGTTCTCACCATGCTCGGCAGTCAAGTTCTGTTCGCCGTTACGGCCGACTACTTAGCGGGCCCTCCCGGAGTGCCAATTCCTCCTGAGCGAGTGACCGTCTTTGAGGTAACTATCGGAATCGGCGTCGTGGTGTTCCTCGCATTGAGCGCGTTCTTCCACTTTCTGATTTCGAGTCCCTGGTTCTTCGCCCGTTACAAGAACGGCCTTTTGGAAAGCCGAAACTATTTCCGCTGGACGGAGTACTCGCTCACTCCTCGATCATGATCTGGCTGATTCTTGCGATCAACGGGGTAACCGATATCGCGGCACTATTCGCGGTCTTCGCGGTCAACGCCGCAATGATTCTCTTTGGAGCGCTTCAAGAGAAGTACGAGAAGCCTGGATCGGGTGGAATGCTGCCCTTTATCTTTGGGTCGATGGTTGGCATTGTGCCGTGGATTCTCATCCTCATCTACTTCCTGCGGCCGGGTAGCGCGAGCGAAGTGGCGGCCCCCAGCTTTGTCGTCGGCATCGTGATCTCCCTCTTCGTGTTCTTCAATACTTTTGCGATAAACCAGTGGCTGCAATACAAGCAAGTCGGTAATTGGAAGAGCTATTTGCAGGGCGAGCGAACCTACATCACTCTCAGCTTGGTCGCGAAGACAGCGCTGGCGTGGCAGGTCTTCTCTGGCGCCATCATTCCCGCGCTGACGGATTGATGAGCTGATCCTGATCAATAGGAAGGCCCCGCAGCTAATGCTGCGGGGCCTTCCTATTTCACGCTGGTGGGCGTGGTGTGCCGTTCGGGTCGGCAGTCGCGAAACGGTTAGAGGCGAACGATCGCCTTGCCGGTGTTTGCGCCATTCATCATGCCGTTGAAAGCGTCGAGCGCGTTGTCGATGCCATCGGTGATGGTCTCGTCGTAGGCGATCTTGCCTTCGGAGAGCCATCCCTGCATTGCCGCACCGAACTCGGGCGCGAGGTGGAAGTAGCTGCCCATGGTGAAGCCCTTGATGGTCAAACCACGGGTTACGATGTTTGCACTGTTCTTGATGCCCTCATCCTTGCCGTTGATCAAGGACATGACGCCGCAGACTGCCACGCGGCCGCCGTCCTTGAACGCGCCGAGTGCTGCCGAGAGGTGCTCGCCACCCACGTTGTCGAAGTAGACATCGATGCCGTCGGGTGCTGCAGCATCCAGCTGGCCAGCAACGTCGCCATTCTTGTAGTTGAAAGCGGCGTCGTAGCCGTACTTGCTCGTGAGGAGGGCAACCTTCTCGTCGGTGCCAGCTGAGCCGACAACGCGTGCTGCGCCGAGGAGGCGGGCGATCTGGCCAACCATGGTGCCGACTCCACCCGCTGCGCCAGAAACGAAGACGGTGTCGCCTTCCTTGATGTGCGCGATCTGGGTAAGGCCGGTCCAGGCGGTGATTCCCGTGATGCCGAGAACGCTGAGGAACAGTGAGGGCGAGATGCCGGGGACGTCGGGGAGCGCCGTGAACTGGCCAGCAGGGGCCTGCGCGATGTCGCGCCAGCCGAGCTGGTGCTGAACAAGAGTGCCAACAGGCAGCGATGCGTCGTTCGATTCGATGACTTCACCAACGGCTGCGCCGCCCATGGTCTCGCCGAGGTTGAAGGGAGCAACGTACGAGCGGCCTTCGTTCATGCGACCACGCATGTAGGGGTCGACGGAGAGGAAGGTGTTGCGTACGCGAACGTCGCCGTCAGCGAGCTCGGGGAGCTCAATCTCAACCTTGACGACGTTCTCGGTGGTGGGCTCACCGGTGGGGCGTGAAGCGAGCTGCCATTGGATGCTGGTGTTCGTGGTGCTGGACATACTCATGTAATGCTCCTTGAGTTTCTAAAGGGGAAAAGCACGAAAAGTGGGTGCGTCGCTAGGACTTGTCGGCGACGATGCGCTCGGCAACAGCGACGGATGATGCCGGGTTCTGGCCGGTGTAGAGCTCTCCGTCGACAACAACATAGGAAGCGAAAGGCTCTGGAGCCTTCGAGTAGTCAGCACCGAGCTCAACGAGACGAGTTTCGACGAGCCACTTTGCCTTATCGGCGAGGCCACCGATCTCTTCTTCAGTGTTGGCGAAGCCGGTCATCTTGCGCCCCTTGAGAACCCAGTCACCGGTCTTCTTGTCGGTGGCGGCGAGCAGAGCGGCGGGGGCGTGGCAGAGCACACCGAGAGTGGTGTTGGACTTCACTGCCTCCACGATGAGCTGACCGGAGTTGTCGTCGACGGCGAGGTCTTCCATGGGGCCGTGGCCACCTGGATAGAAGATGACGTCGTAGTCACCGGCATTGACGGCATCTAGGCGGAGGGGGTTATGCAAAACGTTCTGCAGGTCAGCGATGCGTGCTTCGAAGTCAGCGACGCGCTCGGCGGAACCTGCGCCACCCTCGCTGAGGCTGACGGCGTCAAAAGTGGGGGCCTTGCCTGCGGGGCTCGCAACCTGAACCTTCCAGCCGGCTTCGCTAAAGATGCGGTACGGCTCAAGGAATTCTTCGGCCCACACACCCGTGGGGTGTTCAGTGCCGTCGGCGAGGGTCCAGTGTGAGGCGGCCGAGAGAACCATTAGTACGTTTGTCATGACAACTCCTTACGAACTTATTGGCTGCTTACCAAACCAATTGGTTCGACACTATGTCGACGTGTAGGCTAAGTCAAACCAACCGGTTCGATTAGGAGGTGTTTGGTGGTTTCGACAGAAATGCCGCGTGATCAACTCCGTGGCCGCGAAACAAGACAACGCGTAATTGAGGCAGCAGCTGCCGAATTTGCGGAGTACGGTGTCGCTGGCGCGCGTATCAACCGCATCGCGGAGACAGCGAAAGCAAGCAAAGAACGAATCTATGCTTGGTTTGGCGACAAAGATGCACTGTTTGACCACGTCATGCAGACCGGTCTCGACCGGCTAGCCCATGCTGTGCCGATCGATGCTGACCTCATTGAATATGCAGTGCGACTGCACAACTATTTCGTCAATGAACCCGATGCTGAGCGCGTCGCAATGTGGGCGTGGTTACATGACGCAGCACACCTTGGGTCATTCTCGGAAGGCCGGGTCGAGGGCTACCGTCACAAACTGGAAGTCATTCGCGATGCCCAAGAGCGCGGCATCGTTGACCCATCTTGGAAACCAGAAGAGTTGCTTGCACTGCTGCTCGCGGTCGCGAGCAATTGGGAACGCTCGCCAGCCGAACTTCGCTCCCTTGGCTGCGCGGAGTTTGCAGAAAGCGAGAAAGCACGGTGCGATTCCGTTCGTGAAGCCGCCCGCCGTCTCATAGAGCCGCGGAGCTGACTATTCGGGTGGTCGCGCTGTGCTCGACCGAACGACGAGTTCATAGTCGATCGGAGTGTTCTCGGGAATTTCAGGATGCTTGCCTGGCGCCAAAAGGTTCATCAGAATCTCAACGGCATGTTCGCCCTGAGCTTGAGGGGATTGCGAGACCGTGGTGAGCCCAAAGAACTCTGAAAGTTCATGACCGTCGATTCCCATGATGGAAATATCTCGAGGCACGGTTAGGCCGAGATCCCTCGCGGCCAGGATGCACCCAATGGCCATCTCGTCGGAAGAGGCAAAGATCGCCGTTGGGCGGTGCAGCGGATTGCCGAGAAGCTGTTTTGCTGCGTGATAGCCGCCCTGAATGGTGAAATCGGCGGTCGCAAAGAACTCTGGCCGCGGTTCAATTCCGGCCTCACGCAAGGCTGTTTCGTAGCCGTGGCGACGATTTGTCGGAATGTGGAACTCGAGATCGTAGTCTTCGGAGCCACCGATGTGGGCGATTTTTGTATGGCCGAGCGCCAAGAGGTGGCCGGTGGCAAGAGCCGACACAGCGTCATCATCCAACGTCAGGGTGCGCACACCGTCAATGGGGCCACCCACACCAACGGCAGGCTTGCCGAACGCATGCAAGCGCTCCACTTCAGCTGGTGAAAGCTTCAGCGAAACAGTAATAATCCCGTCGATCCGTTTGCGTTGCAAAAACACATCGAACACTGTCTCGCGTTCGGCGACACTGCCGGAGAGGTTGTACAGGGTCACGTCATAACCGTGGCGCATCAGCGCTTGCTGAGCACCTTCCACCACAGAAGTGAAGAACCAGCGAGTCAGATACGGCACCATGAGGCCAACATTCTTGGTGCGACCTGAAGCCAAGCTCGACGCGGTTGACGAGACGACATAGTCGAGAGCGGCCGCGGCCTCCTCGACCTTCAGTCGAGCGGCTGCCGATACTGGACCATTCCCGCTGAGCGCTCGCGAGACTGTGGCTGTTGATACGCCGGCGCGCTGGGCAACGTCTTCGATGCTAGCCATCAGTTGCCCTTCGTTGGATTCTGACGAAAATGGATGCCGCTCCACCGCGGCCACGCCGTTGATGATTCTATCGACCGGCATCCATAAGCGGGAATTCGGCACCGTGCTGGTCTCGGCACCGTGCTGGTCTCGAGACCGTGCGGGTCTAGGCCCGCAACCACACCGTTGTATCTGCTGGCAGCTCCGAGTCACCAATGGGGCCGCTCGAAAGCAACACCTCGCCGGCTGGGAGTGTTACGGCGGAGTCTCCCGTGTTGGCATACACGAGCACGTCGCCATTGCGTAAACCAAGCACTGTTTCGGCGCCCGTCTCAAGCCATTCGAGTTCACCCGTTCCCAGCTCATGGGCGCGGCGGAGTGCGAGGGCGTGGCGATACAGAGAGAGCGTTGACGTGCTGTCATCGCCCTGCGCATCGCGGGCGAGAGGTGCCCAGTCGGCGGGTTGCGGCAACCACGCGGCATCCGAGGGTCCGAAGCCGAATGCGGGGGAGTCGGCTTCCCAGGGAATCGGAACCCGGCAGCCGTCACGGCCATAGCGTTCACCGTCGGTGCGGAACCAGGTGGGGTCTTCGCGGGCCTCATCGGGCAAGTCGATCACTTCGGGCAGCCCGAGTTCTTCGCCCTGATAAAGGTAGGCACTACCGGGAAGGGCAAGCATGAGCGCCGAGGCGGCGCGAGCGCGACGAAGGCCAAGCTCGGGGATGGGGAGACCTGCCGACTTGGGCCCAATACCGTGCCCCTGGGGGTTTTCGGCTGTTAAGGCGAGACGTGAAGCGTGACGCACAACGTCGTGGTTGGAGAGCACCCACGTGCTTGGTGCTTCGACTGCGCTGAACGCGCTAATCGAAGCGTCGATGACGGCGCGCAAGGGTGCGGCGGCCCATGGCGTCTCGAGGTAAGGAAAGTTGAAAGCCTGGTGCATTTCGTCTGGGCGCACCCACTTGGCCATGTCCGTCAACGGATCAACCCACGCTTCGGCGGCAAGAATTCGTTCGCCGTCGTAGCTGTTCAGGATTTCACGCCACTCGCGGTAAATCTCGTGAACGCCATCTTGAGCCCAGAAGGGTGATCGGGATGCGGCGAGTGCTTCAGCGGCACCGGTTTCCGTGTCGGAAGGGCTGGCGTCAATCGCGTTCGCGCCGCCCATACTTCCGCCGGCCACTGGAGGAGTCCAGTCGGGTAGGCCCTCGGCTTTGATCATGCCGTGGGCGACGTCGACCCGGAATCCGTCAACGCCACGGTCGAGCCAGAAACGAAGTATGTCTTCGAACTGGCGGCGAACCCAGGGGTTGCTCCAGTCAAAATCGGGCTGGGTGGTATCGAACAGGTGCAAGTACCACTGGCCGGGGGTTCCATCGGGGTTGGTGACGCGCGTCCAAGCACGACCGCCAAAGACGGACTCCCAGTTGTTCGGGGGTAGTTCGCCATTCTCGCCGCGACCGTCGCGGAACATATAACGGGCACGCTCGTCGCTGCCAGGCGCTGCGGCGAGTGCTTCTTGGAACCAGCGGTGGTCGCTAGAAGAGTGGTTCGGTACGAGGTCGACAATCACGCGTAGGCCGAGTTCGTGGGCCCGCGCCGTCATTGAGTCGAAGTCCTCAAGCGTGCCGAATAGCGGGTCGACATCGCAATAATCGGCAACGTCGTAACCGGCGTCCCTCTGGGGCGAGGTGTAAAACGGCGAAAGCCAGATGGCGTCCACGCCGAGTTCCGTGAGGGAGGTCAGGCGGTCGCGGATGCCAAGCAGGTCACCCATTCCGTCGCCGTTGGAGTCGGCGAACGAGCGTGGATAGATCTGATAAATCACTGCGGAACGCCACCACTCGGTGCCGGGAAGAACGGATGTCATAGCCGTCACACTACCGCTTTCCTCGGCCAAATCTAAGCGCTTCCACATCGTTGTGTCCTTATCTCCCTACGAAAACCGTGAAATTTTACGAAGAGGTGCTTGCTGAAAAGTGTCTATAAGAGGTATACATGGAAGCGCTTGCAGTTTGCAATGCTTTCACTGACGAAAGGCACCACCAATGAGGGTGAACAACAAAGGACTGTGGGCCGTAGGCGCGCTCACAGTTACTGCATCGCTGGCACTCACCGGATGCACAGCAGCATCCGATTCAGCAGATAACGGCTCTGGCAACGGTGGCTCGCTCACCGTGTGGGTCGACGCCGACCGCGCCGCCGTGCTCAAAGACGCCGCAGCAGACTTCACCGCCGAGACTGGCGTAGAGGTCAAGCTCGTCCAAAAAGAATTTGGTGACATTCGTGACCAGTTCATCGCCCAAGCCCCAACAGGTAAGGGCCCCGACATCGTGATCGGCGCCCACGACTGGCTGGGAACCTTCGTGACAAACGGTGTCGTTGCTCCCGTTGAACTCGGCGACAAAGCGGATGCCTTCCAAGACGTCGCCATCACCGCAATGAGCTACGAAGGCCAGGTCTACGGCGTTCCTTACTCGATCGAAAACATCGCTCTCGTGCGCAACACGGCCCTCGCGCCAAGCACCCCGGCGACCTTCGACGAGATGGTCACCATGGGCAATGCGGCGGGAACTGAGTACCCGTTCTTGGTCGGACTCGACCCCGAAGCGGCAGACCCGTACCACCTGTACCCGTTCCAGACCTCGTTCGGTGCGCCCGTATTCGGCACCGCCGGTGATGGAAGCTACGACGCCGACGCTCTCGAAATTGGCAACGCTGGTGGCGAGAAGTTCGCTGCGTGGCTCGCTGCTCAGGGTGCCGCAGGGGTTCTCAACACGAACATCACGGGCGACCTCGCCAAGGAGAAGTTCATCGCTGGAGAAGCACCCTTCTACCTGACCGGACCGTGGAACGTACCCGCAGCTGTCGAAGCAGGCATCGATGTTGCGATCGACCCGATCCCCTCAGCTGGTGGTGAAGCCGCACAGCCATTCGTGGGTGTGCAGGGCTTCTTCGTGAGCTCCAAGAGCGAGAATGCTCTCGCTGCCAACGAATTCATCGTGAACTACATGGGTAGCGAAGATGTGCAGACCGCCCTGTTCGAAGTTGGCGGCCGCGCACCAGCGCTCACAGCATCCTTCGAAGCAGCAAGCGCCGACCCGATCGTTGCCGGATTCGGTGCCGTTGGGGAGAACGCAGTGCCCATGCCCTCGATCCCCGCAATGGGAGCCGTCTGGGAGTTCTGGGGAGTGACCGAAGCCGCCATCATCAACGGTGGTGACGCAACTTCGCTCTGGCAGAAGATGTCGGGCGACATTCAGACAGCTATCGCCGGATAGCTCACGGTGGCCGTCCGCCTGCAAGCGGGCGGCCACTTCCTTCCCTGCACTTCCTTCCCCACGTTCTGAATGAACCGCACGCCTTCAATGGAGAATCCCCGTGACGACACCCCCTGAGACTGATCCCGGCCCCATCCGGCAGTCGGCCCGCGCTAAGCGCGCTACCAGAATTGCGGATGCCGCCTCCGGTGGCTGGAAAATTGTCGCCATCAAGATCCTGGGTCTCGGTGTCGTGGACGCGATCGCGATTTACGCGCTGTTTGTGCTCGTGCGCAGTGAATCATGGCTCGTGGCTGGACTCGTCGTTGCGGTCACGCTGCTCGTCAACTGGATCTACTTCTCCCGCGGCAAGCTCCCCGCCAAGTACCTCGCGCCGGGCCTGATCTTTCTCGCCATTTTTCAAATCTTTGTGCTGCTCTACTCGGGCTACATCGCTTTCACGAACTACGGAACCGGCCACAATTCTACGAAAGCGGATGCCGTCAATTCGCTACTGCTGTCATCGCAGAACCGCGTTGAGGATTCGCCAAACTACCGTCTGACGGTGCTCGAGCAGCTCGGGGAGATTTCCTTTCTTGTCACCGAGCCCGACGGCAGCGTAAGTATTGGTGGCGAAGAACGTCCGCTAAAAGAGGTGAACAACGCGCGGCTCGAGGGCGGGGTTGCCGTAGGCCTCGATGGCTACACGAGTCTCGGCTTTCACGACATCCTCGGCCGCCAAAGCGCCATCGCGGCCATCAGCGTTCCCCTCACTGACGACCCCAATGACGGCATGCTGCGCACCCCCGACGGCTCAAGCGCCTTCCTCTACACCTCGTCTCTCGACTATGACGAAGCCGCCGGCACGATGAGGGACAAAAACACGGGCATCACCTATTCCGATATCGGCACCGGTGCCTTCACCTCCGATTCCGGTCAAGAGCTGCTGCCGGGATGGAAAATCGAGGTGGGGCTCGACAACTTTGTTCGTGCGTTCACTGAGGAATCCATCCGTGGTCCGCTGATTAGTGTGACTGTATGGACCTTCGCGTTCGCGTTCCTCTCGGTGTTCACGACCTTCGCGCTCGGCCTGTTCTTGGCGATCGTGTTCAACGACAAGCGGATGAAGAGCCGCAAGTATTACCGGATCATCATGATCTTGCCCTACGCCTTCCCTGGCTTCTTGTCTGCACTGGTGTGGGCCGGAATGATGAATCAGGAGTTCGGCTTCATCAATACGGTGCTGTTGGGTGGGGCCGAAGTGCCGTGGCTCACGAACGAGTGGTTGGCCAAGGGCTCGGTGCTGTTTGTGAACCTATGGCTCGGCTTTCCCTACATGTTCTTAGTCACGACCGGTGCTCTGCAGGCAATCCCGGAAGAGCTCACCGAAGCCGCGACCGTTGACGGTGCAAAACCGTGGGCGATCTTCAGATTCGTGAAGTTGCCCCTGTTGCTGGTCTCGGTCGCCCCGCTGTTGATCTCGTCGTTCGCGTTCAACTTCAACAACTTCAACCTCATCTACATGCTCACCAACGGCGGGCCGCGCGATGTCTCCGCCGGGGTGAATGTTGGTGCAACCGACATCCTGATTTCGATGGTCTACAAGGTTGCCTTCGTGGGAGCCAACCGCGATTACGGCCTCGCGAGCGCGTTCGCAATCATCATTTTCATTCTGGTCGCGGGCATCGCAATCATCAGTTTCCGTCGCACGAAGTCGCTTGAGGAGTTGAACTGAGATGACTGCAACAACTCAGAAGCAGAACCCGGATGTCGCTGTCAGTCCGAATGTCGTCGTCGGCCACCCCCGACGCTCTTTCAAGCGGTGGGCCCGCGAAACCGGCTGGCGTCACATCATTGGCGTCATCATGTCGATCTTTGCGGCCTTCCCGCTGCTGTACGTGTTTAGTGCGTCGTTGAACCCCGGCGGCACCCTTGTCACCGCGAACTCGCTGTTCTCGAGTTTCAACTTTGGCAGCTACGTCGATCTTTTCAACCGGCCTCAGCAGCCTTACGCAGCGTGGTTCGGCAATACTCTGCTGATCGGCGGCATTTCCTCGCTGGGAACTGTGTTCCTTGGCGCCCTCGCGGCATATGCGTTTTCACGCATGCGCTTCATCGGCCGACGCGTCGGGTTGCTGACGCTGCTGCTCGTGCAGATGTTTCCCCAGCTGCTCGCGGTTGTGGCGATCTTCTTGCTGCTCTCGGGCATCTCAGAGATCTTCCCCGCGATTGGGCTCAACAGCCAGATCGGGCTCATCATGGTCTACCTCGGCGGCGCGCTCGGAGTGAACACCTACCTGATGTACGGGTTCTTCAACACTGTGCCGTCATCCATTGATGAAGCAGCGAAGATCGATGGCGCAGGTCACGCGCGCATCTTCTTCACGATCATCCTGCGTCTCGTTGCGCCGATCTTGGCGGTCGTCGGTCTGCTCTCGTTCGTAGGAACGACGAGCGAGTTCGTAATCGCCAGCATCGTGCTGATCGATCCAGACAAGCAGACCCTCGCGGTTGGCCTCTACCAATTCGTGTCTCAAGAGTTCTCGCGCAACTGGAGCATCTTCGCTGCCGGTGCCGTGCTCGCGGCCATCCCCGTGATGACCCTGTTCTTGTTCCTGCAGAAGTACATCGTCGGTGGGCTAACGGCAGGAAGCGTGAAGTAATGGATGCCCTTCTCCCGCACCACGATGGCTCGGCGCTGCACGTCTCTACGCAGACGCCCGCGCTCGGCGATACCGTCACTGTGCGCCTTCGCGTGCCGGTGGGTTACGGCCCGCTGAAGGCTGTGCGGGTGCGTGAAAATCCCGACCACGAACCGCGCTGGACGGATGCTCGCCTCACCGGAACCGCGGCGGGCTGGGACTGGTGGCAAGCTGACATCGTTGTCGACAACCTGCGTCACGGCTATCGCTGGTTGCTCGTGCATGATGCTGCGGATGATGTCGAGGCAAAGCCACGCCACAGCGCGTCGGATCTTGCCGCTTCCGCGCACGGCAATGCCGGCCGCATCGAATGGCTCAACCAGAGCGGGCTGCACTCGATCGAGACGCTCGACTCCGAAGACTTTGCGCTGCTTGCCACTCCGGCCGCCCCGGAGTGGTTGGCAGAGACGGTGATGTATCAGGTGTTCCCGGATCGGTTCGCCCGGTCATCCGCTGCTGACGCTCACGCGAAGCCTGAGTGGGCCATCGCTGCCCGCTGGGATGAACCGGTCGACCCGGTGTTGCCAGGGCGGTCGCAACAGTTCTATGGGGGTGACCTCGACGGCATCACCGAGCACCTCGAGCACCTGACCTCGCTCGGCGTGACGATGCTGTACCTCACGCCCATCTTTCCGGCTCGCTCGAACCATCGCTATGACGCGTCGAGTTTCGTGGATGTCGATGAACTGTTGGGCGGGCGCGAAGCGCTGCTCCGTTTGGTGGGGGAGGCCCACGCTCGCGGCCTCAAGGTCATCGGCGATCTGACGACGAACCACTCGGGCGACGCCCACGAGTGGTTTCAGGCAGCGATTGGAAAGCCGGACGCTGCCGAGGGTGACTTCTACTACTTCACGAATGACGAGCACACCGAGTACGTTGGCTGGCTGGGTACGCCAAGCCTGCCCAAGTTCAACTGGAACTCGACCGAGCTGCGCCGCCGCTTCATCGAGGGCGAAGATTCGGTGGTCGCGCACTGGTTGAAGGAGCCGTACAACTTTGACGGTTGGCGCGTGGATGTCGCGAACATGACCGGTCGAATGGGCGCTGAAGACCTCAACGAGGAGGTGCGGCAGATCATCCGTCGCACCATGGAAGACGTGAATCCTGACACGGTGCTGTTGGCGGAGTCGACGAACGATGCCGCGAGCGATCTGCAGGGTGATGCCTGGCACGGAGCGATGACCTATCCCTCGTTCACGCGGCCGGTGTGGGGTTGGCTCACTGAACCGGGGGACACCTCGCATGTGACGGCTGATGGTTCTATCGACCCCGAGGCGTGGTTCTTTGGGCAGCCGATCGGTGGCATCCCGAACTACAGCGCGCGAGACTTCGCTGAAATGACCGTACGGTTCACGGCCAGCATTCCGTGGCGCATCCGGCTCGGAAACATGAACGCGCTCGACACTCACGACACCGCGCGATTCCGCACCCATGCGCCCGCCGAGAATGTGCCACTCGCCCTCGCGCTCTCGGTCACGCTGCCAGGGGTGCCCGTCGTGTTCGCGGGTGACGAGTTCGGCCTCAGCGGTGACGATGGCGAAATGTCGCGCACACCGATGCCGTGGGGAACCGAAACTGACCCCGCTATTGCGCCGACTCTCGATGTTTATCGCCAGCTGATCGCGCTTCGCACCCAACTGCCCACACTCTCGCACGGTGGCCTGCGCTGGCTGCACGTTGCCGCTGACGCTCTCGTCTTTGTGCGCGAAGATGCCAACGCCACCGTGCTCGTGGTTGTCGCGCGCTCGCCGCTGACCGTGACGCTCCGGGCGGGGGCCATTGCCGCGACCGGGTTGGCACCGAACGACGACGCTTCGGAAGGCACCGCGACGAGCGGGGCGGATGTCACAGCACCCGCGTTCCTCACGGGTGACGCGACTCTGGCATCCTCTCCCGCCGGGCTCACGCTCTCGGCGGCCGCCCACACTTGCGCTATCTGGACTCTGCCCGGGGTCGAGTACCCCGCTTAGTCGCGCTCAGCACCGCGCCGCTGGCCGGATGCCTCAGGATTGCTGGCCGCGCAAGGGTTGCGCTGGTGTTAGATTCTGCATGGCACCTTGTGCCCTGCCGCCGTGTACCCGCGCGCCGACAAGTCCGCTGTCGAGAGAGTGGGTTGAATGCGTATCGCCGCAGTCACCGCAAACACCGATCGCGCTCTCGGGCGGGTTCTGCGCTCCCTGGCGATCGAGCTCTTGTGGCTGCTTGGCGCAGTGGGCCTCGCGTTGCTTGTGGTCACCTACTTGGCTGGAACATCTGGGCGTGGCGAGTTGATGTTCCTCGATGGCGATTCCATGATCGTGCCCCTATTCTCACGGTCACTCCTCGAGGGCACTGCGAGCAATTGGGCGATGTCTGCCGTGCTGTTCGTGCCCGAGATCGCCCTGTTCCTTCTGCTCTCGCTGGCTGGCCGGGGTATCCACGAAGCACAATTCCTTTCGGCGGTTGCGAACTTTGTTGCCCTGTACCTGGTGTTTCGAGTTGCCGCACTAACGGTGGTCAAGGGCAACCGGGCGGCGCTCGCAGCGACCGCAGGTTTCGCAACCGTATGCCTCCTCGCGATCACCGAGGGCAGCGGTGATGGCGATAGCCCAGAACTTGCCTCGCTTGTGGCGATGACCACCTATTACGCAGCGACGGTCTTGGGCGCCGTGCTCGCTGTGGGCTTTACGCGCCGCATCGTCGCTAGCCCATCGCCGCGACGCGGCCTCGTGATCGCACTCTTCGCCATTGTGGCGCTTTCGGTATTCTCCAACCCGCTCTACCTTGCGTGGGCCACTGCGCCCCTTGTCGTGATCGTGATTGTCGTTACCGCTGGTCCTCGCTGGGGGCGCCCGCCGCTGTGGACAATCGTCGCGCTTGTTGGCGGCTCCGCGCTCGGGTATCTGCTGCGGATTCCGCTCGCGCCGTGGATCGTCGCAGACCCGGATAACTACCTTCAGCCGAGTCGCTCCCGGGCATCCTTCGAGTATTACTGGTCCCTGCTCCTTGAACGACTGTCGAGTCCGGCCGGCGTTCTCGCGGTTGCCATCATCGTCGCGATGACACTGCTCGGCGTGTGGCTTACCGTGCACTCGCTTCGCCACGGTGCCACCGCCTCCGCTGTTGTCGCGGCGTATTCGTGGTTTGCTCCCTTAGCGACCACGGTTGGCTTCATCCTGATGGGCACCGAAGCGTCCCGTTACCTGCAGCCGTGGGCATTCGCTCCGGCTCTCGCCCTTGTCGTTCTGATCGCGGATGCGCGGCGCGCGGCACCCGCCGAAACACCGTGGCGGCGGCTCATAGCTTTCGCCGCAGTGCCCGCGTTGCTCGGCGGTGCCGTGTTTGTCGCGGCACTTCCGGCGGCCACCCAGCGAGCGACCGAGCAGGATGCATCACTCGCCTGTGCCGTCGACTGGGTGGACGCATCGGGCGCGGTTGGTGCCGGCCAGTTCTGGAGCGTTCGCGCCGTCAAGACTCACGCGGATGATCCGACCAAGCTCATCCAAACCGATTTCGCTCTTCGCGACTACGCGTGGCTGGTCGAGCGAGCAGACTTTACCGAGCGCGAGGTGTCATTTCTGATTGTTGACGATCAGAGCTCGCCCTTCACTCTTCCGCCCGCCGCTGAGGACCTGCCCTCGACCACGATCGACTGCGGCCGCTTTCAGATTCTCGACTTCAGCCCGGCGAGTATCACTCGGCCGTAACGTCGATGAGCACCTTGCCGACCGCTCCGCTCTCAACGAGAGCATGGGCATCCGCCGTGTGGGCAAGATCGAAACGGTGCAGCGGCAAACCAGTCTTGTCGCCGATGCCGAGGGCGCCGTCTTCTAGCGCCGCATTGATCGTTTCTCCCGCCGCGCGAATCGCGTCGATCCCGACGGTGTACAGCAGCACGAATTGGTAGCGCACGTTGAGCGCGAAGTGGCGGCGCACGTCGAGAGTCACGAGATCTCCGCCGTTGTTGGCGTAGACCGCGATTGACCCCCGATTGCGGATGACCGCGAGGTCGAGGTCCGCATTCTGGGCGGGGGCGACTTCAACAATCTGATCAACACCATCTGGAGCGATCGCGCGAATCTGGTCGACGATGTCGGAGTCGGTGTACGTGAGCACATGGTGGGCGCCAGCCGCGGTGGCGAGTGCAGCTTTCGCTGGGCCGCTCACGGTCGTGATGACGGTTGCTCCGGCCCACCGCGCCAGTTGAATGGCGGCATGACCGACAGCGCCGGCTCCACCGGCCACGAGCACAACTTTGTCAGCGAGAGCAGTTGGATGCAGTTGGTCGGGTCCGTCTTCGGCAACGGTGAGCGCGCGGTACGCGGTGATCGCGGGAACCCCGAGGCTTGCACCCTGGTCAAAACTCGCGCTGTCTGGCAGAACGAAAACCCGTTCGGCGGGAAGCACCGCCTGCTCTTGACTCGTGCCGCTGCTCGCGCGCTGGTACGCGGCAAGCGCCAGCCACACGCGATCACCCACGCCAACATTCTGAACGTCAGCGCCGATCGCCTCGACAATTCCGGAACCATCTTGGCCGGGCACGACGTCGTCGAAGGGCAATGCCTGACCGGATGCTGCGCCGCGGCGTGACTTCCAATCGGTAGGGTTTACCCCGCTCACGACGATGCGCACGCGCACCTCATCAGGACCGGGTTCGAGCACTGGCCGCTCCACAAGCTGAAGGACAGAAGGGTCGCCGGTCTCGCGGTAAACAATTGCTTTCATGCTGAGGACAACACGGTCGAGGGGCGGGAAATTTCTCCCATCACCAACGTCACCGAAGAATCCTGTCGCTACGACGTGATCGACTCCCGCGCCGCCACAAAGGCTTCAACGCAGCGCGTGATGTCCTCGCTCGAGTGCCCGGCAGACACCTGCACGCGAATGCGAGCTTTTCCGAGCGGCACGACGGGGAATGAGAAAGCGATCACGTACACGCCAAGCGTGAGCAGGGCATCCGCCATCGCGACAGCTTCATGCTCGTCGGCGAACATGACCGGAATGATCGGATGCTCGCCCGGCAGCAACGTGAACCCGGCCTCAGCCATCCCGCTGCGGAACTGTTCAGCATTCGCTTTGAGCTTGGCGCGGCTCTCGGCGCCTTCCGCTACAAGGTTGAGCGCTTCGATTGAGCCAGCAACCACGGATGGTGCAACGGCGTTGGAGAACAGGTACGGGCGGGCGCGCTGGCGCAGCAGTTCCACGATCTCGGCGTGGGCACTGATGTAACCACCGGATGCTCCGCCCAGCGCCTTGCCGAGCGTGCCCGAGATGATGTCGACGCGGTCAGAAACTCCGCAGTGTTCTGGAGTGCCAGCACCGCTCTCGCCGACGAAGCCGACGGCGTGCGAGTCATCGACCATGACCATCGCGTCATACTGCTCGGCAAGGTCGCAGATCGCTTCGAGCGGGGCGAGGTAGCCGTCCATCGAGAAGACGCCGTCGGTGACGATAAGGCGGCGACGGGCATCCTTCGCGGCAACCAACTGTGCTTCAAGGTCGGCCATGTCGCGGTTCTTGTAGCGGTAGCGGGCGGCCTTGGAAAGGCGGATGCCATCGATGATCGAAGCGTGGTTCAGCTCGTCCGAAATCACGGCATCTTCGGCGGTGAGCAGCACCTCAAAAATGCCGCCATTGGCGTCAAAGCAGGAGGGGAACAGGATGGTCGCCTCCATGCTCAGCAGCGCCGAAAGTCGGTTCTCGAGCTCAACGTGCTGGGTCTGGGTGCCGCAAATAAAGCGCACACTCGCCATGCCGAAGCCCCATTCGTCGAGGGCTTCCTTAGCGGCTTCGACAAGGCGCGGATGATTGGCAAGACCGAGGTAGTTGTTGGCGCAAAAGTTGAGCACCGGCTTGCCCGCTGACTCAACGTGGGCTGACTGGGCAGTATCGAGTTGGCGTTCGGTCTTGTAGAGACCGGCCGAGCGGATCTCGCCCAGAGTCTCGGTGAGTTGTTCGCGAACTGTTCCGTACATGATGTTCTCCTGAAAGTTGTGGGGTGGCCGCAGTAGCGCAGCCGAAGTGGGGTGGTCGGCTACGACCAGTCGATGATGACTTTGCCGCCGTTGCCGCGGCGGGCGGTGGCGAATGCCTCTTCCCACTGTTCGGCGGGGAAGCGGTCGGTGACGACGGCAGCGATATCTAAGCCGGTGTGCACCATCGCGTTCATGGCGTACCAGGTCTCGAACATTTCGCGGCCATAGATGCCTTTGATCGTGATCATGTGGGTCACGACGGTGGCCCAGTCGATGCTGATCGGCTCGGCGGGGAGGCCAAGCATCGCGATGCGGCCGCCCTGGTTCATATTGGTGATCATCTCGGGCAGGGCTGTTGCGTGCCCACTCATTTCGAGGCCAATGTCGAAGCCCTCTTTCATGCCGAGCTGCTCTTGGGCTTCGGAGATGCGCGTTGTGGACACGTTGATCGCAAGGCTCACGCCCATTTCTCGGGCGAGCTGGAGCCGTTCTTCGTTGACGTCGGTCATCACAATGTGGCGGGCACCAATGTGGCGCGCAACTTTCGCGGCCATGAGCCCGATGGGGCCGGCGCCAGTGATGAGCACATCTTCGCCAACCATGGGGAACGACAGCGCAGTGTGCACGGCGTTGCCGAGCGGATCGAAGATGGCAGCAAGCTCGGGGTCGATATCGAGCGGATGCTGCCACACATTCTGTTCGGGAATCACCACGAACTCGGCGAACGCCCCATCGCGGTTCACGCCAATGCTTGACGTGAACTTGCACAGGTGGCGTCGCCCGGCGCGACAGTTGCGGCAGTGGCCGCAGACCACATGGCCTTCACCGGAGACGAGAGCGCCAACGTCTACCGAGGTGACACCCTCGCCGAGCTCAACGACGTGGCCGGAGAATTCGTGGCCAGGAATCAGGGGAGCGTTGATCGCTCCGGCGGCCCAGGCATCCCACGATTCAATGTGCAGGTCGGTGCCACAAATGCCGGTGCGCGCGACACGAATCTTTACTTCGCCGCGACCCGGGGTCGGTTCTGGGCGTTCGGCCAAAATCAAGCCGGGTCCGGCTTTGTCCTTATAGAGGGCTTTCATCGTTGATTGCTCCTAGTTGTGAGGGGCGTCATCTCCGGTGGGCTTGTGGCGTGACGGTGATGCGATCTCTGCGGTTGTGTCTTAGTGGTGGTGCACGTGCTCCCGGTCGATGTTACTTTCGGGTTCGATCTGGAACGTCGAATGTTCGATGCTGAGCTCGAAATGTTCGGCGACACACTTTTGCAGTGCCGGCAGCATTTCACCAGCATGGCCGTCGCGGAAGCAGGAATCTTCGACAATGACGTGGGCGGTGAGCACTGGCAGGTCGGAGGAGATGCGCGTGATGTGCAGGTCGTGCACGTCGGTGACATGCTCCATCTCCATGATGTGGGCGCGAACATCTTCGGGATCGATGCCTTTGGGTGTGGATTCCAGCAGCACCCCCAAACTTGCGGTGAGCAGGATAATCGTGCGCGGCACAATCAGGATTGCGATCAGGATGCCGGCTACTGCATCCGCTTGATACCAACCGAGGGTGGCGATAAGAATTGCGCTCACGATGACAGCGACGGAGCCCAGAGCGTCATTGACGACTTCGAGGAACGCGGCCTTCATATTGAGGTTAGAGTTTCGGCCACCGGTGAGCACAATCATGGCGGCGATATTGGCGACGAGGCCGATAATTCCGAAGATGAGGAGGCTGCCAGCCTGAATCTCAGGCGGGTCGAACAGCCGTCGGATGCCTTCCACGAGAGCATAAATTCCGACAGCAAAAAGCAGCGATGACTGTGCCATCGCGCTGAGCACTTCGGTGCGTCTTAGACCCCAAGAATGTTTGTTGGTGGCGGGGCGCTGCATGAGGCCGGCAGCGAGAAGGGCCATGAGAAGCCCGGCGGAGTCGGTGAGCATGTGTGCGGTGTCGACGAGCAGTGCGAGGCTGCCAGTGACAATGGCACCGATCGCTTGAGCAATGACCACACCGACAGTGATGATGAAAGCGATCAACAATCGGCGGCGATTATTGTTTCCGGCCGCGTGGTTGTGTCCGGCGCCCACTAGCTCACCTCCAGTGCGCTGAGCGATTGTCTGCGCTGGCGCCCGAGATTGGCGTCGTTGAGCCAGTCGAGGGAGCGGGCGTCTGCGTGGCGCACGGTCGTGGTTCGGCTCATGGGGCGAGTCTAATTGCCCCAACGGCGCATCCCTATCGTGAGGCTTAAGGGATTGGCGCGCGATCTAAATCTTGGGCTGCCGCACCGAGGAACTCGGTCGAAACTGGCGTTGGTGGCGGGCCTTCGCAGCATCGAGCGTTGTGCAGGTACCGAGGGGGCATGCACGGTTGTCGCTGATGAAGTATTCGCCGCTGGAGTTTCGTTCGATCATGCCAGCGAATTCTCCGCCGGCGTTGCCCACCCAGAGACCCGCTTGGATGCTTGTCCACGCCACTGTCGGGCGTGCTTTGTCGGCGGGACCTTCGGTCGGCCGGGGCGAGGCAATCGTCATAGTTATCTACTCCTTCGAGTTCACACTATTCATGACGTCGGACACTCATCCGGGGGTGCACCGCTGCTGTGCGGTGTCGTGCACCTTTGATTCAACCCCTCTGGGAGCCGTCTGTCGACCCCTCATGTGAGCATTTCCTCAGTCGCTGACATTCGCTGCTCACGCTGATGCAAAAATACTCACGTTGTGAGAGTGGCTGGTGGTGATGACGCAACATAGCCCCCACTGGTGCGTCGCCGCGTTGCGTTCGGCGCAACAATGCTGCGCTAGTCCGCTGCCACGACCGCGCGACTATCCCGCACAGCCGCCGGGAGTTATCATCGACTAAGAGTGGCTTGGAGCAGTGCTGATCGTCGCCGGTCACTCGACAGTTTCGCTTTCTGCGGTGGCGCGATTGTCAACAGCAACCGGTGGCCCAAGGCCCGACGGTGCATCGATTGGCATCCCGTAATCTTCGTTACAGAAAGCTGCCATGACCTCGACCGACTCCATCCTGCGCGGCTATTTGAGTGACAACGCTGCCGGTGCTTCGCCGCAGATTTTGGATGCCATCGTTGCGGCATCCGCTGGCCCGGCAGCTCCCTATGGTAACGATGCGCTCACCGCCCAGATGCGCGCGAAGATGGCGGCAGCGTTCGAGTGCGATCTTGACGTCTTTGCCGTCGGAACGGGTTCAGCAGCGAACGGTATTGGCCTTGCCGCTCTGACCCGGCCGTGGGGGAGCATCCTCGCTCACGCTGATAGCCACATTCAGAATGATGAGGCCGGTGCGCCCGAGTTCTTCACCGACGGCTCCAAGATTGTGTTGCTCGGCGGCGAGCACTCCAAGATTGATCCCGACGGACTTCGGGCTGCCGTAAAAGTTGGGGTCGGCGACGTGCACAGTGTGCAAGCCTCCGTGCTCAGCATCACGCAGGTCACCGAGACTGGCAGCGTGTACACCATCGACGAATTGCGCGAATTGACGACGATTGCGCGCGACGCCGGGCTGCGCATCCACATGGATGGTGCCCGTTTCGCGAATGCTCTTGTTGCTCTCGATGTTTCGCCGGCGGAGATGACGTGGAAGCTTGGCGTCGACATGCTCTCCTTTGGCGCCACCAAGAATGGTGCGTTGACCTCGGATGCCATTGTCTGTTTTGATCCGAGCCTGGCGACCGAATTGTCGTTCCGTCACAAGCGCGGCGGACAACTCGCCTCCAAGATGCGTTTTCAGGCAGCTCAACTCGATGCCTACCTCACCGATGACCTCTGGCTCGATAACGCACGTCAAGCCAACGCGATGGCTGCGCGCCTTCGTGAGGGAATCGCGGATGTCGCCGGCGTGACTGTCACGAGTGAGCCCGGCAGCAACATCCTCTTCGCCATCTTCTCCGATGAGCTCACCGAAGCACTCCACGATCGCGGGTTCGGTTTTTACGCCAACCGGTGGGAGGCGGGGGTTGTGCGCATTGTGGTGTCGTATGTCCACCAGGCTGCCGATATTGATGACTTCGTGGCTGCCATTCGCGAACTGGCGTAGGCAGCCTGCGCACCCCGCAATGCGCGGATGGTGCGCTGACGGCTGGAGGAGTAGCGTCGAGACATGACCGCTTCTACAACAACGCGCCCTGCGACGGTTGATTCCGTGCTGGCGGAGTTGGCCGCGCTCGAGGATGCGAAAGTGCGGGCAGTAAACGAACGCCACGGCGATGACCACGGTGTGAATCTCAGCAAGCTGAGAGCTGTTGCCAAAGGGCTGAAGACGCAGCATCCGCTTGCCCTCGAATTGTGGGCTACTGACGACACCGCAGCCCAGCTCGTTGCGTTACTAATTTGCCGCCCGAAAGACTTCACCCGTGCTGAACTGGATGCCATGGTGCGCCAGGCGCGGGCATCGAAAGTTCGCGACTGGTTGATCAACTATGTCGTGAAGAAGAGCCCGCACTTTGAGGAGTTGCGCGTGGCGTGGTCGGCCGATCCAGATGCTTCGGTGAGGAGCGCGGGCTGGGCGCTCACGGCTGACCGGGTTCGCAAGAATGCTGACGGCCTCGACCTTCGCCGCTTGCTCGATGTTGTCGATGCCGAGATGAAAGATGCCCCGGATCGCCTGCAATGGGAAATGAATAACACACTCGCCTTCATCGGAATCGAGCACGCTGAACTGCGAGACCGTGCTCTCGAGATCGGCGAGCGGCTTGAGATACTGAAGGACTATCCGACGCCACCGGGCTGCACTTCGCCGTATGTGCCCCTGTGGATTGCAGAGATGGTGCGTCGCCAAGAGGAGCGGTAGCGTCGAAACATGAGCGAGTCGGCCTCGCCCCGTTAGGGGCTGCTGCTCAGCCGGGGGCCTCTGCTGTCGATTACGATCGAGGTGGATGCACTGAAGGGGGTGGTTGGCGTGACGGGGCAAGCGATAAACGTTATTCGAGCGTTGCGTGCTGCTCTCCTGCTGATCGCTGCGCTGCTGACAGTTCTTGCGCTAGTGATGATGCACGCGGTGGCTGCTGACGCCAACACGCAGCACGCATCCAGCACGCACGGAGTCAGTGAGCACGCAGTAATTCATACTGACGTCATCCCCCATAAGTCCGACTCCCCGAGTGTCGAACTGTGCCCGTGCCCTGTCGGTTCCGGTTCATCGATGACGATAGCTGACTGCACCCCTGTCGCAGCCCTTACCGGCCTGGTGGTCGTGGCGTCGTTGCGTGCAGAGTGCGCCGGTTTCGCGCCGATCGCTCCGGTGGCATCGCAGCATGCTGGCACTCTTGCGCACGCGCAGACACCGTCTCTTCACGCACTTTCTATTAGTCGCACCTGATCGGTCTGATGTCGGCTCCGCCGAGATCTCTACGGCATCCGTTGTGGTGCTGCCGATGTGTGTACGAAGAACGTGAAGGAACCCAGTGAAGAACAGAATCAAGAAGAATGTCGTTGCGCTCATTGGCGGCGCAACCGTTGCCGCCGTCGGCTTGGTGGGGTGTGCGCCAACGTCCCCTCTTGAGAGTGCGGAGATTGCGCCGTCAGCGCTCAGCGTTTTCGAGCACGTGCATGGTTTAGGCATCGACTCTGACGAGAACGTACTCGTGGCAAGCCATGAGGGCATCTATCGGGTGGATGCTGCCGGCGAGTTGAGCGGTCCGCTTGGTGGTGAGACGTTCGATGCGATGGGATTCGCGTCGGCTGGCGACCAGTATTTCGTGTCAGGGCATCCAAGTGCAGGGTCAACCACTTTCGAGGGCCCGAACCTGGGGCTCCTCTCTAGCGCGGATGCGGGGGAGTCGTGGACGAGCGTGTCGCTTGCTGGTGCGACTGACTTTCACGCACTTTCGGTGAATCAGAACGATCCGACCCGGCTCTATGGGCTGTCTTCAGATGGAGCGCCACTGCTGGCCAGTGCTGACGGCGGCGTCACGTGGACCGAGGGCGCGAGCATCCAGGCCTATGCAGTGGTGCCTGACCCGAACGTACCCGACCGGCTGTATGCGACGACTCCTGACGGAATGATGGTCAGTGATGACGCCGGGCAGTCCTTTAGCTCGCTCGCTGATACACCGCTTCTCTATCTGCTCGCAGCGCCGTCTGACGTTGAAGGCGCACTCGTTGGTGTGGATGTTGAGGGCGTCGTTTGGGTGCGTTCGGCTGAGGGCGAGGCGTGGTCTGATCGAGGCACGGTTGAGGGCACTGCCTATGCGCTGACGACCGGTACAGGCGGCGAGCGCATTGCGCTGATCGATGACCGTGGGCTTGTTGAGTCGTTCGACGGTGGCGAATCGTGGACGGTTCTCGCGGCGGGTTAGCCGCGCTAGGGCAAGGGGGCCGTCTCCGCGGCGCGTCGGCATCGGCTATTGACAATAGCCTGTAGGCTAACTATCTTAGCCACATGACGAAACGACCTTCAGGCGACGCAACCACCCAGTACCTCACGGTGCCCGGTGGCACCATCGCCTTCGATGAGCGTGGCACTGGCCCCCTTGTTCTCTTGGTCCCTGGCATGGGCGACCTCCGCTCGACCTACCGCTTTCTGGCTCCCGCGCTCGCGGCTGCTGGCTACCGCGTCGTGGCCACCGACCTCCGCGGCCACGGCGATAGCGACGCGAGCTTCCCCTCCTATGGCGACGTCGCGACGGCATCCGACATTTCGGCACTCCTGCGAAAGTTGGATGCTCCGGCCGTGGTCGTAGGCAACTCCATGGGTGCTGGCGCTGCAGTGATTGCCGCGGCAGAAACGCCCGACCTCGTCGCTGGTCTCGTGCTTGTTGGCCCATTCGTGCGGGAGCCAGCATCCGCGAATCCGTTCATGAAGCTCGTCATGCGGATCCTGATGGCGCGCCCCTGGGCTGCCGGGGTGTGGAAGGCGTATCTGCCAAAACTCTCTGCGGGCGCCAAGCCCGATGACTTCTCCCAGTATCGGGAAGGGGTGATTGCGGCGCTCAAGCGCCCCGGCTATGCGCGCGCCTTCAGTCTCACCACGCGCACCGATCACGTGACGGCGGGGGAGAGTTTGGCCGCCATCACGACCCCTACGCTTGTCATTATGGGCGACAAAGATCCCGACTTTCCCCACCCGAAAGCTGAAGCTGACTGGATCAGTTCCACTCTCGGCGGCACGACCGTGATGATCGAGGATGCCGGTCACTACCCGCAATCGCAGCAGCCTGAGCAGACGACCGCTGCGATTCTTGACTTTCTCAGTGCAACGGGTCGCGGCGTCGCAGACGACGGAAGCGAAGGCAACCGTGCCTAGGGCCGGGCTCAGCACCACCGCCGTCATCGAACGAGCCGCGCAACTTCTTGACGATCACGGCCCCGAGAGCCTCAGCTTGGCGAACGTCGCGGCGAGTTTTGGAGTGAGAATCCCCTCGCTTTATAAGCACGTTGACGGTGTGCGCGGTGTGCAGCGCGGCATTATGCTCAGCGCCAAAGCCAAGCTCACCACGGTCCTGGAGCAGGCCGCAGTCGGGCGGTCACGCGACGATGCCATTCGTGGCATTGCTGTTGCCTACCGCGACTGGGCGCTGCAACATCCAGGGCAGTATCCGCTCACCGTGCGCGCACCTGAACCCGATGATGCGGATGACGTGGCCGTGTCGGCTGCGAGCGTTGCCGTGATCTTCGCTGTTTTGGCGGGCTACAACCTGCGCAATGGTGACGCTGTGGATGCCACCCGTTTTCTCCGCTCAGCGCTGCACGGCTTTGTCTCGCTCGAAACGGGCGGAGCCTTCGAGCTTCCCGTCGACCGCGAACGTAGCTTCAGCAAGCTAGTCGAAAGCGTGGTGACGGCGCTCGCCGCGTGGGATGCAAACTAACGTCCCGTCGCGTCCTCTGCACGTGGCACTTCTCCGCGCCACTGGCCCGATTCGAAACCGTTGGATTCGATAAGTCGTTTGAATTCGGTGAGGTCTCTCGCGATCTGCATGTCATCAATCTGCAGAATCTCGCCAGCCTTCTCGACGAAACCTTCGGGCATCCAGTCCATCTGGAGGGTGACGCGGGTGGTGTCTTCGCTTAAGCGGTGGAACGTCACGACACCGGCGTGAACTTTGTCGCCGGTACTGTTCCAGGCGATGCGCTCGTCTGGAGTTTGCTCGACGATTTCGGCATCGAATTCGCGTTCAACTCCACCGACGGATACGTCCCAGTGCAGTCTGCGGTCATCGAGTTGCTTGATCGACGTCACACCAGACATGAATGCGGGGAAGTCTTCGAACTGTGTCCACTGGTTGTAGGCGACGCTAATTGGAACATCGACCTGAACGTCTTTCTTTACGGTTCCCATTACTAATCCTCCTATCGAGTGTGGATAATTACCTCCTTCACTCTAGAAAACTGAGCTCGACGAATACCTGATTTTGCAGCGATCGCGCAGGTGGCATTCGAGAGATTCCCAGAATTCTAGATTCCCGGATTCTCTGGGCGGCGCTAGGCTCGTGCCACTCACTCTCACTAGCGCACGTATGGGAAGGTGCTGATCGTGTCTGAGTCAACTGAACCGCTGGAGACCGCACCGTGGCTACCAGCTGAGTGGCAGCATCCGACTCACGTTGTCCTTCCGACGGGCCATCACCTTCGCCCCATCCGAGCATCCGACACCGAGCTTGATATGCCTGCAGTGATGGGCTCACGTGAACGGTTGTGGTCGCTTTATGGCGAAGCCTGGGGTTGGCCACCGGCGACCATGACGGCGGAACAGGATCGGGAAGACCTCCAACGCCATGCTGACGAAATGGAAATGCACGAGTCATTCAACTTCGCCCTCTTTGACGCGAACGAGACCGAGCTCATTGGGTGCGTCTACATCGACCCTGCGGAAGAACCAGGGGCGGATGCCGATATTTCGTGGTGGGTGCGCGACGAGTATGTCGGCTCTGCTGTGGAAGCAGCGTTGGGCGAGTTCGTTCCGGCGTGGATTGCCCGTGACTGGCCGCTCACTGCGCCGAACTATTACTAGGTCCTAGGAGAAGTCGGTCGCGACGGCGTTGCGGTGGTACTCGAAAATCATGCTGGTATTGGTGGAGGCAACGCTGTGCCGGGCTGAGAGATGGTCGACGACGAAGAGCCTGACCTCAGACGAATTCGAGACCGCAATGTGCACCAAGAAGTCATCGCTCCCGCCGACAAAGAACAACTGAATGACTTCGGGCAGCTGGCGAACTTCGTCAGTGAACGCCTGAATGCTTTCTTGGCGGGCGCCCGAGCGCAGTGATACTCCGATGATCGCTTGAAGACCCCGACCGAGCTTCGCCTGATTGAGAGCGGCGTGATATCCGGTGATGAGACCGCGGTCGAAGAGGGACTTGATGCGGGTGTGGGCGGTGGATGCGGCAATGCCCACTATGGTAGCGATTGCCGCATTGCTGATGCGGGCATCTCGGGAGAGAAGCGTGAGGATCTTCGTGTCGATCGGGTCAAGGTCATCGATCATGCGAATATCCTTCGGCTGGGCGGGGCGGTGAGTAGGGTTTTAACTCCAATTCTCACCATTATAGATAATTTTTCCGAATAGAATTCGGACTTTCTCACTAAAGGCAGAATTTCTGACAGGCTTACACCACTCAACTGCGAAAGGTAAGTCGATGCAAATTTCTGTGCCCACTGAAATCAAGAACAACGAGAATCGCGTTGCGATCACTCCAGCCGGCGTCGACACCTTGGTCGCAGGCGGGCACACCGTCACTCTGCAGTCCGGAGCCGGCCTTGGAAGTGGCTTCTCCGACGAGGATTACGCGGCTGCGGGCGCGCGCATCGTCGTCGCGGCTGACGAGGTATGGGCCTCTGGCGATCTCGTCGTGAAGGTCAAAGAGCCGATCGCGTCGGAGTACGGCTACTTTCGCAAAGACCTCACCCTGTTCACGTACTTGCACCTCGCGGCCGACCGCGCCCTGACCGAGGCCCTTGTTGCTTCCGGCACCACCGCGATTGCCTACGAGACCGTTCAGGGCGACGACCGTTCGCTTCCCCTTCTCGCGCCCATGAGTGAGGTCGCGGGTCGCTTGTCGATCGTCGCTGGCGCCCACGCTCTGCTCAAGGCTGAGGGCGGCGGTGGACAACTGCTCGGCGGAGTCGCCGGAACGCCGAAAGCCAAGGTCGTCATTATCGGCGGCGGTGTGGCTGGTGAGCATGCTGCGGCCAACGCTCTCGGATTGGGCGCCAGCGTCACGATCATCGACATCTCTCTGCCCCGACTCCGGGTGCTCGAAGAGCGCTTCAACGGTGAAATCCAGACTCGTGTTTCGACTCGCTACGAAATCGCTGAGCAGCTTCTTGAGGCCGACCTTGTCATCGGTTCAGTCCTGATTCCTGGTGCCGCAGCTCCCAAGCTGGTCACTGACGAAATGGTTGCCTCGATGAAGCCCGGTTCGGTGCTTGTCGACATCGCCATCGATCAGGGCGGATGCTTCGAAGGCTCCCACGCCACGACCTACGACGACCCCACGTTCGCCGTTCACAACTCGCTCTACTACTGCGTAGCCAACATGCCCGGCGCTGTTCCTCGCACGTCCACTCGCGCGCTCAGCAATGCCACGCTTCCTTACGTTGTCGCTATCGCGAATCTGGGCTGGGATGCTGCCGCTGCCGCATCGCCGGCTCTTGCTCGCGGGCTGAACGTCGCCGGTGGCGAAATCGTCAACGCGGGTGTTCGCGCCGCAATGGCGGTTCGGTAGTCGCGGAGTGCGAGTTGCGGGCTTACCCGAACCCAGCCCGGTTGGAGTTGTTTGTTGAACCCGGGCGGGAGAAAGTGGGCGCCGCCGCTATGACCGCCGCCGCCAACCGTGAGCATCGCTCCTTCCTTCGCGAAAATGACGGGAGGCACGCAGCTAGTGGACGCGCTCCCGTCATCACCGTTGCCGGTTGACGATGGCGCAAGGATAGCGATGACGCACCGATTGCCGTCTTCGTCTCGGCTCGCATAGACGGTCATTCCGTCATCCTCGCCGAGAAACACTAGGTCGGATGACGGGAGGTCGAGACTGTCGCCTAGCCACTCCGGTATTTCCGCATCCCCAACAACGGTGTCTGCCTGTTGTTCCGGTGGAGTGACGCATCCCGCGAGAGTGAGGGCCGCGCCGATCGCAACAATCGTCGCGACCTGTTTCCTCATGCGGGAAGCCTGCCAGTCACGGTAGCCGTTCACAAGATTGAGTGACTCGTGCGGCCGTCGAGGTCCGACACTAAACCGCAATTTCACTGTGGCGGGAGTGAAACTCACGCGCCTGCGCCGTTAGCCACCCAAAGAGCAGTTCACGGTCGTGTTCGCTCGACTTGTCGTCTTCGGGATGCCACTGCACGGCAATAAGCGGAGAGGTCGGGTCGGTGCTTTCCACCGCTTCGACAACGCCGTCAGCCGCGCGACCAGTGGCGGTGAGTCCGGCGCCGACGACATCCACATCGGCGTCGGTAAAACCGTCAACGCTGATGACGCGAGCACCGGTCGCTTCGATCGCCGATTTCATGGATGCTTCGAGCCCATGAATCAGCGCCGTGAGCTCCGGCTTTTCGTGGGCGCCACCGGCCGAAGCCTTCGACAACACGATGGTGGGAACGTACTCAGGGGTGCTGGTCATGCGCGGAATCCTCTTGCCTGCATCCGGTCGCTCGGACCGCTGAGGTCAGCCTAAATGAAGCGGGATCGTCCGCCGGGGCAGGAACGAGAAGTTGATTTGCGCTTCAGCCTAAGGGTGCAACACAATTTTGCCCACGTGCGCCCGGCGAGCGAGCTCTTCTTGCGCCTTAGCCGCCTGCTCGAGCGGGAAGGTCGCCGCGACGAGAGGTGTGATCTCGCCCCGTCGCGCCATTCCCATAAGCAGCTCGAAGTGCTCGGGGGTGTGCATGGTGGAGCCGATGAGTTGCCGGTTGTGCAGGTAGAGGTCCCGAATGTCGAAGCCGATCGTGTGGCCTCCGAGCGCTCCAGCGACGACCCAGCGCCCGCCTTTGCGCAGCAGGGGTAGTCCGTCGTGAACGAGGTCTCCGGCGACAACATCGAGGGCAACGTCAATGCCACTGGGGGCGGCGGCGCGCACCTGCTCGACGATGTCGTTCGCGCGGTCGACAACAACGTGAGCGCCAGCATCCAGCACCGCCTGAATTTTGGAGCCACTGCTGATCGCGATCACGCGGGCACCGCGCGCCCGTGCCAGCTGCACAAGCGCAACACCGACACCACCGGATGCCCCGGAGACCAGCACGGTTTCACCCGACTGCAACCGGCCGCGTTCGATCATGCCGAGGGCGGTGCCGTAGGAGATGGGGAGGGCAGCGAGCTGATCGTCGCTGAGTTTCGACTCCGTCACATCATGGATGCGGTTCACCGGTGCGGTCACATATTCGGCATAACCGCCGTCGCGTTCGCTGCCCATCAGTCCCGTGATGTTGGCATCCGGCTCGTCGGCATCGTAGACGGCGGGGTCGATCACGACGCGCGAACCGAGAGCGCTTCCAGCGACGCTCTCGCCCAGTGCGACCACATAGCCAGCAACGTCAGCACCCTGGATGAGTGGGAAGTCGAGCGGACCACGCCACCCGGCGCGAGGGCCCGGCAGACCATATTCGCCTTCGCGCGTCCACAGATCCGTGTTGTTCAGAGCGGCGGCGCTCACCTTGACGAGAACTTCGCCGGCCCGCGGAACAGGAGTGGCCACCTCGGTCACGCGCAGAACCTCCGGCCCTCCGTGCTGGGTGAGCTGTACGGCACGCATGGTGGGGGCAACGTCCATTGGGGGGAGACTCCTCGTAGGTATACTGATCTGTGAACTTGTTCCACAGTACACCGATCGGTAAAGGAGTGTCGAATGTCGGAGACGAAACCGATGACAGCCGCAGGGCAGCGCATTCTGGATGCCGCCGGCGACCTCTTCTACAGCCGCGGCATTACCGCGGTCGGTGTCGACCTCATCGCCGAGCACTCGGGCGTGACCAAGCGCACCCTCTACAACCAGTTCGGATCAAAAGACCAGCTTGTGGTTGCGTATCTCGAGGAACGCGAACAGCGTTGGCAGTCGCTGGTTCTCGCAACCATCGCCGCCGCCGTTTCACCGGTTGAGGCAGTCTTCGCCCCACTCGAAGCCCTTCGCGCCTGGAACCAAACGAACCCGCGCGGCTGCGCCTTCATCAACGCGCTCGCCGAACTGCCCGACCCTGCGCATCCCGCGCACCTCATCGCCACAGCGCAGAAGCAGTGGTTGGTTGATCTGTTTAGCGAGCTGGCTACGGTCGCCGGATGCTCAACTCCCGACGCGCTCGCGACCCAACTTTTGGTGCTGCACGAGGGCGCTCTCGTCACGCAACAGCTCCCGCTCGACACCCTCTCGGTGAGCATTGATCTGGCGCGGCAACTCGTGTGGGCTGCTGCGCCAGCGCAACCGTAGCCGAGCCGGCTCGATAGACTGAGTGAGAAAATTTCAGTCTGATGGGGGCGTCATGGCAGCGGCACAAGAGACAGCGGAACCGGCGGCGACGAAGCCAATCGCGGCAAAGCCGATCGCGGTAATCGCCGGGGCGAGCGGGTTTGTCGGGCCAGCTATCGCCGACGCCTTCCGCGATGACGGCTACGCCGTTCGCCTGATCGGCCGCACCGGCGAAGTCACGTGGGATAACCCGGCCGCGATTGCCTGGCTCATCGATGGCTCGGCAATCGTCGTGAACCTCGCCGGCAAATCCGTGAACTGCCGCTACAACGTCAAGAACCGCAACGAGATTCTGCGCTCGCGGGTGGAGACAACTCGGGCATTACGCGAGGCGATTGCCGCGGCATCCGCCCCGCCCGCTATCTGGATGAACGCCTCAACGGCGACGATCTACCGCCACTCGACCGACCGCCCCAACAGCGACGACAACGGCGAACTCGGCAAGGGGTTTTCGGTGGATGTTGCCCGCAACTGGGAGAACGAATTCCTCGAAGGCGAGCTGCCGAACACGCGCCGCATTGCCCTCCGTATGGCGATCGTGCTTAGCGATGGCCCGGCCACGAACCTGCTGCTGCGGCTTGCGCGCATCGGCCTCGGCGGCCCTCAGATCGACGGTTGGTGGTTCGGTCACAATCGGTACCGCGGCATCGGCCCGACGCCAACCGGCAGCGGGCGCGCCGAAGGTCACAAGACGGGCGGCCGCCAAAAGTTCAGCTGGGTTCACCTCGACGATGTGGTGCGCGCGATCCGTTTCATCCGCGACACCGACACCATCTCGGGCCCTGTGAACGTCGCGAGCCCCAACCCCTCAGATAACCGCACCCTGATGAGTATCCTCCGTCGCGCGGCCGGTATGCCGTTCGGATTGCCTGCCTGGCGCTGGATGCTCGAGCCCGCAATGTGGGTGCTACGAACCGAACCCGAACTCATCCTCAAGAGCCGCTGGGTTGTGCCCGGCACGCTCACCGAGGCAGGCTTCACGTTTGAGCATCCTGACCTCGCGGATGCGATCGAGGAGATTACGGCGCACTAGGAAACTGAGGCCGTCAACGTGGCTCAGAAGTAGCGTTAGTTTTGTCCGAGTGCCGGTCGCGCATGCTGCACCTGGTGTCGCCGTACACCTGGTGGTCTAGTCGACGATTTCTGTCTGAGTTTTGATGAAGGCACGTTCGTCATCGTTAAGGCGCAGGGGCACCTTAGGGAGGGTGCTCGCCGACAGAGTCTCGATTTCGTTCAACACTGACTCGCTGATCTCGCCGTGGAGATCCTTCTGCAGCTCGTGCTTTGCTGAAATGGTGAGCTCAGGCCACCAGCGCTCGATAGCAGGCAGCTGTGTATTCGAATCCATGGTTGAGTCTCCGTCCTCGGTAAATCTATTGTGCACCAGATTCTATGAACGCTGACAGGTTCGGGATGGAGTGAGAAGTATCTCCGTCGTTTGCTCGCGAGCGAGGAGTAGCGTTGCTGATATAGCGGTGCATTGATGGACTGTGAAGAGCACAGCCCAGAGGTCTCCGCAGAAGGCACGGCATCCCATGAAGTTGGTCGTTGTTGGAGGAGTTGCTGGAGGCGCATCGGTCGCAGCCCGCGCGCGCAGGCTCGACGAGAGTGCAGAGATTGTCGTGCTGGAGCGCGGTCATCATGTCTCATTCGCAAACTGCGGGTTGCCGTACCACATCGGTGAAGTCATCACCGAGAGAGATCGGCTGCTTCTGCAGACGCCCGAAAGCTTGCGCGAGTCTCTCAACATCGAAGTGCGTATCGCTCACGAGGTCGTCTCGATCGACCGGCAAGCGAAGACTGTCTCGGTGCGCGAGGTCGACACCGGGCGCGAGTATGTCGAAAGCTACGACAACCTAGCCCTGTGTACGGGAGCGGAAGCAATTCGCCCGCCGCTGCCCGGCATCGACCTACCCGAGGTGCACGTTCTGCGTCGCATTGGCGACATGGATGCCATCAAGACCGAACTCGATAGTGCCCTTCAGCAGGCGGCGAGTGGCGCTCGCGGCCCCGTGCGTTGTGTAGTGATCGGCGCTGGGTACATCGGGCTTGAGATGGCCGAGAACCTCAAACATCGTGGCGCAATCGTGGATGTCGTGGAGCTGAGCGACCAGATTCTTCCCCCTCTCGACCATGAGATGTCGGTTCCCGTAGAGCACCACCTCCGCAGCCGGGGCATCACCCTTCACCTCTCTATCGGCGCTGCCGCTTTCACGCCCCGCACCGGCGGCGGTGTGAAGGTGGAACTCACGAACTCGACCACTCTTGAAGCGGATGTCATCATCCTCTCTGTCGGAGTGCGCCCGAGCGTTGGGCTTGCGAAGGATGCTGGCCTTGAGCTCGGTGAACATGGCGGGCTGGCGGTTGACACCCACATGCGCACCTCTGACCCATTCATTTGGGCGGCGGGCGACTCGGTTGAAACTCCGAATACGGTGTTGCCGGGTTCCTGGCTCGCGCCGCTTGCCGGTCCTGCCAACCGAGAAGCGCGGGTTGCTGCCGAAAATATTTGTGGGCGCGACACCGAATACAAGTCAACTCAAGGCACCTCCATTGTGAAGGTGTTCGAGATGCTGGCGGGTGGCACCGGCGCGACGGAACGTCAGTTGCGTGCTGCAGGAGTGACGTATCGCGCCGTGCACGTGCATCCGTCTGGTCATGCCGGGTACTACCCGGGCACCGCGATGATGCACATCAAGTTGCTGTTCACTCCGGACACCGGAAAGGTGCTTGGCGCTCAGGTCACCGGTTTCGATGGTGTCGATAAGCGACTCGACATTTTTGCCACTGCTCTCCGAGCCGGGCTCACCGTCTGGGATCTCGAAGAACTTGAGCTCGCCTACGCTCCACCCTTCGGTTCAGCCAAGGATCCCGTGAATATGGCGGGCTTTGTCGCCAGCAACGTACTACTCGGTGACCTCAACCTCTGGTACGCGCAGGACTACCCCAAGGTCACAGACGGGGCGCGCATCATTGACGTGCGTACACCAGAAGAATTCTCCATCTTTCACCTGCCCGGTGCCGAGAATGTGCCACTCGCGACCCTCCGCACCGACACCGGTGACTGGGACCGGTCAACAGGCCTTCGCCTCTACTGTTCCGTCGGGTTCCGCAGCTATCTCGCGTACCGCATCCTCGTCCAATTGGGATTTACGGATGTCGCCACGCTGTCGGGCGGATCGGAAACATTCCGGGCGTGGCATGAGGTTGAGCCCCTCGATGTCGGCCCCATCGAGCCCGAGACTTCATATGCGGAAGCCGCGGCAACACTCGATGCTGCTCGTGTGGCCGCCCATGTAGCGAACGGCACTGGAGTATCCGTAAACCTCGATTGCACCGGGCTTGCGTGTCCCGGTCCAATCATGAAGCTCGCCACAGAGATGAAAAATCTCAATCCCGGTGACGAGGTTGTCGTGCACGTCTCTGACCCTGGTTTCGCGAGCGACGCGCCCGCGTGGGTGCGCCGTAATGGGCACGAGCTTCTCGCCATCGAGCCCGAAGGCCCCGGCTATGTTGCCACCATTCGCAAGGCCGGGCCGGACGCGCTCATGCGTGCTGGAGGGGGAGGAATTGTTGCCGCACCGGCCACTCCCAAGGTGTCCTTCGTTGTCTTCTCCGGCGATCTCGACAAGGTAATCGCCGCTTTCATCATCGCCAACGGTGCCATCTCAATGGGCGAAGAAGTCTCTATGTTCTTCACCTTCTGGGGACTCAATGCGCTTCGCCAACAGAAGCCACCGAAGCGGGAACGTAAAGTCATGGACAAACTATTCGCCGGGATGATGCCTGCGGGTGCCGACAAGCTCACGCTCTCCCAGATGCACATGATGGGGGCAGGCACGGCGATGATCAAAAAGACTATGAAGAAGAACGGCGTTCACTCACTGCCCGAACTCATGGAATTGGCAATGGCTGGCGGCGCCCGCGTTATCGGCTGCACCATGACAATGGACCTTCTCGGCATCGCCGAATCTGACCTCATTGATGGCGTCGAGCTCGGCGGAGTCGCCACGTTCTTGGGCGAGGCGGCCGAGTCGACAACGACCCTCTTTATCTAGCGGCTAGGAGAAAACAACCGCACGCACCGGTGCACCGTCGGCGTCGATGCGCAGCGGGAAGAACCCGACGCGCACGTGCTTGGAGAGTCCAGCGAGCCCCGTGATGTTCTCGATGATGAGCCCATCGCTTCCCAAGACGACCTCGTGCACGGGAAAGTCGGTCGAGCCCTCGCCAGTGGGGTCGGGGCTGAGAGTGTCGACGGCCAATAAACGCATGCCGCGGCGCATGAGTTCTGCTGCGGCATCCGGATGAATCGCAGGATGGTTGAGCGCTTCGTCTGAACCGAAGTGCTTAGCCCATCCCGTGTTCATGATGACGATGGCGGGCACCGTCAGCGGCAGGTCACCCAGAGCGGCGGTGATCTCGTCGAGGCCGTACGTGGCACGGGCTGCTTGCGGCGCGAGGTGCACAACAAGTGCGTCGCCAACGAGTTCGTCGAGCGCGATCGCTGCCGTGGTCCGGCCCCCAGAAACGGTGTGCGAAGGAGCATCGAGGTGGGTGCCGGTGTGTGATCCCAGGTGGAGCAGGCTGACGTCAACGCCATCCTGCTCCACGCTGAGCGCGCTTTCGATTGAGACCGCAGGGTCACCGGGGTAAACCTGCATTCCACTGGTGATGGGGTGGCTCAGTTCGCGCATGGGGTACCTGATTCCTGGTGTGGCTTTGCTGTGGGTTAGGCGACGGGGCTGGCAGTGGTGTCCGCGTCGGCATCCGCAGTCTCGGCGAGGTGCTGGCTGCGCACGGCCTGATGACGGCCCCGTTCGCGAAGCATGACTGCAAGGTAAAGCACGAAGGTGAGAATGAACGCCGGGATGGTTGCGCCGATCGGCAGTGGCCAGACGTAGGCCCAGACATACGACATGGTGGCGCCGATGACCCAGATGGCGACCGCGAACCAGTTGACCCCGGCCGTGTACCAGTAGCGACCGCCGCGGGCCTCAAGGATGTCCTTCGTGTAGGCGCCGCGCTTCACGATGTAATAGTCGACGATCATGATCGCGAGGACCGGCACGAAGAAAGCACCGATCACGACAAGGAAATCGGTGAACTGGTTGAGCAACTGCAACCAAGTCGATCCGAGAATCGAGATACCGCCGAGAATGAGCGCGGTTGGCAAGAACTTCAGCTTGCTTCCGACCTTGGCATTGACCACTGACGTGACCATTCCGTAAACAACCATCGTGTTGGTTGCCATCACTGAAAGGAAGATGATGATTGCCAGTGGTGCACCAAACGCGGCGACGATTGTTGTCGGGTCGAATGCAGCTGCTTCATCTCCGGAGAGCAAGACGTAGACGAAGGCGGTGAGGCCGAGCGTCATCGCGGTAACAGTGGAGACCGTGTAACCGATACCGGAGCCGATTACGCCAGCCTTGGTGGTGCGCGCAAAACGGTTGAAGTCTGCTGAGAGCACGGTCCACGAGATCGCGGTGGCGATCACAATGTCGAGCACGATGATCGGGGTGAACCCGAGGCTGGGGTCAGGAGCAACAGCCTGGAAATCGCCAAGGTCGAAGGCGGTGAACGCGGTAACGAAGACCCACGCGATGATGACGAGGATGAGCACCGCGAGCCACGGCTCGATCTTCGAGATGCCCTCATGGCCAAGAATCGCGAGAATCACGACGATGCTTTGGCAGATGACGGAGAACAGGATCGGGTTCGAGTACCCGGTCGCGCTCTGAACGAGGAAGTTCACGGTGACACCGGCGAGCATCGCTTGCACCCAGCTCCACCCCATGAGCACGATGACGTTGGCGGCAACCGGAAGCAGGCTGCCGCGAGTTCCGAAAGCGCCGCGCGTGATTGCCATGGTTGGCAGCCCCGTGCGCGTACCGATTGCGCCGATTGACGTGAGCACGACGGCACCGGCAAGAGTTCCGACGACAATCATGAGGAAGGCGGTGGCGAAGTCCACTCCAGGAACAAACAGTGTTCCCGTGAGGAGTGTCGTGACCACAAGGTTGGCTGCGAGCCAGATCATGCCGATTCGCAGCAGAGAATACGTTCCTTTGACGGGTTTTCCGCCATCCGATTGATCTTGAGTGTGCTTGCTTAGACGGGAATAGAGCGACATTGCTTCTGTCTCCTGGGTAGGGGTCGGTAGGGGGTGAGTAGTTACGGGGCAGGGTCGGGAACTGGCGAAAGGTGTTCGTGTACGGCTAGCAGCTGGTCGTTCTCGGCGCGGAACACGATGGTTTCGCGCTCGCGGTAGGAGTCCTCGCCGTCACCAGTGTCGACGCGAGTGAAAACGTTGTGGCTAAACACCGCGCCTCCGGGGAACGACTGCACTGAGGCATCCGATGATTCGCAGTCGAGAACTTTCCAGCCGCCCTCAACCCAGCTCGCCCAGAGACGTTCGTATTCGGCGCGGTCATTGAGGCGAGCGGGTTCGGTGTGAAAGATGAAAGTTGCTTCTGGCGCAAAGCCGCGAAAGTAGCGGTCGCCGTCGGTGGCCGTGAAAGCGTCAACGATGGCGGATGCTGCGCTGAGCACGTCATCCTCGTGCGGTGTTGTCGTGCTCATGGTGAGCTCCTCTAGCTCTCGGGTGTTGCGGTTGGCTGATGGGTGTCGCGGGGAGCCATGGCGCTGATCAGTTCGTAGGCGACGTGACTGGCGGCGACGGCGGTGAGTTGGGCGTGGTCGTAGGCGGGGGCGACCTCGACAACATCGGCTCCGACGATGTTTTTGTCGGAGAGTGCGCGCAGCATCCGCAAAAGCTCACGGCTGGTGAGGCCACCAGCCTCTGGGGTTCCGGTGCCTGGCGCGTGCGCGGGGTCGAGCACGTCGATGTCGATGGAGATGTAGAGCGGCTTGTCGCCGATGCGGTCGCGGATGCGTTCGATTGCTACCGCGACGCCGTGGTCTTCAACGTCTTCGCTTGTCACTACGGCGAATCCGAGGCGGCTGTCGTCGGTGAGGTCTTCTGCGCTGTAGAGCGGCCCGCGGGTGCCGACGTGCATGCTCGCGGTGAGGTCGATGAGTCCTTCTTCGGATGCGCGGCGGAAGGGCGTTCCGTGCGTGACGGGGGCGCCGAAGTAGGTGTCCCAGGTGTCGAGGTGGGCGTCGAAGTGGAGAACGGCTACTGGCCCGTGCTTCTTGGCGATAGCACGCAGGAGGGGGAGCGCGATGGTGTGGTCGCCGCCGATGGTGACAATCCGGTCGGCGCGCGTGGCGAGTTCGAGGGCCGCGGCTTCGATCTCAAGAATCGCTTCGTCAATGCTGAAGGGGTTTGCGGCGATGTCTCCGGCGTCGGCAACTTGCTGAACGGCAAACGGGGACACGTCTTGCGCCGGGTTGTAGGGGCGAAGTAGGCGTGACGCCTCACGAACGTGTGCCGGGCCGAAGCGAGCCCCTGGTCGGTAGCTCACGCCACTATCGAAGGGAATGCCCACGATTGCTATGTCGGCGTGCTCGACGTCTTCGAGGCGTGGGAGACGAGCGAATGTGGCAATACCGGCAAAGCGAGGCACAATACTTGCATCGACCGGGCCAACAATAGGTTTCGTCATAGTAAACTTTCGATAATCAGCAGTAAACGTGAACTCACAGTAAACCCCGAGGTGCGCCTCGTCAACCCCGGTTAGTGATGGAGTAGAGCTATGAGACCGTTGTCGCCCTCGCCCAGTGCCGAAGCCCTTGCCATTGGAGCGCGCATTCGCAGTGCCCGCAAAGCTCAAGGTTTTACGCTCGAGCAGATCGCGACCTCTGCCGGGCTAACCAAAGGTTTCTTAAGTCGGCTCGAGCGCGATGAGACATCGCCGAGCGTTGCCACCCTTGTGCAGTTGTGTCAGGTTCTTTCGCTCGAAATCGGGTCGCTGTTCGCCGAGCCCGAGGCTGTCAAGATCTCATTGGCCGACGCGCCCCACATCAACCTTGGTGGTCAGGGGGTGGATGAACGGCTCATCTCTCCGCGCAACGAATCCCGGGTTCAAGTCATCCGCACCCACATGCAGCCCGGCGCCAACGGTGGGGATGCGTTCTACACGATCAGTTGCGAAGTGGAAGTGCTGCACGTCATCTCTGGTGCGGTCACCGCACGCTTCGTGGATCGTGAGATCCCTCTCGCCGCGGGTGACTCGCTCACGTTCCCCGGCCGGGAACCCCACAACTGGGACGCCGATGCTGAACTCGGTGCCGAAGTCATCTGGACAATCGTGCCTGCTACCTGGCGCGGAGAATAGAGCGTTTTTCACACGCCCATGACCCGACGTCTGCGCAGCGATCATGTGTCGTGGATTCTGAGCTCTCAAACGAAACCTCGCTTTTTCCTTTCGGATTTGTCAGATTTGTCGGATTCTGGTGTTGGTCATTCGTTGCTTGAGTAGATGACGTTCCACGAACGAAGGAGTTTCGATGAAGTTCATGATGTTTGTCTGCACGGATGCCGAGCCGGATACCGCAACGGATGAAGGCGAAACGCCGATCGATGAATGGGCGGCGAAAAACGATGCCTCCGGTGTGCGGGTCGACGGTAACCGACTACGGCCACCGCAGGACGCGACGGTCGTCCGCAAACGCGGAGGCAAAGTGTTGGTGACCGACGGTCCATTCGCTGAGACTCACGAGTGGATTGCAGGGTTCGACATTCTCGAGTGCGCCGATCTCGATGAGGCCATTGCGGTGGCTGCTGATCACGAGATGGCTCGCCACGGACGCATCGAGTTGCGGCCTTTCTGGCCATTTGGCGAGTGAGCGAACCGGCGGCTGCGCTGGCCAAGGTGATGGAGAGCGAGAGGTTGCGGATCATCGCCACCTTGATACGCACGACCCGTGACTTTGGCCTAGCGGAGGACGCCCTTGCCGACGCTGTGGAGCGTGCGCTGCGGAAGTGGCCAGAGGATGGAATCCCCGCAAATCCGGCGGCGTGGCTGACCACCGTTTCCACCCGCCGTGCGCTTGATCTGCTGCGCCGAAGCTCGCTGGAGCGACGCAAGCTCAGTGAGCTTCACTACAGCGATGCCGCGCGCGATTCGGATTCCCCTGACGACGACAGAATGCGTTTGATCTTTGTGTGCTGTCACCCCGCACTCTCGATGGAAGCCCGCGTCGCGCTGACGCTCAAGGTGATTGCCGGTCTGCCAACCGAGGCCATCGCGCGCGCATTCTTCATAAGCGAGGCGACGATGTCGCAACGCCTTCTGCGCGCTAAACAGAAGATATCCAACGCTGGCATTGCCTATCGGGAACCGAGCTCAGGCGACCTCGCGGACCGTCTCGACGCGGTGTTGAGTGTGGTTTATCTCATCTTCACTCATGGCTATTCCTCTCACTCGACCAGACTTGCCGAGGAAGCTCTTCGGTTAGCTAACCTTCTGGTGGAACTAGTGCCGAAGTCGGATGAAGTTCGCTGCCTGCTGGCGCTACTTCTCTTTCAGCATTCGCGCCGTGACTCTCGCGCACACAACGGTCAGCCAGTGACGCTCGAACTCCAAGACCGTTCTTCTTGGGACGCCAGGATGGTCACGGATGCCAGCAAAATACTGGCACGTCAGCCCGAGCGGGCTCGTGGTCCATACCGAATCCAGGCGGAACTTGCCGCAGTGCATGCCACCGCCCCCACCGCAGGCGCAACGAATTGGCCTGTGATCGTCGCGCTCTACGATGAATTGTTGGGGATTAGTCCCTCGCCCGTGGTGGAACTTAATCGGGCAGTCGCACTGGGGATGTGCCACGGACCGAATGCGGGCCTTGCCGCACTCGAGAACATCACGAGTCTCTCTCGATTGGCCGGTAACCACTTGGTCCCCGCCGTGAGGGGAGATTTGTTGGCACGCGCAGGCCAGGTCGCCGAGGCGGTCGCAGCCCTACGGGAGGCCGCCGAGCTGGCTCCCACCGACCACGAGCGGCGTGCGCTGCTACTACGAGCACTCGAATTACAGGAGACGCGATGACGCAACAGATCGATTCAATAGGCGACCGGATCAGTGAGTTCACCCTTTCCCTTTCTGACGGTGGAGTGTTGCACGTCTACGACGCTGGCTCCGCCGACGATGGTGCACTGGCGTTGCTGTGGCATCACGGCACGCCAAATACTGGGGCTCCACCCGCCCCACTCCTCGATGCAGCTGCCGCTATGGGGCTGCGTTGGATAGGCTACGACCGGCCCGGTTATGGAGGCTCGTCTCCCGCTCCCGATCGCCCCGTCTATTCCGCCGCGGGGTACGCGGAGGCCGTGGTCGATTTTCTGGGAATCGAGCGCTTCGCCGTGATGGGTCACTCTGGCGGTGGGCCCCATGCGTTGGCGGTCGCCGCGATGCTCCCTATGCGAGTCGTCGCAGCTGTCGCCATTGCGAGCCTAGCTCCACTGGGCCGAGACGGGCTCGAGCCGGAGGTGTATACGGCAGGGATGGCCGCCACAGGTATCGCGAGCCTGACAGCAGCCATCGAGGGGCGCACAACTAAGGAATCCTACGAAAAAGAGCACGGTGACGATTACGACCCCGAATTCACCCCCGGTGATCTGGCCATGTTCGAGGGGGAGTGGTCGTGGTTCATCGACGTGGTACGCGCTGGCGCCGCATCTGGCCCAGCACCGGCCATTGACGACGACCTCGCTTACGTGCGTGATTGGGGATTCGACCCCGCATCGATCCAGGCTCCCACCCTGCTTCTCCACGGTGGCGCTGACAGAGTTGTGCCACCGGCACACTCCCAGCGTCTGGCTGCATCCATCCCGGGCGCCGAGTTGAGGCTGGAGCCGAGCGCTGGCCATATTTCGGTGATTGACGGCGCAATCGATGCTCTCGCGTGGATCGCGCGACAGAAAGATTAAGCGTGCCTTCGCCGCGGGAATGTCAGTGGCCCAGAGTATGTTTTAAAGAAAGTTAGGCGACACGCCGAGACACTACATGTTGTGTAATGACATGGGTGTCATTCCCCGTATATAGTGAAATATCCGACAAACCGTCGGTAAACTTCGAGAAGACTTTAAGGAGGATCGAATGGACAACGACAACGACAACGTCGGTGGATACGCAATTCCCGTCGACCCAATGGATCTTCTGCAGTGCGACAGTTGCCAGTAAAAACTTACTGAGCTCGCACCTCAAGAGATTCCTGAAGCCCCGGCAGACCATCGGTCACCGGGGCTTCACTCGTTAATATGCAGAACGTTCAACATTGCCTAAGCTGGACTCCGTGCCAGTCAATAAAGAACTCGAAGGCCGGGTCTTCCCGCCAACAAGCCCCTACCTCGTCGGTCGAGAAAAAGTGCGCGAATTCGCCCGTGCCGTCTTCGCCCAAAGCTCCCTCAACCACGACCCAGCAGCAGCGCGTGCAGCAGGCTACGCCGACGTCGTCGCCCCACCCACGTTCGCCGTTGTCATCCAAGAAGCAGGCCTCGCCCTCCTCCTGGCAGCACCAGACACTGGCATCGACTTCTCCCGCATCGTGCACGGAGAACAAAAGTTCACGTACACACGGCCCATCGTCGCCGGCGACGAACTCACCGCCATCCTCACCGTCACCAGCATCAAATCCCTCGGCGGAAACGACATGATCACCGCCGAAACCGCCATCAGCGACGCAAGCGGCAGCCACGTCGTCACCGCAACCTCCGTACTCGTCATGAGAGGCACAGAATGAGCGACCTCACCGTCGGGCAAGAACTCATCACCGGCAAAGTAACCCTCACTCGCTTCTCCCTCGTGCGCTACGCCGGAGCATCCGGCGACTTCAATCCCATCCACTACCGTGACGACGTCGCCGCCTCGGTCGGCCTCCCCGGAGTGCTCGCCCACGGAATGCTCACCATGGGCCTCGCCGTCCAACCCGTCATCGACTGGATGGAAGACCGCGGCGAACTCGTCGAATACGGTGTGCGCTTCACTCGCCCCGTCGTCGTCGACGGCAACGGCGGAGTCACCGTCACCGTCACCGCCAAAGTCGGCGCCATCGAAGATGACGTCACTCGCATCGATCTCACCGTTAGTGCCGCCAACCAGACCGTGCTCGGCAAATCCCAAGTGAGGGTCAAACTCCACAAATGACAGACAGCCCCGCTAGCGAAACGCTGATGCTCGCCGACCTCACCACCATGAAAGTTGGCGGGCCCGCAAACACCCTCTTGCGACCAACCACAGAGGAAGAACTCCTCGAAAACGTGCGTGCGGTCTGGAAACGCGGAGACGACTGGCTGCTCATCGGGGGCGGCTCCAACATGGTCATCAGCGATGAAGGATTCGACGGCACCGTCATCCACATCGCTACCAAAGGAATCCACGTTGTCTCCCAAAACGAGACCTCGTTGAGCATCCGCGTGCAAGCGGGCGAATCGTGGGATGGCCTAGTCGCGCGCCTCGTCGCTCGCGGTTGGGCTGGCATTGAAGCACTCAGTGGCATTCCCGGATCTGTTGGCGCAGCTCCCATCCAGAACATCGGCGCTTACGGTCAAGAAGTGGCAAGTGCCCTCGACGGTATCGACTTCCTGGACTATTCCAGCGGCGACCTGGTGCACTTGAGTACAGCAGAACTTGAACTCGGCTACCGCAGCTCCGTCATCAAAAGTGGCCGTGCAGGTCTCGTAGTAGCCGTGCACCTCACCCTCACCGCATCGCCAACAAGCACAGTGCAGTACCAACAACTCGCCACGGCGCTCGGAGTGAACATCGGCGACAAAGTGCCCGTGCAACAAGTTCGCGACACCGTGCTCGCGCTGCGGGCATCCAAAGCAATGGTGCTCGACCCCAACGAACCAGACTCGGCAAGCTGCGGCTCGTTCTTCACGAATCCGATCGTTCCCGAAAACATTGCACGAGCACTGCCAGCCGATGCCCCACGCTGGGTAATCGACGATGAACCTGTTGCCGACATTGTGGTTCCGCTCGGAGAAGCTCCCGCCCTGCCGCCCGTGCCACAACAGCGAATGGTGAAGTTGAGCGCCGCCTGGCTCATCGAACACTCCGGTGTGAAAAAAGGCTTCCGGCTGCCTGGATCGCGCGCCGCCATCTCGTCAAAGCACAGCCTCGCAATCGTCAATCGAACCGGAGCGGATGCCGCCGAAGTGGCAGAACTTTCGCGCTACATTGCCGCCAGAGTGCTTGGCGAATACGGCATTCGCCTGCAGCCAGAACCCGTCGCCGTTGGCGTCGAACTCACCTAGATTGCCGCAGCCCTTAGTCGCTACGGCACTTTTTCGTTACGGCACTTAGTCGCAGCAGCTCTAGCTCGAAGTCGGTAGCAGCCCTAATTCCATTGCTCTCGTGACGGCCCGCGTTCGATCCTTCACTTCAAGCTTTTCGAACACATGGATGAGGTGCGTCTTCACCGTCGCCTCACTCACGAACAGGGCGATGGCAATCGCCCGATTGCTGTTGCCCTCAGCAACAAGCGCAAGAACTTGAGTTTCGCGATCACTGAGCGAGACCGGTGCCGGTTCGCGCATACGCTTCACCAGCAGCGCCGCAATCGACGGAGCCAGAGCAACCTCGCCGCGAGCCACCGACCGTAACCCAGCCACAATCTCATCCTGCGGTGCCGCCTTCAGCAGGTAACCGCTCGCTCCAGCCTCAATGGCGGTCAGAATGTTCTCGTCAGACTCATAGGTGGTCAAGATCACGACGCGCACCTCGGGGCGGGCGGCAACGATTTGCGCGGTCGCTTCAGCGCCTCCAACCCCGGGCATGCGCAAATCCATGAGCACAACGTCGGGCGAAAGCTGCGTGGCCAACGTGACCGCCTCGGCACCATTGCCGGCCTCCCCGACGACCTCAATGTCATCCGCAGAACTCAACAGTCCAACAATTCCACTGCGCACAATGGGGTGATCATCGGCAACAACAACACGAATCATGCGGACGCTCCTTGCGGGATCGTGGCGCGCACCGTTGTACCGGCGCCCGAACTGTCAATATCGAGGCGGCCATTCACGAGCGCCAACCGTGCACTCATTCCCTCAAGCCCGAAACCAGTGTGCACGGACGCCGGGTCAAAGCCGACACCGTCATCCGTTACCGCCAGTGTGAGCCCCGTGCCATCCACTGTCACTGCAATAGTCGCGTGAGTGGCCGACGCGTGCTTACGTACATTCGCCAGGGCTTCTTGGGCGCAGCGCAACACGACAACTTCAGTTTCGCGTTCGATCGCAGGCAGCTGCCCGGCATCCACGCTCACGGTTAGTCCAGTTTCTCGGCTGTAGCGTTCTGCAAGTCGTTCGAGAGCGCTCATAATTCCGTCGCCCGTGAGTCCAACCGGAGCGGATGCCGTGACCAGGGCGCGCGCTTCCGCGAGTGCTGCGCGAGCACTGTCTTCGATCAGCTCGAGTTGTTCGGCTGCGGCGGCAGGGTGGTTGTTGTCGAGTTCGCGCCGTGCCCTTTGGGCAACGAGCACTAGCCCGGTGAGGTCTTGCGCGATGGTGTCGTGGATTTCGCGGGCAAGCCGCTCTCGTTCGCTGGAGACTCCGGCATCTCGGCTGACGGCTGCGAGCTCGTCACGGGTGGAGCGGAGTTCCTGCACGAGGTGGTGGCGTTGGTCGCTGAGCTGGGAAATTTGGGTGATCCAGAGGCCGAGGGCGAGGCTGAAGAGCAGGGAAAGGGCCACAACGGTGCCGCTATAGAGCAGTGCATCGGTGCTGAAGCCACCATTGATGAGAAAGCCGAGCCCCACAGAGAGGGCGAGGGTCACGTTGCCGATGATGGCGTTTCTGGTGCGTTCCGCGATCACCCAAATCAGTGGGTAGGCGAGCGATTGCAGGGTGGCCATGACGGGCATGAAGGCGACGGCGGTGCCGACAATGATCACGATGGAAGCAAGGAAGACGATCGCTGCGATTCGGCTGGTGTATGAGCGGATGCCGATCGTGAACCAGGAGAGAGTGAAGGTGGCTAGGGCGATTCCGGCCCCCACTCGGCTCTCGAGGTCGTAGCCTCCGGAGCCGACGATGAGCACCGTCATGACCGCCGCTGTGGCGATCACTGCAATGCTCATCCAGCGAACGAATCCCATTTAGCTATCCTTGCGGATCCAGCGGAAGGTGAGCCGCGTCACAATGAGGCCGAGCACGAGCCAGAGGCCGGTCGCGATCGCAACACCGGGAAGGTTCCAGCTCTCGGACTGTTCAAGTACTTCGAAGCTGGCGGGCAGGAACACTTCCCGCATTCCCTGCGCCATCCACTTGAGGGGGAACACACTCGCAAAGTTCTGCAGCCATGTCGGAAGCATCGAGAATCCGAGATACACCCCGGAAATGAATTGCAGCACGAGGGCGATGGGGATCACGACGGCGGTTGCACTCTTTCCCGAGCGGGGGAGTGCGCTCAGCGCTATACCGAGCACGGCGGATGTCGTAACACCGAGCACGAAGACCCAAGCGAAGGTCAGCCATTTGCTTGGTTCGCTCGGCAGTTCAACACCGAAAGCGATGCCAGCGACAAGAAGCACGAGGGTCGCTTGCAGTACGCCGGTCACGAACACCTGACCAATTTTGCCGATGAAGTAGCTCATCACCGGAAGCGGGGTGCCGGCGAATCGTTTGAGGGTGCCGTCGCTACGTTCCATTGCGATATCAATGGCCATGTTCTGCAGGCCACTGAGGAGTAGTCCGGCGGCGAGCATGCCCGGCAGGTAGAACGCGGCGGCGGTCAGTGGTTCTTCTTCGGTGCCAAAGTTTTGTTCGCTGAAAGCGACTGCGAAGATCGTGAGCATGACGACGGGGAAGAGGAAGGTGAAGAACACCGAGTCACCCTGACGGAAGTAGGCACGCACTTCATATTTGGTGCGGCTGGCGCCGAGCGTCAGGTTGCGGCCCAAGCGGGAACCGACACTGCTTTTTGTAATCGGGGCTGGCGCCGCTGCGGGGGGTGATGTTGTGGTGCTCATCGTGCGTTCTCCACTTCACGTGCTGTTGCGTGATCGGCAACCAACTGCAGGTAAATGTCTTCCAGGCTGGGGCGGATGATCTCGAGCCCGGCAGGTTCTGCACCGTCGACCATGAGGGATGCCACGAGGGCACCAGGAGTGTGGGTGCGTTCTTCTCGGCGCACGCCGCCGTCGCGCCAACGCACAATCGGAACCCGCGCTTCTGCGCCGCCCAACTCATCAATTGCACCGATATCGATCATCGTGCCGCCCGCAATCACGCCAGCGCGGTCGCCAAGCTGCGCTGCTTCATCGAGGTAGTGGGTGGTGAGGAGGATGGTGGTGCCGTCCGCCTTGAGTGAGCGAATGAGCTGCCAAAACTGTTGACGAGCCTCAGGGTCGAAGCCGGTAGTTGGTTCGTCGAGGAAGAGCATCTCTGGGTTGCCGATGATGCCGAGCGCGACATCCACTCGCCGGCGTTGACCGCCCGAAAGTTTGCGAATCAACGTGCTGGCTTTCTCGTCAAGCCCGACGGCGGCAATGACTTCGTCAACTGTGCGCGGGTTGGGGTAGTAACCGGCAAAGTGGCTGAGCTGTTCGCGCACGGTCACGTTGCCGCTCTCGCCGGTGGACTGCAACACGATGCCGAGCCGCGCTTTCCATTCGAGGCCTCCCTTGCCTGGGTCAACGCCGAGCACAGTCGCGTGGCCACTCGTTCGATCGCGGTAGCCCTCAAGAATCTCGATGGTTGTCGACTTGCCTGCACCGTTTGGTCCAAGCAAGGCGAAGGTTTCGCCGCGCTGAATCTCAAAGCTGACAGAGTCAACGGCGGCGAAAGAGCCGTAAGTTTTGCGCAAATCTTCGACCTGCACGACGGGAGCGGTGGTGTTCATGCTTCTATCGTCGCTTGTCTGGCCCGCCCGCAACAGGTTTGCTCGGTTAGAGGTCTATCAACCGATCGGTTGATGGTGGATGTTGCGGCGGGACCAGCGTTTCTGTTGGGATCGGATGACGGCGAGCAGTCCGAGCACCAAAACGATGGCGCCGACAATGATGGCGGCGATGAGCATGCTGTCGCTGGGGCTCAGTGAGAGTGCCCAGCCGACGAATTGGTCCCGCTGTCCGGGAGTGCGAAGTGCCGTGAGCAGTGTGGCGCCAGCGGCAAAGATAAGAAGGCCCCACACAATGGTGCCGAATCGGATGCGCGGCTGAGCGACAGGGTTCGAAGAGTCAGCGCCAGCACTGGTCTCTGTCCCCGCCTCGGTCAGGTTTTCGGTGTCAAATGTCATCTTCTTACTCCTCAAGCTCGGTTGCGGTGAGCGGGTTGTCGTTAAAGACGCGAACCTGCCCTTCCTGCTGCCATAGGCGGACGGTGTGGGTCACGGTGGCGTCAGGGTCGCCGATCCTGACCTGCCATCGTTCGAACGTGCTGCTGAGACTCGTGGGGGAGAGGCAATCGAACTCGCCGTTGAATCCGGCGTTGTTCTCGTCGGTTCGAAGGTTGGCGACACACACAGAACTTTGTGGTGAGCGCACGTCGAGTGTCACTGCAGTTCCTTCTGCGACATACACTTCGACTGATCCGGCACCTTGCCAGAGATCGCTCGTGATGACTGGCTCATTCTGCTGGGTGTTGACGTAGGCAGTGCCCCACAGTTGCGCGGTGCGAGTCCCGTCGAGCGGCGCCGTCGGGGAGAGCAGGGTGCGGTCGACCGGCAGAGTGAATGCAACGAGCGCGGCGAGAACGGTCATGCCGGCCAGGAAGGCTAAGAATGCGCTGCGGCGACGCAGTATTCCGCCAATCACTATCGCTAGCCCGAAGATAAGGGCCGCAACGGAGAGCCCGGTGGCTGCGGCGATTGTCGGGGAATCTCCGCTAGCCGTCGCCGCTGCGGCGACGAGACCATAGGCGAGAAGCGCCAATCCGGCAACAACGGCCATGACCGCTACGGGGAGTCGGGGGCTCAGCCGTTGACGTTCACGTCGACGTGCTGTCGCGATCGCTGCCGCGGCACGAGCACGCTCGCGCGATTCTGCGGTGCGTTGGCGGCGGATCTCTTGAGCATTCGCCTCCTGTTGCGCTTTCCAGGCGGCGTTCTGGACCTTCCAGACGTCTCGTTGTTCACGCCAGGCCGCGATTTCGTCGTCTGTGGCGGTGGAACTTGGATGCTCGGGAAGGGTCGGTGCCGCTGAGGCAGCGTTATTCATCCGCTCGCCAGCGACAGTATCCGATGGAGCGGAGTCTGTGGACTGTCCTGAATTTGCGGCGTCCGAAGAGACAGACGTCGATTGATGTTCGGGAGGTGTTGACCGATCACTTGAGTTGCGGGCGAGCCGTGCGATCCACACGACGAGCGCAATGATGCCTCCGATGACGAGGATCGTCCACAACACTCGGAAGATGTCTGTTCCCCAGCGGGAAGGGCCAGCAACGAAGGAGCCGACTTCCCAGAATCCTTGAGTGGTGGGAAGCATCGAGAGCAGTAGTAGCGCGCCGATCCCTGCATGTGCTCGCTCGAACGTTCCCCGGAGGAGGTTCTCGAGGTGGATCGAGTCATTTTCATCCGGGATGAGGAGCCACGCTGCGGCGTAAAGCAGGATCGCGGGCCCACCGAGAATGGCAACAACGACGAAGATGCCGCGGACGATGAGGGGATCGATGGCGAGGCGGGTCGCGACGCCCGAAGCCACACCCCCAATCCAGCCCGCTTCGCGTCGGAGATCGAGTTCGCGCATCCAGTTCATGAAGGGCTGCCCGGGAGTTGTTGCTTGCGGTGCGGACGGTGGGGGTTCGTGAGAGCCGTCGGAAGAGCCGTCGGTGTCCTCTGTCGGGGTGCTGCCGGAGTTGTTGTGTGAAGCCATGCTCCTATCGTGGCGCTGACTAGCAGCCTTCGCTATGAGGGATGACCCTGAGCGCACCCTGAGAGATCACCATGGCGGTCGAAAACCTGCTTGGATTCAGGGATGACCGCTGCAGCCGTACGCCCTCTCTTGCAGCGCCCGCGCGCGGCGGCAATAAGCGGCGTTTGTGCAGCGGTGGCCGCCCATGTCGGCTGGAGTGTACCCAAGGTGCGTTTGCTGGCGGTCGTCACCACGCTGTGTGGTGGGGCAGGACTGCTCTTGTATCTCTGGCTGTGGGCTCTAGTCCCTCTTGCCCCTAGCCACACCGATAACCGCCGCGAAGTGCACCGAAGTGTTCCGATCGCGATGCTGCTCGTCATTGGCTCGGGAATCGCTGCCATTCTTGTCCTGCTGTTCGCCTTGGGCTCTGGCCCGCAGGGTCGCTCTCCGGCCCTGATCGTTGTTGCGCTCACGAGCGCCGCCGCTGTCGCCTGGAGCTTGGCGGTTGACCGCCACGACCCCAGCCGCGGCACCCGCTACGGGGTGGTAGCCCGAGGATCGTCCGCGGCGATCATCATTGTGTGCTCGCTCTCCGTGTGGGCCCTGCAGCCCAGCATCATCAACGGCCTAATCGCAACAGCGTTGATCATTGCCGCAGTCGCCCTGTTGGCGGCTCCACGAATTGTTGCTCTCTGGGGTGACTTGATCGCGGAACGGACCGCGCGAGTCAGGGAAGAACATCGGGCCGAAGTCGCCGCCCACCTGCATGACTCGGTGCTTCAGACTCTTGCGCTCATCCAAAACCGTGCCGGTGTTTCGACGGAAATTGCGCGGATCGCTCGAGCGCAGGAGCGAGAGCTGCGCGAGTGGTTGTTTGAAGGGGATGCCGCTCCCACGACGGACTGCGTCACCGAGATTCGTTCAATCGCGGCCGCCATTGAGCTCGACTATCCGGTGAGATTCGATGTTGTCGCTGCCGGCGAACTGGTTGAGGATGCTCCCGTCGCGCTCGTGTCTGCCACTAGGGAAGCGATGCTGAATGCTGCACGTCACGCGGGTGGTGAGGTGTCGATCTACATCGAATCTTCCGCGCACGTTGTTGACGTGTTTGTGCGCGATAGAGGTCCGGGGGTCGAACTCGACACTTTGCCTGCCGACCGTCTTGGCATCAGGGAGTCGATTATCGGCCGCATGACTCGTGCCGGCGGAACCGCAACTCTTCGTCGAGGATCTGGTGGCGTTGGCACAGAAGTTCATCTTCGAATCGAGGAACAAGCGTGAATGATCCCCACACTCTCGACGTTGTGATCGTCGACGACCATTCCATCTTCCGCTCGGGGTTGAGAGCTGATCTCGACGCGACCGTGCGCGTTGTTGGCGAGGCGGCGACGGTCGATGAGGCCGTTGAGCTGATCGAGAAATTGCGGCCGGCGGTTGTCTTGCTCGACGTGCACTTGCCTGGCGGGGCTGGCGGTGGAGGGGCAGAAGTACTTCGCCGCTCGAGCGCTCTGTTGGATTCGGTGCGGTTTCTCGCGCTCAGCGTTTCCGATGCAGCGGAGGATGTTGTTGGCGTGATCAGAGCAGGGGCTCGCGGCTACATCACCAAGGGCAGTTCCGGTCGCGATGTGAGTGAAGCCGTTGTTGCTGTAGCCGGAGGCGACGCTGTGTTCTCTCCCAAACTCGCGGGCTTCGTGCTTGATGCCTTCGGTGCCGTTGCAGGGGAGCAGTCGGAGTCCAGCGATGAACTCGACCGACTTTCTGGCCGCGAGCGCGAAGTGATGCGCTATATCGCTCGCGGTTACGCCTACAAAGAGGTCGCGTCCGAGCTCTATATTTCGGTCAAGACGGTCGAGACACACGTCTCTGCTGTGTTGCGTAAATTGCAGTTGTCGTCGCGTCATGAACTGACGGTGTGGGCGACAGCGCGAAAGCTGCTCTAGACGCTCACGAGTCGTCTGGGCGAGAGTCGGTGTCGGGATCGTGACCAGAGTTGGGCTCGGCGGGTGAGTCGAGCGGCGTGGACAACAGCACCCTCAACTCAGCATCAAAGAGCGCAGCGTCAAACCCCTCGTCGGGGGATTCGCGCAACAGCATCGTCGCAATCGCATGAACGCGTCGTCGTTCATCACCGCTCTCCGCCGCTGCTTCGAGCACAGGAAGCGCAGTGTCGCCCAACGCGACGAGGGCCCGACTGAGGCTGAGTTGCACGTCGCGGTCTCCGTGGTTGAGATGGCGCACGAGCATGGCAGCCAAAGCGTGCTCCCCACCTTCGGGTACGAGCACGGTTGCTACCCGCCAGGCTGTTCGGGCGACTTGATCATCTGTGTCGTTGAGGACTTCTGGTGTGATCGCTGCCCATCCCTCAGGGTCGCCGATCTTGGAAAGGGTGTGCAGCGCTTGGCTGCGCGCTTGGGCGATTGCCGATCGTGTTTCGGTGATGAGCGTCGGCACAGTGAGCTCCACTGGGTGCCGCATGAGCGCCCACGTGAGGGTTTCGCGAACGTTGAGGTCTGGTTCGATCGCGCAGCGTTCGAGCAGCACACTCACGTATTCGGGGCGCGGATGGGTCCCAGCGGACATCGCGGCCTGCAACCGCACTGACGGCGCTGAGGCGAGTAGCGCTTGATGCAGCCTGCTTGCGGCATCGAGCGGTGGTGGTGAGTCCATCGGTTCCTCCACCGCAACGGCGGCGGTTGTTGTGTTAGCTGAAAAGTTTCTGAAGGCGCTGCACACCTTCGAGGAGGGCGTCGTCTCCGAGGGCGTAGGAGAGGCGGAGGTAGCCGCTTGGTCCGAATGCTTCGCCGGGGATCACAGCAACTTCAGCTTTTTCGAGAATGAGATCGGCAAGTTCGAGGCTTGTGGTTGGGGTGACGCCAGCCCATTCGCGGTTCAGTAGGCCCGAAACATCCGGGTACACGTAGAAAGCACCCTGTGGTGTTGGGCAGTTGATGCCGTCGATCTTGTTGAGCTCGGAGACCATGAGTTTGCGACGGCGGTCGAAAGCTAGGCGCATTTCTTCAACGGCATCCTGCGGGCCGGTGAGGGCTTCGATTGCAGCACGCTGCGAGATGTTGGAGACGTTGCTCGTGAGGTGCGACTGCAAGTTGGCAGCGCCTTTCATTGCATCGACGGGGCCGACCATCCAGCCGAGGCGCCAGCCGGTCATCGAATAGCTCTTGGCTACGCCGTTTACCAAAATGGTGGTGTCGGCGAGCGCGGGAACAACCTCAACGATGGAAACAGCGCGCACTCCGTCGTAAACAAGGTTTTGGTAGATGTCATCGCTGATCACCCAGATGCCGTGCTCGAGCGCCCATTCGCCGATGGCCTTGGTCTGCTCGGGCGTGTAGACGGCACCGGTCGGGTTCGACGGTGAAACGAAGAGCAGCACTTTGGTGTTCTCGGTGCGAGCTGCTTCGAGCTGCTCGACGGTCACGAGGTAACCCTGATCTGCACCAGCAAAAACTTCAACCATGGTGCCGCCAGCGAGCTTGATCGCTTCGGGGTAGGTCGTCCAGTACGGGGTCGGAACGATTACTTCATCGCCCTGATCTACAAGAGTTGCGAAGGCTTGGTAGACGGCCTGCTTGCCACCGTTGGTGACGACAACTTGGTTGATTCCCACTTCGAGGCCGCTATCGCGCAGCGTCTTGGCCGCGATTGCTTCGCGCAGTTCTGGCAGTCCGGCTGCAGGCGTGTAGCGGTGGTTCTTGGGGTCGAGCACTGCTCGGGATGCCGCCTCCACAATGTTCGCCGGTGTCGCGAAATCGGGCTCGCCAGCCGCATAGCTGATGATCGGACGACCGGCCGCAAGAAGCGACTTAGCTTTAGCGTCCACCTTGAGGGTGGCCGATTCGGCGATGGCGGAAATTCTGGCAGAGAGGCGAGGTGAAGTCACCCGTCAAGTCTAGGCGTTGCGGCTAGCGATGGGGAGGGGATTACGACCGTAGTGATGGCAGAGAAAAGCGGCCGGAGCAGTGGTCCTGGGGGGACGACCAGCTCCGGCCGCTAGAGGTTAGCTACGCAGTCCTAGAGCTCGGACTTGGGATGTGTACGTAGGTAACCTTGACGCGCGAAGTAGGCACCCGCTGCCAACAACGCGACGATGAGGGCGATGAGCGTCGCAACACCGGCACCGGTGTATGCGAGCTGTCCGCCAAGGGCGAGAGTCGGAAGTTCTGGAAAGTCCGGATCTCCGGGGATGCAAATTCCGACACAGGGGTCTGGATCGCCGCCGGGGCCACAGTTCACGGTGCATCCTGGGCCAACGACGGTTCGCACGTTCGGCCCAACGGTGGCTTGGGCCACGTTGAGGCTGACGACTCCGCGAGCGGCAAAGCTGGGCGCTAATGCTGCGCGACCGAGAGCACCGCTGAGAAGTCCTCCCGAGCCGACGCTCACTCGCACTGCGGTTTCGCTGAACATGTTGCCGCTGACAGCACCAGTAGAGGTCCACTGTTCTTGAACGTTGACGGTGATCGAGATCAGATCGTTCAGCACCGTTGCGACGCTTGAGTTGCCAAGAAGTCCGGTAACGGCGGGGTTGACCAATCCAGAGTTGAGGCGAGCGATGACCGAGCTAACGACACCGTCGTTGGAGAACAGCGACTGGTTGAGGCTCGTGCCGAGGCTTCCGATGATGGCATCGACGTCGAGCGCAGTTTTCACGGTGCCACCGAGGAGCGAGATGTTAGCGCTCGCCTGTGCTGCGGTGCCGTCAATCAGGTCATCGACTGTTCCGACGATGGTGACAGCGACAGTGCTGCGCAGGTCGGGCAGGGCGGTCGCCACGAGCTTGCACACAGTTTCTGCTGTGTAGCCGATGACGCCCTGTGTGATGGTGTGCGTTACTCCACCAGTGAGTCCACCAAGAAGACCGCCGAGGCCACCAGTGCTTCCCGTGCCACCGGTGATGATGTCACCAATGATCGGGACTTGGATGTCACTACACACCTTCTGCTGCACCGGATCCTGCCCGCTCAACACGGTGAGGTTCGCTGAAACATCCACGCGAGCGTTTCGGAGAGCGGACTCCACTCGTTCGACGATGTCGTCAGCGAGGGTGCCGACTGTTTCAGTGATTCCCTTCAGGATCTGGTTGACGACGGCATCCGTCAGCAGCTCGGTGTTCGGTGGCAAATCGTTCAGGTCGCTACCTAACAACGTTTCGAGGTCCACGAGCACCGCGCCGGTTTCGAGATTGAAACTCACTGCTCCGTTGCCGTATTTTTCGTTCAGCAGTGAGCTGACGGCATTGTGCACGTCAGCGTCGATAACCACTTTCACGTTTGCCGATGATCCAACAACGCTGAGGAGGGGATCGAGGATGCGGTCGATTGAGTTTCCGAGAGCACCGTCATCACCACCCAAACTGAGTAGTTGACCGTCGACGCCGCTGAGTGCACTGTTCACTTTGCTGGTCAGTTGGCTGATCGCGGGGCTCGAGAAACGCAGTGTGGCATCGGCGAGCGTGTAGTCGCCTGATGCTGAGGTCATCGAGCCGTTGGCGCGTGCGGCTACCGCCTCGAGGTCGAGCTTAAGGTCGGTCAACACGGAAGCGAACTGGTTGTCGAGAAGACTGTCGAGATCGAGTGTTAGGTCTCCGGCAGGACCGGCAGCATTGTTGCCGACTCCAATTCCGCCGTCGTTCTGGATGGCTCCTGTTGAGGCGTAGGACTCACTATTCTGGTCGGCCTGGGCGTAGTGGCTGATGACACCAGCATCGAGAACATCCACCATGGGGAGTTGGATGCCGCCCGGTTGGTTGATGACGGTGGCCCCGAGCACGTCAACAGAGAGGGGGTTGCGACTGATCTGACGTGGTTGGTTGCCGTTGTTGCTTGCAGCTACCCGACCGAGGCCGACAACGTTGCTGAGGTCCGTGCCTAAGACATTGCCGGAAAGGAACTCGGCGTAGGCGTATGACGCCCCGTTGACTTCGTCGGCGTTCGCTGCAGCGGGTGCAATGAGAGTGAAGCCCGAAACGAGGGCTACGGTTCCCAGCGCCGCTCCGAAACGGACTACTGGGTTGTGCTTGGTGTTCCCGACTGGCTTCCCAGCGCGCGGGATGTGTTGTGTAAACACGACTGGTACCTTCCTGATCCTGTGTGGATAAGGAAACTGACTCGACTATGAGGCCAACGTGAGGGTTGTGCCACGAACTGCTGCCTGATCTCAGCTTCGCTTGCCCATCTGGTGGTGATGCCTTTTAGTTATGCGGCGAGGTGGTTAGTCCTCACGTGGTGATGCCGATGTTGTCCGAAATTGCGGGGTGGTTCGCCCCGCTTGTATAGAGAGACTGCGACCGGTGGCGGTTATGACGCGGATTCTCAGATTCTTTTCAGAAAACTTTTTTGGCACCGAATTGGGTGGGCTTCGCGCTATCTGTTGCCGTCTGGCTGTTCGCCGTATTTCACGAGGCCGCTTCATGACGTACACTGGAAGAAGTAGTTGAAAACTGCCATACTTTCGCGCGCCTACTCTCCACTTCTGAAAATAGAAGTCCGGCGGTGTTTGTGCGAAAGTGTTGGGGTGAGAGATGCAAATCTCTCGCAAAGGGTGGTGGCTCAATTGGTAGAGCAGCGGTCTCCAAAACCGCAGGTTGCAGGTTCGAGTCCTGTCCGCCCTGCAAGTCCCGGTTCGTGTTTCACGTCTCGGGTCGAGCAAGCCGAAGTATCGGAAGGTAACTAAGAGTGGCCAAGAAAGACGTAGACGAGCCCAGCGAGGACGTCGTCGCCAAGGCGAAGAAGGACAGCGAGCAACGTCGTGGACCCTTCGGGCGCATGGCACTCTTTATCCGCCAAGTAATTAACGAACTCAAGAAGGTCGTTACACCGACAAGGCGTGAACTGGTCAGTTTCACACTTGTCGTTCTTGTATTCGTCGTCATCATGATGGGTATCGTTTCCGGACTCGACTTTGGTTTTAGCGCGTTGGTGAACTTTTTGTTCGGCAACCCTGACTTAGTGGTTTAGGTCTTTCACTAACCGCCATCCACAAACCGCGTCGGCTACGGCCGAAATGCAGAGTAACGAAAAGAGATTTAGTGTCCGAGAACCACCGCGAAGACTCCGAGCTCGCTACGGCAGCAGAGCAGTCCTCCGAGGAGGATGAGGCGCAGACGGGTAACACCCTGGCTGAGGCAGAGCGTTCTGAAGACTCCGCCGAGCACCAGGCAATGCACGTAGAAGATGGCTCGACCGATGTCGATGCCGATCTTGCCGGGCTCCTTGAGGCTCTGGATGCTGCAGCCGACCCAGAAGCAGATGCTGCGGTCGATGGCGCTCTTGACGTTCACAACACCACAGATGCTGATGCCTCTGTTGCAGCAACCGATGACGAAGCTGCGGATGACGCTGAAGCCGAAGGCGCCGAAGTAGACCCGTACGCCGAGTTCCGCATGGATCTGCGTCTTCAGCCTGGCAAGTGGTACGTCATCCACTCCTACGCCGGTTTTGAGAAGCGCGTCAAGCACAACATTGAGAACCGCAAGGTATCGATGGCTATGGAAGATTACGTTTTCCAAGTCGAAGTACCGATGGAAGATGTTGTCGAGATCAAGAACGGCCAGCGCAAGCTCGTCAACCGCGTTCGTATCCCCGGCTACGTTCTGGTTCGCATGGACCTCAACGAAGACAGCTGGTCGGTTGTTCGTCACACTCCTGGAGTTACTGGCTTCGTTGGCAATGCCCACAACCCCGTACCTCTTCGCTTCGAAGAAGCTTTCAACATGCTGAAGAGCCTTGTTGAGATCGTCGAAGCTCCCGCAACAAAGGGCTCGTCCGCCAAGGGCAAGACCGCTGCGCGTTCGATTCCTGCCGAGATCGACTTCGAAATCGGCGAGACCATCACCATCAAGGAAGGTTCGTTCGCGGGCCTGCCTGGTTCGATCAGCGAGATCAAGGCGGAGAGCGGAAAGCTCATCGTTCTGGTTTCCCTCTTCGAGCGCGAGACCCCAGTCGAGCTCAGCTTCGATCAGGTCACCAAGCTTTAAGGGCTAAAGCCCCTAAAAAACCACCGCGCCCCACCGGGTGCGGGAGAGCTGGCCACACGGGTCAGTTCGTACTGAAAAGGAAACACAATGGCACCGAAGAAGAAGGTTACAGGTCTGATTAAGCTTCAGATCCAAGCCGGCGCCGCTAACCCCGCACCGCCCATCGGGCCTGCGCTTGGTCAGCACGGCGTTAACATCATGGAGTTCTGCAAGGCGTACAACGCCGCAACCGAGGCACAGCGTGGAAACGTTATCCCGGTTGAGATCACCGTGTACGAGGACCGTTCATTCACGTTCATCCTCAAGACCCCGCCGGCAGCAGAGCTCATCAAGAAGGCTGCTGGAGTTGCAAAGGGTTCGGGCACACCGCACACCGTCAAGGTTGCACAGCTCACAAAAGACCAGGTTCGTACGATCGCCGAGCAGAAGATGGTTGACCTCAACGCCAACGACATCGACGGCGCAATGAAGATCATCGCGGGCACTGCTCGTTCGATGGGAATCACGGTGGAGGCATAATGTCCAAGAATTCCAAGGCATACAAGGCTGCCACCGACAAGCTCGAAGAGGGCAAGTTCTACACGCCAACCGAGGCTGTAGCTGTTGCTCGCGAGACCGGCTCAAAGAAGTTTGATTCAACCGTTGAGGTTGCTCTTCGCTTGGGTGTAGACCCTCGCAAGGCTGACCAGATGGTTCGTGGCACCGTTATCCTGCCTCACGGTACGGGTAAGACTGCTCGCGTTATCGTTTTCGCAACCGGTCCTGCGGCTGAAGCAGCTATTGCTGCTGGCGCCGACGAGGTTGGTGGCTCGGAGCTCATCGAGAAGGTAGCCGCTGGCTACACCGCTTTCGACGCAGCAGTTTCGACCCCCGAGCTCATGGGCCAGGTTGGTCGTTTGGGTAAGGTTCTTGGTCCGCGTGGCCTCATGCCAAACCCGAAGACCGGAACGGTTACTCCTGACACTGCTAAGGCTGTGTCGGAGATCAAGGGCGGAAAGATCGAATTCCGTGTCGACAAGCACTCCAACGTGCACTTCATTGTTGGCAAGACGGCGTTCACCGCCGAGCAGCTCGACGAGAACATCAAGGCAGCGCTCGACGAGATCGTTCGCGCAAAGCCGAGCTCGTCAAAGGGCCGCTACATCACCAAAGCAACTGTTTCCACGACCTTCGGTCCTGGCATCCCGGTCGACATCAACTCGATCTAATACTGCTTAGATGAACGGGGGCCGGCTTCTGTCGGCCCCCGTTTTCGCATCCCCGGAGGAGTTTTCGTCGTGACGACCACCGTTCGCGTTGCTGTTGCTGCCGATGCTGAGATCTTGCATGAGCTCGCACGCACCACCTTTCCTCTCGCCTGCCCTCTAAGCACCACCCCGCAGGCAATAGCCGAGTTCATCGCGCACCACCTTTCGGTCGAGTCGTTTAGTGGTTACCTCAACGACTCCGCCCGCGAGATTCTGATCGGCGAGGTTGATGGTCGACCAGCAGGCTACGTACTCTTTTGCAGTGACGAGCCCAGTGATCCGGATGTTGCCGCAGCACTCACAGCGAGACCAAGCGTCGAACTCAGCAAGTGTTACGTGCTCAGCGAGTTCCACGGTGCTGGCGTTGCCAAGGCTCTAGTGACGGCAGGAATCGAGCGCGCACGACTCGAGGGTTTTGCTGCTGTCTGGCTTGGGGTGAATCAGGAAAATGTTCGCGCCAATCGCTTCTATGAGAAGTCGGGTTTTCGCCTCGTGGGTACGAAGAAGTTTCTTGTGGGGGAGCGGTGGGAAGACGACTACGTTCGTGAGCTGCCCCTCAGTGCAGACGCCTAAATAAGTTTCTCCCTGACCGGTGCTTGCGCCGTCGTGGTGCTCTACGATTGTTGAATGCTCGCGCCGCTGACTTCTCGCCCGCGGGCGTTCGGGCTATGACCGCAGTTGCGCCGCCTCGAGTCTCCCTCGGTGCCCTTGAGGGTTATGCCGCTGTGGTTGGCAGCGTTGCCGTTGGGGTTGCGCTCACTCTTATCTGGATGTCGCGACTCTCTGTTCCTCGAGAGCTCTACGTCAGCGAGCTCGGCGCTGAGGGCGAACCTACTGCCGCCGCGTTCGAGATTGCCCTGCTTCTGATTGTCGCGGGAGGCTCAGCCGTCGCGTGGGCTGCCCGCCGAGTTCGAGCGTGGCCACCATTGCTTTCCCTCGGTTCGCCAGCAGTGTCACTCTGGGTTGGCTGCGGATTCTTTTTGCTCGCGTCGCAAGTGACCTGCACTTCGGGATGCCCACTGCCCTATGGCCCCAGTTTCACGGTGCAGGACTTCACTCACACCCTCGCTGCCGTTATCGCTTTCGCGGCCGCTTGCTGGGCAATGATCCAAACGTCATTCGCGCGGGAGCACCGAGTGCTCGCTCGAATGTCGCTGATCACGGCCATTGCTGTTGCTGTGATCGCCGGAACGGGTGGGCTCTTCTCCCTGTTCCGTTTCCAAGTCGTGCTTGGCAGCCGTCTCGAGTTTGTGGCAACGACTATCGCTATTGCCTGGCTCATAATGCTTGGCGCGGTGATTGCTGCGCGCAAACTGGGGCGTGACCGCGTTAGCTAGCTACGGCGCTCGCATGAGATCGAGCAGCCGATCGGCAAGCCCGACAAGGGCATGGATCTGGTCTTCATCTCGTTCAACCCACAAGCATTTCGGCTCAGCATGCACGGGCACAAAGTCGTCATGCTGTTCCCACACCACCAGGGTGCGATCCGCGCCGAGCACGTACTGCTGCCACCACACTTGACGCAAATAGGAACGGGGGATGCTGCGCCACGCCTTGTGGGTTGTCTTGATTTCTGACAACACCACAGCACCATCGATTACGGCAACACCATCGGGGGTTGCCAAATGCAGTGGTTGATCGTGCGCGTGATAGAGCGCAGAACTTGAGCGGATGCCGTGCTGGGCAAGCACCCACCGTGCGATCTCAGGTTCCCGCAGTCGGCCGTGATCGGTGAACGCATTGCCAGAGAAACCAGAGCCGAGGAGCTTGCTCTCCACCACTCCACGCAACGAACTTTCGGTTGCCAAGCGGGCGGCATCCGTCGCTGTAACACCGCGGCTTCGCGCCCGAAGCCAGGCAACACGATCTTCAGCGCGGGCGACCACACGATTGAGGTGATTGGGCGCAACCGGCTCCCACAGATCGAGTTCCGGTTGCATAGTCACACCACCATTGTCTCTCGTGTCTGCTGCGCAATGGTGCCCACCGCGCACAAACCCAGATTCACCGCCGCCAAGTCGTGGTTGTTACGCGTCACGTCAACCAATGTGTGCCGGTACTGGCAGACTAGGCGCATGCTAGCTCGCCACTCCGATTCTGCGCCACCGTCGAGACACCGTCGTCGGTGGTCCGTTGCCGCAGCAGCAGCACTCTTTGCAATGATCACATTCGTTCCGGCGGCGGGCGCTGTAGCATCCGTTGGTTCGATCCCGCCAGATGTTAGCGAGTTCGCAGCGTCAGATGACGGCCTCATTCTTGAGCTCGAAGAGTATTTCGGTGTTGACGAGCGAGGCGGCGGACTCGATTTCACGGACGGTATTGAACTGGGTGAAATTGATCGAATCTTCCTCTGGTCTGAGGCATTCCATTCTGGACAGAAGACGGACACTCCGGTGCAGTATGTCAATCGCTGGAAGGTGCCGGTTCTGATTGGTGAAGAGCCCGTTGGTATCGCCATGATTGGCATTGATCCGGCAACGGTCGACCCAGAAATGATCGACTTCATCCGCAACCCTGGCATCACGCTCGCCCTCGACCACATCGACGAAGATGCAACACTCGTGCACGAGCCGGAGACGAAAGCATGGTTCAGCCTCAGTGATGGCGTGATCATTCCCCTCGTGCGTGGCGAAAGCGGCATTGCTGGCGAAACGACTCTCGCCCAATATCAGCCTGAACTTTCCGGTCGCGAAATAGAAATCGTGGACCCGACACCACAGCCAGATCAAGGTTCCGTGCAGTCAGTGGTGCTCATCGCCACCACTGCAGTAGTTCTCCTGCTGGCACTGCTGATTCCCACAATCATTGGTCAGGTTCGTGAGCGCCGAGAGCGTCTCGCTGAGGCTGAGGGCGATGCTGCTGAGCGCGGTGCTGCCGGCGACGCGGGTGATGCGCCTGTCACGGATCCTGCGGGTGCTGCGGGTGCTGCGGTTGACACGGATGCCACGAGTCCTACGGATGCTGCATCTGACGAAACGAACACCGATGTTCAGTCCTCGACACCGGCAGCTTCGACGCCGGATGTCTCCGAAACAGCTACCTCAACCGTGACGACGGCAGCGGCCATCGCGGCAACGAAAGCACCAACGAAGAAAGCCGCGGTGAAGAAGGCGCCAGCTAAAAAGGCGCCAGCTACGAAGGCGCCAGCTACGAAGGCTCCGGCTGCGAAGAAGTCGACGCCGAGCAGTTCTACGACCAAGACGACCCCAGCGAAGAAGCCCGCGGCTTCGACGTCCACAGCTAAGCCTGCGGCAACCAAGCGGACAGCAGCCAAGCCGGCCGGAACGAAGCCTGCGGTGAAAAAGGCTACGCCGGCAACGAAGACTGCGCCGGCAACCTCGGCCGCAGCGACGAACGCTGCACCCGCGAAGAAGCCGGCCGCAAAGAAGCCGGCCGCGAAAAAACCTGCCGCGAAGAAAGCGGCGCCGTCAAAGCCTGCAGCGTCACCGTCGCCCAAGGCGACAGAGTCGTCGACAGACTAGCCAGTAGTGAGCCTGCTGCACTCGCCACTTGACCGGGATATCCGGCGCCTTGCGTTACCGGCGCTCGGCGCGCTCGTAGCGGAACCAATCTTTCTCCTCACCGACACCGCTCTCGTTGGTCATCTCGGCAGCGCGCAATTGGGCGGGCTCAGCGTTGCCAGCGCCGTACTGCAAACAGCGGTGGGGTTGCTCATCTTTCTGGCCTACTCGACCACTCCTGCTGTTGCACGCTGGCTCGGCGTCGGCAACCGTGCCCGAGCGGTCGCGGCAGGCGTCGACGGAGTTTGGCTCGCAATCCTGTTGGGTCTCCTATTGGTCATCATTGGAATCCCAGCGACCCCGTGGCTGATCAGCCTCTTCGGAGCAGACCCCAGCATCGTCGGCTTCGCCAACCAGTACCTCGCAATTTCTATTCTCGGGCTGCCGGCGATGCTCATCACTTTTGCGGCCTCCGGACTCCTGCGGGGTTTGCAAGACACCCGAACGCCACTTATCGTGGCGGTCGCAGGATTCATCTCAAACGCCCTGCTCAACGTTCTCTTCATTTACGGATTCGGGTGGGGGCTCGCCGGTTCCGCCATCGGCACCGTAGTGGCCAGTTGGGGAATGGCGATTGCCTACCTCGTGATGCTCATCGTCATCGCGCGCCGGGAAGACGCGCGAGTGCGGCCCCACCTCGGCGGGATGCTCATTGCCGGGCATGCTGGCGCGTGGCTGCTGCTCCGCACGGCATCCTTGAGGGCAGCGATGCTCGCAACAATTGCGGTCGCAACGGGATTCGGGGTTCAGGAACTCGCAACGGTTCAGATCGCCCTCACTATCTTCGCCACCCTCGCGTTCGTGCTTGATGCCCTCGCCATAGCCGGACAAGCAATGATTGGCAAAGAGTTGGGGGCCAGTGATGTTCCTCAAGCGCGAGCGATCACCCGCAGACTCATTGAACTCGGAATCTTCAGCGGCGTCGTGTTGGGAATCGTGATTCTGGCGATGTCACCCTGGCTTGGCTTCGTGTTCAGTAGCGATTCAGAAGTTCGCACAGGGCTAGCGGCTCTTCTTCCCGTGCTGGCTCTCGGCATCCCTGTCGCCGGCTACGTGTTCGTGCTCGACGGGGTGCTAATCGGTGCGGGGGATGCGCGCTACCTTGCCCTCACGGGTCTCATTAACCTTGCCGTCTATCTCCCACTCCTCTGGTGGGTTTCTCTCGCAGAACTCACCGCCGCACCAGCACTGGTCTCACTGTGGTTCGCCTTCGGACTGGGATACATCGGGGCACGAGCAGTGACACTGGGACTGCGAGCTAGAGGCGAGCGGTGGCTCGTCACAGGGGCGACACGGTAGCAACTACCGCGCCGCCCACCAACTCCGCTTAGTCACGGCAGACCTCTCCTGGGTGAAAGCCTCGCAGCGCTACTTCTTTTCGGTCACTGCTCCGTGCTTCAGCTGCAATCGACGCTCAGCCCGCTTCGCAACAGCAGAGTCGTGCGTCACGATAATCAAGGTCAGCCCCTGATCGCGCCACAAGCCCTCAAGCAGTTCCATGATCTCGTCCCGGGTCTGCTCGTCGAGGTTTCCGGTCGGTTCGTCGGCTAGCAACACGGAAGGTTCCTTGACGAGTGCCCGAGCGATCGCAACACGCTGCTGCTGACCACCAGAAAGCTCAGACGGATGGTGAGCTAAACGCTCGCCCAAGCCGACCTTCTCGAGCGCTTCGGTCGCGCGACGCTTACGCTCAGCGTTCGCGAGTCCGAGCGGCGCAAGGGCCGTCTCCACATTCTCTTGAGCAGTAAGAGTGGGGATGAGATTGAAGCCCTGGAAAACAAACCCAATCGTGCGCGCGCGAATGTCTGCAAGTCGAGCATCCGGCATCGCAGACAGTTCGCTATCGCTCAGAGTGACCGTGCCGCTGGTCGGACGCTCAAGTGCACCAAGCATTTGCAGCAGTGTCGACTTTCCCCCGCCCGTCGGTCCCTGAATCGCGACCATCTGTCCGGTCGGGATGCTGAGGGTTACGCTGTTGAGTGCGCTGACGGGGCCACGTTTGGTCTCGTAGGTTTTGGTGAGATTAGCTAGTTCGCACATAGAAGGTCTCCTACTGGTCAGAAAAAAACGGTGGGATTAGGCAACGCTGCGCAGAGCTTCGGCTGGGCGCAGTTTGGCTGCGCGCCATCCACCGAAGGCACCAGCGATGAGGCCGCCGAGTATGGCGAGGGCCACGGCGATGCCGATGATGCCGAGAGTTACCGGAATCTGTAGAGCGATCTCGGTCGAGGCAGCAGCAGCCGTGGCCGCGGCATCTCCGAATCGTCCGCCTCCACCCGGTCCGGCCCCTGGGCCGAACGGAGTAGTCGTTGTCGCGCTCGCGCTCAAGGCGGGGGCCGCTAGATTGATCGCAAGAATGCCCAGCAGCCCAACGGCGACGCCAATCACCCCGCCGATTGCCCCCTGCACCAGTGACTCACCAGCAACCTGACGCACGACCGCACCATTGCTCCAGCCGATCGCCTTCAGGGTGCCAAACTCACGGGTGCGACGAGCGACGCCAGAAGTAGTGAGAAGAACAGAGATCAGGAACGCAGCGGCGAGCACAATGATCGACAACCACGTTCCGAGCTTGCCGACGAGGTCGGAGGCCGTTGACAGCGAGCCGGACACGCTTGAGGCAAGATCCTCTTGAGTCTTGACTGCGGCATCCGGAGGTGCGCCCTGCAGCGAGGCTTGAACTGAAGCAATGTCGGTCGACGATGAAGCCTGCACGTAGACGGTCGAGATTTGACCCTCAAGCTCTGAGATGCGCTGTGCTGTATCAAGCGGAATGTAGGTGTTGGATGCCGTGGTGGCGTCCGATGAAGTGGATGAGACGGTTCCGATGATCTCGAACTCCTCACCACCAATTTCGAGGGTGTCGCCGACGCTGAGTTCGCTCGTTGTGGCGTAGCCGGAGTCCAGCACTACGACGTTGGTGGCAGCATCCGTTGTCTCAAACGCGCGACCGTCGACGAGCCCGACGGAAGTGAGGGGGCCAACACTTTCGCCAGCAACATCAATTCCGGTAACGGTGAAAGTGTCGACGCTGAACGAGCTTCCGCCAGCACCGTCTGGTCCGCCAGGGCCCATTTGCCCTGCTCCGGGCGCTCCGCCCTCTTCGGTAGCGGTAGTGTCGCGGGTCGGAATCTCGCCCGAGAAACTCACGTTGTTGAGCGTCAAGGTGGCAGTGGCTGCGGCAACGTTATCGAGTGCGGCGGAGGTCGTGAGAGCATCCGCATCGAAGGTAGTGCTGCTAACGCCACTGGTCAGACGAGACTGCGCGAGGGCGGTTGTACCATCGGCGGTGGCGCCGTCGTCAGCGCCAAACTCAAAGCGAGGCTGCTGCTGTTGCCCCGCTTCTCCTTCGGCGGGTAATTCTGGTTCTTGAGTGACGGTGATGTCGGTGCCGACACCGTAAATCGATGTGAGCACGCTCGCTTGGGCGTCTCGCACACTAGCAGCGACGCCGCTCACGATCATCACGAGGGCAATGGCGAGAGCCATGCCGGCCGCAATAATTGTTGTCTGTTTGCGTCGGTTGCTGAGTTCTCGATACAGGTACGTTCCGAACATGGGTCTCCTCGGTGCTTCGGGTGGTCAAGGCAAAGGTAGGAAGGAGCCCTATCAGTGCCCTATGGCCAACCTGAGAACTAGCCTTGAGCCGCGAAACGTTTCTCAGCGATGACACCAGAAATTCGTACACAGAAATTTCATAGGAAACTCCGAATAACTAGAAGACATGAATCAGTCACGCCACCTTCCGGCAGTCCAGGCGCAACCGCGTTTGAGCCGAGCCGACGGCACAGCCATTCGTGCGGTAGTTGTCGACGACGAAGATTCGCTAACAGACCTTCTCTCGATGGCCCTTCGTTATGAGGGCTGGGATGTTCGGCTCGCCTCTGATGGACATCAAGCCCTCACCACCATTCGCGAATTTCGCCCAGACGTCATCGTTCTCGACATCATGATGCCTAGACTAGATGGGCTTGCAGTTCTCACTCGACTGCGAGCTGACGGCATCGAGACGCCCATACTCTTCCTCACAGCAAAAGACGCTGTCGAGGATCGCGTTGCTGGACTCACGGTTGGCGGTGATGACTATGTGACCAAACCTTTCAGCTTGGAAGAACTCGTGGCACGACTGCGCGCACTCTTGCGTCGTTCTGCGATCACGATTGCTGGCGATGCCGATCCGGTGATTGAAGTCGGGGATCTCTCGCTGGATGAAAGCACGTACGAAGTGAGCCGGGCAGGCACCAAAGTTGACCTCACCGCCACCGAATTCGAGCTCTTGCGCTACTTGATGCGCAACCCCAGGCGTGTGCTCAGTCGCGCGCAAATCCTTGACAGGGTGTGGAGCTACGACTTTGGCGGACGAGCAAGCGTTGTAGAAATCTATATCTCCTACCTGCGCAAGAAGATTGATGTTCTTGGCCCTCCGATGATTCAGACAGTTCGCGGGGTCGGGTACATGTTGCGGGCTGCCGAGTGATCCGACCTCGAGAAGTGAAGGCCCCGGGGACGGGCCGCAGGCTTAGCCTCCGCAATCGCCTAGTCTTGGGCAGCGCCGCACTCATTGCGCTCGCCGCAGTGCTTATCGGCGTCGTGAGTGTGCTTGCGTTGCAGGGCTTTCTGGTTGACCGTCTCGATGTTCAATTGGTTTCCGCTTCAAGCCGTTCCCAAGGTGCGCTTGATGGTCGGCCAACAGGAAACACCCAAAACATTCCCCCGGCTGGCGACTTTCTAGCGCTGCCGGGCCAGCGTGAAGGAACAATTGCGGGTCTCGTGACCTCCAATGGAACTATCACGGCTGGAGTCTTGGGAACCCGGGGCGCACCGTCGCCCTTGACCGCGGATCAGCTCGCAGCGCTGTCTGCTCTGACCGAATCAAGTGAACCGGTCACGGTGAATCTCGGGGGTACGCTCGGCGAATATCGGGTCATCGTTTCGAGCACTCCGTTCAATGGAGAGTCTCTCATCGTTGCGCTACCGCTCGCTGATGTCAGTGACACCGTGTTGCGGCTTACCCTGTTGGTCATTGGCATTGGAATTCTCGCCGTCGTCATTGCCGCAATTGCGGGTGCCATTGCGGTGCGGTTCGCCTTGCGCCCCCTCGAACGAGTTGCCGGCACAGCAACCCGTGTCACCGAAATCCAACTCGATCGCGGAGCTGTTGCGCTTGCCGAACGGGTCTCGCTTGATGACGCTGACCCGCGCACCGAAGTTGGGCAAGTGGGGGCAGCACTCAACCGCTTACTTGAGCATGTGGCATCCGCCCTCAATTCCCGCGAAGCTAGCGAGAACAAAGTGCGTACCTTTGTGGCGGATGCGAGTCACGAGTTGCGCACCCCGCTCGCGTCGATCCGTGGCTACGCGGAACTAACGCGTCGCGGTGGGCATGAGATTCCCGATGATATCGCCCACGCCATCGGTCGAATCGAAGCGGAGTCCGTGCGCATGACGGGACTCGTGGAGAGCCTGCTGCTCTTAGCGAGGCTCGACGAAGATGTGGCAATTCAACATGAGCCAGTCGATCTCTCCCGCATCATCATCGATGCCGTGGGGGACGCTTACGCTGCAGGTCCCGACCATGTCTGGGAGTTGGAGCTTCCGGATGACGCTGTCATGGTCAGCGGTGACCGCCTGCGACTGCACCAGGTGATAGTCAACGTGCTCGCGAATGCGCGAGTGCATACTCCAGCGGGCACTATTGTCACTGCGTGTCTGCAGCGGGAGGGCAAGCGCACGATCATCGAGATTCGCGATACCGGCCCCGGCATCGCTCCAGAATTGCAGTCAACGATATTTGAACGGTTCGTGCGCGGAGATAGCTCGCGCTCTCGGGCGGCCGGCAGCACCGGACTGGGGCTCGCGATCGTTGCCGCAGTCATTGCGGCGCACGGGGGCACGACGAGCGTTTCCAGCGTTCCGGGTAACACGGTGTTCCGCATCGAGCTTCCCTGATTTGCGGCTACGCCGGTGATCCCGTAGTCTTACCGAAGCCAAAGACCGCCGGTCGTTTGCATGCGCGAAAGTGTGTGCGATCGAAGTTCGTGAAAACGAAGGCCAGCGCAGGTGTGTGAAGTAGTTTTTCGGCCAGATCTGGCCGCAACTCAGCTCCGTGCCTCTGCGTTAGCGCAGTAGAGCCGGAGCTTTTCTAGTTTCCAGCCACTCTTTACACTTCCGTGCGGCTCTGAGGCAGACACACATCAACCAGTAGGGAGCACCATGGCGAACAAGGAAGCATCGGTCGCCGAGCTTACGGATCTATTCCGCAACTCGACCGCCGTTCTGCTAACCGAGTATCGCGGACTCACTGTTGCCCAGCTCAAGACGCTGCGCAAGTCAATCAGTGAGCACGCAACATACGCCGTGGTGAAGAACACGCTGACAAAGATTGCAGCTAACGCCGCAGGAATCTCGTCATTCGACGAGGAACTTGTTGGTCCATCTGCAATCGCATTCGTACACGGGGACCCAGTCACCGTTGCGAAGGCTATGCGTGACTTTGCCAAGGCAAATCCTCTTCTCGTGGTGAAGGGTGGTTACTTTGACGGTAACGCGCTCACCGCTGCAGAGGTCACCAAGCTGGCCGACCTGGAAAGCCGGGAGGTGCTCCTTGCGAAGTTTGCAGGAGCAGCAAAGGCTTCACTGTTCGGCGCCGCGTATCTGTTCAACGCACCGCTCGCTCAGGCCGTTCGCACGGTCGACGCGCTGCGCGAGAAGCAGGATTCCGCGCAGTAACGCGCGGGTTAATTAGCTTAAGAAATATAGGAGAAAATCATGGCAAAAATGTCAAGCGACGACCTCATTGAGGCCTTCAAGGAACTGACCCTCATCGAGCTCAGCGAGTTCGTTAAGAAGTTCGAAGAGGTCTTCGAAGTTACTGCTGCTGCCCCGGTTGCTGTTGCAGCTGCTGGTGCACCTGCTGCCGCTGAAGAAGTTGAAGAGAAGGACTCATTCGACGTCGTTCTCGAGTCAGCGGGCGAGAAGAAGATCCAGGTCATCAAGGAGGTGCGCACCCTCACGAGCCTCGGTCTCGGTGAGGCGAAGGCAGTTGTTGATGGCGCACCTAGCGTTGTACTCGAGGGTGCAAGCAAGGACGCTGCGGAGAAGGCAAAGGCTGCTCTTGAAGAAGCCGGCGCAACCGTAACCCTTAAGTAGTCACATCCTTTAAAGAGGATCTGGCCTCATTAGAGGCATGCTTAGCCAGAAAAGCGTCACCCTTCGGGGTGGCGCTTTTCTGCGTTAACGCGCAGAACGGGAGACCACTTGGTGCGTGTGCGCTGACGAACTCGCCAGTCGCAGGCTGGAGGAGAAAGCCGGGAAGAGGGGGTGGGGCGCCTGGTAACCAGCCGAGCGCCCCACCAACGTGCCGATTCCGTTGACACCAGGGATCAGGTTCCGGAGACGGAAATACGGCACGAGAACCGCTGGCCACGCAACGATATGCGGAACCAGCGGAAGTGGTCTACCAAATGTATCGAGGGCAAACATATCCGGCAACACCCGAAAGGGTGAATGGCGGGTTAGTCGCGGGTGATCTCCACTTGGAGCCCCAACTCCCGAGATTTATAGATCGCTTCGGTCCGCGAGGTCACTCCAAGCTTTCTGTAGATGTTCTTAAGATGCGACTTCACGGTATTGACCGAAATGTAAAGGGTCTCAGCGATCTGGGCAGAACTGCTTCCCCGAACGAGTTCCTTGGCGATGGCACGCTCCCGATCGCTCAGCGACAACGAATCTTGAGGCCGGATGACTACCGTTAGGCCATCGAGCCGCTTCACTAGGGCGCCAACCTCCAGAGGCTGGTTTCGGGCAGCCGCCCGAGTGAGCATCGACTGAACAGTCTCACTTGGCACGAGCCGGAAAGGGCTGAACAGACGATTGCGCGCCGCCAGTCGCAAAGATCGATCGAAGGCGACATCCGATGCCTCTTCGTTTCCCAGGCAGAAGTTCGCTGCGGCCTTGAGAAGAAATACATCGGCAAGGTTTCGGCTCGAGTGAGCGTCGCCGAGAGTTTCGCAATCGCGCAACGCCTCTAGCGCACCGCGGTAGTCACCCGTGACAAATCGCAAGTGAGCGACGAGCCGGCTCGGGCACACGGTGTGATGTTGCGTGGGGAAGAGCTGTGCCAAAACATCCCACGCTGTCCCAGAGTCGCCAAGCTGCAGGAACGCTGCCGTTCGCGAACCGCCAATCTCGGTAGCAACGAATCCGACAGGTTGCCAACCGTCGAGGGCATGAAGCGACGAACGCAACAGGTCGAGGCCTTCGTGGGGTTTGCCAACGAACAGCTCAACGAACGCTTGCGCATAGAGTCCTAACGGCTCCCAGTCGGTTTCAACAATCGCCGATTTCACCCGCGCGATCTTGCCGTCTGCGGCGTCAGCACCCCGCTGGTTTACGCTGATCAGTAGGTCGGCGATCAACGCAGGAGCGTTAAAGCGGCTGTCCCGGAGCGCCGGACTAGCGCCGGTGGACTCTGCCCTCGAGACATAGCTCAACGCATGTTCAAAGTCTCCGAGGAAGAACTGGATGAGCGCCAGGCCACCGAAAACCTCAAGCTGATCTGCTACACCTAGATTCGTTTCGGCGAGCGACCCTGCAATGCGATAGTCGGCCTTCGCACGGTCGAAGTCACCACCGTGCAGGTAGACGGCGCCGCGGTGCAACGCGATTTCGGCAGTGAGCGGAATTCGTTTGGCCAGGGGAATGACGTCGGGACTCTCGACAATTGAGTGCGCGATGGTAATTGATGCCAATGCTTCGTCAAGTCGTCCGAGCGAACGGAGGGCCGCAGAATGATGAAGGTGATGCGTGGCGCGCACCAACGGGGGAGTTGTTGGACTGAGTAACGCTAGCGCTGCCTCGAAATAAGGAAGGGCGGCTGACCGGTTTGTTGCATCAAGCGATCGAAAGCTTGCGGCATAACACGTTACGAGCCATGGGTCGTTGTGCCACAGTTCGGGAGCTGCGGAATCGAGGAGTTGACGGATTCGTGAGCCATCGGAGCCCACCAGTTGCGGCCAAACCTTGCTGAGTTCAGTGAGCGCGGCGGCAATACCTTCGTCGGTTTGAGCCGCGTCGAAGGCGCGCTCAAGCGTTCTCACATCGGCTGTCGCCATCTTCTACCCCCTCTTCGAGACTATTGTCTCGATGAGTTCGTGGTTCTCGCCTAGTCGGGTGGGTGACGCGAGAGTAGTAAGACTACCCCGCCGCAGGTATCGGCGTGTCTGGCTTGCGTTTGTTTCTGTGAACCCCCCATAATGGGCACGTTGCATTATTGACCCCCGAACGTGTGACACATCCCGATAGAGCTACCCGGAATCCCCCGCCGGTCTGACTCGCTTCCCCGCGCGTCAGGTTCGAATATGTTCCGAGTCGTTCGCTACCCGAGAGCGAATCCCGAAGTGAATAACTTTAAGGTGCGTTGGCGCGCCGCAAATCGAACCCCCCGATTCGATAAGTCCACTGGACAACCGCGAAAGCGTTGGTCTTTGCGTGACACTCGCGGTATTTCCGCGATCGTTGCTTTGGCCCTGGTTGTTGGATCTGGCTTGGCTGTTGTCTCTGTGTCATCGGCTGCCGAAGCTCACACGCCGAGCATCTCTGTCTCGTGTGAAGGCGTCACGGTAACCGGTAAGTACTACGAGGCAAGCGGTTCTCGCGAAGGCCAGCAAAACCTCATCAAGTTCCAGCTTGAGGGTGGCAAAGAGCAAGTAATTCCCTTCAGCAAGAACGGTGAGCACTTCTTTGCGTTCCCCAACTCCACTGATGCCCACACCTTCACCGCATCGGTGACAGCGTGGAACGACCCGACGAACACCAGTTGGAACCGTACGTGGACGAAGACGTCAACGCCGTGTGTCTCTCAGAGCATCGTCAACGTCACGGCATCGAGCTGTGATGTACCCGGCGGCACCACCGGAATCACTGCAACCTTCAAGGGACTCGTCGCGGATCGCAAGTATGAACTGACTCTTTCTGGCGGCGCTGCGGGAACCCAAACAGTCATGTACACGCCGACTCAGACCACTGGTAGCTACACGTGGCAGGGAATGGTCGCAGGCGGAACCTATGAGGTGAAGATCACAGACACCACCAACCGTGCTCTTACGGCCTGCAAGACGGTTCAGTCGCTCGCTTGTCCCGAGACTTCAGGAATCGCCATTGTTCCCAACGAGTGCAGCGTTCCTGGTGAAGGCGCATCCATCAAGGTGAACCTCAGTGGCCTCGTCATTGGTCGCGAATACCGCGTCAGTATCGTCAACGCTGGCTCAGACGCCGTCGTTGACAGCCACACCTTCGTCGCTAACTCAGCAACAGGTGCCTACAACTCACCGGCAACACCCTCGGCTAGCTACTACGCGACTGTTGTAGACACGGGGGCAGCAAAGGCTGTGCCGCTGAAGAGCGCAACGCACACATTCCTTCCGTGCCCCGAACTGCTCGTCAAGCCGACCCTGATGGCTACCCAGTGCAACGTCGTCTCTGGCGATGCTGAAGGCGAAATCACGGTTGCGGTTGAGGGCCTCGTTCCTGGCCGCTCGTACACCGTGGTCATCACCGACCCGGCTAACAAGCCGGTACTCACGAACAGCAACTTTGTTGCGACTACTGACCGTTTTGATGCTGAACTGAAAAACCTCGCCGAAGGCACGTACACGGCAACGGTTACTGATGTCATGTTGCCCAACAACACAGCGAGTGCTTCTGCAACGCTGCTTCCGTGTGCCACTAACGACACGACGGTCGAACTGACCGCCGAACAGTGCACGGCTCCTGGTGGCACCGCGGCACTCACCGCTACCGTGTCCAACTTCAGCGTCGGCCGCGACTACACCGTCACACTCATGCGCGACAATGTCGCCGTTGGTGCAGCCCAGAAGCTTGATTCGCGAACCGCTGACGCACAGAAGTTCACCTTCGACGGGCTCGCCCCGGAGAAAAGCTACCGCGTAGTGGTAACGGACACGCTGTCGGATCCCACTGTCACCGCTGCTGCCGACATGTATCTCGCCGCATGCCCGGGAAACCCGATCGTGATGATTAGCCAGACCGAGTGCAACGTACTGGGTGCATCGACAATCGCGGTCTCCGCAAGCGAGCTCGTTGTCGGCCAGAACTACACCGTCACAGTCATCAACAAGGTGACCGGCAAGGCAGTCGAAGGAATCGCACCGATTACCTTCGAAGCGGACCTGCCCACACTTTCGCTCAACATCACCGACGTGCCGAACGGAGAGACCTACACCGTCTCGATCGTCAACGCCGACAAGACATTGAGCGCCGAAGGCGACATCACGCTGGAACTGTGCGACCTGCCCACGTTCCCGCTTCCCCCCGAGGAGCCACCCACAACGGTGCCCCCGACGGTTGACTTGCCGACACTAGACCTGCCGACATTGGCGTTCACAGGCTCGAGCACAATCGCTCCGACACTCGCTGGACTCGGGTTCCTGCAGCTCGGATTGGTGCTCGTAGGGTTCAGCGTGGCGCGACGACGTTCGGTAGTTCGCGAAGGCTGATCCCGACTGTTCGGCGGGTAACTTCGGTTGCCCGCCGAACCTTCTCTCACGGTTTCTCGCACAGCGCACTCTTGCGCTGTGCGATTGGCCGTTAACGAGGTTTTCGCGAACTAGTCTCGAACTATGAGCACAGTAGGTGGCCCCCATCGTGGCGGTCGGGTCAGCGGCGGCGACTATTCGGCACAGAAAGCCGCCAACGCAGCAGCCCCCAAAGTTCCTCACCTCTTGCGGCGTATCGCAGAACTCTTTGAGCCCCACCGCGCGGCTCTAGCGCTCACCATCACGCTCGTGCTCATTGGCGCTGCGGTTAGCGTTCTCCCACCATTGCTAACGAAGCAAGCGTTCGACGAGGGGCTGTTCCCCGCTGGCGGGCCCAACATTCCCATATTGATGCAACTCGTCAGCATCATGGTCGGACTCTGGGTTGCATCCGCAGCCCTCGGCGTGTGGCAGACCTTTCTCACAGCAACAGTCGGCAACAAGGTCATGGGTGCCCTTCGGGTACGGCTTTTTGACCAACTCCAGCACATGGAACTCGCTTTCTTCACGCGAACCAAGACCGGCATCATCCAATCACGACTCCAGAACGACGTCGGTGGTGTCGCCGGAGTATTGAACAACACTGTCTCGAGCGTTATCGGCAATACGGTGACAGTGATCGCCGCGTTCATCAGCATGCTGGTTCTCAGCTGGCAGCTCACGATCGTCGCCATCATCGTGCTGCCAGGCATCGTTATTGCCCAACGCCGAGTCGGTCAAGTTCGTGCGCGAATCGCCACCAAAACTCAAGAGTCACTGAGCAACATGACGGCGATCACTCAAGAGTCACTCAGTGTTTCAGGCATCCTGCTGTCGAAGAGCTTCAACCAACAAGACGTGGAAACCGAACGCTACTCCGACGAAAATGAGCAGCAGGTTGGCCTTCAAGTGCGCCAACAGATGAGTGGGCAATGGTTCTTCGCGACCGTCAATATCTTCCTCTCCATCATCCCCGCGATTGTCTACGTCGTCGCCGCCTATCTGATTACCGATGGTGTCGATGTCACTGCGGGCACAATTGTTGCCTTCACTACAGTTCAGGCGCGGCTCATGTTCCCCCTGCTTGGTCTCATGCGCGTTGCGCTTGATCTGCAAACATCTTCGGCACTCTTTGCCCGCATCTTCGAGTACCTTGACCTCAAGCCGGCCATCACCGATAAGCCTGATGCCCACGAGGTCCGGCCCAAAGCGCTTGGCGCCGTCGCGTTCGACAACGTGACCTTTAGATATCCGGATGCTGACGCATCCACTAAGGCCACTCTCGACTCGGTCTCATTCTCGATCGAGCCTGGGCAGTACGCTGCCTTTGTCGGGCCGTCTGGTGCTGGAAAGACAACGGTCTCGTATCTGATCCCTCGTCTGCACGAAGCGAGCGAGGGCAGAGTACTTTTCGCCGGCGATGATGTGCGAGATCTCACGCAAGACTCACTCATCCAAAACATTGGCATCGTGAGTCAAGAGACGTACCTCTTTCATGCGACGATCGCCGAAAACCTCTCCTATGCACGACCGGACGCCACAATCGATCAACTCGAGGCGGCCGCCCGCGCGGCCAATATCCACAACACGATCATGTCGTTCCCCGAAGGGTACGCAACCGTGGTCGGGGAGCGCGGTTACCGCCTGTCGGGCGGGGAGAAGCAGCGCATCGCGATCGCTAGGGTGCTTCTCAAGGACCCGAGCGTGCTCATCCTTGATGAAGCAACTAGTGCCTTGGATTCCATTTCGGAGCGCACCGTTCAAGGTGCACTGGACACTGCATCGCGGGGCCGTACGACCATTGCTGTAGCGCACCGCTTGTCGACGGTGCGTTCCGCCGACGTGATTTTCGTTGTTGATGGTGGTTCGATCGTGGAACGGGGAACCCACAGCGAGCTCATCACTCTGGGCGGCGTCTACTCGCGGTTGTATGCGGAACAAAACCGTACCGACTAGTTGACGTGTCTTAACCCGACTTTTGCGGCGTCGCAGAGTCCGTCGAAGCGGGCGTAGGCTGGCATAGTCCTCGGGGTTGCGGACACATTGCTTTCTGTCGCGCCCACATCGGGCACTCTCTACGCAAGGATTAGATTGACTACCGTTGTTCATCCCGGTGACTCGCTCTCTGCTCGCCAAAGACTTGTCTATGTTTTGGTGCTTGGGGCGCTGACTGCCCTCGGCCCGTTCACCGTTGATCTCTACCTCCCAGCATTTCCGCTGATTGAAGCAGATCTGCAGACAACGGCTGCCGTTGTGCAGCTCACGCTTACCGCGACCACGCTTGGTTTTGCCCTCGGTCAACTGATTGTCGGCCCGCTGAGCGATCGCCTCGGTCGGCGCCTGCCACTGATCGTTGCTACAAGCGTTCACTTGTTAGCGAGTCTCGGAGTGGCGCTCGCCGGCAATATCGAGTTGCTGTTCGTGTTCCGGCTCATTCAAGGCATGGGCGCTGCTGCGGGCGCTGTGGTCGCCATGGCTGTCGTTCGTGACCTCTTCGGAGGTTTACCGCTCGTGCGCATGTTGTCTCGGCTAGCGCTCGTGCAGGGCTTGGCACCGATTCTGGCCCCGCTCATCGGTTCGCAACTGCTACTGATTACCCCGTGGCGTGGAATGTTTGTCTTCCTCGCAATCTATGGCGCACTCGTGTTGATGGCTGCCTGGTTCTTCATCGTCGAGACCCTCCCAGCCGCACGTCGCCGCGACTTCGGCCATGCCACCACTCGTGAGCGCTACAAGTCACTCTTCACCGACCGCGTATTCGTGGGCACCGCAATCATTGCGGGCATGACGTTCTCCGGGCTATTCGCCTACCTCGCTTCGTCTCCATTCCTGCTACAAAACGTCTATGGTCTTGACCCGCAAGCTTTTGGGCTTGTTTTTGCCGTGAACTCCATCGGCGTCGTAATCGGTGTTCAAACGAGTGCATTCCTCATGCGGTATGTCGGCCCACAGTGGATCCTTGCGGGGGCTGGTGTCATGCTGCTGCTGTCTGCATCCACCATCGTCTTCTTGGATGTGGTGAACGGCGACCTGATTACCGTGCTGATTCCTCTGTTCTTCTTTGTCATGGCGTGTGGTTTCTCGTTCCCCTGCACCCAAGTGTTGGCGCTGGCAAATCATGGGGGAGAGGCTGCTACTGCAGCATCCGTTCTGGGAGCCGTGAACTTTGGTTTGGCCGGTCTTACCTCACCCATTGTGGGAGCGTTCGGAATTACCAACGCGATTCCTATGGGCATCGTCATGGGAAGCACCGCGATTGTCTCCATCATCGTGATGTGGACCGTCGTACGTCCGCGCTCGGTGCCCGCCCTCTCGCGGTAGAAAACGATCGATCGCTCTGAGGTCGATCAAGCACTGATCGTGAGCGGCCAGGCACAGTCGTGGGTCGGCACGCATAGAGCGAATTGTGAGGATGCGCCGCTAGCGTAGGAGAGTGAACAACGATCTCCCTCACGCGGACGCGCGCCGCATCACCGCACTGTGGCCGCTCATCAGCGGGGTTGGCGCACTTGCTCTCGCTGTTGTGCTCGGAGTGCTCATCGCTACGCGAAACAGCCCCTTCAGCCTTGATCAGCTCTTGCTCGCGGACTTCGTGAATATCCGCTCCCCGCTCTTCACAATGCCAGCGCTGGCCATGAACTTCATCGGCGGCGGCTGGTTCGGTGTGTTCGTTGTTCCTTTGGGTGGCGCACTCGCGTTTTTTCTTGCCAAGCGACGATGGGCTGCGTTCTATTTCATCGCAGCCGCTGCAGCGAGCGCGGGAGTTGTCCAACTCCTCAAGACCACCTTCGGTCGCGCACGGCCAACAGAGATTCTGGTTACGTCCGATCTTGGTTCATTCCCTTCTGGGCATGTTGCAAACGCGGCGACGCTTGCTGTGGTGCTCATCATCTTGCTGCAACGGCGCTGGGTCTGGATCGCCGGCATTATCTACACGATCCTGATGATGGTCAGCCGCACCTACTTGGGCGCTCATTGGCTCAGCGACACGATCGGCGGTGCACTGATCGGAGTTGGCGTTGCCGTGATTCTGTGGGCACCGTTCGCACGAAAACTTTCCGCCGAAACCGGGTAACAGCGTTGCGATACAGCTCGGGCGCACCGCGACTCATTATCCGAAGGGGCACTCGCGGCCCCGTTCGATAAACTCAGGACATGACGGATGCCGCAGCGCAAGTAGAAGCAGCCAAGAAGGCCCTAGCGGAAGCACAGGCCGCGCTCGCGTCAGCCGAGGCGGCGTCTGCAGAGACGAAGGCAGCGCAGGCGGAAGCAGCGCTAGCGGAAGCAGCGCAGTCCACGACAGCAGCGCCTGAGCCAGCAGCGCAGTCCACGCCAGCCGCGCCTGAGGCGGCCGCGCCTGAGCCAGCAGCGCCCGAGCCGGCCGTGTCGAAGTCAGCTTCGTCGAATTCGACAAGTGGCCCGCTCAGTGCTGATGAAGTTAGCGCTATTCGCGACGGCTATGCGTTCGAGGGCGAGGTGCTCGAAATGGGAGCGCTCGTCAATGGTGATGCTCTCTCTGACGTTCCTGTGCGCATTCCGATTGCAATGCTCAATCGCCACGGCTTGGTTGCTGGCGCAACGGGAACCGGCAAGACAAAGACATTGCAGGTACTCGCTGAGCAGCTCTCGGCTGCCGGTGTCCCCGTTTTCGCGGCCGATATCAAGGGGGACCTTTCCGGCATTGCCACCGCTGGGACGTCAAGCGAACGGTTGCTGGAACGTACAGAATCGATCGGTCAGGATTGGCAGCCCGCGGCATCCCCGACCGAATATTTCACGCTTGGCGGGATGGGCACTGGCGTTCCGATTCGCGCAACCGTGTCGAGTTTTGGGCCGCTGCTGCTGTCGAAAGTGCTCGGCCTCAATGACACTCAAGAGTCGAGTCTCGGCCTAATCTTCCATTTCGCAGATCAGGCGGGGTTGCCCCTTGTCGATCTCAGCGATTTGCGGTCCGTTGTTCAGTACCTGCTGAGTGACGATGGCAAAGCCGAGTTGAAGAACCTTGGCGGGCTTTCTTCGGCAACCGCTGGTGTCATCCTGCGTGAGCTTATTGGCTTCGCCAACGAGGGTGCTGATGCGTTCTTTGGTGAACCTGAAATCGACACTTCGTTGTTCTTGCGCACTAATGCCGAGGGCAAAGGCCTTGTGAGTTTGCTCGAAATTCCGGGAGTAAATGACAAGCCGGCGCTGTTCTCAACGTTCCTGATGTGGCTTCTCGCTGACCTTTTCAATGACCTCCCCGAAGTGGGAGACATTGATAAGCCCAAGCTCGTCTTCTTCTTCGACGAAGCGCACTTGTTGTTCAATGACGCGTCAAAGGATTTCATCGACTCGATCACTCAAACAGTTCGGTTGATTCGCTCGAAGGGTGTTGGCGTGGTTTTCGTGACGCAGACGCCGAAGGATGTTCCGAGTGACGTGCTCGCGCAGATCGGTTCGCGTTTTCAACACCAGTTACGAGCGCACACTCCGGATTCGGCTAAGGCGCTCAAAGCGACTGTGTCGACCTATCCGACCTCAGGCTATGACCTCGGTGAGGTGCTAACAAGCTTGGCCACTGGTGAAGCAATCATCACGGTGATGAACGAGAAGGGTGCACCCACTCCGGTGGCCTGGACTCGTCTTCGCGCACCTCGAGGCTCAATGTCTCCGACGGTTGCGGGTGTTATGGAGGCAGCGGTTGCGGCTTCACCGTTGATGGTGACCTATGGCACTGCGGTTGATCGGGAATCTGCGCGCGAGATCTTGGCAGTGAAGATGAATGCTGCCGCCGAAGCGGATGCCGCGGTTGAGGCGGCCGAAGAGGCAGAGAAGGTGGCGAAAGCGACTGCCAAGGAGCAGGCCAAAGTGCAGGCAGAGTATGAGCGCGCGCTCAAGGACATGAACAAAAAGACTGCGCCAAAGTCGTCGACGCGCACCACTCAGCGCACCTCGACGCGCAAACAACCGAACGTTTTGGAAGGCGTCTTGGGTTCACGAACTGGACAGACGGTAGTGCGAGAGGTTCTTCGCGGGATTTTTTCTACGCTCAAGAGGCGCTAGAGCGAGCGCGCCGTTTGGCGCATTCGCGAGTTGTTTCCGTTCCAGTACGCGGTGCCATACCCCCGCGTTTCTGGGGTTCTCGGCGGCAATTCCTGCGAGAAGTGGGGTGTGGGGCCGGCCCATGCCGTTCGCTGTTGCCAAATTGTGATCATCCAATTTCGCTAAAACTGGTTGCGTTCACTTGTCAAACTCAACGGTTCGCAGTTTACTGGGCAAGGTCCGATTCACTTCTTGAACGGAACAGCACTCACTTTCCAATGGAGGAACACAGAATGCGTAAGCCACTATCCATTATCGCTGGGGCGGTGGCCTTGGGCCTCGTTCTCGCGGGCTGCTCAAGCAACACCGGGTCAGACCCGGAAAACGCTAACCAGGTTGAGGTATTCACCTGGTGGGCATCAGGATCTGAAAAGGTCGGCCTCGACGCTCTCGTCAAGGTATTCCAAGAGCAAAACCCGGATGACGAGTTCATCAACGCTTCGGTAGCTGGCGGCGCTGGCTCCAACGCAAAGGCTGCGTTGGCATCACGTCTCGAAGCTAACAACCCGCCGGACACGTTCCAGGCCCACGCCGGAGCCGAGCTCACGGACTACATCAACGCCGGTCAACTTCAAGACCTCAGCTCGTTCTATGAAGACAACGGGCTCACCGACGTCTTCCCCGCGAGCCTCGTAGAACGCCTCACCGTTGACGGCGCCATCTACTCCGTCCCCAGCAACATCCACCGTGCCAATGTCGTTTGGGCCAACACTCAGGTGCTCACGGATGCCGGCATCGACCCGATGGCTGCCCCCGCTGACATCGACGCGTGGCTTGCAGACCTCGAGAAGCTCAAGGCTGCCGGAGTCGAGACGCCTCTCGCACTCGGTACCGAGTGGACTCAGATGCAGCTCTTCGAAAACGTTCTCATCGCTGACCTCGGCGCAGACGGCTACTCGGGACTCTGGACCGGCGACACCGCTTGGGACGACGCAGGAGTAGAAACTGCGATCGGCCACTACGGTGAGCTTCTCGAATACACCAACAGCGACTTCGCTGGTCTTGACTGGGATGCTGCAACGCAGATCGTTCTTGACGGCAACGCTGCATACAACGTCATGGGTGACTGGGCCGAGTCTGCATTCCAGCAGGCTGGTTGGACCTACGACAACGAGTACACCACCTGGGCAACCCCCGGCACCGAAGGAGTCTTCGACTTCCTCGCTGACTCGTTCACGCTCGCCGTTGGTGCACCTCACGAAGCAGCTGCACTCGACTGGCTGACGACCATCAGCTCCGCTGAGGGCCAGAAGGCTTTCAACCTCGCCAAGGGTTCGATCCCGGCACGTACTGACACGGTTGCCGCTGACTACCCCGCGTACCAGCAGACCGCTATCAAGTCGTTCGGTGAAGACACCGTTGTTAGCTCGCTCGCACACGGTGCAGCAGCAAGCATTGCCTGGTCGGGAGACATCTCCTCGGCCATTGGTAAGTTCGGTGCCGACCGCGACGCAGCATCGCTGCTTTCCGGACTCGTCGCAGCTTCTGACAAGGCTCAGGGCTAACTAGCACAACGAGACATGGTGGGTGGGGGCAGTAATGCTCCCACCCACTTCTACCGTGGCAACCGAGGAGCTTGCGCGTGAAAAAGGGCTATAAAAACTGGGGGCCACCGCTCCTACTGATCACACCGACGATCATCGTCATAGGCGTATTCGTGTATGGCTTGATCGGAGCCAATATTTCGGTGTCGCTCAGCAATCGGCACAGTCTTGTGCCGGCGACCGAGTTCGTTGGTCTCGACAACTACTTCGCTCTCTTCGCAGAAGAGCGCTTCATCCACTCGCTGCAAAACCTCGGTGTCTTCACCGTGTTCTTCATCGGTGGAACCATGCTTTTCGGCTTCTTGTGGGCGTGGATGCTCGACAAGGGCGTTACCGCTGAGGGTGTCTTCCGCTCGGTGTTCCTGTTCCCGATGGCTATCTCGTTCGTGGCATCCGGTGTCGTGTGGCGCTGGTTGCTCAACAGCGCTGAGGGTGATCGCGCATCCGGATTGAACCGCATTTTCGAGATCATGGGTCTCGACTTTCTCCAAAACGCGTGGTGGAGTGAACCGGGTTGGGGCATGGCGGCAATCGCCCTGCCAGCGATCTGGCAACTTGCTGGCTACGTCATGGCGCTGTTCCTCTCCGGGTTCCGCGGAATCCCGATGGAGTTGCGTGAAGCAGCCCGCATGGATGGCGCAACAGAGTGGAAGCTCTACCGTTACGTAATCTTCCCGCAGCTGAGCCCCGTCGCGCTCTCAGCCCTCATCATCGTTGGCCACATGTCGCTCAAGGTCTTCGACCTCATCATGGCGATCACGAAGTCGATCTACCAGACAGAGGTTCCCGCAACCTACCTGTGGGTTGCTCTCACCGCTAACGACTATGCAAAGTCCGCAACGATCGCGACAATCCTGTTGCTCTTCGTCGCCGTACTGATCGTTCCTTACCTCATCTATACGGCTCGTTCAGAGAGGAAGCAGCGATGAGCGTCACTACTGAAACCAAGAAGCCTCGCATCTCAAGCAAAATGGATATGCCGGGAGATTCGACGCTCCGAAACCGCAAGCGTGTGAGTCGCACCATCAAGTACGTGTTCCTCGTACTGTTCCTGATCGTTGTCCTCATGCCCGTCTACGTGCTTATCGTCACGAGCCTCAAGCCACCACAGGATGTAAACCCGGCAACCTCATGGGGACTACCCGTTCGTTGGCCCTGGGAACCCGCTCTCGAGGGCGGACCCACCGGTTTCGACAACTGGTCGCTCGCGTGGAATGCGCTTTCGGCATCCATTGGTCGCACCTTCCTGTTGGCGATTCCTGCCGCACTCATCGCCTCATTCTTGGGCGCAATGAACGGTTTCGTGCTCGCCCGCTGGCGCTTCCCGTATGCCGACATCGTGTTCACGGTCATCCTGTTCGGAATGTTCATTCCTTACCAGGCGATCATGACTCCGCTGGTGCAGATGAAGACAACGCTGGGGTTGCCGAGCGACATTTCGACCCTGCTGATTGTTCACGTTATTTATGGTCTGCCGATTTGTACGCTGATCTTCCGCAACTACTACGCCGGCATTCCGCACGAGTTGATGGAAGCATCCCGCATGGATGGTGCCGGGATGTTGCGCACCTTTGGCAGCATCGTGTTGCCACTGTCGCTGCCCGGCTTCGTTGTGACCATCATCTGGCAGTTCACCTCGGCGTGGAACGACTTCTTGTTCGCGTTGTTCCTGTCTAACCAGAACGAGGGGCCAGTATCGCTCTCGCTCAACAACCTGGCACAGGGTGCCCAGCTCGCTAACTACGGTGCTGCAATGGCTGGTGCGCTGCTCGCATCGCTGCCAACACTCGTCGTGTACATCGTTCTCGGCAAGTACTTCATCGGCGGACTAATGAGTGGGTCAGTCAAGAGCTAGTTCCCCGTACGGCAGAGTGCCGTGGTATCGACATTCGCTTCGGCGGTGGCGGTACCGCGGCATTTGTCGTTAAGCGGCGTGACCCGTTGAGCGGCGTGATCCGTCAAGCGGCGTGATCCGTCAAGCGACAGGTGTCGTTACGCGGAGTGGGCTGCTATGCACCGTGCGCTATGGGCGCTGCTCCGCTAGGCAGTGATGGAACGGATGAGCGCGAGCACACCCATGAGGATTGCCGCCGTAGTGACGGTGCCCCCGACCGCGATGATAGCCACGAAGACCGGGTGGCGCTCCATGAAGTAGAGGGCGTTTGGGTGGTCCTCACGGAGTTCACCGGTAGAGACTGCGCCGGGAATGGTGACGACGGGAACGTCGAATTCTGCAGCAACAACATCCATATCTGCTTGGGTCCAATACTGGCCGCGCATGCGAAGCAGGCGCTTCTTGTTCGCGCCCAAGATGACCATTTGCGAGCGCGTCTCTGAGCCATCACTCGTATAAACCTCTGCCCGCAATAGTGAGACAGCATCGGATTTAGCGAAGTGGGTGAGTCGTCCGAAGAAAAACCCACGCTCAGTCACCATCGGTGAAGCAGGACCAATCCAGATTGCACTGCGAAAGTAAGAGACGGATGCCGCAACGGCCGCGACTATGGCCGCAACGTGGGTTAGAGCAACAGCTAGCCACGGGCCGTTGGGCACGGTGAGGGTGTAGAGCACGCCGAATACCGGAATGGTGAAAGCGAGCCCAGCAAACAAACCGCGGCGAAAGAGGGATATTGGTGGCCCGAGTCGACGACGCAAGTCATTTCGCAAAGGTGTGCTGCTGTCGATCTCGTGCGGCAACGGCGTTCCCTTCGTATTTTCGCAAATCGCGATCACAACGGGTTAGAGCGGAGAATGGGGGATTCGAACCCCCGAGGGCTTGCACCCAACACGCTTTCCAAGCGTGCGCCATAGGCCACTAGGCGAATTCTCCTGGCGAATCGAACGCGCGATAGCGCAAACGACCTCATGTGATCATAACGGGGTGAACCGTTCAGCGGTAATCGGGCGCGCGTCGCGGCAACCGTTGTGTCTGCCACGGGCGATCGCGGGCTGCCAAAGATTTGGGTAGACTGGTTTCGGCTCCTCGCGTGGCGCCATCCAGGCCAACTCCCCCAGGACGGAAACGTAGCAAGGGTAACCGGGCTCTGGCGGGTGCGCGAGGGGTCTTTTCTTTTCCGTCACGGACTCCTCTTCTCTGTGCCGGGGAGGATTTTCGGGCCCGTTTCCTGTTCGCCGCGTAGTCTGAAGCGGTGGCGAGGAACATTTACATTACTTCCATCGAGGGCCACGCTGGCAAGTCCACCATCGCCCTCGGTCTGCTTGACACGCTCAGTCGTGAAGCGACACGGCTCGGGGTATTCCGGCCCGTCGCGCGAACCAGCGATGAGCGAGACTATGTGCTTGAGATGTTGCTTGGCCATGATGCTGTCGATGTCAGTTATGACGATGCTGTTGGCGTTGGCTATGACGATGTACATGCCGATCCCGAAGCCGCACTGAGCCGCATCATTGAGCGGTTCAAAGCAGTCGAAGCGCAATGCGACATCGTGGTGATTCTCGGTTCTGATTACACGGATGTTGGCAGCCCGACTGAATTGTCGTACAACGCGCGGGTCGCGGCGAACCTGGCAGCCCCGGTCCTCCTTGTTTTGGGGGGTCAGTCTGAGGATGGCGAGAGCCGTACCCCAGACGACCTTGCTCAGGTTTATGCGATTGCCCATCAGGAACTTGATGCCGCTTTCGCACAATTAGTTGGCGTGGTGGTCAACCGTTCTGATCCAGAGCAACTGCCGGAGATTATTGCCGGGGTGAGTGCTGTGGTCGGTGGGGATACCCCGGTGTGGGCGATCCCTGAAGACCCTTTCTTGATTGCTCCGAGTCTGGCATCGCTACTGGAGGCGGTCGATGGTGAGCTGCTCAAGGGCGATCGCGAACTTTTGTTGCGTGAGGCTCTCGGCGTGGTTGTCGCCGGGATGACGATGGAGAACGTTCTTACTCGACTGATCGAGGGTTCGGTTGTTGTGGTTGCCGGCGACCGATCGGATGTGCTGTTAGCGACTCTGATGGCGCATGCGTCTGAGACGTTCCCGTCATTGGCTGGCATCATCCTGAATGGCGGGTTTGACCTGTTGCCGCAGATCGAACTGCTCATCGATGGTCTCGATTTGTCGTTGCCGGTTATTCGTACCGGATTCGGTACTTATGACACGGCACGCATTATTACGAAGACGCGGGGGCGTTTGGCGGCAGATTCGCCCCGCAAGTTCGACACCGCTCTTGCCCTGTTTGAGCAGCATGTTGATGCCGAGGTGCTCGTGCAGCGACTCGATCTGCACCCGTCAACGGTGGTTACGCCCCTCATGTTCGAATATGGGTTGCTCGATCGTGCGCGGCAGAATCGGCAACACATCGTTCTTCCTGAAGGCGGAGATGACCGCATCCTTCGGGCATCGAGCACGTTGTTGCGTCGCGGTGTCGCGAAGCTGACGATCCTGGGAGACGAGGGAGAAATTCGCGGTCGGGCGGCTGAGCTTGGTCTCGATATCTCGGCTGCGAGCATCCTGAGCCCTTGTGATGCAGAACTACGCGAACGGTTTGCGACCGAGTATGTGAAGTTGCGTTCCCACAAGGGCATGACGATGGAGGTCGCCCGCGAGACGGTCACCGATGTGTCCTACTTTGGCACCATGATGGTGCACTTGGGGCTGGCAGACGGCATGGTTTCTGGGGCAGCCCATACAACGGCCCATACGATTCGTCCGAGTTTCGAAATCATCAAAACCAAGCCCGATGTCTCAATCGTGTCGAGTGTGTTCTTGATGTGTCTCGAAGATCGGGTGCTGGTTTACGGCGACTGTGCCGTGAACCCTGACCCGGATGCCGCCCAGCTCGCTGACATCGCAATCTCGTCGGCTGCGACGGCCGCACAGTTCGGGATCGACCAGCGCATTGCGATGCTGTCGTACTCGACGGGGTCGTCTGGCAGTGGTGCAGATGTCGACAAGGTTCGCGCGGCGACAGCTCTCGTCGTCGAACGCCGACCAGATCTGGCCGTCGATGGGCCCATCCAATATGACGCGGCAGTGGATGCTGCGGTTGGCAAATCAAAAATGCCAGACTCAGAAGTCGCCGGCCGAGCTACGGTCTTCATCTTTCCCGATCTCAACACCGGCAATAACACCTACAAGGCTGTTCAACGCAGTGCCGGAGCGGTTGCCATCGGGCCAGTACTGCAGGGCCTCCGCAAACCCATCAACGATCTCTCGCGGGGTGCGCTTGTGCAAGACATCGTGAACACCGTTGCAATCACCGCGATTCAGGCTCAAGGGGTTGCCGCCCAAGTTGAGGCAACCGCCGCGACCGCTAAGGCGACTGCAGCCGTGACTGTGACCTCAGCCGCGACCGGCACCACAGCCGCGACCGGCACCGAGTCCAGCACGCACCGAAAAGCAGGCAAGCACTCGTGACAACGGTCTTCGTCGTGAACTCGGGTTCTTCATCCATCAAATGGGAACTTCTGGATGCCGAATCCGGCTCCGTCTACAACGGCGGCATCGTGGAACGCATCGGCGAAAGCGGTGGGGGAGCGGCAGACCACGACGATGGGATGCGACAGATTTTGGCGGAGCTCGGGAACGAGCATCCGGCAGTCGTTGGTCATCGAGTGGTGCACGGGGGAGCGGAGTTCACTGCGGCTACCGTCATCACCGATGAGATCGAGGCGCGGCTTGACGAACTTTCGGTGCTCGCGCCGTTGCACAACCCGGAAAACTTGAAGGGCATTCGTGCTGCGCGAGCTGCCTTCGCAGCTGTTCCCCACGTTGCCGTCTTCGATACCGCATTTCACGGCACGCTTGCGCCCGAGGCCTACACGTATGCAATCGACGCTGACGTTGCCCGGGAGCACGGCATCCGCCGGTACGGGTTTCATGGCACGTCCTACCGCTACGTGGCTGGCAGGGCAGCGGAGCTCCTCGGCCGTGAACTGAGTGAACTCAAACTCATCGTGTTTCACCTCGGCAATGGTGCATCGGCGTGTGCCATCGACGGCGGTCGCAGTATCGATACCTCGATGGGGATGACGCCGCTCGAGGGCCTCGTCATGGGAACACGGTCGGGCGATATCGATCCCGGGGCGCTCTTCCACCTCGGTCGCGCCGGAATGACTCTGCCCGAATTGGATCAACTCCTCAACCGTAGAAGCGGCCTGCTGGGAATGACCGGAACCGGCGATATGCGCGACGTGCAGTCAGCGGCGGAGTCAGGAAACGAGATCGCCAAGGCTGCGCTCGCCGTCTACTACCACCGCCTTCGTCACTACCTCGGCGCGTACCTGGTGGCGCTTGGCGGTGCAGATGCCATCGTCTTCACGGCAGGCGTTGGAGAGAACAACCCGAACACGCGCCTCGCAACCGTTGAGGGTCTCGAAGGGCTAGGGATTGTGATCGATCCCGAAGCCAACGCTCAAGCGAGCCGAAGCGAGCGCGTGATTTCGGCATCCGATTCACCGGTGAAAATTCTGGTGATCCCGACGAATGAGGAACTTCAGATCGCCCGCGAATCGGTCGCTGCGTCAAATCTCTAGGTAGATCTGCGTTGGGTATCCGACGCACTCAGCGTCTTTCGTGTGCCCGGTTTGGGTGCCTTGTGCGCCTTCCGCGTGCGCCCTAGCGTTGAGTAAGCCGACAGGAATGAGGTTTAGGGGAACCAACCATTCCGGCATACGAGTGATCTCACAACTGCAGGATCGTTAACTACTCGGCACAACAGCGGCCGCGGCGCGCAACCACAGGGGCCCGGTCTGTCGTGTCTTGAGAATCGAGCGCGTGCAGGGCTCGCCTCCCCCGGGGAGCCCTGCACGTCTATTCGACAACGTTTGCCACGGATCAGGTGTGGCGGTGATCGGTAACCAGCCGACCACAGATGATTCGGAACCGCCGTAGCGATGGATTGCCCGATTCGTAAAAATTCTTTGCCGAGACTTACTGACGCGACCTGATCGCTCTTCGCGCGTTGGGATCGTCAGTGGGCACGACTACGCTAGGGGCGTGGTTGCTGCCCTATATCGTCGATACCGGCCCGAGACTTTTGCTGAACTCATCGGGCAGTCTCAAGTGACCGATCCGCTGCGCACAGCGTTGCGCACCGACCGTGTGAATCACGCCTATTTGTTCAGTGGGCCGCGAGGCTGTGGCAAGACGACATCCGCCCGAATTTTGGCACGCTGTTTGAACTGTGCTGAGGGCCCGACCGACACTCCGTGTGGCGTCTGCCCATCCTGCGTTGAACTTTCTCGTGACGGTGGTGGATCGCTCGACGTTGTTGAGATTGACGCGGCAAGCCACAACGGTGTTGATGATGCCCGTGATTTGCGCGAGCGTGCTGTGTTTGCTCCGGCCCGTGACCGTTTCAAGATTTTCATTCTCGACGAAGCCCACATGGTTACTCCTCAAGGCTTCAACGCGATGCTCAAAATTGTGGAAGAGCCGCCCGAGCATGTGAAGTTCATCTTTGCGACAACCGAGCCAGACAAAGTGATTGGCACGATTCGTTCGCGCACTCACCACTACCCATTCCGGTTGGTGCCGCCCGCTCAAATGCTTGACTACGTTCAACAGCTCTCCGAGAGCGAAAAGGTAGAAGTTGAGCCAGGTGTTTTGCCGCTCGTCGTGCGGGCAGGTGGCGGATCGGTTCGAGACACGCTCTCGCTACTCGATCAGTTGATCGCCGGCTCAGACACCGCGATGGTCGGCTACGAACGTGCCGTTGCCCTGCTGGGCTATACCCATGCAGAACTGCTTGACGAAGTGATTGATGCCCTCGGCTCTGGTGACGCCGCTGCCGCATTCTCTTCAGTTGATCGCGTCATTCAGACCGGTCAGGATCCGCGCCGTTTCGTTGAAGATCTTCTTGAGCGGATGCGCGACCTCATTGTTGTTGCGGCAACCGCCGACCATGCAGCAAGTGTTTTGCGAGGTATCCCGCAGGATCAACTTGAACGCATGGCCCAACAGGCACACACTCTGGGCGCTGCTGAACTGTCCCGCGCCGCCGACGTCATCAACTCGGCCCTCTCTGAGATGACGGGGGCGACATCCCCACGACTGCACCTTGAGCTGATGATTGCGCGCATTTTGGTTCCGGCGAGCGACAACACCCAGCGCGGTGCGCTCGCTCGTGTCGAACGCCTCGAACGCCGAATCGGCATCGAGGGTGACGGATCGTTGCCCGCGGCAGCTGCCACACCATCCGCTCCCGCGCCCGCAGCGACACCCGCTGCGTCACCAATGACTCCTCCCGTGACGGCGCCAGCGGCGCGTGTCGAGCCACCAGCGCCGGCCGCGCCCTCGGTCTCGTCCCCGGTCTCATCGAAACCCGCGGAATCCGGCAGCGTACTGTCGACTCCTCCCGCAGCAGCGCGCACCACTCCCGTCTCAATCCAGCAGGTGAAAGACGCCTGGCCAGAAATCTTGGATGTCGTGCAAAAGCTCAAGCGCACGGCGTGGATGGTCGTCTTCACCGCCAAGCCGCTTGAGCTTCGTGATGACAAAATTCTGGTACTTTCCTTCCCCAGTGAACGCGATGTTGATGCGCTCAAGCAGCGCAGCGCCCCTGGCGAAGGTGTCGGGGATTACCTCAAGAAAGCCTTCATCCACGTGCTCGGCTTTGAACCGGCACTTATGGCACGCGTTGAAGGCACCTCTCCGGCTCCTGCCGCAACTGCTCCTCAGAACTCATCGGCAGCTCCGACCCCCACGGCTGAATCTCAGCCTCGCGCCACTCCACCCGCTCCGCCAACTCCACCCACTCCGCCCGCCGGCGATGAAGGCCCGGAACCGGAGGAACCAGCGCCAGCGGAAGATCGTGAGCCTGGCGGATGGGCGGTAGCGGCCATCCCCGAGTCCGAGCCAGAGCCAGAGGGTGATCCTTCGATGTCGCGCAGCGCGGCAGCTGCAGCATCGAGCGCGGCCAAACAGGACGTCCCCAAGGCATCGACACCGGCGTCAACTCCCGACGCGGCATCCGCCCCGCCAGCGGAAGAGCCACGACCATCAATGTCAGCTGCGGCAGCAAAGATCGACAAATCTCGCTACGGAGAGTCAGTGGTGCGCGAACTATTGAATGCCACCTTTATCGAAGAGCAGCAGGTTGCTCCACGCGTAACGCCCCAGCCGAGAGACGAGTAACCCGTGTACGACGGAATTGTTCAAGAACTGATCGACGAACTCGGGCGTCTCCCCGGCATCGGTCCCAAATCTGCCCAGCGCATTGCATTTCATATTCTTCAGACGGAAAGCTTCGACGTTCGTCGACTGGCAGAACTGCTCAACGACATCCGTGACAAAGTACATTTCTGTGCAATCTGCGGCAATGTTACCGAGCACGAGACCTGCTCCATTTGTCGTGATCCGCGCCGCTCACCCGCAACAATCTGCGTTGTTGAGGAAGCAAAAGATGTCGTCGCCATCGAGCGCACTCGCGAATTTTCTGGGCTGTATCATGTACTCGGTGGAGCTATCAGCCCCATCGACGGAATCGGTCCAGACCAGTTGCGCATCAAGCAACTCTTAGGCCGGTTGGCTGACGGCGTCGTCACAGAAGTCATCATCGCGACCGACCCCAATCTCGAAGGTGAAGCAACCGCTACCTATCTGACGCGGCTTCTGGTTCAGCCCAACCTTCGAATTTCGCGCCTCGCATCGGGTCTTCCGGTCGGCGGAGATTTGGAATATGCCGACGAGGTCACACTCGGCCGTGCCTTCGAGGGCCGCCGAACAGTAGACCGCTAGCGCATCCCGTAACGAACTCGGCGGGGCGTGCGCACACCGTTAGACTCGCACTTTGGGCAGCATTTGCCCGCCAAATCCCGCTTCAGGAGAACAATGAGCCTCATCGTTCAGAAGTTCGGTGGCTCATCCGTTGCCGACGCTGAGAGTATTAAGCGCGTCGCAAAACGGATCGTCGAGACCCGTAAAGCCGGAAACGACGTCGTTGTCGTAGTTTCTGCGATGGGCGACACCACAGACGAACTCTTTGACCTCGCCGAACAAGTCGTGCCCGTACCGACTGGCCGCGAGCTTGACATGCTACTGACCGCGGGCGAACGAATTTCTATGGCGCTCCTCGCGATGGCCATCAAAAGTTTGGGCGTTGACGCCCGCAGCTACACCGGCAGCCAAGCCGGTATGGTCACGGATGCCCAACACGGGGCCGCACGCATTGTGGAGGTTTCGCCTCGTCGCGTGCAAGAAGCGCTCGATGATGGCGCGATCGCGATCGTCGCCGGGTTCCAAGGCTTCAATCGCGGAACCGGTGACATCACTACTCTCGGTCGCGGAGGATCCGATACGACAGCGGTTGCGCTTGCGGCAGCTCTCGGTGCCGAGACCTGCGAAATTTACACCGATGTTGATGGCATTTTTACGGCCGATCCCCGCATCGTGAAGTCGGCCCGCAAAGTCAATGTCGTCACGTGTGAAGAAATGTTGGAACTGGCCGCTTCTGGCGCAAAGGTTCTCGACGTGCGCGCGGTTGAATACGCTCGTCGGCACGGGGTAACAATTCACGTGCGGTCGTCGTTCAACAACAACACAGGCACGTTAGTAGTCAATCCGAAGGATGGAGAGAGCGTGGAAGAAGCAATCATCACAGGTGTTGCCTCCGATCTGAGCGAAGCGAAGATCACGGTAGTTGGGGTTCCCGACGTGCCAGGTAAGGCCGCGCAAATCTTTACGATCGTGGCCTCGGCAGATGCCAACATCGACATGATCGTTCAGAACGTTTCGCTGGCATCCACAGGTCGCACCGATATTTCATTCACCTTGAAGAAGTCGGATGCCGAAGACGTGCTTCGTGCGTTGACGTTCCATCAAGAAGAAGTTGGCTTTGAGTCGCTGCAGCACGATGACCAGATCGGAAAGCTCTCGGTCGTTGGCGGCGGAATGCGCACGAATGCTGGTGTTTCGGCGCGACTCTTTACGGCGCTATTTGAGGCCGGGATCAACATGGAGATGATTTCCACCAGTGAGATTCGCATCTCGGTTGTCACTCGGGCCGATACGGTTGCAGAGGCGGTGCGGGTTGTCCACACCGCATTCGGGCTTGATGGCGATGAAGACGCGGTCGTTCATGCAGGCACTGGTCGCTAGTCGGCCATAATTGTTCATCGTTTGCTGCGATGGTGGCGAACACAGAGTTTCAGGTAGAGGGTCTCATGGTTAACGCGGGCATCCGTATTGGTGTTGTTGGTGCAACGGGTCAGGTTGGCGCTGTTGTGCGTCGTCTGCTTGAGGAGCGCGATTTTCCGGTTGCGGAGATTCGCTTCTTCGCGTCGGTACGAAGCGCTGGTACGACTCTGCCGTTCAGGGGTGAGCAGATCACTGTTGAAGATGCGTCGATTGCCGACCCAACGGGCCTCGATATCGCGATTTTCTCGGCCGGAGCCACGACGTCGTTGGCGCAGGCTCCGCGGTTCGCTACTGCCGGTGTCACCGTGATCGATAACTCTTCGGGCTGGCGCATGGACCCTGACGTTCCTTTGGTCGTCAGTGAGGTTAACCCGCACGCGATTGATCAGGCAGTCAAGGGAATCATTGCGAACCCGAACTGCACCACGATGGCCGCAATGCCCGTATTGAAGGTTCTGGATGCCGAAGCGGGCCTTGAACGCCTCATCGTGAGTACGTACCAGGCTGTGTCGGGCGCTGGTCTTGCTGGTGGCGAAGAGCTGCTCGAGCAGGCTGCTGCTGCGGTCGCCCAAAACACGATGGGACTCGTTGAGGATGGCGCGGCGGTCACGATGCCGGCCCCGAACAAGTTCCCCAAGAACATTGCGTTCAACGTTGTACCTCTCGCGGGCAACATTGTCGACGACGGGCTCAACGAGACCGACGAAGAGAAGAAGCTGCGCAACGAGAGCCGTAAGATTCTCGAACTGCCCGGCCTGTTGGTCAGTGGCACGTGCGTTCGCGTCCCGGTGTTCACGGGTCATTCGCTGTCGATCAACGCCGAGTTCGGCAAGCCCCTGAGCCCGGAGCGGGCGAAGGAATTGCTGGCGGATGCTCCGGGTGTCAGCCTCAGCGACATCCCGACGCCTCTCGACGCTGCCGGTGCCGACCCGAGTTTCGTGGGCAGAATTCGCGCGGACGAGGGTGTACCGAACGGCCGTGGTCTTGCGCTCTTCATTAGCAATGACAACCTACGCAAGGGTGCGGCTCTTAACGCTGTTCAGATTGCCGAGCTCGTTGCCGCCAAAATCGCCGCGAAGGCATCGGCGTAACGGGAACCACTTCCCGCTACAGTCGCACAGAATTCCCGATGAGGTTCGACACTTTCACTCGCACGATCATGGTTGCCGTTCTTGTCGCGGTCACGCTAGGGCTTGCGTCGTGTACAAGCGCCGCAGCAATGAACGAACCCGCCCTTTTTGCCGCTGCCGACTCCGAAGCGCCTCGAGTCGCTTTCTATGGGGATTCCTACACGCGAGGAACGGGAGCTACAGATCAGGCCTCGCGGTGGTCGACCGTTCTCAGCAACCAGAATGGCTGGAGCGAATTCAACCCGAGCGTTAGCGGCTTAGGCTTCATGCGAAATCGCACACTGTTTGGGCAGGGTGACCTTCCTGACCTCATCATCGAAGAGAATCCTGACGTGGTGATTGTGGTGATGGGCCTTAACGACAACTTCACTTTCGATGCCTTTGCCGATGAGCTTCCCGGCCAGATATTGAGCGACTTCGAGCGTCTGTCGGCAGAGCTTCCTGATGCGCGACTCGTCGTCGTTGAACCGTTTTGGTACAAGGAAGAACGTCCAGCTTCCGTCGAGGCAATTATTTCGTGGGTGCACGATGCCGCGGTTGAAGTCGATGCCGATTATGTGCCCTATGCGTCATATTGGCTGACGGGGCATCCGGAATGGATGTCTAGTGACAACCTTCATCCGAATGACGCCGGTCACGCCGCAATTGCCGCACGGATGGAGCGCGCACTCCGCGCCTTGGATTTCTAACGGGTTCACTGTGCGGTCGAGGCGAAGTGCAAGCAATCGCTTGGGGCGTCTGCGTCGAACTCCTGTCATGAAATTTGATTCCGTTGCACGCACTATTGCGGCGACAGTTGCCATGGCCGCAGCTCTTGGCCTCGCGGGCTGTAGTGCGACAGAGCCAGCGGATGACCGTGACCCGAACGCGGTGCGTGTCGCGTTCTATGGTGATTCCTACACTCTCGGCACCGGTGCATCCACTGCCGAGAACCGCTGGTCGACCGTGATCTGCCAGCAACGGGGCTGGAGCGAGTTCAATCCGAGCGTCAATGGGCTGGGGTTTATCAACAATCGCGGCGCCTTTGGTGACGGTGACCTACCGAGTCTTGTGATTGCCGACGATCCCGACATCGTTTTCGTAACCATGGGCCTCAATGACAATTTCAGTTTCGATGCTCGAGCTAGCGACATCCGCTCGCAAATTAGCGCCGATTTTGATCGATTGAAGACAGCCCTTCCTGATGCCCGATTCATTGTTGTCGAGCCATTCTGGTACACGGATGCGCGCCCAGAGTCCGTGGCAACGATCATTGGTTGGGTAGAGGATGAGGCCTCCGCGATCGGCGCCGACTACATCTCCGGTGCCTCGCACTGGATCGAGGGACACCCTGAGTGGATGGCGAGTGACGGACTGCACCCCAACGACGACGGTTACGCGGAGCTGGCGCGGCGGATGGATCAGGCGCTTCGCAACTTAGGTCTCTAATGGACGGCTAAAGTAGAGCCGTGAAGAAAACCGTCGACGTCGCGCTTATCGGCGGCGGAATTATGAGTGCCACCTTGGGAACGCTGCTTCAGAAGCTGCAGCCCGACTGGGATATCCAGATCTTCGAGCGTTTGGGCGATCTTGCCCAAGAGAGTTCGAACCCGTGGAACAATGCTGGCACCGGTCATTCCGCGCTGTGCGAGCTTAATTACACTCCGCAAAAGAGCGATGGCTCTATTGAGATTTCGAGCGCGGTGAAAGTCAATGAGCAGTTCCAGGTGTCGCGCCAGTTCTGGTCATACCTCGTGAACGAGGGTGCGTTGCCCGAGCCCAGCTCATTCATCAACCCGACCCCGCACATGAGCTTCGTGTGGGGCGAAACAAACGTCGAGTACCTGCGCAAACGTTTTGATGCGCTCAAGGATCATCCACTATTCGCTGGCATGGAATACAGCGAAGACCCGGCAGTCATTCATGGGTGGGCACCGCTCATGATGCCGGGTCGACGCAAGTCGGAGCCCATAGCCGCTACCCACATTCCTTCGGGGACTGATGTTGACTTCGGAGCGCTCTCGCACTTCATGGTTGACACTCTTGTCGAGTCTGGCGCACAGCTTAATACCGGAATCCGGGTGACCAATCTCAAGAAACAGCGGGATGGTCTCTGGAATCTCTCGCTTCGTCATGACGTGGGCGGAACCCCGGTGGAATCCGTAGCCGCCCGATTTGTTTTCGTTGGCGCCGGCGGTTATGCCCTCAATTTGCTTCAGAAGTCTGGCATCAAGGAGATCCGCGGTTTCGGCGGCTTCCCAGTCAGCGGCGAGTTCTTGCGCACTGACAATCCAGAAGTTGTTGCCGCCCACAGTGCCAAGGTCTATGGCAAGGCTGCCGTCGGTTCACCTCCAATGTCGGTTCCTCACCTCGATCTTCGTGTGGTCGATGGTCAGGGCAGCCTGATGTTTGGCCCCTACGCCGGATTCAGCCCCAAGTTCTTGAAAACTGGGTCAGTTCTTGACCTCTTTGCTTCCATTCGCTGGCACAACCTGCTGCCGATGGTTGCCGCAGGCATCAGCAACCTCTCGCTCGTGAAGTACCTCATTGGGCAACTCCTCGCGAGCCCAGAGACGAAGTTTGATGAACTCAAGAACTTTGTTCCCAATGCCAAGCCTGAAGACTGGTACCGCATTACGGCCGGTCAACGCGTGCAGGTGATGAAGAAAGACCCGAAGAAGATCGGCGTCCTGCAGTTTGGTACCGAGGTGGTGTCGTCGGCTGACGGCAGCATTGCTGGTCTTCTTGGAGCGTCTCCAGGCGCGTCTACCGCTGTTCCGATCATGCTGGGTTTGGTGGAGAAGTGCTTCCCTGAGCGCATGAACGACTGGCGTCCGAAGATCGAGAAGATGATTCCGAGCTTCGGGCAACAGCTTTCGGACTCACCTCAGCTTGCACACGAAACACTCGAACGCACAGCGAAGGCTCTCCACATCCACCCGTAGCACTGCCGCTCGCGCTGATGCAAAGCAAGGCGCGTAGACGTACCCCGAGAGTGGGGTACGTAACGTACCCCGATAAGTGGCATACTGTAGCTGTTGTTGCAGTATGGCGAAGGGGGTCGGCGGATGTCTATTGGCTTGCCCGCGCACTTGCGCCAAGAGAGCGTTCGCCGTGCCTTTGCCCGTACCGCCAATACCGTCGCATTTCTTTTGCTTTCGCTTGCACTTGTCGGAGTGCTCAGCATTTACGCCAACGACGACGCTATTTCGCTCTGGCCTGCATCACTTGCGCTGATTCCGCTGCTCGTTACGGTGTGGCTGGTCAACTCCAACCGAACGCCTTTTTTCTCTGTCGCACACGTCTTAATCGGCGGCCCAGCACTCTATTGGTACGCGCTCACTGTCGTCTCGCAGCTCAGGCCGTTGGGGGACGCGGGCCGGTATCTCCTCGATCTCCCTCAAATCGCGATCATGCTCATCGGTGGTTCGGGACTTACGTTAGTTTCCGCCATCGTTTGGTGCACTATTGGGCTCATGGTGGCCGAGTTCGCCGTAACGCTAGCGGTCTGGCAAGTGGGCGGCACATTTGCACTTCAACCTGCTGTGTTGGTGACCTATTTCGTGGTCGTCGCGGTATTAATCACGTTGCGGTTCAGTCAGCGCGGTGTTCGCCGTGTTCAATCAAATTTGCATCGGGCCGCCCGTGATGAGGAGATGGCATCGTTGCGATACGGGATCGAAGCAACGTCGGCCGCAGTGATGCACGACACGGTGCTCGGGCATCTAGCTGCGATTGCTCACGCACCCTTTGGTGCGATTGACTCTCGGCTGCAAGTTCAAATCAATCGCGATCTCGAAGTGCTCGTTGGCGAGGAGTGGCTCTCCGAATCGAACTCCGACGGTATTGAATCAGCACGAGCGGACTGGCACAGCAGCGAGTTGCTTGTTGCGGTGACTGAAGCTCGTGAACTTGGACTTGAGGTCGAAGTCACTGGGGACTTGACCGCACTCTCATTGCTCGATGCGCGCGGAGCTTCTGCCCTCGGGCCTGCGGTCAAGCAGTGCCTTGTCAACGTCATCAAGCACTCGGGAACGCTGCACGCTGAGGTGGCCATCTTTGGATCCGCTGACGAAGTGAGTGTTCTCGTTGTGGATGCGGGCAAAGGTTTCGAAGAGGCGGAAACGGGGGAGGACCGTCTCGGTTTGCGGCAGTCAGTGCGTCGTCGAATCGAACTCGTCGCCGGAACCGTTCAAGTGTGGTCGACTCCCGGTCGAGGAACATCCGTAATGATTCGTGTACCAACCGGATCGGCCAACTCCGTCACTTCACCGGGCGGAACGCTATGAATGCGAAGACTGCCCCGACATCAATTGCGGGCGCCTCATCGCCGCAGACCGGATCAACGCGGGTGGCGATCCAGCAACTCGATCCGCTGGGAACTCTCGACGGGCGCCCCATTAGCGTGACCGCAGGCATTGCCGTGGTGTTGTTCACGGCTCTCATGCTGTGGAGCAGCGCGGGTGACCCTGTCGATCCCTGGCTCGCTGGCTTGGCGCTTATCGCCGTGCTGGTTACAGCGGTGGTACTGATTTTGGGAACGAGCCCCCTGAGGGCGCCGTTTACGGGCGCTATGCACGCGCTCGGGGTGGGGTCATCCATCATAGCTTTCGCCTTGATCTCGGCAGCCCTAGGCGGCGCAACCGCACTCCCCACGGCGTATTGGGCACCTCTGGTTGTTGGCACGACGTGCATTGCGCTCGCGCCCTATCGCCCGGTGCGTGAACTTGTTGCCGTGGGAATCGTGGCGTCCATTTTCACTGGATTTTCGGCTCTCGTGTGGTCGAGTGGATCGACGAATACGAGCCAGATGATCGTGATTCTATTTTCGATCACACCAGTGCTGACGATGTCGCTCGGCGGCGCCGCTTTCGCCCGCTCACTGGCATTGAGCCACCAGCGGTGGGAGTCGCGGGCAGTCTATGGGGCTCGTCGTCTGCGTGAGCGTCAGCACGTGAGCGTTGCCCGTTCTGTGCAGCAAGACCGAGTAACCATTCTGAATCGCTTTGTTGTGCCACTCTTTGCCGAACTCTCCTCCCGAGGAATAGTGTCACCAGACGATCGCGCGAAAGCGGCAGAATACTCTGCATCGCTTCGCGAGCTCATGGTCACGGAGGTCAATCGCAGTTGGCTTGAGTCCGTGGTGGCGCAAGCGTTCGGTTCCCTGGATGACGGCACTCTCGTGCAAGACCCTCATCGGCTGGCGAACGCCATGACAGCTCACCAGCGCACAGCGCTGCGGGCAGCAGTGCTTGCTGTGGCAACGGGGGGAGAGCTCTCCCGTGACAGCGTGCGGCTCTCAATCGAGAAAACGTCAACGGGAGCGATGATCGTTGTGCGGGCAACAGTGACTTCGTCAGAATCGTCTTGGCGGTCATCCCTTGCTCCCTATTTTGCGGTACTTCGCGTGGTATTTACTGGACTTCAGATTTCCTATCGATCACCCTCACTCACCGTTAGGTTCACTTATGACACCCCCTGATTCTCAACTCAGTGCGCATCTTGGGGATCGCGCACCGATTCGACTGGCGATCTTGGACGATCACGAAGTTCTCCTCGACAGTCTCAACAGTTGGATAACCAACAACGCCCCAGACTTCGACGTAGTGCTCACGGCCAGCACGTGGCTGCAATTGGTGCACAGCGACCGTTTCCCGACCGAGTTGGTCTTTCTTGATTTCCAGCTCAAGGAGCCGGTATCAATCGAAGCGCGAGTGCGCACGTGTCGAGCTGCTGGCGCCAAAGTTATCGTGCTCTCAAGCCTTGATAGTCGAGAAGCACGCGAACGAGCGCTTTCGGCGGGAGCGGCGACGTTCTTGTCAAAATCGTTGCCGATGCAAGAGGTGATGGATGCTGCTCGCGAAATCATGGGCGTAGAGCCCGAGGGTGGTGCGCAGCTTGATTGGCGGCCGCTACCCTCTGGCTCCGCTGACCAATCAAAGCCAAAGCTCAGTGCCGGTGAGGCGGATGCTCTAACGCTGTACGCTTCTGGACTAAGCACACCCCAGGTCGCAGAACGCATGAATGTGCAATACGAGACTGCGAAGACATATCTTCGTAGGGTGCGTGAAAAGTACGCAAAGGCAAACCGGCCGGCAAGCAAAAAGGCTGACCTGATCCGTCGGGCCGCTGAGGATGGATTTCTACGCTGATGAGCAAACTGTATTTCCGCTACGGAGCCATGAACAGTGGCAAGAGCACCGCGCTGCTGCAGGCTGCGTACAACTACGAGGAACGCGACCAGCAGGTGCTTCTGGCCAAGCCTCACGTCGATACCAAAGGCGACAACTCCATCATTTCGCGCCTCGGTGTCACCCGCCAGGTCGATTTCACCGTTTCTCCAACCGATGACGTCTACGAAGTCTTTGCCCGAGAACGCGCCAGAGTGTTTGAGAAGACCGGTTTGCCTGTGAGCTGCCTGCTCGTGGATGAGGCGCAGTTCTTCACCGAGGCTCAAGTGGATGACCTCTTGCGTATCGCGATCGTTGAGCGCGTGCCCGTGTTGGCGTACGGCATCCGTACTGACTTTCAGACTGTAGCTTTTCCGGGCAGCCGGCGGTTGCTTGAGATCGCCCACTCGCTTGAAGAACTCAAGACCATCTGTCGTTGTGGGCGCAAGGCTGTTTTCAATGCACGCACGGTCGGTGACGAGTTCATCTTTGATGGCGATCAGGTCGCCATTGACGGCGTGGATGTCGGCTACCAGTCGCTCTGCGGAGCCTGCTACCTAGAAGAGAGCGGCGGCGTTCTCAATAGTGGGTGGCGCCCGAAGATCGATTTCAGCTATGGAAGCGCGCCCGACGCAGACTTCTCGTAGATAGCAGCAATTTGCACACGCTTTAACGACTAAACGCCTTCCCGAGGGAAGGCGTTTAGTCGTCTCTGTGATGAAACAGATTTTTTGTCGGGGTAGCGGGATTTGAACCCACGACCTCTTCGTCCCGAACGAAGCGCGCTACCAAGCTGCGCCACACCCCGATCATTAACCACTGACGTGATCAACAGATCAAGAATAGCCGATATCTCCGGCGGTGAGAGTCACAACCACCGCTTCTGGCTTGCAGGCGAAGCGAACCGGGGCATAAATTGATGTTCCGAGGCCTGCGCTGACGTTCAAGAACGCGGCGCGACGCAAGTGGTGCCAGATGCTGAGACCGCTAGCCTGCTCGCGAGGAATGTCGCAATTGGTGACCAAGGCCGGCATTCCGGGAATCCGCACCTGACCACCGTGAGTGTGTCCAGCAAAAATCGCATCGGCACCATTCGTGACCAGAGCGTCGAGCACGCGGCGGTAGGGGGCGTGTGTGACACCGAGCGCGACAGTTTCTGGGCCGTGACGGTCATCTGCCCACCCGACGTTTTCGCGCATCTCTTCGATGTTGGCTGGCAGGCGATCTAGGCGCTCCCAGCCGCGGTGTGCGTCGGCGGTGCCAAAGAGTTCAAGGCGGGAACCGCGGAGTTCGATGGCACGAGCATGGTTGTTGAGGGAGAGCCAGCCGAGTTGATCCTCGAAGTACGCATTAAGGGCATCCGTGTCGAGGTGTTCGACGGGCCGGTGATTCGAGGTTGGCGCAGTGAAGTAGGTGAACGGGTTCTTGAACTGAGGACCGTAATAGTCGTTCGATCCGTGAACGAAGACTCCCAGGGTGCCCTTAAACGGCTCGAAAGCACGCTTAATGCCGAGGATGCCGTCGGCGTGCCCCAAATTGTCACCCGTGTTGATGATGAGGTCGGGTTCGTAGGCGGTGAGGCCGCGAACCCAGTCTTGCTTACGGGTCTGCCACGGTGCCATGTGCAGGTCGGAGATGTGAAGCACCGTGATGTCACGTGCGCCAGGGTCAAGGATCGGCAGCGTCTCATGACGAACAGTGAACGCGTTGCGCTCAACGAGCGAACCCCAGGCGAAGGCAGCTACCCCTGCTGCGGCTACCGCACCGAGTGCGGTAGCCGCAGGGGAGAGATGTCGGCTCATGGACAAGGCGTAATCTGACCCACGGTTAGGGTGATCGTTGTCGCCTGTTTGACTAAGCTTCCCGCCGCGGGGCTAGAGGAGATCACCTTGCCGTCGCGCGGATCGCCTGGCGGAACAACTTCACATCCCTGATTGACGTTGGAGAATCCGGCCCCATTCAAGATGCCCTTACCTGCGTTATAGCTATTGGATTGTCCATCGCCGACAGCGTCAGGAATCTGAACCAAGTTCTGCTTGCTGGTGTAAACCGTGACTGTTGCGCCAGCACCAGACTGAGTTCCCGCCGCTGGGTCAGTTCGTACAACCTGACCAGCCGGAAGTTCGGAGTCAACCGCTCCGCCGTCCCTAAAAGCAAATCCAAGGCTCACAAGGACGGACTTGGCCTGTTCCAGACTCTGAGAGCGAACGTCAGGAACCTCGGTGCCCGAGCCAGTGAGTAGCGCGGGGTCTGGTGCGCCAAATGCTGTGCCAGGGTACTTAAGGTTGAGAACCGTATCGGTTGCTTTCGTAATGTAGTGACGCAGACGATAACCCTGCACGCCTGCGTAGGAAACGCGACTAATATCTTGCTCGCCAATGCTGTTTCCTACCCACGTTGCGGTGCCGTAGCGTGTGGTGCCTGTTGCCATCCACGTCTGGTTTGCACCGTCAGTGGTTCCCGTCTTGCCGAAGATTGGGATGCCATCGTTCGGGGCAGAGTAGGCGGCATTGCCTCGGTTGAGGACCTCAGTCATGACGAACGCTGCGGTGGCAGCTACTTCTGGTGAGATCGCCTGTCGGCAATTCTTTTCTTGCCCGCCCAGATCGTTGTTTCGCGAGTCGATTGCTTTGTCGATGATGATTGGTTCGCACCACAGGCCACCGGCTCCGATCGCCGCATAGGCAGAGGCAAGGCTCAGCGGTGTGACGGTATTGGTTCCGATTACTGAGGATGGGTAGCTTTCCAGCTCTTTTCCGTCGGCGCGTTCAACGCCCAAAGCTGCGGCGACATTGCGAATATTGCACTGGTCGAGTTGGCTGGCCATCGAGAAGAAGATTCCGTTGATCGACTCTGCGGTGCCTTCGGCGACAGTATAGACGCCCCGCTCGCCACCGTTGTTCTTGAATTCCACGGGACCTGCGTATGGCCCGTTACACGTATCAAGGAACTGTGAACCTTGCATCGTTCGCGCGGTTCCCTCGAGACGGTCATAGATTCCTTTGCCCTGATTGAGCCACTCGATGAGCGTGAACGCCTTATAAGTGGAGCCGGGCTGGAAACCTGTCGAACCGCCATAGTTGAAGCTCGTGTTGTAGTTCACGGCTGAGGTGCTGGCGCCTCCACCTGTCGCTGTGTCGTCGAAGACTTTGTTCTCCGCCATCACCCGCACTCGGCCGGTTCCGCCTTCAACCGTCGAAGTCGCGCTGCCGAGGGCGTAGGCCGTTTCACTTGGCGGGGCGTAGGTCCAGGTTGCTTCCTGTGCTGCAACCTGAGCATCGAGATCGAGAGTTGTGTAGAGCTTGTAGCCACCCTTTTTCCAGTTGGCAGCCCGCTCATCAGGAGTGTCGCCCAAGAACCCGAAGTCGCCAACACTCTTGACTACGTAATCGCAGAACCATTTGGCGTATTTATAGGCAGCGATGCAGCCGTTCTTGGGTGATGACGGAACAACACTTGTCTCGTCAACTTGAATCGCGACAGCCTCGTCGTACTCTGCCTGCGTGATCGATCCCACTTCGAGCATCGCGTAGAGAATCACATCGCGGCGCTCTTGATTAGCAGCGAAGTACTCAGGGTCAGAGAGGTTGCGCACACTCGGCTCTTGCACAATGGCGATCAGGCTCGCTGATTGCTCTAGCGAAAGGTCCTTAGCGTCGACACTGTAATAGCGTTGTGCAGCCGCCTGGATGCCGTAGGTCGCATTGCCGAAGTTGGCGATGTTGAGATAAGCGGTGACGATCTCTTTCTTCGTGTATCGCTTCTCAAGCCCGATCGCGAGCTTCATTTCCTTCAGCTTGCGGTCAAATGAAGTGGCGACAGCCTTCTCGTAGGCGGCTTTGCGCTCGTCTTCGTTTGGCAGTGATTCCGCTTCGGAAATATAGGTGTTCTTCACCAGCTGCATGGTGAGAGTAGAGGCACCACTCTCAATTCCGGAGCTGATGACGTTGCCCAGGGCTGCACGCACGAGGGACGTGAGGTCAACCCCACCGTGATCAAAGAAGCGACGGTCTTCACCGTCAACGGTGGCGTCAATCGCGTACTGAGAGATCTGGTCGTAACTGACCTCTTGGCGGTTCTGGTCGTAGATCGTAGCTATGGGGTAATAGCCATCAACGTTGCCCTTGCCGGTGAAGTTGGCATAGATCGTGTTGCGCTCTGGCTGCTGGTCGATCTCGAGATAATCCGGGAGACCATCAAAAATGCCGATAGTACTGGAAGCAGTGATGCCGGTCACGGCGAGGGCGGGGGCGACCATCGCGGTAATGAGGAGACCAGCGAGCGCACTGAAGCTAACAAGTCCGGCAATTGCCGACACTATGCCACGACGCGGAATATTTTGGGCAGACATATGATCAAGAGTAAGGGATCATTGATAACGCCATGCTGAACGGGAGCCGCAAATATGCCCACTTGGGAGTACCTGACTACACCACTGATGGTGCACAATTCCACCGCAATCCTCAATAACTGGGGTTCTGAGGGCTGGGAACTCGTGCAAGTCGGCACCGGCCCCGAGGGCGGCCCGGTTGCTTATTTCAAACGCATCAAGGAAGAGAACAAGTAATGTCACAGCTTGATGAGCGTCTTGCCGAGCTTAATCTCACCGTTCCTGAATTTTCGAAGCCTCTCGCTTCCTATCTGCCAGCGATGGTCACGGGCAACCTTGTCTTCACCTCGGGCCAGTTGCCTCTGGTTGACGGTGCGCTTCCTGCTACCGGCAAGGTTGGCGCGGAAGTGGATGCTGATGCAGCCCACGAGTACGCCAAAACGTGTGTTCTCAACGGCCTCGCTGCCGCTAAGGGCGTCATCGGGTCTCTCGATCGCATCACCCGGGTAGTGAAGGTCGTAGGCTTCGTAGCGTCCGACCCCAGCTTCACGGGGCAGCCTGGAGTCATCAATGGAGCTTCGGAACTGCTCGGCGAGATCTTTGGTGAGGCAGGCAAGCATGCTCGTAGTGCTGTTGGTGTTGCCGTTTTGCCCCTCGATGCTCCCGTTGAGATCGAGTTCGTTTTCGAGTTCGCGTGATCGAAGTGTGGTACCCCGGCCAAGCTGGGGAGAACGCTCCATTTCGCCGATTTGAGTTGGGCGAGTGGGATCCGACGCATGCTGGCGTAACTCTCAGCGCGCGCCGACTCGTGCAAGATAGCCGTGAAGTGGGGGATGGCGACATTTTTGTTGCCATCGGCACTGCGGCATCCCCGGCACTGCCCTACAGTGCCCCGGCGCTCGAGCAGGGCGCTGTTGCGGTGCTCGTCGATGCGGCGGCCGCTGACGGTGCGAGCTTTGGCGAACGTGTGTTTGCGATTGAGAACCTCCGTGACGTGATCGGTGTCATGGCGGATGCGTTTGTCGGGCATCCATCGCGGTCGATGTCGATGGTCGGCATCACAGGCACAAACGGAAAGACATCAACCGCTCACTTGTTGACGCAGGCGTGGCATCGGTTGGGAGTGACATCGGCGACGATCGGCACTCTCGGTGCGGGTATCACGGGAGAGCACCGCATCAACATGGGGATGACGACTCCGCAGGTTACGGCTGTTCACCAATTCTTGGATGATTTTCACCGTGCCGGGGTAGAAAACGTCGCCATGGAGGTCAGCTCCCATGCGCTAGAGCAGCGTCGTGTCGACGGCGTCGAGTTCGACATTGTGGCGTTCACCAACTTCACGCGCGATCACCTCGACTATCACGGGTCGATGGAGGAGTACGCGGCGCAAAAGGCGAAGATCTTCTCTCTCCCCGGTGTACAAACCGCCATCCTCAACTTGGATGACGCGGCGGCCGAGAATCACTTTCATCACACGCTTCCTGAGGGAATGCGTGGAATCGGAATGACCTCAAATGGTCACTCTGAAGCCATTGTTCGAGCAGAGAACGTGCAGCTCACGACTGAGGGTCTCGAGTTTGATCTCGTGATCGACAGTGAACGCCATCACGTTGCTAGCGGACTTATCGGCCGGTTCAACGTCGACAACTTGCTGACGTGTGCGGCAGTCTTGTGGGCTCAGGGCAGTGAGCCGCGAGTGATCGCTGAAGTGCTTGCCCCACTTGAGCCGGTGCTTGGTCGGATGACCCGCATCCGTGAAAACGACCAGCTGCCATTGGTCGTTGTGGACGCTGGGCACACCCCCGATGCCGTGCGCCACGCCGTCACGGCATTGCGCGAGTCTGGCCATGCTCGAGTCGTCACGGTATTTGGCGCGACCGGTGATCGTGACCCAGGTAAGCGCCCCGAGATGGCGCGCATCGTCGAAGAGGGCTCCGACCTGATCGTTGTTACCGACGACGACGTGCACAACGAAGATGGCGACCAGATTGTGGCGCACATTCGGGCCGGCTTCGAGCATCCGGAACGTGTTGTCGAAATTCGTGATCGGGCCACAGCAATTGCCTATGCGATCGATGCTGCGAATGCCGATGACGTTGTGTTGTTGCAGGGCAAGGGTCACGAGCCGTACCAAATTGTTGGCAATGAGCGCGTGCCATTCAGCGATATTGACACGGCTATTCGGCTGCTCAAGGAGCGCGCGAAGTAGCAGAACTACACGAAGGCCGGGTCGCAATCGCGACCCGGCCTTCGTGTGTGCTCCAGCGAACTATTTGAGCTTGTCGGAGATGATCTGCATCACTGTAGTGTCAGCGAGGGTGGTGGTGTCACCAATCTCGCGACCCTCCGCGACATCCTGAAGCAGGCGGCGCATGATCTTGCCAGAACGTGTCTTGGGCAGTTCAGAGACGATGAAGATCTCGCGCGGGCGTGCAATCGCGCCGATCTCCTTCGCGACGTGCTGACGCAGTAGGGCACTAGCTTCGGCTGCAGTCTGGGCGTGCTCTTGGTTCGACTTGATGATGACGAAGGCAACGACGGCCTGACCTGTCGCTTCATCAGCGGCGCCGACGACTGCGGCTTCGGCCACGATCGGATTCGAGACGAGAGCGGATTCGATCTCGGTGGTCGACAGGCGGTGACCGGAGACATTCATGACGTCATCCACTCGGCCAAGCAACCAAATGTCACCATCTTCGTCGACGTGGGCGCCGTCGCCAGCAAAGTACTGTTCGCCGTCGAGCTGGGGGAACTTCGACCAGTACGTTTCCTTGAAACGCTCCGGGTCGCCCCAAATGCCGCGCAGCATTGCAGGCCACGGTTCGGAGACGACAAGCAACCCGCCATTAGGTGGGTCAACCCGGGTGCCATCTTCGCCGAGGATATCGATTTTGATTCCCGGGATCGGAACCTGCGCCGAACCGGGCTTGAGTGTCGTCAGGCCAGGCAACGCCGAGACCATGATCGCGCCCGTTTCGGTCTGCCACCACGTATCAACGATCGGGGTGGAGCCTCCACCGATCACGTCGCGGTACCAAATCCACGCTTCCGGGTTGATGGGCTCACCCACGGAACCGAGCACGCGAATCGAGCTGAGGTCGTACTGCTCGGGAATCTGACGCCCGGCCTTCATGAACGAACGGATGGCGGTGGGCGCCGTATAAAAAACGCTCACCCCAAATTTTTGGATGATCTCCCACCAGCGGCCCTGGTTGGGAGCGTCAGGGGTTCCTTCGTACAGAACCTGCGTTGCGCCGTTCGCGAGGGGACCATAGGTCACGTAGGTGTGGCCGGTGATCCACCCAACGTCGGCGGTGCACCAGTACACATCAGTTTCGGGCTTCAGATCGAACACGTTCTTGTGAGTGAAAGCGGCCTGCGTGAGGTACCCACCACTCGTGTGCAGGATGCCCTTCGGCTTGCCCGTCGTGCCCGAGGTGTAGAGCACGAAGAGAGGGTTCTCGGCGGGGAACCCCTGTGCCTCGTGCTCGGGCTCCGCTGCCTCAATCTGATCGTGCCACCACAGGTCGCGGCCCTCGGTCCACTCGACATCGTTGTCGCCGCGCTTGACGACCAACACATTGGTGACACTGGATTCCCCGTTGGCGAGTGCGGCATCCACTGCGGATTTGAGGGGAAAGACTTTGCCCTTGCGCCAGCCACCATCGGCGGTGACAACAAGCTTGGCGCTCGCGTCGTCGATGCGGCTGCGCAGGCTTTCGGCACTGAAGCCGCCGAAGACCACCGAATGGGCGGCGCCGAGGCGAACTGTGGCAAGCATCGCGATGACCGCTTCGGGCACGAGGGGCATGTAGATGGCAACAACGTCGCCCTGACCAACGCCGAGCGCTGACATTGCATTAGCGGCGCGCTTTACTTCGGCGGTGAGTTCGGCGTAGGTGATGCTGACGCTGTCGCCTGGCTCGCCTTCCCAGTGGATGGCTATGCGGTCGCCGTTGCCAGCGAGGACGTGACGGTCAAGGCAGTTGTAGGCAACGTTGAGCTCGCCGTCGGCGAACCACTTGGCGAATGGAGGAGTAGACCAATCTAGGGTTTCGGTGAATGGCTTGTGCCAGTGGACGTATTCCCGAGCTTTATCGGCCCAGAATTCGACACGATCCTCTTTGGCTGAGCTGTAGAGGTCGGCGCTCGCCTCCGAGGCAGCAGAAAAGGCCTCTGACGGGGCAAAACGGCGAGATTCGTGCAAAAGACTGTCAATGGAATTACTGGGCATTTGATCCTCTTCGATCGTGTGATTACGTTTCTTGACCACGTGCTTTCTGAAAGTATTCCACCGATTCTAGAACCTCCATTGCGGCCGCATACCGTTGCGTTACACTGAAAGTCGTCGAATGCAAGTTCGGCACGCGGCAATCTTGATTCCCCCCAATCGATTGCCGCGGTGGCGGCGTCTATTCCCCCCAATGGACGCCGCCCCTCTCTCGTTAACGGGCAGTCGTCGATTAACGGGCAGTCGTCGATTGATGGGCGGTTGTCGATCAGCCGAAGCAACTCCTCCACACTCCTTGCCATTGTCGTTGGGACACGAGTTCGAGCGGGCGCCCGTTCCTGTCGGATGATCGCTCTTACTGTTGCGGCGTGACTGAGACAGCGAGTGCCCCCGATACCGTTCCTTTTGTCGCCCGTCGACAACTGACTGCCGAGACCACTCGCAGGGTGGGTGTGCCCGTTGGCGGTACACACCGGGAGAGTGGGCCTATGCCGAGCGCGCCAGAGCTGAGTGGGTCAGAACCGAGTGGGCCGCTCGATGTTTCGGCGTCTGTCAACTCGGGAATCAGTCGCGCAATTGCCCCACCTCATGGAGGGCTGGTTCGGGATACTGCAGCACAGGTTGTGCACGAATTCGGGCCACTCGCCCCCTACGTCGGCCGGCCCAACATCACTGACGTATTTGTGAATGGTGCAGCGCACGTCTGGATCGACCGGGGTGGTGGCCTAGAGACGGTCGGCGACGTGGGGATGACCGAGGCGGATTTGCGCGCGCTCACGGTGCGCCTCATCAACCTTGGCGGCCGCCACATTGATGAAGCGACCCCCTGCGTCGACGTGCGGTTGGCCGGGGGCATCCGCGTGCACGCCGTACTGCCACCGATTTCACCAACCGGAACACTGCTATCGATTCGGGTCCCCAGCCGCCAACCATTAGGGCTTGGCGAACTCGACCTCGCCGGGTTCTTCTCCGAGGTGCCGCTTGCGCGAGTGAAGGCCCTCATCGACGGGCGCTCGAATGTTCTCATTTCTGGAGCATCGGGAGCAGGCAAGACCACGTTTCTTGGCGCACTATTAGGGGCGGCATCCGAGTCAGAACGCATTGTGGCCATTGAAGATGTTGCTGAGCTTCGAGTGGAGCATCCCCACTTCGTCTCGCTTGAGGCTCGGCAAGCAAACCTTGAGGGTGCTGGCGGCTATGGTTTGCCCGCTCTCGTGCGAGAAGCACTGCGGATGCGGCCAGACAGGCTCGTCTTAGGGGAGTGCCGTGGAGCGGAGATCCGCGAACTTTTGAGTGCGTTGAACACCGGCCACGATGGCGGTGCTGGCACGGTGCATGCGAATTCGCTCAAGGATGTTCCTAGCCGTCTTGAGGCGCTTGGCGCGCTCGCGGGGTTGGATGCTCCCGCAATCGCGCGGCAGGCAGTGAGTGCGATTGGGGCGGTGCTCCACATCGATCGAATTGATGGCAAGCGCAGGCTCACCCATGTTGGGCGGCTCGTGCTCGATGATCATGACCGGCTAGCGATAGCCGATCTCGAATGAAACGCGCTCCCTCGCAACTCCCTGAAGTCGCCAGTGTTACGCAGCGTTTGGCGGTCCTCCTGAACGCGGGGCTCGCTCCGTCGTCAGCGTGGCGGCACGTTGCTCGAGGGCGGCCAATCGAGAGCATTGCGGCGGCGGTAGCTGCGGCAGGTGATGATTCCGGTGGTGCTCCCGAACGGATCGTGCGTGCATCCGAGACTCTGCCCGCACTTGATCGGCAGGCTTGGAACTCTCTCGCTGCGGCCTGGTTCGTGGCTGGCCAGGTCGGAGCACCTCTTGCTGGTGCGCTCCGAACACACGCGAGGGCGCTGCGGATGCTCGTGCAGGTGCAGCGCGAAGTTGCCACAGCCCTCGCCGCCCCGGTAGCGACAGCCCGCATGGTGTTGGCGTTGCCTGCGGTCGGACTCCTGTTCGGCGCGCTGCTGGGTTTTGACACGTTCGGAGTGCTCGCAACAACTCCGATCGGGTGGGGCTGTGTGGTGATCGGCGTCGGACTCATTCTTGTGGCAGTGCGGTGGAACCGGCGGCTTGTGACGTCCGCGACACCCACTCGGGCGGCTCCGGGTTTGGAGTGCGAACTTATGGCAATCGCTGTCACTGGTGGTGGGTCACTTGTGCAGGCGCGGACTGTTGTGGCGCGGGCTCTTGAGCGATTCGAGCTTCCCGGCGACGGTGATCACCTAGACGAGGTGTTGCAGCTCTCACAGGAGGCAGGAATTCCGGCAGCTGAGCTATTGCGCGCCGAAGCCGATGAACTGCGCTTGACGGCAGATGCGGATGCCCGTGCCCGAGCCGCAGCGCTCTCTGTGCGGCTCATGCTCCCGCTTGGGCTGTGTGTGCTTCCCGCTTTCATGGTGCTCGGGGTGCTGCCGCTTATGGTCGCGGTCATCTCATCCACCGTCGCCGGATTCTGACCGTGTTCCACACCTTGGGGGCTGGCGCCTCGAGTGCTGCTCGGGCTCGACAGGCTAAAGGGACTCGGCCGCAGACTGCGCTACAGCGCACGAAGGAGTACTTCATGAACGATCCGCACCTTGCCCGTTTTCCCGCCCTCGAACCGGGTCGGGGGAGTCGCCGACGATTGTTCGAGCAACGAGCGCAGCCGCAGCGTACTCTAGGGCTCCGCGCTCGAGATCGCGGTCGAGCCTCGGTTCTACTCCGCTCCGAACGTGGCGCCGCCACCGCCGAATACGCCATCACCACCCTTGCGGCGGTCGGCTTCGCTGGCCTTCTCGTCGTTGTGCTTCGTTCTGGAGAAGTGCGTGGCATGCTCACCGACCTCATCCGCAGTGCGCTCTCCATCCCCTCCTAGAACTGCGAGACAGGGCAACGGCGAACGCCTTGGCCTCCCCGACCGTGGCAGCGTCACCGCAGAATTTGCTCTGGCGCTGCCCGCCGTCGTCCTTGTACTCGTGTGTTGCCTCAGCGGGGTGCAACTGGCCGGGCTGCAAGTGCGACTGCAGGATGCAGCAGCAGCGTCAGCGCGCAGTCTCGCTCGCGACGAAAGTGTCGCAAGTGTCGCAGCCACGGCATCCGCCCTCGTCTCCTCGGCACGACTCACCCCTCAACACCGCGACGACCTCGTGTGCGCCACCGTAAGCGCTCCAGCGCGCAACGCCCTGCTCGGGTTGCTGCCGATCACGCTCAGCGCCAGCAGCTGCGCGCTCGCAGGAGGTAAGTAGTGTCCTTCGGGCTCGAGCGGCCGGGTGCGAAGCGGCCCGGAGTGCGCAGTCAGGTGAGGGAAGCACGGGGCGCGGGCACCATCCTGATGGTCGGCCTCGTCGCTACCGTCATCGCACTTACCGCGCTCGTCATCCCGCTCTACTGGGCGCTGAGCGTGAAGCACGCGCTCGCCGGAGCAACCGATGCTGCTGCACTTGTGGCGGCCGACACCGCTAGTGGCCTCATCGCGGGTTTTCCCTGCACCAACGCCGAGCGACTCGCGGTCGCAAATGACGCCCATATAGAGGAGTGCACAGTTGATGGGCGTATTGTCACGGTTACCGCTAGTCGCCGCATCCTCGGCATACTGGTCACAACGAGCGCCACAGCAGGGCCACCCCCAACCAGGGCGGATTAGGCAACTGAGCGGTCGGTGTGTGTATTGTGTCGCTGACAGTGGCGCTGCCACCGGTCAAGTGCGTCATCACCCAAGGAGTCCCGTGTCTGGCACCAAAAAGCTTGTCATTGTCGAGTCGCCCACCAAGGCCAAGACGATAGCCAAGTATCTCGGTGACGACTACGACGTGCTCTCCTCGGTCGGCCACATTCGAGACCTCGTCGAACCTCGCAACCTGCCACCCGAGCTCAAAAAGGGTTCCCTTGGCAAGTTCTCTGTCGATGTCGACAACGACTTTGAGCCCTACTACGTCGTTTCCGACGCCAAAAAGAAAACCGTTTCCGAACTCAAGAAAGCGCTCAGCGGAGCCAACGAGCTCTACCTCGCAACTGATGAGGACCGCGAAGGAGAAGCCATCGCGTGGCACCTCCTCCAAGTGCTCAAGCCCAAAGTTCCCGTCAAGCGCATGGTGTTCCACGAAATCACCGAAGACGCCATTGAAGCGGCCATCAACAACACCCGCGACGTCGATACTGCACTTGTCGACGCTCAAGAAACCCGCCGCATCCTCGACCGCCTCTACGGTTACGAAATCTCCCCAGTGCTCTGGCGCAAAGTCGGCCCCGGCCTCTCCGCCGGCCGCGTCCAGTCAGCCGCCACCCGCCTCGTTGTTGAGCGCGAACGTGAACGCCTCGCCTTCATCACCGCCAACTACTGGGACCTCATCGCTCAGCTCTCGCCAGATAGCGAAACCAACGGCTTCGAATCAAAGCTTGTTCGCCTCGACGGCAAGCGTGTAGCCGCCGGCCGCGACTTCGACGACCGCGGAAACCTCAAGGGCGACGCTGTAGCGCTCGACGAGAAAGCTGCCCAAACCCTCGCAGACGCACTACGGATGCCCAGCACCACCATCACCGTGAAGACGGTTGAGACCAAGCCATACACGCGTCGCCCCGCAGCACCATTCACCACATCGACGCTGCAGCAGGAGGCCGGCCGCAAGCTGCGCTACTCCGCACGCCAAACCATGAGCGTCGCGCAGTCGCTCTACGAAAATGGTTACATCACCTATATGCGAACCGACTCTTCGTCGCTGTCGCAACAGGCCATCACCGCCGCGCGCACTCAAGCCGTCGCGCTCTACGGTGCTGACGCCGTGCCAGACAAGCCCCGCGTCTACGCCAGCAAAAGCAAGAACGCTCAAGAAGCCCACGAAGCAATCCGCCCTTCCGGTGACACTTTCCGCACCCCAAGCGAATTGCAGTCAACGCTGCGCGGCAACGACTTCAAACTCTATGAACTGATCTGGAAGCGCACCGTCGCCTCACAGATGGCCGATGCCAAAGGCTCAACGGCATCCATCACCATCACTGCCGGTGAAGCGCCCGTCGCCGAATTCTCGGCAAGCGGAACCATCATCACCTTCCGCGGCTTCATGCAGGCCTACGAAGAAGGCCAAGACGAAGAGCGCAACGCCACCGCCGAGCCAAAAGAAGCAAAGCTGCCTCCGCTCAAAGAAGGTCAGACGCTCACGCTGCTCGAGGTCGAAGCCAAAGGCCACGAGACCAGCCCGCCGCCTCGCTACACCGAGGCAAGCCTCGTCAAGAAGCTTGAAGAGCTCGGTATCGGTCGCCCATCAACCTACGCGTCGATCATCTCCACGATCATCGACCGGGGCTACATAACCCCGCGTGGCCAAGCACTTGTGCCCAACTGGATCGCCTTCTCGGTCATCCGTTTGCTCGAAGAATATTTCGGCGACTTGGTGCAATACGACTTCACCGCTGGCATGGAAGATGACCTCGACCGCATCGCCGGTGGCAGCCAGAACCGGGTCGAATGGCTCAAGTCGTTCTACTTCGGCGACGACAAGTACCGCGGCCTTCGCACTGTTATCGACAACCTCGGCGAAATTGATGCCAAGGAAATTAACTCGATGAAGCTGTCGGATGAAGTGACCCTGCGCATCGGAAAGTACGGCCCGTACCTGGAGACCCCCAGTGACGACCCCGAGAAACCGCGCCGCGTCAACATTCCCGAAGCACTTGCGCCAGACGAACTCACCCTCGCTAAAGCCGTCGAACTTATCGAGGCCCCCGTTGTCGGCGACCGCGTTATCGGCGTGAACCCCGAAAACGGCAAAGAGATTGTCGCCAAGGATGGACGCTTCGGCCCCTACGTCACAGAGCTCGAACCAGAACCTGAGCCCGTTCCTGAGCCAGTCGAAGAGATTGACCCCAAGACTGGCGAAGTAAAAAAGGCTAAGAAGCCTAAAAAGGTCGCCGTCGTAAAGCCGCGCACTGCATCCATCTTCAAAACGATGGAACTCGACGCAATCGACCTCGATACTGCGCTCAAACTGCTTAGCCTGCCCCGCGTTGTTGGTGTTGACCCCGAAACCGGTGTGGAAATTACCGCCCAAAACGGACGCTACGGCCCCTACCTCAAGAAGGGCGTAGAGACTCGATCACTCACCAGCGAAGACCTCATCTTCGAGATCGACGTAGCCGGGGCTGTTGAACTTTACGCGCAGCCCAAATACGGAAACCGCGCAGCATCCAGTGCCCTCAAAGAGTTCGATGCCGACCCTGTCAGCGAAAAGCCGATCAAGATTAAGGATGGCCGCTTCGGTGCTTACGTAACCGACGGCACGACTAACGCCACGATCCCTCGCGGCGAAACTGTCGAAGACGTCGACTTTGAGCGCGCCGTGCAATTGCTCGCCGACAAGCGTGCCAAGGGGCCAGTCAAGCGCAAGACGGCAGCAAAGAAGCCTGCCGCGAAAAAGCCCGCAGCCAAGAAGCCCGCAGCCAAGAAGCCAGCGGCCAAGAAGCCTGCAGCCAAGTCGGCCACCGCAAAAACGACTGCGGCAAAGACCACCGCTGCGGCAAAGAAACCGGCGGCCAAGAAGCCGGCAGCCGTGAAAGCTGCCGCATCGTCGGCTGACGAAATCAAGTAGCGTGCCCGGACTCTTCATTACCCTCGAGGGCGGAGATGGTGCGGGTAAAACCACACAATCGAAACTTCTCGTTGAGTGGCTTACCGCTGCCGGTCACACTGTAGTCGTCACCCGCGAACCCGGCGGAACCGACCTAGGGCTTGAGCTGCGCGAAATTGTCTTGCACCGCCGCGGCGAGATGAATCCGCGCGCTGAGGCACTGATCTATGCCGCCGACCGTGCGCATCACATCGCGACGGTGGTTCGCCCGGCGCTCGAACGCGGCGAAATTGTGGTTCAGGATCGCTACATCGACTCATCTGAGGCCTACCAAGGTGCCGGGCGAGTGCTCGGCGCTGACGAAGTACGCGAGCTGTCGCTGTGGGCAACGCAGGGGCTACTGCCCGATGTGACTGTGCTGCTCGACGTCGACCCGACCGACGGCCGCAAGCGCCTCGATAGTGCCCGCACCCGCTATGACCGGCTCGAAGCTGAGAAACAAGATTTCCATACCCGCGTGCGTGACGCCTTCCTCACTCGGGCTGCTCAGGAGCCCGATCGCATCCTTGTCGTGGATGCCGCACGCGACCTGAATGAGATCGCCGCCACAATCCGTGAGCGCATCCAGAATCACCTGCCACAACCCGCTTAGACTGAGCGCATGTCGTTGTGGGAGGGCCTAACAGGTCAAACTGAGGCGATCGCCGTTCTGTCGGCGGCAGCATCATCGTCGGCTTTGGGAAGCACAGACGAATCGTCAATGACTCACTCGTGGCTGATCACGGGGCCGCCCGGTTCCGGCCGGTCAAACATTGCCTACGCGTTTGCTGCCGCACTACTCGGCACCCGCGGCGACGAGACCGAAGAATCTGTGTACAAGCAGGTCCTGGCCCGCACTCACCCCGATTTGGGAGTCCTCAGCACCGAACGCGTCATCATCTCGATTGACGAAGTGCGCAAACTCGTCTCGTCATCGCAATTTTCGCCCTCGGTTGGCCACTACCGCGTGATGATTATCGAAGATGCCGACCGCATGGCTGAGCGCACCTCCAACGTGCTGCTCAAAGCGTTAGAAGAGCCGCCGCCGCGCACCGTCTGGATTCTGTGTGCTCCAAGCGAAGCAGACCTCATCCCCACCATCCGCTCACGCGTGCGCAGCGTTCGCCTTCGCACCCCCGCAATTGACGATGTCGCGCAACTGCTGCAAGACCGCGATGGTGTTGCCCCCGACATCGCCTTGCGTGCCGCGCGTGAAGCTCAAAGCCACATCGGCATGGCACACCGTCTTGCCACCAATTCGGAGGCCCGCGAACGACGCGAACGCACCCTCACCACCGTTCTCGACATCCGTTCGGTGTCCAATGCTGTGATTGCTGCCACGACTTTGCTTGACCTATCGAAGGCGGATGCCACAGCGCTCACCGAAGAGCGGGATGCCCAGGAACGTGAGTCAGCGCTTCGCTCGCTCGGTGTCGCCCCCGGCGGAACTATCCCGCCAGCGCTGCGCGCTCAACTGAAAACGATGGAAGAGGACCAGAAGCGTCGAGCTACCCGTGGACTGCGTGATGGCATCGACCGCATCATGGTTGACCTGCTTTCGCTGTATCGCGACATTCTGCTGACCCAGATCGGCGCTCCTGGCGAACTCATCAACCTCAGCATCCTCAACAACATCAACGCGGTCGCTGCCAGAACCACGCCCGTAGCGACCCTTGCGATCATGGATGGTATCGCTGAAGCGCGCCGCCGGATCGAGAGCAATGTCGCGCCAGCGCTCGCGCTCGAGGCAATGCTCGTGAAGGTCGCTGTTTCCGGTCGCGGCGCATGAGGCGCATCTTCGGCGTCACTGCCGCTGCGATTGCTGTCTCGCTCTTGCTGAGCGGTTGCGTCTCGTGGTTCATGCCGCCGGCATCAAACATGACGTCAACACCGACCGACGAGCCAGTGACTCCGGGACTTGAGCCCTACTACCAGCAGGTGTTGGAATGGGCGAACTGTGGTGATGCGCTGCAGTGTGCCACGGCGATTGCGCCGGTGGATTGGGAGAACCCCGAGGGCGAAAAAATCGAGTTGGCGCTAGTTCGTCAGACAGCGCGCGGCAATGACCGCATCGGTTCGTTGTTGGTGAATCCTGGTGGTCCTGGTGGCTCTGGGTTTGATTTCATCGCCGACAGTGTGGATTACGCCACGAGTGAGGCGCTCCAGTCACAGTTCGATGTGGTTGGTTTTGATCCTCGTGGGGTGAACCGTTCGACGCCGGTGTCGTGCTACTCAGAGCCGGCGGAGCTCGACGAGTACATCTACGGGATTACACCGGGGGAGAAGGGCAGCGACGAGTGGCTTGCGGCTTCCACGGAGGCATCTGCTCAGTTTGCGGAGCGCTGCCTTGAGGAGACGGGGCCTCTTCTGGGGTTTGTCGACACTCTGAGTGCTGCCCGCGATCTCGACATGCTTCGGGCCGCGCTTGGTGACACCACGCTGAACTATTTGGGCTACTCCTACGGAACGTTGCTTGGACAGGTCTACGCGGAGTTGTTCCCGGAGAAGACGGGGAGACTCGTTCTTGACGGTGCGGTTGACCCCGCGGCATCCGAATTTGAGGCAACGAAGGCTCAAGCTCAAGGCTTTGAGGGTGCACTTGATGCGTTCTTGGAGGATTGTGCTGGCGCCAACGATTGTCCTTTCACCGGATCGACTGAGCAGTCGCGGGCATCGATTCGCACTCTGCTAGATCGCCTCGATCAGAGTCCACTTGCGAATGCTGATGGTCGCCAGCTGGGCAGTGCGACGATGTTTACCGCGATCATTTTGCCGCTCTATAGCCAGGGCAATTGGGCGTATTTGCGCCAACTTTTCACCACCGTGATGGAGGGCGATGCGAGCATTGCGTTCGATCTCGCCGACAGCTACAACGGTCGTGGCGCAGATGGCAGCTATGCGGAGAATCAGACGGAAGCGTTCGTTGCAATCAATTGTTTGGATGCCCGCGAGCCCGCCGATTCTGCCCGCATGCGCGAACAGGCTGCTGCCTTAGCTGTCGCTGCTCCGATCTTTGGGCCGCAGATGTCTTACGGAGATCCGGGGTGCGCTAATTGGCCGGTGGAGGCGAAGCGCGAGCGGGTGGCGATTGCGGCTCCTGGAGCGGCCGACATGTTGGTGATCGGTACGACAAACGATCCCGCAACTCCGTATGCGTGGGCGGAGACTGTTGCCGCCAATCTTGAGAGCGGGCACCTCATTACCTACAACGGTGAGGGCCACACAGCATACAACAAGTCGAACGACTGCGTGAATTCCACCGTGGAAGACTTTCTGTTGAAGGGCGTGGTTCCGGCCGCCGACCCCAACTGCTAACCGCTAGGCTCAGGGCCGTGAAGTTCACCCGTGCTAGTTCCTCTGTCCGCGCCCGCAGGTTCAGCCTTGTGGCGACTGCCGCGGCAGTGACGGTGCTGCTGAGTGGCTGTGTGAATATCCTCGACTTGCTCGTCGGCGAACGTTCGGAACCAACCGGCGAAACGGTTTCCGCGGAACTTGCCCCGTACTACGAGCAAGTACTCACGTGGGTTGACTGTGATGACGGCGCTCAGTGCGCGACGGCGACAGCGCCAATGGATTGGGCTAATCCCTCGCCCGAAACAGACATCACTCTGGCGCTTGCTCGACATGAGGCGACCGGCGAAAGCTTGGGGTCGCTGTTTGTGAATCCTGGTGGGCCTGGGGCTTCAGGTTTTGATCTCATTCATGATGATGTCGATTTTGCGGTGAGTTCGACGCTTCGCGAAAATTACGATGTTATCGGATGGGATCCTCGCGGGGTTGGCCGCTCGACTCCGGTGACGTGTCTCGACGACGATGGACTCGATGATTTCGTTTACGGGATCCCGGATGCCGAGGTCGGCAGCGATGCGTGGCTTGCTGAGAGTGAAGAAGCGGCGATCAGCTTTGGTCAAGCGTGCTTTAACAACACCGGTCCGATCCTGCAGTTCATCGACACCCAGAGCACGGTGCACGATCTCGACATGTTGCGGGCGATTGTTGGCGACGAGAAGCTGCAGTACTTGGGTTATTCCTATGGCAGCGATATCGGTTCGTACTATCTAGAAAACTTTCCCCAGAACGCTGGGCGCATTGTGCTCGACGGTGCAACAGACTCGTCAATCTCGGTGTTCGAGGTGGGGCTCGTGCAAACGGCGGGATTCCAGCGGGCGCTCGAAAACTATTTGGCAGCCTGCCCCACGTCGTTTGACGATTGTCCTTTCACAGCGGGCGTGGATGCCGCACTCGCGACCATCCGCGAACTTTATGACCGCTATGACGCTCAACCGGTTGCTGCCCCCGATGGCCGCATGATGGATGCCGGTGTCATCGATATTGCGATGAGTACTGCACTCTATTCTCAAGATTCGTGGCCGTTTCTTAACGATCTCTTCTCAGAGGCTGCTCGAGGCGGAACGGATACCGCATTCTTCTTGGCCGATTTCTACTACAGCCGCGCTAGCGATGGCACCTACACCGACAACTCGCTTGAAGCTTTTATCGCGATTTACTGTGTTGACTACCCGGTCGAGACTGACCCTGCCGTGTTAGTCGAACAACAGAAATTGATGCAGGCGGCATCGCCAACCACGTATCGGGACTTCCCCCCGACCGCAGACCTCACGTGCCTGAATTGGCCCTATAAGTACATCGGCCCTGGTATCACTGAGCTGACAGGTGCCGGGGCACCACCGGTCCTCATCATTTCGACAACCGGTGACCCAGCGACACCGTACGAGTGGGGGGTCGCCTTGAGTAAGCAGCTTCAGAGCGCTCAACTCATCACCTACAACGGAGAAGGGCACACCGCCTACAACGGCGGAGTTGCCTGTGTGGATGATGCTGTCGACAACTACTTCGTGCGCGGAACGGTGCCCAATACCGACCCCAACTGTGGCGCCAAGCGCTGACTTCACGGTGACGGCTTTGGAGCCCCGAATCTTCGGCTAAGCTATCTTGCTGTGCCTCATGAAAATGCGGCCGGCCGCCTTAGCTCAGTTGGTAGAGCATCTCACTCGTAATGAGAAGGTCGTCAGTTCGATTCTGACAGGCGGCTCCACCAGAGTGCAGCTACGTCGCCAGTTCGCCGATTTCAAGGCTTGTCAGGCAAGCTCCCATGCCCGTCTCTTAAACTCGGGTTATGAAGTACCGAAATGAGCCGATCTATACCGCAGCGATTGGCGCTGGTCGCGCAATGTTTGGTGCCCTCCGGGTGCGTCGTACCGTTATCGGTGCGGAGAATATGCCCGATACGGGCGGTGCCGTCATAGCGATGACCCACTTTGGGTATTTGGAATTTGCTCTCGTCGAGTGGGCGACCTGGTTGCATAACCGCCGCCGCATCCGCTTCATGGCGAAGAAGAGTGTCTTCGACAAACGGGTGGTCGGGTCATTCATGCGCAACATGAAGCACATCCCGGTCGATATGAAGGCGGGAGCTAGCGCATATGCCGCGGCCGTGTCAGCACTGAAGTCTGGCGAATTGATTGGAGTCTTTCCCGAAGCCGGGGTGAGCGCGTCATTCACGATTCGTGATTTTAAGACTGGCGCGGTGCGATTGGCCGCTGAAGCTGGAGTGCCCCTCATTCCGCTCGCGGTGTGGGGCGGGCAACGCCTCATGACCAAAAACCGCAAGATCACACTGCGCGAGCGAATCGGTGTTCCCATCATGATGGTCGTCGGTGAGCCCATCATGGTGTCGGTTGCGGATGACGCGAATGCCGCAACCGCGCAACTCAAGGCAACTATGGAACGTCTCCTTGAAAAGGCGCAACAGAACTATCCGCTTGAGGGAACCGGGCAGTGGTGGCAGCCACGCCAGCTCGGGGGAACAGCCCCGACCCCAGAAGAGGCCGCGGCAGCCGATGCCGAGCGCGAATTGCGCCGGGCTCAGTCTTCTCGCAATCGTCGATAGTCGAGCAATGCCCTTGGGTTGTGGTCCCGTCCCCAACTGGGGCTACCCGTGTGGATGAAATCGCCAGCAGGTCTGCTTAGGATTAGATTAACCAACGACATGCGATTGCGGCGCGACTCTACAGAGCTGACCGCGTTCGCATCCATCTAAACGGCATACCCGGTGTGAACCGGCGATGCTACGCCACGGGACCTCACAAAGGTTGGCCGGGTTATTGAACTGAAACTTTATTTGTCATGCGCAAGAACGTCCCCACTGCTAAATCCGTTGCGTGTACCGGCGCCGCTGAGGCTGCTATCGAAGTCTTGGATCGCGACAGGACGGTTGCGCCGGTTGCTACCACGTCGCCAAGGAGCGCCGTACGAAGCTGGCTTTCCTCATTCGTTCTGCGCGCGGGCGTCGCAGCCGGAGAGAGACGTGCTCGGGATCTTCCGAGCCCCACTGACCATCCCAGCGGGCACGCACGGGGCGCGAACAGCCAGAGGTTGCTCCTGGTGGGATCTGGACCAGCAGTTGGTTGGGGGGTCACCAGTCACGAACTCGCCCTGCCCGGTGCCCTCGCCCGGGCCTTATCGAATCTGACCGGTTTCGGCTTCACGGTAGATGTCATCGCCGATCCGAGCATGGATGCTGCCAGCGCTCTCGACGCGATAACATCCGTTCCCTCCCATCGCTACGACGCTGTGATTGTCACGGTCGGGGTCAACGACGCTCTGACTCTTACGCCGCCGAGGCAGTGGAGAAGCCGGATACGCGAAATGATGGATGGATTTGTGGCCAGTTTCCCGATGGATTCGCCACTTTTTGTTGTGGGCATTCAGCCCATCGAGTCCATCCCCCTCTTTAGCGCCAGGGTTAGCGCGATAGCTGATGCTCATGCGCGCCTTCTCAACCAGGCGACTGTGGATCTGACATCGCTCGAACCACGTGCCGTGTACCTGCCGCTGCAGCCTCCTTCCGCTCAGGATTCTCCCCTAAATGACGACCGATATCGGACAGGGCAGGAGTACGCGCGTTGGGCATCACAGCTCGCCCCCGAGATCGTCGACCATCTTGGTGGTGCTCCGCGCGACACCCGTGATACCGGCACTCCGATTTCGGGGGAGGAAAGTGCTCGCCAGCTCGCTGTCGACCTTCTCTCCGCTGCTCCTCACGACAATGACCTCACTCTCAGCCTTAATCGCATTGCCACGCTAGCGAAAAGCGCGTTTCAGGCCCAAACGGCTCTCATTACCGTCCTCGGCCCAGACTCTCAATGGAATCTTGCCCAATCCGGCCCTGAGCTGGGGGAAGTGCCACGCAACGTTTCGCTCTGCGAAACCACTATCCAGTTCGGCGACATCTTCGTCATCCCTGACACGCTTGCGGATGCGCGTTTTCGCGATAATCCGCTGGTAACTTCCGGCCCCCAGATCCGCTTCTATGCAGGATTTCCGATAGAGGCGCCCTCCGGCGTCCGGATTGGGGCTCTCTGCGTCATAGACACACGAGCCCGGAGCCACGACGGCGACCTGAATGAGCCGCTGTTGCGAGAATTGGCCCTCATGGCTCAGCGGGAACTCTGGCGACACTTGCGTGCAGACGGGCCGTCTGAATCATGATCCGCAAAGTTCACGATGCGGTTGTGGACGCTCAACTAAGGCGACCTAAATAGCGAAAGCCCGCTCTTCACGCTCGAGCAAAGTCGTGGACTCGGCCCGATTTGGGTCAACTCGCAGTCAAGCTCCTCATGCTGAATTTGGGCCACGGACCTGTCCCCCAAAGGGAGGATAGAAGCGTCACCCAGACCCCCCATTAACGGGTATTTCCGCATGTTTCCGGGGTTTTTTCCTTGCAAATCGGGAACTTCACGCCTAGTTTTGGGCCTAGGACGCAGGGGGAACTGCGTCCAATCATTCGTCTGGGGGACGATTTTCATGGGGAGAGTTCCGTGGTTAACGGCGGCATTTACTGTCGTACTTGTTGGGGTAGTTCCATTCGTCGGGGGAGGCGGACCGGGTCTCACTGACAGCGCAACCGCAAACGCGGCAGCACGCTCACCGTTGTTCGCATCGACCGCAACTGGTCCGATCGAACAATCGACGACCGCGATTGCGATCGCCAGCGTTGAACGTGTCACTGAAGCATCATTGGCGGCAGAGCTTAAATCAGAAGCCAAAGCGCTCACCGTCGACTCTGAGCACCTCGCGCAGAAGGCAGTGCCCAAGCCGAAGCCAATCGTCGTTGCAGCGGCAATCGGAGGCAGCGCATCCATCGCTCAAATTCGTGCAGTGTATGCCGCAGCCGGCCAGTCTTGTCCCGGTAACGTTGGTGGTGGCGTACCTGGTGCACCAAGCCGCAGCTCATCGCAGGGTGTACCCGGCACTACATCGGGCGACCTTGCATCCTTCGCCTACACCTATAACTCGATCCGCGTCGCTAACTGCTTGCAGCCAATCGCGCTGTCGAAGTTCCGCTACGACTCCTGCATGGAAGAGCGTCTCTTCTGGATGGCGGAGTCGCCAAGCTCGAACCCGCTCGACGCTTGGGGTCACATGGGAAGCACACGTGCCGATGGTGTTCCTTCGCGCGGTTGTGACGGAAACCTCGCAGGAGGTTCAGGAAACAGCGGAGCGACGGTGGCATCCAAGTGGTGGGCATCCAGCTCGCACCGGGCATCGCTTTACCGCCCGGGTGCCAGCACCGCAGGCGCTTGTATCGCTTTCGCTATGACGCACGGTGGAATCGATGAACCATACAGCTTCACCCGCGCCGCAGCACGATGGACGTGGTGCTAGGCCCACTCGCACAAGCTGATTCGGGCATCCGGGTACTATAACCGGGTGACTGAATCAGCTAGCAGTGAGCCGAAGGCGCCAGGAGGAATCCGGGCGTTGTTCGCCAAACACCCCACCGCATTCACGGTGACGGTCGCGGCACTAGTTTTTGTACTGCTTGGAGTTGGAGCAGTATTCGCCGGAATTTCGGTTGGCTCCGCCAACTCGGCAGATGATGTCACCCCAGACGAAGTCACTGCTGAGCAGCGGAGCCAACCGGATGTTACACCCGCGGGAACTACGGTGCGCACTTGTTCAGTAGAAAACTTTGCGACAGTAGCAACTTTTCCCAGCCTGGTTGGCATAGTTACGGATGCCGCAACGGGTGAGGCGCTGTGGAGTCGCTCAGGAAAAGAAGCGGCAATCCCCGCGCACATTGTGACCGCATTTACGGGCGCTGCCGCCCTGCAAGCACTCGGCCCTGACACTCGGATCAGTACGAAAGTGATCGACGGCTCGACACCGGGAACCATTGTTTTGGTGGGTGGCGGAGATCCGACACTCGCGACGACGAACGCGTCGTTCTACCGCGATGCCCCTCAAATTTCCGATCTGGCCTCGCAGGCTATGACACGTTATGACGAGCTTCACCCGGCGACACCCATCACGCAGATCGTGCTCGATTCCACGCTGTGGAACTCCAGCGACGCGTGGAACGCAGACTGGCCGGAGCGGGAGCGCACAGGCGGATATCATTCCGCGGTGACCGCTCTCATGGTGAATGGCGATCGGGCCGATCCCACAATTGCGATCAGTCCGCGCGGCACTGACCCCGTACAGTCTGCCGGCGAAGCGTTCGCGCAGGCCGCCGGACTTCCCGCTGTCTCCTTCACCAAGGGTGCCGCCGTTGGCAGCACTGTTCTTGCTGAAGTGAAATCGCAGCCGGTGAGCATTCTTGTGGAACAAATGCTGCTCAGCGGCGATGACTCCCTCGCAGAGTCTTTGGCACGACTTGTCTCCAAGAAGCTCAATCTCAACGGGTCGGCATCCTCCCTCACCCAGGCGCTCTCTAGCGCTCTGACAGATGCTGGACTCGAAGACACCTCGACGATCACCATCGCCGACGGCTCGGGTCTCAGCCCCAAGAATCAGGTACCGCCGGTATTTGTCACGCAGTTCATGTCTGAGGGCGCCTCGGGGAATGGGGCGATTGCCGCCGTCTTCGCGATGCTGCCGGTTGGCGGTGAGAGCGGTGACCTGTACAACCGCTTTGTGGGGGATTCTGCTGCGGCATCCGGTCAGGTTGTAGCGAAGTCAGGTTGGACTAATCAAGAACATTCGCTCGGCGGTGTCGTGAATGCTGCAGACGGCACTGAGTTGGCGTTCGCGTTTTATGCGATCGGCGAGGGCATCTCGAGCGACGCTCGCACTGCGCTCGACAATCTCGTCGCCGGGGTTTACGCGTGTGGAAACAATCTCTCCAACTACTAGCGAGAGCAACCTAGACTTGAAGTGTGGTTGCCGCACTGTTCATTATTGACGTTCAAAACGACTTCACTGAGGGCGGGGCCCTCGGCGTTGCGGGTGGTGCTGCCGTCGCGGCCGATATCACCACGTATCTGTGGGCACATGCGCAGCACTACGCCGTGGTGGTTGCTTCCCGCGACTGGCACGATGCGAATAATGACAACGGTGGCCATTTTGCGACCGACGCCGAACCCAACTTCGTCGACACCTGGCCTGTTCACTGTGTCGCTGGCACTACCGGTGCCGAGTATCATCCGGCGATCAACACCGGGCAGATTACTGTTCATGTGCGCAAGGGGCAGGGCGTGCCTGCGTACTCAATCTTCGAGGGCGTTACGGACGACGGTGAGCCTGTGCCTGCCCTGCTCGATCGCCTAGAAATCGACAGAATTGATGTTGCGGGAATTGCGACTGACTATTGCGTGCTCGCCTCAGCGCTGGATGCCGCAGCCACGGGCCGTGAGGTCCGAGTGCTCACTGATCTGATTGCGGGAGTTGCGCCGGAGTCGAGCGCTGCTGCTCTTGAGACGATGAGTGAGGCGGGCATCACGCTTGTGTCCGATGATGAGTGACGCCGAAGAGCTGACCCTTCCTGGCTTCATCGCCGAATCGGAGGTGCTGCCTCCGAGCAAGAATTTGGGGCTGCGGTTACTTGCTGTTCTCATCGGTCTTGGGCTTCTCATCGGACTCTCGGTCGCCGGCGGCGCTGCGGTTCTTACCGCAATCTGGCCTGACCGCGCAGGGATGTGCGATGCCTCAGCCGGACCATGCAGCGACCTCACTATTGAACAGATTTCCTCGTTCTCGGGAATCGATCTGCCGTCGACGGCAACGATTGACGCCGCCGAGTATGAGCGGGTGGATGGCACCGGGCTGCTTTCCGCAACCGTTGTCTTGAGCGCTGGCGAGGTGGATCCACTACTCAATGGTGACTATCGGGTGTCTCCAGCACTCTCGTGGGCGTCGGAAGCGGATGCGCTCAGGCTCGACAATTTGGTGCTCTACGAAGGTGTCGATTCCCTTACCGGGCCCGGCTATGAAGCGGCCAGTGGTCAGCGTGCCGATGGCAGCACCGTTATTCTCATTCGCACCGCTCGGGTCATCTAGAGTGCCGATTATTGCCGTCACCGAGCTCAGCGATCCGCGGCTTGCTGACTATTCGCACCAGACCGACGTTGCTCTGCGCAAGGCGAGAGGAACTGAACACGGCCTCTACCTCGCTGAGTCGTCGCTCGTGTTGCAGCGGGCGCTCCGCTCTGGCCATCGCGTGCGCTCAGTGCTTGCCCTCGACACTTCCGTAGAAGAGATCGTTGAGCTTGTCGGCGACGACGTACCGGTCTTCACGGGCGGTGGATCGCTGCTCGCCGAACTGACAGGCTACGTGCTGCACCGCGGAGTGATCGCGTCGATGCATCGCCCGCCCCTGCCGACTCCCGAGGCTTTGCTGACGGATGCTCGCCGCATCGTCATTCTCGAAAACGTCGTTGATCCCACCAACGTCGGCGCGATCTTCCGCTCGGTCGCCGGCATCGGGGCGGATGCGGTGCTCGTCACCGAGCAGTGCTCCGACCCGTTCTACCGGCGCGCAATCCGTGTCTCAATGGGGACCGTGCTGCAGGTGCCGTGGACCCGCATCGGCAACTGGACTGACATTCGTACGCTGCTCACGGCATCCGGATTTCAGATTGCGGCGTTAGCGCTCGAAGACGGTGCGGTGTCGCTGCGTGACTATGCGGCGGATGCTCCCGCGAAGGTTGCGCTCGTGCTCGGCACCGAGGGCCACGGTCTCACCTGCGAGGCTATCGCTGCCGCTGACACGATCGTGCAGATTCCGATGCGTCACGGCATCGACTCGCTCAACGTTGCGGCGACCGCCGCGGTCGCGATGTTCGCGCTCGCGGTCGAGTAGCCGCGGCAGTAGCGCCGCGACAGCAGCGCGCAGCAGCCGCCGCGTGCCTCCACAGCTGAGCGGGCCGCGTGCTAGCGGGCGGGTGCACCGCCGAAGCAGCGCACCCGCGAACCGCTAAACGAGCAGCTGGTGCTTAGCGAGGTCCTTGTAGAGCGGGGTCGACTTCACGAGCTCGGAGTGGGTTCCGACGCCCACGACCTTGCCCTTGTCGAGCACGACGATCTGGTCGGAGTCGACGACGGTCGAGAGGCGGTGCGCGATCACGATGAGCGTGCGGTTCTCGGCAACAGCGTCAATGGCTTCGCGGAGCATTTGCTCGTTGAGGCCGTCCAAGCTGGAGGTCGACTCGTCGAGCAGCAGAATCGGGGGAGCCGCGAGCAGCGTGCGGGCGATCGCGAGACGCTGACGCTCACCACCGGAAAGCATCACGCCGTCTTCGCCGACAGCGGCATCCAAACCAGCAGGGTTGCGTTCGAGCACACCGGTGAGGTTCACCGCCGCGATGACGTTGACGCATTCTTCGTCGGTCGCGTTGGGCGCACCGATGAGAAGATTTTGGCGGATGGTGCCGGCGAGCACGGGCGCATCTTGCTCGACGTAGCCGATCTGCGCGCGCAGCTCTTCACGGTTGAGGCCGCGGAGGTCGTCGCCACCGAGGCGAACAACACCGCCCGTTGGATCATAGAAGCGCTCGACGAGGGCGAGGATGGTGCTCTTGCCGGCGCCCGAGGGGCCCACGATAGCGGTGCGTTCGCCGCGCTTCACAGCGAAGCTGACTCCGCGCAGAACCGTGAGGTCGATCTCGTCGGCGGCAGCTTCGGTGCCGCCGTGCTTGAGCGAGGCCAGTTCCGTTTCGGCTTGAACGAGCACCGAATCGCGGGGGTACGAGAATTCGACGTTGTCGAACGTGATGGCGGCATCCGATTCGATGCTGGCGACAGCAACCACGTCAGTGTCAGATTCGAGCTCGCTGGGCAGTTTGATGATTTCTTGGATGCGGCCGAGCGCACCGAGTGCCTGATTGACCGCAGTGACCGCGCCGAAGGCTTGCCCGAGCGGCATGATCATGAGGAACAGGAAGAGGATGAACGCGACAAGGTCAGCGATCTCGATGGCGCCACTGGCAACGCGGTAGCCACCGACGCCGAGCACGACGAGGAACGATACCTGCAGGGCGATTCCGGCAATCGGAACAACGAGTGCCGAGATCTTGGCGACGCTGATGCCCATCTTCCAGGCACCGAGAGCGTCTTCGTTCACGGCCTCAATTTCACGCTCGGTGGCGTTGGATGCGCGCAGCGTACGCACGGCGGAGATCGCACGTTCCACGGCTGCGGCCAGATCGCCGACCTTGCGCTGAGCGCGCTGGCTGGCCACACGGATGCGCTTCGAGAGCGTCGTGACGGTGACCACGGCGATGGCGATCACGAGCACCGTGAGGCCGAGCAGCACGGGGTCGATGATGAGCATCGCGATGAGCGCGCCGATGAAGGTAATAGAGCCACCGATGGCTTCGACGAGTCCTTGTGTCAGCACCGCGCGCAGCAGAGTCGTGTCGCTGCCCACGCGGGAGACGAGGTCACCGGTGCGGCGACGGTCAAATTCTGAGATGGGGAGGTTGAGCATCCGGCTCACGAGGCGACGACGGCTCGAGAGCACGACACCTTCGCCGGTGCGCTGCAGAAGGTAGTGCTGGTAGCCGCTGATGAGGCCCGAGATGACCACGAGGCCGATGAGCAGCCACACGAGAGTCCCGAGCGATTTGCCGGCCTCAACGATCGTGATGACCTGGCTGACGAGCAGCGGTTGGGCAAGCGAAGCGCCGGCGCCAAGGATGCTGAGGATGATCACGAAGATCAGAACTTTGCGGTGCTCCAGCAGGTACGGGAACAGTTCGCTGAACTTGGCGCGGGGGCCGTCGTCGGGGTTGTCGCGTGATCCAGAACGTCCGCGGCGAGGTGCAGAGGTGTGTGAAGTCGAGCTCATGAAGTTTCTCGTTGTCCCAAAAATGTAGGGCGAAGGTGCCGCGAGTGTTCAGCGACATCGGCATCAGCAATCAGCCTCTAAAACACTAAGCCTTCTGTCTGGGCGCTGCGTACAACATCCGGTGTATCTGTGCGGATGTTGCTACGCCGTTGGGTGGTGAACAGAGGTCGCTGGCGGGAGGCACGGCTGCTCGCGCCGAGCGCCGACGTGGCTAAGGCTCTAGCGTCGCGACGATCCCGAGCGCGGCGAACACCGCACCGACGACGGCGAGCACGAACACGGCTAGCGCCCAGAGAAAGAGCGGCGCAGCACTCGCGAGGCGAACACGGTCGGTGGATGCCTGAACCAACGTCGTATGCACGGCGCGGTATCTACGATGCCCGACCCAGAACAGCACGGCGGTCATGATGAGTCCGAGCGCTGCCACGGCGTAGCTGCCGATGCTGACGGTATTGAGAAGGAGTCGCGCGGAGACCAGCGCGGCAATGGCAAACGACAGTACGGTGCGCTGCCAAGCGAGGGCGGTGCGTTCCGCTTGCAGGCCGGCATCGAAGGGGCGGTCGAAGGCGCGCGTCACTGGAGGAGAATACCGATCGCGAGCAGCAGTCCGGCCACGACAACGCCGCCGCCGATCGGGCCAGCAAGGTTAGGGGAGGGAAGTGGGCGCCCGAGGCGCAGCGACTGCTCGGCCTTCATCCAGCCGAACCAGGCCTGCATCGGGGCAAGTACGCCCAACAGAATCAGCAGCACGGATGCCCCGAGCCGGAACCCGGGAGCGATCGGCAACACGAATGCCTCCAGCGCGACACCCGCAGCGATTAGCGCGAGGGCGGTACGGATCCACGCCAAGAACGTGCGCTCGTTTGCCAGGCTGAAGCGGGCATCCGGCTCAGTGCCGACGCCGTAGACGCGGCGCGGAAAGCGGCGAGGAGGCGGCTGTACTGGTTCGGTCACGAGCGATCCTTCATGCGTCGATCCTAGCGTCTGGCTTCCGGGTCATCCCCGGTTGCGAAGCTTTCGGAGGACGTGCGGCTCAGCCTTAGCCCTGTGAAGCGGCTAGTGGTCGGGAGTGGTCTTCGCGGAGCTCGAATACAGCCACAGCGATCCAACCGCGATAAGCAAGACCACGGGCACAGCGGAATTAATGCTGCCCTCCGCCAACCAGCCGACCCACCCTGGTTCGATCCCTACCGACGCGCCAACCTTCGGTCCCCTCAACGGACCAAGTAGGAACGAAACAGAAAGCAGCAGTATTGTCGCGGAGCTAAACCCCACCACTAATGCCACCCGGAATCGTCTGAGCCTGTTTTTCGCCGCCACGGTCAGTAAGAACGTCACAATGGTGCTCAGCACAGCGATCGCAATCATCGGCAGGAATGGGACGGTGGATGAGGAAACTGCCGTCACCATATTGTTGAGATCGAGAATTGCGCCCAGCTTTCGGGCTACAACCTGAGCGCTGAGCAAGCCGATGATGAAGACGAACACCACTCCGAGCAGCATCCCGTAGATGCCCCAGGCTGCACTTCTCAGCGGGATGTTAATGGGCCTCGGCATTGACGCTGTTGCGTCACGATGTGTGGGCTTGGGGCTTTTGGAGTGCAGCCATAGCAAGCCAACAGACAGAAGAAGTACTAGATGAACGGCGGAGCTGCTCCCTCCGCGATTCAGCCAGCCTTGCCATCCCGGCGCTACGCCAATCATTGGGGTTTCCGGCGTCATGCCGGTGGCAGCGAAGGCGAAAGACGCAATGATGAGGAGCAGTGTCGCGGCGCTAAAACCGCTCGTGAATGCCATCCGCGAGACAGCGGAACGGTTTCGCATGGCCACGGTAAGGGAAAAGACAACCGCGGCGCTCAGCACCGCGAGGGCGCCCATCATTAGGTAAGGAACGCGTGGAGTAATAATCGAAGCAAGGGAATTGTTGAGCGCATACTGCGCGCCGGCCGCAAGCCCCGACGCTTGAATCGTGAGGAGGCCAGCGACCAGTACGAACACCGCACCAGTTGCGATTCCACTGATTCCCCACGCCTCGCTCTTCTTCAAAGAATCCCCTTAGCACTTTGCGGCAGAACTAGGCATCCGGCAGGTACGCCCGGACTACCGAGCCATCGAGTACTAAAGCTTTCATCAATTTCAGTGGGTTGCAAGCGTGAGGGGCGGGGAACCGACCGGCCCGGACAGTTACTCCCCGCGAAGCTGCCTCAATAGCACCGCGGTCGCGATAGCGGCGTTGGCGGCTTCTTCGCCCTTGTCCTCTTTCGAGCCTTCTAGCCCAGCACGATCGAGGCCCTGCTGTTCGTCGTCGAGCGTGAGCACGCCAAAGCCCACCGGCTTGCCGGTCAGGATCGATACTTGCGTGAGACCGCTGGTGGCGGCATCCGACACGTATTCAAAGTGGGGTGTTCCACCACGGATGATGACGCCGAGCGCAACGACGGCATCCGCCCCAGCATCCAGGGCTGCCTTGCTCGCGACGGGCAGCTCGAAGCTGCCGGGAACCCGCACTTCGGTCACCTCGGCATTCGCTGCGGCGAGGGCGCGGTGGGCGCCGGCAAGCAGCCCATTGGTGATGACCTCATGCCACCGCCCGGCGATGATCGTGACCTTGAGGCCGGTTGCGTCGGTAACAATTTCGGGGGATCCTGCGCCACTCATGAGAGGCCTTTCGTGGTGAGTCGTGCTTCATTGAGCACGGCGGTGGAGGGGAGTTGGTGACCCATGCGGTCACGCTTCGTTTCGAGGTAACCCTCGTTGCTGGCGCCAACGCCCACAACGAGCGGCACGAGATCGCCGACAATCACGCCGCGCTCTTCGAGCTGACGCTTCTTCTCGGGGTTGTTGCTGAGCAGGCTGACCGTCGAAATTCCGAGATCCTTGAGGATTCCGACAGCGGCCCCATAATCGCGAGAATCAGCAGGTAGGCCTAGGGCCAGGTTCGCGTCGAGAGTGTCGAGCCCATCTTCTTGCAGGCGGTAGGCGCGCAGCTTGTTGATGAGTCCGATACCGCGACCTTCGTGGCCGCGCAGGTAGATCACAGCGCCACCATCACGCTGGATAGTCTCGAGCGCAGAATCGAGTTGAGGGCCACACTCGCACTTGAGCGAACCGAACGCTTCACCCGTGAGGCACTCGGAGTGCACGCGCACGAGAGTGGGGCCATCGCCCGTGTGCTCGAGTGTTCCTGGCGCGATAAAAGCCACGTGGTCGGCGCCCGTCGAGTTATCGCGGTAGGCGCGAACGGTGAAGGAGCCATGCACGGTCGGGATCGTCGTCTCGACTTCGAACTGCACGCGACTCATCTCCGGGATCGGTTCGATCGGTGCCGGGATGGTGTCGCAACGGTTCTCTTCGAGCCACCGCATGAGCTCTAGGATCGTGATGACGAGCACATTCTCACGGGCGCCGAATTCGATCAGCTCGGGCAGGCGCATCATCTCGCCTGAGTCGAGCACAATCTCCGAGATCGCCGCAACGGGGCGCAACCCGGCGAGCTTCATGAGGTCGACGGATGCTTCGGTGTGGCCGTCGCGCTCACGCACGCCACCATCGACCGCGCGCAGCGGCAGGATGTGGCCGGGGCGGTGCAGGCTTGATGGCATCGAGAGCGGATCGGCCAGCACTCGCAGGGTGTGAGCCCGGTCAGAGGCACTGATGCCGGTGCTGAGACGGTTCGCGGCATCCACGGAGACGGTATAGGCAGTGCCGCGGGGGTCTTCGTTCACCGACACCATCGGTGGCAGCGCGAGTGCGTCAGCGATCTCGTTGGTCATCGGGGCGCAAATGAAGCCCGAGGAGTGGCGGACCATCCAAGCAATCCATTCTTGGCTGGCGAGCTCGGCGGAGATGATGACATCGCCCTCGTTCTCGCGGCCCTCATCGTCAGCAACGATGACGGGGCGACCAGCGCGGATCGCTTCAATGGCCTGGGGGATGGTGGCGAGGCTCATGACCCGCTCCTTTCGTGACGCTGATCAGCGTCGGTGAACTCCGCCATCCGGGCCACATGGCGCGCCAGGATGTCTGTTTCGATGTTGACGGAGTCGCCCACAGCGAGCGCTCCCAACGTTGTTGCGGTGAGAGTTTCGGGAATCAGCGAGACCTCAAACCAGTCGCGCCCCACAGCACTCACCGTGAGCGAGACGCCGTGCACCGCGATCGAACCCTTGCGGGCAACCAGCGGGGCCAGCTCTTCGGTAAGGCTGAAGCGCAGGATGCTCCAGCTACCCTCATCGGTGACGCTCAGTACCGTGCTCGTTCCGTCGATGTGGCCCTGCACGATGTGGCCGCCGAGGCGATCGCCGACCTGCAAGGCGCGCTCGATATTCACGCGGGCGCCGGCAGCGAGCGAGCCAAGCGTGCTCATGTCGAGGGTGACGCCCATGACGTCAGCCGTGAACCAGTCGGGGCCCTTATCGACAACGGTGAGGCACACGCCGCTAACGCTGATCGAGTCACCGTGGCCGGCATCCGACACCGCATTCGGAGCGCGAACTGTCAGACGCGCACCATCATCGGTCGCCGCAAATTCGACGACATCGCCGAGCTCCTCAATGATTCCGGTAAACATGGTTACGCTCCTGTCTCTGCCGCCGGGCGGGCGACAATCAGCACGTCATTGCCCAGCGGGCGAAGTTCAGTGATGCTGAGGTCTTTCGCCTCAGCCATGGTCGATACCCCGAGCTCGCCGAGCGCCACCTTGGGGCCGCCCAACAGTTTCGGGGCCAGGTAGATGAGCAGTTCATCCGCAAGCCCCGCAGCGATGAAAGCGCTCGCGACAGTCGGGCCACCTTCAACGAAGACACGACGGATGCCCGCCTCAAACAGTTCGCTCAGTCCGGCGTTGAGGTCGCGCCCGTCAAATTGACGCAGTTTTGCGGGGTGCTGGCGCAGCTGTGCATCCGCCGGAATCTCGCGCCGACCGAGTACCACCGGCTGCGGTTGCGACTCGAGCAGTTCGCCGGCGTCGCCCCGCGCGGTCAGGCTCGGGTCATCGGCGAGTACTGTGCCCGTACCCACGACGATTGCATCGGCGCGCGCCCGTTGCTCGTGCACGTGCTGGCGGGCGGCGGTGCCGGTGATCCACTGGCTCGTGCCGTCGGCGGCCGCAGCACGGCCGTCGAGGGTGGATGCCCACTTCACGGTCACATGCGGACGCTGCAGCCGCGCAGCAGTCAGCCACGAGTGCAGAAACTCTTCGGCCTCGGCCTGGGCGACACCGGCGATCACTTCGACGCCACCGTTGCGGATCCGTTCGGCACCGCCAGCGGAATGCGGCCCAGGATCTGACACCGCATACACAACGCGGCTCACGCCAGCATCGAGGAGGGCTTGAGCGCAGGGACCGGTGCGGCCGTGGTGGTTGCAGGGCTCGAGAGTGACGATGGCGGTGAGGCCCGCAGCGTTGCCGTTGCGTGTAGAAGCGCTCAGCTTGGCGAGAGCATCCACTTCGGCGTGGGGAGTGCCAGCACCGCGGTGCCAGCCTTCGGCCACGATCTCGCCGGCAGCATCGACAAGAACACAACCGACTTGGGGGTTGCCGCCGGTGATCGGCCCGTGGCTCGCCAACGACAGCGCATGGCGCATCAGCTTCTCCAGCTGTGCCTGCTGCTCTGGTGTGCTCATCCGGGCTCTCGTCTCGTTGGACGCGCTCCGGGAAAGTGGGTTCGAAAAACCCGCCGACCCATTCTGGGCTCCCAAATTTCGGGCACCACAGATGGTTCGGCTCGTGCTTCCTCTTATCCGGACTGAGAAATCTTGCGACTTCATTACCGTCGGTCCCGGAGTTTCACCAGGTCAACCGTTTCGAAGTTCTCACTTCGGCGCGGGTCGCGGACTATAACCGCCGGTTCGGATTCTCACCGAGCCCCGGAGCACGTTTTGCTTTGCTTAGTCTACTCAACGCGGCTGGGCAGAAAGTATTCCCACGAAATGTGACGACGCAACGTCAGTCGAGCAGCCCGGCCAACTCATCAAGCGAGTGGATGACGCTGACGCCGCCCGCCCGAGCTTCGTCGAGCTGGTCGGTGGTTGCGCTGCGCTCGCGGTCGAGCCACACTCCGGTGAGTCCGGCGTTCGCGGCTCCCAGCGCATCCGTGGCTAGCCGGTCGCCGATGTAGACGGCGCTGGCGGGTTCGACGTTGAAGAGTCCGCAGGCGTGGTGAAAGATGCGCGGGTCAGGTTTGGTGTGCCCGAATTCGCCGCTGGCGACGAGGTGTTCGATGCGGTGGGCTATGTCGACCGTCTCTACTTTGCGCGTTTGAAAGTCGAGTTCACCGTTGGTGATGATGCCGAGGCGGGTAGCGGGGGAGCGGGCCTCGAGTGCGTCGAGGCAGGCCAGAGCATCATCGTGCAGGTGCCACGCTGCGCGGTACGCCTCGAAGTAGGTGTCGAACCAGAGGCTGGATTCGGCATCGGTGAGGGTCACGCCGTAGGGCTCGACGAAGCCGCGGGCGCGAGCTTGCCGTTGCCCTTCGAAGGTCAGTTCGCCGCCGAGGTAGCGGTGGTAGTGGTGTTCTTCGAGCGCGGTCCAGCGCACACTCTCAGCCGCGTCGTCAGGCCACACGACGCTGCCGTCGCTGGTCGGCCCCGCAGCGAACGCAGCGCCGAGTGAGCGACGGTGGTTACGAATGCCGAGATCGACGGATGCCCGGTGGGCAAACAGGGTGTCGTCAAGGTCAAAGAGGGCGACGGTGATGCTCATACAGCGACCGAAGTCAGAGCTAGACCGGCCACGGCTGGCCGGATTCGACCTCATACGTGGGGTTCTCATCCGGTGCGGTGAGGGTTGCCCACCACGACGGTGGGTGTGTTCCGCCACGGTATTCGCTCGAGGCAGGTTCGATGCCGGTGTAGATGAAGCCGAGGCTCTTTGCGATGGCAGCGGAGGCTTTGTTGCCGACGAGGGCTTCCCAGCGCACTTCAGGGCGGCCGGTCGAGAAGACCCAGCGGCAGACCTCAGCGACAGCTTCTTTCATGAAGCCTTGGCCGCGGTGCGGTTCGCCCATCCAGTAGCCGATGGTGTCGTTGTAGAGGCGAAAGCTGATGACGCCGAGCAGTTCAGGCTTGCCGGTTTCGCGGATCGCCCAAGTGTATTCGTCGTCATCTTCCCACCACTGTGCCACCAGGTTGTTGATGAAGAATTCGGCATCCGACTTCACGTAGGGCCAGGGGATCGTGAGCGTGTGCTCAAAGATTGGGTCTTGGCAGTAGGCGGTCATCAGCTCAGCATCTTCACCGGTGAGGGCGTCGAGAGTGAGGCGTTCGCTCGTGAGAGTAAAAGTTTGCATTAGCGCACCCGCGGCAGGAAGCCGATTCTGTCGTAGACGCGGTCAAGCGTCTTTTGGGCCATTTCGTTAGCACGTTCAGCGTTTTTGCTGAGCATGCGGTCGAGCTCGGCAGGGTCATTCAGTAGCTCAAGGGTGCGCTCGCGCACGGGGGCGAATTCAGCTGTCACAACCTCGGCAACTTCCTTCTTGAGGTCGCCATAACCCTTGCCCTCGAACTGCGCTTCGAGGTCGGCAATGGATGTGCCGCTAAACGTGGAGTGCAGAGTGAGCAGATTCGAGACGCCCGGCTTTGCCCCGCGGTCGAACCGAATCTCGCGGTCCGCATCCGTCACGGCAGATTTGATTTTCTTGGCCGTCTTGGAGGGCTCGTCGAGTAACCACAGCACGCCAGCATCCGTCGTCGCCGATTTGCTCATCTTCGACTCGGGGTTCTGCAGGTCGTAAATCTTGGCCGTGGCCTTCTGAATCTGAGGCTCGGGCATCACGAAGGTGTCGCCGAACCGCGAATTGAAGCGGGTGGCGAGGTCACGCGTGAGCTCGATGTGCTGACGCTGATCTTCGCCCACCGGCACAATGGCGGTGTCGTAGAGCAGGATGTCGGCGGCCATGAGCACGGGGTAGGTGAAGAGGCCAACGGAGGCGGCATCCGATCCCTGCTTTGCTGACTTGTCTTTGAACTGGGTCATGCGCGAAGCCTCACCGAAGCCGGTGATGGTGTTCAGCACCCAGGCAAGCTCGGCGTGCGCCGGAACCTGCGACTGAACGAAGAGCACCGAGTGCTCGGGGTCGATGCCACCGGCAATGTACTGCGCGGCGGTGCGACGAGTTTGGGCGCGCAGCAGCTCGGGCTCCTGCGGAACGGTGATGGCGTGCATGTCGACAACGCAGAAGACCGCGTCGTAGTTCTGCTGCATCTCGCGCCACTGCATGAGCGCGCCAATGTAGTTGCCCACGTGGAGCGAATCGGCAGACGGCTGCATGCCTGAAAACAGGCGAGGTGTGGTGCTCATGGGCTAATTCTTTCAGATGGAATAGTCAACAACGACGGGAGCGTGATCGCTCCAGCGCTCATCCCAGGCGCCGGCCTTGTCGATGCGGTAATCCGCAACGGTGGCTGCAAGCGCGGGGGTGGCGACGTGGTAGTCGATACGCCAACCGGTGTCGGTGTCGAAAGCTTGGCCGCGCTGCGACCACCAAGTGTAGGGGCCGTCAACTTCACCGGCGAACTGGCGGCCGACATCCACCCAACCGAGGCCGGGCGCGGTCGTGCCATCAACGCATTCGATGGTTTCGCCAGCGGCACCAAAGATGCGGTCGAAGTAGGCACGCTCTTCGAGCAGGAAGCCAGCCTTCTTGCGGTTGCCGCGCCAGTTCTTGATGTCGAGCTCGCGGTGACCAACATTGAGGTCGCCGACGATGAGGGCGTGGTCGCTGTGGGCGGCAAGCTCGGGCAGGCGCACGAGCATGGCCTCTAAGAACTTGTACTTCTCGACCTGCTTCGGGGTATCGACAACGCCCGAGTGAACGTAGGTGCTGACGACGGTGACGGTCTTACCGTTGACGTCGAAGTCAGCTTCGAGCCAGCGGCCAGCGCTGTCGAAGTCGTCGGCGCCGAGCGCTACGCGGTGAGCAAGAGGGGCGGATGCCGCAGAACCCTTGCGTGAGGCCAGCGCGACTCCCGCGCGCCCCTTGGCGGTCGCGGCGTCGTGCAGGATGTTCCAGCCATCGCCGAGCAGCCCTTCGATGTCGGAGTCGGCAGCGCGAACCTCTTGCAGCGCCAGAATGTCGATGTCACGGGCATCTAGCCAGTCGCCCATGCCCTTGCGGTAGGCGGCGCGAACACCATTGACGTTGACGGATGCGATGCGAAGACGTGTTGCCATGCCTCAAGACTACCGACGCGCACTGACCGTGTGCTGCTCGCGCCCGCGAGCGATTCGCGTCACTTGCGCTTGTTGCGTTTCATCATCCGTGTGAAAGTGCGCTTGAACTTCACTTCACTCGCTCGATCACTATCGCTGCGATCCTCTGGGGTGTTCTTAGCCTCGCGATTAGCCTGCCGTTCGGCCTTCTTCGCTTGAGCGTCATCGGTCGCCTTAGTCGCGGTAACCGCCCGCGGAGCATCCTCGTCGCGCTTTTCACCGCTGAGGTCAAGCTCGGCATCGTCGGCACCGACGGCAATCCACGCAGACCCGATCAGGATGATCTGACAAATCAAGTTGAACCAGATCAGCAGACCGATGATTACCGCGAAAGATGCGAGAAGTGGGTTGCGAGTTGCTCCCTCGAGAAGGAAGCCTCCTCCGAACTTGAGGGCGCCGAGCGCGAGCGCCGCGATGATCGTTCCCTGAGCGAGCATCCGGAAAGGAATCTTGATTCCCGAGATCACACGGTAGAAGATTCCGAGAGTTGCCGTATCGAGAACGAGAACAATGACAAGGGCAATGATTTGCGCCCCCGTTCGTGAGGCAAACGAATTTTCGTTGATCGAGAGAAGCCCGAGTAGCCAGTTCAGCGCAGCCGAGCTGGCGATTGACGCTGCTGCGGAGGCCACAATCGCAAGCCCAAAGCCGATCGCGAGCCCGGCATCCTTCAATTTCAGAAGCAAGAAATTTGTTTGTGAGCTCTCAAGCCCGAACATTGTGCGGATCGCGCTGCGACCCGATGCGATCCAGCCCAGAGCGGTGAAGGCTAAACCTCCAGCGGCGATCGCTCCAGTGATACCCAGTATTTGAGTGTCAGCAAGGGTCTCTCGGGTGATTGCACCGTTGCCGCTTCCGTCACCGATGAGGCCCGGAATGTTCGTAGAAATGAAGTTATAGACCGCATTGAGCAGTCTTGGATCGCCCTGCACAATAAAGCCGGCGACCGCAAACCCCACCCAGAGAGCAGCGAAGACAGCGAAGATTGCCTGGTATGAGAGCCCGAAAGACAATAGCGGGCCGAGCTTCTCGGTGTAGTGCAAGAAAACTCGCACCGGGCGGAGGGCCAGTACCCACTCAATGGCTGGTTTCAGTCGTTGCGCAAGCTGCATCCCTCAAGAATAGCTAGGCTGTCTGTGCGTAACTCAGAGGAGAGGTCAGATCATATGGAGCTTCAGGGTGTTGGAGTTGGACGATCGGTCGCCATCGGGAAAGTCGTGCGTATGCCCGACCCGCTTCCTGAACCGAAAGATGCACGCCACTCTGGCGATGCCGCAGCAGAGAAAGAATCCGCGGCCTCAGCGTTGACGTTTGTGGCAGCAGATCTTCGTGCGCGCGCCGAAAAGGCGGATGCCGAGGCAAACGAAGTGCTCACGGCAACAGCGCTTATGGCTGAAGACCCCTCCATTCTCGATAGCGTCAACGACATCATCGATGGTGGCAAGACCGCTGAACGTGCTGTCTTTGAAGCGTTCGGCCAGTTTCGCGAGATGTTGATTTCTCTCGGCGGCATGATGGCTGAGCGCGCAACCGACCTCAGTGATGTCAGCCAGCGCGTTGTTGCCCGCCTCCGTGGTGTCGAAGCCCCCGGTGTTCCTCAGCGCGATGAGCCTTTTGTGCTCGTTGCCGACGACCTTGCCCCAGCAGACACTGCTCTTCTTGAACTCGACAAGGTTCTCGCCCTCGTTACGCGTCAGGGTGGCCCAACCAGCCACACTGCGATCCTTGCGCGCTCTAAAGCTATCCCCGCGATTATGGGCGTTGCTGAAGCTCTCGATCTTGCTGACGACACTCTGGTGATCGTGGATGCCGGTACCGGTACCATCACGACGGAACCGACCGCTGACCAGCAGTCCGCCGCTGAAGCCCGCATTGCTGAGCTCGCCGCCGCAGCTAGCGCCCCCATTACGGACGGTGAGCTCGCCGACGGCACCATGGTGCCTCTTCTCGCAAACCTCGGTACACCGTCCGAGGCTGCTCAAGCCGTTGAGCTCGGCGCTGAAGGTGTCGGACTGTTCCGCACCGAACTGATGTTCCTCGATGCCACGAGCGCACCGACCGTCGAAGAGCAGACCGCAGAGTACACAGAGATGCTGAAGCACTTTCCCGGCAAAAAGGTTGTCGTGCGTGCGCTCGATGCTGGCGCAGACAAGCCGCTCAGCTTCATGGACATGGGCGAAGAAGCAAACCCCGCCCTCGGGCAGCGCGGACTGCGCTCTCTGCGCGTTAACGAGAACATCCTGCGCGACCAACTCACGGCACTCGTCAACGCTCAGAATGCTACCGACGCCGACCTCTGGGTTATGGCCCCGATGGTGTCGGATGCCGAAGAGACCGAATACTTTGTCTCCCTGGGCCGCGAACTCGGCCTCAACACCGTCGGTGTGATGGCGGAGGTGCCGTCGCTCGCCGTGCTCGCCGATCAGATCGCCGAACGCAGTGACTTCGTCTCGATCGGCTCTAACGACCTCACCCAGTACACGCTGGCAGCAGACCGAATGCTTGGCACCCTGGCCAAATTCCAGGACCCATGGCATCCTGCAGTGCTTCGTCTCGTGAAGATGATCGGTGCTGCTGGTGCCGCCGCCGGTAAGCCGGTCGGTGTGTGTGGTGAAGCCGCAGCAGATCCGCAGCTCGCCGTCGTGCTTGTCGGTCTTGGAGTGACCAGTCTTTCTATGACCCCTGCGGCGCTCGCCGACGTGCGTGCCGAGCTCAAAACGGTAACGCTTGAGCAGGCCAAGGTGCGAGCAGAAGCAGCGATCAACGCGACGACGGGGCCAACCGCTCGCGAAGCCGCTGCGAACGCTAGCTAGCGGTACTCAGGGTTCGCGTCAAAACCGAACCGCTTGCCGTCTTTCCACTCAGCGGGCACGTTTCCTTCGGCCGGAATTCCGCCGTTGGCGTTCAACATCGTGGCTAAGTGGATGAGGTTGTGCGCCATGAATGTGGTGTTGCGGTTAGTGAAGTCGTTCTCTGGACCGCCAGATCCCTCATCGAGGTAACTGGGTCCTGGTCCGACCTCGCCGATCCACCCAGCGTCAGCCTGCGGCGGAATTGTGTAGCCGATGTGCTGAAGGCTGTACAGAATGTTGGAGGAGATGTGCTTGACGCCGTCTTCGTTTCCGGTGACTAGCGCCCCGCCGACTTTGCCGTAGAACACATACTGGCCTTTGTCGTTGGTCTCGCCGCTGTGGGCGTAGAGCCTTTCGATGATTTTTCGCGACTCTGATGACTGGTCGCCAAGCCAAATTGGTCCAGCCAGAATGAGAATATTTGCTCTCTCCACGCGCGGCCAGAGCTCGGGCCAAGCATCAACATCCCATCCATGATCGCGCATATCGGGGTACACGCCGGGGGCAATTTTGTGGTCGACCGCGCGAATAACTTCCGTCGAAACACCCGAATTTTCCATGACTCGGCGGCTCCGCTCGATGAGCCCGTCTGTGTGGCTCAGCTCGGGGGAACGCTTGAGTGTCGTGTTGATATACAGCGCTGTAAGTGTCGTCATGTGGTCTAGATTACGCGCCGGGTCTGAACGTGAACAGGTAACGTGAGCATTGCTAAGTGGGGGAAACGTTAGGGCCAGAATGACCTGTAGCCCCCAAATGGGGGCACAGATTTTTCACCAATCTGGATAGTCTGCGTCATAAAACAGGAGTTTCTCCGTCTCTCTAAATATGAAGGCAAAAATCTCCACCGCCTTCGTTCCGCAGGGAAACAGAGAGGCCCAAAAATGGATCAGGGGGATGAGCGGAATCGTGGCTCTGAAATTAACCACTTCGGACGAACAGCTGCTGGCGCAAGCACGTACGGGGGTACAAAACGCTTTCGCCGAGCTGTGGAGTCGCCACTACCGCTCGGGTATCTGTGTCGCTCGTCAGTACACGTCGATAGACGCGGACGATCTCGTGTCTGAGGCGTTCGCGCGTATTTACCAGCGTGTGCTGGCGGGCGGCGGCCCCCGGGGAGCCTTTCGCCCCTACTTGTATACGACCATCCGCAATCTCGCCTCAACATGGGGGGGCAGCTTCACGTGAAGTGCAAGTGGATGAGATCGCCGACTATGAAGACCCAAGCACTATCGATGACCCCGTTACTCTCGCGCTCGACCGCACGCTCACCGCGCAGGCATTTCGTGGACTCCCCGAGCGTTGGCAATCAGTGCTGTGGTACACCGAGGTAGAAGGGATGGACCCTCACGAGGTTGCACCCATTCTTGGCATGAGCGCCAATGGCGTCGCAGCGCTGTCGTATCGCGCACGTGAGGGTCTTCGCAAGGCGTGGTTGCAGGCTCACATCAACGATGCTTCGGCATCCGGTGAATGCCAGTGGGCGATGTCCAAATTTGGTGAGCATGCCCGTCAGAGTCTGAGCGAGCGGGATTCGCGTCGAGTGAATTCTCATCTCGAGTCCTGCGCGCGCTGTGCGATTGTCTGTGAGGAAATTGACGAGGTTGGGTCACGCCTCGCACTCGTCATGATTCCGTTGCTGCTCGGTGGCGTTGCCGGTGGTGGTTTCTTAAGTGCGTTCGCGCAGTCCGGGGCAGTCTCTCTCACAGCGGCAGCCGCGCCAGCAATGCCGGCAGCGGTGCTCGGTGGAACCCACTTTGCTGGTGTCACAGCGGGGACGGCCGCGAGTGGGGCAACCGTCGGAGCGCTGCCGGTAGCTCTTGCCGGTTCACTTGCCGCTGCCGTTGCCCTCACCGGCTCTCTCGTTGTGATGGGACCTCGCGATGATACTCCTTCGATTGCAGCACCGACTACGCAGTCGTCCGACACTCAGGGCGAAGTTAGCGCGTCAATTTCGCCGGTGAATGACGATCTAGGCGCCGGTCGTTCAGCTCCCGGAAACCTTGTCATTCCGACTGTGCCGTCGATGGAGGCTGGAACCGGGGATAGCGCAAATTCGACCGAAGGTCTCGGGGGAGTCGTTGGCGGTGTTGGCAATGCGATTGGCATTCTCGTCGACTCTGTTGTCGGCAGTATTAGCGGGGGAGCAGCGCCGGAAGGGCACACGGCACCCGGCGGGGTGGTCGGCGCCGACATCGACCTGAACCTTGCAGGAACCGCGACCCCGGGAGCACATCTCTCGTTGCAGGGGGCAGGCATTGTCTATGCGACCACGACGGTTTCAAGCAACGGGACGTTCGTTCTCACAGTCACCGGGGTTCCTGGAGGGCTTGCGTCGCTCGACCTCGTGCAAACTGTTGACCGCAATTACCTTGCGGGAATTGTCGGTGGGGGAGGACTGCTGGGTGGCATTCTTGGGAGTCTCGATGGTCTCATCAATGACCTCATCAAGCCCCTGAGCCTTTCGAGCGGAGCCAACCAGGGCATCACCATCCACTTGCTGAATTAGAGACTGCTTTTCAGTTCCCCAAAACAGTTTCAGGAATGGCGTCATAGTTCGGGCTCAACCCAGTCTCTATAGTGAGCCTCCTGAGGCTTCTGCCTAGTCGTGCACCGTGGGTGACGCACGTTAAGCGACATCGGCCCTGTGGCTACCGCGGTAGCAACAGGGCCGATCTCAAGTCGTACAGGGAACGCCGCTAGGGTCGTCCCTTGATGATGGCCTGCTTCACTTCAGCAATCGCCTGAGTGACTTGGATGCCGCGGGGGCAGGCGTCGGTGCAGTTGAAGGTAGTGCGGCAACGCCACACGCCCTCTTTGTCGTTGAGGATGTCGAGGCGAACCTGCGAACCCTCATCGCGAGAGTCGAAAATAAAGCGGTGGGCATTCACGATGGCGGCAGGACCGAAGTACTGTCCATCAGTCCAGAACACGGGGCAGCTCGACGTGCACGCAGCACACAGGATGCACTTAGTGGTGTCATCGAAACGTGCGCGCTCCACCGGGCTCTGCTTGCGCTCTTTGCCACCCTTGACAGGGCCAGCCATCAAGAAGGGGTTGACCTCCTTGAAGGAGTCAAAGAACGGCTCCATGTCGACGATCAAGTCTTTCTCCAGCGGGAGACCCTTGATGGCTTCAACGGTGATCGGCTTCGAGATGTCGAGATCTTTGATCAGCGTCTTGCACGCCAGGCGATTGCGGCTGTTGATGCGCATTGCATCAGAACCACATACCCCGTGAGCGCACGAGCGACGGAACGTCAGCGAGCCATCCATCTCCCACTTGATCTTGTGCAGAGCGTCCAAAATCCTGTCGGTCGCGAGGACCTCCAAAGCAAAGTCTTCCCAGCGCGGCTCGTCGTCAATTTCCGGGTCAAATCGACGGACGCGCAGCGTTATGTTCAGGGTAGGAATGGCCTGTGGTGCGGCAGGCTTTTTGTCAGCGACGGCAGTGCTCATTAGTACTTTCTCTCCATCGGCGGGTAGTTGGTGATCACTACTGGCTTCCAATCAAGTCGGATGTGGTCACCCGCCTCTTCTGATTCTGGGTCGCCCGTGAGGTACGCCATCGTGTGCACGAGGAAATTCTCGTCATCACGGTTGGGATAGTCCTCACGCATGTGGCCGCCACGGCTTTCCTTGCGTGAACGAGCCGAGAATACGAGCACTTCGGCGAGGTCAAGCAGGAAGCCAAGTTCTACGGCTTCGAGCAGGTCGGTGTTGAACCGCTTGCCCTTGTCGTGAAGTTGGATGTTCCGGTAACGAGCACGCAGGTTCTGGATGAGCGTGGTGACCTCAGCGAGGCTCTCATCGGTGCGGAAAATCTGGGCGTTGCGGTCCATCGAGACCTGCAACTCTTTACGGATCGTGGCAATACGCTCGGTGCCATCACCGGCCCGAACCATGTCGAGGATGTCCTTAACGCCGCCGGCAGGATTCTCGGGCAGCGGCACAAACTCGGCAGTCTTCACGTATTCGACGGCGGCCTTTCCGGCCCGCTTTCCGAAGACGTTGATGTCGAGCAGCGAATTAGTGCCCAGACGGTTGGAGCCGTGAACGGAAACACATGCACACTCGCCGGCGGCGTAGAGGCCCTTGACGACATCCGTGTTGTTGCGAAGCACTTCGGCCTGAACGTTGGTCGGGATGCCACCCATGGCGTAGTGCGCGGTCGGCAGCACAGGAACGGGCTCGGTGTAGGGCTCAACACCGAGGTAGGTGCGAGCGAACTCGGTGATGTCTGGCAGCTTTTCGTCAATGACGGCGGGCTCGAGGTGCGTGATGTCGAGGAACAGGTAGTCCTTGTCTGGACCAGCTCCACGACCTTCGCGAATCTCGGTGGCCATCGAGCGCGCAACGATGTCACGCGGAGCGAGGTCCTTGAGCGTCGGCGTGTAGCGCTCCATGAAGCGCTCACCCTCGGAGTTGCGCAGGATAGCGCCCTCTCCACGTGCAGCTTCGGAGAGCAGGATGCCGAGACCAGCCAACCCGGTGGGGTGGAACTGGAAGAACTCCATGTCTTCGAGAGGCAGGCCCTTGCGCCAGATGATCCCGACGCCGTCACCGGTGAGGGTGTGAGCATTGGATGTGGTCTTGAAAATCTTGCCGAATCCGCCAGTAGCAAAGATGGTGGCCTTCGACTGGAACACGTGGAGGTCACCGGTGGCGAGTTCGTAGGCAACGACGCCAGCGGGCTCTTCAACGCCGTCGACCTCGGTCATGATGAGGTCGAGTACGTAGAACTCGTTGAAGAAGTTGATGCCGAGTTTGACGCAGTTTTGGTACAGAGTCTGAAGAATCATGTGACCAGTGCGGTCAGCGGCGTAGCAGGCACGGCGTACAGGGGCCTTGCCGTGCTCGCGAGTGTGACCACCGAAGCGACGCTGATCAATCTTGCCGTCGGCGGTGCGGTTGAACGGAAGACCCATATTTTCAAGGTCGACCACGGCGTCGATTGCCTCTTTGGCGAGGATTTCGGCTGCGTCTTGGTCAACGAGGTAGTCGCCACCCTTGACGGTGTCGTAGGTGTGCCATTCCCAGTTGTCTTCTTCAACATTGGCAAGGGCCGCTGCCATGCCACCCTGCGCTGCACCGGTGTGCGAACGCGTGGGGTAGAGCTTGGAGATGACCGCAGTCTTGGCGTGCGGGCCGGCTTCAATAGCGGCACGCATGCCAGCGCCGCCGGCGCCAACGATCACAATGTCGAATTGGTGGTAATGGACTCCATCGATGATGGTTCCGTCGGCGATATCGCCAGTATTAATCGTAGACAATTAGCGTCCCTCACAGATGCTGGCTAACAGAGCTGGGTCAGCTCCGGCGGGGCAGGGATCGAAGGTGGTAATCACCAGGGTTCCCAAAAGGATCAGGATCGCCGTGGATGCGGCGATTCCAATCAGTAGAACTTTTCGCACCTTGGGGTTGGTTGCGTAGTCGTTGACGAGCGTGCGCATCCCGTTACCGCCGTGGATCAAAGCGAGCCACAGCATGAGGCCATCCCAGACTGCCCAGAACGGGTCGGAGAGCTTTCCGCCGACAAACGCGAAGTCAATTGCCTTGACGCCTTCGCCGGCAACAAGGTTGACGAAGAGGTGGCCGAAGATGAGAACGATGAGCACTACGCCAGAGGCGCGCATGTAGATCCATCCCCATTTTTCCCAGTTGACTCCGCCAGTGCGGCGGCCACGGGTGGGGGTGCGGGGGGCTTCGATGAGACTCATGCTCAACCTCCGAAGACGTGCATTAGCTGGCGGGGAATGAATCCGGCGAGCAGAACAAGCCAGAGTCCGATGACCACCCAGAACATTGCGCGTTGGTGTTTCGCGCCGAATGCCCAGAAGTCGATCAGGATGATGCGCAGGCCGTTAAAGGCGTGGAAGGCAATTGCCGCAACCAGAGCGATCTCTCCAAGACCCATCAACGGAGTCTTGTAGGTCGAAATAACGGCGTTGTAGGCCTCTGGACTCACGCGAACAAGTGCGGTGTCAAGAATGTGAACAAGAAGGAAGAAGTAGATGGCGACACCGGTAATGCGGTGAAGCACCCACGACCACATGCCCTCGTTGCCCCGGTACAGGGTGCCGGCAGGTCTTTTGGGTGAGCGGATCTTCGGGGGAGACTGCGGCTCCGCCACTAGGTTGCTCGCCGACTTCTCTGGCACGAGGACCCTCCTTGCGGTGTGGGGTCGCGTCCACCGCGACCGATGAGTGTCCGCACAGGCGGACCTACCCAGTCTATTCCTGCGCGGAGCGCCTTGCTTCCCACCTCACGCTAAATAGCCGCAAATCCGGGATGATTTCGTGAATTCTCGGAAAGTTAACGGGCTACAGTCTTTTCCCGCGCAGTTTCTTTCGATACTTCACTGCTGACGGCTGTCTCGTCATCATCGCGCACGGCCAGTGATGCTCGATACCACTCAATCTTCTGAGTGATTCCGGCAAGGTGTTGCTGTTACTCGGCCAGTTCGCGGGCAACATTCTCTCGATGTTGTTCGAGCAACCGCATCCGGTCTGCGGAGGTGTCTTGTGGGCTGCGAACGAGATCGGCATACTCGCGAATGGTGCGGATAGGCATCCCGGTTCGTCGAAGGTGACTGATGAATTCGACAGCTTTCACATCGATCTCGCGGTAGCGGCGTTGTCCGTTTGCTAGCCGCGGCACGACCAGGATGCCCGCCTTTTCGTAATAGCGCAGCGTGTGGTCAGTGACGCCTGTTGCTGCAGCAACCTCACCGATTGTTAGTACGCGTTCTTTCGTGTCGCCCATGAGGTCCCGTCGTCTCCGAAGTGTGAGCCAAGCCCATCCTTCTGCCTAGAGTGCACTCTAGGTCACGGCGTTCGAGGAAGCCAGGGAGTATGGTCAGCGCGATCGCGCGTGAGCCCGCTCAGAGGCACGAACAACTCCAGCGGCAATCGTTGCCGTGTAGTAATCGACGAGCTGCGCACAGACACCGCTCCACGACTTGCCAAGCACTGTGCGTCGACCGGCCTCGCCCATACGGGAGCGCAGCTCAGGGTCGATCACCAATGCCTCAACGAACGCCCGCAGCTGACTTTCGTTGTCTGCCTCGAAGAGAAAGCCGTTCGTGCCGTGATCAATCAGATCGATAGGCCCCCCGGAGCGGGGTGCAACAACGGGCAATCCCGCCGAGTGCGCTTCCTGAAGCGTCTGGCCAAAAGTCTCCTCCGTGCCCGTGTGCACAAAGACATCGAAGGCCGCATACGCCGTTGCCAGCTCTTCGCCGCCCAAGCGACCAAGCCACGTGACCGGGATGCCGGCAAGCTCCTTCTTGACATGAGGAACCGATGAACCGTCTCCGACAATCGCGACGCGCACCCCGTCGAGACCGCGAAGCGCTCTCAGCCGTTCCACTTGCTTCTCGGGCGCGACGCGCCCGACATAGCCAACGACTACCTCCCCGTGGGGAGAGAGCCGCTTGCGCAGCTTTGCCGTTTCGGGGGTCAGTTTCTTTGCAGGGTGATACATCGCGAGGTCAACACCGCGACCCCATCTCTCAAGCTTTGTCAGCCCGATGGCTTTCAGATCGGCCATAGCGGTGCTCGACGGAGCGAGAGTGAGTTGAGCACCATCGTGGATCCAGCGCACGATGCGCCACGCCAGTTTCGTTGCCGGACCGAGGCGATGGCGGCGAGCGTAACCGGCGACATCCGTCTGGAAGATTGCGACGGTGGCAATGCCGAGCCGATTGGCGGAGGCAATTGCCTGCGCCCCTAAGAGAAAAGGTGCTGCCGCGTGAACGACATCCGGCCGAAAGTCGGCGATGAGTTTGTGCACCTGCGGGTTGGGGAGCCCGACCGGAAATTGGCGGTAGGCGAGCGCTGGTACCGAGTGAACGGTGAAACCCGCATAAGTGGCGGGGGCGCCTGCCGCGGGACAAATCACGATTGCTTCGTGGCCCTCGGCGCTCAAGTAGTCGAGCACCTTGCTCACGCTATTGGTGACGCCATTGACCGTGGGAAGAAAACTTTCGCTAACAATGGCGACCCGCAAATTCAGCACCTCAATCGGTTGTCGTACTGGTCACGCTAGGAGGTGCGAACAACGGGCGAGTTAACGGGCGCTGAAGTCTAGGGTGGATGTATGAGCCAACTTCAGGCACCTTTCGACAATTTCTACAGTGTGATCCCTGCCGGTGGCATCGGATCGCGACTGTGGCCGCTGTCGCGGGCAGATGCTCCCAAGTTTTTGCACGATCTCACCGGGTCAGGTCAGACACTGCTTCGCGACACCTGGGATCGACTCGCACCGCTATCTGGCCCCGACCGCATCATGGTCGTCACGGGGCGAGCGCATCGTGCAGCTGTCGAAAAGCAGCTTCCCGAATTGAGCGACGCCAACGTTGTGCTGGAGAGTGAACCGAAAGATTCCTCCGCCGCCATCGGGCTTGCCGCCGCGATACTGCTCAAGCGCGACCCCAACGTCGTTATCGGGTCGTTTGCTGCTGATCACGTTATTCGCGACATCCGCGGATTTCGTCGCAGCGTGCGCGAAGCTATTGCTGTCGCGAACGCTGGCTACATTGCGGCAATTGGAATCACACCGTCCGAACCGGCAATCGGGTTTGGATACATTCACTGCAGCGGCGCGATTGATGTTGATGGCGCTCCGAGCGCCGTCTCTGTTGAATCATTCGTCGAGAAGCCAGACTTTGCGACCGCTGAGTCCTATTTGACCAGTGGCGACTATCTCTGGAACGCCGGGATGTTCATCTCGCGTGCCGATGTCCTGCTTGAGCAATTGGGCAAAGCCGAGCCAGAGTTGCTCGTCGGGCTCACCGAACTTGCCGAAGCTTGGGATACCCCAGCTCGCGGCGCTGTTGTTGACCGGGTGTGGCCGCACCTCGCCAAGATCGCGATCGATTACACGGTTGCAGAACCTGCTGCCGCGGAGGGGCGACTTGTTGTTGTTCCTGGCGACTTCGATTGGGACGACGTTGGAGACTTTGCGTCGATCGCTAAATTGCACTCCGGCGGTCGCAAATCTGACCTCGCGATTCTCGGTGAAAATGCTCGCGTACTCGCCGACAAATCCACCGGAGTAGTGATTAGCCAGACTGACCGGCTTATTTCCCTAATTGGGGTAAACGACATTGTCGTGGTCGATACTCCAGACGCTTTGCTGGTTACGACAACTGCGAACGCTCAACGCGTCAAATCTGTAGTGGATGCTCTAAAAATCTCTGGCCGCAACGATGTGTTGTGACGATGTGATTTCGCATTTGTAACCATTCGGCTTCAGCGCTCATATTCGCACATTCGTTTTCTTGATTCTTCGGTAGCGTAGGTGAATCATGTTTCGACAATTTCTGTCGAACAGCATCTTGGAGGACACCTTGAGAATCAGCACTCACGGCCGCACACTCAGCGGCATGGCGCTCGTTGCAACGAGCGCACTCGTACTCGCCGGTTGCGCAGCAGCACCGGAAGAGTCCGCAGAGGGTTCGGGCGAAGCGCTCGACTTCCTCCCCTGCATGGTTTCTGACTCTGGCGGATTCGACGACAAGTCGTTCAACCAGCTCGGTTATGAAGGTATCGAAAAGGCAGCCGACGAACTCGGCGTTGACTTCCTCACTGTTGAGTCGACTAGCGACGCAGACTACGCACCCAACATCGAGAGCCTCATTGCCGAGGGTTGCGACCTGATCGTTACTGTTGGGTTCAACCTTTCCGCTGCAACCGTTGAGTTTGCTCTGGCAAACCCCGACGTCAACTTCGCAATTGTTGATGACGCCGCTGACAACGACTTCGACGGCACGACCGACGCAGACAACATCAAGCCGATCCTCTTCGACACTGCAGGCGCAGCGTTCCTCGCAGGATACGCAGCAGCAAGCTACTCGACCACCGGTGTTGTTGGAACCTACGGCGGAATGAACTTCCCGACCGTTTCGATCTTCATGGATGGCGCAGCACAGGGTGTTGACTACTACAACTCCGAAAAGGGTGCAGCAGTCACGGTCCGCGGTTGGGATGTCGCAGCACAGGACGGAACGTTCATCGGTAGCTTCGCTCCCGGAACCGACTCGCGTGCAGCAGCACAGAACCTGATCGACCAGGGTGCAGACGTTCTGCTTCCCGTCGGTGGCCCGATCTTCCAGAGCGCAGTTGAGGCAATTCGCGACTCCGGCAAGGACATCGCCATGATCGGTGTTGACGCTGACCTGACCGAGACCGAGACCGCAGCAGCGGACTTGTTCCTCACCTCGATCCTCAAGCAGATCAGTGTTGCTGTTGAAGAGGTCGTAATGGAAGCATCGAGCGGTTCGCTTGACACCACTCCCTACATTGGAACCCTCGAAAACGGTGGAGTTGGCATCGCGCCGTTCCACGACTTCGAGTCCAAGGTTGACGGCGGCCTCGAGGCAGAGCTCGTCGCTGTAAAGGACGGCATCATCTCCGGCGACATCGCCGTGAAGTCGTACCTCAACTAGGTATAAAGAACTGAGGGGGCTGGCCTGAGGGTCAGCCCCCTTCGTTTTGGACTAGTCTTCTGAGGCTAATCTTGTGAAATCAAACGACGGCGACGACGCCGAATCAGCACTGAGGAGAGATTGTGAAACTTGAGCTGCGAGGTATAACCAAGCGCTTTGGTGACCTAATCGCGAACGATCATATTGATCTCACAATCGAAGAGGGCGAGATCCATTGCCTCCTCGGCGAGAACGGCGCGGGCAAGTCAACGTTGATGAATGTTCTCTACGGCCTGTATCAGGCTGAAGAGGGCGAGATTCTCATCGACGACGAAGTACGCCACTTCGCCGGCCCTGGAGACGCTATGCGTTCCGGCATTGGCATGGTCCACCAGCACTTCATGTTGATCCCTGTCTTTAGCGTCGCGGAGAACGTGGCGCTCGGGCACGAAGAGGTCTACGGACCAGGGCTACTGAATCTCGACGCCGCGCGCACCCTCGTGCGAGACATTTCGGCACGATTCGGATTCGACATCGATCCCGACGCCCTTGTCGAAGATCTCCCCGTGGGAGTTCAGCAGCGGGTTGAGATCGTCAAGGCGCTCTCCCGTGAGGCGAAGGTTCTCGTTTTTGATGAGCCAACCGCCGTATTAACGCCCCAAGAGACTGACGAGTTCATGGCCATCATGCGCCAACTCAAGTCAGAGGGCACTTCCATTGTTTTCATTACGCACAAACTGCGTGAGGTTCGCGAAGTCGCTGACCGCATCACGGTCATCCGCCTAGGCAAGGTTGTTGGTGAAGCCGACCCCAGCGCCGACAAGGAAGAACTTGCATCGCTCATGGTCGGTCGTGCCGTAGACCTCACGATCGATAAGGCACCTGCGCAACTTACGGAAAATTCTCTCGTCATCGAGAATCTGTCGATAGCTGATGAGTTCGGCAACCGTGCTGTGAAGGACCTCAGTGTCACTGTTCAGGGTGGTGAGATTCTCGCAATTGCAGGTGTGCAAGGTAACGGACAGACCGAGCTCGCCGAGGCACTGTTGGGGATGCAGCCACGCGCATCCGGTTCGATCTCTCTGAATGGCAAAGAACTATTGGGCCTCAACGCCCGCCAAATTCTTGATGAGGGTGTTGGCTACGTGCCGGAAGACCGCACGCTTGATGGTCTGGTTGGCGGGTTCAGTATTGCCGAGAATCTCATGCTTGACCGCAGTGACGGGGCACCCTTCGTGCAGTACGGCACTCTCAAGACAGACACGCTGAATGAGTTTGCCGTCGACAAGCTCGAAGCGTTCGACATTCGCGCCCAGAGCATTCACGAAAGCGTTTCCCAGCTTTCGGGTGGTAACCAACAGAAGGTTGTATTGGCGCGCGAACTGAGTCGCGAGCTATCACTTCTCGTCGTCTCGCAACCAACCCGAGGTCTCGATGTTGGATCTATTGAGTTCGTTCACGAGCAGATCGTTGGCGTGCGCGATCGCGGACTTCCCGTGATTGTCGTGTCGACAGAACTCGACGAAGTTGTCTCCCTAGCTGACCGTATCGCGGTCATGTACAAGGGCCAGATTGTTGGAATCGTACCGGCGGACACCCCCCGCGAAAAACTCGGCCTCATGATGGCCGGCGAACGCATTACGGAGGAGGCAGCATGAGCGAGCCAACGTCCCAGAAACCAGAAGATCAGAAACCAGAAGATCAGAAACCAGAAGATCAGAATGCTGAAGATCAGTCGTCTGTAGATCAGTCGTCTGAAGCGGCAGCGTTGACCCAGGGTGCCGAGAACTCGGAGACCAATCAGGACACCGCTCGGTGGACGAATGCGTTCCGCGAAATTGCGTCGGGCAACGCTCTCCTTTCGGTGCTTGCCGTCCTTCTGGCAATCATTATCGGCGGAGTGCTCATTGCCCTGACCGACCCTGATGTTCAGGATGCGGCCGGATACTTCTTCGCCCGCCCCGGCGACCTTTTTGCCGCGATCGGAAGCGCCGTTGGTGGCGCCTACCTCGCTCTCTTCCAGGGATCGGTGTATGACTTCCGCCGCGATGACTTTCTCTCTGCGATCAAGCCACTGACGCAGACACTGGTCTTCGCGACGCCGCTGATCGCAGCCGGTCTCGGTGTTGCCATCGCGTTCCGTGTTGGACTGTTCAACATCGGTGGCCGCGGCCAGATCATCGTCGGTGCAGCATTCGCGGGCTATGCGAGCTTCGCGTGGGATCTGCCCATTGTCATCCACGTTGTAGTCGCCGTCATCATGGGCATCATCGGTGGCGCTCTGTGGGGCGCTATTGCTGGCGTTTTGAAGGCAAGAACCGGAGCGCACGAGGTGATCGTGACGATCATGCTCAACTACGTCGCCTACTACCTGATCAGCTTCTTGCTGCGCACTGATCTACTTAAGAACCCCGGATCCAACAACCCGAAGACTCCGCCCGCCGCTGATAACGCTGTACTTCCGCCGATTTTTGGTGACGGTTTCAAACTCCACTGGGGTTTCATCGTCGTTATTGCGGCCACGGTGTTGGCATGGTGGTTGATTGAACGTTCGAGTCTCGGCTTCAAGTTCCGCGCTGTGGGGCTCAACCCGCATGCGGCTCGAGTTGCCGGCATCAAGGTGGAGCGTCTCTACATCTACGTGATGCTGATCGCCGGTGGCTACGCCGGTCTTGCGGCAAGCACCGAAGTTCTCGGAACTACGACAAGTGGTTTCACTTCTGGGGTGGATGCCGGTATCGGCTTCGACGCTATTACCGTTGCATTGCTTGGCCGCTCAACGCCGTGGGGAACGTTCGCCGCCGGTGTACTGTTCGGGGCGTTCAAGGCTGGTGGATTCACCATGCAGGCTTCGCAGAGTATCCCGATCGACATCGTTCTGGTTGTTCAGTCGCTGATCGTTCTGTTTATCGCAGCTCCGCCGCTCGTGCGTGCTGTGTTCCGTTTGCCGCAACCCGGCGCTCGCGCAAAGAAGGTGGTCAGCTAATGACTCTCACCAAGACTTCAGACAGCAAGAGCCTCGCCGGCTCGAAGATTGATCGCCGCAGTTGGAAGATGCCGATTGCGTTCGCGATTGTCGCCGTGATTTCGGGAGTGTTGTTTATCGGCTTTGCCGAGGATGCGCCTACAGGGTTCAACCTCTCGACTGGGACTGATCTCTTCCAGTTGCCTGTGGTTCATTTGCCTGCGCTGGCCACTGGCATCGTTGTCACGATACTGATGGCGTTGATCTCCATCGTCTCCGCGTACATGATTTCGCAAGACCGTACAGTGCCGACCTGGGTTCCTGTTCTTGGCGCACTATTCGCTCTCACCGGATTTCTTACGTGGGCCGCTGCCGACGAAACGCTGCGCGTTCCTGAACTGCTCGCTGGGGCCCTTGTTCTCGCTGTGCCGCTCATCTTTGGTGCACTCGGCGGTGTGATCTCCGAGCGTGTTGGTGTTGTCAACATCGCCATTGAGGCTCAGCTGCTCGCTGGAGCATTCGTCTCAGCGGTCGTTGGCACAATCACCGCATCCCCCTTTGCTGGACTGTTCGCGGCTGCGGTTGCGGGAATGCTTGTCTCGTTCCTGCTCTCGGTATTCGCAATCAAGTACCTTGTCAACCAGATCATCGTCGGTGTTGTCATCAACGTTCTGGTGTCTGGCCTCACCGGGTTCCTCTACTCGCAGTGGCTTGTTGAGAGCCCAGAGCGGTTGAATAATCCAGAAGGGTTCTCGGTATTGCCGATTCCTTTCTTGAGCGGTATCCCGATTGTCGGACCGGTTCTCTTCAAGCAGACCCTCATCGTTTACTTGCTCTACATCATCGTGGCGGCTGTTGCCTTCGCGCTGTACCGCACTCGCTGGGGACTCCGCCTACGCGCGGTGGGCGAGCACCCCAAGGCTGCTGACACTGTTGGTATCAACGTGACCCGCACGCGATTCTGGAATGTTGCTCTCGCGGGAGCAATTGCTGGTCTCGGTGGAGCATTCATCACGCTGAGCCAGACGGGCCAGTTCGGAAAGGACGTCACGGCTGGAGCCGGCTTTATTGCTCTCGCCGCTGTCATCTTCGGCCGCTGGGATCCGATCAAGGCGACGCTCGCCGCACTGCTCTTCGGTTTCGCCAGCAACCTGCAGAACGCTTTGAGCGTTGTCGGTTCGCCGGTGCCGAGCGAGTTCATGCTCATGCTGCCGTACGTGGTGACAATCATTGCCGTAGCCGGCTTGGTCGGAAAGTCTCGGCCGCCAGCCGCATCCGGAACACCGTACATAAAGGGGTAACGCTATGACGATCGAGCCGCAATCAATTGACTGGGATGCGCTGAGGCTCGTCGCCACAGATGCCCTGAGTCACGCCTACGTTCCCTATTCGAAGTTTCCGGTCGGCGTCGCCGCCATTGTCGACGATGGCCGGATAATTTCGGGAGCCAACGTAGAAAACGCTTCCTATGGCCTCACGCTGTGCGCAGAGTGCACCATGGTCTCCGCACTGCACATGACGGGCGGCGGCAAGCTTGTCGCCTTCACTTGCGTGGATGGCAAAGGCAACGCTCTCATGCCCTGTGGCCGCTGCCGCCAGCTGCTGTTTGAGCACTCCGCTGAAGGCATGCTGCTCGAAACAGTTTCTGGCATCAAAACAATTGACGAAGTAATTCCCGACGCGTTCGGGCCACGCACTCTTGAGGAGTACCGCAGTGAATAACAGTGAAGAAACAGCAATTGAACGATTCGATGCCGTCGATCTCATCCACACCAAGCGCGACAAGGGCGTACTCAGCACCGACCAAATCAACTGGCTCGTGGATGCTTACACTCGCGGTTATGTCGGCGACGAACAGATGGCTGCCATGACAATGGCCATCTTCATCAACGGTATGGAGCGCGAAGAGATTCGCGACCTCACCCTCGCAATGATCGCCAGTGGCGAGACCCTGAGCTTTGACGGACTCGGCAAGCCAACAACCGACAAGCACTCGACCGGTGGTGTCGGTGACAAAATTACGTTGCCGCTTGCACCCCTGGTTGCGTCGTTCGGCGTTGCCGTGCCGCAGCTTTCCGGCCGCGGCCTTGGCCACACGGGCGGCACACTTGACAAGCTCGAGAGCATTCCCGGCTGGCGTGCCGACCTCAGCAACGAAGAGTTTTATGCGCAACTGCGTGGCGTTGGTGGAGTGATTTGTGCCGCCGGTTCTGGCCTCGCTCCGGCAGACAAGAAGTTGTATGCCCTTCGCGACATCACCGGAACTGTCGAAGCTATTCCGTTGATCGCATCCTCCATCATGAGCAAGAAAATTGCCGAGGGCACCTCTGCTCTCGTGCTTGACGTGAAGTTCGGTTCTGGTGCGTTTATGAAAGACGCGGCTCGCAGTCGAGAACTCGCCGAGACCATGGTTCGCCTCGGTAACGACGCTGGTGTCAAGACAGTTGCCCTGCTCACCAACATGAACGTTCCCCTTGGTCTCACGATCGGAAACGCCAACGAGGTTCGTGAATCTGTTGAGGTGCTCGCCGGTGGTGGACCCGCCGACGTTCGCGCCCTGACTGTCGCATTGGCCCGCGAAATGCTCGCTCAGGTTGGCCAACCCGACGCAGATGTTGAGGCTGCTCTCGACAACGGTCAGGCAATGGATGCTTGGCGCGGCATGATCGCCGCGCAAGGCGGAGACCCGGATGGTGCGCTACCCCAACCCAAGGAAAGCCACGTTGTTCTTGCTGACCGCGACGGTGTTCTCGTCGAACAGGAAGCTCTGCCATTCGGTGTTGCTGCCTGGCGCTTGGGTGCAGGCCGTGCGCGCAAGCAGGACCCGGTTCAGCACGCTGCGGGAATCGATCTCCACGCCAAGCCCGGCGACACGGTGCGAAAGGGTGAACCGCTATTCACTATGCACGCGGATGAGCCGGCTCGATTCGAGCGTGCGCTTGAGTCTCTTGATGGCGCGTACCGCATCGGCGACGCCGGCGACACCGTGCACGATGGCGGACCGCTGATCGCGGGACGCATCGACTAGAACAAACGGAAGTCGCACTAATTTCGGGAGCTTGACTCGGTAAAGGCTGAACGAGGGGTCTCATTTGCTGACGTAAAGTTAGACAAATGACTAAAGCGGATCAGACCACCGCGGGTGCCGGAGCGGCTCTCAGCGACACCGATAAATGGCGTGCCTTTTGGGTTTGTGTCGTCGTTGCGGCGATCACGATCCTGGATCTGTCGAAGGTCAACGTAGCACTACCCTCGATTGAAGATGCACTGGGAGCAAGCTCCACTCAGTTGCAGCTGATCGTCTCTGGCTACGTCTTGACGTTCGGTTTGATTCTGGTGCCGGCTGGCCGGCTGGGAGATCAGCGATCTCGCAAGGCGCTGTTCTTGACCGGACTGACGCTGTTCACTCTCGCCAGTATTGCGTGCGCTATTGCGCCGACGGCCGAACTTTTGCTGGCGTCTCGACTTCTGCAGGGTGTCGCGGCCGGCATCCAAATGCCCCAGGTGATTGGTCTTATCCAGCAGTTGTTCCGCGGGCCAGAGCGTGGTCGGGCCTTCGGTTTGTTCGGCGCAATGATCGGGATCGCAACTGCGTTCGGCCCGACCCTCGGTGGGCTCATGATTGCTCTTGGTGGTGCCCAAGACGGCTGGCGCTACATCTTCTGGATGAATGTTCCTCTCGGCATTATCGCTCTCGTTCTGGCTTGGCGCATCCTTCCCGCGACCTCCAAAGCAACCTATGGGCGCCTCGACCTCGACCCGATCGGTATCGCAATATTTGGCGTCACCGTCTTGGCGCTAATGTGGCCATTCTTGTTCACGACGGGAGCGCCAACTGATGATCCCAACCGATGGTGGTTGCTTGTGGTCTTTGTGCTCGCCGCTGCAGCATTCGTCGCGTGGGAACGTCGCTATGCCGCAGGGGGCCGCGCGCCCCTCGTTCCGCTAAAGCTCTTTCGTATTAGTTCGTTCCGCAATGGAACCATGCTCGCTACGGTCTACTTTGCCGCGATGCCGGCGATGTTCCTCCTCACGACCCTCTACCTGCAACTCGGTCTCGGTCTCGAGCCCGTCTTTGCCGGAATGGTGACAATCGGGTTCGCCCTGACGAGCGCGTTTTCGTCGTGGCGCGGTGGTCTCTTGGTTGAGCGCTACGGTCGCTCGCTGGTTGTTGTGGGACTCGCCATCCTGTTGGTGGGGCTTGGACTTCTCATGGCCGCGGCGATCCTCACTCCGCCGGCAATCACTCCATTCGTGATGGCAGCCGCATTCCTCATCGGAGGAACCGGCGGTGGACTAGTGATTTCGCCCAATCAGACACTCACACTGAACGACATCCCGCCGGTCGAGGGCGGACTTGCTGGATCCGTCGGTCAACTGGGGCAGCGCATCGGCACAGCAATCGGAACTGCTGTAGCACTCTCGCTCTTCTACTCCACGCTCTACAACGAACGAAACAGCAGCCAAGGTACCGTCGAGCTCTACCACCACGCTTACGGTGTCGGGATGCTCTCTGCGACCCTGTTCTTCGCTATCGCAATGCTCATCGGCGTCGTCGACCTTGGTGCGCGAAAGCGTCGCGCTCGGCAAAGCAGCAACGCCTAAAGCTGCGGATCTCCGATGCGCTCGAGAGCGTCGACAACCATTCCCCAGAACTTGGGATGATCGAGGTTGCGAGCGACCTGAGTTGTGCAGTCGGCGGGAGCCGGAGCGCGAAAATCGGCAACGGTCATGCCAAGCGTGAGAGTTCCCGTGAGTTCGACATCCAAGGGCACCTTCACGACCTGCATGACGCTCGGATCGATGACGAAGGCCACGGCACACGGGTCGTGTACCGGCGGGTGGTCGAAACCTTGCGCATCACGGTAGGTCTCGCCGAAGAATTCGAGGAGTTCGCCGACGAAACGAGCGGGGCCGGTGCCGACGGCCGCGATGGATGCCGCAACTTCGTCAGTCGCGAGAGCTTCGTGGGTGAGATCAAGGCCCACCATCGTGAGCGGCCAGCACTCGTTGAAGACAATGTGCGCGGCTTCGGGGTCGATCACGATGTTGAATTCGCTCGTTGCGCTCCAGTTGCCGACGTTGACGCCTCCACCCATGAGCACGACTTGCTTCACGCGTTCGGCAATGCGGGGTTCTTTACGGACAGCGAGAGCGATGTTGGTGAGGGCGCCGGTAGGCACTAGCGTTACGGTGCCTGGCTCGTGGGCCATGACGGTGTCAATAATGAAGTCGACAGCGTGCCGGGCATCCAACTCGATTGTGGGTTCGGGGAGTACGGGACCGTCGAGGCCGGACTCGCCGTGGATAGATTCGGCGACTTCGATTTGGCGAACGAGCGGACGATGGGCGCCGCGGGCAAAGGGGACATCAGTGATGCCGGCGACGCGAGCAATCGCTAGAGCGTTGCGAGTGACCTTCTCGATGGTCTGATTGCCCATCACGGTGGTAACGCCGAGCAACTCGATCTCGGTATTGCCGTGGGCGAGCAGCAGCGCAATCGCGTCGTCGTGCCCGGGGTCGCAGTCGAGGATAATCTTCTCAGCCATACCGAAAAGCATATATGAAAATAAGATTCATATATGTAGAGTGGCGTCATGACTAGTGAACTTGTTGAACGCGCAGCCGCCCGTCTCACGTGGATTCGCTCACGCATGACTCTGCTCGCCGAAATGCGCACACACTTCGCCGAGACCCAACCTTTCGCTGGTCGCCGTATCGGTATGTCTCTGCACCTAGAGCCCAAGACGGCTGTGCTACTCGAAACTCTGGCCGCTGGGGGCGCCGAGATTGTGGCCACCGGAAACCATGGATCGACGCAAGATGACATCGTCGCGTTCTTGCGCGAACAAGGAATGACTATCTTCGGTAGTCGCGATGACACTCCCCATGACCACCACGGGCACATTGTGAACGTGATCGCCGCCGAGCCAGACATCCTGCTCGACAACGGAGCCGACCTCGTTGCCACGGTTGCCGAGTCCGGACTCGCATCCCACATCATTGGTGGAACCGAAGAAACCAGTTCGGGCGGTTACCGGCTGCGGTCAGAACTCGCGGAATACGTGCCGTTTCCTATGGTGCTCATCAACGACAGCCCGCTCGCGCTGCTCGGTGAGAACAAACACGCGGTCGGTCAGTCCGTGGCCGAGAGCTTTATGCGCATCACCAATCTCATGGTTCCCGGGCGACGATTCGTGGTCGCAGGATACGGCTGGTGCGGTCGCGGAGTCGCTCACTACCTTCGCGCCCTTGGCGCAAAAGTTGCCGTAGTAGAAGTTGATGAAATCAAAGCGTTTGAAGCAGCACTAGACGGCTACCGCGTGGCAAACATGCTCGATCTGGCGCAGTGGGGCGAAGTATTCATCACCGCGACCGGGCATCCGCAAGTTTTGGGTACCGACTTCTTCGAGGTGGTCGCTGACGGTGCAATGCTCGTCAATTGCGGTCACTTTCCTTGGGAAATCGATGTGCTCGCCCTGCGCGATCTCGCCATCAGCAGCACCGTAATCGACACCGTTATCGAGCGAATCGATCTTCCAGGAAATCGACACGTCACGCTCCTAGCTGATGGACGCATGATCAATCTCGCCGGCAGTGAACCCAAAGGAAACTCGATCGAATCAATGGACCTCGGGTTTCTGCTCCAAGCGATGTCGCTCGAACGCGTGGCTACTGCCCCTGAGACTCTGGTGTTGGGAGCGCAACCGGTTCCTGACCCCATCAATCGCGAGATTGCCCGCCGCATGCTCATCGCAATGAAGGCAGACCGCTAGTGGTCGCTACACCGGAGTACCCAGCCCCGGCCCTGGAAAAGGGCCTCGACATTCTCGAATTGCTCGCGGAAACTCCGGGGTCGCTGAGCCAGTCAGAGATAGCGGATGCCACGGGACGAAGTACCGGTCAAATATTTCGGGTGCTATCGACCCTGGAGCGTCGCGGTTTTGTGTTCCGCGACAAGCAGTCCGGACTCTATGTGCTGGCGATGAAGCTGCTTGACCTTGCGCACAAGCATTCGCCACTGCGAGGACTGATCAGCGTCTCCTTGCCGATCATGCGGCAGCTAGCGGAGCAGACTCGGCAGTCCTGCAACCTTGCGGTGCTGGATGGAAACAGGGTGCGAGTGATCGCCCAAGTGGAGTCTCCCGCAGACTTTGGTTTCGGCGTGCGCGTGGGGGCTACATTTGAGATCGAGACCACAGGAACCGGTTTCGTGCTTGCAGCAGACAATGCCGAACCCCTCGTGCGCGCAGACACGTTTCATCCCGGCATCACCGATGTTGTCGCTGCTGTGCGGAGCTCGACTGGGACCGTCGCAGCGATTACCGTGCCCTACGTAGCAACCGCTTTCAGTGAAGTTGAAGCAGAACGAGTGCTCCAGCTCGCAGCGGATGCCGCGAAAGAAATCTCAGAAGTGCTCCAAGGGCGAGCATTTACAGAATCTTAACGTCATCCAGCAAAACCACAGAGGGCTTTCAGAGTTTGGCACGGTAGATTTGTGGGTATGAACGCCGCTGTTGAGAATTTTCTGATGCCCGGAGGCAGCGCAAGCATTACTGCGCTCCCCAAGGTTTCCCTGCACGATCACCTCGATGGCGGATTGCGGCCGCAAACAATCGTGGAACTTGCCGAGGAGATCGGCTACGAGATCCCCGAAACAGACCCAGCGAAACTCACTTCCTGGTTTGCTGAGCAAGCAGACTCCGGCTCGCTCGTCGATTACCTCAAGACCTTCGACGTGACTATTGCTGTCATGCAATCTCAAGAGAACCTCAAGCGAGTTGCCCGCGAATTCGTGCACGACCTCGCCGACGACGGTGTTATTTATGGTGAGATTCGGTGGGCACCAGAACAGCACCTGCAGAACGGTCTCGACCTCGATCAGGCTGTCGCTGCGGTGCAAGAGGGGCTCGAAGAAGGAACTGACGCTGTTCGCTCAAGTGGCCGCAGCATCCGTGTTGGCCAACTCTTGAGCTCAATGCGCCAGACCGATCGTGGCACCGAAATTGCCGAGCTCGCGATTCGTCACCGGGATCGTGGAGTTCTCGGTTTCGACATCGCCGGGCCAGAAGCGGGCTACCCCGCTAGCCGAATGCGCGGTGCGTTCGATCTGCTCGCCCACAACTACATTCCGGCCACAGTGCATGCCGGTGAAGCGGATGGCCTCGACAGCATTCGCAGTGCCCTCTTTGACGGCCGCGCCCTGCGATTGGGACACGGAGTGCGCCTAGCCGAAGACATCACGATCGCTCGTGAAGATGACGAAAACACGTACGTCTCACTCGGCGACCTCGCGCAGTGGGTGAAGGACCGTGAGATTGCTCTCGAGCTCAGCCCATCATCCAACCTACAAACCGGTGCAATCGAACAGTGGGGTGACGAACTTGTCGATCATCCCTTCGACCTGCTCTACCAGCTCGGATTCCGGGTCACGGTAAACACCGATAACCGACTGATGAGCGCAACGAGTTTGAGCCGCGAGCTCTCGTTACTGACAGAGGCCTTCGGATACGACCTCACCGATCTTGAGGTCTTCCAGATCAATGCTGCTGCTGCCGCTTTCTTGCCCATCGAAGAGCGCGAGGACCTCGCTGAGGCCATCAGCGCTGGATTCGAAAGCGCGTAACGATGTCGCTGCCTCCGCTTCCTGAATCCGCAATCGACATCGGAGCATTCGCCGCTGACTGGCGTGCCGCCGTTTCGCTCTCCGGGGCGGCATTGGCACGATCCGGTGCTGCCAAGCCCGGCTACGCCATCGAAATGATCCGGATGATCGAAGATCACGGCCCCTACGTCGTGATCGCTCCTGGCCTCGCTTTGGCTCACGCCCGCCCGGGGCCACAGGTTATAGCTAACGGACTGTCGATCGTGACGCTCAAGGAGCCAGTTCGTTTTGGTCACGCCCACAACGATCCCGTTCGGGTTGTGCTCGGGCTAGCGATCTCTGAAGCAGGCGCGCATCTCGCGGCTGTTGCGGCCGTCGCAAATATTTTCAACGACTCTTCGGCGATCGACCAGCTCGCCGAAGCAACAACCGCAGCAGAAGTTCAACACATTATGGGGGTCGTTCCGTCATGAAAATCGTGACCATTTGCGGTGCCGGAATTGGCTCCTCTGGAGTGCTCAAGGTGAACGCCGAGCGCGCACTGCGTGCGCTCGACCTCGAAGCGACCGTTGTTGCCGCTGACGTTAATTCAGTGCGCACTGTCGCAGCCGACGCTCAGATCATTCTCACGAGCCAAGAGTTCGTCGAGGCCATCGGCAAGACAAACGCCGACGTCATCGTCATCGTGAACCTCTTTGACACCTCAGAACTCAAGCAAAAGCTTGAGGACGCCCTCGGGTAAACCCCTCAGACGCCCTCAGCGTTGCTTCGCGCAGGATGTGCGTGGTGTGGAAGTGGGCTCTAGGCCAAAAGCTCCCGCATGCCAGCCTCAAGTTGACTCGCGACAGCTTCTGCAGCAGCCAGACGCTCGGCGCCGTTGCCGGAAGTGCTCATCGCATCCACATAGAACTTCAGTTTTGGTTCGGTGCCACTTGGTCGCACGATCACGCGAGCGCCATCCTCGAAATCCATGCGCAGAATGTCGCTGGGGATGAAGCCATCGATGCCGTCGATGAAGTCGGTGAACGTGACAACCCGGTGGCCTCCGACTTCAGCCGGAGCATTGGTGCGCACCTTCGTCATCATGTCGCCAATTTCAGAGATCTTGGCGAAGCGCATCGACACTTGACGTGAAGCAAAGGCACCAAACTGTGTGGTGAACTCATCGAGGCGGTCGAGCACCGTCTTGCCTTCAGCCTTGAGCTCGGCAGCAAGCGAGAGGAAATCGACCGAGGCAGAAATGCCATCTTTGTCTCGAACCTTCGCGGGGTCGACAAGGTAACCGAGTGCTTCTTCGTAGCCAAACGTCAGCCCGTCGATGCGGGAAATCCATTTGAAACCCGTGAGGGTGTCGTGGTAATCCAGACCGTAAGCCCCCGCGATTGTGCGCAATGCTGGCGAGGAGACGATGGATGCCGCGAGCACGCCATTGCCGTTAGCGCGTTCTGCCGCGCGCCACCCCAGCAAGATACCCACTTCGTTTCCGCTCAGCCGACGCCACTCGCCGTCTCGACCCGGCAGCGCAACCGCGAGGCGGTCAGCGTCAGGATCGTGAGCAATAGCAATGTCGGCGCCAACCTCGCGAGCTTTAGCGAAGCTGAGATCCATGGCTCCCGGCTCTTCAGGATTGGGGAAAGCGACCGTGGGGAAGGCAGCATCCGGGTGGGCCTGTTCTTCGACAACGGCGGGATCGGTAAAGCCGGCCTGTGAATAGACAGCTTTGCTGGTCTCCCACCCGACACCGTGCATGGCGGTGTAAGTGTAAACAATCTCCGTGGAAGGACCAGCGAGAGCTGCTGTGCGCGCAATGTACTCGTCAACAACACCGTCATCAGTCGTGACAAAGTCGGTGGAGCGAGGAAGGTCTGCAATCGACCCCTTGGCAACGATGTCGATAGCGTGGGCAATATCGGCGTCAGCCGGTGGCACAATCTGCGAACCGTGGTTATCCTCACCGAGATAAACCTTGTAGCCGTTATCGTTTGCCGGGTTGTGGCTCGCCGTCACCATCACGCCGGCGCTCACATTGAGATGACGAACAGCGAACGCGAGAACTGGCGTGGGGAGCATCCGCGGCAACAAAATGGCACGAACACCGGCGCCAGCCATGATCGTGGCCGTATCGCGGGCAAAGACTTCAGAGTTAATGCGGCCGTCGTACCCAATAACGATGCTCGGGCTGAGTTCATGAGTGAGCAAATAGGCGGCAAGTCCCGCAGCCGCCTGAGTGACCAAAACCCGGTTCATGCGGTTCGGGCCGGCACCCAGCTCCCCGCGTAACCCGGCAGTGCCGAACGCGAGCCGTGTGTCAAAGCGGTGGTGGAGTCCGGTGATTGCTGTCTCGTCACCGTTGACGGCATCCGTAATCAGCGCTTCGAGTTCGGTGTGGGTGACAGCATCAGGGTCTTGCTCAAGCCACGCGTTGGCGGCAGCGACGAGCTGTTCGGTATTCAGGGCTTCGGTGCTCATAGTGCGGTCACAATCTGTGCGAGCAGGGTGCTGATCTGCACTTCAGCGTCTTTGCCTGCCTGAATGACTTCTTCGTGGCTGAGGGGAGTCGACTGGATGCCGGCAGCAAGGTTGGTGATGAGCGACATTCCCAAGATTTCCATGCCTGCTTGGCGCGCGGCGATCGCTTCGAGCGCGGTGGACATTCCCACGATGTGGCCGCCCATGGTCTTGGCCATCTGCACTTCGGCGGGGGTTTCGTAGTGGGGGCCGCGGAACTGGGTATACACGCCCTCGTCGAGTGTTGAGTCGATCGACTTAGCGATCTCTCGAAGACGCTTGCTGTACAAATCGGTGAGGTCGATGAACGTTGCACCCTCGAGAGGGGAGTCGGCGGTGAGGTTGAGGTGGTCGCTGATAAGAACGGGGGTTCCGGGCTTCCAGGTCTCTTTGATGCCACCGGCACCGTTGGTGAGGATCATGGTGGTTGCACCGGTTGCCGCTGCGGTGCGCACGGAATGGACAACCCGGCGAACACCGTGGTTCTCGTAGTAGTGGGTGCGGGCGCCAATCACGAGGGCGCGCTTGCCGCTGGGAAGAAGAATGGAGCGCAGCGTGCCGACGTGGCCTTCCAGCGCTGGCTTCGAGAATCCAGGGATGTCGGATGCCGCGATGGTCGCCGTTGTCTCGCCGATGAGGTCGGCGGCTTTGCCCCACCCGCTCCCGAGGGTGAGGGCGATGTCGTGCTTCTCGACTCCTGTTGCTGCGGCGATAGCGTCAGCCGCTTCTTGCGCGACCGCGAATGGGTCTGCGTTGGGGTCGTCGAGGGGGTTTGTGGTTGGCGACTGTGACATGGCATCCACTCTAAACCGTGACTGTTGCGACACGCCTTGGGGTTCGATGCGAATCTGAGCAACGCCCACGAGTTGGCCGCGGTTTGTCGCTGGGCCAGAAGCGCGAGAGAATTGCTGCATGGCCTATGAGTTCGAGCGCACCCAACGTATTGCAATACTCGGCGGTGGCCCTGGCGGCTACGAAGCAGCCCTGGCGGGAGCGCAATTGGGGGCCGAAGTTACCCTCGTCGAACGCGCTGGCGTTGGTGGAGCGGCAGTTCTCACCGATGTGGTTCCCTCGAAGACCCTCATCGCGACGGCTGAAGCGACAAATGCGATTCGGGATGCGGCTGACCTCGGTGTGCAGTTCTACTCTCGCGGTGATTCTGGCCGTGTAGTCCGCCCCGAAATTACCGTCAATCTTGCCGCCGTCAACGCGCGCCTCATGCGGCTAGCCCAGCAGCAATCTGACGACATGAAGTCTCAGCTCATCAAAGCCGGGGTTCGCGTCATTGAGGGTGAAGGCCGACTCGACGGGCCCCAGCGACTCGTAGTCTCGACAGGTAAGGGCAAGTCCGCAACCGATTTTGACGAAGTTGACGCCGACACCGTCATTGTTTCCGTTGGTGCACGACCGCGCCTGCTCGATTCGGCGATGCCTGACGGCAAGCGCATCCTCACCTGGACCCAGCTCTACACGCTCAAGGAAACCCCTGAACACCTCATCGTGGTCGGTTCCGGGGTAACGGGTGCTGAATTCGCCTCCGCCTATACGGCCCTGGGTGCCAAAGTGACCCTGATTTCGTCTCGCGACCGCGTGCTACCCGGCGAAGATGAAGACGCCGCCCGTGTGATTGAAGACGTCTTCAAGCGCAACGGTATGACGGTGCTTTCCAAGTCGCGCGCCGAATCCGTCACAACCACTAAAGACGGTGTCACGGCGACGCTGCAGGATGGAACGACCGTTGAAGGCTCCCACTGCCTCATGGCTGTCGGTTCCCTCCCGAACACTGAGAACCTTGGACTCGAAGAGGCTGGTGTGCAGCTGACTGAGTCTGGCCACATCCGTGTCAACCGTGTCGCGCGCACATCGATGCCGTCGATCTATGCCGCCGGTGACTGTTCAGACTTTTTCCCGCTGGCATCCGTTGCTGCTATGCAGGGCCGCACTGCCGTATTCCACGCGATGGGCGACGGTGTAACTCCGATCGAACTTCGCAACGTGGCATCCAATATCTTCACGCAGCCCGAGATTGCGACCGTTGGTTGGTCGCAGAAGCAGATCGAAGATGGCCTCGCGCAGGGCACGATTTACAAATTGCCTCTCGCCTCGAACCCTCGCGCCAAGATGATGGGCATCAAAGACGGTTTCGTAAAGCTGTTTGCACGCACCGGTTCAGGAACTCTCATCGGTGGAGTCATTGTGGCGCCCAACGCTTCGGAACTCGTCATGTCTGTCACGCTGGGTGTCGAGCACCGCCTCACCGTTGATCAGATTGCTCGGGCATTCTCCGTGTACCCGTCACTGACGGGAAGCATTACGGATGCCGCTCGCGCCATGCACATTGTGAACTAGCGGTCAGTTCTCGACGTGATCCGCATTCTCGGCGTGGTCGGTCTTGAAGGCGATTTCTTCGGCTGATGCTGCCCCATCCTTGAGCTGCATGACGTGCTCCACAAGTTTCGTTGCCGTTTGTTCATCGACCACCAGATCGGTAATTACACCAGCTCGCAAGGCTGCCAGCAGGGGAACAACCTTGTTGTCGCCAGCTACACCGCAGATTCGCCGGGGGATTGAGCGCAACTCTTCCGGGGTCGGCCCGGTTGCACGTGCGTTCATGGAGAGGTCTTCATAGGTGCCGTCTTCCCGCAGGAAAATTGTGCACACGTCGCCGACGATTCCTTCTTTGTCGAGGGTCTGGATGTCGCCGGCTTCGAGGTAGCCAGCGGAGTAGACGTGGCTGGGTACTTCGCCCGCGATCGCACCGATCGAGAACAGGGCAATGTCTGCTCGACGTTGGTACTCGAGCACGCGCACAATTGACCGTTCTGACCACATGGCGTTGCGGGTTTCGGCGAAATCAAAGAACGCGGGAACCGGGAAAAGGTGCACTTGGGCATCGAATGCTTCGCCAAATCTGGCGATAAGGTTGCCCGCATATTCGACTCCCGAGGTGCGCACATTGGCTGCTCCATTGAGCTGAACGATGGCGCTTCCGCGGGTCGGTTTCTTGCCCAAGTGGCGCGCGATTGCCGCCAAAGTGGTACCCCAAGCGACGCCCATAATCATGTCGGAGTCGAACCATCCCGTGACTATTCTGGCGGTGGCTCTGGCTACTTGATCGAGACGTTCAGCCTCGTCGGCGAGGTCGGCAACCGGCACAACGTGGGCTTCGATCCCGAAGCATCCTTCGATTTTCTTGGCGAGCCCTGGGCCGCGCGTTGGGGTCGGGCGCAGGGTGATTTCAACGAGACCACTTTCGCGCGCATCGCGGAGCAATCGAGAGACGCTCGACCGTGACATATGCAGGTGGTTGGCGATGGTGTCCATCTTGATGTCTTGCAGGTAATACATCGACGATGCGGACAGCATTGCCTCTTCGCGTTCCATGTCGTCCATCCTTGCACGTTCGTGCAGATGTGCTGCTCAGTTTGTCATTAGGTGCTCCTAGCGTAATACGCTGCTGAGCAGTGGATCATCCCAGAAGATTCACAGCCGCTCCGGCGGAAGCCACCACCAGAAAGAAACACAGCTTTCATGACTGATCAGTCCCTGACACGAGCAACCCGCGACAGCGCCATCCAGCGCCTCGTCGACAGCGCACAGCCGGGTCACGAGCTCGATGTCCTCGTCATCGGTGGCGGAATTACCGGAGCAGGAATTGCGCTGGATGCGGCGACCCGCGGTCTCGACACCGCTGTTGTCGAAGCCCAAGACTGGGCTGCCGGATCGTCCAGCCGTGCAAGCAAGCTGATCCACGGCGGGCTGCGCTACCTGCAGATGTTGGACTTCAAGCTCGTGCACGAAGCGCTCACCGAGCGTGACTTGCTGCTCAACAACGTTGCACCACACTTGGTTCGCCCGCTGCCTTTCCTTTACCCGCTCCGTCACCACGTGTGGGAGCGCGCCTTCGTCGGTGCCGGAATCGCGCTCTACGATTTTCTCGCCACCGTGACAACCAAGAACGTCAAGGGCAAGCGCAGCGTGCCGTGGCACCGTCACTTGTCACGCAAGCAGCTTGCCGTCCGCTTCCCTGGACTCGCCCACGATGCCGCCGTCGGCGCCATCGAATACTGGGATGCCAACGTTGATGACGCCCGCTACGTTGTGAGCGTCGTTCGCACGGCTCATGCTCATGGCGCCAACGCTGCTAGTCGCACTCAGGTAGTCGAGATCACTAAGAACGACGACGGTGCCGTCAATGGCGCAGTGCTCGTCGACCTCGAGACCGGCACAACCTTCCCGGTGCGCGCCAAGGCCGTCATCAACTCCACTGGCGTCTGGACCGGCGAGACTCAGGCTCTTGCCCACGAAAGCGGCGGCCTCAAAGTTCTCGCCTCCAAGGGCATCCACATTGTTGTTCCGCGTGAACGCATCACGGGTGAAGCCGGGCTCATCCTGCAGACTTCGAAGAGCGTTCTGTTCGTCATCCCGTGGTCGCGCTACTGGGTGATTGGCACGACTGATACTCCGTGGAAAGAGAACCTGCTCAACCCCGCAGCGACAGCGGATGACATCGATTACGTCATCTCTGAAGCAAATGCTGTGCTTGCTAACCCCATCGATCGCTCCGACGTTATCGGCACGTGGGCTGGTCTACGCCCGCTGCTGCAGCCCGGCACCATGGAGGGCACCAACTCTGCAAAGGTGTCGCGTGAACACACCGTCGCGTCACCCATTCCTGGTTTGACTGTTATTGCCGGTGGCAAGTTCACCACCTACCGGGTGATGGCCAAGGACGCCGTTGACTTTGCTCTTGGCAAAGACGCAGCGCAAGCAAACCCTTCGATCACTCAATCAGTGGCGTTGCTCGGGGCTGAGGGACTCGACGAGGCCCGTGACAGCACTCGTGCCCTGAGCGAGCGTTTCGGCTGGAGTGACCAGATGATCGATCACCTGTTGCACCGTTACGGCGCCAAGATTTCAGAAATCGCCGCCATTGCGGATGCTGACCCGACGATGTCGCAGCCGCTCGCGGAAGCATCCGCGTACCTTCGTGCCGAGATTGCGTACGCGATCACGCATGAGGGAGCACTGCACCTCGAAGACCTCATGGTTCGTCGCACCCGAATGAACTATGAGTACCTCAATGAGGGACTCGCCGTAGTGCCCGAGGTCGCAGAGATTGCCGCGAAGCTACTCGGGTGGACAGAAGAGACCACCGCCCATGAAGTCGCTGTCTACCACCAGATGGCGGATGCCGTAGAGGCAGCGTCACTCACGCGCGACGACGAAAGCGCTTCTGACGTTCGCGAGGCAGCACCCCAAATTGTGCCACTCGCAACGCCGGCCGGCCACGAAACCCAGCACACGCAGAACCCGTAAAAATCACCAAATACGAACGTAACGCGCACTCGAACGCACGTTGACTATCAATGGAGATACGCCAAAAATGACACAGTACATTTTGTCAATTGACCAAGGAACGACGAGCTCTCGCTCGATCATCTTTGATCATGACGCGCGCATCATTTCGAATGGGCAGCTCGAGCACGAACAGATTTTTCCGCGCGCCGGCTGGGTCGAGCATGACCCCATGGAGATCTGGGACAACGTTCGCGAGACGGTTGGTCTCTCTCTGGCGCGTGCCAACCTCACCTATCAAGACATTGCCGCGGTCGGCATCACCAACCAACGCGAAACTACCGTGGTGTGGAACAAGCTCACGGGCAAGCCGGTCACGAACGCGATCGTCTGGCAAGACACGCGCACCCAGAACATTGTGAACGAACTCGCCGGTACCGAGGGGCTCGAGAAATACAAGGCCATCACTGGGCTTCCGCTTGCACCCTATTTCGCTGGACCCAAGGTCACCTGGATTCTGCGCTACATCGACGGCGCCCAAGAAGCGGCCGACCGCGGAGAGCTACTCTTCGGAACCATTGACACCTGGCTGCTCTGGAACCTCACCGGCGGCGTCGATGGGGGAGTGCACGCGACAGACGTGACTAACGCCTCCCGCACCATGCTCATGGATCTCGACACCCTCCAGTGGCGAGAAGACATTGCAGCCGACATGGGTATCCCGATGTCGATGCTGCCCGAGATTCGTTCCTCGAGCGAGATCTTTGGCCACTGCCGCGATCACGGTTCGCTACCGGGAGTGCCCATTGCGGGCATCCTCGGCGACCAGCAGGCGGCCACGTTTGGCCAGGCTTGCTTCAGCGAGGGCATGGCGAAGAACACCTACGGCACCGGAAACTTCTTGCTGCTCAACACCGGTGCCAAGCGTGTGCACAGCAACAACGGCCTCATCACTACCGTCTGCTACAAAATTGGTGATGCCGCTCCGATCTACGCGCTCGAGGGATCAATCGCTGTCACCGGATCGCTCGTTCAGTGGCTGCGCGACAACCTCGGCATGTTTGCCGACGCCCCAGACATCGAGCGTCTCGCCCTGGAAGTCGAAGATAACGGCGGCGCCTACTTTGTGCCCGCCTTCTCTGGACTCTTCGCCCCCTACTGGCGACCGGATGCACGGGGGGCCCTTCTCGGGCTCACTCGCTATGTCACCAAGAACCACATCGCGCGCGCCGCGCTCGAAGCCACCGCGTACCAAACACGCGAAGTCATGGATGCCATGAACGCGGATGCCGGAGTCGACCTCGCTGAGCTCCGAGTCGACGGCGGCATGGTGGCAAACGAACTTCTCATGCAGTTTCAGGCCGACCAGCTAGGGGTGGATGTCATCCGCCCCCGCATCACCGAAACGACCGCTCTCGGTGCAGCGTTCGCCGCCGGGATCGCGATCGGTTATTGGGAAAGCGAACACGATGTGATCGCGACCTGGAACGAAGACAAGAGGTGGACGCCGCAGATGGCTCGCCTCGAACGAGATCAGCTTTACCGCAACTGGAAAAAAGCGGTAACCAAGACCATGGGCTGGGTTGATGAGGACGTGGAGACCTAATCTGCCTGCCAAAACCCATGAAGGACGTGCTGTCAGTCACGTTCGTAATCACACAGCAATCGATACCCACGAAGGGGTAGGGAATCAATGAAAACCTCGTTAGTTAAGAGGAACAGCTTTTGGCTCGTTCTCTCGCTAGTAATGATGTTGGTCGCGTCAATTGGTGCGTCCATCGTGCAAACCGGTGCGGGCTCAATCAGCGTTAAGGACATGCGCTGGGAGACCTCATCGGGTCAGATGATGAGCGCTCTGCTCTTCAAGCCTGACACCGCGACCGTCGACAACAAGGTTCCGGCAATCGTGGTCAGCCACGGTTGGTGGAACAACCGCGAAATGCAAGACGCCAACTATGTTGAGCTTGCCCGTCGCGGTTATGTTGTTGTGTCGATCGACATGTTCGGTCACGGCAACTCATCGCCGCTGACTCCCGATGTCACGCTCGGCGGAACCGGAATGTACGACGCTGTTAAGCTCGTCGCCGACTTGCCCTACGTCGACACCGACAAGATTGGTGTCAGCGGTCACTCGAACGGTGCGCGCGCAGCAAACTTCTCGATGTTCATCGACAATGCAGCCGACGAACAGCTCATCTCGGCTGTTCTGCTGGTAGACAACGACGCTGTGTACACGGATGCCGAAGCTGAGAACGCATACTTCAACCTCTACGGTGCCCGCGATGTCGGAATCGTTGCTGACCAGTATGACGAGTTCTTCTTCCGCAGCTACAGCCCCGAGGGTGCAGTTCTGACCCCGCCGCGTGACTACATCGGAACCCCGAATGCTCAGTCGTTCTTGCACTTTGGTGCTAACCCGGAGGACGTCTCCTCTGACGAGCGCCAAGCTAGCGAGTTCTACACCGACTCCGTTGATGGCCAGCAGGCTCTCCGCGTTGTGTACACGCCGGCAGAAAACCACCCGTGGGGAACCATCTCCAAGACGACGGTTGCTAGCCAGATCGAGTTCTTCCAAGAAGCATTTGGTGCTCCCAACGAAATCGCATCCGGCTCGCAGGTGTGGCAGGTCAAGGAGACCTTCACCCTCTTCGGTCTGATCGGCTTCGGAATCTTCCTGCTCGCCTTCACTCGCGCCATGCTCTCGACCCGTGCCTTCGCTGGTCTTCGTGCACCGGCAGCAGCAGTGGTACCGGCGACCCGCAAGGGACTCGCGTGGTTCTGGGGCGGACTGGTTGTTTCGGCAATCATCTCCGGTTGGAGCTGGTTGATCCTCGCTAACACCCCGTGGGTGGGCGCGATCGCGTTCAACATCGTTCCGTTCTTCATGCCTCAGGGTGCTGTGTTCTTCGTAGCCTTCTGGGCCGCGATCAACGCGATCGCCGCGATCATCATCATGACGATCTCGTACCTCGTCTTCGGACGCAAGAACGGTCTTGACCTTCGCGCATCCGGAGTACTGCCTGGTTGGAAGAAGTTCTTCCACGGAATCGGTCTCGCACTGGTCGTCGTTGTTTCGGCATACGCGATCGTCTTCGTGCTCGACTACTTCTTCAAGACGGACTTCCGCTGGTGGGTCATCGCTGTCAAGGCCTTCACTCCTGACAAGGTCGGCATTGCGCTGATGTACCTGCCACTGTTTGCGATCTACTTTGTCGCCAACTCGGTTGCGGTCAACGCCTTCAACCGCTTCTCCATCCGCGGTAAGGAATGGATCAACACGGCACTGCTGGCGCTCTTCAACGCTCTGGCACCCATCGTTCTCGTCGTTGCTCAGTACACCAACTTCTTCACCACGGGGTACACGATCGACGGCTTCGGCGGAATCTTCAGCATCTGGCTGTACCCGGTCATCCTCATCCTGGCCGTGACCGCAGTCATCTCGCGCAAGATCTACCGTGAGACGAACAACCCGTACATCGCCGGCTTCATCAACGCGGCAATCGTTACCCTCATCTCGGTATCGAACACGCTCACCGCAGCGTAAGTACACCCTCTCCGATCAACTGATCGGCTCCTGCAGTGCCCCGGTCGATATCACGACCGGGGCACTGTTGCGTTCGGATGGTGCGAGCGGCATCCTGAAACCGCCATCTGGCGGGTGGGGTCGGCGCAATCGCGGAATAGCGGATGCCCGGCTACGGTTTTGCCTAGAGACGCGATTGGCGTCTCAGCGAAAGGGAGCTCGTGAATCAGCACGTTCAGTTTGGACTCGGCACGTTTGGTGATGTCTCGGTAGACGAGAGCGGCAGCCTGCTGAGTCAGGCCCAGGTCATCCGCAATGTTGTTGCTGAAGGTGTGTTGGCCGACGAGCTCGGTATCGACTACTTCGGTGTCGGAGAACACCACCGCGACGACTTCGCGATCACGGCACCGGAAACTGTTCTCGCAGCGCTCGCTGTCGCGACCAAGAACATCAAACTGGGCTCGGCGGTTACCGTCTTGAGCTCCGACGATCCCGTGCGTGTCTACGAACGTTTTGCTACCGTCGATGCGCTCTCGAACGGTCGCGCCGAGATCATCCTCGGGCGTGGTTCGTTCACGGAGTCGTTCCCGCTCTTTGGGTACAACCTCAACGACTACGAGACATTGTTCTCTGAGAAGCTCGACCTCTTCGCCGAACTCATCAAAGAGGAGCCCGTCACGTGGAAGGGCACTCTCCGGGCCAGCCTCAACGAACAGCCAGTATTCCCGCGCACCGAATCGGGCAAGCTCAACACGTGGATCGGCGTTGGCGGAAGCCCAGAGTCTGTCGTGCGCGCAGCCCGCTACGGGATGCCAATGGTCCTGGCCATCATTGGTGGCCAGCCAGAACGATTTGCGCCGTATGCCGAACTATTCCACCGCGCGCTTGCTGAACTCGGTCAGCCTGACCTGCCCATCGCCGTGCACTCGCCCGGCTACATCACCGACTCCGATGAGAAGGTCGTTGATGAATTGTGGCCGCACTACCGCGTCATGCGCGACCGTATCGGTCGGGACCGGGGATGGCCAGAATCGAGCGTTGACGAGTTCATCGATGAAGTGCAGCACGGGTCGATGTATGCCGGATCGCCGGAGACCGTAGCGCAGAAGATGGCCAAGACCATCTCCGCACTCGGCATCCAGCGATTCGACATGAAGTACAGCGCTGGCACTCTGCCTCACGAGCAGATGATGCGGAGTATCGAACTGTACGGAACCGAGGTCATACCTCGGGTTCGGGAACTGCTCGCTGACGCTTCTTAGTCTGACCGAGCTGTCTCTGGCGCTTCGCCCTCGATGACCTCAGTTTCAGTAATTTCACGGTCAGTGTTTTCTGTCGCGCGGCTAGTGCGTCGTGAGCGGCGCTTCGAGCGCACGATCAGGATGACGACTCCGGCAATGAGAGCACCGAAGATCAGCCAAGGAACGAGCACTCCAAGCGCGACCAGCAGGCCGGCGAAGAATGCGACGAAACTGTTCCAGCCGGTGACGAGACCATCAAAGAAGTTGCCAGGCTCAATAGTGGGAGCGTCGGCCTCGGAAACGAGGTTGAGTGTGATCGTCGACATCGTAATTTGGTCATCAAAGTAGCGCTTCTGCGACTTCAAGCTTTCGAGTTCGCCTTGACGGCTAGAAATTGCGGTTTCGAGTTTGATGAGCGTGTCAGTGTCCTCGGCAGAAGTGAGTAACGCAAGCAGGCGCTCGACTGAAGCATCCAGTGCTTTAATGCGGGCATCCAGATCGCGCGATTGCATCGTGACGTCGACCGCATTGATAGAGATCTCTTGGAGGACGCCAAGCTCTTTGAACTTGTCCAAGGTGGCGGTGAGCTCTGACGCCGGGATACGCAGCGTCAACGTTGCACTGCCGCGGTTGCCATCGTGGGGCGCATATTCACTTCGACCGTCAATGCGGCCGCCGACAGACTCGGTGATGCGGATCGCATCAGCGCTCGCCTCATCCGGACTCTTCACGGTCACCGACATGTAGCCGGTGGTAATCACGTCGCGGCTCGAATCAGGAGCTGCTTGGTCGTAGGCGATGCCGCCATCGGCAGAACTCTCCGCGCTGCCGGCCCGAACCTCTGCTGGTTGCTCAAGTACATACTCTTGAGTGTCACCTGGAGCCATTTCGTCGACTGCCGCCGAGCATCCAGAAAGTGTAATTGCCGATAGGGCAAGTGCTGTGGTGATGAATAGTGTGCGCCTCATGGTTTCACCGTAGAGCGGTGAACCCCAGAAAAACTACCCAACGTTTTCGACTTTTCGGCCGTCACCGTTGAAGATGCACGGCGCAAGAGCTTGACGTCTACTGAGAGATCGCTTGGCCTTCAATGGGAACTGCTGGGGAGGCCCCGCCGCGTGGGTATCGTGAAGTTGTGCCGCTATCGCGGGCACGGCAAGACACGGATTACCACTAGTAGGAGGAATCATGGGTCTCATCGATAACGCCAAAGACGCAGGCGAAGCAACCGCCAAGAAGGTCGGCGAATTCGTCGACGACACTAAAGAGCGAGTGAGTGACGCCGCCGACCAGGCTCAGGCTGATGCCGAAGTGTCGAAGGCAGAAGCCGAGCTCAAGCGCGCAGAAGCTGAGCGTGAAGCGACGAAAGCAAAGAACGAATACAAGGAAGACTTGCGCTAATTAGGTGCCACCCCAGTATCCCGGCCGCGCTGGCTGAGATACTGGGGTTATGAGCCTCTGGCGCACGATTCGACGGTTGACCTTCCAGAACAGAGCGCCGCTCCTCAATATCGCAGGCGACGCCGGAGAAGGTCCCGTAATTATTCTTCTCCACGGAATCGCTTCGTCGGCAGCAACGTTCGCCCACGTCGTGCCTCAACTTTCGGATCACTACCGCTGTATCTCGCTCGACCTCCTCGGCTTCGGAGATTCGCCAAGCCCGGAGAAAGCAACATTCACCATTGAAGAGCATGTTGGAGCGATTGCCGCGACTGTTCAGTCACTCAAGCTCGATGCGCCGTTCATCCTCGTAGGGCACTCCTTGGGCAGTTTGCTCGCAGCACGCTTTGCGGCAACCCACCCGCGGCAAGTGAGCCGGCTCATTTTAGTGAGCCCGCCCATCTACGTGCCGCCAAGCCAAATCGGTGATCCCCTCGTGAGGGCGCGCGTAGGAGCCTACTTGCGGGCCTATGAATTTCTTCGCACCAACAAAGACTTCACTATGGCGACTGCCATAACACTGCGTCGACTTTTCCAGCTCGATGACGTGCTGGAGGTATCTGAACGCAACTGGCGCGCATTCGTTTTGAGCTTGCAGAACTGCATCGAGACACAAACCACGGTCAGTGATATTGCCTCTGTTCGCGTGCCCATCGACGTCGTGTATGGCTCCCTCGATCAATTCATCGCGCCAGGTACCATGCAAATAATTGGGCAAATGCGCCAGGTCACGATGCACAAGGTGGACGCTAATGATCACCTCGTGCGCAAGCGCCTCGCGCGACGCCTTGTCCAGGTAATCACCGCCGACCGTGAAATTTCTGCCGGAGTAGCGTAGGCGTCACGGGACGGAGCTTTTCATGGACGAAAAACTTGTTACCACGGTATGCATTGCGGGCGGCGGCCCGGCGGGAATAGTGGCAGGGCTTGTCTTAGCCCGCGCCGGAATCGACGTCGTTGTACTGGAGAAACATGCTGATTTCTTGCGCGACTTCCGCGGCGACACCGTGCATCCATCAACGCTCAACCTGCTCGATCAGCTTGGCTTGCGCGACGAAGCCAAAGCGATTGACCACAGCGAACTTTCGACTCTAGACGCTGTGATCGATGGCATCCGAGTTCGGGCTGTTGATTTCACGACGCTTCCTGCCCCGCACCGCTACGTAACGCTCATGCCGCAGTGGGATCTGTTGAACATGCTCGTCGCAGAAGCCACCAAACAGCCCAGTTTTCGACTCGTGATGGAAGCAACTGCTCACGATGTGATCCGCGACGACGGACGCGTTGTTGGGGTCGCGGCTTCAACGCCAAACGGCACACTTCAGGTACGGGCCGCACTAACTATTGCCGCTGACGGTCGCGATTCCACCGTGCGCCAGGCGCTCGGTCTCGTGCCCACCGACTACGGCGTCCCCATTGATGTGTTGTGGTTTCGGGTGCCAAAACCCACCAAAGCTGTGCGCGATACTCTGGCCCAGATTCGCAACGGCAGCGCCCTCGTTACCATTCCGCGCCCCGACTACTTTCAGTGCGGTCTCCTCATTCGCAAAGGTACATTCCCGGAACTGCAAGCGAATGGCATTGCAGCCTTCCGCCGTAAAATCGGCAGCATCGCGCCCCGGCTCACCGATGTCACGGCAGCAATTAGCAGCTTTGCTGAAGTGAAACTGCTCTCTGTGCAGATCAATCGAATTCACGAATGGTCAGTGCCGGGTGCGCTCTGCATTGGCGATTCCGCCCACGCGATGTCGCCAGCTTTCGGCGTTGGTATCAACTATGCGATCCAAGATGCGGTCGCGCTGGCGAACATCCTTGTTCCCGTGTTGCGAAAGCACGGGGCGGATGCCGCAGCGATCGACTCCGTGTGTGCTGCCGTTCAGCGTCGCCGTAGCCTGCCAACCGCACTCATGCAGCGCATGCAACGGGTAGCTCACCGGCTGATCGACAGGGCGACGAGTCGTACCGTCATCCACAACCCACCATGGCTGCGGGAACGATTGGTGATCGCGGTCATCCTGCCGCGCATCCGCCCCGTGCTTGCCCGAATTGTGGGTTACGGTTTTCGGCCGGAGCGTATCGCGCGCGGGGTGCTTTTACCCTCGGCGAAACAGCGACACTAGCGTTGCGCGCTAGTACGTTTCGAGCACGGTCGTTACAGCCCAGATGACACTCGCACCAATAAGGACGGCGAAGAGCAATAACCACACCACCGAAGGGATGCCGGTGCGCTTGAAGAGCAGATAGGCGTCTGACGTGCTCAGTTGGTCGCGCCGACGAGTGTGTACACCGATCACGGTGGCGAGGCCGCGCACGCTTCCGACAAGAAGCGCGATGGCGATCACGAGCAGAACGTAGCTTTGCTGTTCCGGGGTGGCCCACACCCAGAGAGCGGCGCTCGCCGCGGCCGAAACGGCGACAACGAGAAACCCGAAGAGATTGCGAATGACAAGCAAGGTGAGAATAAGGATGATGCCACCGACGAACAGCGCCATCGCTGTGTAGCCCTGAGTAACGCACCACAACTGGATGGCGCCGACGATTGCGGGGGCGGGATAGCCGAGCGACCCGCTGATCGACGATCCAAGTTTGCCGCGGCCGCTGCTGACTGCCTCTCCCGAATGGTTCATCCGAATCTTCATTCCGTGCACAAATCGACCGGTGAGAATAGCGCCAACCGCGTGCCCGAGTTCGTGCACAAGGGTGGTGAAGAGCCCGAACCACTTCCAGATCGGTTGCGGAATGCTCAGCACCGCGGCTGAGGCCACGATGATGATCAGAACTGTCGGCGAGATCGCGACCGGTGTCGTGCGGGCAAGGGAAGCGAGAAGGTCATCCATTCCCGAATTCTCTCACTAGCGCGCGAATTATTTGGCCAGTGCGCACACTCTCACGCGGCGTGAGGGCCATCACCGTCATGGACGCCGCGCATCCGCGACGCTGCCTGCCGAGAGTACATCGAAGATTCGCTGCAGGATGCTTCCGTCATCGGAATCGACACCGAAACTATGGCCACCATTCTCACCACCCGCTACACCAGAACCACGCTGTTCTTGCTGGGCTTTCAGCAAAGTGGCCGAGCAGCCGCTGGTCGCGAGTTTTCTGCCGTGTGCAGAATTGTCGCGGGGGAGGCGTAGCGTTAGCCCATGGACATCCGCACTCTTGGCCGCACAGGCCGCTCTGTCTCCGTAATTGGCCTCGGCACCTGGCAGCTTGGTGCCGATTGGGGTGATGTAAGCGAAGCGGATGCTCGCGGCGTGCTCGACGCTGCCGTCGATGGCGGAGTCACCTTTTTTGACACCGCAGACGTTTACGGTGATGGGCGCAGCGAGTCCCTCATCGGTCGCTATCTCGCCGATCGCCCAGAACTCGACATCACCGTCGCGACCAAGATGGGGCGCCGCGCAGAGCAAGACCCCGCACACTTCACCCTCACTAACTTTCGCGAATGGACCGATCGCTCGCGACGCAACCTCGGCACCGACACGCTCGACCTTGTTCAGCTGCACTGCCCGCCAACCGCCGTTTTCAGCATGGATGCCGTCTTCGACGATCTGGATACTCTCGTCTCCGAAGGGGCAATTGCCGCCTACGGTGTGAGCGTCGAAACTACGGATGAAGCACTCGCCGCAATCGCCCGCCCGCACGTGGCGAGCGTGCAGATTATCCTCAACGCCTTCCGCCTCAAACCCCTCGATGCGGTATTGCCGGCCGCTGCTGCCGCCGGCGTAGGAATTATCGCCCGTGTGCCGCTGGCATCCGGTTTGCTGAGTGGTAAGTACCGCGCAGACACGACTTTCGCCGAGAACGATCACCGCACCTACAACCGCAACGGCGAAGCCTTCGATGTCGGCGAGACGTTCTCGGGTGTCGACTTCGAGACCGGTGTCGCCGCCGCTCAAGAGTTTGCAGCGTTGCTGGCGGCGGAGCCTGCCGTTGCCGAGTTCTCGACCCCTCAGGTTGCTCTGGCATGGGTTGCTCAGCAGCACGGCGTGAGTGCCGTGATCCCGGGAGCGCGCAACATTGCTCAGGCGCAGTCGAATGCCGCAGCCGGTGATGTTCCGGCGCTGAGCGATGGCTTCATGGCTGGCGTGCGAGACATTTACGATCGCCACTTTCGCGCGGCCGTGCATCCCCGCTGGTAGCGGCTGGCTAGCTACGCGCTAGCTACTGGCGCAGCGTACTGATTGGTTCAGTGTCGGGGATGGGGCTCGCGTCTTTGCCGCGCAGGTCGGGGTGCCATCCTCGCAGAATTGTGGGGACGAGCACGCCGAGAGCGGCGATAACGGTGGCTGCCCAGAATCCACCGATGGGGCCGTAGGCGTCGATCAGGAACCCGGCGACAGCGGAACCGAGGGCTGCACCAATCAATTGACCGGTGCCGACCCATCCGTAAGCCTCGGCGGTATCGCTGAACTTCACGCTTGCCGACACGATGGCAAAGATGACGGCGAAGGCCGGGGCGATGCCAATACCGGCGATGAGCAGCATGATCGCAAGCCACCAAAAGTTGAGGCTAAACATCGCCAAAGCCATGCCGACAAAAACAATGAACATGCGGCGAGCAAGAGCCCACGGCCCAATCGGGAGGTGGCCAAGGAAAAGGCCGCCGAAGAGCGAACCGATGGCCCAGATGCCGAGTACGAAACCGGCCTGGGGTCCGTCGTGTCCAAAGACTGAGACGACGGATGCTTCGACCGCTGCGGCAGCACCGACAAGAAGGAAGCCGGTGATTGTTGCCAACATCACGGGTGGTCGACGCAGCACGGTGCCGAAGGATCGTTTGCTGCGCGGGATGCGCACCTGACCGACTTCCGGGCTGGCGATGAACCACGCGCCGCCGCCGAGAAGGAAGGCTCCAGCAACGACAATCGCTGTGGTCGTTGAAATCTGAATGGCAAGGAAGGTGGCAATTACTGGTCCGGCTACCCACATAATTTCTTGGGCAGAGGCATCCAGAGAGAACAGCGGGGTCAGCTGCTTCGAGTTCACCATTTTGGGGTAGATAGTGCGTACTGCTGGTTGCACCGGCGGGTTGCTGAGCCCGGCGATGAGGCCGACGACCATGAACATGCCGACGCTGAGCGGAACGAGCGCGATGGTGAAGATTGCGGCTGCCGAGATGATGAGAGTCAGGATGAGCACTTTGCGCATTCCCCAAATGCCCATCCAGCGGCTGGTGAGGGGACCGGCGACGCCTTGGCCGATACTCGTTGCCGCGAGCACTAGGCCGGCAGCGCCATAAGAATTGTGAATCTGTTCAACGTGAAGCAGGATAGCCAAAGAGAGCATGCCGCCAGGCAGTCGGGCGGTTAGTTGGGCCGCGATGATCCTAGCGATGCCCGGAGTTTTCAACAGGTCGATGTAAGCATTCACAAGAACTCCAGCTTAGCTGTCGAAGTGGGCCATTTTTCGGTCATTAGAGGCCGGTTCTCCGCGGATATCTGGCGTGTCAGTGGTTATCCATAGGCTGTGGAAAACCCCGCGAAGTTATCCACACCTGTGGAGGACACGCCCACTACATCTAGGGTTGGCGACAGGTGGCACCCACGATATATAGTGGTGGAACCGCTTGGCCGGGGTTCGCGGTTTTCGAGGTTTTATGGGGATTTTAGGGAGTTTTTGTGGCAATTACAGTCGTCAAGCGCAACGGTCAGCGAGAGCCGTATGACGCCAACAAGATCAACCTCGCAATTGAAGATGCCGCCACCGGTCTCGACGACAACATCACGTGGGTAACCCAGATCGCCTCCGAGCTCGAACTGACGCTGTTTGATGGCATCACGACCCAGCAGCTCGACGAAGCCGTCATTCAGGTTGCTCTCCAAAACGTTAAAGATGACCCGGCCTTCGACACCGTTGCAGCCCGTCTTCTCCTCAAGACGATCTACAAGCGCGTTCTCGGTGACTACACCGACGCCGCTGACCTCAAGCGTCTGCACAAAGAGCACTTCGGCCCCAACGTCATCCGTGGCGTAGAAGAGGGACTCCTCGACCCTCGCCTCACCAGCATGTTCGACTTGGATGCTCTCGCCGAGCACCTTGAGCCTGCTCACGATGAACTGCTCAAGTACATCGGTGTTGTTACGCTCAACAACCGCTACGGCATCAAGGGTCGCAATGGCGATGCGCTTGAGGTTCCGCAGTACTTCTGGATGCGCATCGCGATGGGTCTTTCGCTCAACGAAGCGAACCCCAACGAGGCTGCCCTCAAGTTCTACGAGAAAATGTCTAGCCTCGAGTACTTGGCTGCCGGCTCCACTCTCGTTAACGCGGGAACGATCTACCCGCAGCTCGCCAACTGCTTCGTCATGGAAATGCAAGACGACATGGAGCACATCGCTAAGACGACACGCGATGTCATGTGGCTCACTAAGGGCACCGGCGGAATTGGCCTTTCGGTCACCAAGCTTCGTGCTCAGGGTTCGCCCATCCGCTCGAACAACACCACCTCAACCGGTCCCATCCCGTTCATGCACACGATCGACTCGATCCTGCGTGCGGTAAGCCGCGGTGGCAAGAAGTTCGGTGCGCTGTGCTTCTACATGGAGAACTGGCACATGGACTTCCCGGAGTTCCTCGAACTCCGCAGCAACTCGGGTGACCCCTACCGCCGCACTCGCACGGCCAATACGGCAGTGTGGATCAGCGACGAGTTCATGAAGCGCGTTCAGAACGACGACTCTTGGTACCTCTTCGACCCGCTCGAAGTCACCGACCTCAACGAGCTTTACGGCAAGGCTTTCTCGAAGCGCTACAACGAATATGTCGCGATGGCTGACGCCGGCGAAATGCACATGTTCAAGAAGATCGGTGCTCGCGAGCAGTTCAAGTCGATCCTCATCTCGTTGCAGACCTCGAGCCACCCGTGGTTGACCTGGAAAGACACCATCAACAACCGTGCGCTCAACAACAACACGGGCACGATCCACCTCTCCAACCTGTGCACCGAGATCACGCTCCCGCAAGACGAAGACAACGTCTCCGTCTGCAACTTGGCATCGATCAACCTCTCGCGTCACCTCCTGCCTGAAGGCGGAGTTGACTTCGCGAAGATTGCTGAGAGCGCTCGACTGGCGGTACGCCAGCTCGACAACCTCATCGACATCACCCGCTCCAGTGTGAAAGAAGCAGACTTCTCGAACGAACAGAACCGCGCCGTCGGCCTTGGTGTCATGGGCTTCACCGACATCATCGAGAAGCTCGGCTACAGCTACGAGAGCGAAGAGGCCTACGACCTCATCGACGAAATCATGGAGCACGTCTCCTACGCTGCGATCGATGCCAGCACCGAACTCGCCAAGGAGCGCGGTTCGTACACGAACTTCGAAGGCAGCCGTTGGTCGGAAGGCCTCGTGCCGCTCGACTCCATCGCGCTCACCGAAGAAGACCGTGGCATGGAGATCAAGGTCAACCGCAAGACGCGCCTTGACTGGGATGCCATGCGTGAAAAGGTCAAGGGTGGAATGCGTAACGCAACGCTCATGGCGATCGCGCCAACCGCATCCATTGGTCTCGTTGCCGGCACGACGCCCGGCCTCGACCCGCAGTTCTCGCAAATCTTCAGCCGCTCGACGTCAAACGGCAAGTTCCTTGAAGTGAACCGCAACCTCGTGGAGACGCTTCAGGAGCACGGACTGTGGGAGAAGAACCGCGAAGCTATTCTGCGCAGCCAGGGTGACATCCAGAACGTTGCCGGCATCCCCGACGACATCAAGGCCGTATTCAAGACGAGCTTCCAGCTCTCGCCGTATGCGTTCCTTGAGGTTGCCGCTCGTGCCCAGAAGTGGATCGACCAGGCCATCAGCCGCAACATGTACCTCGAGACGCGTGACCTCGGCGACATGATGGACATCTACTTCGACGCGTGGTCTCGTGGCGTCAAGACCACTTACTACCTCCACATGAAGCCCCGCCACCAGGCAGAGCAGTCGACCGTCAAGGTCAACAAGTCCGAGGAGATCTCGTCGACTAAGGCTGCATCGTCTGAGGCCGGAGCAACCGCAGCATCATCAACTCCCGCACGCCGAGGCTTCGGCGGATTTGCAAAGAAGGCAGAAGCATAATGAACCGCGACAACATCACAGACGACTACTTCGTTCCCGTCGATCCCATGGACGACCTTCAGTGCGATAGCTGCCAGTAATGGGAATTCTAGGAACAGGCCTGCAAGATGGCCTCCTACTGAAGCCGATCAAGTACCAGTGGGCAATGGACCTGTACGACCAGGCCGTCGCCAACACGTGGTTCCCTAACGAGATTCAGTTGGGCGAAGACATCGCCGACTTCAAGAAGATGACTGATGAAGAGCGTCACGCAGTGACCTTCCTCATGAGTTACTTCAACCCGAATGAGTTGCTCGTCAACAAGGCGCTCGCTTTCGGTGTGTACCCGTATGTTTCTGCTGCAGAATGCTCGCTGTACTTGGCGAAGCAAATGTGGGAAGAAGCGAACCACTGCATGAGCTTCGAGTACGTTCTCGAGACCTTCCCCATCGACCGTGAAGCTGCCTACAACTCTCACGTCGACGTGCCATCCATGGCGCGCAAAGAAGAGTTTGAGATGAAGTACATCCGTCGTATGACGGAGCAGACCCTCGACATCAACACCATCGAAGGTAAGCAAGACTTCATCCGCAACCTCGTTGCATACAACGTGGTTCTTGAGGGCATCTGGTTCTACTCGGGATTCATGGTCGCTCTGTCATTCCGTCAGCGCAACCTGCTGCGCAACTTCGGTTCGCTCATGGACTGGGTCGTTCGCGACGAGAGCCTGCACCTCAAATTCGGTATCAACCTGATTCTCACGGTGCTCGAAGAGAACCCCGAGATTCAGACCGAAGAGTTCGCTGACGAAATTCGTCAGATGATTCTGGATGCTGTGGAAATGGAAGAGGCCTACAACCACGACCTTCTTCCCGGTGGCATCCTCGGGCTCAACGCCAACTACATCAACCAGTACGTCAAGTACCTGGCTGACCGCCGCCTCGAGGAGCTTGGTTTCGAAGCCCACTACAAGGTCACAAACCCGGCCAAGTGGATGGCTACCGCCAACGACACTCTTGAGCTTGTGAACTTCTTTGAGTCGACTAACACCTCGTATGAGGCAAACGCGTCGGCAACCACCAAGGTCAAAGCGGAGTGAGCCTGACCGTTGAGTGGGTCGATTGGCTTGACCCACGAGCGGTTGAGCAGCGAGCGGCGATGGATGTCGAGACGACGGCGATGTATGCCGACCGTCAGGCAGAGCTCGATGATGCTGGTCGCGCTGCGGTACATGCAGCGTTGACGATTGCGCCGTCGGAGATTACTCATACGGCGCTGGTGCTCGATGGCGATTCGGTCATCGGGCACGCAGCCTTGCGTCCGTTTGGCTCATCCCTTGAGGTCAAGAAGGTTTTCGTCGACTCGAACCATCGTGGCAAGGGTGCTGCGCGCCGACTCATGAACGCGCTTGAGGGCGTAGCGCGAGAAGCTCAGGCGCGCTCTTTGGTGCTTCAAACCGGCCACGTTCAAGTGCCGGCTATGACTCTCTATGAGAGCTTGGGATACCAACGGATTGACGCTTTTGGGCACTACGCTGCGATTCCTTTCGGTGTCTGCTACGAGAAGACCTTGTAGCCCGTTCAGGTTGTCCATCTAAGCTGCACTGGACGGGGGATACCGTTCATCAATCAAAACCGGAACAATTGCACTGTGAGATTTATTCGGCGGCGCCCGCGCCTTAACTTGGGTAAATTTAGGGCGCCCGAGCCCGTCGAAGAGGCCCCGATCGAGAGGGTCGTCGAAGAGGGTGTGCTGATCGCCCGCAATGCTGTGCGCATGGCGGTAAAAAACCGAATCATTGTGGATGCCGCACGAGACCACCTTGATTACGATGACGGCGCATTGGCCGGTCTGGTTCACGTCGAGTTCGACCAGCTTGCTGAGCAAGCAGAGCACCTCCTCCGAGGATCGCACTCTGACCGCAACCGCGCGGTTCAAACGGGGCTCGCTGAAGGACTGCGCCAAGCATCCATGGATGGCGAACTGATTTCGAGCATCATCGACGAAGCGCGGGAGCTTGCCTGGAGCGAAATCGGCACCGCAATCATTGCCAAACTTCGCGTCGCCTACTTGCCGATGGAAGACCCCTCCTATGACGCTCAACGCAAGCGTCGACTTCGTGAGTTGCGAACCATTAACTTTGCTGAACTTGAGGCTGCGGCGCAGGGCGAGTACTAGCCCACACCGGCGTAAAGTGGACCAAAAGCAGCATTTCGACGTGTGCAGCACATATCCGTCACATTGATCGCAGCCTCGCAGTCACGCGGCGCGGGTGGGCGAAAAATTGCGTGCACCCGAAGGTAGGCTGCCTAGGTCGACGTTTCAACGAGGTGCGTCCTGCGGGATTCCAGCCTCGTCAACGGCGACCACATTCACTTGGATAAAGAGAAGGTTGGACCATGAGAATCAATTTCGCGCTTCCAGTATTGGTCGTTGCTACGGCCCTGATGCTGTCGGGTTGTGTTGACAACAGCACACCAAGCACCGATACGGGTGGAGGCAACCTTGACGTTGGCACTGATGCTGCTGCCATTGCTCTGCTCCCCGCCGACATCAAAGACGCCGGCGTTCTCGTCATCGGTATCGACCCGACCTACGCCCCCAACGAGTACAAAGACGACGCCGGCAACCCCATCGGGTGGGAAGTTGACCTCGGCAACGCCATGGCGGCCAAGCTCGGTCTCGAGACCCAGTACCAGCCATCGAGCTTCGACAAGATCATCCCCAGCGTCACGGGCGGCAGCTATGACATCGGGCTTTCCTCGTTCACCGACAACGAAGAGCGTGAGAAGGTCGTCGACTTCGTCAACTACTACGAAGCCGGCATCCAGTGGGCACAATTGATCGGTGTAGACGTTGATCCCGCTAACGCCTGTGGCCTCACGGTTGCTGTGCAGACCGCGACTTACGAAGAGACCGATGAGCTTCCCGCAAAGTCGCAAGAGTGCACGGATGCTGGCAAAGAGCCCATCGACATCCTCAAGTTCGACACGCAAGACGAAGCGACCAACGCTCTCGCTTTGGGCCGTGCAGACGCAATGAGCGCCGACTCGCCCATCACGCAGTACGCAGTGAGCCAGGTCGAAGACAAGATCGAACTCGCGGGCGACTCCTTTGATACCGCACCGTACGGCATCGCCGTGCAGAAGGATTCAGAACTCTCTGCAGCACTCCAGGCTGCACTCCAGTCGATGATCGACGACGGAACCTACAAGACGATCCTCGAAGACTGGGGCGTCTTCAGCGGTGCTGTCTCGTCGATCACCATCAACGCGGCAACCACCAGCTAGGTATTGGCTGTGTCAGATTCTGGCCGTTCGGCGACACCCGTAAGCGTGTCGCCGAACGGCGCTGACCAAGCAGAGGCGATCAAAGCGATTCGCCTTCGCCACCCGTGGCGCAATGTTGTTGCGGTCATCCTCGTTGCCATGCTGGTTCTCTTTATCGTTGATGCTTCGCAGCGCGAAGCGTATGGCTGGGAGAACTTCGGCAAATACATTTTCGATAAGAGAATCTCGCAGGCCGCCGGCTACACGATCCTGCTAACGGTGTACTCGATGATCATCGCGATCATTTTGGGCGTCACCCTTGCGGTTATGCGGCTCTCGGACAACCCTGTTGTTAAGGGCATTGCGTGGTTGTACCTCTGGGTATTCCGCGGAACTCCTGTCTACGTGCAACTCGTGTTCTGGGGTCTCTTCGCGACGATCTACTCAACGATCGACGTGGGCATCCCCTTCACCGAGCCGTGGCTCTCGGTGGAAACCAACGATCTCATCAGCGTGTTCTGGCTTGCCGTGATTGGGCTCGCGCTCAATGAGTCCGCCTATATGGCCGAGATCGTGCGTGCTGGAATCCTTTCGGTCGATAAGGGACAAGACGAGGCAGCAACTGCCCTCGGAATGTCGTGGCTACAGACGATGACGCGCGTCGTCATCCCGCAGGCCATGCGCATCATCATCCCTCCGACCGGCAACGAAGTAATTTCGATGCTGAAGACCACCTCACTGGTCACCGCTATTCCGTTCAGTTTGGAACTCTACGGACGCTCGCGCGACATCTCCGTAGTGATCTTTGATCCGATCCCGCTATTGCTCGTAGCCTCGGCCTGGTACCTGCTGTTCACCTCGATCCTGATGGTGGGCCAGTACTTCTTGGAGAAGCGTTTCTCGCGCGGAGTCGGCCAAGCACGCCCCGAAAAAGCGGGGACCGAGACCGGAGTGATCACGCTCAAGACCGGAGTCATCGAGACCCCTGGTGCAGCATCCGACACGGACGATTCCAGTACCGATCCGACAGGAAAGGAGCACCAATGACGAACGCAGCCGTAAGCGACGTGCCTATGGTGCACGCCGACCGTGTGTCGAAGAGTTTCGGCTCTAACGAGGTGCTGAAGAGCATCTCGCTGTCAGTTCCGCAGGGCGAAGTTATGTGCCTTGTCGGGCCAAGCGGATCGGGCAAGTCGACATTTTTGCGCTGCATCAACCACCTTGAGCGCGTCGATGCTGGCCGACTCAGTGTCGATGGCGTTCTGGTCGGATACGAAGAGCGCGGCGACAAGCTCTATGAGCTCAAGCCCCGCGAAGCGGCCCGTCAGCGCCGCGATATCGGCATGGTGTTTCAGCGGTTCAATCTGTTTCCGCATATGACAGCCCTCGAAAACATCATTGAGGCGCCCATCCGCGTCAACAAGGTGAAGAAAGAAGCCGCAATCGCGCACGGCAGAGAACTGCTGGCTCAGGTTGGTCTTGCGGAGAAAGAGGATGCCTATCCGGCCCACCTCTCCGGTGGCCAGCAGCAGAGAGTGGCTATCGCCCGCGCTCTCGCTATGGAGCCCAAGCTCATGCTGTTCGATGAGCCGACCTCCGCACTCGACCCCGAACTGGTCGGTGAGGTGCTCGATGTCATGAAGGGTCTCGCCGATTCCGGAATGACCATGATTGTTGTCACGCACGAGATGGGGTTCGCGCGCGAAGTCGCTGATCAGCTCGTCTTCATGGACGGCGGCGTTGTGGTGGAGTCGGGTGACCCCGACGAAGTGCTCGGCAACCCCCAGCACCAACGCACGAAAGCGTTCCTCTCAAAGGTTCTCTAGCGCTGTAGCCGTTAGTCGATCCGGGTGTCGCCGCTAGCGCGGTTGCATCCGGATCGCACCATCAAGGCGAATCACTTCGCCATTGAGCATCGGGTTTTCGACGATGTGCTGCACGAGTGCGGCATATTCGTCGGGGCGCCCCAGGCGCGACGGATGCGGCACTTGAGCGCCGAGCGAATCTTGCGCCTCTTGCGGCAGCCCAGCCATCATCGGTGTCTCAAAGATGCCCGGGGCGATGGTCATGACGCGCACAAACGATGACGCAAACTCGCGGGCGAGGGGAAGAGTCATGCCGGCAACTCCGGCCTTCGATGCTGCATAGGCTGGTTGTCCAATCTGCCCATCAAACGCAGCGACGGATGCCGTATTCACGATCACTCCGCGCTCGCCGTCAACCGGGTCGGTTTCGACCATCGCGGCTGCCGCCAAACGGATGACGTTGAAGGTGCCCGTGAGGTTGATGCCGATCACCATTTCGAACGTTTCTAGCGGGAGCACCCCATTGCGGCCGAGAGTCTTGCCCGGTGTCGCGACGCCGGCACAGTTCACGACAATGCGCAGCGGTCCCGTCGAACTCGCAAGGGCGACCGCGGCTTGGACGTCGGCCTCCGAGCGCACATCGGTTGGCGCAAACCGGAAGCCATTCTCGGCGGCAATCTCGACTCCACGGGAGCTGGGAAGGTCGGCGATGGTGACGTGGGCACCTTGGGCGGCGAGAGCGCGAGCGGTGGCGAGCCCGAGTCCACTCGCACCACCGGTAATGAGTGCTGCGGCATCCTGAATTTTCATGCAAGCCTTTCAATAATGGTGGCGTTTGCCATGCCGCCGCCTTCGCACATGACGTGGAGTCCGTAGCGGCCGCCGGTGTGGTCGAGATGATTGACGAGGGTACTGAGGAGGCGTGTGCCCGAGGACCCGAGGGCGTGGCCCAGGGCTATCGCGCCACCCCGGGGGTTCACGATCGCGGGGTCAACGGCAAATTCTCTAAGCCAGGCGAGGGGCACTGAGGCGAACGCTTCGTTTACCTCAATGCTGTCGAGTTGATCGAGACGGATGCCGCTGCGCTCTAACACGCGATGGGTCGCCGGAATGATCCCGGTGAGCATCTCGATGGGGTCGGAGCCGACCACCGCGAAGGAATGGAAACGGGCTCGAGGTTTCAGGCCGAACGCGGCTGCTCGTTCTTCGCTCATGATGAGCACAGCGGAGGCACCATCGGTGAGTGGCGAGGAATTGCCTGCCGTTACCCGCCACTGGATTTCGGGAAAGCGTGCCGCGATCGCGGCGTCGTAGAACGCAGGGGAGAGGCCGGAGAGCGTCTCAGCGGTAGTACCGGGCCGCACAGTTTCGTCGCGTGCCAAATCTCCGATCGGAAGAATTTCACTGCTGAAATCCGCAAGCGAAGCGCGGGAGTGCGAGTCAGCGGCGAAGAGGTCGAGGTCGTCACGATCAAGGCCCCAGCGTGCGGCGATCAGTTCGGCGGAGATTCCCTGATTGACGAGGCCGTCAGGGTACCGTGCGCGCAGTAGCGGACTCATCGTGCTCTGACCAAGTGTTGCCTGACCGATGGGGTGTGAACTCATCAGTTCAACACCGCAGGCAATCACAACATCGTTGATCCCGGCCATCACTGATTGAGCAGCGAAGTGTGCGGCTTGCTGGCTGGACCCGCACTGGCGGTCGATCGTGGTTGCCGGAACTGTCTCCGGAAATCCGGCAGCGAGAACAGCGTTGCGGGTCACATTCACGGCCTGTTGGCCCGACTGCGTCACACAGCCGCCCATCACATCATCGATAATTGCCGGGTCGAGATCGTGGCGGCTGAGTAGCCCGTTCAGCACCGTTGCGAGGAGATCGATGGGGTTCTCTTGAGAGAGGGCTCCGCCGCGTTTACCTCGGCCCGAAGGCGTGCGAATCGCATCAACGATGACTGCCGTTGTCATGCCTCAACACTAATCGTGGGCTCGCCATCATGCGAGCCTAATGAGAGCCCCGTCTAGGCGGGTTCAACACCGAAGGCGCGAGCGAGCTTGTCGATCTTTTGAGCTCGCCCCAAGCGGGGCAGGTCGCTGCCATCACGGATGACGCGGCCACGAGCCTCGAAGTCTTCCAAGAATTCGCGAGCCCACGCCACATCTGAGCGAGTGGGGCTGATGACTTCGTTGATGATGGGCAATTGCTCGAGGTCGAGGCAGAGCTTGCCCGTCATGCCGAGGGCAACAGCCATGCTGCCCTGTTCGCGCAGCACCGGGTGGTTAGTGCCGACGGTCGGGCCGTCGATCGGGCCGGGCAGGTTGCCGACGCGGCTCGCAATGACGAGACGCGAGCGTGGGTAGGCCATCGCAAGGTCGTCGGAGCTCGTGCCGGTGTCGCGCCGATAGTCGCCACTGCCGAACGCCAGACGATAGGCGCCACGGGCGCGAGCAATCGATGCTGCTTCTTCAATGCCGAGTGCAGACTCGACGAGGGCGATCACCGGTGTGACTCCCTTGAGACGGTCAAAAGTTTCCGAGACGTGAGCTGCTGCCTCAGCCTTGGCGAGCATGACGCCGCGCAGGCCCGGAAGTCCGGCGAGAGCATCCACATCGTCTGACCAGAAGTCAGACGTGCGGTCATTGATGCGGACCCAACCACTGCCACCGTTGCTCAGCCACTCGACGACCGAGTCACGGGCTGACGACTTGAGGCGCGGGTCAACAGCGTCTTCGACATCGAGAATGATTTGGTCGGCGCGAGACTGCTCAGCGCGATCAAATTCTTCGGGACGAGTTGCTGCGACCAGAAGCCACGACCGAGCAATCTCGGCGGAAACATCGTGGGTGGTCGGGTGATCGTTGGTGCTTTCAGACACGCGTCAGCTGCTTTCTTTCATTAGAGAGGCGACGTTCTCGTGCCACTCGCAGCCTCAAGGGTACCCGGTGATGGCTGTGTGCCGTCGAATACTCGGGCGCTACGAAGCGAGTACTTTGGCGATTCGTTGCACGCTCACCGATTCGGCGGTGCCCAAGTGTTGGGCGAAGAGGCTCAAGCGCAACTCTTCGAGCATCCACCGAGCGCGCGCGATCTGTGGTTCGGGATACTGCTCCAGCGGCAGTGTGCCACCGGCATCCTTATAGCGACGGGTCGCGAGTTCGACTTCTGACATCCACCCGCGGTCTTTGCCGGGGTTCTCGGTGAGCTTTGTCACACGATGTTCGATGCCCTTGAGGTACACCGGCAGGCGGCGCAGCTGCGTGAGCCCTGTCGCGGAAACGAAGCCGGGGTAGACCAAGGCATCGAGCTGTTCGCGTGCATCGCCGAGAGGGGTCAGCAAGTGCATGCTTGTTGCGGCACGTATCGCCTTGTCGGCGAGCCGAACTCCCGAAACAATGGATGCCACGAGCGAGACGGTCGCAAAGAGCGAGTCGACCAGCCCTGCCGAAATTTCATTGCGCAGCGCCTCGAACTCGGTCTGTGAAAAGACTTCGCGGTCGCCCATGACGGAGTCAACGCAGGCGCGCAAGCAATCGTCGAAGAGGGCATTCGTTGACCGATACGGGCTCTGGGCGAGTACGAGTTTTTCGGTGCCCGTGAGATGTTCGTTGATATAGCCGAGCGGCGAGGGAATCGCCAGCAACAGTAGGCGACGCACACCGCTCTGGTGGGCGATGGCCTGATCGTAGGGGGTCGACATGAGGCGAATGGATACTGAGTCGCCGTCGTCCACTAGCGCGGGGTAGGCGCGAATGGTGTTGCCGCCGTGCTTGGTGTCGCGGGAGCGGTCAAGTTCGCCAAAGTCCCAACTCGTAATCCCGGAACGTTCGAGGGTGTTGGTGTTGGTGTGGGGTTCAGCGGAGCCGCGCGTAGCACCTTGGACCGCACGCGCGACGCTTTCGCGGGCAACCGGTTTGAGGCTTGCCTGCAGGCTGCGCAACGATTTGTTCGCGCCGACCTTTTTGCCGTTCTCGTCGATAACCGCAAAAGTGACACGGAGGTGCGCGGGTACGCGATCGAGATCGAAGTCGGAGGTCGACACGGTGGCATACGTGAGCCGCGCGATTTCTTTCGCCAAGAATTCGGTCAGCGATGGTCCGCCCTCAAACGCGGCGGTTGCTGGATCGTCGGGGGCAGTTTCGAGCAGGCGGCGGGCCCAGTCGGCGGCCGGAACAACGTTACGGCGGATGGGTTTCGGCAGCGATTTGATGAGCGCGGTGACGAGGTCGTCGCGCAGCCCAGGCACTTGCCAGTCGAAGCCGTCGGGGCGAAGGCCAGCGAGGAGTGGCAACGGAACGGCAATAGTCACACCGTCGTCGTCAGTTCCTGGCTCAAAGCGGTAGGTGAGGCTCAGCGTCTGGTCGCCACGAACCCATGTCGTCGGGAACGCGGCGTCATCGACTTCGGCGTCATCCGCATTCTCAAGGAGATCGTTGGTGGTGAGTGTGAGCAAGTCGGGGGAGTCGTGACGAGCTTTCTTCCACCAGCCCTCGAAGTCACGCACGGACGCGACGGTGGCGGGCACACGCTTGTCGTAGAACTCAAAAATAGTTTCGTCATCGTGAAGGATGTCTCGGCGACGGCTGCGCTCTTCGAGCTGTTCGAGGTCACGGCGCAGGGCACGGTTCGAGGCATCGAAGCCCCACACGCGCTTGTCGCGCTTTGTCAGGTCGTCTTCGCCCTCGACGAGGGCGTGGCGAATGAAGAGTTCGCGGGCGGCAGGAAGATCTACCCGGGAGAACTGGATGCGGCGGCGGGCGGCCAGCGTGACGCCATAGAGCGTCACGCGCTCGAACGCGACGGCTGCACCCTGCTTCTTCTCCCAGTGCGGTTCCGAATAGCTGCGCTTCACAAGATCGCCCGCGAGCTTCTCCGCCCACACCGGATCGATCGACGCATTCATGCGCGCGAAGAGCCTGCTCGTTTCCACGAGCTCGGCGCTCATTATCGCGTTGGGCTGCTTCTTGGCCAGAGCCGAGCCGGGGAAGATGACGAAGCGGGTTTGACGGGCGCCAATATAGTCGCGCTTCGCGACATCCTTGAGGCCAATGTGGCTAAGCAAGCCGGCCAGTAGTGAGCGATGGATGCCGTCGGGGTTCGAGTGCGCGTCGCTAATAACCAGTCCAAGCGGCTTGGCCATCCGGCTCAACTGGCGGTACACGTCGTGCCATTCGCGCACGCGCAAATAGTTGAGGTACTCGTTCTTGCACATCCGGCGGAACTGATTGCCCGAGAGTTCTTTTTGTTTCTCTTCGAGGTAGTTCCAGAGGTTGAGCATGGTGAGAAAGTCGCTTATGGGGTCGATGAAGCGCGCGTGCTGTTGGTCGGCTTGGGGTCGCTTATCGAGAGGGCGTTCTCGGGGATCTTGAATGCTGAGCCCAGCGACGATCGCCATGACTTCGCGCGTGGTGCTGTGCTGCTTCGACTCGAGCACCATTCGGGCGAGCCGGGGGTCGATCGGCAGTTGGCTGAGTTGTTTGCCGATGCGGGTGATGCGCGGGGTGGCATCTTTTGTGGCACCGGATTTACTTCCGGCTTTCGTCTGCCCCACCATCGCGTTTTCGACGGCACCCAGTTCGGTGAGCAGGTCGAGCCCGTCTTTGATGCCGCGAGAATCTGGTGGCTGAAGGAACGGGAACTCGGCGATATTGCCCAGACCAAGCGAGATCATCTGCAGGATGACCGCCGCGAGGTTGGTGCGCAAAATCTCGGGTTCCATGAACTCGGGGCGCGAGTTGAAGTCTTCTTCGGAGTAGAGGCGGATCGCGATTCCGTCACTCGTTCGACCCGAACGCCCGGAGCGTTGGTTGGCGCTGGCCTGGCTAATGGCCTCGATCGGGAGGCGCTGAATCTTGGCGCGCGTACTGTATCGACTAATGCGGGCCGTTCCCGCATCAATGACGTAGCGGATGCCCGGCACGGTCAGGCTGGTTTCGGCAACGTTGGTGGCGAGCACGATGCGGCGTCGCGTGCCTGGGGTGCGGCGCGACTCGAAGACGCGGTGCTGCTCGGCGGAGCTCAGCCGACCGTAGAGGGGAAGCACTTCGGTGCCCTCGGAGAGCTTGCCGGCGCTGATGCGTCCGCGGATCGCTTCTTCGGCATCCCGAATTTCGGTTTCGCCCGAGAGGAACACGAGCACGTCGCCGTCGCTCTCGCGGGAGAGTTCGTCGAGGGCATCGTTGATGCCTTCGAGGTAGTCGCGGTCGGCACGGTTTGCGGCAGCTTCTTCGGCATCCTCTGATTCGAGGTCGTCACCAACGTTCTCTTCAGCGACGAGGGGGCGGTACCGAATTTCGACGGGGAAGGTGCGACCAGAGACTTCAATGATCGGGGCACCGTCGAAGTGTTTGGAGAAGCTTTCGGGGTCGATTGTTGCACTCGTGATGATGATGCTGAGATCGGGGCGGCGGGCGCGAAGCTGCTTGAGATAGCCGAGCAAGAAGTCGACTGTGAGGCTGCGTTCGTGGGCTTCGTCGATGATGATCGCGTCGTACTTTTTGAGGTCGCGGTCGCGGTGAATTTCGTTGAGCAAAATGCCGTCGGTCATGAGCTTCACGCGCGTGTTTTTGCCGACGCGATCGGTGAAGCGCACTTGGTAACCCACGAGATCGCCGAGCTCGGTGCCGAGTTCTTCGGCGATGCGCTCGGCGACGGTGCGGGCGGCAATCCGTCTGGGCTGCGTGTGCCCAATGGATGTCTTGCCCAGTTCGAGCAGAATCTTGGGCAGCTGGGTGGTCTTTCCGCTACCGGTTGCTCCGGCAATGATCACGACTTGGTTCTCGCGGATTGCCTTCGCAATGTCGTCCCGGCGCTGGCTGACGGGCAGCTCAGGTGGGAACGTGATCGCTACCCCGGCAGGCAGCAGCGTTGCGGTGCTGGCGGAGTGAACTTCGGAGGCGGACATAGCCCTTCAGCTTACGCGCTGTGACTGCGGCGTGATCCGCTACCGTGTCGGCAGAAGCCAGCGTCGCAGCATCCGGGTCACTCCTGGTAGCAGCACGTAGGTCATGATCGGGGTGAGGCAGAGTGTCGTGAGCAGCACGCGTGCCAGAATCGGCAGCGTATCCCAGCCGGGCACGAGCAGCGTCACGAGGTAGGTGAACGCGAGGTTGAGGGGAAAGAAGCCGAGCCAAATGGTCACGGCTTGTTTCCAGCGCGGTGGCACTGTGGCGGCGGCTGGCCCGGCGTGCTCAACGGTCACTTCGGTTGGTTCGTCAAACCAGCCTTCGATGCCGGTGCGGCGTTCTGTTCGTTGGTCGTGCACGAATCCGCTTCCGCTTTGCAACCACCACGCACGTTCGGGGGATTGTTCCCAGTGCAGCAGTGCTGCGTCATCCGCGAATCGGTACAGCATGTGCCAGGTGGTGCTGTCGGTGCCGGCGCGCACCCAACCGGAGCCGAGGAAGCCGGGGTAGCTGGTGGCCAGATTGATTCCGGTTTGCATCCAGGCGGTGGCTTCGGCGATTCGGGCGGGATCGACGGTGCGTTCAATGGAAATTGTGATGGGGCTGGTGCTCATGCGTCTCAGCGCACTCCTTCTCTGTTGACCAGCGACAACAGTGACAGCCGGTGTGGGCTTAGCTCCGGCCAGTATAGGTCGGATGCCCGCAGCGCTGATCCGCGCAGTGTCAGGTTGTCACGAAGCCTGTGCTCAGTCGCGCACCACCCTCTCTGTGGGGTAGACACAGTTAATCGACGCAGGATTGTGTCGTTCTTGTTGCGAATTGTGCGAATCGTCAGTTTCTATTGCCCCAACGTTCAGGTTTGCGGTGTAATGGCGGCCATGGGATTGGTCTACGCCATCCCTTCGGCCACCTTTCTACTGGAGGAAAGATGAAGAACAAGCGCGTCGCAGCTGCCATAGCTGTCCTCGCGGCTGGAGCACTTGCCCTGACCGGGTGTACTCCGCCGTACGAATCAGAAGTAATTGCAGACACCGAGATCACGGTGGCGTGGAATGACCTGATTGATAACTTCAACGGAAGCAGTGCAGCAGGAAACAACACCGCAAACGCGGTCGTGCTGTACATGATGAACTCGACGTTCTTGTACTACAACAGCGACCCCGCTCTTGTACGTAACACAGACTTCGGTACGTTCGAGAAGACGAGCGACGACCCGCTCACCGTCAAGTACACGATCAACGACAACGTGACGTGGTCTGACGGAACTCCGATCGACTCCGCTGACCTTCTGCTCGCGTGGACCACGATCTTCGCTGGAGTAGAAGACGCAGAAGGCGCGCCTCTCTTCACTCACGCAAACCCCCGTGGCGACCTCGCGTCGACCATGCCGGAGATTGACGACAAGAGCATCACGATCGTGTACGACAAGGCTTACGTTGACTGGGAGATCCAGTTCGACCTCGGCGTTGCAGCCCACGGTGTAGTTGAGCTTGCATACCCAGACATCACCGACCCTGAAGAAGCTAAGTCGATGTTCGTCGAGGCAGTTCAGAACGACGACGTTGAGTGGCTTACCCCGGTAGCCAAGGCGTGGAACGACGAATACCAGGCAGCAAGCACGCCAGACAACGAACTCGTTGCACTGTCGAGCGGTGCCTACGTTCTCGACGAACTGGTCGAGAACGAGTACGTCGCGCTGAAGGCAAACCCGCTATACACGTGGGGCCCTTCGCCCAAGTACGAACGCATCATCGTCCGCCAGATCGAGGACTCAACCGCTCAGGTTCAGGCCATCGAAAACGGTGACGTTCAGATTGCTGCCGGCCAGCCGACTCCTGACGTGCTTGAGCTCGTCAAGGGACTTGACAACGCTGACTACGTGACCGCGGATGAAGCGACTTACGAGCACATTGACCTCACCTTCAACAATGGTGGTCCATTCGACCCCGCAACCTACGGCGGAGACGAAGACAAGGCAAAGGCTGTTCGTCAGGCGTTCCTGAAGGTCATCCCGCGTCAGGAGATCCTCGACAAGCTGATCAGCCCGCTGAACCCGAACGCTGGACTCCGCGACTCTGTTCTGCAGATTCCTGGCGCTCCCGGTTATGACGAAATCGCTTCGACTAACGGTTCAGCAGACTATGCCGAGGTCGACATCGACGGTGCCAAGAAGCTGCTGGCGGATGCTGGAGTAACCACTCCGGTCGAGGTCAAGTTCTGGTACCCCGAGGGCAACGTTCGTCGCGGTACTGAGTTCGAATTCATCCAGCAGTCGGCAGCTCTCGCTGGCTTCACGGTTGTTGATGACTCCGAGCCCGAGTGGGCATTCACCGACAAGGAAGCACTGCCGATCAACCCGCACGACGCGGTTATCTTCGCGTGGCAGTCAACGAGCCTCGCGCTCACAGGTTCAGATCAGTACCTCGGATCGGGTCAGCCGAGCAACTTCGGTGGCTACTCGAACACCAAGGTTGACGGGCTGCTGAAGGATCTGGAAACCGAGCTGGACCCTGCGGCCCAGACGAAAATCCAGGTTGAGGTGGAGAAGGAAGTATGGGGCGACGGCTACGGCGTCACCATCTTCCAGTTCCCTGGAATCACTGTCTGGAACAAATCAGTAACGAACGTGGACCCGAGTCCGCTGTCTCCGACCTACTTCTGGAACTTCTGGGAGTGGGCACCGGCTGACGCCGAATAACTCGGTAGCGCTATAGCGGTGAGCCGGGCGTTATGCGTGCGGCTCACCTGCGCCACGTTTTCTGCCGCTTCGGCGGCACTGTCTCTGTTCCGCTCTGCTTTGCCCCGAAATGAGGATCACCGGTGTTGACCTTTGTCACCAGACGCCTCGTAGCCACCATTCTTGTGCTGCTTGTGGCTTCGTTCATCGTCTATCTACTCACTGCGAATTCCGGTGATCCGCTGCTTGAGCTTCGGGGAAGTCGAGACCCCAACGCTCAAGACAAGATCAAGTATCTGAGTGGACTCCTCAACCTCGATCAACCGCCTGTGCTCCGCTACTTCTCCTGGCTCGGGGGAGTCGGTGCCTGCTTCATTGGGCAGTGTGACCTCGGCATTTCGGTCGCTCGCGGCGAACAGCCCGTCATCGATGCCATCGGCGGAGCTCTCGGCTCCACCCTGCAACTTGTGCTCGCCGCTACGATTCTCGCAATCGTGATCGGTGTGGCAATCGGAATGACCACCGCCCTTCGTCAGTACAGCGGTTACGACTACGTCGTCACATTCCTCACATTCGTCTTCTATTCGCTCCCGATTTTCTGGGTGGCAGTACTGCTCAAAGAGTTCGGCGCCATCCGATTCAACGAATTCTTGGGTGATCCCGTCATACCGTGGTGGTCGATCGTCGTTGTCGGGCTCGTCATGGGCTTCATCGCCTCGTCCGTGGTCGGCGGTGAACTACGCACTCGCGCAATTTCTTTCGCCAGTGTCGCGATCGGTGTTGGCGGCCTCATTTTCGTGCTTGATGTGACCCGCTGGTTCGTGCAACCATCGATCGGCATCATCGGGGTGGCATTGCTCACGCTCGCGACCGCGGCGATCGTGGTGTTTACGTCCACAGGATTCCAACACCGCCGGGCGCTTATCGCGGTGGGCATTGTTGTCGCTCTGACACTCGGCCTCTGGTATCCGTTTCAGTTCCTTTTCTTCTATCTCAACTCGGCGTGGACGGTGCTCTTGGTCACCGTGCTGATGGCCGGCATCGGTATTGTCGTTGGGCTATTGGTTGGCGGCGATGGCAAAGCTGTTGTCGCGCGAACCGCCGGCCTGGTTGGTGGTCTCACCGTCATCCCGCTCGTGCTCGATCAAATGTTCTTGCGCTGGGACGAATACGTTGCGCGCATCCCGCTGAGCAACGGCGTAATCGCGACGATCGGTGCATCGACCCCCGCTATCCGGCGAGTAGATGACACGTGGCTGAACCTGCTGGACTCGCTCACCCACATGCTGCTTCCGACGATCGCGCTCATGATCATCTCGCTTGCGGCCTACACGCGGTATGCGCGGGCCAGCCTGCTCGACGTTATGAACCAGGACTACGTACGCACTGCCCGTGCGAAGGGCCTTGGCGAGCGGACGGTGGTTATGCGCCACGCATTCCGCAACGCCATGATCCCCATTGCGACAATCATCGCGCTCGACTTCGGGGCGGTGATTGGTGGTGCGGTGATCACCGAAAGAGTCTTCGCCTGGCAGGCGATGGGCTCCCTCTTCAACGAGGGGCTCGCGCATACCGATGTGAATCTGGTGATGGGGTTCTTCCTCGTCACCGGAGTTCTCGCCGTGCTTTTCAACGTGTTTGCCGATCTGTTGTATTCGGCACTTGACCCCAGGATTCGGGTGAGCTGATCATGAGCGACAAAACTCCGGCAGTCGACGACCAGTCGACAGGTCAAGAACTCAGCATTGAACAGCGCGCAACCGTCGGTCTTAGCCAAGGCACGATTGTTCGTCGTCGGTTTTTCCGGCACCGTGGCGCCGTCATCTCGATGTACGTGTTGCTATTTCTTGTCTTACTCGCGTTCACGTCGGTTGGTACAGTCGTCGGCGGATCAGGAGCCCTCGTGCCCGACGCCAACTCGACGCGCCTCATTATCGACGGCGTGCGTATTCCTGGTTGGTGGACATCCACCTGGTGGGAACGCTATGACATCGTGCTCCCAGGCGGTGCTCCCACCTTCACGCTGTGGCCGTTCAGCATTGGCGAACACCCGTTCGGCCAAGACAACACCGGTAAGGATGTTTTTGCTCGCGTGATGCGCGGAATGCAGCAATCACTCAGTGTCGTCTTCATCGTTGGAGTGATCTCCACCGTCATCGGTGTCGTTTTCGGGGCCCTTGCTGGGTACTACCGGGGGTGGATCGACCAGGTCATCATGCGTCTCACCGACGTCATCATCATCATCCCGCTGCTCGTGTTGGGCGCTGTTCTTGGCCGCACGATCGGTGGAGACGCAATTCTTTTGGCCGTCATGCTTGGCCTCATTGCCTGGACAGGAATGGCGAGACTCGTGAGAGCCGAGTTCTTGAGCCTGCGCGAACGAGAGTTTGTCGATGCAGCCCGCGTGGCTGGTGCGAGCGACTTCCGCATTATCTTCCGCCATATTCTGCCAAACACTGTCGGCGTGATCGTGGTCAGCGCGACCCTCCTGATGAGCGCCGTGATCTTGCTCGAAACTTCTTTGAGCTTCCTGGGGTTCGGCATCAAATCGCCAGACATTTCGCTCGGCCAAATCATCAGCGAGTACAACGAAGCATTCAAGACTCGTCCGTGGTTGTTTTGGTGGCCGGGACTATTCATCGTCGTGATTGCGTTGTGTATCAACTTCATCGGTGACGGACTGCGCGATGCTTTCGACCCCCGGCAGAAGCGAGTACCGGCCCAGAACGGTATCGGTTCGCAGGTCATCAGCTTCTTCAAGAGCTACGTTCCCGGTGCACGCCCCGGTGACGGGACCTCCAACAAATGAGGGCGATGAGGTCGATCGACCGGCACTCGTCGTCGAATGAACGCGAGCTAGCTGACGGTGGTGAGCAGCACAGCCACGATCAGCGCGGCGACAGCCGCGATCGTGCGGAAGTGCCACGTTACACGCAGCTTCGTGAATTCACTCGTGGCGGCATCCGAATGTCCGCCGTCTCGCAACTGCTCCCAGTGCGTACGGATGATGTGGGCGGCTTGACCAGAGTCCGACGTGATCAGATCGCCGGGTCGCACTGTGCCAGCCAAGTAGCTCGACTCCGGAAGGTTCGCGCCATCCTGGCGCACCGCCGAGAAGACCGAGTGGCGGCCGGGAGCGGGCGCAGCCCACGCTGTGACGGTGCCGTGAACCGTTTCGAGCGCGAGCGCATATTTGGTATCGATGCGGCGAATCTCGGGCCACGCCACGTCGACGGTGCGCAGTACATTACGCAGCGTAACGCCGGCCGCCGTGACGAGCACAGCGGGGCGCCAGAACATGGCCCACGTGAGCAGCGAAACGAAGCCAAAGACGGGCAGCACTTGCAGGGCATCCAGCCAGCGGCCCTGAGCGGCCGTGACGATCAGTGCGGCAGCGCACGCGACAAAAACGACGATGGAAAGTACGCGCCCGAATCGCGAGTGCAGGGTGAAGTTTGGCGACACGGAACTATGTTCCCACGTGCGCACCGTATCCAGGGCGAAAGGCGAATCTCCTGATGACTGAGACAGCAAAGACTGAGACAGCAACGAAGACTCCCGCGATCGAGGTTACTGACCTTGGCGTCGAATTCTGGGTTGAGGGGGAGTGGGTCACGGCGGCAAAGAATGTCAGCTACACCCTCCAGGCTGGCGAAGTGCTTGCCATTGTTGGCGAATCTGGTTCTGGCAAGAGCACGAGCGCGATGGGCCTCCTCGGTTTGCTTCCTGAGAATGGTCGCATTTCGGGCAGCGTGAAGCTTGCCGGTGAAGAGATGGTTGGGGCGTCGCTGCACCGTCTTCGCCAATTGCGTGGTGCCGGCATTGCCGTGATCTTCCAAGAGCCGATGACGGCCCTCAACCCGGTCTACACAATTGGGTTCCAAATCGTTGAGGCGCTTCAAGTGCACAATCCGGGAATGATCCGGACGGATGCTCACAAGCGTGCCCTCGAATTGCTCGCGATGGTCGAGCTGCCTGACCCGCAAAAAGCGTTCGACTCGTACCCGCATCAGTTGTCTGGTGGTCAGCGTCAACGCGCCATGATTGCGCAGTCCATTTCCTGCAACCCGCGCGTGCTCATTGCTGACGAGCCAACGACAGCGCTCGACGTGACCGTGCAAGCCGAGATTCTTGAGTTGCTGCACCACTTGCGCTCCAAGCTCGACAGCGCGATCATCCTGATCACGCATGACATGGGGGTTGTCGCCGACCTCGCTGACCGCGTGATGGTCATGAAGGATGGCGAAGTTGTTGAGACGGGAACAGCGGAGTCGCTTTTCGCCGGAGCGACGCACCCCTACACTCAGGCACTCTTGGCTGCTGTTCCTCACTTGGGGGCTGCAGGCGAAGCATCCGCCTCGAAAGACAACCGCGATGTCGTTCTCACGATGAAGGGTGTCGCGATTGAGTATCCGAAGCGCGGCCGGGTGCCGGCCTTCCGTGCTGCCGACGACATCAATCTCACGATTCGCCAGGGTGAAGTGCTCGGCCTCGTTGGTGAGTCTGGCTCGGGCAAGACTACGATCGGTCGCGCCGTCGTCGGACTCCTTCCCGCTGTTGCGGGAACCCTCGATATTGTCGGAACGAATATGGTCGGCATCAGTAAAAACGATTTGCGCGCTGTGCGTCGAGACATCGGCATCGTCTTTCAGGACCCCGGTTCGTCACTCAACCCGCGGATGCCGATCGGCGAGAGCATCGGTGAGCCGCTTCGGCTCGTTGGCGGCTTCACTAGCAAAGATGAGGAAGCGCGAGTGAGCATGTTGCTCGACCGCGTGCAGCTCTCCGCTCACATGCGTAACCGATACCCGCATGAGCTATCTGGTGGTCAGCGCCAACGAGTGGGAATTGCTCGGGCGCTAGCGCTGAGCCCCAAATTGTTGGTCGCTGACGAACCTACTTCGGCTCTCGATGTGTCGGTTCAGGCAAAGGTGCTTGAGCTCTTCCAAGAACTCCAAAAGGAACTCGGATTTGCGTGCCTCTTCGTTTCGCATGACTTGGCCGTGATTGACATTCTGGCTGACCGCATCGCTGTCATGCACCGCGGAAAAATTGTGGAGCAGGGGACGCGCGATGAAGTTCTGCGCAGCCCGAAGGACCCCTACACGCAGCGACTCATTGCCGCCGTTCCTCTTCCAGATCCTGAAGAACAGCGTCGCCGGAGAAGCGAACGCGAAGGGCTCGCTTCCTAGCCTTCGGTAGTGGCGGTGGCGAGGTTGGCTGGTTCGCCAGTCTCGCCGCCCGAAATCAGCGCTGTGACTTCTTCGGCCGTCAGCGGAACCCACGGGGTTCCGTCGGGGTCTGAAGAGAAGGCGGCGGGGCTATCGCCCTGATTCCACCACTTTGCTTCGTAGGGCACTCCGCTGAACAGTACGCGGTCGCCTTCTTCGTAGACAGCGGTGCCATCCCAACCAGGGTACGTTCCGCTCGGAACCGTAGGAACTTCAACGGGGGTTTCGCCCTCAAGCACTGGCCCTACGAGAGTCCACGGTGTTTCCCACGAGTTAAGCACGGGGTTGTCTGGCAACTCATCGCGCGTCCACCACTTGGCCTGGTACACATTGCGGTGCCAGACCACTTTGGTACCCGCGAGGTAGCTGGCGTCTTCTTGCCAGATTGCGTACGGGCTAGTCGCAGGATCGTCGATGAAATCATTGGGATCCGACGGCTCTTCGGTGGTGATGGTCTTTGCAGAACTCGCGACGTGACCGTCAAAACCGTCAGCCAAGACATCCGCAAAGAACAGGTCTCCCTGGGCTACACCACTGCAGGAGTCAGAGACGCGGGACGTGTCGGCGTAGTTCGGCCCACACGTAGTGTCGCGGTTCAGCGACCACATCGACATGCGACCAGTGCCCTTGTCGAGAGCAAACTCGTTGAGTGCTGCAGCGTCGGCCATCGTGAACACTTCGGCTTCGATATCGTTCTGGCCGACCATCGGGGTAGCGCCGAGCTTTGTCCAGATCGTGGCATCCGTCAGTTCGATCCCGGCGTTGTCATAGAGGATGCCCAGCTGGCGATGAGTTTCTTGCAGCGAGCGAATGGAGGCGTCACCGCTGGTCTCTCCATCGGCCAAACTCTGACCGAAGTTCATCGTCATGATGTTCACTCCGGCGAGATCGACACCGGCATCGAGCATCTGAGTGACCGCAGTGGTTCCCTCTTCCGTGAGTCCGAAGGTTGCTGCGGGAAGCGTCAGCCACACAGCGAGATCATCGCCTGCGGAGCGCCGTGCTGCTTGCAGGGTGGCCATTGCCGCCGCCCGACGTTCACCCGCAGCGGTGTCGCTGAGGTTTTCGCCCTCGATGTCGAGGTCGATCGTGGTTGACGCATAGCGGTCGAGCACCGAGTTGTAGGCGGAAACCAGATCTGCAGGATCGGTGCACGTCGTGGAGAGCTCGTTATTCAGGAGCCCGCCGAACGAAACCGCGACGTCACCGCCCTGCTGTTGTAGCCGGGCAATCCGGCGGTCGAGGTCGAGTGAGATTGCAGCCTCATCCATTGTGTAGGCGGTGCCCCACGTTGGAGTGCAACCTTCATCGCTAGCGGCGACGATGAACGAAAGCATGACCTCTTTGCCGCTCTCCTTCGTCGCAGCTTCGAATTCATAACTCGGGGTGGCTGTGACGTCAACGTAGGCGGCGAACCACGGGTCTGGCGCGGGAGCCGCCTGAGTGGATGCCCACGCTTGGTAGGCGAAGAGACCACCGGCGGCGACAGCAATGGCGATAACAACCGCCATGACGAGTCGCCTGAAAGAGAGTCGGTGAGTTGCGGTGCTCATGCTCGCACCTCGCTTTCAGCCTCAGCGGGTGGCAGCATTTCAGCGAAGACGATGGAGTCTCGCACCTTGGTGTGAACTCCGCTGTCGTCGCCGTAATAGAGGATTGAACGCCAGTCGAGTTCAGTCGATTCTGGCACTGGTTCTTCCTTCGTCTTTTTTGGCTTTCGTTCGACAAAGAGCGGGCGTGTGACACCCAACCAGATGTCCACGATGGTGTTCCAGATGCCGATGTACGACACGACGGCGAGGCCGGCGAGAACCAGGTTGAAAGCCGCGAACGCGGCGTTACCCCAGTTGCCGGCGTTCAAGTCGCGCCAGAAAGTGAAGCCCGAGAACGTGATGATCACGAGCGGCGCCAGCACATACAGCAACGGAGTTGAGGTGCGGTTGCGAACCTTTGGGGTGCGAGCGAATGGGATCTTCTTGCTCGTGATGGCCTGCTCGAGTGATTTGAGAACTCCGGCAAGGTTGACGGGGAGCAAGATCAGGTTGAACCCATAAATGCGGAAGATGTCGGAGAACTTGTAGCCGCTATAGCGAAGGTCGCTGCCCATGGCCAAGAAATACGGCACCGCGGCGAGTAGCACCACGGGGCTCAAGAGTCTGCTGTCGTAGGGGTAGGCCAGCAGGAACACGAGACCGAAGCTCGCCCATGTGATCGATGTCATGTAGTTCACGCGCAGGAAGAACTCGGTCCACGGCACAGTTTCGCCGCGAGCGCGACGCTCACGCATTTGGCGCATCAGTTTGGGCATGATGAGTAGCCCACCGTTAGCCCAGCGACGACGTTGCACTACAAGCGAACCGAAGTCGGGCGGGGTTGCGCTGTAGCTGAGTCGTTCTGGGTAATTCACGAGCGTCCAGCCGTGGGCGCCCAAGTCGATGCTCGATTCGGTGTCTTCGATGACGGTGCGGTCCTGCACGTAGCGCTTGACCGTGAAGCCGCCCTCGGTCTCGGTCTCGACAATGTCATCCAGTGCAGCTTTGCGGATGACGGCGTTGGCCCCCACCCAGAAGGTTGCGCCGTAATACGACTTGCCCTGATGCAGGATGTGCTGCAGATCAGTCGTGGCGCCAGCGAGTCGTTCGATGCGTGTACCTGCTCCGCGGAATGAGGAGTACGGCGTTTGGGTGACGGCGACCCGGGAGTTGTCCGCCTGCTCAAGCAAGTAGACAAGTCGGAGGCAGTAGTCGCGCAGCAGCAGCGAGTCAGCGTCGAGAGTTAGCAGGTATTGCGAATCGGGGATCGACAGATCGCCAGCTTCTGCGTGGTTCACGCGGCGCAGTACCGTGCCGGTTGGTGTTTCCTCTGGGCGGTAATTGCCACCCATCAGGCCGATATAAGCGTTGAGGTTCATTGCCTTGTTCGCTTCGTGAGACACAGAAGCGTAAAGCTTGCGCTCGAAGGTCGAGAGGTCGGCCGTGAAGGTCCAAGCGAGACGACGGTACAGTTCGCGCATCCGTGCGGTGGGGGGAACCATATGCTCATCGTGAGCTGCGCCGAGCGCATCGGCGGTCAGTTGCAGCTCACCGGCCAGGCCCTGAATAACCTGCGTGACAAAGAACTCATCGACGTGGTCAATGCGCTGTTCGTTGGAAGCCTTGTTCTCTAGCCAGTCGGCAGCCCACTGGTAGTGCTCAGCGAGCTCCTCGAGCTCGAACAGGCCGACCGTGCGGCCCAGCTGCACTCGACGCTCAAACGTCGCAAGAGCGTCACCGAAGCGTTCACGGGGCTCAGCGAGTTCAGCCTGAATCTTCTCGGCAAGCAAACGAGACTCCGCTAGCTGTGCTGCAGCATCCGGGTCAGAAGGAAACGGCGGGTCGTCGAGCAAGAGCACGACACGCAAAGTCGGATACTCCTGAAGGCACGCCGACCACAGGGTGGCACGCACGACATCCGGTTCTTCGCTGTAGCTGGGAACCAGAACGGTGATCGAGCCCTGGTTCTCGGCGAAGTGCCGATCGAGTTCAGCGCGCGGCACGCGAGCGTGCGCCCGGAAGCGTTGATAGGCACCGTGTCTCGCGATCAAATACATGAGCGCAGAGAAGGTGAGGAAGGTAACAACGATTAAGTACGAAATAGCTTCGGTTGTGAACCGGAAACTTTCGGTGCCGTTGTTGATGAACTGGCGAACGATCGTATAGATCACATACGTCAGCCAGAACACAATCGTCGCAACAATCGCCAGACGCGCAAGCGCGATCGTGCGATCACTGGGTGCAGGGTGCACGGTGGGTAATGGATGGAGGCGTGTTTCTGAGCCCCATTGGCGGCGCCGGGCAGGCGCAACCGTACTGTCTTTAAGCATGGTTGGTTAATCCCCTATGCAAGATCCGGCGTCTTTCGGGTAGACGCCGTCGGGTGACCTTGCATCGCCCAGTATTGACAACTGGGCTTCTGTTCGCAAGAAAACAGTACGCGAACCGCAACTGGTCTACCTGCGAGATCCTGTCTAGTAAGCTGCGGAAACGCCCTGAATAGTGTTGTTCACCCCGGGAGGACTGGATGCCTCGTACCATCGCCATCATCGGTGCTGGACCTTCGGGGCTCGCAGCCGCTCGTGCCCTCGATAAGGCAGGCATCCGCTACGTCGGTTTCGAGTCAGCAGACGACGTTGGCGGCCTCTGGAATATTGATAATCCACGCAGCACTATGTACGAGTCAGCGCACCTCATTTCGTCGCGCACCACGACTCAATTCCGTGAGCTGCCTATGGCTACGACGGCGGATTATCCTGGCCACCGAGAGCTCCAGAAGTACTTTCGCGCCTTTAGTGATCGCTATGACCTGGGGCAGAAATTTCGTTTCTCCACGACGGTGGAGCGTGTTGAGCCCGCCGATGGTGGCGGGTGGAATGTAACGACGAGTCCGACGGATGCCGATAGCGGAATGCGCCAAGGCGGCGAGAGCGAGACCGAACACTTCGACGGCGTAATCTTGGCCAATGGCACGCTGGCGCACCCCAGCATCCCGAACTTTGATGGTGAATTTTCGGGGGAGATCATTCACTCGAGCGCGTACAAAAAGGCAACAATGTTTGCGGGCAAGCGAGTGCTCGTTGTCGGCGCGGGAAACAGCGGTTGCGATATTGCCGTGGATGCTGTGCATCACGCTGACAGCATCGACTTGAGTGTGCGCCGTGGCTACTACTTTGTTCCGCGCTATTTGTTTGGAAAGCCTGCTGACACCCTCAACCAGGGGCGACCGCTTCCGGCGCGAATAAAGCAGTTCATCGACACGAGAGTGTTGCGGGCGTTTACCGGTGATCCCGTCACCTTTGGCTTTCCTGCCCCCGATTATCGCATTTATGAGTCGCACCCGATTGTGAATACTCTTGTGCTCGGGCACCTCGGGCAGGGCGATTTGCGTGTCGTTCCCGCCCCAGAACGCTTCGAAGGCAACACGGTGCATTTCGCGGATGGAACCCACACCGACTATGACCTGATCGTATTGGCAACCGGTTACAGTCTCGATTATCCGTTCGTTGATCGAGATCACCTGAACTGGTCGGGGATGGCCCCCGATCTCTATCTCAATATGTTCCCGCCGAGCTTCAACGGTCTGTACGTTATGGGCATGATCGAGGCCAGTGGCATCGGCTGGCAGGGCCGCTACGAGCAAGCCGAACTTTTGGCGGCATATCTTGCCGCGCAAGAAGATGCTCCTCGTGCTGCCGCCCACTTCAGGGAGTCCGCCGAGCAACCGTGGCCAGACCTTACCGGTGGTTACAAGTACCTCGCACTCGAACGCATGTCGTATTACGTAAACAAAGATGCCTACCGACGCACCCTACGAAAACTGCGTGAGACTCTCACCCGAAAGGCCAACTCATGACCATCGATGATGCGATGCTCAACTTCAGCCCAGCATCGCTTATCGCTTTGAGCGTTGTGCTTGGTCTCATCATGTTCGGAATCGCGCTCGATACGAGCCTCGAAGACTTTCGGGCGGTACTCAAAGCCCCACGGGCCTTTGCGATCGCTTTGGTTGCTCAACTTGTATTGCTCCCCGCCGTGACCTTCGGTCTGACGCTGTTGTTGCAGGTCGGTCCGTCGATCGCACTCGGGATGATTTTGGTGGCGTGCTGCCCGCCAGGAAACATCTCCCAAGTGCTCACTCATCGTGCACGAGGCAACGTAGCGCTTTCCGTATCTATGACGGCAGTCACCAATGTGGTCTACATCGTCATGCTGCCCGTGAACCTGTCGCTGTGGGGTGGTTGGCACCCGACAGCGTCGACTATTCTCGAGAGCGTCAGCCTCAATGGTTGGCAGATGTTGCTGGAGATCGTTGTGATTATCGGTCTGCCATTCGCGGTCGGGTTTGCCATCAAGAATCGGTGGCCAGCGTTTGCCAAAAAAGTGCAGCCCACGGTGAAATGGGTGAGCCTCTTAGCGTTGCTCGGATTCATCATTGCGGCGCTCGCCGGTAACTTCCCATTCTTCATCGCCTACGTCGGTGTTGTGCTGTTGGCCGTATTCCTGCACGATGCTGTCGCGCTCGGCCTCGGTTATGCGAGCGCGAGACTCGGTGGCCTCGCCCTCTATGAGGCCAAGGCGGTGACCTTCGAAGTGGGGATCCGCAACGCCGGTCTCGGGCTAGGACTGGTATTTGCCTTCTTCGGTGGGCTCGGCGGCATGGCGGTCGTCGCTGGCTGGTGGGGAATTTGGGACATCATCGCAGGGCTCGCCTTGGCCACTTGGTGGGGACGCCGCAAGGCGAAGGGTGCCGGTGACGGTTCTGGGCCGCATTCCGGTGTGCCCGAGAGTGGCACGGAGGCAGTCGCGTGACGCGGGTACTGGTTACGGGTGGCAGCGGATTCTTGGGCACCTCCGTGGTTGCCGGGTTGGCTGCATCCGAAGCCATTGAGCGTGTAGTGAGTGCGGACATTCGGGTTCCGAGCCCCGGCGTGCGGCTAGCGGGCGTGCACTATGAACGGGTTGATGTGACGGCTGCCGCTGACCTTCCCGAACTGCTGCGTGCTCACAACATTGACACCGTTGTCCACCTCGCCTCGATCGTGAACCCGGGCAGAACAACCACCGTGGCGCAAGAGTTTGCGGTCGACGTCGACGGGTCGCGCGCGGTCTTTGCCTCCTGCGTTGAGGCAGGTGTTTCGCGCATCGTCGTGTCGTCGAGCGGTGCGACGTATGGCTATCACGCTGACAACCCGGAGTGGATCACGGAGAGTGACCCGCTGCGAGGCAACGACGACTTTCCCTATAGCAAACACAAGCGAATGGTTGAGGAGATGCTGGCCGAGCTGCGCACAACCGCACCACAGCTGACTCAGACCATTTTTCGCATCGGAACAATCTTGGGTCCGGCAGTCGACAACCAGATCACTGCCCTGTGGGAGGGGCGTCGGTTGCTGAAGCTTGCCGGTTCTGACAGCCCCTTTGTGTTTATTTGGGTCGACGATGTTGTTGAAGTGATGGTGCGCGCGGCCACAGGCGGGCCTGCCGGAATTTTCAATGTTGCTGGCGACGGCAAGATGACGATCGGCGAGATTGCTCACGCGCTCGGCAAAAAGCTCCTCGTGCTGCCGCCGTGGGTATTCGCGGTCGCGCTCTGGGTAGGGCATGGGCTACGCCTCACCCCGCACAAACCGGCACAGGTCAAGTTTTTGCGCTATCGGCCGGTGCTCGACAACCGCGCCCTTCGCGAGTCATTTGGCTACCGACCGCGCAAGACTAGCCGAGAAGCTTTTGCCGCCTACCTTGAGGCGCGTGCTCTGCGCTCAAGCTGAATCGTTGGTGCTCAGATTCTCGGTGCCTCGGTGCTCGGTGGCGTCCACAGATACGGCGTCGTGGTGGTGAGTTCAACGAAACCGCGAAGTTTCAGGATGGGGCTGCTCTCGTCTGAGGCATCTACTTGCAGATAGGGCACTCCTCGTTGTTGTGCCCGTTGGGCGCGGGCTGCGCCGAGGGCACCGTAGATTCCTTTGCCCCGCCACTCGGATGCTGTTGAGCCTCCCCAGAGTCCCGCGAAGTCGCTGCCGGGGGTGAATTCGATTCTGGCACCGGAGACGATGCGGCCGCCGGCTTCAGCGACGAAGAGCACGGTGAGGTCAGGAGCTGAGGCGATTTGTGCTTCGAGTTCGTCGATAAACCAGACGAAGTCGTAGCCCCACACTTCAGAGAGCATGGCTGCCAGACCGACAATGTCGTTGTGGTCGTGGGTCTCGCGGATAGTGATCTCGGCAGGTAGCGGGCGTGCGCTCACTAGGTCAGCGGTGTGGCCGACGAGCACCGCTTCTCGTTCTTGAGCGATGAACCCTGCATGTTCGAGTCGCTGAGGGATGTCGGCGGGCACGTCATGGGCTCGCGTTTTCCATTCCACGGGTTCGTTTCGGGCAGCAAAGAAGTTGCGGTGATCGGCGATGAGGGCATCCAATTCGGCGCCGCTCATGTCGAGGCGCTGCGCAGTTTCGATCATTCCCTCGCTGCGCCCGGTTACTCGAAGCACGGAGTCTGTCAGTTCAAAATGAACTCCAACCGGCGGATGCTCGGGCACGATTAACCGCTGTTGGGCGTCGTAGAGCGCCAGCAGTTCGGTAGGGGAGATCATGCGATTCAGCATAGATCCGGATGCCGGTTCCGCGCCGCCAGAGAGCGTCATCTGTATACAGTTCACTCAGAATTTGGCTTGATTTCTCTTGAATCAGCTCTAGACTGAAGATCTTGTATACAAAGCCATCAGTGGGTAAACCGCAAGGTGGTCAAGTAACCAGTTTCGGGAGGTGCGTATGGCGACACCGGTAAGAGCCAGCGATCGCGCCTACCAAGCCCTCCGTGACGACATCGTGGAGTGGCGACTCTCGCCAGGCACCATTCTGGGCGAGGTCGAACAGGCTGCGCGGCTCGGGGTGTCCCGCACCCCGCTGCGAGAAGCACTGTCCCGACTGATAACTGATGGGCTGGTGGCAAGCCAATCCGGTCGGGGACTGGTCGTCACTGACGTTTCTGTTGACAACATCCGCGAACTTTTCGATGTGCGCAAGGCGCTCGAAGTGAAGGCGATGCGCCTCGCGGCCCTGCATCACACCGGCAGTATTTTTGCCGACCTTGAGCGCGAATTCGATGAAGTACCGGCATTGCTCGCTCGCGATGACAGCGACCGCAGTGCCTACTTCGACCTCGTTCGCCGGTTCGATGCGGCAGTCGATGACGCGGTCGAAAACGATTACCTCACCGGCGCCCTCAACTCGCTGCGCACCCACCTGGTTCGGGTGCGTCGCCTTGCCAAAGACAATCCAGAGCGGTTGACGGCTGCCGCCCGCGAACACCTCCTTATCGTGCAGGCCATTGTCGCGCGCGATCCCGAACTTGCTGCCCATGCCACCCACGTTCATCTCCATCACGCGCTCACGAGCGCTTTAGCCACGGCCGCGGAATCTCCCTTGCGCGCCGCCAATTGAAAGGCTCCACTGTGAAAGATCACGCCCTCCGCGTTTACCGCAGCGACGAGAACCTCGCTCGCGAAGACCAACTTGCCCACAAGATTGCCGCGATCGCTGCCGAACAGCTCGAACCAACGGATGCCGTGACCGACATGGTAATCAACCGTGTGATTGACAATGCTGCGGTTGCTACCGCGTCCCTCACGCGTGCGCCGGTGGTTGCTGCGCGTGCGCAGGCCGAGCGTCACCCCTACACGCCGGGAGCCACCGTGTTTGGCTCCGACGAGCGCGTGAGCCCGGAGTGGGCTGCGTGGGCTAACGGTGTTGCGGTTCGCGAGCTCGACTATCACGACACTTTTTTGGCCGCCGATTATTCGCATCCGGGCGACAACATCCCGCCGATCTTGGCTGTTGCTCAGCACACGGGCCGCACGGGTGCTGACCTGCTGCGCGGGATCGTCACGGGGTACGAAATCCAGATCGACCTCGTGAAGGCGATCTGCTTGCACAAGCACAAGATTGACCACGTTGCTCACCTCGGCCCGAGCGCTGCCGCTGGCATCGGAACCCTCCTCGGTCTCGACACCGAAACCATTTTCCAGGCTGTTGGCCAAGCACTCCACACGACCACCGCCACGCGTCAGTCGCGCAAGGGTGAGATCTCCACGTGGAAGGCGCACGCTCCCGCTTTCGCCGGCAAGATGGCCGTCGAAGCAGTTGACCGTGCCATGCGTGGCCAGACCAGCCCCACCCCGATTTACGAGGGCGAAGACGGCGTGATCGCGTGGATGCTCGACGGCCCAGACGCGCACTACGAGGTTCCGCTGCCTGAGCTGGGGGAGCCGCGCACCGCGATCCTCGACTCGTACACGAAGGAGCACTCGGCCGAGTATCAGGCGCAGGCGTGGATCGACCTCGCCCGCAAACTGGGGCGCGAGCATCCAGAGCTGGTCGAAGAAAACATCAACCGCATCGTGCTGCACACGAGCCACCACACGCACTACGTGATCGGTTCGGGTGCCAACGACCCGCAGAAGTACGACCCCAACGCGAGCCGCGAAACGCTCGACCACTCCATTCCGTACATTTTCACGGTTGCCCTGCAGGACCAGGAGTGGCACCACGTCAACAGCTACGCTCCCGAGCGAGCCAACCGCGCAGACACGGTTGCGCTGTGGAAGCGCGTCACGACTCAAGAAGACACCGAATGGACGCGTCGCTACCACTCGATCGACCCCGCCGAGAAGGCGTTTGGTGGTCGCGTCGAGATCGAGATGACCGACGGCAGCCGCATCGTCGAAGAAATTGCCGTTGCTGACGCGCATCCGCTCGGTGCTCGACCCTTCGCCCGCGAGCAGTACATCACCAAGTTCCGCACCCTCGCGGATGGTGTGCTCGCGAGCGACGAAATTGAACGCTTCTTGGCCGCGGCCGTGCGACTGCCCGAACTGTCGGCATCCGAACTGGGAGAACTGACCGTACGCGGCAACTTCCCCGCCACCACCGCTAAAGGAATTTTCTAATGCTGTATGCCCAAACAGACCCAGCAACCAAGCGTGCGCAGTTCCGTGAGCGTCTGGCGAGCGGCGAACTGCTGCGCGTGCCCGGTGCGTTCAACCCGTTGAGTGCTCGCCTCATCCAAGACAAGGGTTTCGACGGCGTCTACATTTCGGGTGCGGTTATCAGTGCCGACCTCGGGTTGCCCGACATCGGCCTGACGACGCTCACAGAGGTGGCTGGTCGTTCGCAACAGATTTCGCGGATGACCGACCTCCCGACACTCGTCGATGCCGACACCGGTTTCGGTGAGCCCATGAATGTGGCTCGCACCGTGCAGACTCTCGAAGATGCGGGGGTCTCGGGCCTCCACATCGAAGATCAGGTCAATCCGAAGCGTTGCGGACACCTCGACGGCAAAGCCGTTGTCGACACGGATACCGCCCTCAAGCGCATCCGAGCGGCTGCCGATGCACGCCGCGACCCCAACCTGCTGATCATGGCTCGCACCGACATCCGCGCCGTTGATGGTTTGGATGCCGCAATGGACCGTGCCAAGCAATTAGTTGATGCGGGTGCTGACGCAATCTTCCCCGAGGCCATGAAGGATCTCGGTGAGTTCGAGGCGATGCGTAAGGTCGTGGATGTTCCGATCCTCGCAAACATGACAGAGTTTGGTAAGAGCGAACTTTTCACGACAACGCAATTGAGCAATATCGGCGTAAACATTGTTATTTACCCCGTAACCCTGTTGCGTAGTGCAATGGGTGCTGCAGAGCGCACCCTCGATGCAATCAACGCCGACGGCACCCAGCAGTCTGTCGTGGCCGAAATGCAGACGAGGGCTCGCCTGTATGAACTGCTCGACTATGAGAGCTACAACTCGTTTGATTCGTCAGTGTTCAACTTCACGCTCGATGGCCATTACTAACTTCAGAACCACACCAATTACCGCCCACCCCTACTAACCACACTCACAACTTTGACTCGATACCACTACCGAGGAGCACCATGACTGACCTAACAGGAACCCCTGAAACCGAGATTCGTAAAGGTTTGGCCGGCGTCGTCGCCGACACGACTGCGATCTCGAAGGTGAACCCCGAGACCAACTCGTTGCTGTACCGCGGCTACCCCGTGCAAGAACTGGCCGAGAAGTGCACCTTTGAAGAGGTTGCGTATCTGCTGTGGCACGGTGAGTTGCCCACAGATGAGCAGCTAGAGGAGTTCCAGAATGTGGAGCGTGCGCAGCGCCACCTCGACGCGCACACCAAGCGCGTCATTGACGAGTTGCCTCTTTCCGCGCATCCGATGGATGTCGTTCGCACCGCGGTCAGCGTGATCGGTGCCTTGGACGACACCCTCACTGACCCCGCGAGCATGGTTGATGAAGAACTCAATCTTCAGCGCTCGCTCACTCTGTTTGCCAAGCTGCCGGCGATCATCGCCTACGACCAGCGTCGTCGTCGCGATCAGGAACTTGTTGAGCCGCGGGATGACCTCAGCTATTCGGCCAACTTTTTGCACATGACGTTCGGCGAGGTTCCTGACCTCGTTATTGTCAACGCTTTTGATGTGTCGATGATTCTGTATGCCGAGCACTCCTTCAACGCGTCGACTTTCACCGGTCGTGTGGTGACGAGCACGCTCAGCGATCTCTACAGTGCCGTCACGGCAGCAATTGGTGCTCTCAAGGGTCAACTGCACGGTGGCGCGAACGAGGCTGTTATGCACGTTTTCGATGAGGTCGGCTCAGCAGAAAATGCGGAAGCGTGGCTCGAGAATGCCCTTGCTGAGAAGCGCAAAATTATGGGATTCGGCCACCGGGTGTACAAGAACGGCGACTCACGAGTGCCCACCATGAAGGCTGCGCTTGAAACCCTCGTTGCCGAATTCGACCGCCCTGACATGCTTGCCATGTATGACGCCCTCGAAACGGCAATGACGAGCCGCAAGAACATCAAGCCCAATCTTGATTACCCGAGTGGCCCCGCCTACAACCTCATCGGCTTCGATACCGACATGTTTACGCCGCTGTTCGTTGCTGCGCGAATCACCGGCTGGACCGCCCACATCATGGAGCAGGCGGCATCCAATGCGCTCATCCGCCCGCTTGCTGCCTACTCGGGAGTCGATGAGCGGCACATTAGCTAGGAGCTTGACGCGCGGGGATGGAACCGTCAGTCGTGAGTGGCAAGATGGGGATATGACTGTTCCCCAGATTGAACTGAACGACGGAAATTTCATCCCCCAGCTCGGCTTCGGTGTCTTCAAAGTGGACCCCGAGGAGACCGAGCGCATCGTCACCGACGCACTCGAGGTTGGCTACCGCCACCTCGACACCGCCATGATTTACGGCAACGAGCAGGGCGTCGGCAACGCCATTAAAGCGTCGGGAATCCCGCGCGAAGAACTCTTCATTACGACGAAACTGTGGAACAGCGACCAGGGCACAGACTCTGCTCGCGATGCCATGGATCTCAGCCTCGAGAAGTTGGGCCTCGACTATGTGGATCTGTACCTCATCCACTGGCCCCGCCCCGACCTTGACCGCTACCTTGACAGCTGGCTCACGCTTGAGCAGCTGAAACAAGAGGGCAAGGCGCGTTCGATTGGTGTCAGCAACTTCCACCGCCCTCACCTTGAGAAGATCATCGCGGGCAGCAACACTGTTCCTGCGGTTGACCAGATCGAGCTGCACCCCGCTTTCGCACAGCGTGACTTGCGCGCGTATGGGGCAGAACTGGGTATGCACATTGAGGCGTGGGGCCCTCTCGGCCAGGGCAAGTATGACCTGTTTGGTGAGACTGCTCTCCAGTCTGCTGCTGAAGCACACGGTGTTTCACCCGCTCAGGTTGCCATTCGTTGGCACCTGCAGAACGGCATCATCGTGTTCCCCAAGTCGAACTCGCGCGAGCGTATGGCTGAGAACTTCGATGTCTTCGGCTTCGAGCTTTCCGCGGATGAGATGGCATCGATTGATGCGATCGACCGCGACCAGCGTGTAGGTGCGAACCCCGACGAAGCTACCTTCTAGGGCGCACTTTTCGTTTCTGGCACAGGCCGGCATCCTCACTCGGTTCGGTGAGCGGGTGTCGGCCTGTGTTGTGGGTTGTGGCTGCTGAAGTACTGCCTCTTGCGCCGCGACGACGCCGAACGCCAGTATGGGCTAGATAGAGGAGGCAGCATGGATCGTTCTGCGATACTCGCGCTTCTGAAGGAGCTTGCTGCGTCAGCTGTGGGCGTGCACGCCGAGGTCGGTATTGGGGGAGTGCACCCCAACGATGAGACTTTTCTCCAGCTCACCTCGCTGTCGAACCGCGATGAGTACGCGATCGTTTCCGTGGATGCGGCCGGCTGGTTTCAGTTGGAGGTCTCGGGTGGTTTTTATCACGCGCAGGCGAATGATCTCGCCTCAGACGAAACCCTGCGGGAGTACCTGGCGCAATATTTCCAGGCCGCGCTGGCATACCTTGCTGGCCATTGGTCGACCCGCACGTCGAGGCTTTTCCGACTTCCGATTGTTGTGGTGGATAGCGCTGTGGATCTTTTCGGCCAGCCGCTCGCTCTCGGGCTCAGAGTTCGTGCTTCGTGGAGGATGCTGTCCCGGCGACCGCCGCGCGCTTCCTTCAGCGATGAACGCTCGAATTTTGCTCCCGTGACTGATGAGGATCGAGCGAATTTCCCTATTCCGTTGCTGCCGACAGTGGGCTTCTGTCGTGCCGGTGAGTATCAGGGGCTGTACCTGTTTTCGGGTCTTCTTAATGTCTTTCCCGTCGCTGAGCGCATGTGGGACATAGTCATTGCCGGAGGCGGCCCCGGCGGCGACGACGAACTATTCTTTGCGGAAGACGGCCTCGGAGTCGCAACCGTACGCGATCTCGACATCGAGTGGGCTCCGGCGCACCTGCAGAATGTTGCCCGCCGCGAGTTGTTTCTCGGCCTCAGGATTGATGTACCCATTCAGCATCCCTCGGGGTGGGAAAGCGATGGCGACCAACCCCACATTGCCTCACGCGTCGCCGCGGACGGCCCGTGGGCTCGTTTCGAGCAGCCTGCATAAGTACGCCAGAGAGGGCGGCGGTGATTTTCACGCCTCCGGATGCTTCGCGCTGGACGCTGCTGCCGCTACATTAAGTGAGTGATCCGCGGAATCCGACGAACGCTCAACGTAGGCCCGTGGGTCGTTGCGCTCTACGGATCGCTGTTCGGTGCGGTCGTTGGGGCAGTTTTTGCGCTCGCCCTCATCAGCGAGTACTGGGGAACTGAGGCGTTCACGAGGTTCCTGCCTGCATCGCTATTCTTCGGGATCATCGGCGGAAGCATCGTAGGGCTGGTGTCGGTCGCTGTAGGGCTTGGCCTCCGTGCCATCCTCAGCACCGGCGACCGTCTCAACAGCACCACGGTGGCATTGGGCTTGAGCACCTTCCTGCTGGCAACCGCAGTGCTCTCGACCTGGTTTGTGAGAGAGTCCCTCGGCACCACGTTCCCCACGTGGCTACCGATCACCTTGGCCGTTGTCGGTGTCGTGTGGTTCGGCTTCTGGTCGCGGATGCGGTCAGCTCGATCTACAAAACTCAGCCTAAGGAATTAGATGAGTGCCCCAAGTTCTCGCGCGCTGCGGTCGAGGGCCTCCGCTCGCGTCGAGTCATCTAGCGATTCCGCCTCGAAGCAGTCCGAGGACTGAGCGCGAAAATGTTGAGGATAACCTCGCCCCGCAACGGCGTGGAATATGCGGTTTTCGAATTCGGCCAGTTTCCTTCGCGGTCTGAAATTGCGACGATCAAGAGGGAGGGGCTGGGGTTACGCCTCGCTAGTGTTCCTCACGAGGTTGCTGCTCTCGATGGTCTCGTGAAGTTTGCTGATTCCCTTACTCATCTTGACGTGAGTGCGATTGGCCCCACGGATGCCCGTGCGATCGAGTCGTTGATCCGCTTGGAAGAATTGAGTTATTCGGGCAACCTCGTGTGTCCCGTCGATCTCAGCAGGTTGGAGAATCTCACAACCTACTTTGGGCCTCACAAAAATTTTGAAACGCTGGCCGCGCGCACTTCGTTGACTGAGCTCACGTTGTACCCGGCGCTTCCTCATCTGGTCGAAGAGATAGAGGGCCCGCTCACCACCTTGTCAATCGTTCACACCGGCAACCTTCGCGCGGTTCCGGTGATTCGCCATCCCCAGCACCTCGAAACACTCAGCATTGACGGCCCCAGTTCGCTCGACTTGGAGGCGCTGCCTAACTACACCTCGCTTCGGGGACTCGAACTTTCGAGCATCGGAAGCGTGACGTCGTTGGGGGTGATCCGCATGATGTCTGCCTTGCAAAGCATCCTGCTGACCAAAGTCCGTACAGTTGAGGAGGATGCGGATCTGTTGCAAATCGAAGATGTTTCGGTCGTGGTGCAAGGTCGCCATGGCTTCAGCCCAGAATTCGTGCGCGACGCACAAGCGACTGGCCAGTGGTTATTCGCCTGAGCGGGAATCCGTCGCTCAGCGCCTAGATCGACTGGCAAAAACTCGTGGAAGTGCGCGCGCTCGTGATGTGTGGCCGCTTCCCTCTGCAATACTCAGCACCATGATGGCGGAGGATCAGGAGCGGTTCACGAAGAATTGGTTGCGATCAAAGGTGACTTCTTCGCAGGGCTATTCGGTGATCCTCTCGGCGCGCACTCAGACCCGGTACTGCGATTCAGAGGGGGAACTGCGCATCTTTTCTGAACCGCTCGCGGCGCGAGGGATATCAGTGGTGGTTTATGCGAACACAATCCCGGATACCGCATCGCGGCCACGCTCGCTGGTTGTAGAACGGCTTGTGAAGGTTTTCGGTTTCGCAGGCTGGAAAGTCGAAATTGCATGGGAGTGAACTCTCAAGCAAGCCGGGACTGGAGAACGCAAGGTAGGGGTAACTGAGACCGATGACTTCGTGGTTTCAGTTCGCTCTTCCATATCGCGGCCCCCTACTTCTGCTTGGAGTGTTCCTGTTCCTAAATACCGAGGGCGCTGGGCTATTCGCAAACAAAGAGCTATCTAATGAATAAGCAACCACCAGACAATGGCGTGGACTACAGTTTCGCGCGGAGTATCGCGACCGACGTGGTGCAGCGGGTCGACGTGCGCTTTCCCCGTGTGCGCATTAATTTCCACGGTCCATCGGAGATGTTCCACGGAGTTGCCGTCGAATTCTGCCCCTCAAACCCTCGGGCTGCTTATGCCGAAGTATTCGTGGCCTACGACGGCTCCTATGTTCTCAATGTTGGCTCTCACTTTCACTTTGAGGGCGGCAGCGTGAGCGACGACTCAGGCGATACTGTCGATGAGATCGTCGAGCACCTAGAGGTAATCGGAACTAAAGGACTTGCCGGGGTTACAGGTTTTAGGCTGTGGGGTCTGTTCTCAGCTACGTGGTAACTCAGTCATGGCGGGCGCCAGCTAGGTGTCGGGCCCGAAGGCTCACTTGCCGTGGGCTGCCCACAACGGGGCATTTCGAGGTTGCCTCAGAAGCGGTATTTTTGGTGGCACAAAGTGGTGCCCGAGCCGCGGTAATTGGCGCGCCTAAGCATCCGGAAGGTTGGAGTCGAACTATGAGCACATCGTTGCGGGTTCCTCCGACGAGCCGAGAGCGTGAGGTGCTGATCGCAGTAGCGGCGGAGCAGCCCTTCGACGTGCCTTCGCGCGAGTGGGAACAATCGGCATTGCTCACTATTGCGGCTAGCTTCGCAGCTATCAACGACATTTGGACGGACGAGCAAAATGCTCATGTGATCGATGTGCTCTCGAAGCTTCTTTCTCACGACGACCCGGCGATCGTGGCCGGAGCGGCAACTCGCGCGGCGGTTTTGTCGGGCTGGTGGGATAGCTCGATGCTCGAAGACCCGAATGGGCGAGAAACCAAATGGGCTGAGCTCGCGGTCGAAGCTCGGCCAGATTGGGTGCTGAATTGGCTCAAGCTGTCAGACTGTTTCGACGCACAGCGGCGGTTTTTGGAAACAGTAGAGATCGCGCAGCATTTGGCGCAGTTGCCAACGTTGGCCCCACCCGGGGACCCGTTTGATGTGGCATTCGAGCTCATTTTCACAGGGCGCCTGGAATGGACGAAACGCAAAGCGAAAGAGTTTCTTGCCAGCTCGATAAAGAAAGCTCAGGCCGCCGATTCGGTCGATGAGACTTCTGGTGTCTCTCATGCAATACGGGGAGCAAAGCGCCACAGAATCGGAACCATGCGTTGGATGCTGTCTCACTTGGCGAGAGAGCGGTTCGGCGCACGGTCAGCAGTGTCTGGCCAACATGCCCTAGTCGAAAATGCGCTGCTTTCGCTGGAACTGACTTATCGATCCCCGACCGAGGCAGAACTGCGGCTTTTGCGTGCTTTGGTCAAACGAACCCCGCGGTTCTCGGGTTCGCTTGCCACCCTCTCAGCGCTGACCGTTGCGTTAATGAACGATGGCGGTATGGGCAGCTTGGCGATCGGCCCTCCTTCGCTCGAACGACGTTTCGAGGATCAAGTAGCGGAGGTAACTTTCTTTGATGTTGACGGCATGTGGGTTTCCGCCACGTTGAACGTGGATCAGTTCGATGAACTTTTTGAGCTCGACGTGTTCAAAGGTGATTTCTCACCGCTGCGAGAAATCCCGCAGACATTCCAGTGAAAGGCCAACGTTGGCAAGCAGTTTGAAGGTGCGAGCAAACTTGAATTCACCATTGAAACGTGACGGCAATTCGCTTAATTAGCTTCATAGGTTGATCGGACCCGGCGGCGGGGTGTCGCTTTTCCCATCGGCGAGTATCGCGGTCACCATCGATACCGCTCGGGGGTCGAGGCTGTCACCCGGGTAGAACTCCTCGTACAACTCGTCAGCGTCGTCGAGGGAGCTGATCTCGCACAAGCTCAGGAGTAGTCGGATGTCGCGGGTGTCGCGACCGGGGCGGTTGGCGCGCAATTTCATCGCCGAGAGTGGTTGCCACGACTACACGCTCTTGAACGTGTCGCGCCACGCAAGAACGCCGCGTTTAGCGAACTCGGTGGGGACTTCTGCGAGTGGAGCAACAGGGTCTGCGGGGTCCACTTCAAGGGTCCCGTGGCTGATGAGGAACCGGTTGGGGAGATCAACCCACTGCGGCAGAGGAATGCCCTCGTCGGAGAGACGCCACGCTACAAGCGCCGCTAGTGCGGCATCCCACACCGGGTCTCGAGTCGACTCGGGCTCGGCAAGCCCGAGGACTCCGCGAATCAGTCCGTGCTCGGCCACAAGATTGTCGTTGAGCTGCAGCAAGGCCCGAAGCGCCCTGTCTTTGTCGCCGGCAGCGAGCTGGTGACGGATTTCGGTAGCGGCGGTTGCCGCGTCGTCCCGGCGAGTGGGTGCCGAATACAACCGGTGCCCTGCTCCAGCTAAAAGGCGATCGATGGTGTCGAAGCTTGCATCGCGCCCCCGTTCAGAGCGAGAAACGCTGCCCTGATCGATCGAGGAGCGGGAAGCGAGCTGCTCCTGGGTTAGGCGACGACTTTTTCGGGCAGCACGGATCAACGTGGATGCATTTGCCATAGTGATCACCGCTCTTCTTTCTCCCAAATATAGCTTGGAAAACATATTTTGGTTAGCTCATGTAATTCCGGATGCTCCCGCTCGCTGGACTGTCCACGATCACTGCCGAGATCGCTCCTCACTAGACTCGAGCGCAGGAGGAATCATGAGCAAGCGCGGGCAGAAATCTCCATCTAAGGTGCGGATGATGACTATGGCACTCGTCGATGAGCATGGTCTTCGCTGGGAGTTCGATACCTCGTTGGGCTATAGCAACGGCCGCGCGCTCTCCGAATTTGTGGAGCGAACTGGAGTGAAGCGGGTGCTTCTCCAGCGCGATCGAGACGCTTTCGCGATAAGGCGTCGCGAGGGCTCCGAGAAGTTGGGTTGGTTGTGGTTTGCGCGTCGGATGCACGAGCGTCGGTGGCGCCGGGTGGGGGTATTCTTCGCGGTGGTCGGGGGAGCGTTGGGGATGCTGTCTCTCCTGGCCGGCGTTGTGTTTGTCTTCTTGGGCATCTAACACGGAGATGCCCCGTTTTATCGTCTTAGGTGCTTTGTTGATTCGCTGGTAGTAGTTTTAGCTTTGAAGCGCTTCGCTCCACCTTCGTGCGAATCGGGGGTGGCCCGATGGCGCACTATGCTGGCCCAAATCGCCCGACTTCGACACTGTTGGAGGTCGACGGTGCACCCCTGAACTGGGGCCAAGGAAAGCTGGGCTGTCCTCATTAATGCGGACAGCGGAGGAAATCTCATTAGCGATAGCTTCTCGATTGGCAACCATTCGCGTGGACTCGCCCCCATGTCCTCCCCGAGGGTCATGGGTACCGCCATCCGAAGGTGTTGCTTTGCTTCTCTCTGTTCGTTGGTCCCTATTCTTCGTCATGGCCATGACTACCTCTTTGGTGTTAGTTGTGACTTTGATCCAGCCCGTGCAGCAAGCGGCGGCCGCACCTGCTGACCTCGCCAAGTCGATCGAGCTCATTCCGGCAATCGATTCGCCAACGGTTGTGCCAGACGCTACAGAGTTTCCCGCGGGCCGCTTCGATGAGGCGTCGAGTGGGCCGCTCAATGAAGCAACGAGCAGAGGGTTGGCTAAGTCGGCACCGAGGCCTACACAAGTTGACCTAGATGAATTTGACCCGGCAGCTACTGATGTTGTGTCACGGACCGAGTTTGAAACGACCTACCGCCTCGAAGACGGCACCAACGTGTCGGAGCTTTCGCTTGTTCCGCTGAACGTTCGCACGCCGGACGGAAACTGGGCCGAACTTTCGACTGATGTCACCGATTGGGAGGCTGGCCGCTGGGGCGCAGACGAGCATCCGCTAAAGCCAACTTTCGGCAACGAAGCCGATGATGATGCGGTGCTCGAAGTTGCGCGTGATGGCTACAGAGTTTCGTTTGCTCTCGAAGGTTCTGCTGACAGTCGGATGTCTCGTCCGATTGCGAACCGTCGGCTAGCGGACCCGAGCAGTGTCGAGTACCACGACGTTTTTGACGATGTTGATCTTCAGTACGACGTCGAAGCCGGTTCAGTCAAAGAGACGCTCGTGTTGAACGAAATCCCGTCGAAGGCTGAATCGTCGTGGTCGTGGATAGTATCCGCACCTGGTCTCACCTTGGAAGTAAACGAGTTCCGCGAAATCGTGTTCCTTGACAAGGAGGGTGTCACCAAATTTCACATTCCTGCGCCGATCGCTTGGGACTCATCCGGTATCGAAGAAGTCCGTGAGCCTTCGCTGATCAACCTCGACACGAAGCTGAGCCAAGTCGGCAACAAGTGGCGACTGCAGCTATCTGCTGACCCCAAGTGGCTCGCGGCACCGGACCGCGAATACCCCGTGATGGTCGACCCCACGCTCAGCGTGGGGGTTTCTTCCCTGCGAGCTTACAAATCCGATGGCTACATTCGCACGGACGCTGTTCAGGTAGGAAATTCGCGCAGCAACGGGAACACCTTCTGGCGCACTGGTGCGACATATAGGTTCCCTACGCTGGCGGGGAAGCAGGTCTTAGCTGCGACGTTTGCTGGGGCATATGGCGGCTATGGCACAACAACGACACGTACCCAAAAAATCACCGCCAACCAGTGTTGGGGTTACAACTGCTATGGCCCAACTCTTGGGTCATTCTCAATAGGTTCTGGTTCGGGGAGCACTTCCGCCACTCCTATCGCACAGTTCTACTCGAACGTAGTTAATGCTGGAGGAACCAGTGGCGCGCTGAATATCCGTGGGGATGAAAGCTCGAACTACACCTATAAGCAACTCGACACAGCGTTAGCAATCGCTTGGAAGAACTACCCATCTGTGTCAGGGTTTGCTGCGCCGACACCGGCTAACGGGGCTGTTGGTGCCCCGGTGATGCCCACTTTCAAGGTCACGGGTAGTGATCCGGGCGGGCAGGGTTTGGCATACCAATACAAGGTCGGCACGACGAGCAACGTTGAGGCGAGCACGGTGTTCACGTCGCCGTGGTCGACTACGGCACAGCAGCAGGTGCCTCCGCAGGATCAGTTGGATGCGGGCACGACCTACTACTGGAAGGCTTACGTTAGGGACGGCTACAACGGCCACCTCGGCACTTCCACAATCCGGTCGTCGTCAACGCGATCATTCACCACTAACTTTCCGGCTCCGACTCCGGACCACGTTTCCGCGGCACCCGTCGACGATGCTGTGCTGGTTTCGCTGACCCCGACGCTGAGCACAGACACAGTAGTTGACGCTGAGGGCGCAACGGTGGAGTACCAATTCCGTATTGCGACGGGCACCGATGGAAAGTCGGGCGCGATCATCTCCTCGGGATGGTTGAGCGCTCCGACGTGGACAGTGCCTGCGGGCACGCTCCAAGATGGTGGCACGTACACGTGGGTTGCCCTGACAAGTGATGGTATCGACGTTGATCTCGACGGGGCGTGGGTCAATTCGTTCAAGGTTGATCAGCGCATCGGCTCTGCGGGTCCTGCTCCGACCGATGCTGCGGGTCCCGTCTCGGTCAACCTCGCCAACGGTAATGTGAGCCTGGGCTTCACGTCGCCGATGGTGTCGACTGTTGGTGGGCCGATGGGTATGTCGTTTGCGTACAACTCGCTGCGGTCGCCTTCATCGAAGAAGGGTCTCATTGGCAGCTACTTCACTGCGAAAGCGTCACCAACATCCACCCCAGAGTTTGATTTCGACGACAAGCTACCAGTGCTTGTTCGCACGGATCCGGCGGTGTCTTTTGATTGGGCGGCTGAATCTCCGGCACCGGCTGTTCCCATAGATAATTTCTTGGCTCGCTGGACGGGTTACATCACTCCGCCGACGGGAGGCACCGGCAGCTATGAGTTCGTCATCAAGGCTGATGACGGGGTCACACTGCGAGTCGCCGACACCCAGCTGATCAACGCTTGGACAAACGGCTTTGCAGAAACAACGGGCACCCCGATTTCGCTGACGGCGGGTGTGCCTGCACGATTCCAACTCGACTACTACGAAGCTGCAGCCAATTCGAGCGTTCAGCTTCTCGTGAAATTCAACGGTGCTGCCGCTATTCCGGTACCACCGGACTGGTTCACCACTGAGATCCCGCTGCTTCCCTTTGGTTGGAACGGTTCCGCTCCGGTGAATGGTAATTCTGGTGTTTACGCTTCGGCGACGGTCACCGAGTCATCGGTGACGCTCACTGACATCTCGGGTTCTGTGCATATTTATGCCAAGAAGTCGTCGGGCGGGTACACAACGCCGAAGGGTGAGTACGGTGTGCTCTCGGTGGATGGTGCGGGGTTGGTCATTCTCACCGAAGACGACGGCACGGTTTACGCCTTCACGGCGCAGGGCAAGGTGGGGTCGGTAACGAGTCCTGCAGATTCGCAGAAGCCTGCGACGCCGATTGTGCATTACCGGGAAGGTACTGGTCAGATTGATCGGATTTCTGACCCGCTTTCTGAGGTGCTGCCTGCTACGTCTCCGCCGACGTACTCTCGCGAGGTGCGCTTCGCCTATGCGGGTGATGTTGTTGGCGATGTTGGGTTAGGGATCACTGACTCGACTGATCTGTCAGGAAACGCCTGCCCGTTCGATTCGGGTCTCGACTATGCCGAGCCGCCAGCAAACATGCTGTGCCGCATTATTTACCCTGGCCATGTTGAGGGCGCGGATGACACGACCCGTCTGTTCTACAACAGCAACGGGCAGTTGGCGGCGATTCTTGATCCCGGCAACGAGCTGTCGAGCTTCGGATACGACGCCGAGGGCCGCATGTCGGTCATCCGCGATTCGTTAGCTAACGACTGGCTCGCGGCGACGTCGAATGCTCCGGCAGCGGAGTCGACGGTCGAGATTGTCTACGATGCCGAAGGTAAGGCGACGTCGGTGACTTTGCCGGCACCGGATGGGACCACCGCGGGAGAGCGTCCTAAGAAGACGTTTACCTATGACGGAAGCAGCACCTATGTAGATGTTGACGGGCTTGTGCTGCCTTCGGGTGCCCACGCCAAGACGGTCACGTTCGATTCGGCGTGGCGTCAGCTGACGGCGACATCCGCGATGGGGCTCACCGCATCACAAGTGTGGAACACTGACGACCTGATTCTGTCGGCGACAGACGCCACGGGACTCATGACGACAACGATCTATGACGGCGAGGATCGTGCGACTGACAGCTATGGTCCAGCGCCAGATAGCTGCTTCGACGTTGACAGGTTGCCGTTGCCATCCTGTGCAATTGTTCCTGCGCATACCGAGACCGCGTTCGATGACTCACTCGAGGGTTTGCACGTCGCGTTCTACTCGAACCCGATTTTGTCGGGCGCCCCGAAGGCCTTCAACTTTGGGCTCGAGGGTGCTGGCGGCGCTCTGGTCAAGGACTGGGACGCAACAGCACCGGCAGGGCTGGGAGTCACCGATAATTGGTCACTTCGGGCTACTGGTTTGATCACGTTCCCGGATGCTGGGGTCTACAACTTCCGCACCGTCGCCGATGATGCGACGCAGTTGTGGATCGATGACATTTTGGTGATCGGCGACTGGGCGGGGGAGAACGCTCACACTTCTGCTGAGCGCGATATTCCTGCCGTCACGGCGGGTCAAACGAAGAGCATCCGTCTGGCGTATGCGGATCGCACGGGCAATGCCGAGCTGGATTTGCAGTGGAAGGTGCCAGGGTCGGAGACTTGGACAACGGTTCCTGGCTCTGCGTTCTCGCCCGATTATGGGCTGGCGAACCGCACCACCGTGCACGATTCAGCACCGGTATCGAGCGGGCTGTCTGATGCGCAGGTGCCCGACATCGTGACTTCGCTGCAGTATGAGCACCCGTGGTTGGGCGCGGCGACGAGCACAACGATTGACCCCGACGGGTTGGCGTTGACGACGGCGGAAAGTTACGAAGCTCCGGGCGGAAGCGGGTATCTGCGTCGTCTGACACGTCACCTTCCTGCTGCGGTTGCCGCGGCAGGGGCCTCCGCGCCGGCCGCGTCGGAGGGCAACTCCTCGGTTTACTACGGCGACACCGAGACTCTGGCCGAGGCCGGTTTCGCGGCTGAGGTGTGTGGGGTTCCGTTGAGTACACCGCAGCACGGCTTCATGAAGACTTCGACCGGCGCAACGCCCGCTGTGGGCAGTGCCGTGGTGACGGAATTCGTTTATGACTTGTGGGGGCGCACGGTCGGAACGAAGCGTTCCGGCGACACGAGTTGGAGCTGTAACTACTTCGACGATCGCGGCAGGGCAACCTCGAGTGTGCTGTCTGCATTCGGTTCGTCCGCGGCCCGCACGACCACGACAACCTATGCCTTTGACGGCGATGAAATGGTTGTGACGACTACGGATTCGGCTGGCATCATCACCGCAACCAGTGACCTTCTCGGCCGCACGGTGAAGTACACGGATGTGTGGGGCACGGTGACGACGCCTGAATACGAGACGAAGACGGGTCGTGTGACTTCGGTCACCACGGTCACTGCTGGTGCTGGCGGTGTGACCGGCAAGCAGTCTTTCGAGTACGACGCTGACGGCAAGGTGACCGTGGTCAAGCACAACGACGTTGCCATTGCGACGCCGTCGTATGCCACGGCTACACAGCTTCTGGAGTCGGTGGCATATGCCAATGGCAGCAGTCTGGGCAGCATCACTCGTAATGAGGCTGGTGCGGGTACTGGTTTCAGTTGGAGTTTCTCGGATGCCACGGTGGTGTCGGATTCGGTGGTGCGGTCGCAGTCGGGTCGAATTCTTCAGAACACTCTGTCGGATTCGTGGGCGGCTGATCCGCGAACGGAAACCTCGACTTACACGTTCGATGCTGCAGGCCGTTTGGCCCAGGCGGTCATCCCGAGGCATGTGCTGTCGTACGGTTTCGGTGACACCACGTGTGGTGCGGGTGCGAGTGATCTTGCCGGTCGTAACGGGAACCGCACGTCATTCTCGGATGTCAAGGATGCCGGCACCCCGATCACCACTGGCTACTGTTACGACGCCTCTGATCGGTTGGTGTCGACGGTGGTGGCGGGTGCTCCGGCAGGCGCAAACACTCTGCTCTCCACAAATCTGGGTGCGTCAACGCTGACGTATGACGCGCATGGCAACACGACCAGGCTGGCTGATCAGCAACTGTTCTACGACGGTATTGACAGGCACATGAAGACGGTGTTGGATGACGGCACCGTGATCGAATATCTGCGGGATGTGACGGGGCGAATTGTTCAGCGCAGCTCGACAGCACCGGGCGAGTCGCCGGAGGTTATCCGTTACACCTTCGCAGCTGACGGCATGTTCGGAGTGCTGGATAGTGCCGGTGCTCTGATCGAGGAGACCCTGTCATTGCCGGGCGGGGTGAGTGTGTCTCTGCCAGTGGGGGCGGATGCGAAGTGGTCATACCCGAACATGCACGGGAGTTCGATCATCCTCACCGACCATGTTGGTGCTCGGGTTGGTGTGCGGGCAGCCTTCGATCCGTTTGGGCAACCGATTGACCCTGTCACTGGCGACATCGGCACAGAGGTTGCGGATGATGCGGTCACTGATACCTCGCCGGGGGACGCGGATTACGCGTTCGTGGGGCAGCATCGGAAGTTGTATGAGCATCAGGGGTCGATCGCGACTATCGAGATGGGGTCGAGACAGCATGTCGCCGGGCTGGGTCGCTTCTTGGAGGTTGACCCCGTTGAAGGTGGTGTGATGAACGCTTATGACTATCCGGCGGATCCGGTCAACAAACTCGACCTGAGCGGGCGTTCGGTGTGCTCAGGGGACGATGATGTCGCGTGCAATATAGGGATGAACGTAGCGAGTATATTCATTGGAATTGGCGACACAGTCACGATGTGCGGGTGGTGCCTACTAGCTGGGGAAACGAGCTTGACGGGTCTTGTCCGAAAAGGGATTGGAGGCGAGGGGACAGTTGACGCAGCGGCCGAATTCCAATCTAATGGTTTTTACACATTTGGCTCGGTCTGGGCTGGCGTGGCACTGGCAGCAGGCACAGTTAGTGTCCCCTCCGTAGCCGCCGCGGTGGGAAAATCACCACGCTTGGGGCTCGACGCCGCCAAGCACGGGAATTACAGTATCGGCACCACAGGTACGCCCGCAAAACCCGGTGGCACAATGAACCGGCAGGGCGCAGCAGTGAAGCTCGGTTGGAGCGTACACAAAGACATGGCAGTATTTCGTCTCTCCGTAAAGTGGCTACCCTCCAAAGGCCGAAGCACGTACCGCCATTTGGACTTTTTGAGAACGAAGATCTGGACCAAATGACAATAAATGCACGGACAAAAATCGCCACGGAGGTTGCCGAGCGGGTAGCTGCTCGGTTTCCCAAAGTTCACGTTGAAATTAAGGTCCCAACATCTGAGAGTGATCCTGTCTTTGTTAATTTTGTTCCGCCGTCGAAGAGTTCGATTCGAGCATGGTTGGCGGTTTTCTTCGATGGCTCCTACAAACTGGATGTGGGTTCAAACGTGGAGATTGAGGAGGGGGAACCGACTCATGGTGTCGAAGCTCAGATCGCTAAAATCGTGGAGACTATTGAAGAGTTTGGTGAGGGCGGGTTAGCCGAAGTCAGGACGCATTGGTTTCTTGGGCCATTCTCGCCCACGGTAGTTGGCGTTCCGGGAATCGATCAAGATGTCGACGAGTCGCTTACGCGACGGTATGCAGCGGTGCATCGTTTCTGGGAGGGGTGGCTGTAGCCAGGTTTTTCCGCAATTGAACCATCGATTACTTTGCTACGTGGATTAGTGCGTGATCTCAGCAGGCGGCGCTGTAGTCGATACGCGTAGCTAGGAGATGTCTAAGCAATGGCGATTGTTCTCGGGTCCCAATTGATCGAGGTCGGGGCGGTGATTGCTCTAGTTGGAGGTGTTATGTTCTTCGGGAGAAACGCGGGGACTGACTTGATTCGCTGAAACCTGAAAGGGCGCGGAAACTTGTCCCGGTCACGGGAACAATTGGTGCTGATCACTCAAGCTAGCAGCATTGTATTTTTCACTCTAGGCACCTCAGTAGCGGTGTTCGGGATGTTCCAGGGCACGTAGCGTCGATTGACTTGTGGTTTCGACACCCAAGGACTGCGGGATTTCACGGCTCAGTGAGGGCAAACGGGGGAGAAGCAATGGCGCACAAATTGAACGCTACTTGGCGACAGCGACTCACCCAACAACACGCAGGAACTGTCACGCGGTTAGGCTCTTTGGGAACGTGTGGAAAGCCCAACCTCCACCGCAACCCCCGCGGCATCTCCACGAGCAACCCGGTCCTCGCGAACGCAGTTTCGAGGTCGGCGCGGGTTTCGGTGAAGTGTTCCCGCCCTTCGGTGTGGAGGCCGACCACCTGGTCAACGCCCAAGATGCGGGCGGCTTCTGCGGCATCCGCTGACGTTAAGGTGAGGGGGCTGTTGATGGCGGAGATGCGGGCAGCGCCATCGAAGAGCACTGCGATGCTGATGTCGGGGAAGCGGTCTGCGATTTGCTGCACAAGCGGTAGGGAAGCGTTGTCATTGCGACGCCATCCTACATAACAGCTACGCAGCTTCTAGAGTCGGTCGCAGTCGGGCCGGATCATTCAGAACACTCTGTCGGATTCGTGGGTGGCTGATCCGCGAACCGAAACCTCGACCTACACTTTTGACGCGGCTGGTCGTTTGACCCAGGCGGTCATCCCGAGGCATGTGCTCTCGTATGGTTTCGGCGATACCGCGTGTGGTGCGGGTGCGAGTGATCTTGCTGGTCGTAACGGTAACCGCACGTCGTTTACGGATGTGAAGGATGCCGGCACTCCGATCACCACTGATTATTGTTACGACGCCTCTGACCGGTTGTTGTCGACGGCGGTGGCGGGTGCTCCGGCCGGGGCAAACACTCTGCTGTCAACAAATCTGGGTGCGGCAACTCTGACGTATGACGCGCATGGCAACACGACGAGGTTGGCTGACCAACAGTTGTTCTACGACGGCGCTGACCGGCATTCGAAGACGGTGTTGGATGACGGCACCGAGATCGAATATGTGCGGGATGCGACGGGGCGGATTGTTCAGCGCACCTCAACTGCACCGGGCGAGTCGCCGGAGGTTATCCGTTACACGTTTACTGCCGGTGGCATGTTTGGTGTGCTGGATGGTGCCGGTGCTCTGATTGAGGAGACGCTGTCGTTGCCGGGCGGGGTGAGTGTTTCTCTGCCTGTGGCTGCGGATGCGAAGTGGTCGTACCCGAACCTGCATGGTGACTCGATCATCCTCACCGACCATGTTGGTGCTCGGGTTGGTGTGCGGGCGGCGTTTGATCCGTTCGGGCAACCCATCGACCCGGTCACCGGAGATATCGGCACAGAGGTAGCGGATGACGCGGTCACGGACACCTCCCCTGGCGACGCGGATTACGCCTTCGTGGGGCAGCATCGGAAGTTGTATGAGCATCAGGGGTCGATCGCGACGATCGAGATGGGTGCCAGACAGTATGTTGCCGGACTCGGCAGGTTCCTTGAGGTGGATCCGGTTGAGGGCGGGGTGACGAACGCGTATGACTACCCGGCTGACCCGATCAACAAGCTCGACCTCAGCGGACTTATGACTGCGGATGCCGCTGACAGGGCGGGTGCCAATGCGCACTCGGTTTGGAAAGCGAATCGGCCGACTAAGCCGTCTACCCGAGTAAATCTTCCTGCACGTATAGCGGTTGGCTACATTCGCAGCGCGACATATTCCATGGGGGCAACAGGCTGTTTCATCGTCGCTAACGAATCCTGTCTACCTTTTAGCGCGGGGTTGTCAGGGCTGGGCTCAGGGATCGATGCTGCCGTCAAAAGTGCTGAGAAAAATGCCTCGCTTGACGCGCAGCGGAATGCATTTCTGGGCGGTATAGCTGAGGGCGCGGTTCAGGGAACAATAACTGGATACGCCTCGCTTAAATTCGGAAAATTGGCAAAAGCGCTAGCAATGAGAGTTCTTTCCACAGCTGTTGGGAGCATGGGATCGGCGTTCGTCAACTTCAGTACAGGGTTCATCCCGTTTCACGTCGACTGGAGCTCCATGCCGTGTGAACTTCGCCCCACTGGCTGCCAGTATCTGATGGCTTAGAGGAATGGCTCCTTGTCAGCAGTTAGACCGTGGAATAGGTAAATAGGGTGAATACTGGAGTCGCGCCACGAGAACCATCGCTGGGTGAGTTGGGAGTTTGTCATGTGGGACTGCTGAGGGTTGAGGTGACTCCTAACGTGTGGTGATTTCGGTCACTGCTGGAAGGATGTTGACCATGCCAAGAGCTTTTCCGAGAGAGTTCCGGGACGATGTTGTGGCGATTGCGAGGCGCCGTGAGGTGTCGTTTGAGCGGATCGCGAAAGACTTCGGGATCTCTGCAACAACTGTTCAAAACTGGGTGTCGAAAGCTGAGGTCGAGGACGGTGTGAAACCTGGTGTGACTGCGGCCGAGCATGCGGAGAATCGTGAGCTGAAGAAACGCGTTCGGCTGCTTGAGCAGGAGAACGAGGTTCTGCGTCGTGCGGCGGCGTATCTGTCTCAGGGGTCGCTCCCAAAATGATCTACCCGCTCGTCCGCGAGCTGGCCGCGACCGGTGCCCCGATCAGGGTGCCGGTCGCGGTGACGTGCCGGGTGTTGAAGATCGCCAAGCAACCCTTCTATCGGTGGCTGAAGGACCCGGTCTCGACCCGGGATTGGGATGATGCGCAGCTGACCAACGCGGCGATCGATATCCACCGCGATGACCCGGTCTTCGGGTATCGGTTCGTCGCCGACGAGCTCGAAGACCTCGGGTTCGTCGCGTCGGAGCGGCGGGTGTGGCGGCTGTGTTCCCAGCAGCGACTGTGGTCGGCGTTCGCAAAGAAAAAGGGCTCCAAGAACCGCAAACAGGGTCCGCCCGTGCATGATGATCTCGTGCAACGCCAGTTCACCGCGGCCCGACCCAATGAACTCTGGTTAACGGACATCACAGAGCATTGGACGAGCGAAGGCAAGCTTTATCTGTGCGCGATTAAGGACGTGTTCTCCAACCGGATCGTGGGCTACTCGATCGATGACAATATGACCGCGCAGCTGGCCGTGAACGCGCTGCAGATGGCAATCCAGCGTCGCAGACCGACCGGGACGACATTACATTCGGACCGAGGAAGTCAATTTCGATCCAGGCGTTTCGTCCACGCCCTCAGCTCCGCCGGGCTCACCGGATCGATGGGCAGGGTTGGTGCCGCCGGCGACAACGCGGCCATGGAATCGTTCTTCGCCCTGCTGCAAAAGAACGTCCTCGACCAACACCGGTGGACCACCCGCCAGCAGCTGCGCCTCGCAATCGTGAGCTGGATCGAGGGCACCTACCACCGTCGTCGACGCCAGCGTGTCCTGGGCCGTTTGACGCCCATCGAATTCGAGACCATCATGAACACTTCGACCGCAATCGCGGCCTAAGAAAACGAGTAACCAAAACCCTCAGCAGTCCCCTTTGATGCTGCTGGTCGTTTGACTGAGGCGGTCATCCCGAGACATGTGCTGTCGTATGGTTTTGGCGACACTACGTGTGGTGCGGGTGCGAGTGATCTTGCGGGTCGTAATGGTAATCGAACGTCGTTCTTGGATGTCAAGGATGCCGGCACCCCGATCACAACGGACTACTGCTACGACGGGTCTGACCGGTTGTTGTCGACGGCGGTGGCGGGTGCTCCGGCCGGGGCGAACACTCTGCTGTCAACAAATCTGGGTGCGGCAACTCTGACGTATGACGCGCATGGCAACACGACGAGGTTGGCTGACCAACAGTTGTTCTACGACGGCGCTGATCGGCATATGAAGACGGTGTTGGATGACGGCACCGAGGTCGTATATGTGCGGGATGCGACGGGGCGGATTGTGCAGCGCAGCTCCACAGCGCCGGGCGAATCAGCGGAGGTCATTCGTTACACGTTTACTGCGGGTGGCATGTTTGGTGTGTTGGATGGTGCTGGTGCGTTGATTGAGGAGACGCTGCCGTTGCCGGGCGGGGTGAGTGTGTCACTCCCTGTGGCCGCGGATGCGAAGTGGTCGTACCCGAACCTGCATGGTGATTCGATAATCCTCACCGACCATGTTGGTGCTCGGGTTGGTGTGCGGGCGGCGTTTGATCCGTTCGGGCAACCCATCGATCCGGTCACCGGAGATATCGGCACAGAGGTAGCGGATGACGCGGTCACGGACACCTCCCCTGGCGACGCGGATTACGCCTTCGTGGGGCAGCATCGGAAGTTGTATGAGCATCAGGGGTCGATCGCGACGATCGAGATGGGTGCCAGGCAGTATGTTGCCGGGCTGGGCAGGTTTTTGGAGGTGGACCCTGTTGAGGGTGGGGTGACGAATGCTTATGACTATCCGGCTGACCCGATCAACCAGTTTGATCTAACTGGGGAATACACTGCTGACTCCGTCGATCGCGTTTCGCGGAGCACCGGGAAATCGGCAGCAACTCTCTGGAAAGGAAACAAGCCAGTGCTACGAAACCTTGGTGCCTCCTCTCGACCAGTGACAATCCAAGAAATGAGCCGTACGACATGGAGGCCGTATGTAAAGCCGAAACCTTTCCAGCACTCTGGTGCTTATGTGGGGGTGATCTGTGGCGATGCAACGTGCTCACCGTCGCCTGGCGGCGGCTCAATATCGCTCAGCGGCTGTTTGCTTATCTGTGGCACTGGCGGCGTCATTGTCGATCAAGACGGTGCTTTTCATGGGGTCCTCGGCGCAGGAGTCGGGCCCAAAGGGGGCGCGAGTTTGCGGCTAGGGGGCACGATAGGGGAAATTGCGCCGGGGATGAGCGTGACCGCGGGCTGCTCGGGCGCAGTGGGACCGGTTGGTGCTTTCGGCGAAGTCGGTCTTGGTGGTGGTGGAATAAGCAGTCTCAGTGGCGGCGTCTCAGCAGGAGCGGAGGGTGGATGCTCGCTAATGGGTCAATACACTTGGTGAAACTTGAAGACGGAGATCAACGTGAATGAAACCGGAATGCTCGTTTTTGGGATCGCGATGGTAGGCGGAGGCGCTTTTGTGCTCCTGATCAGGAAAGCGATGGGCCGGTACGCTTCAGATTTTTGGACGCAACGAAGCTCCTCCCGACGGCACCGCTCGGAGGAGTATTGGATAAATGCGTCGACTGCTCAGGGCTTCGTTATTGTCTTCATAGGACTAATCCTCGTGGCAACATCATTTCTCTTCAGTTAGGTATTCCGTGATATCGGATTTGGTCATCTTTGGAATAGTTCTCGTGCTCATGGGATCTGGTCAGTTTTTGTTTCGTCACAAGTGGGCGGCTTCAATGGTGGAGATAATCCGCGCCTCCAAGGTGAAGCGCCTAAGTCGCCTATCTGAGGAAGTCATTCTCAGAATCGGGGTCGTCCTTATGGCGATTTTCGTGGCTCTTGGGGTAGTGCTCATCGTCGTCGGCTTGACCGAACGCTAGCCCCATGTCCCGCGCGATGACAGCGGGGTTAAGGTGCGGTTAGGAGCAGGCAGGGGCGTGTCCAATGCCCACCGCAACCCCGGGCGGCGTCTCTACGAGCAACCCGGTCCCCGCGAACGCCGCCTCGAGGTCGGCACGGGTTTCGGTGAAGTGTTCCCAGCCTTCGGTGTGAAGGCCGACCACGTGGGTGGCGCCCAAGATGCGGGCGGCTTCTGCGGCATCCGCAGATGTCAAAGTGAGGGGACCGTTGACTGCGGAGATGCGAGCTGCGACTGCAACGCAGCTTTTGGAGTCGGTGGCGTATGCCAATGGCAGTAGCCTGGGCAGTATCACCCGTAATGAGGCTGGTGCGGGTACTGGTTTCAGTTGGAGTTTTCCGGATTCAACGGTGGTGTCGGATTCTGTGGTGCGGTCGCAGTCGGGCCGGATTATTCAGAACACTCTGTCGGATTCGTGGGTGGCTGATCCGCGAACGGAAACCTCTACTTACACGTTCGATGCTGCTGGTCGTTTAACTGAGGCGGTCATCCCGAGACATGTGCTCTCGTATGGTTTTGGCGACACTACGTGTGGTGCGGGTGCGAGTGATCTTGCGGGTCGTAATGGTAATCGAACGTCGTTCTTGGATGTCAAGGATGCCGGCACCCCGATCACGACTGATTATTGTTATGACGGGTCTGACCGGTTGTTGTCGACGGCGGTGGCAGGCGCTCCGGCAGGGGCAAACACCCTGCTCTCAACAAACCTGGGTGAGGCAACGCTGACGTATGACGCGCATGGCAACACGACCAGGTTGGCTGATCAGCAACTGTTCTATGACGGTGCTGATCAACATATGAAGACGGTGTTGGATGACGGCACCGTAATCGAATACGTGCGGGATGCGACGGGGCGGATTGTTCAGCGCAGCTCCACAGCACCGGGCGAGGATGCGGAGGTGATCCGTTACACGCTCAGCGCTGGTGGCATGTTCGGTGTGTTGGACGGTGCCGGTGCTCTGCTTGAGGAGACTCTGTCGCTGCCGGGTGGGGTGAGCGTGTCTCTGCCGGTAGTGGGGGATGCGAAGTGGTCGTACCCGAACCTGCATGGTGATTCGATAATCCTCACCGACCATGTTGGTGCTCGGGTTGGTGTGCGGGCGGCGTTTGATCCGTTCGGGCAACCCATCGACCCGATCACTGGTGATATTGGCACAGAGGTAGCGGATGACGCGGTCACTGACACCTCCCCTGGCGACGCGGATTACGCGTTCGTAGGTGCGCACCGGAAGTTGTATGAGCATCAGGGGTCGATCGCGACAATCGAGATGAGTGCTAGGCAGTATGTTGCCGGTCTAGGCAGGTTCCTGGAGGTTGACCCTGTGGAGGGTGGGGTGACGAATGCTTATGATTACCCGGCTGACCCGATCAACAAACTCGATTTGAGTGGGAAGTGTTCGTGGGACCCCGAATGTGGGACGGTAAGTTGGGAGCCTCCAGCGCAATCTCAGGCAGATATTGAATTACAGGCAGCGGTAGATCGCCTAACGTATGCATCGTTCAACGATTCGAGTAAACCGCTGTGGCTTCGAGATGCCGCGCGGTGGCAATACGAACATCAAGATGCGATGAAGGCGTCGGTTGCGCTGATTGCTGCTGGAGCAGTCGGTCTGCCCACGCGGGCACCCGCAATACAGTTCGGGGGGAACCCGAACGCGACGCATCACACATTTCGTCACACGGACAAGGTTGGCCTTAGCAGGGTAGCGGTATCGAAAGTTGTACGTGCGGACCTGAGGCCGATTGCTCGAGGCCTTACTGGTCAACGCTCGGGTGGAGTCACTGTGTCTGGGGTAGCCCTGACCTATAGTGCCTTTAGGGTATCAAGCCGAGTCATAAATGTCGGACGCATCACTGTAAATAGAAGGGCGGTTTGACCGTTGGAACCAACTTATCGTCCCCCCACCTCTGGTGAATTGCGACTGATTAGAGCCCTATTGGAGAGAGCGCCCAAAATTTTAGCGTTGAACGCCACGTTTCCAGACATTTCCGTCTTGGAAATGGACGACGGTGGCATGGGCAGTTTGACAATACGTGGCCGCGCAGTAGAAGAGCGGGTTGAGAGGCAAGTAGCGGAGGTGACCTTCTTTGACTCTGATGGAATGTGGGTTTCCGCGACGCTGAACGTCGATCAATTCGATGACTTGTTCGAACTTGACGTTTTCAAGGGTGACTTTTCTCCGCTGATCGAGATCCCCCAAACGTTCAATTGAACCGAGGCTCTCGCCGCCGCTCGTTAGACGCTCGCTCGTCGAGCAAATCAGATGGTTTGTGGTGTCCCACCATTTATGCTTAGCGACGAAAGTAGAGCTCAGAGACCGGCCAAGCGTCTAGTCCCAATCTCCACCGCAACCCCGGGCGGCTTTGAGGTCGGCGCGGGTTTCGGTGAAGTGTTCCCACCCTTCGGTGTGGAGGCCGATGACGTGGGTGGCGCCCACAATGCGGGCGGCTTCTGCGGCATCCGCTGATGTCAAAGTGAGAGGGCCGTTGACCGCCGAGATGCGGGCAGCACCCGCGAACAGCACCGCGATGCTGATGTCGGGGAAGCGGTCGGCGATTTGCTGCACGCGCGGCAGGGAAGCGTTGTCGCCGCTGACGTAGATAGTTGGTTCGCCCTCGGCCTGCAGCACGAACCCGGTGACCGGGCCGACGCGGGCTTCCGCGCCAGGAGGGCCATGCAGGGCAGGTACGGCGGATTTATCGGCGACGCAGCTCCTAGAGTCGGTGGCGTATGCCAATGGCAGCAACCTGGGCAACATCACGCGCAACGAGGCTGGTGCGGGTACTGGTTTCAGTTGGAGTTTTCCGGATGCCACGGTGGTGTCTGATTCGGTGGTGCGGTCGCAGTCGGGCCGGATCATTCAGAACACTCTGTCGGATTCGTGGGTGGCTGATCCGCGAACGGAAACCTCGACTTACACCTTCGACGCGGCAGGCCGTTTAACTGAGGCGGTCATCCCGAGACATGTGCTCACCTATGGTTTCGGTGACACTACGTGTGGTGCGGGTGCGAGTGATCTTGCCGGTCGTAACGGTAACCGCACGTCGTTCTCGGATGTGAAGGATGCCGGCACCCCGATCACAACTGGCTACTGTTATGACGCATCCGACCGGTTGGTATCGACGGCGGTAGCGGGTGCTCCGGCAGGGGCGAACACTCTGCTCTCCACAAATCTGAGTGCGGCAAGTCTGACGTATGACGCGCATGGCAACACGACCCGGTTGGCTGATCAGCAACTGTTCTATGACGGCGCTGATCGGCACCTGAAGACGGTGTTGGATGACGGCACCGTGATCGAATATGTGCGGGATGCGACGGGGCGGATCGTTCTGCGAACCTCCACCGCACCAGGTCAACCAGCCGAGATCATCCGTTACACGTTTACCGCGGGCGGCATGTTCGGTGTGCTGGATGGTGCCGGTGCGTTGATCGAGGAGACTCTGTCATTGCCGGGTGGGGTGAATGTGTCGCTGCCTGTGGCCGCGGATGCGAAGTGGTCGTACCCGAACCTGCATGGGGACTCGATCATCCTCACCGACCACCTCGGTATCCGGATCGGTGTGCGGGCGGCGTTTGATCCGTTCGGGCAACCCATCGACCCGGTCACCGGAGATATCGGCACAGAGGTCGCGGATGACGCGGTCACTGACACGTCGCCGGGGGATGCGGATTACGCCTTCGTTGGGCAGCACCGGAAGTTGTATGAGCATCAGGGTTCGATCGCGACGATCGAGATGGGTGCCAGGCAGTATGTTGCCGGGCTTGGCAGGTTCCTGGAAGTGGATCCTGTTGAGGGTGGGGTTACTAATGCTTATGACTATCCGGCTGACCCGATCAACCAACTAGATCTTTCGGGCAAGGCCGCTGGCGACTACAGCTACGACTATGAGGATGAAATCGGCCCAGTTTCCGTCTTTGGCACTCCTGAAAAAGCAATGGCAGTGTTTCAAGCAAATCCATCTAGCATTTTTCCATTCCCAGTGACGGGGTGCGCGTCACTTACGAACGGTTCTTCGTGTCATCTAGAGGCTCTATTCGGTGTTCCAGGCGTAAACGGGGGAGGAGATGTTGTTGTCGCTGCGGGTAGGTCAACTACTGTATTCACTGTCACCTCGAAGGAGTATTTCGTCGGCCCCGGCTCCAAGGTCGGCTTCCAATTTGTTCAACGTAAGGCGACTCTCTATCTTCGACACTTTTCAACTGCAGTTGCGGTGAGACCTACAGGGCGATTCGGGCATACGGTGGGAGCCGATAGGCTGCAGTGGAAAAATATGGCTGCGAACTACCGTCGTTTTGTTCACCCAAATATTTGGGTTCCCGGGCGAGGCTCTAAGTGGATCGCGCGATGAGGGCAGGGAGAGCGGGAATGAGAAAGGTCGTTAGAAATTTATTGATCAACTCTCCGCGCTGGCAGGGATTCGTCTTCTTCGGGTCTGCAGCCGGCTTCGTTCTGTCGGGATTGTTCATAATTGTTTGGACGCTACCAAGTTTATTTAGGAGCGTGGCTGCCAACCCGGTGACAGCAACAGGGGCTATTACATTCTTTCTTGTTGCACTGGCGGTGGGGCAATTTCTCGGGATTCTCTGGGGGCTTAGCGCCTCGACGGGTTCCATCGTCACTGGGCTCCTAGCTCGCAGGTTCGCTCGCACCCTCGGCTCTCGGGTTGTGGTCGTGGCGTGTGGAGCCGTCATTGGGGCGGTTGCCTTCGGGCTTCTTGTTGTTGCCCCATTCACTGGTTGGAACCCGATCGCTCTATGTGCGCCAGTCGCCACCCTTGTAGCGGGCGGGTTCGGAGCCTTAACAGCTCTACGGGAGCGTTCAGGTCCCAACCTTCAGACAGCGACCGAATCTCGTCGAAACGATTGAAGTTGTAGTTTCTACTCCCTCGTACTCGAGTGCGGAGCCGCTTCGGGCGTGCGGTCGCAGTCGGGCCGGATCATTCAGAACACACTGTCGGATTCGTGGGTGGCTGATCCGCGAACCGAAACCTCGACCTACACCTTCGATGCTGCAGGCCGTTTGACCCAGGCGGTCATCCCGAGGCATGTGCTGTCGTATGGGGGACTGCTGAGGGTTTTGGTTACTCGTTTTCTTAGGCCGCGATTGCGGTCGAAGTGTTCATGATGGTCTCGAATTCGATGGGCGTCAAACGGCCCAGGACACGCTGGCGTCGACGACGGTGGTAGGTGCCCTCGATCCAGCTCACGATTGCGAGGCGCAGCTGCTGGCGGGTGGTCCACCGGTGTTGGTCGAGGACGTTCTTTTGCAGCAGGGCGAAGAACGATTCCATGGCCGCGTTGTCGCCGGCGGCACCAACCCTGCCCATCGATCCGGTGAGCCCGGCGGAGCTGAGGGCGTGGACGAAACGCCTGGATCGAAATTGACTTCCTCGGTCCGAATGTAATGTCGTCCCGGTCGGTCTGCGACGCTGGATTGCCATCTGCAGCGCGTTCACGGCCAGCTGCGCGGTCATATTGTCATCGATCGAGTAGCCCACGATCCGGTTGGAGAACACGTCCTTAATCGCGCACAGATAAAGCTTGCCTTCGCTCGTCCAATGCTCTGTGATGTCCGTTAACCAGAGTTCATTGGGTCGGGCCGCGGTGAACTGGCGTTGCACGAGATCATCATGCACGGGCGGACCCTGTTTGCGGTTCTTGGAGCCCTTTTTCTTTGCGAACGCCGACCACAGTCGCTGCTGGGAACACAGCCGCCACACCCGCCGCTCCGACGCGACGAACCCGAGGTCTTCGAGCTCGTCGGCGACGAACCGATACCCGAAGACCGGGTCATCGCGGTGGATATCGATCGCCGCGTTGGTCAGCTGCGCATCATCCCAATCCCGGGTCGAGACCGGGTCCTTCAGCCACCGATAGAAGGGTTGCTTGGCGATCTTCAACACCCGGCACGTCACCGCGACCGGCACCCTGATCGGGGCACCGGTCGCGGCCAGCTCGCGGACGAGCGGGTAGATCATTTTGGGAGCGACCCCTGAGACAGATACGCCGCCGCACGACGCAGAACCTCGTTCTCCTGCTCAAGCAGCCGAACGCGTTTCTTCAGCTCACGATTCTCCGCATGCTCGGCCGCAGTCACACCAGGTTTCACACCGTCCTCGACCTCAGCTTTCGACACCCAGTTTTGAACAGTTGTTGCAGAGATCCCGAAGTCTTTCGCGATCCGCTCAAACGACACCTCACGGCGCCTCGCAATCGCCACAACATCGTCCCGGAACTCTCTCGGAAAAGCTCTTGGCATGGTCAACATCCTTCCAGCAGTGACCGAAATCACCACACGTTAGGAGTCACCTCAACCCTCAGCAGTCCCTTGCCATTGGTCGACGATCGAACAGGCTACGTGCTGCGAGGGGCCTCGAAAACGAATCGTGGCGACCATCCGTGAGACGGCAAGCCAAAAGTTGACACAATTTCCGGGATGGAGCTGGACTTCGAGACTGTGGGCGGGCGCCTTCGTTATGGTGTGAAGGTGGCGGTGCGGGATGTTCTGTAGGAGTGGGATGGTCATGGACGGACTAACGCTAGCTGCTGGGGCTCCCATGCCGGCAACTAATGCCCAAGGGTTTCTCTTTCTTGGCGTGATACTTCTGGTTGCCGCCACATACACTTGGATCCAGCGAGAAACTTACGCGCGCAAAAGTCGCGAGCGTTTCGAGAAATTGGGTTGGACTTGGTTCGCGCGCCGGATGCCCGACCGTAGGTGGCACCGGATATCAGTTGTCTTCGCGGTGGTCGGGGGCGCGTTGGGGATGCTGTCTCTCCTGGCCGGCGTTGTGTTTGTCTTCTTGAGCATCTAGCAAGGGCTATCGCGATGCGCTAAGGAGGCCGCCGTTGTTCGACCGGCGGAAGCCCTACCCCCACAGCAACTCCGGGCAGCGTCCGCGAACAGCACAGCAAATGCTGGTGCCGGGCTTTTGATAGCTATAGCCATCAAAACTTGTTATATTGGCATCTATAGCTATCAAAAAAGGGGGCGCCATGGTGCAGCGAGACTCATCCCAGCACAAGCGACTACTGAGGGACTTCGGCGCCAACCTCCAGCGGTGGCGCAAGGTGAACGGTCTGACCGCGGTACAGGTTGCCGAGCGCGCATTTATCACCCGCGAAACACTTCGAAATATAGAGAACGGTACCGGCACCGCGCGCATGGACTCGATGTTTGCCGTGCTCGCCGTATTGGGCGTCGAAGGCATCATCGTGGACGCGGCGGACCCCTACAACAACAATGCCGGGCGAAGCCGAATTGACGACATTCTCCGCGGCGGCGGCAGCATATGAAACCCTCGGACATCATCGAAGTCGCAATCGGAGGCGGAGCCTCGCCCACAACGGTCGGCATCCTCCGCCCGTCCTTCCAAGGTGGCCGATCTCTCGCCAGCTCCTCGTTCGAATACACCTCAGAATATCTAGGATCAGGCAACGCCGCCCCGCTGTCACCCGACCTCCCGCTGATAACAGGACGCATCTTCACTCCCGCGAATAAGACGCTCTTTGGTGTCTTCTCCGACGCCTCCCCAGATGAATGGGGCCAGAAGGTGATCGAAGCCAACAGGGTCATCCTTCGGAAGAGGAACCCCGAACTCCCGAGAGTACTGGGCGAGTTCGACTACCTGATGGGCGTATCCGACGCGACCAGAATGGGAGATATCCGGCTTCGATTCGCGGACGGCCCGTGGCAGGCTCCCGACCATGGGATCGCAAACATCCACAACTTGAACAAAATTGTCGAGGTTGCCGCGCGATACGACAACAACGAGGCAACCGACGAAGACATCGCCTATTTGAATGACATCGCCACGAGCCCCGGCGGTGCCCGTCCCAAAGCGAACGTAGTGACGAAGAAGGGGCGCTTAGCTATCGCGAAGCTCCCGCACTCAAAAGATCGCAACCTCGATGTCGAAGCGTGGGAGGCTGTCGCCTTGACAATCGCGAGCTCCGTAGACATCCACACCCCGCAATTCCAACTCGTTCAGACGCCTAACGGAAAGTCGGTGCTGGTCGTTGAACGATTTGACCGCACCGAGCCACGCTCCCGAAGAGGATACATTTCGGGCGCAACAGCGCTCGGAATCGGTGCTAATGACACGAGCACCCGCACCTATGAGGATTTTGCCGATGCGATCGGCAGCCTGTCGACAGACCCAAGCGCTGACCTGCGCGAAATGTTTTCCCGCGTAGCGCTGACCGTGCTCATCAACAATGTCGACGACCATTGGCGCAACCACGGGTTCCTGCGTGACGGCGGTGGCTGGCGGTTGGCTCCCGCATTCGACATCAACCCCAGCCCACACCGCGGCTCCATCAACTCCCGAGCCATCAATGCTGACGACGATCCGCGGGAGCGAGATATCAGGAACCTGATCAGCAGTTCCGCAACATACGGACTCTCGTCGGCGGAGGCAGCGGAATCAGTTTTTCGGATCGCGACCGCAGTCGAGAAATGGCGCGATGTAGCCGCAACCTATGGGTTGCCCGCATCCCAGACCGATCTGATTAGTCAGGCCTTCGACCAGAAACAGCTCGAGAGGGCGAAGTCGATTCGAGCAGCATTCTCGCCAACGACGATTCCGATGGCTGCCCGCAACGCCGGGGCGATTGTGGTGAAAGCCCACACCCGAAACGGGGCCGCTGTGGCAGAGCATTGGCGTAAGCCTCGAGAAGACTGAATGTGACTCCGCCGTCGCCTCAGAGCCTGACCAGCCCTCACTAGCGGCCAGCACGACGGGCTGACTCGCGCTGCCGACAGCGACCAACGGGCGGTCGATTACTAGATGCGAGAGTTGGCAGAAGTAATATCAACCGCAACCCCTGGCGGCGTCTCCACGAGCAACCCCGTTCCCGCGAACGCGGCTTCGAGGTCGGAACGGGTTTCGGTGAAGTGTTCCCACCCTTCGGTGTGGAGGCCGACCACATGGGTGGCGCCCAAGATGCGGGCGGCTTGTGCGGCATCCGCTGACGTCAAGGTGAGAGGACCGCTGATCGCAGAGATGCGGGCAGCGCCCGCGAACAGCACGGCGATGCTGATGTCAGGGAAACGGTCGGCGATCTGCTGCACGAGCGGCAGGGAAGCGTTGTCACCGCTGACGTAGATGGTCGGCTCGTCCTCGGCCTGCAGCACAAAACCGGTGACCGGGCCAACGAGAGCTTCAGCACCGGGAGGGCCGTGCAGTGCGGGCACCGCGGTGACGGTGACGGCACCTACTCCGACGGTTTCCCACGAGTCGAGACCAACAACGCCGCCGCCGAAGAGGTCAGAGCCCGCCTTCATGGTGCTGATCGTCAGCACACCGGTGGCGAGAAGTTCGAGTCCCTCGTAGTCGAGGTTGTCTTGGTGTTCGTGATGCGACAGCAACACCAGATCGACAGTGCCAACATCCGCTCGGCTCAGCGCCGGACCCGCCGTCTTCGTGAGCGGCACACCGCCCTCGTCGGGGTAAAGCTGTGGGGCATCGAATGTGGGATCAGTCACAATGCGCAATCCGGCATATTCGAGCAAAGCGGTGGGGCCGCCAATGTAGGTCACGGTCAACTTCGACATACTCTGAGACTATGCCCAATCGTCTGGAAACTGCTGCGAGCCCATACCTGAGATCACACGCCACAAATCCGGTGGACTGGTGGGAATGGTCTGCCGAAGCTTTTGCCGAAGCGAAACGCCGCGATGTGCCCGTGTTGGTCTCCATCGGCTACTCCACGTGTCACTGGTGTCACGTGATGGCCCGCGAATCTTTCAGTGACCCCGTGCTGGCCGCCTACCTCAACGAGAACTTCGTGGCGATCAAAGTCGACCGCGAAGAACACGCCGAAGTGGACTCCACCTATCTAGCGGCGGCGTCCGCCTTCACGCCCAACCTGGGCTGGCCCCTCAACGTGTTCGTCACACCCGCGGGGCGAGCCTTCTTTGCCGGCACGTACTGGCCGCCGACCGCTGTGGGGCAGCATCCGGCATTCCGGCAAGTGCTCGAATCAGTGACGGATGCGTGGACGGCGCGGCGTGAGCAAGTGGAGACGAGCGGAGCCGCGATTGCTCAGGCGCTCGCGCAGAGCCGCGGTGTGGAGAGTGAACTCGTCACCGACTTTGCTGACGTGATCGATGCGCTCGCTGCCGCCGAAGACCTCGAACACGGCGGATTTGGTGACGCCCCCAAATTTCCGGTTACGCCGGTGCTGCGGTTCCTTCTCGATCGCGGCGCCCGCTCCGCGGAACACTCGCCCGAGGCGGCCGGCCTCGCTGACCGCACGCTGAAGGCGATGGCGGCATCCGCCCTGCGCGACCCGGTTGATGGCGGCTTCTTCCGCTACTCCACCCAGGCTGACTGGACCGACCCACACTACGAACGCATGCTCTACGACAACGCCCAACTGCTCGCCGCGTATGCGCTCGCCGACTCTGCTGAGATCGCGACGGGCGTCGCCGAGTTCTTGCGTGACAAACTGCTGCTGCCCTCGGGAGCGTTTGCGTCGGGCCTCGACTCCGAAAGCACCGTCGACGGCAAGCGCGTCGAAGGCTTCTACTATTCGCTGGATGCCGCGAGCCGCGCCCGCGTCGAAGCCCCGCCCCGCGATGACAAGATCCTCACCGGCTGGAACGGTCTCGCCATCGAAGGACTTGCCCTCGCCGGCGCTCGCCACGGCAACCCCGAGTGGATCGCGCTGGCCCGCGGTGCCGCCGACTTCTTGCTCACGGAGCACGTGGGTATTGCGGGTGCTGTTGCTGGTGCCGACGACGGCTCGGGTGCTGGCGCGACTGCGGGTGCCGGCATTGCAGGGAAGCGGCTCGTGCGCACCTCGATCGACGGCATCCTCTCCGAGGCGGCAGCAACCCTCGAAGACAGCGGGATGCTCGCTCAAGGTCTGCTCGAACTCTCGATCGCTACCGGCGAGGTTCGCTACGCGATTGCCGCCCGCGACCTTATCGACGGAGCGCTCGCAGCCGGAGCCGCAGGTTCGGGAAGCTCACCCTTCGGCCTCCCCGGTGGCAGCGACTCCGTGCTCGCCGCGCAGGGTCTCTCGACCGAAGCCGACATCAGCGACGGAGCCCACCCCAGCGGCCTCAGCGCCATGGCCGCCGCCGCTCACACCCTCTTTGCCCTCACCGGCGATGCCCAGTACCGGGATGCCGCTGAGGCTTCCATGAAGCTGGTCGGCCAACTCGCAGCCCAGCAACCCATCTCGTTCGGAACCGCCCTCACCCTCATGTCGGAGCTCGGTGCACCCTTGCGCCAGCTCGTCGTCGTGACCGGGGATGAGGCGGGCGACGAGCTCACGATTCTGGCCCGCACGCTGCACCGCGCTGGAGGCATTGGTGTCGCGGTCTCGCAGACTCAGGCGGACGCTTTTGCGGCATCCGGTTTCGAGCTGTTTGCTGCACGCACCGCCACTGACGGCGCACCGACGGCCTACCTGTGCGAAGAGTTTGTGTGCCGCCTGCCGCTCACGGATGCGCCCGCGTTGGAGGCGCTGCTGAGCGCGAACTAGCGTTTGTAGACGTCGCGCCGATGCCCGAGGGTGACGACAACGACGAGCAGCACGTCATCCTGAATTGTGTAGACGATGCGATAGTCGCCGATGCGCACGCGAAAACCCGGCCGCCCGTGAAGCGCCTTGGCGCCCGGAGGCCGTGGGTCCTGGCCCAGGAGGGCGATTGCGCCACGGATTCGGTCGCGATGCTGATGGTCAGCTCGCTTAAGGGCGCGCGCCGCGGCGGGCGTGACCTCGATGCGGTAGGCCACTACCAGCCCAGATCGGCCTTGACCTGCTCCCAGGGAATGTTCGGCCCCTCATCGGCCATTGCTTCGTCAAAGGCGGCAACGTCCTCAGCATCTTCTAGCGCATCCATCATGCGCTCATACTGCTCCGGACTCACGACAACGGCAGCACGCTGCCCGCGGCGCTCGATAAAAACAGCTTCGTGCTCTGACGTGGCGATGACCTCGGAGAAGTTCTTGCGGGCGTCAGCGATGCTGGTGGTCGACATGCATCAATTGTACGTTTCAACTGCCAAAATGTACATTGCGAGTCGCGGTCGATGCGATAGCAGCGACTATCTGGAGAAGCTTTTCGGCGCTGAACTCTTGGGGGCGACGCACAACATCGATCGCGGCTCCCTGGATGAGAGCGATGAGTGTCGATCGGAACGCTTCGGGGGCAAGGCCGTGCTCGTGAGCGAATCGGTTTGTGATCGGCTCCATGGTGTCGGCGTAGCGGCTCAGGCCGGTGTTGAGTTCGTCACGAAACTCCGTGCTCTGACGGAAGAAGTAGAACTGAAAAAGAAGATCGACGTCGTCGCGTTGAGTGTGCAGACCTTCCAGTTCAGTGGCCACCATCTGAAACAGGGCGACGTCTGCTGGCAATTCGCTGCCGAAACCATTTTCGGGGCCGTCGAGAGTTGTGGAGAGCAGTCGCGCAAGCAGAGCGTGCAGGAGTCCGTCTTTGGATTCAAAGTAGAAGTAGATGAGGCCGTTCGAGAGGTCGGCTTCAGCGGCAACCGTGCGAGCCGAGACAGTTTCTAGCCCGCTACGGATCGCCACGGTTTTTGCGGCGGCGAGAATGTCGTCGCGCCGCTCGATCTCTGGTTTCTTTACTCCGACCACGCTTCAAGCTTAGCTATTGCAATCTATTGACCAAACGGTCAATATTGGTATTGCGGGTCCGCAGTGGTGCTGAAGGAGAAGAAGAGTGACTCATCCTCTGAAGAATGAAACCGTTTTGATCACCGGCGGCGGAAGCGGCATCGGGCGACTTCTGGCCCTCGGCGCTGCGGAACGCGGAGCCAGGGTCGTGGTGTGGGATCTGTCGGCGGCCGCGGCCGAGAGCGTGTGTCAGGAGATCATTGGCGCGGGTCATCACGCCAAGGCCTTCACCGTCGATGTGTCTGACCGGGCCGCGGTCAAGGCCTCCGCGAAGAAAACGGGCCCGGTGGATGTTGTGATCAACAACGCTGGAGTCGTCACAGGCAAGAACCTTCTTGATGCGTCCGACGACGCGATTGAGCGCACGATTCGGGTGAACACGCTTGCTCTGTTCTGGGTCACTCGCGCGGTCCTCGGGAACATGATCGCCAACCGTCACGGCACCGTCGTCACCATCTCCAGTGCCGCCGGACTTGTCGGAGTAGCTAAGCAAACCGACTATTCCGCGAGTAAATTCGGGGCTCTCGGATTCGCCGAATCACTTCGGGTGGAACTATCGAAAGCAAACACCGGAGTTAACTCGCTGGTCGTGTGCCCGTACTTCGTCAGCACCGGAATGTTTGAGGGTGTGCAAACCAAATACCCTCTGCTGTTGCCTATCCTGACTCCCGAATATGTAGTTCAGAAAACGCTGACAGCGATCGAGAAGGGCCGACACCAGTTGATCATGCCCCGGTTCGTAAATCTTTTATCGCCAGCCCGGGTGCTTCCGGTCCGCTGGTTCGACAAACTCATGAATCAGCTTGGTGTGAACAACACCATGGACCATTTCGTCGGGCGCTAGCTGAGCCCCAATGCGGTGCGCACGTGCACGTATTGCGTGAGGAAGGCGCGTTCGTCGAGGCGTTTGCGGCGCATCCACGACGTCACTTCGCTGTTGCTTTTGCTGGCGTTGCACGAACCGCAGGCGGGAACGACGTTGCCGACGGTGTAGCTGCCGCCGCGGGAGATCGGCTGCACGCAGTCTTTCTGGAGTGCAGAGTCGGTGGCGGTGCAATAGGCGCAGCCGCCCCATTCGCGCTTGAGTTCTTCCCACTGCTCGGCGGTGAGATCGTTGTCGGCGGCATCAACCCGACGTTTGCGGCGTCGTGCGGCGCGAGCGCTTCGAGTCTGAGCCACAGCCATACCGCTAAGTTAGTGCACTGCTGGTGCGCTGCGGCAGCGACTGGCGTGGGCCGGGCAATGATCCCTCGCTAACGCCCAGCGCGACGCGACGAGATAACCCCGGTGTCGAAGCCCATCAGATTGAGTCCACCATTGAAGCGCGCGTGCTCGACCTTGAGGCAACGGTCCATGACCACGGTGAGCCCCTGCGACTCACCATAAACAGCGGCTTCTTCGTTCCAGATGCCCAGTTGCACCCACACAGTCTTTGCGCCGATTGCGAGCGCATCTTCGATGACGCTGGGGATGTCGCTGGCTTTGCGAAAGACATCCACAATGTCGGGCACTTCGGGCAGCGACGCCAGATCGGGATACGCCTTCTCGCCGAGGATCGTGTCGGCGTTAGGGTTCACAAAGTACACGCGGTAATCCGTCGACTGCAACAGGTAGGTGCCCACGAAGTAGCTCGACCGCGCGGGGTTCGGTGAGGCTCCGACTATCGCGATCGACTTAGCCGCGCGAAGAATGGCGGCACGCTTTTTGGCATCCGGGCCCACCCAGGTTCGCTGCGACTTGAGCAGTTTGGCGAGAGGCGAACTGGCGGGCAGGTCGCACGTGAGCCCGTTGCTGAGCTGGGTGGTCTGCAGTTCTTCGGTCGACATCCTTAGCCCTTCGTCGCTGCGGTCAGCGCCTGGTCGAGGTCAGCGATGATGTCTTCTGGGTCTTCGATTCCCACACTGATGCGAACCACACCGGGCAGTACGCCGGCATCGACCAGCTGCTGCTCGGTGAGCTGCGCGTGCGTTGTCGAAGCGGGATGAATCACGAGCGTCTTCGCGTCACCAATGTTGGCGAGATGGCTGGCCAGCTCGACGCTCTCGATGAACGTCTGGCCGACAGCGCGGCCACCCTTCACCTCAAAGGAGAAGACCGAACCGGCACCCTTGGGCAAATACTTCTGGGCCCGTTCGAAGTGTGGATGCCCCGGAAGTCCAGCCCAGTACACCTTCTCGATACGCGAGTCGGCCTCGAGCCACTCCGCGACGATGCGTGCGTTGTCGACGTGGGCTTGCATCCGGAAGGGAAGAGTCTCAACGCCAGTCGCGAGCAACCACGCCGAGTGCGGTGACAGGGCCGGTCCGATGTCGCGAAGCTGCTCAGCGCGCAAGCGAGTGAGGAAGGCGTACTCGCCAAAGTTTCCGCTCCAGTTGAGGCCGCCATAGCTCGGCACGGTCTCATCGAAGAGCGGGAAGCGATCGGTGGCCCAGTCGAAACGTCCACTCTCGACGACAACACCACCGAGGGTCGTGCCAGCGCCTCCCAGAAACTTCGTCGCCGAATGCGTCACGATATCGGCACCCCACTCGATGGGCCGGTTCAGATACGGAGTCGCCACCGTCGAGTCGATAATCAGCGGCAGATTGTGGGCATGAGCAACCTCGGCCAAACCCTCAATGTCGGCAATCTCGCCGGACGGATTCGCAATGGTTTCCGCAAAGATCAGCTTCGTCTTGTCCGTAATCGACGCCGCATAGTCGGCAGGGTCGGCCGAGCGCACGAACGTCGTGTCGACGCCAAAACGGCGCAGTGTGACATCCAACTGAGTAATAGAGCCGCCATAAAGGTTGGCACTTGAGACAATGTGATCGCCGGCACCCGCCAGCGACGCGAAGGTGATGAACTGCGCGCTCAGCCCGCTGCCGGTCGCAACAGCGCCGAGTCCGCCCTCCAGAGACGCGACCCGTTCCTCGAAGCTCGCGACCGTCGGGTTAGCAAGCCGGGAATAGATGTTGCCGTACTTCTGTAGAGCAAAGCGGGCGGCGGCATCCGCGGTGTCATCAAAGACATACGCACTCGTCTGGTAGATCGGCAGAGCACGAGAGCCCGTTGTCGCATCGGGGATATTTCCCGCGTGAATTGCGCGCGTGCGAAAACCATAGTTGCGGTCGGAACCACCCTCATCAGCCATAGCCACAGGCTACCTAACCGGATGCCGTCAGCGGACTTTCGGCGTAACAGAACGCCACGAAACGACTCGGCTTCGACCTCGGAGGGCCGAACCCGCGCTCGACTACACCCAGGTCGGCAACCACCAGCGCAGCCGCAGCAGGTCATAGTCGATCGTCTGACCGGTCCAGAGTGGCCAGAAGAAGACACTGACCGCGATGGCGACAACCACAAACACGGCAACAACACCGAGGCCGCTTGTGCGTCGATAGCGGTCGTCATCGGGTCTGCCGAGGATCACCCCGAGTGCGGCCACGAGCGCCAAAATCAGGTACGGCTCGAACACGATTGTGTAGAACTGAAAAACGGTGCGGTTCAGATAGAGCAACCACGGCAGGTAGCCCGCGGCGACACCCATCAGAATGAAGCCGGTCTGCCACTGGCGGTAGCGAACCAGTCGGTACACAAGGTAGAAGACGGCCGCGGTTGCCGCCCACCAGATGATGGGGTTGGCGATTCCGGAGATTGAGGCACCGCAGGCATCCGCAAGGCACCCATCTTCGCCCCGCGCAATGCTTTCGTAAAACATGCTCGTCGGGCGGATGAGCAGCAACCACGTCAACGGGTTCGCTTGATAGGGGTGGGGTCGGCTCTCGCCGACGTGATAGCTGTACACGCTCGACTGAAAATGCCAGAGGCTTTGGAGGTCGAGGGGCACCCAGCTGAAAATGCCCGTCCACGCGTTTCCGTCGGTTTCGGCCCACGAACGGTCGTAGCCATTGTCGCTGAGGAACCAGCCGGTCCACGATGAGAGATACACGAGCAGAGCGACCGGCACGGTGAGCAGAAAGCTCACGGGAGCTTGCTTGAACAGGGTGCCGGAACCCCAGAAGCTGATGCCAGCGCGGCGGCGAGCCAGAGCATCCACCACCAGACTGTAGACAGCGAAAGCGGCCAAGAAGTAGAGGCCGTTCCACTTGACGGCGGCAGCGAGACCGAAGGCTACGGCGGCAAGCATGAGCCACGGTCGCCACCACAGGGCGGGGCCCCATTCTGTTGCTGCTCCACGTGCACCGCGACGGCTGATCCACAGCGCCAGCCGGGTTGCAGAGTGCTCGCGATCGAGCAGCATTGCGCCCACCCCGAGCAGCGCGAAGATCATCACAGAGTTGTCGAGTAGCGCGACGCGGCTCATCACAATCGCGTTGCCGTCGATCGCCATCAACAGTCCAGCGAGGGTCGCGAGCAGTGTGGAACCGAACAGTTTTTTGGCGATCAGCATGAGCACAATGACCGCAAGAATGCCCACGATGGCGGTTGCGATGCGCCACCCGAAAGGGTCTTCGCCTCCGCCCGGCAGCATGCCCAACCCGATCAACCATTTGCCGAGCGGCGGATGCACGACAAACGACGGGTCGTTCAAGAAGATGTTGACTTTGCCGCCATTGAACAAGGCATCGGCTTCGGCAGGCCACTGCGCCTCGTAGCCGAGGTTCACAAGAGTCCACGAATCCTTCACATAGAAGGTCTCATCAAAAACCAGCGACGACGGATGCCCGAGGCCCACCAATCGAGTGAACGCCGCGATTACCAGCACTATCGCCGGCCCAGCCCACCCGAGCCAGCGCTGGAGCACGGGATTTCTCGCCGCCCACCAGTCATCAAGGCGGGAACCTTCATCGTGGTAGCGGGCGGTGTTCGACGGTGAGTTCGGGAGGGGCGACGACGGGGTGCCATCGCTGTCAGCAGAGTTGTCGGGGGCACTCGACAGCAGTTCGTCGAAGTCGCGCGGGATTCTCTGGCTCACCCCGCAATGTTACTGAGCGTCGTGCCGTGCTGCTGCCGGGGCAGCCCGAGTGGGGACTGTATTCCGGGGCAGATCATTCGGGCGGCGTTGTCCAGCGCCCGCTGGGTGTGCCGAATGACTGCCAGATCCACGCGACGGCGGTTTCTGCGGGTGGGCGCGGATCCATCGCGAGCCAGGCTTCGATGATGCCGAACGTTGCGCCGGTGATGCTTGCGCTTTCAATCTCCAAGGCGAGGTCGTCTCGGTGCTCCGCGCTGTGGCTCAGGATTCCCTCGCGCACAATCATTTTCAGTCGAGTTCGCATTCGTGAGGCAACGAGCGCCGAGCCGCGCGGCCCGAGTGCGCTCGAATAGACCTCTGAGTTCGAGTCGATGTGAGAGAGGTAGTTGGTGAGGGCGGGCGGGGGTTCGTCGCTTTCGGGATCGAGGTCGGCCAGTTGCACGCCCGCTTCATCCGCTGCTGCTTCGATAGCGAAGGCAAGCAATGTCTCTTTATCGGGGTAGTGCTGGTAGAAACTGCTGCGGTTTACGCCAGCACGTTCGGCGATGTCTCCGACGGTCACTTCATCAAGAGGGCGCTCTTGAGTGAGGGCGAAGAGTGCCTCTTGCAGGCTTCGCCGGGTTCGTTCGACTCGAGCATCCATCCCTTGATTCTGACAGATGGTGGGCGCGAAGCCGTGAGTTTTCCGACAACTGTTGGAAAAACGGTAATTCTGCGAATACCATGGTCACTGGCCCAACGACGTGCTCGTTTTATATCCCCAACGAGAGGTCTCTTTCAGCATGGCTGAACTCCTTTACCGCCTTGGCCGATTCTCGGCCCGTCGCTTCTGGCTTGTCATCGTGAGCTGGCTCGCCGTATTGGGTTTGGCTGTGGGCGCTTTCGCTCTCTTCGGTGGCACCCTCACCTCATCGATGTCGATTCCGGGCACCGAGACAGACCGGGTCTCCGCAGAGCTCAGCGACCGAATCGGAGACGTGAGCGGTGCATCCGCGACAATCGTTTTCGCCTCCGAAAGTGGCGACGAGTTCACCGCCGAGCAGCGCGAGAAGATCACCGAAACTCTCGACGACCTCACCCCGCTCGACCACGTCAGCGGCGTTATTGATCCCTTCGAGACGGATGCTCAGCGCACCGAACAGGCGCAGGAACTCTCTGACGGCCGCGATCAGATTGTGGCAGGCAAGCAGCAGATCGTTGACGGTCAGACGCAACTGGATGCGGCGAAGCAAGAACTTCAAGCCGGTCAAGCGCAACTCGATGCTGCCATCGAACAGGCAAAAGCAGCCGGTGTCTACGACGCATCGGTAGCGGAGTTTGAGGCTCAGCAGGCCAAAATCGATGCCGGCATGGCACAGATCGACGAGCAGCAAGCCACGATCGACGACAACGCTGCGACCATCGAAGAGAACGAGCAGAAGCTTGAATATGGCGAGCGCCTCATGGAGGCGGCGGCCAACATCACCACCATCTCGGATGATGGGGCGACGGCCTTGGGCCTCGTCACCTTCGACGTCGACCTTTTCAATGTGTCGGGAGACCTCAAGAGCACGATCGCATCGCAGCTCGAGAATGCCGATATCCCGGGTGTTCAGGTCGACTACTCTTCGGCGATCGCTAACTCCACCGATGGCCTTCTCGGCGTCGGTGAAATCATCGGTGTGATCTTGGCCGGGCTCGTCTTGCTCATCCTTTTCCGCGCATTCCTGCCCGCCGTGCTCCCCATCGTGTCGTCGGTCATCGGTGTCGGCATTGGTGTCGCCGGAGCGTTGGCCTTCTCCGATGTTGTGCAGATGACATCCGTCACCCCGATTCTTGGAGTGATGCTTGGCCTCGCGGTCGGAATTGACTACACGCTCTTCATCGTGCAACGCCACCGCAGGCAACTCGCTGCCGGTATGGATCTTCACGAATCAATCGGTCTCGCCAACGGAACCTCCGGCAACGCCGTGTTGTTTGCCGGCTCTACAGTGCTCGTCGCTTTGCTGGCGCTGAACGTCAGTGGAATCCCGTTCCTGGGAGTGATGGGAACAGTCGGCGCCGTCTGCGTGCTGATCTCAGTTCTGATCGCGGTGAGCCTCACCCCAGCGCTGCTGTCTCTTCTCGGCAAGCGAGTGTTGTCGCGTCGATCACGCGCCAAGATTGGCCACGAGTATCAGCAGCAGAAGCCACCGCGCCCGATGCGAACCGGTCGCGCGGTAGCGACTCTCGTGCTGACGGTGATCGGTCTTCTCATCATTGCGATTCCCGCGATGTCGATGCGCTTGGGGTTGCCAGACGGTTCCTCCGAGCCCGCAGACTCGACCCAATATCGTTCCTACAAGCTCGTCGCTGAAGAGTTTGGAGCCGGTCAAAACGGTGCACTCTTGGTCACCGCGAGTCTGCAGGATGCGGTTTCTGAAGATGATGTTCTCAAAACTCAGGCCGACCTCGCTGATCAGTTGATGGCGTTCGATGACGTGGTCGCAGTGGCGCCCGTGGGTGTTTCTGACGAGAACGACTTTTTCGCTTTCCAAGTGATCCCCACAGATGGCCCTTCGAGCGTCTCGACTGAAGCGCTCGTGCACAACCTGCGCGATAGCTCACCGATCGATGGAGACATCGCTCTCGGTGTCGCGGGTACCGCCAGCGGAAATATCGATATCTCAGAGAAGCTGGCATCGGTATTGCCCCTGTATCTTGCGGTAGTTGTGGGGCTATCTCTGCTAATTCTGATTCTCGTGTTCCGCTCGATACTTGTTCCGATCATCGCCACCGCGGGATACGTCCTGTCGCTCTTGGCGGCCTTCGGTGCCATCGTCGCCGTCTACCAGTGGGGATGGTTGGGGGCGATCTTCGGCATCACCGACCCTGGTCCCGTGCTGAACTTTGCGCCGATCATCATCATGGGTGTGCTCTTTGGCCTCGCGATGGACTACCAGTTGTTCCTCGTGTCAGGCATGCGAGAGGCGTACGTTCATGGCGTTCCTGCCAAGGCCGCCGTCATGAGCGGACTCCGCAGCGGGCGGGCAGTGGTGACTGCTGCAGCGATCATCATGATTGCCGTCTTCGGTGGCTTCGTGTTCTCCCACCTCGCGATGGTGCGGCCCATTGGGTTCGGTCTCGCAATCGGCGTGCTCTTCGACGCTTTCGTTGTGCGCATGTTGCTGATCCCCTCGCTCATGCACCTGCTCGGTGCATCCGCGTGGTGGTTGCCGAAGTGGCTTGACCGCATCATCCCGAGCGTCGATGTTGAAGGTGCCGCGCTTGAGCGCAGCCACCCCATGCACGCGCCCGAGACGGATGACGCACCCGGCGCGACCGCGACGCCGACAGGCACCGCGCACTAAGTCAGCGCAGAGTACCTCACCCACACTGCCCGGAGGGGTTCCGCCTTAAAGCGGGGTCTCTTCGGGCAGTAGTGCGTTCGGCCCCGCTCCCGGAGCGCCCGGCACACGGGATGCTGCCCTCACCGCCCCAATCGAGGCCGCAATAACGAGCACGATTCCGACACCCTGCACGAGAGTGATGCTCTGGCCGAGCACGAAGAATCCCGCGCCCGTCGCGATAGCGGGCGCCAACGCCATCAGCACCGAGAAAGCGGCAGCAGAGATGCGCCGCAAGGCAATGAGTTCGAGCGCATAAGGGATTGCTGAGGAACATACAGCCACCGCGAGCCCCCGCACCAGAATTGACGGCTCGAGCAGAGTGCTGCCCGCTTGCGCGATGCCGAAAGGGAGGCTGATGATCGCGCCGATTGCCATAGCGATGGCCAGACCATCCAGTCCAGCGAAAACCTGCCCAGTCTTGCGCGAGGCCAAAATATAGCCGGCCCACGACACTGCGGCGGCCAGCGCGAAGGCGACACCGACCGGGTCGAGAGCGCCGATGCTGCCGAGGCTCAGCAGGGCGACCCCGGCAAAAGCGAGCAGCGCCCACAGCCACGCACTCGCCCGCCGCGCCACAATCACAGACAGCACGAGAGGCCCAAGCACCTCGATCGTTACCGTTGCTCCCAGATCAACCCGCGAAAGAGCTTCGTAGAACAGGAGGTTCATTCCGCCGAGCGATATTCCAAAGATCAACGCCATCAGCCAGGCGCGCTTCGAGATCGCGCGCAGATTGGGGCGGGCAATTGCGAGCAGAATGGCGGCCGAAAACACGAGTCTGAGCGAGACCATTCCTGCTGGCCCGACCTCGGGAAATAGCAACACGGCAACAGACGCACCGACGTCTTGAAAGATGAGCCCCAAGACCACGAGCATGACAGCACCGAGTGGTGTTCCCCTCAAGGGCGGCGGAGTCGACATAGTGCAACACTACGACCTCACTGAGGCGCTCAACGCACGATCGGCGGGCGCACAACGGTGGCGGAGTGTGGGTGGGAGAATGGGCACGTGATCATTCTTGCGGCGACACCCATCGGCAACCTTGGCGACGCCTCCCAGCGCCTCATCGAGGCACTGACAAACGCTGAGGTGATTGCTAGCGAAGACACTCGAACAACAATCCATCTCATGCGCGCCCTCGGTATCGACAACCGGCCACGGCTCATCCCGCTCCACGAACACAACGAGTCAGAAAAGGCCGTTGAGATTGTCGAACTTGCTCGCGAAGCTGATGTTCTCGTCTTGAGCGATGCCGGGATGCCCGCCATTAGCGATCCCGGATTCCCTCTCGTCGCCGCGGCCGCCGCCGCCGGAGTAACCGTCACCGCTCTGCCTGGACCGAGCGCCGTCCTCACTGCCCTCGCCGTCTCTGGCCTACCGACCGACCGCTTCAGTTTCGAAGGCTTCCTGCCTCGCAAGGGCCGCGTCGCCTACTTCCGCAGCCTCGCTCGCGAAGAACGCACGATGGTGTTCTTCGAAAGCCCCAATCGTCTGCCGGCGGCGCTCGCCGATTTGGCCACGGCCCTCGGTGATGATCGTCGCGCTGTCGTCTGCCGCGAGCTCACCAAAATGTACGAAGAAGTCGTCAGAGGCACGGCTGCTGAACTTGCCGCGAAATTCAAGGATGGCGCTCGGGGCGAGATCTGTCTCGTCGTCGAGGGTGCTGCCCCCGCGACCTCTGATCTGCCGACAGCCGTCAGGTATGTGCTCTCGCTTGTTGCCGACGGGGCCCGTCTGAAAGAGGCGGCTACCGAGGTGGCTGAGCAGACCGGACTGAGCAAGCGCGAACTGTATGAAGCAGCGCTGCAGGCTAAGAAAAAGTAGCAACGCCGCCCATTATGCGTTCGGCAGAGCTCTGACGCCGCACGGTAATCGCGCCGCAGAAACGACGATCGCCCGAGCCGCAACCCCTTCGCAGAAACTCTGCGAGGGGGTGCAACTCGGGCGATGGCGCCCACTAGTGGTGGAGGCTGTGACGATCTGTGCGGTTAGGCTGCGACCGGTACTTGAGCCGCGGCGGTAGTGGTGACCGTCTCGCTCTTGCGTACGAAGCGCTTGAGGGCGACCACGATCAGTGCCGTGACGACCATTCCCGCGACAATCGCAACCAGGAACATCGGGAATGGGTTGATCGCGAAGAACACGAACACTCCGCCGTGGGGTGCCTGCGATGTGACGCCGAACGCCATGATGAGCCCGCCGGTGACAGCACTACCGATCGCGCTGGCGGGGATGACGCGCAGCGGGTCAGCAGCAGCGAACGGAATGGCGCCTTCGGAGATAAACGAAGCGCCGAGCAGCCACGCGGCCTTGCCGTTTTCCTTCTCGACGGGCGAGAACAGGCGACGAGCGAGCACGGTGGAGGCGAGAGCCATCGCGAGTGGAGCAACCATTCCCGATGCCATGACAGCGGCCATGATCATCCACGGTCCCTGATTGTCGAGCGCACCGGCACCGAGGCCAGCAACGGCAAACGAGTAAGCAACCTTGTTGACAGGGCCACCGAGGTCGAAGCCCATCATGGCGCCCAGAATGAGGCCAAGAACGACAGCGGATGCACCGTTCAAGCCATTAAGGAAGTCGTTCAGTGCAACGGTGAGCGATGCGATCGGGCCGCCGAGGATCAGCACCATCAGGCCGGAAGCGAAGATCGACGCCAACAGCGGGATCACAACTACGGGCATGAGACCACGGAACCAGGCCGCCGTCTTGCGCTGAGCGAGCCAGTGAGCGGCAACACCGGCGAGGAGTCCACCAACGATACCGCCGAGGAAGCCCGCACCCATGAGGCCAGCAACAGCACCGGCAGTGAAACCGGGGGCGATGCCGGGACGGTCAGCAATCGCATAGGCGATGTAACCGGCAAGGGCAGGAACGAGGAACCCCATCGAGGCAGCACCGATCTTGAAGGCGGCAGCACCGAGGTAGGCGGCGACTCCGCCATCAGGTAGGTTCCACAGACTGTTCTGCGTGATGATGTCGCTTGCCGTGTCAGTGATGAGGTAGCCGCCGAGCAAGAAGCCGAGCGCGATCAGCAGACCGCCACCGGCAACAAACGGAATCATGTAGCTCACACCCGTCAGCAGTGCGCGCTTGACGGTCTGGCCGAAGTGCTCGTTGTTGGTCGAGCCAGCGCTTTCGCTTGCTCCGCCAGTGGCAGCAACACGAGGAGCGCTGGGATCGTTGGCAGCAGCCATAGCTTCGGCGATCATCTCGTCAGGAGCGTCAATGCCGCGCTTTACCGGCGACTGCACGAGCGCTTTGCCCGCGAAACGGCCCTTGTCGCGAACATCCACATCAACAGCAAAGATGACGGCGGATGCTGCAGCAATGATGGCGGGGTCAAGTGGCGTTGCGCCTGACGAACCCTGAGTCTCGACGTGAACATCGATGCCGGCGCGTTCACCGGCAGCCACGAGGGAATCAGCGGCCATGTAGGTGTGGGCGATTCCGGTTGGGCAGGCGGTGACAGCGACGAGGCTGGGTCGTGCCGCTGATCCAGAGTCCGGAGCAGCATGCTTCGCGGCGCCTGCAGCGGCAGCGGGTGCTTCTTCGCTCTCTGGTGCGGTTGCCTGCTCGACAAGCGCCACAATCTCTTCACGAGTGCCTGCTGCGCGCAGGCTGTCGACGAACTCGGGGTTGACGAGTGAGCGGGCGAGAGCCGAGAGCAGAGTGAGATGTTCTTGGTCGGCGCCGGCGGGGGCGGCAATCAGGAAGATGAGGTCGGCGGGAGCATCCGTGGCACCAAAATCAACGGCAGGTTTGAGGCGCGCCATGACGAGAGTTGCATCGGTGACTGCCTCTGAGCGGCAGTGAGGAATCGCAATGCCGCCAGGAACGCCGGTATCGGTTTTCTGTTCGCGAGCCCACGCGTCATCGAAAAGGGACTCAGCGTTGGTAGCGCGACCCTGTTCGGCGACAAGATTTGTCAGCGCTCGGATTACCCCGGCGCGGTCGGTGCCGAGATCGGCATCCAACAACACGAGGTCGGGGGTGATGAGTTGCGTCATTGCTTTCTCCTTGTATGCAGCAGTGGTGGTGCTGAGGTTTATTTGGCGCCCGCTCTGCTGAGCACGTGAACGTCAGCAGAGTCGGGATGGGTCTGGTCGGGGGTTGGCATGGTGCTGCCGGGAAGGGATGCGGCAGCGGCTCCGTGAGCGACAGCTTGCGCCAGTCGCCCTTCCGGTGTTGCGCCGCGCTGATCGGCTAAGAGGTAGCCGGCGAGGGAAGCGTCTCCTGCTCCAACGGTGCTTTTGGCGGCGACGGGAGGCATTGTTGCTCGCCAAGTCTCATCTGCGGTCACGAGGAGTGCTCCGCGAGATCCGAGAGTGACGAGTACTGCCCGGCATCCCTGCGAGACGAGGCTGAGCGCGGCGGCGGCCGCGGCATCCGGATCGTTCTCGAAGGTGTCGGGGAGTCCGGTGAGTTCGGCGAGTTCTTCCGCGTTGGGCTTGATGAGATCAACCACGACGCCGGACTGAACGAGCGCGTGCATGGGGGCGCCAGAGGAGTCAACGGCGATGCGGGGGAGCGGCCCATCGGTTGCCGCGCGAATCGCTTCAACGACCCGAACGTAGAAGTCGTCGCTCAATCCGGGAGGGAGGGACCCTGCCAAAACAACCCATTCGGCGCGACGCGCATGGGACACAACGAGCTCAATGAGCGCCGCGTCGTCGGCTGCGGTGAGCTGCGGGCCAGGTTCATTGATTTTGGTGGTCGTTCCATCGGGCTCGGTGAGCGAAATGTTGGAACGCACGCGGCCGGCAATGGGCAAGCCAACGGTAGGAGTGTGTTCAGCGCGCAAAGCGACGAGCATCGGATCTGAGGCATCGCCAGGAAGAACGGCAACGGTGTCCAGGCCGGACGCGATCAGCGCCCGAGAGACGTTGACGCCTTTGCCGCCTGGCTGTTCGCTGCTCGAGAGTGAGCGCTGAACTTCGCCACGGTCGAGAGCGGAATCGAGCTCGATAGTGCGGTCGAGACTGGGATTTGCGGTGACAGTGACAATCATGCGATCACCGTTTCTACATCGGCGTGCTCGAGGGCGAGTGTGAGCTCATCATCTGGGGAGTGATCGGTGATGATGGTGTCGACGTCAGAGAGTGAGGCGAAACTCATGAGAGCTTCGATGCCGAGCTTCGACGCATCGACGAGGGCGATGGCGCGTCGTGATCCCCGCGTGAGAGCGCTTTTGACCGCAGCTTCATCGGGGTCTGGCGTGCTGAATCCGAAGTCGGCGTGCACTCCGTTTGCTCCCAGGAATGAAATATCGGGGCGGATGCTGGCCAATTGGTCGAGGGTCGTCGCTCCGACAGCGACACCGGTGATTCCGCGAAGGCGACCGCCAATGACCTGAACATCGATGTGGGGATTTTCGCTCACGATCGCGGCGATGGAGATGGAGTGGGTGATGACGGTCAGAGTGCTCTCGGATGTCGAGGGAACCCAATTGACTAAGTGCTGGGCAAGCCGGCTCGTGGTGGTTCCGCCGTCGATGCTGATCGCGCCGGAGAAGTTGGAGGGGATGAGGGCTAGCGCGGCCTGGGCGATTCGCTCTTTGGCATCGGAGTTACGGTCGGTGCGCTGTGCGACACTCTCTTCGATGCGGCTGACCCGAGCCGCCGAGACTGCGCCGCCATGAACACGGCGCAGCACCCCCCTGGCCTCGAGTTGATCAAGGTCTCGGCGAACGGTTTCACTTGACACGTCAAACGTGCGAGCGAGGTCGATTACGGCAACGCGACCGGCGACAGCGAGTTTTCCCTCGATGTGCTGCTGCCGCTCTTCTGCGTACATTCCGTAATCTCCTGTGATTGGTTAACGCACCCGAATGCGTTTTTGTGATAATACGCCCGTTCTTGTGGGATTGCAATAGAAATAAAGAAAAAGCCACATAATCCCACATCTGACCTCGTGTCCGCCCGAGTGGAAGCGGTCGAAGTGGTGGATGCCCGACACCGCGCCTGCGCCGGGCGTAATGAATTGCCGCTGGCGAATAGAATGAACGCATGTCTGCTGGCGACTCCTTCTATATTGCGACGCCCATTTTCTATGTGAACGACGTTCCCCACATCGGGCACGCGTACACGGAGGTGGCCGCCGATGTTCTCGCGCGCTGGCACCGTCAGCGCGGAGAAGATGCCTGGCTGCTGACGGGAACCGATGAGCACGGCCAGAAGATTCTGCGCACCGCCGTCGCCAACAACACGACCCCGCAAGAGTGGGCCGACCGCCTCGTTGCCGACTCCTGGCAGCCACTGCTCGAGACCATCGACATCGCCAACGACGACTTCATCCGCACGACCGATGAACGTCACGAGAAAGCCGTTGCCACGTTCTTGCAGCGCCTCTACGACGACGGCCACATCTACGCCGGCGAATACGAGGGCTACTACTGCGTCGGTTGTGAAGAGTACAAGCAGCTCGATGACCTCGTCACCGCCCCCGACGGCGAATACAAGGGCCAACTCGTCTGTGCGATTCACTCGCGCCCTGTCGAGATTCTCAAGGAAAAGAACTACTTCTTCCGCATGAGCGACTTCGGTCAGAAGCTGCTCGACCTCTACGAAAGCCAGCCCGACTTCGTTCAGCCTGCGAGTGTGCGCAACGAAATCGTTCAGTTCGTCAAGCAGGGGCTCGACGACCTCTCTATCTCGCGTTCCAGCTTCGACTGGGGTGTCAAGGTTCCGTGGGATGAAACCCACGTGGTGTACGTCTGGTTCGACGCCCTGCTGAACTACGTCAGCGCCATCGGGTACGGCGTCGACGACGAACAGTTCGCCAAGCGCTGGCCCGCCGTTCAGCTCGTCGGTAAAGATATCGCCCGCTTCCACGCGGTCATCTGGCCCGCCATGCTCATGGCTGCTGGCCTGCCCGTGCCCCGCGCCGTCTTCGGTCACGGCTGGTTGCTCGTCGGTGGCGAGAAGATGTCCAAGTCGAAGCTCACCGGTATTGCTCCGAGCCAGATCACTGACACCTTCGGCTCCGATGCGTTCCGCTACTACTTCATGAGCGCTATCACTTTCGGTCAAGACGGCTCCTTCAGCTGGGAAGACCTGAGCGCGCGCTACCAAGCAGAGCTGGCAAACGGCTTCGGCAACCTTGCCTCGCGCGTCATTGCGATGGTGAATAAATACTTCGATGGCGAGATCCCGACGCTCGGTGAGCTCACGGCATCCGAGGAAGCCATTATTGCCACTCAGAAGCGCGCGACCGAGCAGTCGAACGCCTTCATCGATACGTTTGCGATCAACGAAGCACTCTCCGCGGTGTGGGAGCTCGTGGATGAACTCAACGGGTACATCACTGAGCAAGAGCCCTGGGCGCTGTCGAAAGACCCCGCCAACCGTGAACGCCTCGGCACTGTGCTCGCCACAACCGTGAACGGTTTGGGCACTCTCGCTATCTTGCTTTCGCCGGTGCTGCCCAAGGCAACCGAGAAGCTGTGGCAAGCGATCAGTGGTGTCGGCGAACTGCGCGAGCAGCGCATCGATACTGCCCAGAACTGGTCGAACAGCGGTCGCGTGACCGCGCTCGAATCGTCGCTGTTCCCCCGCATCGAAGTGGATGCCGAGAGCGGCACGGCGTGACCGAACCGTTCATCAGGCAGCGTCACCGCAGCGCCGACGAAAAGGCCGCTGAGAAGCTGCAGTATCCGCCGCTGCCCGAACCTCTTGAGGGCGTTGTCTATGACAATCACACTCACCTCGAGATCGCGGACGGCGGGCCAGACGGGGCGCTCGACTTCACCGAACACCTCGCCCGCGCCGCTTCGGTCGGCGTTCGCGGCGTTGTGCAGGTCGGCACGGATGTCGCCACGAGCCGCTGGTCGGCGGAACTTGCTGCGACCAACCCGCGTGTGCTCGCTGCGGTAGCAATCCACCCGAACGATGCTCCCGAGCTCGCTGCGGCGGGGGAGCTGGATGCCGCGCTCGCCGTCATCGACGAACTTGCCGCGCTTCCGCGAGTGCGCGCCATCGGTGAGACAGGGCTCGACTTTTTCCGCACGGATGACGAGGGTCGCCCCGCGCAGTTCCGCTCCTTTGAAGAGCACATTGCGATTGCCAAGCGGCACGGCCTTGCGCTGCAGATTCACGATCGCGACGCCCACGACGACGTCATTGAGACCCTGCTGCGGGTTGGGGCGCCGGAGCGCACCGTCTTCCACTGCTTCTCGGGTGATGCAGCGATGGCGCGCATTGCTGCCGATCACGGCTGGTATTTGTCGTTCGCTGGCACGGTCACGTTCAAGAACGCGGCAAACCTGCGCGAAGCTCTATCAGTGATCGATCGCGACCACATTTTGGTCGAAACGGATGCTCCGTACCTCACGCCCCATCCGCTGCGAGGTCGACCGAATGCTCCGTACCTGATGCCGCACACGGTGCGTGCAATGGCGGCTCACTTGGAGATCGACGAACTCGAACTTTCGGCGCAGCTCGCCGCCACCACCGAGGCCGTTTATGGCTCGTGGGATACCGAACTTCCAGAGAATGCAGGCACTCGATGAGCACACTGCTCGGCCCAGCCGAAATCCGCGATCTCGCCGATCTGCTCGGCATTCAGCCCACCAAGAAGTTGGGCCAAAACTTTGTTATCGATCCCAACACGGTGCGCCGCATCGTGAAGGCAGCGCACGTCGTCTCGGGTGAAACGGTGGTCGAGGTTGGCCCAGGGTTGGGATCACTCACGCTCGGGTTGCTCGAGACCGGGGCATCCGTTGTCGCCGTCGAAATCGACAAACGGCTTGCCGCCCAGTTGCCGCTCACGGTGAGTCAGATGCAGCCGGATGCGCGCCTCACGGTCATCACCGAAGACGCGTTGCGCGTCACCGAGTTGCCCGACGACCCCCGTGTTTTCGTGGCGAACCTGCCCTACAACGTGTCGGTTCCCGTGCTGCTGCATTTCTTAGAGCACTTCGATTCGCTCGATCGCGGGCTCGTGATGGTGCAGGCGGAGGTCGGCAATCGTGTCGCGGCCGGCCCCGGCAGCAAGGTCTACGGTTCGCCGAGCATCAAGGCCGCTTGGTACGGAGAGTTCTCCACCGCAGGCCTCGTGAGTCGTCAAGTTTTCTGGCCCGTGCCCAACGTCGACTCGGTGCTTGTGCGCTTTGAGCGTCGCGAACAACCCGGCACGATTGACGAGCGCAAAGCAACGTTCGCCCTAGTGGATGCCGCCTTCCAGCAGCGTCGCAAAATGTTGCGTCAGTCGCTCTCGAGTCTGCTGGGCAGCTCAACGGCCGCCTCAGAGCGTCTCATTGCGGCGGGTGTCGCACCGACGGCTCGAGGCGAGGAGCTTACGGTGCACGATTTCCTTGCTATTGCGCGGGCGGCCTAGCTAAAATCCTGTCATCGCACTGCACGCGAATCCAGGGTGCGAGTTATTCAGAAGTGGGGCCACTGGCCCGAAGGGAGGGGAAGGTAATGACTGTTTCTGTCGAGTCTTCTTTCGACCCCCCACTCATTGAGGTCACTGCCTAATAGGTCTGCGGTGACCTCCGTTCTGGAGAACCACCTATGTCACTCAGTGACGACACTTTTTCGCAATCTGCTTTATCGTTCTCGTCGGCGACTCCTGGCGAAGATCAGCGTTGGTCAACCTGGCCATCGATCATTCCGTCGCTTCGAGGGCCACGCCCGTGGCCTTCCTGGCTCGTGACGTCCGCCGGCGCAATGGATACGGAGCTTGGCGTGCTCAAGTCGGGCAAAGAGGCCGACGTGTTTCTCATCGAGCGCGCTGTTCCCGATGCTGAATCTGTGTTGTTGGCGGCAAAGCGCTACCGCGGCACGGAGACGAGCGACTTCCATCGTTCGTCGCAGTACACCGAAGGGCGCCGCACTCGGCGCTCGCGTGACAGTCGCGCGTTGCAGAAAAAGTCTGCTTATGGCCGTGCGCTGTCAGCAGGTTTGTGGGCGTCTGCCGAATTCAGTGCGCTGAGCGAACTCCATTCGCGTGGTGCGCCGGTGCCGTATCCGGTGCAGGTTGATAACACTGAGTTGCTGATGGAATTCATTGGCGATGGTCGAGAAGCGGCACCTCGCCTAGCCACGGTGCGGGCGGATGCTGCGGAGCTTGCTGACCTGTGGCATCAAGTTGTTGAACTCATGCGTATTTTTGCGCGGGCCGGGTATGCGCATGGTGACCTCTCGCCGTATAACTTGCTCGTGCATCACGGTCGGGTTGTGGTCATTGATGTGCCACAGATTGTGGACATCGTCAGTAATCCGAGCGGTATTGAGTTGGTTGAGCGCGATTGCCGAAACGTGTGTTCATGGTTTCAGCGCCACGGTGTCGACTGCGACCCTGAGGAACTAGCGGGAGAGTTAATCGCCGAAGCGTTCGGAAGCTAACAATCTTGCCCCGGGTGCTGTGGGGCGTGAGCTCCCGGGGGTAGGTTGTTGTTATGTCGGAACCAACGAACAACATTCCCAGTGATCGCGATGTGCTCGACGGCACCGGGAGGCACCCAGACGAATGGTTCGCCTTTCTCGATATGGCTGGCGCAAGCAAATGGCAGCGCTCGCAGATCATTGACTGGTTTGGCGCCAACGCGAGTGAAGTGAGCACGGAATGGGCCGAGTCAGTGACGACGCGTTATGCCACTGCGCGTGGGTTGAGTATTTCCGAGTAGTTTCCGCACCGTAAATTGATTCTCAACTCTCCCGGCTAGAGCGAGCTGGCTGCGATTGAGCGCACAGAACGGTCCGTGACACAAGGTAAGTTTGGTTCATGACTACCGTCCCGGCAGCCTCCTCAATGGTTCACACCCGTGCCCCAGGCAAGATCAATGTCTTCCTCAAAGTGGGCTCGCTCCTTGACGATGGTTACCACGACGTTGCAATCGCCTATCAGGCGGTGTCTCTCTATGAAGATGTTCGCGCTTTCCACGCCGACGACTTCTCGGTTTCTGTTTCAGGAACAGTCAATCTTTCTCGAGTGCCCACCGATGGCTCGAACATCGCGATCAAAGCCGCTCGACTACTCGCTCGCCGCACTGGCTACCGTGGCGGCGTGCGTTTGGAAATCGATAAGCATGTCCCGGTTACGGGAGGCATGGGCGGTGGTTCTGCGGATGCCGCAGCAACGCTCCTTGCCTGTGACGCCCTGTGGGGCACGGCACTCTCTCGCGAAGAAATGATCTCCCTGGCTGCGGAACTTGGCGCCGACGTGCCGTTCTCTCTTACCGGGGGAACAGCCATAGGAACGGGTCGTGGCGACCAACTCAGCCCGGCTCTCGCCAAGGGTCAGTTTCAGTGGGTGTTGGCGCTCGCCGACTTCGGGCTCTCAACTCCGGAGGTCTACGAAGAGCTCGACCGCCACCGCCAGCGTCATTCTCAGGACATCTTTCCCGCCCAGGTGGCACCCATTGTTGAGGCGGATGTGTTGCAGGCGTTGCGTGCCGGCGACCCACATATGTTGGCAGAGTGCCTGCACAATGACCTTCAAGCTCCCGCACTCAAGATGGAGCCATCGCTGGCTTCGGTCATCGAACTTGGCGAAAAGAATGGTGCCCTTGCCGGCGTCATTTCGGGTTCTGGCCCCACCGTCGCCTTCCTCACTGCTGACCTTGATTCGGCGTTAGAACTACAAATTGCGTTAAGCGCAGCCCAAATGACAGTCGTGCGGGCAACAGGTCCCGTGCACGGAGCGCGAATCATCACCGACTAACCCGGCTAGGCTTGCCCGAATGGCACACCTTCTTGGCGCTGAGTCCCTTCATCTTGAATTTCCGACCCGCGTAATCTTCGACAATGTCACGATCGGCCTCGACGAGGGCGACCGTATCGGCATCGTCGGCCGCAACGGTGACGGCAAAACCACCCTCATGCGGATGCTCTCGGGCAAGCTCGACCCCGACGAGGGGCGGGTTACGCGCCGCAATGGCGTGACCCTCGGCATGCTCGATCAGGCCGATGAGCTCGATGGCACCAAAACGGTGCACGAGACCGTGATCGGCGATATTGATGAGCACGTGTGGGCGGGCGACCCCAAGGTTCGCGACGTTATTGCGGGCCTTGCTGCTGACATCCCCTGGGAGGCCAAAGTCGGCGACCTCTCTGGTGGTCAGCGTCGTCGTATTGCTCTCGCTGCTCTCCTCATCGGTGACTGGGATGTCATCTTCTTGGATGAGCCAACTAACCACCTCGACGTTGAAGGTATTTCTTGGCTTGCTGGCCACCTCAAGCGTCGTTGGGGCACGAACGCCGGCGGGCTGTTGGTCGTCACTCACGACCGGTGGTTCCTCGACGAGATTTGTACCGCAACGTGGGAGGTCCACGATCGACTGATCGAACCTTTCGAGGGCGGGTACGCTGCCTACATTCTTCAGCGCGTTGAACGCGACCGGATGGCGGCGGCTTCCGAATCAAAGCGCCAGAACCTCATGCGCAAGGAGCTTGCGTGGTTGCGCCGCGGTGCCCCAGCGCGCACGACGAAACCCAAGTTCCGTATTGATGCGGCAAACGATTTGATCGAGAACGAGCCGCCAGCACGGGACAGTGTTTCACTGTCGTCGATGGCGATGCAGCGACTGGGCAAAGACGTTGTAGACCTCGAAGGGGTCACCGTCACGTATCCCGTCATTGATCCGACAACGGGCGTTGCCGGCGAGAAGACAGTGCTGAATGACATCACGTGGCGCATTGCGCCAGGCGAACGCACCGGAATCCTCGGTGTAAACGGTGCCGGAAAATCGACCCTGTTGTCGCTCGTTGCCGGCAGCCTGAACCCGACGAGTGGTCGCGTGAAGCGCGGAAAGACCATCAAGGTCGCCACCCTCACCCAGCAGCTCGCTGAACTCGAAGACATCTGGAATGAGCGCGTCAGCACCGTCATCGGTCGTCACAAGAGCACCTATGTCACTGGTGGCAAAGAGATGACGCCGACGCAGATGCTCGAGCGCGTTGGTTTCACCAGCACCCAGCTCTCGACGCCGGTGAAGGATCTTTCGGGAGGCCAGAAGCGTCGACTACAATTGTTGCTTATTCTGCTCTCTGAGCCGAACGTTCTGATTCTGGATGAGCCAACTAACGACCTCGACACTGACATGCTTGCCGCGATCGAAGACCTTCTCGACACGTTCCCGGGAACCCTGCTGGTGGTGAGTCACGACCGGTACCTCATCGAGCGTGTAACCGACCAGCAGTATGCGGTCATGGAGGGCGGCTTCCGTCACCTTCCGCGTGGTGTTGATCAGTATCTCGAATTGCGTCACCAGCAGCTCAAGGATTCCTCGGGCAACGCCGCGGGTGCTGCCGCCGGCGCTCCGGACGCCACCGCTGCGAAAGCGAAGCCCAAGCTGGGCGGCGCCGAGTTGCGCAACTCGCAAAAAGAGCACGCTGCTGCCAGCCGCAAGATCACGAAGCTGCAGGGGCAGATCGCTGAACTTCACCAGCGGATGGCCGCCCACGACCAGTCAGATTTTGCGGGACTCGGCGCGCTCGTTGGCGAACAGCAGGCCCTCCAAGAGGCACTCGACACGGTTGAAATGCGCTGGCTGGAGCTCGAAGAACTCCTCGCGTAGCAACTACACCGCGGTTGTCGGCAAAGCGACGCTGAGCCGAAACCCATCCGGATGATTTTCGGCGTTCACGCCGCCGCCGTGAGCTTCGACGATGCCGCGCACGATTGCGAGCCCAAGCCCGGCACCGGGGGAGCCACCGCTGTGCTGTTCTGGGGTGCGGGCTTCGGTAGCGCGCCATCCGATCTCGAACATGTGGCTGAGGTCTTCGCTGGCAACGCCGCTGCCCTGATCGAGCACCGAAAGCACGAGGCTGGTGTCGTCGCGCTGGTCGGCGCTCACCAGAATCTGCGAATCGGCGGGTGAGTAGCGAATGCTGTTGGTGAGCAGGTTCACGACAACGCGAGTGAGCTCATGGGGGTCGGCCCAGAGCATCCGACCTTCGACCCCGGCATGGCTGATCTGGATGCCACGGGCCGCAGCCAGTTGGCTCACGTCGGCGACAGCATCCGACACAATATCGAGCAGCTCGATGTTCTCGGGGCGCAGCTTGAGGGTGCCGCTCTGGATGAGCGAGAGCTCGAAGAGATCATCGACGAGGCGGTTCATCGTGCCAACTTGGGCTCGAATCTGGCGCAGGTAGTCGCTCGGATCGTCGACGGTTCCCGCATCGAGGGCTTCAGCGAGCGCGCTGATGCCGGTGAGGGGTGTGCGGAGGTCGTGGGAGATCCACGCGAAAAACTGGCGGCGAGAGGCATCGAGCCTCGCAATCTCGTCGCGGGCGGCAGCGAGACGTTCGGATGCTTCAGAGAGTTGGGTTGATACCTCGGCGACTTCCTTCCACGTGCCCGAATCGGCGGCTACGACATCCCCGGCACCCACTCGGGCCACGGAATCTCGCAGCGCCGCAAAGGCTCGGTGAACAGCACGGCCGCTGACTAACGCAGCGACGAGACTCATCAGCGCGGAAATTGCGACCACGCCGAGAACAACTTGCAGGTCGTGGGTGGAGAAATGCATTTGGGCGGTGATGACAACTGTCGAGACGGCGATCGACAGAATCGCGGCAATCACCACAATGGTGAACTGGAACGCGATCGTGCGGCGTCGATTGAGGCGAAGCACGATCATCGCGGCCACCATCACCATGGCGGTGCAGGCGGCAGCGGTGGCAAGAATCTGGAGCAGTTCGTTGGCGTTGAGGATCATGCCGCATCCTTCACAGTGAAGCGATAGCCCTGACCCCACTCGGTGAGGAGGTAGCGGGGAAAACGCGGTTCGGGTTCAATTTTTTCGCGCAGGCGACGCACATGCACGGTGACGGTCGAGGCTTCGCCGAAACTCCAACCCCACACCTCACGCAGAATGTCGTCGCGGCTGAGAACCCGATCGGGGTTCTGGAGCAAAAAGAGAAACAGCTCGTATTCGCGGGTAGTCAACGTCATCTCTTTGCCATCGAGCAGAATCTTGCGATGGGCGGGGCCTACCCGAAACTGGCCCAGGGTGAACATCTCGGAGGTGACGTGCGAGCTTCGGCTTCGGCGCACCATCGCATCGATTCGCAGCTGCAACTCACGAAGTGAGAAGGGTTTGGCGATGTAGTCATCTGCGCCGTGTTCCAGACCATCGATGCGTTCTTCAACAGCATCGAGAGCGGTCAGCATGATGATCGGCAGTTGCGGTGATGCCGCTCGCGCTTGGCGACAGAGTTCATCGCCGCCGACGCCTGGCAGCATCCGGTCGAGAATGAGCACGTCAGGAAGGGGACCACGCAGTGCGTCGCGCGCCTGGATTCCATCGCTAATGCCGGTGACGGAATATCCGCGCCCGCGCAGGTATTCGGAGACAACGGAGAGCACGGTGGCATCGTCTTCCACGATGGTCACGTTCGCCTTGTTCTCCATGACCCCAGCCTAATCCGGGCGGTCATGGCGTAACCGGTTTCAATTCTTACGCTCGTGAAATATTCGCCATAGAGGCGAATGCCGGTGCCTAAGTTCGTAGTCGTCAGCGAGTGTCACGCCCGCCGGCATCCTCCACGCACCATCGAACTTAGGAACTCTCCCATGAGAAAAACAGCACTCACCGCATCCGCAATTTTGGCTCTCTCGCTCATGCTCAGCGCTTGTAGCGGTGCAGCAACCGACACGTCAAGCAGTGAACCTGCAGCCCCTGAGGCTTCGCAGTCGCAGACTGATGAGGTAACCCGCACCGGCACCTTTGAGGGTGCTGGAGACAAGTCAGTGGCTGGCACGGTCACCGTCAGCGACTCCGAGATCGTTCTCTCGGGTTACTCCTCCGATGAGGGCCCCGACCTGCACGTGTACTTGACCAACGGTTCCGATGAGGATGCCGTTGCAGCGGGCATGCTGATCGACTCGGTTGTCTTCGACGAAGCCAGCCAGACCTTCACGCTTGATGGCGTGGATGTTGCCGGTTACGACACTGTCGTCATCTACTGCGACAAGGTCAAGGCAATCTTCGGTTCCGCTTCACTCTCATGATGAACCGTGCGCTTTCCCTCGTCGCTTCCGTCATCACGGGAGCGGCGAGGGTTGGCCTCGGCATCCTGTGGCTGAATGAAGGATTGTTCAAGCTGAAGGCAGGATTTGGCGGGGCCGACATCGGACTCGTTGTGGACAGCACTGTCTCCAACAATCGCGTGCCCGACTTCTTCGAGGCATTCACCACCACGTTCCTCGGCGGGGCCCCCGACTTCTTTGGCTGGGCCATCCCGGCTCTCGAAGTTGGACTCGGCATCGCTCTCATCCTCGGTGTGCTGACGTTGCCAGCCGCACTCATGAGTGCGTTCACGCTCCTGACCTACTGGCTTGCCGATCAACTCATCGAGGAGTATCCGATCATGCTCGCCCTGTCGGTAGTCACCGCAGTGTTCGTGGTCAGTGCTTCACGGATTTCTGTCACCACGTTCGTTGAGAAACTCGTGCTGCGAAAGAACCCAGAATCGCGCTGGTTCGTGGCTCCCGTGCGGCGCTGGCTCTAGCTGTTCGACGCTGGCTCTAGCCGTTCGACGCTGGCTCTAGCCGAGCGCCGCCACACCAGCGGCGCGCGCAATCTCCACCGCACCAAGCGACAGCAGCGCGATGACCGCCCACGAGACAAGGGCGACGCCGAGGGCGCGACCGCCAGTGCGAATGAGATTGCCGAGGCTGATCGAGGCGCCAAGCCCGAAGAGAGCCATGCCCAGTACGAGTTCTTGACCGTAGGCAGCTACCTCAAGAAAGCCATCAGGCAACGGCACGAACGTGCGCACAAGCACGGCAGCGAGAAAGCCGACGACAAAGAGGGGGAGAATCGCAGGCCGCTTCGCCCGAGCAAGTTGCGCGGCAGAGTCGATAGACGCTGAGTCAGCAGCAGTGACGTTGCCCGCAATGGCCGCCCGGCGGTCGCTGCGGGCAACAACAACCCCCGCAAGAGCAACCATCGGGGCGAGCATCGCAACCCGCGTGAGCTTCACAACTACGGCAACGGCAAGTGCAGTTGCCCCCGCAATCTGAGCCGTCGCGACAACCTGACCGACATCGTGAACACTCGCGCCAACCCACATCCCGAACTCGGCAGTATCGAGACCGAGAAGGGGGCGAAGAGCAGGCAGGAGTGCGATAGCGAGAGTGCCGCAGAGGGTGACAAGCGCGATCGGAGTCGCAGTGTCGGAGTCTTTCGCGCGCGTCATACCCGCCATCGCGCCAATCGCCGAAGCGCCACAGATGGAAAAGCCAGCAGCAATCAGCATCGGCTGCTGACCGGGGAGGCCCAGCATCCGCCCCAATCCCCACGTGAAGAAAAACGTGATGATGACGATTGCGACAATCATGCCGAGAACCAACCAGCCCAACTCGGCAATGTTCACGAGGCTCAGCTTGAAACCCAACAACACCACACCGATACGCAACAAACGACGGGCAGCAATTGCGAGGCCCGGCTTCACCTCAGAACGCACCGCAGTGCGCCACGGCAGCGCGCTAAACAGGATGCCCAACACAACACACGCGGTCAGCGTCGGGATCGCTGGCACCAAAAAACTGATCAGCAGAGCAAGACCAAAAGCACCAAGTGCAAGACCGAGACCGGGAGAGATTCGCCGGAACGCAGTCTGCTCTTGCGGGCTATTCACCGTCGAGGCTCAACTTTCTGAGCAGCGAGCTCAATCGTTCCTGTTCGAGTGGAGACATACGAGATAGCAACTTAGTTTCATCGTGCACGAGAGAAGTGATGGCCTCATCAACGCGCTCACGACCACTCGCCGTCATCAGCACAATGACGCCACGACCATCGTTGGGGTCAGTGCGGCGCTCCACGAGGCCTCGCGCCACCATCCGGTCGATGCGATTCGTCATCGTTCCACTCGACACCATCGTTTGTTGCACTAGCGCGGTCGGGCTCAACTGATACGGTGCTCCCGCCTTGCGCAACGCCGACAGCACATCGAATTCCCACGGCTCAACACCGGCAACAGCGAACGCCGCCCTGCGGGCTCGCTCCAGATGCTTCGCGAGACGACCAACCCGGCTCAAAACATGCAGAGGCGCAAAGTCGAGGTCGGGGCGCTCACGCGACCACGCTTCGACAATTCGGTCGACTTCGTCGCGTTGGGGCATCCGGTTATTATCTCAGTTTCACCACCCGGATGTGTCCTGTTGCGGCCCCCCGAAACGGCCACAATCGTGTGTGAAGGCTCCGAATCGGGCTAGTTGGACGACAGAGCGCCAATGATCTGGCAGAATTGGTTAGCGCCTTCGGGTGCGGTCCGCTTTGGTGTAATGGCAGCACGGCAGCCTTTGGAGCTGTCCAGTCTAGGTTCGAATCCTAGAGGCGGAGCTTGTTCTTACCTTTTCCCTCACGTGAGGGGACGTTTTGAGTGCGGCTCATTCAGGGCACAATAGGTCTATGACCGAACACAAACTCGCCGTCATTGTTCTCGCCGCTGGCCAAGGCACCCGCATGAAGTCTGCCAAGCCTAAAGTTCTGCACCGCCTTGCTGGTCGCGAACTCATTGGCCACGTGGTTGCCGCCGCACGCGAGCTCAACCCTGACCACGTAATCGCTGTTGTGCGCCACCAGCGTGACGAAGTTGTTGCCACACTCTCCGAGTTGATGCCCGACATCCTGATCGTTGATCAAGACGATGTTCCCGGCACCGGTCGTGCCGTCGAAGTTGCGGTTGATTCGCTCCCAGCAGACTTCGACGGGGATGTCGTTGTTGTCAGTGGCGATGTTCCATTGCTCGACTCCGTTACCTTGGCGTCGCTGCTCGCGCAACACCGCGCCGAGTCTGCCGCCGCAACAGTGCTCTCGGCAATCCTTGAAGACGCCACAGGCTACGGCCGCGTCGTGCGTGGGGTCGATGGCGGCCTCGACCGCATCGTCGAGCAAAAAGACGCTAACGCCGACGAGATCGCGATCACCGAAATCAATTCCGGCACCTACGTCTTCAGCGTTGGCCCGCTGCGTGAGCAGCTCGTGCGCATCACCACAGACAACGCCCAGGCCGAGAAATACATCACCGATGTCGTCGGCCTGCTACGGGGTGTCGGAGCAATCGTTTCAGCAATGCCCGTCGCCGCCGGCTGGATGGTCGCCGGGGTCAACGACCGCGTACAACTGGCAGAAGCGGCCCGTCGTATGAACGAACTCATTGTGCAGAAGTGGCAGCGGGAAGGCGTAACCATCGAAGATCCGGCCACAACCTGGATCGACGCCGACGTCACTCTCAACCCTGACGTCGAAATTCTGCCCGGCACCCAGCTCAAGGGAGCAACGCTCGTGCTGTCCGGTGCCATCATCGGGCCAGACACCACCCTTGTTGACTGTGAAGTTGGCGAGAATGCTGTCGTCAAACGCACCGACGCGACGCTCAGCGTGATCGGTGCGAATGCATCCGTTGGTCCGTTTGCTTACCTTCGCCCGAACACGAAACTCGGCGTTGGCGGCAAGATCGGAACCTTCGTGGAGACCAAAAACTCCACTATCGGCGAGGGAAGTAAGGTGCCGCACCTCAGCTACATCGGTGACACCGAGGTTGGCGAACAATCCAACATTGGCGCCGGAACTATCACGGCAAACTACGACGGCGTGAACAAGAGCCGAACGGTAGTTGGCTCTCATGTGAGAAGTGGGTCACACAACGTCTTCGTCGCTCCGGTTAGAATTGCTGACGGAGCGTATACCGGGGCAGGGTCGGTCATCCGAAAAGATGTACCGGCAGGGTCTCTCGGTATCAATGTTGCTCCACAGCGCAACATCAGTGGCTGGGTTGAAACCAATCGGGCGGGAACTGCAGCGGCTCACGCAGCCAAAGCAGCAAGCGACGATACTTTGCCTGACCGACCAACGCCGTAACCGCGGCAGAGAGCGAGTCACCACGTGGCCAGCATTAAGATCTCCGGTCAAAAGCGACTCGTGCTTGTCTCCGGGCGGGCACATCCTCAACTCGCGCTCGACATTGCTGAAGAGCTCGGTAGCGATCTCGTACCCACTGACGCACGCACCTTCGCGAATGGTGAGATCTACGCTCGCTACGACGAGAGTGTTCGTGGCTGCGACGCCTTCGTCATCCAGTCGCACACTGAGCCCATCAACGAGTGGCTCATGGAACAACTGATCATGGTGGATGCCCTCAAACGGGCCTCGGCGAAGCGCATCACCGTTGTCTCGCCCTTCTACCCCTACGCCCGTCAAGACAAGAAGGGTCGCGGTCGCGAGCCGATTAGCGCCCGCCTTATCGCGGACCTCTACAAGGCCGCTGGCGCCGACCGCATCATGAGCGTCGACCTGCACGCCGCCCAGATTCAGGGTTTCTTCGACGGCCCCGTCGACCACCTCTTCGCCATGCCGGTGCTGCTTGAGCACTTCCGCAAACAGCTCGACCCCTCGACTCTCACTGTCGTTAGCCCTGATATGGGCCGCGTGCGCGTTGCCGATATTTGGAGCCAGAAGCTAGATTCGCCACTGGCAATCATCCACAAGCGTCGTGACCCCCTCGTGCCGAATCAGGTCACCGTTCACGACATCGTGGGTGACGTGAGCGGTCGTGTCTGCCTCCTTGTCGACGACATGATCGACACCGGCGGAACCATCGTGAAGGCAGCCGAAGCACTCAAGCGTGCCGGAGCGCTCAAAGTCGTTGTGGCCGCCACTCACGCCATCTTCTCTGACCCGGCACCCACAATCTTGCAGAGCGACTTCATCGACTCTGTCGTTGTCACCGACACGCTGCCGATCCCGGAACACAAGCGCTTCCCGACCCTCACGATTCTGCCGATCGCACCGCTACTGGCTCGTGCAATCCACGAAGTCTTCGACGACGGATCGGTCACCTCAATGTTCGACGGCGCGGCCTAAGGTCCCACAGGGTTACCATCGCGCGCTGAGTAATTGAGTGCGCTATTGAGGCATACAGTTAAGTCATGACTGTGTTGTCCGATCGTCCTTGGCTCGCCAGCTACGCTGACGGGGTTTCTCGCGATATTCCGCTGCCCGAAGGTTCGCTCTACGATCTTGTAGCGGCATCCATTGCTGAATACCCGAAGGGTGTTGCGCTCGAATTCTTCGGCCGCGAGACCACCTATGCCGAACTTGGCGAGCAGATCGATCGCGCAGCAGAAGGCCTTCGACTTCTTGGCGTGCAAAAGGGCGACAGGGTCGCCCTCGTGCTGCCTAACTGTCCCCAGCACATCGTCGCCTTCTACGCGGTGCTGCGGTTGGGCGCAATCGTCGTCGAACACAATCCGCTGTATACGCCGCGTGAGCTTCGGCACCAGTTTGAAGACCATTCCGCCCGCGTTGTCATCGCCTGGAACAACGTCGTAGCGACGATTCAAGATTTTCCTGCCGACGTCGCCGTCGAGACCATCATTTCTGTGGATGTCACTCGCTCCATGCCATTGCTCACCAGAGCTCTACTGCGCCTTCCTGTCGCTAAAGCGCGGGAATCTCGTACCGCACTAACCTCTAAAGTGCGCGGCACCATCGTGTGGGAAGAGCTGCTGAAATCAGCTCTCATCGATGCGCACATCGTGAAGCCAGACGCCGATGATCTGGCCCTTATTCAGTACACGAGTGGCACGACGGGGTCGCCGAAGGGCGCTATGCTCACCCACGTGAACCTTGCCGTCAACGCGGCACAGGCCCGCGCCTGGGTTCCGGCAGTGCCCCGCGGCACGGCCGTTGTCTATGCCGTTCTCCCGATGTTTCACGCCTACGGCCTCACGCTGTGCTTGACGTTTGCCATGAGCATGGGAGCGCGCCTCGTTCTGTTCCCCAAGTTTGATCCCGAGCTTGTGCTCGCTGTCATCAAGAAGCGTCCAGCGACGTTCCTGCCTGCTGTCCCGCCCATCTACGAGCGACTCACCGCGGCTGCCGATGAGGCTGGGGTGTCATTGAAAGGCATCGAGATAGCGATCTCTGGAGCGATGCCCCTATCGGCTTCGGTCGTCGAGCCCTGGGAAGAGCGCACCGGGGGAACCCTCGTTGAAGGGTATGGATTGTCGGAGACGAGCCCCATCCTCATTGCGAACCCTGTCGGCCCCACTCGGCGTGCTGGAACGGTCGGATTGCCGTTGCCGAACACCGAGATCCGTGTTGTTGATCCAGAGAACCCCACGGTTGATCGACAACTGGGGGAGGAGGGTGAGCTCGTTGTTCGCGGCCCACAGGTTTTCTCTGGATATTGGGGCAAGCCCGATGAAACCGCGGAAGTGTTTGTAGCGGCTGCCGACGATGGCAAGGATTGGTTCCGCACCGGCGACATTGTCACGGTAGATGAAGATGGGTTTGTGACTATCGTCGACCGCATCAAGGAACTCATCATCACGGGTGGATTCAATGTCGCACCCAGTGAGGTTGAAGAAGCGTTGCGGCAGCATCGGTCGATCGCCGATGCCGCTGTGGTTGGGTTACCGAGCGAGCGCAGTGGCGAGGATGTTGTCGCCGCCGTCGTACTCACGGCGGGTGCGACCCTTGATGAAAAAGCCGTGCGTGACTTTGTCCGCGCAAATTTAGCTGCTTACAAGGTGCCCAAGAGCATTGTTGCTGTAGATGAGCTGCCCCGCTCGCTCATCGGCAAGGTCCTGCGTAAGCAGGTCCGGGATCAGTTGACCGCCGAGAGCTAGGCCGCAACGGCTGTGGACGCTAGGTGTTGTTTGCGGGGCTGGTCGGAAGTACGGCGGGTCCGGGGATGAGGCCGAGCGAACGCAGCAACGTTTCCTGGCCGTTGAATGCGATCGAGTAGCATTTCCAGCCCGGTTCACCGTCGCCGAAAAGGTCAAAGCGGATGTCGAACGAGACTGCGTTCGGTGCCAAGTATTCGGTGTAGGTGGCACAGGTTCGCGTTGCGGTGTTGTTGGCTGTGCCGACTGCCGAAACTATTCCGGGAACGACGAGACCGATCAGGCCGAGCACGACGACGACACGGATGACGTTCATGTACACCCGTGATCGCAGTGGTCGCTCACCGTGGGGCACGTAGCCAGATAACTCTGGTTCGTCTTCGTATTCACTCATCGTGCCCCCATTCTGTCACCGCGGGCTGAACGCTGCTTCGTTTGCCCAGCCGGAGTACTGCGAGGTTGTTGACGGTAAAAATGTGGCGGCGAGCACAGGGCCCGCCGCCAGGAGTGTTAGTGCGAGTCGGTCGCTTCGACTTCGCTGCGGTCACCCGACCACAGGGTGTGGAATGTGCCATCCATGTCGACGCGCTTGTACGTGTGAGCGCCGAAGAAGTCGCGCTGTCCCTGAACCAATGCGGCAGGCAGGCGCGGTGCGCGCAGGCTGTCGTAGTATGCGAGTGACGACGAGAACGCGGGGGTCGGGATGCCGGCGGCGGCAGCGCCACCCACAACACGGCGCCAGGAATCCTGCGTTCCTGCCATCGCGTCGGTGAAGTACGGCGCCGTGACGAGGGCCACGAGGCCGGGGTTTTCGGCGTAGGCCTCGGTGATGCGGTTCAAGAAGCTCGCACGGATGATGCAACCGCCGCGCCAGATCTTGGCGATCTCGCCCTTCTTGATGTCCCAGTTGTACTCTTCAGCGCCGGCAACAATGGCGTCGAAGCCCTGGCTGTACGCAATGATCTTCGAGGCGTAGAGAGCCTGGCGAACATCTTCGATGAACGCGGCCTTGTCTTCGACGGCGGGTACCGAGCTGGGGCCGGGCAACGCTACGGATGCCGCGCGCTGAGCAGGCTTCGAGGAAACGGCGCGAGCGAATACGGCTTCGGCGATGCCCGAAACGGGTACTCCGAGGTTGAGGGCGGTCTGCACGGTCCACACGCCAGTTCCCTTGGAACCAGCCTGGTCGAGAATGATGTCGACGAGGGGCTTGTCGGTCTTGGCGTCAACCTGACGCAAAACTTCCGCGGTGATCTCGATGAGGTAGCTTTCGAGCTCGCCCTTGTTCCACTCGGCGAAGATGTCGGCGATTTCGGCGGGGGTTGCGCCGGTGCCTTGACGGATGAGGTCGTAGGCCTCAGCGATGAGCTGCATGTCGGCGTATTCGATGCCGTTGTGGATCATCTTGACGAAGTGGCCAGCACCATCGGTGCCGACGTGCGTGACGCAGGGCTCACCTTCGGCAATTGCAGCGATCGACTTGAGGATCGGGCCGAGGGTCTCCCATGCTTCAGCGGAACCACCGGGCATGATCGATGGGCCGAGAAGCGCGCCCTCTTCACCACCAGAGATGCCAGCGCCGACGAAGTTGATGCCGGTCTCGCGCACTGCCTTCTCGCGGCGGATGGTGTCGGTGAAGAGTGCGTTGCCGCCGTCGACAATGATGTCGCCTGGCTCGAAAGCTTCGGTCAGAGCGTCGACTACGGCATCCGTGCCCTTGCCAGCCTGCACCATGATGATGGCGGTGCGTGGCTTCGACAGCGATGCCGCAAATTCTTCGTACGTGGATGCCGGAACGAAGTTAGCTTCGGGGTGCTCGGCGAGCAGCGTCTCGGTCTTCGAGTAGGAGCGGTTGTAGATCGCAACGGTGTTGCCCTCACGGCTTGCGAGGTTGCGGGCGAGGTTGGAGCCCATAACGGCGAGCCCTACTACGCCAATGTTTGCGGTTGCCTGTTCAGCGCTCATATCGTTCACTCCTTGACTCTGGGACAAAGTGGCGGGCCCAATCTTCACGAGTGGTTGGCCCAATGATCAAGCCTAGGGCACGACGCGGACGCGGTTCGCGGCATCCATCCAGCTTGCTGGCACGGTGAACTCGGAGCCGAACGCACGGGTGAGGGTGACTGCGGGGAGGGAGTAGCGTGAACCGTATGAGCCTGCCTGTGATTGTTACCGCCGTGTTCCACATTCGTCCTGAGAGCCGAGACATCGTGCTCGAGGCCTTGAGGCTGGCGATTCGTGAAGTGCACGAAGAGCCGGGCTGCGAGCTTTACGCGATCCATGAGGCTACCGATGGTTCGCTCGTGATGATCGAGAAGTGGGAGTCTGAGGAGCTTCTCGATGCTCACGGCTCAAGCCCCGCAGTGGCAACTCTTATTGCTGAGGCGGGAAGTCACTTCACCGCGCCTGTGGCAGTGACGCGCATGACGGCTATCCCGATGGGAACCCCACATCAAGGGGCCCTCTAGTATCCGTTGGTGCTGTTTCTCCAGCAGCGCGGCTAGTATCGCTCGGGTTCCGGCGCTAGCTGGAATCGCCGACCAGAGATGTCGGTTGGCCTGATCTCGACCCACACGTATTTGAGGGTGGGGATCAGTGGGTGCAGCGGCAATTCGTTGGCGACATCGATCTCTGTCTGAGACTCGATCGCCCGGGCTGTTCCCTTGATGACAACACTCCACGCAACGTGGGGGCCAACGGAGTCAGTCTCCAGAGCGACTTTGTCGTTGATGGTCAGCTTGAGCCGCTTGGTGCCCTCCACTGTGCGCAGCAGAATCCGGTTGTCGACGGCGATGAAGTTGACCGGATAAATCTCAGGCTCACCCTGAAAGCTGACTGCGATTCTGCCGAAGCTGGCGGTGCGAAGCAGTTCCCAACAGGTTTCGAGGCTCAGTTCTTCTACTGGATCATTCAGATTCTCGCTCATGGCAAATCCTCCCGTAGCCCAATCGTCCCACCGTGGCGGTTGATAGGCCAGAGTTCATCGGATAAAAAGTGCCCGTCAAGGGCTGTTCTGTGCGGCATCCGTCCCCTCAGAGGAGAAAATGTCTTCGTCGACTTTTGATTAAGTCTGCTTTAAGGCACACTAGTGAGATTGATATCAGACGTAACGTTGCGTCGAATGTTAGGAACACTGTGGCTTCACAATTTCCACCCCTCATCGTGATGGGTGTCTCAGGATCAGGTAAGTCGACTGTCGGCGCTGCCCTCGGCCAAGCGCTAGGCATGCAATTCATCGACGGTGACGACCTCCACCCGCGAGCCAACAAAGAAAAAATGGCTGCCGGTCACGCTCTCAACGACGAAGACCGAGCCCCCTGGCTAGAGATCATCGCCGACCGCATTGGCGCCGAACTCGCCGAAGGTAACCCCATCATCGTCGCCTGTTCGTCGCTCAAGCGCTCATACCGCACTCTGCTTACCGCCTACGCTCCATCGACGGTTTTTGTTCACCTCAGCGGAGACCGCGAAGTGATCGCCGAACGTCAGTCGCACCGCAATCACGAGTACATGCCCAATAGCCTGCTTGACTCTCAATTCAGCACGCTTGAGCCGCTCCAAGACGACGAGCGCGGAGTGCTCGTCGATCTCACCAAGACTCCGGACGAGATTGTCCGGTCAATCAAAAAAGACCTCACCGACCGCTACGTCGGCTGAGCTGCACTAGAGAAATAAGGACAATGATGACCGATCTCCAATTGCTCTGGGAGTTGCCCACCTGGGGCCTGCTCCTTCTCGCTGCGGGAGCCATTGCGCTCCTGCTGCTGCTGATTATCGTTGGCCGCGTTCACGCGTTCCTCTCGCTAATCATCGTGAGCCTCGTTACAGCAATCGCCGCAGGTATCCCTACCAACCAGATAATTCCGACGCTGACATCAGGCTTCGGTGGCACGCTAGCCAGCGTTGCCCTGCTGGTCGGTTTAGGCGCAATGCTGGGCCGGATGCTCGAAATGAGCGGCGGAGCACAAGTGCTCGCCGATTCCCTCATTCGACGCTTCGGAGAAAAGCGTGCACCTCTAGCCCTGGCTGTTGCGTCGCTCATGATGGGATTCCCCATCTTCTTCGACGCCGGACTCGTCGTCATGCTGCCGATCATCTTCACGGTTGCTCGTCGCCTCGGCGGATCGCTCCTCTTCTATGCGTTCCCCGCCGCTGTCGCGTTCTCGGTCATGCACATCTTCGTTCCGCCGCACCCCGGCCCCGTTGCCGCAACCGGCCTTCTCGGCGCTGACGTCGGGCTCGTTCTGATCTTCGGACTCATCGTTGCGCTCCCCACGTGGTACGTCGTTGGCTACAAGTTCGGTACCTGGACCGGCAAGCGTTTCGACATTGCTATTCCCAACATCCTGTTCGGAAGCCAAGACGACGAGAAAGCAGCAGAGTTCAAGTCCGACCCCAAGCTCGGCACGATCCTGTTCCTGCTTCTCCTTCCCCTCGTGCTCATCTTCATGAACACGGGACTCAACGCGCTCGCTACCGCCGGTGCTGTTGACCTTGAGAACCCCCTTGTTCAGGTTCTTCGTCTTCTCGGTGAAACCCCGATCGCTCTGCTCATCACCGTTGTGTTCGGCATGTGGTTGCTCGGGTGGAAGCGCAACAAGAAGCGCACCCTCATCGAGACAATCGTCGACAGTGCGCTCGGCCCGGTTAGCTCGATCATCCTCATCACCGGTGCCGGTGGAATGTTCGGTGGAGTTCTTCGTGCCAGCGGAATCGGCGCCAGCATTGCAACGTCACTCGAATCGATCGGCATGCCGCTCATCGTTGCCGGCTTCGTGATTGCTGCGATCATCCGCGTCGCTCAGGGTTCAGCAACCGTTGCCCTCACGACTGCGGCCGCGCTCATTCAGCCCGTCGTGCTGGCCGATGCCACCCTCAACCCGGTCGAACTCGCTGCCATCGTGCTCGCGCTCGCCGCCGGTTCAGTGTTTGCTGGTCACGTGAACGACTCGGGCTTCTGGTTGGTCAGCCGCTTCTTCGGCATGGACACTCAGACGACCCTGCGCACGTGGACCGTAGGCCAGGCACTTATCGGTGTCATGGGCTTCGCGATCGCGTTCGTCATCTTCCTCGTCGCCGGAATGTTCTAGGAGCTAGCCGTGGCATCCACCCTGTTTGACCTCATTGGGCGTATTGCCCTCGTCACCGGATCGAGCCGAGGAATTGGGCGAGTTATCGCGCAAGCTCTCGCCGAGGCCGGGGCAACGATTGTGCTGAACGGTCGAGATGAGGAGCGGCTCGCTGCCACTCATTCTGATTTCAGCGCAGAGTTTGGGGCTGAACGCGTCTACGCTCGCGCGTTTGACGTAGCGGATGCCACGGCTGTCGCCACCGCCATTGCCGAGATCGAGGCATCCATCGGTGCGATCGGGGTGCTCGTGAACAACGCGGGCATCCAGCATCGCGAGCCGATGCTCGACCTCGACGTGGAGGACTGGAACCGAGTCATCTCCACCAACCTCACGAGCGCGTTCCTCGTCGGTCGCGAAGTTGCGCGCCACATGTTGACGCGTGGTGAGGGCAAGATCATCAACATTGCGTCGGTGCAGACCGATCTGGCGCGCCCGACCATCGGCCCGTACACGGTCTCGAAGGGCGGCATCCGCAATCTCACTCGTGCCATGACGGCGGAGTGGGCGAGCGGCGGGCTGCAGATCAATGCGATCGCCCCGGGTTACATCCACACGGAGATGACGCAGGCGCTGGTCGACGATGACACTTTCAATAACTGGATTCTCGGGCGCACGCCTGCTGGTCGCTGGGGAACCCCCGCCGACCTGGGTGGCCCGGCAGTGTGGCTTGCCTCGAGTGGTTCCGACTATGTCAATGGTCAGGTCATTTTCATCGATGGCGGCATGACGGTCGTCGTTTAACTTCCTGCCGAATCGCCGCAGGCACGAACCCGGCTTAGTTCTACAGAAAAGATTTTCATGACAGATGCAGCCCCCGCCAACACTCTCGCGGTCACAATTCATGCTCAAGATGACTTGCGCGTGGAGAGCATTCCGTTGGCCGCTCCGGCCGCCGATGAAGCCGTGATTCACATTGCGTTCGGCGGGGTCTGCGGGTCAGACCTGCACTACTGGTCGCATGGCGCAGCGGGGGAGTCGATCCTTAGGGCTCCTATGATTCTCGGTCACGAGGTCGTCGGCACCGTCATTCAGCAGTCCGCTGACGGTAGCGGCCCTGCGGCGGGAACGGCTGTGGCCGTGCATCCCGCAACCCCCGGCGGCGCTGAGCCGCGCTGGCCAGAAGACCGCCCCAATCTTTCTCCAGCCTGCACCTACCTCGGCAGTGCCGCGCGCTTCCCGCACACCGAAGGCGCCTTCGCTGAGTTCGTTACCTTGCCGAGCCGGATGCTGCGAGCACTGCCCGCCTCGTTGAGCTTGCGCGATGCCGCACTGGTTGAGCCAGCCAGCGTGGCCTGGCATGCGGTCTCGCGCGCCGGAGAGGTTCGCGGAAAACGTGCTCTCGTTATTGGCGCCGGCCCGATTGGAGCTCTTATCGTTGCGGTTCTCAAGCGCGCCGGTGCGAGCGAGATTGTGGCCGTTGACATGTTCGCCGGTCCGCTCGCCATCGCAACGCAGGTCGGTGCGACCTCAATCCTGCACGCAACGGAGACGGATGCGATCGCCGCCGTCGACGCAGACATCGTTTTCGAATCATCGGGCAGCTATCGCGGTCTCGAGTCTGCCGTTCGCGGCACCACTCGTGGCGGTCGCGTGGTGATGGTTGGGTTGTTACCTTCTGGTCAGCAGCCTGCACTGATTTCGCTGGCGATTACTCGTGAACTTGAGCTCGTTGGTTCGTTCCGCTTCAACGATGAGATCGATGAGGTGATCGCGGCGCTAGCTGATGGTTCACTCGTTGTCGGTCCGATCGTCACGCACGAATTTGCTGCAGCGGATGCTCATGAAGCTTTCGCCGTGGCGAAGGACTCGGAAAACAGTGGCAAGGTGCTGCTGCGTTTCTAGTGAGAGGCTGGGTAGCTCTCGACAGCTAGTCGAGGAAGATGCGCGGTTCGCCAGCCCAGATCGGCTCAACTTCTTCAATGGTGCGGCTCATAATGCGCTCCATTGAGGCGTAGGCGTCGTCTGGTCGCTTGCCCTGAATGGCGTCCGCGACATCCACGTGCAGTTGGAGGGCCTCTTCGTGCGGTTTCGACGGCATGAGGCCGCGATTGGTGCGGCCGGTCAACACTTCGGCGATCACACGGTCGAGGCGGGCAAACATTTCGTTGCCACTTGCGGCCAGTACGAGCGAGTGAAAACGGATGTCGAGTTCAAGAAAAAGTTCAAGGTCGCCTGATCTCCCCACCGATCGCATCCGCGCTGCCAGCGCGAGGAGCTCACCGCTGGTCTCATCGGAGGCGTGGGTAGCGGCAAGCTGTGCTGCTTGTGGTTCGATGGCGTTACGCAGCTCAGTGAGGGAGCGTAGCTGCTGGCCATTTTCGGCTTGTTCGAGGCGCCAACGGATTACGAGCGGATCGTAGAGACTCCACTGCGACATGGGCTGCACGCGCATCCCTACCCGCTTCACCGAGGCGACCATGCCTAGGGACTGGAGCACGCGCACGGCTTCGCGCACGACGGAACGTGAGACACCGTAGCGTTCCTCAAGCTGTTCGGCGAGAATCGTGGATTCTGGCGAGATCTCACCAGAGACGATATGCAGTCCTAGCTCATTGAGCACGCGTGCGTGAAGGCCTCCGGACATGCTTCAAGAGTAGTGGTTGGCGCTCGTGCGCTAGCCGCCGCCGCGGGCGAGCCCATCCGGCTATTTGTGGCGCAATCATCCGTGTACACTGACTAGTTGAACTTCGGCGAGGGAACTTTCGAGTTCCGTTATCGACGCGGCGGGCAAGTCACAGGGCTTTTCCTCACGTGGCAGACATCTGATCTGCCGGCGTTCGAGTTGAACTACAGACAATGATCTGGGCACTACTGCTTTGCAGAAGACTGCCCACCACGGACCACTGGTCCTTTAGGAGATAACAATGGCTAAGCCAGGCGTAAACCACGTCGTTACGGATGCACGTGAGTCCTTCGGCAAGGGTGCGGCGCGCAAGCTCCGCGCACTCGGCAAGATTCCCGCCGTAATCTACGGTCACGGCACCGACCCCATCCACGTTGCCCTTCCGGCACACGAGATCAGCCTCATCCTGCGCAAGTCGAACCAGATTCTGGACCTCGACATCAATGGCAAGAGCCAGCTCGCTCTCGTCAAGGACGTGCAGAAGGACCCCGTACGCCAGATCATCGAGCACATCGACCTCGTTGTCATCCGCAAGGGTGAGAAGGTCATCGTTGATGTCCCGATCCACATCACCGGTGAGTCGGCTCCCGGCACCATCGCCAACCTTGACGCACCGACCGTTTCGGTTGAGGCAGAAGCTACTCACATTCCTGAGTACTTCACCGTCTCCATCGAGGGCCTCGAAGAGGGCGAGCACATCTACGCCAAGGACGTCACGCTCATCACCGGTTCGGTTCTTCTTTCCGACCCCGAGCTTCTCGTCATCGGTGTCAGCACTCCGCGTTCGTCGGTTGAGGCTGAAGCTGCTGAAGAAGAAGCCGCAGCTGTTGCTGCAGACGCTGCCGCAAACGCAGAGGTTGCTGAATAATCCGATTCTTTCGCAAGCGAGAAATCGTGGATGACCAATGGTTAGTAGTCGGGCTCGGTAACCCCGGGCCCGGCTACGCCGGTAATCGCCACAACGTGGGCCACATGGTGTTGGCCCACCTGGCAGATGAACTTTCTGCCACCTTCAAGAACCACAAAGCCAACGCTGCTGTCGCTGAAGGGCGCAGTTTTGGTGACGGCCCCAAGCTCATTCTGGCCAAGCCCAATTCATTTATGAATCTTTCGGGTGGCCCGGTGGCCGCACTCATGCGGTTCTACAAGATCCCCGTTGAACGACTCATTGTCGTTCACGATGAGCTCGACATCGATTTCGATACCGTCAAGCTCAAGACCGGTGGCGGCCATGGTGGTCACAACGGCATCCGTGACATTGCTGCAGCGGTCGGTTCGCCAGACTTCACTCGCGTTCGCGTCGGCATTGGTCGACCTCCCGGTCGTCAGCCCGCCGCAGACTTCGTGCTTCGGGACTTCTCGAGCGACGAACGCAGCGTGCTGCCCAACCTGCTGGGAGATGCAGCGGATGCTGTGGCTCTCGTCGCGAGCGACGGCCTCGAAGCCGCGCAGCTGCGCTTTCACAGCCCACGCAAGTAGCACTCGCGGTTCGCTGCGCTCTGGGTGAACTCGCACCGTGCTGTCGGTAGCCGCGAGTAGACTCCTCCGGTGACTCTTGACGGACTTATCTCAGCGCTTTCGCGCGCCCAGACTGTGGAGAACGCACTTCGTTTTTCGCAGCAAAGCGCAGACTTCTCCCTCGTCGAGGGGTTGAGGGCACCACTACTGGGTGGGTTACTCACCAAATCTGCCGAACCACGGTCGCTGCTGGCGATCACGGCGACGGGCCGCGAATCTGAGTCACTGCGCCGCTCGCTCACCAGCTACCTTCCTGACGCTCAGATTGTAGAGTTTCCGGCTTGGGAGACGCTTCCCCACGAACGTTTGAGCCCGAGTGCCGAAACTGTCGGCAAGCGGATGCAGGCCCTGCGCGACCTTGCCCGCTGGAAAGAGAATCCAGTCGGCCAGTTCGTTTTGGTGGCATCCGTTCGGGCCGCACTGCAGCCGATCGCCGACAACCTCACGGAGATCGAGCCCATCGCGCTGACCGCTGGCGCCCGCAACTACGATCTTTCTGCACTGTCTGAGCGGCTAATCGCGCTGGCATATTCCCGCGTCGACATGGTCACTCGTCGCGGAGAGTTTGCGGTGCGCGGCGGAATTCTCGACGTCTTTGCCCCCAACCACGAACATCCGCTTCGCCTGGAATTCTTCGGTGATGAGCTCGAACAGCTGCGTGAATTCTCAGTTGCTGACCAGCGTTCGATCGATGGCGATATTGTGTCGGCCGAGCTGGTACCGAGCCGCGAAGTGCTCTTGAGCGAGTCGGTTCGCCAGCGTGCCCGCGAAATGCAGCACGAGTTCCCGAGCCTGTCGACGATGCTCGCCAAGATCGCTGAGGGTATCCCCGTCGATGGCATGGAGTCGCTCGCTCCCGCTCTGGTCGACCGACTTGTGCCACTGACCCATTACCTCCCGGCGGATTCCGCTATCGCCGTGCTGTCGCCCGAGAAAGTCTCTTCGCGCGCGGTGAACCTGGCAGAAACGAACCGCGAATTCTTGAGCGCAGCGTGGAATGCTGCCACTGCAGGAGCTGAAGCTCCCATCGATCTGGATGCTGGTGACTTTGTTACTCTCAATTCGCTTCGAGAGTCGGCTGGTTCGCGCCCGTGGTGGACCCTCAGCACTTTTGACTCTGGCGAGGCGGATGCCGCCAGCCTGCTCGATACGGCAGAAGAAGCATCCGAATATGTGCGCATTGATGCCGCAGCAATTCCGTCATTTGCGGGAACGGTAGATGGCGCTCTCGACCACGTCGCTCAACTGCTTGCTGACGGGTGGACTGTCGGGATCATTGCAGAGGGCAGCGGACTGGTTGAGCGCACCGCCGATCTTCTGGCCGAGCGAGAACTCTCAGGTCGTGCTGTCGAGACGTTCCCGGCCGAGACAGAACCGGGCGTTGCGTATTTGCTGCGAGCATCCGTCGACCACGGTTTTGCGGTTGATGGCATCAAGCTGGCGGTACTCAGTGAGGGTGAGTTCTTTGGTCGTTCGGTCGGCTACGCCTCGCGCCCAACGCGCAAGCTAGCGACTCGGCGCAAGAACGTTGTCGACCCGATCCAGCTCAAGAGTGGCGACTTCGTGGTGCACCACACCCACGGCATCGGCAAGTTCCTCGAACTCGTGACTCGCCAAGTGAGCACGGGGGGACGCAATGCCGTAAAAACACAGCGAGAGTTCCTCGTGCTCGAGTACGCGCCAAACAAGCGCGGCTACCCCGGCGACAAACTCTATGTTCCCACCGATCAGCTTGACCTGCTCTCGCGCTACGTCGGCGGCGAAGCCCCAACGCTCAACAAGATGGGCGGCAGCGATTGGTCGGCAGCCAAGACAAAGGCTCGCAAGGCCGTTCGTGACATCGCCGTCGAACTGGTCAAGCTCTACAGCGCCCGAATGGCCAGCAAAGGCTATGCCTTCAGCGCCGATACTCCGTGGCAGCGCGAACTCGAAGAGGCTTTTGCTTTTGCCGAGACCCCCGATCAGCTGACCACGATCGACGAGGTCAAAGCTGACATGCAGAGCCCCGTTCCGATGGACCGGCTGCTGAGTGGTGACGTGGGCTATGGCAAGACCGAGGTGGCCGTTCGTGCCGCGTTCAAGGCCGTTCAAGACGGCAAACAGGTGGCGATGATCGTGCCAACGACGCTGCTCGTTCGTCAGCACATGGAGACCTTCGCCGACCGGTTCGCCGGCTTCCCCGTGCACTTGCGAGCGCTTAGCCGCTTCCAAAGCGACAAAGAGGCTCGCGAAACTCTGGCCGGCCTCACCGATGGAACCGTGGATGTCGTCATCGGTACCCACCGCCTCCTTTCGAAAAACATTGCCTTCAAAGATCTCGGACTAGTGATCATTGACGAAGAGCAGCGCTTCGGTGTCGAGCACAAAGATGCGCTCAAGAAGCTCAAAACCAACGTCGACATTTTGGCGATGACAGCAACCCCGATTCCTCGTACCCTCGAGATGGCCGTCACGGGCATCCGCGAAATGTCGACTTTGGCAACACCGCCAGAAGATCGTCACCCCATCCTGAGTTTTGTCGGACCATACTCCGAGCGTCAGGTTTCGGCGGCAATTCGTCGCGAACTGCTGCGCGAAGGTCAAGTTTTCTATGTTCACAACCGAGTGAGCTCAATCAACCGGGTAGCAGCAAAGCTTGCCGAGTTGGTTCCGGATGCTCGCATCGCTGTTGCCCACGGACAACTACCAGAAGCCGTGCTCGAACAAGTGATGGTCGACTTCTGGGAACGCAAATTCGATGTGCTCGTCTCGACGACCATCATCGAAACCGGCCTCGACATTGCCAACGCCAACACGTTGATCATCGACCGCGCAGACAAGTACGGGCTCAGTCAGCTCCACCAACTGCGTGGACGCGTCGGGCGAGGCCGCGAACGTGCCTACGCGTACTTCCTCTACGACGAAGAGAAGCCGCTCAGCGAAACCGCGCACGAGCGCCTCGACACCATTGCCGCCAACAACGAGCTTGGTGCTGGAATGCAGATCGCCCTCAAAGACCTCGAAATTCGTGGAGCCGGAAACCTGCTCGGAGGCGAACAGTCTGGCCACATTGCCGGCGTTGGCTTTGACCTCTATTTGCGGATGATCGGCGAAGCCGTATCGACATTCCGCGGTGATGTCGCCGAAGGCCAAACCGAGCTGCGCCTTGAGCTGCCGGTCGATGCCAACATTCCCGAAGACTATGTGGAAAGCGAGCGACTACGACTCGAGGCCTATCAGAAGTTGTCGACGGCAAGCGCGCCAGCGGCATCCGCCGACAGTATTGATCGCGTGTTTGACGAGCTGAGCGACCGCTATGGCGAACCACCAGAGCAAGTGCAGCACCTCATCGCCGTCTCTCGACTGCGACGGATGGCACAGAAGGCCGGGTTCAGCGAGGTCGTCGTGATGGGCGACAAGCTGCGAGTGGCGCCGGCAGATTTGCTCGACTCAAAGCAGATACGGCTACAGCGTATGTATCCGGGATCGAAGTATCACGCCGCTGCGGCAGCGGCGATCGTTCCGCTACCGACGGACGTGAGCGACGGTCAACTGATCGAGTGGACGAAAGAGCTCCTCGTTTCGGTCTTTGGCGCTAAAGACACCGCGGCTGAGCTCGCAGAGTTGGCTCTCGCCGCCGAAGCCGCAGAGAAGGTCGCTGCAGACACCGCGGCAGCAGCGAAAGTAGCAGCAGCAGAGGGCGGCACGGCCGCGAAGCCCTAACTTTCGGTGGAGGCAACCTCGCGCGGAGCATCCGGTATTGGGGAAACCGGCACGGGGGAAATCTGCGCCGGGGAGTCTGGCGCTGGAACAGGTGGCGTTAGGGAATCTGGCACGGCACTCGGCGGATTTGCCGGCGCATGCTTCGGCGGGAAAGCGAGCGGGTTGAGGCGACCGTCGATGAGGTGAACGCGGCTGACCGCCATGGGGATCACGACGAGCGATCGCAGGTCGAGAATGGCGTGCGCGATTATCGCAACGACAATGCTGCCCGTCAGCACGTAAAGCATCATGAACAGCGCGCCGATCACCGTGGTGATGACGATTCCGGCGACGCCCTGATACGAGTGCATGATCCCGAACAGCAGCACGCTGCCGACAATCGCCACGATGGCATTGCCCGTGGTAGCGAAGAGCAGGGCGGGCAATGCGAGTCTGAACAACAGTTCTTCGACGATTCCCGCATTGATTGAGAGCAGTCCGCCGAGAACGAGCTCTTGACGGTTGCGGGGCAAAATCGACTGAATATCGCCGACGCTGATGATCTCGTCACCCTCTTTGCGAACAGCAACGACCCCGACAATAGTGAGTCCAACGATGCCGATAATCGCACCGATGATTACCCCGGTCGTTACTGCCGGGCGGGCCGCGAATACCATGAGAAGCCACGAGACCCAGGGCCACGCTTGCACTTCAGAGAGCAGGGGAGCGGCGAACTGTCCGCTGGCGAGCAGCGTGACAACGGCCATCCCGCCAAACAGGCTCATCGAGACGAGGAGCCAGCGGCGCAACATGAGCTGGCGGCGCTTAGTGGTGCGAAATCTCTTGAAGCGGCGATACTCGCGCTGATCCCGGCGAAATGTGCGCAGGGCAAGTGCGGTCAGCACCCCGACGAGGGTGAGCCACAAGAGCGCAAGCATGACGGGATTGGTGGGGTCGAGCATCCACCAATGGTGTCACGCGTTTGCTGTAAAGGTCTGGAACCCATACCGGAATCGTTGACCAGAGAGGATTTCCGCAATAGTCTGCCCGGTGGTGACAATGCTGTGAGTCAACTCTTTTCAGCAGCACTACGAAGTCGCGATTGTGTGAACGCGCAAGAAAGCAGGAGTCGTGACGAGGCAATCAGGCAGCGAGACGAAACTTTCGGGAATGAAAGATGTTGCCGACCGGGCGGGCGTCGCCATGTCATCGGTCTCTCGAGTACTCTCTGACCACCCCGATGTTAGTGATCGGATGCGCGAGAAAGTGCTCGCGGCAGTGGAAGAATTGGGCTACGAGCCTGATGTCCTGGCGCAGAGCTTGCGCACGGGGGCGACCCGCACGATCGGCGTTGTCGTTGCGGATATCTCGAACCAACTCTTTGCTGAGATCTCGCACGGGGCCGAGACGGTGCTTCGGGCGCAGGGTTACTCAACTTTTGTCGCAAACTCGCTCAACGATCCTGAGATCGCGGTGAAGCAGCTTCGGATGCTCATCAAACGTCGTGTCGATGGATTGTTGGTTTCGGTCGGCGAGGAAGACGGCGGACCAATTGTTGACGCGATCGCTAACTCGGGATTGCCTACCGTGCTGATCGATCGGAATTTGGGGACGGCAGGCGCCTCGCGAGTGTTGAGTGATCACCGAGCGGGGATGAGCGAGGTGGTAGAAAAGCTCATTGGACTCGGTCACACGCGCATTGCCCTCATCAATGGTCTCGCTAACGTTTTGCCCGCCATGGAACGCGCTGCGGCTGCGCAGGAAGCGGCTGCAGCGTATCCCGGAGTGTCGATTGAGGTGCTCTCTGGGTCCTTTTCCGCACAGCACGGTGAAGAGGCTACTCGGGAGCTTGTGGCACGAGCTCAGCGCCCGACCGCGATAGTTGCGGGAAGCAATCAGATTCTCGTTGGTGTTTTTACCGCCATGCGCGAGGCGGGGCTGAGCGCGCCCACCGACCTCAGCTTGGTCACGTGTGACCCGGTTCCGCTTGCGGAGTTTATGACCCCGGCGCTTGACACTATTTGGCGCGATCGTCAGGAATTGGGAGCAGTGGCTGCGACGCTCATCTTGGAGAGCTTGCAGGGGGCAGATCCGCGGGAGGTAGTGCTCGCTACTGAATATCGCTCCGGGGGCTGTATTGGCCCTGTTCCGTTGGGTGAACAGAGCTAGGCAGACTGGTTTGTCTGCTCTTTGGGTGCCGAAGGCCGACGGGCTTGACAAGGGGGAGACCAATAATCATAGTTTCCGGAATCCTTTCCAGAATCGTTGACGGAATCGGTTCTAGGTGGTTAGGATCGCCACAGTGCAACGCGGCCGACCTGGTCGCTTCGTGCAGGGCCGGGTCACCGACGGCCCGTCGCCGGTAGAAGAATTGGTCAGTCCACAGATCAAGCAATCGGCTCAGCAATTCTCAACGAAGAGATGGGAACACACAGTGGTTAAGAACCGAATCCGGCGAGCAGCACTCGCCGCGGCTGCAGCTGTTGCGGTCAGTATTGCGATGGTCGGCTGTGCACCAGCAGCCGAATCCGAGCAGAGCGAAGTTGAACTTCGATTCTCCTGGTGGGGAACGGACTCACGTCACGAACTCACCAACGAAGCCCTCGACCTGTTCGAAGAAAAAAATCCCGGGATTACAGTAGTGCGTGACTTCGGCGGCTTCGATGGCTACATCGACAAGCTGCTCACTCAAGCTGCCGGCAACAACTCACCCGACGTCTTCCAGCTCTATGAAGAAGTGCTTCGCGAGTTCGCTTCGCGCGGCCAGCTCTATGACCTCAACGAAGCAACAAGCCAGGGCCTCAGCCTCGACGGGTGGGATCAGGGACTGCTCGACACGAGCACGATCGATGGGTCACTCTCTGCACTGCAGTTCGGACTAACCACCCAGGCGTTCATCTTCAACACCGAACTGTTCGATCAGGCAGGCGTCTCGATCCCCACAGAGGGGTGGAGCTGGGACGACCTCGCTACGGCAGCGAAGAAGGTTAGCGACGGAACCGATGCCGGTACCTTCGGCGTGACCGACTTGTCGACCGGGTACCAGGTCTTCGAAGTGTGGGCCAACCAAAACGGCGAGTCCTACCTAACAGATGACGGCCTCGGCTTCTCGGCTGACACCCTCGAAGACTTCTGGCAGTACTGGGCTGACCTGCGCGCATCAGGCGCTGCGACTCCTGGTTCGTTGACCTCCGAGTACCCAACGCCCTTCGACGCGATCATCGCGAGCAAGGCAGCATCCGGCTTCATCTTCGCCAACCAGATGGCAGCAGTGCAGTCGAGCATCGAGGCAGAAATTGCTATCGACCGGATGCCCGGAGAATCCCCTGAGGCCGGCTCCTACCTGCGCACCGCAATGAACATCGCGATCGGTGCCAAGACCGAGCACCCGAAGGAAGCCGCAATGCTCGTTGACTTCCTGCTCAATGACCCAGAGGCATACGCCATCCTGGGCATCGACCGCGGAGTTCCCGCCAACCCCGCAGTGGGCGACGCGGCAACAGCCAATGTTGACGACATCACCGCCAAGGGACTCACTGTCATCGATGGTGTTCGTGAAGATGGTGCAGCACCTCCCGTACCGCCGAAGCCCGGCGCCGGTAACGTGAATGCGCTCTTCGCAGAGCTCGCTCAAGAAGTTCAGTTCGACCGCATGAGCATCAAGGACGCTGTTGCCAGCTTCATCGAACGTGCCGAACAGGAACTGAGCTAACACACCATGACACTGCCTCAGACCTCTAACGACGTGTCAGCTCCGGCTGACACGCGCGGACGGTCCGAGTCGCGTCCGGGCCGGGGAGCTGCACAAGCTCCCCGGTCTCGGGGCACGCGCTCGTTGCGTCGCAGAATGATGCTCGACCGCGCAGCTCCGTACCTTTTCCTCGCCCCCTGGCTGATCGGCTTCGTCGTCATCACCTTCGGGCCCATGCTCGTGTCGCTGTACCTGTCGTTTACCGACTACAGCCTGCTGAGCCCGCCCGAGTGGGTCGGACTCGAAAACTACGAACGCATGTTTACAGCAGACCCGAAGTATCTCGAGTCCGTGCGCGTCACGGCAATTTATGTGTTCGTGTCTGTGCCTCTGCAGCTAGCGTTCGCACTCCTCGTTGCCATGGCGCTCAACCGCGGTATTAGAGGTTTGCCGATCTACCGCTCGATCTATTACATTCCGTCGCTGATCGGCGGCAGCGTTGCTATCGCGATCCTGTGGCGCCAAATGTTTGGTCAGTCCGGGCTCATCAACCAGGTGCTCGCGCTCGTCGGAATCGAGGGACAATCCTGGATCGGGCATCCGGATACCGCACTGGGAACGCTGATTGTCTTGAACGTGTGGACTTTCGGATCGCCCATGGTGATCTTCTTAGCTGCGCTTCGCCAGATTCCCGTTTACCTCTACGAGGCGGCGGCCGTCGATGGCGTCACTGCCTGGGGGCGCTTTCGCCACATCACGTTTCCGATGCTCACCCCGATCGTGCTCTTCAACATGATCTTGCAACTCATCGGTGCCATGCAGGCGTTCACTCCGGCCTATGTGGTTTCGGGCGGAACGGGTGGCCCAGCAAACTCGACGCTGTTCTACACCCTGTATTTGTACCAACGAGGGTTCACCGGCCTAGAAATGGGCTACGCCAGCGCGATGGCATGGGCACTACTGCTCGTCATCGCCGCGATCACCGGAATCAACTTCTGGCTTTCAAAGTATTGGGTGCACTATGACGACTAATATGACGGGAATTGTCGGCGCGAAGAAGAGCAAGACGCGCAAGGCATTCGCCCACTTTCTCATTATTGGGTTCGGCATGCTCATGCTGTATCCGGTGCTGTGGATGATCGGAAGCTCCTTCAAGGACACGGCTCAGATCTTCAGCGAAGTGTCGCTGATCCCCAACCCGGTAGTCACCGACAACTACGAACGTGGGTGGGAAGGCGCTGGGATTGGGTTCTCGACGTACTTCTTGAACTCCACGATCGTGGCGGCGCTCGCCGTTATCGGAAACCTCATTGCGTGCTCACTGGCCGCGTACGCGTTCGCGCGGTTGGACTTCCGACTGCGCCGAGTGCTCTTCGGGGCGATGCTTGCCACGATCATGTTGCCGTACCACGTGGTGATTGTGCCGCAATACATCTTGTTTGCGCAGCTCGACTGGGTGAATACCTTCCTGCCGCTCATCGCGCCGAAGTTCTTAGCGGTTGACTCGTTCTTCATCTTCCTGATGGTGCAGTTCATGCGCGGGCTGCCGATTGAACTAGACCAAGCGGCACGCGTGGATGGTGCTGGACCATTCCAGATCTACTGGAGAATCATCCTTCCGCTGACCATTCCCGCGCTAGCGACAACTGCGATCTTCACGTTCATCTGGACCTGGAATGACTTCTTTACTCCGATGATTTATCTGAGTGACCCGCGTCTCTATACGGTACCGCTTGGACTGAACTCGTTCCTCGACTCCACCGGTGAATCCTCGTGGGGGCCCATGTTCGCTATGGCTGTACTCTCACTCGGCCCACTATTCGGATTCTTCCTCGCAGGTCAGAAGTACCTGACGAGCGGTATCGCCACAACAGGTTTGAAGGGATAGCCCAGTTTTATGAAGAAAGCACGCATAGCGGTTGTTGGGGCAGGCGGCATTGGGGCCGCAGCCCATCTCCCCGCCATTACGGCCCTTGCCGAGCAAGCGGAACTCGTCGGCATCGTCGATCTGGATGAGGCACGACGCACAGAGGCCGGCGAGCGATTCGGAACAGACAAGCTCTACAGCGACCTCGCAGTGATGATGGAAGAACAGCATCCTGACATCGTCGTGCTGGCGACGCCGCCGCACACGCACGAACCTCTCGCCATTCAAGTGATGCGGGCCGGAGCGTGGGTATTCTGCGAAAAACCGATGACCGGGTCACTGGCATCGGTCGACCGCATCGCCGCGGTTGAAGCCGAGACAGGCCAAGCCTGCATCACGGTCTCGCAGTTCCGCTACTCGGGCGGCGCGCGTCAGGTGCGCGACAAACTTCGCAGCGGAGACTGGGGAACCGTACTCACTGGGTACGCCAACACATCCTGGTATCGGGGTCCCGAATATTGGGAGACGAGCTGGCGCGGCAAGTTCGCGACCGAATTCGCCGGCGCCACCACAACTCAAGCGCACCATGCGATTGACCTGCTGCTGTGGTTGATGGGTGACTGGTCAAGCGTTGCCGGATTCGCCGACACCCTCGATCGGCCCATTGAGGTCGAGGATGCCAGCACCGCCGTCGTGCGCTTCGCTGGTGGGGGAATGGCAACGCTGCTATCGCAAGTGCTCAGTCACCAACAGGAGACCCGCATCCAAGTTACGGCACAACAGGCGACCATCGATTTGGAGACGCTCTATATGCCGTTGATGGATGAGTGGACCGTTCGCCAAATCGATGACGAAGGTCAGTCCCAGGTCGTGAGTGACTGGGCTGAGCCCGAGGGCGAAAAGCAGGCGCACCGCGAACAGTTGGCCAACATTCTGGGACACTGGCGCGCAGGGGAGCGCCCCGAATTGCTCGTAGCAGAAGCCCGCGCAACGATCGAGTTTCTCACCGCTCTCTACAAGTCAGCTGCCACCGGAACCCTCGTTAAGCGCGGCGAGATTGTGGCGGGGGATCCGTTCTATGAAGCAATCGATGCTGGCGGTCCGGCGCGAGCGGAGGCCAAGAAATAGCATGCTTATTTCCGATCACAGCGACGGACTTGATGTCGTCGCAGACAACGCCACCATCGCCGAATACCGTCTCGGGGCGAACATTGACGCCGTCAATACGCCCAAGCCACATTTTCATCCGCTTCGCACTCTCAGCGGGGCACAAATCACTGACTTTGCACCCGAGGATCATCCCTGGCATCAAGGGTTGCAGTTTGCGTTTCCGCGCGCGGGAGACCACAACCTTTGGGGCGGAGGAACGTACTTCGGGCCCGATGAGGGCTACAAGATTGTCGCCGACCAGGGGCGCATCAGCCACGAACGGTGGCAACACCGCGACAACGTTGGCGCCCACGTTGGCTGGGTCGAACAACTCAACTGGGTGGGGCACGAAGAACAGCCGCTGCTGACCGAGCAGCGGACTATCGGCTTGTCGCACACAACAGAATCAGCGGTCGGCTGGATGCTCGACCACAACTCTCGACTCAGCAATGTCACCGACGCTGAACTAACCCTCGCCACTCCGGCACAGCGCGGCCGCCCCGATGGTGGCTATGGCGGTCTCTTCTTGAGGCTTGCTGAAGGGTTTACCCCGAGCGCCCTCTGGGGTGACTCCGGGGAGATCTCGGTGTCAGGCGCGCGCTCACGCACTCTCGTTGTGTCCGGAACTACCGGAGCGGGAGACACCGTTACTCTGGGGCTCGCGTTCACCGACAGGTCGCCGACGGGGGACCAAGCGTGGCTCTACCGTTTCGAGGACTTTCCGGCGATCGGCTGGGCCGGGGCCTACGAGAACGCCTTCACCGTGCCACCGGGAGGATCACTCGAGTTGAGTCACCGCCTCGCGATCTATGACGGCACGATTGATGCGGCTGCGGTGCGCGACGACCTCCTGAAGTAGCCGGCAGCGGCAGTAGGCAGCGGCAGCCGCTCTAGAGCGAGCTGCCGTTGGTGGCCATGATCTCGCGCACTTGCGAGCCAGCGATGTCGCGGTAGCCGCGTTCTGATTCGAGCGACAGTATCGTCGCCACAGCGGCAGCGTGACCCAGCTCAAAGCACTGTGCCGTGACCCGGGCAGAGGCAAGGGCTTCATGTTCAGCGCTGAGGCACCGGCCAGCGACGATGATGTTCTCGCCGACGGCGGGAACAAGCGTGTTGTACGGAATCTCGTAGTAGTCATCGAGCAACCAGTGCAGCTTCGGGCGGTTGCCGCTGTGGAGTTCAATAGGCCACGGCGATCGCACAATTCCGTGCTCACTCTTGCGGCATTCCAGCACGTGATCGTTGCTGAGCGTCTCGACACCAACGATGCTGCGGGTCTGACGGATTCCCGCTTCAACACCCGTGTCAACTACATACGCGTCGCGGCATCCGTCGACGGCAGACGCGAAGAACTCTGCGTAGGCCCGCACTTGCTTGCGCCCGAGCATTTCAGCGATCGTGAAATCTTCGGGATCGATGACGTTGAGCATCCGCCCATCGCTGTCGCTGAGCCGGGTGGCATTCACCAACAACTCGCCAGGACGTGTTGACCGGAACACCCAGATTTTCTCTCGCGGAAGGTCAGCGCCCTTCTCTCGGCGACTCACAATCGCCTCGGTGATGGCAGGCGGGGAGATAGTGTCGGCGCCCCACTGCGCCCAAAAAGCGTCGGTGTCAATTCCGCCAAGACGAAAGAACATGGTCGGGTTTTGGATGCGACCCTCGTCGCCAAAGAAGTACTTGCCTCCGCCGCGGGCAACTGCCGCAGCATCACCCGATGCATCGATGACCCGGCGGGCGTGAATAGCACTCATTCCCGCTTTGGAATGCACCACGATTCCGGTGTACTTGTCGGCATCCATAATGACGCCCGTGAGTTGGGTGTGGTACATCACCCGCACGCCAGCGTTGAAGAGCAGCGAGTCTGCGACTTCGCGCCAGACCAGCGGATCATGGGCAACGGTATACGTGAGTCCGTAGCGTTGTGGGGGTGTGACGCCTCCGCGCGCGGCTAGTGCCGCGCGAAACCGTTCGGTGAATCCGTGGACCACCTGCTCAGGCTCGCGCTCGGTCTCTGACGCCAAGTAGAGTCCACAGATCGTCGCGGATAGCCCGGCTACTGCAGACCCGCCAGCGAACCCGTAGCCTTCGACGATGAGCACGGAGAGTCCGGACTCTGCTGCGACTGTTGCGGCTGCCACCCCGGCGGGACCGGCACCGACGACGACCACGTCAACCTCGGCTAACACCGGAAAGTCATGATCAGGGCTGTGCACGTTCGAAATGCGCCAGTGGGAAAACTCGGTCTCGACGGGAATGCTTGCCATGGGGTGACCTCTCTATCGTGGGTGTCCTAGCGGCCAGAAAAGTGTGGTGCCCGTTTTTCGACAAATGCTGCGACTCCCTCAACGCCATCTGCTGTCGCGAAGAGCGTCAGGAGCTCCTGGGTTTCGGTCGGGGTGCCGATGCTCGAGGACGTCGCTGCATGGATCGATCGCTTGGCCGCGCGAACGCCGAGGGGAGCGCATTCAGTAATCTGCTGCGCCAGTTCGAGCGCTGCAGCATCCACTTCGCCAGCGGCGGCGATGTGATTGATGAGACCCCACGCGTACGCTATTTCGGCGCTGAGGGAGGCGCCGCTGAAGATGAGCTCTTTCGCTCGGCGGACGCCAATTGCTTCGGTAAGGCTGGCTGTGCCGCCCCATCCGGGTATGAGCCCGATGCGCGTTTCTGGCAGGCCAAGCGATGCGCGGTCGCTCGCCAGGATGAAGTCGGCGGCGAGTGCCAGTTCTAGTCCGCCACCGAGGGCCATTCCGTCGATGCTCGCGATTACCGGAACGGGGGTCGAGCGAACGAGGTTGACGAGCGTGAGTGCTCGGTTCGTGAACTCGTTGAGGGCTTCCGCTGAGGCGTGGTGGTATCCGCCGATGTCGGCTCCGGCACAGAATGCTCCAGGGCTTCCGGCGAGTACGACGACGCTGGCGCTGTCGGTTCCATCGGCGCCGCTGGCCAGGGCGGCGAAGATGTCAATGAGCGCCTCAATCATGGGGCGATTCAGGCTGTTTCTTTTTGTCGGCCGGTTGAGTCGAATGAGCAGGACTCGGTCGCGGCGTTCAAGCGAGATGAGTTCGTCGTCGCCCGCAGGCTCGAGGCCCGAGGTTGATGCCGCTGGGCCGCTCACAGAAATGCCTTGCTCTCAGTGAGTTTGTGGATCGCCTCAGCGGAGTAGCCGACTTCAGCGAGCACCTCTGAAGTGTGCCCCCCGAGCTCGGGTGGGGCCGTGCGAATTCCTGGTCGGTTGCCGCCATAGCTCACGGGATGGCGAAGCACGCGAATCTCACCAGCAGTCTCATGCTCAAAGGAGTCGAAGCTGTTGTTGTGATTCACCTGGGGGTCGGCGATCACCTGTTGGTAATTCTGCACGGGTGCTGACCAGATGCGGTGTTCGTCAAAGATCTCGAACCACTCAGCTGTGGTGCGGGTCAGGATGTAGCCGGCGATGCGGTTGTTGATGTCATCGCGATGGTCGAAGGAATTCTCTTCGCCGATGGCGGCAAACCATTCGTCGTCGAAGAGTGCGGTAAGCGCAGCCAAGCTCGTCAATGAGATGCACAGATGTCCATCGGATGCCGCAAACACCCCATAGGGAGCTTTGTAGTACGACGAAGAGACTCCCGCTGCCGATCGCGTGTCGTCCCATCCATTGAGTGCGTAGTTGAGGGGCTCAATTTGCAGGTCAAGCGCTGCATTGAGAAGGTTGCTTTCCACCCGCGTGCCTTCGCCCGAGCGTTCGCGCCCGTGGAGCGCTGCGAGGATTCCCATGGCTCCGAGAACAGCGGCGTGCTGATCGACTATGCACGCGCCGACGGGTGTTGGGTCGTGGTCTGCGCGACCGGTTGCGGCAGCAAGCCCCGACATCGCTTGAACCAGCACGTCTTGGCCTGGCCGATCCACGTAGGGGCCGTCAGATCCATAGCCCGACAGCGAACAGTAGATGAGTCGCGGGTTGATCTTTTTCAGCGTGTCATAGCCAAGGCCGAGTCGATCGAGGGCACCAGGACGAAAGCTTTCTATGAGCACGTCGCTGGATCGAACTAGTTCGAGAAGCGGCTCTAGCGCATCCGGGTTCTTCAGATCGACGGCAAGGCTTCGCACATTGCGATTCGCGAGTGTGAAGAACGGGCTGACGCCGTTGATCATTCGACCCGGGCCCGTCCACGAGCGCTCGAAAGCGCCCGATGGCGGCTCGACTTTGATCACGTCGGCACCGAGGTCTGCCAAAATTTGGCTCGCCGAGGGGCCTTGCAAGAAGTGGGTGAAGCTGAGAACGCGAATGCCGGAAAGCATGGTGTAGCCAATCGTGTTGACGGTCGAGGTTTAGAAGATGCCGTTGCGCACTTGGAACTTGCTCGGCTTGCCATAGGTTTCGCCACCGTTGCGCACCCAATGGGCAACCCACCGCACCATGACGTTGACGGGAATGATGGGGTTGCCGAGTTCTTGAGCGGCGCGGTCGCAGTTCACCGTGAGGCTGGATTCACTCTCGGCGCCCACAAGGATTGGCTCTATACCGAATTCGCGACCGAAGGCCTCAGCGAGATAGCGAACGCTCACTGTCTCGGGCCCTCCGATGTTGATCGGTGTCGCCGGTGTCTCGCAGCGAGTGAGGAGACGCGCGAAGTGGTTGATCGCATCTCCCTGCCACATAACATTCACGTTGCCGGTGTCGAGCGGGATGGGAACTTCGTTGAAAACCCAATCCGCTATTTCTTGAAAAACTCCGTATCGCATGTCGATGGCGTAGACAAAGCGCACCAACCGCCCCGGTGTTTCATTGATCTCGGAGAAGTATTGGAACATCCGTTCGCGGCCAACTACTGAGTTGGCGTATTCACCGGGACGGGCTAGCGGCAGGCTCTCTTCGGTCACACCGCCTCGGCGCGAATCGCTCCAGGGATACACGTGGATGGTCGAGAGTGCCACGATTCGCGAGTCGCGGTAATGCTGCGCCACTAGCGAGGGAACGTAGGTGTTCATCGCCCACAGGAATCCTTCCCGACCCCGGAAATCGAACTTGAGGCCGGCCATGTAAATAACGTTCGCGGCCTGCGGAAGGGCAGCGACAGCATCCGGATCGAGCAGATCGCACACGATGGTTTCGACATCGAAACTATTGAGGTGTGCTTGCGATCCTTCATCGCTGAAGCGGGCAACGCCGATCACGCGTTTCTGGGGTGCTGCTCGTTTGATGAGGCGGGCGAGAGTTACTCCCATTTTTCCGGCGACTCCGAGGATGATGATGTCGCCGTCGAGAGTGGCAAGTTCGTCGATCGTGGCCTGGGTCGGCAGCGACATGAACTCCTCGAGGTGGGCGGCATCTTCAAAGTGGTCGGGCAAGGGAGTGTGATCAAGAGTGGACGCGGCGGTGCGTTCAGACATAGTGGGGTCCTCGGTTGATGGGTGCGGAGTGGGTAGCGGAGTGCTCGTTCAGCCAGCGGCTGAGGTTGGAGCGCACAAAGTCGTCGTCGTTCATTTGCGGATGCTCTGAATACACTCGGTCGATTTCCTCGAGCTGACCGGGTGACAGAGTTTCGTTCTCGTCGAGGCACCAGACGCCCTCAAATAGTCCTTGGCGGCGAAGTACTTCGTGACAGCCGGGGATGCAGCCAGCGAAGTCGTTAGCGGCGTCGTAGATTGCGCTGTTGCAGTCGGTGACGACAGAGTCGAGCGCAAGAAGTTCGTTGGTGGCGCCCGTGCTTGGGGCGGTGATCTCGGTGAACTGCTCCACGGCGGCGCGGGTCCACACGCTCCAGTGGCCCAACAACCCTCCGCGAATTCTTACTGTGATGGTGTCATTGCCCCGCGGAATCGCAAATGGTTGAAGCAGATCGAGCACGATGTGATCGTCGTTGCCGGTGTAGAGGGCAACTCGGTTTTCTGCGTGCGCAGCAACGACGGCGCGCACGATGTCGAGGGTGCGATAGCGATTGAACGGCGCCATCTTGATCGCGATGACGTTCTCGATTTCGGCAAACTGCCGCCAGAAGTTAAACGAGAGATGAAATCCGCCGACTTCTGGCAGGAGAGCGAACCCGATGAGCGGGATCTCGGTGGCTATCGTGCGACAGTGTTCGAGGAGTTGGTCTTCGCCCCACGATTTGAGGGCCGCCAAGTTGAGGAGCCCCGCGTGGTAGCCGAGCTCAACGGCCGTTCGGGCTTCATCTCGGGCCTGCTCGGTGTCTCCGATGAGTCCGGCGACGAGCGCGATGGGGCGAGAAGTCCACGTTCGGGATTCTTCTGCGGCGAGCTCGAGCACGCGGGAATATAGGCCGCGCTCGCGGATGCCGAATTGGGTGGTGTGCACGCCGACGGCGAGGCCGCCGACTCCGGAATCGAGGTAGTAGCGGGTGAGAGCGCGCTGTCGCGTTTCGTCGAGGGTGCGTTGTGCGGTGAGGGCAAGCAGGTGGGCGGGGATCACTGTCCCCGCGTGGAGCACCGCATAGGCGGGGTTTTCAGAATCGATTCCAGACGAGGACGCCATCGTCACCTTCCCTTTGTCGATCACGATCCAACCACACTAGTAGCGGTTCCACAATCGTTTCCAGAAACGAATGCAGAATTGGTCCACCGGGACTCAACTCGCGCTCGAAGCGCTTACTGCCTCAGCGCTAGAGCGCGTTGCGGTCTACGTGAGCAGCCATGCGCACGCGAGCCAGCGCAGTGTCGCCAGCCTCAAGAGCATCCAAGATTTCTCGGTGTTCGACCAGAAGCGCAGAGCGGTCGCCGGGGGCTCGCCCACAACTCGCCCACGTTTCGATCCACAACTCATGCGTCGTGCGCTGAAACTCAATAAGCAGCCGATTCTGGGTCAAACGCGCAAGCAGAGCCTCAAAACGCACATCGAGGCTGCCTGAAGGCGCGGCGTCAGTGATCTCAGATTCGACCTCGGCGAGATGGCTGCGAACCGCGCTGTAATCTCGTGGTTCGCTGCCGGCCAACAGTACGACGCGATCCTCAAGAGCGGCACGCACATCGACGAGTTGATTGAGCGATGCTTCTCCTGACGGAGTGACGCGGCGAAGGTAATCCGTCATCGGATTGGACAGGGGCTCGCGCACGAAGCTGCCAGAGTTTCGCCGGATCTCGATTCGCCCCATGCTCTCAAGCGAGCGCAGTGCCTCGCGGAGCGAGACGCGGCTCACCGAAAACTCCTCAGAAAGAGCACGCTCCGACGGCAACCGGTCGCCGGATTCCAGCGTCTCTAGGTGGGTGACGAGTCGTTGCAGAACGCTGTTATAGACCTGCCCATTCGCAATGGGCAGAACAGTAAAGCTGGCACGATCGCCCGGAGTTTTAGGCACCAGCAATCCTTCGCGCGGTCTCAACGGTGAGCGGCTCAAGGGTGCTCACATCTAGGTTGAGCGCCAAGCCAAAGGGCGCGGCCAGAATGGTGTCGAGCTGCACTTCGCCGTTAGTGATGGTGAGCCTGGCCGGCCCGTCGCCAGTGCGCGCGAAGGAGTCGGGGTGGGCAGAGGTGAGTTCGCGGTCGATGCTCGCAGTCAGGGGCGCTGCCTTTCCCCAGTAGTGATGACCGTTGCGCTCGATATGGGTGAGCCCGATCGTGGCAGCGACGGCAAGATCTTGATTGAGGGTGAGTGGAGCCACTGTCGAGAGGTCCTCGGCGGTAAGGATCGTTGACGGCCGGCCTGAGGCATCCAGTCGGGCGCGAGAGTTCACTAACGCAGCGTTGGCAAGACCACGGATGACGCCTTTGCAGCCCTTGTAGGTGCCGCCAGCGTAACCAAGGTCCATCGCGCGTCGAACGGTGTCGAGCGCGTCGTCCGACTCGTCAATGATGACAAGAAAGCGCGTGCCGACATGCTGAAGGTCAGCTCGGCTCGACTCGTCGAGAGCATGCGAACGGTGGATTGGTTGCTCGATGGCAATGAGCTTTGCGCTCAGCAGGCTATCCACTTCGGCATCAGCGGTGAGGGCGTCGAGCCAGGCCCGCAACTCGGATGCCGTGCGCATTGATTCGTTGCCATCAATTGTCCATTGCGCGTCAATATCGAGTTCGGCGCAGAGCGCGGCGATTCGCTTGAGGCGAGGAATATCGTTGCTGGCGTTGCCGGCCGTCTTGATCTTCAGGTACTTTGCCCCGTGATGTTTGAGCACGGCGACCAGGCTGACGGGCAACCCGTCGGCAGGATCATCCTGAACTTCATCATCGCTGAGAGGATCCGAGAGCCCAACGGTGTGACGAATTGCCATCGTTGCTGCGGGTTCGGCGGGCACGAACTCTGCCAGAGTACGCCCGGCTAGCTCGGGGTGAATGCGGCCGATCTCGATTCCGAACGTCTCGGTGTGGATCGCGCGGGAAAACGGCAAATCAAGCAGGCGGCAGGTTGCATCGATAAGGGCCCGCTCAATCAGGCTTGTGCCGAGACCGGCGACGAGCCCCGGCACGTCGTGCTCGGCGGCCCAGGTCGTGTGGCGTTGGTGGAGCGACCACCACAGCTCGAACAATGTTTCGGCTTCGGTGCCTCGAGCGAGTGCCGCAGCGCTCTCGATGGCGACGACGAGGTCGTCAACGTCATCAACGAAGAGCGAGTCGGGGTCTTTGGTGAACCACTTCGGAGGGAGGTGTTCTGAGGCGAGGCCGCGAGCGGTCTGCGAATCGGAGCGGATGATCACCTCGACAACCACGTGCGGGGCTGCGGTCATCTCGGCGATTCCATAGCGAAAGGGAATCCGCGTTTTGATGGCCGTAACGTGCAAGTTGATTGCTTCGATGCAAATCACAAGTAGTCTCCCAGTGGTGAGTGGTCAGACCAATCTAGTGGGAAATCGACCGCTAGCAACGACCCCACATGCCGAGTCCCGCCGAGCGCGCATCGTCTTCGGCAGCGCGAAGCTCGGGCCAATAGCGGTCATTGAGCCCCACCTTGAGTGCTTGGGCGGCCCCCAATTCGATCATGGCAAGATTCACGAAGGTTCCATCGTCGAGATAGACGTAGAGCAGCGAGCGCCCGTAACGATCTTCCGGTTCGCGATCTTCTGACGCCCACACGGGAGTGCCTTCGGGAAGAAAGTCTCTGAGCAGCTCCCTGGCCTCTTCGCCGTAGCATTCTCCCGCGTCAGGGTTTTGCTTGCTGTCAAGCTCTGGGGTGTCAATTCCGATCAGTCGCACCTTGAGTTCGGTGCTTCCATCATCGAGGTAAAGCGTGTCACCATCGTGCACATAGTTGACGGTCGCCGCGAAAGCGTTGGAAGGAATCGCTGGGGCAGAACTTGTAGAGACCGGTGCGGGCGTAACGGTCGTTGAGGAAACAGTGCACCCCGAGATTGCCAGGATGACGGTGAAGGCCGCTGCGGTCGTGAAGCCGAGCTTGTTGAGAAGTTTGCGCGTGACTAACACTCGACGATTCTCGCATGAGACCTAGGAGCGCGCCGTGCCCGGCTTCAACGCCCGTGACGTCACTGCACCGAGTTGCTTTCCCCAATGGTTGTGAACGGTGCGCCAATTGAACGCATCTTCGATGAACACTCCGGGTGCCGAGAGACTGGGAAAAGGAGAGTAGATCAATGTGGTCTGTGAAGATGCCACAGCGACCGAGGCGCGGTTGAGTCGCTGGACCTGCAGCGAGAGGATGCGCTGAACGAAGATGGGCATAGCGCGAAAACGGTGCATAGGGGGGATTGCGGCGACGATCACCGGGCAGTCAGGGTTCGTGCTGTTACGTACAGCCTCAGTGATCTGTTTCAGACTGCGAGACCACTCGGCGCTGGTAGTTCCCAACAAAACATCGGGTGGACCAACAACGACGATCACGGCATCGACGTCCAGAGCCTCAGACTCGAGCGCTCGGGCTGCGCGAGTCATCGTTAGCTCGGTGTCCGAGATCGTCGTCCACGAGCATCCGATGCCGTGGTCTCGTGCAACATAGCGAGCCGTTTGTGAGGCAAGCCCGAGACCATGATTCCGCAGGTTGTAACTAGAAACAGCGATATCGCCGATAAAGAGCAACCGAACCGGATCAGGACCAGCGACCTCGCCAGCAGCCGGGCCATCGGGAAAGAGGGCGTTGGCGATTTCTATCCGGTAGCCCAGCAGATTCACTTTGAGCAGAGGTCGGAAAAGGCGAATGACTGCGCCGGTCAATCGGCCAGCCGCTGATCGCTGAGGGGTGGCAGCGGTAGCGGGGAGAGATCGCTTGTTCGCTTTAACCACGGAATCCATAGTGCGGCCGCATGCAGGTCGCCGAAGACAGGACATGCCCACAAGCAGTACGTGATCTTCGCTTATTTTCTAGAGTGCGAAGATGGGTGCATGACCGAGCCTGCGACCACGCACCCTGAACTCGAAAAACTGATCGGCACCATGGAAAGGCTTCGGGCGCCGGGCGGTTGTGCCTGGGATCGCGAGCAAACCCACGAGTCGCTCGTTCAATATCTGGTTGAAGAGACCTACGAACTTGTTGAAGCCATTGAGGCTGGCGAGCCGACTGACATGGTGGAAGAGCTCGGGGATGTGCTCTATCAGGTTCTCTTCCATTCGGATATTGCTGCCGAAGAAGGGCGTTTCACGCTCGAAGATGTTGCCGCGAACATGACCGCCAAAATGGTTGGTCGTCATCCGCACGTTTTCGGCGACACAACCGCAGAAACTGCCGACGACGTCATTGCTGTGTGGGATGACCTCAAGAAGACTGAAAAACCGCACCGCACGAGCGCGGTCGATGGCATCCCGATGGCAATGCCAGCGCTGGCTCTCGCAGACAAGATGCTGGGTCGCGCGCACAAAGTTGGACTACTGGATGCCACGGTTCCTGGCGCGATCAACGTCACAGAAGAAGACGAACTTGGTCCGCTATTGCTGGCGATTGTTGCGTCCGCCAAAGCCAACGGTCTCGATTCAGAGCGAGCGTTGCGCACGGCAGTGCGTGGTTTGAGTAACGAGATTCAGGCGCACGAGCTGGAGTCAAACGAAGATTAAAAGGGTGGTGCCCTCCCTAACCCGAATAGAGAGGGCACCGGCGCAATGCCAATAGATGAGACATGTGATCGCACGTCGATCATCTAATTGAAGGCATCGCGCGCTAGCGGATCGGTGGGATTACCCGGCCTACCGATCCAGCGTTGGAGAAGCCCCTGGTGAGGGGTATTCAAGTAGTTGTGGTGTCACTAACAGTCAGGTGGCACAAGGAGAAATCATAACCGTTGCCGACTTGATAAGCAAACAACCGTTATGTTAATAACCATGGCTCGCACACCCGACCCGACTCGCAAGCCAGCGTTGATCCAACAGGCACTCTATTTTCTTGTTGATAAGCCGCTGTCTAGTCTCACTTTTCGTTCTCTAGCGAAAGCTCTCGACGTGAGCACTTTCACGCTCGTTTACCATTTCGGCACTCGAACTGAACTGATTCGTGAGATCGTTCGCGCTAATGCCCGCGGGGTCACCCCCGAAGAAGCATCTGCTCTGCCCGCAAGCACGCTAGAAGAGTACTTTTCTAGCCTGTATCTTTCTTGGCAGTGGACCCAATTGCCAGAAAATTTGCATCGCCAACGTCTCGAATTCGAAGCAGGGCTGTTCGAAGCCGTCGATCGCGACGATTTTTCCATCACACGCAACTACTTCATGCAGTGGGTTGAACTCGGCACCAGGGCGCTGGTGGCGCTCGGCGTTGACCGCCAGCACGCCGAAATCGAGTCGCGGTTGCTCATCAACACCTTCCACGGGGTGCAATTCGATCTCGTGCTCAATGAGGACATTGATGCATCCGCCGCCGTCTTTGAGACTGCGGTGCGCCACCATCGGCAAAGAGTTGAAGCGCTAATCGGCGAAGTCGCGCGCTAGCCACGAAACCTCGCCGCGTGCGAGAGAATAGAAATCATGGCGTCAACTGTTAATCCTCCTCGCGGCATGCGCGACTTCCTTCCCGCAGATAAAGCTCGCCGTGAGCGGGTACTCGGTGTGATTCGTGGCAGCTACCGAGCCCACGGTTTCGACGAGATCGAAACTCCCGTGATGGAAGACAGTTCACGGCTCCACGCCGGTTTGGGCGGAGACAACGAGAAGCTCGCCTTCGCCGTCATGAAGCGGGGGCTCACAGCAGACAAGCTGCAGGCGGCATCCGAAGCGCTCGATCTTGCCGATTTGGGGTTGCGCTTCGACCTCACCGTGCCGCTCGCCCGGTTTTATGCCAGCCACCGTGCCGAACTGCCGAAGGTGTTCCGCGCAATTCAGATCGCGCCGGTCTGGCGAGCGGAGCGGCCACAGAAGGGCCGCTACCGCCAGTTCGTGCAGTGCGACATCGACATCATGGGCGAGCCTGGCGCGAGTGCAGAGATCGAGCTGATCACTGCCACGGCGGCAACGCTCGATGCCCTCGGCATTGCCGGGTGCACGATCCGAGTCAACGACCGCCGCCTTCTCACGAGTGCGCTCAGCGTGCTCGGATTTCCGGCCAAGGAGCACGAAGCTGTGCTCATCACTGTCGACAAGCTCGACAAGTTAGGGCCGGATGGAGTGGTCGCCGAGTTGCGTGAGCGTGCGTTCCCTGACGCCCCTGTCGCCGCGCTCGCCGAATTCTTGCAGCGCCCGCAGTCGGAATCGAAGCCTGAGTTCACGGCGGACGCCATCCGGGCGGCACTTCCCGCCGGCGTGAATGAAACAGTGATCGCCGAGCTCGCAACAATCGGCCACGCGGTAGAGGCTGGCCGTGGTGATTCTGGCGCGCTCATTGAGTTCGATCCGTGGTTGGTTCGAGGAATGGGCTATTACACGGGAGCGATCTTCGAGGTGGCTCACCCGTCACTCGGATACTCGCTGGGGGGCGGAGGTCGCTACGACGGAATGATCGGTCGTTTCTTGGGCAGCGACGTGCCCGCTGTCGGTTTCTCGCTCGGTTTCGAGCGCCTTGTCGATCTTGTTGAGTTGGATGATGCGGCTAGCGATGACCAGATTGCTCTCGTCTATGACACCGATGTTGATCCGGCTACGCTCGTTCGTTTGCAGGCCGAATTGATTCGTGAGGGTAAGCGCGTGCGACTCGAGGTCCGCCCTCGAAAACTGCCGCAATTGCTTGAACAGTTGCGCGAAGCCGGCTTCACCAGTTTCGCTGCCGTCCGCGCGGATTCTGGAACGGTTGCTAGCCTTGAATTCAAGCCGCTCGTCGCGCAGTAGCTAGCAGGCAACGGCACTTCGACGTCGAGGGGAAGCTGTGATGCGCAAGATCGCTCCGATTGCCATTTTCTTAGGGCTGAGTTTCGGGCTGTCGTGGATTATTGCTCTGCCACTGTGGTTCGGCGATGGCCTCGAGAGTCCAATCTTTATTGTCTTTGCGTTGGCGATAATGTTCACGCCAGCTATCGCTGCTCTTGTCGTTGTTTTCTTCGTCGAAAAACACCCCGACGGTCGCTCGCGACGCCGTGCGCTCGGGTTGGGCTCGGTTCGACCGGTCGGGCGCTTTCTGAAGTATTTGGCAGTGGCACTGGTTGTTCCTCCGGCGCTGATCCTCGCAGCGCTGCTCGTCGGTGTGGTCTTCGGCGTCTACCCGGCAGACTTCGTCAACTTCTCGGGCTTCCAAGAGACAGTGGATGCCCAACTCGAGGCTCTCGGGCAAGATCCGCTTCCCGTGCCGATTGCTCTCCTTGTCGCAGCACAGTTCATCAATGTGCTCATTGGTTCGGTAATCAACGTGATTCCGGCGCTCGGCGAGGAGCTGGGATGGCGCGGCTGGTTATTGCCCAAACTGCTGACATTGGGCGCTGTGCCCGCGATTCTGATTTCGGGTGTTATTTGGGGCTTATGGCACGCACCCCTCATCCTGCTCGGCTACAACTACGGCGACGCGCCTGGGTGGCTCGCGCTCAGCGCGATGGTTGGCATGACAATCGTGATCGGTGCGGTGTTCTCGTGGCTGCGCATCCGCTCAGAGTCTGTGTGGCCAGCAGCTCTCGCGCATGGCGCCTTTAACGCGGCGGCAGGGTTCTCGTTGGTGTTTGTCATGGCTGGCGAGGTATTTAGCCCGCTCGAGGCAACAATTTTGGGTTGGACTGGATGGCTCGTTCCTCTGGTCCTTGTCATCGTTTTGTTGGCGACAGGACAGTTTCGCGCTCCAGCACCGCGAGACTCAGAGTTACCTGCTGAGTCGGCATCGATCGCTGGCTCGGAGTAGGCTTTCCCCCGGACATCCACCACTACTAGTCCAAACAATCTTTCTTGAAGGAGATCCCCTGTGGCCTTGATCGAAGCAGTTGGCGCCCGTGAAATTCTTGACTCTCGGGGCAACCCGACCGTTGAGGTCGAAGTTTTGCTCGACGACGGTGTGGTTTCTCGCGCCGCAGTTCCTTCGGGAGCATCCACCGGTGCGTTTGAGGCTTACGAGCTTCGCGACGGTGACAAAGACCGTTACCTCGGCAAGGGTGTGCAGAAAGCTGTTGACGCCGTAATCGACGACCTCGGCCCCGCCATTGAAGGCCTCGACGCCTCCGACCAGCGTCTCGTTGATGCTGAGCTCATTGCCGTTGATGGCACCGAGAACAAGAAGAACCTGGGCGCCAACGCGATCCTCGGTGTCTCGCTTGCTGTTGCCAAGGCTGCTGCGGATTCTGCAGACCTTCCCCTCTTCCGCTACCTCGGCGGACCAAACGCCCACGTGCTTCCCGTGCCGATGATGAACGTCATTAACGGTGGATCGCACGCCGACAGCAACGTCGACATTCAAGAGTTCATGATCCTCCCGCACGGTGCAGACACCTTCAGCGAGGGCCTCCGTTGGGGCGTAGAGACCTACCACGTGCTCAAGGGCTTGCTCAAGAGCAAGGGCCTCAGCACCGGCCTCGGAGACGAGGGTGGCTTCGCCCCCGACCTCTCCAGCAACCGCGCGGCTCTTGACCTGCTCATGGAAGCCATCGAGAAGGCCGGCTTCACGCCTGGCAAGGACATTGCTGTTGGTCTTGACGTTGCCGCCACCGAGTTCTACAAAGATGGTGTTTACACCTTTGAAGGAACCTCGAAGTCGGCAGGCGACATGAGCGCGTACTACGCGGAACTCGTTGCTGCGTACCCGCTCGTATCGATCGAAGACCCGCTTGACGAAGATGACTGGGAGGGCTGGGCTCAGCTCACCACCGAGATCGGTGCCAAGACTCAGATCGTCGGAGACGACCTGTTCGTCACCAACCCCAAGCGTCTCGCTAAGGGAATCGAGCTCGCAACGGCGAATTCGATCCTCGTGAAGGTGAACCAGATCGGTTCGCTCACCGAAACCCTCGACGCTGTTTCTCTCGCACAGCGCAGCGGCTACACGGCCGTCATGTCGCACCGTTCCGGTGAGACAGAAGACACCACCATTGCTGACCTCGCTGTCGCGCTCAACACCGGTCAGATCAAGACTGGTGCACCGGCTCGATCCGAGCGCGTAGCTAAGTACAACCAGCTTCTGCGCATCGAAGAAGAGCTCGGCGATGCCGCAGTTTACGCCGGCCGTTCCGCGTTCCCGCGGTTCGTCGGCTAGCGCCCGTCAGCGTCGTCTAGCATCGAACGCATGGCTAGGCGAGTACGAGCAAAAAAGGTAGCGGTGACGCTGCCCGAGGAGAGCGCGCCAGAACACTGGTTGCGCACGATCCGCTTCTCGGGCTTCACCGTGCTCATGCTCGGTTTGCTCATACTCGCCGTGATCGTTCTTGCGCCCAACCTGCGCATCCTGATCGAACAACAGCAAACCATCGCGCAGTTGCAGACAGAAGTGGATGAGGCCCAAGAATCTGTTGACGACCTCACCGAGAATGCCGCCAGATGGAACGATCGCGCCTACATCGAGTCGCAAGCCCGTGACCGGCTGTACTACGTCTATCCCGGCGAAGTGAGCTACCTGGTTACCGGCGACGCCGCCGATGTAACCACCAACGACGGCGTGCCCGTGAGCACGAGCATCCAGACCACCAAAATTGATTGGGTGACGACTCTCGTGTCATCCATCTACACTGCTGGTCTCACTGAAGATGCGCCAGACAAGCTGACCGCCCCCGTGATTGAAGGACCAACGCAATGACCACCCCACCGTTTGACACCGTCAGCGATGAAGATGTGCGCATTGTGTCGCTCCAACTAGGTCGCCCCGCCCGTGACGTGATCGGCATTGCCGCCCGCTGCGTGTGTGGCGCGCCAACCGTGGTTTCGACCAAGCCGCGCTTGAGCGATGGAACGCCGTTTCCCACCATCTATTACCTGTGCCACCCGGCGGCGACGGCATCCGTGTCGACGCTGGAAGCCGAAGGGCACATGCCAGAACTTGCAGCAATGCTTGAGGGCGAAATCGCTGAGCAATATCAAGCAGCGCATGACGCCTACATTGCTGATCGCGATGGCATCGAGGTCGTTGCAGAGCTTGCCGGTGTTTCTGCTGGCGGCATGCCCACTCGAGTCAAGTGCTTGCACGCCTTGGTCGGGCATTCGCTCGCCGCCGGCCCCGGAGTGAACCCCATTGGCGACATCGCCCTTGAGCGTGCGTCGTGGACCCCGACGGTATGCCAGTGCCCCGACTATTCAGTCGCCGAGGCCGACGCCGACTCTGCCAATGTTGCTTCAGCGAACGCGGCGGGGGAGAGCGGCCCATGAAGCGGTGGGCGGCTGGCGCAGTTCTGATGGCGAGTGTGGCCTCGCTGCTGGTTGCTACGCCTGCCTACGCGGATGCGGTTCGTGATCAGGAGTACTGGCTGCAGGAGTACGGCATCGAGGCTGCGTGGCAAGTCACCAAGGGTGCCGGGGTAACTATCGCCGTGATCGACACCGGCGTCGATGGCAGTGTGCAAGAGCTTGTCGGTGCGGTTACCGGCGGAACAGATTTTTCTGGCAAGGGATCGCCCAATGGGCAGACTCCGGTCGGTGACGAGAACCCCGCCCATGGCACTCTCGTGGCGTCGCTGGCTGCCGGTCGTGGCACAGGCACCGATTCCGGTGTGCTTGGCGCTGCACCCGAAGCCAATATTTTGGCGATCTCGATAGGCTTCACTGGTGGACCGATCAGTTCGGATGACCAGATTGCTCAAGCCGTGCGTTACGCCGTTGATCAGGGCGCGGATGTCATCAACCTGTCGCTCACTCGCGAAACCTTGGATTGGCCTCTGAGCTGGGACAGCGCATTCCTCTACGCCATGGATAACAATGTTGTCGTTGTGGCGGCGGCGGGAAACCGTGGCAGTGGAACAACGTCGGTTGGCGCCCCGGCCACGATGCCGGGTGTTCTGACGGTCGCCGGTGTCGACGTGAACGGTGTGGCGAGCTTCAACGCTTCCACTCAGGGCATCACCATTGGTGTTGCGGCGCCAAGTGAAGATCTCGTGGGTGTTGCTCCTGGCGGTTCGCACGTGCTGTGGAACGGAACCAGTGGGGCAACTCCGATCGTGGCGGGCATCGTGGCGCTTGTGCGAGCCGCGCATCCTGAACTTGATGCTGCCAACGTCATCAATCGCATTGTGAAGACCGCGCATGACACTGGTGCGCCTGGCACCGATGCGATCTACGGTTTCGGGCTGATAGATGCTGAAGCTGCTGTGAAGGCTTCCGTGCCGTTGGTCAATGCGAATCCCATGGGCAGCCTGGCCGAGTGGATCACTATTTATCGTCGTGCAGAGTCGATCCCTGTGCCGCTTCCGAGCTCGAGTTCTACCCCCGCCCCAGCGCCCGAAACTGATGGTGTTCCGGATGCCGCTGGCCCGGTTAGCCCGCTCGGAACACTGCTCCCAACAGTGAGCATGCTTCGCAATGTGGGGGTACCACTTGCTGTTTATGGCATTTTTCTGACAATTTTCGCTGTCTGGGGCCTTGCGTTCTGGCGTCGGTTTAGGAGTACGCGCGAGACAGAGTAGGTTTGGTGGCGAACTTGCCCCTTTTAGGAGACTCTGACTCGTGCCAAAAATCTTGATTGTCGGCGGCGGCTACGCCGGTTTTTACACTGCTCGTAAGCTCGAAAAGTGGCTGCGTCGCGGTGAAGCAGAGGTCACCATGGTTGACCCTCTTCCTTACATGACCTACCAGCCTTTCTTGCCTGAGGTTGCTGCAGGCTCCATCGAGCCTCGCCACGCGGTTGTTCCTCACCGTCGCCACCTGAAGACCACCAAGGTCGTCACGGCGAAGGTCTCCGGAATCAACCACGCCACAAAGACGGCAACGATTCAGCCAGAGGTTGGTGACTCGTGGGAGATGGATTACGACCTCGTCGTCGTCACCGCCGGTGCTGTGTCGCGCACGTTCCCGATTCCGGGTGTTGCTGACGAAGCAATTGGCATGAAGACGATTGAAGAGGCTGTTGCTGTTCGTGACCGTCTTCTCACCAACTTCGACAAGGCATCGAACCTGCCAGCTGGTCCTGAGCGCGACCGTCTGCTGACGTTCGTTGTTGTCGGTGGCGGCTTCGCCGGTATTGAAGCCTTCGGCGAAATGCGGAGCCTGGCGTCATCGCTGCTGCCGCTCTACCCGAGCCTCAACTTCGAAGACACTCACTTCCACCTCATCGAAGCCATGGGCCGCATCATGCCCGAGGTTTCGTTGGAGACCAGCAAGTGGGTTATCAAGAACCTTGACGAGCGTGGAGCCAAGATTCACCTCGACACCCAGCTGAAGTCTGCTGTCGGCGGCGTCGTTGAGTTGTCGACGGGCGAAAGCTTCGAGTCAGACACCATCGTGTGGACTGCTGGCGTGATGGCCAACCCGGTTGTGCGGAGCACTGATCTCCCCATTGAAGAGCGTGGACGCATCCGCGTGCAGGCCGACCTCCGTGTTATCAACGACGACGGCGTTGTCGAGGGTGCTTGGGGTGCTGGCGATGTGTGTGCTGTTCCTGACCTCACCGGTGGTGGCGTTGGCGGCTTCTGCGTTCCGAACGCTCAGCACGCTGTTCGCCAGGCCAAGCTCATGGCCAAGAACATCGTCGCCTCGCTTCGTGGCGAAGGCACCAAGGACTACTTCCACAAGAACCAGGGTGCAGTTGCCGGTCTCGGCCTCTACCACGGTGTCTTCCAGTCCGGCAAAATCGCGGTCAAGGGCTTCCCGGCGTGGTTCATGCACCGCGGATACCACGGCATGGCGATGCCGATGTTCGAGCGTAAGGCTCGTGTCTTCAGCAACTGGATCACGAACTTCTTCTGGGGTCGCGACACCATTTCGATCGAGGCACGCGTAGAACCGCGCCGCGCATTCGAAGAATTCGCCTCACGCCCCAAGTAGTATTTGCTGAGCCCCACGCACTGCGTGGGGCGTGCCCCGATAGCCCAATTGGCAGAGGCAGATGACTTAAAATCATCACAGTCAGGGTTCGAGTCCCTGTCGGGGCACAGTGTTTAATCGCGTTCGCTGGCCGTGCAATCGGCAGGTAAGTGAACGCTTAACGCATGAAGGCGGTCGCATTGCGGCCGCCTTCATGCGTTAGATCTGGATTCACTTAGGCGGGCAGAATCTCCGCGAGAAGCTTCTGGATGCGCGCCTTGATGTCATCGCGAATCGGGCGCACTTCATCGAGGCCCTTGCCGCGAGGGTCGACGAGCTCCCAGTCCTCGTAGCGCTTGCCGGGGAAGATCGGGCAGACGTCACCGCAGCCCATCGTGATGACAACATCCGAGGCTTGAACCTGGTCTGTTGTCATGAGTTGGGGAACCGCCTGCGAGATGTCGATGCCTTCTTCTGCCATCGCCAAGATTGCGGTCGGGTTGATCTCGTTGCCGGGCTCAGAACCGCCCGAGCGCACCTCGACGGCGCCGTTCGACAGGGCGGTCATGTAGCCGGCGGCCATTTGCGAACGCCCAGCGTTATGTATGCAGACAAAAAGTACAACAGGCTTGCGGATCTCGGAAGCGGCGGTGGCAGTCTCGGTGGTCATTTCTAAAGCATAGATGATTGTCTATGGATTGCGCGAGGGGTGGCCCCGGCGCGAGCAACTAGTTCACTCAGCGTTCACCGGGGCAGCGACTGCAAGAGTTCACGCACCCGACGATCGATGTCATCGCGCACGGCACGCACGCCATCCATCGCCATGTCGGCAGGGTCGGGAAGCTCCCAATCGAGGTAGCGGCGGCCAGAGTAAATCGGGCACGCATCGCCACAGCCCATCGTGACTACGACGTCCGCACCCCGCACAACCTCATCAGTGAGAGGTTTCGGATACTCGCCATCGATCGAAACGCCAATCTCGTCGAGAGCCGCCACAATCTTGGGGTTAATGGTTTCGGTGGGCTGCGAGCCGGCAGTCAAGACACGCACGCGGTCTCCGGCAAGAGCGCGCAAAATCGCGGACGCCAATTGTGAGCGACCCGCATTCTGCACGCACACGAACAGCACGCTGGTGGGGGAATCGGATGCTGCGGCATCCGTCACCGCTGCGTTATTCGTTACCGCAGCGGCATTCGCATCAGCAAGGGAGCCCAAGCGATCGGCGGCGAATCGTGAGGTGTGCGACGACAAATGGCGATCGCGCGGGGAACCCCGGCGCAAAAGTTCATAGCTACTCGCCACGTATTCGGCGATTGTTTCGCGCGAGAAGACACCAGCAAAGCGGAGGGCGAGATCGTCGGAGATTCGGGCGAGCACGGGGGAATCAACGGTGGCGGCGGACGCATCGGCGGGCGAGCGTTGCACAAAATCAAAGACGTCACTCAGGCGAGACTGTACGAGTGAATACCAGACCTGGCGCCCCTCTTGGACGCTCTGCAGGATGCCATCGTTGGCCATGATGCGCACATGGTGGCTCACGGTTGGCTGCGTGAGTCCGAGACGGGCGGCGAGATCGGTGACCCCACGACGGCCATCCGGAGTATCCATCAGCAGGCGCAAGATCTGCACTCGTGTCGGGTCGGCGATCGCCCGCATGCTGTGAGCGATTCGCTCGGCGATTGCACGCTCGGTCGAACTGGATCCGGTCGCTGACATAGACAGCAGTCTAAACGTCAGAGACGGATTCATAGACAGTTATCAATGTTTAGGTATGATCGCGGAATGACCGCGCCCCGCAGCCTTGCCCTCGCCCGCCGCCTCACCGCAGAATTTGTGGGCAGCGCCGGCCTTGCCGCCGTCGTCATCGGTTCCGGTATTGCCGCCCAACAGCTGTCACCGGGCGACACTGGCCTACAACTTCTCGAGAATGCTCTCGCCACCGCATTCGGTCTTGGCGTGCTCATCCTCGTCTTCATGACCGTCAGCGGCGCCCACTTCAACCCGGTCGTCTCGATCGTCGACTCGCTCAGCGGGCTGCGCTCGTGGCGCGACACCGCCTTCTACATTCCCACCCAAATTGTCGGATGCATCGGCGGCGCTATTCTCGCCAACCTCATGTTCGGGCAGTCCGCCGTCACGTTCAGCACCACCGTGCGCCTCACTCCGGGACACTTTCTCAGCGAGGTCGTAGCAACCGCCGGACTCATCGTCGTGATCTTCGCCCTCGTGCGCACCGGTCGCGCAAGCTTGGCTCCCATCGCTGTTGGAACGTACATCGGCGGTGCCTATTTCTTCACGAGCTCCACCAGTTTCGCCAACCCCGCCATCACCATCGGCCGCATGTTCAGCGACACTTTTGCGGGAATCGCGCCCACGTCCGCTCCCGGCTTTATCGCGGCCCAACTCGTGGGGGCTGCTCTCGGCTATTTGCTCGTGCGGTGGCTTTTCCCTGAGCGTCGCATGGCATAGTCGCCACGGCGGGAGTACTCTCAGGGCAAAGCCAGCATCAGGGTTTCGCCAAGGAGGAACATCATGGCTGAATTCAACGGTCTACAGCTCGTATTAGTACTCGCGTTGATCGCGTTCTATATCGTTACGATTTGGGCGATCGTGGTCACCGTGCGAGATCCCACCGCTTTTCCGTGGATGACCGCACTCTGGATTGCCGCCCTCATCCTGTTTCCGATAATCGGTCTTCTCGCGTGGCTAATCTGGCGCATCATGCGCAAGAACGCCGGGCTTCCCGGTTTCACCCGTGAAACCCATCGCAAGCACTAGTCGCGCAGCGGCGACCCGACGACCTCGAAACGGTTGCCGCCCAGCTGGCCGTTGAGCAGCGGCATTGCTTCCTTGATCGCGGCCTGCACGCTCGCTAGCTGAAGCGAGAGCTGGTGGGCCTCGGCCGATTCCCAGAGCTCAGAAACGAACACAGTGTCGGGATGCTCGTCGCTCACGCCAACCTCATAGCTGAGGCATCCGGCCCCATCGAGGTCGGTGCTGCGGCGCGTGAGAATCGCCACAACCTCGTCGCGGTGGCCAGGTTTCACACCAAGAGTTCCTACGTTTGCAAAAGTCATGCCTTTACCTAAAGTCACCACACGCAATTCGTCAAGACGAGAGCAATAATGAGCTGTGCCCAAGAAATCCCACGACGAAGCTGATGTTGATGCTCAGCAAGACAAGCTCATCAAGCGGCACGCACGCGGCGAACATCGGTGGCCGGCCGCAGCGGGAGTGCTCGTTGTCTTAGCAAGCTATGCGCTTCTCCCCACCGCGATCATGCCGCTGTCGGTTCGGATCCTCGTTGTCGCTCTCGGACTTGTGATGCTGATTCCGGTGATTGCACTCAATCCGGTGCGTCTCGTCAAGCAGACGTCGTGGTCACGTGCACTTTCGGTCGGTCTCGCTCTTGTGCTGGCAATCGCTAACGTGGCTGCTCTCGTCTTCGTTGTGGTCGTTCTCATCACTACGGGGAGCAAAGATGGCCCATCGATGCTGTTGGCCGCGACGCAGGTGTGGCTCACGAACATGATTGCGTTTGCGCTCGTGTACTGGGAACTGGATCGGGGCGGCCCGGTAACACGTCACACCAGTGATCGGTCCGAACTTCCTCTGGCCGACTTCCGGTTTGCTCAGGATGAAGACCACGATGCCATCGACGAAGTGAAGGGTCGATCATCTGCAGTAATTGGCTGGACCCCATCTTTCACTGACTACCTCTATGAGTCAGCGATCGGCTCGATGGCGTTCAGCCCGGGAGCGGCAGTGCCCTTGTCTCCACGCGTCAAGCTGTTATTGCTCGTTCAATCGTTGGGCGCGTTCATCATGTTGGCGCTCGTGATTGCCCACGCGGTCGGGCAACTTGGCGCGTAGAGGTTCGCCGTGGTGCGGCTCAGCAATGGGTCGCCATCGTTGTGCTTGACACCGCGTTCTGAGAAAGTTGAGCAACCAAGGCGCTGAAGCCGCACCCGGGCTCACCAGCGTTTCGATGCTCATCGCCGTGCACCCGAAGGAACTTTGTGAAGCTGCTCAGCACCCCCGCAAGCCCCTGGCACACTCCCGAGCAGTACTGGCAGCAACTCAGCGAAGCCACTGCAGCCCTCGACACTCCCTATGGGGTGCTTTCGCTCGATGCGCTCTCGCACAATGCCGCCGATCTCGTGAGGCGGGCATCCGGTCTCCCCATTCGGGTTGCGAGCAAGTCAATTCGGGTTCGCGAAGTAATGGATGCTGTACTCGCCCTCGATGACTACCGCGGTATTCTCGCCTATACCCTTGCCGAGGCGCTCTGGCTTGCTGACTCGATTGATGATGTGGTGGTCGGCTATCCCTCGGTGGACCGCGCTGCGATTGCCGCGCTCGGAACCAGCCCGGCGCTCGCCGAACGTGTCACGATCATGATTGATTCGGTCGAGCACCTCGACTTTGTTGATTCGGTGCTCTCGCCCCAACACCGCGAAACGATCCGGGTCTGCATTGATGTGGATGCGTCGTGGCATTCGCCTCTGCTCGGGCATGTTGGTGCGCACCGCTCGCCGGTGCATTCAGCGGCTCAGGCGCGCACTTTGGCAAGCACGGTCGTTGATCGTGATGGCTTTACTCTTGTTGGCGTGATGGCCTATGAGGCGCAGATTGCGGGGGTGGGCAATCGTCCGCCGGGCAAGCCGGTCTATGGTCGTGTGCTCGATGCTGTGCAGCGCTCTTCGGCGACGGAGCTGCGCGAGCGCCGTGGCGAAATTGTGGCTTCGGTGCGCGAGATCGCTGAGCTTGAGTTCGTGAACGGCGGGGGAACAGGCTCGCTCGAATCCACAGCCAACGATCCGTCTGTGACGGAACTGGCGGCCGGCAGCGGGCTGTTCGGACCGCACCTTTTCGACCAGTACAGCCACTTCACTCCGGCCCCGGCTGCCGCGTTCGCGCTCTCCGTCGACCGCAAATTTTCGCCCCACATCGCCACAGTTCACGGTGGCGGTTGGATTGCTTCCGGCGATCCCAGCCCCGATCGGATGCCCCAGCCAACCTGGCCCGTTGGCCTCAAGTATTTACCGCGCGAGGGCGCGGGCGAGGTGCAGTCACCACTCACTGGTCCCGGCGCTGAAGCGCTCAACATCGGAGACCGTGTCTGGTTTCGGCACACCAAAGCGGGCGAGCTGTCGGAGCACCTGAATGAGTTTGCCGTGGTCGAGGACGGCCGCATTATCGAGACTGTGCCGACGTATCGTGGCGAAGGCAAGGCGTTTCTGTGAGCGCGACCGCGCAGACTCCGGCTCTTCCCCCGGCTCTTGGCCCGGGAACGGAGTGGCGCAATTGGGGGCGCTCAGAGAGCGCGCACCCCGAGTTCCTGGCACAACCGGCCTGCGTCGAGGAGGTCGCTGCAACCGTCAACTTCGCGCGCGACCACGGCCTCACCGTCAAAGCATGGGGTGCAGGCCACAGTTTCACGTCAATTGCCGCAACTGACGGCGTGCACCTCGATCTCAGTGCTCTCGAGGGTCTGATCGCGGTAGAGGGCACCCACGTCACTCTCGGGGCCGGCACCAACCTGTACCAGCTGCCCGGGCTGCTCGAACCCCTCGGTCTCGCGCTGACCAACATGGGCGACATCGACCGCCAGACCATTGCGGGTGCAATCTCGACCGGGACCCACGGCACCGGCGCAAGATTCGGCGGCATCGCCACCCAAGTGCGCGGCGTCACCCTCGTCACGGCGGCGGGCGAAGTGCTGCGCATCAGCGCGACAGAGAACGCCGAACTTCTCCCGGCGGTAGCGCTGGGACTCGGTGCCCTCGGCATCCTCGTTGATGTCACGATCGAATGCGTTCCCACCTTTCTCTTGCATGCCATTGAGCGGCCAGAACCCGCTGACACCGTCCTGCAGGAGTGGCTACAACGCAGCGCCGAAACCGATCACTTTGAGTTCTACGTGTGGCCGCACACGGATACGGCACTCACCAAGAGCAACACGCGCCTCGCCGGGGATGCGCCGCGGCATCCGCTCACCAAGTTCTCGAGTTGGTTCGATGACGAGTTCATGGCCAATGGCGTCTTCCGCGCCATCTGTGCCGCGGGTCGCCGCGCGCCCGCGATCATCCCGCCCATCAATCGTCTTGCGGTGAAGCTCTCGGGCAATCGCGAATTCACCGACGTGTCGAGCAGTGTCTTCGTCACCGATCGCACCGTGCGCTTTCGCGAAATGGAATATGCCCTCCCCATCGATGCTGTTTCGGATGCCGTTCGCGCCATCCAAAAATTGATCACTGACAGGCGGTGGAAAGTTTCCTTCCCGATCGAGGTGCGTTCGGCGGCTGCGGACTCTCTGCTGCTGTCGACCGCGTCCGGGCGCGCCACCGGATATGTCGCGGTTCACCGGTATTGGCGCGAAGATCCCACAGAATATTTCCGTGAGGTTGAGGCGATTATGGTGGCGCATGATGGTCGGCCACACTGGGGAAAGCTTCATAACCGGCATGCCGAGTCGTTGCGGGACGTGTATCCGGGTTTCAATGAGTTCCTGACGATTCGTGACCGGCTCGATCCCGGTCGCGTGTTTACGAACGATTATTTGCGTCAGGGTTTAGGGCAGTAATGAGAGGGCGCGATTATCAAAGCCATTGTGTGTGGAGCAGGAATTGCGGGGCTTACGGTCGCTGGACAGTTGGCGACCAAGGGCTGGGAGGTGACTCTCCTCGAGGCTGCGCCTGAACGTCGCACTCAGGGTTACATGATTGATTTCTTTGGCCCCGGCTATGACGCGGCAGAGAAGATCGGCATCATCGACCGGTTACGTGAACTGCACTACCCGATCAGCGAGGCGCGTTTTGTTCGGCCCAATGGTCGAAGCCAAGCGATCGATTACGGAATTGTGGCGGCTAATGAGGGCGGCAAACTCATGAGTTTGATGCGTCAAGATCTTGAGCAGGTGCTGTTCGACGTGCTTCCGGAGAGTGTCGATGCGCGCTTTGGTAGCGCCGTCGTCTCTGTTGAAGATCGCACGGACTATGTCACGGCTGTGCTGGCTGATGGGTCTCGTATCTCTGGCGACATTGTGGTGGCAGCTGATGGCATCCACTCGGCGGTGCGCCACGACGTGTTCGGCCATTCGACGGCGTTCGATCGGCAGCTGGGGATGCACACGTGCGCCTATACCTTTGACTCTCCGCGGCTTCACAAAAAATTGGGTGACGCCTTGGTTTCTAGCGATGAGCTGGATCGCATGGTTGGCCTCTATGGTCTGCGCAATGGCACAGTGGCGCTTTTTGCGGCGCACCGGGTCGCCGATACTGTTCTTCCGGCTGACCCCCAGCAGGCCATTCGCGATGCCTATCAAGGGATGGGCGATGACATCGCTGAGGCCATTGAGAAGTGCCCCGATGCGGAGCACGTGTACTACGACCAGGTCGCCCAGGTGGAGTTGCCGGTGTGGAGTCGCGGCCGTGTTGTCTTCGCGGGCGATGCCTGCCAAGCAGTGTCGCTGCTTGCCGGCCAGGGGGCTTCGTTGGCGATTGCTGGGGGAGTGCTGCTCGTGGAGAAAATCACGAGCGGGGTCGAAATCAGTGCCGCCTTCGCTGAATATGAAGACGAATGGATGCCGGTCGTTCTCGAGAAGCAGGCCGCCGGGCGTCGTGCCGCGAGTGGCTTCCTGCCGCACACCCGCGTTCAGCTGTGGGCTCGTCGCGCTTCCTTGGCGTTGTTGCGTTCTCCGTTTCTCGGCAAGTTTGTCACGTCGAGGATCACTGGTAAGAAGCCGAGCAAATAGTCGTTCCGCCCGTGATTGGGGGCCAGTTGTCGCCATTTTTCTCGGTGGAGGCACAGCAGCGCGCCCTATAGTTGAGTCATGGAATTCCTGATCGTACTTGGCGTCATTGTTCTGCTCGTCGTCATCGTTGGTATCTACCTCTGGTCGACGTATAACTCGCTGGTGACTCTCAACGTTCGCGTTGATGAGGCGTGGAGCGACATCACGGTGCAGTTGAAGCGTCGTGCTGACTTGCTGCCGAACCTCATCGAGGCGGTCAAGGGCTACGCGGCTCACGAAAAGGGTGTCTTCGAGGCGGTCACGAAGGCTCGCGCTGAGACTCTGAACGCTCAGGGCCCGGTGGATGCTGCTGCCGCCGAGAACCACATGCAGTCTGCGCTGAAGAGCATCTTCGCGGTTGCTGAGGCGTACCCGCAGCTGCAGGCCAGCCAGAACTTCCTCCAGCTTCAGGGCGAACTGGTTGACACCGAGGACAAGATTCAGGCCAGCCGTCGCTTCTACAACGGCGGTGTGCGCGAACTCAACACCAAGATCAAGATCTTCCCGAACACGTTGTTCGCGCGCAACCTTGGTTTCCACGAGCGCGACTTCTTCGAGGTTGCGGATGCCGCCTCCATCGCTGAGCCTCCCCGCGTTCAGTTCTAATTCGTTTCTTACTACCTTGCGTGACCAGGAAGTTTAGATGTATCGCGCCATAGCGAAAAACAAGCGCAACACCGTTCTGATCATCATCCTGTTCGTCATCCTTATTGGGTTCCTCGGCTTTGCGCTGAGCTTCCTAATGGGTGGCGATCCATTGACGGTCACGATTGGCACCATCATTGGTGCCGGCGCGTTCACGCTGATTCAGTACTTCGCGGCGTCAAAGCAGGCGTTGGCGATGAGTGGCGCGATCGAGATTCAGAAAGCCGACAACCCACGGTTGTACCGGATCGTCGAGAATCTGTCGATCACGACGGGTACGCCGATGCCCAAGGTCTATATCGTCAACGACCCGGCGCCGAACGCGTTTGCTACCGGACGCGACCCGGAGCATGCTGCTGTTGCGGCAACGACCGGCATCCTCGATTTGCTTGACGATTCTGAGCTTGAGGGTGTGATGGCCCATGAGATGGGTCACGTGCAGAACTACGACATCCGGGTATCGATGATCGTCTTCGGCCTTGTTGTCGCTGTCGGTTTCATCTCAGACATTGCACTGCGCTTCACCCTCTTCGGTGGCCGAGGCAATAACAACAACTCGAACCCGATCATGATTGTGGTTGGTTTGGCGGCTCTTGTGATTTCGCCTCTCGTGGCTGCGGCGGTGCAGGCGTCGATTTCGCGTCAGCGCGAATATCTTGCGGACGCTACTGGCGCTTTGACGACGCGTCACCCGGATGCTCTGGCTAGCGCTTTGCAGAAGCTGTCGGATTACAGCCGACCAATGAAGAAGCAGAACTCCACGATGGCGCACATGTGGATTTCGGATCCGACGAAGCCGGGCATCATGGACCGTCTCTTCAGCACCCACCCTCCGCTCGCTGAGCGCGTTGCTCGACTGGGCAAGATCGGCGGCGGCTTCTAGCTAGCGCTGCAACTCTGCCTCGATGGCAGGGGAGAGGGTGCCGCGGCCGGTCACCGCGATCTCGCCCATGCCCTGCCAGTGTGCGATCTCGCGCAGGGTGGGCACGATGCGTTCCGCTAGTGCGCCGGTGCCTCCGGGCAGCGCATCGAGTCCATCTTCGTGCCACGCGGATTGCACACGAAGGACGCCCGCTTGGCGATCGGTCTTGAGGTCGATGCGGCCGACGAGCGCGTCATCCACCAGCACGGGCAGTGAGTAGTAGCCGAACTGGCGTTGGGGTTCGGGGGTGTAAATCTCGATGCGATAGTGAAACCCAAACATGCGCTCGGCGCGTTTGCGATCCCACACGACGGGGTCGAAGGGCGAGAGCAGCGCGACGTGCTCGATGCGGCGGGGGATGCGGGCATCCCGGTGCAGCCAGGCGGGCTGGTCCCAGCCGCGCACCGTCACGGGAACAAGTTCGCCGGCATCCGTTAGCTCAGCGATGGCCGGGCGCACGTCGATGTTTTTGAGACGAAAGTAGTCGGCAAGGTCGGATGCCGTGCCAACTCCGAGCGCCTGTGCGGATTCCGCAATCAGGGCTCGGTGCGCGTCGGCGCGGCTTACTTCACGCTCGCGCAATTCGGCGGGGACGATGTGCTCGGTTAGGGCGTAGGTACGTTCGAAGCGGGTGCGGCCGGCGCTGACGACTTCGCCCCAGCGGAACAGCATTTCGAGGCCTTGCTTCACGTCGGACCAGCCCCACCAGGGTCCGGTGCGACGGTTCGCGTCGTGCTCGATCTCGCGCGCGGTGACGGGACCGGTGGTGGCGAGTTCTTCGCGCAACCACTGCAGCATGGTTTGGTTGTTGCGCACCCATTCGTAGCGGTCGGAATCGCGTTCGCGCAGCGCATCCATCTTCCAGCGCCACAGTGGCCAGGACTCGAGCGGAATGAGCGCGGCCTCGTGGGCCCAGTATTCGACGTAGCGACCGGGGCTGCGCGGTGTCGGTTTGCGGAACGTCAGGGCATCGAGCGCCGCTTTGTCGTAGTGTCCAAGTCGAGCAAACACGGGCTGGTAGTGACTGCGCTCGAACACGTTGACCGAGTCGAGTTGCAGCAGCCGGATGCGGTCAAAGAGCAGGTTGAGCTGTCGCGTTCCTGCGGGGTTGGCTGCACTCGCGGTGCCGCGCCCAAAGCCTTGGGCGGCGAGCAGCACTCGGCGCGCTTGCGCTGCAGAGAGGGAATCAGCCACGGCTCGACTCTACCGAGCGCCAGCGACATCCATTCTCTCTCGCAACGGACAGCCCCGCCGAACAATTGTGTTTGTGTCGTTCATCGATCGTTTACCGGGATGACAGGGAGCACTAGTCACGGCTGCGTACCGTCAACTCCGGATCGTTTCGGTACCCTCTGCCCGCTCACAGCGCGGGCGGCCGTGACGGTCGTTGGAGGAAGTCTTGTTCACTAAGCGCACCCTCGCCGCTGTTGCACTCGTTGCAGCTTCGGCGATCTCACTCAGTGGTTGCAGCACCACTGAGGCAGCTGCTGGCGATGTTGACGCATCGACCGCTACCACCGTTGAAGACTTCGGCGGAATGGACGCTCTTATCGCAGCCGCGCAGGCTGAGGGCGAACTCAATGTCATTGCGTTGCCTGACAACTGGGCAAACTATGGGGAGATCAAGGCTCTCTTCGAAGAGAAGTACGACATCGTCGTCAACTCGGCTGACCCCGATGTTTCCAGCGCCGAAGAAATCGCCGCCGCTGACAATCTCAAGGGACAGGACACCGCACCGGACGTCTTCGACCTCGGTACCGCTGTCACGCTCGACAGCCTCGACTACTTCGCTCCCTACATGGTTGCCAACTGGGATGAAATTCCTGAGGGCAACAAGGAAGCTACCGGCCTCTGGGTCAACGACTACACGGGCAGCATGTCGATCGGCTATGACTCCAACTCGGTTCCCGAGCCCACGAGCCTCGATGACCTGCTCAAGCCGGACTACCGCGGCGCTGTTGCGCTGAATGGCGACCCCACGCAGGCTGGAGCAGCTTTCGCTGCTGTCGGACTCGCAACGGTTCACAGCGGTGGAACCCTCGATGACTTCACGCCCGGTATCGAGTTCTTCGAGAAGCTCAACGACGCCGGTAACTTCATCCCGGTGAACGTCACGGGAGCAACCATTGCTGCTGGCGAGACCAAGGTTGCCTTCGACTGGAGCTACAACAACCTCGCAGCCGCCGCAACGGTTGACGGCTGGAAGGTTACGACTCTTCCCGGCGCTGTTTACACGAGCTTCTACAACCAGGCCGTCAGCAAGGATGCCCCGCACCCCGCCGCTGCTCGCCTGTGGCAAGAATTCCTTTACAGCCCCGAAGCGCAGAACCTCTTCATCGTCGGTGGCGCGTACCCCGTCACGATTCAGGCTCTGCAGGATGCCGGAACCGTTGACACCGCAGCACTCGACGCTCTCGGCGCCCTCGAGGGTGAACTTGTCACCCCGACCCCCGAGCAGGCTGAAGAAAACGCAACGATCCTTGCTGAAAAGTGGGCTGCGGCAATCAGCTAACGCTGATTCCCTCACGCACCTTTCGCTAAATACATCGTGTCGCTAGCCACCGCGCCAGCGCCCGAACAGGATGGTGTCGAGCTCACCGCTCGGCACCATCCTCGGGTGGCCCTGGTCAAGCCGTCAAACCGGCGTCGTCGCCTCGCTTATGCGGGGCTAACGCCGTTTGCGGCCTACGTTCTCATCTTTCTCGCCCTGCCCACTATCCTCGCGGTGGTCACGGGCTTCTTCTCCGACGACGGTTCGCTGACCTTCGACAACATCACAGGGCTGTTTACCCCGACCATCCTCACCACCTTTGGTAGCTCGTTTTGGCTCTCGGGAATCACCGCTGTGATTGGTGCCATCGTTGGTGCCCTCATTTGCTATGCGATGCTCGGAACCAAGGTCGGAGGACTCCTGCGCACGATCATCGAATCGGCGGCCAGCGTGCTCGCCCAGTTCGGCGGGGTGATGCTCGCCTTCGCGTTCATCGCGACGATCGGTGTGCAGGGGCTCATCACGGTCATCCTGCGTGACACCTTCGGCATCGACATTTTTGCGGATGGCGTCTGGCTCTATCAGGTGCCCGGGCTCATCCTTCCCTACGTCTACTTTCAGGTTCCTCTCATGGTGATCACGTTCCTGCCCGCCCTTACCGCGCTGCGCCCGCAATGGGCCGAAGCCAGCGCAACGCTCGGCGGTACTCGCTTCGCGTACTGGCGTCACATCGCCGCCCCGGTGCTCGCCCCCGCGTTCCTCGGCTCGCTGCTGCTGCTCTTCGCTAACGCCTTCTCGTCGTTCGCTACTGCCGCCGCGCTCATCAGCCAGGGCTCGCAAATCGTTCCCCTCCAGATCCGCGCGGCGCTCGTCAGCGAAACCGTGCTGGGTCGCGAGAACATGGCGGGTGCTCTTGCGCTCGGGATGATCGTGGTCATGGTCGTCGTCATGTGGGCGTACTCGGTGCTGCAGGCTCGCACCTCGCGGTGGCAAAAGTGAGCGCCGACGTGGCCGCGCCGCTGAGCCCGCGAGCGAAGCCCGCCAACCAAGCCGTGCGCATTGGGGCCGAGCCCAGCACTCTTGCGCGCCGACTCATCCTGGGAATAATCGGCGGCATCTTCTTGATCCCCGTAATCGCGATGATCGAGTTCACCTTCCGCAACGGTCTTGCAGGCGACTACACGACAAGCCACTGGACGGGCCTCTTCAGTGAAGACAGTGCCCGCACCTATCGCGGTCTTTACCAAGCGATCGAGAACTCGCTCGTGCTCGCGGCCGTGACCGTTGGCATCGTGCTCGCGCTGTTGCTGCCAACGATGGTGCTCGTGCACATGCAGTTTCCGCGCCTCAAGCGCACTCTCGAATTCATTTGCATCATCCCCATCACGGTGCCCGCCATCGTGCTCGTCGTCGGTCTCGCCCCCGTGTACTCGGTGGTTGTGCACGTGCTCGGCGGCTCCACTTGGACTCTCGCCTTCGCCTACGGCATCACCGTGCTGCCGTATGCCTATCGCGCCATTCAGGGCAACCTCGATGCGATCCCCGTGAAGACCCTCAGCGAAGCGGCGAGCACGCTCGGCGCAGGCTGGATGACCGTGCTGTGGACGATTTTGCTGCCGAACCTGCGCCGGGGAGTGCTCGCAGCATCCTTCATCTCGATCGCGGTCGTGCTTGGCGAGTTCACCATTGCGAGCCTGCTCAACCGCCGCAACCTGCAAACCGCGCTGCTCCAGGTTTCACAATCTGACCCGTGGGTCGCCGTCATCTTTGCGCTCGCGGCACTCGCTCTCGCTTTCGTATTGCTGCTGATCATTGGCCGTCTCGGCGCAGCTTCGCCCTCTAGGAGAAAATCATGACCGCCACGTTCAGTCTGACGGGCCCCACCCCAACTGCCGGCCCAGCCCAGCCCACGGGAGCAACGGTTCAGCTCAGCGCCGTCGTCAAAGCCTTCGCCGGGCACACCGCGCTCAACAGCATCGACCTCGACGTTGCCCCCGGCGAATTCGTCGCACTGCTCGGCCCATCAGGCTGCGGCAAGACCACCGCACTGCGCAGCATCTCTGGTCTTGAGAGCATCGATAGCGGTCGCATTCTCATCGATGGTGTGGATGTCGCAGACACTCCCACGAATAAGCGCGACATAGGCATGGTCTTTCAGGCGTACTCGCTGTTCCCGCACATGACGGTGCTCGAGAACGTGGAGTTTGGTCTCAAGATGCGCAAGGTCGCTGCCGCTCGTCGTCGTGAACGTGCCCTCGAAACCTTGGACATGGTCGGCCTCACCAAGCACAGCGAACGCTTTGCTCATCAGCTTTCGGGCGGCCAGCAGCAGCGCGTGGCTCTCGCTCGTGCACTCGTCACGCGTCCTCGGGTGCTGCTGCTCGATGAGCCGCTCAGCGCCCTCGACGCGAAGGTGCGCGTGCAACTGCGCGAAGAGATCCGTCGCCTGCAAACCGAACTCGGCATCACAACAGTCTTCGTGACTCACGATCAAGAAGAGGCGCTCGCCGTCGCCGACCGCGTCGCCGTCATGCGCGACGGTCGCATCGAACAAATAGGCACGCCAGAAGAGCTCTATGCAACGCCCGCCAACGCGTTCGTTGCCGACTTCGTTGGCCTCAGCAATCGGATGCCCGCCGAACTCATCGACGGCCAAGTCACCCTCCACGGCTGCAGCCTCAACCTCCTCGGCGACCCCATGCCCGATGGTCCCGTCATCGCGCTCGTGCGCCCGGAGGACATCGCCCTCTCCATCGACGGAATCGCTGGCACGGTCATCTCGTCGAGCTTCTTGGGTTCCCTGCGCCGCACGCGTGTGCGACTCGACGACGGAACCGTCGTTGCTGTCCAGCATGAGGTGGAACGGCATCCCTTGCCCGGCGAAACAGTCACGGTGCGCCTCAAGGGTGCGCCGGTGAGCGCTTTGCCGCCGAAGGAGAAAAAGTAGTCCTCCACCTGCTGCCTGTCACACGCAGCGAGAGCACACTCCAGCACAACTAAGATGGGCAACGTGCTATTCGGACGACGTACGAAACCAACCAGTCAGGTACAGTCACGCGCCAACACCACGGAGTCGGCAGCGGTGCCCGAGGCCCTGTCCATTGCCGCAGCGTTCTCCTGGCGCTTGCTCGTTGTGCTTGGCGTTATCGCTGTGCTGATCTATTTGATCATTACTCTCAAGTACATCGTGATCCCGTTCTTGATCGCGATTCTGATCGGTGCGCTTCTCGTTCCTCTCGTTCAATTTCTTGAACGTCATCGTTGGCCAAAGTGGCTTGCCGTTACCGTCACTCTTCTCGGGTTTTTTGCCGTCGTCTCCGGACTTGTCATTGTTGTTGTCGGCCAAGTTCGCGCTGGATTGCCTTCGCTGCAGCAACAATCCATTGAGGCATTCAACAACTTCCGAAGCTTTCTGAGTGACTCTCCGCTCCAACTGAGCGATCAGGATATCGACGGCTATTTGGGGCAGCTAACCGAAATCGTTCAACGCGATAGCGAAGCGCTTGTCTCGGGAATTCTTTCCGTTGGCTCCACCGCCGGGCACGTCTTGACCGGTGCGCTGCTCAGCGTCTTCGCCACAATTTTTGTTTTGATCGATGGCAAGCGCGTTTGGGCGTGGACTGTGCGTCTCTTCCCGCGTCGTGCGCGCACCGCAGTTGATGGATCGGGCCGCGCGGGTTGGATCACTCTCACCACTTTCGTGAAGGTGCAAATCTTTGTTGCTGCGGTGGATGCCGTTGGTATCGGTGCTGGAGCCTGGATCCTCGGTCTGTTCTACGGCGGCTTCCCGCTCGTTATCCCGATCGCAGTTGCGGTGTTCTTGGGCTCGTTCATTCCGGTGGTTGGTGCCCTCATCACCGGCGCGCTGGCGATCTTCATCGCGCTTGTCTTCCTCGGTCCGCTCCCGGCAGTAATCATGCTCGGAATTGTTTTGCTCGTGCAGCAGCTTGAGGGTCACATTCTTCAGCCGCTCATCATGGGCACTGCGGTGAAGGTCCACCCCCTTGCGGTGGTCTTCGCTGTAGCCGCTGGTTCATTCGTTGCCGGAATTCCCGGAGCGTTGTTTGCGGTTCCCCTCGTGGCCGTGGTCAACGTAATGACCAAATATATTGCTGGCGGCGAATGGCGAACCAACCCGCACCCGACTCTGGATGATGTTCTCGGTAATGGTAAATAATCGGATGCCCGGCCCCACTCTTGCTGACTATGAGACAGCACGTGAACGGGTCGCAGAAGTTGCTGACATCACGCCAATGCAGACGTCGCGTTTTCTCGCGGAGATTCTCGGCTCACCAGTGTTCTTGAAGTGCGAGAACCTCCAGCGCACCGGCTCGTTCAAGATCCGCGGAGCCTATAACCGTCTTGCGGGCCTCACCGACGATGAGAAAGCTAGGGGAGTGGTTGCCGCTTCGGCAGGAAACCACGCTCAGGGTGTCGCATTCGCTGCTCGCGAGTTGGGGATCAAATCCACGATCTTCATGCCAGTAGGTGTTCCCCTGCCTAAGCTGCAGGCCACTCGCGCTTACGGGGCAGAAGTCGTTCTTCGTGGACACACGGTCGACGAACCCCTTCGGGCGGCAGCGCGTTTCGCTGAAGACACTGGCGCCGTGCTTATCCACCCGTTCGATCACTTCGATGTGGTTGCCGGTCAGGGAACGTTGGCGTTGGAAGTGTACGATCAGGTGCCTCAGGTCGATACGGTCATCGTGCCGATCGGTGGCGGAGGACTAATCTCCGGTGTTGCGGGAGCAATCAAGCAGCGCGCTCGCGAAGACGGCCGTAACGTGCGGGTAATTGGCGTGCAAGCGGCAAACGCCGCAGCGTATCCAATCTCGCTCGAAAAAGGCGAGATCGTAGAGATCACCACCACTCCGACCATCGCTGACGGTATCGCTGTCAGCAAACCCGGCGAGGTCAACTTTCCGATGGTGCGCGACCTCGTAGACGAAGTCATCACCGTCAGCGACGACCAGACCGCCTACGCGCTGCTCGTGCTTCTCGAGCGTGCCAAGCTTGTTGTCGAGCCTGCTGGCGCGGTCGGTGTCGCAGCGATTCTGGCTGGAAAAGTTGCACCAAGCGGAAACACCGTTGTCCTGCTCAGCGGCGGCAATATTGACCCCATGATGATGGAACGAATCATCAGTCACGGACTATCTGCATCCGAACGGTACCTGCGGTTGCGGATCCCACTCCCTGATCGCCCCGGTCAGCTCGCTCGTATTTCGGGCATTGTTGCTGAGGCGAGCGCCAACGTCGTCGAAGTGTTGCACAGCAGACACAACAACAAAGTGCAGTTCAGCCAGGTTGAGCTCGAACTGCACATCGAGACCCGTGGCCCTGAGCACGCAGAAGCAGTGCTCGCGCGGCTCAGGGACGAAGGATTCGCCCCGCAGATCGACTTTTAGTCGACTGCGGACCATACCTAGGCTGTTTCTAGCCTGAGTAGGTTGCGACCTTCAAAATATCGACGGTGATCTCTTTGCCATTGGGTGCGGTGTAAGTAGCCGATTGGCCGACCTTGAGGCCGTTGATCGCCAAGCCGAGCGGGCTCTTTTCGCTGTACACATCGAGGTCGCTATCGTCGGCAACGATCTCACGGCTTCCGAGCAGGAACACGCTCTCGTCGCCCATAATCTTGGCCGTTACGAGAATGCCGGGCTCAACGAGACCATCGGCGTCTTGAACATCGCCAACGACGGCGTGACGCAAAAGTTCAGTGAGAACGCGGATGCGGGCCTCAATCTTGCCCTGCTCTTCCTTGGCAGCGTGGTAGCCACCGTTCTCCTTCAGGTCGCCTTCTTCGCGGGCAGCCTCAATCTTTTTGGCAATTTCGTACCGTGCTTCGCCAGTGAGTTGTTCCAGTTCGGCGGTGCGACGATCGAACGCCTCCTGGGTCAACCACGTGACGTTATCTTGTGCAGCCACTGTGCTTCTCCCTATACAAAAGAGAAACCGGCCGAAAACGACCGGTTTCGAGATGATTTGCTACAGCCTAGGTGAGCCAGCACCGGTAGATCAAGCCAGAGACCGCTTGTTCTGTTGTGCGAATGGTTTCGCTGAGGGCACGGTTGCGCTGATCGCTGGCAGGAACGTCGACAACTTTCCAGCCCACGATCGCAAAAGTTGAGTTGAGCGCTTGAACAGCGCAGCGAGCATCCGTATTCTCCGGAACATTGAATTGCCAGCGAACGGTGACGGTGGAATCGTTGACGAGCTCAAAACCGGTGTCTTTTGCTTCGAACTGGGCCGGTGCTTCGAGCAACCCGCCCCACACTAGCCAAGCCGTAAACACGGCAACAAAGGCGATCGCGACAGTGACAACGATGACGCGGTTATTTCGCTTAGCCTTCGGGCTGCGCCCGTAGCGCGCATCGAGGTCGGCTCGAGAATGGGCGGAACCGTCGACAATGACAGGGGCGTCAGCGCTGCCAGTGGTGTTACTGGATGCTTCGGGCACGCGTGGCTCCATTCGGCGACGGTATTCTTGTTACTACAAGGCTATTCGCAAACTCGGATGATGAAATCATCGGGTGCACATTCCAGAGGACAACAGTTGATTTCTTTCACTTCGCTCGCCCACAGTGCGATTCTCTGGACCGCGACACCCAGCCCAGAACCGAGCCTCTACCCAGAGTTTGACGGAGACGTTAACTTGGTGACTCCTGGGGTTATCGGCTTCGCAGCCACCCTCTTCATTGCTGTTGCCACCCTGCTCATCATCACCGACATGAATCGTCGCGTTCGACGTGTCCGGTACCGTGAGCTCGCTCAAGAGGCCATCCGCAACGAGCAGGCGCTTGCTGACGCCGACGCCGACGTCACCGCCACCATCGATGACGGTGCGACAGACACAGACGCCAGCACCTCGGCTGCTGCCAGCGATGAGGCATCGAGCAGTGCGCCAGAGACTGACGTTCCGCCTACACACTGACGTTCCGCCTACACACTGACGTTCCGCTTACACAACGGGCGGATTAGTCGCCACGAGGAAGATGCCGACCCAGTGGCACAGGAACGCCAATAGCGTCAGCGTGTGGAAGATCTCATGGAAGCCGAAAACTCCGGGGATCGGATTGGGGCGTTTGAGACCATAGATGACGGCGCCAACGGTGTAAAAAAGTCCGCCGGCCATGATGAGCGTCATCATGATCCAGTTCGCTTGGAAGAAGTCGACGATGAACATCATCGCGCCCCAGCCCAGTAGCACGTACAACGGCACGTAGAGCCAGCGCGGGGCGCCAACCCAGAAGATGCGGAACCCGATGCCGAGAGCGGCACCCGTCCACACGATCCAGAGCAGAATGGTCGCCTTCTCGGGTGGCAATGCGAGAACCGTGATGGGCGTATAGGAGCCAGCGATCAGCAAGAAAATGTTGGAGTGGTCGAAGCGCTTCAGCAACATCCGAGTCTTATCGCTCCAGTTGAAGCGGTGATAGAGCGCTGAGATTCCGAAAAGCATGAGCGATGAGGCGACGAAAACTGCCGAACTCACCGTGGCAGCGACACCATCGGCCATGACCAACAGGATGACGCCAAGCACAATGGCGACCGGGAATGTTCCCGCGTGAATCCAGCCACGCCAAGTCGGCTTTGCATTAACGGCGTCATAAGCGATCGCATCGTCGACGAGGGGAAGCTGGGGAAGTCCGGCAGCATCCTCGTGGTCAACGGCCTCGAGCGCAGCAGATTCTGAGGCTTCTTGATTCATGCCCACAGTTTACGCCCGGTCTAGTTTCACTTGCTGCGCGTCGCAGTGGTCTAACGTAGTTGCGTGAGTCAGCGACAATTTCCACTCGGGCGCGGTTTTCTTTACGGTCTCTACCAGAAGAAGCTGCGGCGCCAACTAGAGGGCCAGCAATTGCCGCGCCACGTAGCCATGATCATTGATGGCAACAGGCGCTGGGCAAAGCTGAAGGACCTCGAGACTGCCGCGCATGGGCATCGTGCGGGCGCGGCAAAGTATCGAGAGTTCCTGGTGTGGTGCGACGACCTCGATATTTCCGTCGCGACGCTCTATCTTCTGTCGACAGACAATCTCACGGGTCGTTCCCCTGAAGAGCTGGGGGAGCTGTTCACCATCATTGGTGATCTTGCCGAGGATCTTTCCCACTTCCGTGAGTGGCGTGTGCAACATGTTGGATCGGATGCCGGCCTCCCCGAACAGCTCAAAGCTCAGCTCACTGCAGCCCGCGACCGCACCGCCTCGAACACTGGGCTTCACGTAAATCTCGCGATTGGATACGGCGGACGCCATGAAATCGCAGAAGCGATGCGTCGTATCGTGCGCAACCACAGCGCTGAGGGACACAGCCTTGAAGCGTTGGCGGAACTGTTGACGCCAGAACTCATCGGCGAACACCTCTACACGAAGGGTCAACCTGACCCTGATCTGGTCATCCGCACTTCGGGTGAGCAGCGCATTAGTGACTTCATGCTGTGGCAGTCTGCCCACAGCGAGTTGTATTTTGTGGAAGCGTTGGGGCCCGACCTGCGTGAGGTCGACTTCTTGCGGGCTCTGCGAGATTTCTCGCGACGCAGCCGTCGCTTCGGCCACTAGTCCAGTGCGGCCCGTGGTCGAACCCGGGACGGAACCCATTGGCAAAGTGAACTTTGCCCCCAGTTAGTGACGCAACGGTTTCTCGTGGCGTGTCGTGACGCTCAGATAGCGCGACAGGTTTAGCGTTCAATTCATCAGGTATGGCGCCTGATCGAGACGGCCACGTAAGTTCGTTCTCGTAAAGTACTGGCCGTCTTCGCAGACTGGATCCGAGTGCTCGCGCACTCGGGGATGGAGTGCACGTTGGCCGACCTAGCTACCCCCAAGACCACGATCGCCACGTCGAAGGCGGGAGGGCGGGCCAAACGACAAGCCGAGCGCACCTACGTTCTCGACACTTCCGTTTTGCTCTCCGACCCGAGCTCGATCAAACGGTTTGCAGAACACAACGTTGTTCTGCCCGTCGTGGTGATCACCGAACTCGAAGCCAAACGCAATGACCCCGAGATCGGGTACTTTGCGCGGCAGGCGTTGCGCAGCCTTGATGAGATGCGCATCAAGCATGAGCGGCTCGACTTTCCGATTTCGGTCGGTGACGATGGCGGCACGCTACGGGTTGAGCTCAACCACTCCAATATGTCTGTGCTTCCCTCCGGCCTGCAATTGGGCGATAACGATTCGCGAATCCTTGCCGTTGCGCTGAACCTTGCCAACGAGGGTCTAGACGTCACTGTGGTCTCGAAAGATCTTCCTTTGCGGGTGAAGGCGGCATCCATCGGTCTCGCAGCCGAGGAGTACCGTGCAGAGCTTGCCGTTGACTCTGGCTGGACTGGTCAGGCCGAGATTGAACTCAACGGTGATCAAGTTTCTGAGCTTTATGACAAAGAAGAGTTGCATTCTCGAACTGTGGGCGATTTGCCGATCAATACGGGACTAGTCGTCCACTCCGAAAGGGGGTCGGCCTTGGCGCGGGTGACAGCGCGCGGCAAGATGTCGCTCGTGCGCGGCGACCGTGACATTTTCGGTCTTCATGGGCGCAGCGCTGAACAGCGACTAGCAATCGATATGCTTCTCGACCCAGAGCTGGGCATTGTTTCGCTTGGCGGTAGCGCCGGCACCGGCAAGTCTGCTCTCGCACTCTGCGCTGGTCTCGAAGCGGTGCTGGAGAAGCAACAACACCGCAAGATCATGGTCTTCCGTCCGCTCTATGCGGTGGGAGGTCAAGAGTTGGGGTACTTGCCAGGTGATGCTTCCGAGAAGATGAATCCGTGGGCGCAGGCAGTATTCGACACCTTGGGATCAGTGGTGTCGGAGAACGTGCTCGAAGAGGTACTCGATCGTGGTCTGCTCGAGGTGCTCCCGCTAACCCACATTCGCGGACGCTCGCTCCACGATGCTTTTGTCATCGTGGACGAGGCCCAATCGCTTGAACGCAACGTTCTGCTGACGGTGCTCAGCCGCATTGGCCAGAACTCTCGTGTAGTACTCACTCACGATGTGGCTCAGCGAGACAACTTGCGGGTTGGTCGCCACGACGGTGTTGCTTCAGTGATCGAAACCCTGAAAGGTCACTCGCTCTTTGGGCACATCACGCTGACTCGTTCGGAACGTTCCGCGATTGCTGCGCTCGTTACCGAACTCTTGGAGGGCAACGAAATCGCCTGACAATTGTCTTGGGAAGTCCGAGCGCGCCGCGCGAGTGTTCGCGGGGCGCGCTCAGACAACGTAAGGTTTTCTCGTGGGCTCGGTCTGGTGGTTTCTTGCGGTTCCTTTAGGGGTCGCCGCGTTGTGGGCGCTTTTTGCTCCCCGAAATCAGTGGCGGAGCCTGTTTTCTTGGTCTGTTGCCGATACCCACAGCTCAGAGCCCGGGGGTGCGGCGTTCGCGTACCGGCAGCTCATCGCGGCCATCGCTTTGGGCGTTGCCCTACTCGCTATTGTGCTCACAGTGCTCGCCTCCGCCGCGAAAGAACCGGTAGAGCCGCCGCGGGCAAATGACATCGAACAGACGTGGGGAACCCCCGAACCGCTGCTGGTGTATCGAACGTTTCAGACCAGCGTCTCGGCAGACGCGACTCTCGTTGATGTGCCCATCGACAGCTATTTGCCGGTGAATGACGAAGAGCGAGCGCCACTCTATTTGCTCGATCTCGAGCCTTTTTCTCGACTGGGCACCACCAACATCCCCGGCTATATCGGCAGCACGCCAAGCGAGACTGATTCCACGATCAGTCAGGCGGATGTCGTCGTCAAGGTGCGAGGTCCGCTGCTGTGCGTGCCGCGTCGTGTGGTGGCGATCGAAACCCCTGAGCGGGTTCAGCTCGCAGTGCTCTATGGGTTGCCGACTCCGGACGATGGTTCAGTTCCTGACAACACTGAGGGATGCAAGCTCGGTGAAGACATCACCGGTTCGGTCCTGATTCCGATCAAACTGAACGACCCCATAGGAGAACGCACCGTCGAAGCTCTCGACGGTGCGCCCCTCGCGCTGGTGGATCTCGGCTATTAGCCAGGCGTGGTCATCGACAAAACGTCGAGTGCCGCATCCAATTGGTCGATAGTTACTTCGCCACGTTCGACGAAGCCGAGGTCGATCACTGCTTCGCGCACCGTCATCGACTGTGCGACCGAGTGCTTGGCGATCTTGGCGGCGGCTTCGTAGCCAATGATCTTGTTGAGCGGCGTCACGATCGACGGCGATGACTCAGCAAGCGCGAGTGCGCGCGGCAGGTTCGCTTCGAGTCCTTCGACGGTCTTGTCTGCAAGGGCGCGCAACGAATTGGAAAGCAGTCTGCTCGATTCGAGCAGCGAGGTTCCCATGACGGGAATTGCGACGTTGAGCTCGAATGCTCCGGATGCTCCACCCCACGCAATCGTGGCGTCGTTGCCGATGACCCTGGCACACACCATAAGTACGGCTTCGGGGATGACCGGGTTGACCTTGCCTGGCATGATCGATGAGCCCGGCTGAAGGTCGGGGATGCGCAATTCGCCGAGCCCAGTGTTGGGGCCCGAGCCCATCCAGCGCAGGTCGTTGCAGATTTTGGTGACGGAGACGGCGATCACTCGCAGGGCACCGGATGCTTCAACGAGCGAGTCGCGGGCGCCCTGAGCTTCGAAGTGATCTTCAGCCTCGGTGATGGGCAGTCCCGAGTTCTCAGCGAGGATCGCGATGACGCGCTGGGGGAAACCCAGTGGGGTGTTGATGCCGGTGCCGACTGCTGTGCCGCCAAGGGGAACCTCTGCGACGCGGGGGATTGCCGACTGGATGCGGGCGATGCCGAGACGAATCTGGCGGGCGTAGCCGGCAAATTCTTGGCCGAGGGTAACGGGGGTGGCATCCATGAGGTGGGTGCGACCAGCCTTGACGGCGCCCTTCCACAGTTCTGCTTTCACGTCGAGGGCTGCCGCGAGGTGCTCGAGCGACGGGATGAGGTCACCGATGAGCGCACCGGTCACGGCGAGGTGGACCGATGTGGGGAAAACGTCGTTTGACGACTGTGACGCGTTCACGTGGTCGTTGGGGTGCACTGCACTGCCGAATGAGTCACTCGCGAGTCGAGCAAGAACTTCGTTCATGTTCATGTTCGAGGAGGTGCCGCTGCCGGTCTGGTAGGTGTCTACCGGGAACTGGTCGTGGTACTGGCCGTCGATAATCTGGTCGGCAGCGTTGACGATGGCGTCGGCAATGCCGGAATCCAGCTTGCCGAGTTCAGCGTTTGCGATGGCTGCTGCGCGCTTGACGCGGGCGAGAGCGACGATTTGGGCTGGTTCGAGGCCAGTGCCAGAGATGGGGAAGTTCTCGACGGCACGCTGCGTCTGGGCGCCGTAGAGGGCGTCCTTGGGCACTCGTACCTCGCCCATGGTGTCGTGCTCAATGCGGTATTCGGTGGAACTCGTCACAGCGTTGTAATCCTTTGTTTGTGAGCGAACTGGGTGAGAACGTGGCGGAGAGCGCTATACGGTGCCGACGACGACGTCGGGAACGGCTCTACCTTCAAGCAAACGGTAGTTAGCGCCTACTACGGCTAGCGTACCCGCGGCGATTGCGTCGCTGATGAGTTCAGAGGAACCCACCAGTTCGGCAATAGTTTCGCGCAAGTGCTCGCGGCCGACATCCGTAGAACTAATGCTCTGGATGTCGATGGCGCCGGTCTCGCTGCCGGCTACGCGACGGACGGCTGGCACGATTTTCGAGATGAGGGACTGAATGTGCGGGGGAAGCGTCGGAGCGTCTGCAGCCTGTGACTCGATCGCTGCCGCTACTGCACCGCACTCATCGTGACCGAGCACCAGAATGAGCGGAACATTCAGCACACCGACCGCATATTCCAGCGATCCGATGACGGAGTCGGAGATGATCTGGCCAGCGTTTCGCACGACGAAGAGGTCTCCGAGTCCTTTATCGAAGATGATCTCAGCGGCCAGTCGCGAGTCGCTGCATCCGAAGAGGGCGGCGTGCGGCGCTTGAGCCATTGCGAGTTCCGTGCGTCGTTCAACATCTTGTCGGGGATGGTTGGGCACCCCCGCTACGAAGCGCTCGTTGCCGCGCGCCATTTCATTCCAGACCTGTGACGGTGTTCTGGTGGGGTTCGTCATTGCGCCTCCGCCTCGGCAGCGATTGCCACTGCCAATAGTTCGAACTGGTCATTTGTGGCTGTGCCATGCAGCACTACCGTGCTTCCAGCAATCTGCGCCGACATTGAGTATGCGTAGTTTCCGGTGTCTGAGGAAGAGCGACGGTCATAAATTGTCCAGTCAATTCCGTCAATCGTTGTGGTGTCGGTAGCAAGTGCACCGTCGGTGGTGATCGATAACCACGTCTCATTCGCCTCAATTCCCTGCTCAAGAGCAACAAATTGGGCCGAGGGCGATGGTGGAGTCACAAAGCCGATGTACCAGGTCTGAACAGAAGAGCTGGTGCCGAGCCGCGCCGAATTCGCGTACCAATCATCGGGCAGTGACGGAGACAAGAGAGGTTCGCTGGCATTCGTCTGCGCATCGGCGGCAATCGTCTGGTAGTCGGCGGTTACCGGAACTTCGTCGGTGGGGCGAACGACAACCAACACCAGGAACAGCACGATGCCGAGAGACGCGACCGTGGCAATTACCAAATTGAATAACGTTTGGTTGGCGCGGTGCTTGCGCGAATTCTCCGCCTTGCGGGCGAACGTTTCCTCCGGGGTCTCAGGGCGACCAAGCTCGGCGACGACGCGCGGTTCGGTGTTCTTGGCCATTACTGGTCAGTGCTCGCATCACCAGCGGACCCAGAATCCGTTGGAGAAACACTTCTGGCGGCATCGAGCCGCGCACGCGCTCCGATGAGCCACACCTCGCACCGCTGTGCGAGTGCTTCACCGCGCTCCCAGAGCGCGAGTGATTGTTCAAGAGTCGCTGAACCCTGCTCTAGTTCGTTGACAACGGCGATGAGCTCATCCCGAGCCTGTTCATAACTGAGGTCACTGACGGGGGTCTCATTGGGGGTAGCCACGATGTAATTCTACTGTTCTCTAGGTGTCTGCCGGCTGGCCGGTGACAGTGGTGGAAATCTTGCCGTCGGCAACCGTGAGCAGGAGCTCAGTGCCATCGGGAGCGTCCGCGGTGGAGCGCAGCGCCGTGCCATCAGGCAACTGAGCGATCGCATACCCGCGCTGCAGTGTGCGCTGCGGAGACAACGCCCGCAACTGCCCGGTGAGCTCGGTAACGCCAGCGTGAGCTTTCTCAATCGCACGCTCCACCAGCTCATTGCTGCGCGAAACGTAACGAGAAAGTTCATCGGCGTGCGCATCAACCAGAGATACCGGATTCGCCAACACCGGCCTCGTACGCAGCGACTCCAGCCTGTCACCCTCATGGCCCAAACGTTGAGTGATGCGCAAACGCATTCCCGCGCGTGCCTGCTGCACCCGGTTCAACTCCTCAGCAACATCGGGGACCACCCGTTTTGCCGCATCCGTGGGGGTGGATGCTCGCAGATCGGCAACCTCGTCGAGCAGTGGTCGATCGTTCTCATGCCCGATCGCGGAGACAAGGGGAGTGACACACTCCGAGGCGGCGCGCACTAGCGATTCATCGCTGAACACGAGCAGATTTTGAAAGTCTCCGCCGCCGCGCGCGACGATGATGACATCGACTTCGGGGTCGGCATCCAATAGTCGGATCGCTTTCGTTACTTCGCTGACAGCGCGCTCGCCCTGAACAGCGGCGTGCTCGGTGCGAAACTTCACGGCAGGCCACCGCAATTGCGCATTGCGCAGCACGTCTTTCTCGGCATCGCTGTCTTTGCCCGTGACGAGGCCGATGCAATTGGGCAAGAACGGTAGGGGTTTCTTGTGCTCGAACAGGCCCTCAGCTCGCAGCTTCTGGCGCAAAAGCTCGAGTCGTTCGAGCAGGTCGCCGAGACCGACGTGGCGCATTTCCAAGACCTGCATCGTGAGGGTGCCGCCCTTGACCCAGTAGTTGGGTTTGACGAGAGCAACAACGCGATCGCCCTGCTTCAGATCGTTGGGAAGTTTGGTGCGCACCGACGACCACACCGTGAACGAAATTGTGGCGTCGACCTCAAGGTCTTTGAGCTTGCCGTAAATGTTGCCGCCAGAACCACCCCACTGGGTGATTTCGCCTTCAACCCAGGCGGTACCGAGTTTCTCAATCCAGCCGCGAATTTTCTGCGACAGCACCGACACTGGCCACGGAGTATCAACGGTGGGCGGGCCCTCTGTGATCGTCACCTAGCCTCCTCAAGCTCGTCACTACAGGGTAGAGGATGCCGCTGATACCGCAGTGCGCTCGGCTTTCGTGCAGCACTCTTCGGTAGAATCATTTAAGTGAGCACCATTTCTAACGGAAGCGCCCAAGCGCTAGCGATGCCCCCGATGCCTGCACGCCGCGAACAGCTACAAAATCTGCCGGTTGCGGGCGGCAAACGTGTGCTGTTGGCCGCTCCTCGTGGCTACTGTGCAGGAGTAGATCGGGCCGTCATCGCGGTCGAAAAAGCGCTCGCCAACTACGGTGCTCCGGTCTATGTTCGCAAGCAGATTGTGCACAACATCCACGTCGTGACGACCCTTGAAGCACAGGGCGCCATTTTTGTGAATGAGGTCGACGAAGTTCCCGAAGGATCAACGGTGGTGTTTTCTGCCCACGGTGTCTCGCCTGCTGTCGTCAAGGGCGCAGCCGACCGCGAGCTGCACGCGATCGACGCAACCTGCCCTCTCGTCACCAAGGTGCACCGTGAGGCAACGCGATTCGCTCGCGACAACTACCAAATCTTGTTGATCGGCCATGACGGGCACGAAGAGGTCGAAGGCACAATGGGCCACGCGCCTGAGCGCACCATCCTCGTGAACAGCCCCGCCGACGTGCCCAATATCGTGGTCGAGAACACCGAAAACTTGGTGTGGCTTTCGCAAACAACTCTGAGCGTCGACGAAACGATGGAAACGGTTCGCCTGCTGCGCGAACGCTTTCCCACACTGCAAGACCCGCCAAGTGACGACATTTGCTACGCCACCCAGAACCGCCAGGTCGCCATCAAGAAGGTTGCCGAAGAGGCAGAACTCGTGATCGTTGTGGGCAGCGCAAACAGCTCAAACACGGTTCGACTGGTGGATGTTGCCCTAGAGTACGGCGCAAAAGCCGCCTACCGGGTCGACTACGCCAGCGAAATCAAACAAGAGTGGCTCGACGGCATCTCGACTGTCGGTGTCACGAGCGGGGCATCCGTTCCTGAAGTTCTGGTTCAAGAAGTTCTCGCCGACCTTGCTGACGCAGGCTACGGTGATGTATCCAGCGTGGTGACCGCCGAGGAAGATCTCATGTTCTCGCTGCCCAAAGAGCTGCGCACCGACGCGGCAGGCAACCCAGACGAGCGCGGCCTAGGCGGGCGCAATCGCAAACTTGATTGGCAATAGACCATGACTGACCCGCGCCCACGACCGAAATATGGCGAGTACGCACCACTGCCGCCCGCTGCCCCCGGCCACGTTGGTGATGCGGGCGGTGCCGATTCAGGCACTGGTTCGCACGACCTAAGCGCAGGCTCTACTAGCCCGTCGTACCCGGCACCTTCTGCGCCAGCGCAGCGGAGCGGAGCGCCACTGGGTTCTCCCCAACCCGCCTTCGCCAACACCGCGAGCGATGCTGTTGTTCCCGAACGCAAACGACGCATGTGGGATGTATTTCTCACGGCGACGCTGCTACTCCTCGGCGTAGCGGACATCATCAACAGTTTTCCCACCGTGGCCAACCTTGGCCCTATTCTGCGCGAAGGTCTCGCAGCTCAGGGAGCCGGACCGTTCACCTCGGATGACATTGCCGCTGAGGCCGGAAGCACCGCAAATATTATTCGTGTCGCCGTTCTGATTCTCACTATCGTGTTCGCGCTCATCCAGATTCAACGCCGGCGTCTAGCATTCTGGATTCCCGTCGTCGGTGCTGCAACAGCCGGAGTGGTGCTCGTTGTCGCGATGCTTGTTGCTGTGCTCAACGATCCCGGTTTCATGGCTTACGTCGACAGCATGCAGTAACGCAAACACCACGTTAAACACCGAACGGGGCCAACCTGAAGGTTGACCCCGTTCTGCGTTAGTGGCTACTTGCCGGAGAATCCAGCCGAACCGAGCTGCTTCGTTGCTTCCACAACGCGCAACGCGAGAGCGGACTCTGCCGTCTTGCCCCAGGCGCGGGGGTCGTAAATCTTCTTGTTTCCGACTTCGCCGTCAACCTTGAGGAAGCCGTCGTAGTTCTTCAGAACGCTGTCCGCAATCGAGCGGCTGTAGGCGTACTGCGTGTCGGTGTCGATGTTCATCTTGATGACACCGTTGGCAACAGCGGTCGCAATTTCTTCATCCGTTGAACCTGATCCACCGTGGAAGACGAGGTCGAGCGGGTTGGCGTCGGTGCCGTACTTCGCTGCAATTCCTGCCTGAATTTCCCCGAGCAGTTCTGGGCGAAGCTTCACGTTTCCTGGCTTGTAGACGCCGTGCACGTTGCCGAAGGTGAGAGCTGCGATGTAGCGGCCCTGCTCGCCGAGACCGAGCGCTTCGACGGTAGCGATGACGTCATCCAAAGTTGTGTAGAGGCTGTCGTTGATGTCGTGGCTGACACCATCTTCTTCTCCACCGACAACACCGATCTCAACTTCGAGAATCGAGTTGATGGCCTTCATGCGCGGCAGAATTTCGCGCGCAATGGCGAGGTTTTCGTCGAGCGGAACAGCCGAGCCATCCCACATGTGCGACTGGAAGATGGGGTTGCGACCGGCCTTGACTTCAGCTTCGGATGCCGCGATGAGCGGGTAAACGAAGTCGTCGAGGGCGCTCTTAGGGCAGTGGTCAGTGTGCAGCGCAACGGTGACCGGGTAGTTCTTGGCGACCTCGGTGACGAAGGCGGCGAAGGCGAGTGCTCCTGAGGCGCGGGCCTTGACGGACTGGCCGGCGAAGTAGTCAGCGCCACCGGTGGTGACCTGGATGATGCCGTCAGAGCCGGCATCGCTGAGGCCCTGAAGCACGCCGTTGATGGTGGACGACGACGAAACGTTGATGGCGGGGTAGGCGAAGGAGTTCTTCTTCGCCTTGTCGAGCATTTCTGCGTACTGGTCTGGGGTTGCGACGGGCATTGTTGTCTCTCCTCATGCGGTACCGACTACCGCTTTGGTCCGGCTCGCCTTGATTCTAGCGACCCCTTCGGGGCGGGCGCGAACTGTTGCACGTTGGTGCGATCTCTGCGGTAAGGGCCGAAGGCGGTGTAACGATTCGGTTAGACTGAGGGCTGCGCTGACCACCACCGGCGCGTCCCCAGTCGACCACTCTCAACGAAGGATGCCTCTAGGTGAGTACAGAAACCGGCACGCTATTCCTCCACCCCGATCGCAACCTAGCTCTTGAGCTTGTGCGGGCAACCGAAGCGGCCGCCATTCGCGCTGTTCCCTTCATTGGCAAGGGCGACAAGCTCGGTGCAGACGGCGCTGCAGTTGATGCGATGCGCAAATTTTTGGGCACCGTCGACTTCGATGGCCTCGTCGTTATCGGTGAGGGCGAAAAAGATAACGCTCCCATGCTCTTCAACGGTGAACATGTTGGCACCGGTCGTGGGCCGGCCTGCGACATCGCCGTTGATCCGATCGATGGCACCTCGCTGACGGCGGCCGGGCGACAGAACGCGATCTCAATGATTGCTGTCTCTGACCGCGGCACCATGCTCGACGCGTCCACTGTTTTCTATATGGACAAGATTGTTACCGGCGCTGAAGGCGTTGGGGTTGTCGATATCCACAAGCCCATCGGTGAGAACATTCGTGCCCTCGCTAAAGCCAAGGGCAAGCTTCCCGAAGACATCGTGGTTGCCGTGCTTGACCGCCCGCGTCACGCGCAGCTCATTGATGACATCCGTGCGGCCGGTGCTGGTACCCGTCTGATGCTTGACGGTGATGTTGCTGGCGGAATCAACGCGGCGCTCTATGGAACGCGCATTGATATGTGTGTCGGTATCGGTGGTAGCCCTGAGGGTGTTGCCACGGCGTGCGCGATCAAGGCACTCGGCGGCGAAATTCAGACGATCCTGTACCCGCAGACCGATGACGAACGTCAACGCGGTATGGATGCCGGGCTCAAGTTCGATCACGTCTACACGGCCGATGAAATGGTGGCCAGCGACAACACGTTCTTCGTTGCTACGGGCGTTACCGACGGTGGTCTTGTGAAGGGTGTACGCCGCTTCGGCCCCATCATTCGCACGGAGTCGATTGTATTGCGTTCACATTCGGGAACAATCCGCCGCATTTCGGCTGACCACCTCGCTGAGAAGTGGCTTGACCACTAAGAGCGTTTTGCCTGCCTGTTAGGCGTCGCTTCTCGACGTCTATTTTAGTCGTCGTCGTCTTCGGGCTGGGCGAGATCCATTTCGACGGCGGTGATGTGTTTCGGCGTGCCCTCAACCGTGTTGGTGGTGCCGATGACTTTCGATTCGTCGAGGGCATTGAGCTTGCGGGCGGTCACGAGCACGCGAGTCTCTAGCGAGTTGGCGAACTGGTTGTAGCTGTTCACGGTGGTGTCGATTGAGCGACGCAGTTTGTCGGCGTGGTCGGCAAGCGTGGCTAGGCGCTGGTAAAGCTCTTTGCTGAGATCGAACAGTGTTTTGGCTTGGTCAGTGAGCACATCCTGTTGCCACGAGAAGGCGACGGTCTTGAGTACCGACCAGAGGGTGACGGGGGAGGCGAGCGCGACGCGCTTGCCGAACGCGTAGTCCATGATCGAGGGGTCAGCTTCCATCGCCGACGATACGAGCGATTCGCTGGGGATGAAGGCGATGACGAGTTCGGGGGAGGCGTCGAGCCCTGCCCAGTAAGCCTTGCTCGCGAGGGTGTCGATGTGGCCGCGCATCACTTTGACGTGTTGTTTGATGAGTGCTTCGCGTCGAGCGCCTTCTTCGCCGGTGGCAGTGACCGAGATCTGGCTTGCTTCAAGGAAAGCACTGAACGGTACCTTCGCGTCGACCGCGATGTTTTTGCCGCCGGGAAGGTGGACGACCATGTCGGGGCGACCGGCACCGGCATCCGAAGTGATGCTCGACTGCACATCGAAATCGACTCGCTCGATGAGCCCAGCGGCCTGCACAACGTTGCGCAGCTGGGTTTCTCCCCACACTCCACGCGTGGAGTTGTTGCGCAGTGCCGAAGCCAGAGACTCGGCGGTGCTGCGCAAGCGCTCTTCGGATTCGGTGGCCGACTTCAGCTGCTGGCTCAGTTCGCCGTGCTGAAGGCTTCGCTGCGATTCCAACTCGGTGACCTTGTTCTGCATCGTGCGCAGAGTCTCTTGCACCGGAGTGAGCGCCTGTAGCACCTTGGATTCGCGGCGCTCGCGTTCGGCAAGCGCTGTCGCTTCTTCACGCTGGCGGTCGAGAGTTTCGCGGTACTGCTGCTGCAGGGAAGCAACCTGTTCACCAAGCGCCCCGGCGCGAGCCGTAATGGATGCAAGCTCCGTCGAAAGTCGTGACTGCTCCTCGCGCTCCTGCGCGGTCACTTGAGCAATCGCTGCCAGGTGTCGCGCCTCAATCACCTCAGGGTCGACCTGATCAGTGGGAGCGCTTGCGCGCACGCGGGCGACGAGCAACCCAATGACGACGCCAAGAATGGCGCCGACGAGAAGGCCGATGATGAGAGCAAGGATGGGATCCATTCCGCCAGTGTGCCAGCCGGCGCGGACATTTCGGGGAGCAATGCGGGAGGGCGACCGGTTCGTCGCTCTAGGCTGGGTCAATGGCCAGCGATTCAGTGCATCCGCTTGATGTGAGCACCGACGATTTGCGGTACCTCATTGCTGTCGCGCGCGCCGGACGAATGGTGTCGGCCGCGACCCTGCTCGGCGTCGACCACACGACAGTGCGCCGCCGTATTGACCGTCTCGAAGCAGCCCTCGGCGTGCGCCTCCTCGACCGCGGGGCTGACGGCTGGGAACTCACCGCCATCGGCCGCGAAGTCGCCACCCGCGCTGCAGGCCTCGAAAACATTGTCGAGAACGTCGTTGGGGCTACCAGCGGCGGTGCCGACGAAGTGCGCGGCACCGTGCGAATCGTCGCGCCCGATGGCTTCGGGGCCACCTTTGTTACTGCAGCGCTCGCGGCAGTGCAGGCGGAGCATCCGGCAATCACGGTCGAACTGGTGACCTCAACGCGCCCGCTGAGTTTGCGCGGCGCCGGCTTCGACCTAGCGATCACGATCGGCTCGGCGGCAACATCGCGCCTCGCTTCCGAACCTCTCGCCGCCTACGCTCTGCGGCTTTACGCCTCGCCCGACTATGTCGCGACGCATCCGTCGATTCGTTCCGTTGCCGACCTCGACAGTCATCCGCTGGTCTTCTATGTGGATGCCCTGCTCACGGTTCGCGAGCTCGATCTGGCCCCGGTGCTCGGCGGCATGCGCGTGGGGTTTGGTTCGACGAGTGTTTTTGCGCAGCTTGAGGCCACTCGTCGCGGAGCCGGTATTGGCCTGCTGCACGCGTTTATGGCTGAGCCGGAGCCTGGGCTTGTTGCGGTGCTGCCCGACGAGGTGAGTTTCCGGCTCGAGTTTGCGCTGTCGATACGCAAAGAGGCAGCCGAGATTGAGGCGGTGCAGTTAGTGCGGGCTGCTCTGCACCGCGAGGTTGCCCGTCGCGCGTCGGAGCTTTTGCCGCTCGAGTAGCGTCTCGCGGAAGTATCTGCATTTCTGCAGATTGACCGTGCATGAATAGGTCTTGATCGCAGATCGCTGCGGGCACAGACTGGGGCTACCTCCGATCGAAAGTAGGCCCATGTACTCCACGATTCCGCACTGGATCAATGGCTCAGCTACCGAGGGCGACTCGCCCAACCGTGGCGATGTCTTCAACCCCGCAACCGGCGCTGTCGCTCGCACGGTTCCTCTCGCATCCGTCGCTGATGTCAACACCGGTGTTGCCGCGGCTAAGGCTGCCTTCCCTGAGTGGGGCAATACGTCGATCGCGAAGCGCACTGCGGTCATGTTCGCGTTCCGTGAGCTGTTCAACGCTCGCAAGGATGAGCTTGCCGCGATCATTACAGCCGAGCACGGCAAGGTGCTGTCGGATGCCGCTGGAGAGATCGCTCGTGGCCTCGAAGTTCTCGACTTCGCCTGCGGCATCGCGCACCTCAGCAAGGGCGAGTACAGCGAAAACGTCTCGACGGGTGTTGACGTGTACTCGTTGCAGCAGCCCCTCGGTGTGACCGCGATCATTAGCCCGTTCAACTTCCCGGCCATGGTGCCGATGTGGTTCTTCCCGATGGCTGTCGCCGCGGGTAACACTGTTGTGTTGAAGCCCAGCGAGAAGGACCCATCGTCGTCGCTCTGGATGGCTGAACTCTTCACCGAAGCCGGACTGCCGGATGGCGTGTTCAACGTAGTGCACGGTGACAAGGTTGCCGTCGATACCTTGCTCGAGCATCCCGATGTCGCCAGCATTTCATTCGTTGGCTCCACTCCGATCGCCAAGTACATTTACGAAACGGCTGCCCACCACGGCAAGCGCGTTCAGGCTCTCGGTGGTGCAAAGAACCACATGCTTGTGCTTCCGGATGCTGACCTCGACCTCGTTGCTGACTCTGCCGTCAACGCTGGTTTCGGTTCGGCCGGGGAACGCTGCATGGCGATCTCGGTCATCGTTGCTGTTGAGCCCGTTACCGACGAGCTGATTGCGAAGATCAGCGAGCGGATGGCCGGCCTCACGGTCGGCGATGGAACCCGCAATTGCGACATGGGTCCGCTCATCACACAGCAGCACCGCGACAAGGTCGCCAGCTACATCGACCTCGCTGAGACTGACGGCGCCACGATCGCTGTTGATGGTCGCGGCATCGCGATTGATGGTGACGCGAACGGTTTCTGGCTTGGCCCGACCCTGATCGACAACGTTTCGACCGATTCGGATGTCTACAAAGACGAGATCTTCGGCCCCGTTCTCAGCGTGATTCGTGTGGCGAGCTATGAAGAGGGTCTCGAACTGATCAACTCTTCGCAGTACGGAAACGGCACCGCGATCTTCACGAACGATGGGGGAGCGGCTCGTCGCTTCCAGCGTGAAGTTGAGGTCGGCATGGTCGGTATTAACGTTCCGATTCCTGTTCCGGTTGCCTACTTCTCCTTTGGCGGTTGGAAGAATTCGGCATTCGGCGACGCGAAGGCGTATGGCCCGGATGCGATCCGTTTCTTCACCCGCCAGAAGGCTGTCACCAGCCGCTGGCTCGACCCCAGCCACGGTGGAATCAACCTGGGTTTCCCGCAAAACAACGGCTAGCAACTGGCTGGCTTTCTCCGCACTGGTAGCGGTCCCGTTTCTCGGGGCCGCTATCGCCGGTAGGATTGGCTTCTGTGGCTCTCACTATTGCAATCGTTGGACTCCCGAATGTCGGCAAGTCCACCCTCTTTAACGCTCTGACCAAGAATTCGGTGCTCGCCGCGAACTATCCGTTCGCGACCATCGAACCGAACGTGGGTATCGTCAACCTGCCCGACCCGCGCCTCAAAGTGCTGGCGGAAATTTTCAAGAGTGAGCGCATCCTGCCCGCTCCGGTCTCGTTCGTTGATATCGCCGGCATTGTGCAGGGCGCCAGCGAGGGCGAAGGGTTGGGCAACAAGTTTTTGGCGAACATCCGCGAGGCTGACGCTATCGCTCAGGTCGTGCGCGGTTTCAGCGACCCGGATGTTATTCACGTTGACGGCAAGGTTGATGCGGCATCCGACATGGAGACCATCAACACTGAGCTGATTCTCGCTGACCTGCAGACGCTGGAAAAGGTTGTTGCTCGTTATGAGAAGGAACTCAAGACCAAGCGCGTTGAGCCTGCCGTTCTCGAGGCTGCGCTTGCCGCCCAGGCTTTCCTCAATGAGGGCAAGCCGTTGTCGGCGGCAACGAAGATTGACCTCGAACTGATCCGCGAACTGGGTCTGCTCACCTCCAAGCCGTTTATCTATGTTTTCAATGTGGATGAAGAGGTGCTCGGCAGCACCGCAAAGCTCGCCGAATTGGCTGCTCTCGTCGCCCCCGCGAAGGCGATCTTCCTCGACGCAAAGTTGGAGGCCGAACTCATCGACCTCGACGAAGAGGATGCCGCAGAACTTCTCGCGAGCACCGGTCAAGACGAGAGCGGCCTCGACCAGCTCGCCCGCATCGGCTTCGACACTCTCGGCCTGCAGACGTACCTCACGGCTGGTCCGAAAGAGACTCGCGCCTGGACGATCCCGAAGGGCGCCAAGGCACCCCAGGCTGCCGGCGTCATCCACACTGACTTCGAAAAGGGCTTCATCAAGGCTGAGGTCATCGGCTTCGACGACCTCGTTGAGACCGGCTCCATCGCGGAGGCTCGCTCCAAGGGCAAGGCTCGCGTTGAGGGCAAGGAATACGTCATGCAGGATGGCGACGTCGTGGAGTTCCGCCACAGTTAGGTATCTCAGGCGCCGAATAGTTGCGCGCAGGTGAGTAGCCTCAAAGCATGAATGACCGCATCATGTATGTCCAGCTCAAGACTGGCTACAACACTGACGCCGGACCTTCGTGGATCGGATGGGTGCGGTTCACCAAGACGTGGCGCACCGCATACTTTCAGGGCCGCACGCTTCGACGCGTCACCGGCACTGCGTATGCGAACTTCGACGCCAACTTCTACGACGCCGAGACGGACGAGAAGTTCTGGTTATCGGGGCCGAAGCGCGATCGAACGGATGGCAGGTACGGTCGTCAGCAGCCGGATGTAGAGGCGGACGCGCGTGTTGCCTACGAAGCGTTTCTGTCGGGTGCGCCGCTACCAGGGGGCGAGGCCGGATAGTGGGTGACCACGAGGCCACACGTAATGCACGACGAAACGATGTGGAGTTCCGGCACAGTTAGGTATCTATTGCAGGTGGATCGCGACGTGGTGCAATTCTGGTTCCCGCCGGTCGAGTTCCGCCTTCAGGCAACATGGGTAGTGTAATTGGACTCAGGGTGAGTCGAGGCAAGTGGCCGTGTTGCTCGAGTTGCATCTTCGAATGCGATCCACCGTCAAAAGAATGCCCTTTAGCGAACCGTACTTCTCGAACACTTCTCGTGCGTACTGCGAACATGAAGGGTAAAAGCGACAGATCACGCCTCGGGATTTGTTGCGACGTGGCCCGATCCCTTGCTGCCATACCGTACGAATTGCCCAGCTGATCAGGTGACCGAGTGGAGTTCTAACCTTCGCCAACGATCTCTTCTGAGTAGTTCGCCGATCCGCACTCCGGGCACTGGCGCAGCTTTGTCAAGCTGTCCGATCCCGCATCCATGTTGCGCATGTTCTGGCTATTGTCGCCGCAGCAGTTTCCAATAGTGGAGAAAGCAGCTTGCTTCTTCACCAGCTCGATCTCGGCTTCGCGTGTGACTAGGGAATGCCACACCTTGCCACAATGACTACAGGTGCGGCGGTACTCCTGGACCATGTGTATTCCTTAGTTGTGTCCGCAACTCTGCGATCTTTGCGCCTGCGAAAGTTTCAATTTTTAGTCACGATAGCACTGTTGACGACACCTCGTGTTCATCGGTCAGGAACAACAGGATGGCGACGTGGTGGAGTTCCGCTTCAACAACTAGCCGCGGCTCGCAGTGTCGCACGACGGCTTTCCGCGGTCGTGTCACTATGACGTATGACAACAAATCCTGTCCCGCGCACGAACACGCTCGCACTCATCGGCTTCATCGCCGCATTCATGATTCCGATCGTGGGAGTGGTGCTGGGCGCAATGGGTCGCAAGCAAATCACTTCGAGTGGGGAGTCCGGTCGCGGGCTTGCTCGCGCGGCGATCATCATCGGAATGTTGGGCACGCTGATCCAAGTCGCCTTCTTCGCAGTCTGGCTGACCCTTATGACTGCTGGGATCGCGCAGAGCGGCCTTCTGGGCTAGGGCCTCGACCATGATTCGGTCCTTTTGGAAGAAGCACGTCAAGCCTCCGCTCCCGGACGAAACCGTGGATCCGTTCAGGGGAGGCGTTGGTGTTTTAACGAAAGATGGCGTCCTGGCCGGCCACATCGCGTCAGTCGTAGGGCACTTCGTATCGCCGTTGAGTCTCTTTCAGTAGACATGGTGGGTCTGGTACATCGTCGTCTGGGCCGACGGCGCTCACGAGCTATCCCAGGAGGACTATCCGTCGTGGATCACCGTGCGGGAGCTGCAAGCGGGATATTTCGAATTCAGCGGGCACAAGTCGCCACACAACGGTCGCTACGACTTCGCTTGGCTCGACCAGGCCGAAGCGGCCGCTACGAAAGAGAGACTCGGCATTACCGACGAGGAGTTTTAGAGGCAGCACTCGCTTGCGTCACAGCCACTTGTCCGTAAGTCATCCCGTTTAAATTGCGCGGGAGTGTGCCGGTAAGCTTTTTCAAGCAGCACGGCCCGCCGAACACTTCGATCGAAGGAATCTCATGCCCGTTATCGCCATCATCGGAGCGGGCCCCGGACTCGGCGCAGCAGTCGCCCGCCGGTTCGGAACCGAAGGCTTCGCTGTCGCCCTGATTTCAAGGGATCAGTCGAAGCTCGATGCGCTCGCCGCGGAGCTTGAATCCGATGGCGTGACCGCCCGCGGCTACGCGGCTGACGTGCTAGAGCCAGAGGCTCTGGAGGCCGCACTCGCGCGCGCAGCTGCCGAGCTTGGGCCGATCACGACGCTGCAGTACAGCCCGCTCCCGGCACGCACTTATCTGAAGCCAGTACTCGAGCTGACCCCCGAACTCGCGCTCGAAGCGCTGCAGTTCTCAGCGCTCGGTCTCATTCATGCGGTGCGCACTGTGCTACCCGCGATGCGTGAGAATGGCGACGGCAGCATCATCCTGATCAACGGCGGAACCTCGGTAAAGTCACGCGCCGGCTTCGCAGGAACCTCGGTTGCCTTCCCGTCGGAGAGTGCCTACGGCGAGATGCTTCACGAAGCCCTCGAAGACGAGAATATTCGCGTGCGTCAGCTCATCATCCCGGGCGGCATTCCCAAGCTTCAGCTGCCCAACGGCATCGACGATGTGGCGTCACGCATCTGGGACATTCACGCCGCGGCAGGCGAGTTCCGCACGATGCTCATCCCGCTCGAAGATGGCCGCGAGTAGCGGGATTTTGGCTGCATTGCGAGAACTGATCGCGGGCGACATTGTGGCATAAAGACGATCCGCATCGGCCAGTGGACTTCTGGCTGGCTTCGCCGCCAAGTCGCGGCAGAGCCAGGGTCATTATGCTGGCTGTTCTTGCAGCCATGGGGGCTTACTTTTCCCTAGGCGCGTTTATCGCTGGACTTCCCGAGTTCTCGGGCGATTGGAGCAGCGCGCTCGTAGTGAGATCCCGTGACGACGAATGGGAATTCGAGCAAGCGTGGCACTACCTAGTTCCCGTGCTCTCGGTTTTGGTACTTTGTGTGATCGGGATGTTCGGGAGCCCGATCCATATCGTCATGAATCCGCGAGACGGGCGATCGGCCCCCGCATCGCGAGATGAATAGCCAAGCGGCGTGGGGTCCGCGCAGCTACAACGTGGACCCCACGCGCCACTAAATGTCAGGCGTTAACGAGCACCGATTCGGCGGAGGCACGTCGTGCACGGGGTGCGGTTTCGCGCTCACGGATTGCGTCCGTCATTTCGGCGGGGTCGCCCAGTGCGCCAACGGCCATGACCGTGGTGGGGGTGAAGCGGCCATCGATTGCGAGGGCTGCTGCTGCGGCATCCGGGTCGAAGCCTGACATCTGGTGGCTAAAAAGTCCGTGGCTCTGAGCCTGGATCGTGAAGTAGGCAACGGCCTGGCCGGTGTCATAGGCGGCGGTCGGCTGGGCCTTGCCTTCAGCGTTGTGGTGTTCCGTGAGGAAGATGATCAGGGCTGAGGCAGAGCCGGCCCACGACTGATTGAAGCCACTAAGAGTGGAGAGGATCGCGTCGTGCTGGGCGGTGCCGCGACGAGCGACGATCATGCGCCACGGCTGGCTGTTATAGGCCGACGGTGCCCACCGGGCAGCTTCGAGAGCGTTCTGCAGCGCCGCCTCATCGAGCGGTGCGGCGGAGTCGAAATGGCGGGGGCTCCACCGTTCGGCCAGCACATCAAGGATGGGGGAGTCGGTCGCGGCGAGGCGGTCGTGAAGCATGGTCATGAAGGGACCTTTCGAAATCCGGTGCAGAACAGATCTGCCATGTCGGAGGATGCAACCGACGTGCGCGTGGAGGTATTCCGTCGCGGGCAACAAACCCGTCCCGGAATCCGTCGTACAGTTCGATAAGTACGAAACGTTTTCCGTGTCTGTGCTGCAGACCGCGCGCTCAACCGAAAGTTCCCCATGCCTGACGCTCTACCCCTCTGCCCGAACTGCTCAAGCGACCTCGCCTACGAGATGGGTGCGCTGTTGGTGTGCCCGATGTGTGGTCACGAATGGTCGCCGAGTGAAGCGGATGCCGCTGCCGAAGCCGAGCAGGGCGCTGCGGTCATCAAGGATGCGTTCGGCACTCCGCTCGCCGATGGCGATACGGTGAGCATCATCAAGGACCTCAAAGTTAAGGGCAGCCCCACGTCGATTAAGGTCGGAACGAAGGTGCGCAACATCCGCCTCGTTGATGGTGTTGGCGACCACGACATTGACTGCAAGGTTGACGGTTTTGGCCAAATGCAGCTTAAGTCAAGTGTGGTCAAGAAGGTGTAGCTGACACGTTCAACCTGAATCTCCCTCGGTAAAACTATGGTGCGGCATAGTATGGCGACGTCACAGAGTTGAGACGAGATGAGGAACCGATGGTGCTCCCTACAGCAGGCTGGTACGACGATGGATCTGACCGACAGCGTTGGTGGGACGGTCAAGTCTGGACGGATCAGTATCAGGACCCACAACCGCAGGAGGGCGGGCTCGGCGGCGTCATCAACAGAATTGAAGCAGAAGCCGTTGCGGGTGCCCAGCCTCGACCAGCAGCGACCGGCGCGACCTACGTTGTGCTCCAAGTCATCCTGAAAGAGAAGCTCTGGGGCACCGGATCGGGAAACCTTACCGAACTCGAACAGGCAGTAAACGCTCAAGCCGCGCTCGGCTACCGCCTGCACACCATCACGACCGCTACGTCCGGGACCAAGGGCCTCGGTGGCGGTGACCGAATTCAGACAACGATGGTCTTCGAGAAGCTCTCTTACTAGAGGCAGTTCACTTGTGCTGTGCTGCAAGCCTGCGCGAGAAGTCCCAGCTAGATGAAGGGCCGCAGGCGTAGGGTGACGGCATGACCGAAAAGCAGCCGTACACCCTCATCTCTGAGCATGATGGTTACGAAGTGCGGCTCTATCCCGCGCACATCCTTGCCCAGGTTGATGCCGATGGCTCATTCTTTGAGGCGGGAAATCAGGGCTTTCGTCCTCTCATCCGCTACATCAGCACGTCAAATATTTCGATGACGGCGCCGGTTATTCAAGCGCCGGGTGAAGCCAAGAGATACACCGTGAGTTTTGTGATGCCCGCCGGGGCAACGAGCGTTCCGGTCCCTCGCGACGCCACCGTGCGCACCGTTGATGTGCCCGAGCAGCGGGTCGCCGCTCGACGTTTTAGCGGCGGCTCGAACGAAGAAAAATACCAACAGAATGCGGATGCTCTGCTCGCCGCCCTCAAGCGTGACTGTCTTGCGCCCCTCGGCGCCGTCTATTTTGCTCGTTTTGACCCGCCGTGGAAGCCAGGCTTCCTCAAGCACAACGAAGCCCTCGTTGTCGTCCGCTAGCGACGCCACCACCCCGCCCTTCAGGAGCACATCATGACCCGTGTTGCCGCGATCGACTGCGGAACCAACTCAATCCGCCTCCTCATCGCCGACCTTGATGGGTTCGGCGGTCTGAGCGACGTCGTGCGCACCCTCGAAGTCGTGCGACTGGGGGAGGGCGTCGACCGCACCGGCCGCTTCAGCCCGGGTGCGCTCGACCGCACCCTCACGGCCGTACGCACCTACGCCGCGCTGTGCCGTGAGCATGGCGCTGAGCGCATCCGTTTCGTGGCAACATCTGCCACTCGGGATGCCGCCAACCGTGCCGAGTTCACCGACGCGGTCTTTGCGATTCTTGGCGTGCCGGTTGAAGTGATTCCCGGAACAGAAGAAGCCGCGCTGTCGTTCCGTGGCGCACTCACGGCGCTGCCCGCGTTCGGCCCCGACGACACCGCGCCAGCGCCGCAGCACTTCGTCGTCGACCTCGGCGGCGGTTCCACCGAACTCGTCCTCGGCGGCGACATCCCCGAAGCGGCATATTCGATGGATGTGGGCTGTGTGCGCCTCGCTGAACGCACCATCGTGAGCGACCCGCCTTCCGATTCTGAGCTCGCCGCCATCCACAGCGACGTCACCGCAGCCCTCGACATCGCCACCGCGACCGTCGACCTTTCGCAAGCGACGGAAGTCATCGGAGTCGCCGGCACCGTCACGACAATCACAGCGCACGCTCTCGGCCTCTCGAGCTACGACCCTGTCGCGATCAGCGGCAGTCGCCTTCCCCTCGCTGAGGTTCTTCGATCGTGCGAAGCTCTCACTCGCATGCCGCGCGCCGAACGCGCCGCCCTGCCCTACATGCACCCCGGTCGTGTCGACGTCATTGCGGCCGGTGCCGTCATTTGGGCCACCGTCCTGCAACGAGTGGCGGATGCCGCAGGCGCAGCCGGTCACCCGCTGGAGTGGATTACGACCAGCGAGCACGACATCCTCGACGGTGTCGCCCTCTCGCTGTGGAATAACGCCGACTCTGCACCTGTTCTGCCAGTATGACGAAAATTGGGTTCCTTTCCTTCGGACACTGGCAAGACGTTCAGGGGTCACGCACCCGCACCGGAGCTGACGCGTTGCTCCAGGCAGTGGAGCTCGCCGTTGCCGCAGAAGAAGTCGGAGTCGACGGTGCCTACTTCCGCGTGCATCACTTCGCGCGCCAGCATGCATCACCGTGGCCGTTGCTCTCCGCTGCCGCTGCGCGCACCAAAACAATCGAGCTCGGCACTGGTGTCATCGACATGCGTTACGAGAACCCGCTGGCGATGGCAGAACTCGCGGCGCAGGCAGACCTCATTGCCGCGGGGCGACTCCAGTTGGGCATTAGCCGAGGCTCACCCGAAACTGTGATCGATGGATGGCGCGCTTTCGGTTATGAACCGACAGCGGGAGAGAGCGATGCCGATATGGCTCGCACTCACACTGACCTGTTTCGTCGTGCGATCGCAGGCGCTGGGTTCGCCCCCGGCAACCCGCAGATGACGGGCACGAGCGCTCTTCAACCAATCCAGCCGCAGGCGCCAGGACTCAGCGAACGCATCTGGTGGGGTGCAGGCACCCGTGCCACCGCGATCTGGACGGCCGAGCAGGGCATGAACCTCATGAGTTCAACGCTCCTCACTGAAGACACAGGGGTTCCCTTTGACGAGCTTCAGGCTGAGCAGATCTCTCTGTTCCGGGACACTTGGGCGAGTGCCGGGCATGCCGGCGCGCCACGGGTTTCGGTGAGCCGCAGCATCCTGCCCATTATCGATGACGAGACCGAGTACTACTTTGGTGTTCAGGGGCAAGTCGAACAACGCGACCAAGTCGGAATGCTCGACGGCTCGCGCTCCCGCTTCGGCCGCTCCTACATCGGAGGTCCCGACGTGATCGCCGCTGAACTCGCGCGCGATGCAGCAGTGCAGGCCGCCGATACTCTGCTGGTTACCGTGCCCAACCAGCTCGGGGTCGAGTTCAACACTCGTATCCTCGAGGCCCTCGTGACGCACGTCATGCCCGTGGTCGACGCAAAGATTGCGCCCTCAATGGCCTAAGAATCCGATCTCCTTGTCGGCGTCGCCCTCCCCGAACGTAGTAATCGAATCGAATCGAATCGGGGAAGGGGGCACCTCCGACGGTAAGCGTCGGGATGCGCCGAGACTTGCCACTACTCGTGCGCGCCTCTCTTGGCCTGCGGTCGACTCAGGCTGCTTCGTTCGCATTCGTGCTGGCGACGGAAGCGGTGTCGATGCCAAAGCCCGTATCGCTGCTTCGTCCGCCCCGTGCTGCGGCGTTGCGCCCAAACCGCTCGAGCACGCGCAGCGCTCGCAGCGTATTCCAGCGGCTGGGCTTGCCGTCGCCGTCCTCCATTTCGAGGTGAACGCTCCCCGGGTGGGTGTTCTCGAGTAGCCACCGCCCGTCTTCGCCGCGTTTGCTTTCGACAAGCGCGAGTGCTTCATCCATCCGTGGATCATAAGCAGTTCCGGATGCCCGAAAGTAGTCGAGCGCGCGCAGCACGTCATAGTGCCATCGTGGGGGGAACGAGAATTGCAGCCATTTGTCATTGACAACATCACCGGTGCTGAGCCGGCGCATTAGGTGACGGTCTAGAAGATATTCGTGGCCCCGCCAGCGAGCAAGTGCTACCGCATCGTTGCCATCAACGGCGTCTTCATATTCGCGCAGGCCGTCAAGCACCGCGAGAGTGGTGTGAAAAGAGCTGCGTACCGAACCGTTTTCGGCTTCACAGTTCCACCCGCCATCTTCCATCTGTTCGCCAAGCAATCGTTCGACGATCCCCTCAACCCGCATGCCAAAGTAGGCACCGATTCCCACCGTGAGCCCGTTAATGCACGGCTCTACTTCGCCATCAAAGAATCGTGAACCGTCATACTCCCAACGACTGTTCTCGCGCACGCGCGCCACAGCGCCGCGAACGCGTGAGGCCGCCGGATCCACCCCGAGCTCACGCAGAAATTGGAGACTGAATGCGGTCGCCGTCCAGGGCTGCCCAGCCCCGTTGTAATGTTCGGGAAAGTAAGCTCCGCCTGCCCACTGACCGTCGGCGCCCTGAAGGTCGAGCACGCGGGAGGCCCATCCCGTCGTTGCAACCTTCGCTCGCTCTGATGCGACAACCTCGACCGGGGCATTAGCGAGATCTCGCAAAGTTTGCCACCGAATTGATGGGTCGGAGTCCAAGAGCCATGTCGTGACATCCATGGCGACACAGTACTCCTCAGCAGGCATCCAGCACAGGCCACCGCGGCGAATCGACATCAGAACTGCGGCAATAATGGAAGGATGACGCCCCACGAGCTTTCCACCCTCGCCAACGAGACGTACGTTTCGTTGACCACCTTTCGCAAGTCAGGGGATGCGGTGTCGACCCCGGTATGGATCGTCGCGGATGGCGACCGACTGCTCGTGACTACTGCACCTTCCTCAGGAAAAGTGAAGCGCATCCGCCACACGGATCGTGTTGAGCTGACTCCTTGCGATATGCGAGGCGCTGTCGCAGACGGCGCCGAAACCGTTATTGCCACCGCAGTTGTGCGCGATGATGCAGAAGCTCTAGAGGCGATGGATGCCGCTCTGCAGAAAAAGTACGGTGCCAAATACACGGCCATTCGGCTAGCGCAGAAAGTTCGGGGAACCGCAGGGCAGTCGGTGGCGGTCGAGTTGCGCGCCTAGGGTAACGGCTCGGGCGCAATAATTTTGCGCTACTAGTGACTATTTGTCGCGCCAAGGGATGTTTTGTCACTTTTCCGCGCAAAAACTGAAAATAACCTGTGGAGAGGCGATTTAGTGACGCGATTTTGTGTCACTATTGTGCATTACCTCTGAAAGGGGGTCAACTCTCGGTTCCCCCGAAACCGAGTGCACCCGTGATCGATGGAGTCCCCGTGTCCCGACCCCGCCACCGTTCAAGAACACTTAAATCTTGGCTCATTCGTATAAGCACGCCCGCATTGGCGACGCTGCTCACCTTGTCGCTCGCCAGCGGCGGCGCGATTGTGGCTCTCGCAGCGCAAAACAAGCTTGACGACTTTGTCGCCCAGACTTTCGGATGCTCCAACGCTACCGAGCTCATTGTTGTCGCCGATCCCACTATTTCGTCGACAGTCCAAACCGTTGCCAATGCTTTCAATTCAGAGCACATCGGCCAGTGCCTCTCTGCCAAGGTCGTGACGCAGCGTTCCGCTGACACTGCAGCCCTGCTTGCTTCGGGAACGTCAACCGGTGCCGACGCCTGGATTCCCGATTCGCCGGTGTGGCTCAATCGCGTGGAAAGCACTGCCACTTCACTCGGTCGCGAAGTCCCGGTAACTCAGGAGTGGGACTCGGTTGCATCGAGTCCTCTGGTGTTTGCGACTCCTGCGGTAAAGGTTGGCGAATTTGAGGCTGCAGAAGTCGGATGGTCGGCGGTACTTTCGGGCCGCTATCGCACTCTGCTACCCGACCCCGATAGCTCAGCCGCAAGCATGATCGCGCTCGCAACTCTCAACGATCTCGCTTCCGATGGTGATCCGGCCGATTTCGACCGAGCCCTCATCACTCTCGGTCGTTCCATTCCTGACTCCACTCAAGCGGCTTTCACCGAACTGCAAATTTCAGACTCGCGCATGGTTGCGTTGGCAACGGAGCGCGAAATTGTGGCGCACAATGCCTCCCATCCGGATGATCCGCTAGTGGCGCTGTATCCCGCTGAAGGCACGGCAGCCCTCACGTACCCTTTCGTACTCGTGGGAAACACAACGGTCTCGGAACTCGAATTGTCGCGCATGACAGAAGAGGAGCGTGCCACGATTGCAGAAGCAGAAACCACGAGGGCCTCGTTGCTTGAAGAGTTCGCCGAACTGGTCCGCGGGTCAGACGCGGTGCTCAACGCTGAAGGCTTCCGTGACAACGCCGGGGGAGGGGAGATTCTTGCTTCCGGTGTTATCGCCGCACCGACGGCAACCAAGTCGGTGGGAGACACCACCGAGCTCGTCTCGATCTTGCGCAACTGGAACGCACTCAACCTGCGCTCACGCATCCTGACGGTCGTCGACGTTTCTGGATCGATGCTCGAACGGGCTTGGGACGGGCAACGCCGCATCGAGATGTTCCAAAATGCTGCCGAAGATGCGTTCAGCACCCTTTCAGAAGACGACGAGCTCGGAATGTGGCTGTTCTCCAAAGAGCGCGTCGGAGCTGAGGATTGGGAAGATGTCGCCGGCATCCGCTCGATGAACGACCCCGAGCATGTCGAAAACCTGCAGGCGATCATCGACTCGCTACCCGCCCGCATCAATGGATACACCGGGCTCAATGACACTGTGCTCGCTGCCGTCACCCATGTGCGCGAAGAGTACAACGCCGACAAGGTCAACTCAGTGCTGCTCATTACAGATGGGCGCAACGAAGATGACAACGGCATCTCGCTGCAGAAACTTCTCGACAACCTCACCGCAATGATCGACAAAAACACCGACGAACCAGTGCCTGTCGTGCTCGTCGGAATCGGGCCAGACACCGACGTCGAAGCGATGCGCAAGATTGCGCAAGCCACCGGCGGAACGGCCTACCAAGCAAACAACCCCACCGAGCTCAGCAATGTGATGCTCGAGGCGTTGTCCCAACGCGACTGCCGCCCGAACTGCAGTTAGCGAAAACACAGAGCACTGCGTCGCCCTAGCGTCGCAGTGCTCTGTGGCCCGAGTCGACGACGGAGGGACCCGTCAGAGCCTCAGGTCGATCACGCGCCAGCCGTCGGTGCTGTTTCGGCAGAACCGGCGGCTGGAACGCCGGCAGCAACATCCGAAGCCATTCGTGAACGCCGATCCAAATGGATGCCAGCAACCATGCAACGCACCGACCCGCCAGCCAACTCGATCGTCGGAATATCCAAGGGCACAATCTGGCAGCTAGCCTCAATCACTGAACGTTGCGCAGCAGTAAGGCTCGACAACGCGCGCGTCGACAACGCCAAGATGCGCCCACTCGAGCCCTTGAGCTCTAGTGCGTTTCCGGCAAAGTTAGCGATCTGGTCTGCGGTCAGGTCGATGAGAGTGCGTCCCGGTGCCGTCAAGCGCTCCGCGATCTCCATCCGACGATCGCCAGAAGCAATCAAATCGAGACCGATCATCGCGAAATCCGTGGCAATACACATCATCACATTGGTGTGATAAATCGGCACCCCGTGGCTATCACGGGCCTCAAACATCATCGGTTCATAGCCGAATGAGGCGCAAAAGCGTTCCAGCGCGAGCGGATTCGCGCGGTGCGACTCCGCCGCATACGCAACCCGGTTGGTGTGGTCGATGACCATCGCACCGGTGCCCTCAAGGTAAATTCCGTCGTGCTCTAGACCGGAATAGTCGACAACATCTTGCACGCGAAAGTCGTGCTTGAGCATTTCGACGACATCGGTGCGACGCTCAGTGCGACGATTCGGTGCATACATGGGGTAGACCGCAACACGGCCGCCACTGTGCGTTGAAAACCAGTTATTGGGGAACACGCTATCGGGGCGCGTGCTCTCCGTGTCTTCGAACACGTGGATGTTGACACCAGCGTCGCGCAACGTCTCCGCCACCATCGTCGACTCGGCATACGCGGCGCGAGCAATCTCATCCGGAGTGCGGGTGGGATCGGTCGACTGGAATGCGTTGTCGCTCGCGGTCTGACTATTCGGTGTAAACAGATGCGGGCGAATGAGAACGGCGGCGGACGGCGCTTGAACGCTCACTGAGGGCCTACGCGGTCAGCGCTGGTGCGCGCGAGACGAGTGAGAACAGGTCCTTCGGATCGGCGGGATTGGCGATGAGATCTAGATCTGTCGCGTAATCGGTGCCGCGAACAGCATCGAAAACGTAGCGCAACGCTGAGAAGTCTTCGATCGCGAAACCAACAGAGTCGAAGAGGGTCACTTCGCTTGGCGAGGTGCGACCGGCAGCGCGGCCAGCCAAGACTTCCCACAGTTCGGTGATCGGCGAGTCTGCTTCGAGCTGCTGAATCTCACCCTCGATGCGGGTCTGCTCGGGGAACTCAACAAACACCGTTGCGTCGCGCACGATTGACGCTTCGAGCTCCGTCTTACCTGGGCAGTCGCCGCCGATTGCATTGAGGTGCATGCCCGGCTCGATCATGTCGGAGGTGAGAATTGTGGCATTCGCTTTGTCTGCCGTGCAGGTGGTGACGATGTCGGCGCCAGAAACGGCATCCGCTGCAGAGGTCGCGCGCACAATCTGGAAGCCGAGTGGTTCAAGGTTGCGGATGAACTTGTCGAGGGCAGCGGGATCGGTGTCCCAGATGCGCAACTCGGTGATACCAAAGGCTGCGCGGAATCCGAGTGCTTGGAATTCTGACTGGGTACCGGTGCCGATGAGGGCGAGCACTTGTGCGTCAGGGCGAGCAAGGGCGCGAGCGGCGAGTACCGATGTTGCCGCGGTACGCAACGCTGTGAGCAGCGTCATCTCTGAGAAGAATGTGGGATAACCGTTGTCAACTCGCGCGAGCATGCCGAGAGCGGTGACGGTCTGGAAGCCGTTTCCTGGGTTTGAGGGGTGGCCGTTAACGTACTTAAAGGCGTACGTTTCGCCGTCGCTTGTTGGCATGAGCTCGATAACGCCCTCTGCCGAATGAGCGGCAACGCGAGCGGACTTGTCGAACTGAGGCCACTTGGCATAATCCTGCTCAAGGTAGCTGACGATGCCCATAATGATTGGCTCGATTCCGGTGTCGGCAATCCAGCGCCCCATGTTGTTGACGTCTACATAGTGGACCATGTCACTCCCTTCGTTTCGGTGTTGCTGGTTCCCACGTTACGAATATGCACTATGCACACACAACAACCATTAGACGCGATTAGTTCACAACAACTGAGCAAAATTGAGAGCGCTATTGTACAATTTGCTCATGCCTCAATTGGATGATCTCGACCGACGTCTTCTCGCCGCCCTCAGGGCCGACGCGAGAGAGTCAATAGCGAGCCTGTCACGCCGACTTGGCGTCACGAGGGCAACCGTCACTAGTCGTATTGACCGCCTCGTTAGTGGTGGAACGGTACTCGGGTTCTCGGTTCGCATTCGCGAAGACCGGGACCCGTCGACTATTCGAGCAATATCGTTCATCGAGGTCGAGGGGCGGTCGACGGATGCCGTGATTCGCAAGCTGCGCGGAGTTCCCGAGATTCACGAACTCCACACCACAAATGGCGCCTGGGATCTCGTCGCTGACATCCGCACCGACAGCCTGAGTAACTTCGACAGAGTGCTGGCGAGCATGCGCAACGTTGACGGCGTCGTCAACAGTGAGACGAGTTTGCTGCTCAGCTCAGCGCTCCTCTAACCCTTTTGGCAGTGACAGAGGCGCGAGCATCCGCCCAGCATTGCTATGCTGAGCTAACAACTGAACATCGGGCCGCAACACGATGCGGGAGAGCCGGGCACACGGCGTTGGTCATCTTTCTGACTAGACGCCAGCACGGCACCGAAGGAGCAAGCCTCCCCGCCAATCTCTCAGGTTCATGTACCGCATCGCACTGGCCACTCTGGAAAGAGAACCTCGCATCACCATGAGGTTCCGCCGACGGTGAAAGCGCACTAGTTTGAAGGTGCGTGAAGCTCTCAGGCTCATCACAGAGGGGGAGTTCTATTCACTAGCCACGCGCCGGGAGAACTCCGTGACCGATGTATCAAATTCTGCAGCATCACCAGCTGAATCTTCACCTGCTGTCGTGAGGTATTCGCCGCTGAACAGCATTCATGAGCGGTTGGGTGCCACCTTCACCGACTTCGCCGGGTGGATGATGCCGGTGCGATACAGTTCAGACCTTGCCGAACACCATGCGGTGCGCACGGCAGCCGGCATTTTTGACATCTCTCACATGGCCGAAATTCATGTGCGTGGTGCCGATGCTGGTGCGTTTCTCGACTTCGCGCTCGCTGGCAAGCTTTCCGGCATCGCCTTGGCTCAGGCAAAATACAGTCTGCTGCTCAACGAGGCCGGCGGAATCATTGATGACCTCGTCACTTATCGTCTCGGTGATGATCACTTCTTGGTTGTCGCAAACGCGGGGAACCGTTTTGCCGCAGCGGTGGCACTTTCCGAGCGCGCTGCGGGCTTTGATGTTGCTGTCACCGATGAGAGTGACGATTACGCGCTCATCGCTGTGCAGGGCCCGGTTTCGCGGGCGATTCTCGAAGCGACTGCCGGTCTCACCGACTTCGCTACGCCGCTTGACGAACTCAAGTACTACCGCGAGACGGCCGCAACGTTCGCCGGCACCGACCTCATCATTGGTCGCACCGGTTACACCGGCGAAGACGGTTTCGAACTCTACATTCAGGTGGATGCCGCAGCCGACCTCTGGGCAGCGCTCACGGTCGCTGGCGAACCTCTCGGTCTCGTGCCCGCCGGCCTTGCGTGCCGAGACACTCTGCGCCTCGAAGCGGGCATGCCGCTGTACGGTCACGAGTTGAACCTCAGCACCTTCCCCGTTCAGGCTGGTCTTGGCCGTGTTGTTGCGCTCAGCAAGGATGGCGATTTTGTTGGCCGCACTGCAATCGAAGCAGGACCGGATGCCGGTGCTCGCGTTCTCGTCGGACTCACCGCCGAGGGCCGTCGTGCCGGTCGCGCAGACTATCTCATCTTCCACGGCGACACCGAGGTCGGAATCATTACCTCCGGTGCACTTTCGCCGACTCTGGGTCACCCGATCGCTATGGCCTACGTCGATCCCGACGTGAGCGAGATCGGCACCGAGCTTCACATTGATGTGCGGGGCAGTCGCATTGCTGCATCCGTTGTTTCCCTACCCTTCTATAAGAGAGAGGCCTGATCATGGCTGAGAAGAGCGAATTGCAGTACACCGCCGAGCACGAATGGGTGCTCGTTGATGGAAACGTTGCGACCATCGGCATCACCGATTTTGCCGCGGGCAAGCTCGGTGACATCGTCTTCGTCGACCTCCCCAAGGTGGGCGCCACCGTCGCTGAAGGCAAAATTGTCGGCGAAATTGAGTCAACGAAGTCGGTAGGTGAACTCTTCGCTCCCGTTACGGGAACCGTCGTTGAAGCCAACGACGCCGTCTCCGACAGCCCAGAACTCGTTAACAGCGACCCTTTCGGCGAAGGCTGGCTGGTCAAGATCGAATTCACCGAACTTCCGTCGATGCTCAGCCTCGACGAATACACCGCACTGACAGGCGAATAATGCCCAACCCTTACATCAGCGGCACTTTCGCCGACCGTCATATCGGCACGGATGCTGCCGCTCAGGCGAGCATGCTTGCCGCCGTCGGCTACGACAGCCTCGAAGCCCTTGTCGATGCCGCAGTTCCGCCAGCGATCCACCAGACCCCGGTCGTCAATTCCACGATCCCTACTCCGGCTTCGGAGCGGGAAGCGCTCGCCGAACTGCGTGCCCTCGGCAACGCGAACAAGGTGCGTCGCAGCATGATTGGTCTCGGTTACTACGACACCATTACGCCGGCCGTCATCAAGCGCAATGTGCTCGAAAATCCCAGCTGGTACACGGCGTACACGCCGTACCAGCCCGAGATTTCGCAGGGGCGCCTTGAAGCGTTGATTAACTTCCAGACCATGGTTGCTGATCTTGCTGGCATGACGACGACGAACGCCTCGATGCTCGATGAGGGCACTTCGGCTGTCGAGGGCATGCTGCTCGCTCGCCGTGCTACTCGCGTGGAATCGAACGTGTTTATCGTCGACGCTGACACTCTTCCTCAGACCAAGGCTCTGTTGGAGAATCGGGCGGAGGCTGTCGGTATCGAGCTTATTGAGCTTGACCTGGCAACGCTGGGAGCGAACCCTGAGCTACCGGAATGCTTCGGTGCGCTCATCCAGTACCCGGGCGCTAGCGGTCGTGTGTGGGATTCCAGCGAAGTTATTGCGGCGGTCAAGGCTCACGGCGGACTCGCTGTTGTTGCCGCAGACCTGCTCGCCCTCACGATTCTCACGTCGCCAGGTGAACTTGGTGCCGATGTTGCTGTCGGAACGACACAACGTTTCGGTGTTCCGATGGGCTTCGGTGGACCGCACGCCGGTTACATGTCGGTGCGCAAGGGGCTCGAACGTCAGCTTCCTGGGCGACTTGTTGGTGTGTCTCAGGATGCGGCTGGCGACCCCGCCTACCGTCTGTCGTTGCAAGCTCGGGAGCAGCACATCCGCCGCGAGAAGGCGACCTCCAACATTTGTACAGCTCAGGTGTTGCTCGCCGTTATGGCCTCGATGTACGCCGTTTATCACGGCCCCCAGGGCCTCAAGCGGATTGCCCAGCGCATCCACCACGACACGGCGAAGTTCGCAGCACGCTTGACCGCTGCGGGCTACACGGTCGAAAATGAGACGTTCTTCGACACCCTTTCGGTAACCAAGAAGGGGCAAGCACACGCAATTGCCGCCAAGGCGCTCGAGCTCGACATCCTTCTCTATGTTGTGGATGCCGACACCGTGCGTTTGAGCTTCGATGAAGTCTCGACACAGCCGTACGAGGGTATCTTCGCGTCGCAGAAGAACGACCTCGCGAAGGCGTTCGGGCTTGATGATGGCTTCTCCTACAGCCCAGAGGATGTCAGCATCCCCGACGCTCTTAACCGCACGAGCGAGTACCTCACCCACCCGGTATTCAACACGCACCGCTCGGAGACGAGCATGATGCGCTACCTCAAGTACCTCGCCGACAAGGACTATGCGCTCGACCGCGGCATGATCCCGTTGGGCTCGTGCACGATGAAGCTCAACGCGGCAAGCGAGATGGAAGCGGTGAGCTGGTCAGAGTTTGCGGGCATCCACCCCTTCGCACCCGCGGAAGATGTCTCCGGCTATCTCGTCATGATTTCGCACCTGGAATCGTGGCTTGCCGAAGTGACCGGCTACGACACCGCGTCGCTGCAGCCGAACGCTGGCAGCCAAGGCGAGCTTGCTGGCCTCCTCGCGATTCGGGGCTACCACCGAGCCAACGGCGACCTAGACCGCACAATCTGCCTCATCCCCTCGAGTGCACACGGCACGAACGCTGCCAGCGCAGTGCTCGCCGGAATGCGCGTCGTTGTGGTGGCCTGTGACGACCTCGGCAACGTTGACCTTGGAGACTTGCGTGCCAAGATCGCCGAGCACGCGAGTGAAATCGCTGCCCTCATGATCACCTACCCCTCGACTCACGGTGTGTACGAGCACGAAGTGCGTGAGATCACGCAGGCGGTGCACGACGCTGGTGGACAGGTTTACGTTGATGGTGCCAACCTCAACGCCCTGCTCGGTTATGCGCGGTTCGGTGACTTTGGCGGCGACGTCAGCCACCTCAACCTGCACAAGACCTTCTGCATCCCTCACGGTGGTGGCGGGCCAGGTGTTGGACCGGTTGTCGCGAAAGCGCACTTGGCCAAATTCTTGCCAGGACATCCGATGGCTCAGAGCCATCACCACCCTGCGTTTGACATGCAGACCGGCGAAGCTGGCCCGTATGTTCACGCTGGGGGAGCAATCAGCGCTGCACCCTATGGCAGCCCTAGCATTCTGCCGATCACGTGGGCCTATGTTCGCATGATGGGGTCGGAGGGCCTCAAGGCTGCAACGGGTGCCGCTGTGCTTTCGGCCAACTACATCGCAGTTCGCCTGCGGGAGCACTTCCCAGTGCTGTATGCCGGAGACAACGGACTTGTCGCTCACGAGTGCATTCTCGACCTACGTCCGCTCAAGGAAGCGACAGGAATCGACAATAACGACGTCGCAAAGCGCTTGATCGACTACGGCTTCCACGCCCCGACGATGTCGTTCCCGGTCTCGGGCACCCTCATGGTCGAGCCGACCGAGAGTGAAGACCTCGCTGAGCTCGATCGTTTCATCGACGCAATGATCGCGATCAAGGATGAAGCGGATGCCGTGGCGGCCGGAACGTGGCCGGCCGACGACAATCCTCTCGTCAATGCACCGCACACCGCGCAGTCTGCGGTGTCGAGCAATTGGCCGCATGCCTATTCGCGCGAGCAAGCGGTCTATCCGCTGACTTCGCTCGTGTCTGGCAAATATTGGCCACCGGTTGGTCGTGTCGACAACGCATACGGCGACCGAAACTTGGTCTGCTCGTGCCCGCCCATTGAGGCGTTCGCGCACTAAAAGTATTGGTCACGGTCTGTCTGCTAGTTCGCTAGTCGACGTGAGGCGCGTGCGGAATCGGTCCAGTCCGTTTCTGCATGCGCCTCACGCGGTTAATCCCTCGCTCGTGGAGCGTCGAGACGAAGGTTGGGCGACGCAAAAATGTGTCCCCCGAATGCGGGACACAGTGATCTACTGGGATCGCTTTGTGCGCGCGAAGATTTTCTCGTGATTTGCTGGATATTTTCTCGCTTCATGTTGTAGTGTCCGTCTGGTGTACGGCGTGAGGTCGACCCGACGACCTCCCTGCGCCGCTTCACCGACTGGAGACCCTCGTGACTAGCCGCCGGCATCGACACCGAAAGTCTTTCTTGGAGAGGCTTAAGCGACGCTGGTGGATGGTGCCGATCGTGCTGGTTTCCGTTGTGGCAGTGGCCGTTGCGGGAATCCAGTTTGGTGCTGTCGGGTGGCTCGGTAGCGCTTTCGGTTCGATCGCCGGGGGATGCAACGATAGGCGGTCAATCGTTGTTGCTGCGGATCCATCGATCGCGCCGGCGCTCACGATCATTGCGGCAGAGTTTGATGAGACTTCCGTCAACTGCACGACAACGGAGATTCGTTCCCTTGTCTCTGCGGACACTGCAGCACTCTTCGCTACTGGTGTTGCTGGAGACCTGGATGCGTGGGTTCCCGACTCGAGCGCTTGGCTCGATCGCGCAGCGACTACGGCGATTTCCTTAGGCCGTGCCGCACCAGAATTCGACACGTACGACAATATTGCGAGCACGCCTGTGGTGTTTGCTAGCTCAGCGTCACAGGTATCGGCCCTTGCCGAGACTCCGCTGTCGTGGGCGACCTTGCTATCTGGAACAGTAAGCACTCTGTTGCCCGATCCGGAGTCGTCGGCCGCAAGTCTCGCCGGGCTTGCTCAAGTGAAGTCGGTTTCGTCTGAGACTGATCCGCGACAGTTTGCCGGGGCGATGATCGCTATGGGCAAGACAATCCCATCTTCCGCAGAGGCCGCATTCGAGCTTGCCGCAGAGGCCACAGTTCCTACTGTTGTCGTGACAACGGAGCGCGATGTCGCAGCTCACAACTCGTCGTCGTCAGCAGCGCCGATAGTCGCGCTCTATCCGACAGATGGAACAGTCGAATTGACGTACCCCTTTGTCGTTGCGATCGGTGATTCCCAAGAGTCCGCCGGTGCAGCCGGTGACGGCGAGGATGCTGTTGCCGTTGATGAGAGCGCGCCGGTGACGGCGGGTGCTCCGAAGGAACTCCTCACCGCGCTGTCAGCGGCAGCGCGTTCTGCGGCTGACGTGCTCGCCGATGCGGGTTTCCGCGATGCTGATGGTGGGGGTGATTTGCGGATGGCCGGGGTTACAGAAACCTCAACCGCGGCTCAGCCGACCGCAAGCGCGGCAGTTCAGATTGAAATTCTGCGCGCGTGGAGTGTTCTCACTCTTCGTTCGCGGCTTCTCGTTGTGATTGATACCTCTGGTTCTATGCTCGATCCGGCAAACAATGGGCTTCGAAGAATTGACGTGTTCCAGCTCGCCGCAAGCGAGGCGCTGTCAAAGTTCTCTGGCGAGGCTGAACTCGGTGTGTGGGTTTTCTCGCAGAACCGTGTTGGCAGTCAAGACTGGGAAGATCTGTCGCCGATTGCTCCGCTCTCTGATCCCGCGCACGTGAAGCAGATCAACGGCGTTATTGCGTCGCTGCCGGATCGAATCTATGGATACACAGGCCTCTACGACACCATTCTGGCGGCGGTAAAGAGAGTCAAAGAAGATTACGATCCCTCGAAGGTCAACTCGGTTCTGCTCATCACCGATGGCTACAACGAGGATGACAACGGCATTGATCTGCAGACGCTTCTTGACAGTCTCAAGGCAATTGAAGATCCGACGAAGCCCGTCCCGGTGCTCCTGATCGGTTTTGGCCCAGACACTGACCTCGCATCCATGAAGACAATTGCGCAGTCAACGGGCGGAGCGGCCTATTCAGCCGCTGTTCCAGAGGATCTCGGCAAGGTGCTCGTGGATGCTCTCACCCAGCGTGCTTGTCGTCCGAACTGTTCGTAGCGTCAATTACCGGTGAGAGTTGCCGATCGAACGCGTGACGCTTAGCGAGTCTCGTTGTCGTCGCTAATGCTCACTAGCCAAGTAACTGAATAGCGATCAATGACCATGCCGAAGGTTCCGCCCCAGTCGGCAATGCTTCCGAGGGGCATGGTCACCTGGCCGCCGTCACACAGCTTCTCCCAATAGGCCTCTAGGGCCGCTTTTTCGCTGAGAAAGCCAGCGATGGAGATGGACATCGATCCGCCAGGGGAGTATTCCATGGCCTTGGGGGTGTCGGCCATCATCAGCGTAATTCCGGCGGGGGATTCGAGCTGGCCGTGCATGACCCACTCTTGTTCTTCGGGATCTTCGCTCGCGTTAAAGTCGGCAAAGGTGTGGATCTCGGTGGTGCCGCCGAAAACAGATTGATAGAACGCTAGCGCTTCGCGAGCGTTGTCCCTGAAGCTCACATAGGGATTGGACTTCATCGTCGTTCCTTCCTCGGGGAGTGCGGGCCTGAAGGGCGCGCAGCATTATGCACTCGCGAGTACGACCGGAAACTCCAGCCGGGTGCGCAATTGCGCCTCGGGAGCGTCATCGGGGCCATTGAGGTAGATCTCGCGTGGTGCTCCTGCATACGTGTGGCCGTGTTCGGAGAACCACGCGAAGACCATTTCGTAGGTGTCTTTTAGTCCGTCGTAGGAACCGACGTGAGTGACGGTCGCGACAACGCCGCCAGGGAGCTCGTGGCAACGCAGGGTCGGATGCTCAGCGAAAGCTTCGGCAACAGGAACACACACTTCGCACATCCACGCACGGTCCGGGTGCATCGCTTCGGTGTAGACGGCAATGACGGGGCCGGCCTCGGTCACGTGCGACTCGGTGACCTGAGCGAAGAGATTCTTGATCGCGGCAGTCATGTCGCGAGGCAATGTCTCCATGGTTGTGGAGAAATCCATCCCGGCCACTAGCCGGGTTGGCACGGTTTCAACAGCTATTTCCTGCGCCATGTTCGACACTTTACGCTCCATGCCGATCGAAAGGTACCTGCAATGGTTGGAGGTTGGCTGGCGTGAACCTGAGGGGCGCTAGTTGGCTGAATCGCTTGATCCGAAGAAGTTGGGGAAGGTGCCGACCGCCCAGCCATAGCCTACGAAAATCACGGCGTCGATCAGCGTATGCGCGATGACGAGTGGAAGCACTCGGTGGTAGCGCGAGTAGAGCCAACCGAAAAGCAGGCCCATCGCGACGTTTCCCACGAACGCGCCGACGCCCTGATAGAGGTGATAGGTGCCTCGAAGTAGGGATGTCGAGATGATGATTTGCGAGCGACTCCAGCCCACATCTGTGAGCCTCGCAAACAGGTATCCGATCACGATAATTTCTTCGGTGATGCCAGCGCGGAGTGCTGAGAGTAAGAGCACAGGCACTGTCCACCAGTGCTGCAGGAGTGCTGCTGGATCCACATCGACTGTGATGCTGAGACTTCGACCCACAAAGTAGAGTGCAATGCCCGGAATACCAATGACCAGGGCAAGCACAAAACCGCTGAGGCCATCGCGAACAGGACGGGTAAAGTCCACTCCCAATCGAGACAATCTCGGTTTGGTTGCGCTCCACAGCAGAAAGGCTACGAGGGCGACAGGTGCGAGGTCGAAAGTTATCCCCAGTAGCTGGTAAATCAGATCAAAATTGGGGCGCTCGCTCAGCGACCTGTTGAGCGTCGCTGTTTGTTCCGAAAGCGGTACGGCGCGGGTGAGTCTGTCGCTGATCGATACAACAGAGTAGATAGCGGATGCCCCAAGGGAGAGCGCGAGCACAAGTGAGATCTCCGCCCAGAGCTTGCCTCGCGATTGTGCGAGAGGCGACGACGCCGTCATTCGGGGTCGCGCGTGGCGCAGGCAGGGGTTGCCATCGTGGAGCGATGACGACCGCTAAATAGGCTTTCTGCGTCGAGGATGAGCTCGTCTCGTGATCGCTCGCTAGTAGTGCAGGAGGCCGCCATGGATCGATGTTAACTCACGATGCTGTGCGCCAGTCACCGAGCGTTTGCGCACTATTTCACTGTCCGCTGCGGTTTGTGCGCGAAAATACTGCAACCTCCGCACATAATCATCACGGGCGTTACCGGTGTGTAACGTTTGGCTCTACAGTTTTGAATGGGGCAATACCCCGTTTAGGGTGTGAACTATCAAGCGCGGTGCGGCGCCACAAATTCCGTGCCGTTAGCAAAATTCTGCACAGGAGGAAACTTTGAAAAGATCACGCATAGGCTTCAGCGCCGTCGCGCTGCTGTCAGCCTCGGCACTAGTTCTTGCGGGGTGCTCGGCAAGCGAGGAGCCCGCAGAGGGCGACAGCGCCGCGATCATCACCACAAACGGTAGTGAGCCACAGCAGTCGCTCATTCCGACAAACACCACCGAGACCGGTGGCGGCAAGGTCATCACTTCGATCTTCGCTGGTCTCGTTTCGTACACCGCTGACGGCGATGTAGTGAATGAAGTTGCGAAGTCAATTGAGTCCGAAGATGGACAAAACTGGACCGTAACGCTCAACGATGGCTGGACCTTCACCAACGGTGAGCCGGTCACAGCTGACTCGTTCGTCAAGGCATGGTCCTACGGCGCACTGCTCGACAACGCACAGAGCTCGTCATACTTCTTCGACAACATCGAGGGCTTCAGCTATGACGAGAACTCAGAGCTGACTGGCCTCGACGTCGTTAGCGACACCGAGTTCACTGTTGCACTGATCAACCCAGAGGCTGACTTCCCGCTGCGTCTCGGCTACTCGGCATTCATGCCGCTGCCAGAATCCGCATGGGATGACCTCGACGCCTTCGGTGAGAACCCCGTCGGCAACGGTCCCTACATGATCGCCGAAGACGGATGGCAGCACGACGTCAAGATCGACCTCGTGACGAACCCTGACTATGACGGTGTTCGCAAGCCGGCCAACGGTGGCGTGTCGATCATCTTCTACACGAGCCAGGACGCTGCCTATGCTGACGCTCTGAGTGGCAACCTCGATATCCTCGATGCTGTCCCAGACTCCGCATTCGAAACCTACGAGTCGGACTTCCCGGGTCGTTCGGTAAACCAGCCTGCTGCGATCTTCCAGGCATTCAACATGCCGTACTACCTCGAGCACTGGTCGGGCGACGAGGGCAAGCTGCGTCGTGCAGCTATCTCGATGTCGATCGACCGCGCAGAGATCACGGATGTCATCTTCCAGGGCACCCGCACTCCCGCGACTGACTTCACCTCGCCGGTAATCGCCGGTCACTCTGACAACCTTGCGGGAGCTGAAGTTCTTGACTTCAACCCAGAAGAAGCTGTCAAGCTGTGGGCTGAAGCCGACGCGATCTCGCCTTATGGTGACACCGTGTTCGACCTGGCATACAACGCCGATGGTGGACACCAGGCATGGGTTGACGCTGTAGCAAACAGCATTAGCAACACGCTCGGCATCGAGGCTGTTGGTAAGGCATACCCCACATTCAAGGACGCGCTCAACGACCGTGACGCTAACGCGCTCACCGGTGGAACCCGTGCTGGATGGCAAGCTGACTACCCGTCGCTGTACAACTTCCTCGGCCCGCTCTACGTTGATGGCGCTGGCTCGAACAAGGAAGGCTACTCGAGCCCCGAGTTCGAGAAGGTCCTCGCAGAGGGCGCAAGCGCATCGTCGGTAGAAGAAGCAACGGCGAAGTACCAGGAAGCTCAGGAAATCCTCCTGGTCGACCTTCCTTCGATCCCGCTGTGGTACTCGAACGTTACCGGTGTCTACTCAGACTCCGTTGACAATGTTGTATTCGGTTGGGACTCTGTCCCGCTGTACGACGAGGTAACCAAGGGCTAATTAGCTCCTAGTTTTACCCAGTTTCCATACTCAATGTGTGATGCCCGGGGCTATCTTCAGCCCCGGGCATTACACTGAGTACCTTCATTCAGCGATTGTGATTCCTATGTTTATCCGTCCCATCGAGGGAACTATCTGATGCTTTGGTACGCAGGCAAGCGTTTCCTCCAGATGATTCCGGTGTTTTTCGGCGCAACCTTCTTGATCTATTTCATGGTTTTCGCGGTGCCAGGCGACCCCATCGCCGCACTTTACGGTGATCATCCACCAGCTCCCGGGGTTATCGAAGCTATTCGAGCTGAGTACAACCTCGACAAGCCTTTCCTCGTGCAGTACCTCCTCTACATCGGTGGACTGTTCCAGGGTGACTTCGGAACAACCTTCTCTGGTCGGCCTGTCGCTGACGTCATGACTCAGGCGTTCCCGATCACCGCTCGACTCGCACTGCTCGCTCTCGTCTTCGAAGCCTTCTTCGGCATCATCGTTGGACTCGTAGCTGGGCTCCGCAAGGGAAAGCTGTTCGACGCTTCCGCTCTCGTTATCAGCCTGCTGCTGATCTCAGTGCCGACCTTCGTCGTTGGTTTTGTGCTCCAACTTGTATTCGGCATCCAACTCGGTTGGGCTCGAACGACAGTGAGCGGCGACGCTCCCTGGGGCGAATTGATTCTGCCGGCCATCGTGTTGGCGTCGGTTTCGTTCGCGTACATCGTGCGATTGACCCGTGCAAGCGTGGCAGACAACCTCGGTGCTGACTTTGTGCGCACCGCTACAGCAAAGGGACTATCTCGACGTCGAGTGGTTACCGTGCACGTACTGCGCAACTCACTCGTTCCGGTTGTTACCTACCTGGGTGTCGATATCGGATCGCTCATGGTTGGTGCGATCGTCACCGAGGGAATCTTCAACATCAACGGTGTCGGTGGAACCGTCTACCGGGCAATCACGTTGGGAGAAGGCCCAACGGTCGTCTCGTTCGTCGCGGTGATGGTCATCATCTTCGTGCTCGCCAACCTGCTCGTAGACCTGCTCTACGCCGCGCTCGACCCAAGGATTCGTTATGCCAAGTAATAACACTGGCCGGTATCGTCCTGGCCAAGAACACTACATCGCGTCGCTCGCAGACACTCCGGTTGCTGAGATCGATCAGGTCGATGAATCAGGAAAGGCGCGCAGCACATGGACTGACGCCTGGGAGTCGATGCGTCGTCGTCCGATGTTCTGGATCTCTTCAGTGCTCATCCTCGTCATTGTGGTTGTCGCTGCTTTCCCGAGCCTCTTTGTCACATATAGCCCAACAGAGTGCTACTTGAAGTTCAGCAACGGCGATCCCCAAGCCGGGCATCCATTCGGCTTCACACGCCAAGGCTGCGACGTCTACTCGCGAATCATTTTCGGAACCCAAGCATCTGTAACGATTGGTCTTCTCACGACGATCATGGTCACGTTATTTGGCGGAATCATCGGAGCCCTCGCGGGTTTTTATGGCGGAATTCTTGACTCGTTCGTTTCGCGTATCGGCGACATCTTCTTCGCCATTCCGACCGTTCTTGGTGCAATCGTCGTTATCTCGGTCATCCCCGTGCGGGATGCGGTGAGCGTTTCGTTCGTTCTCGCTCTCTTCGCCTGGCCGCAGATCGCGCGAATCATGCGTGGTTCAGTGCTCTCGGCTCGCAACTCCGACTACGTGACAGCATCTGCTGCGCTCGGTGTCTCGCGTTTCACGACACTTGTTCGCCACGTCATTCCGAACGCCATCGCGCCGGTCATCGTTATCGCAACGGTGTCGCTCGGTATCTTCATCGTCGCTGAGGCGACTCTGGGATTCCTTGGCATTGGTCTCCCGGGAACGGTCATGTCCTGGGGTAACGACATTAACCAGGCGCGTGTCACTGTTCGTACTCACCCGCAGACCCTGTTGCTGCCTTCGGCTGCGCTGTCAATTACAGTGCTCGCCTTCTTGATGTTCGGCGACGTAGTTCGCGATGCCCTTGACCCGGAAGCGAGAGCACGCCGATGACTAATCCAGAAACAGTTCCCGTGACCTCAGGGTCCTCAAACGAAGAGACCCCGCTTCTCAAAATTCGGGGCCTCGAAGTTGGTTTCGAAACGCAGCGCGGCATTGTTCAGGCAGTGCGCGGTATCGACCTCACTCTGTATCAGGGACAGTCGCTCGCCATCGTTGGTGAGTCCGGTTCCGGAAAATCCACCACTGCGCAAGCAGTGATCGGGCTGCTTCCCGGCACAGGCAAGGTGCTTGGCGGCTCGATTGAATTCGAAGGCAACGACCTCACAAAATTCTCGGATGATCAATTTTCCGAGGTTCGCGGAAGCCAAATCGGTTATGTACCTCAAGACCCGATGTCGAACTTGAACCCGGTGTGGAGCATCGGATTTCAGGTAGAAGAAGCCATCAAGGCCAACGGAATCGCGCAGGGTAAAGCTGCACGGGCTCGCACCATTGAAGTACTGAAAGAGGCAGGGCTCAGCGATGCTGGCGAACGCCTCAAGCAGTTTCCGCACCAGTTCTCGGGCGGAATGCGTCAGCGCGTACTCATTGGTATCGGCCTCTCGGCACGTCCGAAGTTGCTGATCGCCGACGAACCAACCTCAGCGCTCGACGTCACAGTGCAACGTCAGATTCTTGACCACCTGCAGACGCTCACGCGTGACTACGGCACCTCGGTGCTGTTCATCACCCACGATCTCGGCCTCGCCGCGGAACGTGCAGAGCAGCTAGTCGTGATGTACAAGGGCGAGGTTGTCGAGTCGGGTCCGTCTCGCGAGATTCTCGAGAACCCCCAGCATCCGTACACTCAGCGTCTCGTTGCTGCAGCTCCGAGCCTCGCGTCGCGTCGCATCCAATCAATCAAGTCGCACACAAGCTCCGAAAACGATATCCACATCTTCGGGCAGGGCTCGCTCGATGATGCGCTTATCGCGCGTGCGGCAAGCCGCGAAGCAGGCGCAAGCACTGACCTCATCAAGGTCAACAACATCACCAAGGTCTACGAGATCCGCAAACAGGGATTCCGCAAAGACAAGTTGCTTGCGGTGAATGACATCTCGTTCGGTGTCAAAAAGGGAACGACAACCGCCCTCGTTGGCGAATCGGGCTCTGGCAAGTCGACTGTCGCCAAACTGATTCTGCAATTGGAATCCCTCACGAGCGGAAGCATCGAGTTTGACGGGGTTGACCTGGCCGGAATCAAGGGGCAAGAGCTCCTGAACTTCCGACGCCGAGTGCAACCTGTGTTCCAGGATCCCTACGGCTCCCTTGACCCGCAATACAGCGTCGGAAACACGATCGCTGAACCTTTGCTGGCGCACAGCATGGGCACTCCGAAGGAGCGCTTCAACCGTGTGAGCGAACTTCTCGATCAGGTGTCACTGCCTCAGGCGACTCGCCACCGTTATCCCGGTGAGCTCTCCGGTGGCCAGCGCCAACGCGTCGCCATTGCGCGCGCTCTTGCGCTCAAGCCCGATGTGCTCGTACTTGACGAAGCAGTATCGGCCCTTGACGTGTTGGTCCAAGGTCAAGTGCTGAACCTGCTCACCGAGTTGCAGACCGAGCTCGACCTCACCTACCTGTTCATTACCCACGACCTCGCGGTTGTGCGGTTGGTGGCTGACAACGTGTGTGTAATGCAGGGTGGCCGCATTGTTGAAGCGGCAACCACAGACGAGGTATTCGAGAATTCGACCAACCCGTACACGCAGGAGCTGCTTGAGGCGATCCCCGGCGCCAACATCAAGCTGGGCGCCTAGTTTCATGAGGGGAGAAGGGCCGTTCCACTAGGGGCGGCCCTTCTCGCTTAGAATCGACGCAAGCGTGCCACCGTGCATCGCGTGATCGTATGCAGGAGGATTAGTGAGCGCCACACGAATCATGGCGGCCATTGCGGTTGCCGCCAGTGCAGCGCTAGTGCTCACCGGTTGCATCCCGCAGAAGTCCACAACGATTGACGGTTCAGAACTCACCGTCGCCGTTTCCCAGCCCTACACATCGGCAAACCCGGTCACCTCCTTTGGTGCTGGCGAAACCAACGCCAATATTGCCTATGCGACCGGCACCGGATTCAACTACTTCACCGACGAATCCGAACTGGTTCGCGACGAGTCTTTTGGGCACTACGAGAAAGTGTCGGATGACCCGCTTGCGGTGACCTACACAGTGTCTGACGGTGTGCGGTGGTCAGATGGAACAGCCGTTGATGCGGTGGACCTCCTCCTGGAATGGGCGGCTACATCCGGAGCTCTCAACACTCCGGACGCCGACCCGGCAGAAACCGTTGATCCTGAAACCGGCGCTCCTCGTGATCGTGCGGATGACCGTGTCCTGTTCGATGCTGGGGCACTACGCAATAGCGGTATCGATCTCGTCACCGAACTTCCTCAGATTAGTGATGATCGCATGTCGCTCACTCTGGTCTTCGATGAGCCGTTCGCTGATTGGCAGACCGCATTCTTCGGTGCCGGTTCTGCGGCAAAGCCCGCGCATGTCGTGGGAATGATGTCATTCGCGAATGACGACGCGATCACGGCCAAGGAGCGGGTCTATGCGGCGATTACGGCGGATGACACCACTGATCTTGCCCAGATTGCCCGCACCTGGAATACGGTCTTCAATTTTCAAGGGATGCCGGCAAACTCAAGTCTGGTTGTATCGAATGGGCCGTATGTCGTTTCTGACCTCGTAGCGAACCAGTATGTGACCTTGCGTGCCAACGAAAACTACAGCGGAGACCGCCAGCCCACCTTCCAAGAGATCACCGTGCGGTTCATGGCTGACCCGCTTGCGCAGGCTCAAGCACTGCTCGTCGGCTCGGTGCACATAGCGGTTCCCACGATGGGGTCCGAGGTTCGCGATGCGCTCGAAACCATGGATGCCACCGTCATCGATGGCACGACCGACAGTTTCGAACACCTCGATCTCCAATTTGGTGAATCTAAAAACGGCACCTTTGACGACCCCGCGGTTCGTGAAGCCTTCCTCTTGACGGTTCCTCGCAAGGAATTGGCCGCTGCCGCCCTTGCTGATGTTCAGCCACGGCCAACACTCCGTGATTCTTTTCTCTTCGCTCCCCATGATCCCGATTACCGAAGCGTGACCTCGAGCAATGGTTCGGACCTCTTCGCGGAAGTTGACATCACTCTGGCTAAGGAACTTTTGGCTGAAGCAGGCGTAACCAAGCCAGCTGTGTGCGTTCTTTATGCTGCTGAGGACCCCATGCGTCTCATCGAGTTCGAACTGATCAAGGAATCTGCGGCGGCTGCGGGATTCGTTGTGAGCGATTGCTCGGCAGAAGACTGGCGCGCGACGCTCGGAACGCCGGAAGCCTACGACGCGGCGCTCTTCAGCTGGCAGGCGGAGCAACCGGGGGTTGGAGTCGCTCCAGCGGTGTTCGCAACCGATGGTTACGCGAATCTCAACTACTTCTCAGACTCGAGAGTTGACTCGCTCCTTCGGGAAGCAAATTCGGTGACTCTCGATGCAGCCGATCGAACGGATTCTTTGGCGAAGGCAGATGCCGAACTCTGGAAAAACAGCTACGGAATGCCGCTGTTCCAGTATCCCGTGACAGCGGCATACGACCAAGATCGAGTTTCCGAAGTATCGCTTTCATCGTTGAGCCCTGGCATCTGGTGGAACGTCTGGGACTGGAAACCGTAGTACTTGCATTGCGCTTGGAGCGCAGTCGGCGATAATTCTTGCTAAACAGGGTAAACTGATCGAGCAGGATACTCTGAACGATCTTCTGCGCCCTCCCATGATCTTTACCCGGTGGCATTTGGCCGCCGATCTGCTGCCGAAATTTTCTGCGCAGCGTCTGCGGTGAGAGACCGCAAAGCCTCCAATGAATTAAGGAATATTGCTATGGCTATGGCCACTCGCAGCGACTTGCGCAACGTAGCAATCGTTGCCCACGTTGACCACGGAAAGACCACCCTCGTTGACGCGATGCTTCGCCAGACGAACTCGTTCGAGGCGCACGCGCACCTCGAAGAGCGCGCCATGGACTCGAACGAGCTCGAGCGCGAAAAGGGCATCACGATTCTCGCGAAGAACACTGCGATTTCGTACAACGGCAAGTACGCCACCGATAGCCCCATCACGATCAACGTGATTGACACCCCCGGCCACGCCGACTTCGGTGGCGAGGTTGAGCGCGGACTGAGCATGGTTGACGGCGTAGTTCTGCTCGTCGACGCCAGTGAGGGCCCGCTTCCGCAGACCCGCTTCGTGCTGCGTAAGGCGCTTGAAGCCAAGCTTCCCGTCATTCTTTTGGTCAACAAGACTGACCGCCCAGACGCGCGAATCGACGAAGTTGTTGCCGAAAGCCAGGACCTCCTTTTGGGCCTCGCAAGCGACATGGCAGATGACGTTCCCGACCTCGACCTCGACGCTATCCTCGACGTCCCGATCGTTTACGCTTCGGGCCGCGCTGGTGCCGCTAGCTGGAACAAGCCCGAGAACGGCTCGTTGCCAGACAACGACGACCTCGAGCCCCTGTTCGATGCAATCCTCAGGCACGTTCCCGCGCCGTCATACGACGATGAGCACCCCCTTCAGGCGTGGGTTACCAACCTCGACTCCTCACCGTTCCTCGGTCGCCTCGCCTTGCTGCGTGTCTTCAACGGAACGATCAAAAAGGGCCAGACGGTCGCTTGGGTCAAGCACGACGGAAGCGTCGCCAACGTGCGCGTAACCGAGCTCATGATCACCAAGGCTCTCGACCGTTACCCTGCCGAGAGCGCTGGCCCCGGTGACATCGTCGCTGTTGCCGGCTTCGAAGACATCTTCATCGGTGAGACCCTGTGTGACCCCAACGATGTTCGCCCGCTTCCGACCATCACGGTCGACGAGCCCGCGATCTCGATGACTATTGGTACAAACACCTCGCCGGTTATCGGCAAGGTCAAGGGCCACAAGCTCACCGCTCGCATGGTCAAGGACCGTCTCGACCGCGAGCTCGTCGGTAACGTTTCGCTCAAGCTCGTCGACATCGGTCGCCCGGATGCTTGGGAAGTCCAGGGTCGTGGAGAGCTCGCTCTCGCTATCCTCGTCGAGCAGATGCGTCGTGAAGGCTTCGAGCTGACTGTCGGCAAGCCGCAGGTAGTTATCAAGAAGATTGACGGCAAGGTTCACGAGCCATTCGAGCACCTCACGATCGATGCGCCGGAAGAATACCTCGGCGCAATCACTCAGCTTCTTGCCGCTCGTAAGGGCCGCATGGAAGGCATGAGCAACCACGGCACCGGCTGGGTTCGCATGGAATTCATCGTTCCTTCGCGTGGACTCATCGGATTCCGCACCGAGTTCTTGACCATCACGCGTGGTGCCGGTATCGCCAACGCTGTGTCTCACGGCTACGAGCAGTGGGCAGGCGAAATCCTCACCCGCGTCAACGGTTCAATCGTTGCCGACCGTGCCGGTGTTGCTACCCCATTCGCGATGGTTGCCCTTCAAGAGCGCATGTCGTTCTTCGTAGAGCCGACTCAAGAGGTCTATGAAGGAATGGTTGTCGGCGAGAACTCACGCGCTGACGACATGGACGTCAACATCACCAAGGAAAAGCAGCTCACCAACATGCGCCAGTCGACCTCGGACTCGTTCGAGCGTATGACACCGTCGCGCAAGCTGACGTTGGAAGAGTGCCTCGAATTCGCCCGCGAAGACGAGTGTGTCGAGGTTACGCCCGAGTTCGTCCGCATCCGCAAGGTCGAGCTCGACAGCAACGCTCGCGCACGCAGCACTTCGCGTCTCAAGAAGCAGAACGCCTAACCCCTTACCTCAGGAGCTAGCGAGGAATCGTTAGCCTTGCGGGAGTACGATGCAGCTACGGTCATCAGGCCGTGGCTGCATTGTTCGTTAACCCGAGCGACAGCCATGGCGCGTATTGTCCGTCCTGAACATCAGCCCCGTCACGAACAGCAGGAGAGTAGTCATGATTAGCCCGAAACGACGCATCAGTGCATCCATTGCCGTAGTTCTTGCCTTGGGCGTGACCCCGGCACTCTCGGGCTGTTTCGGCAACCCTATTGAGAACATCGTCGAGCAGGCAACGGGCGGGCAGGTCGACTTGGGCGGCAAAGAGATCCCCGAGGGTTTCCCCAGCGAGGTTCCTGTCGTCTCCGGTGACGTGCAGTTTGGAATCGCAGCGGGAGAGGGCGACCAACGCGGTTATAACGTCACGATCTTGGCCGGGCAGGAATCACCCCTCGACGGTATCGAGACGGCGCTGAAGGATGCTGGCTTCGAGCTTCAGCTGCAGGGCGCCGACTCCGACGGTGAAGGCACCGTCATCTTCACGAGTGACACCTGGGTAGGTGGCGTGATCGTCGCCAAAACCGATGACGGCTACACCGCTAACTACACCGTGGCGCCCGCAAGCGAATAGTCTGCTCAACGCCGCAGTACCGTTCAGCTGGGAGATCCACGCCTGACGGGGGCGATCGACGCTTCGCGTGGGCGATCGACGCTTCGCGTGGGCGATCGACGCTTCGCGTGGGCGATCGACGCGTCACGCAGGCGATCGACGGCCGCCGACGACCCGTGAACTAGGCCAAGTCGAACATTCCGGCGCCGACAAAGCTGGACGCTGTAGTGCCCGGAGGCACGGCGAAGATAGCCGAACCCACATATCGCACGTACTCGTTCATGAGGTCGTTGCGGGAAAGTGCGAGCTGGATAGGCACAAATTGTGTGCCGGGGTCCCGCTGGAAGCTGATGAAGAATAGGCCGGCATTGAGACGACCGAGGTCATCGTTTCCATCCACGAAGTTATAGCCGCGACGCAGAATCTGCGCACCACCATGGCTCTCGGGATGCGCCAACTTCACGTGAGAATTTTCATCGATGAGAGGCGCGTCATCGCGACCAGTCTGGCTGAAGTCGGGGTCAGTGAACTCGCTACCGCCACTCAACGGGGCGCCTTCGCCCTTCGTGCGCCCGAAGATTGTTTCTTGTTCCCGAAGCGAAGTGCGGTCCCAAGTTTCGACGGTCATGCGAATCTTGCGGCTCACGAGATATGAGCCTCCGGCCATCCACGAGCTGCCATCGCTGGCAGCGGCCCACACATGCTTTTCGACACCTGCAGTGTCTTCGGCGCGCAAGTTGGCAGTGCCGTCTTTGAAACCGAAAAGATTGCGAGGTGTCTTCTGAGCTCGAGTCGTTGACGAGGTGCGCCCGAAGCCCAATTGCGACCAGCGAAGAGTAGCCCTACCGAAGGCAATACGAGAAAGATTGCGGATCGCGTGCACCGCCACCTGCGGATCGTCGCTGCACGCCTGAATACAGAGGTCGCCGCCGACTAGTTCGGGCTGCAGCGCGTCGCTAGGGAACTTAGGCAGGTCGATGAGCGCAGACGGACGCTTGTTTGCGAGTCCGAATCTGTCATCGAACAGGCTCGGGCCGAAACCAAAGGTGATCGTGAGGCCCCCGGGTGGGAGGTCGAGCGCTTCTCCCGTGTCATCCGGTGGGGCATCGTAGGGACCGCTGGCGGGGCCGTAGTCTCCCGCGCCATCACCCGCCGTCATTCGCGCTGCCGCGTAGCTCCAGTCGCGGAGCAACTCAATGAGCTCATCACGCGAGATCTCGTTGACATCGAACGCCGCAAAGTGGAGCCGGTCTTGTGCCGGAGTAGTGATTCCCGACTGGTTTTTACCGAAAAACGGGTAGGTTGACGCCACAGCGTTGCCGGTCGCGGTTGAATCGCCGCCGAGAGCGAATGTTCCACCGACGCCCAAGCCGGCGCCAATCACGCCGGCTCCGGCTAGCCCGAAGAGGCCGCGCCGCGAGAGGCCGGTGGTTTCATCTTTCGCCAGAGCTAATCTTTCGGGGTTGAGTCGTCTGCCTAGAGGACCAGTACCGCGGTGAGGCGGGAGAGAGGCTCTGCCAGAGCATTGACCTGATCAGAGAACGCGCGAATCTCAGTCGTCGATAGCTCAGTGTAAAGACGGAAGCCATCGCCGACTCGCTGCTCGTCGAGCAATGTCTGGAGCTGTTCGAACTCAGCGTCGAGAGTCTCAGCAAGTTCGGCATCCTTAACCATGAGGATGTCGCGAACGCCATCGTAAAGAATGCGGGCACCATCAATGTTGGCTTGGAAATCCCACAGGTCGGTGTGCGACCAGAACTCCTCTTCGCCTGTCACCTTGCCACTGGCAACCTCGTCGAGCAGTCCAATGGCACCGTTGGTTTGCTGGTCGAGCGTGAACTCGAGGCCCTGCACGTTGGCGTATAACGTGTTCGTGTCTTCCACGAGCTGCGAGGCAAGCGCTTCACGCTTCGACTGGTCGTATGCTTCGAAACCGGCTTCGGCATCCGCTGGCCAGAGATCTTTCTCGATTGCGTGCCAGCCAGTCCACTCTTGGCCGTCTTCGAGGTCTGCCTCACGGAGGTCCATACGGGGGTCGAGGTCGCCGAAGGACTCAGCGACAGTCTCGACGCGCTCCCAGAACACGCGGGTGGGGGCGTAAAGGGCGCGGGCGGTGTCGTCATCGCCAGCAATGTAAGCGTCAGCAAAATCTTCGGTGCCGACAACAAGGTTTTCGATCTGGTCTTTCACGTAACTCTTGTAGTTGGCGTTCGCCGCCTCAACCTGCTCGGCGATGTCCCCACTGAAGGAAAGGTCAGCGCCTGAATCAGTAACGGTGAATGCTGTCTTGCCGACACCCTCGCCGATCATTCCTGGTTTGCAGATCGTGAAGTAGTCACCGGGCTGAGCAAGCACGACGAGATCGCGGCTGATTCCGGGGCCAATGTTCTCTACCTCACCAACAATGCGTAAGCCGTCATCCGCGAGGAGATAGAACTCGGTGACCTGGTCGCCAGAGTTGGTCACAGAGAATACGAGGTTGCCGCTTGGCGCTTCATTTGCGCTCACGGTGCACTCAGTGGCGCTGCTGTCGACCGTAATGGTGTTGTCTGCGGCAGCGCCGGTGTTGTTGGCAACGCAGCCGGTAAGCGCGAGCGCAGCGACAGTGGCCGCCGCGAGTAATCCGAGGCGGGAGGGGCGGGTGGTCATCAGGCTCCTTGAGTGCTGAGGGATGCTGCGGGAGCGATGGGCTTATCTGAGCGCCCATGCCCGCGAACGGTGCGAATGAAGATTGTCATAACAGTTGCTACATAGCCGATCCACACTGCTGCTTCCAACCAGGTGGTGGCGGGAGAGAAGTTGAGGGTTCCCTTGAGGATCGTGCCGTACCAGCTGCTTGGCGGGATAATGGCACTGACGTCGAAGGCAAGGGCGTTGAGTCCTGGCAGCACGCCAGCTTCCTGCAGATCGTGAACGCCGTAGGCGAGAACGCCAGCGGCGACGACGATGAGAATGGCCCCAGTCCACGTGAAAAAGCGAGTGAGATTGATGCTCACTACGCCGCGGTAGATGAGGTAACCGAGCACGATCGAGGCAGCGATGCCCAGAGCGGCGCCGGTGAGGGGCAACGCTGTTGAACCGCTTGCCTGAACTGCGGCCCAAATGAACAATGCCGTCTCAATTCCTTCGCGACCGACTGCCAGAAACGCCACGAGAACGAGGCCCCAGCCAGCGCCGGTGAGGTGCGAGTCGACTTCGTTGCGGAGTTCGCGACCGAGACCGCGTGCGGCGCGCAGCATCCAGAAGATCATCCACGTGACAAAAGCAGTGGCGATGATGGAGAGGATGCCGCCGATAAGTTCTTGAGCTTGGAACGAAAGCCCGTAAGCGCCAAACGTCAGACTCGCGCCGAGTCCGAGAGAAATGACCACGGCTAGCCCAATGCCGAGCCAAATGCGGGGGAGGACGTCTCGTCGATCGATCTTGCGAACGTAGGCAATCAAGATGCCTACTACTAGTGCGGCTTCAAGGCCCTCACGGAGACCAATCAGAAAGTTAGCGAGCACTGGACTCTCTCGTAGAAATGAAATTTGGGCAGGTTGGTAAGCCTAACCTAAGCAACCGTATTCTGCCTACCTGTGCTTATTCTGTTCACTGCAAGCAACCAGTGGAGGTCAGGCCATGAAAGATCGAGCACAGCGGGTGCTGATTATTGCTGCGCGCCCCGAAGATGAGGCCAGAGTCTTCGGTGCCACCATTGCTTCTCTCGTTCAGCGCGGCACAGAACTCATCGTTCTTGCGTGCAGCAGTTCGCCGCAGTTAGACGAAGCCCACGCCGCCGCGCGCCAGATTTTGGGCATCACTTCGCACCACATCTTGCGAGAAGATGGCGGGCAGCAGTTCACCAGACTGTCCCCGCGCGACCTCGCTGCGGATCTGGCCGCAGCCATAACCTCGCTGAAGCCGGATGTCGTTGTTAGCTATGCCTCCTATGCCAGCGGCAGTGAGCATGAGTCGGATGCGCGGCTCGTGCGTGAGGCGACGGCGCTCGCAACTGAGCTCGCCGCGGTTCCCTTCTATACGGCATCCTCGGTGCCTGTTGATCGGGGCGTTGCTGTCTCGTCTGCCACTGCTATTGCGTTCAAGCGTCGTGCCATGGAGATTTACAGCACTGAGCCGCCCATCGGTGAGAGCGTTTCGACGCCTTCGGAGTACTTGCGACGTCTTCGTCGCCGGGAATTGGTGATCGGCGAGCGCAATCGTCTCGAACGCGTGATGCTCGCTATCGTTTCGACAGCTGTTGGCGCACTGGTCGGATTAGTGCTTACCGCTGTTCACCAGTCGACTATCACTCTGGCGGGGGTGCGGGTGCCGTGGGGGATCATTGCTGCGATTGCCCTCACGACGGCTCTCGTCTTGGGATTGCGCTTGATCTATGACACGAGAGTTGCGCCGGGTTTTGCTTCGCTTGGAGTGTTGTTGATGTCGGCAATTTTGGCGACAGCGATGCCGGGAGGATCAATGCTGATCCCCGGAAATGTCTCGGGTTATGTGTGGACCTTTGCCCCAGTCTTGATCGTTCTGGTGGTGGTGGGGTGGCCTCGGGTGAATCGTCAGGCTTCGGTGTCGAGCCGCGATAACATTGAGTTGAACTCTCCCGTGAAAGGTGCGGATATCTCTTGACGTACATCATCGCCCAGCCGTGTGTCGATCTGAAGGATCGCGCGTGTGTCGACGAATGCCCCGTCGATTGCATCTATGAGGGCGACCGCATGCTCTACATCCAGCCCGATGAGTGCGTCGATTGCGGTGCGTGTGAGCCCGTGTGTCCCGTTGAGGCCATCTATTACGAAGATGACGTGCCCGATAAGTGGGCAGATTATTACAAGGCCAACGTCGAGTTCTTCGATCTCCTTGATAACAGCTCGCCAGGTGGAGCTGCGAAGGTTGGCGTGATTCACAAAGATCACGCGCTTGTTGCTGCACTTCCTGAGGGTGGTGGATCCTCAGACTGATGGGGCGCACACCGTTAGCGTTGCCCGATTTTCCGTGGGATGCTCTAGTTCCCTACGGCACTATTGCGCGCACTCATCCTGACGGTTTCGTAGATCTTTCAGTTGGTTCTCCGGTAGACCCGACCCCGGCGATCATCCGCGAGTCGTTGGCTGCAGCAACGGATGCACACGCCTACCCCACAACGACCGGCACGGTGCAATTGCGCGAAGCAATTGTCGAATGGTTCGCCCGTCGCCGTGGTGTCACCGGGCTGACGGTTAACAATGTTCTGCCAACGGTTGGCTCCAAGGAGCTGGTGGCGCTGTTGCCACTGCTGCTGGGGCTGCGCAAAGGCGACACGGTCGTGCATCCCTCGGTCGCCTATCCGACGTATGCAATTGGCGCCGCGTTGGTCGGCGCGACCGCGTTGGCCTCAGACGATCCTGCAGAGTGGCCCGAAAACACCGCCCTCGTGTGGCTCAATAGCCCGGGTAACCCCGATGGTCGGGTAGCGGATGTCGCCCAGTTGCGGGCCGCGGTTGAGCGCGCCCGTGAGTTAGGGGCGGTGATTGCTTCAGACGAGTGCTACGCCGAGCTCAATTGGAAGGGTCACGACCCCACACCATCGATCCTTGACCCCGAGGTAATCGGCGACGATCGTTCGTCAGTGCTCGCCGTCTATTCGCTGAGCAAGCAGTCGAACCTCGCTGGCTATCGTGCCGCTTTTGTCGCCGGATGCTCGGCTCTCATTTCTGAAGTGCTTGCGGTGCGCAAGCACGCTGGGCTCATCGTGCCAGGGCCTGTTCAAGAGGCCATGGTTACTGCGCTGCGTGATGAAGCTCATGTCGCAGATCAACGCGAGCTGTATCGTGCGCGGCGAGCGAAGTTGCTGCCGGCGCTTGAGCGTGCCGGATTCCAGATTGATGACAGTGACGCCGGGCTCTACCTGTGGGCGACAAAGAATGAAGATTCGTGGCAGACAGTCGGAGATCTTGCTCAGTCAGGCATCCTTGTTGTTCCGGGATCGTTCTATGGCGAGTCCCCGGCACGGCATGTGCGGATTGCGCTGACGGCAAGCGATGACACGATTGCAGATGCGGTCGCGCGGCTCGAATTGCTGTCTTAAGTGCACTAAATCGCCAAGGCCTTGTCTTTGACCTCTAAAGCATGAGCGGTTTGCTTGGCTGGTGTGACACTGGCCATTCAAGCCCGATAGGCTGTAGCGGTGAATGAAGCCCCTCAAGACCCAGAGAAGGCCATCCTCCATTTTCCGGGTGGCGCTGCCGAATTCCCGATAATTCGTGGAGTCGATGGTCACAACAGCATCGATATCTCGACCTTCATGAAGCAGACCGGCTATACGGCGCTTGATCAAGGTTTCGTTAACACGGCATCGACTCGTAGTGAGATCACCTACATCGATGGCGATCGTGGCATCCTGCGTTATCGCGGTTATGCGATCGAAGATGTTGCCGCGAACTCCACGTACCTCGAAGTCGCGTGGCTGCTCATTTATGGTGAGCTTCCTTCTGCGTCACAGCTCGAGGAATTTGACGAAAAGATTCGTCGTCACACTCTCTTGCATGAGGACCTCCGTCGCTTCTTTGATGCACTGCCGCACAGCGCGCACCCCATGTCTGTGCTCTCAAGCGCAGTGTCAGCCTTGTCGACCTACTACGAAGACTCGCATGACGTGCGAGACCCCGAGCAGGTCGAGCTTTCGACCATCCGTTTGCTCGCGAAGCTGCCCGTCATCGCCGCCTACGCTCACAAGAAGTCTCTTGGTCAGGCGCTGCTCTACCCCGACAACTCGTTGAGCTTCGTCGACAACTTCTTGAAGCTCAACTTCGGCAACATGGCCGAGGACTACACGGTCAACCCCGTGCTGAGCAAGGCGCTCGACCGCCTTCTTATCTTGCACGAAGACCACGAGCAGAACGCATCCACCTCAACGGTGCGGCTCGTCGGTTCGACAGAAGCCAACATCTTTGCGTCGATTTCTGCAGGCATCAATGCCCTCTACGGCCCGCTTCACGGCGGCGCAAACGAGGCCGTGCTCAAGATGCTTGGCGAGATCCAGCAGTCTGGCGAAGGCGTTCAGAAGTTCGTGGAACGCGTCAAGCGCAAAGAAGAAGGCGTGCGGTTGATGGGCTTCGGCCACCGCGTCTACAAGAGCTTTGACCCGCGTGCGCGTCTCGTGAAAGAGAGTGCGGATGAGGTGCTCGCCGATCTTGGCGTCAGCGACCCCCTGCTCGACATCGCGCGCGAACTCGAAGAGGTTGCTCTCGCGGACGACTACTTCATCTCGCGCAAGCTTTACCCCAACGTCGACTTCTACACGGGAGTCATCTACAAGGCGATGGGCTTCCCTCCACGCATGTTCACCGTGCTGTTCGCGATTGGCCGCCTTCCTGGCTGGATCGCCAACTGGCGCGAAATGAATGAAGACCCGAACACGAAAATCGGTCGCCCGCAGCAGTTGTACACGGGCCCTGAAACCCGGGCGTGGCCCCAGCGCTAGTCGCACACACCGCTTAATCACGAACGGCCGGCTTCCCTCGGGAAGCCGGCCGTTTCGCGTCTGCTGGGTTAGGGCTTCACGCTAGGCGTGCAGTGCCGTATTGAGCACTACACCGCTGCCGCTGCGAGGGAGAACTTCAACGCCGCCCGTGAGCGAATTGCGCCGGAAGAGGAGGCCGTTCACGCCACTCAGCTCGACAGCCTTGACGCGGCGCGGCGTCGCCGAACCATCAATGATGGTGACCTTGGTGCCTGCCGTGACATAGAGCCCTGCTTCGACGACGGTGTCGTCGCCGATCGCGATTCCGATTCCCGAATTGGCGCCGAGTAGTGCGCGTTCGCCGATGGAGACACGCTCGGTGCCCCCGCCGCTGAGAGTTCCCATGATGGATGCTCCGCCGCCGATATCGGCACCATCACCGACGACAACGCCCTGAGAGATGCGGCCCTCGACCATCGAGCTACCGAGCGTTCCGGCGTTGAAGTTGACGAATCCCTCGTGCATGACGGTGGTGCCGGGGGAGAGGTAGGCGCCGAGGCGCACTCGCGAGGCGTCCGCAATACGAACGCGCTCCGGTACGACGTAGTCGAGCAGGCGCGGGAACTTGTCGATTCCAGTGATTGCAATGCCAGCGCGCTGCAGGGAGACGCGCAATTCCGCGTAATCGTTGGGATGAACGGCTCCGGCGTTCGTCCAGACAACGATCGGAAGTGCGCCGAAGAGTCCGTCGAGGTTGATGCTGTTTGGCTCGACGAGCAGGTGACTGAGTAGGTGAAGTCGCAGGTAGGCGTCTGCCGTGTTCTGCGGTGCGGCATCCAAATTGATCTCGATCGTCACGAATTCGGTGGTAACGCGGCGCCGATCGTCTGCCCCTAAATGCTGTTCGAGATTGGCGGGGGCGTAGTGCGGGTCGGTGCCCTCTGGGATGGATCCCAAGTGCGGAGCGGGGAACCACACATCGAGTGTTGTTCCGTCGCCGGCGATTGTTGCGAGTCCGTATCCCCATGCTGTGCGCGAAGTCATGCATCAAGGTTACTTACACTGGGTGCATGCCTGTGACCGATCCCACCGTTCCCGTGCTCGATTTGGGTGCCTCAAGCCCCGAACTGACCCGCCAAATTTGCGATATTGAGTCGGTCTCCGGCAATGAACAGCGCATCGCGGATGCCGTGGAGATTGCGCTTCGGGCGTTCAGCCACCTTGAAGTGATTCGGGATGCGGATGCCGTCGTTGCTCGAACGAACGGCGGTAAGGCGCAGCGTGTAGTGATCGCTGGCCATCTCGACACTGTTCCAGTGAACGCAAACCTGCCAACCACCCTTGAGACGATTGATGGCGAGGAACACCTGGTTGGCCGCGGCACGGTCGACATGAAGGGTGGCGTTGCGATTGCTCTCAAGTTGGCTGCAGAACTCACTGACCCCGCCGTTGACGTTACGTGGATTTTCTATGACCACGAGGAGGTTGCCGCTGAGCTCAACGGGCTCGGTCGTATCGCCCGCAATCGTCCGGATTTGATGGCCGGCGACTTCGCCATTATTGGTGAACCTTCGAACGCCACGGTGGAAGGTGGCTGCAATGGAACCGCACGCATCGACATCGCGTTGACTGGCCTTCGCGCACACTCAGCGCGCGCGTGGATGGGCGAGAACGCAATCCACGCAGCAGCGCCCATTCTGGCGATCCTGGCTGCCTACGAGCCAGAGCAGCACGAAGTCGATGGGCTGGTTTACCGCGAGGGCCTCAACGCCGTCGGCATCACTGGTGGCGTTGCTGGCAATGTGATCCCGGATGCCGCGACAGTCACCGTCAATTTCCGGTTCGCGCCCGACCGCAGCACCGATCAGGCAATCGATCACTTGCGCCACGTCTTTGCTGGCTTCGATTTCGTTGTTACTGACCTTGCTGGTGGTGCTCGCCCTGGACTCGATGCTCCGCTTGCGCGAAACTTTCTCGCCGCCGTTGGTGGAACGCCGGCACCGAAATATGGCTGGACCGATGTAGCGCGCTTCGCTGAACTCGGCGTGCCAGCCGTGAACTACGGACCGGGAAACCCTCTGCGTGCTCACGCTGACGATGAGCGCGTGGCGACGCGGGAGATTGTGGCCTGCGAGCAAGGGTTGAGAGCGTGGCTGACGGCTCGCTAGCCTCCGTGGTGCGCCGCGCGACGACTGCGGTACTCGCTCCTGAGCGATGGTGGATTGCGGTCATCGCAATTTTTGTTGCCTCGCGAGTGGTGACGACGTCGCTGCTGTTGGCGTACGCATCCGCTCAGGGTGCCAACGCGTGGACGGGGCCCAAGCCAGACTATTTTTCGTTCGCGAAAATCTGGGACGGGCACTGGTATTACATCATTGCGCTCACGGGCTATCCGACGGAGCTGCCGATGAATGAAGCCGGGCACGTCGCTGAGAATGCGTGGGCGTTCATGCCCGGTTATCCCGCCGTAGTGCGTTTTGTCATGATGGTGACGACCCTCGACTTCGCCTACGCCGGGGTGATTGTCTCGGTTGGCTTCGCGCTCGGTTCTTCATTGTTGTTTTACCGGCTGATGAGCCGCGTGCTTCCCTCGAATTCGGCGCTGTTCGCTGTGGCAGTTTTTTGTTTCGCTCCGCTGTCGCCCATTCTGCAAGTGTCATACGCCGAGTCGATGTCACTGTTTTTGCTCATGCTTGCGCTGTACTGGCTCATGAAACGCCAGTACTGGATGCTGCTGCCGGTCATTGCCGTCATGTCGCTGACGAGACCAAGCGGGCTTGCGTTCGCGCTCGCCCTTGGGCTGCATGTTGTTTATCGGTGGTGGGTTCGCGACCGCGATGGTTTCCCGCGGAACGAGGCAATTGCTGCGATCTCGGCAACCGTGTTCAGCGTGGTGATGGGGTTTGCGTGGTTGCTCATTGCGGCTGCGATGACCGGGTCCATAACCGCCTACACCGATACTGAATTGGCGTGGCGCGCTCCCTATATCGGTCAGGTCGAACTTGTGCCGTTTACCGCCTGGTTCCAGGCCGCTGGCTTCTGGCAGCTGTGGTGGAACATCCCGCAGTGGCTACTTTCGGCACTGTTGGTTGCGGCTGTTGTCGGTTTCTTCGGGCTCTTGCTTACTCGGCCGGCACGCCGCTTAGGCGTTGATCTACGTTTGTGGCTGGCGAGCTATGCGCTCTATCTCTTGGCAGTGTTCTTTCCCCAATCGAGCACGTTCCGTCTGCTGATGCCGATGTTCCCGTTGGCGGGAGTGCTCGCGCAGCCACGGTCACCCACCTACCGAATCCTCTTGTTACTCGCCTGTATTGCTGGCCAGTGGGCGTGGATCCATATCGCGTGGTGGGTCGACAACTACGACTGGACTCCACCATAAAGTGACGAGTTCTCCAGAGATGAGCCGACAGAGTTTCAGTATCGGCGATCTATGCGGGATAATAGAACTAAGTACCGATGAAAGGGGACTAGCTATGGCAGCCATGAAGCCGAGGACCGGTGACGGGCCGATGGAGGCTGTCAAAGAGGGTCGACTCATTATTGTTCGAGTACCTCTCGAAGGCGGCGGTCGTCTCGTTGTTTCTGTGAACGATGACGAAGCTAAAGAACTGCACGACGCACTTGCGGGTGTTGTAGCTTCCGTCTAGGTAGCTCCACTCAGTGCCAGTGATTGTGCGGAATCTTCCGCAATCTTTCCCGAGCATTTAGTTTCAACGAAAGCGCCAGCCGGGTTCCGGTTGGCGCTTTCGTGGTTCTACGGGCGTGCAGTCGCTGATTGCTGAGGTGCGCTCGTTGCCGCCTGCTGCTGAGCGATCCAGGCCGCCAGGTGCACCGCGGTCGCTCCGGTGCCCTGCGCAATGTCGTTTGGCGTACCCTCCGCCACAATCTGGCCGCCTGCATCGCCACCGCGGGGCCCCAAATCGATGACCCAGTCACTTGCTGTGATGGCGGCTTGATCGTGTTCTACGAGCACCACAGTGTTTCCGGCGTCTACAAGACGCTGCAATTGTTCGAGCAGTAGCCGCACATCCGCGGGGTGGAGGCCAGAGGTTGGCTCGTCGAGCAAGAAAAGCGCGTGTCCGCGATGAGCGCGCTGCAGTTCGGTCGCCAACTTGATGCGTTGCGCCTCGCCACCGCTGAGCTCCGTGGCTGGCTGTCCGAGTCGAAGATAGCCAAGCCCGACATCCCGAAGTGTCTCGAGACTGCGGGAGGCCGATGGCACGTCGGCGAAGAATTCTGCTGCTGTGTCGACGGTCATCTTCAACACTGACGCAATCGACTCTCCGTGATATTCAACCTCAAGCGTTTCCGCGTTGTAGCGCGCACCGTGACAGGTTTGGCACGGCGCGTAAGTGCCGGGCAGAAAGAGCAACTCGACCGAGACGAATCCTTCGCCCTGGCAGGTCTCGCAGCGGCCGCCAACAACGTTAAACGAAAAACGGCTTGCGCTAAATCCGCGTGCTTTCGCCGCATCCGTTGCTGCGAAGAGTTTGCGCACGACGTCGAACATTCCGGTGTAGGTGGCGAGATTCGATCGCGGTGTTCGCCCGATGGGGCGCTGGTCAACAAGCACGAGGCGACTGAACGCTTCGACGCCAGTGGCGGCATCCACTTCCACCTGCAGCTGTGCGTCGTCTGCATCATCCGGTGCCGTACCGAGATGGTTGCGCACGACGCTCGCGAGCACCTGAGTGACGAGAGTCGACTTGCCTGACCCTGAAACGCCGGTCACCGTGGTCATGACGCCGAGCGGAATGTCCACCGAGACATCGCGAAGGTTGTGGAGCGAAGCGCCCCGCAGGCGCAACCACGAATGAGCCTCACGGATTGGATGAGCGGGAGCCTCGGCCCGCGGAAAGAGATAGTGGCCCGTTATGGACTCGTCAACGTCCTGCAGCCCAGCGACGGGCCCCGAGTAGACGAGTTCTCCGCCGCCTTCGCCCGCTCGGGGACCGATGTCGATCACCCAATCGGCGCGACGGATGACGTCGAGATCGTGTTCGACTACGAAGAGCGAGTTGCCGGATGCCTTCAACCGGTCGAGTACATCGAGTAGCGGTTGCGCATCGGCAGGGTGCAATCCCGCGGAGGGTTCATCGAGAACGTAGATTACGCCGAAGAGGCCGGAACGCAGTTGGGTCGCAATGCGTAGTCGTTGAGATTCACCGGGGGAGAGCGTGGTGGAATTTCGTCCGAGACTGAGATAGCCGAGGCCGAGATCCAGCAGGACCTCAACGCGGGCGATGATGTCGTTACCAATACGAGCGGCTACCTCGTTGGGGTCGTGCGGTGCGGTCGAGTCAGTCGCCTGTGGCGCACCGGATGCGTCGATTCCCTGACGCAACTGAACGGTGAGGTCGGCCAACGGCACGGCATTCATTTCGGCGATGCTGAGGCCAGCGAACGTGACTGCCCGCGCGTTTGGCTGGAGCCCACTACCGGCGCAGTCGGGGCAGCCCATGCTCTGCACGAAGCGCAACGCGCGGTCGCGCATCCGTTGGCTCTGTGACTGTGCCAACACGTTCATGATGTGCTTGCGTGCACTCCAGAATTTGCCGTAGTAGCCGAAGTCAACCCGATCTCGCTCGGGTTTCACCAGCACGGATGGTTGTTCTTCTGTGTACAGCAACCAGTCCCGATCTGCGCGAGTCAGTGACCGCCACGGCTTCTCGATATCGATTCCGAGACCAGTAACGATGCTGCGCAGGTTCGCGCCCTGCCACGCCCCTGGCCACGCCGCAATGGCACCATTGCGGATGCTGAGGGACGTATCGGGAACGAGAAGCTCTTCCGTGACGTCATGCACAACGCCGAGACCGTGGCAGCGAGGGCACGCGCCGGCGACAGTGTTTGGGGAGAATGCTTCGGCCGAAAGATGGTCGATGCCCGCGGGATAGTTGCCAGCGCGGGAATACAACATGCGCAGCAAATTCGACAGAGTCGTGATGGTGCCAACGCTTGATCGTGAACTTGGGGCACCGCGGCGTTGCTGGAGTGCCACAGCCGGTGGCAATCCCGAAATCTCACCCACGTCGGGAGCGCCCACTTGATTGAGTAAGCGGCGAGCATAAGGCGCTACCGATTCAAAGTAGCGTCTTTGGGCTTCCGCGTAGAGAGTGCCAAAGGCGAGCGAAGACTTTCCTGAGCCAGAGACTCCGGTGAAAACCACTAATGAGTCTCGAGGGATGTCGACGTCGATGTTGCGGAGATTGTGCTCACGAGCACCCCGCACCTGTACCCAGCCATCCACATCGTTCAGTGTCATTGTCTCAACACTACGTACCCGGGCTGAGAGTGAGCTAACCGCGGTATAGGGCTAACGGCACAGCGCCGCGTGCCGACTTCGAAACGAGGTAGTGCGTTGTTAGTCGCTCAGCTTGGTGAGCTGCAGCAGACCGTCACCGACGGGAATGAGAGAACTGATTACCGCCTCAGACTGAGAGATCTCGTTAAGCAGCGACCGAAAGTTCGACACGGTGGCATCACGTTGAGCAGGGTCAGCGACCCGGTCACGCCACAGAGCATGGGCAACAGCAACGACGCCGCCCGGTCTGACGAGTCGAAGTCCGTGTTCGACATACTCGATGACTGATTGAGGGTCCGCATCGATGAAGACGAGGTCATAACTTGACTCGTTCATGCGCGGCAGAACTTCAGAGGCCTTGCCGCCGATCTGGCGAACCCGATTCGCGGGAATATTGGCCTCCGCGAAGACGGCGCGCGCTACCTGCTGGTGATCAAGTTCAGAGTCGATGGTTGTGAGTAGCGCTGTTGGGCTACCGGCGAGCATCCACAGTCCACTGATGCCAACGCCGGTGCCAACTTCGATGATGCTCTTGGCGCTGGTTGCGGCAGCGAGTATCGCTAATTGCGCTCCCACTGCTGGCGAAACAGCTTCAATGCCGAGTTCACTGGAATGTACGCGCGCCGCAGCGATCTCTGGGCGTTCGACAACGAACTCCTCGGCGTACTTCCAGCTCAACTGCTTGTCTGACACATTGCTCCTATCGCTGCCTCAACTGTAGACGCAGCGAGCGTTGCCGCCGGTAAGCTAAACGGGTGTCCTTCGGTCTCAGTTTCGACAAGCTGCTCATCATTGGGCTTATCGCTGTCTTTTTGCTTGGGCCAGAACGCTTGCCGTACTACGCGTCTCAGCTTGCTCGCCTCGTCCGCTCGCTGCGAGACATGGCCAACGGTGCGAAAGATCGCATGCGCGAAGAGATGGGCCCCGACTTCGACGAGATCGACTGGAAGCAACTTGATCCGCGCCAGTATGACCCGCGCCGCATCATCCGTGACGCGCTTCTCGACGATGACACCCCGCCGGTGACGGTGCGGCCCCCGCGGTCAGCGGCCTATGCAGAACGTCAGGCTGCTCTCGCCAAGAGCAAGAGCGAACTCCCTTCCGGGGAGAAAGCGCCGTTCGACAACGAAGCGACCTAGCGTCGTCGCAAGAGCTTCAGCGCGCTCAGCAGCGTGATCATGATGCCAGCCAGCGCCGCGAATTCTGCGCCAGTACGCGGCAATTGCAGAATGCCGTTCGATTGCGAAACTGTGCGCGATTGCACGAACCGCAAGATGCCTTCTGGCCCATTGCGGCGACCAAGCCCTGAGCTCTTCATGCCACCCATGGGTGCATCAACGCTAGAAAAGCTGCCTCGATAGCCTTCGTTGATATTCACGCTTCCCGCATCGAGGCGGTCAGCTAGCCGTCTGGCATGGGTGACCGAGCCACTGAAGATAGCGGCGTTCAGGCCAAATTCGGAATCGTTGGCTCGGTCAATAGCTTCCGTATCGCTCGCAACCGCGGCGATTGCTACGACGGGCCCGAACGTTTCGTTTGCGTAGCATTCCATCTCCGGAGTGACGTTGCCGAGCACCGTTGGAGCGAAAAAGTATGGCCCGATCTCGGGTCGCGCATACCCTCCCGCATGCACGACGGCGCCCTTTGCTAACGCATCGTCAACGTGTTTCTGAACGCGCTCAAGCTGGGCCGCTGAGGTGAGGGATCCGACGTCACCGCTGTAGTCGAGTGCCGCAGTCTGGTTGAGGTAGGTCACTCGGGTAGCAAGCTCGCGGGTGAACTCTTCGGCGATGGACTCGTGCACATAGATGCGTTCGATGGAGACACACAGTTGGCCCATCGAGGCGAAGCACGCATAGACCGCATCCGCTGCTGCTGTAGCTGGATCGGCATCCGCGAGCACGAGTAGGGGGTTTTTGCCACCGAGTTCGAGCGAAGCCCCGATGAGTCGGCCTGCAGCTCTCGCGCCGACGCTCGTTCCCGTCGGTGTTGACCCGGTGAAGCATACGTAATCACACGCGTCGACTACCGCGTTGCCCACTTCGTTGCCGGGGCCAGCGGCTATGGGCCACAATTCCGCTGGCACTCCCGCGTCGATGTAGGCCTCCCGAGTAGCAAGCATCGCGAGGGCGCCCTGGTTGTCGATCTTCTGGATGACGGCGCTTCCGGCGGCGAGCGCGGGAACAACATCCATAGCCCCGAGAGCGATCGGGTAATTCCACGGCGTGATGATGCCGACGAGTTGCTTGGGGCGGTAACTAACTCGAGTGCTCAGCACCAACGGGATGCTTGATCTCCGGCGTGTGCTGGCGAGCACACGTTTCGCTGACACCGCGTAGTAGCGAGTGACGGATGCGGCCTGAAAGATTTCCTCGAAGGCTTGGCCACGAGTCTTGCCAGTCTCAGTTTGCAGCAAATCAAGCAACTCTTCGCGTCGCTCAAGGAGGAGGTCGTGGGCGCGCAAAAGCACACGGCGACGGTGGGCAAAACCGGCGGCGTGCCACGCCAGCTGGGCCACCCGAGCGGATGCTGCGGCATCCCGAACATCGTCGACGGAACTCTGTGGCAACTCGTGTAGCCGCTGCCCGGTAAACGGCGCGATTACGGTGGTGGTGTGTGCAGTTGTGCAACTCAACTGAGCAACGAGGGCACCGCGACGGCGAACCCCAAGCAGTGCGGCAACGGTGTGTGGCGACATGCCTCAACACTACGACCGAGCAGCCCAATTTCGCCTGTGCAAAGCGCTAGGCTGACGAAGATGACGACCGCTGTGACGCGAGCTCTTACCCGAAGCACAATCGCTACCTACGCCATTGGTTCCCTCGGTACAGGGGGTTTCGCTGCCCTGCCTGGACTTGTGCTGGTGTACTACCTGACCGACACCCTCGGAATTGCTGCGATCGCCGCCGGAATTTTGGTGACGGTTGCCAAGGTGTGGGACGTACTGATCGATCCGGTGATCGGAGCCAGAAGCGACCGCAGTCTTGCCCATCGGGGCACCCGGCGCAGAGTCATGCTGGCGGGCGCGATTCTTCTTCCGATACTTTTCGTTCTGACATTTTCGGTTCCCGCAGGCATTGGCCCTCTGGCCTCTGGCCTGTGGGTTCTTGTCGCGTTCATCGCTGCTGCGACAGCGTTCAGCATGTTTCAGGTGCCGTACATCGCTTTGCCTGCGGAACTAACGAGCAGCTATGACGGACGAACTCGGCTGCTGGCGACCCGTGTTGTTGTGCTGACGATTGCGATTCTGCTCTTCGGCGCCGGTGCACCAGAAATCCGGGATGCATTTGCGGATGAACGACTCGGCTATCTCATCATGGCTGTGTCTGCTGCTGCCCTCATGGGAATCTCGCTCATCATCTCGTCGTTCTCAGCCCCCACCGGACTCACCGCCGTTGCGCCGACGGTGTCGATCGCTGACACCTATCGCGCGGGCGTTGCCGCTCTCAAACGCAGTCAACCGTTCCGCGCGCTGCTGCTGACCTTCCTGCTGCAAGGGCTCGCAACCGGCGTCATGCTGGCCGGCGCGCAGTATGTGGCAACGTGGGTGCTCGGCACCGGGGTTGCGATTCTCTTCGTCTCGCTCATCGGCCCAGCACTGCTCTTTGCCCCCGTGTGGGCTGCTATCTCTCGCCGCATCGGCAAAGAGCGCGCCTTTGTGTGGGCCTCGGCCTGCTACGGAATTGGTGCCCTGCTCATCGTGCCGCAACTGTGGTGGCCAGGCGCCTGGATTTACGCCCCCGTCGCGCTCGCCGGCGCCGGCTACGCCGGAATGCAGGCGCTGCCCATGTCGATGCTGCCCGACGTGATCTCCCACGACTCTCGACGCCACAAGATCGCCTCGGCCGGGACTTTCGGGGGAGTCTGGACCGCTGGCGAAACCACCGGTATGGCGCTCGGCGCAACGGTTCTCACGATTGTGCTCGCGGCATCCGGCTACCTCGAATCGGTCGCGAACCAAACCGTGGTTCAACCCGCCTCGGCGATCGCCGGCATCATCATCAGCTTCAGCGTTGTGCCCGCGGTGATCATCGGACTTTCTGTGCTGACCTTCCGGCGTTACCCATTGCGCCGTCACGACATCGATCAGGCCGACACCGAAACTGGTGCGACCGCTAGCGCCAATCGCGATCAGGAGAACCAGTGAATTTCGACCACGAACCCGCCGACATACTGAATCGTCTCAAAGAACTGCGAAGCGCGGATGCTCCCACTCACGGTGGGCGAGTGCTCTCCTATGTCTACGACTCAGGATTAGCCGAGCTCGACGAGCTTGCCGCGAGCGCGATTCGCGCTGTGCAGCCGGTAAACGGTCTCGACCCGACAACATTCACTTCTGTCGCGGTAATGGAACGTGAAGTTCTGGGGTTTGCTCGTGACTTGCTTGGCGGTGATGAGGATGTCGTTGGCACGGTAACAACGGGAGGTACCGAAAGTTGTCTTCTGGCGGTCAAGACCGCGCGCGACGTGTGGCGCGGTGCTGGGGATTCGGCGCGAACGGGTACGCCACGCTTGCTGGCGCCCGTGACGGTTCATGCGGCGTTCCAGAAGGCAGCTCATTACTTTGGGCTCGAACTGGATCTCGTGCCCGTCGGCCTTGACGGTGTGGTTGCCGCCCAAGATTTGATTGACCGATTCGGTGACGATGTCGCGATCGTTGTCGTGTCGGCACCGAGCTATGCCCACGCAGCGATGGATCCGGTGGTTGAGGTTGCTGCTGCGGCGGCCGAGCACGGTATCGCGTGTCACGTCGATGCGTGCATCGGAGGCTGGGTGCTCCCATTCTGGGAGGGCGTTGAGCCGTGGAACTTTACCGTGCCCGGTGTCACCAGTATCAGCGCAGATCTTCACAAGTTCGGATACGCCCCCAAGGGAGCGTCTGTGCTGTTGCAGCGCGGGCGAGACCGCCAGCGCGCCCAGTACTTCGCGACGACCCGGTGGCCGGGATACCCCATCGTGAACCCCACAATTTTGGGATCGAAATCTGCCGGTCCGTTAGCCGCGGCGTGGGCGATCATCCAGGCGCTGGGAACGAGCGGTCTCGCTGAACTCTCGGAGTCGTGTGCGCGCTCAACCCGAGCACTGCGCGACGTTGTCGACGGGATTGATGGACTGCGTGTTATTGGCGACCCGGTTGGTCCGTTGCTCGCTGTGGCATCCGATGAGAGTGTTGCTGCCGATCGCCGTGTTGACGCGCACCACTGGGCCGATCAAGTGAGAATGCATGGTTTCTTGCTTCAACTGCAACCGTCGCTTGTACAAAGCGATGGCAGCACGCTGCCAGCGACAACGCACCTCACGATCACACCGGTGACGGAAAGCGTGCTCGACGAGTTAAGCGCCGCACTACGCACGGCGGCTGACGAGGTTCGAGGGATTCCCGCGGTGTCTGCCGAGATGGCGCTCGCGGCGTTACCCGCTGAGGTACGCGCCGCGTTGGCGGCTCCGGATGCCCCTGTGCTCACGTCAGAGGCCGCGGCGCAGCTGCTTGCGACGATCGGACTCGCAGGGGCACAAGATGGACTCCCGGAGCGCATGGCGCCTCTGTTGGCGCTGATCGGCGCTTTGCCTGCACCTCTCACTGAGCGGTTGCTCACTGAATTGTTGGCGCGACTGGTGGAGCCAACCAGCTGAGCTCTGGACTGGCTCTAGCCAGATTGCGCGTTGCCGACAACGGGCTCGACGGTGTGCTCGCGTTCGAAGCGTGTCGCCTCATCCACGAGAGCCTTGACGACCGCACGCACTGAGGGACGTTCGGCGCGGTCAGGTCGCAGCAATGCAGAAATGAGGCGCGACGACGGGACTCCCTTGAGGGGTCTAGTGATGAGGCCATTTTCGCGGTCTCGGGTGGTGAAGCGCGGCAAGATCGCAATCCCGTGCCCTGCCGCGACGACGGCTTCGACGATGCTGTTATCTGTCAGACGTTGGGCAACTTTTGCCGGAGCACCGTTTGCCGCCTCGATGCGGCGAAGGATTCGATCGAATGGAAGCCCAGAGGGCACGCCGATCCAGGTTTCATCGATCAGGTCCGCTGGTGTGAGCGCGGCCTTCCGACCGAGGGGGTGGTCTTCAGGGAGGGCGACATCCAGAGACTCACGCATCAGAGGAACAACGGCGAGCCCGCGCTCGGTCCACGCTGGGAGCACGTGCGGAGAATCGGACACAACCACGTCGTAGTCAGCGGTGAGGTTCGCGACATCCTCAAGGACCGAGTCTTGGTCATTGCAGTGCAGGGTGAGGCCGGCGAGGCGATTGATCGAATGGAAGAGCCCGGGCAGCAGCATTTCGCCACCGGTCGGGAAGATTGTCATTGTGACTTCGCCTCGAGGTGACTCTCGAAAGTCATTCCAGAGAGCTTCAGCTTTTTCGATCGCGGTAGCCACATCCGTAGCAGTTTGGGCAAGCGCACGCCCGGCCGACGTCAAAACGATGCCTCTACCGACTCGTTCAGTGAGGGGGATGCCGGCCTCCCGTTCCAGAATTTTTAGCTGCTGCGAAACAGCCGACGGCGTGCGCATCGTGGCTTTAGCGACCGCCGTAATGCTGCCGCGGTCAGCAAGCTCGCGTAGCAGTTCGAGGCGCCGGATTTCCATGTAGTTACTCTACAAGGTTAGGTAAGAAAGATCATCTTGTTCTAAATGATCAAGCTTGATGGAATATAGACATGAACTTCGAACTGATCATCATTGGGGCACTGTCCGCACTCGGCATCATCGCAACCCTGCGCGCCGTAGCAACCGACGGATACCGTCGCGTGCCCACCCGTCGCTACAACACCATGCCGTAGCCAACCGCCAGCCGGTTTACGCAACACCACAGCAACTCATGCTGTGGTGTTTTTGCGTTAACTGCCAAGTCGTGACGTGGCGTTGGCGGATATAGCGGGCGCTAGGAATCCACGTGCTCGTCGTCGTCCCACACAAGGATGTCTCCAGGCTGACATTCGAGAACGCGGCATATCGCATCCAGGGTGGAAAATCGCACAGCACGAGCTCGCCCGTTTTTGAGTACGGCGACATTCGCTGGAGTGATACCGACCGCTTCCGCGAACTCGCCGACTGACATGCCGCGCTCGACAAGCAGGCGGTCGATCAGAATGCCGATCGCCACTAGACGACCTCGTCGAGTTCAGTTCTCATCAGCACAGCTCGTTGTAGCAGGGATTTCAGCACCAGCAAAACGAAAAAGAGTGTCACTCCAACCAGAGCGCTGGCGACTACTGCCAATGCCAGTAGCGGTGGGCCCGGTATGAAAGCGAGGGTTGCCCCCGCCGTGATGGTGGCAACCACCACACTCACGATGAGCAGATTTACCAATCGGGCTGCGTCGGGATTGAAGATGTGATCTTGCCGAATGAAGCCAACTAGAACAGCGGTGGAGGCGAGAATCACCTCGATGCAGAATCCGAATGCGAGGCCTAGAGTGAGCAGCGGAATCCGAAGATCCTCGAATTCCGGGTATTCGGTCGCGGCTATGCGCGACAGCGGCATTAGCGCGATGCAACTCGCCGCTACCGCGACCGCGAGCACACCAAGTGCGATCCACGTGGCTATTGCTGCTCCGAGCGAAGGTCGTAGCAAAGAAAGTTCCATAGATCGATAATCAATGGATATCTATTGAAAGTCAATAGAAAATGCTGGAGCAGTGGCTGGATGGCACCCGGATGCGCCAGGGCGAACGTCGCCGTTAGCGCGGGCTCAGCCCCAACTTGCGGCCAGCAACGCTGCGCTTGAGCGAACGGAGAGTGGTGGCGAGGGTGCGAATCGCTTGGGCCGCCGGATCCGCGGGAGCCGCGATCACCACGGGAACCCCGGAATCGCCGCCCTCGCGCAGGGCAATGCTGAGCGGGATCGAGGCCAGCACCGTGACGGGCTCGTCTGGCGTAGAAAGCTTGGCTGCGGCATCCGCCCCACCACCAGAGCCAAAGAGTTCGAGCACGCTGCCGTCAGGCTGGGGGAAGCCCGCCATGTTTTCGATGACGCCAATCACGCGTTGACCGGTTTGTCGGGCGACGAGGCCGCTGCGCTCAGCAACATCGGCGGCCGCAGACTGCGGCGTCGTCACGACAACCACATCGGAGTGGGGCAACAACTGCCCGAGTGAGATCGCCACGTCGCCAGTGCCTGGCGGAAGATCGAGCAGTAAAATATCGAGGTCGCCGAAGAACACATCGGTCAAGAACTGCTGAATCGTGCGGTGCAGCATCGGACCGCGCCACGACACAGCCGTGTTCTCTTCAACAAACATTCCGATCGAAATGACCTTCACGTCGTACGCAACGGGCGGCAAAATCATGTCGCCGACCTGAGTAGGTTTCGCGCCCTGGAGCCCAAGCAGACCCGGAATCGAGAAGCCGAAAACATCAGCGTCGATCACGCCGACTCGCAGCCCGCTTTGCGCGAGCGAAACCGCGAGATTGGCGGTGAGCGTTGACTTGCCAACGCCCCCCTTGCCGCTCGTCACGGCAACAATCTGCGTCAGTGAGTCAGGCCCGAACTGCATCGTCTTCGGGCGCCCTTTGCGCAGCTTTTCGGTGAGAGCATCGCGTTGGCCGCGCGACATGATCGACACGTCAACAGTGACCGCCGTGATGCCGGGCACACGTTCGGTAGCCTCGCGCACATCACGTTCGATGGAAGTCGCGGCCGGGCATCCAACAATCGTCAAAGTGAGACCGACGGATGCCGCACCAGCGTCATCGACCGAGACGCCCGAGATCATGTCGAGTTCTGTCACCGGCCGACGAATCTCGGGATCAATCACCGACCTCAGCGAGGCGAGCACCGCAGTCTCGAGGGGATTGCTTGGCGCTGAACTGTCAACCGAGCCCGCAGCGTCGTGAGGAGTCACGAAGAAGCCGATGCTTCGTCGTCGGCCTCGGGATCTTTCTCGAGCTCTTCGAGCAGAGAGCGAAGCTCGGCTCGAATGAAATCTTTGCTCGCCAGATCGGTCATCGCTAAACGCAAAGCAACCACTTCGCGAGCAAGGTATTCAGTGTCATTGAGGTTGCGTTCGGCCCGCTGGCGGTCTTGCTCAATCTGAACCCGGTCACGGTCATCTTGCCGGTTCTGGGCGAGCAGGATCATGGGAGCCGCATACGACGCTTGCAGCGACAGGATGAGGGTCAACAGCGTGAAGTTTGTCGATCGGGGGTCGAACTGGGCGCCGATGGGGGCGCTGGTGTTGTAAATCAACCAGACGCCGACGAAGGCGGAGAGGCCGACAAGGAACCACGGCGTGCCCATCCCTCGAGCAAACGCTTCGGAATAGCGCCCCATGCGGTCGCGACTCTGGAACATTCCAAAACCGCTGCGAAGACCCTTGGGAGTATCAAGGCGCAAGTCATTGCGCTGTGATCGTAGTGACCGCTTAGCTGGTGCCACGTGGTGCCCTCCCTGCGCGAATTGCTTTCTGCTGAACGATGGTTAGCGGTCGAGTAGAAGTGTCGTCGAAACTTGCAGACTCGTCGGTGGTACTTCGCCAATCATCGGGAAGCAGATGATCAAGCACGTCATCAATGGTCACCACCCCGAGTAGTCGGTGGTTGTCATCAACCACGGGAACCGAAACCAGGTCATAACTGGCGAGGATGCGCGAAACTTCCGCCGCCGTCGTCGACGAGCGCACGGGCTCAAGCGACTGGTCAATCAACGCGCCGAGGCGCTCGTTTGGTGGGTAGCGCAGCATCCGCTGAAAGTGAACCATCCCGAGCAGCCGCCCTGTTGGCGGTTCGTAGGGTGGCAAGGTTACGCAAATAGCAGCACCAAGAGCTGGCGCCAGCTCATGACGACGGATGAGAGCAAGACCCTCAGCGACGGTCGCGTCAGCAGACACAATGATCGGTTCGGTGGTCATGAGACCGCCAGCAGTATCGGAGTCGTAGCTCAGCAGAAAGCGAACGTCTTCGGCCTCTTCTGGCTCCATGAGATCAAGAAGAATTTCGCCGCGCTCGTCAGTGAGGTGGGCGATGAGGTCGGCCGCGTCATCCGGTTGCATCTGATCGAGCACATCGGCGGCGCGATCATCATCGAGCTTGTTGAGCAGATCCACCTGCTCTTTCTCGGGCATCTCTTCGAGCACATCGGCGAGACGATCATCAGAAAGCTCGCCGGCAACTTCCATCATGCGTTGCTCGGGCAACTCGAGCATGGCATTGGCAAGGTCGGCCGGAAGCAGATCAGAGAAGCTGGCGACAAGTTGGGTTGCTGACTGCGCTTCGCCCTTATGAGTGTCTTGCTTTATTTCGTCCCACGAAGCGAAATCAGTCGCTCCCTTTGCAAAAAGGGGAGCGCCAGTAGTTTTGGGGCGACGGAGGAAGAGTTGACTAACTTCCCATTCGCCGATGTCGACTTCTTCAATCGCAACATCTTCAATTTGAGCTTCACCGGAACCGTCGCGCATACCCACTCGACGACCGAGCAGTTCAGCCATGACACGAATCTCGCCACCGCGCTGTTCAAAGCGACGCAAGTTGAGCAGACCCGTCGTGATGATTTGTCCAGAACCGATGCTCGTAACGCGGCCAATGGAGAGAAAAACGTGGCGTTTGCCGGGGACTTCGGCAATCATGCCCACAACGCGCGGGCTCGCATCAGCGCGTTCGACGACGAGAACATCGCGAACCTTGCCAACGCGGTCTCCGTTGGGATCGAAGACCGAGCAGCCCACCAATCGGGCGACGAATACTCTTGAGTTGCTCACAACTAAAACCATACCCTTGCATGGGACAATGAACTGATGAGTAACTTCAGTGGATTCTCCCGCCGTGCGCGGCAACAGTCGAGCGTGCCGCGCGGAAACGTTCTCGGCAGCTACGAAAGCTATACCGACGCGCAATCCGTAATCAACACCCTCGCCAAGGCCGAATTCGACATCAAAGGCGTCGCCATCGTCGGCCGCGACCTCACAACAGTCGAGGTCGTCACCGTCCGATTGAGCTACGGTCGCTCAGCTCTTGCCGGGGCAACGACTGGCGCGTGGCTTGGTCTCTTCTTTGGGCTGATCACGACGATTCTGGCGCCGGTAACACCCCAGCAGGTAGGGATCTTCTTCGCCGCCATTCTGACCGGTGCTGGCATCGGAATGATTTTCGGAGTCGTCAACTACGCGATGATGCGCAAACGTCGCGACTACGCCGCAACATCGCAACTCATTGCTGATCGCTACGAGATCATCATCTCGCCCGACCTCGCAGCCAAAGCTCACGGCATTCTCGGCACTTCGGCTGGTGGGCAACTTGGCGTGCACGCCGCCCCTCACGTGCCGAGCCCATCAGAACGCGCCGGTAGTAACGACTCCGACCAGTCAGCCAATTAGCAAGCACCTGACCGCTACTAGCTAGGCGCGCGCCACACTCTCGCTGACGCGCGCCGTCAGCGCTAGGAGCGTGCGATCCACGCTTCGACAGCATCCGCACTGCGTGGGATGTTGACCGACAGATTTTCGGCGCCATCTTCTGTCACGAGGATGTCGTCTTCGATGCGCACACCGATCCCGCGGTACTCCTCGGGAACGGTGAGGTCATCAGGCTGGAAGTAGAGGCCAGGCTCGATCGTGAAGACCATCCCGGGCTCAAGCACGCCATCGAGGTACATGTCGCGTCGGGCAGCTGCGCAGTCGTGCACGTCGATGCCGAGGTGGTGACTGGTGCCGTGCACCATGTAGCGGCGGTGGAACTGGTTGTCTGGCAGCATCGATTCTTCAGCAGAAACGGGCAGCAGGCCCCACTCTGCGGTCTTCTCAGCGATTACCCGCATTGCTTCGGCATGGATTTCGCGGAACTTGATTCCGGGGCGAACGATCGCAAAGGCGGCATCTGCCGCTTCGAGCACCGCGTTGTACACGCGACGCTGAATCTCGGTGAAGGTTCCGCTGATCGGCAGTGTGCGCGTGATATCCGCCGTGTAGTAGCTGTCGAGCTCGATACCGGCATCGATAAGAATGAGGTCACCTGGCTTCACCGGGCCGTCGTTGCGGGTCCAGTGCAAGATGCACGCGTGCGGCCCAGAGGCAGCGATCGTGTCGTAGCCAACAGTGTTGCCTTCGGCACGAGCGCGACGATTGAACGTTCCCTCGACGAGACGCTCACCACGAGCGTGCTCCACAATGTTGGGAAGATCAGCAATGACATCGTCGAAGCCCTGCTGGGTGGCATTGACCGCGGCGCGCATCTCTTCAACCTCAAACGCATCCTTCACGAGACGAAGTTCGCTCAGATCACGGCTCAGGTCATTATCGCCATCGTGCTCGAGCGCTTCAGAATCGGCGGTCAAGAGACGACGACCATCAACCTGATCGGTGACGTCGCGGTCGCCATCGCGCACAATGAGCGTGGAGGAGTCGACAAGGTCGAGCACCGCCTCAAAGTCGGTCAGAGGCAAGGTCTGGATGCCGAGATCGCTAGCGACGTTACCGAGTGACGGGCGGGGGCCGGTCCAGAATTCTCCGACATCCGGGTTGGCATAGAACTCGTTGGTGTCTCGGCCTGCGGCCGGTCGGAAGTACAGGGTTGCGGTGTGTCCGGCATCCGTCGGCTCCATTACGAGCACGCTGCCGGCAACGGCGTCTGAGCCCCATCCGGTGAGGTGGGCAAAGGTGCTGTGGGCGCGGAACGGGTAGTCGGTGTCATTGGAGCGAACCTTCGCGGCACCGGCCGGAATGATCAGTCGCTTGCCGGTGTGGAGTGCGGAAAGTCGTGCCCGTCGGTCTGCAGCAAAGGCTGCCTGATCGCGGGGAGTGACATCGATCTCTTCTCGCTCGGCCCATCCAGAAGAGATGTAGTCAGCGAATCCCGAAGACTGGGGAGTCGTCGAGCGGTTAGAGGTCGCGCGGGGCGTGGGTGCTGATGAATCTGCCATACATCTAGTGTCGCCCCTAGTGCCCCAAAAGGCACTATTGGGCTATCGGGTTGACGAGAGGGTGGCGAGAACGGGCCGATGGTCGCTGCCATCGCCGTCATTCGATTCGACGACGCGCATCCCGATAACTGTCCACTCGCTCGAAGCCATGACGTGGTCGATGGGTGCTCCGAGCAGCGCAGGAAGTTGTGTTGGCCAGGTGCCAATCGCCGCATTGTCGGTCACGGATGCGGCATCTGTGCAGCTACCGAGCGCAAAGTCGGCGCCGTCGGTGAGCGAGGCATAGTGGTCAATTGTTGAGTTGAAGTCGCCAGCCAAAATGACATTGCTCGCACGGCATTGCTCTGCCAGCCAGTCGAGGTCACTGCGCCAATTGGCCATTTCGCCGCTGATCGGCGCAACAGCGTGCACCGCAATGAACGTCGGGCCGTCGCCGTCTTGCGGTACCGCGACCACGCTGGGGAGTGTCGACGTGGTGCGGGTAGAAAGGTCAACGTCGTATTCGCCCAAATCGACGCTAATCAGAATTGTTGTTGAGCGGGATTTCGAGATCTCGTCATAGGCGAGCGTGTGAACCCACATGGGGTGGTTGGCCGCTGACATCAATTGGGCGATTTCGATGCCAAGCTCGCGAGTAGTTTCCGGAAGGGTCACCACATCCGCATCGTTAGCGAGTGCCAGTTCGGCGATTGTGGCAGCACCGGGCGCATCGCCGAGAGTGTTCCATGAAAGTACGGTGACATCGCCTTCGGCCTTGGTCTCGAATCCCGGGCTACCGAAACCGCGCGTCGCGAGTACAACAAGACTGAGTGCGCTGAAGGCGAGAGCAACGACGGCGAGGGATGCAGTGAAGCGGTGAAGTCGAACTGACAGTAGGGAGATCAATGTCAGCCCCAGAACAGCAACAAAGGCAACGGCGGCAGCGAGTCCGCGCAGGGAAACTACCTGCGCGATAATCGCAGTCTGTTCGAGGGAAAACAGCTGGGGCCAGGCCGCGACGACGAGGGTGGCGGCGATGGCGACGATAAAGACCGCCGAAAGGATGCGTGGAAACATAGCGACCCGAGCCTAGAGCAATAGGCTTGCACAATGCGCAACACACCGATCGACCTGCACACTCACAGTGCGGTGTCTGACGGCACCGAAACCCCCACCCAGCTGATTCGGTCCGCCAAGAGAGCTGGGCTCGGCACTGTCGCGCTCACTGACCACGATTCAACGGCGGGGTGGCAGGAGGCGATCGCCGCGGCCACGACGGCGGGAATCAACGTAATACCGGGCATGGAGTTGAGTACCAACTATGGCCCAGCAAGTGTGCACGTTCTTGCCTACCTCTTTGACCCGCTCGACCGCACGATCATCACCGAAACAGCACGCATTCGGGATGGACGCCTGCGCAGAGCAGAGCGCATCGTCGAGAAAATCTCTCGGGACTATGACCTGACCTGGGATGACGTGCTCGCCGAGTCATCTGACGGAACCACTCTTGGTCGCCCGCATATTGCCGACGCGCTCGTTCGCAAAGGGCACGTCGCCAACCGCAGCGCCGCCTTTGAGAGCATCCTGCACTGGCAAGGGGGCTACTACGAGAAGTATTACGCCCCGAGTCCGCTCGAGGGAGTGAAGATGATCGTCGCTGCCGGGGGAGTGCCCGTGCTCGCGCATCCGGCCGCCCACGGAAAATACCGGTCAATGGATGACTCGGTCATCCGCGATCTCGTTGACAATGGGTTGTTTGGGCTTGAGGTGTACCACCGCGATAACTCAGAAGAGGGCAAAGCGTGGTTGCTCACGGTCGTCAAAAAGTTTGGTCTCGAAATCACCGGCTCCAGCGACTACCACGGTGAGGGAAAGCCCAACCGACTAGCCGAGAACACCACTGAACCTGACGTTCTCGAGAAACTCATTGCGCGCGCGACCGGCTCGAAGCCGTTCATCGCTGCCGCCGGCTCGTAGCGACGAGCCAGCCGTATCCATTGTCATTTACCGAATTCACCCTTGAGCAGGAGACGCCATGACCAGCAACGCCGAACAGTGGAATGCCCTCACCCCCGAAATCCTCCGCAGCAGGGGAAGCAACAAGTGGACCGCGCCCGAAGGTGAGCTGCTGTGCGCTGGAGTTGCTGAGATGGACTTCGGCACAGCACCAGCAGTGCTCGACGAGTGGGCGGCTATCGCCGATCGTTTCGGCTTCGGCTACCCCGACGAGTCGGTCGCGCTCGAAATGAACGCGGCAACAGCCAAGTGGCACCGTGAGCAGTACGGCTGGGAGCTCGATGCTGCTGACGTGCACCCTCTCCCTGACGTGCTCAAGGGGCTCGAACTTGCCATTACGAAGTTCAGTGCGCCAGGAGCCGCGGTCATCGTGCCGACTCCCGCCTACATGCCGTTCCTGGCTGTGCCGAGGGACTTCGGCCGCGAGGTCATCGAGTCGCCCATGCTGCGTGGCGACGATGGCAGCTTTGCTCTCGACCTCAACGACATCGCCAGCCACTTCGCCGACGGCGCTAACCTGCTCATTCTCGCCAACCCCGGCAACCCCACCGGCAAGGTGTACTCCCGCGACGAACTGGTGGCGCTCGCCGCGGTTGCTGACGCCCACGGTGCGCGCATTTTCAGCGACGAGATTCACTCGCCCCTCGCCCTCTTCGGCAACAAGCACGTGCCTCTGGCGAGTGTGTCGGATGCCGGTGCGCGTGCCGCGATCACCGCTACCAGTACGTCGAAGGCTTTCAATCTGCCCGGGCTCAAGTGTGCGCAGATCATCCTCAGCAACGACGCCGACCGCGCACAGTGGGAGTCGCTGAGCTGGCTCGCGACGCACGGCGCCAGCACGCCAGGGATGAAGCTCAACACGGCCGCCTACCTTCGTGGTGAGCCGTGGCTGCTCGAGGTGCGCGAGTACATTGAGGGCAACATTGAGTACGCTGGGGCGGCGCTCGCTGAGCTGTTGCCTGAGGCCCGCATGGCTCCCATGCAGGGCACCTATTTGGCGTGGCTTGATTTGCGCGCCTACTCGGATGAGTCAGAACTTGCGGAAATGCTGGCCGAGAAGGCGGGCATCCGAGTCAATGGAGGTGTGGGGTACGGCGCTGTCGGCGCTGGCCACATTCGCGTGAACTTGGCGACGTCTCGCCCGATTCTTGAGCGCATTATCGCGCAGCTTGCTGCGGCAATGACTGCCTAGCGGCTGGTGGCTTCCTCGCCCCAGCCGGGGAGCGGCAGTCGCTGTTCGAGAGAGTTGAGGATGAGGTCGAGACCGATCTCAAATTCGTTGGCGTAGCTGTAGCCGGGGAGTAATGCGTGTCCGACGGCCATCTCCGTCAGGTGCGGAAATTCACCGGCGGGCATCTCGGTGACGATTGCCTCGGCAACTTCGGTGAGTTCTTCTGAGGTGTCGAATGGCAGGCTGAGCTCTTGCATGACGAAGCCGTAAATGTAGCTGTCGAGAGCGGAGAAGGCGTGTGCGGTGCCGGCGATGGAGAAGCCACCGGCGCGGAGCACACCGATGACGGCGTCGTGGTGGCGAAGAGTGGCGAGCCCAGGATCTCGACGCGAGTCCATGAGGCCGATCGCCCAGCGGTGGCGAATGAGAGCGTCTCGGGCCGAGAGTGCGCGGTCATGCATGGCAGCGCGCCAGCCGTTCTCACTGGTTGGCAACGCGATTTCGGCAAAGACGAGGTCGACGAGGCCCGTGAGGATCGCCTCTTTATTGGGCACGTGATAGTAGATCGACATCGCTTCGACGCCGAGACGATCCGCGAGTTTACGCATCGTGAGGGCCTCGGAGCCTTCAGCGTCGGCGAGCTCTAGGGCGGCGAGGAGAACGGCCTGACGCGTGATGGGCGTGCGTTTCTTGGTTGGTCGTGCTCGATTCGAGTCTGCCACGCGAATTCTCCTGGTCGGTTTGGGGGTATTGACTATCTTACTGCGTAAGGTTAACTTACAACGTAAGGTTAATGTGAGAGGATCACCATGAGCACGTCAGCCAGTAGCCGTCCAACACCGCCACCAGCACGCAAGCGGGTGTGCATCGTCGGAATCTCCGGAAAGCTCGGTCAATATCTGGCCGCCCACGCACTCGATCGCGGCTATGAGGTCGTTGGAGTGTGTCGCCAGAAGAGCGTGGCGAAACTCGACCACTTCGGCAACCGCATCACCGTGATTGCTGGTGAGACCTCTGATCGCAGCGTTATCGAACGCGCCGTAGCAGGTTGTAGCGCCGTGCTTACCGTGCTCGCGCCGTGGGGTGTGCGCGACTATTCATCCCGCACAGCGCAAGCCGTGCTCGACTTTGCGCAACCAGATGCTCGCCTGATCTTCTCGTGTGGCTGGCACGTGCGTGCGAGCGCAAACGACGTCTACTCGCGTAAGTTCCTCGCGACCGTTGCCATCGCATCCTGGCTCGCCAAGTTGGTGCGCGCTGTCGACATCGCCGACCAGTCTCGTGCAGCCGAACGCATCTTCGCGAGCGACACCCGCTGGACGCTCGTGCGCGGGAGCGACCTTGAGGAAGGCGAGAGTGAGGGACTGCCAGTGTGGAGTTCTGCCATTGGAGACCCCATTCTCGAGAGCAACCTCACACGCCGAACCGACTTTGCCCTCTTCATGGTGGAGGCGATCACCAATGACGCCCTCATCGGCCAAGCGCCAGCAATCGTCGGATGCCGCAGCGAATCCGCCGTGGCACACGCTTCGTCCGCGCACGCATAGCTGCAGCCGCTAACCTCGCGCGGGCGGAAAGCTCGGAAAGGGTGATTATCTGTCATGATCGCATTATGCAACATGCGCTCAGAAAGATAGCTGGCTATTTCTTGCTGTGCGTTGTCGCCACCATTCCAGCGATTGCAATTCTCTTTCTGTATCTAAGCCCGGTTATGGGCCTGCTCTATATGATCGCTGTTCAGCAGGAGCGCATCGAGGGCCCCTCAGGATCATGGCTCCTCATATTCCTCCTTTGGTACTGGCCTGTCATGCTCGCGGGAACGACTGCGTTGCTGTTCGCAACTGCTCTGGTGTTATCGCGTCGGGCGAAGTCAAGCGAACCCGAAATGATCGACGGACCGGCCCAGAAGTTGACCAGACGGAGTCTGCAATTCCGTGTCATTGCACTTTTGTATGCGCTCCTGGCGGGCATCGCTGTTGTCTACAATCTCCTTCCCCCTTCGTTCGAGTAGCGCGCCCACGTCAACGCCTTCACGAACTTCGTGAGGCGACCGAGAGCGCTGCGTGCCACACTGATCGCATGAGCGTTGTCGAGAACTCCAAACTGACCATCGTGGGCGCCGGCAGCGTCGGCGCGAGTGCTGCTTACGCGGCCCTGATCCGGGGATCCGCTCGGCAGATTGCGCTCTACGACATAGCGACCAAGAAGGTGGATGCCGAAGTACTCGACCTCGCCCACGGCACCCAGTTCACAGGGTCGAGCCAGATCATCGGCGGAAGCGACATTTCGGTGGCGGCAGGCTCGCACGTTGTTGTCATCACGGCTGGTGCGAAGCAGAACCCGGGCCAGACTCGACTTGAGCTTGCCGATGTCAATGCTCGGATGCTCGGCACTATCATTCCCCAGCTGATCGAGGTAGCTCCGAACGCGATCTATGTCATCGTCACGAACCCGTGTGATGTTCTTACGGTGCTTGCCCAAGAACAGTCTGGTCTCCCGCCTGAGCGCATTTTTGCGTCGGGAACCGTGCTCGATACTTCGCGACTGCGGTGGAAGCTCGCCGAGCGTGCCGGGGTCTCGCCATCCAGCGTTCACGCGTCAATCATTGGAGAGCACGGTGATTCGGAGTTCCCGCTGTGGTCCCGGGCAACGATCGGCGGGGTCCCGGTTCTTGAATGGGAGTGCGAAGGTCACCCGCGTATGACGCAGGAGGAACTCGACGACATTGCCATCGGCGTCCGCGATGCCGCCTACAAGGTGATCGAAGGCAAGGGTGCGACGAACTACGCGATCGGCTTGTCTTCGGCTCACATCGTCGAGGCGATCCTGGGAGACAAGCGTTCCGTCATGCCGGTCGCGCCAGTGCTCACCGATTTCCACGGGCTCAGTGGTGTTGCCCTCTCGGTGCCATGCATCGTGAGCGCTTCTGGCGTAACGCCGATCAAGGAGACAACGTTTAGCGAGAACGAGCTGCGACTGCTCACCGAGTCCGCGACCGGGCTCCGACGGGTAGCCGACTCGCTACGACAGTAGGGGTGGCGTTGCCATCGACGATGGCGCGACAATCTTCGATTGCGCTCCGGAGCAGTTGCCGCATTCGCTGGTCTGCTCGGGGCGAGCAGCCTTCAGCGATGCCAACCACAGCTGTGCGGATGATGGAGTCTGTCATGCACGTAACGGCACGACCGTGCCCCTCAACGCGGTACTGAGCACTGAACTTTTTCGCCCACTGTTCGGCTGCCGGTGCTTGCGCAAACGCGGAAGCAACATCGCTGGCGAGCGTAGCCCCGAGGAAGGGTTCGAGCTCAGCCAATCGTGCCTGCGTTGAGATGATTCCCACTGCCAGTGCCCGTTGACGCCCCTCGCTGGCGACGGGGAGCGCCATAGTTGCGGCGCGAAGCGCGATGCGGAGCTGTATGCGAGGGTCCGCGCTGGTCACTCCGATCACCGAAGGGATGAGTTCGGCCAGTTCTGAACGCTCGCGGTCAGAGGTGCAGTCATTGACCATTCGCGCTAACAGGGCGAGTGCCGGATGGGTGCATGGCGGATGGTCGCTCCACTTTTCTCCGGCAAGGTATGAGGCGAACTCCATGAAACATCCACCCCGGCGTGGGTTTCGGTGACGTCCGGCCGAAAGAACGGGCATGAAGTCTGGTGAAGCGTTCTTCTGTTGCACCGGCATAGTTCTCCTCCTTGGCTACCGTGCGCTGAGGAACTTTTTTCTATTGTGCGCCTGTTATTCCGATAAAACCAGTGCCCCGTTTGCCGCTGCACAATGCGGCGAGATGTGTAAAATCAGCAAATGGTTGAGTTCAACGAAACCTCATCCGACACGACCCCCGCTCGAGGACCGGTGCCCGGTGGGATGACAACATTTCTGCAGATTCTCGTCAATACTGCAGTAGCAAATATCACCACGAGTTACTTGTGGTTTGCGCTGACTTTCTGGGTCTATCTTGAGACGAGGTCGGTGCTCGCAACGGGCATTATTGGCGGCGCCTACATGCTTCTGGTTGCGGCATTTTCGATGGTCTTCGGCACCATTGTTGATCGACACCGCAAGCACACCGTCATGCTCTTCGCCGGTATGGTCACGCTCGTGGCGTTCGGCATCGCGGGAACTCTCTACGCGATCTTTCCCGAGTCTGTTCTGCTCAACCTCGGCGGGCCCATGTATTGGATCTTTGCCGGCATTGTCCTCTTCGGTGCTGTCATCGAAAACATGCGTAATATCGCACTCTCGACAACTGTGACCCTGTTGGTTCCTCGCGAGCGCCACGCCAACGCCAATGGCATGGTTGGCACGGTTCAGGGCCTCTCCTTTTTGGTGACGAGCGTGTTCAGCGGGCTCTCGATTGGAATACTCGGGATGGGCTGGACTTTGGTTATTGCCATCGCGCTGTCGGCTGCCGCCCTCATCCATCTCACGGTGTTGCGCATTCCGGAAGACAAGCCGGAACCCGAGGAAGGCGGGCGCTCACCACTCGTCGACCTGCGGGGGAGTATCACCGCCGTTCGCGCCGCTACCGGGCTCTTTGCGCTCATCATTTTCTCGACATTCAACAACCTCATCGGCGGCGTCTACATTGCGCTCATGGACCCCTACGGACTTGAACTATTTCCTGTGGAGCTGTGGGGAATTGTGCTCGGCGTATCGTCGAGTGGATTCATCATCGGCGGACTGCTCGTCGCCAAGTTCGGGCTGGGGCGCAACCCCATCCGAACCATGCTGTTTCTCGTTGGCCTCATGGGGATTCTCGGGGCCATGTTCACGATCCGCGACTGGTGGTGGCTTTATGCTGGCGGCATCCTCCTTTACATGACTCTGGTTCCTGCGGTTGAAGCAGCAGAGCAGACCGTCATTCAGAAGATCGTGCCGTACCGCACGCAGGGCAGAGTATTTGGATTCGCCCAAGCCTTCGAAGCAGCTGCGGCGCCGATTACAGCATTCGCGATCGCACCCATCGCCCAATTTCTCATCATCCCGTACATGGATTCTCAGAACGGACAGAATGCCTTCAGGTGGCTACTCGGCGACGGAGCCGCACGCGGAATCGCTCTCGTCTTCCTCATCGCGGGATCGCTCATGGTGGTAGTCGCGGTCGTCGCCTTCTCCACAAAGTCGTATCGATTCCTCTCGAAGCAATACGCCGGAACAACGCAATCGGTGCCTGCTACCGAACCGCTGGAGCACAACTGAGCGGGTGACACCAACGCAGAAAGCCCCACGCGAGGTGGGGCTTTCTGATTAACCGTGAGTCTTGAGCGACCTAAGCGGTGGGAGGCGCGGTAGGTGCGCCTTCGTTTCCGCCACGGCGACGACGAGTGCGCTTGCGGCGCGCCGGTGCTCCACCATCGTGGGTGCCGCCACCCTCAGGGCGAACGTTCTCGTCGGAGGTACGCGCACTAGAAACAGAACCACTATCGCTGTGGGAAGACGAGTCAGATCCGGCAGCTCGTGAACGGCTGCGGGGCGGTCGCGACGAGGCTTCGCCTGAGCGCTGCGAGTCGCGGCCTCGACCATTACCTGAACCGGACCCGGAACGGCCACCAGCGTTTGCCCCCGAGCCACCCGTCGCAGCCGCGCGCACTACCGGTGCGTGCGAGCCGGGCAGGCGGCCCTTGGTTCCCTCAGGGATGTCGAGGTCGCTGAAAAGGTGCGGGCTCGACGAGTAGGTCTCGGTCGGCTCAGGGATGCCCATCTCGAGCGCCTTGTTGATGTGCGTCCACTTGAGCATGTCTGCCCAGTCCACGAACGTGACAGCAACACCGGTCTTGCCTGCGCGACCGGTACGGCCAGCGCGGTGCAGGTAGGTGTCGTGGTCGTCGGGGATGGTGTGGTTGATCACGTGGGTAACGTCGTTGACGTCGATGCCTCGTGCCGCAACATCCGTCGCGATAAGAATGTCTTTCTTGCCAGCCTTGAACGCAGCCATGGCGCGCTCACGCTGCTCTTGGTTGAGGTCACCGTGCACGGCAGCAGCGTTGAAGCCGCGGTCGTTCAGCTCTTCAACAAGCTTGGCAGCAGCACGCTTGGTGCGCGTGAAGACAACAGTCTTGCCGCGGCCCTCGGCCTGCAGGATGCGCGCGATGACCTCGTCTTTGTCGAGGTTGTGCGCGCGGTAAACGACGTGCTTGATGTTCTTCTGCGTCAGGCCCTCATCGGGGTCGGTGGCGCGGATGTGAATGGGCTTGTTCATGAAGCGACGAGCGAGAGCCACGATCGGGCCTGGCATCGTTGCGGAGAACAGCATCGTGTGACGAGTAGGAGGCGTCTGCGCGAACAGCTTCTCGATGTCGGCGAGGAAGCCGAGGTCGAGCATCTTGTCTGCCTCATCCAAGACCATCACCTTGATGTCTTTCAGCGACAGCATGCGCTGGCTGGCGAGGTCGAGCAAACGACCGGGCGTGCCGACGATGACCTGCGCGCCGGCCTTGATCTGTTCGACCTGGCCCTCGTAGGCCTTGCCGCCGTAGATCGCGGCAATCTTGGTTGACCGGTTCGATGCTGCAAGAACGAGGTCTTCGGCAACCTGAACACACAGTTCACGAGTCGGAACGACGATGAGCGCTTTTACGCCTGGCTCAGGATCGAGGCCAAGCGACTGCAATACGGGGAGGCCGAAGCCGAGCGTCTTGCCGGTACCGGTCTTTGCTTGCCCAATGATGTCTTGGCCGGCAAGACCCATGGGGATGGTTTGAGTTTGGATGGGGAAAGGTTCGATGATGCCCTTGGTGGCAAGAGCATCGACCATGTCCTGATCGATATTGAGTTCTGAGAAAGTCACGTATGAAGCCCGTCTAGGTGCGATGCGCCCTTTTTGACCTGGGGCGCCGGACCCCCTCCAGATTCGGGGGGATGCCCGAAGTTTAGCGGGTCGGACTGGGCTGAAGCCGTGAAGCGAGGCGGCGAGGCGAGTCGTTGCAGCGGCACCTAGCACAAACACGCTCTAAGCTAGCTGCGTGGTTAAGTGGTTTTCACGCAAGTCAGGACGCATCGAAGTGCCTCGCCTTCGGTCACGTTCCCACGATTTGCCGACCGAAAAAATAGCGCTAGCGGAGTTCGCTCCCGACATCCTCGGGTTCTTGGGGCGTGCGGCTTACGTGCAACTCATGATCTTTGAAAATCTGTCCAGGGTCATCACCAACGCCCCAACAACTGCAGCCAAAACTGCCATCGGCAAAGCAGCAGAACTGTCTCTGGGCAAGCACCGCGCTCTCGTCGCCGAAATTGTTAAAGCTGGCGGATCGCCGGCAGAAGTGATGGATCCGTTCACCGAAGCATTCGACCAGTTCGAGCGGGTCGCCCGCGGTGCCGACTGGTACGAGGCAATGATTACGGCCTACTTGAGTGCCGGATTCTTCGATGATTTCTATGCGCGACTCGCTGCGGGCCTTCCCACAGAGTCGCACACACGCCTCGTCGCTATCTTCTCGGGAGAATCTGGCGAGAAAGTGCTTGCGGAATACCTCCAGGCAGCGATCGACGCCAACCCGAGACTCGACTCTCGCCTAGCAATGTGGGGTCGGCGGCTCGTCGGCGACATGATGCTCGCTGCGCGGTCAGCTCTTGTTTTCCCCGATCACACGCGATCGACCGAGGCACAGGTTGAGCCGGTCTTCACCGAACTCATTGCCGCTCACACCCGCAGAATGGATGCGCTCGGCCTTACTGCCTAGCGAATGATCTAGCCGCGGGCCAAGTCGTCGAACGCGCGAGCATCCGCCGCTTCACGGTAGCGAGGAAGCAGCAGTGCGGTAGCGAGAGCTGCACCGCCACCGGCTACGAGGCTAATAACCCAGATCCAGGTGCCATCAAAGGTGAGCCCGATCCACACGAGAGCAACCCACACGGTTGCTGTGACGGCGGCACCGACAGCAGGCAGCAGTGCGGAACCGTACAGGCCGCGTGATGGCAACATGTAACGCAAAATTGCGGCGATCGACGCACCGATGACGGTGACGAAGAGCAGTTCCACGCTAGGCCACGAATCCGACGCGGCGAGATTCTTCTTCGCCGAGTTCGACGTAGGCGACAGCCACGGTCGGAACGATGTAGAGCTTGCCTTTGGCGTCGCGCAGGCTCACATACTTGGCGTCCGAGTTCAATGCCTCGGCAATGATCGACTCAACCTCGCTCGACGACTGTGCCGACTCAAAGTTGATCTCACGGGGGCTGTTGTTGATACCGATGCTTATGTCCACACGCCAAGATTACGACACAACCAGAGTCGGTGAATGTCCGTTCTCTGTCAGCGCATCCAGATAACGTTGATTCATGGTCACATTGCCCGCTGGGCGCGCGGATGTCGCGGCACCCGAGCCGCACACGCTCGATGCTTCTCAGCGAGCCGTCGTCGAGCTCACGGAAGGCGTGAGCGCGATTGTGGTTGGAGCGCCAGGCTCGGGTAAAACCGAGACGCTCGTAGCGGTGGTGGCCGAACGGGTTCACAATCGCGGGTGGTCTCCTGAGCAGATTGTTGTGTTGTCGGCGACTCGCCAGAGCGCTACGGCACTGAGAGATCGCCTCGCAGCCCGAATCGACGCTCCCACTCTTGGGCCGATGGCTCGCACGGCAAACTCGCTGGCCTTCGAAGTGATTCGCGAGGCCGCTGCTGCTGCTGGCGAAGGCGCCCCCACGCTGCTCACCGGCGCCGAGCAAGACCAAATCATCTCCGACCTGTTAGCCGGCGAAATTGCCGACCATGCGGGTGCGCCGTGGCCAGCCCACCTCGATCCTGACGTGCGCAAGCTTCGGGGGTTCCGCACCGAGTTGCGAGATCTCATGATGCGCTGTGTCGAATTCGGCGTCACGCCCCACGAGCTCAGAGAGTTGGGCGAACGCACCGATCGCCCGGAGTGGGTGGCGGCATCCGCGTTCATTTCTGTTTACGACGCCGTGAAGGCCAGTTATCGCGACCGACACTTCGATGCGAGTGAATTGCTCGCCGAGGCTGCCGCACTCGTCGCTGACGGCCACTATGCCGCAATCGACCGACTGCGTTTGGTGATTGTGGATGATGCCCACGAGCTCACAGAAGCCACCATTTCTTTGCTGCGGGCGCTCGCCAGTCGCGGCATCACGATTATCGGGTTTGGCGACCCTGATCTCACAACGGGATCGTTCCGGGGTGCTCAGCCTGCCGTTCTCGCGGCCTGGGCGTTGCGGCTTCAGCTCGATAACTGCCAGACGCTTTTTCTTTCCTCTGTGCACCGGCACAGCGCAGCTCTCCGCCATACCGTGACCGAGCTCACGCAGCGCATCGGAGTCTCTGGGCTTCTTGAGCAGCGCAAGTCGCCGGCGGTCGCGACCGCGCCGTCGAGCATCCATAGTTATCAGTTGGCGACCCCGGCAGAAGAAGTGGCATTCATCGCTCGAAGCCTTCGGGAGAAGCACGTTCTTGAATCAGTGCCGTGGTCGCGCATGGCGGTAATTGTGCGCACCGGCTCGCTGATTCCGTCGCTCGCACGCCAGTTGCGCACACTCGAAGTTGTTACGAGTGTGTCAAGTGCTCGCAGTGCGGTTCGAGATGAGTTCAGCGTGAATGGTTTGATCGTTCTCCTCGAACTTGCGTTGGGGCGTCGAGCGCTCGACGCTGCGACGGCGGTCGAGTTGCTTTCCAGCTCAGTCGGCGGATTCGACGCCGTGTCATTGCGCCGCTTGAAAGCAGCCCTGCGCCACGAAGCGCTGGCTGCCGAAAACTACGAGCCGGCCGATCAACTCATCGCCAGCGCCCTAGCCGCACCGGCAGGGTTCACCAGCATCGAGACGCGGGTAGCCCGGCAGGCCGCTGCCGTGGCCAAGAACCTCCGCGAGACCGCTGCCGCGGGAGACGCCGGCGACACGATCGAAGAGTTGCTGTGGGGTGCATGGCAACGCAGCGGCCTCGCCGACCGCTGGTTCGCTCAAGCACTCGGCTCGGGCGTTGTCGCTGAAGAAGCCAATCGCCACCTCGATGCCGTCGTCGCCCTGTTCTCTTCCGCCAAACGTTTCGTCGAACGTCGACCGGATGCCCCCGCCAACGTTTTCCTCAACGAGTGGCTCTCGGCAGACGTGTCAGAAGACACTCTTGCTGCTCGCTCCATCGTGGACTCCGTCACAGTCGGAACACCGGCATCCGTCATCGGCCAAGAGTTCGACGTTGTTGTCATCGCCGGACTGCAAGAGAACGTGTGGCCCAACCTGCGCGTGCGTGGTTCACTCCTCGGCGCACACGATCTGCCTCGAGTGCTGGCTGGCGAAAAGCTGGCGGTCGCCGACCGTCGCCGTGAAGTTTTGCACGACGAGTTGCGGATGTTCGCCCAAGCAGTCTCGCGGGCCACGAGTGAAGTAATTGTTACCGCAGTCGCGGGTGATGACAACATGCCATCACCCTTCCTCACGCTGATCCCAACGCCGGATGAACCCCTGCGCGCTCGACCACCGCTGAGCTTGCGCGGACTAGTCGGGGTGCTTCGGCGTGAACTCACGAGCTCGGCGAACCCCGGTCCGGCAGCAGCCTCTCTCGCGCGGCTCGCGCAGGAGGGCGTTCCTGGTGCCGACCCCAGCTCCTGGTACGGACTGCGCGACCCAAGCACGACAGCGCCGCTCGTTGATCTGAGTGATCCTGACGCCGTAGTGCGAGTTTCGCCATCGCGCATGGAATCGTTCGAAAGCTGTCCGCTGCACTGGGCGATCGATCAGTTGGGGGGATCAACGTCGAGCGTCGCCTCAAACTTGGGAACGCTCATCCATGGCGTTGCCGAGACGGCAACTGACTTCACCGCCGAGGCTCTCTTTCGTGCCGTCGAAGACCGCTGGGGCGAAATGAGTTTTGAGGCATCGTGGCAGTCGGAAGCCGAGAAGCTGAGAGCCCGCAAACTCACTCAACACTTGGCGACGTATCTGCGTGATTTCGCCGCCGATGGAGGAGAACTCATCAGCAACGAGATGCAGTTTAAGTTGCCGCTCCAGCAGGCTCTGCTCAGCGGAAAGATTGACCGTGTCGAACTGTATGGGGGAACAACAGCAGTGATCGTTGACCTCAAGACTGGCAAGAACGAACCATCCACCGACAGCGCTGTTGCCGACCATCCTCAGCTTGCGGCGTATCAGCTTGCCTTTGCGTCCGGGGCGATCGAGGGAGTGCCTGAGGGTCTCGCCAATGGTGGTGCCAAACTTGTCGTGCTGTCGCCGAGTGCTAAGACCCGGGACTATGTCGACCCGAAACAGGCACCGATGACCGATGAACAGCTCGAACTCTTCCGTCAGAGAGTGATCGACGACGCACGAGGAATGGCCTCCAATGTGTTCGTGGCCCGAATGAGCAGCCACTGCACCGACCCGTGGAGTTTCGGCAATTGCCGCATCCACGTCGTGCCGGCGGTGAGCGCCCGATGATCTCTTCCGTCGAACTTGCTGGGCTCATGGGAATCCACGCGCCAACACCGCAACAGCAGGTTGTCATTGAGGCTCCGCTGACTCCCGCGCTTGTTGTTGCCGGTGCTGGCAGTGGAAAAACCGACACCATGGCAAGCCGCGTGGTGTGGCTGGTTGCCAACAACCTCGCCACGCCAGATCAGATCCTCGGACTCACCTTCACCCGCAAAGCGGCCGGCTCGCTCAGCAAGCGGGTCAGCGAACGCATAGCGATCCTGCGCGACGTGCAAGATCGGCATCCCGAACGATTCACGGCCACGCCAGAAACCGCATCGATCGAGTTCGACCAGCCCACAATCTCCACCTACAACTCTTTCGCCAGTGCGCTGTTCACCGAAAATGCACTGCTGATCGGCCGGGAACCAGAGTCGACCCTGCTCAACGATCCCTCCTCATGGCAACTGGCCCGCAAGCTCGTCGTCGCGAGCACTGATGAACGACTCATCGGACTCGAAAAGTCCATCAATGCCCTCACTGAGGCGGTGCTGAGCCTGAGCCACGCGCTCAGCGACAACGTGGCAAACGCCGACGACGTCGCAGCTTACGCGCAGCGGTTTACCGAACTTTCCGAGCTGCCCTATGCCGAAACCGCACGCAAGAAGACCCCCTATGTCTCTGTAGTTGAAGCCGTCAACGAGGTCGGATCGCTCGCGCCATTGCTCGCGTTGGCCGTGCAGTACGCCCAGCAGAAACGACAGCAGGGGTTGCTTGAATTCAGCGACCAGGTTGCTCTCGCTCTCGAAGTGAGCGAGCGCTCCTCCGATGTCGTAGAGCACTACCAAGACCGCTACCGGGTAGTGCTGCTCGACGAATATCAAGACACCAGCGTCGTGCAAACGCGACTGCTCGCGCGACTATTCAGCAACCACTCGGTCATGGCCGTCGGCGACCCCCACCAGTCGATCTACGGCTGGCGCGGAGCGAGCGCTGCAAACCTCGCCCGCTTCAGTCGCGACTTCACCGACAACGGTGACGCTCAATACTTTGCCCTCTCTACAAGCTGGCGCAACGCCACTCGTGTGCTTGACGCCGCCAACGTCATCGTCGAACCGCTCAGTGTTCGTTCACCAGTGCGCGTCGAATCACTGGATGCACGTCCCGCCGCCCCCGAGGGCACAATCGACGCCCACTACTTTGAACACATCGACGAAGAGGCCAGGGGAGTCGCCACATGGTTTTCGCGAGCGCTCGCGCCGCAAACTTGGAACCGCTACGACCCCAACCCCGACGCGATTGCTCCTTCGCCGCCAACGGCGGCCATCCTGTTCCGACGGCGCAGCGACATGGATCGCTTCGCCGCAGCACTCGGGGCCGAAGAAGTTCCGTACCACGTGCTGGGAATAGGCGGACTGCTGTCAACACCAGAAATCGTCGATCTCGTCAGCGCGCTCACCGTAATCCACGACCCCACAGCAGGGTCAGAGCTCATCCGGCTACTATCGGGCGCACGCTGGTCCATCGGCACCCGCGACCTGCAAGCACTCGCCGGACTCTCGCGGTGGTTGCTCAGCCGCTCCGTCACGCAACACGAGCTGAGCGACGAAGTGAAGCAACACATGCGGGACTCCGTCGCGGTCGATGATTCGGCATCCATTGTCGATGCTCTCGACTTTGTTGGTGAAGCACCCGCCACGCATTCGCAGCTTGAGGCGTTTAGCGAAGAAGGTGTTTCGCGGCTCAAAGCCGCAGCAAAGCAATTGGCGTTCTTCCGTTCGCGAGCTGGCCTTGACCTCGGTGACCTTGTGCGGCTTCTTGAGCAGGAACTGCTCCTCGATATTGAGGTCGTCGCTAGTCGTCCCCAGGCCCAGGGCATGGCCAACCTTTATGCGTTTCACGATGAGCTCGCTGGCTTTCTTGCCAGTGACGATCAAGCCAACCTCGGCAGCTTCTTGTCGTGGTTGAGGAGGGCTGCGCAGCAAGACATGATGGGGCCGCGCAGCGACGATGCCGAAGCCGGCACCGTGCAATTGCTCACGATCCACGCCTCCAAGGGGTTGGAATGGGATCTGGTCGCACTGCCGCGGCTGTCTGCCGGAGAAGTCCCTGCGACATCGCGGGAAGGAAAAGGCTGGGTAGGTTTCGGCAAGCTTCCCTTCGCCTTCCGTGGCGATGCCGCTGAGCTTCCCGAATTGGAATGGGAAACCGCAAACTACCAGTCCGACTTCGATGCCTCTCTCAAAGATTTCAAGGCAGCTCTCGCTGACCGTCATCAAGCAGAAGAGCGACGACTCGGCTACGTCGCGATCACTCGAGCGCGCGACAATCTGCTGCTGACCGGGTCATTCTGGTCGAGCCGCAGCAAGCCGCAAGCGCCCAGCATTTTTCTGCAAGAACTCCAAGAACGTGCACTCATCGCCGAGTTGCCGACTGACCCAGTGAACGACGAAAATCCAACGCTGAACGATGTCGTCGACCCGCTCTGGCCCTTCGACCCACTCGGTAATCGTCGCACCAGCGTAGAAGTGGCCGGTCACCTCGTTCGAACGGCAGATCCCGGCGGCGACGGCCAGTGGTCGCACGAGATTGACCTTCTCGTTGCCGAACGCAACAGAGCCGCGAGCGAAGCCAAGCGCACACCGCTGCCTCAACGAATTCCCGCCTCTCGATTCAAGGACTACATCGCCGACCCCGAAGCGGTCGCGCTCTCGCTGCGGCGCCCCATGCCCGAAAAGCCGTACCGCGCCACGCGATTGGGAACCCAATTCCATGAGTGGGTCGAAGCTCGCTTCGGTGCCTCGGCATCCGCAGAGACGCTCGATGCTCTACCCATCGAGCTCGACGGTGACGACACCGACGGTGCAACGGATGCCAAAAAGCTTGCCGAGTTGCAGTCCACTTTCGAACGTTCAGCCTGGGCAACGCGCAAGCCCGTCGACGTTGAGATTGAGATTCACGTTCCCTTCAACGACCGGGTCGTGATCTGCAAGATCGATGCCGTGTACTCCGATGGCGACCGATTTGAGATTGTCGACTGGAAGACGGGCCGTGCCCCGCGGGATGCCGCCGATCTTGAAGCCAAGCAATTGCAACTCGCGCTCTACCGACTGGCGTACGCGCAGTGGAAAGGCATCGCGCCAGACAAGATCGATGCAGCGTTCTACTTTGTGGCTGACGACACAGTGGTTCGCCCCGAACACATCTCGAGCGAAAGCGAACTTCGTGGGGCTTGGGAACGATCCGTCGGTGCGGCTCCGAGCTTCGGCGGCTAGACGCCGGCCTAGTGACTAGACGCCTGTCTAGAGTCAAGACAGCCGCAGCGGGCTAAAGCAGCGCTGGGCGGCTAAGAATCGCTGTACTGAGCGCATCGATGGGCTCACGGGCGGCAAGCGGGTTGTCAAGCAAAACGAAGTCGACGTCGCCGAGTTCTGGCAACTCGAAAGTGGCGGGCAACTGAGCAAGATCCGCCGGAATGAGAGACTGCGGAAACACGGCAATACCGATTCCCGCCCGAACAGCGGCGAGAGCTCCATTCACCTCTTTCACGTTGCACGTAATCCGCCAGGTACGGCCGTTAGCTTCGAGAGCGCGCATTGCATAGGCACGCCCCAGACTGGGTGCCTGATAGACAATCAGCGGAACCGGTGCACCAGCCTCAAGGGTCGTACTCTTGTGGCCCATCCACACCATTCGGTCGCGGCGCACTAGTCGCCCGCCTTCAATACCTGTCCCTTGCTTCACAAAAATCAGGTCGAGTTGGCCAGCCTGAAGGCGTCGGACCAGAGCGCCACTTTGGCTGACGGTGAGTTCGAGATTGATCTGTGGATAGAGCTGACGAAAATTGCGCAGGATGCCCGGCAACTCATTGAGCGCCAAGTCGTCGGCAGAACCGAAGCGCAAACGACCGCGCATCGCCGATCCCGTGAAGTACTTCACTGCCTGATCCTGTTCCGCCAAAATCGCGCGAGCAAAGCCAAGCATCGCTTCGCCGTTGTCAGTGAGATATACCGCGCGAGTATCGCGAACGACAAGATTACGGCCAGCGGCAGCCTCGAGTTTGCGGATGTGCTGGCTAATCGTCGGCTGGCTCAGAGTCAACGTTCGGGCGGCGTCGGTGAAGCTGAGCGTGTCGGCGACAGCGACAAACGATTTCAGCAGTACGGGATCAAACACCAGTGCTCCATTACGAAACGTAATTGAATTTATAGGCTCGATTATGCACTGGAATGAGTGCCGAGACAATACGGTTGAATACGTGGCTATGACATCTGAGACCTCTCCGGCAACTGTGCCTATCTCGGCAGTCATGCAACGCCCACTCTGGCGCGACACCTTCAGTTCCCTTCGGCTGCACAACTACCGCCTCTATGTGATCGCCCAGTTCATCGCCTACACCGCTGCTTGGGTGCAACGCATCGCTGTTGATTGGCTCGTTCTTGAGCTCACGGGAAACGTTGCGCTCGTTGGTCTGACGATCGCGATCCAGTTCACTCCGACCATCGTTCTTGGGGCCTATGCCGGCGTCATCGCTGATCGTTTCGATAAGCGGGCGACACTCATGGTCGCGCAGTCGATCATCGGGCTGCTTAGTCTTTCTCTCGCCATCATCACAATCATGGGTGCGGCACAGCTCTGGCTCGTGTACTTGTTGGTGTTGTTCATGGGCATCATCCAAGTTTTCGATAACCCGGCGCGTGCCGTCTTCGTGAATGAGCTCGTTGGTCCTCGCCACTTGCGCAACGCCATCAGCCTGAACGCCTCAATTTTCCACTCCGGTGCCTTCTTGGGGCCGGCGCTCAGCGGGGTGCTCATTGTCGCGGCTGGTTCCGGCTGGGCGATCGGCATTAACGCGGTCGCGGTGGTTATCGGCGTGGTGATCCTTGCATCGATGCGCAAGAACGAGTTGCTGATCGCGCCTCGCGCTCCGGAATCCAAGGGCCAAATTCGCGAAGCAATCCGGTACATTCGCAAAAAGCCCACCCTGTTCTGGACCATGGTGATGATTTTCGTCGTCGCCGTGTTCGGAATGCCAATGCCGACGCTGCTCGCCGCGATGGCGAACACTGTTTACGGCACCGGTGCCAGCGGTTATGGCCTCTACAACTCGCTCGCCGCGATTGGAGCTTTGCTCGGGGCGCTCGCGTCAGCCCGCCGGGCGAGCCTTCGGCTGAGAACGATCATCTTCGGGGCGGTGCTCTACGGAGCAATGATGATGCTCGCGGGAATCGTTCCGATCTACGGACTATTTCTCGGTGTGCTCATCGGCATTGGTCTCAGCCGCCTGCTCCTCATGACGGCTGCCGAAACAATGGTTCAGCTGTCATCGAACCTGGTCATCCGTGGTCGCGTTATGGCCTTCTGGGTGATGGTAATTCTTGGCGGTCAAGCAGTCGGCGGTCCGCTCATGGGAACCATCGCCGAGCTCTTGGGCGCCAAAGTAGCGTTCGTCATTGCTGGGGGAGTGCCCGCTGTTGTCGCGATAGTGATCGCAATCGTTCTGGCGCGATCGGGTCAGCTTACGGTCACAGTGGCTCCGCGCCGAAAGGGCCGGTGGGTCGCGATAGTGCCCCGGCATCAGTCGCGTGCCATTACCGAGCCGATCACCATCGTCGATGCGGATGCCGTACAGGTGCCCATTGCTCACAACAAGCTGCGCCGACTGCGTTCCTCGCTTTCGCGCTCAGCGACCAAGCGCCGTTCGGAGCAAGAGGATCGTTTCAACAGGTAGCCCAACACCTGCGCTGACAGCCATCGACCAGGCGCCGCGCAAGCGGAACGAAAGCGTTAGACCGCGTGGTTGTTCTTGCGCAGCATGGCTTCGACCTCGTCGACGGCCATGGTGGGCATTGTGTTGGCGCTAATCGGGTTCATAACATCGTCTCGGATGTCGTCGAGCAATGTGGTGAGCATTTCAACGGCGTCGTCGACAATTTCGGTGCTGCGCACTTCAGTCCCGTGGAGGAGCCACTTGGCTACCGAAAGCTCCGCATAGAAGGTGGCGCGCTGCTTGAGTTGACGATCTCCGGCACCACGGGCATCCGCGTAGGCACCAAACGCTGATTCGATGATGGCGTCATTGCGGGGGCCGAGGAGCCACTGGAGGTCTGTCGCGGGGTCGCCGACTTTGATGTCTTGCCAACCCAGCACACCCGTGACCGCGTTGTCTGCGGTCAAGAAGGAATCTGAGACGAGGGAACCGTTGACCACGGTTGGCTGAAACTGCCAGAGTTTGGAATCTTCAGTGGCTTCGCGCCAGCGCTCGAGTAGTCCAGCGGGAACGAGCTTTGTGGCCGCGGCACGGTCGATAATCGAAATGCACGATCGCAGACTTTCGCCTGCGGTCTGCACGGGGAGTCCGGCATCCGCGACAAAGCTTGTCGGCAGGCTGTGAATTGCTGCGATGGCGGTGCCGATTGAGGCTGAAAGCGAGCCCGGCCCTGTGGTGTACGAACGCATGGGCACTTTGCTGCCATAGACAAATTCGTAGACGATTCCGCGAGTTTGGCCAACCGGAACTTGGCCGGCATAGCTGGTGACAGCGAACGGCAGTCTGGTGCGAACACCGGCGCTGAGCGCGCGTAGCGCTACGAGGTCGGCGGACTGCACATTTTCTGCTGAAGTGTTTCGGGGCACTCGAATAATCCAGTGCTTGCCGTCGCGCCCGGTAATGAGCGCGGAGTCGAAGTCGTTTCCGTTGCCGGTGCCGAACGGTGCGGCTGCGGCAACATCGAGTCCTTCGACAGCAGAGGTCGCCAGCGCGGCTAGAGTGAGATGTGATCTGGCCATAACACTCAGGGTAGGTTGCTCAGACGCGCATTTGCCGCACGCCACGCACTTGGGACGGGGTCGATACATGTCACAGGCTTTTCTTTCACGCCTGCCACTATCGCGATATGAAATTGATCGTGACCACCTTGCGAGAGAAGACCCTCGACTTCTCGACCGCTTGTGGCGCGATCCGGCTACGAGAGTTTTGCCGATATTTGACGGTTCCGCACTGCTCGCGGCTGATGGTTCGCTCGCTCTGCTACGTCCGGATGCAATCGATCGCGGCCATACTGTCGTCTACTTGGGACGGTCGATGTCGACCACGAGCCCTGAGCCCGTTGGCACCCCGATCGTGACCGTCGAGCTTCAGGACGCCGGGCATTTCGCCGAAGCAAACTGGGGCAATTTACGTTCCATCGCTACCCAATTGAGCGACCGGGATGCCGGACTCTTTACCGAAGCTCTGGCGATATTGAACTGGCATTCTTCGCACCTCTTTTCTCCGCGGACCGGAGAGCCGACTGTCGTAGAAAAGGCCGGATGGGTGCGCCGTGATGTCGCGTCAAAGCTCGAAGTTTTTCCGCGAACCGACCCCGCCATCATCGTCGGCGTCACGGATCAGAACGACAGGCTCCTATTGGGTTCCAACGCCCTCTGGGAGTCGAACCGTTACTCCCTCCTCGCCGGATTCGTCGAGCCTGGAGAGTCACTGGAGTCGGCCGTTCAGCGCGAAATCCTTGAAGAATCGGGAGTGCCAGTAGTCGACCCGGTCTATTTGGGCAGCCAGCCCTGGCCATTCCCGGCATCACTCATGCTCGGATTCACAGCCTCAGTCGCTCCAGGATTCACTGGGCTAGGAACCCCAGACGGAACCGAAATCCTCGACCTGCGTTGGTTCAGCCGGGACGAACTCGCTGCGTCGTTAACTCAGATCCGCCTGCCGGGTCATTCGTCTATTGCTCGCGCCATCATCGAGCACTGGTACGGCCAGCCGATTGACGAGCAACCGTGACTCTAGAAGCAAACGAACTACTCGACGCGCTCGATGAGGGCCAGCGGCAGGCTGCCGAAGCCCTCCTAGGGCCGGTCTGTCTTCTCGCCGGCGCCGGAACGGGAAAGACTCGAGCGATCACTCACCGCATCGCTTATGGGGTTGCCACCGGTGTCTATCCTCCGGGTCGAGTTATGGCGCTCACCTTCACGAACCGCGCCGCCGGTGAACTGCGGGGCCGCCTTCGCAGCTTGGGCGCGGAAGGCGTTTCCGCTCGAACATTTCACGCTTCAGCACTCTCTCAACTCAACGCGTTTTGGCCGCAAACTATCGGCGGAACCATGCCGAGACTGCTTGAGGGCAAGGCGCGGATGATCGCGCATGCCGCCGACTCTCTAAAAATCAAGCTCGACACCGCCACTCTTCGCGATGTTGCGGCGGAGATTGAATGGCGCAAGACCTCCCGCATGTCGATCGAGCAGTATGGAAACGCTGAACGAACAATGCCGGCAGCGCTCACCGTTGACCGCATGGTCGCGTTGCAGGCAGCGTATGAATCCACCAAGGATGCCCGCCGCCAGATTGACTTTGAAGATGTACTTCTTGCCGCGGCCGGAATGATCGAAGCGGAACCTCGTATCGCGCAGCAAGTGCGTGAGCAATACCGCTTTTTTGTCGTTGATGAGTATCAGGACGTTTCGCCACTTCAGCATGAGCTGCTGCGATTGTGGGTGGGAGACCGTGATGATCTCTGTGTGGTTGGCGACGTCAGCCAGACTATTTACTCCTTTGCGGGAGCAAGCCCTGACTTCCTGCTGCGTTTCGCCTCGCAGCATGACAACGCAATCGTGTTGCGACTCGAACGCAACTACCGGTCAACTCCCGAGATCGTGCACACGGCGAACAAACTGATGGCGAATCAGCCGGGGGCGCTAACCCTGCAGTCGGCGACGAAAGAACACTCCGGGATCCCTGCAGTTACCGCCTACGACGATGATCAAGCTGAGGCGACTGCCATTGCGGAGACCATTGCGGGGCAGATTGCGGCCGGAACCAGCCCTGAAGAGATTGCGGTGCTCTACCGCATCAACGCTCAGTCGCAACCAATCGAGGCTGCGCTAGCTGCAGCTGGGGTGCCATTCCTTGTTCGCGGAGCAACCCGCTTCTTTGACCAGCGCGAGGTCAAAGAAGCGATCATGCTGTTGCGCGGAGCCTCCATTACGACAGCAACAGAGCCACTCTTCAAGTCAGTCAGCGATGTTTTGAGATCTATCGGATGGTCGCAAGAACCTCCTCAGAGTGCTGGTGCTGTTCGGGACCGGTGGGAATCTCTCAACGTGATCATGCGCCTAGCCGAGGATGCACCAGAAGAGATGACTCTTCGCGAATTTGTGGCCGACCTTGTTGACCGTCAGAGCAGCAACAATGAACCATTGCGCTCCGCAGTAAACCTCGCCACCCTGCACTCGGCAAAAGGCTTGGAATGGGATTGCGTGCACATTGTCGGGCTCAACGAGGGCCTGCTACCGATTAGCTATGCCCGCACCCCCGAAGCGATCGACGAAGAGCGACGGTTGCTCTACGTCGGAATTACTCGTGCACGCCGATCACTCGGGATGTCTTGGTCAGCTAGCGCACAAACAGGTCGGGCTGGGCGTCGTGCCCCCAGTCGCTTTCTGGACGATGTGCGCGATCGTTCACAACCCTAGCCACGGCGCCAATTTGCTGGCATCCGCACTCGGGGTGACGGAACCGCAAGCTTTCATCACGCCGCCCCGTTGAGTGATCGATGCGCACCGATGATGTTGCGTCGGCCGGCGTCTGATCAAAGACGGTGTAGCCGACGCGACCCAAACGATGAAGCGCCATCCGGCACGCTTCTGCCGCAGCTTCCGCAATGAGCACCGGCGTTTCTGCGTGGGAAGACCGCCCCATCAGCTGAGTGGCAATAGCGGGCCAAGCTGCATCGGCATCGCGACGGTGAAGCTCGACGCAGAGGAGGCATCCGGTGATTCCAGGAGTGACTACTGGGCCGATCTCGGCGCCAGAGTCTGAAATCACCACGGGGATGTGAGGTATATCCCGTCGCAACCAATGCGAATGCACCGAGGGGGCGATTACGTAGTGGCCAACCATAATCGCGAGATCAGGATCGGGGTCGACCAACTCATCCGCGTGCTCAGCGACACGAACGTTCACTCCGCTAGCGGCGAGAACACGGGCAATCGATTCGGCCAAGGAACCAACACCGAGTACAGCAACGTTGGCGCTTGGTGACTGAGGCGGTGTCGCGACGAGCACGCCAGAGAGGGCGTCGAGCAGGTCGTCGCAATCAGCAGGATGTGATTTGGAGAGCATGCCGAGACCGCTACGACTGATGCCAGCCACGAGAGCGGAGAGAATCTTTTCTTGCGCGTCGGTGACATGGGCCAGTACGACGGCGGGAGGGTCAATGCCGATTTGGGCGCTCGTGGGGGAGCGCCACACCAGTGGTAGTCGGGGGTCTACTCGCAGGATCATGTGCCCATTGTGCACACTGTCCGAGCGGTCAGCGCGAAGATTCCACAGCGCAGCGAGAGTTCCCGATGTCGGCGCTACCCGGCTCGTGAATTAGGAGTTGTCGCCCTCGTGGGGGCGGTCTCCGGATTCGTCGTTAAGAAGCGCGTCGATGGCCTGATCGATGTCGTCTGGCGTGCTGCCACCGTCACGGAGTCGAGCAACAAGGGCAGCGGGGTCGTCAATGTCTGCGGCTGTCGGCATCACGTCGGGGTGTGACCAGAGCGAATCGCGCATCTCTGCACCAAGTTCGTCGCTGACGTGTTGCCACATCGCGGCTGCTTCACGCAACCGGCGTGGTCGAAGCTCGAGGCCGACGAGAGTAGCGAAGGCGGATTCTGCAGGTCCACCGGATGCTCGGCGTCGACGCACGGTCTCGGCGATCGCACCGCGGGCAGGCAAGCGCGTGGTCGCTGCGGCGGTAACGACATCCACCCATCCTTCGACAAGTGCAAGAACGGTCTCTAGCCGTTCAAGTGCTTCGCGCTGCTCTTCACTCTTCGGTGGAATCAGCGAACCGTTAGTCATAGCGTCGCGCAGCTCTTCAGGATTATTCGGGTCGAAACCGCTCGCAAGCTCAGCAATCGCATCCGAATCAATGTGGATGTCGTGGGCGTACGCCGTGATCGACGTGAGCAATTGCAGTCGAAGCCACCGTGCGTGCCGAAACAGCCTGGCGTGAGCAAGCTCTCGCACTGCCAAATACAGGTGCACCTCTTCATCGGGAATGTCGAGGCCATTGCCGAAAGCGAAGACGCTTTGCGGGATAAGAGCTGCTTGCTGTTCATCGAGCAACGGGATGCCAATGTCGCCACCAGAAACGACTTCGCTCGAGAGCTGGCCGACGACCTGGCCAAGTTGCATAGCAAACAGAGTGCCGCCGATGTCGCGCATCACCTTGCTTGCGCCGGAAAGCATTTCGTTCATCTCTTCTGGCGCGTTCTGCTTGAGAACATCGGTGAGGGAATTGGCGATTGAGTTTGCCACCGGCTCGGCAAGCTGGGTCCAAATCGGCATCGTGATTGATACCCATTCGCTGCGGCTCAAAAGCTTAGGTTCTACCGTGAGTTCGGAGATATCTGTGACCTCATTGAGCCAGAGCGATGCAACGTGGAGCGCCTGCTCGAGCTTGGAACGCTCGGCGGGAAGGGAAACCACGGTGCTCTGAGAAGCAAGGTTCTTGGCTTGCTCTAGGGCGATGTCCCAATTGATCCCATCGCCGCTCTTGCCTAAGGCATTCTGCAGTTGACTGAGCAATTGTTGGATCATGGCGGGGTCGTTCGGGAGCCCCGCGGCGGCAGCAAGTTTCGCCGGATCGATTTCACCATCACCGGAGAGGAACTCGCGCATCATGTCGCGGAACTCGTCTTCGGAATTGTTGTCAGCATCGTCAGCCATGTTTTAACGCTACTCGCTCGATGCCGTGCGCGGCTGAGTTTTGACCTAGGCTAGTAACTCTTACCGTGCGCCTGTGGCGAACACCGCTTCCACCCCGTAAGGACCTAGGTGGCCCTGTTTACTGATAATCGTCCCGAACCGTCATCGCGCCGCGCCCGAAGTGGCTGGCTAGGATGGCTGATTCTCAGTGTTGCGCTCATCGGCACGCTGCTAGCAACACTCGTTCCATCGCCGTACATCATCGAGCAACCCGGCCCCGTCTACGACACCTTGGGTGACGTAGAAATCGAGGGCGCGCAGGTGCCGCTCATCCAGATCCCGGTCGAGACGACGTATCCCACTAAGGGCGCGCTCGACATGCTCACCGTGAACGTGCGGGGAAACCCGGATTCACCACTCAGCTGGTTCGAGGTTGGCGCAGCTTTCTTCGATCGCAGTCGCGCCATTGTGCCCGTCGAAGCTGTCTATCCGGTCGGCGTGACCATCGAAGAGTCGACCGAAGCTGGCCGTATCCAGATGGAAAGCTCGCAGCAGGAAGCGATCGCTGCCGCCCTCTCTGAACGCGGTTACGAATTCGATGCAACGCTCACGGTTGCTGAGACGAGCGCAGGTGGACCATCGGATGGCGTGCTGCAGGCTGGCGACATCATCCGTTCAGTAAACGACGAGACTTTCGCTGACGTCACCGGCCTTCGCGATGAGATTGCCGCGAATGGCACGACGAAGCCAGCCACGGTGGTCTTTGAACGTGATGGCGAAGAGCAGACGGAAGAAATCATCCCGACCTTCACCGAGGGTGACGATCCGATTGCAGTAATTGGGGTAATTGTCGGTAGTGCCTATAACTTCCCCGTTGATGTCAAAATTCAGTTGGAAAACGTTGGCGGTCCGAGTGCGGGAATGATGTTTGCGCTCGGGATCATTGACAAGCTAACCCCCGGTGCAATCAACGGCGGCGAAGAAATCGCGGGCACCGGAACAATCACCGCAAGCGGCGATGTGGGCCCCATCGGTGGAATCCAACAAAAGATGTATGGAGCCCGTGGAGCAGGAGCGAGCTTCTTCTTCGCGCCCATCGAAAACTGCGATGAGGTTGTGGGAAACATCCCCAAGGGCCTCACCGTTTATGCAATCGACGATCTCAACGATGCCCTCGTTGCGCTTGCCAGCATTCGTGCTGGGCTAAGCGGAGCCGGGCTACCGTCGTGCGATGCAAGCTGAGCGCAACTGAGTGATCGTTGCCCTGAGCTTTGCCGAGAGTCACGCTGAGAGCGATTATCTGCCCTACGCCCATGAAAGACCTTTAAGATACCTCTAGGCCCCCAATTTCAGGAGCGAAGTACTGTGTCGAGCCAAACCCGATCAGCCCCACCGAGCAAGACGAGGTCTGCGTTTACGATTACGGCGATAATTCTCGCCGTCATTGTTGTTGCTTTCTTCTTGTTCTCCAATCTCTATGCGGACGTTCTCTGGTTTGACCAGGCTGGGTATCTTGAGGTGCTCACCACCCAGTGGATCGCCAACGCCGTAATGTTCGTCATCGGATTTGTGGCGATGGCAGTTCCAGTGGGTATCAGCCTGCTCGTTGCCTTCCGCGCTCGCCCGATCTACGCGAAACTCAATGCGCAACTCGAGGGCTACCAGCAGGTTGTTGAGCCGCTGCGCAAGCTCGCCATGGTCGGCATCCCCGTGCTCTTGGGAATCTTCGGTGGCGTCTCGGCAGCCGGTAGCTGGCCTGTGGCTCTTCAGTGGTTGAACCGCACGTCATTCGGCGAAGTTGATCCCCAGTTCAACCTTGATATCGGGTTCTACTTCTACGAACTGCCGATGTATCACGGCATCGTTGGCTTCGCTTCAGCAGTGCTGCTGGTTTCCTTCGTCGGAGCGCTTGCTACGAGCTACCTCTACGGTGCTCTCAGCGTGCATGGTCGTGAGGTTCGCATTTCGCGTTCGGCACGCATCCAGTTGGCGATTACTGCAGGCCTCTTCTTCGCCCTTCAGGCCGTCAGCATCTGGCTTGACCAGTACACGACGCTGTATTCGGCGAGCCAAGGCTTCCTGCAAACCGGTGCAAGCTACACCGAAGCGAATGCCACCATCCCCGGTCGCGCGATTCTCGCCGGCATCGCGGCAATCGTCGCGATTCTCTTCATTGTTACGGCCATCATCGGCCGCTGGCGACTGCCCATGATCGGTACAGCACTCTTGCTGATCAGCGGTCTCGTCGTCGGAAACCTTTACCCGTGGGTCGTTCAGCGCTTCCAGGTAGATCCCAACGCGCGCACCTACGAGGCCGAATATATCGATCGAAGCATTCAGGCAACTCGAGACGCGTACGGTGTCGCTGATGTCGAAGAGATTCCTTATAGCGCCACTACCGATGCTGAACCAGGGGCGTTGCGTGAAGACGCAACGACCACGGCGAATATTCGAATTCTTGACCCTGCTATCGCGCCGCAGGCCTTTGCCCAGCTCGAGCAGTTCAAGCAGTATTACCAGTTCGACAGCCACCTCGATGTCGACCGCTACGAAATTGATGGCGAAACTCAAGACACCGTTATTGCGGTCCGCGAGCTCAACCAGTCTGGACTTGGCGATTCGCAATCGTGGTACAACAATGCTGTCGTCTACACCCATGGCTATGGCGTCGTTGCGGCTTTCGGTAACCAGCGTGCCGCTGACGGCCAGCCCGTCTTCCTGCAGTCTGGCATCCCCAGCACCGGTGCACTAGGCGACTTCGAATCTCGTGTCTACTTCGGTGAGAAGTCTCCGGAGTACTCGATCGTTGGTGCGCCTGAAGGCTCAGACGACATTGAGCTCGACTACCCGTCCGGTGGCGAAGATAGCAACCAGAATGCGACTACCACGTTCCAGGGTGACGGCGGACCGGTACTAGACAACATCTTCAAGAAGCTTGTCTATGCGATCAAGTTCCAGTCGGAGCAGATCTTCCTTTCGTCAGCTGTTACTGAGAAGTCGCAGATTCTGTATGACCGTGAACCTCTCGACCGCGTCAAGAAGGTTGCCCCGTACCTCACCGTCGATAGAGACGTGTACCCGGCCATTGTGGACGGTCGCATTGTATGGATCGTCGACGGCTACACGACGGGCGCAAACTACCCTTACTCACAGGTCGAGCAACTGTCTAGCGCGATTGCCGACACCAACACACCGGCACCACAGTTTGCGCTCGATGACATCAACTACATCCGCAACTCGGTCAAGGCGACTGTTGACGCCTATGACGGCTCGGTGAAGTTGTATGCCTGGGATGACGCTGATCCTGTTCTGAAGACGTGGAACAAGATCTTCCCGAACACTTTGCTTCCGCAGAGCGACATGAGCGTTGAACTGTTGGATCACGTGCGCTACCCCTCTGACCTGTTCAAGGCGCAGCGCGAGATTCTGGGTTCCTTCCACGTGACGGATGCCGGCTCGTTCTACTCGAGTGATGACCAGTGGGTCAGCCCTGAAGACCCGGTTTCGACAACTGGTTCGCTTCAGCCGCCCTACTACCTGACAATGCAGGTACCGGGAACGGAAGACCCCGCATTCACGCTCTACTCGACGTTCATTCCTAAGGGAAGCGCGGACGCAACACGAAGCGTTCTCACCGGTTACCTCACGGCGAACTCGGATGCTGGGCCCGACTACGGCAAGTTGACCCTGCTGAACCTGCCGAAGAAGGACACCATCCCGGGTCCAGGTCAGGTGCAGAACAGCTTCAACACTGACACCATTGTTGCCAACCAGTTGGCTCTGCTCCAGCGCGGTGAGACTGAGGTTAAGCTCGGTAACTTGCTGACGCTGCCGGTTGGTGGGGGACTGCTCTACGTGCAGCCCGTCTACGTGCAGTCAACGAGCGGAACGCAGTACCCGCTACTGCGCAAGGTTCTCGTGTCATTCGGTGATGAGATTGCCTTCGAGGACACTCTCGATCAGGCGCTCGACACCTTGTTCGGTGGAGACTCTGGTGCTGAAGCTGGCGATGGTGAGGTTCCGGTAGATCCTGAAGTTCCCGTTGACCCCGATGCCCCTGTTGATCCGGATGCGCCTGTCGACCCAGTAACGCCGGGTGACAACCCCGTGCTCGACAAGGCACTTGCTGACTACAAGGCAGCACTTGCTGACCGCAACGCCGCCTACGCCGCTAACGACCTCGTTGCCGCAGCGGAAGCTGACAAGGAAATGGTCGCCGCAATCGAGCGGGCAATCGCCGCAATCCAGTAGCCGATTCTGACTCAGCGGGCCGCAGCACACTGCGAGCCCGCTGAGTTCGGTTTTGGCACCGTTCACCCTGTGTTAGTCTTTAAGCACGCCGCGGGGTGGAGCAGTTCGGTAGCTCGCTGGGCTCATAACCCAGAGGTCGCAGGTTCAAATCCTGTCCCCGCAACCACGTAAAAAGTCCCGGTCTCGAAAGAGACCGGGACTTTTGCGTTAAGCGACGCAAGTGACATGAGCGAGATCGGTGCCTGGGCGACTTACGTGTTCTCGGGATCCTTCGTCTGGCGCGGCGTCTTAGTCGGAACCGGTTGCGTCTCACGGTCGGCGTCAGGAACAGGTTCGAGGAAATCGAAAAGGTTCGGCAGTCTGCGATCGCGGAATGCACTGGATGCGGCGAGTCCGATGAGCACACCGAGGGCGATGGCGATCATGGTGCCGAGCATCGTGATCAAGGTGCTGCTGCCATCGTTTCCGCCCAGTACCTCGGTGACTCCGACGAGTCCGAGCCCGCCAGGCACGAGCAACCAGAATGCCGGAAGGAAGCTAACAATCGCGGGAGGGCCGGTGCGGTGTCTGGCCACGAGTACGGCAACCGGAGTCATGGCGATCGCGCCGATGAGCGCGGAAAGCACTCCGCCGAAGAGCACGTCACCGATCACCTGCGCGCCGTAGGCAACGTAGAGCACGAGCAGGATCCACGGAATCGATGTTGGTCGGGCGCACTGGTAGATGGTGATCCCGACGCCGAACACGGCAACAGCAACCCAGGGTGCGATGGGGCCCAGCGGTTCGCTGGTGGCGGTGAGCTCGAGTGCGGGAACGCCGACGAGGGCTGCGGCGGAGACGATCCCTACGGCGAGCAGCAACAGTCGCATTGCTCCCGCAGCTGCGCGTGCGGACCCCGACATGATGTGCCCGGTGGCAAGCTCGATGACGGCGGTGGTCAGTAGACCTCCGGGGAGCAAGATGACGACCGGAGCCACCAGAGAAGGCAGGACTCCAGGATCATCTGCGGCACGGGCAGCCAGCAGCACGATCAGTGACGATCCGAGGGCCGCGCCGACGATCACGAGGGCGTTGAAGCTTGCCGGTAGATGTTCGCTGAGTAAGAGTAGTGTGCCGACGCCGGCGCCTAAGAGTGCCGCGATGAGGACTCCGAGCCAGGATGAGCCAAGGAGCACGGAGATTGCGCCGGTGGTGAGGGCATAGGCGAGCACGCGTTGGGCGCTGGTGAATGGCGGTGCGAGCTCCCGCATTTTCGTCAGCTGCCGCGTGACCCACGCGCTCGAACCGGAACGAACCCGACCCACTTTCACTACGCGATCAATTACGTCTACCTGGTGGAGGAGGTAGGACTGCCCGCCGGCCGATACTGCTCGCGTAAGAGTGGCGCCGTTGTCATCAAGCGATACAAACAGCGCTGTCGGGAAGACAACGACTTCCGCTGAGGAGTACCCGTTCGCGGTTGCAACATCGTGCAAGGCGGTCCGCACCATACTCACGGGGTAGCCGCTATCGATCATGACTTCGCCGACATCCGCCAGTGAATCGAGCACGATGGTCGCAGGCTGTGCCCGGGTGAGTGACGAGGTCGCGGTGGTGGCTGCAGCGGCGCTGGAACGTCGACGAAGCACAAGCCACAGTACGAGGATGCTGCCGGCGAGCACAGCGACTGCAATGAGCAGTGACGTGAGCGACACGTTTGTGGTCGCGATACTGGGCGGAATCGACGGGAGGGGGATGACTTCGTCCGCTTCGTCAACGGCGGGCGTCTCGGTAGGCGTTGGGCTATCGGTCGGGGTCGGCGCCTGAGTGTCTGTCGGTGTCGGAGTCGGAGTCTGCGTTGAAACCGGAGGAAGAGTGGTCGTTGGTGCGCCCGTAGGGACAGGGGCGGGGGTTGGGGTTGTCTCTCCGGGAACGGGGGCGACGGGATCGGTCGGATCATCGATTGCCGTTACCGGTGTGGTCATCGGCGTCGCATATCCTGCGGCGTGAGTAGGCCAATGGGCACTCCCCGCTGCAGCCGCTAACACGGGGACGGTAGCTGAAGCGGGAACAGCAAGGGAGGGAACGCTTCCGGCGCAGGCAACCACGAGAAGTACGACAATGCTGAGGCGGCGCAGAGAGTCTCCCATAGGCAGTCGACATCCTCCTCTAGCGAACCAGCTTCTATGAAACGTACGCGCAATCGGTCGAGACAGCCAAGAATTGCCAACGAATTGACGAAGTGTGCCCCGCCCCTGCACGATCGTCAACGTGACTCACGGTTAACTGCTGCTCGGGGTTAAAGTGGTGCCCACTCCGGGACTCGGGATTCGTGCGCAGCTATGTAAAACCGGCCGGGACCACCATGCCTGAGTAATGTTCTGGAGATTGCGTTGCTAAGGAAAGGGAAGACCAATGATCAGCTCGCTTGACAATGTTGAAGCCATTACCGTGTTCTCCGATAACATTCCGGCATCTCGGGAGTTTTACACGACAGTGTTTGGGGCGCCCATCCTCTTCGAAGACGAAGTCTCGGTCGCACTGCGCATCGGTGCCATCGTGATCAACGTGTTGGCGCGAACAGAAGCCCCAGCGCTCGTAACACCAGAACCGATCGCGAAATCGGGGGCCGCGGCATCCGTGATGTTGACGGTGAATGTGGCCGATGTAGATGCCGTGTGTGCTGCTCTGGGCGAGCGGGGCGTTGACCTCGTCAACGGCCCCATTGATCGACCGTGGGGCCGCCGCACTGCGGTGTTTCTTGACCCGTCAGGGCTTCCTTGGGAAATTGCGCAAGAGCTCGGCTAGTTCACGCGCGAGTTTCAGACGCCTCGTAGATCTAGGCGAGGGGCGTTGTTGCAGCCGAACGTTCGATCTTCAGAAGGATGAGCGCACCAACCACCAAAGCGGGGCCGAAAAGGCGTGCAAGTTGGCCGAGAGATTCAACCCCCGCGGTGAGAGCCCCGACGAACTGCTGGGTCATGGGGAAGTAGATCGACTGTATGGCGAGGTACAGGGCCGGAAGCAGAAAGTTAAACACAATGAAGCTGGCGAGCGTAAGGGCAGCTCCCGCCCAGAAGGCAACCTTGGGGCGAAGTAGTTGGTCGATCATCCTGGGCTCCTGTGTTTCGTGGGCGTAACAGTTTCAGACTAACCCGCAGCTAGTTCGCGGCGCAGCAAAAGTGAACAATCCTAATGAGGTGTCGCAGGGTTAGATTTAACGTATGACTCCGTTGCAGGCGCGCATCATCTACGACTTGAACACCCAACCCACGATCGACGCTGGTGAGCAGATCCGCATGCGCATCGACTTTCTCAAGGAATACCTGAAGGCATCACACGCCAAGGGTCTCGTGTTGGGGATCAGCGGCGGGCAGGATTCCTCGCTCGCCGGCCGACTGTGCCAACTCGCCGTTGCAGAGCTGCGCGCGGAGGGTGCCGAGGCACAGTTTGTGGCCGTCCGACTGCCGCACGGGGTGCAGCACGACGAGGACGATGCGCAACTGGCGCTCGACTTTATTGAAGCGGACCGCGAAGTGACGTTCAACATCCAGCGAGCCGTCGACGGCATCGCAGCCGAGTTTGCGGATGCCCTGGGGGAGCCAATAACGGACTTCAACAAGGGCAACGTGAAGGCTCGCGAGCGCATGGTGGCGCAATACGCCATCGCCGGGCAGCTCGGCTACCTTGTAGTCGGAACAGACCACGCGGCCGAAGCAGTCACGGGCTTCTTTACCAAGTTCGGCGACGGCGGTGCCGACCTCTTGCCTCTCACGGCGCTCACTAAACGTCAGGGCAAGCAGCTTCTCGTTGAGCTAGGGGCGCCAGAGCGCCTCTACGAAAAAGTTCCCACCGCTGACCTGCTCGACCACACGCCGGGCCAGGCCGACGAAGCCAACCTCGGCGTCACCTATGACCAAATCGACGACTACCTCGAGGGCCGCGACGTGCCTGCCGACGTCGCCGTGGAGATCGAGACGAAGTACCTCAACACGCGCCACAAGCGCACCGTTCCCGTGTCAATGTACGACGAGTGGTGGACCGAATAGCGCGCTAGTCCGCCTGTGGAGAGCGCGATCAGCCTCGCGAGTCGCGCGTCACATCCACCATCCACGCGTAGTTGAAGGCACGTTCGCGCCACGCGTCGTAGCGACCGGAGACGCCGCCGTGGCCGGCCGCCATCTCGGTCTTGAGCAGAGCATCCGCCCCCACTTCGCGCAGTCGGGCAACCCATTTGGCTGGCTCGACGTAGAGCACGCGGGTGTCATTGAGCGACGTCACTGCAAGGATGCGCGGGTAGTGGGTGTCGTGCACGTTCTCGATGGGGGAGTACGACTTCATGTAGTAGTAAACCTCCTCATTGTGGAGGGGGTCACCCCACTCATCCCATTCGATGACCGTCAACGGCAGCGATGGATCGAGGATCGAGGTGAGGGGGTCAACGAAGGGGACGACCGCGAGGATACCCGAGAACAGTTGCGGTGCAAGGTTCGCGACGGCGCCCATGAGCAAGCCGCCGGCGCTTCCGCCCTCAGCGACGAGGCGGTCACTGGCGGTCACGTCGGTGTCGATGAGGTGATGGGCGCACGCCACGAAGTCGGTGAACGTGTTGCGCTTGTGGAGCTTTTTGCCGCCCTCGTACCACGTGCGACCCAGTTCGCCACCACCGCGCACGTGAGCGACAGCGAAGACTATGCCGCGGTCGAGCAAGCTGAGGCGGCCGACAGCGAAGCCGGGGTCGATGCTGATCTCATAGGACCCGTAACCGTAGAGCACGGTCGGTGCTGGGGTTCCTGGCACCACAAGGTCGTTGCGGTAGACGAGTGAAATCGGCACGCGAGTTCCGTCGGAGGCGGTGGCCCACTCTCGACGTTGGGTATACAGCGCGGGGTCAAAGCGGCCAAGCACCGGCTGCTGTTTGCGCATGACAAGCTCGTTGTCATCTACGAGGTAGTCGTACACGATCGTCGGTGTCACGAAGCTGCCATAGCTGAGGCGGATGCTCGGCTGGTTCCACTCGGGGTTTGAGCTGAGGCCAACGGTGAAGAGTTCGTCGTCGAACTTCAGCTCGTGGGGAATGTCTTCGTACCGTCCGCCATTCTTCGGAACGATTGCGATCGCCACACGAGTGAGGCCTTCACGACGGTACTCGATTGCCACGAAGTCCTTGAAGGCATCCACACCCTCGAGGCGCACTGCTTCGTTGTGGGGGAGGATCACGCGGCGCTCGCCGAGGGGATCCGCCGCCGCAACACTGACCAATTCGAAGTTAATTGCGTCCTTGTTGTGCACAATCAGCAGTCGATCTTGCGTGCCAACCACAACATGCTCGACGTCGTACTCAACGCCAACTTCGCGCGGCCAGACAATCTCGAACTCGCCGGTCGGGTCGCTCGTGTCGAGCAGTCGCGCCTCGCTCGTCAGGCGCGAGCCTGCCTCGATCGCCACATACTTGCCACTGCGTGAACGACCAACGCCCACCCAGAAACTTTCGTCAGGTTCATGAAAAACCTGCACCGCGGATGCCGCAGCAGTGCCCAGCTCGTAGCGCCAGACGGTATCGGGGCGCCACGCATCATCAACCGTCGTATAGAAGACATACTTGCCCGTGGCATCCCAAAGCGCGCCGCCCGCGGTGCCCGGAATCTCGTCAGGCAGGTCATTGGCTGCACTGAAGCGGATGACGGCGTCCGCGTCAGTGGCGCTGCTCGCGGTGCTTGCCGCAGCGGAGTCAACGAGTTGGCGCACGCGCAACGTGTAGCGCTCATCGCCCTCAGTGTCGACGCCGTAGAGCAGCAGGGTTCCGTCGTCGCTGAGCGAGAACGAGCCAAGGCTGAAGAAGTCGTGACCCTCAGCTTCGATGTTGTCGTCGAGGAGTATTTGCTCGCCCGGGAGCGTGGCGGGAACGCCAGCAGCATCCGCACCAGCAGCAGGCTCGGCAATCGTCGGGGGAGTCCAGTCAGTGGCATCCGCGATCGGTGCGCGGCAGTGGATCGGGTACTGCTTGCCCTCTTCAGTGCGGCTGAAATACCACCACTGACCCCGGCGAACCGGAACGCTCAGATCGGTCTCCTGCGTGCGGGCCTTGATCTCCTCAAAGATCTGCTCTTGCAACACACTGAGGTGACTTGTGCGGGCCGATGTGAAGGCATTCTCGGCATGGAGATGCGCGAGGGTCTCGGGGCTCTCTTTGTCGCGCATCCACTCGTAATTGTCGACATAGTGGTCGCCATGCTGGATGCGTTCGGTAGGAACCTTTGCGGCTTCAGGTGGGGTGAGCATGCCTTCAGCGTATGCCCGATTTCTGAGTAGCGGGCACGACAGGAGACCGAATTGGTGACGAGTAACTGCTACTCGAGGAACCCGCGTAGCAGGAGAGCAGTCCCTGCTAGGTGTTCGCTCATTGCTTGTGCCGCGGCGTCAGGTCGCCCGGTCAGGATAGCGATAGCGATCTGCTCGTGCTGAGAGTTCGAGTGCGCGATGTTGGGGCCGAGCGAGGGAATGTTGTCGAGTAGTTCGTTCACCCGCATGCGCACGTCTGCGATGAGCGGTGTCAGTGAGGCAGATCCGGCAAGTTCGCCGATCATGAGGTGGAAGCGCGAATCAAGGCGGCGATATTCCTCATCGGTGGCGGCATTCGCCTCAGCAAGACTCAGCCACAGCAGTTCGCGCTCGCTTTGGGTGAGGGCGCGACCCGCTGCGTGGCGCGCCCCTCCGACTTCAAGAATTTCTCGCAGGGTCAGCGTGTCTTCGATAGCTTCCGGGGAAAGGTCGCGTGCCGGTTCGAGCGCATCGTCGTGAGCTGTTCCGGGAATATGTGTCGGCAGAACATCGCTGACGAACGTTCCCCCGTAGCGTCCCCGACGAGAAACTAAGTAGCCAGCGTCGCTGAGCGAAGCAATAGCGTCGCGCACGGTGTCCCTGCTGACCGAAAGCATCGCTGCGAGTTCCCGTTCGGCGGGCAACCGTTCGCCGGGAGCGACGAGCCCAAGACGAACTGTTTGAAGGAGGCGCTGAACGGTCTCCTCGAACGAGTTGCCCCCACGCACAGGGCGCAGCAGCAACTCGCCGTGGAGACCGGTCGGCTCATCCATTACAGGGGCGTCGTGTAGGCAGAGCTGATGCCGCCATCAACGATGAATGTCGACGCGGTGATGAACGATGAGTCATCGCTAGCAAGGAACGCAACCGCGGCAGCAAGTTCTTCTGCCTCAGCGAAGCGGCCCATCGGGATGTGGACGAGACGGCGAGCGGCCCGTTCAGGGTCCTTGGCAAAAAGCTCTTGGAGGAGGGGAGTGCTCGTGGGGCCGGGGCAGAGTGCATTGACTCGAATTCCCTCCCGGGCAAACTGCACGCCCAACTCACGGCTCATCGCTAGCACGCCACCCTTAGACGCCGTGTAGGAAATCTGGCTGGTCGCTGATCCCATGATAGCGACGAAGGATGCCGTGTTGATGATCGACCCCTTGCCCTGCTTGACCATGTGGCGGAGGGCTGCACGGCAGCAGAGGTAAACCGACTTGAGGTTGACGTCTTGAACTTTCTCCCACGCCGGCAACTCTGTAGTGACGATCGAGTCGTCTTCCGGCGGTGAAATTCCGGCGTTGTTGAAAGCGATGTCGACTGACCCGTACGTGCTGGCGGTGGTGTCGAACAGCGCATTCACCTGTTCCTCGTTGGTTACGTTGACCTTGATGAAGTGGCCACCAACAAGCTCAGCGGCCGCGAGACCTGTTGTCTCGTCCATGTCACCGATGATGACGGTTGCACCCTCGGCAGCGAATCGGCGCGCAGTGGCGAGACCGATTCCGCTCGCGCCGCCGGTGATGACGGCGACTTTGCCGGCGAGGCGCTGCGTGAGGTCGATAGGGGTGATGCTCATTCGGTGCTCCTTGAGTGGGAAGGGGTGAATTTGTCAGTCGACGGCGATGAAAACATTTTTGGTTTCGGTGAAGTTCAGTGGTGCATCGGGGCCGAGTTCGCGGCCGAGGCCGGATTGCTTGAAGCCGCCAAACGGAGTCGAATAACGTACTGACGAGTGCGAGTTGACCGACAGGTTGCCGGCTTCGACGCCGCGAGACACCCGGATGGCTCGGCTGACATCCCTCGTCCAGATAGAACCAGAGAGCCCATATTCAGAATCGTTGGCCAATTGGAGTGCATCGTTTTCGTCGTCGAACGGCAGCACCGTCACGACGGGCCCGAAGATCTCGTCGGTGACACAGCGGTCCTGGCGCGATTCAGGGGTGAGTACGGTGGGCGCGAACCAGTAGCCTGGCCCGTCCGGGGCGTTTCCGCGGAACGCGACGGGCGCATCCGCGGGCACATACGACTGCACCGAAGCCAAGTGTTTGGCTGAAACCAGCGGACCCATCTCGGTCGCTTCGTCATTGGGGTCGCCAACGCGCACGCCGGCAACGGCAGGCTCAAGAAGTTCCATGAAACGGTCGTAAGCACTGCGTTCGACGAGGATGCGGCTGCGGGCGCAGCAATCCTGGCCAGCATTTTCGAAAACTCCGTAGGGTGCTGCAGCGGCTGCCTTCTCCAGGTCGGCATCCGCGAACACGATATTGGCGCTCTTTCCGCCGAGCTCGAGCGTGACCCGTTTCACTTGGTCCGCGCATCCGGCCATAATCTGTTTGCCCACAGCGGTCGACCCGGTGAAAACGATTTTGCGCACGGTGGGGTTGGTGACGAAGCGCTCGCCGACGACGGAACCCTTGCCGGGTAGAACCTGGAACAGTCCCTCGGGAAGGCCGGCTTCGAGAGCGAGTTCGCCCAGTCGGATGCTCGTGAGCGGTGTCCACTCGGCAGGCTTCAGTACAACGGCGTTTCCGGCGGCCAGTGCTGGAGCGAATCCCCACGCCGCGATCGTCATGGGAAAGTTCCACGGGGTGATGACTCCAACGACTCCGAGGGGCTCGTGGAAAGTCACGTTGAGGCCGCCAGCGACGGGAATCTGTTGGCCGAACATCCGCTCAGGGGCTGCAGCGTAATAGTTGAGAACGTCGCGCACATGGCCGGCTTCCCAGCGAGCCTGCGAGATCGGATGCCCGGAGTTGCTGACCTCCAGTGCAGCAAGATTTTCGAGGTCGCCGTCTACCGTCTGCGCGAAGCGGCGCAACATCAGCGCCTTGTCGGCGGGCGAGACGCGAGCCCACGCCTTCTGGGCGACGGCGGCACGGGCGATTGCCGCATCCGTCGCTTCGATATCGAGCAGATCGACTGTGCCGATCTCGGCCTCAGTCGCTGGGTTGATGACGGTGTAGGTGCTCACGCGAGAGCCTTTCGGTAGTGACGGGCCGCTTCGACGAGCCCTTCGAACAGTCGGATGTCTTCTGGTGCTGCCTCGGGATGCCATTGAACGGCGACCGCGAAGGTTGCCGACGGCAGTTCGACAGCTTCAATCACGTCGTCGCTCGTGCGTGCCGTGACGACGAGTCCGTCGGCGAGGCGATCGATTGCTTGGTGGTGATAGAGCGGAACAACAAGAGGCTCAGCTTGACCGCCGAGCACTTGGTCGATCTGCGAATTGGCTTCTATCTCGACGGGAAGATGGCTGAAGATGCCGCCACCCACCTGGTAATTTCCGTGGCCAACGACGTCAGGTAGGTGCTGGTGCAGGGTGCCACCGAGGGCGACGTTGAGCACTTGAGCACCACGGCAGATGCCAAGGAACGGCAGGTCGGCATCGAGCGCTTGGCGAACGAGTTCGTCTTCCCACGCGTCGCGGTCGAGTCGAGGTTCGTCGGTGGTCGGGTGCGGTTCTTGGCCATAGCGCGCTGGGTCGAAGTCTTTGCCCCCGGTGATGATGAGTCCGTCAAGCCCTTGAAGCACCCGACGGGCGATTTCTGGGCTCACGGGCTGTGGTGGAAGTAGCACCGCGATGCCGCCAGCGCGAGTGACCGCCTCGAAGTAGGCCTTCGGTAGAAACGCGGCGGGAACATCCCACACACCGGTCTGAGCTTGTTCGAGGTAGGTAGTCAGGCCGATAACGGGCCGATCAGAGACGCTCAAAGCCACGCACCTTTTCCCAATCGGTAACTGCCGAGTCGTAGGCCGCTAGCTCAACGGCGGCGTAGTTGAGGTAGTGGTCGACCACTTCATCGCCAAAGGCTTCCCTGGCGAACGTCGAGGCCGCGAACAGTTCGGTGGCTTCCCGTAGCGAGGACGGCACTCGGGCTACGTCGCTCGTGTACGCATTACCTTCGTAGGCATCGTCGAGTTCGAGCTCATTGTCGATCCCATAGAGCCCTGCTGCGATGAGGGCGCTGACGGCCAAGTACTGGTTCACGTCGCCGCCGGGAACGCGGTTCTCTACTCGCATTCCGTGTCCCTGACCGACGACGCGAAGCGCACAAGTGCGGTTGTCGAGCCCCCAGGCCAGCGCGGTCGGCGCAAAGCTTCCCGGAACATAGCGCTTGTAGGAATTGATGTTCGGGGCAGAGAAGAGAGTGAGTTCGCGCATGACCGCGAGTTGACCGGCGATGAAATGGCGGAACATTTTTGACATGCCATGTTCGGCATCCTTATCGGCAAACACTGCGGTTCCGTCCGTTCCCCGCAGGCTGATGTGGATGTGGCAGCTATTGCCCTCCTTCTCGTTGTACTTCGCCATAAAGGTGAGGCTCTTACCGTGGGCGTCGGCGATTTCTTTCGCGCCGTTCTTGTAGATCGAGTGGTTGTCGCAGGTGTCGAGTGCTGAGGCGTAGCGGAAGCCGATCTCTTGCTGGCCAGGATTGCACTCGCCTTTGACGCCTTCGCAGTACATTCCGGCGCCATCCATACCGTTACGGATGTCGCGGAGCAGCGGTTCCATGCGCGTAGACGCCAGTACGTTGTAGTCAATGTTGTAGTCGGTGGCAGCGGAGAGCTCCCGGTAGCCCTTCTTCCATGCCTCCCGGTAGCTGTCATCGAAGACGATGAATTCGAGCTCTGTAGCGACGAAGGTGTCGAGGCCGCGTTCGGCGAGACGATCAAGCTGGGCTTTGAGAATCTGGCGGGGCGAGGGCGCGACGGGCGATTCGTCGTGCCACTGGAGGTCGGCGGTAACAAGCGCAGTGGCTACGAGCCAGGGAGCACGACGAAGCGTTGCCAGATCTGGCACCATGACCATGTCGCCGTAGCCGCGCGACCAGCTCGACATCGCGTAGCCCTCGACGGTGTTCATGTCGACGTCTACAGCGAGCAAGTAGTTGCAGCACTCAGCACCGTGAGCGGCGGCATCCTCCAGAAAGAGTCGTGCCGACAGTCGCTTGCCCACGAGTCGCCCCTGCATGTCAGTGAATGCCACGAGGACTGTGTCGATCGCGCCGGACGCGACGTCTGCCGACAGTTCATCGAGCGTGAGGTTTCCGGAGTGGGCGGTCATAAACTTCTCCTCATTGAGCGAGTCAAATGGTGCACTTTCCAACCATTAGAACACAGATACCCGAGGGATGTGGTCACAATACTCGCGTCAAACCGGCAAAATTCTCGTGATTATGGGTAGTCAACAACCATTGATCGCCGTATAGTCATCGCAAGGATTCTCACAGAGTTGTGTGCCCGACCCGTCGTTGCACCCAACCAGAGCGCAAAGGAAACAGGATGTCCAAAGACACACTGAACGTCTCCGGGGTGAAATACACCACGGCTGAGGCCGGGTATTTCGAAAAACGCACCCTCAAACGCACCGCCGGAATCTGGGGCCTTTGGGGTCTCGCCGTCGCCGCCGTTATCTCAGGAGACTTCTCCGGTTGGAACTTCGGAATCGGCTTTGCCGGTTTCGGCGGAATGCTGATCGCTTTCGCACTCCTCATCTTCATGTACTACGGAATGATCTTCAGCATCGGTGAGATGGCCTCGGCCATGCCGCATACGGGAGGCGCGTATTCCTTCGCCCGAGCAGCAATGGGACCCTGGGGCGGTTTCGTCACCGGCCTCGCTGAGACAATCGAATACGTCGCAACTACCGCGGTAATCGTCTACTTCTCTGCGGGCTATGTAGATTTCATTACAAGCAATTTGTTGGACTTCTCGCTTCCCACCCCCGTCTGGTGGCTAATCCTCTACGCCGTCTTCATCGGCCTCAACTCCGCGGGTGCGGCGATTTCCTTCAAATTCGCGATCATTGTTGCGGTAATTTCGATCGCTATCCTTCTTGTGTTCTCGGCGATGGCAGCATTCTCCGGCCTTTTCAGCTGGGACAACCTGTTCGACATCGCTCCGGATCCTGGGCAGTCATCGTTCCTGCCGCACGGCGTGATTCCGATCCTGTTCGCGCTTCCCTACGCGATGTGGTTCTTCCTCGGCATTGAGGAACTTCCTCTCGCCGCTGAAGAGGCACACGACCCGGTTCGCGACATTCCCAAGGCTGGTTTGATCGCACGCACAACCCTGATCATCACGGGACTGTTGGTGCTGTTCCTTAACACGGGCATCGTCGGAGCCGACACGATTTCGAGCTCGGGCGAGCCACTGCTCGACGGCTTCCGCGCCATCGTGGGCGACCAGGCCGCTGCAGCTCTAGCCCTGTTTGCACTGATCGGACTACTCGCATCGCTGCAGGGAATCATGTTCGCCTATGGGCGCAACATGTACTCGCTGTCTCGCGCTGGCTACTACCCGAAGTTCCTTTCGCTCACGGGTAAGCGTCAGACTCCCGCGGTCGCCCTGCTCGTAGGCGCGATCATCGGCTACGTGGCGCTCGTGCTTGTTGATTCGCTCGGTGGCGCCGACGGTGTAGCCGGTGCGATCGTTCTGAACATTGCCGTGTGGGGTGCCGTGATCGCTTACGTTCTGCAGATGGTGTCGTTCTTGATCCTGCGCAAGAAGTTCCCGAACGCGAGCCGCCCGTACCGCAGCCCTTGGGGTGTTCCCGGTGCGATCATCGCCGGCGTTCTTTCGTTGGCGATCTTCTTTGGGTTCTTCATCAACGAACCCGCTCGCCCCGCCATCGGTGCAATTGCGGTGGTCTACATCGTGATGCTCGTCATCTTTGCCCTCTACGGTCGCAAGCGTCTCGTGCTTTCGCCTGAGGAGGAGTACGCAATCTCTGGCGGTCTCCACGGCGATCCTCAGAAGGAGGGCTATGGCGGTGCCGTCGAGGAGGAACTCCTCGCCACCGACGGTCGGGACGAACCCCGCATCTAAGGAGTTCTTGTGTTCCCGTCGGCTGCGTTCGTCGCGTCGACGGGAACACAATTTCACCGCAGCGAATGACTGCTCGGAGTGCGATCATGGAACCACCCCAATGATCGGAGCATCGGATGCCTCATCCCCTCATCACCGCGAATGAACTCGCTACGCTGCTCGACGACGCAGCCAGTGGGGGAGCACCCATTCGTGTTCTCGATGTGCGCTGGAGTTTGGGCGGACCAGACGGGCTACCTCTCTATGAGGCGGGTCATATTCCCGGAGCCGTCTATGTCGATCTTGATACCGAACTCGCGCGTCACGGTGAACCTCACGAAGGTCGCCATCCTCTTCCTGCTGTGGCAGATTTCCAGTCAGTCGCGCGACGCTGGGGGATCAACGATGGCGACACCGTTGTTGTGTACGACGACTGGAATAGTCTCGCCGCGGGCCGCGCTTGGTGGCTGCTGCGCTACATGGGTGTCGAGAACGTGCGGGTGCTCGATGGTGCGCTTTCCGCGTGGACGGCGGCCTGGCATCCACTCGCAGCAGGTTTAGCTGACATCAAGAACGCTCAACCCGGCACGGTAACGCTGAGTGCCGGCAACGAACCTGTATTGAGCACGGATGACGCTGCCGCTCTTGCCGAGACTGGTGTGCTGCTTGATGCGCGGGCGGGCGAGCGCTACCGCGGTGAGGTCGAGCCAATCGATCCCCGAGCCGGTCACATCCCGGGAGCGATCAGCGCACCCACCTCGGGCAACCTCAATGATGCTGGTCACTTCCTCGATCCCGAAACGTTGCGCGAGCGCTATGAGGCCCTCGGTGTCAGCCTCGATCGGGCGGTTGGGGTGTATTGCGGCTCTGGAGTTACGGCGGCGCACGATGCTCTGGCGTTAACCGTTGCTGGCTTCCGACCGGCGCTCTTTCCTGGTTCCTGGTCGGCGTGGGCCAACCAGCCCGAGCGACCGGTCGCGACCGGCGCTACCCCGTAACTCGAACCACTGCGTAGCTCGCAACGCCGCACCTGTCCTGTTAACTACGAAGGGCCCCGACACCGCAGTGTCGAGGCCCTTCGTGCGCAGAGGTTAGGAAATAACGTCCTGCAGTAGTTCTTCGTTGAGGTTCTTGCGGGTCAGCGACACGATGTAGCCGATCACGAGAACGATGAATGGGGAGAGCACGAGGAACCAACCGAAGGCGTTGAGTCCGAATGCGGTGACCGTCGGGTCAACACCGGCATTAAGCGTGAGTTCACCGGCAAGGAGGCCGAAGCGCGACATCAGTAGGTACTCGGCGAGCACGAGACCGATGAAGGCCAGGATCGGCGCGATCATCGTGACGAAGATGTTTTCGGTGCCCTTGTTCTGCAGGAAGAAGCGGATGATCGCGATGCAGACGAGCGCTTCAATCAGCACAATCGCTACAACTGCGAGGCCACTGAACCAGAAGAACATGTTGCCGATGGGGTCGAGCTGGAAGACAGCGAAGAGGAACATCACGATTCCGGTGATGATCGACACGATGATGGATGCGCGGCCAGGAGCTCCGCGACCGTTCACGGTTCCGACTGAGCTGGCGATGACGCCACCGCGGCCGAGGGCGAAGAGGTACCGGCTTGCCGCGTTCTGGAAGGCGAGAAGTCCAGCAAACAGGCTCGATAGTACGAGGATGCTCATGAGCGTTGCGAGCCACGGGCCAACATATTGGCTGGCAAGGGTGAACAGTACTGCGGCGGGGTCTTCGAGACCTGCCGAGCGTTCAAGGGTCTCTTCGATAACGTTTGAGGCGCCCATTCCGGTGACAAGTGCGAATGCAGTGAACGCGAAGAGCACCGTGATGAGGCCAACCGCGAGGTACGTAGCGCGGGGTACTGCGCGCTTCGGGTCCTTGCTTTCCTCGCCGTAGATGGCAGTTGCTTCGAATCCGATGAACGATGCGAAGGCGAAGGCGAATGCGATTCCGGCGGAACCGGCAAGGCCACCGGCCAGAATCAGGTCAGGGGAGAAGGATGCTGCCCAGTTGAGCCCTTCTGGGCCACCATCGGCGAGGATCGCGACGGCCGCGATGATGAGCACCGTAAGTTCGGCGAGCATCAGCACACCGAGCAGCTTGGCTCCGATGTCGACTCGCGCCAGTGAGAGCGCGGTAACGACGAGCCAGGCGAGAAGTGTCCAGCCCCACCAGGGGAGCAGCCCGACCTGGCCGGCCATGACGCCGCCGAAGAAGCCGTAGATTGCGAGCTGAATCGTGAGGTAGGCAAGCACCGAAACGAATGATCCTGCGATTCCGGCGTTGCGACCGAGTCCGCGCCCGATGTACGCGAAGAAAGCTCCGGCGTTGGTTACACGCTGGCTCATCGCGGCATAGCCGACGCTGAACAAGAGAAGGATGATTCCCGCGAATAGGTAAGCACCGGGGGCTGCTGCTCCGTTGCCAAGAACGATGGCGACGGGTACCGCGCCAGTCATTCCGACGAGCGGTGCGGCTGCTGCCACAACAAAGAAGACAATTCCGATTACGCCGAGTCGCCCTTTGCGCAGGGTCCGATCGGGGCTTTCCTGGGATTTCTGGTCAAGCGCCATGGTGAAACTCCTCGTTGAGTTCTCAATCAATGTCGTCCGTATCCGAACGAGTTGGGTACAACAATGGCGAAGACAGGGTGTCTTAGTCAAGCTATTTAGGAAATTCATTCGGATACGAACCGTTTTGGGCTACACTCTGGCGCATGACCGAACTCAAAGGATTCCTTCCCCCGCTCACCCCGCAAGGGTCAAGTTCGCTCGTGCCGAAGATGCCCTGGTACTACTCGGGAACGCTACTCACTGTCGAGTATTTGACCGATCCAGCAAACGTGCGCGCGATTCTTCCTGACGATATTGACCTTGCCCCTGAGCAGCCTGGCGCCGTTGCCATCGTCTGGGCTGACTGGCAATCGTGCAGCACTGGCGGCCTCGAGCTGCTAGACCCCGTGCGCGCCCAGTATCTCGAAGCGTTCATGGTTGTGCGTTGCTCGCACAAGGGCATCGTGTACAGCCGCTGCGTCGCCATTTGGGTGAACAAAGACTTCGCCATCGGCCGTGGTTGGTTCCAGGGTTACCCCAAGAAGCTCGGCAACATCGCGGTCACGCGGGTGTTCAATGCCGGCAAGGCAACGCCAAAGCTCGAGAACGGCGGCCAATTCGGTGCCTCCATCGCGGCCTACGATCACCGCCTCGCGTCCGCGGTTGTTACGCTGCGCGAGCCTGCCGAGAGCAATGGTTTTGTCAACGGGCACAAGATGCTGCACAGCCGGTTCATGCCATCCATTAGCAAGGATGCCGGCATGTCGCTCGACCAGCTCATCACCATGGGTGGCACTGATGTTGAGATCGGCGAAACCTGGAAGGGCGATGCGGAACTTCACTTGGGTGACTCGCAGTGGGATGAACTGCACTCGATTCTGCCCGTCGAAGAGATTCTCGGCGGCTACTATCGCGAGATCGGTGTCACGTTCAATGGTGGCGAACTCGTAGAGGACCGCTCACAGGCGATCTAAGTTTCTTTAGTACCAAGAGAAGCCCCGCCGACCTGCTCGGCGGGGCTTCGTGCGTTATTGAGCCCGGGACCAGAAAAATGAACGCTACGCGCTAGGCCGGAGGCGACGCGCAGAACGGCAGCACACGGGACCACAGCAGTTCAGTGGATTCTGCGTCAAACTCTGCTGGCAGGGAGCTGTCGGTAAACAAGTGGCCGGCACCCGGATAGTCGAACACCTCGACTGGCGCTCCCGCAGCGCGCACCAATTGCGTGACCGCGTCTATCTCGGCCTGGCTGCGAAAAGGATCATCGAGCGCGTAGTGAATTTGAGCGGGAACCCCGGCGGGCCAGGCGTCGACGCCGAGCATCGACAGATCTAACGCACCCGAGAACATCAGAACTCCAGCCACATTTCGCTGGGTCGCTACGTACTCCGCCATGCCGCCACCGTTGGAGAACCCTGCTGTGATGAAACCATCAGGCAGGTGCTCGACGGCCTGCGCGGCGAGACTCATGAGCGCTGGGTAACCAATGGCTTCGGCGAACTCGCTCGCTTCGTCATACGAGTCGAAGGTGCGGCCATCGTACTGATCGACAGCGGTGACGTTGTGACCCTCGGCTCGCAGCCGCTCGGCCGCATCATCAAAGCCAGGGCGTGCGCCAAGAACGGAGTGAAACAACGCGATATTTGTCATGAAAGCAGTGTGCCTGCGACGACTGACACTCTGTCAAGAGGCGGGCGTCGCAGACACACATTCGCGCTAGCGATTTAGTAGTCGGCGAAGTACTCGTCGATCTCCCATTGGCTTACGTCGCGGGTGTTGTTGTCGGCGACTGAGTCTTCGTAGCGGCGCACTTCGTCACGCTTAAGCACGCTGAAGACATCGATGATTGTGCTGCCCATTGCGCTTCGCATAACGGTGTCGTCGTCTAAGGCGTCGAGAGCGGCCTTGAGCGACATCGGCAGGATGGGGGCGGAGTTGTCTTCGTACGCCCATCCTGCGACCGGCGCTGGGGCTGTGAGGCTCCGTGTGATGCCGTCAAGGCCGGCGGCCAGAACGGAGGCGATGAGCAGGTACGGGTTTGCGGCAGCATCCCCGAGTCGCATTTCGAGTCGGGTGCCGGCGCCGCGCTCGGGCGGAACTCGCAGCATTGCGCTGCGGTTATCGTGGCCCCAGTTGGCGCGGTACGGAGCGAGCGTGTCTGGTCCAAGTCGCTTGTAGGCGTTTACCGTGGGGTTCGAGAGCGCTGCGATTGCTCCGGCGTTTTCGAGGATGCCAGCAATCATGTGGTTGGCGACCTCCGAGAGGCCTTGCCCGCCATCCGACATGATGTTGTTTCCCTGTTCGTCGACGACCGAGAAGTGAAGGTGGAATCCACTTCCACCTTCGTCGTCCCACGGCTTGCCAACGAAGAGAGCGTGCTTGCCAGTGTGAGCGACGATGTCGCGGACTGCCATTTTGAAGAGGAAGGTTCGGTCGGCGGCATCCAGAGCTTCGGAATGCCAAAGATTGATCTCGTACTGCGAGGGACTGAATTCGTGGTTGCCGGCGAAGACACCGATATCCATACCGTCGAGCATGCGCATGAGATGGAGAAACTGTCCGCCTGGGTCGACGCTTTCGCCCGTCGTGTAGACGCGACCGGTGCGGCTGAGGCTGCGGCTCCAGCCGTTCTCTTCGTCGTAGTTCGCGATATAGAACTCAAGCTCTGGGCCGAGGGTGGGGGTGAGGCCGATGGCCTTGTATTGGGCGATCACACTCTGCAGAACGGATCGGGGCGCAACCTCGCTGACACTGTGGTCGGGGTTGAACGCGTCACCGACCACCATCGCGACACCAGGCTCCCACGGCATCATCGTCAGCGTATTTGGGTCGATCTGGGTGAGAAGGTCGGGAAGACCGGATGTCATGATGTCGTTGCCATCGAGCACATCGCCGCCCGTGGTTGTGACCCAGACTCCTTGGCAAAACAGCGGTGACTTGCTGTGGTGCAGTTGGCTGACGAGGAGATCTTTTGAGCGGGTAATTCCGAGCACGTCCGGGAAAATCAGGCGCAGAACATCGATCCCTTTTGCCTGCAAGTCTGCTTGAAGCGCTGCTATGTCGAGAGTCATTCTTCCTCCGAAAAATAAATCGTTCGGCACTGAACGATTAGTGAGATACTAAGCCACATAGCGGTGTGGCTGTCCACTCATCGCGAGAAATTTACCTGAAAGGTACACAGATGAGAGCTCTCTTGGTGCAACACGATCACGTCACCGCCAGCGGCCCAGTCGGCGATCGACTGCGGGAACGCGGCTTTGAGATTGACGAAATCATGGTTGTCACCGAGGAGAATTTCGATAACCCCAATGTGGATTTCGAATTTCCGGATGTGTCGCAATACGACCTTGTGATTCCCATGGGTGCGCCGTGGGGGGCGTGGGATGACACCTGCATCGGCCGATGGTTGGCTCCGGAACTTGACTGGGTGCGTGCGACTATCGAGGCGGACATCCCGGTGCTCGGAATTTGCTTTGGAGGCCAGCTCATTGCTCGCGCCCTCGGCGGCACCGTAGCGCGGGGCGAAAAGGCTGAGATCGGCTGGACGGCGATTCACAGTGACGACACCTCGCTTGTATCGAATGGCCCGTGGTTTCAGTTTCACTATGACCAGTGGACGATGCCCGCCGGCGCCGTCGAAATTGCCCGCAACCCGGTTGCGCCTCAAGCATTCACCTACGGCCGAAGTCTTGCCGTGCAGTTTCATCCCGAGCTCAACGCCGCAATTCTCGAGGGCTGGCTCGATCAGGGCGGTATCGACGAAGTGGTCGCCGACGGGCAGAACCCTGCGGCCATGATCGCGCAAACGCGCGCGGAAGAAGTGGTCGCGGGGGAGCGCACTGCTGCACTCGTTGATGCCTTCCTCGACCGCGTAGCCAAGCTCGGCTAACAGCACGATCGCGACAAAAGAGTCTTCAGGATTCTGACGGTTGAGCTTTGACCACGGTGAGGAGAAACACAGAATCTTCGAGCGCGTCCACGGCATGAATCGCGGTCGGGATCGGCAGGAGATCACCTGGCGTGCCCTCCCACGACTCGTCGGCGGTGCGCAGCGTGATGTGGCCAAGGAGAACTTGCAACGTAGCTTCTCCGGGGCTGGAGTGGTCGGAGAGGCCCTCACCGGCGCGAAGGGCCATTAGGGTCTGTCGGAGCTGGGCATCGCGTCCACCGCAGATGGTCACGGCGCTGCGCCCATTATTCGACGCGACAGCACTCGCCAATTCCGTCGCTGCCATCTCAGTCAAAGAAACCGTTGTCTTCATTTCGTGACGCCCTTCCTGCTCGGGTCGCCGCACTGCGCCCTAGGGTAAAGCTACCGCAGGGCCGCCTCAGCGCAGCGTTTCGAGGGCCGCCATCACTGTGACGGTCTCGGTGTCAGGGTTCACGAAAGCAAGCCGCAACACGCTTTGGCCGCGCCAGGAGGTCGGCACGCACAGGATGACGCCGTCGTGCGCAGACTGTTTAGACCACTCGGAATACTGCTCAGCGGTCCAGCCAGTGCGCACAAAAAGCAGCACCGAGAGTTCGGGTTCGCGCACGATTTCGAGGTAGTCGGTCGCCTCAATCGCACGGGCGACTTCGCGCGCCGTCGTCACCGAGCTTTCGATGGCATCTCGATACTTGTCGGTGCCGTGGGTGGCGAGGCTGAACCACAGCGGCAGCCCGCGCACGCGACGCGAGAGGTGCAGGGCGAGCTCGCTTGGGTTCCACTCATTGCGGTCGATCGCATCCAGATAGCTGGCGTGCTGGGAGTGTACGGCGCGCGCTAGCTCAGGCTGGCGATACACGAGGGCACAACAGTCATAGGGCGCAAAGAGCCACTTGTGGGGGTCGACGATAAAGCTATCTGCCCGTTCAATTCCGTCGAAGAGATGGCGGATGCTCGGGGCTGCGAGCCCTGCACCGCCATAGGCGCCGTCGACGTGCATCCACACACCGAACTCTTCGCACACTTCGGCGATGTCGGCAAGGTCGTCGACGAGGCCTTCGTTGGTTGTTCCAGCGGATGCCACGACAGCAAAGACGTTGGGTGACTGTTCGAGAACGGCCCGCAGGGCTGCCCCGGTCATGTGCCCTCGCTCGTCAATGGGGACATCGACGACGTCGACGTCGAGCGCTTTCGCGGCGGAGTTGATCGATGAGTGAGCGTTCGTGGTGCAGGCAAGTTGCCAACCGCCGGCCGGGCGTCCGCCGCGACGAGTCTTGGCCGTTTCGCGCGCGGTCATGAGCGCGGAGAGGTTGCCGGAGGTGCCACCAGAGACGAACGTGCCGCCGGCGGTGTCTGGCCAGTCGAGCAGGCTGATGATCCACTCAAGGGCTTGATTTTCGGCAAAGATTGCGCCAGCACCGGACTCCCAGAGGCCGCCAAAAATATTGGCGGCACTCGTGACGAGGTCGAAGGCGACTGCAGCTCGGGTGGGAGCGGCAGCAATGTAGGCGAGGTTGAGCGGGTCATCTTGAGCGCGGGTTGCTGGCTCAAGAATTTCGTCAAAAATGCGCAGTGCTTCTGCGCCACCAATGCCTTCCGGGCGGATCGCGTCGCCGACCGCTGCCGCCAACTCGGCCGCAGGCCGTGCTGTCGATAGTGGGTCGGTTTCGCGAACCATTCGCTTGGCGGTCCAGTCGAGGGCGAGCTGTACTACTTCAGTCTCGTCGCCCCATACTGCGTGTGGTCTGCCTTGTGGCCGAACTTCACTCATGTGACTACCTCGCTCATGGGCCTACTTTGCTAGTTCGACGCTTACCGGGAGTCGTTTGATTCCGTTGACGAAATTGCTGCGCAGACGGTCAGGTTCACTGAGCTTCGTCATTCCGGAGATCCGGGGCAACAGGTTCTCGAACATGATACGGATCTCTAGCCGTGCAAGAGAGTTTCCGAGACACATGTGCGGGCCTCCGCGACCGAATGCCATGTGCTCGTTGGGGTTACGGGTGACATCCATCTTGTATGGGTTTTCGAACACTTCGGGGTCACGGTTGCCTGCAGCGAACCACGTGACGACCTTCTGGCCTTCTTTGATGGCCTGGCCGTTGATCTCGGTGTCTTTCGTCGCAGTGCGACGGAAGTGGTAGACCGGGCTGGCCATGCGCAGGAATTCTTCAACAGCCCAGGGGATCAGCTCGGGCTTTTCCTGCAGGAGAGCCATCTGGTCAGGGTTGTCCATGAGGTAGTTCATGGAGTGAGTGATCGTGTGGCGCGTGGTTTCATTGCCGGCGACGACGAGCAGCAGGAAGTAGCTGTTGAAGTCGCGCTCGCTGAGTTCCTTGCCGTCCATTGGCGTCTGATTGACGAGGCGCGAGACGAGGTCGGTGCCGTCTTTGCCGCGGCGTTCGTTGGCAAGAGCGTTGCCGTATTCGAACACTTCGAGGGCGGCGGGGGAGCGGAACGGCAAGAGCCGGTACTGCTCGCTCTCAGCGGAGCTCGCGAGAACATCGGCGTGTTCCGGATCGTCGTTGCCGATCATCCGGTTGCCCCAGTCAATGAGCTTGTAGATATCGGTGTCTGGCACGTCAAGCATTTTGGCGAGCACACGGATGGGGAAGTCGGCCGCGACCTGGTCAACGAATTCGAATTCTTTGTTCGCGAATGCCGCATCGAGAGTGCTGGCGGTGAGACCACGGAGGAAGGTCTCGTAGCCCGCAACCGCCCGAGGGGTGAACTCGCCCTGCATGAGACGACGCAGCGCACGATGACGAACGCCATCGGTTTCGAGCATCGATTTGCGTGCTTCGATTTGGTCAGCGTCGAGTTCTTCGAGGTTGACGGTTCCGCGTTCGCTCGAGAACGTCTCGGTGTCTCGCAACACGGAGACGATGTCGTGGTACCGAGTGAGCGACCAGAAGCCGTGGTTGGGCGCCGGTTCTTCCGACCAGTGCACGGGTGCCTCTGCTCGAAGCTTGTCGAATACGTTCCAGGGTGTGCCGTTCTCGAACAGATCTAGGTCTGCCAGGGTGACGTTCGCCATTGAAGTCAACTCAATCCTCCGTGGGTTGTTTGGATACAAACAATATGCCACATCGTCACGATTCTGCGAGCGATGCGGACAAAAACTTTCTGAACGCCGGGGGTTGGATAGAGTAACGACAGCTAAATGCGAGCGAGGGGACCCTCCGTGGCCGGACCACACACACTCACTGAAACAGAGCGTCAAGTGCAGGAGAAAGTTGGCGGGTTACCGCTGGACTACTCGGCGATGGCAGTTGCTTCGAATCTGTTTCGCGCAGCGAACGCCGTGCGGAACCACTTTGAACGCACGGTGCTTTCTGAGCACAACCTGTCGTGGACGGCTTTTGTTGTGCTGTGGGTCACGTGGATTTGGGAGCCCATCGAGACGCGCCAGATCGCGCTCGAAGGAGGATTTTCGAAAGCCACTCTCACCGGCGTTCTCTCCACTCTCGAGCGTCGTGGCTGGCTCACTCGCGCTCGCAGCGTCAGTGACGGTCGTCTAGTTGTGGTGAAGCTCACTGATCGCGGCCGCGAACTGATGGTGGAGCTTTTTCCTGCGTTCAACCTGCAGGAGCAGGCCGTTACTGGCCCCGTAGATCCCAACAAGCGTGAAGAGCTCGCGGAGATGCTTCGAGTGATTACCGCTGGTGTCGAGCCAAAGAACTAGCTTTCCCGCGGTTTTTTAGTTGCCGGATGCCCCGAACTCTTGTTTGGGCTCGAATCACTCGCTAAGGTAAGTCATTAGCATCCGAATGACTTAACGGCGAGCGATTCGAGACGGGAACACTATGACCAACGTTGAAGTAGCCGGAGTGACCGTCGATACGCGGCACTTCATCAAAGGAGAACGCGTCGCCTCAGACGACACCTTCACCAACGTGTCACCGATCGATGCCAGCGCACTCGGTGAGATCTCCCGAGGCGGTCAACGCGAAGTTGACCTGGCCGTCGCCGCCGCTCGCGCCGCCTTCCCCGGCTGGGCTGCCACCAGCCCCCAGGACCGTGCAGCGATCATGCACAAGATCGCCGACCTCGTCGAAGAACGTGTCAGCGACCTCGCCAACGTTGAGACGATGGACAACGGCGCGCTGCTGCGCAGCCACCTGCGCGGCGTGATGCCGCGAGTGGCCCACAACTTCCGTTTCTTCGCTGACTACCTCGTGAACGACCTCGGGCATCCCGACTTCGAAACTCGAGGCCACAACAACCACGTCTCGTGGGACCCTTCGGGAGTCGCCGCGCTCATCACGCCGTGGAACGCACCGCTGATGCTCGCCACGTGGAAGATCGCCCCGGCGCTCGCCGCTGGCGACACGGTCGTGCTGAAGCCGGCCGAATGGACGCCGCTCACGGCCTCCCTCTTCGCCGACATCACCGCCGAAGCTGGCCTTCCCGCCGGCGTGTTCAACGTCGTTCAGGGGTACGGAAAAGAAGCGGGCGCCGCGCTTGTCGCCCACCCCGACCTCAGCCGCATTTCGTTCACCGGCTCGGTGCCGACGGCCAAGTCGATTGCCCGCGCGGCCGCTGACAACCTCACTCCGTGCAGCTTCGAGCTCGGCGGTAAGAGCCCCTGCATCGTGATGGAAGACGCCGACCTTGAACTCGCGGCTACCCTCGCGGTTGAGCAGTACGACAACGCTGGGCAGGTCTGCCTCTCGGGCACGCGCATTCTTGTTCACGAGAACATTGCGGATGCCTTTGCCGAAGCATTCAAGGCCAAGGTCGCGACCCTGCGCCAGGGTGACCCGCGCGACCTCGAGACCGACATCGGTCCGCAGGTTCACCGCGTGCACTTCGAGCGCATTAAGGGATTCGTCGATCGCGCGAAAGAAGGCGGAGCAGACATCCTCTTCGGAGGCGGCCCCAACGCTGAACTCGGCGGGCTCTACTTCTCGCCGACGCTCGTCAAGAACCCCGAGGTCGGCAGTGAAATTGTCACGCAGGAGGTCTTCGGGCCGGTGCTGACGATGCAGACCTTCACGACGGATGACGAACTCGTCGACATGGCGAACGGCACCGAATTCGGTCTCGCCGCCATTCTCGTTTCGGGCAACCGCGAGCACGCCGACGTTATCGCCAAGCAGCTGGTGGCCGGCACGATCTGGGTCAACTGCTTCTTCGTGCGCGACTTGCGGGCCCCCTTCGGCGGCTCCAAGAAGTCGGGGGTTGGCCGCGAGGGCGGCACTTGGTCGTTTGATTTCTACGCAGATGTAAAGAACACGGTGGTTTCGCCGAACGGATGGAAGGAATAGTCATGGGAGAAGTTGTTGGCGCTGGGCTGATCGCTCACGTACCTACGATCATGTTGCCCAAAGAGATCCGCATGGAACTCAATGAGGGCAAAGATTCAACGCTCGTCGAAGGCCTCGAACGACTCCGCAAGGACTACTTCGAGAATGACGATTACGACACAGTCGTCGTACTCGATAGCCACTGGGCGACCACGGTTGAGTTTGTTGTCACGGCGCACGAGCGTCGTCACGGCAAGTTCACGTCAGAAGAGCTGCCCCGCGGAATGAGCGGCGTTCCCTACGACTTCATTGGAGACCCCGAGCTCGCAAAGCTCATGGGGGAGCAGGCCGAAAAGAACGGCACCTGGATCACTCCGATCGACGACGAATATCTGCCGATCATGTACGCCACGATCAACCTGTGGGACTACCTGGGCAAAGGCCTGCCCGATAAGAAGTGGGTGAGCGTCTCAATCTGTCAGACCGCCACCGATGAAGACTTCTTGCGCGCGGGGCGTGCCATTGGTGAGGCGATCGCCAAGAGCGACCGTCGCGTCATCCTGCTCGCTTCTGGTGCACTTTCGCACACGTTCTACAAGCTGCGCGATCTGCGCAAGCACGAGATGGCCGATCCGGCCCACATTTTCTCGGATGCTGCCCGCGAGGCAGATTACGAACGTCTCGAGTGGTTCAAGGCTGGCGATCACGCTCAGGTACTTGAGACAATGCCGGCGTTCCACAAGGTGCGCCCCGAGGCAATGTTTGGTCACTGGCTCATGACGGCGGGGGCGATTGGCGAAGAGGCGTGCACTGCTCCCGGCGTAATGTACAGCGATTACGAAAACTCCATCGGCACCGGTCAGGTGCACGTGTGGTTCCCGAAGCCAGAAGGTGGCTTCCCAGCAGCAAAGGATGTGGTTCTCTCTCGTGACTGAACTCCGCAGAATACTTCTTGATGGATACCCGACGCAGGTAACGCGCCACGACGAGACTCTCGTCGCTGGCGACGGCCGCGAGGTTGGCGTCGAAGATGCCATCCATTTGCCGCCGACCGAGCCGAGCAAGATCATCGCTGTGCACTTGAACTACGCGAGTCGCACTGAAGAGTTCATGACGAAGCTGCCGTCGGCTCCGACCTACTTCCAGAAGCCGGTTACCGCACTCAACACCCACAAGGGTGATGTTGTGCGGCCTGAAGGCTGCAAGTGGTTGAACTTCGAGGGTGAAATTGTCATCGTTATCGGTCGTACGTGCCGCAACGTTTCGCCAGAGCAGGCCAGCGACTATATCGCCGGTTACTCGATCGGCAACGACTACGGTCTGCACGATTTCCGAGACACGGATGCCGGTTCAATGCTGCGCGTCAAGGGAAGCGACACGCTCGCCCCGGTCGGCCCCGGTCTCGTCACGGACTGGGATTTCCGCGGCAAGCAATTGCGCACCATCGTGAACGGTGAGGTCAAGCAAGACGACAACACCGACAACATGGAGTGGGACATGAACTACCTCGTGGCCGACATCGCACGCACGATCACGCTGAGCCCCGGCGACATGCTGTTCTCGGGAACGCCAGCGTTCTCGCGTCCGGTGCAGCCTGGCGACGTTGTCGAGGTCGAAGTTGAAGGCCTGGGCAAGCTCACGAACCGTATCGTTACGGGCCCGACTCCGATCCGCACCGACGTGGGGGCACAGCCCACGGAGAGTGAAGAGGTAATGTCGACCGCAATGGGTGGCGACTGGGAGTTCCGAGGCATTCGAACTCCGTCGAAAGATCTCTACCCGTCGAAAGTTGAGGAAAAGCGATGATCAAAATTGAAGTCGACATGAACCAGTGCCAGCACTACGGCCAGTGTGTGTTCGAGGCACCAGACAACTTCAAGCTCAACGACGACGACAAGCTTGAGTATGTGGCGGAAGCGCCCGACTCGGAGCGCGACAACATTGAAGCCGCTGTTGATGTGTGCCCGATGCAGGCCATTCGAATCGTCGAATAGTGTCTGAGGCTAACCCCGCCGCACCGGTCGTTATTGTCGGTGCGGCGATGGGTGGGCTGCGCGCGGCGGAGTCTCTTCGTCGTTCGGGCTACACCGGTGCGATCCGCGTAGTTGGCGACGAGCTGCATGCGCCCTATAACCGTCCGCCTCTGTCGAAAGAGGTGTTGGCCACGGACGTGACCCACGAGGCTGTGGCGTTTCCGTCGCGCGCTGAGATGGGTGATGTTGAGTGGATGCTCGGGGTGCGGGCATCCGCGGTCGACCTTGATGCGCGAACCCTGACCACTGACGACGGCAACGTGCAGGAGTGGCGTGCGCTCGTTATCGCGACGGGCCTGCGAGCTCGCCGCTTGGATTTTGCCCCGATTGCTGGCCGTCACGTTGTTCGTTCACTGGATGACGCGATGGCGTTGCGCGCAGAGCTCACTGAGGGTGCGCGCGTTGTTGTTGTCGGTTCGGGCTTCTTGGGTTGCGAACTGAGCGCAACCGCTCGCAAGTTGGGTTGCTCGGTCACGATTGTGACGCCGAGCGTTGAACCGATGATTCGTCCACTTGGGTCGTTGGTGGCGAAAGAAATGCGCCGCCGGCTCACCGAGGAGGGCGTGGACATTTTCTCTGGCGTGACGGTTGCGGCGATCAATGGCGAGACTTCGGTTGAGTCTGTTGAGCTGAGCGACGGCCGTGTCATTGATACTGACGTTCTGATCGAGTCGGTCGGATCGGACTGCAACATTGAGTGGCTTGAGGGCACTGATCTCGATTTGAGTGATGGGGTGCTCGCCGATAATGCGATGCGCGCGGTGACTGTCGATGGTGTCGCTCGCGATGATGTTTATGTCGTTGGCGATATTGCGCGCTTTCCGAACCCCATGTTCGATGATGTTCCGCGTCGAATCGAGCACTGGAATATTCCGACTGACACCGGCAAGCGTGCTGGTGCTGTGTTGGCGGCGCGCCTGGCCGACGATGAAACCTTTGCTGAGGTCGTGGCGAAACCGTTCGCTCCGATGCCCTCATTCTGGTCGAACCAGTTCGAGATCAAGCTGCAGGCTTATGGCCTTTTGGGTTTGGTGTCGGATGATGACATCCGCATCCTCGAAGGGGATCTCACCGAGCAGGCTGCCGTGGGCTACTACCGCGACAACCGTCTCGTTGGCGTGCTGGGTGTTGGCATGAAGGCCGCGCTGCTGCCGTATCGCAAACTCATTGCTGAGGGTGGCGTTTAGCTTTTCTGCTTTCGTTCCCGGCCTGTTGCTGGGGTCGGGTCGTAGGGTGGGGGAATGACTTCCGCTTCGACTATTGCTGTAGCCCAGTTCGCCCCCGGTGACGATCGCGATGGGAACATCGCGACGATCACTGAGCTTGCTGAGCGGGCGGCGTCACGTGGTGCGAGCTTTGTGGTGTTCCCCGAGTACTCGGCCTACTTCACGCCGACAATGGGTGATGACTGGTTGGCGGCGGCCGAACCTCTCGATGGTCCTTTCGTTCAGGCGCTGACGTCATTAGCGCAGCGGTTGCGCATTCATGTCGCTGCCGGAATGTTGGAGTCGAGCAATGAAATCGGCCGCTTCTCGAACACTCTCGTGGCGATCGCTCCGACAGGTGCTCTGGTTGCGACTTACCGCAAGCAGCATCTCTACGATGCGTTTGGTCAGCGAGAATCCGACTGGGTCATTCCGGGGTCGATTGGTGCGCCGGAGACGTTCTCGTGGGAGGGCTTCACTGTCGGTTTGCAGACCTGTTACGACATCCGTTTCCCTGAAGTGTCTCGCCGTTTGGTGGATGCCGGAGCCAACCTCATTGTCGTGCCTGCCGAGTGGGTGCGTGGGCCGCTGAAGGAGTATCACTGGCGCACACTTCTCACGGCACGGGCGATTGAGAACACTATTTTTGTGGCGGCCGCCGATCATGCACCGCCAATTGGTGTTGGCCACAGCATGGTCGTCGACCCGATGGGCGTTGAGTTGGTGACGATTGGTGAGCGAACGGATGTCGCGGTCGCCCACATTGAGCACGCTCGCCTTGATGAGGTGAGGGCGATCAATCCCGCGCTGGAGCTGCGCCGTTATGGTGTGCATCCGCGCGAAGAGCGGTAGCGCTCCCAGGACTTAGTGGCGCGGTTTCATTCCGGAGAGCTGGGCGGCAGCGCGGTCGAGCACGTCGGTTTGTTTGCAGAACGCGAAGCGGATGAGCGTGTTGTAGTCGCCATGGTTTTCGGGGTGTACGAAGGCGGTGACGGGGATTCCGACGACACCCGCGAGGTCGGGCAGGGTGCGGCAGAAGTCGGCAGCATCCGTGACTCCGAGGGGTGCGGCATCCGCGATGATGAAGTAGCCAGCTTGGGGTGTGGTGACGTCGAATCCTGCACTGCGTAGACCTGCGCCGAGGGTGTCGCGTTTGCTGGCGAGACCGCTGGCGAGGCCGTCGAAGTAGTCATCTGGTAGCCCGAGACCGACAGCGATTGCGGGTTGGAATGGTGCACCGTTGACGTAGGTGAGGTACTGCTTGACCGCCATGATGGCTTGCAGGATGGGCTGTGGTGCGGTGATCCAGCCAATTTTCCAGCCGGTGGTGTTGAACGTTTTTCCGCCGCTGGAGATGCTGATGGTGCGGTCGAAGGCACCGGGCAGGCTCGCGATGGGGATGTGTTCGTGGCCGAAGGTGATGTGTTCGTAGACTTCGTCGGTCACGATGAGGGCATCGTATTTGTGCGCGAGTTCAACGATGAGTTCGAGGGTTTCGCGACTGAGAACGCTGCCAGTGGGGTTGTGGGGGCTGTTGAGGATGATCAGTCGGGTGCGTCCGCTGAACGCTGCTTCGATGTCGTCGTGGTTGGGCTGAAAGTCGGGGGCCCGCAGCGGAACGGTCACGTGGGTGGCGCGCGCGTAGTTGATTATGGCGCCGTAGGCGTCGTAGAAGGGTTCGAGGGTGATGACCTCGTCGCCTTCGTTAGTGAGTGCGAGGATTGTTGCTGCTAGCGCTTCGGTTGCACCTGCTGTCGCGAGCACTTCGGTGTCTGGATCAATTTCGATTCCGTAAAAACGCTCTTGGTGTTCGGCGATTGCATTGCGCAGCACGGGAAGGCCATTGCCTGGCGGGTATTGGTTGACACCATCGCTGATGGCTTTGCGTGCGGCATCCAAAACTTCGATGGGGCCATCTTCGTCCGGGAATCCTTGCCCGAGGTTGATGGCGCCGGTGCTCACGGCGAGTGCCGACATTTCGGCGAAGATTGTTTGGCTCAATTGCCCGTCGGTGCCGAGCAGCATGGCGCCATTGGCGGCGCGTTCCCAAGATCCAGTAACAGTCATTGTTCCGCAAGCCTAACGAGTTGCGGGGCCGGTTTCAGTTTTTGGCTGTGGAAAGTCGAGCACCTCATTCGTGTGGGCTGTTTAGCGTCGACATATGCGGCTACCGAACCTCGTACGTGCGTCGGGTGGCGCGCTCCTCCTCACTTTGCTGAGCGGATGCGCGCCGTCCGATGCTGCGGCCCCACCCGAACCGACCTCCACCTTCGTGGCGCCCTACGCGACCGACGAAGAAGCCCTTGCGGCGGCGGAGGAGGCCTATGCGGAGTATCTGCGTGTAATCAACTATCACCTGCACGAAAGTGTGGTCGATGAAGCACTGCTTGCGACCGTTGCTGATGGCGAAGAGCTGGAAAAATTGATCGAGTCACACTCGCGTCTAGCAGAGGAGTCCACGCGGAGCGTTGGAGAGGTGACATTTGATCAGACGCGACTGCAGCGCTACTCAGCTGACGGTTCTCTTCTCGAAATTCTGGTTGTGTATGTCTGCGAAGATCTGTCGAACGTTTATCTTCTTAAACCTGACGGCACGCGCGTGACTGAGCAAGTTTTCGGCACCGAACTTGTACAGATCACCTTCGACTTTTCGGATTTGCAGCAGTCCCTTTTAGTTTCGGATCGTGAGCCGTGGGGAGAAAGTTGTTAGCGAAAATCTCACTGGCTTTAGCCGGTTTAGTCCTTGCAGCAGGAGGGTTTACGGGCCCCCTGCAGGCGACTTCGCCAGACTGCTCGCTCGCCGGAAAACTATCTGGTGCGTGTCCGGAAGCGAGCGTCGCCGATGGCGCCGTCGAGCTCGGCGCCACAACCGAGGTGCCCGCGACGGGCGGCACCGCGCCGAACGACAACTCTGCGGATGGCGTCACCTTTGAGGCTCCCATAGAGCCAGTCAACTCTGTGGGGGAGAGTTGGTGTGATCTTCAGCGACTTCCGTGCGTGCCGTGGACGCCACCCGCCGCTGACACAGCGTCCGGCCCCATCACCATCTCTGACATCGCAAGCTTTCGACCGCAAACTCCGGTAGCGGGAATGCAACCTAACCAGTGGATGATCGTGGGTCTAGACACCAACTTCTATGCCACCGCATCCGCCCACATCGTCAACGGCACCCTCTTTGGTGGAACCGCCCAAGTGCGATTCACGCCCGTTGGATACAACTGGAACTATGGCGATGAAACCACCGCAAGCCTCAACTCCGCAGGCACAACCTGGGCCAAATACAAGATCGCCGAATTCGACCCAACACCAACAAGCCACATCTACAACCAACCCGGCAACTACACAATTACCCTCGCCGTCACCTACACCGCCGAATACCGGGTCGCAGGAACCAACTGGCAAAACGTCATCGGAACCCTCACCATCAACGCCCCACCACTCACCGCAACAGCCGGCCACGCCACCACAGTGCTCGTCGACCAAGACTGCAACATCAACCCCACCGGAATCGGCTGCTAACAACCACAACAGCCACCAACCCACCAACAACACCGCAACACCCCGACGAACTCCTGCCTAGCGCGCAGCCCACCCACAGCCGACCTAAATAGAATGCACAGGTTGGCGATGGAGGCTAGCACCGCTGAAAGGAGCACCCCATGACCGAAAACCCCCAAGAATCCGACCCCAGCAACAACCCCGAAGAAAACAGCACCCCAAGCAACAACCCCGAACCCACACAAACTTCATCCACAGATGCCGTAGCAAACGAAACCGCACCAGTGGAAACAGCACCCGCAGCACGCGCAACCCCCGGCACCGCCGTCACCAGCGCCTACCCAGCCCCGGCAGGTACGCCCAACGCTGCAACCGGAGCAAGCTTCGGCCCCGGCGCGACCGCCGCCGCCGCTGACGCCAACGCAGAAACTGCAGCCCCCAAAAAGAAATCGGGCATGACACTCGGACTCGTCGCTGGCTTCGCCATCGTCGCGCTCCTCGGAGGCGCATCCGGAGCAGGCGTAGCACTCTGGGCAGTCGGCAACCAAGCAACCTCAGCCGTTAGCGGATCAACAAGCCCCGCCGCCATCACCGTCAACGACCCCGGCAACGCCACCCTCGTCACCTCCGTGGTAGCAAAAGCAGCACCCGCCATCGTCACCATCAACGTGAGCGGGCAAAACACCGGCGGCAGCGGATCAGGCGTCATTATCAGCGCAGACGGCAACGTCATCACCAACGCCCACGTCGTGACCCTCGACGGCAAAGTCGCAGACCCGAAAGTCACAGTCACCACCAACGATGGCCGCCTCCTTTCAGCAACAGTCGTCGGTTTCGACTCCATCTCAGACATCGCCGTCATCCACATCGATGACGCTAGCGATATGCCCTTCATAGACATTGCAGACTCCAGCAAACTCAACGTCGGAGACGCCACCGTCGCTATCGGTGCACCCCTCGGACTCTCCGGTACCGTCACCAGCGGAATCGTCAGTGCCCTCAACCGCAGCATCACCATCGCATCATCGGCCCTGCCAGAAGACCCCGAAACTGCTCCAGAGCCCGACGGAAGCCAAGCCCCCGACCTGTGGAACTTTGACCTCTTCGGCGAAAACGGCAACGGCGGTCAAAGCACAGCGAACGAAGCCTCAGTGGCGCTCTCGGTGATACAAACGGATGCCGCCATCAACCCCGGAAACTCCGGAGGTGCACTACTGAACTCAGACGGTGAACTCATCGGAATCAATGTAGCCATTGCCTCCTCTGGTGGCACCGCAGGCAGCATCGGTGTTGGATTCGCGATCCCCGCAAATCTCGCCAGCCGCGTCGCAAACGAAATCCTCGAAAGCGGCACAGCAACCCACGGCCTTCTCGGAGCATCCGTCGCCGACGTCACAGACGACCCCGCCCAGAGCGATGCCGAAGTTGTTGGCGCAAGCATCGTCGGCATCTCAGACGGCGGAGCAGCAGCGGATGCCGGACTCAAAGTAGGCGACATCGTCACCAGCTTCGACGGTCTCCCCATCACCAACAAGACTGACCTCACCGCCCAAGTACGCGCGTCCTCGGCCGGCGAAACCACCAGCATCACCTACGTGCGCGACGGCAAGGGATACACCGTCGACGTCACCCTAGGTTCGCTCCAGTAACGCGAACCGAACCACGTGCGCGGCACGCACAGGCCAACGCCTGTGCGTGCCGTTTACGTGTGTAACCACCGCAGTCGGCGGCCAACGCGATAAGCTCGACCGACAATTCAGTCTGACGTATTGGAACACATGGCAAAGAAGGCTCAAGCCCTCACGGGTGTTTCATACGTGATGCCCGTACTCAACGAAGTTGAGCACATTGAGGCCGCCGTCGACAGCCTCACCGCGCAAGATTACGAAGGCTCCTTCGAAATCGTGCTTGCGCTCGGCCCCAGCGTCGACGGAACAAACGCTGTCATCGACGAAATGGCGCGCCTCGATCCGCGCATCCGTCACATTCCTAACGAACTCGGTTCCACCCCTGGTGGCCTCAACGCCGCCATTCGCGCCTCAACCCACCCCATCGTTGTGCGGGTAGACGCCCACTCCGTGCTGCCACCCAGCTACACCCGCATCGCAGTCGAAACGCTCGAACGCACCGGTGCCGACAACGTTGGCGGCATCATGAAAGCTGAAGGCCGCACGCCGTTCGAGCGTGCCGTCGCCCACGCCTACGGCTCACCAGAAGGTCTCGGCGGAACCCAACACCACACCGGGGGAAAAGCTGGACCAGCAGACACCGCCTACCTCGGAGTGTTTCAACGTGACCGCCTCGTCGAAGTCGGACTCTTCGACGAAGACATCAAACGCGGTCAAGACTGGGAACTCAACCGTCGACTCCGCGCAAGCGGCGGAACAGTGTGGTTCACCCCAGAACTTCAAGTCGTTTACCGTCCGCGCTCGAGTCTTCGCAAACTCATCCGCCAATTTGTGGCCACCGGAATCTGGCGTGGAGAACTCGCCCGCCGCTTCGGCACCGCAAACTCTCTGCGCTACTTTGTGCCACCCCTAGCCGTGCTCGGCACGCTCCTCGGACTCATCCTGGGAATCACTGGCAGCGCCACAAACGCGAGCTGGCTGAGCCTCGCCTACATCGCCCCGATCATCTACGCACTCTTCGTGCTCGCCGCCTCCGGCATCGCCGCAGCAAAAGAGGGGCTACGATCAGGTCTTTGGTATCTGATCGTATTGCCGTGCATCCACTTCGGATGGGGCACCGGCTTCATCCTCGGATTCCTCAAGCTCACCAAGAACATCACTGCGCATACGGGAAGGTAACAGCGTGTCCACCCCCACACCAGCAGACCCCTCAGCCCGACCGCAGAGCATCGCTCAACTACGAGAAGTAACGCAACCACCAGAAGTCCGGATGCGTGCCAATGCCGAACACTGGACGGCCTCGCTCTACCTACGAGACATCTCGCCGTACCTGACCTGGATGCTGCTGAAGACATCCATCAGCGCCAACGGCGTAACCGGCCTCATGATCCTCACTGGCTGGCTAACCGCCGCCGCCCTCCTCATCCCCGGATTCACCGGAGCCGCCCTCGCTCTCATCCTCGGCCAAATGCAAATGCTCGTCGACTGCAGCGACGGTGAAGTCGCCCGCTGGCGGAACACGCGCTCACCGGCAGGAGTGTTCCTCGACAAGGTCGGGCACTACAGCACCGAAGCCCTCATCCCCATTGCTCTCGGCATCCGGGCTGCAGGCTGGCCTCTCGACTTTCCTGCAGACTTCGCCTGGACAACCGCAGGCTTCGCGCTCGCACTCCTCATCGTGCTCAACAAAGCACTCAACGACATGGTTCATGTCGCACGCGCCAATGCCGGTCTTGAGAAACTGAGCGACCGCAAGGGCGAAGCAGAACCCAGCCACAGCCTCGTCGCGAAACTGCGTCGGCTCGCGCGATTCGTTCCCTTCCACCGCCTGTACCACTCGGTAGAACTGACGATGATCGCGTTTGCAACAGCAATCATCGCCCTCTTTGTGCCCGCACTCGCTGCAGAACGCACCGTGCTCCTCATCCTGCTTCCATTCGCAGCACTCGCGTTGGCTGGGCATTTCGTCGCGATTATGGCGTCCAAGCGCGTTCGCTCATGATCCACCGAATTGGTGTTGTTTCCCTTTCGCAGGGAAAGCGCCCCGACGACCTTGCCCGAGGACTTGCCACCCTTCAGGCGCAGCAGGATGTTGATCTCGACATCATCGTCGTCGGCAACGGCTGGGAACCGGTTGGGCTCCCGGATGGCGTGCGCGGCCTACACCTAGCCGATAACCTGGGGATTCCCGCTGGTCGCAATCGCGGCGTCGACCACGTGCACGGTGACTGGATATTCTTCCTCGACGACGATGCCAGCATCCCGTCACCAACATTCTTGCGCGATGCTGTTGAGAAGATAGTTGCTGATCCCACAATTGGGCTTCTGCAGCCGCGCGTCGAAGATGCCGAAGGCAAAGAGAATCCTCGCCGCTGGATCCCACGCATTCGCAAGGGCGACCCGCGGCATCCCAGCGCCGTCTTTTCGGTGTGGGAGGGCGCTGTACTCATGCCTCGCGCCCTGTTCGATGAGATCGGTGGCTGGGGCGACCCGTACTTTTATGCCCATGAAGGCATAGAGCTTGCGTGGAGAGTGTGGGGAGCGGGAAAGCGAGCTTGGTATGCCGGCGATCTGGTCGCGAATCATCCCGCTATCGACCCTGCCCGCCACAGCTACTACTACCGACTCAACGCCCGCAACCGCATCTGGTTAGCGAAACGCAACCTGCCGGTGCTCCTCGTTCCCGTCTATGTCGCCAGTTGGACGGCAATACAGATTCTGAGATCAGCGAGAAACCCTGTCGGCATGCGAGCGTGGTGGGGCGGTTGGTTTGCGGGATGGAGCCAGAATCCTGGTGGCCGTCGCAGCCTCAGTTGGGAAACCGTGATGCGGATGGCGCGTGCCGGTCGCCCTCCGGTGATCTAGTTCCTCTACTACCCGTTAACTGACTCAGCGGCAGCCTCCACGTTTCCGTGTCGAGGCGGCCGCTGAAGCAAAGATGCTGCTAGCTGCGTGGCTTGCGCGTCGGACGATCTTCGTACCGGCTGCCGCTGTCACGAGAACCGCTGTCACGTCCAGCGTCATCACGAGGGCTCGAGTCGCGCTTGTTGTAGCCACGTGACTCTTCACGTTCGCGGTTGGCGCGAGCGCCACCCTCGAAGGAGCGATCGCGGCTCGGGTACTTTCCGTCGCCGCCCCGTGCTCCGCCGCCATTTGCCTTGCGGTCGGGGCTGATCTCGATCAGCTTTCCGCTAATGCGGGTATCGCGGAGGCGATCCAACACATCTTTCGACATGTCGGCGGGCAACTCGACGAGCGAGAAGTCTGGACGAATCTGGATGTGACCGAAGTCGTCACGATTTAGCCCACCCTCATTGGCGAGAGCGCCAACGATCTGGCGGGGCTCAACGCGCTGGCGCTTGCCAACCTCAATGCGGTACGCCGTCATCGGCTTGGTAGAGCGTGGGCGACGTTCTGGGCGGTCGCCGCGGTCACTGCCGCGGTCGCCACCACGCTCGGGGCGGTCGTTGCGCGAATTGCGCTCCTCGCGCTCCGTGAACCGCTGGGCGCGTTCCTCTTCTGCCGACAGCAGCAGGGGAGTCTCACCCTGAGCTACAACGGCAAGGGCGGCAGCAACATCCGCCTCAGGAATATCGTGGTGCTCAACATAGTGGGCAATGATGTCGCGGAAAGCAGAAATGCGCGGCTGCTGGTTGAGCGCCTCAGTGATGGCGTCATCAAAGCGAGTGAGTCGCGTGGAGTTGACATCTTCAACGGAGGGAAGCTGCATCTGGGTCAGTGGCTGGCGCGTTGCCTTCTCGATTGCGGTGAGCAATCGACGCTCGCGAGGGGTCACAAAGCTGATTGCTGAACCGCTGCGACCTGCGCGGCCGGTGCGACCAATGCGGTGAACGTACGACTCAGTGTCAACCGGGATGTCGAAGTTGACGACGTGGCTGATGCGGTCAACGTCGAGCCCACGAGCAGCAACGTCTGTTGCGACGAGGATGTCGAGCTTGCCCGACTTGAGCTGGTTGACGGTGCGCTCACGCTGAGCTTGAGCTACATCACCACTGATTGCTGCAGCCGAGTAGCCTCGAGCCCGCAGCTTCTCAGCCAAGTTTTCGGTTTCGCTCTTGGTGCGAACGAAGACGATCATGCCCTCAAAGTTTTCAACCTCGAGGATGCGCGTCAACGCGTCGACCTTCTGCGGGTACGAGACAACGAGGTAGCGCTGGCTCGTGTTTGCCGAAGTCGTGGTCTGCGACTTGACGGTGATTTCTTCAGCGTTGTTCAGATACTTCTTGGAGATGCGGCGGATCTGAGCCGGCATCGTGGCCGAGAAGAGTGCAACCTGTTTGTCATCTGGGGTATCGGCGAGGATCGTCTCAACGTCTTCGGCGAAACCCATTTTGAGCATTTCGTCGGCCTCATCGAGAACGAGGTACTTGAGCTCGGAAAGGTCAAGGGTGCCCTTAGCGAGGTGGTCCATGATGCGGCCGGGAGTACCGACAACAACGTGAACACCGCGGCGCAGGGCCGACAGCTGCACGCCGTAGGCCTGGCCGCCGTAAACGGGAAGCACGTGTACGCCACGCATGTGGGTTGCGTACTTCTCGAAAGCCTCACACACCTGCAACGCGAGTTCGCGAGTAGGGGAGAGCACGAGAGCCTGGGGCTTGCTCTGGGAAACGTCGAGGCGCGAGAGAATTGGTAGCGCGAACGCTGCGGTTTTTCCCGTGCCGGTCTGGGCGAGGCCGACTACGTCACGCCCCTCCAGAAGAGTAGGAATAGTGGCTGCTTGGATAGCCGAAGGCGTCTCGTAGCCAATGTCACGGACCGCTTTCAATACCGCATCGCTGAGCGCGAGGTCGGAGAAAGTGATCGCGGTCTCGGTGGAGTCAGACGGTGCGGTTGAATCAGAATCGGTCATTCTATCAATCGTACCTTCTAAACCTGCGAAAACCTGCGGATTCCAGTACTCTGCCCCACCAATGCCAGATCAACGATGGCGAGTACTATCGAAAGAGCGGCCCAATTTCACTCCACCGCATCAGCATCGGCTCGATAACGGTGTGGTGGGAAGTGCGTTGCACCGGCCCACCACTGATTTGATTGAGACCATGGCGCTACTGAAAGACTTCACAACTGCCCGCAAAGTGGTGCGCACAATGCTGCGCTCGCGCCGCAATCGACGTCGAGTCGCCCAGATCGTTGGCGAACATCCGCTACCGACTTCTGGCTCCGTAAGCATCGCCGTCTATTTTGCTGACACCAAAGTAAATCTTTACCAAATGCGTCAGTGGTACGCACCGCTTGCCGAGCTCTCTAAGCGTTTTCCGGTTTCGATCATCGCCCGGTCTCCCAGTTCGGTGTTGGCGTTGTGGGATGAGGCGCCAGTTCCCACTGTTTACCTGCGTCGCGTTTCTGAGCTTGAACAGTTCGTTTCGGAGCAGCCGCTGAAGATTGTGTTTTACGTCAATCAGAATGCCAAAAACTTTCAGATGTTCCGCTATGGCCGCATGTGGCACGTTTTCATCAATCATGGTGAGAGCGACAAGATGTACATGACGACCAACCAGTTCAAGGCTTACGACTTCAGTTTCGTGGCCGGGGAGGCTGCCCTTGATCGCCTCAGCCAAAAGCTCTGGGATTTCGATCTCAAGAAGCGGGCCATCCCGATCGGGCGACCGCAGGCCGATCATTTCGCTGGTGAGCTGCCTTACACACCCGATGACCGCATTGTCGTTCTCTATGCGCCAACGTGGGAGGGCGACCGCGAAGCTGCGGCATACGGTTCCATTGCGACTCACGGTGTTGCTCTGGCCACAGCTGTGCTTGCCAGCGACAAGCACCGCTTCATTTACCGTCCGCACCCCCGAAGTGGCGTTGTTGACCCGGAGTACAAGAATGCGAACGTTGCGATCATTGCGGCGATTGCTGAAGCCAACGAGACTGATCCTTCAGTTCAGCACATTTACGATGACGGAGATGAGCTGGGTTGGCAGTTGGTGGCGGCGGATGTCGCGATCACTGACGTTTCGGCAATGGTCTATGACCGGCTCGCCACGGGCAAACCGCTGATTGTTGCTCGCCCGGCATCGCCTTTGGCCGATATCGATGAGGCAGGTTACCTAGGAGCGTGCGAGTGGTTGCCCGCTGACCAGGCAGAAAATATTCTGTCGATCGTCGAGCGGGTTCAGTTTGATGCTGAAGCGCAAGAACGTTTGGGGTATTGGGCGGAACGTCACTTTGGCGATACCAGTCCCGGTGCTGCGACAGCCCGGTTCCACGACGCAGTGGAGTCGCTGGTAGCGCTCTGGCACCGTCACGCCCAGATCCACATTGGTGACCGTCAGGGCAGCGAAGGCGATCCTTTTGAGGATGACGACGACGAGTCACCTGCTGCCGAGTAGCGACTAGGGGCGGTCATCCGTTAGGGCATCAATGTCGACGTGATCGTTGAGGTCGGCGAAGCTCTCCATTTCGACCCACCCTGTCTTTTTGCGCAACGTGGTCAACGGTCGTGCACGCTTGCGGTCGCCCCGCGCTTTGGGTTCTTTGGCGGGCTTGGGTGTCTTGGCTGCCTTGATGACGAGTACGGGTTCGAGCCACGACGGCAGGGTGGCTGGTGCTGGACCAAACCCTTGGCGTGCGGTGCGGATGATCTGTCGCCCCAAAATGTGGTTGCCACCACCACCGATCACAGCGCCAATACCGAAGGGAATGAGTCGACCAACAATGTTGGTGCCCTGGGCTGCTGCGAACTTTTTCATGAAGGTGCGTTTGATGCGGTCGGCGAGGGGGCCCATCAGCGCGGTAGGCACTCCCTTGGCGAGGGTTTCACCCCAATAGGCAGAGCGAACAGCGCCGGTTCCCGTGGCTTGAGCGGCGAGCTGCTTCACGAGGTCGCTGCCGGCGGTGCCAAGCACCATTGTCATTACTAGGGCTCGTGCGCGGTCAGGATCGTCAACGACGATTCCGTGAACTTCGGTGACAGATTGGGCGAAGAGGGCACTTGCCTCCAGAAAGCCAGCCGTTTCAACGCTGGAGAGCGCCAACGACGCTCCGGTGCCGACTGCCGGAATGGCAGCGCTGGCGCCAACGAGGGCACCGCCGGTCGTCACTGCGGCAAGATAGCGTCGTTCAAGAATCGCGATGATTTCATCGGTGCTCGCGTTCGGCTTGCCTTTTCGGATGCTGCGAATGTGAGCGAGCACGACGGGACGCTGAACCGTGAGAACGCGGTCGATACCACGCACAACCATGGGGTGCGACGTGTTTAGTTCGCTAGAAGCCATGGGTTTAACCGTACCGGAGTGATCTGATGCCATCCCGAGAATTAGGTTGGTGTTGAGGAACCGTAATCTTCGTTGTATCGCGCCAGCACATCGTTGATGGGTCCATCGAGCACGAGTTCACCCTTATCGAGGTAGAGTCCGCGGCTGCAGAAGCGGCGCAGATCTCGCTCATTGTGGGAGACGAAGAAGAGTGTTCGCCCGCCCTCAAGGAGATCTTCTATGCGGCGGTAGCACTTTTCGCGGAACGCTTTGTCTCCGACCGCGAGAACCTCATCCACCAGAATGATGGGTTCTTCAAGGCGGGAAATTACTGCGAAGGCAATGCGCACCTTCATTCCGCTCGAGAGATGTTTGTACGGCGTATCGATGAAGCGTTCAATCTCGGCGAAACCGATGATCTCGTCGAATCGCTCGCTGATTTCCCGTTTCGTCATGCCGTGCAGCCCAGCGGTCAGGTACACATTGTCGCGCACGCTGAGATCGTCAACGAAACCTCCCGTGATCTCGATGAGCGGGGCGACTCCTTGGCCAACCTGCACGTGGCCTTCGTCGGCGAGCATGACCTCGGCAACAAGTTTGAGGAGGGTCGACTTGCCTTGACCGTTGCGTCCTACGACACCGATTGCTTCGCCGGCCGTGACATCGAAGCTCACATTGCGCAGCGCCCAAAACTCATCGGCGCGTGCGCGGCGTTTGCGACCGGCAAAAAGGTCTTTGAAGTTGCGACGGGACCGTCGATTGAGTCGAAAACGGATGCCGGCATCCTGCACCTGAATCACAAAATTGTCGGGCACTAGATCTCCTTCAGCACGGCACGTTCGGTGCGCACGAAGACAAGGATTCCGACGGCAACCAAAATGAGGCTCATGAGAGCTCCGATGAGCACCGCGTACCAGTCGAGTTGGTCAGGGAAGAATGCTGCTCGGTAGAGCGAAAAAATCCCGGCGAGCGGGTTGAACGCAGCGAGTCCGTCGAGCCCCAACCTCGCAAGATCGGGGATGCCATAAATGATGGGGGAGGCATAAAACAGAAAGCGCAAAGCAAGCTTGGTTGCTCGCTCAAGATCGCGGAAAAAGACCACGAGCGGCGCGACGATGAGTCCGACACCAACGGTAAGAATCGCCTGGAGCACTACTCCCAGAACGAAGTACACCGCTTCCCAGTGCAAGACCGCTCCAGTGGCGATGGCAAAGAACGCGAGCACCGGCAGGCTAGCAATGAACTCGATTCCCTTGGAAAGTACGAGGCGCGCGACCCAGATCGTGCGAGGGATTTTGGTGGACCGGATGAGCTTGGCCTCACGCAGGTAGGCGCGGGTGGCATCCGACACAGCGCCGTTGAACCACATCCACGGTAATAGGGCGGTAAGGAGGAAAACGATGTACGGCTGTTCGCCAACGGTGCGGTCAAAGACCTGTGTGAAAACGAACCAGTAGATGCCCGCCATTACCAGGGGGTCGAGGATGCTCCACACGTAGCCAAGGGCTGAGGTGGAGTACCGCACGCGCAGGTCACGGACAGTGAGCAACCAGAGAGTGCGGCGATATCGGGTGAGGGGAGACCATGCTGGCCGGCCCAATGCTGTGTTCGCCACGCCCCAATAGTAAGCGGGCAATTCGACAGAAGCTGTACTCATTCGCAGCAGGGTGAGCGATTCTTCGCTTTAATCAGCAACGCCCGCCCTGCACTGTGTGCGGGGCGGGCGTTGCTGCATGGCTCGTGGAGCCGAACAGTTTTGCCTAGACGAAGAGGTTTGCGCGCTCGAGGTCTTCAGCGAAGTCAACCTCAATGGCGTAGAGGTCTGAGATATCGATCGGCTCGATGAGCAGACGATCTTCGTCAATTGCGAGCTCGATGCCGCGCTCGAAGTAGTCCTGGTCGCCAACCTTCTTGAGGTGGCGCAACAGTGTTGCCTTGGCGTCGCGCGAAATGTAGTTGATGCCAACGGCTTCGCCGAGGCCGCCCTTGACGGTCTTGGAGAGTTCCTTGATGAAGCCCTCGGCGTCGGTCGTGTACTTGACTTCTTCGTCAGAAACCTTTGCCGTGTTGACGCTCACGAAGGACTGGTCGCGAGCGACCATGACGGCGGCGCGCTCAAGAGCGGTCGGGTCGAAGACAACGTCACCGTTCATCCAGAGAACTCCACCGGGAGTTGATGCCTGCAGTGCACGCATGAGGCTCTTGGACGTGTTGGTCTGGTCGTACTGCTCGTTGTATACGAACGATGCTTCGGGGAACGCTTCGATGATGTGCTCAAGCTTGTAGCCAACAACGATGGTCACCTTGACGTTGGTGCCAAACGCGTGGTGGATGTTGTCGAACTGCTGCTGCATGATGGTGCGGCCATCATTGAGCTCAGTAAGCGGCTTCGGGAGCGAACGGCCCAAGCGACTGCCCATTCCGGCAGCTAAAATTACGACTTGTGTAGTCATGGTGGTCTCCTCAGTAGTTCTGGGATTCGGGGATGAGGCTAAGTGATTAACCTGTTGTTCACCCGAGATTGGTAATATCGACACACCCTTGTGCGATAGTCAGGCTAACGGTGCCCGCCGAGAACTCCACCGATTTTGCGGGGTTGTTGTCTATTTGTGATACTCGCTCATGCGCTCGGCATCTGATTGGTAGGTTTGGACAGTGGAAAACGCCCAAACACCCGACGAGGGCAAGAAGACTGTAGAAACGCCGGCAACGAAGCCCGCAACGAGCCCCCGGAAGCCCGCTGCGGCCCGCGGAACTCAAGCACAATCGAGCCCCGCCACGTCTACATCCTCTGCTACTCGTAAGCCTGCCGCCAAGAAACCCGCCGCATCCAAAACCGCTCCTGTTAAGAGCGCTGCTGCGGCGAAGGCTGCCGCCACTAAGGCTGCCGCAAGTAAAGCAGCAGGATCGGGCGCGTCGACGGGGAAAGCTGCTGGCGCGACGCCGACAGCGTCACGAACGTCAACGCCGCGCTCAACGACTCCTAAGCCAGCTGCCCCCAAGCCGACGGTGCCAAGGTCGACAGACCCCAAGCCGAGGGCGCCACGATCAGGGGTGCGGAAGCCGATTATGTCGAACGCCAGCGAATCGCAGCCGACTAGCGCGACACCTGGTGACTCCGTCCCCAACGCAGCGGAGGCTGTTCCTTCCCCACATAGTTCTTCTGGCGAGGCAACAACTGCCGCCCACCTCGAGAAATCAGTATCGGTAGTTCCTGCAGCTGCTGAGCCCGCTGTGACGTCAGAACCTGATGCTGAGCCCACCGAAGTCACGGAAGTGGCTGCGGAAACGACGATCGCACCTGAAGCTGAGGCCACGAGCGCTGAAGTCGAGGCTGCGGCTCCTGAACCTACGGAAAAGCCCGACGCTGTTCTCGTAGGCCTTGCTCGGTTGCGCGCGCTCGCGGCTCAATTTGCTGTTGCTGCACCCGCACCCGAGAAAGTCGCCGAGCCAGAGCCAGACGACGAAGAACTCGAACGAGGGTTAGCTCTCGAGGCTGAAGTCGAACCTGAGCCTGTTCTCGAGCCTGTTCTCGTACCCGAAATCGAGCCTCAGCCAGAGCCAGAGCCAGAGCCTGAGCCAGAGCCAGAGCCAGAGCCGGAACCCGAGTTGGTGCCGGAGCCCTCACCAGAGGCAGAACCTGAGCCAGAGCTTGTGTCCGAGAGTGACGGTGTGGTTGCCGTTCAGACGCTGTCTCATGCACTTGAGCCGACATCCGGCGACATCGTTTTGAAGGTTCGCGGTCTGACGAAAGACTTTGGCGAGACGGTTGCTGTTAACGACATCGATCTCAACGTTCGTGCTGGAGTCTTTTACGGCATCGTCGGCCCAAACGGTGCAGGAAAAACGACAACCCTGTCGATGATTACAGGCCTCTTGCGCCCAGATTCGGGAACGGCAAGCGTCAATGGGATCGATGTGTGGGATTCCCCAGAGATCGCCAAACGCTCTATCGGTGTGCTTCCCGACCGTCTTCGCATCTTCGATCGCCTGACAGGCTCGCAGTTGCTGTACTACTCGGGAGTATTGCGTGGCCTCAACGCCGCTGAGGTGCGCAAGCGTTCCTCAGACTTGGCAACAGCATTCGGTCTTGATGACGTGATGGGCCGGCTCGTGAGCGACTACTCATCCGGCATGCTCAAGAAGGTCGCGCTCGCCGCCGCCATGATTCACTCACCGCGACTGCTGGTGCTCGACGAACCATTTGAGTCCGTTGACCCGGTGTCCGCCGCAACTGTCACCCGCATCCTCAAGCAGTATGTGAACGCTGGCGGAACTGTGCTGCTCTCCAGCCACCGCATGGAACTTGTGCAGCGTGTCTGCAGCCACGTCGCCGTAATTGTTGAAGGCACTCTGCTGGCCGACGGAACAATTGATGAAGTTCGCAACGGTATGTCGCTGGAAGATCGCTTCGTGCAGTTGACCGGAACAAACTCCAGTGGGGGAGGGCTCGAGTGGTTGAGCAGTTTCTCCGACTGAAACTGACCCTCCTCGCGAACACGTTCCGTCGAGGGCCACTCGTTGCCTCAAGCATGGTCTTGGTGCTGCTCTATAGCGCTGCCCTTTTTGTGATTGCGGTCATTGCCGTCGCAAACCTGCGTGAAACCACCGCAGAAGTCGCCAGTAGCACGCTAATTGTCTTCGGGTCAGTGTTGCTCGCGGGATTCCTCCTCATGCCGCTCGGCTGGAACGCGGATGATGCGCTAGACCCCCGCCGGTTCTCCTACCTGCCGCTCAGCCGGCTCCGGCTCGCGCTGCTGTTACTGCTCGCCGGCGCCATCAGCATCCCCACCCTCATGTTGGTTGGTTTGGTGGTTGCTCAGGTCGTTGCCTGGTCGGGAGCAGTTACATCCGCCCTCGTCGCCGTTGTCTCTGGCCTCATCGTGATCGCCACCGCAGTTATTGGTTCCCGCCTAGCAAGCCTTGTCGCAGCGCGCTATTTGAGCACTCGCCGACTGCGCGAAGGCTTCGGCTTTGCCGCAGTGACCCTCGTCGTTGCGTCGCTGCCCATCGCCGTGCTGCTCGCACTAGCTGACTACCAATCGCAAGTACTGCCAGTGCTACGCCGAGTAGCTTCCGTTCTCGAATGGACGCCGCTGGGGGTCGCCTTCAGCGCGCCGGCCGCCAGCGTCGCCGGCGACGTAAGTGGAGCGGCCGCTCGGCTCGGGATGGCCTTCGGATTCCTTGTTGTGCTCGCCGCCGCATGGTATTTTCTGCTCGGCTACGTGCTTTCGCGCCCGGAGAGAAGTGCCGTAGAGACCTATCGTTCTGGCTTGGGCTGGTTCCGCGTCATGCCATCAACACCGCTAGGGGCGATTGCGGCACGAAGCCTCAGCTACTGGGCGCGTGACGCCCGCTACTTCGTTGCGCTTGCTGCCATCCCCATCATTCCTATCGGTATGGTTGCCGCCCTCCTCGTTGGAGGAATCGGAGCTGACGTCATTGCGTGGATCCCCGTTCCCGTCATGTGTCTGTTCCTCGGCTGGAGCGCGCACAATGACGTAGCGCATGACAACACCGCGCTGTGGACTCACGTATCAGCTCACACTCGCGGTGCTGACGACCGCTGGGGGCGAATTGTTCCCAACTTGATGGTCGGAATTTCCCTAGCCATCATCGGGAGCATCGTCACCGTTCTCATCGTTGGCAACTCCGTTGCGCTGCCAGGACTGATCGGGCTCAGCCTTTGCGTTCTCTTCACTGGGCTCGGAATTTCGAGCGTCAGTTCGGCCGCGTTCCCGTACGCCGCGCCGCTTCCGGGTCACGGCGCATTCATGCAGCCCCAAGCGCTCGTCTCCAATGCTGCAACAGTGCAAAGTTTGACCTTCGCGTTGACCCTTCTGTTCGCGGTCCCCGTGCTCGCCGTAGTGTTCTTCAACCCGTTCACCGACCTTCAACCCCACTGGGCCGCGCTCTTGGTTGGCGTTTCGCTTGGGTTGATCATCATGGTCATCGGCGTGTACTGGGGCGGCCGCATTATGGTGCGTCGAGGCCCAGAACTGCTCGCACTTTCTTCACAGAACTAAAATGGGTTCTGCAGAAGTAGAATTGACGCATGGCTGACACCGATCACACTGGCGGCGGAACCGACACTCTCGACCGCGAACTTGAAGAACTGCTCAATCAAGAGCAGGTTGAAGAGGGCGACCACGAACGCTTCTCGCACTATGCGCCCAAGAACAAAATCATGGAATCAGCGCTCTCCGGCAAACCCATCCGCGCACTCTGCGGAAAGCTGTGGACCCCGGGCCGCGACCCTGAGAAGTTTCCTGTGTGCCCGACCTGCAAAGAGGTCTACGAAAAGATGAAAGCCTAGCTCTTAGCGGTACACGGTTGGCACAACGGGTTCGCCTCGTGACAGCCGGAAAGCGTTTTGGGGAAGCTCTGCCAGAGCGTTCTGGTGGTGCTCCCGTGCGGCAAGGGTTCCTTCGCGACCAAGCCAACGAGCATCCGCCGACCCATTCGAGACCAGGTCAACAATGAGGTCGCGACCCGTCACCGCGGGGCGGCCCTCAGAAGCCTGATAAATCAACTCGGTTTCGGCCAGACCGCCTTCGAGAGTTCTGATGGCAGCTTTGTGCCCACCGACAGTAGCTTTTGCTGTCGATTTCTTGGCAACAGACACCCACTCACCGGCGTCGTTGTGGTGGGCCACCAGCTTGTAGACCATGCCAGCAGCGGGATGCCCCGAGCCGGTAACGACCGAAGTTCCCACACCAAACGAGTTGACGGGTGCCGCCCGCAGCGCAGCAATCGCATGCTCGTCGAGGTCATTGGTGACGGTAATGCGGGTGTTGGTTGCACCCAGAGAATCTAGTTGAGCGCGAACGGCAGCGACCTGAACGGCAAGGTCACCAGAGTCGATTCGCACCGCGCCAAGGTCAGGGCCAGCGACCTTGACCGCAAGCGCTACTGCCGTTTCGACATCATAGGTGTCGACGAGCAGTGTCGTCGAAGGCCCAAAAGCATCAACCTGTGCCTGAAATGCTTCTTCTTCTGAATCGTGCAAGAGCGTGAATGAGTGTGCTGCGGTACCCATCGTTGGCACGCCCCAACTGCGACCGGCTTCGAGATTGCTCGTTGCGCTGAACCCTGCAACATAGGCGGCGCGAGCGGATGCCACGGCAGAACGTTCGCCAGTGCGACGTGATCCCATCTCGGCGATGGGTCGCGCGTCGGCGGCAGACACCATGCGCGCAGCAGCGGATGCCACGGCGGAGTCATAGTTGAGCACGCTCAACGCCAAAGTTTCGAGCAGTACAGCCTCAGCAAATGAGCCCTCGACGATGAGCACGGGAGAGCCGGGGAAGTAGGCATCACCTTCGCGGTAGCCCGTGATGTTTCCGGTAAAGCGGTAGTTGGCTAGCCAGTCGATGGTGTTTGGTCCAACGATCTTGTTCTGCTTCAAGAACGACAACTCGTCGTCGCCGAAACGAAACTGTTCAACCAGTTCAAGAAGGCGACCGGTTCCAGCGACAACGCCGTAGCGACGGCTGTCGGGAAGTCGGCGGGCAAACACTTCGAAAACGCAGGGGCGTTCATGGCGGCCACTGCCGATTGCGGCGTCGAGCATGGTGAGCTCGTATTGGTCAGTTAGCAGAGCGGTACTCACCTGATTAGCGTACGCGACAGACCGTGAGGGCTGTCAGGGTCTCAACGGACATCCCCCACTACGATTGAGAGCGTGACTGATGCACCCATTGGCGTTTTCGACTCCGGAGTTGGCGGCCTCACCGTAGCCCGTGCCATCATCGACCAGTTGCCCCACGAGTCGATCGTTTACGTTGGTGACACTCTTCACTCGCCGTATGGACCCAAGCCGATAGCGGATGTTCGGCGCTATGCCCTCGAAGTGATGGATCGTCTCGTTGACGATGGGGTGAAGTTGCTCGTGATTGCCTGCAATACCGCCTCTGCTGCGATGCTGCGGGATGCACGCGAGCGGTACACCGAGGCGTATGGCATCGAGGTTGTTGAAGTGATCCAGCCCGCCACGAGGGCGGCAGTGCGTCAGACCCGCAATCGTCGCGTCGGAGTGATTGGCACCGAGGGCACGATTAAGTCGCGTGCTTATGAGGATGCTTTTGCTGCGGCATCCGACATCGAACTATTTACTCAAGCCTGCCCACGATTTGTGGAGTTTGTAGAAGCGGGAGTCACGACCGGGCCGGAAGTGCTCGCGGTGGCCGAGGAATATCTTGCACCGCTCAAAGCCGCCGAGATTGACACTCTCGTGCTTGGCTGCACCCACTATCCGCACATTTCGGCCGCAATTCAGTATGTGATGGGCCGCGACGTTACCCTCGTCTCGAGTGCTGAAGAGACCGCCTTTGACGTCTACAGCACCCTTGTGGCGCACGACCTGCTGCGCGATCCGTCTCAACCAGCGAGTCACACCTTTGAAGCGACCGGGCCAGACAAATCAGGCTTCACCCGTTTGGCGTCCCGCTTCATGGGGCCAAACGTTGTGCGCGTCGAAACTTTTGATACTGGCGTGATTAATCTCCCGCCGCTGCCCTGAGCAGCTTCACCACGACCCCGAATTACCGATAGAGAGAAGCACATGACACGTCACGATGGTCGCGAAAACAACGAACTCCGCAAAGTCACGATCGAGCGCGGGTGGAGCGACCAGGCTGAGGGTTCAGCGCTGATTTCCTTCGGCAAGACCAAGGTGCTGTGCACAGCTTCCTTCACCAATGGCGTTCCGCGGTGGATGGCGGGTAAGGGCAAGGGCTGGGTCACGGCCGAGTACTCGATGCTTCCCCGCAGCACGAACAGCCGTATGGACCGCGAAGCCGTCAAGGGCAAGGTTGGCGGCCGCACTCACGAGATCTCGCGCCTCATCGGTCGCAGCCTGCGCGCCGTGGTCGACATGAAGGCTCTCGGCGAGAACACGATCGTGATTGACTGCGACGTTCTTCAGGCCGATGGCGGTACCCGTACGGCCGCCATCACCGGTGCCTATGTTGCACTCGCTGACGCGATCGAGTGGGGTCGCGAGAAGAAGTTCATCGGCAAGAACTCGAAGGCCCTCTTTGACTCGCTCGCTGCCGTCAGCGTCGGAATCATCGACGGTGAGCCGATGCTCGACCTCGCCTACGTCGAAGACGTTTGCGCCGAGACCGACATGAACGTTGTCGTCACCGGCCGCGGTCTCTTCGTCGAGGTTCAGGGCACAGCCGAAGGCGCACCATTCGACCGTCGCGAACTCGACTCCCTTCTCGACCTTGCGCTCGCCGGAGCTGTTGACCTCACCGCAATGCAAGTCGCATCGCTCGCCGGAGACACTCCTGATGCAGATGCCACTGGAGCAGTCGCCAACTAATGCAAGTCGTCCTCGCCACCCACAACGCTCACAAAGTCGCTGAGTTGCGCCGCATCCTTGGCCCAGCGCTCGACGGCCTCGAACTCGTCGCCTACAACGGGCCAGAGCCGGTAGAGGATGGCGACACGTTTCAGGCGAACGCGTTGATCAAGGCACGGGCAGCATCCGCCCACACCGGATTACCGGCGCTCGCTGACGACTCCGGAATCTGTGTTGATGCGCTTGGCGGTGCCCCAGGCATCCATTCGGCGCGGTACGCGGGCACGCGCGATGACACCGACAACCTTGAGTTACTGCTCGCGAATATGGACGGCGTGGATGATCGCGCCGCCCAGTTTGCCTGTGCCGCCGCCCTCGTGGTTCCTGCAGCCATCACCGGTGCTGAGACTCACGAGTTTGTTGAACTCGCGCTCTGGCCTGGCACGATCGCGACCGAGCGCAGTGGTGCTGAGGGCTTCGGCTACGACCCCATTTTTCGTCCGGACGGTCAGCAGGGAACATCGGCAGATCTGACATCAGAGCAGAAAGACGCCCTCAGCCACCGAGCTCAGGCATTCACCGCACTTATGCCCACGGTTCGCGCTCAACTGCTCGGCACAAGCTAAAACGCGGGCTTCGGTCGGCACACACAGCACAACAACGTACAGTTGTGGGGTGTCTGAACATGATGATCCCCACGCCGTAGATCTTGAACTCCCCATTGCCGCCCGCATCGCGGCCGCCAGCGAACGACATGGTGAAGCTGTCATTGTCGAACGCGCCGTCTCGCTTATCGCGGGCAACAACGAGGGCAAAGAGTTTCTGCTGATCGTCGGAGGAGAGCATGCTCAGGGCATTCTCGACGGCGCCCCTGTGCTCTATTGGCCCGAACTGTGGGGCACCCGTGCCCTGCTGCACGCCTGGGATGACAGTGCTGCGGATGTCGTAGTCACCGCCCTCAGCAATCAAGCGTGGCGAGTGCGTGAGATGGCGACGCGTGTCGTTGCCACTCGTCGACTCGACGCTCGTGAGCAGCTTGTGGCGCTCCTCTCGGATGAAACTCCCCGCGTTCGCGCCTCAGCGGCTCGCGCCCTGGGAACGGTCGGCACGGCTGACGATGTCGATGCGATGTCTGCCCTCGTCAAGGACGAAGACATTGAAGTTCGTCGCAGCGCTCAGCAGGCTGTCGCTGCTCTTCGTAAGCGTCTCGGTTAGCAGAATCCGCTTAGCAGAACCCGAGTAGCAGACCCCGCTGAGCAGACCCCGCTTAGTCGTCGAGGTTCTGGTCGAAGTCTTTGGGGTGCAGCGAAAGCTGCTCTGCTTCGGAATCGCTGATGGCGTTTGCCCGACCCGCATCGCGTGCCTTTTTCGCTTTGTAGGACGACCGGAAGTAGTGGTACGCGGTGGGGAGCACTGAGACGGTGACAGCGGCGAGAAGAATGAGGTCGATGTATTCGACGATGAAGTCGCGCAACGGCGGAATGTAGCCGAGCAGGTAGCCTGCGAACGTGAGGCCTGAACCCCAGATAAGCGCTCCAATGGCGTTGTAGATGGAGTATTTGCGGTAGTCCATGTGGCCAACCCCAGCAGCGACCGGGGCGAAGGTGCGCACGACAGGCACGAAGCGAGCCAGAATGACGGCGAGGCCGCCGAAGCGGCTGAAGAAGGCGTTGGTGCGTTTCACATTTTCGACGCTAAAAAGCCCGGTTTCTTTTCGCTCGAATATCCGAGGGCCCACCTTGTGCCCAATCAGGTATCCGACTTCGCCGCCGAGGAATGCAGCGACGCTTATGGCCAGACAGACCCACCAGATGTCGAAACCGATAACGCCGGTGAACGTGAGGACGCCGGCAATGACCAGAAGGGTGTCACCGGGCAGGAGAAAGCCGACGAGTAGTCCCGTTTCCGCGAAAACGATGAAGGCAACACCGAGCAAGGCAAAGGCTCCGAAACCTTCAATGAGGTTGTTCGGGTCTAGCCAGGGGATGAGGGCGGTGCCTACCAAGAGCTTCTCCAGAATCGTCGGCTAGGTGCGCGTAGTCGGCGACGTTAGCAATGAACTACCAGAAGAGTATCGCGAGTCACGGAGTCACCGCTGTGGGGATTACCCCCGGAATGGAAGAAAAACAGTTGTGCGGAAGGCGGGACTTGAACCCGCACGCTCGAAAGCACAGGAACCTAAATCCTGCGTGTATACCAATTTCACCACTCCCGCTGGCCGGACAATCTTATCGCGAGAAATGGGCGCCGTGGTTCACCTCTGCTAATGCTTCGTTTTTGCTGTGCACGCCCCGAGATTCGTTGACGACGCCCTTACTTTTGGGCCCGAAGGGTGTAATTTGAGAGGTGTCTTCCCTATGGAGACGATGTCCGCGATCGCGCCTGCCAAGAGCCATATGAGCCACAGCTTGCGCGCCGCACGAAGCAAGGAGAGCGACATTACCGTTCACGAGCTCCAATCGAGCCTGTTCACTCTCGACTCGGCTACTGCCGAAGCGATCCATACTGCTGCAGAGCGAATTACCGCTCACCCGAATGAGAACCCGGATGACTTCGGTCGCCAGGCTCTGGCGGCAGCGTTTAGCTTGCCCGAAGAGGTTCGTGCAGCTGTTCTGAATTTTGCTGAAGTTGGCTCTGAAGCCGGCATCATGGTTGTGCGTGGACTGTACGTCGATGAAGACCTGACAGATACCCCGCTCGACAACAAGAGCGGTCTCGGTGCTCGCACCGTCTTCGCTAAGGAGATGGGGATGCTCGCGCACCTCCTCGGAAGCATGGTCGCTTACGAGGCTGAGGGCAACGGCCACCTCATCCAAGACATGGTTCCGAACCCGAAGCTTGCTGTCACCCAGCAGTCGCAGGGCTCGAAGGTTGAGCTTGAAGCTCACACCGAGCAGTGCTTCTCTGTCTTCAAGCCTGACTACGTGATCCTCGGTGCCCTTCGTGGCGACGAAAACGCTAAGACCTATGCATTCTCGGGTCGCAAGCTTGTGCAGCACATGTCAGCCGAAGACGTAGCAAAGCTGCGCCAGCCGCTGTGGGCAACCACAATTGACGAGTCCTTCCAGCCGTACATTCCTCGTCCGGATGACGTACGCGGCCCCTTCCCGATCCTCACCGGTCCAGAAGATGACCCGTACATTCTCGTTGACCAGGACCTCATGCACGGCATCACCGCTGAAGCCCAGCGCCTCCTCGGCAAGGTTGTTGAGACCTACATCGAACACCGCGATGCTCACGTGTTGCAGGCGGGTGACTTGCTCATGCTCGACAACCTGCGTGCTATGCACGGTCGCTCTATGTATGCCCCCCGCTTCGACGGTAAGGACCGTTTCATTGCGCGTGGCTTCGTTGTTCGCGACCGCCGCAAGCTCTGGCCACAGCTGCTCGAGGATCGTCGCACGCTCGCTGCGGTCCACAGCTAAAGGCACGGATTCATAGCGAGCCAACGCTAGCCCTAGGGCTAGCTGGTTCGTCACAACGCGGGTCGTCTGCTCAGGCAGACGGCTCGCGTTCGTGCGTTAAATGCTATTTGCTGTGGCGACCACGCAGGCGAGCGAAGAATCCGCGGGGTGCCGGTGTTGCTGGGGCGGCCCCAAATTCTTCCTCGTTCGCACCAGGAAGAACCCGCAGGATGTTCATCAGGCTGAGGGCAGCAACGAGAGCGTGGGCCGAACGAGGCTCAGTCTCTGCGATGGCAGCCAGTTCTTTCGCCGAGAGTGGGGCGTGACTCAGGATCGAGGTCATGCGCAGCTGGTCGGCATCGTGCGGAAGGTTCGTGATGTTTGGCCAGCGGCGCAAACGGTAGCGTGCACCGTCAGTGAGCCACGGAGCGGGAGCGTGAGCGTAGGCGTTGAGGCCTACCATCCACAGCAGCGAGCTCAGATCGAACCCTGCACCAGTGGGCATGATTACCTCATCGCGAACATGGCTGCGGATGTTGATGCTCACTGGGAACATGGGGAAGTCAGCGATTTCGGCTTTCCACCAGTACGAACGTTCGAATACATCGATGACGAGCATGGGAAAGCTGGATGACGTGATCGCCAACACCGTTGCTTGCTTGTTGCTTGACGCAATCTTGATGGCTTCGGCGACCTGAGCCCACTCAGAGGCGACAACGGTGAAGTCGGTGTCGTCATCGGAGGGATCGCGGTAGCCGGCGGTGGGATCGCCTGCAGTCGCCGAATCTACGGCGTCCTCGGGGAGCGGTGCTTCAAGTTGGCGAAGCGTGCTCGTTGTAGAGGTTGATTCAGGAGGGACGGCGCCACCCGTCGCTGCCGACTCGGGTTCGGCAGCGGCGTGAATGGTGGCGTCGCCCTCGAGCTCTGTGGGGTCAGCGAAGTCAACGAGCTGGTGCACGAGGGGGGCGCGTGCTCCAGAGATCTGGTCAGTCCACGTGTGGTTGTCCCACCAGCGAAGCTGGGGGAGTCCAAGCGGGTCGGGGTACCAGCCGGCGGGGATGTGGGTTGTGTATGTAGTCATCTTCACGCCTCCTGCGTGAATTTGTGTACGGTGCCGAGGGTGCACCGCGGTCCTGCTCGCGGGTAAAATTCCTCGATTCAGCGTTCGATCTGCGGGTTAGACGAGTGATCGTTCGCTGTTCGTATTTACTGGTCCTGCTTCGGGTGGTTCGGGTTATGCGGGTGAAAACTGTGTGTTACTCGACGGTAAGAAAGACGGTGAGCCTTCGTGCAGTTCGCCGAGCAGCGGCAAGTGATTTGCCGATCGTCTCTTTGTCGGTGAAGAGGGCAGCGAGCACCAGCGGATGGCCGTCGACTCGTACCTGCACGACGTGGCCCTGTTGGGCCGCGACGATCACAAACTCGTTGTCTCCGAGTTGAAGTTCTCGGGCAACAGCATCGGCGAGGGCTTGAGTTGAACTGGCCATGCTCGCGAAGCGGTTGCTGTCGACTGCGTTGCCTTCAACACTGACGACGCTGAAGCCATCCTCGGTGAGGACCGTGGCGTAGGCCAGTGACGGGGCAAGTTCTTTGAGTCCGCTGAGGGCAAGTTCGCCGCGCGAAATGTATGTGGGGTCCAGGTGGGTTGCGACAATCATCGTGCCCTCCCTGATGTCAGTGCTGAGTTGGCGGCAACAGCACGTTTGAGTTCGACGTTGGCAACCACCGTCATGAGCAGCACGTTCATGTCTGCGTTCGAACGAGCATCCACGGTGAATACCGGAATAAGAACATCGGGCATTTCGTCGGCCAGGGTGTTGGCGTACTCCTCGATGAGTGCTTGGGGCACGAGATCGGCACGAGTGAGCCCGATGACAATTCCACCGCGCTCATAGAGGGCGAAGAATTCTTTGACGTACTCGATAGCGGTCTCGACGGGGTTTTCGGCATCGGCGTTGACGAGGAGCACGAGACCTTCGGCTCGCTCCGCGAGGATGGTCCACATGAAGTCAAAGCGCTTCTGGCCAGGGATGCCGTAGAGGCGAACCTTTTCTGCGTCGTTGACGCTGATCTCGCCGTAGTCGAGAGCAACCGTTGTTGTCGCTTTGTCTGCTGAAGCTCGGTCGCTGTTCGCGGCTTCTGTACTGACAACTTCGATCTCGCTGAGGGCACGGATGGCAGTGGTTTTACCTGCGCCCATGGGCCCTGCAAACAGGATTACGTGCTCTGACATCTGATACCTCCCCCCAGGAGTAGTTCTTATGCTTCTTTCTTACTGAAGCATGCAAGCCCCCGATGCGGGGTAGTAGCCCCCCGTTTGGGTGTCGGTGAAAATTGCCTAGACAATTACTGCATAGAACGTTCTGTCTGTCCCCTCAACACGTGGGGCCGTTGCTTAGAATTCGCCCTATTTCTAGACCAATTTAGCGAGAAGAATCGGGGTACATCGGGGTACGTTCTGGAGCTGGTCGAGCGACTCGAGCGGACCGGGAGGGAATCTGAGCTCCGACAATCGCGGCCAAGGCAAGCGCAAAGCCGATTAGTTGCAGGGGGCTGAAGCGTTCTCCGAGAAGAAGCGTGCCGAGTGCTGCTGCCGTTAACGGCGAGAGCAATCCGAGCACTGCCACTGAGGTCAGCGGCACGAGGCGTATTCCCCGAAACCAGAGTGTGTACGCTACGAGGCCGCCGACGATGCCGAGCCACGCATAGCCAGCTATTGCTGGCCCATCCAGGGCTGCCGGTATTCCTTCGCTGATGATGGTGATCGGCAATAGGAACACTCCGCCGGCGGTCAAAAGCCAGCCTGCATATCCGAGGGCCGACACCTCGGGTGGCTTTCCCCAGTGCTTCGACAAGATTACGCCGACTGCCATGGATGCCGTGCCCGCGAGTCCGGCGACAAGCCCGAGAGTGTCGAGTTGCGCCGTTGCTCGCAGCACAATCAGTGCCACGCCGAGCGCGCCAACGATGCCCCAGATGACGAGTCGCCAGGGTGCACTCTGGCGCAAAATCACGACGATAAGTACAGCGACGATCAGTGGTTGGGCGGCACCGAGGGTGGCGGCGACGCCGCCGGGTAGGCGATATGCAGCGATGAAGAGGAGGGGGAAGAAGGCGCCGATATTGAGGATGCCGAGCACGAGCGACTTCCACCACCACGCGCCGCTGGGCAATTGTCGCGCGAGGGCGAGCGCTATGAGACCCGCGGGTAAGGCGCGCACGAGTGAGGCAAATAGCGGATGGCCATCGGGCAGCAGCTGTGTAGTCACGATGTACGTGGTGCCCCAGGCAATTGGTGCGATCGCGGTGACCATGGTGTCGCGTAGCTGCGTCATAATTCCTCAATGCTAAATAGTTGAACGTTAAACAATATAGAGAGTTATGCTGAATCCGTCAAACAGTTCAACGTTGAGGGATTAGGGAAGCTCATGGCAGACAGCGTCGATCGCATCCTCGCCCAATGGGCACACGTGCGACCAGAGCTCGACGTCTCAGCGATGGGCGTCCTTGGGCGCCTCTCCCGAGTAACGCGCCTGCTCGAGCGAGCGCAGAGCGACGTGTTTGCGACGCACGGCTTGCAGCCGGGGGAGTTTGACATCCTTGCCACGCTATTGCGCTCCGATGCTGGACCCCGCGGACTCACCGCCGGAGCCCTCTCCGACAGCGCCATGGTCACTTCAGGGGCCATCACCAATCGACTGGATCGACTCGTCGCAAAAGAGTTCATCTCGCGCGAAATCGACCCCGAGAACCGCCGCGCAGTATGCGTGGCTCTCACTGAGCGCGGCGCGGAAGTCATCGAAGCTGCGCTCGCCGATCACATCGAGAACGAAGAACGCCTGCTCGAGTCGCTCACTCCTGCCGAGAGACGCCAACTCGAGAAGTTACTTGGTGCACTTCTCGGCGCGCACGAAAGTGGCCCGGCTCAGACCGAGTAGCGGGCGTACTGCTCGCGAATCACCGGGCGATAATCGGATGCCGGTTCCGCCACTGTCGCAATCTTCCAGTCTGGTCGAGCCCCGGTCAGCACCCACGCGGCCTGCGCTGCAGCGCCGAGCGCGACGTATTCACCAGGCTCGGGGACAACGACAGGCACGACGAAAACTTGAGACGCAATTGTCGACACGGCAGGATTTTGGGCAGCACCACCGATGAGCAGGATGCGGTGAGCTGAGACTCCTTGGGTGCGGAGAGCGTCGAGACCATCAGCGAGACCACACAGCAGGCCCTCGATGGCGGCGCGCGCGAGTGACGGGCGGGTCGTTGACGCGAGAGTCATGCCGAACAGGGTTGCCGTGGCATCCGGAAGGTTAGGGGTTCGTTCGCCTTCGAAATAGGGCTGCAGAACGAGACCGCCAGAACCGGCTTCAGCTACGAGCGCGAGTGCGCCGAGTTCGTGGTGATCGACGCCAAGGAGAGCCGCCGTGCTGTCAAGCACTCTGGCCGCATTCATCGTCGCGACGAGGGGAAGGAAGTTTCCGCTGGCGTCCGCGAATCCGGCCACTGTGCCGGAGGCGTCAGGCACCTGAGTCTCGGCAACGGCGAAAACTGTGCCGCTCGTGCCGATGGAGACGACGACATCCCCGGCGCGTGCGCCAAGCCCCAGTGCGGCCGCGGCATTGTCGCCAGCTCCGCACGCAATCTGGGTCGCAGTTCCTGCCACGGTTCCAGCAGGCTCACCTGGGGCAATGACGCGGGGCAGTACCACCCCATCGGCTGCCATGCCGCGACCAAGGGCAGCGGTGAGCACCTCGTCGTCGTACTCGTTCGTCACCGAGCTGAAATAGCCCGTTCCGCTGGCATCTGATCGGTCAGTGGTCAGTTGGGTCAGGTCGGCATTCTCGGGGCCGAAACCGCGCAAGCGCCAGGTTAGCCAATCGTGGGGTAAGCAGACCGCCGCAACACGAGCGGCATTCTCCGGCTCGTTATCGCGCAACCAGCGCAGTTTCGTTGACGTGAACGATGCGACCGGCGCGGAGCCTGTGCGCTCGGTAAGATCGGGGAACTCCGAACTGAGGGTGTTGGCGGCAGCAGCAGAGCGAGTGTCATTCCACAGCAGGGCGGGGCGGATGACGCGGCCGGCGGCATCCAGAACGACCATGCCATGCTGCTGTCCACCGACCGAAATCGCGGAGACGTCCTCGAGGCCTCCGGCATCCGAAATTGCGTCGCGGAGGGCCGACCACCAATATTCGGGATCAACTTCGGTGCCTGCGGGGTGAGACGCGCGACCGGAGCGGACGAGCGCTCCGGTCAGGGCATCCACGATCACAATTTTGCAGGACTGGGTTGACGAGTCAACCCCCGCGACGAGCGTCATTTAGCGGGCACCCATGAGGTGTTCGGTCGCCAGCTGCTGAAGGCGCACAAAGCCGAAGCCTTTGCCATTGAAGTAGGCATCGGTGTCGAAGTCTTCGTACGATGCGCGGTCGGCGAGCAGGTCGTCATAGCTTTCATTCTCGCCGAGAGTGTTCTCCGAGAGCTCGAAGACGCGCGCTGCGACCAGTGCTTCTTGAACGTCAGGGTCGGCGCGGAATGCCGCGGCACGCTCCTTGAGTAACAGGTAGGTTCGCATGTTGGCTGCTGCGGAATCCCACACACCGGTTTCATCTTCGGTACGGCTCGGCTTGTAGTCGAAGTGGCGGGGACCGGTGTAGCTCTGGCCACCGTTTGGCCCACCGTTTTCGAGCAGGTCGACGAGCGAGAACGCGTTGTGGAGGTCGCCGTGGCCGAAGACGAGGTCTTGGTCGTACTTGATTCCGCGTTGGCCGTTGAGATCGATGTGGAAGAGCTTGTCTTGGTAAAGCGCCTGGGCGATGCCCGACGTAAAGTTCAATCCAGCCATTTGCTCGTGCCCAACTTCGGGGTTCACTCCGAACAGTTCTGGGCGCTCGAGGGTTTCGATGAAGGCCATCGCGTGACCAACTGTGGGCAGCAAGATGTCGCCGCGTGGCTCGTTGGGCTTGGGCTCGATAGCGAAGCGGATGTCGTAGCCCTTTTCTGTGACGTAGTCGCCAAAGAGGTTGAGGGCTTCGCGGTAGCGCTCGAGCGCGGCACGCACGTTCTTGGCGGAGTCGTACTCTGCCCCTTCGCGTCCGCCCCACATGACGAAGGTTTTGGCGCCGAGTTCAACGCCGAGTTCGAGTTGACGCATTGCTTTGCGCATTGCGAAGCGACGAACACCGCGGTCGTTGGAAGTGAAGCCGCCGTCTTTGAAGACGGGGGCGCTGAAGAGGTTGGTTGTGACCATCGGAACGATCATCCCGGTGTCGCTGAGGGCCTGCTTGAGGCGGTCAATCTGTTTTTGGCGCTCGGCGTCGGTTGTTCCGAAGTCGAAGAGATCGTCGTCGTGGAATGTGAGGCCGTAGGCGCCCAATTCGGCGAGCTTCTCGACAGCGTGCACAACATCGAGGGGGGCACGGGTGGGGCCGCCGAACGGATCTGCGCCGTTGTAGCCGATTGTCCAGAGCCCGAAGGAGAACTTGTCGGCTGGGGTTGGTTGTGTAGACATTTTTGATCTCCGTTGACGACTGTGGCAATAAGTTATTTGTAACAACTTACTGGGGTGAAGCCATTGCGTCAATGTGGAGCTCGCATGCTCAACACTCGGCGACTACTGCGGTTAACAGCGAATTGTTATGCGATTTTCGGAATTGATGTTGCGTTCAACCCGTAAACCCATATATGTTCTCAATGTCAACAAAAGGGGTGCCCAGCGCAGCCCTCGCGATACAACGAAGTAACGCACGCCTCGGGCAACCGATGCGACACCCTCCCTTTCGCGAGGAACACGCTCGGCCCTCTGCCGGCAACACTCGCAGTGCTTCCGGCTCTTGTACGGCAATCACATTCGAAAGGGACAACACGATGTCAATGAAGAAGATAATTGCGGTCGCAGCGGCGACTGTGATGGCACTCGGGCTCGCTGCCTGCAGCAGCGGTGGCTCAGGCGCCGGCGGCGACAACCTCGGCAGCGTCGGAATTTCGATGCCGACGCGAAGCCTCGAACGCTGGATCAATGACGGCGAGGGCCTCAAGGCTCAGCTCGAAGATGCCGGCTACTCTGCAGACCTTCAGTATGCAGACGACAAGGCTGACACTCAGATTAGCCAGATTCAGAACCAGATTGCTTCTGGCGTCGACGTTCTTGTCATCGCCGCGATTGACGGAAAGCTGCTTGCCCCCGTGCTTGCAGACGCCAAGGCGCAAGACATCACCGTCATCGCCTACGACCGTCTCATTAATGGAACGCCCGACGTTGACTACTACGCAACATTCGACAACTACAAGGTGGGCCAGCTCCAGGGTGAATTCATCGAGGCACAGCTCGGATTGGCTGATGGCGCAGGTCCATTCAATCTCGAGCCTTTCGCCGGCAGCCCCGACGACAACAACGCGAAGTTCTTCTTCTCCGGTGCCTGGGATGTTCTGCTTCCCTACGTCGAGAGCGGACAGTTGGTTGTTCCCTCCGGTAAGTCGCCCGCCAGCAATGACGACTGGGCAAGCATCGGAATCCTCGGCTGGAAGTCAGACTCGGCTCAGGCCGAGCTCGACAACCGCATTGCATCGTTCTACACCGGTGGAGACAAGATCGACGTCGTTCTCTCCCCGAACGACAGCTTGGCGCAAGGCATCGCAGCTTCACTTCGTAGCGCTGGCTACACGGTCGGCGACGACTGGCCCCTGCTGACAGGTCAAGACGGTGACAAAGCCAGCGTGGTCAACATCCTCGCCGGTGAGCAGTCGATGACAGTCTGGAAAGACACCCGTGAACTCGGCAAGGTTGTCTTCGGATTTGTCGAAGCAATCCTCAACGGCGATGAGCCTGAGATCAACGACACCGAAACGTACGACAACGGTGAAAAGGTTGTTCCTTCGTTCCTCATCACTCCTGAGGTTGTAGTCAAGGATGACGTTCAGTCCAAGCTCATTGACTCCGGCTTCCTCAAGGCGTCAGACGTAGGACTCTAGCCCGCACTGAGTCAGAAGCAATACGATTCGACGATCAGGGGACGGCGCAGTTGCCGTCCCCTGAAAGTCACTGCGAGCGGAGCTAATCATGACTGCAATCCTCAGCATGAACACGATTACCAAAGACTTCAGCGGCGGAGTCCGCGCACTCGACGGCGTCAGCCTCGAGGTCGAGCGCGGGCACGTTCACGCTATTTGCGGCGAAAACGGCGCCGGAAAATCAACCCTTATGAAGGTGCTCAGTGGGGTCTACCCCGCGGGCAGCTATGACGGCAGCATCACCTTCGAAAACCACGAAACCGCGTACAAGTCGATCAATGACTCTGAACACGACGGCATCGTCATCATCCATCAGGAACTCGCGTTGAGTCCCTACCTCTCTATCGCGGAAAACATATTCCTCGGCAATGAGATCGCCACCAGGGGCGTTGTCGACTGGGCCAAGACCAATCGCGAAGCAACGCTCTTACTCGCCCGCGTCGGTCTCGACGAGCAGCCAAGCACGAGGGTTCTTGAACTTGGTGTCGGCAAGCAGCAACTCGTGGAGATCGCCAAAGCGCTCTCCAAGAAGGTCAAGCTGTTGATTCTGGATGAGCCGACGGCGGCTCTCAACGATGAAGACTCTGCGCATCTACTCGATCTCATTCGCAGCCTGCGCGGTCAAGGCATCACGTGCATCATCATTTCGCACAAGCTCAAAGAGATTCGCAACATTGCGGACAAAGTCACGATCATTCGCGACGGCAAGACGATCGAGACATTCGCGATGGATGAACAGGATGCTTCGGAAGCCAGAATCATCCGCGCAATGGTCGGGCGTGACCTCGACAGCATGTTCCCGCCGCACACGCCAGAGATTGGCGAAGAGTTGTTTCGGGTGGAGAACTGGACGGTGCATCATCCGGTCGATACGACTCGAAAGGTGGTCGAGAACGCATCATTCTCGGTTCGAGCCGGAGAGATCGTTGGTTTTGCCGGCCTGATGGGGGCTGGCCGCACCGAGTTGGCCATGAGTATCTTCGGGCGGTCCTACGGCAGCCATATCAGCGGCACTGCCTATAAAAAGGGTGCCGAGATTTCGGTCAAGACTGTCAGCGAAGCAATTCGCCACGGAATTGCCTATGCCACCGAAGATCGCAAACACTTCGGCCTCAATCTGATCGGCAGCATCGCCGTCAACATTTCGGCTGCAGCGCTATCGAAAATCTCGCGCTGGGGAATCGTTGACCGCTTCTCTGAAAACAAGGTGGCAGAGGGCTACCGCGGACAAATGAACATCAAGACTCCCAATGTCTCTGTGCTTTCGGGAAACCTGTCTGGCGGAAACCAGCAAAAGGTTGTCCTGAGCAAGTGGATGTTCTCTGGCCCCGACATCCTGATCCTCGACGAACCGACGCGAGGAATCGATGTCGGTGCCAAATACGAGATCTACGGAATCATCAACGACTTGGCATCGCAGGGCAAAGCGGTCGTCGTGATCTCGTCTGAACTCCCGGAACTCCTCGGGCTGTGTGACCGCATCTATGCGATCTCCGAGGGCACAATCACTGGCGAGGTCGATCGCGCCGAAGCAACCCAAGAACGACTCATGCACTTGATGACCGCGGGAAAGGACTAACCCGATGAGCGACACCACTAAAGCCCGCAAGCGACCCAAAGTTCAGATCGACCTTCGGCAGTACGGCATCCTTGCGGCACTCGCCGTAATCGTCCTACTCTTCCAAGTGCTTACGGATGGCCGGCTGCTGCTGCCCGGTAATATCAACAACCTGATCCAGCAGAACGCCTACGTCCTCATCCTTGCTGTAGGCATGGTGATCGTGATCATCGCCGGCCACATCGACCTCTCGGTCGGTTCGCTGGTTGCCATGGTCGGTGCGGTCTCAGCGATCTCGATGACCCAGTGGGGGCTTCCCTGGTGGGGCGCTGTAATCCTCGCGCTTCTCTTGGGGGCTGCTGTCGGCGCGTGGCAAGGGTTCTGGGTTGCCTTCGTCGGCATCCCAGCCTTCATTGTGACGCTGGCCGGCATGCTCCTCTTCCGCGGCCTCACCCTGGTCTTTCTGACCGGTGGAACGATCAATGCTCTTCCCAGCGAGTTCAACGCTATTGGTGGCGGCTGGTTGCCTGAGCTGTTTGGCACGATCGGTGAGGGGCGTGGTGATCGCGACATCCTCACGATTCTGCTCGGTGTTCTCGCTGCGGCGTTGCTCATCGGTCAGCAGTTGCGCAACCGCGCAAAACAGCGCCGCCTCGAATTGCCGGTCGAGAGCGGGATCTCGTTCTGGGCTAAGAATGTTATCGCTGCGGTCGCCATTATCGCGCTGACGTTCCAGCTGTCGGCCTACCGCGGCACACCGATCATCCTGATCATTCTGGCTGTGCTCATCCTGCTGTTCACTTTTGTGCTCAATCAAACGGTGTTCGGCCGTCACGTGTATGCGATCGGGGGAAACTTGTTCGCCGCCCAAATGAGCGGCGTGAAGACCTCGTGGATTAACTTCTTCGTCTTCGTGAACATGGGCGTGCTGGCTGGACTTGCCGGGGTCGTCACAACAGCCCGGGCCGGTGGCGCAGTTGCGTCTGCCGGGCAAAACTTCGAACTCGATGCAATTGCTGCAGTCTTCATCGGTGGTGCTGCCGTGACCGGTGGTGTCGGAACAGTCATCGGTGCTGTCATTGGGGCGCTCATCATGGGCGTGCTCAATATGGGCTTGTCAATTCTTTCCGTGGATGCCGCGTGGCAGCAGGCCATCAAGGGACTCGTGCTGTTGCTCGCCGTCGCTTTCGATGTCATGAGCAAGCGTCGCGCGGGACGTCGCTAGGCTTAGTCGCACGTATTCGTTGCTAACCGAGTGGATCAGCCCGTGAACAGTAACTCTCTGCCGCCGTCAGGCGGCACCGGTGGCAAGGGCGATCGCACTCGGCGCCACAATCTGTCACGCGTGCTCACCCTCCTCCATCGCGGGGCGCAATTGCGGTCGCAGCTGACATCGCAAACCGGGCTGAACCGCTCAACAATCGCGGCTCTTGTAGCCGAATTGAGCGAACTGGGGCTTGCCTACGAAAGCGAACCTGATCCCACGCGTCAGGTTGGTCGTCCATCGCCGATGGTGAACGCGGATGCTCGCACCGTCGCGATTGCGATCAACCCCGAGGTCGATGCCATCACCGTTGGAGTAGTTGGCCTCGACGGCACACTACTCAAGCGCATCCGCTATGAAACAGACACGCCATCAACGGTGACTGAGTTCGTGAAGATCTCAAGTGTCATCATCGAGAGCCTCAAAGGTGGATACGAGACTGCCGGTCGGGTGGTCGGCATTGGTGTTGCTGCTCCCGGTTTGGTTCGCGTCGAAGACGGTTTGGTGCGGTGGGCACCTCACTTGGAATGGCGGGATGAGCCAGTTAGCCAGCTTCTGGCTGCAGCAACCGGCTACCCCGTCTGGACCGCGAACGATGCCAGCGTTGGTGCGCTCGCGGAACACATTTATGGTGCCGGTCGCGGAATTTCTGATCTGATCTACCTCAACGGTGGTGCTAGCGGTATTGGTGGCGGCATTATCAGCGGCGGACTCCCGCTGACAGGCCGTGCCGGCTATGCGGGAGAGTTCGGTCATGTGCGTGTGGTGAACAGTGCCACCGAAACGGGAACGCGTGAAGAGGGGACCCTTGAGACGGAGGTGAACCGGGCGGATCTCGTGCACGCTCTCGGCCTGACCAATGTTGACTCCGAAACCTTCGATGCGGCTCTGCGCGAATCCACCGACCCTGTAGTCAGTGCGCTTGTGCGTCGCCAATTGCTTTCGCTCGGCACCTCGCTGCGAAACGCTGTCAACGTTCTCAATCCCGAAGTCATCGTGCTTGGTGGTTTCTTGGCATCCATTTTCTCGGCCGATCCCGAGTTCCTCATTGAACGTGTAGGTTCGCAAGCGCTTGAGGCATCATTCGAGGGAGTAAAAATCGTTCCAGCGCAGCTCGGAGCAGACCTACTGATGATCGGTGCCGCCGAACTCGCCTTTGCGCCCCTCCTGGACGATCCTTCTGCGGTGTAAACGTTTGCCTTTTTGGCGGGCCTGAGGCTTAGGGTTGTTCCATGAATCCTGATTACCGCGATAGTGGCCTCGTGTTTCCGCCGAACTTCATTGTCGGATCAGCAACGGCGGCCTACCAAGTGGAGGGTGCCGCTCGTGATGGCGGTCGCACTGAATCAATTTGGGACACCTTTAGTCACACACCGGACAAGACGTGGAACGGTGACACCGGCGATGTCGCCGACGATCACTACTACCGTTTCGAGACTGACCTCGATCTCATGGCGGAGATGGGACTCGACGCCTACCGTTTCTCGATCTCTTGGCCGCGCCTTCAGCCCGGAGGCTCCGGTGCGATAAACCCTGAGGGAGTGTCGTTCTACTCGAGACTTGTCGATGGATTGTTGAGCCGCGGCATCCGCCCCATTGCCACCCTGTATCACTGGGATCTTCCCCAAGAGCTTGAAGATGAGGGTGGCTGGCCCGAGCGTGACACGGCGCTGCGGTTTGCGGACTACGCAGAACTCGCGGCGACAGCGCTTGGCGATCGCGTACACACCTGGACAACTCTGAACGAGCCGTGGTGCTCGGCGTATCTCGGCTACGGTTCGGGTGCGCATGCTCCTGGCCGCATGGATGGCGCCGATGCGCTCGCCGCGGTTCACCACCTCAACTTGGCGCACGGTTTAGCGGTTCCGCGCATCCGTGCTGCCGCTACTAATTCGCCCGAGGTGTCGGCGACTCTGAACTTCCATGTGATTCGGGGCGGGGATGCCGAAGCGACCCGTCGCATCGATGCTCTCGCCAATCGTGCGTTCACGAGCCCCATGTTGCTTGGCCGGTACGACGATGACCTCATTGCTGACACGAGTGAGGTAACCGATTGGTCGTTCGTTCACGCGGGCGATGTGGAGAGCATCCACCAGCCTCTCGACTTCTTGGGCGTCAACTATTACTCCACCGTTACGGTGAAGATGTGGGACGGCTTGACGGTGCGTAGCAACAATGACGGTCACAAAGATATGGGCGGATCACCGTGGCCTGGCAGCAGAGATGTCGAGTTCCTTGAGCAGCCGGGCCCGTATACCGCGATGGGGTGGAATATTGCGCCCGATGGTCTCGAAGAGTTGTTGGTCGATCTCGGCGAACGCTTCCCTGATCTTCCCCTCATGATCACCGAGAATGGTGCCGCGTTCGATGATGAGGTGACGGATGGTCGGGTGCATGATCCCGAGCGGGTCGACTATCTCAACCGGCACTTCACTGCAGCCCATCGCGCTATCGAGCGTGGGGTGAATCTGCAGGGCTACCTTGTGTGGTCGCTGCTCGACAACTTCGAGTGGGGCTACGGCTACTCAAAACGGTTCGGCATTGTTCGCGTCGACTATGACACTCAAGAACGCATCGTGAAAGACAGTGGGTTGTGGGTGTCTGACGTGGCTAAGACCAAGGTGACCCCGGCGCTGAAGTAGGGCGCGAGCCTACGGGGAGAGCATGGCGCGCCGAATGTGTGAGCGGCCGTGTTCGATCGCGGGCGTGAGCTCTTCGAACAGGTGATTCGGGTGGCGTAGGGAGCGGATGACGCCGAGCCGCCTGAGCACATCGAGATGTTCGGGGCGGATGCCTTTGATGATCACGGTCACGCCGCGCTTTTCGAGGGCGGTGATGAGCTCCGTGAGGGTGTGCGCTCCGGTGGCATCGATGAGGTGCAGTTGTGAGAGGCGCACGATGACGACTTCGAGTCCTTCGTGTTCGTTGATGCGATCGATGAGGCGTTCTGCTGCTCCGAAGAAGAGCGAGCCGTCGATGCGGAAGAGGGCGATGCGTTCGTCGCCGGGTTCCGGGGAGCCGGGCAGTTCTTCGCGGTGAACGCCACTGGCTTTGCTCATCGCTCGGAGGGCGAAGAAGGCAGCGGCGGCAATGCCGATTCCGACGGCAATGATGAGGTCGAAGCTCACGGTGATCACACCGGTGATAACGAAGACGGCGGCTTCAGATTTGCCGGTTCGCAGCATCGTTTTTATGAGGGTGGGCGAGACCATGCGGGCGGCGGTGGCCATGAGGACACCCGAGAGCGCGGCTAGAGGGATGACCGCGACGACCTGAGCGGCGAGGTACACGACCACGAGCAGCGCGAGAGCATGCACGACAGCAGAAAGGCGAGTGCGACCGCCAGACCGCACGTTCACGGCGGTGCGGGCAATGGCGCCGGTGGCCGGCATCCCACCAAAGAAGCTGGAGGCAACGGATGCCAGACCTTGGCCAACGAGTTCGCGGTCGGCGTTGTATGGCCCAGTGTCGGACATGCTCGAGGCGACGCGGGCGGAGAGTAGCGATTCGATGGCGGCGAGGGCGGCGACGGCAAACGCGGGCCCGATGAGGGTGGTGAGGTCGAAGTTGAACGAGGGCACGGAGGGTGCGGGCAGCGAGGCGGGAAGTTCGCCGATGGTCGCCAGCGGAAGGTTGAGGGCTTGAGCGGCGATCGTGACGACCGCGATGGCGATGAATGATGCGGGCAGGCGTCCGCTGATTCGTGAGAGCAGCAGCATGATCGCGATCACGGTGGCGACGACGGCGAGGGGTATGAGGGCGGCGGGCCATTCGGCGGCGGCGATGAAGGCCCCAGCGGCGAGGATGACGTTGGTGGGGTGGTCTGTGCCTTCGGTGCCGAGCGCGGATGGTAGTTGTTGCAGAAAGATGATGATGCCGATGCCAACGGTGAAGCCTTCGATGACGGGCCAGGGGATGTAGCTGACGGTGCGTCCAAGCCGCAGCACGCCGGCGATCGCGACGATGATGCCCGCGAGCAGGGTGACGATCGCGACCGCTTCCACGCCTTGGCTGACGACGATCGGCGCGAGCACGACGACCATTGCGCCGGTGGGGCCGGAAACTTGGATGTTGGAGCCGCCGAAGACGGCAGCGACGAGGCCGGCGACGATGGCCGTGATGAGTCCGGCTTCGGCGCCGACTCCGGAGCTCACCCCGAAGGCAAGCGCGAGGGGGAGCGCGACGATGCCGACGGTGACTCCGGCGAGCAGGTCGCCGCGCCAGCTCGTGCGCAGTTCGCGGTAGTCGCTCAGGCTGGGGAGCAGTGTGCGCCACGAGCGCTTCATCGGGCATCCGGAATCGCGGGAAGGCTTTCGACGAGCCCGCGTTGGCTGCCGGCATCGGTGAGGATCTCGCTGAGGAGCACGCGGGCTACGCGCAGTAGTTCGGCGATCTGGGGGAGCGCGAGACGGTAGTAAACGACGCTGGCGCGGCGTTCGGAGACGACGAGGCCGTAGCGGCGCAGCACCGAAAGATGTTGGGAGAGGTGGGATGCTTCGAGCCCCGTATCGACGAGCATCATGGTGACCGACGCTTCGTCGGTGCTCGACAAGATTTCGAGCACACGAATACGGTACGGATGCGCGAGCCCCTTGAAGAGATTCGCTTTGATTTCGTAGAGCGGCCTGCGCTCATCGAGAAGATCCATGCTGCGTTCCTCGTCTTTGCTTGATGACTTGATGGAATCATCATATCAACAATAGGAGCGCTGCCGATCTGCCTCCCCGCAATGGTTCCTGTGGACAACGGGAAGGCGTTCTCGCGCCCGCTCGACACAATATGAGCATGTCTAACGCTCTGGCGACCATCGCCGATCAGGTTCGCCAACGTGTACGTCGTGACGGGGTTGACCTCTCGCGCGACAGCGAACTTGCCTCGCGTTACGTTCGCGATGAGGTGCGGCGTTACAGCGAGCGTGCTCTTGGTGGTTCAGTGCCGTTGCTCGGGGACGAGGCGCAGGCTGCCCGCGAGGTGGTAGCTGCGCTGACCGGGTACGGTCCGCTCCAGCCGTTCTTTGACGATGACACCGTTGAGGAGCTCTGGATTAACGGACCCGAGCAGATCTTTGTTGCCCGCAACGGGGTTCCCGAGTTCACGGGCATCCGCCTCACTGACTCTCAAGTTCGAGACCTCGTCGAGCGGATGCTGCAAACCTCCGGTCGCCGTGTTGACCTTAGTTCTCCGTTTGTTGATGCCTCGCTGCCTGATGGTTCGCGACTGCACGTGGTCATTCCCGATGTCACTCGCAAACACTGGGCGGTGAACGTACGCAAGTTCAGCAAACACATCCGCGACCTTGATCGTTTGGTCGAACTCGGCAGCCTCACCCAGCATGCCGCCGACTATTTGCGACTGTGCGTGTTGTCTGGCCAAAACATTGTGGTGTCTGGTGCTACGCAGAGCGGTAAGACCACAATGCTCAATGCGCTGCTTGCTGCCGGGCGGCCCAACGAACGAGTCGTGACGGTTGAGGAGACGTTCGAGCTGAGCGTTCCTAGTCGCGACAGCGTCGGTATGCAGTGCCGTCAGCCCAGCCTCGAAGGAACCGGTGAGATCAGTCTGCGGCGCCTCATCAAAGAAGCGTTGCGGATGCGCCCCGACCGGCTCGTCGTCGGCGAAGTGCGCGATGCCGAGTCTCTCGACCTCCTCATCGCTCTCAATAGTGGGCTGCCGGGGATGTCGAGCATCCACGCCAACAGTGCTCGCGAAGCGCTCGTCAAGCTGTGCACCCTGCCCCTGCTCGCCGGCCGCAACATCGACTCCAGCTTTGTCGTACCCACCGTTGCCAGCTCTGTGGATGTCGTCGTGCACTGCGAGCTGACATCACAGGGCACTAGGCGGGTTGTTGAGATCGCGTCGCTCAGTGGTGAAGTTAGCGAAGGGGCGGTCGAAAGCATGGCTCTCTTTCGCACGGTACAGGGCACGCTCGTCCACACCGGTGCAATTCCGGCGCGGTTAGCCAAATTCCATGCTGCCGGAACCGACCCCGTTTCGCTGTTGTTGACGGCAGTCGCGTGAGTCTCCTGCTTGGCATCACGCTCTCGGTGGGCACAGTGCTGATCGCTGCGACCTTTATGTGGCCGGCACGCCGCGAACGCCAAGCGCGTGAACGTTCAGCGTGGTCTCGCCGGATGCGAGAACGACTCGTACAGGCGGGGCTCCCCACAACAAGCCCCGCCGTGGTCGTGATCGTTTCTCTTGTGCTCGCGCTGGCGGTTGGCGCGCTCACGCTTGTGCTCACTACAGTTCTTGCTGTCGTGGTCTGTGCCGCGGCAACCGCGCTCGTAGCGCCAACGCTCGCAATCAGTTGGCGTGCGCGGGTTCGACGTCGAGCAACCCGGGTTGTATGGCCAGACGTAGTTGATCAGCTGGTTTCGGCTGTGCGATCGGGGCTTGCCCTCCCCGACAGCCTCATGACACTGGCGCAGACCGGCCCAGCGGTGACGCGCAGCGCATTCGTGTCCTTCTCTCAGCGCTATCGAACGACCGGCAATTTCTCCATCGCTGTCGACGAATTGAAGGTGGCGCTCGCCGATCCCGTTGCCGACCGCATCCTCGAAACCTTGCGGATGTCACGCGAGGTCGGAGGAAGTGAACTCACCAACGTCTTGCGAAGCTTGAGCGTGTATTTGCGCCAGGAGGCGGCGATCCGATCCGAGATCGAGGCGCGCCAGTCGTGGGTAATGAACGCGGCCCGCCTTGGGCTGGCGGCGCCATGGGTTGTTCTGTTTCTGCTCACCACCCGTCCTGAGGCTGCTCTCGCCTACAACTCAACGGGAGGAATCGCGCTCATAGTCGCTGGGCTTGCGCTGTCCGTTCTTGCCTACCGAATCATGGCGGGCATCGGCCGACTTCCCGAGCAGCCGAGGTGGTTCGCATGAGCGACTCTCTCGCCTGGGCCATCGTTGTTGGCATCGCCGGCGGGCTTGGCCTGTGGTCGATTCTCAGTCTCATCCCGCGTCTCAGTCGGCCGACACTCGCAAACCGTGTTGCCCCGTATGTGATCGACGTTTCGGCGGGCGCCCGCGAGCATGTCGCCCCGCGCTCGATCGGTCCACTTCCTGTCTTGGGGGTGCTGTTCGTCCCTGCGGTTCGCTGGTTGCGCAGCAGTTTGGCGTCAGTCGCTGGCGGTGGCGATCTTATTGCGCGACGTCTGCGTCAGGCCGGTTCTGAGATGAGCGTCGAAACTTATCGCTCACAGCAACTACTTGCGGTGCTCGGCGGTGCACTGTTGGGGGTCGTCTTCGACGTGACAGTCGCGAACGCGCAGCAGGTTCCCCTTGTCGCGCAGGCGGTGCTGGTGGTGGTTGGTGGCGTTGTCGGAATCACGGTGCGCGATTATCTTCTTCAGCGATCTGCGAAGAACCGCATCCGTCGTCTCACCTCCGAGTTGCCAGTAGTGCTTGAGTTCCTCGCATTGAGCCTCTCTGCTGGTGAGGGAATTCTGGATGCCGTGCGCCGCGTTTCGCAGGTCAGTGGCGGCGAGCTTTCGCGCGAACTCGCCCGCGTTGTGGCGTCCGTGAACACGGGACTCCCGTTCGGCGAAACGTTGGGTGCGCTTTCGCGCGAGCTCGAACTCCCACCGTTTGCGCGCTGTGTCGACCAGGTTCTGGGCGCGCTCGATCGTGGCTCCCCTCTATCAGAAGTGCTGCAAGCTCAGGCGCAGGATGCTCGCGAAGAGTCCAAGCGCGAACTGCTCGAGCTTGCCGGCAAGAAGGAGGTCGCGATGCTCTTCCCGCTCGTGTTCCTTATCTTGCCTATCACGATCGCGTTCGCGATTTTCCCCGGCATCTTCGTGTTGCAGGTCGGGTTCTAGCGCCGCGCGATCTGCAGCGCGGCCGACACCGCACGCGCCTGCTCAAGAGCCGCGACCACGGGAGCCACAACATCCCGCTGCACAACCTCGTCAACAGAAGCGAGAAGGCGACGGCGGGCACGGCGGCGGCGGCCACCGGCAGTCAGGGCACTGAGCGCCGCCGAAAGCAAGCCAAGCACGATGCCGATCAGTACCGCCGCAATTAGCAATAACGCCGGTATCGCCCAACCTGCCAACGGACCTTCCTGAACGGCAGGGAGCGGGAATGCCGGCAAGCCAAACGTGGGCAACAGCGCCGCACCGACCAACCACAGGGCTCCGCCCAATCCGATAACAACGGCGATCCACTGCACGATGCCGACCAGCACCCACCACCAGGAACCCTTCGCGGGCAGGGGGGTGCGAGCGATCGTGAGATCGAGAGTCGAGGGCAGAGCATCGAGAGTCTGCTCCGCGGTGGCGCGGGCGGCAGCCCGCCACGGGGGCGAAACGCTGGCTACGGTTTCGTCGGTGAAGGTACGCACGGCCATCGACATCCGAGCCTGGGCGCCGGCGCTGAGCAGCGGCATGCTTGTGCGGTGAACATCGGGGTCATCGCCGCGACGCTTCGGGCCAAGACCCAGCCGGGTGAGCGGATCAGCGCGCAAGCGACCAATCCACGACACGAGCGGCCAGCCCGTCGCCTGCCCGGAACGCTTGCGATACGAGCGTGCAACAGCGGATGCCACGAGATCGACACCGGCAGCGGTGCCGACCTCGTCGCGCAGGCGGGCCGTGCTCTTCGCGCTCACCTTCTGCGGGGTGCCGGGGTCGTCAATGCGGGCGGCAAGAGTTTGCACGTCAGCGCTCAGCCGCGCATCCCGCACCGCCTTCGACGCGGCAAGGTCACCGATCGCGGCGCGCAAAGCATCAATACCTTCACCCGTGCGGGCGCTCACCGGCAACACCCGGGCACGGGGGAGGCCATCCCGTTCGACAATCGCTTGCAGCGACTTTACGACAGCGACACGATCATCCGCGCTCAACAGATCCACCTGATTGAGCACGACCAGAGTGACCGCAGCATGACGGGCATGAGGCGCAATGAACTGAGCGTGCAACACGTCGTCGGCATACTTTTGCGGGTCAACAACCCAGATCAGGGCATCCACTTGGCCGGCTAGTCGTTCGGCGACGGCACGATTGCCGGCCTCGACCGAGTCGACGTCGGGAAGATCGACGAGCACGAGCTTGCTGGCGCGCGGGTCAATCGGAGTGGGGCGCTCAACACGCTCGCGAATCTCAAGCCAGTCGAGCAGGTCGGCAGAACCCGCGGCATCCCACAGCACGGCAAGGGGTTGCGAGGTAGTCGGGCGGCGCACATGAGCGACCGCCACTTCTGCGCCGACGAGCGCATTCACGAGACTTGATTTTCCTGAACCAGTTGCACCAAAAACGCCAACCACAGTGTGTTCGGATGAGCGCGAGCGCCGCTCCTCGGCTTGCTGCAACAGTGCGCGGGCGTCATCCAGCAGATCGGAGGGTATACGGCCGACCCCGGCATCAGCCACGGTGCGCAGAGCGGCCACGCGCTCGTCGAGGCTCGGCTTGGCGGCGCTCACGAGTCGTTCCTCGCCGCGCGCGCCACGTCGTCGATGAGCACCTGCGATTCGCGTCGCAAGGTTGCGGGGTCCGCACCGAAACGGAGAGGTTCCATCGCCGCATCCACTCGCGCGATCTCGGTATCGAAGAGGGCGCGCACACGCTCCTGCAGATCGAGGCGGGCCTGGCTCGCAAGGTGACGCACGGCATCCTCGCCGAAGACGGTCTCCAACAGTTTTTGACCGAGCACAGCAGAACCGCCGGCGATCGCAATCTCGCCACCCGTCAGGCCACCGGTTGACGCAAACACGACAATCATGAGCGCAACCGTTACGACATTCAGGCCGAGCGAAAGCACGCGTGCCCGGATGCGCTTGTTGCCCGCATTGTCATGAATGAGCTGCATCAGCGCGCCCTGCCACTCCCGAATCATCGACGTCGTGGCCTGACGCAGTTCCGGGCTCTCAGCTGACAGCGTCGGATGCTGCTCCGCGATCGAGCGACCAGGAGCGCTGCGCTCAAGATCGGCCCACACAGCCGCAGCCGCCCGCCCGGCCTGGTCAGCGATGACAGCCTGCAATCCCGTCTCGATCTGGGTCTCGACCTCGACAACAGGGCTCGGCTTGCCCGTAATCCAGGCGGTCGCTTTGTCGCGGGTGCGCGAGAACCACGAATCAACTTTGCGAAAGAAGTCGGAGGTTCCTACGAAGTCTTGCCAGCGTGCCAGCACCTCACCGCGCATCAGTGCGCCGTTCTGAGTAGCTTCGTCCACGGCCTTGATTGCGGTCTCATAGTGCGCAGCGGCGGCAGCATGCACGGAGTCGAGCCAGTCGAGTTGCTGCTGCCGGGCATCCGCAATGAGCCTCACGTGACGGTCGAGGTCAGTGATCGCGCCGCTCAGGGTGCGGGCAGCGATGCGCGTGCGGGCTTCGCGGTCGCTGGCGATTCCCTCGAGCCAAGCGCGCGCACCGGCGACGGCACCAGCGGGAAGCATTCCGAGTTCGTCGAGCGGCTGCTCGTCAATAGAGAACACAGGAGCATCGGAAAGACCACGCTCAGCGAGCATTTCGCGCAGATCGGGCAACACCTCAGCAACAGCTCCCGGCGGCACGCGGTTGAGCACGATGCCCACGGTGATCGATCGTGCTGCGGCGCTTTCGAGTAGTCGCCACGGCACCGCATCGGCGTAGCGATTGGCGGTCGTGACAAACAGCCACAAATCGGCAGCAGCCAACAATTGCGAGGCGAGGGCGCGATTTTCGTCTGCGACCGAGTCGATGTCCGGTGCATCAATAATCGCGAGTGAACGGGGAACACTTTCATGCTCAAGCAGCATGAGCTCGCCGATGCGCGACTTTTCGGGCGCATCTCCCGCACTCGACGCTGGCGTGCCTGGGGCACTAATTCGCCCGCGCACGCGCGCGAGCCCCGGCAAAATTCGGTCGCTCGCAAACCACCCGGCATCAACGGGAGCATGAACAAGAATGGGTTGACGAGTGGTGGGACGGATTACGCCGGCACGCGTCGTCGCGACACCGAGTAGGGCGTTCACGATCGTCGATTTACCCGCGCCCGTCGACCCACCGACCACCGCAAGAAGAGGAGCATCAAGATCGGCAAGCCGTGGGCGAATGTAATCATCGATTTGACGTACAGCCGCCGCCGCAGCTTCTCGCTGCACCGCAACATCGTCAAGAGTCACCGTCAAGCCAGCATCAGCGAGCGAGGCTCGCAGGCGCTCGAGTGACACGATCGCGGGCACACTATTGTCGGTCACCGCTTAAGCATGCCGGGTGCGGAGCCAGTTCGCTAACTTTTTTGACAGCAACCGCACCATGTTCTGGAGTGACGCTCGGGTTCTAGACTGGTCGAGGCCTGCGGTAAGCAGGTGGCGCGACAACGACAAGGATGAAATTGTTCCCCACCACGTTCCCAGCCCCAATCATTCCTCCTGCAGACTCCGTGCCGGCACTGCGCTGGGGCATCCTGGCGCCCGGTGGAATCGCCGCGACGTTCGCCGCCGCCGTGCAAGCCCACACCGAGCAAAAACTTGTCGCCGTGGCATCCCGCAGCCTCGACCGTGCCCAAGACTTTGCCAACACTTGGGGCATCGCGAACGCCTACGGCGACTGCACCGAACTTCTCGCCAACCCCGACGTTGACGTTGTTTACATTGCCGCCCAGCAGCACGTACACCGCGACCTCGCGCTGCAGGCAATCGCAGCAGGCAAGCACCTGCTCATCGAAAAGCCTTTCGCCATGAACGGTGCTGAAGCTCGTGACATTGTCGCCGCAGCACGCGCCGCTGGCGTCTTTGTCATGGAAGCCATGTGGACCCGCTACCTGCCTCAAACCTCCATCATTACCCAGCTCATCGCCGACGGCGTCCTCGGCGACATCCAGCTTGTCACCGCCGATCACGGTCAAAACATTCCTGAAGGTCACCGGGTGCGCTCGCTCGCCAGCGGGGGAGGAGCCCTACTCGACCTCGGCATCTACCCGATCGCCTTCGCTTCACAAATTCTGGGTACCCCAACCGCCATCCACAACGTCGGCTCGCTCATCGAGACCGGGGTGGATGCCCAATCCCTCCTTACTCTCAGCTACGAGGGCGCGGCTCAAGCCCAACTCAACACAACATTGCTCGCACGCACTCCCATCACGGCATCCGTTGCGGGCACCGCTGCACTACTGCAGGTCGGCGGAGCCTTCTTCACCCCGAGTAGCCTCACTCTTTTGAAGCCCGGCTTCAGCGGGGAATCAATTCGCTGGAACGACGAGACCGGCGTTGTCGGCCACCGCGGACTCAGCTGCCAAGCAACAGCGCTTGCCGGTTATGTAGCGCAGGGGCTCACCGAATCACCCGTGCATGCCCTCGACGAGACGGTCGCTATCCTCGACACCATCGACAGCGCTCGCTGGCAATTGGGCTATCGCTTCGAATCGGAGCAGTAGCGCCACCGGATCAACCACGAGGAAGGCACGCTGCGGGCACAGCCAATACGGGGAAATGGTGAGAGTGCAGTCCCCTGAGTCTGTACGCTGATTAGCGTCAAAACCACGCGATCGGAGTTGCCATGACCGCAGAATCGACCCTCCCCACCGAACCAGGTGCACCGGAGAGGCCTAAAGCAACGAAGTTTCTTGCACCGTGGGTCTTCTGGCCGGCCGCAGGCATCATCATCGTCATCACGGCGTTCTCTATGCTCGCGCCCAAGATCTCTAAGACAGTGTTCGACACTTTGCAGTCGAGCGTCATCAATTCGTTCAGCTGGTACTACGTACTTATCGCGGCATTCTTTGTAGCCTTCGCGCTATGGCTCGGCTTCAGCCGATTTGGCGACATCAAGCTGGGTAAGGATGACGACGATCCTGAGTTCTCGATGATCTCCTGGATCTCCTTCCTCTTCGCTGCCGGTATGGGCATCGGTCTCGTCTTCTACGGTGTTGCCGAACCGCTCAGTCATTTCGCAAACCCGCGACCCGGCGTCACCGGAACAGAGATTGAGCTCGCGCAGAAAGCGATGAGCCAAACCTTCCTGCACTGGGGTGTGCACGCGTGGGCGATTTACGTGGTCGTCGGGCTGGCACTCGCCTACGCGATTCACCGTCGTGGCCGCCCGATCTCGATCCGCTGGACCCTGGAGCCACTGCTCGGCAAGCGAGTTCGCGGCGGTTGGGGCAACCTCATCGATGTCATTGCGTTGGTCGGAACAGTCTTTGGTGTTGCTACCTCGCTCGGCCTGGGTGTGCTCCAGATCTCGGCAGGTCTTGAAAAGACCGGTGTCGCCGAGTCGAACCTGACCACCCAGATCATGGTCATCGTCGTTATCGTCGCGTTCACGATCCTCTCCCTGGTCTCCGGTATCGGAAAGGGCATGAAGTGGTTATCGACCACCAACCTGCTTCTGGCGGCCGTGCTGCTTGTGTTCCTGTTGATCGTCGGCCCGACCGCGTTCCTTTTCCGTGAATTTGTGCAGTCCATGGGTAACTACCTCCAAGGCTTCATCGGCCTCGCTTTCAACGTCAGCGCCTACGCCGGCGATGCTGGCGAACAGTGGCAAGCGGGCTGGACAACGTTCTACTGGGGTTGGTGGATGTCGTGGGCCCCGTTCGTTGGTGTCTTCATCGCCCGTGTTTCCAAGGGCCGCACTGTGCGCGAATTTGTTGGCGGTGTGATGCTGGTTCCCACCGTGCTCACATTCCTCTGGTTCAGTGTGCTCGGCGGCAACGCGATCTATCGCGAGCTCTACGGTCAGGGCGGACTCATTGCCGCTGACGGGTCAGTGGATGCCGACTCGGCTCTCTTCGACCTGCTCGCCGGATTGCCAGCGGGCACCGCTCTCACGTTCGGTGCGATTCTCCTGATCGGAATCTTCTTCATCACCTCGGCTGATTCGGGCGCGCTTGTGATGTCGATGATCGCCACTGGTGGCTCGGCAGAACCGCCGAAGCGCATACGGATTTTCTTCGCACTGCTTGCGTCGTTCTTGGCGATCGCTTTGCTGATCACTGGTGGCCTTCAAACCCTGCAGACCGCAGCAATTCTCTCCGCGTTGCCCTTCAGTATCGTCATGTTGATGATGTGCGCGGCGACAGTAATCGCCTTTAGCCGGGAGCGACGGGCCTATGAACGAGCTCAGCGCGCACAATTTGTCGACCACATTGGTGATTTCTACGGCCTCGAAGTTGAGGCGCCGCTTCTGCGTGAGCCCTCTAACCCGCTGCGCGCGGCTCTTGATCGTCTTCGCAAGAAGGCTGTTCAGACAGGCGGAGGAATCTCGCAGGGAACAGAGGATGCAATTCTTGCCGACAAGGGGCTGATCCTGCCAGACAACATCGCTCAGGCCGACGCAATCGTTGAAGATGAAGTGCAGCGTCTACAGGACGGGCCCGAGGTCGATCCCCGCTCTGACTAGCTGTGGAAAAATCGCGCAAGCAATTGTGTTTCCCTCAATGATGGCAGAGTGAAATCATCTCAAATCATTCTGACGAGCGGGCTTACCCGAGGCACCCGAACGCTCAACTCAGAGCGAGGCGACGTGCCGGGCTGGGTGCTGATTACGTTGATGACCGCAGGTCTTGTGATCATAATTTGGGGTCTTGCGGGGCCAGCACTCAGCTCGGTGTTCGAACAGGCGATTGATCGCGTAACAGGCTTCTAGTGTGCCCCGCTGCTAGCGGCTCTTGCTCCGCACCGCGCTCAAACACTTGGGGCCACGCGGCCGTTGCGCGGCTGCGAGCTGACGAGACTGGCTCGGCGATTGTCGAGTTTGTTCTCGTATCAGCATTGTTGACGGTGCTCACTCTGAGCGTTATCCAGTTGGGGCTTGCCCTGCACATCCGAAACACGGTGTTGGATGCCGCGGCGGAGGGTGCGCGCTTCGCTTCACTCGCCGATACTTCACTCGCCGATGGTGTTGCACGCTCTCAAGACCTCATTTCGACTGCGCTCTCGCCCGGCTATGCCGCCGACGTCACAGCAAACGCCACCAACCACCTCGGCCAGCCCTCGGTGATTGTCACCGTGCGCACACCACTGCCGCTATTCGGTTTGATCGGCATTGACGACGGTTTGGAGGTGTCTGGCTTTGCCCCCATCGAACAGGTTCGCTAGCGTCATCCGGCTCGCTCAACGCAAATGGGGGAGCCTGGGCGACGACGCAGGTTCGTCAACCCTTGAGTTCATCACCGTGGGAATGATCATGCTCATCCCTCTCGTTTATTTGGTCCTGACGATGTCTGCGATCCAAGGTGGCGCTTTGGCCGCCGAGGGCGCTGCTCGCCAAGCAGTGCGTGTGTTCGTTCAGGCAGACACTCTCGCTGAGGCCGAAAGTTCTGCGGAGCGCGCTATCGAATTTGCTCTCGACAATTACGGGATCGATCCCTCGGATGCCTCCGTAGAGATCGTCTGCTCACCCGACCCGGCGAACTGTCTCACTCGTCGTGGCTACGTCACGGTCACCATTGCCGTTGACATAGCTTTGCCGCTCGCGCCGCCGGTGCTCACAGGAAACTTTCCCGCGCAGATTCCCCTTGATGCCACGGCTACTCAACAAGTTTCACAATTTAGAGGTTCTCGATGACACCGAGAGAAGAGGGATTCGACGGTGAGCGAGGGTCGGCGCTCCTCCTCACGATCTTTTACTCCTTCCTCTCGCTCGTCCTCGTCTTTATGGTCGTCGCCGCCACTTCGCTCTACCTCGAACGAAAACGACTCTTTACTCTCGCCGATGGAGCAGCGCTCGTCGGTGCCGAGTCCTATGACCTCGATGATGTCGAACTCACCCCAACGGGCTATCGGCCACAACTCACCAACGCGAAAGTCGCCTCGGCGGTTGCCAGTTATGTCACGGCGAATCGCGGCGACGGATTTTCTGAGCTTCGGATCGAAGAAGCGACGACGAACGACGCGGCGAGTGCGACAGTTTCCCTTTCCGCATACTGGAAGCCACCGTTCGTCTCGCTACTTGTGCCGGAGGGCATCCGAATTGACGTCACTGCAACCGCGCGATCGGTGTTTTCCTAGCCAGTAATGGGGCATGCCCAGCAAGCGCTCCAGCAGTATTTAGCAAACGTTCGTGCAGCAAACAGGGAGCTTCGCTTCGTAGCGTAGAGGGTGCACTTGACGAAAGTGTGCAACCCCCACGAAGGAGATAGCCATGAAACGAATCGTTATCGTCGGCGGCCACGGCAAGATTGCCATGAGCCTCGCAGAAATACTTAGTGGCGAAGGTCACCATGTGCACTCCCTGATTCGCAACGCCGATCAAGAAGCGGAGATTAGCGCTACCGGTGCGATGCCCGTTGTCGCAGATATCGAGGCGCTCAGTGCCGCAGAGCTATCTGAAATCTTCACCGGACACGACGCCGTAGTCTTCGCTGCCGGTGCGGGTGGTGGAAGCCCCGAACGCACCTACGCCGTCGACCGCGACGCCGCTATTCGAACGATGGATGCTGCGGCTCACGCTGGCGTTCACCGCTACGTCATGCTCTCGTACAAGGGCGCGAGCCTCGATCATGGTGTGCCGGAAGATAATGACTTCTTCGCCTACGCCGAATCGAAGGCTGCTGCCGACGACCACCTCCGCAAGGGACCGCTGCAGTACACAATTGTTGGTCCAGGATCGCTCTCCAGCGAACCCGCATCAGGAAAAATCGACGTTGGCGCTGCCGCGACGGCCGAGCATGCAGCGCGCGATAATGTGGCTCGAGTCATTGCCACGGTGATAGACAGCGACAACACCATCGGGCAGACCATCGAGTTCATGGATGGGTCAACTCCGATCTCCGAGGCTATTGCCGCTATTGCTTAGCGTGCGGGATAAACAACGAACCGACGCCTAGCACGATAAGAGCAACACCGCCGATTGCTGACAGCGTGGTTATGCGGTGGGGTGAACGCGCAAACCAGTCGCGCGCGAACCCCGCCGCTACCGCCCACGTCGTGTCAGTAATCACGGCGATTCCCATGAAGAGCATGCCGAGCACGAGCAGTTGAAGCTGCACGCTCCCGGAGCTGAAGCTCACAAATTGGGGGAGCACGGCAACAAAGAACACGGTCGCTTTGGGATTCGTGATTCCGACAACGAAACCTTGGCTGAAAACCTTCCACTGCGAGCTCTTCTTCGGGGAAGCGGCATCCGTCGCAGCATGAGCATTTCGGTGGCGAATCGCCTGCACTCCGAGGTAGATCAGGTACGCAGCGCCCAAATATTTCACCACGGTAAAGGCGATCACTGATTGCGCGATGATCGTGCCGACGCCAAAGGCGACACCGATCACAAGCACAACTCCGCCAGTGGCGTTTCCGAGCGAACTGATGATGCCGCCGAGTTTTCCCAACGATAGAGATCGACCGATCAGAAAAAGCACGCTCGGGCCTGGAATCAGGATGATGGGCATGGCCACCAGGACGAATGCGATCAGGTTTGCGGTGGGGATCACTTCTGCGGCTTCTGGATGTAGCGCGGAACGTAGCGCAGCATTATTCCGGCCCCGATCAGTCCCAAGATTCCTACCGCGCCGGCGGCGAATGATATTGATGCGATGGCGGTGATTCCCGCGATCATTAGCGGCGAGGCCGCTTGGCCCACGCCGCCGGTGAATCGCCATGCGCCAAGGAAGGGTGCCGGGTTCTTAGGGGGAGCGAGGTCAGCCCCGAGCGTCATGAGAATCCCACTGCCGAGCCCGTTGGCAAGAGACAAGAACATGGCGGCAAAGATGAACCACGCTGTGTTAGCGCTCACGTCGTGAGTGACAGAGAGCACGAGGTGCCCGATTCCGAGGCCAATGAGTGATGGCACTGCTGTCCAGAGGCGACCGAAGCGATCCATGATCTGACCGCCGGTATAGAAGAGAGCGAAGTCAACGGCGCCGGCAATTCCGATAATGATGGCGGTGTTGGCGTCGGCGATGCCTATGCTGACGGCCCACAAGGGGAGGATGACCTGGCGACTGGCGCGCATTGCACCGATCACCGCTGCACCAAGACCGAGGCGCGAAAGCACAGCGCGGTTGCGTCGGATCGTGGCGAAGAGTCCGTGGGCTTCTTGCTCCACGAGAGCTTCTCCGTCGCGGAGGGTTCGATCATTAACCCGTGAGGTATGCACGGCACCAAACGTGGTCGCGGGGTCTGGCAAGAGAATGAGTACAAGTGCGGCTGCGATGGCAGCAACGACGTGGATCCAGAAAGCGGCGATCACCGTTCCGGTGAGGTGGATAATTCCTGCAGAGATGAACGGTCCTATGAAGACGCCAAGACGGAACGTGCCGCCCAGAGTCGACAGCGCCCGAGCGCGATAGGACACGGGAACAAAGCTGGTAAGAAAAGCGTGCCGGGCCAACGCGAATACGGCCGCCGCGAGGCCAATGAGAAGCACCCCGAATCCGAGCGCTACCGGGTTGGGCGCGAGAATTGCGACAACAACTCCGATGATCGAGAGTGCACTAGCGCCGATCATGGCCGGGCGTTCGCCGATGCGAGAGATGAGCCATCCACTCGGAATATTGCCGAACAACTCGCCGAGAGTCAGAACCGCCGCAACGAGGCCCGCAATTGCCAGCGACGCCCCCAGACTGTCAGCGGCGATCGGAATCAGCGGAATAATCGCGCCTTCACCAATAGAAAACAGCAGCGTCGGTAAAAGAACGGGCAGCCCTATCGAGCGCCAGCTAAAGGATTGTTCTGTTGTGCTCATCGTCGTCCATCGTATGTCGTGAGGGCACGCATCACTGGCAGCCTCAGCAACCAGATCGGACGACCGATCGGGTGTCCCTTGGGCATCGCGGGTAGTCTGGTTGGTGACATGGATGAACTGGACTTTTCTGACGACATCGCGGCACTACGCTCCACTTTTGCGGACATTCGCCAGGTAGTCGACACCGACCGACTTGCGGCAGAAATTGCCGAACTGAGTGAACTGGCGGGTGCCCCCGATCTCTGGGACGACACCGACAAGGCGCAAAAGGTCACAAGTGACCTCAGCCACCGTCAGGCCGAACTTGCCAAGATCAATTCCATTTCGAGTCGACTCGATGACATTGAGATCATGGTTCAACTTGCCAATGAAGAAAGTGATGCTCAGGCGGCAGCGGATGCCCGCACTGAACTCACCGGAATCAAGAAGACTCTCGGCGACCTCGAGGTCCAAACTCTCCTCAATGGCGAGTTCGATCAGCGCCCCGCCGTCATCACCATTCGCGCTGGAGCGGGAGGCGTCGACGCCGCTGACTTCGCCGAAATGCTGTTGCGCATGTACTTGCGCTACGCCGAGCAGCACTCGTATCCGACGCGTGTTCTTGACACGAGCTACGCCGAAGAAGCCGGCATCAAGTCGGCGACGTTCGAGGTTGACGCTCCCTTCGCTTTCGGAACGCTCAGTGTCGAGGCTGGTACCCACCGTCTGGTACGCATGAGCCCGTTCAACTCTGCGGGCAAGCGCCAGACGAGTTTTGCTGCGGTCGAGGTTGTTCCTCTTATTGAGACGACGGATGTTGTTGAAGTTCCGGAGAACGACATCCGTGTTGATGTCTTCCGTTCTTCCGGTCCTGGTGGTCAGTCGGTCAACACGACGGACTCTGCGGTGCGTATCACTCACTTGCCGACCGGCATTGTTGTGAGCTGCCAGAATGAGAAGAGCCAGATTCAGAACCGTGCTGCGGCAATGCGTGTGCTGCAGTCACGGTTGCTTTTATTGCAGCGTGAGCAAGAGGCGGCAACGAAGAAGGAAATCGCTGGCGTAATCACCGCGAGCTGGGGTGACCAGATGCGCAGCTACGTGTTGGCCCCGTATCAAATGGTGAAGGATCTTCGCACCGAGTTCGAGGTCAACAATCCCTCGAATGTGTTCGATGGTGATTTGGATGGCTTTATCTCTGCTGGCATCAAGTGGCGCAAGCGCGTCATCAAGTAACCCCAGACCAGTGACCTCACCAACCGTGGCTTCCCGCGAGTTCATTTCAGCCACGGTGTGACCTGAACTGGGCCACCTGTGAGTCTCGTCACCCGGTGCGTCGTTGACCGGTTCCGTGCTGCACGTCTTTAGGCTGACTTCAAATGATTCGTTTTGATGCTGTTTCGAAGTCCTATCCGGGCACCACCAGGCCGGCGCTGAACTCGGTCGATCTTGAGATTCTCAAGGGCGAGTTCGTCTTCTTGGTTGGCGCTTCTGGATCAGGTAAGTCAAGTTTTTTGCGGTTGATCCTCAAGGAGGAGAACCCAACTAAGGGGTCTATTCACGTGCTGGGTCAGCACTTGAATACTTTGTCGAGCCGCAAGGTCCCATATTTTCGCCGCAATCTCGGCGTTGTTTTTCAGGACTTCCGGCTGCTGCCAAACAAGACTGTCTTTGACAATGTGGCGTTCACGTTGCAGGTGATCGGCAAGAGTCGTGGCTTCATTCAAGAGGCAGTTCCGGATGCTCTCAAGATGGTCGGTCTCGCCGGCAAGTCAGGACGGTTTCCTCATGAACTTTCTGGCGGTGAGCAGCAGCGCGTTGCTATCGCTCGCGCGGTGGTCAATAAGCCAGCCATCATGCTCGCGGATGAGCCAACAGGTAACCTCGACCCCGCTACCGCGGCTGGCATCATGACGCTGCTTGAGCGAATCAATTTGGGCGGCACGACTGTTCTTATGGCAACCCACGATGCGGGCATTGTTGATCAGATGAAGCGCCGCGTAATCGAACTAATTGGTGGTCAGATTGTGCGCGATGAGCGCCAGGGTGGCTACCAAACGCAGACGGTTCCTGTTCAGGAGCGAATTCCGCATCCTGCTGCTAGCGACCCCACGGGTTCGGCCCAGACTGTGGTTTCACCGCGGTCGCACGGTGGGGGGCTCGACGCATGAGGCTCGGTCTGATTCTTGGCGAGGTTGGTAGTGGGCTCCGTCGTAACCTTTCGATGGTGGTCTCTGTTGTTTTGGTGACGTTCATCTCCCTCACTTTCGTGGGGGCGTCGATTCTGCTGCAGATGCAGATCGGGCAGATGAAGGGCTACTGGTATGACCGCGCCCAGGTTGCGGTCTACATGTGTACCGATATTGATACGACCGGCAATTGCACGCTTGCTGAGGCAACCGAAGACCAAATTGATGCTGTGCAGCAGCAGCTGGATTCCGCGACGTTGGCGCCTTATATCAATGAGGTTCAATTCGAGACTCATGAGCAGGCCTACGAAAACTTCACGGAACAGTTTGCTGACACCACGTTCGCCGGGATCATCACGCCCGAGACGCTTAACGAAAGTTTCCGGGTCAATCTTGTTGATCCCGAGCAAGCTGATGTGTTGATCGAGAGTCTTTCTGGTCTGGCCGGCGTCGAGAGTGTGCAAGATCAGCGCGCCTATCTTGAACCAATTTTTTCCATCTTGAACGCCGCCAGTTTCACGGCGATTGGAGTGGCTGGGCTCATGCTTGTCGCTGCGGTCCTGTTGATTGCCACGACCATTCGGCTTAGTGCGTTCTCGCGGCGAAGAGAGCTCGGCATCATGCGGCTCGTTGGGGCTTCGAACCGCTTCATCCAGACTCCGTTCATCCTCGAAGGAGTCTTCGCCTCCCTCATCGGTTCGGTATTGGCCGGGGGAGCGATCGTTGCGATCGTTCAGTTCTTCGTGCGGGGTTACTTGGCCTCAACGCTGCCGGTGAATACGAGCCTGTTGGGAATGGATGAAGCACTACTGGTCGTGCCCATCCTGATTGTGGCTGGGGCTGGTCTTGCCGCGATTTCCGCTGGCGTCGCGATCAGTCGATATTTGAAGGTCTAGGCTGCGGGTAGCTCGCGCGCTAGACTGGTCTGCTGCACTGTCGGCATCCGTCGTAGCATTGTGCACCCCAACGTATCTGAGAGAGAAGTGAATCATGCCCAAGGAAGGTGACCGGAAGGTTGTTGCCAGCAACCGTAAGGCGCGCCATGACTACAGCATCGAAGACACCTTTGAGGCTGGTCTTGTGCTGTCGGGTACTGAGGTCAAATCTCTGCGTTTGGGTCGTGCAAGTCTGATCGATGGCTACGGCTACATCGACGACCATGCTGAAGCTTGGTTGGATGCCGTGCACATTCCTGAGTTCTTTCAGGGCTCGTGGAATAACCATCCTCCGCGTCGCAAGCGCAAGATGCTCCTCCACAAGGAGCAGATCCTCAAGATTCACAACAAGATCAAGCAGGGCGGCTATACGCTCGTGCCTTTGTCGATCTATTTTCTGGATGGTCGGGCCAAGGTCGAACTCGCGGTTGCCAAGGGTAAGCGTGAGTATGACAAGCGGCAGACACTGCGAGAGCGCCAAGACAAGCGTGAGTCAGATCGGGCTATCTCTGCCCGCAAGAACATGGGCGAATAGCCCCAGGCTTGTCGCTCGCGTCAGTTAGATCGCGGCGAGTTCTTCGATCTTTGCTGTGAGTTCTTTGTCGCTGGGCTCTACCTGGAATGTTCCGTCGGGAAAGTGCACGACGGGGATGTTCAAGCGTCCGCTGATGGCGTGAGCACGGTCCGCAGCGGTTGGATCCTTTTCGACGTCGATCTTGTCCCACTCGACACCCAGTGAATTGAGGAGTGCTTCTGAGCGGCGGCAGTCGCGGCACCAATCCGCGCCGAACATTTGGATCTTGGTTGGCAATGCCTCTGTGGTTTCACTCATGAATCCAACTTTACGGGCGAGATGCTGATGCTCTGCCCCACGTTCGCTTCCAGCGTGTGAGCCAGTCGCGGGCTAGCTTGTGCGCTTTTTCTGAACTACAATTGAGGGCTGCCTGTTAATTAGGCAAATTTGATAACTCCACAGCGCGACAACGACCCACACAGGGGGATGATCGGTTTCGACATTGCCTGCAAAACTGTGAGAAGCGGGTCGAGAATGCAGCCTTATCTCGTTAACGATGACTGCAAACTATAAGTGCCAATTCAAAGCGCACTGACTTCGCCCTCGCTGCCTAAGCGAGCGCACTAAAGAAGTCCGTCAGACCGGGAATGCTCTCTACCCGGACTCTGGCGCAATTTAGAGAGATTGCTGCGTAGTTACGCCTGAGGGCTACGTGGGACTTGCACTCTGGCTGGGCTTGTTGATCTAGGTGCTTGTGGCAAAGATCAGAGCCGAGTAGAACGTCTGCACAAGCTACACCCGTAGAAGGCACAGAATTACAGCAGTGGACGGGGGTTCAATTCCCCCCATCTCCACCACCGGTCGTTGTCGCGTTGTGAAGTTTCTTTCGGTGCCGTGCCCTGTCTGCAGGGCACAGCACCTCGAGCCTCACGCTGAAGTTGATGGACCTTCGTTGCGCTTGGCGCCCTCGGAGGGCGTCACGGTGAAGGTGACCGGTTCGATGTATCCGTGATTGGCGAACGTTACTTTTACGGCGGCTTCTACTTCGGAGACGCGAGCGTGGGGCACGAGTGCGATTGCGGCGCCGCCGAAACCTCCACCGGTCATCCGGGCGCCAATTGCGCCATGCGTTTGAGCGGTCTCCACGGCGAGATCAAGTTCGGGGATAGAGATTTCGAAGTCGTCGCGCATCGAAACATGCGAAGCATCGAGCAGAGCACCGATCGCCAATGGACCGTCAGCGTTGAGTGCACGTACCGTGTCGAGTACCCGTTGGTTTTCTGTGACGACGTGGCGCACGCGGCGGAAAGTAACGTCGTCGAGGAGTTCGCGCGCACGCTCGAGGTCATCGACGCTGACGTCGCGCAATGAGCTAGTTCCCATAGCTGCCGCTCCTGCTTCGCAGGCAGCGCGGCGTTCTGCGTAGCCTCCAGTGGCGTGGGAATGGGATACGCGCGTATCCATCACGAGGATGCTCAGCTCAGCTTGTGCAAGTCCGAGCGGCACCACTTCGACTTCGAGCGAACGGCAATCTAGGAACACTGCCGAGTCGGTCGCCCCGAGCAACGATGCTGACTGATCCATGATTCCTGTGGGAGCGCCGACGACGTCGTTTTCCGCGAGCTGGCCCACTTTCGCGAGCTTTTCGCGGGAGAATCCGAGATTCCATAGGTCGTTGAGCGCAAGTGCCACTGAGCTCTCGATGGCGGCGGATGATGACAGTCCGGCCCCGACGGGAACGGTGGAATCGATGAGGATATCCACACCCGCAACTGCGGTGAGGTCTGCGCCGTGTTGTCCGAGTGCCCAGGCGACTCCGAGGGGGTACGCGCTCCATCCGGTGATACGTCCAGCGATACGTGCCGCGTCGAGATCTGCTAACGGAAACTCCACCGAGGTGTCATCGAAGGTGCTGGTTACGCGAATTATTCCGTCGGTGCGAAGACCAACGGCGGCACGGGTTCTGCGGTCAATCGCGAACGGGAGAACGAAACCTTCGTTGTAGTCGGTGTGCTCACCGATGAGGTTGACGCGCCCCGGTGCCGACCACACGCCATTCGGAGCGTGCCCGGCGACGGCGACGAAGCGTTCGCTTAGTTGTTCCACTGTGTCGCTCATGCTCGTTCAATTGCCTTTCGGATGTTTGCGGCAGCGGCTTCGGGTGTGACGTCGGCGATCCACGCGCCCATTGCCGATTCCGAGCCTGCAAGATATTTCAGTTTGTCTGCCGCGCGACGAGGCGACGTTAGTTGAAGGTGGAGCCGGTAGGTATCGCGCGCGCGATTAACGGGAGCCTGGTGCCACGCGGCAATGTATGGCGTGGGGGAGTCGTAGATTGCATCGACGCCTGTGAGCAGTTTCAGGTAGAGCGTGGCGAGTTCGTCTCGTTCTGCGTCTGAGGTTGCCGCGAAGTCGGGGATTTGGCGATGCGGAAGCATGTGGATCTCGATGGGCCAGCGAGCGGCGAATGGCACGAAAGCTGTCCAGTGTTCTCCGCTAAGTACAACGCGGTCTCCTGCACGTTCGAAGTCGAGGATGCGCTGAAACATGTCGGAGCCGATTAGCTCGATCGAGTCGAGGGTGCGTTGCGTCTTCGGTGTGATGTAGGGGTAAGAGTAGATCTGGCCATGGGGGTGGAGAAGGGTTACGCCGATTGCTTCTCCGCGGTTCTCAAACGGAAACACTTGCTGCACGCCATCGAGTGCCGATAGGGCTTCCGTTCGGTCGGCCCAGGCTTCGATGACTGTTCGTGCCCTACTGGCCGTCTGGGTGCCGAACGATCCTTCGTGGTCGGGGCTGAAGCACACCACTTCACAGCGCCCGATGGAACTCCGAGTGCGTCCGAGCCCGAGCTCGGCGAGATCGTCAAGACCGGTCGGACTGTTTTCACTGCCGGCAAGTGCTGGACCAAAGGATGGCGAACGGTTTTCGAAAACGGCGACGTCATAGAGCGCCGGAACCTCTGAGGGATTATTCGCTGTTTGGGGCGCAAGGGGGTCTTGATCGGCGGGGGGAAGAAAGACACGGTTCTGGCGAGCGGCCGCTATCGACACCCATTCGCCGGTCATGATGTCTTGCCTCATGGTTGCGGTGGCCGGTCGAGGATCGAGGGTGCGGCTGTCGACGGATCGTTCTTCGCCGAGAGTGGTGTCTGCGTCGTCGAAGTAGATGAGCTCTCGGCCATCGGCAAGAGTCGTTGGTCGTTTCGTGATTGTGGGGCTCATTCTGCACTTCCGTTTGTGCCGTTGGCGGTTGTGGCACGAAGGCGTGCTTCCCAAGCGCTACGAACCATTTCTTCTGCGGTATGCCGCATTTTCCAGTCGAGGTCTCGAGTGGCTAGGTCGCCGTTGGCGACGATGCGGGGCGGATCACCAGCGCGGCGCGGTGCTATTTCTGGAGTGAATTCGATTCCAGTGACGGATGCCACAGCGCTCATGATTTGAGCCACAGATAGCCCATCGCCACTTCCGAGGTTGTAGGCGGGCTCGATTTCTTGGCGAGAGTCGAGCCGACGAGCGGCGGCGACGTGGGCGGCCGCAATGTCGGCAACGTGCACGTAGTCGCGCACGTTGGTGCCGTCCGGTGTCGGGTAGTCGTTGCCGTAGATGCGCGGTACGCGACCTTCGACGAGGGCTTCGAACACGAGTGGAAAGAGGTTGTGGGGGCTGGTGTCGTAGATCGTTGGATCTCCGGAGCCGACGACGTTGAAGTATCGCAACGAGGTGTGCCGCAGCCCTGCCGCTACTGCTTGGTCACGAAGTAGCCATTCGCCGATGAGTTTAGATTCGCCGTAGGGGGAGAGGGGAGCTTTCGCTGTGCTTTCGGTGACCTGGTCGACGTCTGGCGTTCCGAAGACTGCGGCGCTTGACGAAAACACGATCTGCTCGATGGCGCATTCCTGCATTGCTTCGAGCAGGGAGAGGGTGCCGGTGACGTTCTGCGCGTAGGTGTGCAGTGGTCGTTCGACTGAGACTCCGGCATATTTGAATCCAGCAACGTGGACGACGCCAGTAACGTTGTGGGCGATCATCGCTGCGGCAAGAGCGTCCTTGTCGAGGATGCTCGCCTGGATGAAGGGCACTCCGTCAGGAATGAAGCCCTCGAAACCGCTCGAGAGGTCATCGACGACGATGGCGTCCATCTGAGCGTTAACTAATGCGCGAACGACGTGTGCGCCTATATAGCCGGCGCCGCCGGTTACCAACCAAGTCATCGGGATTCCTCGTGTCTGGGCAGTGGTCCAGCCACGATTGCAGCTTTTCACTCTGCGAGCGATCCAATTGTATGACTAATAGGTTCGTGCGTCCAACCTCAGTCTTCTGCGCGCCCGACCTCAGCGGCGAACGAGACGAAGTTCCCGGATGTTCGGATTGAAATCCATCTCTCGCACTTTGCCGTCCGGCATGAATCGGTTTCGGGCATAGAACGATCGAGCTCGAAGATTCTGCTCAAGCACCCACACGCTTGCCGCTGCGCCGCCCAGTGCAGCGTCGAGGAGTGCTTGGCCGGCACCAGAGCCATGCGCTTCGGCCAGAACATAAATCATCTTGAGCTCTTCGGCAGGCAAAGCTGGTTCATCCCGGTTGTGTTCCGCGTGTGCGAACCCCACGATTCGTGCGTCGATCTCAGCGACCACTGTTGTCACGTTCGCGTCGAGGAGTAGTTCGTTCCACATTGCTTCTCGACGAAGTCGCGCTTCGTCGCTCCAAGCTTGTTCGGGGAACTGCCCGGTGTAGGTCTCTTTCCACGATTTCGTATGCACGGAGGCGAGCTCTTCGGCATCATCGAGCCGCGCGGCGCGTGTGGTGAAACTGGGCATAGAACTATCTTCTCGCAGTACGTCCTATTGCTGCTTCCGAAACTGTGGCGTGGTTGTCTGTTTCCAGAGTCCCTTCGTTAGCTAGGTCTCAGTGTTTTGTTGAGGATGTTGCAAAGACACGCCCGGGATGTGGTTGGTGTTGGTGAGGGGGCAGGAATGCACGTAATGTTTCCTCTTGTCACCCCAAAGGTGCGGAAGTCCCGGGCAGTTCTGCTGCTAGGTTTCCGGCCTCAAGTGGGGGCCACCATTCTCCGGAATCTTTTATGGTTCGGGTCGAGTCAAACATCGTTTTACCTCTTGTGGGTTTCGGTGTCAGATCTTAGGATGAGAACCCGCTTTATTCGCGTGTTGGTCAGTTGTTGGGTGCCGTTCTGGTGCCGGATGGTTGGTTTGACAAGCGCGGTGAAGCTGGTAAGTTAGACAGGTTGCCTTCCGCATGTATGTGGGGGTTGCCAACACAGGTTTGAAAGCCCTGGGGTGAAGCCGTTGTGCGGTGGAGGTCAGGAGCGTCCGATCCTTGAGAACTCAACAGCGTGCACAATGTCAAATGCCAAAAACCCGACTGTGCTTAGTGAAATCGTCCCATTTCGGGTCGTGATTGCTGGTGCAGCGGATTCCTTTGGAAAAGATATAAACAACAAAGCAAGTCAGTATTGATTTGTTCTGTCAGTTTCAAACTTGCAAGGTTCTGACCTATTCCGGTTAGTCCTTGCACACAATGTGCTTCTGCAAGCTTGCTTGTGGTTGCTAAAAAACATTTATGGAGAGTTTGATCCTGGCTCAGGATGAACGCTGGCGGCGTGCTTAACACATGCAAGTCGAACGATGAAGCAGAGCTTGCTCTGTGGATTAGTGGCGAACGGGTGAGTAACACGTGAGTAACCTGCCCTTGACTCTGGAATAAGCGTTGGAAACGACGTCTAATACCGGATACGAGCTTCAGCCGCATGGCTAGGAGCTGGAAAGAATTTCGGTCAAGGATGGACTCGCGGCCTATCAGGTAGTTGGTGAGGTAATGGCTCACCAAGCCTACGACGGGTAGCCGGCCTGAGAGGGTGACCGGCCACACTGGAACTGAGACACGGTCCAGACTCCTACGGGAGGCAGCAGTGGGGAATATTGCACAATGGGCGCAAGCCTGATGCAGCAACGCCGCGTGAGGGACGACGGCCTTCGGGTTGTAAACCTCTTTTAGTAGGGAAGAAGGGCTTCGGTCTGACGGTACCTGCAGAAAAAGCACCGGCTAACTACGTGCCAGCAGCCGCGGTAATACGTAGGGTGCAAGCGTTATCCGGAATTATTGGGCGTAAAGAGCTCGTAGGCGGTTTGTCGCGTCTGCTGTGAAAACTGGGGGCTCAACCCCCAGCCTGCAGTGGGTACGGGCAGACTAGAGTGCGGTAGGGGAGATTGGAATTCCTGGTGTAGCGGTGGAATGCGCAGATATCAGGAGGAACACCAATGGCGAAGGCAGATCTCTGGGCCGTTACTGACGCTGAGGAGCGAAAGCATGGGGAGCGAACAGGATTAGATACCCTGGTAGTCCATGCCGTAAACGTTGGGAACTAGATGTAGGGACCATTCCACGGTTTCTGTGTCGCAGCTAACGCATTAAGTTCCCCGCCTGGGGAGTACGGCCGCAAGGCTAAAACTCAAAGGAATTGACGGGGGCCCGCACAAGCGGCGGAGCATGCGGATTAATTCGATGCAACGCGAAGAACCTTACCAAGACTTGACATATACGAGAACGGGCTAGAAATAGTTCACTCTTTGGACACTCGTAAACAGGTGGTGCATGGTTGTCGTCAGCTCGTGTCGTGAGATGTTGGGTTAAGTCCCGCAACGAGCGCAACCCTCGTTCTTTGTTGCCAGCACGTAATGGTGGGAACTCAAAGGAGACTGCCGGGGTCAACTCGGAGGAAGGTGGGGATGACGTCAAATCATCATGCCCCTTATGTCTTGGGCTTCACGCATGCTACAATGGCCGATACAAAGGGCTGCAATACCGCAAGGTGGAGCGAATCCCAAAAAGTCGGTCTCAGTTCGGATTGAGGTCTGCAACTCGACCTCATGAAGTCGGAGTCGCTAGTAATCGCAGATCAGCAACGCTGCGGTGAATACGTTCCCGGGCCTTGTACACACCGCCCGTCAAGTCATGAAAGTCGGTAACACCCGAAGCCAGTGGCCTAACCCGCAAGGGGAGGAGCTGTCGAAGGTGGGATTGGTAATTAGGACTAAGTCGTAACAAGGTAGCCGTACCGGAAGGTGCGGCTGGATCACCTCCTTTCTAAGGAGCATGTGCAACGCGTTTTTTCGTCCCTGCGGTATACACAGGGTTAGTGGGAAACGCATTATGTTGCCAAGTCGTACTGCCCTGTTCGGGGTAGACGGCGCTCATGGGTGGAACATTGACATTGTGGCCAGAGGAACTATTTTCTCTTCAGTACGCTGACTTCGGTTGGTAGGAACGAGGGTTTATGGGGGTGCTGGTCTTTGCACGTTGTTGGGTCCTGAGGGACCGGGCTCGGACTGAAAGGTTCGTGTTCGTACCTTAGGACCTGGGACATCGAAAGGTGTCTTTGGGTCTGATGGATCCTGGTCTTGTTTCCTGCAGGTTGGGGGATGAGGGAGGATACCGCCCGTATTTTGAGAACTACACAGTGGACGCGAGCATCTTAGATTCGACCGAAAGGTCGGATCACAAGAAATAACAATTGCTGTCATGCCTTTGGGTGTGGCAGTTCATTGGTCAATCTCGGCATTTAGGTGCCGCGATCGATTCTTATACTCATGTGATATCAATTTTCTAAGAGCAAACGGTGGATGCCTTGGCATCTGGAGCCGAAGAAGGACGTATAAATCTGCGATAAGCCTCGGGGAGCTGATAATAGAGCTGTGATCCGAGGATTTCCGAATGGGGAAACCCCGCTGGGCGTTGCAAGACGACTCAGTGACTCCCGCCTGAATATATAGGGCGGGTAGAGGGAACGTGGGGAAGTGAAACATCTCAGTACCCACAGGAAGAGAAAACAACCGTGATTCCGTTAGTAGTGGCGAGCGAAACCGGAAGAGGCCAAACCGATCATGTGTGATAGCCGGCAGGCGTTGCATGGTCGGGGTAGTGGGACTTTTCAGCTGTTACTGCCGTACAGCAAGAATTACAACGATATATAGACGAAGTGGATTGAAAGCCACGCCATAGAGGGTGCCAGCCCCTTAGTCGAAATGTGTCAATGGTTCGAAGAGTATCCCAAGTAGCACGGGGCCCGAGAAATCCCGTGTGAATCTGTCAGGACCACCTGATAAGCCTAAATACTTCCAGATGACCGATAGCGGACAAGTACCGTGAGGGAAAGGTGAAAAGTACCCCGGGAGGGGAGTGAAATAGTACCTGAAACCGTTTGCTTACAAACCGTTGGAGCAGCCTTAGTAGCTGTGACAGCGTGCCTTTTGAAGAATGAGCCTGCGAGTTAGTGATCAGTGGCGAGGTTAACCCGTGTGGGGCAGCCGTAGCGAAAGCGAGTCTTAATAGGGCGAAATAGTCGCTGGTTCTAGACCCGAAGCGAAGTGATCTATCCATGGCCAGGTTGAAGCGTGTGTAAGAGCACGTGGAGGACCGAACCCACTTCAGTTGAAAATGGAGGGGATGAGCTGTGGATAGGGGTGAAAGGCCAATCAAACTTCGTGATAGCTGGTTCTCTCCGAAATGCATTTAGGTGCAGCGTTGCGTGTTTCTTGCCGGAGGTAGAGCTACTGGATAGCTGATGGGCCCTAAAAGGTTACTGACGTTAGCCAAACTCCGAATGCCGGTAAGTGAGAGCGCAGCAGTGAGACGGTGGGGGATAAGCTTCATCGTCGAGAGGGTAACAGCCCAGACTACCAACTAAGGTCCCCAAGCGTGTGCTAAGTGGGAAAGGATGTGGAGTTGCACAGACAACCAGGAGGTTGGCTTAGAAGCAGCCACCCTTGAAAGAGTGCGTAATAGCTCACTGGTCAAGTGATTCCGCGCCGACAATGTAACGGGGCTCAAGCACACCACCGAAGTTGTAGATTTCGTATTATAGGTAAGCCTTCGTGGTTCAGCCGTACGGAGTGGTAGGAGAGCGTCGTGTGGGCAGTGAAGCGGCGGTGTAAACCAGCCGTGGAGCCTACACGAGTGAGAATGCAGGCATGAGTAGCGAAAGACGGGCGAGAAACCCGTCCTCCGAATGATCAAGGGTTCCAGGGCCAGGCTAATCCGCCCTGGGTAAGTCGGGACCTAAGGCGAGGCCGACAGGCGTAGTCGATGGACAACGGGTTGATATTCCCGTACTGACGAAGAACCGTCCCAACTAATCCAGTAATGCTAAGTATCTGAATCCCCTAGACCAATCCCTTCGGGGTGAGGCGTGGGGCCTAGCGTACGACCCTATTCTGGTGCGGTTAGCGTATTAACAGGTGTGACGCAGGAAGGTAGCTGAGCCGGGCGATGGTTGTCCCGGTCTAAGGATGTAGGGCGAACGATAGGCAAATCCGTCGTTCATTAAGCCTGAGACCCGATGGGTAGTCGTCAAGACGAAATCAGTGATCCTATGCTGCCAAGAAAAGCATCGACGCGAGGTTCAAGTTACCCGTACCCCAAACCGACTCAGGTGATCAGGTAGAGAATACTAAGGAGATCGAGAGAATCGTGGTTAAGGAACTCGGCAAAATGCCCCCGTAACTTCGGGATAAGGGGGGCCTAAGGCGTGAACGGATTTACTCCGGGAGCGCTGCAGGGCCGCAGAGACCAGTGGGAAGCGACTGTTTACTAAAAACACAGGTCCGTGCTAAGTCGCAAGACGATGTATACGGACTGACGCCTGCCCGGTGCTGGAAGGTTAAGAGGAACGGTTAGTCGTAAGGCGAAGCTGTGAATTTAAGCCCCAGTAAACGGCGGTGGTAACTATAACCATCCTAAGGTAGCGAAATTCCTTGTCGGGTAAGTTCCGACCTGCACGAATGGCGTAACGACTTCCCAGCTGTCTCAACCGCGAACTCGGCGAAATTGCACTACGAGTAAAGATGCTCGTTACGCGCAGAAGGACGGAAAGACCCCGTGACCTTTACTATAGCTTTGTATTGGTGTTCGGTGTGGCCTGTGTAGGATAGGTGGGAGACTGTGAAGCTTGGACGCTAGTTCAGGTGGAGTCATTGTTGAAATACCACTCTGGTCATATTGGATATCTAACTTCGAACCGTGATCCGGTTCAGGGACAGTGCATGGTGGGTAGTTTAACTGGGGCGGTTGCCTCCCAAAAAGTAACGGAGGCGCCCAAAGGTTCCCTCAACCTGGTTGGTAATCAGGTGTCGAGTGTAAGTGCACAAGGGAGCTTGACTGTGAGACTGACAAGTCGAGCAGGGACGAAAGTCGGGACTAGTGATCCGGCAGTGGCTTGTGGAAGCGCTGTCGCTCAACGGATAAAAGGTACCTCGGGGATAACAGGCTGATCTTGCCCAAGAGTCCATATCGACGGCATGGTTTGGCACCTCGATGTCGGCTCGTCGCATCCTGGGGCTGGAGTAGGTCCCAAGGGTTGGGCTGTTCGCCCATTAAAGCGGTACGCGAGCTGGGTTTAGAACGTCGTGAGACAGTTCGGTCCCTATCCTCTGCGCGCGCAGGAAATTTGAGAAGATCTATCCCTAGTACGAGAGGACCGGGATGGACGAACCTCTGGTGTGTCAGTTGTTCCGCCAGGAGCACCGCTGATTAGCTACGTTCGGAATGGATAACCGCTGAAAGCATCTAAGCGGGAAGCCAGCTTCAAGATGAGATTTCCATGGCTTAGGCCGAGAGACTCGCAGCTAGACTACTGCGTTGATAGGCTGGATGTGGAAGCAGGGACTAACGACCTGTGGAGCTGACCAGTACTAATAAGTCGATAAATTGATAACACCCCACCTCACTCGGCAGTCTTTGACTGTCGAATGGTGACTGAGAAGAATTCTCGCGTCCACTTTGTGGTTCCCGATTTACGGTCGGGAACTGCGCCCAGCACACACTGCTGAGCCCCACCCTAGGTGGAAGCTCTGTGATGTGAACTGGCCCAGACTGATACATAAATCAATAGTGTTTCGGCGGCCATAGCGAGAGGGAAACGCCCGGTTACATTCCGAACCCGGAAGCTAAGACTCTCTGCGCCGATGGTACTGCAAGGGGGACCTTGTGGGAGAGTAGGACACCGCCGGACTTCAATTGTAAAATAGCCACACCCTTCGGGGTGTGGCTATTTTGCGTTAACCACCCAACAACAGCGCAACTCCGCCACAGAACAAACCGCGAGTTTGACGCTCACGCCAGCGATTGACCGTCGAAGACACCGCAGGTCCGACATACGCTCGGTTACTTAGGCTTGCAGTTCCGCGTCAATCCATTCACTTCCAGCAGGCTCGAGCGAGTGATGACCCGAGGTGATGCCGGCAACCATGGCAGCCAACGCACCTTCGTCATCGATCGTTGATGCGACAGTCATCACAGCAGAGACTCCATAGTCAGTGCCGAGAACGGCAACGTCATTCTGCCGAAGTTCCGCCTCAATGCGACCCGCATCCGAATGGGGAAGTGTCAAACGAAAAAGCTCGCGCCGCTCACGAAGCACGAGCATTTTCTTCGCCCTAGCGTCGTCGACCGCAAGTGCTATGGCATCCGAATAGGCCCGGATGAGGCCGCCAGTGCCCAACAGAGTTCCGCCGAAATAGCGACTGACTACGGCAACGCAATCGATCAGATTGCGACCGGAGAGCACATCGAGAATTGGGCGGCCAGCCGTTCCGGACGGCTCGCCATCATCGTTCGATCGCCGCACCTGATGAGGAGTTGCGCTCGATCCCAGTATGAAGGCAGAGCAGTGATGGCGTGCATCCCAGTGCTCCTTGCGGGCTGTCTCAATGACTTCGCGGGCCTCAGCCTCAGTAGCAACGCGCACAATGCGGCCAACAAATCGGGAGCGTTTGACCTCGAACTCCGACTGGACTTGAGCGCCGATGCCGCCGCGTAAAGTGAGCTCCTCCATCAGCCCATTGTCGCGCACGTCAGAGCAGCAGCGTGACGTGAGATCGCCGCTGGGCCGCGTAGGCTGGGATCATCATGGAGCTGTTTGCCGCAATCATCCTCTTTGTCAGTGCTGCCTTCAACGTTGTAGCCTGGCCCCAGTTCTTCCGACGCGTAAGCGCTGACTCTCGGGCACGGGATGCGGCCGGCAAGCCGACGGCGTTCTACCGGGTGCACGCGGTGCTGCTCGCTATCGCGTTGCTTATTGCCGCAGCATCCGTTGTGGCGGGAACGCTGCTGTTCATCGGCTAAGGCCCCTCTCAACGGCACTCCTGCGTCGTTGACGGATAGTCGGGTCGTCGCAAAAAAGGAAAATGCGACCAAGAACCTACTTCAGGGGGTGCTCTCGATGCGCTTGTCAGCATCATCGCCCAGTATAGGGAGTATGAGTTTTGCGCTGCCGCCGCTCCGGCATCCCCGTCGCACCATTGGTGACCGCCCGTTCGATTTTTCCCGGCAGGTTGCGGTGATGGCGATCGTCAACCGAACCCCTGACTCCTTCTACGATTCGGGGGCCAACTTTGCCCTTGAGGATGCGGTCGCTGCGGCCATTCTCGCAGTGAAGCAGGGAGCTGACTGGGTCGACATCGGGGGAGTTCCCTTTGCGCCAGGTGACCCTCTGAGCGTTGAGGACGAAGCAGCGCGTGTTGTTCCTGTAGTGGAAGAGCTGCGGGCGCAATCTGATGTCGTAATCTCCGTCGATACTTTTCACGCAGAGGTTGCGCGTCGCAGCATTGCGGCCGGTGCCAACGTGATTAATGACACCACTGGCCTGAGCGACCCCGACCTCGCCGCCATAGTGGCTGAGAGCGATGCATCCCTCGTGCTTGTGCACTCGCGCGCGCGGCCGCGGACCCAATTCGCGCGACCTCAATACGAGGACGTCGCCGCTGAAGTCCGTGACTTCTTGGCCGAACGGGTGCAGCGCGCCACCGCCGCGGGCATCTCCGAAGAACGACTATTTGTCGACCCAGGACATGACCTGAATAAGAACACCCTGCATAGTCTTGAACTCACACGACACCTCGATGTCATCACCGCACTCGGCCTGCCAACACTCGTGGCGCTTTCTAATAAAGACTTCATCGGCGAAGTGCTCGACAAACCGAAATCTCAGCGCCTCGAAGGTTCACTAGCCGCAGCCGTGGCTTGCGTATTGAACGGTGCGCGAGTGGTTCGGGTGCACGAAGTGGCAGAGAGCGTCGCAGCCATACGCATCGCTGAAGCCATTTTAGGATTGCGCGAGCCTGCGCAGCTGAAACACAACATGTCCGACGCAAATGAGAGGTAGAACCTGATGGAGGCCGCATCCGAAATTCGTGCATTGACTGCTGGCAGCGAACTGAGCGACCAACAGCTACTGGCAAGCTATGCGGTCGCGGATCGTTCGGTGCCGTGGTTACGGGCCAACTTTGTCTCAAGCATTGATGGTGCAGCAACCCACGAGGGTACGTCAGGCCCACTCGGGACTGCGACGGACGCGCGAGTTTTCGCACTCTTGAGACGGCTTGCCGATGTCATTGTCGTTGGTGCGGGAACCGTTCGTCAGGAAGGCTACCGAAATTTGGCCTTAGACCATGATGCAGCGGAATGGAGAGTGGCCAACGGCCTCGCAGCCCAGCCACGGTTTGCCATCGTTAGTGCATCCTTGAGGCTTGAGCCCAAGGATCTTGCTGGCTACGCTGTGCGTCCATTCGTGATCACAACGGAGAGCGCGTCACCGCAGGCGCGTGCAGCACTTGAGGAAGTCGCCGATGTAGTCGTTGCCGGCGACACCGAGGTCGATACTGTCGAGTTGAAGCATCTCCTTGCCGATCGCGGCTACCCCCAATTGCATAGTGAGGGCGGACCAACACTATTTGCGACGATGGTCGCTCAAGGCGTGGTCGACGAACTCTGTCTGACTATTAGCCCGCGCATCGAAGGCGGTTCTGCCCGTCGCATTGTGGACGCTGCCGATGCAGCTCCGCAAGAGATGGCACTGGCGCAAGCACTCGGTGGCGATGACGGCGCACTACTACTGCGCTATGTGCGTGCCGCGCGTTAGCACTCCACAACATTGACAGCGAGACCGCCCATGGAAGTCTCTTTGTAGCGAGAACTCATGTCCTTGCCCGTTTCAGCCATCGTAATAATGACCTCATCGAGTGAAACCCGGTGCGTGCCGTCGCCCCACAGTGCCATTTTCGCGGCGTTGATTGCCTTGGCCGCCGCAATAGCATTTCGCTCGATGCAGGGGATCTGTACAAGACCACCGATGGGGTCACAGGTCAGACCAAGATTGTGTTCCATCGCGATTTCGGCGGCGTTTTCTACCTGTTCTGGTGTTCCGCCCAAGATCTCGGCTAGTCCCGCCGCGGCCATTGATGATGCGGAACCAACTTCACCCTGACATCCAACTTCAGCACCCGAGATCGATGCCATGCGCTTGTAGAGCACCCCAACGGCGGCGCTGGCGAGCAGGAAGCGCACTGTCGCATCATCCTTTACTGCCTGGTCAGCGTCTCTCATGCCGGGAGCATAGTGAGTGGCATAAAACAGCACCGCGGGGATGATGCCTGCTGCGCCGTTTGTTGGTGCCGTGACGACGCGACCACCAGAAGCGTTTTCTTCGTTGACGGCGAGAGCGACCAAGTTGACCCACTCTTGCCAGAAGGCGGGGTCACGGTCGGGGTCTTCGCGGCGGAGACGAGCGTGCCAGTCGGGTGCCCGTCGACGCACATTCAGAGTGCCGGGAAGATTGCCGGTGCGCTCAAGGCTGTTGTTCTTACACTCATCCATGACGTCACGAATGTGAAGGAGTCCTGCAGCGACTTCGTCGTAACTGCGGCGCGCGAGTTCATTTCGAAGCATCACGCCGCTGAAGCTCAGCCCCTCAGCCCGGCAGTGAGCCAAGAGCTGGGCCGCAGTACGGAAGGGTAGGGGATCAGCAACCGCTGCGGGGCCGGTGGAAGAGCTGCCGTCGCGGTTGTCACCCTCCCGGTAGATGAAGCCGCCACCAATGGAGAAGTAGGTCGCTTCAAGGACTGCAATGTCATCTTTGTCGTATGCGGCAAATCGCATACCGTTCGGATGTCCGTCGAGAACTGTGAGCGGGTGGAGTGCGATCGCGCCCTCCGTGAACGGAACTTCGTGTGCCTCCGCAAGCTGCAGGACGCCCGTGCTCTCAATTCGTTCGAGAATCTTTTCCATCTCTGCTGGAAGAACCTGGTCGGGTAGTTTGCCCTCCAACCCGATGAGCACAGCGCTCATCGTGCCGTGACCAGCACCGGTAGCGGCGAGAGAACCATAGAGCCGGACCTGGAGCGACGTGACAGCGTCGAGCATCCCGTGTTCGGCAAGGTCGGCAGCGAATGATGCGGCAGCACGCATGGGGCCGACGGTGTGGGAGCTAGATGGGCCAATGCCGACCGTGAACAGGTCGAAGCTGCTGAGGGGCACCTCTTCGAGCGAGGGTGTCGGTACTTCGGTTCGGGGCGTCAGATTGCGAATTGGCACGGTGACTCCATTTCTTCACCACACATCTTCGTGCGGGCGTCGTTGAGTCCTCTCCGCTCTGTATCGGGCCTGAGAGTTTCCGCACGCTTGTGGCGTTACGTTGCCCCGTCGGCGAGTCGGACAGGGCCGACTACTTTTCAGAGTTGCCTAGCCACTGCGGTACTGGTGCCTGAGAGATTCCCGGAGAGGGTTTGCTCCTACGGCGCCAACCAACGATCGGAAGGGCTCTCCCGCAGCGGTATGACGGCTGTTCACTTGTGCCATCAGCATACACTTCGGTCGAGAACGACGACCGGCTATCTGGCGGATGCTGAGGCGCAATTGAGCAAGCAGTCAGGATGCGCAGCGCGAGTGCGTGCCTCTTTTAGTCTTCCGGATCGGTGGGATCGAGCGGTTCATGGTGGTCAGCATTCGTGACTCCTCGACGCCAGTAGCCATCTGCTGAAACCTGCTGTTTGGGCAGACCCAGTTCTCGGCGTAGGTAGCGGCGCAAAGGGACAAGCGTTGTGGCTTCGCCAGCGAGGAAAATGTAGGTCGATTCGCCAATCTCTCCGAGTGCCCGGAGCGCAGCGTCGAGTTGGCCGAGCCCGTCGCGGCGGTAGAACCACTCAGCAGACATGCGTGCTTTCTGTTCGGGGCTGAAATAGCTCTCGACGGTCTCATCGGCAACATCAAACAACGCAGTGACGTGCACCGAAGTGGGAAGCATATCGATCCACCGCGAGCTGGTTGGCAGAGCGGTTTCGTCAGCGATAAGGATTACGTGCGTTGCGCCACGGGGGAGCAACTTTGACCCACGGGGTCCAGCGATCACGAGAGGATCCCCGATGCGGGCGTGGCCGGCCCAAGCGGAAGCGGGACCTTCATCGCCGTGAACAACAAAATCAATATCAAGCTCGTGCTGACCCTCTGAGCTGCGGAAACCGAGAGGCGTGTAATCGCGGGAAATCACGACACCGCCCTGGGGCTTGCTGATGCCAGACTCGGTCATGACGGGAGCGGAAAGCTCTCCAGTCGAGGGGTCAGGAAAGAAGATTTTGACGTGGTCGGCAGGTCCGCTGGCCACGAACCCGTCGAGTTCGTCACCGCTCAGGGTGATGCGAGCGATGGTCGGCGTGGGGTGGCTCACCGCGCTAACAGTGACCCGGCGGATGATTAGGGGGTGCTTGGCGGAATCGCGTTCAATGGTCATAGGCGGTTGGCGCGAGGGCCGGCTCATTTCATCTTAAAATAAGGGTTGCCTAATAACTCTATAGCGAGACTGCTGAGAGTTCTAGGCGATGTCGATAGGTGGTCGCTACCCTGTCGCCGCGGTAACGCTGGTTGTGATTGAAATCTCGCCCTCCAAGGTGCGATGCACCGGACACTTATCGGCAATCACGAGAAGCGCCTGACGTTGCTCGTCGCTGAGATCGCCGTCAAGAGTGAGCTCGCGCGTAATGTGCTCGACGGTTCCCTCGGTGGCCGTGCAATGCTCGCAGGTCGCGGCATCCAGTCGCTCGCGAGTCAAGCGCACGCTCACCCCCGTCAAGGGCATCTTCTTGCGATCGGCGTACATGCGGATGGTGATCGACGTGCAGCTTCCGAGACCGGCAAGAATCAAATCGTAGGGACTCGGTCCGTGGTTTTCGCTGAGCGGTGCAGGCTCGTCAGAGATGAACTCATGCCCCGATGCGAGTACTCGCTGTTCATATCGAGCTGGACCGCTTTCGCGGACAATAACTGAACGACCGTCGGTAGTGACAGCGGCGCTCGGCTCGATGACGGTCATCGGGCCTTCGGCTGAAGTCGGGGTCTCAGCACCGTCGAAGGCATAGCGAGCAGCCCAGGCCGCGATGATGCTTGCAGCGAAGGTCGCATCGTCGCGGTTGCTGAGCAGGTGATCCGCTCCGTCGAGTGCAACAAAGGATTTGGGGTGCCGAGCAGTTTCGAAAATCTCGCGTGCGTTGTCGATGCCCACCGTCTGATCGATGGGGGAGTGAACGACGAGGAGTGCTGCATCCAAATCTCGCAACCTCGCGGACTGCGGCTGAGCGGCAATGTCGTCGAGCAATTGCTTGCGAATGCGAAACTCACGCCCGCCAAGCTGAACCTGGGCTTCGCCGCGACTCTCGATTTCAGCGTTCGCAGCACCGAACAGGTTTGTGATGTGCGAAGGGTCGCTTGGGGCGCCGATCGTCACCACCGCGCGAGTTGAAGGAATGCGATGGGCGGCAGCGAGAACGGCAGCGCCGCCGAGCGAGTGCCCGATCAACAACGATGGCGCGCGGTAGTTGTCTCGCAAAAACTCAGTCGCGGCAACGACATCTTCAATGTTCGACGTGAAGTTTGTGTTGGCAAAGTCACCGTCAGATCCGCCAAGCCCTGTGAAGTCAAAGCGCAGAACTGCGACCCCGTAGTCAACGAGCGCTCGCGAAATACGGGAGGCGGCGAACGAGTCTTTTGAACACGTGAAGCAGTGGGCAAACAGCGCGAATGCTGCTGGTGTGCCCTCAGGAAGTTCCAGTCGGGCAGCGAGCATAGTGTCGTCGGATCCCGGAAATTCGATCTTCATTGTTGCTACCGCCCTGTGTTCGAGGAACTACCAGCGTTTCTCATCCGGCTACTGGTTGCAACACCATCGCGGTCACCAATTGTTCCCTTGACGAATAGAGCGCCTATCGAAGATACAGATCTTCGACAGCCGCTCGCACGCAGTCTTATTTTGCGACTCCAGCGAGAGACCCTGTGATCTGGTTTCCCTCATAGTCATAGGCGATGCAAAGAATCTCGCGATCTCCGTCAGCCCAGCTTCTCTCAGTGGGGTAATACCAGGAGTAGTCGTACATCGAATCCTCGTAATTCACACCGATGAACGACTCGAACTCGACAAGGCAATCGGTTTCCGCTTGAGCGGCGATGACGTCGTCACCGGGGAAATCGCCCTCTGCCAGATACGAAGCCGCGTAAATTTCGCCTTCGTGAGGTTCAGCGCAGTCGATTGTCTTCGTCTGGGAGACTTCGCCCTCAGCGGGAGCACCGGCTTCGCAGTCCCCAACGACGAGGCTGAAAACATCTTGAGTCGTGCCGGGGCCGGGATCTACGGCATCCGAAAATCCATTGGCTACAAGAGTGAGGATGCTGCAACCGCTGAGGGCTACCGTTGCGGTAGCCACTGTTGCGATTACGAACGCCCGGCGCCAGATTTTTTCTGTCGTCATTAGGGTCAGTCGCTTTCGTGAGAATGTAAAAATGCCGAGGATAAGTTAAGCCTAGTCAACTCAGCGTATTCACAGGTACCCCAAACGGGTGAACTATTGGTAAGAACGCAACAGCTCTAGCGTTTCATCGTGCAGCAGTGTGTTAGTCGCCAAAGCGCTCCCATGCCACGGCCCAGCCTCGCCCTCAATCGAGGTGAACTGTCCACCCGCTTCGAGCACAATGGGAATCAGCGCAGCCATGTCATACGGCTGGAGATCGAACTCGCCAACGACATCCAACGCGCCCTCGGCCAGCAGCATATACGCCCACATGTCGCCAATCGCCCGCGAACGCCAGGTAGCCCGAGTTAGAGCGATGACCGCATCGAGTCGACCAACGCCATCCCAGCCGGAAAGGCTGTTGTAGCTAATGGAGGCGGCCTCAAGCGACGCAACTTTGCTCACAAAGATCTGTTCTGGCTCTCCATCGTGTGCCTGAGCAAAAGCACCATGACCGGTTGCGGCCCACCAGCGTTTGCCGAGAGCGGGCGAGCTGACGACTCCGACCTGAGGCACGCCATCAATGACGAGCGAGATCAGGGTGCCCCAGATGGGAACACCGCGGAGAAAGTTTGATGTTCCGTCGATGGGATCGATAATCCATTGACGGCTCGAGTTGCCTGCCTCACCGTACTCTTCGCCGAGAATGGAATCTCCCGGGCGCGCAGCAGCAATACCGGCACGGATGCTTCGCTCGACAGCCTTGTCGGCATCCGTTACCGGTGTGCGGTCAGGCTTGGTGGTGATCTCAAGATCGAGCGCCGTGAAGCGATCGAGCGAGATGAGGTCAGCATCTCCCGCCAGCGCGAGAGCAAGAGAAAGATCGTCAGCGAGAGTGTATTCGGTCACCCCTACACGCTAGTGGAACCCAGCGTCGTGATGAGTCGCTGGAAGGAATCCAATCGCAGTTTTCCGACCTCGCCAAGATCGCCAGCGGCCACCGCTTCGGCGATTGCACAGTCTGGAGCATCCGGAAGATGGGTGCAGCCGCGGGGGCACTCCTCAGCAAGAACCGCTAAATCGGTGAACGACGACAAAATCTTGCCAGGGTCGATATGACCTAAACCGAAGGAACGCACTCCGGGAGTATCGACCACCCAACCAGAGCCAACACGGTAAGAGATCGTTGAAGATGAGGTGTGGCGCCCCCGGCCGGTAACCGCATTCACGTGGCCGACAGCACGATTCGCATCAGGAACCAACGCATTTACCAGCGTGGACTTTCCGACACCCGAGTGACCGACAGCCACCGTGGTGTGGCCATCCAAGATTTGCCGAAGCTCCTCAAGCGGAACCTCATCTGACCGGCTCGCGATTACCCGAAACTCGAGCCCCGCAAAGTTCTCCAAGAACTCAGCCGGATCTTGCAGGTCAGTCTTAGTGATGCACAGGATGGGAGTAATTCCGGCGTCGTAAGCCGCCACCAGATAGCGGTCGACCAGACGCGGTCGCGGCTCAGGGTCGGCGGCGGCAACGACAATGAGCATCTGGTCGGCGTTGGCCACAATGATGCGTTCTACGGCATCCGTGTCATCTGCACTGCGGCGAAGTAGGGTCTTGCGCTCGCGGATGCGAACGATACGCGCCAACGTTCCTTCTGTTCCGCTCGTGTCTCCGACGAGGTCGACCCAGTCGCCGGTGACGACCGAGACTTTGCCTTGCTGGTTTCGCCCCAGTTCGCGGGCACGTGCGGCAATGATTTGGCGTTCGTCGTCGGTGCCTTCAGCAACCCAGATTCCGTAGCGTCCGCGGTCGACGCTGAACACGCGACCCTCGATGGCGTCGGCGTGCTCGGGGCGAATTTTGCTTCGCGGCTTGTTCGCTTTGGGATTCGGACGCATGCGAATCGAACTCTCGTCGTATTCGCTGTATTTGCGGTCGTCGTCTTCGTCATCTCCGCTGAGCCAACTCATCGTTACAGCAACCCAAGACTGGTGGTCGTGAGCGGGGCATCGCCAACGAGCGTTGCCCAAAGTGCGGGGAATTGCGGCAGAGTTTTTGCGGTTGCGTCGATACCTTCGACCTCGACACCCTCGACTGCAAGGCCGATGATTGCGCCGGCGGTCGACATACGGTGGTCTTCGTAGCTATGCCACACTCCGCCATGGAGTGTGCGCGGCTCAATGTGCAGGCCATCATCGAGTTCTGTTACGGCTCCGCCGAGGGCGTTGATTTCAGCGCTGAGCGCTGCGAGGCGATCTGTTTCGTGACCTCGCAGATGACCGATGCCCGTGATCGTGCTCGGCGATGACGCGAGCGCAGCCAACGCAACGATTGCGGGTGCGAGCTCACCACCGGTGCTCAAATCGAGGTCGATTCCTGGATAGCTGACGCCGCCGATGATGCCAGCGCCGCCGTCGATCGTGAGTGCACCATCGGAGCGCGTTGCCGTAGCGCCGAAGAGCGTTAGTAGGTGCTCGAGGTCTGCACCGACCTGTGTCGTGGATGCTGGCCAGCCCTCTATCGTGACTGTTCCGCCCGCGACTACGGCAGCAGCTAAGAAAGGAGCAGCATTTGAAAGATCGGGTTCGAGCGCGACATCGATTGCCCGAATCGGAGCGGCCGGAACAATCCACACCCCGGGTTCTGGACTGTCAACGATCACACCGCGCGCCGCTAGGCAGGCGATAGTCATCTCGATGTGGGGCATGCTTGGTAGTTTTTCGCCCGTGTGCCGCAGCGTGAGGCCATTATCGAAACGCGCAGCCGCGAGGAGCAGACCGGAAACGAACTGGCTAGATGCTGACGCATCGATGCTAATTTCACCGCCAGCGACCGACCCCATGCCGTAGAGGCTGAAGGGAAGAGTTCCTCGGCCATCTGAGGACACATCAACGCCAAGCGCACGCAGCGAGTCGATGGTGGTGCGCATGGGTCGCCGGCGCGCCGCCTCATCCCCGTCAAAGGCGATGGGCCCGAGAGCAAGTGCTGCTACTGGAGGCAAGAAACGCATAACGGTACCAGCGAGGCCACAATCGATCGAGCTTCCACCTTGGAGCTCGCCTGGGGTAATGGCAAGATCCGGACCAAACACGTTGCCCGTGGGGATTTCGGTGATTCCGACGCCGAGAGCGCGCAACGCCTCAATCATGAGCGCGCTGTCACGAGAGTGAAGCGGTGAATGCAGCACGGACGGGCCATCTGCCAAAGCTGCCAGAACAAGCTCACGGTTCGTCAGGCTCTTGCTGCCGGGGAGGCTCAACGATTCTGCCAAGGCGTGAGTAACCGTCGGTGCTGGCCAATTGCCGGGCACCGTCGTCTCAGGAACCGAGTCGTCGTCGTAGGGGCTGAACTCTGGGTTGGAATACTTGGATACGAACATTAGTTACTAAGAGTATCGACGTTTTACCCACCACGGAGGAGGCACCAGCATGACTGCATTACTGAGCACTCAGCAGGATGCCGTGATCAGCGAACTAGAATTGTCGCTGATGACTACCGACGAAGTTGAGCAGAGCGATACCGACACCGCAGCGGCGGACAAACGACGGCAATTCGAGGAACAAGCGCTGCCGTATATGGACCAGCTCTTTGGCGCCGCGATGCGCATGACCCGTAACCCCAGCGACGCTGCCGACCTTGTGCAAGAGACGTTTGTTAAAGCGTTTCAGGCATTCGGGCAGTTTCAGCAGGGCACGAACCTGAAGGCTTGGCTGTACCGCATCCAAACCAACACGTTCATCAATATTTACCGCAAGAACCAACGCAGCCCTTACCAAGGCACCATTGATGAGCTGGAAGATTGGCAACTGGGTGGCGCAGAGTCGATAACCCAGTCAGTCTCCACGCGTTCTGCTGAGGCGGAAGCTATTGATCACTTGCCCGATAGCGCCGTGAAGGATGCTCTTCAGTCGATCCCCGAAGATTTCCGACTCGCTGTCTACTTTGCCGACGTTGAAGGCTTCTCTTATCAAGAGATCGCCGACATCATGAAAACCCCCGTAGGGACCGTAATGAGCCGACTGCACCGTGGCCGTCGCATGCTGCGTGAACTACTGGCCGACTATGCGCGTGACCGCACCCCCGGCACGCCCGCATCATCTAGGAGCACGAAATGACCGACTGTGGTTGCGAGAAAGCAAAAGCGGAGCTCGAGGAATACCTCGACCGCGAATTGAACGAAGCCGATTTCCAAGATGTTTCTGATCATCTGGATAACTGCGAATCATGCTCGAGTGAACACCTCGTTGCTCTCGCACTGAAGTTGAAAGTCAAGCAGGCATGCCGCGAGAAGGCTCCAGAAGATCTGCGTAACGCGATCCTGTCGAAGCTGGCAGACGCCTAAATCGCTCTATCGTTTACGTCACTTGTAGCGATCTATAAGTGAGTACTCGTGAATTAACGCCCTAAAAGCGAAAGCGGGCATCCTCCGAAGAGGATGCCCGCTTTCGCTGTTAAGGCGTAACCGCGACCCTAAGGCTGCGTAATCGCGTGATCGATCAGTTCTGCTTGCTCAAGCGCGCTGCGCTTCGACGATCCGGTTGCCGGCGAGGCGGCAGCTGGACGTGACGCAAGCTTGATTTCGCCTGATTTGAGGTGACGAGCCAGTTCCAAACTAATGAACGGCCACGCACCCTGGTTTTCGGGCTCATCTTGAGTCCACACGATGTCAGCGTTCGGGTACTTCGCGAGTACCTCTGTCATGTCAGTAACGGGCAGCGGGTAGAACTGCTCCATGCGCACAACCGCGATGTGCTTGATCTCGCGCTTATCGAGCTCGGCAACGATGTCGTAGTACGTCTTTCCCGAAGTCACGATGACGCGTGTGACGCCCGACTTGTCTTCGAGACGGACGTCATCGATAACGGGTTCGAAGCGACCACTCGTGAAGTCAGCAACATCGCTCGTTGCACCGCGCAGACGAAGCATCGCCTTAGGGGTGAACACGATTAGCGGGCGGCGTGGACGCGAATAGGCCTGACGACGCAGCAAGTGGAAGTACGACGCAGGCGTTGACGGGCGAGCCACGATCATGTTGTTCTCGGCACACATCTGCAAGTAGCGTTCGATGCGGGCAGACGAATGATCTGGCCCCTGGCCTTCATAACCGTGCGGAAGCAGCATGACAACGCTCGAGCGCTGCGCCCACTTCTGTTCGGCGCTGGAGATGAACTCGTCAATCACGATCTGGGCGCCGTTAGCGAAGTCACCGAACTGCGCTTCCCACATGACGAGAGCATCTGCACGCTCCACTGAGTAGCCATATTCGAAGCCCAAAGCGGCGTATTCGCTGAGCAGGGAGTCGTAGATCCAGAAACGCGACTGGTTTTCGGAGAGGTTCTGCAGAGGAAGCCACTCTTGACCATTCTGGCGGTCATGGAGAACGGCGTGACGCTGCACAAATGTGCCGCGGCGAGCATCCTGACCGGCCATGCGGACCGGAGTGCCTTCCAGCAGCACTGAACCAATTGCCAACAACTCGGCGAATGCCCAGTCGATAGCGCCCTTGCGGCTCATATCGACGCGCTTGCGCAGCAAAGCCTGCAACTTGGTGTGAACCGTGAAGTTCGCCGGTGGGTTGCCGTGCGCGTCACCGATGAGCTGAACGATGCTTTCGTCGATACCGGTGGTGATGGGTTCACCAACAGCATCATCGCGCTGCGAGCCTGGACGCTCTAGATCAGACGTTGCATTGCCATCCTGAGTAAGGATCGGCATGGAACCGGTCTGTGCCGCGTGAGTCTCCGCAAATGCGCGCTCAAGACGATCTTGGAAGTCCTGGTGGCTCGCTTCGTATTCTTCTTGCGTGATATCGCCTCGGCCGACGAGACCCTCAGTATAGAGAGTACGAACGGAACGCTTGGCCTCGATCAGGTTGTACATCAGCGGCTGCGTCATCGAGGGGTCATCGCCCTCGTTGTGGCCACGGCGGCGGTAGCAAATCAGGTCAATGACAACGTCGCGGTGGAACTTCTGACGGTACGCAAAAGCCAGCTCAGAAACGCGAACCACAGCTTCGGGGTCGTCGCCGTTCACGTGGAAGATCGGTGCCTGAACCGTCTTAGCGACATCGCTGGAATACTGCGAAGTGCGTGCCTCGCCGGGAGGGGTAGTGAAGCCAACCTGATTGTTGATGTTCACGTGGATGGTTCCGCCGGTGCGGTACGCACGCAATTGAGACATCTGCAGAATCTCAACGACAATGCCCTGACCAGCCATAGCAGCATCACCGTGAACCATCACAGGAAGAACAGCGTAGGACCCAATCGGGCGGCGATCCTGCTTTGCCCGAACGATGCCCTCAAGAACGCCATCGACGGCCTCAAGGTGTGAAGGGTTAGCCGCAAGGTAGACAGGGATCTGTCGGCCATCGGCAGCAGTGAAAGTTCCCTCGGTGCCGAGGTGATACTTCACATCGCCAGAACCCTGAACGGTGCGCGGGTCTTGAGTGCCCTCGAATTCGCGGAAGATCTGACCGTAAGTCTTGCCAGCGATGTTCGTGAGAACGCTGAGGCGACCACGGTGCGCCATGCCGATGGCGACCTCTTCAAGGTTTGCTTCTGCTGCCTTCTGAATGACGGCATCCAGCAGGGCGATTGTTGACTCTCCACCCTCAAGGCTGAAGCGCTTCTGGCCGACATACTTGGTCTGAAGGAACGTCTCGAATGCTTCGGCTTCATTGAGCTTGCCGAGGATGCGCATCTGCTCGTCGTGGCCAGGCTTGGTGTACGGCTTCTCGACGTGATCCTGAATCCAGCGACGCTGCTCAGGGTCTTGAATGTGCATGTACTCGATACCGACAGTGCGACAGTATGCGTCGCGCAGCATTCCGAGAATCTCGCGCAGCAGAGCCTGACGCTTGCCGCCGAATCCACCCGTGACGAATTCACGATCAAGATCCCAGAACGTCAGGCCGTGACTCGAAATATCGAGGTCGGGGTGGGAACGCTGGCGGTACTCGAGCGGATCGGTATCTGCCATGAGGTGGCCACGAACCCGGAACGAGTTGATGAGTTCTTGAACGCGCGACGTCTTATTGACGTTGTCCGCGAGGTCGACACTGATGTCATTTGCCCAGTGAATGGGGTCGTAGGGGATGCGTAGCGCGGCAAAAATGTCTTCATAGAAGTGATTTTCGCCAATGAGGCGCTCGTGAATCTTCTTAAGGAACTCACCAGAACCGGCGCCCTGGATGACGCGGTGGTCATACGTGCTCGTCAGCGTTACGGTCTTGCCGATACCCAACTCGGTGAGCGTACGAAGGCTTGCGCCTTGGAACTCCGCCGGGTATTCCAGCGCGCCAGCGCCGACGATTGTTCCCGAACCGCGCATGAGGCGAGGAACAGAATGTTCAGTACCGATGCCTCCGGGGTTCGTCAACGAAATCGTGTTGCCCATGTAGTCGGCACCGGTGAGCTTGTTGGCTCTGGCACGCGAAACGACATCTTCATATGCAACAAGGAATTCGCCGAAGCCCATTGTCTCGGCCTGTTTGATGCCGGGAACTACGAGAGCACGCGTGCCATCGGGCTTGGGCATATCGATAGCGATACCCAAGTTAATGTGAGCCGGGGTCACGACCGAAGGCTTGCCCTCTGGCTCGTCGTAGTAGACGTTCTGGCTGGGGAACTCTTTGAGGGTCTGGATGATCGCCCACGCAATGAGGTGCGTAAACGACACCTTTCCACCGCGAGCACGCTTGAGGTGGTTGTTGATGACAATGCGATTGTCGATCATGAGCTTGGCCGGGATCGTACGAACGCTTGTTGCGGTCGGGACAGTGAGGCTTGAGTCCATGTTCGACGCGAGTGCCTTTGCGGCACCGCGCAGAGGCGCAACAACATTCTCGGCTTGTGGCTTCGGGGCAGCAGGTGTCTGGGTCGTATCGACCGGCGTTGTGGTCGGCGCTTCGGCCGGAATCGGCTGAGGCTTCGGTTCTACAGACGTCGTGCGTGCGACGGGCTGGCTGCCGGTGCTCGGATTGGCTTCGTCGACGAACGGCTTCTCGTCGGCAGGAGCTTGCGCAGCAGCCTTCGGCTCGGGGGCCTCTGGCTCCTCGGTTGTTAAGGGCTCTGCTGCCTTCGCTGCCTGAGGCGACTCTGCCTGTGCAGCGGCTGGAGTGTCTACGGTCGCGGTGGAAGAGTCCTCTGTCGGCGTGGGGTCTACCGCTGGTTGATAGTTCGCGAGGAACGGCCACCACGCTTCATCCACAAGATTCTTGTCTTCGAGGTACTTTTCGTACATCTCGTCGACCAACCATTCGTTGGCCCCGAACTCGCCCGAGGAGTCACCTTCTGGTGCGATTCCGGTTACTTGGCCTGACACGTCAAACCGCCTACTTTCAGTTCTGGTGTGTGAAAAAGTGGCGCACATTCCGTACGCCGGACATCCCGATCAATCTTAATCGCTTTGTTGTGTGTCCGCTGGCCGCGAGACGCACAGATCGTGCTTTTTTGACGCAATTTTCACGAATGTTCCCATTCCGCGGCGATTACGCTAGTAACTATGGATTTCTATGAAACAACCCCACGGCACGACCTGACTTATTCAGACGTGTTTCTGGTTCCCAGCCACTCTTCGGTTGGTAGCCGAATGGCTGTTTCCCTTGCCCCGGGAGATGGAACCTCGGCGACTATTCCGCTCGTTGCCTCCAACATGAACTCTGTCACGGGCCCACGCCTTGCGGCTAGCATTGCGCGGCGCGGTGGCCTTGGCGTTTTGCCCCAAGATCTCAGTGGCGAAGATATGGATGCCGCAATCGCGTGGGTGCGTTCGCAACCGATCGACCTTGATTCGGCTGTCTATTTCAGCCCGAGTGATTCGGTAGAGCAGGCATTGCTACAGGTTCCCCCGCTCGCCGGGCACGGAGTGGTGCTGATCGAGAATGGTGCGCTCGCAGGCGTCATCGATGCTGAACGCCTCGGCGAGGCCATGCCTGCGGCAGCCCTTGGCGATCTGGCGCGGCACGACACCAAAGCCATCGACCGCTCAGAATTTTCGAGTGCGCGTGAGCTCTTCGACTTGCTCATCGAGCGGGATCTTGACTTCGTTCCTGTCACCGACGGCGACACGGTAGTTGGCGCTACTAGCGTCAAGAGTGCTCTCCGTTCGACGCTGTACACACCGGCACTGGACAGCGAGGGAAAACTCGCGGTTGCTGCTGCGCTCGGAATCAATGGTGATGTTGCGACTCGTGCTCGCGCCCTCGTCGACGCCGGAGTGAGCACCCTCGTGCTCGATACGGCCCACGGCCACCAAGATGGCATGGTCCGAGCAGTAGAGAAAGTCGCCGCCCTCAATCTTGGGGTCGCCATTGCGGCCGGAAACGTCGTGACTGCTGCCGCGGTTCGCGACCTTGTACACGCTGGTGCAACGATTATTAAGGTCGGTGTTGGCCCCGGCGCGATGTGCACGACTCGCATGATGACCGCGGTTGGCCGTCCACAGTTCTCAGCAGTACTGGAGACAGCGGCAGCCGCGCGTGAACTCGGAGCCCACGTGTGGGCCGATGGGGGAGTTCGCTACCCGCGAGACGTCGCTTTGGCACTCGCTGCTGGTGCGGCATCCGTCATGGTTGGTTCGTGGTTTGCTGGCACGATCGAAGCCCCGGGGGAGTTGCGCCACGATGATGCTGGTGCGCTCTATAAGACCAGTTGGGGAATGGCATCGACGAAGGCTGTCCGTGCTCGTTTCGGTGGTCTCGATCCCTATGAGCTAGCACGCAAGGAACTGTTCGCTGAAGGAATTTCGGGGTCAAAAATTTACCTCGATCCGTCGCGGCCATCTCTTGATGATCTGGTCGACATGATTACCTCGGGCGTTCGCAGTTCGTTCACCTATGCGGGAGCATCACAACTCAGTGAGTTCCGCGATCGGGCTCTGGTGGGAATCCAGTCGGCAGCAGGCTATGAAGAAGGCAAAGCGTTGCCCGTGAGTTGGTAACTCAGCAGCGGTTTCGCAGGAATTTGGCCTATACTCAAGCCCATAATGGACGACCCTCCCTCTAGTTGTCGCCGGGGCCGAAATCCCGCGCGATCATCACCTGTCTCTCGCCCTTTCTCTCACTCCCGCTGTGGGGTGACTACTCATGAATGAGTGGCTGCTCCTTGCCGCTGGCATCGTTCTCACGATAGGCACCGGACTCTTTGTCGCCTCAGAGTTCGCACTCGTTAATCTCGATCGCTCCGAGCTGGAAGCTCGGCAGGAGCGTGGCGAGAAGCGACTCGCCCCTGTAATCTCCGCGTTGAAGCACACGTCGACGCATCTCTCTAGCGCGCAATTGGGCATCACTCTGACAACCCTGCTCGCGGGTTATACGCTCGAGCCAGCGTTCAGCACCTGGTTGTCGGTTCCGTTCGGTGCAGTGCTGCCAGAGGCTGCGGTAACGATTGTCGCGTCCATCGTGGCGATCACATTCGCGACATTGCTTTCCATGATCATTGGCGAGCTCGTTCCCAAGAACTTTGCGCTCGCTCTTCCGAAGGCCACAGCGAAGGCTGTTGTGCCATTTCAAGTGGTGTTCACCGCTGTCTTTCGTCCCGCGGTCACTCTCCTGAACAACACGGCAAACGGTATTCTTCGCAGCATTGGTATCGAGCCGAAAGAGGAACTCTCTGGTGCCCGTACCGCGGAGGAGCTCACGTCACTTGTGCGGAGATCGGCCAGCCAGGGAAGCCTCGACAACGACACCGCAACACTATTGGCACGCACTCTCGCGTTCGCCGATCACACGGCACAGGATGTGATGACTCCTCGCCCGCGCGTTGACAGTATCGATCGCACCGATAGTGCTCAAGATGTCATCGATCTTGCTAAGCGCACCGGCTTCTCGCGCTTTCCTGTAATTGACGACAGCATCGACGACGTTGTTGGCTTTGTGCACGTGAAGCAGGCGGTAGCGGTTCCCCACAAGAAACGCGCCGACGTTCCTGTTTCAGCGCTGCAGACTGAAGCGCTCCTTGTTCCCGAGACGATGCGGTTGGATGCCCTCCTTGCCGAATTGCGTGGCCGTGGATACCAAATGGCAGTTGTCGTTGATGAATACGGCGGAACCGCGGGTGTCGCAACGCTAGAAGACCTCGTCGAAGAGCTTGTCGGTGAGGTGTCTGACGAACATGACCGGTCGAAGGCCGATGTTGTGCGATCTCGAGACTGGTTTACCTTTCCCGCCATCTTGCGCCCTGATGAACTCTTAGAGCGCACAGGAGTCGAGGTGCCAGAAGAGGGCCCGTACGAGACTGTTGCTGGTTGGCTCATGAGTGAACTCGGTCGCGTTCCGCGCACGGGCGACACGATTACTGCCGCTGGTGGGGTGTTCCGCATCGAACGATTGGAAGGCCGAAGAATCGACCGCGTGAGGTTTACCCCCGATCCGATTGTCAGCGCTAGTGACACGGAGGTGACCAACTGATGGACGTCTGGGGAATTGTCTGGCTTGGCGTGCTTTTGCTCGTTAACGCGTTCTTCGTTGGGGCTGAGTTTGCCGTCATTTCGGCACGTCGATCTCAGATTGAACCGCTGGCTCACTCTGGCTCTCGTTCGGCAAAGACTGCGCTGTGGGCGATGGAACATGCCACGCTCATGTTGGCGGCGTGCCAACTCGGAATTACGATCGCGTCTCTGCTCATCTTGAACGTGTCAGAACCGGCGATTCACCACCTCTTGGAGATCCCGCTTGCACTGACCGGATTGAGCGAAGAGCTCATCGGCACTATTGCGTTCATTCTCGCGCTCATTATCGTGTCGTTCTTGCACGTTGTTTTGGGTGAGATGGTTCCGAAGAACTTGTCGTTCTCTGTTCCCGACCGAGCTGTTCTCTTGCTCGCACCCCCGTTGGTGTTTATCGCAACGGTGTTCCGCCCGATCATCGTTACCTTGAACGCAGCGGCAAACGGCATCCTTCGAATGTTCGGAGTGACGCCGAAGAGTGAAGCGAACAGTGTGTTCACCCTCGATGAGGTGGCCACGATCGTTGCGCAGTCCACTCGTGAAGGAGTGCTTCACGATGCTGGTGGGACCCTGACTGGAGCGTTCGAATTCACCTCGAAGAAGGTGCAGGACGTCGCGATCCCGATGTCTGGTCTTGTGACCTTGCCTGAGGATGCCGCACCAGCCGATCTCGAGAAAGCTGTTGCTCAGCGCGGGTTCTCGCGCTACATCCTGCTGAATGATGCTGGCGAGCCGACAGGCTACCTGCATTTGAAAGACGTGATCGATCTTGACGAGAGCGAGTTCAGCGAGCCGGTTCCGCCTAAGCGGATTCGCCAGTTGATTTCGATGTACCAAGAGACCGACATTGAAGATGCGCTAGCGACAATGCGTCGCTCGGGAGTTCACGTTGCCCGCAGCTTTGATGCCTCCGGTGAGACCACGGGAGTGCTGTTTCTTGAGGACATCATCGAAGTGCTTGTCGGTGAGGTGCAAGACGCGACCCGGCGACGCTAAGAGCCCAGTCAACTATCGTTAACGACCATGGGACGAAACGCGACGTGGGGTGCGAAGGAAGCAGCACGTCACATTGCTGTGCCCAAGCTCAGCGACGATAAATACACTCGCGGAGTTCTCGGTGTGATCACTGGCTCTGCTCAGTATCCCGGCGCAGCAGTGCTGGGTGTTGATGCGGCGCTGCATACTGGCGTCGGCATGGTTCGCTATGTCGGGCCAGAGCGTGCGCAAGATCTCATCTTGCAACGCCGGCCTGAAGCTGTGATGGCAGACGGGCGTGTTCAAGCATGGCTCATTGGTTCAGGCATGGACTTCGCGAATCGCGAAGCAGCTGCAGATGAGCGCATCACGCACGCACTCACCCAGAACGTCCCTTTTGTGCTCGATGGCGGTGCGTTAGACGTCGTACACCGCGTATCTAGCCCCGTCGTGATAACCCCGCACTATCGCGAACTCGGAAGGTTGCTGGATGAGCGTGCCGACGCTGTCGCCGCTGATCCTCAGAAGTGGGCTATTGAGGCAGCCCAGCGACTCGGAGTGACTGTGCTCCTCAAAGGTCACACCACCTACGTGAGCGATGGAACCACCACTGTCGCGATTGAGGCAGCGCCAGCGTGGTTGGCAACCGCGGGCGCGGGAGACGCGCTCGGCGGCATCCTCGGTTCGCTGGTGGCAACCCACAGTGGGCGGGTGCTTGATGACCCCAGCCTGCTCGTCGGTCTCGCAGCAACAGCCTCGTACGTTCATGGCAGGGCCGCGCAGCGAGCCAGCGCTGGCGGACCACTGACGATTCTTGACCTCTGTCGAGCCGTGCCCGCCGTGATTGCGGAACTTGCCGCTGGCGACCTTTCCGTCGCCGCTTCCGAGTGAGTGCCATGCGGTCTGCCGGAGCATTAGCGCTCGGACTCACCTTTGTTGCTGTCCATCTCGCACTTGGACTCCTGAACATCTTTGCTCCAGGACTCCCACTCGGGGACGTCACCATCGTCTATGCGCGGTGGGCTGAACAGGCTTACGCCTCTGGCGTCGTTGTCGGCGTGGATATGCCCTGGGTGTATCCGCTGTTGGCGCTGGTACCGATTTTGGCATCCGTCACATTCGGGCTTGAACACATCGCAGCAGCGTGGCTTTCTCTCGTGATGGGTGCAAACGTGCTCGCGCTCGGATTTCTCACCGGATGGGGGCGTTCGCGTTCGGGAATGATCGCCGGCTGGTGGTGGACAGCGTTTCTGCTCGTTCTCGGCCCGATTGCTTTAGCGAGAATCGATGCCATCACTGTTGCTGTGGCGATCATTGGGGTGACGCTTCTCCGTTCGCGCCCACAGGCGGCCGCGATTGTTCTGGCCTGCGCCACTTGGATCAAGGTGTGGCCGGCGGCACTCGTGCTTGCGGCACTCATCGCCGTCCGCGACCGCGGAAAGATTGTCGTTGGCGCAGCTGCCACCTCGGCAACAATCGTCGTGTTCGCCCTTCTGGCTGGCGCAGGCTGGAATGTCTTCAGCTTTATCACGCAGCAAACCGGCCGTGGCATCCAGATCGAGTCGCCCGTTGCCGGGATTTGGCTGTGGCAGATCGTGGCGGGTGTTCCTGACACTTTTATCTATTACGACAATACGATTCTGACGTTTCAGATCGCTGGCTCAGGGGTCGAGGTCGCGGCCGCAGTTATCACCCCAGTGCTCGCCATCGTTGTTCTCGCAATCGCGTTGCTCGGTGTGCGGGCGGTTCGGGCTGGAGTCGCAACCTTGGTCATTCTGCCGATGTTGAGTTTGGCACTGGTAGCGGCACTGATTGTTGTCAACAAAGTCGGTTCACCCCAGTTCATAACCTGGCTCGCTGTGCCCATCGTGTTCGGGATGTTGACGCGCAGCGCCCGTGGTGCAAACGGCGCCCCGAGTTTTCGCATTCCCGCAGTGCTCACGCTTGTGATTGCGGCGCTCACCCACGCCGTTTACCCCTACCTGTATCACTTGCTCTTAGCTTCCAACCCCGCAATGATCGCCCTGTTGAGCGTCAGAAATCTGTTGCTCATTGTGTTGTTAGGGTGGGCCATTGTTGGCGTTGCGCGGCTGAGCTCGACGGCACCGTCAGCACCCACAGCACCCACAGCAGCCCAAGCACCCCAAGCAAGCACGACAACAAAGGAGCCAGCATGATCGTCGCATTCTCAGTAGCACCCAGCGGTGGGCCAGACGGAACCGACTCCGTACACAATGCTGTTGCTGCCGCAGTGAAAGTTGTCAGAGACTCGGGGCTCCCGAACCAGACTGATTCGATGTTCACGACGATCGAAGGCGATTGGGATGAGGTGTTCGCCGTTGTGAAGGCTGCGACCGAGGCTGTTGGTCAGTTCGGTTCGCGAGTTTCGCTCGTGCTGAAGGCCGACATCCGCCCTGGTCACACCGGTGAGATGACGGGCAAGGTCGAACGTCTCGAGCAAGCCATCATCCGCTCCGAGAACTAACTCCATTTAACGCAAGAACCGCCCTGAACCATTTTCGGTGGGATCAGGGCGGTTCTTGTTCTGTCTACTGGCGAATGATGCGGCCTAGAGGTGGTGCATCGTTTCGGTTTCAATGAGGATGCCGTCTTCGAGTGCGCGCTTGCGCAACGCCACCTTCGTTCCGACATCGAAGCCCGCGACGCGGTACTTCTCGCGAATACGCTTGAGGTAGCTCTTGGCAGTTTCTTCGGAGATGCTGAGCTGGTAGGCCACGGACTTGACGGGCTCGCCGCCGCCATAGAGGGCCATAACGCGGCGTTCTTGGGCGCTGAGTTTGGGAGCACCACCGATTTCGTCGGCGTTGATCGCGAGGTCAAGCTCGGCTGAGACAAAGGACTCGCCCTTAGATGCGGCCCGGATTGCTTCAACGATCATGTCAGCGTCTTCGCTCTTGACGAGGTAGCCGAGGGCGCCGGCGGCGAGAGCTTCACGAACAACGTTGGGTTCGGAGTATGTGCTCATCAAAACAACGCGCACGTTCATCGACTTGAGGGTGTTGATCTTGAGTGAAACGGGGATGTTGTCTTTGAGATCGAGGTCGAGCAAGACGACATCAACAGGGAACTCAGGGTGGATGGTGAGTTCGGGCCACGTGGGCACGGCAACGACCATGTCGATGTCTGCGGCAGCCTTTCGAATCCACTCGGTGAGAGCGCCGAGCAACATTCGGTGATCGTCAACGATTGCGAGCCGGATGCGCTTTGTTGGTTCAGTCACAATGAATTCCTCTTAGTTGATCGTCTTATCATACGAATTTATTGGTCGGCGGGGTTTTCGACAAGGCATTCGATGTCCAGTCTCACGCTGGAATCTTCGGTGGAATCTGTGTAACTACCCACCTTAGCGATTGCCTCCCACGTGGAGGCGTCGATCCGGTTTCGGGCTACTCCGCTGGAGGTAATCGCAATCTTGATCGCCACTTTATCTTCGGAGCCCGGGGCCACAGCGGTTGTCGATGGTGCGATTGTAATGTGAACGGAATTCTTGGCACCGCGTTTGGCCGTATCAGTGACAAACAGCCATGCTGTGGAAAGGAGGCCATCCCGCTGCACAGGGTCGAGCAGCCCAGCCAGGCTTCCCTTGTCTGTGAGGGTCACTGACTTGCCGAGCAAGTCCGACTCCGTGATGGCGTGGTACAGCCACGTTTCGCGTCGCCCTTCGATGAGGTGCAAACGCAATTCGGTTGCCAGCGATGCTGCGGTTGACGCGATCTTGGGGGTGAGAGGGAGCTTTGTCGAACCATTCGATACCGAGTCGAGCAATTTTTCGGCAGCTAAGTCGAGGCGTGCGAGTTCCTCGGATGCCATCATTCCCACGGCGAAGCGAGGCGCAGTGAGGGTGCTCTGCACGAGAACGCGGTCGAGCTCGACCTGCACGAGCCGTCGGAAGTTGCGGATGAGGGCAAGGCCGATCACGGTGGGCAGAACGGCAAATGATACCGACGTAATTTGTGGCGCAATGTTTTCTGTCGTGAGGGGAACATTGATGACAATGGCTGCCGCCAACGCCACTCCAATTACCGAGACGGCGATGATGATGTCGGAACTTGGGCGGACCGTCAGTACAAGAAGTAGCGTCATCCCCGCGGCGATAGCCGAGGTGGCGTACCCGCCGATGTCATGAAGAGGCCAGATCGCATAGAGGTCGAGAGCAACGACGGAGGCGAGACCGAAGAGGAAGAGCGCGAACATCCAATGGGGAAGTTGGCCGCTCATGAGTTGAACTGCGGTAATCGTTCCCACGATGAGGAGAACGAGCACTATCCAGGCTGCCGCTGCGGGAACTGGGTTGGGATAGAGGTCCCACTGGACGACGAGCCAGACGAGGCCGTAGATTGCCCGCAGGCTGACGAGCACAGCGGCGCCGACGCCAACGAAACCTGTTCCGAGGCTAGTGAGTCGCGGGGTGTCTTCGCCCGCGAGACGGCTGATCCTCGCGCTCTTGGAGTGTCGAGGCTTGCCGCCAATAATGACACCGAGAGTGTTCTCTTCTGGAGGAGCGTAGGTCATCGTGGAACCTCCAAGACAACGGTCGTGCCGGAACCAGGGGTGGAAAAGAGGCGGGCCTGGCCGCCCACTTCCTTGAGTCGAGCAACCACCGATTCTTTGAATCCGAGACTGGCGGAATCGACGTCGTCGAGCACAAACCCCACACCAGAGTCGGTGATCATCGCGCGCACGGTTGTCTCGTCTTCGGTGATGGTGACGTGCGCATCGGTCACTCCAGAGTGACGGCGAACGTTCTCGAGACACTCAGCCAAAGCGAGAAGGAAAGCATCGAGCACATCGCTCGGCAGGAGGACCTGCCCCGTGCCATGCCAGCTCACTTCGAGTCCCATCCGCCCGAAGCGCTGTTTTACAGACTCCAGCGTGGTGCCGAGCACTGTTTCGCTCACCGGGGTGCTGAGGTTGTAATCACCGGATGCTTGCGGGGTAGGTGTGGCGCCGAGGCGCAACTGACGCAACAATCGGGCATCGTCGCCCGCTTGCTGGCGCATGGCATCCGCAGACACTCCCAAGCCAGAGTGGGCAAGTAGCGTCAGTGTTGCCAGAACAGTGTCGTGAAGTAGACGGGCTCCCTGACGACGCTGAGCTTCGGTTTCGCTAGCCTGACGTTCTGCACGGTGAGCTCGGCCGATGCTCGCAATGCGTCGCACTGCTTGAGGCACCCCGGAACTGATCCAGAAACCGATTAGCGCAGCAAGGAGCCAACCGAAGACCAGCAGTGCGAGGGTGTGGACGGCGTTTTGGAACGGCTCGAGAGCCAATACCGTTGTGCCAGCGACGGCAACGAAGCTTGCCAAAAGCACAAGGCGTCGCGTTAGCGTGCTCGTGAGCACAATGGCAATGCAGGCGAGTGACGCCGACGAGAGTTGGGCTGCCGCAGCGAGGCCCGATTGGTTTGGCCCTCCCGGCGTGCCAGCGATGAGCAAGATGGCGATGATTCCCGCCACAAAAGACGGAACGACCCAGCCGAGCGAGCGACTGTTGCCCATTTGAAACTGCAGGACCGCGATAATCAGGTAGAGCGGAAGACACAAGAAGAGTGTCATGGTCTGAACGGCGCCCGGAAGACTCAGGCAAATGACGGAAACGGCAAGAAAGCTCAAGCTCGCTACCCGCGCAGTGCGCTGCAGTAGGCGATCCCGTTCTTTAGCGATGAGGTCCATTTGTCGCAATGCTTGCACAGATACCCCCTCCCTCGGGGGTGACGCACCGCCTTTTCGCATGAGGAATCGGCAATTTCTCGTCAACACGCTCAGAGCGCGCTGATTCCCAGCAGGACTAGAGGTTGAGAAGGCGGCGAAGTTGGTCGCTGACGAGCTCAGCTTCAATCAAGAATCCGTCGTGTCCGAACGGCGAATGGATGACGTGCGGCACTGCGCCATCGATATTCCCTGGCAAATGCTCGGCAATGATTTCTTGGCCGGAGACCGGGAACAGTCGGTCGCTATCGATGCCAAGGACCAGGGCGGGCATCGTGGCCCGGCTGAGAGCCTGTTGCATTGTGCCTCGCCCGCGTGCGACATCGTGCGAGCTCATCGCTTCTGCGAGTGTGATGTAGCTGTTGGCATCGAAACGGCGCGCAAACTTGTTGCCGTGAAAATCGAGATAACTCTCAACCGCATAGCGACCGCCGCGGCCCCACGGGCTCACTTCGCTTTGCCACGTGCGCGCAAAGCGTTCATTCAATTCATCGGATGATCGGTAGTTGAGCAGCGCGAGACGCCGCGCGAGTGCGAGGCCCCGGTGCGGACCGTCACCGTCGGCGGCGTCGTAGTAGGCCCCATCGGCAAAAGCGGGATCAGTGCGGATGGATTCCACCTGCACAGAGTTGTGGGCAATCTGGTCTGCCGTTGAGACCGGTGGCGCAGCAAGGATCGCAACGCGAGCAACCCGGTCGGTGTGGCCGACGGCCCACTCGATGGCGTGCATCCCACCCATGGAGCCACCGATGACGGCAGCCCACTGGTCGATGCCAAGAACGTCGCTCAGGGCGACCTGTGCTGCGACTTGGTCGCGAATGGTGATGAACGGGAACCGGGCGCCAAACTCGGCTCCATCGGGGGCGTGTGATGCCGGACCAGTGCTGCCCTGGCAACCACCCAAAATGTTGGGGGAGACGACGAACCAGCGGTCGGTGTCGATTGCTTTGCCCGGACCAACAAGGTCGTTCCACCATCCGGCAGTTGAATGACCATGACCGGGGGTGCCCGCAATATGGCTGTCGCCGGTGAGGGCGTGCGCGACGAGGATGGCGTTGGATGCATCGTCGTTGAGAGTTCCGTGAGTCTCGTATGCGATGCGTGCGGAAGGGAGCGCGCCGCTGAACTCAAGCGAAAGATTAGCGACGGTGACAAACAGCCGCTGACCGACAGGATCGCCCTCGCGCCAGGCGCCCGTTGCTGGGGGCTTGCCGAGGAGTGAACGCACGTTTGCGTCGGTGATAAATGCTGAAGGAACAGTGTCCTCAGGTGTCTGCCAGTCCATGTCCTCTTAAGTATCGCGAACTAATCCGTTGGGCACGAAATTATTACGCGGATCGGGTGCCCGGTTAACGAGAAAATGGCGGCGGTGTTCAGGGAACACCGCCGCCAGGATCAGCAGTATTAGGCGCGAGCGCGAACCTCAGCGGTCTTTGCGCGTGCCGCATCAAAGCCGGACTGCAGGTCGGCTGTGATGTCGTCGATGTTCTCGAGGCCCACCGAAAGTCGCACCAGTCCTGGTGTGACTCCAGCAGTCAACTGCTGCTCGGGGGAGAGCTGGGAGTGGGTGGTCGACGCGGGGTGAATGATGAGGCTGCGCACGTCACCAATGTTGGCAACGTGGCTGAACAGCGAGACACCGTTGACGAAGGAGCGACCAGCTTCTACGCCACCCTTGAGCTCGAAGGAGAGAACTCCGCCGACACCCTTGGGAGCGTACTTGTTCGCGTTGGCGTACCACGGGCTCGACGGCAGACCGGCGTAGTAGACAACGTCAACGTCTTCGTGGTTGTCAAGCCACTCGGCGATGGCCTGCGCGTTCTGAACGTGGCGCTCGATGCGTAGGCTGAGCGTCTCGATGCCCTGAATGAGCGAGAACGCGCTGTCGGGAGAGATTGCTGCACCCAAGTCGCGGAGCAATTGCACGCGGGCCTTGATGATGTAGGCAATGGCGTCGCCGAGCACGCCCGTGTAGCTCGCGCCGTGGTACGAGGGGTCGGGCTCAGTGAGCCCCGGGAACTTCTCAACGTTCTTCGACCATTCGAACTTTCCACCGTCGACGATAACTCCGCCGAGAACCGTGCCGTGGCCACCCAAGAACTTCGTTGCTGAATGAACGACGATGTCGGCCCCGTGCTCGAAGGGGCGAATGAGGTACGGAGTCGCGATCGTGTTGTCGACGATCAGCGGAACACCTGCCTCGTGGGCGACATCGGCAACGAGCGAAATGTCGAGAACGTTGATGCGCGGGTTACCGATGGTCTCAGCAAACAGAAGTTTGGTGTTGGGGCGCACCGCTGCGGCCCACTCGGCTGCGTCATCCTGATTTTCAACGAACGTGGTTTCGATGCCGAGCTTGGCGAGCGTGTACTTAAAGAGGTTGTAAGTTCCGCCATAGACAGACGATGACGACACGATGTGGTCGCCAGCCTGGGCGATGTTGAGAACCGCGAAGGTAGTTGCCGACTGGCCGGAAGCGAGCAGCAGTGCAGCGGTTCCGCCTTCGAGAGCGGCTACGCGCTGCTCGACGACATCCTGTGTTGGATTCTGGATGCGGGTGTAAATGTTTCCGAACTCGGCAAGAGCAAAGAGGTTCTTGGCGTGATCAGCATCGTTGAACACGTAGGCCGTGGTCTTGTAGATCGGTGTAGCCCGCGCGTTAGTGGTCGGGTCAGGCTGCGCACCGGAGTGGATCTGCTTGGTTTCGAAGTTCCAGTCGCTCACGGCGGCCTCCTCAGGTTTAAGGGTGGATCGGGCTATCCGCCACGCTCAGAGCCTAAGCAGGGTCCCTCTGACGGTCAATCAGCGCTGAAATATGTCGTAACTCAACTTTTCTTTTAATCTTTGGCGACTTCGTCTGGTAACGGCGTAAACAACCACAGCGGTTTTGGCTCAATGATGTAGTGGAATATCTTCTTCACAAATGGCGTCGACAACACGAGAGCAACCCCAATTGACGCAAGAACGAGGCTGAGCAGCCACATTGCGGAAGCTCGTTCATCATGCAGCAGTCCGCTTTCTCGAAGGGGATAGAGAACGAAGCTGTGCAGAAGATAGACGTACATGGTCGCTTGCCCGGCATCCGTGATCCAGGTGTGGCGTCGTGGAACGAGTGAGAAGAACGCCGCGCTGAGAATTACGGCAAGCAGGATGAGCCCCAATCGCACGCCTCCAGCCCACCACTGGTTTTCGCCGAGGCCTTGGTAGGAGTCGTCGTAGAAGAACCAGAAGCGCAAGTCGATGGTTCGCCAGAGCTCGATGTTGCCGAGGATTATTGCCAACCAGCCAGCGAAAACGGTGACGGCAAGTCCGCGATACAGCCAAACGGAACGTGTAACGGTTTGCCATCTTTCGATGGTTCGCCATTCACGAAGCTTCCAGCCAAGAACGAAGAAGGGCAGGATGCCGATCGCGCGTGAGAGCGAGAAAGTGCTGTCGACATTGTCGAAATAGCCAACCCCCACCGAGCCGATTATGGCCCACAGCAACGGCCAGCGGAGTAACGCTAGGTAGGGCAGGATCAGTCGAAAGATTCCGAGAGCGAGCAGGAACCATAGGGTCCAGCTTGGCTTCGACGGGTTGAGATCAGTCTCACCTTCAGCAAAATACTTCACGAGAGCCCAAATCGCCTCCATGATGAAATACGGCAGCAGGATGTCGGTGAGAACTCGCCGCATTTGAAGCGCTGAGGGAGCCCCGGGTTTAGAGAAATAGCCACTGATAATGGCGAACGCCGGCATGTGGAAGGCGTAGATAAACAGGTAGAGCGCGAGAGCGTAGTTGGAGTCATACGTGAGGCGCTGGATTCCGTGCCCAATCACCACAAGGGTGACGGCAAGAAAGCGCGCATTGTCCCAGTGCGGCATGCGCGCCTTGGGGGTGCGGGCGGGTGCCGCGGTGGTGAGAGAAGCTCCGGTCATTCGTTGAAGTGTAGTGCGCGAGACCGTGAGCTTCGTGTGCCTTCCCCGCCGGAAGCGAGACTAGATTGACTAGTCACTCTAAAATACCTACGGTGGAAGAATGAAACACAAACCGGAGGCGATTCTTGATGCCGCCATCGTGCTTTTCGATCGAGAGGGCATTGGAGTCTCAACGGCAAAGGTTGCCGCTGTCGCTGGTGTGTCCAATGGGACCCTCTTCAATTACTTCTCGTCGAAGCAAAAATTGCTCGACGCCGTGTATGGGCATCTCACCGACGAGCTCGCCGAGGCGTTGGGAGAATTCGACCGCCACGCGGCGCCTCGTGAGCAATTCTTTACGGCATGGCGGCGGTGGCTGGAATGGGCCAAGGGCTATCCAGAGCACCATCGAGTGAAACTATTGCTCAAGGGCGCAGATCTCGTGAGTCCTCAGGCGCAACAGGTCGCGGACGCCCATTTCGGAGCGCTGTATCTCCTGCTTGCGGAGTGCTCGCGAGCAAACCTTTTTGTCGATCTCCCCGACGAGTATTTAGCCGAGACGTTTATCCGTCAACTGGAGTTGTCCGTCGACAGCGCGCTCACTCCTGAGCAGGGCGAACGAGCGTTCACCGTGCTCTGGAACGGCATTACCCGCCCCGCCTCTCATGCCATCCCGCTACAAGAATCTTTTCAGGAGAAATCATGACCACCGTGCTCGTTACTGGCGCATCAGGCTTCATCGCTAAACACATCGTTCGCGAATTGTTGGAGAAAAACTACGCCGTGAAAGCGGCAGTTCGCTCAGAAAAGCGGCAGGCACAGGTCGAGGCGCTATTCCCCGGTGCTGATTTGAGCTTCGTGTCGCTCGACCTGCTCGCAGATCAGGGCTGGGCAGAGGCGATGGTCGGAGTGGATGTGCTTCTCCACACCGCGTCTCCTTTCCCCGTTGATGAGCCCAAAGACCCCCAGGAGCTTATCCGGCCTGCCGTTGAGGGCACGCGCCGGGCATTAAGCGCAGCGCAGGCCGCTGGGGTGCACCGCGTCATCCTCACCTCGAGCTGCGCCGCAATCTATAAAGATTCAGCCAAGCCGCGAATGGATGCCTCTACGCCGGCGAACTGGACAGACCCTAAGCATCCCGATACGACTGCCTACGAAGCATCCAAGACTTTGGCAGAACGTGCGGCGTGGCAATTTGTGGCCGAGCACCCCGAAATGCAGCTCACTACGATCAACCCGGGAGCCGTCTTTGGTCCGCCGATGGATGAGCACTACGCCACCTCATTGGCGTACGTTGAGCGCTTCCTCGGGGGCGTCGATCCGGCGTACCCCAAATCGAACCTGCCGATCGTGGATGTGCGTGACGTTGCCCGCATGCATGTTGCAGCTATCGACAGCGCGGTGGCGATCGGCAAACGCTATCCGGCGAATGCGGGTGCGATGATGATTGCCGACGCCAGCGCCGTGCTCAAGAAGGTCTATCCGGAGCGCAAGATCACTACCCGGCAACTGCCCGACTGGCTGGTGAAAGTTGTTGCTCGTGTCAACCCCGCGGTGCGGGCCCTTGCCGGTTCCATCCAACGCAACCTCGATGTTGACGGTTCCGATGCCCCGCGTGACTTGGGCTTCACCTACATTTCCTCTACCGCCGCCATTCTGGCTTGTGCTGAATACCTCGTCGCGAACGAACGCTAGGGCGCTCCCGCGGAGCGGGTGGGTGGTATCCGGTGGCTGACCGCTACTGGATGCCGCTACTTTTAACACATGGCAATCAAGCGAGTAGTAGTTACCGGGGCAAGCTCAGGCATTGGCGAGGCGACTGCTCGTCGGTTCGCCAATAACGGATGGCGTGTGGTCGCTGTTGCGCGTCGTGAGGAACGGCTCGCGGCGCTCGCGGCCGACACCGGGGTTGACACGTTCGTTGCCGACGTGACGAAACAGGATGACGTGGAGGCGCTCGCCGCCTACCTTCGTGAACTTGGCCCCATCCATGCGCTCGTCAACAACGCGGGCGGCGCGCTCGGCGTCGCGAGTGTTGAAGAGAGCGACGCGGATGATTGGATCCGGATGTTCGACGTCAACGTCGTGGGAACCAAGCGCGTTACCAGCGCGCTCTTGCCGCTGCTGCGCGAAGCGATCGTTGAGGGCGAGACGGCGAGCATCCTCATGATTACGTCAATTGCCGCCACCGTGCCTTATGAAGGCGGCAGCGGCTACAACGCAGCCAAGTTTGCCCAGCACGCCCTCACCGCTGTGTTGCGGCTCGAGCTTGCGGGGGAGCCGATCCGGGTGATCGAGGTTGCTCCCGGCATGGTGAAGACAGAAGAGTTCGCGCTCGTTCGTTTCGGCGGAGACGCTGCCAAGGCAGACACCGTCTATGAGAATGTGCCCGACCCGCTGGTTGCCGATGACATTGCCGAGGCAATTGTGCACGCTCTTGAGCTGCCGCCGTTCGTCAACCTCGACCTCATCACGATCAAGCCTGTTGCCCAGGCTGCGCCGCACAAGATGATCAGGGGCGCGCTGAAGGTTCGTTAGTCGTTGCTGTTTCTGGGCGCTGCCGCAGGTTCGGTTCTCGCGGTCCCCGTGTCGTCCGCTCCTACTGCTGGCACGAGCTCATCGATGTCATCCACCACGTCGGCAAAGGCTAGCTTCGGCACCAAGAACAGCAGCACGGCGGCGACGAGTGCACCAACACCGCAGATCGTGAACACCGTCAGGTAGCCGAACAAGCTTGAAGCGGTTTCGGTGACGGCGGATGCCGCCCCGGCCAGAAGCACGATGGCGAAGATCGCCGAGGCGAACGAGCCACCAATCGTCTTGGTCGTGTTGGTGAGAGCAGTCGCGATGCCGGTCTGGCCCCGCGGGGCAGCGGCAGCGGCAGCGGCAGGGAGCGCACCGACGAGGGCACCCGAGCCAAGACCCGCGATGCTCATGTTGAGGAAGACGCTCAGCACTGTCGCATGGAATGGCAAGAACATGAGGTAGCCGGTTGCGACGAAGAACGTGGCCACGATGAGGGCAACCCGCGGACTCTTCCACTTCGACAGAATCGGGAAGAGCAGCGCTCCCACAATCATTGACACAAGGTAGGCGCCGATAATGTACGAGATCTCATCCGATTCCATTCCGAGGCCGTACCCGTTGATCGGGTCGGTGCCGGCGAAGGTCGCGAGCGGTGCCTGGGCGCCGAGGAGGCTGATGCCGACAAGCCCCGCAGTGAGTTGGATGGGCCACATGCTCGGGTCTCGCAACATCCGAAGATCGATCGCAGGATCTTTCTGGCGCAGTTCGTAACGACCCCACGGAATGAAGGTGGCGACACCAGCGAGCATGATGACGTACACCCACAGAGCGCCTGGCCCGTTGATTCGCAAGAACGTGAGCCCCGACGTGATGAGCAAGAGGCCGAAAGTGAGGAGCACGAAGCCCCAGAAGTCGAGCGTGCGGCCGGGCAGCGGTTTCGATTCGGGTACACCGAACAGGATCACGAAGAAGACGATCGTTACCGCGATGGCGGGGATCATGAGGGTCTGCTGCACGTTCTCGCCAAAGGCCTTGAAGATGCGGCCGCCACCGAGGGCACCGATGATGGCACCGGCTTCGAGGGCAACGACGAGGAATCCCGCAGCGCGGCGAGTTTGTGATGCGCCCATTCCCGTCGTGCGTCCGCGGTCGAAGATCAGTGCGACTTCGAGCGGGAGCCAGACGACGTAGAACCCCTGCAGCGCCCACGCGATCAGGAAGCTCGTGAAGTCACCCGTGAACGCCAACCACCACGTTGCTCCGGCGGTGAGGACGGTCGAGATCAGCAGGATGCGCTTGTGGCCGTGCATATCGCCGAGCTTCGCCAAAATCGGCACCACAATGGCGCTCAGGAGCAGCTGGGCGGCCTCAAACCAGTTGAAATCAGCGTCGCGGATGCCTAAATGCTCGACGAGGTCGGGGATCAGCGGGATGTAGTACCCCTGGATGATTCCGCTCACCAGTTCGACAAAGAAGAGGTAGCCGATGAGGCCCATCGTGATGGCCCCGGATTTTCCGCGCAGGAATGACATGAACGGATGCTATCGGTAGCGGGGGCGGAAGCTAGCGTAGTGACATGGATTTCAGCAGTGTCGACCCCGGGTGGTCTCGCGTACTCGACCCCGTCGCGACTCAGCTCGAGGCGGTTGCTGCCTTTCTTGCTGAGGAGACTGCGAAGGGACGCGAGTGGCTTCCCGCCGAAAACGCAGTGCTGCGGACCTTTCGTGAGCCTTTCGATGACGTGCGAGTGCTCATCGTCGGCCAAGACCCGTATCCGACGCCCGGGCACGCCGTGGGGCTAGCGTTCTCGGCCGACCGGGCGGTGCGACCGCTACCGCGCAGTCTCGGCAACATCTACCGCGAACTCAACGACGACCTCGGGATCCCGCCAGCAACTCATGGCGATCTCAGCGCGTGGCAATGCCAAGGGGTGCTGCTGCTCAACAGGGTGCTGACAGTGAGGGCGGGGGAGGCGGGCTCCCATCGTCGTCACGGCTGGGAAGAAGTGACGGCCCACGCGATACGCGCGCTCGCGGAGAGGCCGCAACCGCTTGTTGCCGTGCTGTGGGGCAAGGATGCGGCATCCGTTGCACCACTGTTGGGCGATACCCCGGTGATCATGAGTGCTCACCCGAGCCCGCTCTCTGCTCGTCGGGGTTTCTTCGGTTCGAAGCCATTTAGTCGCGTGAACGCTGCGCTCGAGGCGCAAGGCGCTGAGCCCATCGACTGGCGAATCGACCCGTCACCAGCCCCATAAAATAAGAGTCTCGTCACCCTCGGGGCGAGACAGTCTTCACCACTCACCTTCTTTGTCACGACACCTCGGGAGCAGCCATGGCACACCACTTTAGAGACGCCATCGCAGCGGATGATGTGGCGCTCGCCGAAATCTATGGTTACTACGTGAGCACGACCGTTGTCACGTTCGACATTGTCGAGGTCACTCCCGAGATCATGACGGCCAAGCGCACGTCGGTTGAAGAGTCGGGGCTGCCGTTCATCGTCGCGGTTGACGACGACGAGCGCGTGCTCGGCTACGCCGCGATGTTCCCGTGGCGTCCTAAGGCCGCCTACAAGCGTACGGCCGAGGGCTCGATCTATCTCTCGCCGTCTGCGACAGGCCAGGGTGTTGGCGGTGCGCTGCTCAACGAACTCATTGAACGTGGGCGTCGGGCGGGCATCCGCGAAATTATTGCCGTCATTTCGGATGAGGGAACCGAGGCCTCCGTGCACCTGCACCAGAAATTGGGCTTCGAATCCATCGGGCATCTCAAGCGCGTCGGCTTCAAGTTCGACCGCTGGGTCGGCACGTACCTGTTGCAGAAGTCGCTCGACGCCTAGACCCTCGCTCTCGAACAGCTCTCGAGCGCACGGATGCCCGGCCTCCCGCGAAGGGAGAGCCGGGCATCCGCGTATCTGGGCCGGTGTATCGACCGCCGCGTTTGAGCTACGCCGCGTTTCTCGGGGTTGCCCGCCGCAGCAGCGTGAACCCGGCCACGCCGCTGATCGCGGTGAGCACGAGGCTCCAAGCCGCGACCCCGAGAACGCCGAGGTCGACCAGCGTGGCACCAACCGCAGCCCACGAGTCCGTGAAGGTCGCCAGCGCAATCAATCCGACGAGGAGTGCTCCGACGATGATAAAGAACACGGAAACGCCGGTTGCCTTCCAACGAACCCAGACAGCGGCAATCGCTGAACCGAAGAAGAGGAAGAACAGGAACAAAACGAAAACGACAAAAATGCGTTCGGGCGTGGAATCGCCGAAGTAGATCGGTGCGAACATGGTGCCACCCATCCCCCAGCCGTTGGTTGCGTTTTCGATGGCGGCCAGAACGCTCAAGCCCGTGGTGTAGATGACGGCGAGGACCACGAAGGCAAGCGCGCTACCGAGGTAGTAGTCACGACGAGTGACGCCGTAGCCGAGGGCGAAAGGGAAAGTAATGCTGATCGCTTGAATCGCCACCACCATCATGTAAATGAAGATGAAGAAGCTGGATCCACCGAATTCTGTTCCTTCGAGTGCACCTACGCGAGCCTCGGGGGAGAGCGCCGAGAAAATCAGCCACCAAATTGTGAGAGTTCCCACGAATATCACGCCGAGAATGATCCAGGGTAGGCCGAGAGTCGTCCACGGGTTGGCGAAATGCAGTTTGGCGACATTGGCGATGCGCTTCAGGGGGCTTGCCGGTTGGGCGAGAGCCGTGGTTGTGGTGGTCATGCGCTGGCCTCGAATTCCTTAGTCTCGGTGCGGGTGAGTTGGATAATGAGCTGCTGCAACGACACCGGTGACAGTTCCAGCCCGGCAGCGTGTGCGTCGCGGCGCTCGCTCTCGCTGAGCCCGCCAACGGTCACCGAGCTGAGCCCGCCGATTCCGTCGCGGTGGAGCACTTCACGGTCACCGATGAACGTGTCGACAGTGGTCCGCATGCCGACAACGGTCGTCGCGCGATTGCGGAGAGTTTCGGCGTCCTCGTTGATGAGCAGCTTGCCGTCATCGATCACGAGTACGTGTTCGAGCAGGTTGCTGACCTCATCGATGAGGTGGGTGGAGAGGATCACAGTGCGCGGATGGTTGGCGTAGTCCTCAAGAAGGCGATCGTAGAAGATTTGGCGAGCCACGGCATCCAGACCCAGATAGGGCTCGTCGAAGAAGGTGAGTGGTGCGCGTGAGGCGAGGCCAACGATGACTCCGATGGAGGAGAGCTGGCCGCGCGAGAGCTTCTTGATGCGGCGGTCGACGGGGAGGCGGAAGTCGGCGATCAGGCGATCGGCGAATTCTTGGTCCCAGTTGGCGAAGAACCACGGGGCAGTCTTGAAGACATCTTTGGGGCGGAAGTCTTCGGGGTAGCGCTGGCTCTCTTTGATGAAGCAGGTGTTCTGCAGAACCTTGGCGTTCTCGACCGGGGGCTGGCCGAACAGCGAGATGGTGCCGCTCGAGGCGAATTCTTGGCCGGTGAGCAGTTGCATGAGCGTGGTCTTGCCGGCTCCGTTGCGACCGAGGAGGCCGTAAATCTTGTTCTCTTCGACGGTGAAGCTCACGTCGTTGACGGCGTTCACTTTGCCGAAGTGCTTGCTGAGGTTAGTTACCTCGATGGTGGAGGTCATGAGTTGTTCGCCTCCTTGGCGATCATCTGGGTGAGTTGGGCGGAGTCGATGCCGAGCTTTTCTGCTTCGGCCAAGAGGGGGCGAACGTACTCGCTGCTGAAGCTGTCGCGGCGGGCACCTTTGAGTTGTTCTTGAGCGCCGGTGGCGACGAACATTCCGATTCCTCGTTTCTTGTAGAGAATTCCGGCATCGACGAGCACGTTCACGCCTTTGAGGGCGGTCGCGGGGTTGATGCGATAGAAGGCTGCGAACTCGTTGATCGAGGGAGCCTGGCCTTCTTCGGGTAGTGCGCCGGAGATGATGTCGTTCTCAATGTTCTCGGCGACCTGCGCGAAGATGGGGCGAGAGTCATCCATGTGAGCCTCCTTTCTGAGTGCGGGTGGTGATCTAGCGGTGCTGCAGTGCTGCGGCGGCTAGTTGGTTAGTTGGTGATGTAACTAACCAACCAGCATGGCGGGACGTTGTCAACCCCCTTAGGCTGAATCCGTGTCAGAACTTCATCGCCTCACCGCCCTTGAGCAGCTACATCTCTTGCGATCGGGCGAGGTGAAGCCCACCGAACTCGTGGAGTGCTACCTCGATCGCATTGAACGGCTGAATCCTGAGCTGGGCGCTTTTACCGAGGTGACTCCGGATGCTGCGCGCCAGCGTGCTGTGGAGCTCGAAGCCTCTGGCGCCCGCGCCTCCGCCCTCTGGGGTCTGCCCTCGGGCGAAAAAGACTTGTGGGCCCGCGCCGGAGTGCGCACTGCCTATGGATCGCGCGCTTTTGCCGACTTCGTGCCTGAGGTGTCGGATGAGATCACCGACGTTCTCGATGCTGCCGGCGCGATCAGCCTCGGCAAAACCGCAACCCCCGAATTCGGACTGCCCGCCTACACTGAACCGCTCTCGGATGCCCCGGCCGTGAACCCGTGGGACACCTCGCTGGGCTCTGGCGGCAGCAGCGGGGGAGCGGCCGTCGCGGTCTCTGCCGGGCTCTTGCCGTTCGCGCCGGGCTCAGACGGTGGTGGCTCGATTCGCATCCCCGCCGCCGCGACTGGACTCGTTGGGCTCAAGCCGTCCCGTGGTCGTGTGCCCGCGGGCAGTGGTTTCGGTAGTCTCGGCCAGCTTCCCGTGACCGGGCCGCTCGCTCGCACAGTGGCCGATGCTGCGTTACTCCTCGATGGAATTGCCGGCCCCTCGCCGTTCTCAGTCGGCCCGCCCACGTGGGACGGCGGCGCCTTCCTCAACGCCGCGATCCGCGGCGAAGGCACCTTCAATATCGGCGTCATGATAACCTCGCCGTGGGACGACACCTACGAGATTTCTGTGTCGGCCGAAGCTCAGGATGCTCTCACCCTCGCTCGCGCAGCGCTCGACCAACTCGGCCACGGCAGCGAAGACTTCGCGCTCGACCCCTCACCCGAATACGCCGAAGCCTTCACGGTGCTGTGGCAAGCGGGAGCCGCCGGAATCCCGCTCGATGGTGAGCAACTCGAGCTCGTGGAACCCCTCACGAAATGGCTCATCGAAAGCGGGCGTCGGATGAGCGCGAGCGACGTGGGCGTCGCCATCGCGACCCTCTCTCGGTTTGAGCGCAGCGTCATCCGCCAGTTCTCGACCTACGACGCCGTGCTGACGCCGGCGATGGCCATGACGCCACGCCCGCTCGGCTGGTTTCATGCCGAGGATGCCTTCGAGAACTTTGCAAAGCAAGTGCAGTACACACCGTGGACGAGTTTCGTCAACGTCTCGGGCCTGCCCGCGATCAGCCTCCCCGTGCACGCAACCGCGGAAGGGCTGCCGATGGGCGTGCAGCTCATTGGCCGCCCCGGTCGCGAAGACGTGCTGCTCGCGATTGGCGCGCAGCTTGAGCGGCGCTTTCAATGGGGCTCGCGGCATCCGGCGGCGTTTGGGGCTTAGAGTCCGCCGAGAGCGCTTCGTTATTTAGGTAAGGCATGCCTATACTGGGATCAATGTTTCCCGAACTCTTCACCCCGCAGATCGCCTGGAATCCCCAGTCGGCTGACCGCGTGCTGCTCGCGGGAGACGAGACCTCGATCGACGCCATCTCGATGATTCTCGCGACATTGCCGGCCCGTTCTCGCGGCCAAGTTTTCATCGAGGTCGACTCCACTGACGATATCCAGCCGCTAGCGGCTCCCGGCCGTTTCAGTGTGTGCTGGCTACTACGCGAACGTGGCCAGAGCGTCGCTCGCTCGGTTGACGCGTGGTTGAGCGAAATGCTCCCCGTGAGCGCGTTCGGCGAAAGCACCGTCTATGCGTGGGTTGCCCATCAGGGCCCCGCTCGCCTGCTCAGCTCGAACTAGTTCACGGCGCTCCGCCTAAACCTTGGGTGTGCGCGCCGATCGGCCGCGAAGGTAACCGCCTAGCTCCAACCCGGCCTCGATTTCGAATCGATTCTTCAGAGCGTCCTGGCCGGCAAGCAAATACAGCGGGATAAACCACAATCCATAGTGCCGCCACTGTTTACGGTGCACAGCCTCATGCTCAAGCACCGTGTCGCTCACATTGTCGCATGTGAGATACACCGCGCCAATGGTCGTGCCGCCGCGACCAAACGCCCAGCGCGGCACATGCTCGGCAACAATCACACCGCCACGAAAACGCAATCGAAAGCCACTCAGTAGCCCACCCCACAGCAGCCCGGATGCGGTAGCAAACCAATACCCGGGTCGCGTAACAGCGGGGTGCAGCAGCACTCGCTGCACTCGCGGATTGTGTTCAGCTTGGGCAATGGCGCGGCCAAACCGTAGGCCTCGTGAAGCGCTCATTTCTTCAGCCCGTTGCCGTCGTTAGGGGCGACCAACAGCCTCGAGTAGCCGCAGCCACACCTCGCTGATTGTCGGATACGAGGGCACCGCATGCCAGAGGCGCGCGATAGGGACTTCGCCGACTATGGCGATCGTGGCAGAGTGCAGCAGCTCTGCGACATCCTGACCGACAAAGGTTGCACCGACAATGACCTGACGTTCTCGGTCAATGACGAGCCGTGCTTGGCCCTCATAGTTGTCGGCTTGAAGGCTTGCCCCGGCAACCCAACCGATGTTGTAGTCAACGATTTGAGTGTCTATTCCGTGCTTCTCGGCACCTTCAGCGGTGAGGCCAACTGAGGCGACTTCGGGGTCGGTGAACGTCACTTGGGGAACAGCGCAGTGATCTGCTGTTGCCACGTGAGACCCCCACGGTGCGTTATCGACCACAGCACCGGTGGCGCGTGCCACGATCACGTCGCCAGCAGCGCGCGCTTGATACTTACCCTGGTGGGTGAGCAGCGCACGATGGTTGACGTCACCAACGGCATACAGCCAGTCGGTGTCGTGCACGAGCATGGTGTCGTCAACGGCCAACCAGTCTCCGGGGGTGAAGCCGACGGTGTCGATTCCGATATCTGGGGTGCGCGCTGTGCGACCCGTCGCCACCAAAATTTCGGATGTGGTGAAACTTTCGGTTTCGGTATCAATGTCGATGCCGTGACCGGTGCGCTTGATGCGCGTGGGGGACGCCTTCACGATAGTGACGCCTCGCTCACGGAGGGCTTTCGCGACCAGGTCACTGGCAAAATCTTCTTGACCGTTGAGCACACCGCTACGAGCAAAGAGGATCACTTTGGCGCCAAGGTCACGGTAGGCGGTTGCCATCTCAACGCCGACAACGCCGCCACCAATGATGGCGAAGGATTCAGGAACTTCTTTGACGGATGTTGCTTCCCTTGGTGTCCACGGTTGCGCCTCAATGAGGCCAGAAATATTCGGAAGCATCGGCGTCGATCCGGTCGCGACGACAACTGCGTGATGTGCCGTCAACGTGGTGACCTCACCATCCTTTGCTGTGACGATGACTCGTTTAGGCCCATCGAGCCGCGCGTGGCCCCTCACGAGATCAATGCCCGCTTTCTCTACCCAACTGACTTGGCCAGCGTCATCCCAGTTGTTCGTGAAGCTGTCTCGGCGGGCGAGCAGAGCAGCAACATCGATGCCGCCCGTGACCGCTTCGGCTGCACCTGCCACGCGTGTGGCGGCACGCAGGGCGAGCCCGCTGCGAATGAGCGCCTTCGAGGGCATGCACGCCCAGTAGGAACATTCGCCGCCGACGAGTTCGCTTTCGACGAGTGCAACGCTCAGTCCGCCTTGCACAACCCGGTCAGCAACGTTTTCGCCGACAGCGCCGGCGCCAATAACAATGACATCCCACGCATTCTCAGTCACAGTGATCCCTACTTTCCGACGAAGTGTGCGGTTGTGCGCGTCATGAAAGCTTCCATGCCGATTCGGGCATCTTTGCTCTGAGCGACTGTGACAAGCGCTGGTTGAAGCCCGGCCTCTGCCGCAGCATCGCCCTCGCGAATAGCAAGATTAGCGTTGGCGAGGGCTGCCTGAACAGCGAGCGGTGCCTGAGCGGCGACCCGCTGAGCAAGCTCAAGTCCGCGGGCATACTGCTGGCCATGGGGCACGACCTCTTGCACCATTCCGATGCGATGAGCTTCGGCGGCATCGAAGCTGTCGCCGGTGAGAATCCAGCGCATCGCATTCGACCATCCAACTTGACGGGGAAAGCGGATAGTCGCTCCACCGAACGGAAGGATTCCGCGTGAGACTTCGACCTGGCCGAACACGCTTGAATCGGCCGCAACGGCAATGTCGCTGGCCAAAATCAGTTCAATTCCGAGGGTGAGGCAGGTGCCCTGAACGGTGATGACCACAGGTTTGGAGAGTTTCTGCCCGGAAACTTGCCACGGGTTTATCCCACCCTCGGGAACCATATCGAGACCATCGGCACCGATTCGGGGGCCGATATCGGCAAGATCGAGGCCGCCAGTGAAGTGGTCACCATGGGCAAAAACGAATCCGGCGCGCAACTCAGGGTCTCGCTCCAACTCGCCATAGGCAAGCGCAAGCTGCTGCAACATTTCCATGTCGGCGGCGTTGCGTTTGTCGACTCGATTGAGCCCGATGAGCAAGACGTGGCCATCTCGTTCCACGGTCACTTTGGTGTTACTGGTGTTGAGGTCAGTCATGGTCCCAGCCTACGACCCGCGCGCCAACGTGGGGAGGGAAGCTGACGATAAGCTCATACCCAGCCCTACTTTTCGGAGGTTCCCGTGTTGCGTTCCGCAATTCTTGCTCTCGCTGTTGCCTCGACGGCCCTCCTCGCTGGTTGCTCAAGCGAGCCGCCCGTTGAGGTCTCCGCGAGTTCGATTGCTTCGACGGCGGCCTCGGCGCTAGAGCAGTCCATCGGCGAGTTGCCTGAGATCGACTGCGGTGACGACATGGTCGAGCTGAAGAACGGCACAACCCTCGACTGTGTGTTGACTGATCCGGCGCTCAATGAAGACTTCGATAGTGAGGTCACTATCAAGGACGTCGATGGCGCCAATTATTCGGTGTCAGTCTCGGTAGCTGAGGAGCCTCGGGAATAGCACCCTGTTGTCGATGTCCCGGCTAGCGGCGACAAACAACGCGCCCTAACGTGCCGAGGTAATGGCGCCGATCAGTCGCAATATGGTCGGCAGATCATCCGCTGCCTGACTGACGGATGCCGGGGCAAATTCAGTAATTCCGGCGCCGGCAAGCGGATACTTGGCCACAATCGCGCGAATTGTGTCAGCGAGCAGTGCCGGAGTGATCCCAAACGGCACCGGGGATCCGAGACCCGCCATGTCGGCAGGGTCAAGCACATCGAGATCAATGTGGAGATACACGGACTCTGCGCCCGCTTCGGCCAGCGCCTCTAAGACTGACTCAGGAGAAAACTCGATCACACCAATCGAGCGGATGCCAGCATCCTCAATGTAAGTGTCTTCTTCGGGGTCTGCCGAGCGCACGCCGGCAAGAATCACCTGATCTGTCGTGAGCGGATGCGCGGGCACGAGTGGCGCTGCACCCTCACCCAGAAGAGTCCGAAGTACCATCCCCGTAAATGCACCAGAAGGGCTGGAGGCGGGAGTGTGCAGGTCGGGGTGGGCGTCAATCCAGACCACGACTGGTGCGTTGGCGCTGACATGCCCGATCGCCGCCAACTCGACACCACAATCGCCCCCGATCGTCACGTGGGTCGCAGAGTCTGCGGCATAGAGCTGAAGAGCTCGGTCGCGAACAAGCAAGAGTGAACTCAGGCGTTGAACGCCAGTGCCTTGGTGATCGCCAGCTTCGAGCGGCACGTCTACGGTGCGAGTCGATGCGGAGGGAAGATCGCCCCGAATCGACTCGGCACCGTCCACGAGTTGCATTGCTCGGGAAGACCCTGAGCCCTGCCACTGTGGAACGACAACGTAGTCAATTGTCATTCGTAAGATTTCGTGTTCGCGCTACTCGCCAGCCGTCACAGCTTTAGTGCCGCCCGACTTGAGCGCGGCCAGGCGGGCCTCAACTTCACTCTGCTTTCCGAGATCTTCTAGGCCTTCAAACTGGGCGTCGAGGCTGGATGCTGCCAACTCTTGCTGCCCAAGAACCTTGGCCTCTTCGCGCCGAATCTTGTCTTCGAAACGACCGAGGTCGCTAGTCGGGTCGAGCAGGTCGATCGACTTGAGAGCATCGTGAACTTGCGACTGCGCTTCGACAGTCTTGGAGCGAGCGACGAGTTCATCACGCTTTGCGGTCAGTTCGCTAAGTTTTGCGCGCATGCCGTCGAGCCCACTCTTGAGCTGATCAACAACGTGCGTTTGCGAGGCAATTGTTGGGGCGGCGGCACGGGCTTCGTTTTCGGAGGAAACCTGACGGCTGATGGCGATCTTCGCAAGGTTGTCGAACTTGTCAGCGTCAGCCGAGTTGCCCGCTGCGCGAAGTTCATCTGCCTTGTTGCTTGCCGCGAGGGCTTTACGACCCCAATCGGCGGCAGCGTTCCTGTCTTCGGTGTGATCCTGCTCCATGAGCCGGAGATTGCCGATCGTCTGAGCAACAGCGCTCTCCGCATCCGCAATGGAGTTCGTGTAATCACGCACAAGCTGGTCGAGCATCAACTGAGGGTCCTCGGCCTGGTCGAGAATCGAGTTGATATTCGCCTTCAGTAGTTGTGAAATACGTCCGAGGATCGACTGCTTTGCCATGCGACATGCCTTTCGTAAGTGTTACCGAGCAAACCGTACTTAGAATCTACCGCCGCGACTGCGACCGCCACCACTGCGACCAGAACTTCCGCCAGAGCGACTGCCGCCTCCAGAACGACTGCTGCCGCCCATCCGAGAACCACCAGAACGTGAACCACTCGAGCCCGAGCTGCCACCCCACGATGAGCCGCCCCACGACGGGCTCTGGCCTGACCGAGATGACCGTGAGCCCAAGCTGCCGCCGATAAGGCCTCCGATGATGCCACCAAGAATGTCTCCACCCGAGCTGCCACCACCGCTGAAACCGCCAAGCCCACCGAGCCCGCCCATGCCAGTACCCATTCCGCCGCCGGTCGAGAACTGCGAGACATCACGCTGTGCGAGATCGTATGCCGTCGCAGCTAGCTGATCGGCTTGTCTCGCATGCGTCAAGGCCGTAACCGGATCGGATGTCTGCAAAGCCAGTGCCTGCTTCACCTGACGATCGGCTTCGCTAATTCTCGTTCGCGCTTCGGAGCCGACACCACCGCGACGGGTCGTAATGAACTGTGCCGTCGTGGTGATTCGCGACTGAGCGCCCGCAAGCGCAGCTGTCAGTTGCGTCGCTGCCTGAGCGACGGCCGCCTGCTGATCACGCACCCCAATAAACACTGTTTCTAGGGCAGCGTTTGCCTCACCGAGCGAGCTCAAGCTCGCCATGGGATCATTCGAGTGAGCCTGTGCCGAGGCAAGAGCGGTTTCGGCAGTAGCGATGTATGGCTGCAATGCTGACGAGGTGTCGTCGCGGGGCAGAGCGCGAGCTGCAGCAATGTCTGAAGTGGTGTCTGTGATTGCGGCAGCCAGTTTTTGCTCCGCCGACGGCAACTCTGTCGCAAGTGAATCCACGGCATCCATGAGCTGCACGGCCTGACCTAATTGGGCCTGAGCTGTGCGCACAGCAACAGCAGCTTCACCAGATTTCTGGGCCTCGACCGCCGTACTGGCGGTCGCTGACGACTCAATGGCAGCGGCCAGCAGGGCGCGGGCTCGCTCCACATTGTCGGCCACAGAATCCAGCGCAGCTGGTGCATAGCGCTCCAATAACGAGGCCAAAGCTTTTTCTTCTGACGGAACCCGGTTGCTCGCGCTGGCAATCAGTGCCGACGTCTCAGCGAGGGCTGCCGGCGCGTTTGTTTCGAGTTGCCGCAATTCTTCAAAGGCGTCGGCTTGGTCATCCAACAGGCCATCGGCTTGCTCACACAGGGCGATGATTTCGAGGGTCACAGCGCGTTTCTCGTCAGCACTTTCTGGTTCGCTGTCATCAAGCTTCTGGCGCAGACGGAACGCTTGCGCAACAGTGCTATTTGCTTTCGCCAGCGACGCCTCAAACTCGGCAGTCGCGGCCGAACCAAACTGGGCAATCGCAAAACCAAGCTCCTGCTCGCTTGTCTTGAGTGCATCATCCATTTCGACTAGAGCGCTGCCTGCGCGACGGTCGAGTTCCTCCTGAGAGACACTCTCGCCCGGCTTCTGAGAATTGCCAGAGCTGCCTCGACGCCGCACGCGATAGATCGCATAGGCACCAACACCGACGACGGCAGCCCCGCCAACGATCGGTAGAAGCGGTATGCCACCTCCCGATGCTGCAGAAGGTGATGGTGCTTCTTCACCGGTGAGCGAATTCGCCCCCGCGATAGCTGCCTGCGCCCAATTATCGTTGCGAAGTTCTGCTTCGATAGCGCTCTCGGCCGCATCCAATTGAGCGTCAGTTACGGGCGCATCAGCGGAGACAGACAGCGAATACTGTCGTTGCGAAACAGCAACCGCCAGCAGAAGATCGGCGTCACCGAGGCCATTGGCCTCTGCCGTGGCATTCGCCCAGTCAATGGGAGCGTTGGGGTTCGTGAACTCGTCAACGTAGACCACAAAAAGTTGCACACCAGTCCGCTCGTACAGCGAGTCGAGAGCTGTGACAACGTCTGCAGTGCTGCCGTCGAGCACGCCGGTGGTGTCGATGACATAGGCGCCATCGAGCTGAACAGGGTCGTCGGCGAGAGCTGGCGCCGCTGTCATCACTGCGAGCCCAACAGCAAGGGCAAATACGGTGGCTAATCGAGCCTTCACTGGTGCTCCCTTGTCGACGAAAGTGACACGAGGAGTCTAGCGAAGCGACACGTGGAGCGACCTAGTTACTCCAGAATGATCGTTGACGGTGTGCTGCGCACTTCGGCAGCCGCTCCCGTTTCGGGGTCGGTCGGCGCGAATGCGAGCGAGGTGCTTATGGCGTAGGTGCCAGGCTCGACCTTCCCGCCGGTGTCGATGACCGTGCAATCGTAAATCGCAATCGAGACAGCGAACTCAACGCTTTGGCCCGGCTGCAAATTCACCGGAATGACGGACAGGATTTGTGCGTCGGGGCTGTGAGAAATCGAGACACTGTCCCGCGTCAAATTGACGTCGGGGACCGAGGCGGTTGTTCCCGTTACTGCTTCATCCGACGTATTGGTGAGACGAACGGTACCGAACGCACTACCGGATGCCGTGACCGTTCTATCAATGTCCAGGTCAATCGCGAGCCCATAGGGTGTTGCCGCGCTCGACGGGATAATTGCTCCACACGTTTCGGAAACGGCGCCATCCTCGGGCGCAATGTACGACTCCTCCGAGTCCGCACCGGCACCGCCCTCTTCTCGAGTCGCCGATTGGTCGGATGCCGCACTTCCCGCCATGAGATCACCGGTGCGGGGAAATGTGCTAATTCCGGCAAACAGCAGGGATGCTGCCGCGAGAACACCAACAGCACCAACCGCCAACTGGCGTGGTCGGCGTCGGGCTTTGCTGCGGGAAACTATGGCAGCGGTGTCGATCGTGATCGCGGGCTTTTCTCCTGCGGCGAGGTGGGCGCGCAGTTCGTTCTCATCAACCATGGTGGCTCCGCAGGTCGTGGGTTTCGGCGCGATCAAGGCTCACTGCCATCCGCGCGAGCGCGTCACTCAGATAGCGTTTTACGGCGCCGGGACTGATCTGCAGGGTTTCGGCGATGTCATCCACCTTCAGATCTTCGTAATACCGCAGCACTATGCAGGCCCGTTCGCGCGGGCGTAGCTTCATCAACTGAGACTGCAAGTCGAGTCGGGTCTCGGTGTCTGCATCCGGAGATTCTTGGGTTTCAGGCTCAATAGTGAGGTGCGCAATTTTGCGCCAACGACTGAGTCGCCGACCTCGATCGAGATAGGTATTGAGGATGGCGCGACGCACATACGCTTCTGCGCTGGCTATGGAAAAGCCGTTGCGCAGCCGGCCGAATGTTTTGACGAGTGCATCGTGAACAAGGTCGGATGCATCGTCGCGGTTTCCTGAGATCAGGTACGCATAGCGCGTCAAGGCTTCGCCTCGCTCTGCGACGAGTTGCGTGACTACGTCTTCCCAGCGGGCAGGGGTGTTTTCGGTCTCAGTCACTGAGCCCCTCCTCGCCGTTGTCTCTATTGTGGCCGAGGAATGGCCAACAGTTAGCGCAATTGTGGTCACACTACTAAAGACGAACGGCGAGGCGGTTTCGTTGGTTAGTTATTGAGGCGTTTTTTTAGCTGCTCAAGTTGGCGAGTTACTGCCGTAGGAACACGGTCACCGAAGGTGGCAAAGAATTCTTCGGTGGATGCCGCTTCGGCCTTCCACGAGTCAGTATCGATTGCGAAGAGCTGTTCCATCGTGTCGTCGCTGAGTTCCAGGCCATCAATGTTGAGGTCACCATCGCGGGGGAGCAGGCCGAGGGCGCTTTCGCGTGCAGCAACCTGCCCGTCAACTCGCTCCAGAATCCACTCAAGCACGCGAGAGTTTTCGCCAAAGCCTGGCCAGAGGAACGAGCCATCCGCTGATTTGCGGAACCAGTTGACCTGGAAAATGCGCGGAACAGTGCCGGAGGTGCGCAAATTTTGGCCAACGGAGAGCCAGTGCGCCCAGTGATCGGCCATGTTGTATCCGCAGAAAGGCATCATGGCGAACGGATCACGCCGTAATTCGCCAATGGTGCCTTCGGCAGCCGCCGTCCGCTCAGATGAGATAGTGGCGCCCAGGTAGACGCCATGCTCCCAATCTCGTGCCTCCACCACTAGCGGCACGTTGGTCGCGCGGCGACCGCCGAAGATTATTGCGTCGATGACGACGCCCTGTGGTGACTCCCAGTCATCTGCGATGGTGGGGCATTGTGCTGCAGCCACAGTAAAACGTGAGTTCGGGTGCGACGACGGGGTGCCTGATTCGGGCGTCCAGTCGTTTCCCTGCCAATCGATGAGGTGCTCAGGCGCCTCATCGGTCATGCCTTCCCACCACACATCGCCGTTGTCTTTCAGAGCGACGTTGGTGAAGACGGTGTTGCCCCAGATGGTTTCCATCGCGGTTTCGTTGGTAGTGATTCCCGTTCCGGGGGCCACACCGAAGAAGCCAGCTTCGGGGTTGATAGCGCGCAGTCGGCCGTCAGATCCTTTGCCGAGCCACGCAATGTCATCACCGATTGTTTCGGCTTTCCAGCCGGGGATGGTCGGCTTTAGCATGGCGAGGTTGGTCTTGCCACAGGCACTTGGGAATGCCGCAGCGATGTGGAAAACACGACCGCGTGGGTTCGTGAGCTTAAGGAGCAGCATGTGCTCGGCGAGCCATCCCTCGTCACGAGCAATTACCGAAGCGATGCGTAGGGCGAATGACTTCTTGGCGAGAATCGCGTTGCCGCCGTAGGCGGAACCGAAGGACCAGATTTCGCGAGTCTCGGGGAAGTGGCTGATGTACTTGGTCTGGTTGCAGGGCCACGGCACATCGGTATCGCCGGCGGCGAGCGGTGCACCAACACTGTGGATGGCACGCACCCATTCAGTGCCAGCATCGATCGATTCAAGAACGGCGGTTCCCATTCGCGTCATGATGCCCATGCTCATGACGACGTAGGGGGAGTCTGTTACCTGCACGCCGATTTTGGCGAGCGGAGAGCCAAGCGGTCCCATGGAGAAGGGGACAACGAACATCCGGCGACCGCGCATGCTGCCAGCGAAAAGTCCGTCAAGCGTGGTGCGCATTTCTGCGGGAGCGGCCCAGTTATTGGATGGACCTGCATCGCTTTCCTTTGCGGAGCAAATGAACGTGCGCGATTCGACGCGAGCGACATCGCTGGGGTCGCTGCGTGCGAGAAAGCTGTGGGGGCGGTACTCGTCGTTGAGTCGTGTGAGGGTTCCCGCGGTAACCATCTGGTTCGCGAGCTGGTCGGCTTCTTCAGCGCTGCCGGTGCACCAGACAATTTCGTCTGGCTGGGTGAGGGTGGCGATCTCTTCCACCCAGGCGACAACGCTGGAGTCGGTTCCGTCGGGTGCGGAGAAGTGGGTCTTTGTCATCTCGGCGATGCTCATTTCTACCTTCCGCTGAAGTGTGTGGTGCTGAAAAAACTGTTCTTATTCGATGATCACCCATATTTCTGCGCATTGCTCGGGATTTGTCTGAAAAGAATCTGCTTTCTTTAGTTATAGTGAACCTGTGAATGATCTTGTGACTCTGGGCCAACGCATCCGCCATTTCCGTACCACCGCCGGGTTCACCCTCGACCAACTCGGCGACCGAGTCGGTGTTGCTGGAAGTCAGCTTTCCCTTATGGAGAATGGGCGACGCGAGCCACGATTGACTTTGCTGTCAGCAATTGCGTCAGCCACGGACATCCAATTGGCTGATTTGCTTGACGAGGCGCCGCCCACAAAACGGGCAGCTTTGGAGATTGAATTGGATCGGGTGCAGCGCAGCACCATCTACGCCTCATTGGGGCTGCCCAAGATTCGCCCGTCAAAAGGAATTCCTGACGAAACGCTTGAAGCGATCGTTGGATTGCACCATGAGCTATCTACCCGTTCACGCAAAGCGATCGCCACCCCCGAAGAAGCTCGACGGGCCAACACCGAGTTGCGCCAGCAGATGCGTACTCTCGACAACTACCTTCCTGATCTCGAAGCAGAAGCAGAAAAGTTGACGCTTGCCGGAAACCACACCACGGGAGCACTCACTCACCGTGCAGTGAGTTTGATGGCGGAATCATTAGGATTCGAGCTCGTTCACGTGCACGATCTGCCGCACTCAGCCCGTTCGGTCACTGACCTCAAACACGGCCGCATCTACCTACCACCGGCATCAATCCCCGGTGGGCACGGACTGCGATCGATGGCGTTACAGGCGATGGCGCACCGAGTGCTTGGCCACACTGAGCCAACCAGCTACGCCGAGTTCTTGCATCAACGACTGGAGATCAACTACTTCGCGGCCGCCGTTCTGATGCCGTTGAAACAATCTGTCGAATTCTTGAGCAACGCCAAAGCCCAGCGCAATATTGCTGTCGAAGACTTTCGGGATGCCTTCGGTGTTACGCATGAGGCAGCAGCGTTGCGCTTCACTAACCTTGCAACTTCGCACCTGGATCTCGAAACCCACTTTTTGCGGGTCGGCGACGACGGTGCCGTCTACAAGGCGTACGAAAATGACGGATTGCGGTTGCCCGTGGACGTCACAGGTTCAGCCGAGGGCCAATTTGTGTGCCGCAATTGGAGCGCCCGCACCGCATTCACCCGCACCAACCGCACAACCGAGTTTTACCAATACACCGACACCCCCGATGGCAGCTTCTTCGAATCTACCCAAACCGGCACAACGGATGCCGAAGAGTTCTCCATCACTATCGGGGTGCCGTTCTCGCACTCGAAGTGGTTCCGCGGCCGTGCCACCGACAACCGCCGATCATCTACCTGCCCAGACGAAACCTGCTGCCGCAAACCAGAGGATGTTCTGCGCGACCGGTGGGCTGGCAATGCCTGGTCGAGCGCAAAGCTCCACGCACACATCCTGTCACCGCTGCCGTCAGGAACATTCCCCGGCGTTGACGACCGCGAACTCTACGAATTCTTGGAGCTGCACTCAAGCGACGCGCACTAGGCGCGCTGGGCGCGCTCGGCGCACTAAAAACGCTGGGTGCGCTGTGAAACCTGGTGCTGGCACCGTGCCAGCTCAGCAGTCGCAGTCGGGTCCAGCCGCAGGTGCAGTAAGGACGTCAGGCTCGCGCACTAATCGACCGTCGCTACTGACGACGGGATAGCCTTCGCGCGCCCAGTATTCGAATCCGCCGATCATCTCGCGCACTTCGTAGCCGAGCTTCGCGAACTCGAGGGCACCTTTGGTCGCGCCATTGCATCCGGGGCTCAAGCAGTAAACAACGACGGGCGTTCCGGCAGGGATCTCGGCGGCGGCACGTTCCGCAATTTCGCGCGTAGGAATGTGGATTGCACCAACGGCTCGCCCTTGGGCCCAAGCCACATCGCCTCGAGTGTCGACGAGCACGAATGTCGCCTCTGAGTGCATAGCAGCGTGCACGTCGGAGGCATCCGTTTCGAAGTCAAGTTTGCTGGAGAAGTGGGCGATCCGGTCAGCGGCGGTGGCGGGTGAAGTCATGGAGACAGATTAGTGGTGGGAGCGTTCCTGGGGGTCGAGTAGCGTGGATTATTCGCGAGCTCAGGAGGGTGTGCAGGCATTCGATGATTCGGGAACGGACCAGAAAGTGCGAACAGCATGACTAGAAAACCGCTAACCGCAGCCCCTCGATTCGATGAACTGCGATTCGAGAACCTCGCTATTGGCACTGCCGCTGCTGTACAGGCGCACGAAAGCTACAGCGGTGAGCAGTATGTTGCGGCTGACTTTCGGGAGCAGCAACTGGCCGGAGTGTCATTCTCTGAATGTGAGTTTGTTGAACTCGAAGCCAGCGAAACCGATTTTCGAGCGGCAACCTTTGTTGACACTCGCTTCGACAAACTCAATGCTCCGATCTTTACGGTACCCCGCTCAAATTTTCGCGATGTGAGTTTCGAAAACTCACGATTGGGGTCAGCTGAGTTCTACGAAACGAGTTGGAGTTCTGTTCGATTCACCCACTGCCGAATCGGTTACCTCAATCTGCGGGGAGCCACACTCGAAGACGTTCTCTTCACGGACTGCCGCATCGACGAACTCGACCTAGGTGCTGCAACCGCCAATCGGGTCTCGTTCGCGAACACCCAGATCAACAACCTCGATCTCACACGCTCGACACTGACCAACTTTGATCTTCGCGGAGTTGAACTGCGGCAGCTTGGCGGGGTCGAGCATCTGAAGGGCGCGACGCTCAACTCCTATCAGCTCACTGAGCTCGCCCCACTCTTTGCGAGCAACCTCGGGATCGTCATCGACGACTAGTGACGAGTGCCCGCCGCGGTCGCAGATTCGCTCAGATGGTCGGGATCAGCATCCGGCGCCGCTTCCGCAGCACACCCCCGTTTCGGGCAGCAACAGGTTCACGCGATCAGCGCTCACCGTGTCGCCCGCCAGCGCGGCGACCACCGAGCGCACTTGCTCATACCCGGTAGCGAGCAAGAAAGTCGGCGCGCGACCATAGCTCTTCATGCCCACGACGTAAACATTCTTCTCCGGATGTGCGAGCACATTCGCTCCATGCGGCGACACCGTGCCACAACTGTGCACATTGGGGTCGATGAGCGGTGCAAGCTCAACAGGAGCTTCAAGCACAGGGTCAAGACTGAGGTGCAGTTCGCGCAGGATGTCAAGGTCGGGGCGGAACCCGGTGGCGGCGGCGAGAGCATCCACTGTCACGGTTTGATCGCCGTCAGGGTTCTCGCTCGTCACGACAAGGCGACCGTCATCGTCTGGTGCGAGACTCGCGACAGTGAAGTCGGTGAGAAGCGCGATTGCGCCAGCATCGATGGCCTTTTTGAGTCTGGTGCCGAGGGCGCCGCGACCCGGCAATTCATCGGCGGTGCCTCCGCCATAGAGGCGCTGTGGGGAACGACCACGAATCGCCCACGTGATTTCGGTGCCCGGCTCGCTTTCGCGCAATTCGGCAAGAGCCAGCAGGGTGTTGGCGGCAGAGTGTCCCATGCCAATCACGAGGGTGTGTTTGCCTGCGAAGCGAGCGCGGTCGCGCCCCAGAACGTCAGGTAACGGGCCAACTAGCCACTCACCGGCGACGGCTTCACCCGTCGCGGGTAGCCCGGAAGCGCCGACAGGGTTGCTGTTGCCCCACGTTCCCGACGCATCGATAATCGCCGAGGCGAGGATGTCATACACGCCATCAGGGGAGTCAACGCGAACGAGCAGTGGACGGCGTTCGCGCCCGATGGTCTTGGTGGAGTCGATGCCGTGGCGCGACATCCCGATCACCCTGCTGTTGTAGCGGATGACGGGGTGAAGTTCGGCGGTGGCGGCGAGCGGTTGCAGATAGTCCTTCACTATTTCGGCCCCCGTTGGCAGGGTGTCGGCAGCGGGGGAGGTCCAGCCAGCGCGTTCGAGTAGTTCGCGGCTTACGGGGTCGATGCTGTAGTTCCAGGGGGAAAAGAATGCGACGTGACCCCAGTCGCTGATTGCTGCACCGGCGTGGGTGCCTGCTTCAAGAACGACGGTGCGGATGCCGCGAGTCACGAGGTTGGCGGCGGCTGCGAGCCCGATGGGCCCGGCTCCGACAACGACGACGGGCAGTGCGCTTGGCGCTGAGTGTTCGGTGGTCATAACGCTCCTCAAGGTCAACTTCAGTGTTTGCTCACAATAACAGTACTTACTGTTGATAACAAACAGTTCGTGTACGATTGCGGTCATGAGTAAACCGGTTGAACTTCTGATGATTCAGAAGCCCGCGTGGTCGGCAAGTGCTGAACGCGCTCACAGTCTTGCGCCCCTATTGCGAGCCCTCGGTGATCCCAATCGGTTGCAACTCGTATTGCTGCTCACCGAGCGTGCTCACACAGTGCGTGAACTGACCGATGCCACCGGCCTCAGCCAAACCCTCGTGAGCCACCACCTCGCCCCACTGCGCGAGAACGGCCTCGTAACAGTGACGCCACGTGGCCGTTCCAACGTCTACGAACTCTGCTGCGAAGCCTTTGCCGATCCAGTCAAGATGCTCGCCTCCGTGGCAACCAGCACTGATGCCGGCGCCAAGGCCTGCTGCGTCGTTTCATAACGTGGTTCAGTTGACTGATAAATCAATCGTCGGTAACCGCGCAGGGTCGCTATTGGCCGGCGAGTTGCTACGGCTCCTTGTAGAGCTGTTTCATGGCCGCTTCAGGGTCGGCACTTAACGTGGCGGGGAGCCCGAATTTTTTTAGTTCGATAAACGCCGCCTTTTCGCGCTGCGCCTCGGGCAGCTTAACGACCCGCTCGTGTGCACGGGTGAGGTCGTTGTAGTAGCCGAATTGCGAACGCTCGTGCTGCTTGATCTCTTTAAGCGCAGCCGGAGGGGCCGGTTTACGAATGTGGTCCTCGATCAGCGTGGTAGCAGCGCCGGACTTTAGCCACGCGGCACACTCCTTGTAGGTCAATTTTTCATGAGCCAGGCCAATGAGAAATGTCGCGGGGTGTCCCTTGGCGCGTGGGGGTGTTGCTGCTGGTCCGTCACGGAACCACGCCGCATGGATGGACTCATGCTTCAAGGTGGCGATAAGCCAAGCGTCCAAGCGATCGGACCAGACGGGCACGGCGTCGAAGTTGACGAAGATCAGTGAAGGCGAGTTAGTCCAGGCTCCATAGGGATAGCCCTGGACAAATTCGGACAATTTTGGGCTTTCCCAGCCCAAAATTTCCACCGCTCTCGGCGTCAATGTTGGGTCGATCCGCTCTAGCCACGTGCCGGCGACGCTGCGCGCACGTGCATCAGCCTCTTTGGGGGTAATTTTTTTGGGCGTCGACTTGCGGGCCGCTTTAGTTACAGGACCTGCGTCGGCCACTCTCGTTTCGGTCAAGACCTCGGTGTCAGTTATTCCGTCTTCGTCGAGAGGGCCCCGGTTACCGCTCACGACTTTGCCCGGTTCATAGCGACGGCTCCGAGGCGTGCGGCACGAAGAGCGCCGCAGCCAACTTCGCCCGTTGCTCAGGATCGGGGATTGCCTCCAAAGTGTCTTGGATCAGGCTCTCGCGTTGGTTAGTAAGAGTCTTCGCGGTGGCAGCTGCGCCCTGAATTTCCATCGCGAATGCGTCGAGTGCATCGGACTCGCCCAAGAGCGCCTCAACGATCACCGAATCAGTCCGCATCACGATGCTCTGGGTCGACAGCAGCACCCCTGGAACCAGATCTTGGGCCAAATTCCCCTTCTTGAAGCGGTAGAACTGATTCTGGGTCGGAGCCTCAGGAAGGCCGTCGGCGTCCTTGGCGATAGTGCTGATCGTGAACGTATCTTCGATCGGGTCGTAGGTAACCAGCTCTAGTGTGCGGACGGGTTCATCGTGCCCATCGAAGACCACCGAGGCAAACTTCACTATCTGTCTGGCAATCTCGTCCCGTTTGCCACTGCCTTCGTGCAAGAGTTCGGCTAGTAGTCCGCGAAGGCCAGAGATCGGAACTTCGCGCCAGACGCCGTCCATGCCGTTTGTATAAGCAACATGGATATCGGTCAGGTGCAGATGCGTCTGGTACTCCTGATTGAGTTCACGGAACACGAAGTTGAGCACGCGACGCACGTTGACGTTAGTGATGGTGCGCTCGATGACTTCCTCAGATCCTTCTTCGACCGAAACTTCGGATTCGGACGTTACCGATAACTCACGCTTCGAGGACGCAGTCTTCGCGTGCTCGCCGATGGCTGAAGAGACCTGTTTGGCAAACTGCTCGCGGCCGGATTGGTATTCGCCTGAAGCTGAACCCTTAACGCTCGCGCTTCCCCACCCCACGTGGCAGAAGCCTCCGCCTCGACAGACCACTTCTCTTCCTGTGACTTGGTGCTCTTGTCCGTTGTCTCGTTTTGCACGGTCGTTTCGAACCGCTCTTTGGCTTCGTCTTCGTGCGAATCAATGATCGACGATGACTCCTTGCGGCTCTTCTTCGTGGACTGCCACGTCTTGACACGGATCGTGGTGGACTCGCCAGGCAAAAGGGTGAAGGTCTTGACAGTTTTGCCCATGCCGTAGTCCCCGAGGAATGACGAAATAGCGACTTTTTCAACGAGGAACAGTTGTGGATCTGGCTCGATGTCAACAGGAACGGTTTCCGTGACGTCGGATCCGCCGGGCCCGGGCAAAGGCGACAAGACCATTCCCTCCCGTGCCGCTGACACGAATCGTTTGGCAAGCCCCTCAAGGCCGCCCGGTTTCGGCGGGTTCGGTAATGGCGTGTCTGGCGCCAGTCCGGGTTGCTGCGGAGGCGGATCATTGCCTTCGATCTCGTCAGGAAGCGCCGCAAGTGCCGTGTCAATATCGGCGGCTGGGTAGCCGAGGCGCGTCAACTTTTTGCGCAAGAATGTGGTCGCGGCGCCGGGATCTATCGTGATCTTCCCAGACTGATCCTGGTGGATTCCTGCGGCTAACGCAGGGGTGGTTCCGCCCGTCAGTTCTGCTTCCACCCAGTCACCAGCAGTCAAGCCAAGATCAAGGCGAACAAGGCGCCTGCCCTGATGGCTGCCGGGAAGTGGAACTGAGTAGTTCACTCGCGCTATATCGCCTGTCGACGAAAGGAATTCGATTGATCCGGCCATGATCAGTTTTCCTGTCCGAGCTGCAGGCCTAATCATGCCGATGGTTCGAATCGGCGGATGACGCCTGAACCCTTCCCCCGGAAGTTTTCGGGTGGTGACCCCAGTATCTCGCCGCAACGACCTCAGGTCAACGAATAACCTTTGTCACGACAGCCAGTGGAAACAGCCTGAAGCGGCGAAGAGCAGAAATAACAGTGCCCCCGGAGGGAATCGAACCCCCGACCTACGGTACCGGAAACCGGCGCTCTATCCCCTGAGCTACGAAGGCAAGGACCCTAGCTTAGCAAGCAATCGCCCCAACGATTAGCACGGTCTTCTCATACCCACTTCAGGTTCCCGTGACAGTATCGAGTCATGCTGCGCACAGTTTCATCCCACCAAGAACTTGACCTTCGCGGTCGCACCGAAATGGTCTTCAGCATCGCTGTCGCCTCTTCGTGGCCTACGTCATCCGAGTCGCTGGATTTCGTGTTGGATGGCGTGCCCCAGCAACCAACAGAGTTGGTCGATGCGCGCGGAACTCGACTTCACACGCTGATTGCGGGCCCTGGCCGGCTCGTCGTCCACTATGCCGCCGCCGTTGAGGCGAGCCCCGAACCGGCACCGGTCAATGACATCGATCGGGTCGAGTACTTGCGCCCCAGTCGCTATTGCGAATCCGATGCACTCACGCCGACCGCGCGTTCACTATTTCCCACTCAGACCGGTCACGAGTTGGTGCACGCGGTGCGCAATTGGGTAGCGCAGAATCTTCGCTACACGCCAGGTGTTTCTCTCGCGACGGATGGCGCGGCTCATTCCCTGCTTTCGCGTCGGGGAGTGTGCCGCGACTTTGCGCATCTCACCATCGCGATGTTGCGCGCCAAGGATGTTCCCGCTCGCTACGCCTCGGTATACGCACCGGGGCTGAGCCCGATGGATTTTCATGCCGTCGCTGAGGCATTCATTGACGGTCAGTGGTGGGTTGTCGATTCCACGGGACTCGCTCCTCGCCAGTCACTCGTGCGCATTGCGACAGGCCGGGACGCCGCCGATGTCGCGTTCCTCACCAATCATTGGGCTGACCTGTTCCTGCAGAACCTTGTCATCACGGCAACAGCAGACTCGCTGCCGATCGACGACCACCAGTCACCGGTACAGCTCTCCTAACGAGCGCCGCAGCTACGGCGAGAATCTTGCGCGCCGTGGGTCCGCTCGGTTATCGCGCGTCTGCTCGGTTATTTCAGTGCTGAACGCACGTCAGAAACAAGTTCTGCGGCATCCGCGGCTTCGAAGAATGCTTGTGAGCTCAACGTTGCCCAATAGGCTCCGCTGAATACTTGCGCGGTTCCGGTGCCCCCGGCAGCAGCGAAGTAGCCGTCAAAGCCGCTCGCAGCGCTACCAGCGTTCGACTTGAGTCCGTCGAGCTTGTTGGGGGCAGGCTTGGCAACTGACACATCGATCGTCACACCGCTGGTGGAATTCTCCCAGCGGCACGCGATGCCTTTCGACGCGAGTGCGGTAGCGGCGGGAGACCCAGCAGCGGGGGAGAAGTTGTTCAGCAACAAGTAGTTGGGATTGAAGTCATACATCGCTTGAGGCGAGATCAGATCTGTACAGGCCAGAGTGACGGCAGTAGCTTCAGGGTCAGCGGTTGCTGAGGTCGTTGGCTCGGGCGTCGCGGAACTAGAAGGCGTGCTCGACGGGTCAATGGTGCGTGTCGGATTGGGTCCAGTAGGGTCGGGCTCTGCTTGAACACAAGCGGTCAGCAGAAGAGCAGATGCGCTAAGTGCGATAACTGCGGGAAGAACACGAAGTCGAAGAGCCATGGTTCCATTCTCGCGACCTGTAGTGGCATTGCTGCGCAGTGACCCGGCAGTGTCGTGAACTTCGAAAAGAACGGCGGCGACCACCCAGTACTCTTAAGGAGTGAATCCTGCTGATCTTTCTGCCACCCTGCTCTCTGTCGTCTCCCGCATTGCGGCGGACCGCGGCACGCCCGATCTGGGCCTGACCGTGACCGATCTGGTGTTAGAGCGACCGCGAAATCGCGATCACGGTGATTGGGCATCCAACATCGCTATGAAATTGGCGAAAGCGCTCGGGGCCAACCCCCGAGAGCTCGCAACTGAGATTGCCGAACAGGTTCGTGCGATCAACGGCATTGCTTCGGTGGATGTCGCAGGCCCCGGTTTCATTAACATCACGCTGGATGCTGCTGCCGCTGGCGCACTCGCGAAGACGATCGTCGAGCAGGGTGATGTGTATGGCAACAACGATTCGCTTGCCGGGCAAACCATCAACGTGGAATTCGTTTCGGCGAACCCCACTGGCCCGCTGCACATCGGTCACACTCGCTGGGCCGCTCTCGGTGATTCACTGGCCCGCATCCTGAAAGCTGCCGGTGCTGAGCTGGTTAGCGAGTTCTACATCAATGACGCCGGAAACCAGATGGACAACTTTGGGGCGTCAATTCTGGCGTCAGCGAAGGGCGAACCGACCCCCGAGAACGGGTATCCGGGTGCCTACATTGCGGAACTCGCTCAGCGTGTGCTCGCGTCGAACCCTGAAATTCTTGAACTTGATCACGATGCTGCGATCGCTGTGGCGCGCGAGCGTGGCTACGAACTTCAGCTTGGCGAGATCAAGAAGTCACTTGCTGCGTTCAACGTGCACTTCGATGTCTGGTTCAGTGAGCGTGACCTTCACGCGGTGAAGGACGACGGCAAGAGCGCGATCGATACGGCCGTTGAGCGTTTGCGTGCTCAGGGCCACGTCGCCGATATCGATGACGCGGTGTGGGTCAAGACCACCGACTTTGGTGATGACAAAGATCGTGTGATCAAGCGCGGCAATGGCATCTACACCTATTTTGCTGCCGATGCGGCCTACTACTTGAGCAAGGGTGACCGTGGCTACGCCCACAAGATCTACCTACTCGGTGCCGACCACCACGGTTACGTTCACCGTCTCAAGGCGCTCGCGGGCGCGGCCGGTGACGACCCCAACAAAGATATCGAGGTGCTCATCGGGCAGCTCGTCAGCATCAACGGCGCTCGCCTATCTAAGCGCGCCGGCAACATCATCGAGCTCGACGACCTGCGCGAATGGCTCGGAACGGATGCCCTGCGCTACTCGCTCGGCCGCTACCCCTCCGATTCCCCGCTTAACCTCGACCCGGAGATTCTGCAGAAGCGCACGAACGACAACCCCGTGTTTTACGTGCAATACGCGCATGCCCGCACGCACAGCGTTGCTCGCAATGCGGGGGAGTCGGGAGTGGATCGCAGCGTCTTCAATGCCTCACTACTCACGAACGAAACCGAGAGCATCCTGCTGGGTGTTCTTGCTGAATTCCCGCGCATCGTGGCTCAGGCCGCAGAGTTGCGCGAGCCGCACCGCATCGCGCGCTTCGCGGAAGAACTCGCGGGCAGCTACCACCGCTGGTACGACCAGTGCCGGGTCACGCCGATGAACGATGAAGAGGTTACCGATGTGCACCGCACTCGGCTCTGGGTCAATGACGCTGTCGGCCAGGTTCTGCGCAATGCGCTCAGGATGCTCGGCGTCAGTGCACCGGAGCGGATGTAGTTTTCGTGGCAGACACAGACCAGCAGCCCACTGTCGAGCTCGTTCTCGATGACAGCTCTCAGCCAGCATCCCGTCCGCCATCGCGGCGGCGTGGTTCGCGAGGCTGGTGGATCGCTGGCGGCATCATCGCGGTCATCCTGATCCTTGGCGTTGTGCTCGTTGAGACGGCAGGGCGCGCTGCCGCCGAGACTCTGGTGCGCGACGAAATCGCTTCCTCGCTCGGAATTGAGTCAACGGATGGCGTCGCTGTTGACCTCGGCTCTGGCTCCCTAGTGCTGCAAGCGCTCACCGGCGGAATCGATGTCGTGACAGTCGAACTCGATCGTGTCGAAGTGAACGGACTCGAAGCATCCGCCCACATTGTGGCGACAGAAGTGCCGTTGCTTCCCTCTGGCGCGCTTGACACCTTCACGATGGAGGCATCAATCCCGAACTCTGAGATCACCAAATTGGCGAGCACGCTCAGCGGCATCGAGCTCGATTCCATCGAATTGCAGGAGCCAGCGATCCGGGTCTCCACCGTGTTCCAGCTGCTCTTCATCCGCATCCCGGTCGCGCTTGACCTCTTGCCAGTGGCGGCGGGGGATTCCCTCGAGTTTGAGCCGCAATCGGTGCTCCTAGGAGATCAACAAATTTCGGTTGCCGATTTACGAAACAACCCTCTCGTTTCTGGGCTTGCTGGCAGCCTCCTTAGCTCGCAAAAGTTCTGCGTTGCCTCGTCGATGCCCGCAGCGCTCACGATCGACTCCGTCGCGGTTGAGGGTTCTGACCTCGTCATCCAGCTCAGCGCAGATGGCATTGCCCTCGGCGATGACCGATGGCAGCAATACGGCGTTTGCGCTGCGGAGTAACTCGATTCAGCGCTAGCCGAGACTGCCGTTAGAGTGGTCAGCATCCCCTACGCTCGTGCGGACACAATCCGCCGCTTTTCGTCTACATCTCTGTGAGGTGCGACTGTGTTCGCGAATCCGCTGGCGCCCGAGTGGCTAAACGCTCCCGCCGAAGCAAACTCTTTGCCGTCGACCGTCTGGTCGCATAATGCGGCGCGCACAGAAACTGGCGAACTCGCGATTGCCGGCGTTACCGCTAGTGAACTTGTTCGTGACTTTGGCACCCCCGTGTACGTCGTCGACGAAGCGGATGCAATCGCGCGCGCGACCGAGATCAAGAATGCCTTCGATAGCGAGTTCGCTCGCATCGGTTCGAGCGTCAAGGTGTACTACGCGGGCAAAGCATTTTTGTGCACCGAAGTTGCCCGCTGGATGACGGCAGCCGGCCTCAACATCGATGTTGCTAGCGCCGGCGAAATGGCTGTTGCGCTCGCGGCTGGTGTCGACGCGTCGCGACTGGGATTCCACGGCAACAACAAGAGTTTTTCCGAGATCGACCGTGCCGTGCGCGCGGGCATCGGCCCCATCGTTATCGACAGCGTCGTCGAAATCGGTCGGGTTGCTGAAGCCGCCACACGGCACGGTCGAACCCAGCCGGTGCGCTTGCGCATCAATAGCGGGGTTCACGCGTCAACTCACGAGTATTTGGCGACAGCACGTGAAGACCAGAAGTTTGGGATTCCGTTGTCGGATGCTGAGGCTGTGGTGACGCACATTCGTTCGCACTCCTCGTTGGAGTTTGTGGGCATCCATTCGCATATTGGTTCGCAAATTTTCGATACTGCTGGCTTTGCGGAGGCGGCGCAGCGTTTGCTTGAGTTGCATGCGCGACTGTCTGCTGATGGTCCGGTGCCTGAGCTGAATCTTGGCGGTGGTTTCGGCATCGCCTATACCTCGGCAGACGAGGCGTTGCCGGTTGCCGAACTTGCCGCGTCGCTTGCCACCATTGTGGAAACCGAATGTGCACGCCTGGGCATCGCTGTTCCTCGCATTGCGATTGAACCAGGCCGTTCCATCATTGGGCCATCGACGACAACGCTGTACACGGTTGGCACGATCAAAGATGTGCTCGTCGATGGCGAGGCCGTGCGCAAGTACGTCAGCGTTGATGGCGGCATGAGTGACAACCTCCGAACTGCTCTCTATGGTGCCGATTACTCCGCCCGAATTGCCAATCGTGTTTCGCCGGCTGACCCGACGCTCGTCCGTATTGCAGGCAAGCACTGTGAAGCGGGCGACATCGTTGTGCGCGCCGAATATTTGCCCGGCGATATTGAGCCAGGCGACATAATCGCAGTACCGGCAACGGGCGCTTATGGGTGGGCGATGTCGAACAACTACAACTACCTCGTACGGCCGCCCGTTGTCGCCGTTCGTGAAGGAAAAGCTCGCATTATTGTGCGCGGCGAAACCGAAGAAGACTTACTCAGCCGCGACGCAGGAATCACACCATCGGGAGAATCTGAATGATCGAATACCGCAACCTTCGCGTCGCAGTTTTGGGCGGAGGAAGTGTCGGATCACAGGTCACCGCACTGTTACTCGAGCACGCTGACGAGCTTGCTGCTCGAGCGGGGGCCGGGCTTGAAGTTGTCGGCGTCGCTGTTCGTGACCTCGATGCACCGCGCGATACCGAGATCCCGAAAGAGTTGCTGACAACCGATGCGGAGTCGCTCATCGTTGGCGCCGATATCGTGATCGAACTCATTGGTGGGCTTGAGCCTGCGCGCACATGGATCCTCAAAGCACTGCACTCCGGGGCTGATGTGATTACGGCGAACAAAGCGCTGCTCGCACATCACGGTGCCGAACTTTTCGAAGAAGCCGCCCAAGTTGGTGCCCAGCTCTACTACGAAGCTGCCGTTGCTGGCGCGATTCCGATCATTCGCCCGCTTCGCGACAGCCTTGCTGGCGATCGTGTGCAGCGCATCCTCGGAATCGTTAACGGCACCACGAACTACATTCTTGACCGAATGGATGCCACGGGCGACAGTTTTGACGACGCCCTCGCCGAGGCAACTCGCCTCGGGTACGCCGAAGCAGACCCCACCGCCGACATCGAAGGATATGACGCCGCCCAGAAAGCCTCGCTCTTGTCGAGTCTGGCCTTCCACACGCGCGTTCCGCTCGACTCGGTGCACCGCGAAGGAATCACAGGAGTCACAGCCGCGCAAGTCGTTGCTGCCCGCAAGGCCGGCTACGTCGTCAAACTTCTCGCAATCTGCGAACGAGTAGTGGATGCCGCAAGTGGCGTCGATGGCGTTAGCACCCGAGTGCATCCCGCTCTTGTACCGCTAGCTCACCCCCTTGCTGCCGTGCACGGTGCCAACAATGCCGTCTTTGTTGAGGCCGAGGCTGCAGGCAGTCTCATGTTCTACGGCGCCGGCGCTGGCGGACTCGAGACGGCATCCGCGGTTCTTGGCGATGTCGTTTCTGCTGCACGTCGGCACGTCATTGGCGGCCCCGGCGTTGCCGAGTCCACGCACGCCAATCTTCCTATTTTGCCGATCTCGAGCGTAATGACGCGCTATCAGATCACCTTGACGGTTGTCGATGAGCCGGGTGTGCTCGCGTCAATTGCCGCAGTCTTTAGCGATCATGGAGTCTCTGTTGAGGCGGTCAACCAGACCGTCGGCGCAGTAACTGAGGGTGTGCCTAGCGCTACCCTAGTTACTGTGACGCATGAGGCGACAGATGAGTCGCTTGCCGCCACGGTGGCCGCGCTTGCCGAGAATTCGGTTGTGCGTGAAGTTGTGTCCGTTTTGAGAGTTGAGGGGCTTTAACCAGTGGGTAGCGAAATCAAGAATCGGCAGTGGCGAGGCGTTCTTCACGAGTACGCAGATCGTTTGAACATCTCTGATGCAACTCCGATCATCACCTTGGGGGAGGGTGGCACACCGCTTCTTCCTGCTCCAGCTCTCTCTGCGCGCACTGGTGCGAACGTGTGGGTCAAGTTCGAGGGCATGAATCCGACCGGTTCTTTCAAGGACCGCGGTATGACAATGGCCATTTCCAAGGCAGTCGAGCACGGCGCGAAGGCGGTCATTTGCGCCTCGACCGGTAACACGTCAGCGTCGGCAGCAGCGTATGCCGCTCACGCCGGAATTACCGCCGCTGTTCTTGTGCCTGAGGGCAAGATCGCGATGGGCAAGCTCAGCCAGGCCATCGCCCACAATGGCGAACTCATTCAGGTTCAGGGCAACTTTGATGACTGCCTCGATATCGCTCGCGATCTCGCAGACAACTACCCCGTGCACCTCGTGAATTCCGTTAACCCTGACCGCATCGAGGGCCAGAAGACTGCTGCGTTCGAGGTCGTTGAGGTCTTGGGCGATGCCCCCGATTTCCACATCGTTCCCGTCGGCAATGCCGGAAACTACACCGCATACTTCCGGGGCTACAGCGAAGAACTTGCACGCTCGGCCACCACCAAGTTGCCGCGCATGTTTGGTTTCCAAGCCGAAGGCAGTGCACCGATCGTTCGCGGCGAAGTGGTCAAGCATCCCGAAACAATCGCTAGCGCCATCCGCATCGGAAATCCCGCTTCGTGGCACCTCGCCACCGAAGCCCACAAAGTCTCCGATGGCTACTTCGGTGCCATCAGCGATGCCAAGATTCTTGAAGCTCAACGCATTCTGTCTGCCGAAGTCGGCATCTTTGTTGAACCGGCATCCGCAATCAGCGTTGCGGGCTTGTTAGAGCGCGCAGAAGCTGGTCAGATCCCTCGCGGATCGACAGTAGTTCTTACCGTCACCGGCCACGGCTTGAAAGACCCACAGTGGGCGCTCAAGACGGCAAGCGGCGACGACATCACCCCCAAGATTGTTCCCGTTGACACCGCTGAGGTTGCCAGCGTTCTGGGGTTGGCCAAGGCATGACCTCGCTGGTCGGTCGCAGCGTCGTAGTGCGTGTGCCGGCGACCTCAGCGAATCTTGGTCCAGGTTTCGACACGCTCGGGCTTGCTCTATCGCACTATGACGAACTCATCGTCACAGCGGTAGAGGGCTCGGGTGTCACGATTGACGTCACGGGTGTCGGCGCCGGCATTGTTGCCACCGACGAGTCCAACCTGGTGATTCAAGCGATTCAGCATTGCTTTACCCACTTCGGGCAGACAATGCCAGCACTGCATGTGAGCGCAAGCAACGTCATCCCGCACGGTGGGGGCCTTGGCTCCTCTGCGGCGGCGATCGTTTCTGGAGTAATGGCAGCCAAGGGGCTGCTCGAGGGCATCGTCGAGATGGATGCCGCGACGCTCCTGGTGCTCGCAACCGAGCTCGAGGGGCACCCCGACAATGTCGCACCAGCCCTTTTGGGCGGACTCACGATCGCGTGGAGCACCGAGACCGGGCCACAAGCGAAGAAGTTGATCGTGCATCGCGGAGTTTCACCTCTCGTCTGTGTTCCCGACTTTCGGGTGTCAACGGCCCATGCGCGCAGCTTGCAGCCAGAAATGGTGCCCTACGCTGATGCGGTTTACAACGTTTCCCGGGCGGCACTGCTCATCGCAGCTCTTGCCCAGAGCCCCGAATTGTTGCTCGAGGCCACCGGCGACCGACTTCATCAGGACTACCGGGCTGCAGCGATGCCCGAGACAACTGAACTGATTCGGATGCTGCGCTCCCACGGTCACGCCGCCGTAGTTTCTGGTGCCGGCCCGTCTGTGCTCGTGCTCGCCGACGACCCAGCGAGAAGACTTGAGGCTATGGCACTCGTGCAGGAACACGCCGCCACGCCTTGGGAATGCCTACTCTTAGCTGTGGACTTCAAAGGTGCTACAGTGAATGAGCACCAGGTAGAAGCTACGGCGTAGTCGTAGCATCCCGGTTGCACTTCACCCGTCGCATCCCCGAATTAGATTCCTGCGCATCCGCGTAGACATCGGTGAGCGACTAGCTCTCCACCATCGCTCGAAAGCGTGGTTGGGGAAAGGAACCCCAAGTAGTGACTGACGTCAACAACCACGCATCAAGCGTGGATTCCCGTGCCGCGCTGAGCGCGTTGCGACTGCCCGAGCTTCAAGCAATGGCAGCCGAACGCGGCATCACCGGCACTTCAAAACTTCGCAAAGGAGAACTCGTGGAAGCTATCAACGAGAAGAACAGCAACACCGCACCATCCGCATCAACAGATGCAGCAGCATCAACAGCAGCTGAAGTAGCTCCCGCACGCAAGCGCGCTTCGCGCCGTGTCACGAGCGTCGACGGCGCCGCGATCGCAGGCTCCGAAGCTCCCGCTGGCGCCCCGCAGGTTGCCAAGACCGCTGCACCAAAGACTGCTGCACCGAAAACTGATCCTGCTGCTCCCGCAGCAGACGCTGCGCCGTCAACCGGTGCCGCAGAGCAGAAGCCAAAGACGGCTCCTCGAAAGAAGAAGGTCGACGCTGCACCAGCAGCAAGCGAGTCGGATGCTGCAGCAACCTCGAGCGCACCGACCGATGCACCAGCATCATCGGATGCCGCCGCAGCCGCCGCAGCGCCTAAGCGCAACCGTCGCAGCTCAAGCCGCGCCGCAGAAGCCACGTCGGGCTCGAACGATGACGCCAACTCTGGCGCGTCAACCGATGCCACGCCAGACAAGGCGCAGAGCGATTCCGACAGGGGCGGCGACGCCGACAAGGGCAGCGATGCTGGCAAGGGTCGCAACGCTGGCCGTAACAAGCGTGACAACAACGCCAACACTGCGGACAACTCCGACAGCGGCAGCGACAAGAGCAACAACTCCGGCCGTGGATCATCAGATTCCGATTCCGACAGTGATAACGATGGCGACAACAACTCCGACGGTGAGTCGGGTTCGGGGCGTAACCGCAACCGCAACCGCAGCCGCAACGGCCAGAACGCCGATGGTTCAGGTCGTCAGAACAACAACCGTCGCCAGAACAACAACGGTGGCGGCAACGAACCTCGTGAGAACCGCGAGCCTCGGGAAAACCGCGACAACCGCGACAACCGCGGCAACAATGACAACCGCGGCACCAACGGCCCGAACAACCAGGACGACTCACGCGGTGGCGACGCTGATTCCGAGCGCGGTGGACGTGGCCGTTACCGTGACCGCAAGCGTGGCCGTGGCAACATGGGGGACGACTTCGAGCCAGAGATCACCGATGATGACGTCTTGATCCCGGTTGCCGGCATCCTCGACGTTCTCGACAACTACGCTTTCGTTCGCACCACTGGTTACCTTCCCGGCAACAGCGATGTTTACGTTTCGCTCGGTCAGGTCAAGAAGTACAACCTGCGCAAGGGCGACGCTGTCGTTGGTGCCATCCGCCAGCCTCGTGACGGCGACAACAGCCAGGGCCGCCAGAAGTACAACGCTATCGTGCGCATCGACTCGATCAACGGTTTGCCCGTTGAAGAGGCAGCCGACCGCGTTGAATTTGGCAAGCTCACCCCGCTCTACCCGCAGGAGCGTCTACGTCTTGAAACCGAGTCGACCATGCTGTCGACCCGCATCATTGACCTTGCTGCTCCGATCGGCAAGGGCCAGCGCGGTCTCATCGTTTCGCCGCCCAAGGCAGGCAAGACGCAGGTTCTGCAGGCTATTGCGAACGCGATCTCGAAGAACAACCCTGAGGTTCACCTCATGGTCGTTCTCGTCGACGAGCGCCCTGAAGAAGTCACCGACATGCAGCGCACCGTCAAGGGCGAAGTTATTGCTTCGACCTTCGACCGTCCAGCTGAAGACCACACCACCGTCGCTGAACTTGCTATCGAGCGCGCTAAGCGCCTCGTTGAGCTCGGTCACGACGTTGTTGTCTTGCTCGACTCGATCACGCGCCTCGGCCGTGCCTACAACCTGACGGCGCCGCCGTCGGGCCGCGTCCTTTCGGGCGGCGTCGACTCTGCAGCGCTGTACCCGCCGAAGCGTTTCTTCGGTGCGGCTCGCAACGTTGAAGAGGGCGGCTCGCTCACGATCATCGCGACGGCTCTCGTTGAGACTGGCTCGAAGATGGATGAAGTTATCTTTGAAGAGTTCAAGGGCACCGGCAACATGGAGCTTCGTCTCTCGCGCCAGCTCGCTGACAAGCGCATCTTCCCGGCAGTCGACTTCAATGCCTCCGGCACGCGTCGTGAGGAAATGCTTCTCGGTGCTGACGAAGTGAAGGTCACCTGGAACTTGCGTCGCGCTCTTGCAGGTCTCGATCAGCAGGCCGCTCTCGAGATCGTGTTGAATAAACTCAAGGAAACGCAGTCGAACGTTGAGTTCCTCATGCAGATCCAGAAATCACTTCCTTCCACTAACGGTAAAAAAGAGGACTAACTATGTTCGAGTCAGTACTGTCGCTGCTGACCGAGCATGGGGAGCTCGAGGGTCAGCTAGCTGACCCCGAGCTCCACTCAGATCCGGTCCGCTCGAAGAAAGTCAACCGACGTTACGCCGAGTTGTCGCGCATTGTCGCGGCCTACAACAACTGGCGTCAGTTGACCGATGATCTCGCGGCAGCCACAGAAATGGCTGACGAAGATGAGTCTTTCGCTGCCGAGGTCCCCGGTCTTACTGAGGAACTGGATGCAGCGCAGGAGAAGCTTCGCCGCATCCTGATTCCGCGTGACCCCAACGATTCCCGTGACGTGATCATGGAAATCAAGATGGGGGAGGGCGGTGCAGAATCGGCTCTCTTCGCTGGCGACCTGCTGCGCATGTACTTGCACTACGCAGAGTCAAAGAAGTGGAAGACGGAGATCATCGAGCAGACCTCGAGCGATCTTGGCGGCATCAAAGATGTTCAGTTGGCCGTCAAGGGCAACTCGAGCGATCCCGCTGAGGGCGTGTGGGCGCACTTGAAGTACGAGGGGGGAGTGCACCGCGTTCAGCGTGTGCCTGCCACTGAGTCTCAAGGCCGCATCCACACTTCTGCTGCTGGAGTGCTCGTTTTCCCTGAGGTCGACGAGCCAGAAGAGGTCGAGATCAGCCAGAACGATCTCAAGATCGACGTGTATCGCTCCTCGGGCCCCGGTGGCCAGTCGGTGAACACAACGGACTCCGCTGTTCGTATTACTCACCTTCCGACCGGCATCGTCGTGGCCATGCAGAACGAGAAATCGCAACTGCAAAACCGCGAAGCCGGTATGCGAGTGCTGCGTGCGCGCATCCTCGCCCGCTATCAAGAAGAAGCGGACGCTGAGGCGAGCGAATACCGCAAGAGTCAGATTCGCACCATGGATCGCTCCGAGCGCATTCGCACGTACAACTTCCCTGAGAACCGCATCGCTGATCACCGCACGGGATACAAGGCCTACAACCTTGACCAGGCGATCAACGGTGCTCTCGAGCCTGTCATCCAGTCGTGCATCATGGCTGATGAAGAGGCGCGCTTGGCGGCAGTCGGCAACGACTCCTAAGCCTGAAGTGACATCTGCACACAACATCAGTGTCGCTGACCTTCTGGGCAGCGGCACTGAATTGTTGACTGCCGCGGGAGTGCAGAGTCCCGCTGTGGATGCCGAACTTCTCGTAGCGCACGTTCTTGAATTGAGCCGCGGTGAGGTTCGTGTTCGCGTGGTCACCGGGTCGACAGTGCCTGCCGAGGTGGAGTCGACAGTGCGCGAACTCTTTGCTCGCCGCGCCGCTCGCGAACCTCTGCAGCACATTACCGGCATGGCGCCGTTCCGAAATCTTGAGCTTCGGGTTGGCCCCGGTGTTTTTGTGCCACGTCCGGAGACAGAAACAGTGGTGCAGTTCGCGATCGATGCGCTCAATGCGAGTGCTACTCCTGAGCCGATCGGCGTCGATCTTGGCACCGGTAGTGGAGCGATTGCTCTCTCTATGGCCACCGAGGTGCCGCGCGCTCGTATTTATGCGGTCGAGCTGTCGCCCGACGCGATGCCATACACGAGCGAAAACTTTCGTCGCTACGGCGCCGATAACGCGACTCTCATCAACGCTGACCTCGGGGATGCCTTTCCTGAACTCAACGGCACCGTCGATGTTGTGATTTCGAACCCGCCTTACATTCCCGCGGCCGCAATCCCGCGCGACATCGAAGTACAGCTCCACGACCCCGCTCTGGCGCTCTATGGAGGAGAAGACGGCATGGATGTCGTGCGCCGCGTCTCAACGACGGCACGCCGGCTATTGCACCAGGGGGGCACTCTCGTGCTCGAGCACGGCGAAGAGCAAGCCCCGGCATTGGCCGCGCTGCTCACGGCGGACGGTTGGAATGCTGTTGCCCACCACAAAGACTTGCTCGGCCGAGATCGCGCGACTACCGCGCTGCTCTAGGAACGCGCTTCTGGCCCGCTCTCGCGTGCCAGCGTCGCTTGTGCTGCGGTCGTTTTAGGCGCGCGCGTTGGCGAACTCTTCGATAGCACGGTGTAGTCCGGCGCAATCGAGAAATTGGTGACTTGTTATTCCGAGTTGCCGCGCTGATTCCACATTCACCTGCATGTCGTCAACGAAGAAAGCGTTGCGGGCATCAACACCATAGGCATCGAGGGTTCGTTCATAGACTGCCGGATCGGGTTTGCGCGCCCCGTAGTGACTTGAGGTGCGCAGGTTGTCGCCGAAAATATCTACGAGTTCAGGGGCGAGGGTGGGCAAATGATCGCCAAGGAGGGCTCCGTTGTTCGTGAGCAGGGTCGCCTGTCCTAGCTCGGAAGCGCGTCGTGCTGCTGCGATGGAATCGGGCCACACCGTCATTGCTGCTGCTCTGATCTCGACCCAGCGTGCGACATCCACTGACTGACCGATTGCACGTTCAAACGCTGCGAGGTACTCGTCACCCGTGGGGTAGAGGCCAGCTTCGGCGCCGAATTCGCCGTCATCGTGCCACCAGAGGCGACGCAGTTCGAGAAAACTGAGGCCGGTCAGCTCGCTCATTGCGGCCATGCGTGCACGCCAGTCGTACTCATAGAGCACGTCATCCATGTCAAAGATGAAAAGCAGCGTCATTGTTGACCATCGCTATCTGTTTGTCGTGATCAGTCTTTCACTGTTTCGACGGGTACCATGTTGGGGACATGGATGACCTTTACGATTGCGCAGACGACGCTCAGCTTCTTACCGGCATGCGGCTCGCACGTGTTGCTATTGGCCGCGGCGATCTTGTTGTCATCCCGACTGACACCGTCTATGGGGTTGCGGCAGACGCTTTTCAGCCCGAGGCTGTTCAGAAGCTCATCGATGCTAAGGGGCGCACGCGTCAGTCGCCGCCTCCCGTGCTGATTCCCGGCATCCCCACTCTCGACGCTCTTGCAGCCGAGGTTCCGGATGAGGTGCGCACTCTTGTCGCCGAGTTCTGGCCAGGCGGTCTGACGATTATTTTGCCAGCACAGCCCTCGTTGAGTTGGGATCTGGGGGAGACCCACGGCACTGTTGCATTGCGGATGCCGTCAAGCCGGATTGCTTTGGAGCTTCTGTCTGAAACGGGCCCGCTTGCCGTCTCGAGCGCAAACAGCACGGGGCTTCCCGCCGCGCGTACTGCAGCAGAGGCTCAAGCGATGCTGGGCGAATCCGTCTCGGTGTACCTCGATGATGGTGAGGGCGGCGAACTTGCCTCCACGATTGTGGATGCCACTGGTTTGCTTTCTGAGGGTGGCAAACTGCGCATTGTGCGTGAGGGTGTTATCCCGGCAGAGTCGATCCGTGCACTGATCGGGGCCGACCGATGCGAATAATCTTCTACTTGCTCATCGCGGGCATTGCGGCAATCGTTACTTACGCCCTTGCGCTGCTTGTACTCAAATTGAGTCTCAAATACCGGCTTTACCCGAAGGTTCGCCAACGCGATGTGCACACAACGCCTACGCCTCGACTTGGCGGCGTCGCGATGTTCTTTGGGATCATCGTTGCGTTTGCCGTTGCATCGAGCTTCAGCAACTTTTCGCTGATCTTCAACGACCCAGGTAAGGTTCTTGGCCTGCTTGGCGCAGCGCTCATCATTGTTGTCATCGGTGTCGCTGACGACATTTGGGATCTTGACTGGCTCACCAAACTCGCCGGGCAGATAATCGCGGCTGGAGTTTTGGCGTGGCAGGGGGTGCAGCTCACTACGCTTCCCGTCGGCGGGCAGACCATCCTTTCGCCGTATGTCTCGCTCATCATTACGATTTTTGCCGTCGTGTTGGTCATGAACGCCGTGAACTTCATTGATGGCCTTGACGGGCTAGTGGCTGGTGTCGCTGTTATCGCCAATGGCGTCTTCTTCATCTACGCCTATCTTTTGCAGTCACAGGCCCAAACCGAATACTTCAACCTGGCGTCGCTGACCACAGCCATCCTTATCGGTGCATGTGTCGGCTTCCTGCCGATCAACTTCCATCCAGCCAAGATGTTTATGGGCGACGCCGGTGCACTGCTCGTCGGCCTTTTGATGGCGGCATCAGCAATTTCTGTCACTGGACAAGTGGATGCGGGCTATCTCGCGCAGCCCGATAAATTTACGCTCGATTTCTTGCCGGCCTTCATTCCCATCCTGCTTCCGGTAGCGGTGCTCGTCATCCCGCTGCTCGACTTTGGGCTCGCGATGATCCGCCGTCTCCGAGCAGGCAAATCGCCGTTCAGTGCTGACCGCAAGCACCTTCATCACCGACTGCTCGACATGGGGCATTCGCACCTTCACGCTGTTCTGATTCTGTACAGCTGGACCTTCGTGGCCTCCGTCGGTGTTCTCGCCTTTACGTTTGTGCCGTGGCGTTGGGGCGCGCTGATGTTCGTCGCTGGGCTTGCGGTGTGCGCCGCGATCACCCTTGCTCCCTTGAGCACTCGCAAGGCACGTGAGGCCGCTGCTCAACGTCGTGGCGAGCTGCGCGAAACTCCCGAGAACGACGACGCACGATACGACGGTTTGGATGCCGCGTCCACCGACACCTCACCAACGCCACTCACGAAGGAACCCACCCTATGAAGTCTTCCGCAATTCTCGGCCGTGCTCTTGCCTATGGCGCGATACTGACTGTCGCTATTGCCTTGGCCGGTTCAGTCATCGGTTATTTGGTCGCGGGAACGCCGGGACTCATCAGCGCACTCATCGGTGCTGGACTCACTGCGCTGTTCATGGCGTTCACGGCCGGCACTATCGTTGTGGCTTCGCGAGCCACGAACGGTGATTCCTCGAGCACTCTGTTCTTTGGCATCGTGCTTGGCGCGTGGCTCCTCAAGTTCGTGGTGTTCATCGCAATCCTCGTCGTGCTGCGCGGGCAACCGTTCTTGGAACCTCTCGTGTTCTTCTTTGCAATCCTCGCTGCTGTGATCGGCAGTCTCGTCGTTGACGTGCTCGCGTTCGTTCGTGCGCGTGAGAGTTATGTACCCGGCGTCAAGCTGCCAGGTGAAGATATCTCGACGTCAAACTAATTCTCGTCGGATTCGCCTCTGGATTCGTCGTGAGACTGATTCTCTTGATAGACTTTGACCTGTTCAACCCCCCACTTCCATCGCCGCGTGATGACACGCCCCGATTCTGGAGACAGCGCTGTTATATAACGCTCTCGCGCTTCTAGCGCCCTTTGCCACCGATGACGGATCCGGCGATGGGGGTTTTCATGGCCCCACGCTGTTCGATTTTTACCCTCCAGCGATCTTCTTTGACGGCACGCCGTTTGAGATCAACCGCCTCATGCTTATTCGCTTTATTGCGGTAGCGCTCATTGTGGTGTTGTTCTGGATCGGCACCCGCCGCATGCGAATGATTCCCGGTCGCGGCCAAAGCCTCCTCGAGATGGCTGTGGGCTTCGTTCAGTCCAACATCGCCGATGGCGCTCTTGGCAAGGTAGACGGCAAGCGTTTCATGCCCATTCTCGCCAGCATGTTCTTCATGGTGCTGGCCATGAACCTCACCGGTATAGTTCCGGGTCTCAATCTCGCTGGCACCTCAGTTATCGGCGTTCCGCTTGTTCTGGCTCTCGTTGCTTACGTGGCGTTTATCTACGCAGGAATCAAGAAGCAGGGTGGCAACTTCTTCAAAGCTTCGCTCTTCCCGTCCGGTGTTCCGTGGTACCTCTACATCGTCGTTACGCCGATTGAGTTCCTCTCCACGTTCATCCTTCGCCCCGTAACACTGGCGCTTCGACTTCTCATGAACATGGTCGCTGGCCACATGCTTCTCGTGCTGTGCTTCTCGGCAACACAGTTCTTCTTCTTCACCGCCGGTGGGCTCTTCGGACTCTTCGGTATTGGCACCCTCGCCTTTGGCTTTATCTTCACAATCTTCGAACTCCTTGTCGCGGTACTTCAGGCCTATGTCTTCACATTCCTGACCGCCGTATACATCCAGCTCGCGCTGGTCGAAGAGCACTAGACCGATCCCGGCATTCGCCTGGATTAGAAAACCACGGAAGGAAACACAAATGAACGTCGCAGAGCTGACTGGAAACATTGCACCCCTCGCATTCGGTGTTGCAACCATCGGACCCGCTATCGGTGTAGGCATCGTTGTTGGCAAGACCGTTGAGTCGGTTGCACGCCAACCAGAACTTCAGGGTCGCCTTACCGGCCTTATGTTCCTCGGTATTGCATTCACCGAGGCGCTCGCATTCGTTGCGATCGCAGTTGCATTCATCCCCTTCCCGTAATCGCTAACTGACTAAGAGGAGGCTGGGATGCTAACCGCACTACTGGCTGCTGCAACGGAGGGCGAATCGCCCAACCCGTTGATTCCGGAGACCTACGACATTGTTTGGTCGTTGGTTTGCTTCGCGATCATCTTGTTCTTCTTCTGGAAGAAGTTCCTTCCTGCACTAACGAAGACGCTCGACGCACGCGCCGAAGCTATCGAAGGTGGCATCAAGAAGGCTGAGATCGCTCAGGCCGAAGCTGCTGCAGCTCTCGAGCAGTACAAGACGCAGCTCGCTGAGGGCCGTGCCGAGGCCGCGAAAATTCGCGAACAGGCACGACTCGAAGGCACCGCGATCGTCAACGAGCTCAAAGAGCAGGCATCGATTGAGGCTGCACGCATCACTGCGAACGCACAGGCCACAATCGAGGCAGAGCGTCAAGCAGCTCTCGTGTCGCTCCGCACCGAGGTTGGCTCAATGGCCATCGACCTCGCATCGGGCGTCATCGGGCAGAGCTTGACCGATGACAAGAAGTCGTCTGCGCTCGTCGATCAGTTCCTGGCTGACCTTGAGGCATCAGAGAAGGCAAAGGCGAAAAAGTAATGGGATCAGCTACGAGAGAAGCGCTTGTTGCCGCGAAGGATGCTTTGGCATCGGTCGCTGCCAAGAACTCTCTGGCCACTGGCGCAGAGCTGTTTGAAGCCGGGCGCGTTGTGGGCGGTTCCGCCCAATTGCGTTCCGCTTTGGCCGATCCTGCAGCCGCTGCGAAAGACAAGGCCGCGATTATCGGTTCGGTTTTCTCGTCGCTGAGCGCCTCTACGCGCACCGTTCTTTCAGCCATCGTGAGCGCTCGCTGGTCGAGTGCAGATGATTTGCTCGCAGGAATCGAAGAGATCGGCATTCGGTCGGTGGCAAATTCTGCTCCCGCAAAGCTCTCTATTGATAGCGAGCTCTTCGCTTTCGGTGGCACCGTTTCTTCAGATGCCGAACTGGAACTCGCCGTAGGCAGCAAGCTTGGCTCCGCCGCATCGAAGTCTGCGCTGGTTCACGAACTGCTCAAGGGCAAGGCTTCAGAACAGGCTGTCGTCATCATCGACCAGCTCGTTCAGCAGCCACGTGGCCGCCGCATCGGTGAACTAATCGCCACTGCAGCAGACATCGTTGCCGACCAGGCAGGTCAGTCAGTCGCCACGATCACGACTGCGGCGCCGCTCAAGGCAGCGCAGCTCGAACGATTGCGCACGGGCCTCACTAAGAACTACGGACGCGAGCTCAAGCTCAACGTTCGCATCGACCCCTCGATCATCGGTGGGGTACGCGTTCAGATCGGTGACGAAGTCATCGACGGCAGCGTTTCCACCAAGCTCAACGACCTCAGGATCCAACTCGCGGGCTAGCGAGTTAGCAGACCTTTCCACGGAATAGGAAAACACAATGGCAGAACTCAGCATTAGTCCGGACGAGATCCGCGACGCGCTCAAGGACTTCGTCAAGGCTTACGAGCCCGGCAAGGCTGCGACAACCGAGACCGGCACCGTCGTCGACGCTGCAGACGGAATCGCTCACGTCGACGGCCTCCCCGGCGTAATGGCCAACGAACTCATCCGCTTCGCCGACGGCACACTGGGCCTCGCCCAGAACCTCGACGAAGACGAGATCGGTGTTGTCATCCTCGGCGAATTCGCCGGCATCGTCGAAGGTATGGAGGTTACCCGCACGGGTGAAGTACTTTCCGCACCAGTTGGCGACGCATTCCTCGGTCGTGTAGTCGATCCTCTCGGCGCCCCGATCGATGGCCTCGGTGAGATCAAGGCAGAAGCTCGCCGTGCGCTCGAACTTCAGGCACCTGGCGTCATGGATCGCAAGAGTGTTCACGAGCCCATGCAAACCGGAATCAAGGCTATCGACGCCATGATCCCGATCGGCCGTGGCCAGCGCCAGCTGATCATTGGTGACCGCCAGACGGGTAAAACCGCCATTGCGATCGACACCATCATCAACCAGAAAGAAAACTGGGAGTCGGGCGACGAGAACAAGCAGGTTCGCTGCATCTACGTCGCCATCGGGCAAAAGGGTTCGACGATTGCTGCTGTCAAGGGCGCGCTCGAAGAGGCCGGCGCGATGGAGTACACCACCATCGTGGCTGCTCCCGCATCCGACCCTGCAGGATTCAAGTACCTCGCCCCTTACACCGGTTCAGCCATCGGCCAGCACTGGATGTACGGTGGCAAGCACGTACTGATCATCTTCGATGACCTCTCCAAGCAAGCCGAGGCCTACCGCGCCGTATCGCTGCTCTTGCGCCGTCCGCCAGGACGTGAGGCATACCCCGGTGACGTGTTCTACCTGCACTCCCGTCTGCTTGAGCGTTGTGCCAAGCTCTCCGACGAGCTCGGTGCCGGATCGATGACGGGCCTTCCCATCATCGAGACCAAGGCAAACGACGTTGCTGCGTACATCCCGACCAACGTGATCTCGATCACCGACGGTCAGATCTTCCTGCAGTCCGACCTGTTCAACGCCAACCAGCGCCCCGCTGTTGACGTGGGAATTTCGGTCTCGCGTGTTGGTGGAGACGCTCAGGTCAAGTCGATCAAGAAGGTTTCAGGAACACTGAAGCTTGAGCTTGCTCAGTACCGCTCGCTCGAAGCATTCGCAATGTTCGCATCTGACCTCGACCCAACTAGCCGTCGCCAGCTCGCTCGAGGCGCACGCCTCACCGAGCTGCTTCGCCAGCCTCAGTACTCGCCCTTCCCCGTCGAGAACCAGGTCGTTTCGATCTGGGCCGGCACGAACGGCAAGCTCGACGAGGTTCCCGTCGAAGACATTCTTCGTTTCGAAAGCGAATTGCACGACTACCTCGCTCGTAACACGAAGGTTCTCGACACCCTCCGCGAGAAGAACGCACTCGATGACCAGCTAATTGCTGACATGGATGCGGGAGTCGAAGCATTCAAGCTAGGTTTCCAGACCGGTGAGGGCAAGTCGCTCAACTCGGTAGGATCCGAGCAGTTCGAAGAGATCGCTGAAGAAGACATCGCTCAAGAGCAGATCGTCAAGCAGAAGCGCTGAGCTCTGCGCCAGTAATCAGCGAACCAGTGATCATCGACCAACACGACAGAGAAAGTTAGAAAGCTATGGGAGCGCAACTTCGGGTCTACCGGCAGAAGATTAGTTCTGCCAAGACGACCAAGAAGATCACACGCGCGATGGAGCTGATCTCCGCGTCGCGCATTCAAAAGGCGAAACAGCGGGTTGCTGCATCGGGACCGTACTCACGTGCAGTCACTCGTGCCGTTTCGGCGGTGGCGACTTTCTCGAATGTCGATCACGTGCTGACAACCGAGCCAGAGACAGTCGACCGCGCAGCGGTAGTCATCTTCTCGAGCGACCGTGGCCTCGCAGGAGCGTTCAACACGAACGTTCTCCGCGAAGCTGGCGAACTCGCAGCTCGGCTCGAGGGCGAAGGCAAAGAAGTTGTTTACTACCTCGTTGGTCGCAAGGCCGCGGCGTACTTCGCCTTCCGCAAGCGAGATGCTGAGCAGATTTGGACCGGCGGAACAGATTCGCCAGCGTTCGAAATTGCCAAGGAAATCGGCGATGCCGTAGTTGGCAAGTTCTTGCAGCCAGCGAGCGAGGGCGGCGTGGATGAAATTCACATCGTGTATAACCGCTTGGTAAGCATGCTTCTGCAGGTTCCCGAGGTCGTTCGTCTCCTCCCTCTGGAGATCGTTGAGGGTGTTGAAGCGCCCGACGAGAAGGATGTTCTTCCCCTCTACGAATTCGAACCAGAGGTGGACAAGGTGCTCGACGCTTTGCTGCCTGTGTACATCGAAAGTCGCATCTTCAACGCCATGCTTCAGTCGGCTGCTGCAAAGCACGCTGCTACACAGAAGGCAATGAAGTCTGCAAGCGACAACGCAGACAAGCTAATCAACGACTACACGCGCCTCGCAAACAACGCGCGCCAGTCAGAGATCACCCAGCAGATTTCCGAGATCGTGGGCGGCGCGGACGCCCTCAGCTCGGCTAAGTAAGAACCATAGATAGGGAAGCCATGACTGAAAAAGCCCCGGCCAAGAAGGCCCCAGCCAAAAAAGCACCAGCCAAGAAGGCGCCTGCAGCCACGAAGGCTGCGGCAGCCACAGTTGCCGGTATTGGTCGCATTTCGCGAGTAACCGGCCCCGTAGTGGACGTCGAATTCCCGCACGATTCGATCCCCGGAATCTACAACGCCCTCAAGACCAACGTCACCATCGGTGGTCAGACGACTGAGATCACACTTGAGGTCGCACAGCACCTCGGTGACGACGTCGTTCGCGCCATCGCGCTCAAGCCGACTGACGGACTCGTTCGTGGCCAAGAAGTGCGCGACACCGGCGAGCAGATCACTGTTCCCGTTGGTGACGTCACCAAGGGCAAGGTCTTCAGCGTTACCGGTGAGATCCTCAACGCGGATGAAGATGGCAAGGTCAACGGTGAAACTGTCGAGATCACCGAGCGCTGGCCCATCCACCGCAAGCCCCCGGCATTCGACCAGCTCGAAGCAAAGACTGAGCTGTTCGAGACCGGTATCAAGGTCATCGACCTCCTTACCCCCTACGTACAGGGTGGAAAGATTGGTCTGTTCGGTGGTGCCGGCGTCGGTAAGACCGTTCTGATCCAGGAAATGATCCAGCGTGTAGCCCAGGACCACGGTGGAGTTTCCGTCTTCGCCGGTGTTGGTGAGCGTACCCGTGAAGGTAACGACCTCATCGCCGAAATGGACGAAGCAGGCGTCTTCGAGAAGACTGCTCTAGTCTTCGGCCAGATGGATGAGCCACCAGGAACGCGACTGCGCGTTGCACTCTCGGCTCTCACCATGGCTGAGTACTTCCGTGACGTTCAGAAGCAGGACGTTCTGTTGTTCATTGACAACATCTTCCGCTTCACGCAGGCCGGTTCTGAAGTATCGACCCTTCTGGGCCGCATGCCTTCGGCCGTTGGTTACCAGCCGAACCTCGCCGACGAGATGGGTATCCTTCAGGAGCGCATCACCTCGACGCGTGGTCATTCGATTACGTCGCTTCAGGCAATTTATGTTCCTGCTGACGACTACACCGACCCAGCTCCGGCAACGACCTTTGCCCACCTCGACGCTACGACTGAGCTCAGCCGTGAAATCGCGTCGAAGGGTCTCTACCCGGCCGTTGACCCGCTCACCTCGACGAGTCGTATCCTCGACCCTCGTTACCTAGGTGCCGACCACTACCGTGTTGCTACCAACGTGAAGCAGATTCTGCAGAAGAACAAGGAACTCCAGGAGATCATCGCGATCCTCGGTGTCGACGAGCTCTCTGAAGAAGACAAGATCACCGTTTCGCGCGCACGTCGAATCCAGCAGTTCCTCTCACAGAACACCTACATGGCGAAGAAGTTCACCGGTGTTGAGGGATCGACTGTTCCGCTCAAGGAGACCATCGAGTCGTTTGACGCGATCGTCAAGGGTGAGTTCGACCACGTTGCCGAGCAGGCATTCTTCAACGTCGGTGGAATCAACGATGTCGAAGAGCAGTGGGCCAAGATTCAGAAAGAGAACTCCTAACAATGGCCGTTCTCAAGGTGAGCGTCGTCTCTGCCGACCAGGAACTCTGGTCGGGAGAGGCGAGCCAGCTCGTCGCGCGCACTACCGAAGGTGAAATCGGAATTCTTCCTGGCCACGAACCGCTTCTAGCGATTCTCGCGAAGGGTGAAGTTCGAGTCACCGCCGCTGATGGAACACTCGTCACCGCAAACGCAGATAACGGATTCCTCTCAGTGGAGAACAACACGGTAACAGTCGTGGCGAGTTCCGCAGAGTTGGTCTAGTTTTCGTTTCATGCTAATTGCAATGGCTGGGCTGCCGGGCGCAGGTAAGACCACTCTCGCAGAGGTCATTGGTGCACGGCGCAAGATCACAATCCTGTCGGTCGACCAAATAGAAACTGCGATTCTGGAAGCCGGAATTAGTAGTGGACAACCGACAGGTCTTGCCGCCTATTTGGTAGCAGAGACTCTCGCAGAATCTGTTCTCATGCACGATCGAGATATCATCATCGACGCCGTAAACGCCGTGGATCCTGCGCGCGAGCAGTGGGTTAACCTCGCTGAGCGCACAGGTTCCGGCATCCGGTTCATCGAAGTCGTGTGCTCCGATCGCGAAGAACACAAAACTCGACTCGTCGAGCGCGCAGCTAAACGAGAACGGTCCGGTGTTCTGGCTCGAGATGCTGTGGAACACAATCTGGACGAATACTCGGCCTGGACTGGAGCGAGCGGTGCGACTGCACGCATCACCCTTGATTCTGCCGGCGCGATCGGTGTCAACGTTGAACGGGCCATCGCCTTTCTTGACGCGTGATCGTTCTTCTTCCTCCCTCTGAAACGAAACGAGACGGCGGAGTCCACGGCTCCGCCCTCGATTGGTCACGGCTATCTTTCCCTGCGTTGACCGAGCACCGTCAAACCGTTGCTCAACAGCTCACGCACCTCACGGGCGATTCCGAAACCGCCCGACGAGCGCTTGGACTCAGCCTTAAACAACAGTTCGAGGTTGAACGGAACCGCACGCTGGCCACCGCCCCCGTTATGCCAGCCCTCGAACGCTATACCGGCGTACTTTTTGACGGACTCGATGCGCCGAGCCTGACACCTGCAGAACGTGACTTCGCCCACAAAACGGTGGTTGTGCATTCGGCACTTTTCGGGCCCATTGGGGCCGGAGATCCGATTCCCGCCTACCGACTTTCACACAATTCGCGCTTACCCGGATTGACTCTTAAATCACATTGGCGTGCCTCGGTTACGGAGACTTTGAGCGCCGTCAAGGGGCTGCAACTTGATCTTCGCTCTGAGGCTTATGCGCAGCTGGGCGCTGCGTCGGGTAACAGTGTCTATCTTCGAATTGTCACTGAGGGGCCGGACGGAAAGCGCGTCGCGCTGAGCCACTTCAACAAAAAGTCCAAGGGTATCTTCTCTCGGGCGGTCATCAGCGCCGGTATCCACCATTCCACCGTCGAATCGCTCATGGAGTGGGCGAGGGGTGCGGGTTTTCAACTCGAGCGCGGCGAACCTGGAGAACTCGATCTGGTCGTCGCCGCCGCCACTTAGGCTGCTCGCCAACAGCCTTCGACGTGATCGTCGACCATGCCGGCCGATTGCATCAGGGCGTACATCGTCGTCGGCCCCACGAATCGGAACCCCTGAGCTTTGAGGGCCTTGCTCATGGCGGTGGACTCGGCAGTCACGGCAGGTACATCTGCAAGCGACGATAGCCGTCGCGCCCGTGTTGGGGGAGCGAACTGCCACAGCAGTGCATCCAACGCGCCCGGTGCCTGCTGCGTGAGTTTCAGCGTTGCTCGGGCATTGGTGATTGCTGCTGAGACTTTGAGGCGGTTGCGGATGATGCGGGGATCGTTGAGCAGTCGGGCCACATCTGCGTCGGAATACTTCGCGATCGCCATTGGGTCAAAGTGGTCGAACGCATCGCGTAATCCCTCACGTCGTCGCAAGATCGTAATCCACGAAAGCCCAGCTTGGAAAGCCTCAAGCATGATCTTCTCGAAGAGCTTGTGGTCACCGCGAAGGGGAACCCCCCACTCGTCATCGTGGTACTGGCGATAGAGTTCGTCGTCCCCGACCCAGCCGCAACGACCGCGGCCATCGGGCCCGACGATAATCGATGCCCGTTCGCTCATCGGTGACTGATTCCTTCGTGTTCGAGTAGCCACACCTTCGTAGGAATGCCCGCACCACCGCTGTAACCGGTGATGCGCTGGTTCGACGCGAGCACGCGGTGACAGGGCACAATGATGGGGATCGGGTTAGCGCCAACGGCGCCTCCTACCGCACGGCCCGCAGTGGGGCGGCCCGTCGCGCGGCCGATATCGGCATAGGAAACAGCTGAACCGAACGGGAGTTGGTTTAGCTCGTGCCAGACCGACTGCTGGAATGCCGTGCCAGGAGCAGACAGAGGCAAGTCAAATGAGCGACGTTTGCCAGCGAAGTACTCGGTGAGTTGTCGTGCCGCCTCATCGAGCACGGCACAGGAATGCTCGTCTTCGGCGCCATGAGGCAGAACGCCACTGTTTTCAATGGCTAGCCCTGTGAGGCTTTCCCCATCGCTCGTGAGCTCGATGCGGCCGATAGGAGACGGAAGACGGCGAAGGTAGGTTTCTTCGTGCTGGAGTGCGTTGCCTGGTTGCATGATTCGAGCGTAATCCTGACTCTAGAGGCGCCGCTGGCTATTTTCGGACATCGCGATATTCGGCTTTGGGGGAGCGCTGTGGAGGATGAGTCCTAGAGTTTGTCGTCTCGCGGCTCGATATTGATGCTCTTGTTGAGTTCGCTGATCGTCGCGTTGAGTGCCTCAAGCTGCGTCACCATGTCTTCGTACGTCGCGACATTCTTTTCGATTGAGGCGTAGAACGAATTCAAGGAGTCTTGGCGATCGATCAACGAACTGCGCTCGTTGTTGAACTGCTGGACCGTGGAGAAGTCGCCGTTGTCTGCGCGGGTATTGAAGCTATCGATGTCCCGGTTTAATTGGTCGTAGCCCGCATTGTAAGAGTCATAGTCGGCATCAATGCTGGCGCGTAGCGTATCGAGCTCGGCTACCAGCTTCTCGCTAGCTTCCTGCTGAGCGGTAAAGACAGCATTGGACTTTTCGTGCAGGGCAACAACCGCCGAGCGGTCGGTGAAGTACTCGGCGTAGTGCTCTTCAAGTTCGGGGCTGAGTTCGGCAAACTCCGTACCAATAATGGAATGGAGTTCATTCGACCGCTCTCCGGGCTCGGTCTTAGCGTAGAACTCTAGAGTTGTGGCAAACTCTGGATCGTCTTTCATCCGCTTCGCTTCTGCTTCCAGCAGCGGAGTAAGCCGTGCTCGTTCCGCGCTAGAGGTGCGGTCCCACGCCGCGTGCAGCATCTCGTGCGCGGCGACGACTTGCTCGATACCGGCGAGCCGATCATCCGTAACGTCAAAGAGGTAGATCGACTTATTGCTCGGGAAGTAGCAGCCGAGCACCCCGAAGTTTTCTTCGACGTTCGAGCACGTGCTGTTGAAGGTGGGGTTCGTCTGAATCGTCGGCTGGCTTGCGTAAAACAAGAACTTGCCCTCGTCGGACATTCCGGCCTCACCGACATACTTCTCAACGCTCGATGACGGTTCGAACTGCCACACGGCGAACTGATCAGCGATGCGCTGCTGATTAGTGAGTACCCACACTCCGCTAGCGATGACGGCAACATTGAGCATGACCGCGAGGGCAATCGCAATTGCCCGGGACACGGTCATGGGGGAACGGCGATCGCGCTCGCGCAATATCGGCGAATTATCCTCAGTACTCACGAAACAACTCTAACTGAGCCGCGGGTAAGAGAACGAACCTGCTGTGGTTCTAGAGGCGGCTCCATGCTTCGGTGAGAACCGAACGCAGGATCGATTCTATCTCGTCAAATTCGGCTGGACCGATCGTTAGCGGCGGTGCCAGCTGAATCACAGGATCCCCTCGATCGTCAGCACGGCAGTAGAGCCCGGCATCATAGAGAGCCTTGGAGAGGAAACCACGCAGAAGGCGCTCGGACTCATCATCGTTAAAGGTCTCTTTCGTCGCCTTGTCCTTGACGAGCTCAATGCCAAAGAAGTACCCATCGCCCCGCACATCACCAACGATTGGTAGGTCGAGCAAACGTTCAAGAGCCGCACGGAATTTCGGGGAGTTTTCCCGAACATGCTCGTTGATTTTCTCTTCTTCAAAGATGTCAAGGTTCTCGAGAGCGACAGCGGCCGACACAGGGTGCCCGCCGAAGGTGTACCCGTGATAGAAAGTCGTCGCGCCGTGCTTGAAGGGCTCATAAACGCGGTCTGACACGATCGTCGCGCCGATCGGGGAGTACCCGCTCGTCATGCCCTTCGCGCACGTAATCATGTCAGGAATGTAGTCATAGGCGTCACACGCAAACATGTGGCCAAGGCGCCCGAATGCACAAATGACTTCATCGCTTACCAGCAGCACGTCATACTCATCACAAATCTCGCGCACTCGCGTGAAGTAGCCGGGCGGCGGTGGGAAACATCCGCCCGAGTTCTGCACCGGTTCTAAGAAGACGGCTGCGACGGTTTCGGGGCCCTCAAAGAGAATCATCTCCTCGATACGGTTGGCTGCCCACAGCCCGAACTCTTCTTCCGTGCCATGGAAACCCATTTCCTCGGCACGGTAATAGTTGGTGTTCGGCACGCGAAAGCCACCAGGAACGAGCGGCTCAAACATCTCTTTCATGCCGGGGATTCCCGTGATCGTGAGTGCACCCTGAGGTGTGCCGTGATAGGCCACTGCCCGCGAAATCACCTTGTGTTTAGTGTGGCGTCCCTGAAGTTTCCAGTACTGCTTCGCCAACTTGAACGCCGTCTCTACGGCCTCGCCGCCGCCGGTAGAGAAAAATACCCGGTTGAGGTCGCCAGGCGCATAGCCTGCCAAACGGTCAGCAAGCTCGATGGCTTTCGGATGGGCGTACGACCACAGCGGGAAGAACGCGAGTTCTTCTGCCTGCTTAGCGGCAACCTCGGCCAAGCGCTTGCGGCCGTGACCAGCATTGACCACAAAGAGCCCGCTCAGTCCATCGAAGTACTTTTTGCCTGCAGTGTCATAAATGTGATGGCCTTCGCCGCGCACAATAATGGGCACGCCGTGACCGTCTTCCATCACCGATTGGCGAGAGAAGTGCATCCACAGGTGATCCTTAGCTTTTTGCTGCAGATCGGCTTCGTCGAACTCTGGCATGGCAGACACTTTCTTGAGGAGAATGGGGGCGCCGTTTAGCGCGTGCCCCAGTTATAGAACTGCTTGTGGAGACGCAAGTAGACGAAGGTCTCCGTAGAGCGAACGCCCTGAATTCCGCGGATGTCGCGGTTCAGAAGATCAATAAGGTCATCGTCGTTTTCGCAGACGACTTCGACAAGGAGGTCAAAGCTGCCCGCGGTGAGCACGACGTAGTCAACTGACGGAAGCTTACCGATTTGTTCGGCGACAGAGGTCGTGTCTCCTGATACCTGGATGCCGATCATTGCCTGGCGAAAGAAACCAAGTTGCATGGGATCAGTAACAGCAACGACCTGCATGACACCCGAGTCGGTGAGTTTCTGCACACGTTGCCGAACAGCTGCTTCGCTGAGACCGACCGCCTTGCCGATGTCGGCATAGGAGCGGCGCCCATCGTTCTGCAGTTGCTCGATGATCGCCTTTGAGACATCGTCGAGGTGCACAGGTTTGGCCGCAGAACTGCGAGACGAGGTGCTCATTGCTCGATTTTGTCAGTTGAAACCCTCTTCTGCAAGTGATTCCGTATCAAAATAGTCGTTTCACAGCGGAAATCGTCAGTTCAGCAGTGGATTACTGACGACGCGGTAGGTATCTTGGTGGCATGAGCACTTCTGAGATCCAAAACTTCATCAATGGCGAGTATGTTGCCGCCACCACCGAGAACAGTTTCGATGTGGTCGACCCGGCAACGGAGAAGAGCTACGCCACCTCACCAATATCGTCAGCCGCCGATGTTGATGCAGCCTACGGCGCTGCGGCGCGAGCATTCGAGACGTGGGGCGAGACCACGCCGTCAGAGCGTCAACTAGCCCTGTTCCGCATCGCTGATGCGATGGAAGCTCGAGCCGAAGAATTCGCCGATCTGGAATCACGAGACACCGGCAAACCGCGCAACAGTTTGGTGGCCGATGAAATCCTGCTCTCCGTCGATCAAATCAGATTCTTCGCGGGGGAGGCACGGCACCTTTCGGGTATGGCCTCCGGCGAATACCTGAAAGACCACACATCATCGATTCGTCGCGAACCTATCGGCGTTATCGGTCAAGTTGCCCCGTGGAACTACCCGCTCAATATGGCCGTGTGGAAAGTTGCGCCAGCTATTGCCGCTGGCAACACCACCGTCCTGAAGCCGAGCGACACGACCCCGTCATCAACGCTGCTCTTTGCAGAAGTCGCCTCCGAGTTTCTCCCAGCAGGCGTATTCAACGTACTCACGGGCGATCGCACAACGGGCGGCCTCATGATCGACCACAAGACACCGCAAATGGTTTCCATCACCGGGTCGGTTCGGGCCGGTATGGAGGTCGCTAAGGCGGCATCCGTTGATCTCAAGAGGGTTCATCTAGAACTTGGCGGTAAGGCCCCGGTTGTGGTCTTCAACGATGCAGACATCCCTGCGGCGGTAGCAGGAATCGGTGCCGCCGGATACTTCAATGCTGGTCAAGATTGCACGGCGGCAACGCGCCTGATCGTGCAGGAGGACGTGCATGATGAATTTGTCGCTGAGCTGGTGAAGTGGACACGAGAAAACGCCAAGACAGGAGCGCCAGACGAAGACGTGTACTTCGGAGCCGTGAACAACGCGAATCAGCTTGCGCAGGTCTCCCGCGTAGTTGATGAGTTGCCATCCCATGCTCAGATTGAGCTAGGCGGGCATCGTCAAGGTGAGCGTGGCTACTTCTATGAAGCGACCATCATCTCCGGGCTTCAGCAACATGACTCTGCCGTGCAAAACGAAATCTTTGGGCCGGTCATCACCGTTCAGAAGTTCACTGATGAAGACCAAGCGCTCGAATGGGCGAACGATGTCAACTACGGGCTCGCGTCAAGCGTGTGGACTCGCGATCACGGCCGCGCGATGCGCTTCGCGAAGCATTTGGACTTCGGATGCGTGTGGATCAACACCCACATCCCGATCGTCGCCGAAATGCCTCATGGCGGATTCAAGCACTCTGGGTACGGAAAGGACCTCTCAAGCTATGGCTTTGAGGATTACACCCGCATCAAGCACGTCATGAGTTTTATCGGAAAAGCGTGACGTTCTCCCACGAGAAATCGTCAAGCGAGCCTAAACTTACGGGGTGAAGCAAGACTTCGACGACACGATTACTGCGGGCCAGCGTCCCGTCGTGCAGCCGACTGAGCCCGACCTCGATGACACGATCATTCTTTCGTCCAGAAAACGGCCGGTAGTAGTGCAGCCGTATATTCGGCCAGGCGCTGGTGCTGCGCCCTCCGCTGGCCGGGCCGCAGCCTCGCCAACCGCACAAGTTCCTGCACGCCTGCCGACGCGGGTCAGGGCCCAACCGGTGACTCGTTCACGTCCCACTGCCGCGAATACGCCCGAGACATCCGCACTGTATTACCGAGTGCAAATTGACGGCGCAGCAGGTGCCCACAATCTTGAGCATCCGTGTGTGTTTGGCCGCGACCCTAGGCCCCCACGCGTCGTTCGCGGCGTCGGGCCTAGGCTTATCGCGGTGAACTCGCCAACACGAGAAGTGTCAGAAACCCATGTAGAGATACGTCAGTTGGGTTCATCAGTTATCGTGACAGATCTTCGATCTACCAACGGGTCCGTTGTTCAAGTTCCCGGCAATGCCGCGAAAAAACTTCGGCAGGGTGAGTCGGTAGTCGTAACTGCCGGCACGCTAGTGGATATTGGAGACGGAAACATTATTCGGATTCTGCCGCGGCGGCGTCTGGAGTAAAGCAAGCAGGAAGGTGGCCGTGACCGAAATCGGCGGCAACAATTCACGGCACACGATCGCATTGCCAGGGCGAGAAGACCAGACGTTTACGTTTGCGTGGGCTGCAGGCACTCATACTGGACATCGGCGTGCCGCAAATGAGGACAGTTATGTCGCTCGGGCACCGATGTTCGCGGTTGCTGATGGCATGGGCGGACATTCGGCTGGTGACCTCGCTAGCGCTGCCGTCGTCGAGCGCCTCGATGACGCCATCACGGGAGACTTCTTGCCTGCGCGTTCGGTGGAACGTGCACTTGAGCGCGCCACTGACTACATCGGGTTGATCGCTCAGGACAGCGAACTTGGCGTCGGCACTACCGTCACCGGTGTTGTGCTCACTGAGCATCACGAGTCGGTGGCCTTCGCAGTTTTCAATGTTGGTGACAGTCGGGTTTATTCCTTCGAAGATGACGTGCTCACCCAGATCACCCGAGATCACTCTGTAGTTCAAGATCTTGTGGATGCTGGACTCATCACTCGTGACGAAGCTGACGATCACCCAGACGCCAACATCATCACACGGGCGATCGGCTTCAACGCGGCGCCATCGCCAGATTTTTGGATGCTGCCGATCCACCGGGGACAACGACTGCTCATCTGTTCTGATGGACTCACTCGCGAGGTGCCGGAGGATGAACTTTCGCGTCAACTGGCCGAACGCACTGACCCGGCACAAACCGTGTCAACTTTGATCGCAGCAGCACTCGACAGTGGTGGTCGTGACAACATCACCGCGATCATCCTCGATGTACTAGAAGTACCTACAGTGGACTAGGCGGTAGGTCCTCCATACTGGGGACAGACTCTCTGACCCCAAACAAGGGGCAGAATCCGGATATTGAGCTAATTGCTCACTTAGAATGGTCGAACTCGTCGACATGTTAGGGGTGTGCTGTGGCTCGAAGACTGCCATCAGAGCCCCCTGCGCTGCCGGGGTTTTCCCACGTCCACGTTCTTGGTTCCGGCGGATTCGCTGACGTATTTCTTTATGAGCAGAACATGCCACGACGTCAGGTCGCTGTCAAGGTGATGCTGAGTGAAGTTGTCAACGACCAAGTTCGACAAATGTTTCAGGCCGAAGCGAATCTTATGGCGCAGCTCAGCGCCCACCCGTCGATCCTCACGGTCTATCAGGCGAGCGTCTCTTCCGATGGCCGACCGTACTTGGTGATGGAACTTTGCTCATCGACTTTGAGTCAGCGCTACCGGGCCGAGCGCTTGCCAGTTCCCGAGGTGCTGCGCATCGCTATCAAGATCGGCAGCGCGATTGAAACAGCTCATCGCGCCGGCGTTCTTCACCGTGACATCAAGCCATCGAACATCCTGACGACCGCCTACGGGCATCCGGTGCTCTCTGACTTCGGAATCGCAGCGACCCTCAGCGAATCCGAAAATCTTGAAGCCGTCGGAATGTCGATTCCGTGGTCCGCACCAGAAGTCTTGATGGATGAGACTGCTGGCACTATTGAGTCTGAACTGTGGTCGTACGCTGCGACTGTTTATTCCCTCTTGGCCGGTCGTTCGCCGTTCGAAGTACCGGGCGAGTCGAATAAGTCGACGGACTTGATTTCGAGAATCAACCGAGCCAAGCCTCGCACGACCGGTCGTGGCGACGTTCCCGAGAGCCTTGAGCGTGCGTTGAATCGTGCGATGTCGCGCAAGCCGGAATCTCGCCAAGGCAGTGTGCTTGAGCTTGTGCACGAGCTCCAAGCGGTGGAGTCGGAACTCGGCCTTTCGCAAACTCCGATCGAAGTTGCTATGGATGACTGGGCACTCGCGACCGTTGCAGAGTTGGAAGACCGCACTCGAGTTCGTCCAGGTCAGGCTTTGCCGGTTTCGTCATCTCAACGCCGAAAGCGTCGTCGTCCGGCAGCGATCGATGACAGTTTCGGTTCTTTCGACAGCGAGGCCGTCGATGAAAAAGCGGGAAGACGAAAGACTGGCTCGAACCCGCCACCTCGCGGCTACCGCATGCAGGCCATCGCGTGGGTCGGAGTAATTGTTGCCGCACTTGTTGTGGTGCTGGGGGCAACTGTGACGTTCACCCAGTTGCAGTCACAGTCGAGTGGCATTCCTGTTGTTAGCGATATCAGCGCGACAATATCGAGCGATGTTGTGGAATTTTCTTGGAAAGATCCCGGACTCGAAGCGGGTGATTCGTACCAAATCACCACGACCGACGGTCAACCGCCGGTGCAACAACGGGAGCCGAGTTTCGTCGTCGATGCGGAATCAGGCGAGAACGTCTGCATTTCTGTGACAGTGACGCGCGACGGAAAGTCTGGGTCATCGAGTGCTCAGAAGTGCGCGGTGTTGCCATGACGCCAGTAAAAGTAGGCGGTGACGATGGCTAAGCTGTGGCGCGGAGCGCGCCGCTCCACTGTTGTTGGTGCGGTAGCCATCTCTGCGATCGTTGCGTTGATCGCAACGATCGCCGTTGTGTCGACGGGTTACACAGCACAGCGCGTTGATCTTGCCGACGGTGCTGTGTGGGTTGCCAACAACCAGCAGCAGGCTATTGGCCGCGCAAGTACAGAAGTGCTCGAAATCAACTCGGTGGTGAACGCTCAAAGCGCTGACCTTGAGGTTGTTCAGCACGGGGAGAACGTGCTGCTATTCGATCGCTCTGAGAGCGCGATCGATGTGGTTGATCCCGCGCTTTCAGAGGTAGCCGAGAGTATTGCGCTCCCGCCAAACCAACCCGAGGTCTTCTTCGCAGGGAAAAACGTCGTTGTGCTTGAACATGGCACCGGCGAAGTATGGATCCGCTCTTACGACGACTTCCTCAATTTCGATGCTGAGTCTGTCGCGTCGCTGAGCCTCGGTGCCGACGCGATTGTCAGCGTTGACGAAGACGGATTGCTTTTCGCTTTCTCCCCGTCGACAAGTCAGCTTTTTCGGGTGAACGCCGCGATCTCCGACACCGCAGAATCGAGCGTTACCCTCGACCTCGACACCACTGCGGAACTCAGCATTACCTCTGTTGCCGGCCAGTGGGCAATTCTCGATGCGGATGCTCAACTGCTCTATATGGACGGCAGGACGGTCGACCTCACTGGCCTTATTGATGGTGGCAATGGCCCGATCCTCCAGCTCCCATCCACCGGGGGAGAGCGAGTGCTCATCGGCTATAGCGATGGGGTTCTTAGCGTTCCGCTCAGTGGGGCCGCCGCCGTTGGCTTGGCAACTGGCCAGTCAGGGTTGGCCTCGGCACCGCTTCGGATTGGTGATTGCGAGTTCGCCGCTTGGACGAGCGGCGAGAACTGGCGACGCTGTCCAACGGATGCCGGTGATGGTGTGATGCTGCAATTGGCCGAGATGCAAGCCAACGCGCAGTTGTCATATTCCGTTAATGGCACGCGCGCGGTTCTCAATGATCGACTCAGCGGACGCACCTGGGCCATTCAGGATGATGGCGAGCTCATCAATAACTGGAACGAACTCATCACGACAGATGAGGAAGAACCTGAAGTTGAACAAAATCTTCTCGATCTCGAACCCGAAGTCGACAAGGTGCAGCAACCACCCGTTGCCGTTGACGACGCGTTCGGGGCTCGCCCCGGTCGCGCAACAGTTCTTCCGGTGCTACTGAATGACTATGACGCAAACGGCGACGTCCTCGTTGTCGAAGAACTGCCGACGATTAGCGCAAGTGTAGGTCGCATCGACCGAATCAATGAACGCCAGCAGATTCAACTTACGCTCGAGCCAAGTGCGAGCGGCCAAGTTAGTTTCAGCTACACCATCAGTGATGGTCGCGGTGGTACAGCGACAGCAACCGTGGTCGTCGACATTCGCCCAGATTCTGAAAACTCGCCGCCGCAGCAGGTGCGGGCGACGAAGTTCACCGTTCAAACCAGCGGACGAATTACCGAACAAGTGCTTGGCGACTGGGTTGATCCCGATGGTGATCCGTTTTATCTGACGAGCGCGGCAGTCGCGGTTCCCGACACTGTGAGCTACAAGCCAGGCGGAGACGTTATTTTCTCTGACTCCGGCGCTGGCGGCGAACTCAAAATCGTCACTCTCGTCGTTTCAGATGGCGACGCCGAAAGCTCGGGTAGCATTTCCGTTTCGGTCAAATCGCCCGGGGAAGTTCCGATCGAAGCCGATCCTTTTGTCGTACTGGCGTATGCGGGCAAAGAAGTCACGGTCTCACCGCTGGCTCATGTTCGCGGTGGCAACGGAAACATCCGCCTCAATAGCGTTCCAGCCAAGACTGGTGCTCAAGTCTTGCCCAGCTACGAGACGGGCACCTTCCGGTTCAAGAGCGATGAGATTCGCAGCCACAATCTTGAGTACGTTGTCACAGACGGAAACCTGACGTTTACGGCAATCGTACGAATCGATGTCGTTGCACCACCAGACGCGAACACGACACCGATTACGGTACCCAAGACGATTTTCGTGCAGACACTGCAGAACGAACGAATCGATGTTGCGGGCACTGACGTTGACCCCGCCGGCGGAGTGCTTCTCGTCACAGAAATCATGAATCTGCCCGCCGGCTCTGGCGTACGCGCCGAAGTCTTGGAACAGCGACTCGTGCGTGTCAGCTTGGAAGCTCCACTCGACGACGGTCCAGTGAGTTTCAATTACCGCATTAGTAACGGCCTTGCGGACGCCATTGGCGTTATTACTGTTGTTGAAATTCCCGCCCCGTCGCGGCTGCAAGCTCCGATCGCGAACGATGATTCCGTTACCGTTCGCGTGGGTCAAGCTGTCGACATTCGGGTACTCCACAACGACGAACACCCTGATGGACTCGAACTGACTCTCGTGCCCAAGCTTGCTCAGGACCTCCCTGAGGATTCCGGGCTCCTGTTCGCCTCCGGCCAAGTTCTTCGCTACCTTGCGCCCGACCGCACCGGAAACTTCACCGCCGCCTATCAAGTCGCTGGTCCCGATGGTCAGTCAGCAACCGCGATTGTGCGCATTGCCGTTCGTGAACTCGACCCGGCAAGCAACAACCCGCCAGTTCCCCCGACGGTTACTGCTCGCGTTCTTGCTGGAGACACCGTGCGAGTGCAAATCCCGTTGACGTCAGCAGACCCCGATGGTGACTCCGTTCAGTTGCTGGGTCAAGCAACCAACCCCAGCAAGGGCGCGGTCATTGAAGTCGATTCGAATACCTTTGTTTACCAAGCCGGAGAGTACTCCGCCGGAACAGACACCTTTAGCTACACGCTCATCGATTCGCTGGGTGCGCGAGCGAACGGCGAAATCAATATCGGTATCAGCCCACGAATCGATGGTGCGCGGAACCCCGTGGCAATCATCGATGAGGTCACTGTCAAGCCGGGTATTACAGTCTCGGTTCAGGTCCTTGCTAACGACTCCGACCCTGATGGTAGTCCGCTGTCTGTCGTGTCTGTCGAACCGAACGATTCTGTAACCGTTGCTGAAATCGACGGTGACGTGGTCAATGTGACTCCGCCGGAAGAACCAGGCGACTACGGAATCATCTATGTCATCGAGAACGAAACGGGCGGTTCGAGCCAGAACTTCATCCGCGTCACAGTTGACCCTGAAGCCAAACCCGCCTACCCGATAGCGACGGATAGTGTTCTCACACTGTCAGACGTGCTCGACCGCAATCGTGTAACGGTCGATGTGCTCGGTGACGTGTTCTTTGCGGATGGTGACCCTCGCACGCTATCGCTGGCAATCTACACAGGCTTCGGCGATGTCGCACGAGTGACCTCTGACAAAAAGATCGAAATTTCTGTTGAGGATGCCGGACAGATCATCCCGTTCCGCGTCACCAACCCGGCAGACCCCGAAGCCTTCAGCTACGCCTTCATCAAAGTGCCCGGGTACAACGACGCCTTGCCCCAGATCGATCGTCGAGCCAAAAAGTTGAGCGTCAATAGTGAGAGCACGCTAGTGATCGATCTCAACGACTACATCATTGCGGTCGGGGAGAAGCCGGTTCGACTCACCGACTCCAGTACGGTCTTGGCGACCCACAGTGATGGCACGAGCCTCGTGCGCGACGAAGACACTCTTGTTTACACGTCGGCAGAAAAGTACTTTGGTCCGGCATCCATTTCGTTTGAGGTCACGGACGGCACGTCAGCGACCGACCCTGAAGGCCGCAAAGCAATCTTGGTGCTGCCGATCGACGTGCTCCCTCGAGACAACCAAGCTCCAGTTTTTGGCGGCGCCGTAATTGATTTTGAGCCGGGCCAGGAGAAGGAGATCGATCTCCTCAAGCTGACGAACTACCCCTACCCTGACGACCTGGACGAACTCGCCTACTCCGTGTTGAGCCCACTCCCTGAGGGCTTCACTTATTCGCTTGAGGGCACGACGTTGATTCTTCGCGCGAACAACAGCGCGTTTAAGGGAACTCGGACGTCGATCTCGCTCGGGGTCAAGGACGACCTCTCTGAGGGTAAATCCGGGCGTATCGAGCTCAATGTAGTTCCTTCAACTCGCCCGCTGGCAAGCCCAGCGCCAGACTCTGCAATTGCTCAACGCGGTCAGACCACGGTCGTCGACGTACTAGCCAACGACGCGTCGACCAATCCGTTCCCCGGTGCACCATTGCGGGTTATCGATATTCGCGGGCTCGGTGGCGGAGCGATCCCCGCCGGATTGACGATCGTGCCGAGCAGCGATAAGAGCACGTTGACCGTTACCGTTTCGGCTGACGCAGTGCCCGGCGACGTGAATCTTCAGTATCGGGTTGCTGACGCGACCAACGATGTGTCTCGCTACGTGTGGGGAACAGTGACGGTCTCCGTTCAGGATCGACCTGATCCGGTCTCCAACCTGGGGCCAAGCGGCTTCGGGGACAAGACCATCATGATGCGCTGGAACGCCGGTCCGTCTAACAATTCGGCCATTACGTCGTATCGGGTGACCACGAAAGTCGGCACCGTCGTTGCGAACACGACGGAGTGTGCCGGCACAACGTGTGCAATCGCCACCGCAGGCAACGGCCCAACGAATGCGGTCAAAGTTACGGTGGTCGCTATTAACGCGATCGGAGAATCCGACCCCGTAACGCTTGCAGACGCTGTCTGGTCTGACATCATCCCCGTAGCCCCCACTGCATTGAGTGCAGCCCCTCTTGACCACGGTCTGCGACTGACCTGGAATGCGGTGCCCACACCGAGCGGTGGTTCACCAGTGGACCGTTACCGCGTTGTCGTTGGTGGATTCGAGACCTCGCTCGGGTTGACGCAATGCGACAGCACCACGTGCACCTGGGATACTCCAGCGACGTGGGTACTCGACAACGGTGTCGCCGTTACCTATACAGTCAGCCCGCGGAACGCGGCCTACACAGCGCTATCGGTGTGGAATACCAGCGAGCCGCGCAGCGCAGTACCCGCTGGCCCACCGATCGCACTTGCTGCTCCCGTTGCGAGCGTTGTCAACGACAGCACAGCCAATCTGACGTGGGCGGGAGCATTTAGCGAGAATGGTCGCCCCGTTACCGAGTACACCGCCGCTGCCTATACCGGGACAGCTCCTACCTGTGCTGCTGACGGATCGATCGCTCGCAACGGTGCCAAGCTTTCGGCGGCCGCCAGCGGTACGTCGACAACGTTTACCGGGCTAGCCCCCAATCGCACGTACACAATGCTTGTGTTTGCTTACAACGGGCAAGGCTGCACCGTATCTCCAACAGTGATTGCGCACACCCCTCCCGCTGTCGTGACCGCGCTCAATACGGCAGGACCGGTGGCAAACGGCAACCGATTCGACTTCACCGTCAACGGTGGAATGATGGGCAGCGACGCGCTGACAAGCGACTACACGCTCTACTACCGTCTCAGCGGTGGCAGCGTTCCCGGCACAATTTTTGGACCAGTTGCGCTCGGCTCGTTCCTCACGGCCGACGGTGGTCAACAGTATGGAACCTACGTTTCCGTTGAAGTGCGCGCGTGCCGAAGCTACGGATCGGGCCCGATCTGCCAGCCGACCTGGTCAACACCATTCCCGCTCGGAGTTCCCGTAAACCCCTCAGTGGCAAGCCTCACGTTCACGTCTGACAATGACGTACTTAACCAGAGCGGAACCTTCACGTGGCTCGATTGGCCCACCGGCACCTACGAGGCTGTGCAGTATCGCTGTGGAGGCGCAACGCTTGATGCTTGGCAGACAGCCAACACCAGCACGCCCGGCGGCAGCTGCCACGCGGACGTGGCCCTACTGGCAACCCCAACACTTGTCGTCCGCGTCATCGCCAACGGTGGCCAAACCTACGACAGAACGTATAACGGATTCGATTATGACTAGAGGTGCGGTATGAGCATGACTCCCGATGAAGCTGCATGGTTCGCAGAGAGTTTCAACAGGCTCGTCACGAATGTCGAGCAAATCCTGCTCGGAAAGACGTTTGTGGTGCGCCTCGGATTCACTGCGCTGCTGAGCGAGGGGCACCTGCTGCTTGAGGACTACCCCGGCACAGGAAAGACCTCGTTTGCTCGCGCGATAGCGCAAAGCGTGTCAGGAACCACGAACCGCATCCAGTTCACCCCAGACCTACTGCCGGGTGACATCACCGGAGTCAGTATCTACGATCAGCGGGACAACGAGTTTGAGTTCCACCCCGGACCAATCTTTGCCAATATTGTTCTTGCCGATGAGATCAACCGTGCGAGCCCCAAAACTCAAGCTGCGCTGCTAGAAGTGATGGAAGAAGGGCAAGTAACCGTAGACGGAATTTCACACCCCGTTGGCGCGCCCTTCATGGTGATTGCTACTCAAAACCCCATCGAGCAAGCGGGTACCTACCGTCTACCCGAAGCACAACTGGATCGCTTTCTGATGAAAGCTTCGATCGGCTACCCAGACCGGGCATCCACCCTTCGTATCCTTGATGGTGCCGGCGTGGCCGCGCACTCCGTGACCATTGACCCTGTCGTCAGCGCTGAGCTTGTTGTTGAAATGGCTCAGCTCGCTCGCACTGTTCATGTCGACCCGACAATAAATGACTACGTAAGCCGGCTAGTTGAAGCGACTCGCAGCGCAACTGAAGTTCGACTTGGCGTGAGTGTCCGTGGAGCGCTCGCGCTGATGCGCGCAGCCAAGACCCTGGCGGCCTCCAACGGTCGGCACTATGTCGTTCCCGATGACGTGAAAGCACTTGCCGAGCCCGTACTTGCGCACCGACTGGTGATCGATGCCGAAGCAGAGTTTGAAGGTGTAACCGCCTCGAGTGTTATCGCCCAGATTCTGATTGAGAATCCTCCACCCACTGAACGGCAAGCCGTGTGAGTTCGATTTTCTCGCGCCAGGCTAAAAGAGAGCCCCGTCAACAACCCGCAGCGGAACATCAGGATCCGAGCGGCGAACGAGCGCGCTCTGACGCAGACTTCCCGACTGCAATCCGGGGACTCGACAACGCACGAACTCGAATTGTCGGGTACCGCACGGGGTTTCTCGCTGACCTAATCGTGGCCATCGTGCGTTTCGTTGGCCTCGCGCGCACCATGATCTCTCGCTACGCGGCGAGAGTCACGTCAGTCGTGACTCCGCTCGGCTGGGTGATTCTTGCCCTCATCCCTCTGAGCCTGATCGTTGGTTACTCGATAGCGTGGGTCGAACTCGTTATTGCGGGCTACGCATTCATCGCTGTATCGCTGATGGCGGCCATTTATCTCTTTGGGCGAAGCCAGCTCGCAATCAGCCTTCACGTGGATCGACGGCGTGTGGTTGTCGGGGAGGCTGCAAGCGGCGAGGTTCGCGGGGTCAACGAGAGTAAGCGACGCAGCCTCGGAGTTGTCGCTGAAATTCCGGTCGCTCAGACCTTTGCCGAGGCAGTGCTTCCGAGCATCCGGCCCGGCGGTTCGGCAACGCACGATTTTCCCATCCCTACTCATCGTCGAGGCGTTATATCAGTCGGCCCCGTACGAACAGTGCGCGCTGACCCGATAGGGCTTGTACGCCGCGAGCTCGTGTGGACTGAGTCCGCGGAAGTCTTCGTTCACCCGCGCACCATCAGTATCCCCAGTGTCAGCACTGGTCTGATCCGCGACCTTGAAGGAAACCCCACCAAGGATCTAGCAAATAACGACATTTCTTTTCATGCGCTCCGCGAATACCTTCCGGGTGACGAGCGGCGCAACATCCACTGGAAAACCACTGCGCGAACCGGCCGGTATATGGTTCGTCAGTTTGAGGAGACCCGCCGCAGTCATTTGGTGATCGCGTTAAGCTTGGCGACTGCCGACTTTGCGAGCGAATATGAATTCGAGATGGCGGTGAGCGTTGCCGGATCTCTGGGCGCGCAAGCTATTCGCGATGCCAGAACGGTAACGGTAGTTGCTAGCGCGCAAACACCGCAGTTTGCCAAACGGAAGATTTTCGCCGTACGAGCCCTTTCCACTTTGACCGGGACCCGACTCCTCGACGACCTCACTCGCGTGCAGAATGCAGAAACGGCTCTTCGAATTGTGGATGTCGCACGCGTTACTTCTGAGCAGACGAGCGGTGTTTCGGTCGCGTTTCTTATTTGCGGTTCACCCGTGACCTCGCAGCAACTGCGCGCTGCATCAACAAAATTCGCCGCGAACGTGGAAGTGGTTGCCATTGTGTGTGACCCGGAAACAGTTCCTGGTTTGCGCAGGGTCGCCGGACTGAGCGTTCTCACGATCGGCTACCTCGAGGATCTTAAACGAGCCCTCGCGCGATCGGCGGCAGTATGAGGCGCACACTGTCACGTTCCTTCTTCCTTGTCAGCGGCGGACTGCTCTGGCTGGCAATTGTTCTCGCTGCGGCCGCGCTGTGGCCGATCTACCGCAGCCCCGCCGTGATCATTCTCATCGCCGTGAGTGTGATCGTCGGCTCCATTGTGGCCGTCGTTTCGCTCTGGAGAAAATGGTCATTCGTGACGACAACGCTTGTCACGTTTGTTGCATTTCTGGTGATCGGAGTTCCTATTGCGATTCCATCCGAGGCGCAATATACAGTGTTGCCGACGCTCGGCGGACTTATCGATCTCGTTCTCGGTGTTGCTCTCGGGTGGAAGCAACTTCTGACAATTTCCCTTCCCGTTGGCAGCTATCAAGCGTTGCTCGTACCAGCCCTCGTGCTTGTCCTCACCGCCACAGTCGCTGCGCTCAGCATCGCCTATCGCACCAGAAGCCCAGAACTTTCAGTGATTCCACCAATCGCGTTGTTCTTGTCGGCAGTGGCGTTTGGCCCCACCTACCCCGATCGACCGGCAACATTGGCAATCGCCCTATTGGTCGTCATTGCGCTCGCGCTGGTGTGGTTTCGCTGGCGACGTCGACGCGACACCGTCAATGCTCTTGAAGCCGCGATGGATACCGCTGGTGTAGCTCGACGCAAGCGAGAGTTTGGCTTTGCTGGTGCGCGAACAGTAATCAGTGCGGTCATGATTTTGGCGATCGCGACAAGTGCCGCAGTCGCTTTTGCCAACGCTGTGCCTCCCGTGAACGATCGCTCCGTGCTTCGCACGGCGATAGTTGAGCCTTTTGATCCGCGAGATTACGTGAGCCCGCTTTCTGGTTTTCGGCGCTATTGGCAGCCAACAACAGCCAACTCTGTGCTTTTCGAAGTGTCGGGTGTCCCATTGGGAACTCGAGTCAGGCTTGCCACACTTGATAGCTACGATGGGGTTGTTTACGCGGTAGGTAGCGGTCGCGTCACGAGCGCTTCCGGATCATTTGCTCGTGTGCCTTCTCGCTTTGACCAGTCTGAAGTCGAAGGAAGTCCGGCCCAGATGGCAATCACTATTGCCGCATATTCAGGAGTTTGGGTGCCGACCGTTGGCCTGTTTGAAGAGGTTGACTTCGGTGGAGATCGAGCCGCGGATTTGCGCGACTCGTTCTACTACAACAAAGTTTCCGGCACTGCAGCGGTGACCGAGCGACTCGAGCGTGGCGATAGCTACACCCTTGAAGGCGTTGTCCCCGTCCAACCCACGGATGACGAAATTTCGACACTTACGCCTGGTGCAGCTGAAGTTCCTCCCATCGGAGTCTCGCCAGACGAACTCACGGAAAAACTCGACCAGTACGTGCGTGGGATCACCGTGCCAGGCGAGCGTCTCGCCGCCATGCTTGCCGGCCTGGCAGCTGACGGCTACATCAGTCACGGTGTCGGTGTAGACGAACCGGCTAGCAGATCTGGTCACTCAGCAGATCGAATTGCTGAGCTGTTTACTGAGCAGCGAATGATCGGTGATGGAGAGCAGTATGCGGTTGCGGCATCCATCATGGCAAACGAGTTGGGGTTCCCCGCCCGAATAGTGCTCGGGTTCGTCACTTCAGACCAGCAGATTCGCGGCAATGACGTGAGCGCCTGGATCGAAGTCAATACCGAAGAATATGGCTGGGTCACGCTTGACCCCAATCCACCATTGCGTGAGATTCCGGACGAAGATCCGGATGACACTGCGCAGGTTGCTCGCCCCCAAACAGTCGTGCAACCTCCGGAAATCGAATCGGACACGCTCAACCGCCAGTCAAACCCGGATAGTGAGCAGGCGCTGCAACCTGACCTTGATCCTGTGCTGCAGGCGATCCTCGCGGTTCTCCGCGCTGTCGGTTGGACGTTGCTCGTGCTCCTCGTGATCGCTGCCCCATTCTTGCTTATTGTCGCCGCGAAACTGCGTCGACGGATATTGCGCCGACGCGCAGATTCCGCCCTCGACCAGATCAGCGGTGGTTGGCAAGAGTTTGAAGACTCCCTCCTTGACCACGGCTACACGCCACCACCGTCAGGAACCCGAACGGAGGTCGCTGCGATAGTGCAAGTACCAGCCGCCCATGACCTTGCGGTGCATGCCGACCGCGTAATTTTCTCCGGAGCTGATCCGAAGTCAGACGAGGTCGATGCGTTCTGGACGAACGTCACCGATCTCGAAAATCAGCTTCACACTGGACTGTCGCGTTGGGCGCGGTTCACGACCAAAATATCACTGCGATCGCTCGGTGGTTATAGTGTCACAAGTCTGTTTAAGCGATAGAGGACTACCCGATGATCTGTTCTTTCTGCGCGACGCAACTGCCCGCCGATGCTGTTTACTGTGCCGAGTGCGGGCGGCCCGCGATGTCCCGGCGCGCCCGCCGCAGCGCTGATGCTGCTCCCAAACGCTCACAATCCGCACGAGTGAAGCGCGCGGAAAAGAAGGCAAAGGCAGCGGCTTTGCTGAGCGCACGTCGCCGTCACTCGGTCGAAAGCGGCGAGAGCGCTGAGAGCGCTGAGAGCGCTGAGGTCGCACCGGCAGCCGCGTCTCGTCCGGTTTCACGCCCCACGATTCCGACATCGACTGCCGCCACCGCTGACCTTCACGAAGTCAGCGCCGAAACATCTGCGTCAGCCGACAAAACTCATCAGTTCGATGAGACCGCGCCCACAGCATCCGACACCATAGTTTTGCAGCTAGGCGAGCCGCTGGTGCTCCCCAGCGCTGATGAACTCTCAGCCCACGATGTTGGCGACTTTCCCAACACTCCGACTGACGACAGCGAATCAGTTCAGCACGACGGCGCTCCCGAGGACGAGCCAGAAGACGGCCCAGAGCACGAGGTTTTGCCGTTCGACGAAGATGGTCCCTACGACGAAGTCGTCGACCCCTCAGTTCTCACTTTCGCCGCCACCATTTCCCCATCACCAGTGGTGAGCGATGTCCCGCCCGCAGCCGACGAGGGTTGGCGCGACCTTCCGGCGCCAAACCCCCAAGAAGCGGCCTGGCCGCAGTCACCCGACGCCACGGCGGACGAGGCAGCGGTGGACGCAGCAGCCGCGGACGAGGCAGTGGTGGTCAACGACGCAGCGACTGAGAATTCGGTGCAGTCCGAAACTGACGCCGATTCTGACCACGCGCCGAAATCTGATGACGAAATCCCGATAGCTGAGATCGGCGACGCTGACGCTGCTGTAGTTAATGATGCGGGTGTTGATGCGGGTGCCGCTAAGGCTGGCGAGGCCGCTGACGGCGGCGATGTTGCTGACGATGACGGTGCGCTTGTCGATGACGATGCGCGTGGCGGAGACGATCCAACTCGTGACGTCAATGGATCGCTCGAAGAGGATCACTCTGGCGTCCGTGACAGCGATCGCGACGGGGTAGTGCTGCTTGCGGGCGACGCACCGGTGCCCGCGCCTCAATCAGAGTCTCAGCCCGAAACCGAAACCGAATCCGACGCTAAATCCGAGCCTGAGCCAGCGCAAGAGCCAGCGCAAGAGCCAGAGCCGCAGCCGCAGACAGAGCACGAAGAGCAAGCCGAGCCTGAGCTTCCGGCCGAGCCTGAAGCACTCGTTGAGCCAGAGCCCTTGGTCGAGCCGTCGCCCCTGCCGCGATCGGCGTTTGCGCCAGATCTCAAGAATGTGGGTCGGCCCGAGGTGGCCGTTCCTGCCGCCGAGCGTTCCCCTGCAAAGCAGGTGCGCCCCCTCGGTGAAGAAACGCTCTTTACGACAGCAGATCGATTGAGGGCGTCCGCTTTTGCGCCTGTAGCATCGGAGCGCGTAGCCGATCAGCCAGCTCCCTCAACGACAGCGGTCGAGCCAGAGGCTGAGGTGACTTCGTTCAGCGCAACTGCTCCCCGGGCATCCGACAGTGTCAATGGTCCGCAGAACGAGTCAGTCGCTTCTGTTGATTCCGAAAAAGCACCGACGGCGCCACTGGTCGTGTCGGCATCGAGCGATGCAGTCTGCGCTCAATGTGGTGAAGCTCTTTCGGAATCCGATATCTTCTGCGGCTCCTGTGGCTTCGTCAAACACGGAATCGGGCCAACAGCTCGCACCGCGGTCGCGCCACCACTAGACCCCTTCCCCTGGGGAAAACCAACCGCCCGCACCGGGGCAGTCGCTTCAGCGCGCAACACACTCGCTGCTAGTCACATCGACGAGGTAGCGGCACAAGACGAGACTGAACAGAATCAGAACGTTGAGCAGGCTGAACTAGCTGAGCAGGCACAACTATCCGGGCACACTGAGGTCGCCGAGCAGGCCGAGATCGCCGACCAGGCCATGAACGCGGGGAATCCCGAATCGGGAGACGCCCCAGAACTGCCTACAATTTCCCAGAACGATGATGACAACGCAGACTCGCAAAACGACCACTCTGCTTCGAGCGACGAGGCACGCGACGATTCAGGCGACCCACAATTTTCGGATGCGGATTCGAGTTCCCGTGCGACGGAAATCGGACAGTTGAGTTCTGAGGCAGCGTCGACATCCGCTCCACGTGAATCAATCGACTCCTTGGATGAGGCAGCTTCGGTTGGTGCCGTTGACGGAAACCATAACGGCTCAGCTGCCGAATTCGAGCGACTCAGCGCAGTGCCAGATTTTGCGTCAAGCGATGATCAGCGAGTTGCCGAGGAGGTGAGCGCAAGCACGGATGGTAGCGGCGCATCTGAGACGGCTGGGCTCTCAGTTCTTGCACCGCCGCCGATGTCTCATCACCGAGTGGAGCTTCCCATCGCTCCGCCAACCCCGATTGCATCGCTTGCTTCCGACGACGAAGACATCGAAGACACTCGGATCGTCGAGAGAAGTCTTTCTGGCACACGTTTTGTGCTTCAGTTCAGCACGGGCGACAGCGTGATTGTGACGGGAACCGGTCTGGTTGGTCGCAATCCGATTGCAGAGCCATCAGAAAAGTTCGACATTCTCGTGCCGATTACCGACCCCAGTAAGTCCGTGTCCAAGACGCATCTTGAGTTCGGTCAAATCACTGGTGCCTTCTGGATTAGCGACCGTTACTCCGGCAACGGAACGGTCGTGCGAGAACCCGGGGGAGAACCCAAGCGGTGTGAACCCGGCAAGCGTTATCGAGTCATGCGCGGCACACGAGTTGAGATCGGCGAACAGTTCTTCATCGTTAGTTAGCGACAGAACTCACCGGCGTTCGCTTTACTCACCGTCGGTGCGGTCGAACCGGGGAGAAGCGTCCCTCACAAATCCTACAGGATGCACTCTTTCCACTACTTGGGGTGAGTGATATGAGCGGATGCTGAAGGCTGATGAACTCAGTGAGTGACCGATTCTCGCGCTACTGGCCCCCGTATTACTTTGCCTACTGCTCCACAGCCCGCAGCGCCCTTTAGATTCCCGATCGTCGCTGCAACAGTTCCGATCGTGGCTTCGTTGGCGATTTGGCTCATAACAGGATCCACCTTCGCATTGGTCTTCGCTGCGCTTGGCCCACTAGCGGCGACGGGAAGCTTCATTGATTCGCGGGTTTCCGCACGCAAAAAGCTGCGCGCCGAAACCGCACGATTTTCCCGGGAAGTAGCGGCGACCCAACTGTCCATTGAGGCTTACCATCGGCAGGAGCGAGGCGATCTTGTTGAGCGCACGCCACCGGCGATCGTCATGGTGAACGACGTGCAGATAGATTCCTTGCGCTGGGCGCGAGAGCCTCGCGACGTTCTGCCGGTGCACCTCGGCTACGGCACAGTTCGTAGCGACCTCGTCATTGATCGTTCCGGATCGCACGATGCGGTGGATCCGGTTACCGACGAGCACTACCAGCACCTAGTCGATCAGGCTGCGAGTGTGCACGGTGCTCCCATCGCTGTGAATGCTCGGCTCGGCATTGCGATTTTCGGTACCGAGCCAATTGCACTCTCCCTAGCCAGGGGGCTGGCCATTCAGTTAGCGCGCACGCTTTCGCCAACGACAAGCTGGGTGAGGTTGCGCGGCGTCTTTAGTTCAGAGCAATGGAGTGCACATCTTCCGCACCGAGTCTTGCGTTCAGAGAGCGGTGTCGATGATGCTGACCATGCGCACACCCGGGCAAGTGTTCACTGGGGAGTACTCGGAGATGGTGTACCCAGCGTCTCGATCAGCGTTGTCGAGAATGAGGAGCACGCCCCGAGCGGGCATCGAATTATTATTCGCGCCGACGGGAGCACGGTCGCTGTTGTCCGCCATCCGGACAAACATCAGCGGCGAAACTTTGCACCATCGTTTCTCGGTCGGGAGCAAGCATTGGCGTGGGCGCTCGCGGCACACGACATTGCCTCCCGCGACGGGTTAGCAAGCAGCGATGGTGCAGTGCCTAATTCGGTCGAATTGAGAGGCCTATTGGGCCAGCTGGATCCTGGCTGCGAGCTGCGACCGCGTCGTACCAAGTCGCTAGCGAGTCGGCCAGCGGTGGGGGCGAACGGTCGCATCGTTGTCGATCTTGTTGCTCACGGGCCGCACGCAATTGTTGGGGGGACCACGGGAAGCGGCAAGAGCGAACTGCTCATCTCTTGGGTTCTCGCAATGGCTGCAGAATCCTCGCCGGACGATGTCACTTTCCTGCTCGTCGATTTCAAAGGTGGTTCAGCATTCGCTCACCTTTCAGAGCTTCCCCACACGGTGGGAATCATTACTGACCTCAACGCTGCCGAGGCCAGTCGAGCGTTTGTCAGCCTTCGAGCAGAGTTGCAGTACCGAGAGCGTGCACTCGCCATCGCCGGGGTGAGAGATGTCGCTGAACTGGACACACTTCCGCGCCTAGTGATTGTCGTTGATGAGTTTGCGGCGATGATGGCCGACTATCCTCAACTGCACGCCCTGTTTAGCGACATTGCTGCCCGTGGCCGGTCTCTCGGGGTGCACCTGATTTTGTGCACACAGCGCCCGTCAGGAGTGGTGCGAGATTCGCTCCTAGCCAATGCCGATCTTCGGATTTCGCTGCGGGTGAACAACGGAGCAGATAGCTCCGCCGTGATCGGTAGCGATCGCGCGGCCGAGCTGCCAACGGGAGCGAAGGGTCGCGCGTGGCTTGCTCACGGGTCCTCATCCGCCGAGCTAGCGCAGTTCGCGCTCGCGACGCCAGACGACATTCAGACAGTTGCCAAACGATGGCCAGCCACCGTAACCCCGAGACGACCATGGTGCGAACCCCTTCCCGGCGATGTTTCGCTCGCTCATGTCGCTGAACGCAGTAGCTCCGCTGGGGGGAGGGCTTGGCGACAGGGGAGAGAAGAGGCCACCATCTGCTTTGGGCTCAGCGATATCCCCGAGGAGCAGCGCCAGGGCATTGCGGAATGGTCGCCGATGGCAGACGGGAATGTTCTCATTCTCGGTGGCCCAGGCAGCGGCAAGAGTGTCGCGATCGCCACAGTCGCCGCTGCGGCCGCTTCTCGCGGTGTTGCTCGCCCTGTGACGGCAGACTCTGCAGAAGCGGTCACAGGCCCACACATGGGCGAAGAGCCTTGCTTCCGCATTGAAGCCGGAGGGCTCGACGCTGCAGGATTCTGGGACACGCTTGCCGAAATTCATGCGCTACTCGATAATTCGACATCGCGCGAGCAGTCCGCGGGGGGAACGATCGTGCTCATTGATGATCTAGACGCGATAGTTTCACGGTTCGACGACGACCACCGAGCCGCAATTCTCGAGAGACTTATTCGCCTCCTCCGCGAGGGACCCGCTCACAAAATTTGGGTGGTCGCGAGCGCTCAACGTGTCACCGCAGCGCTGCAGGCCATCGCCCAACTCATGCCAAACATCCTGAGGCTCCGCTTCAGCAGTCGGCAGGAATTCGTACTTTCCGGCGGCGCCTCAGACGATTTTAACCCGGCACTACCTCCCGGAGGTGGTTTATGGAAAGACATGCGAGTGCACATCGCCAGAAGCGAAGATGTGCCACCTGTGCCGCGAGCGGCAGCCGTCAGAACCCTCAATCGTCATGAGCACCTCGCTGTCGCCAGCAGCCGTCCCACAGCAACCAGAGCAGCACTCGCCGCAGCAGGATGGCAAACGCGCGTACTCGAAGGAGCGCCTGGTTCCGAACGCGAATTGTTCATCCCCAACGGGAACGACCCCGTTGCCATTATCGGATCAATCGATGAATGGCAGTCGCGCTGGGGCGCGCTAACGCTCCTCAGAGCGCACGCCACAATCCTGCTCGATGGCTGCAACCTCAGCGACTACCGCACGCTCGCGCGCACTCGGGAACTGCCACCCCCTCTTGCTCCCGGCTCGGGCCACTACTGGAACGTCACCGAAGCTGGAGCAGAGAGAGTGCGACTGCCAAGAACTACCACGGTGTAATCTCGCGACGAGAAGTGGTGAGGACGTGATCTTCAGCGGTACCCGAATTGGGCACAATAATGGCGCGAATCTGAGCACAAAACATGGAATTATTGCCACGCGCCCATAAAGCCCCTCCTAACTGGGGCTACAACTACGCAAACTGCGCTCACTACCATCGGGGTAATTGGTGTGGCGAAGGAGAAAACGTGACGAGACCACTTCCGCAGGATCCAGCGATCCAACAGCTGATGCTGCAGGCGAAGCAATCTCAACTCAGCCGCAGGCGGCTATTGCAGGGAGCAGGGCTTGGCGCATCCGCGTTAGCTCTTGCCGCATGCGCCGCGCCAGACGGCTCAAGTGCTATTGATATTTCAGAGAGTGATAGCTCTCTCGTGTGGGCAAGCTGGCCCTCATACATTGATGAAGACCTCAGCGGACACTCCGCGACCCTCAAAGAATTCAAGAATCAGACCGGTGTCAGTGTTGAATACCGTTCTGTTGTCAAAGACAACGTTGGCTTCTACTTGACGATGAAAGACCAACTCGCGTTGGGAAAGCCAACAGGGGCTGACGTAATCGTTGTCAGCGACTGGATGGCTGCTCGACTGATCAGGTTCGGCTACGCACAGAAGATTGATTCGGCGAACATCCCCAACAAGGCGAACCTCAACAAGAAGCTTGCTCATCCCGACTTCGATCCCGACCGTGACTACTCACTGCCGTGGCAAAGCGGATTCATCGGCATTGCCTGGAACACCGAGGAATATCCCAAGGGCCTAGTTTCGGTTGAGCAACTGTGGGCAGATGAACTCAAAGGAAAAGTCGTTGTTCTCGCAGAAATGCGCCACACGATGGGGATGCTCTTGCTCGCCCAAGGTGTCGATATCTCGAAAGATATCTGGGGAATCGACGAATTCAAGAAGGCGAGTGATGTTCTCGAAAAGCACCTCGCGTCCAAACACATTCTTGGGGTCATGGGCAGTGACTACATCGACAAATTCAAGTCAGGCGAAGCAGTAGCCGGATTTGCTCGTGCCGGCGATATCGCTGTGCTCAATGCCCAAGCTGGGTACGAAAAGTACAAGTTCTTGCTTCCAGGATCGCGGGGCACGTTCTTCACGGACTCGCTCGTTATTCCTGCGGGTGCTCAGCACAAAGCCAACGTTGAAAAGCTGATGGACTTTTACTACGATCCCGCAAACGCGACCAAGGTCGTGCAGTGGATCAAGTGTGTGAGCCCTGTTGACGGCACCCTTGAGTACGCAATCGAGAACTACCCGGAGTTGGCCACAAACCAGTTCACGTTCCCCAACGCCACTGCAATGTCGCGCGCCAGTTCTTTCCGCACGCTCAGTACCACCGATGACCAAGCGTTCAATGCCGAGTTCCGTCGCATCACCGGTAAGGGCTGACCTGCCGTCATCCTCGCACCATCATTAGCGCGTAGTTCTTACGTGAGCTGAAAACGCAGTTCACCGACGGGCACGCCTCGACCCAGTACTTTTTCGGTAGTCGAGGCGAGAACCGCAGCGGCAGCATCCGCGTCGATGGCACCAACTTCAGCGAGCAAGGACAAACCGACAGGGAGCAGCGGCCGAATAGACCCGTCAAGGATTTTCAGCGTGACAGTGGTGCCATCGGGCGCCGCCGCGATAAGAACACCCTCGGCGCCGCGCTTGGCAATAATGCCGAGGGTGTCCATCGCTTCGGCAACCTGCGGCATGTCTAGCCCCCAGGCGTTGGCCCGAATCGCGCTGACGAGGGCGTGAGCGTGGGGATCGTTCTCCGCGGTTGCCGTGGTCACGCGTTGGATTGCCCGTGCCAAGGAAACAAGACTCATCGCGAAGACGGGGGCGCCGCATCCGTCGGTACCCTCATGTGCCAGCTCAGCTTCAGTGAACTCGACTATCGTTTCGCGGATTCGAGATTGCAGCGGATGATCGTGCTCAAGGTAGCTCTCAAGTGGCCAACCGTTGACGACACAGGCCGCAAGAAAGCTCGCGTGCTTTCCTGAACAATTCATGGCCAGCCGACGAGGAGCATCCGTTGCGCGTCGAGCAGCCGAGTTTGCTGGCCAGTCGGGCGGGCAACGCAAATCATCATCGCTGAGGCCGTAGGCGGCCAGGGTCGAGGCGACAACGTCTTGGTGGCGTTGGCTACCGATGTGACTTGCGCTGGCCAACACGAGTTGTTCGTCGCTGAGTGTGACTCCTGAGCGCAGGACAGTGATCGCTTGCATCGGTTTCAGAGTCGAGCGCGGATAGATGAGTGCTTCGGGGTTGCCGAGACGACGCAATTCGCTACCGTCAGGGGCGAGCACTACTGCCGCTCCGAGATGGCGAGATTCGATCATCCCCGACCGCTCGAGCACAGCAAGCTGCACGGTGTCTTCGACGGTGAGGGCGTTGGCTTGGCCTGAGGTAGCTTCATTCACCATCCCACGCTAGCCGTTTCGAAGCACTTCAAGCACTTCGCCGTGAGGTCTGAGCGAGATACGGTGGAGTCGCGCGTGGTGGTGGGACTTCGTACTGCGATCATGGGCTTTGGGCTAGATGCTGGCGAAGGAGTTTCTGATGAATATCGATCACAACTTTGAAGTGCGACTCGAATGGTCGGGCAATCTTGGTGAGGGAACGCGCGAATATCGTGGGTACTCTCGCCATAACGAAGTCACTGCCGTTGGCAAGCACAGCATCGAGGGCTCGAGCGCTCGTGTTTTTCACGGTGATGCCACACGGTGGAACCCGGAGGAGTTGCTCATTGCCGCGCTCAGCCAGTGCCACATGCTCAGCTATCTGCACGTAGCGGTCAGCCGCGGCATCGTTGTCACCGCCTACCACGACGAAGTTTCGGGCACGATGAAGCAGACGGACAACGGAGGCGGGCATTTCACCTCGGTGACGCTTCGGCCGGTGGTGACGATCTCTGCCGGAAGCGTTGAGGATGCGATGGATGCGCACACCGAAGCCAGTCAGAAGTGTTTCATCGCGTCATCCGTCAACTTCCCTGTGCTTCACCAGCCGCGGATCATCGTCGGGGATGAGAAAGCGGTCTGAGCCAACATCGCTTGGCGATCGTGCACTGGGCGGCGATTCCACACGCTACGCACAGCAATAGTGCGCGAGGATTGGTTCTTCTTGTTGTTGCTGTGAAAGGTTCCTGTGCGTAAAGCGATTCCGTTCTTCCTGACCCTCGGTGTTGTGGCCTCGCTTGCCGCATGCGCCCCCGGCGACTCGACAACGGCTGAACAATCAGGTGATTGCTCGCCCACAGCATCGGGATCTGCTTCGGAAGCCGTCAATACCGCTGGCGACTTCGGCGCGAAGCCAGAAGTCACAATTGACTTCCCCACAGACGTTTCTGAAACTCAGCGCACCGTTGCTATCGCCGGAGACGGTGACGAGGTTGCTGTTGAGGGCGCAACCGCTAACGTTCAGTTCTCTCTGTACAGCGGTGCTACTGGTGAAGAGCTGTCGTCGACGACTTATGACGAAGCCGGTCTCGCTCCATTCCCGGTTGATGCCGAGCAGTTCCTCGTCGGTATCGTCAAGACCATTCAGTGCTCTACCGCCGGTTCGCGCGTCGTGGGTGTAATTCCTCCTGACGAGTCATTTGCCGACGATGCCGCTCGCGAGCAGCTTGGTGTTGGCGCCGACGACGACATTGTCTTTGTGGTCGACATCGTTTCCGTTGACGCTCCAGCGCCGGCAGCTCTTCCCCGAGCTGATGGCGAAGATCAGCCCGCTGAGGATGGCTTCCCTACCGTTGAGCTCGACGACGATGGTCGCCCGACCATCACGATTCCTTCGACTGATCCTCCCACTGAGCTCGCCGTGGCCGTGCTTAAGCAAGGTGACGGCGACACTGTTGGCGAAAATTCCGATGTCACCGTTCACTACGTAGGAATGAACTGGACAACTGGCGAAATCTTTGATGAAAGTTGGGCGCGCGGCACCCCATCGACTTTCAATACCGGACAGGTTGTTCCCGGTTTCAAAGCTGCTCTTGAGGGACAAAAAGTCGGATCTCAGATCATCGCAGTCCTCCCGCCAAGCGAAGGCTACGGCGAAGCTGGCAACGAAGGCGCTGCGATCAGTGGAACTGACACCATCGTGTTCGTTGTCGATATTCTCGGCATTGGCTAGCATCCGCTCGTCAGTTTCGTCTGGCTCGCTAAGGTAGCGGAATGCGCAAGATAATTCTGCTCGGATCGACCGGATCAATTGGCACTCAGGCGCTTGACGTCATCGATGCCAATCGCGACCAATTCGAAGTAGTGGGGCTGGCCGCCGGGTCGAACCGCGCGCTCGCTGAGGAACAAGCTGCGCGTTTTGGCGTCGAGCACATTGCGTTCGGTGCTGAAGCGGCTGCTCAGTTGGCTCGGGATGTCGAGGCTGACGTTATCGTCAACGGAATCACGGGTTCTGTGGGCTTGGGTCCCACGCTCGCTGCGCTTGATTCTGGCGCAGTGTTGGCTTTGGCCAACAAGGAGAGTTTGATTGTCGGTGGCGATTTAGTGATGTCGCGAGCGAAGCCGGGCCAGATTGTTCCGGTGGACTCCGAGCATTCGGCCATCGCGCAAGCACTTCGTTCGGGGGAGCACTCGGAGGTGCAGCGTCTAGTTTTGACGGCATCCGGTGGTCCGTTCCGCGGTCGATCGCGAGAGTCGTTGCATGAGGTAACGCCGCGCGAGGCGTTGGCGCATCCGACGTGGGACATGGGCCTCGTAATCACCACGAACTCCTCGACACTGGTCAACAAGGGTCTCGAAGTGATTGAGGCACACTTGCTGTTTGACGTGCCATATGACCGCATTGCTGTCACCGTCCATCCTCAGTCCATTGTTCATTCGATGGTCGAGTTTGTGGATGGCTCGACGATTGCCCAGGCAAGCCCGCCCAATATGCGCTTGCCCATTTCGCTCGCATTGGATTGGCCGCACCGTGTTCCGGGTGTCGGCGTACCGCTGGACTGGACTACAGCAAGCACGTGGAGTTTTGAGCCGCTCGATAGCGAAGTTTTTCCTGCAGTCGAGATGGCGAAGGCTGTCGGTACGGCAGGCCTCACATTCCCGGCAGTTTTCAATGCGGCAAACGAGCAAGCGGTGCTGGCGTTCCACGCTGGTGCTATCGGTTACCTCGACATCTTGGATGTCGTCGAGCGGGTCGTTGAGAGCCACCAGCCGACCGAGTTGAGTCTTGACGCCCTGCACGAGGCCGAGGTCTGGGCTCGTCGTGAAGCAGATTCGGTTGTGTCAAAGACTCGCCACTGAGTCTCAAAAACCCCCAGTGCGGGGTAGTTCTGAGGTCTGCACAGCGCTGGCACAGGTGGACGTCGGCGCTCGTGGCTATTCTTAGCGGGTGGAAAACGTGCTCTTGTATATTCTCGGCATCCTTGTTGTCGTCGTCGGACTCGCCGTGTCTATCGGCCTGCACGAAATCGGCCACTTACTGCCGGCGAAGCTCTTTGGGGTGCGCGTAAGCCAGTACATGATTGGGTTTGGCCCGACTATTTTCTCCCGCAAACGGGGAGAGACGGAGTACGGCGTCAAGGCAATTCCTCTTGGCGGTTACATCGCCATGGCGGGAATGTATCCTCCGGGCAAAGCAAACAGTGGGGGGCGCACCGCCACGACAGGTATGTTTCAGGCTCTGATTCAGGATGCTCGTACTGCCAGCGCTGACACTCTCGTGGACGTTGATGAGTCGCGGGCCTTCTATCGCCTGCCCATTATCAAACGGATCATCATCATGCTGGGTGGCCCGGTGATGAACCTGCTTATTGCCATCGTCATGTTCGCGATTCTTTTCATGGGATTTGGTGTTGCCCAGACGAGCACCACAATCGGGAGTGTCTCGGAGTGTGTGCTCCCTGCGACTTCTGAACGTCAGTCGTGCGAAAGCGCTGATCCTGCGGCCCCTGGTTTTGCGGCTGGGATGCTCCCCGGCGACCGTTTGGTGTCGATGGACGGTGAGCCGGTCGAGACGTGGGCTGAAGCCACTGAGTACATCCGTGCGGCTGCTGGCGACGAGCTAACGGTCGTTGTCGAGCGCGATGGCGCCGAGGTCACTCTGGTGGCCGAGCCGCTGCTGACCGAACGCTATGTTTACGATGATCGAGGGGCAATTGTCGAAGATGCCGACGGCAACCCTCAGACCGAAGAGTACGGTTTCTTGGCGATTGGTTCGGCGGTTGAAACGGTGCGCCAGCCTGTTACCGCAGTGCTTCCCGCGGTCGGTGACAACGTTGTCGCTGTCGCCAACGTCATCCTGCACCTTCCGCAGCGCATGGTTGATATCGCGAATGCGGCTTTTGGGCCAGATGAGCGCGACCCCAACGGACCAATCAGTGTTGTTGGAGTCGGCCGGATCGCTGGCGAGATTGCCAGCCTCGATTCCTCTCCGGTTGCAGACCGAGTGGCCTCGCTCATTGGACTGATTGGTTCACTAAACGTCGCACTCTTCGTCTTCAACCTCGTGCCACTCATGCCGCTTGATGGTGGACACGTCGCCGGTGCGCTCTATGAAGGTGTTCGACGCTTCTTCGCGAAGCTCTTTGGCAAGCCCGATCCTGGACCGGTCGATACCGCCAAGATCATCCCGTTGACGCTAGTGGTTGTTGTCTTGCTCGGAGCAATGAGCGCGCTGCTCATCTATGCAGACATTGTGAAGCCCATTTCGATCTTTTAGTTTTTGGCGAATTGCGGTCTAGCCCCGTGAGGCCAGACCGCAATCAACCGTGCGAGTGCCGAACGCTGCAACGCCGACGGCGCAGTACCGACGGACTAGCGCAAACTAGTCAGTACTAGCGGGTTAGCAGCAGGGCGTCGCCCTGACCGCCGCCTCCGCACAGTGCGACTGCGGCGCGACCTGAGCCGCGGCGGGCAAGTTCGTGCGCTGCATGAACGACGAGGCGAGCACCGGACGCGCCAACGGGGTGTCCGATTGCTATAGCGCCACCGTGGATATTGACAATGTCATGACTGAGCCCGAGCTCGGCGGTCGAGCGCAGGCTCACTGCGGCGAAGGCCTCGTTGATCTCGGCAAAGTCGAGGTCGCCAGCGCTCCATCCTGCGTTGTCGAGGGCGGCGGCGATAGCGCGCGCTGGCTGCGAGTGCAGCGAGTTGTCTGGGCCGGCGACATGGCCGGAGCGGTCGAGCACGGCAAGCCAGGTGAGGCCGTTTTCTTCAGCCCAGGCGCGACTGGCTAGGATCACGGCGGATGCTCCGTCGCTTAGGGGCGACGAGTTTCCGGCGGTGATCGTGCCTTCGGGATCGAAAGCGGGACGCAGCCCGGCGAGAGTTTCGACGGTGGTGGTTGCTCGCACACCCTCATCCGTGTCCAGAATGAGGTCGTCACCCTTGCGCTGCGGGATAGTCACCGGTGCAATCTCGTCGACGAAGATGCCGGCTTCGATTGCGGCGGCCGCTCGCTGGTGCGAGGCAGCGGCGATTTCGTCCTGTTCGGTGCGGCCAATATTGAGGCGGCCGTTGTGACGTTCGGTGCTAGCGCCCATTGACTCGGCATCAAAAGCATCGGTGAGGGCATCGTGCGCGGCAGAGTCCAGCGCTGAAACTGTGCCGTAAGCCCAGCCCATGCGCGATCCGGGGAGCACGTGCGGTGCGTTAGTCATGGATTCTTGACCGCCGGCAGCGACGACATTTGCTTCGCCGAGACGGATGAGGCGTGCAGCATCCACGATTGCGGCAAGCCCGGAAAGACACACTTTGTTCACTGTGACGGTGGGGGTTTTCCAGGCGAGGCCTGCGGCGATGGCCGTTTGGCGCGCGGGGTTCTGCCCGGCGCCGGCCTGAATGACCTGGCCGAAGATCACTTGGTCAATGGAGTCAACGTCGACGCCGGAGCGTTCGACGGCGGCGCGAAGCGCTATGGCGCCGAGCTCGACGGCGGTGAGTGAGGCGAGTTGTCCGCGCAGTTTCCCTTGTGCAGTGCGTGTTGCGGAAAGGATTACTACATCGTTGGGTGCGGGGGTGTTGGCCACTGTGCAAACTCCTTTGTTGGTGCGCCGTTGTTGACAGCGAGGTTGAGCAACCATAGGCTACATGAAACCTGAACCGGGTCTCAGGTTCAGATCACAATCCTCCTAAGGCAGCAGGAAAGGTCCCATCATGCGGGTCAGTAAAAAGTACCTCGCTCCGGCGTTAATTGCGACGGTAGCTCTCACACTGGCGGGCTGTGCCCCCAGCGTAGATAACGGTTCGGGCGGCGACGAGCTCGCTCCGGTCGACATCTCCATCATCACTTCCCAAACCGGCCCCCTTGCGGCCTATGGTGAGGCCTACCTCGCCGGATTCGACGCCGGTCTCGACTACGCCACCGACGGCACAGGCACCGTCGACGGCCGTGAACTCAACATCGAAATCACGGATGACGCCGGCGATGCCGACAAGGCAGTCACCGCAGCGAAAGACGTGATCGGTCAAGGCAAGAAGATCATCATGGGCACGGTGTCATCCGGAATCGCGCTCGCGCTGGCCGAACAGGCTGAGCAAAACAAGGTTCTCTACATTTCGGGCCCCGCAGCCGCTGATGCCATCACCGGTGTCAATGGCTACACCTTCCGTTCAGGTCGCCAGAGCTACCAAGACGTCGCTACTGCAGGAACCTTTATCGGAGACCCTTCGGGTAAGTCGGTTCTCGTCTTCGGTCAGGACACCGCATTCGGTCAAGGCAACGTTGCCGCAGCAACTGCCGTCCTCGGCGGCCAAGGTGCCGATGTGACGAGCTTGCTCGTTCCTGAAGATGCAACCGAGTTCACCCCGTTCGCCCAGCAGATTGTTGATGCCCAGCCTGACCTCGTGTTCGTGGCGTGGGCTGGAGCTACCTCTGGTGCGATGTGGGAGGCACTCAGCCAGCAGGGCGTGTTCGATAGCGTTCCGGTTGCTACCGGGCTTGGCGACATCTCGACCTACGGCGCCTACGGTCCCGCTAGCGACAAGATCAGCTTCCTCAACCACTACTTCGGTGGAGCAACAGACAACGACGCCAACTCGGCCATGGTGAGCTACCTCGAGGCAGAGGGCAAGCAGGCTGACCTGTTCTCGCCTGATGGCTTCGTTGCCGCGCAGATGGTTGTTCAGGCTGTGCGTGAAGGCGGCGACGATGTCGACGCCATGATTGCGGCTCTTGAAGGTTGGACGTTCGACTCCGTCAAGGGATCGATCACCGTCCGCGCTGAAGACCACGCCATGATCCAGCCCATGTTCCAGGTAACTCTTGTCGCTGACGGCGACTCGTGGATGCCTGAGCTGGTAACCGCGGTTGACGCTGAAGCTGTCACGCCTCCCGTCGCTGAATAACCAACGAAGTTAGAAGCTATGTCGAACCAGCCCGTGCTCACGGTCGAGCATCTAGCTCTCACGATTGGCGGTGCCGTCATCATCGATGACGTGTCACTGTCGGTAGCGAAGGGCGAGATGCTCGGCGTGATCGGCCCTAACGGGGCCGGAAAAACCACGCTATTCAACCTCATCTCTGGAGTGATGACTCCCACGACGGGAACCGTCAGTCTTGAGGGGCGCGATGTCACGAATCAGACCATTGATGCGCGAGCCCGGGCTGGGCTCGGCAGAACCTTTCAGACCTCCAGTCTCTTTCCGGCGTTGAGTGCTGTGGAGAACGTGAGGCTGGCAGCTCAAGTCAAGCTGGGTGGTGCTACTTCGGTGCTTCGCTTTCCCAGGCCAACCGATGCCGCATCGACGATTGCTCGAGCGGGGCTCGACGAGGTCGGTTTGGGTCATCACAGTGAGACGCTGGCAGGAGTTCTCTCCCACGGTGACAAGCGCAAGCTTGAGATCGCCATGCTGCTCGCTACTGACCCGAGCGTGATCTTGCTCGACGAGCCGATGGCAGGGGTCGCCTCTGGAGATGTTGCTGGACTCAGCGACGTCATCCGCCAGGTTCATCAGTCTGGACGCACAGTGTTGATGGTTGAACACCACATGGATGTCGTGCTCGGCCTGGTTGACCGTGTTGCGGTTATGCACCATGGTCAGTTGCTCGCGTGTGACACCCCGGATGCCGTGATGGCAGACGAAGCGGTGCAGAAAGCTTATTTGGGGGCACCACTATGACCGAGTCGACCGGCACGACGCCGACGATCACAGATTCGATTTTGACGGTTGCTGATCTCAGCGCAAGCATCGAGGGTCAGCAGGTTGTTGAAGCGGTGAGTTTCGAGATGCTCCCCGTTGGTGTGACGGCACTCTTGGGGCGCAATGGTGTTGGCAAGACGAGCACTTTGCGCGCGATCATGGGGCTAATCGAACGTTCTGGGGAAGTGACGTTGGCGGGGGAGCGGGTCGACCGCGAACCTACCCATCGAATTGTGCAGCGCGGTGTTGGCTATGTTCCGGAGGATCGCGAAGTGTTTGCGTCTCTCACGGTTGCCGAAAACTTGCGCCTCGCTGAGCGTGACTCTTCACCAAATCGTGAACTGATCGCCGAGCTTTTTCCTGATCTCACTCAGCGGGCTGGCCAACTTGCGGGAACCCTGTCTGGTGGTCAGCAACAAATGGTCTCGCTTGCTCGTGCACTCGTTAACGACAACCGCGTGCTGTTGGTTGATGAACCGACTAAGGGGCTAGCGCCGTTGATTGTCATGGATGTCGCTCGGGCTCTGGAACGGGCAGCGCAGTCTGTTCCCGTTCTGCTCGTTGAACAAAATCTTCAGGTTGTGCGGATGCTCGCAGAGAAAGCCATCGTGCTTGAAGGTGGCCGCGTTGTTTACGACGGCAGCGCCGAAGAACTCTTGGGCGATGAAGCCCTGACAAAAGAATTGCTGGGAGTCGCATGAGCACCATAATTCTCCTGCTGATTACCGGCCTGGGGCTTGGTGCACTGTATTTCTTGGTTGCATCCGGTCTCTCGCTGATCTACGGCCTCATGGGAGTGCTGAATTTCGCGCACGGTTCATTTCTCACTCTCGGCGCTTTTGCCGGTTGGGAACTGGCGCGGCGTCTGGGCGGAGAGAGCTGGGGCACGCTAATTGCTTCGTTGCTGCTCGGCATGGTCGTTGGCGCTACCGTCGCTGCGGCAACTGAGTTTTTGCTGATCCGGCGGTTGTACAACCGGCACATTGAGCAAGTGCTTGTCACCGTGGGATTGGCTCTGGCGACGGTTGCACTTTTTGAGGGAATTTGGGGTACTGAACCCATCTACGTCACTGCACCACCATGGTTGTCGCAAACGACAGAGATATTGGGGGCGCGCGTTCCGAATGATCGCTTCTTGCTCATCGGGGCTGCGGTGCTCGTACTGCTCGGCATTGTTGCATTCTTGAGGTACACGCGGTTTGGGCTTGTCATTCGGGCTGGTGTCGAAAATCGTTCGATGGTGACCGCGTTGGGGATCGACGTGCGTAAAGCTTTCACCGTTGTCTTTGCGATTGGAGGGGCAGCAGCTGGTCTCGGTGGGGTGCTCGCCTCGCACTACTTCGGTTACGTTTCACCGCAGCTGGGCGGATCACTGCTGATCTTTGCTTTCATCGTCACCGTGATTGGTGGTTTGGGTTCGCTCGCTGGCGCGGCGATTGCGTCGGTGGCTGTCGCCATCCTGCAGCAGTTTGCTAACTATTTCTTGGGCGGAACTGGCGACCTCATGGTTGTTCTGTTGCTCGCTGTCGTGCTGTTGGTTCGCCCAACCGGAATTTTGGGGAAGAAGGCATGAAGTCGCTAACGAACCTCAGCCAGCGCACGTGGTGGATGCTCGGGGGAGCGTTTGTGGTGTTCGCCGCCCTGCTGCCGCTGCTGAACATCTCTATCCCCGGCGTACTGCCAGGGGCCACCTACACGCCGGGTACGCTTCAGTTGCTCGCCCTCGCGCTACTCTTTGCTTCGCTTGCTCTGAGCTACCATTTGCTGTTTGGCACGGCGGGCATGCTGTCCTTTGGCCATGCGCTCTACTTTGCCCTCGGTGCTTACGGACTTGGCATTGTGTTGCAGCAAACTGAGCTCACCCTGATCCCGGCGCTCGGCCTCACTCTGGCGATTGTCATCGCGGCCGCCTATTTACTCGGCTCGCTGAGCTTACGAGTTACTGGAATCTCCTTCGCGATGGTCACTTTGGCTTTTGCGCAGGCAGGAAACGTACTCGTGCGACGTAATCCTTCCGTCACTGGCGGCGAGGAGGGGCTGCGGCTCGACACCGAGCACATCCCCGACTTTTTCGTTGGTGTGATCAATACACGAAACCTTTACTGGCTTGCGCTCGCGCTGCTGGTCATCGTTTTTGTCGTCGTGGCGTGGTTCGAAAATTCTCGAGCCGGTCACGCGGTGACGGCAACGCGCGAAAACGAGTTGAGAGTGCGAGTGCTCGGATTACGCCCGTTCGGCGTCAAACTCATGGCGTTCGTCATCGCGTCGGTTTTGGCATCGCTCGTGGGAATGGTGCACTTGCTGCTTCAGAGCGGAACGACTCCTCGAGCAACATCCGCAGACTTCACGCTCACGATTCTGGTGATTGTGGTGCTCGGAGGTGTCGGTTCGCGATGGGGTGCCATCGTCGGCGGAATCATCTACACCTTGCTCGATCAGAGACTGACGGCGCTCGCAGGTTCCGACGCAATTGCCGGACTTCCCGCAGTTTTGCGTATTCCTCTGTCAGAACCGCTCTTTATCTTGGGCACGCTGTTTATCCTTGTGGTGTTGTTCCTTCCCGGAGGAATTGCCGGTGCAGTGCGGCGCCTAGGAACAGGCACTCGTTCGACGCCGGCTGCTCGCAAGCAGCTTGAGGAGGCGGAATGAGTCAGCCTGATGGGCTACACACGCTAGGGCGGTGGACGGCCGATCGCGCCATCGCTACGCCAGAGCGCGTAGCTGTTGATGACCGTGGTGTGGTGCTGACTTACCGGCAGTTGGATGATCGGGCCACAGCCCTCGCCGCCGCTTTCCTCGATGGCGGCTACGGTGTTGGCGATCGAATTGCGACGATTACCGGCAACAGCTCAGACCACGTTGTGGTGTTCTTTGCGTGTGCAAAGGCAGGGCTCGTACTTGTGCCACTGTCGTGGCGCCTCTCTCCGCGAGAGATCGCTCAGCAACTGGAGCAAGCAGATCCCGCACTGTTGCTCGTCGAAGACGAATTTTCGACCCTGGCTTCACTCGCCACAGATCGCCTTCGGGCCCCCATTGCCCGTAGCATTTTGGGCACCCACGGTATCGAACGAGACATTGTTGCCCCGTTGCGCCAGGATGCGGCACTGCCGGTGCGACGACCCGTCCGAGACGAGGACGCTCTCCTCATCGTGTTTACCTCGGGCACCCTCGAGCAAGCTAAGGGCGCCATCCTCAGTCATTCCAATTGCTTTTGGACGAACCTGTCACTCTCTCGTACTGCCGAGATCACGAGCGCTGACACGGTGCTCGCGGTAATGCCTCAGTATCACGTTGGCGGGTGGAACATTCAGCCACTCTTGGCGTGGTGGATGGGGGCAACAGTGGTTCTTGAGCGCACTTTTGACCCCGCACGCGTGCTTCAACTTATTGCTGATCGGCGCATTACGACGATGATGGGCGTGCCAGCGAACTACCTAATTTTGTCGCAGCATCCACGATTCGCGTCGAGTGATTTGTCGAGTCTGGCGCACGCCATTGTTGGTGGTGCTCCTATGCCCGAACCGTTGCTGAGGGTGTGGCACGGTCGGGGTGTAGCGCTTACGCAGGGCTATGGCCTCACCGAAGCTGCCCCCAATGTGCTGTGCCTTCCCGATGAGGAAGCGCGCGTTCGCATCGGATCAGCGGGCAAACCGTATCCGCATGTTGACGTCGATATCGCCGACCCCGTCACGGGAGAACGAATCACTGGCGCCGGGCAGGGAGAGCTGCTGGTTCATGGCCCGGGTGTCTTCACTGGCTACTTTCGCGCCCCAGAAGCGACGGCACTCGCTCTTCGCGAAGGGTGGCTGGCCACGGGAGACCTGGTGGATCGGGATGCGGAAGGTTACTACCGCGTTCTCGATCGAATCAAGGACATTTTTATCACCGGGGGAGAGTCGGTAGCTCCTGCAGAAATTGAGGGTGTGCTGTTCGGGCATCCAGCTATTGCTGACGTCGCCGTTGTCGGAGTGCCAGACGAGCAGTGGGGCGAAGTTGCCGTCGCCTGGGTCGTCGTTCGCTCTGGTGAATCGACCGATGAAACTGACGTTCTCGATTTTGCCCTCGCTTCTCTCGCCAAGTTCAAAGTGCCGAAACGAGTGCTATTCGTGGAGTCGATTCCCCGGTCATCCAGCGACAAAGTTCGACGTCGTGTACTTCTTAGCCAATGGACAGAACAGTCGGCACAATCAGGACGGATCAGTTCATGAGCACACCACTTACCGCTCGCGGCACCCGCACCAAGACGAAACTGATCGAGGCTGCCGAGACAATCTTTGCCCGTTATGGCTACACGGATGCTTCTGTCGTGCGCATCACAGAAGAGGCCGGCGTAGGTCAGGGCACGTTCTATTTGTACTTTTCGAGCAAGCTCGAGATTTTCGAAGAGCTCGTGGAGGATCTGAATCGGCGTGTTCGTCGGGCGATGAGTGAAGCATCGGGCGCAGCATCCAATCGCATTGAATCAGAGCGCGCCGGCTTTCGGGCGTTCTTCGAATTCACGGCGGAACACCCCGCGCTGTACCGCGTGGTGCGCGAGGCTGAATTTGTTTCGCCCAAGTCGCTGCGATTGCACTATTCGCGCATCGTCGATGGCTATATCGAAGGTCTCAAAGAAGCACAGTTGCTCGGGGAAATCGGTGACGTTGATCCGACCGTTGCAGCCTGGGCGCTGATGGGCATCGGCGAAATGATTGGGATGCGGTGGGTCTTGTGGGGAGACTCCCCGTCGGCGGGCCATGACGCCGATCCGACCGCAAGTGGAACATCGCGGGTTCCCGATGAAGTTCTCGATCAAATGATCACGTTTATCCGCCGAGGTCTGGCAGTGCCAGAGCCGCGCAGTGAAGGAGTCGAGAAATGACTGATCTGACGGGCCGAAGGGCCCTCGTTACGGGTGGCGCAAGTGGAATTGGTGCCTCCTGTACTGTCGCGCTGGCCAAGGCCGGAGCTCACGTGATTGTTGCCGATCTCAACGGTGATGCTGCCACCGCTCAGGCGACGCTCGTGGGTGGGGAGGCCTGGCAGGTCGACCTCACCGACACCGCGGCTCTTGCGGACCTCTCACTGGACATCGACATTCTCGTAAACAATGCCGGTATCCAACACGTGAGCCCGATCGAGAGTTTCGAGCCGGCGATGTTTAGCCGCATTCTCGATCTCATGATTGAGGCACCGTTCTTGCTTGTGCGGGCCGCACTGCCGCGCATGTATGAGCGCGAATTCGGTCGCATCATCAACATCAGCTCGGTTCATGGTTTGCGGGCATCGCCATACAAGTCAGCGTATGTTGCCGCCAAGCATGCCCTTGAAGGCTTTTCGAAGGTCACGGCGCTGGAGGGCGGCGAGCACGGGGTGACAAGCAACTGCGTCAACCCCGGTTACGTTCGCACTCCGCTCGTCGAGAAGCAGATCGCTGATCAGGCAAAGGTTCACGGCATTCCCGAATCTGAGGTTGTCGAAAAGGTCATGCTCACTGAGAGTGCCATTAAGCGTTTGCTTGAGCCGTCCGAAGTTGCCGACCTCGTGCTGTGGCTTGCTGGTGACACCGCCGGAATGGTGACGGGCGCCTCGTACACAATGGATGGCGGCTGGAGCGCACGATGACTCAGCACTATCGAACTATCACGTGTCTCGTCGATGGCGGCGAACTCACGGCAGCCATCTGGGAGCCAGCCGAGCCACCGAAGGGCACCATCCTGGCGATCCACGGCATCACGGCATCCCATATGTCATGGCCTCTGATTGCCGCAGCTTTTCCTGAGTATCGCGTTATCGCTCCCGACCTGCGGGGGCGCGGTGCGAGCCGTGGCCTTCCTGCTCCGTTCGGGATGCCGCAGCACGCCGCTGACATGAACGCGCTGTTGGCTGCGACAGAGACGCAATCGGCGCTCGTTGTTGCTCATTCGATGGGTGGTTTTGTCGCTGCAAGCCTTTCGGCGCTCTACCCGGAGCGCGTGACCGGGTTGGTTCTCATTGATGGTGGTCTGCCGATTCCGGCTCCGGAGGGCACGACGATGGAGGAACTTCCTCAAGTGATTTTGGGGCCGGCGGCGGAGCGACTGTCGATGACGTTCCCGGATCGTGCCAGCTATCAAGATTTTTGGGCTCAGCATCCGGCATTTGAGGGTAATTTCACTCAAGCGGTGCGTGACTATGTTGACTACGACTTGGTTGGTACTGAGCCAGCGTTGCATCCGGCAAGCAATATTGAGGCGGTCACTTATGATGCGTTGCAGTTGAGCGGCGATGCGGAATATTTGGGTGCGCTTCGGGCAATTAGGGTGCCGGTTCATTTCATCCGTGCACCTCGAGGGCTTCTCAATCAGGTGCCCGCGTTGTATTCTCCGGAACAGTGTGAGCAGTGGCACAGAGAGCTTCCTCAGGTGATTTTTCATGAGGCGCACGATGTCAACCACTACACAATTACTTTGACGCAGCGCGGCGCAGATTGTGTTGCGGACGTCATGGGTGAACTATTGGCGAGTCAACCGCGGGAGGTTCGAGCGTGAGTATCGATAAGACAGTGGGGTCGGCGGCGGAGGCAGTCGCGGATATTCCGAGTGGGGCATCTCTTGCCGTTGGCGGCTTCGGTCTCTGTGGCAACCCAATGGTGTTGATTGAGGCGTTATTGGAGTTGGGCTCTGATGACCTCAGCATTGTGAGCAACAACTGTGGTGTGGATGACTGGGGGCTTGGCGTGCTACTGGCGGCCCGTCGCATCCGGAAAATGACGTCGTCGTATGTTGGTGAGAACAAGGAGTTTGAGCGCCAGTTTTTGACGGGTGAGCTTGAAGTTGAGCTGACTCCACAGGGCACGCTCGCCGAGAAGCTACGCTCCGGTGGTTCCGGAGTGGCGGCGTTCTTCACCCAGACGGGCGTGGGTACTCAGGTCGCTGAGGGTGGTCTTCCGCGGCGCTATGACGGTGCCGGTGGCATTGCGATCGCCTCGCCTCCGAAGGAGGTTCGCTCATTCGATGTGGACGGAACGTCAAAAGAGTTCGTTCTCGAAGAATCGATCACGACTGACTTTTCACTCGTACATGCCCTTAAAGGGGACCGTCACGGCAACCTTGTGTTCGCCAAGTCGGCCCGCAACTTCTCGCCGCTCGCGGCAATGGCTGGCCGCATCTGTATCGCTCAGGTTGAAGAGCTAGTTGAACCTGGTGAAATCGAACCGGATGCCGTGCACTTGCCCGGTGTGTATGTCACGCGGGTCATTGAGGTTGGTTCCGATGTCGAGAAGCGTATTGAACGTCGCACAGTGCAGAAGGTGGTTGCGTAATGGCTTTGACTCGTGAAGAAATGGCCGCGCGGGCGGCGCTCGAACTTGCTGACGGTTCCTATGTGAATCTGGGCATCGGCCTTCCGACGCTCGTGCCGAACTATGTTCCCGAGGGGCGCACTGTTGTGTTGCAGTCGGAGAACGGCATCCTCGGTGTTGGACCGTACCCGACGGAGGAAAACGTCGACCCTGACCTGATCAACGCAGGAAAGGAAACCGTCACCACGCTTCCCGGCACAGCCTTCTTTGACTCTGCTATGAGCTTTGGCATGATCCGCGGTGGCAAGATCGATGCCGCCATTTTGGGTGCAATGCAAGTATCTGTTGCCGGAGATCTGGCCAATTGGATGATTCCCGGAAAGATGGTGAAGGGCCCAGGCGGCGCGATGGATCTTGTGCACGGTGCTGCACGAGTGATCGTGCTCATGGAACACGTCGCGAAAGACGGAACTCCCAAGATCGTGAATGAGTGCTCGCTACCGCTCACCGGCCGAGGTGTTGTTCACCGCATCATCACGGATCTTGCCGTGATCGATATCACTCCAACGGGTCTCGTGCTGCGCGAGCTCGCTCCCGGAGTCGACGAAGCCACCGTGCGGGCCGCTACCGAGCCTGAACTCACGGTCGACCTCATCGCTCACTAGGTTTCTGTGGACACCCGCATTTCCAGCAGTTTCACCGACTAAAGGACACCCCATGGCTACTCTTCTCGACGGCATCATTCAGCACAGCATTACGACCCCGCGCCTTGTCGCGTCAGTGCTGGAAAGGCCAGCAGATCCGGCGAGCTCGACCGTCGTTTTTGTTCACGGCAACGTGTCATCGTCACTGTTCTGGCAACCAACAATGCTCGGACTCGACCCGAATGTTCGTGCGCTCGCCATCGATCTTCGCGGTTTTGGAGACAGCGAGACATTGCCAGTGGATGCCACCCGTGGCGTTCGCGATTTCTCTGACGACATCGCAGCAGTGCTGGATTCTCTCGGTGTAGAGCGCGCAAACTTTGTCGGGTGGAGCATGGGTGGCGGCGTCGTCATGCAGTTCATGATCGACCACGCTGAGCGTGTGGCAACAGCAACGTTTGTCTCCCCAGTGTCGCCCTATGGCTTTGGCGGAACCAAGGGCCCCACCGGCGAGATTCTCGCCCCGGAGTGCCCTGGCACCGGTGGCGGGGGAGCGAACCCCGACTTTATCGCCCAGCTCCAGGCGGGTAATACGGGTGTCGACTCTCCGGCATCCGCTCGCATGGTTTTCCGCACGGCATACGTTGCGAACCCCGAAGTGCACGCTGAGCATGAAGATCTGTGGGTTGAGTCGATGCTCACGACGGCGACAGGCGAAGACAATTACCCTGGCGACTCTGTCGTTATTGAGGCGTGGCCCGGATTCGGTCCCGGCGGTCGCGGAGTGCTCAATACGATGACGCCAGACCACTTCAATGTCAGTGGAATCACCGAATTGGCGAGCAAACCGCCCATTCTGTGGGTTCGCGGTCTCGGTGACGCGATTGTTTCGGATGCTTCGGGATTTGATCTCAACTTCTTGGGCCAACTCGGTGTCATTCCTGGTTGGCCGGGGGCGGACATCGCTCCGCCGCAGCCAATGATCGAACAAACTCGCGCTGTTTTCGATCGCTACGTCGCCAATGGCGGCGAATACACCGAGTTGGCGTGGGAAAACTGCGGCCATTCGGCTCACCTTGAACACCCCAAGGAGTTCGTTGAAGCCCTCGGCGCGCACCTCGCCGCGAACTAGCGTTCCGGTGTTGTTCAGGAGTCGGCTCTAGACTGGAATCGTGCCAGCAATCAATCTTGGAATGCCGAAAGTTCCCGAAGTCCTCGCTCCTCGTCGCAAGACCCGGCAGATTAAGGTCGGTTCTGTAGGAATCGGCAGCGAGTCGCAAGTCAGCGTGCAGTCTATGACGACGACGCAGACCACGAACATCGACGGAACTCTTCAGCAGATCGCCGAACTTACCGCCTCCGGTTGCGACATTGTTCGCGTCGCTGTTCCTCATCAGGATGATGCAGATGTCTTGCACATCATCGCGAAGAAGAGCCAAATTCCGGTTATCGCCGACATCCACTTTCAACCGCGCTATGTCTTTTCAGCGATCGATGCCGGAGTGGGCGCTGTTCGTGTCAATCCCGGAAATATCCGCAAGTTCGACGACAAAGTTGGCGAGATCGCCAAGGCAGCGAAAGATGCTGGCGTAAGCCTGCGGATCGGTGTGAATGCCGGTTCGCTTGAGCCGAGCATTCTGCAGAAGTACGGCAAGGCAACCGCAGAGGCGCTCGTTGAGAGTGCCGTCTGGGAGGCTGGGCTCTTCGAAGAGCACGACTTCCACGACTTCAAGATTTCGGTCAAGCACAACGACCCCATCGTCATGGTTAAGGCTTACCGCCTGCTCGCTGAGCGCGGTGACTGGCCGCTGCACTTGGGCGTCACCGAAGCTGGCCCCGAATTTCAAGGAACGATCAAGAGCGCTACCGCGTTCGGCATCTTGCTTTCCGAAGGCATTGGCGACACCATTCGGGTGTCCCTCTCGGCACCACCAGCTCAAGAGGTAAAGGTTGGACTGCAAATCCTGCAGTCGCTCAACCTTCGCGAGCGCAAGCTTGAAATCGTCTCGTGCCCCAGCTGCGGTCGCGCTCAGGTCGACGTCTATAAGTTGGCAAACGATGTCACCGAGGGCCTCGAGGGCATGACGGTTCCGTTGCGCGTTGCTGTCATGGGTTGTGTCGTGAATGGACCGGGTGAGGCTCGCGAAGCTGACCTCGGTGTTGCCAGCGGTAATGGCAAGGGCCAGATCTTTGTGAAGGGTGAAGTCATCAAGACTGTGCCCGAATCAGAGATCGTTGCGACTCTCATCGAAGAGGCCAATCGCATCGCAGCAGAAATGCCTGCCGGTGAGATCGGTACCCCGCAAGTACTGACACCGTAGCGCCACTAACATTGAGACGTGTCTACACGTCTTTCTCAACTCTTTGTCCGCACGCTCCGCGAAGACCCCGTCGATGCTGAGGTAGCCAGTCACCGCCTTTTGGTGCGTGCCGGTTACATCCGTCGTCAGGCTCCTGGTGTCTTTGCGTGGTTGCCACTTGGTCTCAAGGTTCGCCGCAATATCGAGGCGATCATCCGCGATGAGCTTGAATCGTTTGGCGCGCAAGAGGTGCACTTTCCGGCGTTGCTGCCGCGCGAGCCCTATGAGTTGACTGGTCGTTGGGCTGAGTATGGTGACGGTATTTTTCGTCTTCAGGACCGCCGCGGGGCTGACTATCTTTTGGCGCCAACGCACGAAGAGGTCTTCACGCTGCTCGTGAAAGACCTGTACTCGAGCTACAAGGATCTTCCGCTGGCGCTGTACCAAATCCAGGACAAGTACCGTGACGAAGCACGCCCTCGCGCGGGCCTATTGCGTGGTCGCGAGTTCTCGATGAAAGACAGCTACTCTTTCGATTACACGGATGCCGGCCTCGACGTTTCGTATCAGCAGCACCGTGACGCCTACGAGCGAATCTTCGCTCGCTTGGGCCTTGAGTACGTCGTGGTTGCTGCGGATGCTGGAGCCATGGGTGGCTCGAAGAGCGAAGAGTTCTTGCATCCAACCCCTATCGGCGAAGACACGTTTGTTCGCTCTGCTGGAGGCTATGCCGCGAACGTTGAGGCGTACCGCACAACAGTCCCAGAGTCGCTTCCCATTGATGGGCTTCCTAAACCGCTCATTTTTGATTCGCCAAACACACCAACGATCGACACGCTTGTCGCTCTAGCGAACGAGCAGCAGCCTCGCGCTGACCGCCAGTGGACTGCGGGAGACACGCTCAAGAACGTTGTCTTGGCGCTCAGCTCGCTCGATGGATCCCGCGAGCTTGTTGTTGTTGGGCTGCCAGGCGACCGCGATGTTGATCTCAAGCGCGCTGAGGTTGCCTTCGCGCCTGCTGAGGTCGAAGCGGCAACTCCAGAAGATTTCGCCACCCTTGCCAAGCTCGAGGGCAACCCCGGCTTTGTCAAGGGTTACATCGGCCCGTGGTCACCCGAGGGTGCCGTTATCGGTGAGAAGTCAGCAACCGGTGTCCGTTTCATGCTCGATCCCCGTGTCGTTGATGGAACTCAGTGGATCACCGGGGCAAACATCCACGAGAAGCACGTTCTCGGTCTTGTCGCCGGTCGTGATTTCATTGCCGACGGCACTGTAGAGATTTCCGATGTCCGCGCCGGTGACCCGGCTCCTGACGGCAGCGGACCCATCGAAACCGCTCGCGGAATGGAGATTGGGCACGTCTTCCAGCTCGGCCGCAAATATGCCGAGGTTCTCGGACTCAAGGTGCTCGATGAGAACGGCAAGCTTGTGACCGTCACGATGGGCTCTTACGGCATCGGGGTTACTCGCCTCATGGCCGCCATCGCTGAGACCACCAACGACGGTAAGGGCTTGCTCTGGCCGAAAAACATCAGCCCTTTCGACGTTCATATCGTGGCGGCAGGAAAAGACCCGCTCATTTTCGAGACCGCTGAGAACTTGGTGTCTTCGCTCGAAAGCGCCGGACTCGACGTGCTCTTCGACGACCGCCTCAAAGTTTCGCCCGGCGTAAAGTTTGGCGACGCTGAGCTGCTCGGTGTGCCCAAGATCGTCATTGTCGGTCGTGATGCTGCCAACGGAATGGTCGAAGTCTGGGATCGTACGACAAACGAGCGCACCAGCACGAGCATCGACGAGGTTGGTGCGGCGCTGCTCGCCTAAGGCGGCTAAACTAGCCTATTCGGAGCCAGTGAGGCTCCGGTTTATCACCCCTAAATGAATATCGGAGGCCCTCAATGGATATCGACTTGAGCGTGCTGCGCATGATGGAGCGCGAGCGAGAGATACCGTTCGAAGAGCTAGTGCAGATCATTGAGCAGGCAATCATGAGTGCCTATCTCAAGCACGTTGAGGCTCCCGAAGGTAAGGTCGCAGAACTTGCGCCGACTGCTCGCGTCGTACTCGACCGCAAGACTGGCCACGTCAGTGTGTGGGTTCCTGAATACGACGACGAAGGCGCAATCATCGGTGAGGCTGAAGACAGCCCGAGCGATTTTGGTCGTATTGCCGCGTTCGCAGCGAAGCAGGTAATTAACCAACGGCTTCGCGACATCGGTGACGACAAAGTTCTCGGCGAATTCAAAGGTCGTGAAGGCGACATTGTTGCTGGCGTCATTCAACAGGGTCCTAACCCTCGAATGATCCACATTGATCTGGGAACCGTCGAGGCGATTATGCCTCCAGAAGAGCAGGTTCCGAGCGAAGAGTACAAGCACGGTTCACGACTTCGTGTCTATGTCACCGCAGTGAACAAGGGCGATAAGGGGCCCCAGATTACGGTCAGCCGCACGCATCCTTCGCTCGTACGCAAGCTTTTTGCCCTTGAAGTCCCCGAGATTGCAAGCGGACTTGTCGAGATCACGTCGGTGGCCCGCGAAGCCGGTCACCGCACCAAGATGGCCGTGCGGGCGACCGAAACGGGAATCAACGCCAAGGGATCATGCATCGGCGAGCTTGGACAGCGTGTTCGCGCGGTCACAGCAGAACTCAACAACGAAAAGATCGACATTGTCGACTACTCGGAGAATCTTGCTGTTTTCGTCGCAAACGCGCTTTCGCCCGCCAAGGTGTCCAGCTCGTTTGTCATCGACGAAGCAACCAAAGCTGTTCGTGCCCTCGTTCCCGATTACCAGCTTTCACTGGCAATCGGTAAAGAAGGACAAAATGCGCGCCTGGCAGCAAAACTGACCGGCGCCCGCATCGACATCCAGCCAGACTCGATTCTCGACGACGAGTAGTCATACGACTGCGGCAGGCTCTGCTCCCCGTGAGTTAGGGCTGACCGCGGTTGTGTGTCGCTCCCCAGCGCTGCTGACGTGCCGATACTGGGCGCGGGGGAGTGCGGGATTGGAGAGTAGGGGTATCATGGATGCAGTAAGAACGTGTATTGGCTGTCGCGCAAGCGGCAGCAGATCCTCGTTACTGAGGGTTATCGCATCTCACGGTGCGGTTGTGGCCGACCATTCGGCCACACGTCCGGGTCGCGGTGCGTGGCTCCACCCCACATCCACGTGTTTAGAGTCTGCAGTCAAACGCAGGGCTTTTGAGCGTGCATTGAAGGTGAAGTTGCCACTAGATACCGGAACACTTCTTTCAGTGTTAGCTGAATATGAGACGGGACATCAACCGATGTCCCCTAACGAACAGGCTGATTGACCTATGGACAACTAATGAGCGGCTCGAAATGAGTTCCGTCCGTAATTAGCGGTCTGCCCCTGTCTGGGAGCAGACCCAGACAGGAGAAATGTGGCTTCCAAACCACGCGTACACGAAGTTGCCGCCGAAGCAGGCGTCGATAGCAAGGCTGCACTAGCGAAGCTCAAAGAAATGGGCGAATTCGTTAAAGGCCCTTCGTCAAGCATTGAACCACCCGTCGCACGACGGCTAAAAGCTGCTCTAGAAGCAGACGCTGCGAAAGCACCGGCAGAGCCAGAGAAGCCCAAGGCTGCTCCCAAGGCCGCGCCGAAAGCTGCGCCAAAACCCAAGACCCCGGTGCCTAGTGCTCCGACCCCGGCAGAGGTTGTTGTAGAAGCCCCGGCTCCTACGCCAGCGCCCGAGCCGACTCACGAATCAGAAGAGGGCGCGGCCCCCGCACCGTTGACTGTCGCCGAGCGTCAAGCTCAGGCACTCGCTGCCGAAAAGGCTTTGGCTGCAGAGAAAGCATCCGCTGAGTCTGGAGCGAAGCCAGAGGGCAACGCCGCTGCGACTCCGAGCCCATCCTCTGTTCCTCGTCCGGGTACACCTCGTCCGGGAAACAACCCCTTTGCCTCTAACCAGGGAATGGGGCGTCCCGCTGCAAGCGGCGGCAACAGCTCAATTCCTCGCCCAGGCGCACCTCGCCCCGGACTTCCTCGTCCGGGTGCACCTCGCCCAGGCACTGCTCGCCCCGGCTCAGTTCGTCCAGGCGCTCCGCGCCCAGGCGGCCCTGGCCAGAGCGCACGCCCCGGTGGCTTCGGTCAGCGTCCAGGTGGCCCAGGTGCCGGTGGCGGTCAGCGTCCCGGTGGCGCTGGTGCTGGAGCCGGTGCTCGTCCAGGCGGCGCACCCAATAACTTTGGACCCAACCGTCCGCCAGGCGGCGGTCGTGGTCGCGGTCCAGGTGGCGGCACTGCTGGTGCTTTCGGTCGCGGTGGCGGCAAGAGCAAGGCACGCAAGTCGAAGCGGGCGAAGCGGGCAGAGTTCGAACTGAGAGAAGCTCCTTCGCTTGGTGGCGTTAGCGTCCCCCGCGGAAACGGCAAGGAAGTAATTCGCCTTCGCCGTGGCGCATCGATCACCGACTTTGCCGACAAGATCGACACAAGCCCCGGAAACCTCGTTACCGTACTGTTCCACTTGGGACAGATGGCAACGGCAACGGAGTCTCTCGACGAGGCAACGTTCGACATCTTGGGCGAAGAGCTCGGCTTCAAGATCGAAATGGTCTCGCCAGAAGAAGAAGATCGCGAACTGCTGCTCGGCTTCGACATGGACCTCGATCAAGAACTTGAAGACGAGTCGGAAGACGAACTCGTAATTCGCCCTCCCGTTGTCACCGTTATGGGTCACGTCGACCACGGTAAGACCAAGTTGCTTGACGCTATCCGTAACGCCAACGTTGTCGCTGGCGAAGCCGGAGGCATCACGCAGCACATTGGTGCCTACCAGGTTGTCAAAGAGCACGACGGCCTCGAGCGTCCGATTACCTTCATTGACACCCCGGGTCACGAGGCGTTCACCGCCATGCGTGCTCGTGGTGCTCAGGTCACCGACGTTGCGATCCTCGTGGTTGCTGCAGATGACGGAATCATGCCCCAGACGGTTGAAGCCCTCAACCACGCTCAGGCAGCAAATGTTCCGATCGTTGTCGCAATCAACAAGATCGACAAAGAGGGTGCAAACCCGGCCAAGGTACGCCAGCAGCTCACCGAATTCGGCCTCGTGGCCGAAGAGTACGGCGGAGACACGATGTTCATGGACGTCTCGGCGCTCAACAAGATCGGTATCACCGAGCTTCTTGACGCTGTGCTCCTGACAGCGGATGCTGGGCTCGACCTGCGCGCAAACCCCAACAAGGATGCTCGTGGTGTTGCGATTGAAGCCAAGCTCGACAAGGGTCGCGGTGCTGTTGCTACCGTGCTCATCCAGTCGGGAACGCTTTCGGTCGGAGACCCCATCGTTGCCGGAACCGCTTACGGTCGCGTTCGTGCAATGTTCGACGAGAACGGCGACTCTGTCCTCAAGGCTGAGCCGTCGCGTCCGGTTGCTGTGCTCGGTTTGACCTCAGTACCCAAGGCCGGCGACGTGTTCTTGGTTACCGACGATGACCGCATGGCTCGTCAGATCGCCGAAAAGCGTGAAGCAGCAGAGCGCAACGCAATGCTCGCTCGTAGCCGCAAGCGCATCAGCCTCGAGGACTTCACGAAGGCCCTCGAAGATGGCAAGGTCGAATCGCTCAACCTCATCATCAAGGGTGACGTATCGGGTGCTGTTGAAGCCCTCGAAGAGTCGCTCCTCAAGATTGATGTTGATGACTCGGTTCAGCTGCGCATCATCCACCGCGGTGTTGGTGCTGTTACCGAGAGCGACATCAACCTCGCTACCGTCGACAACGCAATCATCATTGGATTCAACGTTCGCCCCGACCCGAAGGCACGGGAACGTGCCGCTCGCGAAGGTGTCGACGTTCGTTTCTACTCGGTCATCTACGCAGCACTCGAAGACGTCGAGAACTCGCTCAAGGGCATGCTCAAGCCAGAATTCGAAGAAGTTCAGTCTGGTGTTGCCGAGATCCGCGAGATCTTCCGTTCCTCCAAGGTCGGAAACATCGCCGGTGTCATCGTGCGCTCGGGAACGATCACGCGAAACGCCAAAGCACGAGTTATCCGCGAAGGTGTCGTCGTTGGCGACAACCTCGCAATCGACTCGCTGCGTCGCTTCAAGGATGACGTCACTGAAGTTCGCACCGACTATGAAGCCGGTATCGGACTTGGCAAGTTCAACGACATCCAAATCGGTGACGAGATCGAGACAATTGAAATGAAGGAAAAGCCGCGAGTCTAACTCGTTGGCTTATGACGGCAACCTGAGCAGGAAGCGGAGCTACGCAGGCTCCGCGAGCTTCCTGCTCAGGTTGCCGTCAACGCCTCAGTTAATCTTGAGGCAGCAAAAGTTATAGAAGGAGTAGAGATGGTTGACGCAGCTCGTGCGGCAAAAATGGCCGACCGCATCAAAGTAATCGTTGCGAAGACGCTAGAGCGTGGCATCAGAGATCCGCGACTCGGATTTGTCACAATCACTGACGTTCGTGTTACCGGTGACTTGCAGCACGCCTCAATCTTCTTCACCGTCTACGGAACAGATGAGGAGCGCCTCGACAGCGCCGCCGCCCTCAAATCCGCTACCGGTCTTGTTCGTCGCGAAGTTGGGAAGAATCTCACCGCACGGCTCACCCCGTCGATTGAGTTCATTCCCGATGGAATTCCCGAGAACGCCGCACTGATCGATTCCCTCCTCACCGAGGCCCATCAGCGTGACGCATCGATCGGTTCGCTCAAGCAGAACGCTACCTACGCCGGCGATGAAGACCCTTACGTCAAACCGCGCGATATCGCCGCCGATGAAGAAGCTGCTGGCTTCGACGATGACGATGACGATGACGATGACGACGCCGTTTACGTCAGCAAAGACGACTAGAGCATAAGAGCATTCGACTACGGCAACTCGTAGTCGGCGCCCACTTTCACGGCGAGGCCGTCCGCGAGGAGCCCAGCGATGGCTCGATTTCGTTGGACACTTTCTGGCCACACTTGGGCAATTTCTTCTGCCGTCACCGGTACATCGCTTGCGCGCAATTCGGCGAGGATCAGGCCCCGCACTTGGCGGTCGGATCCCTCGAACCGTTTTTGGGTGGCTTGCCGTTTTCCCTCATACAGCGGGTAGCCCGCGGCACGCCACTGGCAGTGCTCCCTAATCGGGCACTCGTCACACAGCGGCTTTCTCGCGGTGCAGACGATGGCACCAAGTTCCATGACCGCAGCGTTAGTTGCGCGAGCCGCATCGCGTTCGGCTGGCAGCAGTTCTTCCATCGCTGCGAGGTCACGTTTCGTTGACGGCGGCCCCGCTTCGCCCTGACCGCGCACTGCTCGTGCAATTACTCGCCGAACATTGGTGTCGACGACCGGATGCCGGTGACCGTAGGCGAAGGCGGCGACAGCGCGAGCGGTGTAGTCACCTATGCCGGGAAGAGCCATGAGCGTTGGCACATCCTCCGGCACAATTCCGCCGTGGTGCTCAGTAATTGCTGTGGCCGCGGCGTGGAGGTTGAGCGCACGTCGGGGGTACCCAAGCCGTTCCCACGCCCGTACGGCATCGCCGGGAGGCGCTGAGGCGAGTGCAGCCGGTGTCGGCCACCGCTCGAGCCATTGCTCGAGTCGCGGTATGACTCGGATGACCGGGGTTTGTTGCAGCATGATTTCGCTGACCAAGATGCCCCAGGCGCCGTAGCCATCCTGGCGCCACGGCAATTCACGACCGTTCTCGACGAACCATTCTCGAATCAGCCGCGAAAGTATGACGAGATCTGCGGCCGAATTCTCAGTTGCCACTCGTGAGAGCCGCATAGCGGGCGGCGATGTCATCGGGGCTGAAGAAGGTGCCGCGTTCTTCTACCGCGTGTACGAGCTCGACCATAAGGGCGTTTACGGGAGCGCTGCTGTTGTTGGCGGCTGCGGTGCGCACAACGGCGCCGTTCAGCGCGTCCACTTCGCTTGGTTGGCCCCGTCGAATGCTCTGAAGGGTCGAGCCAGGGTTGGGGGTGCGGCCCATGCGCCGTGCCATGAGCCGGGGGAGTAGCTCGCCGAGCAGCAGCGGTGTTCGAGCGAACGTGCGCAATTGGCGATGGGTGAGCCCCTGGAGTGTTTCGAAGTGGATGTGGCCGGCCAGCCCAACGCGCACTGTTTCGCGCATGCTTGCTGTCATTATGCGTCGTAGGCCTCGGTGTGAAACGACGGCTTGCACGCTACGGCCGCTAATCGCGGGCAGCGCGTTGACCTGATTGATGACGAGTTTTGTCCACTGTGCACCGCGAAAGTTGGGCACAACGAAGGTCGGCATGACGTCATTGAGGGTGTGGGCGGCATAGCGAGCAGGAACATCGTTATCTCCAGCGACACCGACGTAGCTGGGGCCAGCGGCGGTGACATGGATCTTGCCAGGGGAGAGGAACGACGAAGCGAAAGTCGCGAGGCCTCCAATAATGTCGGAGCGAGGCGAGGCGTGCTGTGCGGCCTCGAGCGAATCGAGTCCGTTCTGAAAAACGACGACGGGAACGTTGCGCAAATATTTGATGTTGTCGCGAAGTGCTTGCTCAGCGTCGTGGGCCTTTGTCGCCACGACAACAAGCTCGTTGACGCGCGTGAGGGTCGCTGCCGCGCGAAGTCTGGCGGTGCTTTCGCCCCACGCGCCAGTGAGCGCGATGCCAGATTGGCGAATGGAGTGGAGGTGCGCCCCGCGCGCTGTCACTTCGACATCATGGCCGGCGCGCGCAAGCAAAGCCGCAATTGCGCCGCCGACGGCACCCGCCCCAATGATGCCAATTCGCATGGTCGAAGTCTAAGCGCTTGACCGCGCGAACGGCTGGGACTTGACCGGCGGTGTCGATACGCGTGTGCGATGCGAGAGAATTGGCTAATGTTGTTGCGCTGCCCATCCGGGGCCGCTGGGTTCGGGAGGTGCGGTCATGGCTAAACCACCGCGCAATCCGACGAGCGGAATCCTATTCATCGACAAGCCTCAAGGAATAACGAGCCACGGCGTTGTCGCCAGAGCTCGGGCATCCGTGGGAACACGCAAGATTGGCCACGCCGGCACTCTAGATCCCATGGCCACGGGTCTTCTCGTGCTCGGCGCGAACAATGCGACTCGGCTTCTGACCTACTTGGTTGGCCTCGACAAGCAGTACACGGCAACGATTCGGCTTGGCGCTTCGTCGAATACTGATGATGCCGATGGCGAGCTTTCAGCGCCCGCGGATGCTGCAGTACTTGCCGCGATCAGCGATGACGCTATTGGCGAAGCGGTCGCGCAATTCACGGGCCCCATCATGCAGCGGCCCAGCTCGGTCAGCGCGATCAAAGTTGGCGGTCGGCGCGCCTACACGCTTGCTCGTTCCGGCGAAGAGGTTGTGTTGGCAGAACGCGCGGTGACGGTATCCGCTTTCGAGGTGCTCGAGATCGTGCGTGACGAATTCATTGATGTGAAGGTTCGAGTCGACTGCACCTCGGGAACCTACATCCGAGCGCTAGCGCGCGATGTTGGTGAGGTGCTGGGAGTAGGCGGTCATCTCACTGTATTGAGACGCACCAAAGTGGGGCCATTCGCTGTCGAGATGGCGAGCACGCTCTCGGATGATCTCGAACAGCAGCTCGTTGCTCCCGCTCAGGTTGCTGGCACCCTTTTTGAGACTGTCAAGATCAGTGATGAAGAAGCGTTCGAACTCTCGCGGGGCCAGCAGATTCCGCTTGGGCCCGTTGGCTCCGGCCCGCTCGCTGTTGTGAACTCTGGGGGCCGGCTCGTCGGTCTTGCAGAAGTCGTCAATGGCCGCACCCGCATCCTGTCGAATTTTCCGGCGGATGCCGCAGCAGTTCCCCAGGAAGGTTCCCCGCACGATGGTTGAATGGTTTGTGTGGGTGCAAGTGATCGTGGCGGTGCTTGCCGGCACCGCGGCAATAGTCGCTGGTTTCGCGGGAGTGAAGCCCAACGACTACACGCTGGGTGCCACGCTTCTCGTTGAAGCGCTCTTGGCCGTGCAGCTCGTGATGGCGATTGTCGCCCCAGCGTTCGGAAATGTGGCAACGGGCAGTGGCTTAGAGTTCTGGATCTATCTGGTCTCCGCCATCCTGATCCCGCCGGCTGCAGTGATGTGGGGACTGATCGAACGCAATCGTTGGAGCAGCGTTGTGTTGGGGGTCGCGTGCCTCTCAATCGCTGTGATGGTCTACCGGATGAGCCAAATCTGGTTTGTGCAATTGGCCTAGCCCAGAGCGCCTAAAGTTGAAGCGATGACTAGCCAGAATTCTTCCACCGCCACCGGTTTTGGCCGCGTGCTTATCGCCGTCTATGCCGTTATGGCGTTGGGGGCCACCGCGCGGTCGCTTTTTCAGATCGCAACGAAGTTCGATGACGCGCCTGTCGCGTATCTTCTGTCTGCGCTCGCGGGACTTGTCTATATTGTTGCGACGATTGCTCTTGTCCGTTCCGGAGCGCTCTGGTTCAGGGTTGCCGTGGTGGCAATCGTTTTCGAACTCGTCGGTGTACTGATCATTGGCACGCTCAGTCTCGTAGACGCTGTTCTGTTCCCCGCAGATACGGTGTGGTCGTCATTCGGGGCTGGCTACGGGTTCGTGCCGCTTATCCTTCCTGTTCTTGGGCTCATCTGGCTGTATCGGGTGCAGAAACCTCGGGAGAATCGCTGACATGGAGTTGTTCGAATCGATCGACGCTGTTCCGGATGATTTTGGTGCGGTTGCTATAACGATCGGCAAGTTTGATGGTGTTCATGGTGGCCATCGCGCGGTTCTTGAGCGATTGCAGCAGATTGCCGCCGAGCGGGACCTGCGTTCTGTTGTGGTGACTTTCGATCGTAATCCGATGAGTTTGTTGAACCCCGAGGCGTGTCCACTGCCGCTCGTGAGCCTTGAGCAAAAGCTAGAACGACTTGGTTCGACTGGCGTTGACGCGACTCTTGTTCTGGAATTCGATCGTGCGCTGAGCGAGGTGAGCGCTGAAGAGTTCGTAACGACAGTGCTGACGGGTGCTCTGCAGACTCGCGTCGTTCTTGTTGGTGCAGATTTCCGTTTTGGTGCACGCGGCGCTGGCGACGTCGATTTACTGCGGTCGCTGGGCAAGAAACACGGTTTTGAGGTCATCGTCATCGACGATATCGAGCTCGAGGCAGGTCGTCGTCTTTCGTCGACCTTTGTGCGAGAGCTACTTGCTGATGGCCGGGTCGCTGAAGCTGGTCGCATTCTGACGGCGCTGCATTCGGTGCGAGGTGTCGTTGTTCTCGGTCAGCAGCGCGGTCGCGAGTTGGGTTATCCGACAGCAAATCTTGAGCGATTGCCCGAAGGCTTTATTCCGGCGGATGGCGTCTATGCGGCCTGGCTCATAGTCGACGGCACACGTTTCGCGGCGGCTGTATCGATCGGCAACAATCCGACGTTTGAGGGCGTGGCGGCGAAGCAGGTTGAAGCCCATGCGCTCGATCAGGACTTCGATATCTATGGCAAGCGAGTCGAAATTGAGTTTGTTGAGTTCATTCGCGGGATGGTGAAGTTCTCGTCGATTGATTCTCTCGTCGAGGAGATGGGCCGCGATGAAGACACCGTGAGAACCATCTTGGGCGTCCCCGCGAAAGCGACGCCCAAGAAGTAGTTGCTGAGGCTAGCCCTTGATGAGCTTGTTGAGGGGCACCTTAACGCCATTCTTGAGGTTCTCGACAATGTCATCGGGTACATCGCCGATGAGGGGCAGATTGAGGTCTTTCGCCCAGTTGCCGATCGTGTCGAGGATCGTGTCGGTATCGAGGCCCTGGAGCGTGGGCTGGATGCCTTCCCAGATTGGCTCGAGTGCATTGAGATCGAGACCTTTACCCTGAACCAAACCGCCGACAACATCTCCGATGTCCCCGAGGTCGAATCCGCTGTTTCCCATGAGTGTCTCCTTGGCGTGCAGCCAGCACGAGTTGTCGACTGTACCCATCATCGTAGAGGGAGGGGTTAACGGGAAGTAGAGTAGTTCGAATGACTACTAGCGCGCGCACTCTCTGGAGAGGCCGCATTCTCGCCCTCCTGGGGATTCTCTTTATCGCCCTCAATGTGCGCACCGCCGTCGCCGCAATTTCTCCGATTCTTGGGGTAATTCAAAACGACATCCCGCTCTCGAGCTTGGGTCTCGGAGTGCTCGGAATGCTTCCCCCTGTTGCGTTCGCCCTTGCCGGCCTTGGTGCACCGGCACTTGCTCGTGCTCGCGGGCTTGATGCGAGTTTGCTGATCGCGGCAATGGCGATGGTTTTGGGTTCGAGCATCCGCGCCGTCAGCGATGACTTCGTCATGCTTGCTCTTGGCAGCATCATCGCTCTCGGAGGAATGGGAATCGGAAACATCCTGTTGCCTCCCGCCGTAAAGAAGTACTTCCCTGATCGCTTGGGCACGGTTACCGGCGGCTATGTCATGCTCGTCTCGCTGGGTGCCGCGATCCCGGCGTTCTTTGCTGCTCCGGTGGCTGAGGTTGCCGGATGGCGTGTATCGGTGGCGGTGTGGGCTCTGCTGGCCCTTACTGCGCTAGTGCCGTGGCTCCTGTTGTGGGCGCGTGGACGTCATGCTCGTCGCACTGTCGCGAGTGAAGAAGCACTCCTGCCGACGTCGGACAGTATTTCGGTGTGGTCAATGGCGCATTCGAGAACGGCCTGGGCCATCACGATTGCCTTCGCTGTCTCGTCGATCAGCTTCTATTCGTTCTTCGCTTGGCTTCCTGAAATTCTTATTGAGTCCGCCGAAATGACTCCTGTAGAGGCTGGCGCAATGCTGTCGCTCTTCGGGCTCATCGGGATTCCGCTGGGCATTGTGAGCCCGATTCTGGTCAGCCGAATCTCCAACGTCGGTCTGCTCATGCTTGGCGGAGTAGCGGCCGGTGCCGCAGGTTTCCTTGGGCTAGCCTTTGCTCCCACTGTTGCGACCTGGCTGTGGGTTATTTTCGTGGGAATTGGCAGCATCATGTTCCCGCTCAGCCTTGTGCTGATCAACCTGCGCACCCGTAGTCATGACGCCTCGGCTGCTCTCAGCGGTTTCGTGCAGAGCGTTGGCTACACCGTCGGCGCGCTCGGCCCGTTCGCTGTCGCGCTAGTTCGAGAGCTTTCTGGTGGGTGGGTTGCGCCCCTGATGTTCTTGCTCGCCACTAGCTTGCTTGCCATCATCAGCGCATTCTGGCTGACTCGGCCGCGATTCGTCGAAGATGAGTTACGCATTCCCGTTGGCGAACTCGCGGACTAGACCTTTAGCTCTGCAGCGCGGAATTGCTGAGTCGCTCGGGGTGATGAACGAGAGCGGCGGCGCCAATCAGCGGGCCGTCGCTTGAGAGACCTGACGCCACAACGCGCACCTTCGTGATGAACGGGAACGGCGCGCGGTCGGTGATCGCTTCTGCGACGAGGTCAATGTAGTCGGCGGCGACGTGGGAGAAGCCGCCACCGATCGCAACAAGTTCGAGGTCGACAAGAGCGGTAGCCGAGGCGATTCCGTGGCCGACAGCGCGTGCCGAGCGGCGAACGGCGCGAATTGCGATCTCATCTCCGGCAGCGTAATCAGCCGAGAGCTCTTCTCCCGTGCTGCCGTTCCAGCCGTGAGCTTGTGCCCATTCGACAGTCTTGGGCCCGGAAGCCACAGCTTCTACGCAGCCGGTGCCGCCGCAGCCACACTGGGTGTCCTCGCCGCCGACTTCGACGTGCCCGAAGTGGCCGCCGTTGCCGGTGGGGCCGTCGATGAGCTGGTTGTCGAGGATGAGTCCTCCACCGACACCGGTCGAGACGACCATTCCCATGAAGTACTTCACTCCCTGAGCGGCGCCGATCCAGTGTTCAGCGAGAGCGATGCAGTTTCCGTCGCCACGCAGCGCAACGGAGATGCCGGGGAGCTCTGCTTCGACGAGGGCGCGCACGCCATAGTCTCGCCAGGCCGGCAAGTTGAGGGGCGATACTTCGCCGCGCGATACCGAAATGGGCCCGGCGCTACCGATGCCAGCGCCCAGAAGTTCAGCGCCATCGGGGAGGGCGGCAGTCGACTGGCGCACGACGGTGCGAACGCTCTCGGCGAGTTGCTCGCTCGATGATGCGCGGCCCGTGGGGGCTCGGAAGCGGCTCGTCGCGAGAACGACACCGTTCGGGTCTACGAGGGCAGCCTCGACTTTGGTTCCGCCAATGTCGATGGCGAGGGCATAACGATTCGATGTGGTGGTGGTCACGGCATCCACCTTATTGGGTGTCCGTGGTGATCGTGGTTCACCTGATGACTTTCGTGTGGCATTCAGCTTGAGGGTGTTGGCTGCGCTTGTGCGCATCGCCCAGTGGTATTCAATGCTCATCTGAGCAGATGCAACTGCATATGTTGCAGCGGGCGTCGAGGAACTCTATCGTTGAGGGAGGAGGCAGCAGTGGACGAATCAACCGAGCTCTTGGCCGTGCGTGTTGCCGAGCTCTATTACGAAGAGAACAAGACTCAAGACGAAGTCGGAGCTCTTCTCGGGATTACCCGCTGGAAAGTGGGCCGACTGCTCACTCGTGCCCGCGAAGCAGGAATCGTGCGCATCGAGATCATTCACCCCCGCGCTCGGCGGCTGGATGTCGAACGGCAGTTGCGAGACCGCTTCGGTCTGAAAGATGCGGTCGTGGTTCCGCTGCCCGCGGACGACGAGGAGGTCAACCCTCGCGTGGCTCAAGCGGCTGCCGACTACTTGGCCGCTGTTCGCCCCGTTCCGCGCACTCTGGGCGTCAGCTGGGGTCGCACGCTCGACGAGGTCGCTCGTTTACTTGCTCCCGGCTGGACCGTTGGCGTGCAGGTCGTGCAGATCAACGGCGGTGTGAGTCTCAACAGTAAGCAGGGAACCGCAGCCCAAACTGCTGTCACCATCGCCCAGAAGGGGCACGGTCAAGCGACGCTGCTGCCGATCCCCGCGATTCTGGAGCAGGTCGAGACGAAGCGTGCGATAGAACGCGACCGTGCTGTGGCTAGCGTTCGCGCATTGGGTGCTTCGGCATCCGCCTATTTGTATAGTGCCGGTGTTGCTGGTGCTAGTTCGGTCCACGTCGATAGTGGTTACCTGACCGAGAACGATGTCGATGACCTCGTCTCTAAGGGAGCCGTCGGCGACGTGGTTGGTCGTTACATCAACAGCGCTGGCAAGATCGTTGACTCTGCTCTAGACGAGCGCACTGTCGGTATCGGTCTTGATGAGCTTCGTGCAGCAGATCACGCAATTTTTGTCGTCGCTGGCGACGCTAAACATGACGTCGCGCGCGCCGTCGTTACGAGTGGGCTGTGTTCCGTCATCGTCACCGATGAGGCCACAGCGCACGCCCTTCTGGAGGAAACCACATGACAATCGAATCGGCCATCGCGCTCGCACCTGCTGAGCGCGCGGTCAATCTCATCGGAGCAGATCTGACCGAGAAATCTCTCAAGCTTCACCTTGAAGGACTCTCGGGCGTTGACGCTGTTGGGCTTGAGCAGCGCGCAGCGGGTCTGGGAACGCGTTCCATCAAGACCACGTCGAAGGCATGGGCTCTCGACACCATCATCAAACTCATCGACCTCACCACTCTTGAGGGCGCAGACACCCCTGGCAAGGTTCGCTCGCTCGCGGCCAAGGCTGTACTGCCGGATGCTTCGGATGCGTCGACCCCTCAGGTCGCTGCCGTCTGCGTCTATGGCGACATGGTCCCGTACGCGGCTGAAGCCCTCGGGTCATCCTGGTCAAACGGTTCAGACAACGGAATCAACGTTGCCGCCGTCGCGACCGCGTTCCCGAGCGGACGCTCATCGTTGCCGATCAAGATCATGGACACCAAGGAAGCCGTAGCTAACGGCGCAGACGAAATCGACATGGTTATCGACCGTGGCGCTTTCCTCTCGGGCAAGTACGGTGTTGTCTTCGACCAGATCGTCGCTGTCAAAGAAGCGTGCCGCCGCGAGAACGGCACCTACGCTCACCTCAAGGTGATCTTGGAGACCGGCGAACTCAACACCTACGACAATGTGCGCCGTGCATCCTGGCTCGCAATTCTGGCCGGGGGAGACTTCATCAAGACCTCCACCGGAAAGGTTTCGCCCGCCGCAACCCTGCCCGTCACCCTCCTCATGCTCGAGGTTGTGCGCGACTGGCACTTGCTCACCGGCGAAAAGATCGGGGTGAAGCCAGCAGGCGGCATCCGCAGTTCTAAAGACGCGATCAAATACCTCGTCACAGTCGCTGAGACTGTCGGCGAGGAATGGTTGCAGCCGCACCTGTTCCGTTTCGGAGCATCCAGTCTTCTCAATGACGTGCTCATGCAACGTCAGAAGCTCACTACCGGCCACTACTCAGGCCCCGACTACGTCACGATTGACTAAGGCACACCATGACTGAGAATGACAAAGCATTAAGCGTGAAAGCACCAAGCTTTCTCGACTACGCGCCAGCTCCAGAGTCCACTTCGGTTCTGCACTTGAAGAAGCACTACGGTCTCTTCATCGATGGTGAATTTGTGGATGGCCGCGGAGACGCGTTCAGCACGATCTCACCGGCAACCGAAAAGGAGATCGCCTCGATCTCCAACGCCAACAGCGCTGATGTGGATGTCGCAGTCGCTGCAGCCCGCAAGGCCTACGACCGCACGTGGTCGAAGCTGTCGGGCGCAGACCGCGGCAAGTACCTCTTCCGTATTGCGCGCCTCGTGCAGGAGCGAGCTCGTGAGCTTGCTGTTGCCGAGAGCCTCGACAACGGAAAGCCGATCAAGGAGAGCCGCGACGTTGACGTGCCTCTCGTTGCTGCCTGGTTCTTCTACTACGCCGGTTGGGCTGACAAGCTCGACTACGCCGGTCTCGGACCGAACCCGCAGTCGCTCGGTGTTGCCGCTCAGGTGATCCCGTGGAACTTCCCGCTGCTCATGCTCGCGTGGAAGATCGCTCCGGCGCTTGCGGCGGGAAACACCGTCGTGATCAAACCGGCCGAAACTACTCCGTTGAGCGCAATGATCTTTGCTGAAATCTTGCAGCAGGCTGACCTGCCGAAAGGTGTCGTCAACATCATCACCGGTGCCGGCGACACGGGCCAGGCGCTCGTCAATCACCCGGACGTCAACAAGGTCGCCTTCACCGGGTCAACAGGCGTTGGCCGTGCGATCGCCAAATCGGTTGCCGGAACGGGCAAAAAAGTCACTCTCGAACTCGGTGGCAAGGCAGCAAACATCGTGTTCGATGATGCGCCAATCGACCAGGCCATCGAGGGAATCGTCAACGGCATCTTCTTCAACCAGGGCCACGTCTGCTGTGCAGGTTCGCGCCTACTGGTTCAGGAGAACATTCACGATGACGTCGTCGACCGCCTCAAGGCGCGATTGTCGACCCTCCGAATGGGCGACCCGCTTGATAAGAACACCGATATCGGTGCAATCAACTCCAAGGGTCAGCTCGACCGCATCCGCGAACTCAGCGACATCGGGGAAGCTGAAGGCGGCGAGCGTTGGACTGCCGACTGCGCGATCCCTGAGAACGGTTTCTGGTTCGCCCCGACGATCTTCACGAACGTGTCGACCTCGAGCCGCATCGCTCGCGAAGAGGTCTTCGGGCCCGTTCTGAGTGTCTTGACGTTCCGCACGCCGGCCGAGGCCATCGCCAAGGCCAACAACACGCCCTATGGGCTGTCTGCGGGCATCTGGAGCGACAAGGGCTCGCGCATCCTCGCTGTGGCTGACAAGCTGCGCGCCGGTGTCATCTGGGCCAACACCTTCAACCGTTTCGATCCTGCGTCGCCGTTCGGTGGCTACAAGGAGAGTGGCTACGGCCGCGAGGGTGGCCGTCACGGACTCGCCGCTTACCTAGAATCCGCTGGATGGGCCGCGCCCGCCGTCACGAAAGGTGGCAAGAAATGACCCGTCTCACGGTTCCTAAGACCTACAAGCTCTACATCGGTGGCAAGTTTCCGCGCAGCGAAAGCGGTCGCACCTACGAGGTAGCAACCAAGAAGGGCGCCTTCCTCGCGAACGCTGCCCTGGCAAGCCGCAAGGACGCTCGGGATGCCGTAGTCGCCGCCCGCGCAGCATTCAGCGGCTGGTCGGGGGCCACGGGCTACAACCGCGGCCAGGTGCTGTATCGCATCGCCGAACTGTTGGAGGGTCGTCGCGAGCAGTTCATCGACGAGCTCATGGCAACGGAGTCGCTGTCGAAGTCGGCAGCGACGGCGCAGCTCGACACGGCGATTGACGCCTGGGTTTGGTATGCCGGCTGGGCCGATAAGTACGTGCAGGTCGCTGGCAACGGTAACCCCGTTTCAGGGCCGTACTTCAACCTCTCAACGCCTGAGCCGAGTGGCGTTATCGCCATTGTGGCTCCGCAGGATTCGTCGTCGTTGTTGGGCCTCGTGAGTGTCATTGCTCCGGCTCTCGTCAGCGGAAACACGGTTGTCGTGGTTGCTCACCAGAACGCCCCGCTCAGCGCGATCAGCCTCTCTGAGGTTCTCGCGACGAGCGACGTTCCCGGTGGCGTCGTCAATATCCTCACGGGGTCACCGGCCGAGATCGCGCCGTGGCTTGCGAGCCACGCGGATGTCAATGGTCTCGACCTCGCCGGAGCAGAACAGCTCGAGTGGGTTGACCTTCAAATCGCCGCAGCAGATACTCTCAAGCGCGTATCCGGACCGGTTATCGGTGTTCCGGCGCCGTCAATTGAGCGTGTTGTGCAGTGGACTGAGACCAAGACGGTGTGGCACACGAAGTCTCTGATTTAGCCGAGAAGTGCGGCGTGAAGCTTGATCTAGACGATTATCTGCGGATACTTGCTGGGTAATGGTCTTTTCACGCCGCACTTTCTCGCGTATCGGTGCCGCGCTCTTCGCGCTACTGATCGCTGTCGTCGTGATCCCGGTTGCCAACGCGGCGGCGGCCAGCGCTGCTCCCGCCGACACCATTCACAGTTTGGTGAATCAAGCACGGTGGAATGTGGGTCAGGCTGGTCTGATTCGTAGTTCAGCGATGGATGCTGTTGCTCTCGATTGGGCAAAAAACATGGCCGCGAATAACTCGATGTCACACAATCCCCATTATTCGAGCCAAATCCCTAGTGGCTGGAACAAGGCTGGGGAAAATGTTGCTCAGGGCTACCGCACCGCTCAATCGATGCACGATGGCTGGATGGGGTCCCCAGGTCATAAGGCAAACATTCTGGGGTCGTTCACCGACGTTGGCATCGCGTTTTACGAGAGCGGCGGAACAACGTGGGGTGTGCAAGTCTTTGCGAACTACGCTGGGCACACCGGACCAGCAGCGCCGGCGGCCGCGGTCGCCCCGGCCCCGGCGCCAGCCCCGGCGCCTGCCGTTGAAACAGAACCTGCTCCTGTAGCCGAAGCTCCGAAGGAAGACGCTCCGAGCTCCGCTGAGAGAGCTGCCGCTCAAGCCGCTGAGGATGCCGAGATCTCACCGTCGCCAACGGCATCCGCCGATGCGGGCGAAGACGCTGATTCGAGATCGCCGTCGACCATGTCGCGCGAAGAATTGCAGGCGAGCGTGTACGGCGACAGACCAGATCAGACCTGGATCGCGTGGTCTGTTTTCGCCGGAATTCTCTTGCTTAGCGCCGGCGTCTGGTTTGTGGTGTGGCGAAGACGAGCTCGAAGCTGACATTCTGGCCGCGAGCGTTCAGCCTCTGTGCGCTGGTTCTCAGTTGCGCTGTTTAGAGTTCTGACATGCGCGTTCTTGTAACTGGAGCAACAGGATATTTGGGTGGCCGACTCGTTCCTCGGTTGATAGATGCTGGGCACTCCGTGCGCGTGCTTGTGCGCAACCCTCGCAAGCTGCGTGACGTTCCGTGGCGGGACGACGTGGAGACCGTAATCGGTGATCTCACCGATGCCGAGACACTGACCACTGCTGTCGCCGATATCGACGCGCTCTACTATCTCGTGCACGCCATGGGGGCTAAGGGCGATTTTGAAGCGACCGAGAAGCTCTCCGCCAATAACGTGGCGGTGGCAGCGAAAAGCGCCGGAGTATCGAGAATTGTCTACCTCGGCGGACTTCACCCTGAAGGCGACATTAGCGAGCTGAGTCGTCATTTGCGCAGTCGCGCTGAGGTGGGTCGGATCCTGATGGACTCCGGCGTGCCCACGATCGCATTCAACGCTGGTGTCGTGATTGGTTCAGGCTCGGCGTCGTTTGAGATGATCCGTCACCTCACCGAGGTGTTGCCCTACATGCCAGCGCCGAAGTGGGTGCGCAACTTCATCCAGCCGATCGCCGTACGAGACGTGCTCTACTACCTAGTTGCGGCACTCGAATTGGATAAAGATCTCAACCGTAGCTTCGATATCGGCGGCCCAGATGTGCTCCGCTACGGCCAAATGATGAACGGCTATGCTCTCGAAGCTGGCCTGCACCAGCGCCCCATCGCCTCGTTGCCGGTGCTAACGCCGTGGCTCGCGTCGCAGTGGGTAAACCTGGTGACTCCCATTCCCCGGTTGCTCGCGGTGCCGATCATCGAGTCTCTTCAGTTTGATTGCATTGTGCGCGATGAATCTGTCTCTGACTTCATCCCCAAGCCACCGGGCGGGCTTACGGGTTACCGGGCCTCGGTGCGTTTAGCTCTAGTGAAGATGCGCGACGGGGAAGTCGCGACCAGTTGGCAAGACGCCACCGTCGCTGGGGCTCCGAGCGACCCGATCCCGAGTGATCCAGAATGGACGGGCCACACTGTCTACACCGATCTGCGAGAGCGAAGCACTCCGGCATCGCCAGCAGCACTCTGGGCTGTAGTTGAAGGAATTGGGGGTGAGAACGGATGGTATTCGTTCCCTCTTGCGTGGGCGTTGCGGGGCTGGGTAGACAAGCTGGTTGGCGGAGTTGGTTTGCGGCGCGGACGTCGTCATCCGAGTACTCTCAATACTGGAGACGCGCTCGACTTTTGGCGGGTTGAAAGCATCGACCATGGTCACAGTCTTCGGCTGCGGGCCGAAATGAAACTGCCGGGTCGAGCCTGGCTCGAATTGACCGTTAAACCGGATGGCGCTACCGGATCGCTGTACCGCCAGCGCGCAGTGTTTTTTCCTAGCGGTTTGGGCGGCCGCCTCTATTGGGCAGCGATTCTTCCCTTCCATGGTGTGATTTTCAGCGGCATGGTAAATCGGATCGTTGCTGCAGCAGAATCGAACACCGCTGACTGACCACGCTTGGCTAATGACCCGACTGCGATACATTTGACTAATGTCTGGAATCGTCGTTGTCGGCAGTGCAAATATTGATCAGGTTTTTCGCGTTGAGCGCATCCCTTCGCCGGGAGAAACCGTACTTTCGCACGGTCTGAGCACTGCGCTTGGCGGCAAAGGGCAAAACCAGGCCGTTGCTGCAGCTCGCGCCGGAGCACAAACCACCTTCGTGGGTGCCGTCGGCGCAGACACGTTCGGCGAGATGGTGCGCGCGGGAATGGGCGACGATTTGATTGATATAGCCCAATTACGCACCTCGCCCAAGCCAACCGGCACAGCACTGATTGCTGTTGACGGAACGGGCGAGAACACGATCATCGTTGAGCCGGGAGCTAACGGCGATATTGTGGCTCTCAGCAGTGCGGATGCGGCAGCGATCACGGCGGCGTCGGCTCTCGTGATGCAGTTGGAAATTCCGCTAGCCACAGTCGTCGAGGCGGCAAAAATCGCTCAGGCGGCTGACACTCTGGTCATTCTGAACGCTGCACCCATTCAGACGCTTCCTCAAGAGCTGCTTGACGTTCTTGATGTACTAATTGTGAATGAGCATGAAGCTGCCGAGCTGGCACGTGATAACGGTTTGGACCCTGAACTCGACGGCCTGGGGGAGCGCCTTCTCTCGCTGGTGCCAACAGTGATTGTGACTCTCGGTTCGAAGGGTGCTTCCTTGCACCGCACTGGATTTGATCAGATTGTTGTCCCGGCACATCGTGTGACTTCAGTTGATGCCACGGGCGCTGGGGATACGTTCTGTGGTGCTTTCGCGGCGGGCCTCGTTGAAGGAATGGAGGCGGATGCAGCATTACGATTTGCTGTGGCGGCGGCATCCATTTCGGTCGAGAGCAATGGAGCTGTGCCGTCGATTCCGCGACGTGCGGCCATCGAGACACGCGCAAAAGAATCTGCGCATTAGGTAACGGATTGATAACAGACTCGCTATAGTGGGGTCACCGTGAACGTACGGCAACCCGACAAAGGATGGCGAGTCAATGGCGACATCGCAGAACCCGGCACCTCACTATCGAGACCAACGAGCGCGAAGAGTGACCCTCGCCGTCGCCCTCGTTTCCGCAATTACTCTCGCTCTCGTGCTGAATGCTAACGTCGGCCGCGTTCATGCCGCCGGTGCTTTCTCATCCCTTCGTGCGCCAGGAGAGGCCGCGTTCATCGCCGGGCACCGCGGCGACAAAATGATTGCGCCAGAGAACACCCTCGAGGCGCTCGGTCACGCGCTCAACAGCGCAGCAGACTACGTCGAGACTGACGTGCAACTCACTGCCGACGGCGTTCCGGTACTGATGCACGATTGGACAGTCGATCGCACAACAAACGGCACTGGCCCCGTCTGGGGTTACAGCTATGAAGAGCTTGCCAAGCTTGATGCTGGCTCGTGGTTTGGTGAAGCCTTTGCGGGGGCGTCAGTTCCCACGCTGGAAGAGTTTCTCAATTTGCTTCGCTGGTCTACAAAGAACGCCATCCTCGAACTCAAAGGATCGTGGACTGATGAACAGGTTTCCCTGATTTCTGACCTCATCGCGCGTCATGGTGTCAGCGATCATGTCATCATCGGAAGCTTCGACATCATGACACTGCGAGCACTGCAGCGCGTCAACCCCGAGCTGCCAGGCATGCTTATTGTGCGCGACATTGTCGGTGACCCAGGAGCGCTGGCCGCAGCAGCGGGCGCAGTTGCTCTCGTCACAAGCAAAAAAGCGATTACGGCTGATCCTGAATTAGTGCAGCGGGTGCATGATGCTGGCCTCGGAATACTCATCTACACCCTTAACGATTCTGAGACGTGGTCGGATGCGGTCTCGTTGGGCGTTGACGGAATCGTCACCGACAGACCGGCAGAGTTGGGACAGTGGATCGCTCGCGAGTTCACCGACCCCGAGGATCTGCCATTCGCTAGGGGAGTGCGAGTTGCAGGCTAAAGCGAGGCGATGAGGGCTCGATAAAAGTCGATGCCGGCGAGGTAGCTGCTCACGAGCATCCGCTCGTTTCGGGCGTGAAGTGTATCGCGAACCTCGCGTGCCATCGCAAACGGGGTAAATCGATAGACTCCGCGGCTAATGCGTGTGAAGTGGCGACTGTCTGTTGCACCGTTCTGCACATAGGGCGTCACGATCGTTCCCGGGAAGCTTTTCTCAATTGTCGAGCGAAGCAATTCCCAAGCCAACCCCGTAGTCGGCGAGACGGGAGACGGCTCACCGGGGGACTCGACCGTGATTCTGACCCGCTTGTCGTTTACTGCCCTTGTCACATGTTTGAGAGTCGCTTCGAGGGTGGAGTTGACAGCGATTCGTACGTTGATGATGGCGCTGACCCGCTCCGGCAGCGCGTTGACGGCGTGGCCGCCTTCGAGGATTGTTACGGCCTGAGTTGTGCGCAACATTGCGGCTAGCTCGTCGCTCTTGCGCACCAGAATGGGCACGAGGAGCCCCCGTGTCCACGACACATTGCGCAGCAAGAAGCCGCTGAAGCCCCCGGCATGCTCGCCGAGAGTGCGAAGCAAGTCTGAGCCTGTCGAAGTCAAATGGGTGGGAAAGGGACGAGCATTGAGACGAATTATCGCTTGAGCGAGTCGAACAGCGGCGGGAGTGCGTGGTGGCGTTGAGGCGTGTCCGCCTGACTGGTCGACAGTCAAACGCAAGGCAGCCGTACCCTTCTCGGCGACTCCAACAACTGCCATGGGGGCTGTGACCTGATCGAAGACGTCGTCAACAATCGCGCCGCCTTCGTCGAGCACCAAGACGGGTTTCACTCCGCGTTGTTCGAGCAGATCCACAATCGCTGAAGCCCCAGTGCCGTGTGTTTCTTCGTCGTGGCCAAAGCACAGGTAGATATCTTGAGACGGCACTAGGCCAGCTTCGAGTTGAGACTCGACGGCTTCGAGGATGGCGACGACCGAGCCCTTGTTGTCGAGCGTTCCGCGCCCCCAGATAAATTGTTCTTCGCCTTTGCCGCTGAGTTCAGCGGCAAACGGCGGCCGCTTCCATCCTTCAGGGGGAGCGGCAACAACGTCGTAGTGGGCCAAGAGCACTGACGGTTCTGTCGATGCACGTCCGCGCCAGCGAAAAATAAGGGAGTAGTCAAGCACTGTCTCACGTTCGAGACGGCTGTGGCACAGTGGATAGAGTTTGCGCAGCGCTGAAGCGAAGCGGGTAAATTCTGCCCACTCAGTTGCGTCCACATCCTCGCGGGAAACTGTAGGGATTTGTACGAGCTGTTGCAGGTGTTCGACAGCCAAGGCACTCTTCATACGTCGACTCTATCGAGAGCTGGGCGGTGATTGCCCCCACCCGGGGGTCGTAATGCGTGAGGAAGGAAGACTGTGACTCGACTGGAGCTGGCGGCCAATGGTCATCGAGCACGCCGATATCTGGTGCTTGCCGGAGCCCTCCTGTGGGCAATCGGGATGATTCTGCCGCCGACGATGGCGACCGCAGCACCCACGGCAGCGACTACGCCGAACGCGCACGCTCTCACAGATCCCCCTACAAGCATCGTGAGCGCCGGTCTCGACGATTTCGTATTCGATAGTTATGACGCCGAGTTCTTTCTTGATCGCGATAGCGAAGGTCATTCGACGCTTTCCACGGTCGAAACTTTTGTTGCGGTATTTCCGGCAGACCAGAACCGGGGGATGCGGCGAGCGATCCCTGATTACTACCAGGGTGTGCCGGTAAACCTAGCCAATATTTCGGTGACAGACGAGACCGGCAAACCTCGACCATTCGACGTGGAGCATGACGAGGGATTCACTCTGATCACGAGTGCCGCAAACACGTTTGTCAGCGGAGCCCAAACGTACGTCTTCAGTTATGACCAAACTGACGTCACTCGATACTTTTCCAACACTGAGGCTGACGAATGGTACTGGGACACGAACGGCACGGGTTGGCAACAACCGTTTGGCTCAGTCACAGCAACCATCCACTTGGGCGAAGGGCTCGCAGATGCACTCATTTCGCCGCCTCGCTGCTATTGGGGCTACGAAGGATCGACAGAGGTATGCGAGATCGTCTCGGTTGACGCGAACGATTTTGTTGCCTCCCACGATCTCTTAAGCGCAGGTCAGAACCTCACCGTCGCAATGGGATTCGAACCGGGAACCTTTGTGGCTCGAGACAGCTCCTATTTCGCCTCAACCTCGGGCTATCTGCAACCGTTGGGTGCTCTCGGCGCTCTTGCAGGCCTCATCTGGGCGTTCCGTACGCGGCGAACAAAACTTGCCGACGCTGCAGGGCGGCCCACCATCATCGCCGAATATTCGCCTCCCAGCGACGTGCCACTCGTCACGGCAGCCCTTCTTCTTGGCAAGCGCAATAAAGCGATCGCCGCGCAAATCCTCGAGTTTGCCGTCCGAGGCAAGCTTCGGGTTCGTGAAGCGGAATCGAGTGGGTTCTTCTCGTCGCGCACCGAGTATCTCCTTGAGTTGGTTGACCCAACGGGGGTGCGTGGCGCTGAACTAGAGATATTGCGCGCGCTTTTCGGGAAGTCATTGCAGCACGGCGCGGTGCGAAGTCTCGCGAAGGCCGATCAGAAGCTCAGCCAGAAGCTCTACAAAATTGTGGAGCGAGAGAATTCCGGACTCGTTGCTGCCGGTTTCCGTCGCACAGTGTCGGCGAGTAGCTACCTACCGATTGCGGTGTCGGCGGTCGCGATAGCCGCAGTCATATTCTTCGGAGTCCTGCTGATCGATGGTGCCTTTGGATCCGGAGTCCCATTCGTGATCATTGCGGGTTCGATTATCGCGGGGGTAGCGACTCTGGTGTTGCTCTTTCGCACGCCCGTCACCGCGCGCGGCGCCGAAGCTAGAGACCATCTTGAGGGACTTGAGCTGTACATCCGGCTGGCAGAAGCGGACCGGTTGAGGATGCTGCAAAGCCCTGAAGGTGCCTTGCGCGAGAAAAGTACATCGACCGGTAACAACGACGTGCTCAAGATCTACGAGAAGCTCCTGCCCTACGCAGTGCTTTTCGGGCTCGAAAAGCAGTGGTCTGGGGAGCTGAGTCGGTACTACTCTGAACGCTCACCCGATTGGTATAGCGGTTCTGGCGCGTTCAACGGTGCACTGTTTGCCTCAAGTATTTCGTCAATGTCTGATTCGATCGCAAGTTCGTACTCTGGCAGCGCGTCGAGCAGTTCGAGTGGAGGTTCCGGCGGCGGCGGTTCTTCCGGCGGTGGTGGCGGCGGTGGTGGCGGTGGCGGCGTGTAGCGCTCTGCAGAGTCAGCCGCGGGTATATTTGCTCTAATGAGTGCTACGTACCCCAACAGGCCACGCCGAGTGGTCCTCCCGGCAGCAATCCTCGCTGTGCTCGTGCTCCTCGTTGGGGCGGGCATCATCGACACCGAGATTTTCACAGTGGTTCGCTACGTTGTCAGCATTCTTGCGTTGATTTGCGTGGTGCTCGTGGTTCAGGCTCACCAATGGTGGTGGGCGATCGCACTCGTGCCGATTGCGATTTTATGGAATCCCGTGTTTCCAATTGTCGTCGCCGACACTCAGTTGTTCGCGGGATTGCACTACACCGCAGCGCTTGTGTTCATCGTTATTGGCGTCGCCGTTCGCGTCACCGATACCCAAAGTCGAGGTTAATTCGCTCGAGTAGCACATGATCCCGTTTTTCTGCGTACACTAGTAACGCATCCCTTGAGACCACCAATCGCACCGCAGTTGGGTCTGGCTCACTCGAGCGGATGTTGTCACTCAGCATGAGGTCCCATTCGTGGCAACGTCTTCGAGCCGTCGATCCGTGTGACTGAGCATTTGCCTAGCGCCAGGAGAATAGTTGACCAACTCGTCAAAGACCGATCCCTCGCAGCGCAACAAGCGACCCAAAAACTCTGGTCAGCGACAAGCCGGCGCTCAACGTCGACGCGCTCGCCCCGGTGACGACACCGGAGTAATCCCCGTGCTCGCTCGCGCCGCTCGTGAAGTCGAGACTGCCGTGCAAAAGGGCCCGCTTAAGCCTGCTAACCGTGCACGCTTCCAAGTCGCCGCGCTGCTCCTGCGTGAAGAGCGCGCCAGAGTCAAGGTTGATGCAACGCTGACTGAGTCTGAACGAGCTAATGAGCAGAAGCGCCTTGATGGCCTCGCCGGCATCTTGGCTAAGACCGCAGCGCGAGACACTAGCCTGCTTTCGATGCTCGGGGAGGCCGCCCCAATCACGCCAGCAGCGAAAGCTCTGCGCCGTGACCTTTTGTTGGCTGCTGGCGTTGAGCTGAGCCCTGAAGAGTTGATCATTTCCGCCGAGCCGAAGCCTGTAGACAAGCAGGTCGATAAGCAAGTTGTGCCAGCATCCGTTCGTCAAATGCAAATGGCAAACCCCTTCTTGGCTCCCGATTTCAGTGCAGTGGCTGCAAAGCCAGAGCACGGAAACCGCCTCGCAAACTGGGAACTCATTGACCCTCTGTTCCGGGCTTTCGAACACGGATCTGGCGGTGGTGCTGCGTCAATGGAACTGCCGGAAGCTGAATCGCTTCGCACGCGGGGAAATCTCGATCTCATGCGGCACCAAGCTCGTTTCGTCGAGCGCGTCAAGCAGGGCCACCGCACGTTCCTCCTCGCCGATGAGCCAGGACTCGGCAAGACGGCTCAAGCGCTGATGGCGGCGGAGGCTTCTCACTCGTACCCATTGCTCGTTGTTGTCCCTAACGTCGTCAAGACCAACTGGGAACGCGAAGTGGAACTGTGGACTCCTGGTCGCACCGCGACTGTTGTTCACGGTGATGGCGATTCTGTCGATGCCTTCAGCGACGTCGTCATCGTCAACTATGAGGTTCTCGACCGCCACGTCGGTTGGCTCGGACGATTTGGCTTCAAAGGCATGGTCGTCGATGAAGCCCACTTCATTAAGAACCTCAAATCTGAACGTTCCAAGCATGTACTTAGCCTGTCTCACAGCATCCGTGCGACGTACCCGAAGGCGCTCTTGATGGCGCTAACCGGAACACCGCTCATCAACTCGATTGAAGACTTCCGAGCAATCTGGCAGTTCCTGGGCTGGATCGATGCGACGAAACCACTCGCGCCACTCATGGCAAAGCTCGAAGAATCAGATCTCACCCCCGCTGACCCCGGTTTCTTCTCCGAAGCGAGACGTGCGGTTATCGATATGGGTATCGTTCGTCGAAAGAAAGTGGATGTCGCGGCTGACATTCCGGCGCGACGCATCGCCGATATTCCCGTTGAACTCGACGATGATCTCGGTCGCTCGATTCGGGCGGCAGAGCAAGCGCTCACCGCGCGACTCCTTGATCGCTTCACTCGAGTGCGCAACCTCAAGCCCGATGTCGCTGTCGAAGACTTGATTCGGGTCGTCGCTCACGCCGAGCTCGAAGAGTCAAAGAGTGCAACCACGGGAGAGAACGTCTTTACGATGGTGCGTCGAATTGGGCAGGCAAAGGCTACGCTCGCCGCCGATTACACAGCGCAATTGGCTCGCTCAGTCGGCAAGGTTGTGTTTTTCGCCAAGCACATCGATGTGATGGACACCGCCGAGGCACACTTTGCCAAGGTCGGACTTAAGTCGGTGTCGATTCGCGGTGACCAGAGCGCCAAGGCTCGCCAAAACGCCATCGACTCGTTCGCCGATGACCCCGACGTTTCCGTAGTGGTTGCATCGCTTACCGCCGCTGGCGTTGGATTGAACCTTCAGGCAGCATCCAACGTTGTTCTCGCCGAACTTAGTTGGACGAACGCCGAGCAAACGCAGGCGATCGACCGCGTGCACCGAATCGGCCAAGAGCTTCCGGTGACAGCCTGGCGCATCATCGCAGCGCACACGATTGATGCGCGAATCGCAGAGCTCATAGACAGTAAGGCTGGATTGGCTGCACGGGCACTTGACGGTTCAGATGACGAAGTCATTGCGGAGTCGAATATCCAACTTCAGGCGCTTTCCGCGCTGCTGCGGGACGCCATCAAGAATTAGCTCACCGTTAAGAACTGACGTTCTCGTCACCGGTCTCCGTCGGCTCACGCGTGGCCGAAGCGTAGAATGGTTGCATGAGTGACACGCAGGTTTTGTCGTGCCAACCGTCAACGGAGATGAGAACCAACAGTTGAGCAATGCCTCTTCGCACAACACCACTACCCGCATCGAATCCGATTCGCTCGGCTCGCTAGAGATTCCGGCAGATGCCTATTGGGGGGTCCACACTCTCCGAGCAATGCAGAACTTTCCGATAACTCGGCGTGCGATCTCTGTCTATCCTGACCTCGTTCGCGCTTTGGCTCACATCAAGCAGGCGGCGGCTCGTGCCAACGCCGAACTCGGTGTTCTGGAATCGAAGAAAGCGCACGCTATCGATACCGCGTGCCAAGAGATTCTCGATGGCGCACTTCAGGCAGAGTTCTGTGTCGGGGTGATTCAGGGCGGTGCTGGCACGTCTACCAACATGAACGCCAACGAGGTGATTGCCAACCGCGCCCTCGAAATCTTGGGGCACCAGAAGGGCGAGTACTCCTTCCTGCACCCCATCGATGATGTCAACCGCAGCCAGAGCACGAACGATGTGTATCCGACCGCGATCAAGCTAGCGATGATCTTTGGTGTTCATCGGCTTCTCACCGAACACGCACTGCTGTCCGAGTCATTCGCGGTCAAGGGTCGCGAGTTTGTCAAGATTCTCAAAATCGGTCGCACTCAAATGCAAGACGCGGTGCCCATGACCCTTGGCCAAGAGTTCACTGGCTTTTCGCATACGCTCGAAGAAGATCACGCCAGACTCACCGACGTTCTGCCCTTCATGAGCGAAATCAATATGGGCGCCACTGCCATCGGCACAGGAATTACCGCCGATTCTCGGTACGCCGAAGCGGTACGACGCCACCTGACGGATGCCACCGGCATCGAGATGAAGACCGCGTTCGACCTCATCGAAGCTACGAGCGATGTGGGAATCTTTATGTCGCTGAGTGGAATTCTCAAGCGTTCGGCCGTGAAGCTTTCGAAAATCTGCAACGACCTTCGATTGCTTTCCAGCGGCCCGCAAGCCGGTTTCGGTGAGATCAACCTCCCGGCAAAGCAGGCAGGTTCCTCGATCATGCCTGGCAAGGTGAATCCGGTTATCCCCGAGGTCGTCAATCAGGTCGCATTCAGCGTAATCGGGGCGGATGCCACAGTCACCGCCGCGGCCGAAGCAGGGCAATTGCAGCTCAACGCTTTTGAGCCCGTCATTGCCCACTCGCTGCTTCAGTCGCTGGCCTGGATGACTAACGCTTGCCGTACTCTTCGCGAGAACTGCATCGATGGAATCACGGCCAACGAGGAACGTCTCGCGGCACAGGTCGAATCGAGCGTAGGAGTTGTTACCGCTCTTACTCCCTACATTGGCTACGCAGCAGCGGCGACCCTCGCGCATACAGCGCTGACGACGAACGCATCCATTGCACAACTTGTGGTCTCTGCCGGGCTCATGAAAGAAGAAGACGTCGCCCGAGTGCTCACTCCTGAGCGACTGAGTGGGGTTTCGCCTATGACCTCCGCAATCACCCTTCCCTGGCTAGCTGAAGAAGAATAGCCAGCCCCAACACAGAAGACGCCTAGCCTCTCGCGCTGCGAGGGGCTAGGCGTCTTCTGAGTTAACCAGTGTGTGCCGGATTGAGGGGCACGAGTCGTAGCGCGCTAGGGCTTCTTCGAGGTCGGGGCGTCGTACTCAGAGTCGTCATCGTCTTCGTCATCGAGGGGCGCCAGAGCTTCGTCGCGCGCCTTGCCCGCTGTCGCAAAAGCACGATCGATAACGCTTTCGCCTCGCTCTCGAAGTTCGGCGGCAGTGTGAGTGGCGTTGTCTCGCACATCGCTCGCAGTGTGGGTCACTCGACCGACCGCATCCCGTGCCGTTGTTGAAGCTCGGCCAGCGAGTTCTTTTGCCGAGCCCTTGGCAGAATCAGCGAGATCCTTCGCGGTCTCTTTGGCAGTCTCGGCAAGTTCCTTTGCCGTGCCCTTCGCGGACTCGGCAACCTCGCGCGCGGTTTCAGCGACCTCTTTAGCCGTGCTGGTCACGAATCCCGGGGTAGCCTTTGCGACGGCCTCAGCCTTGTCGCGCAAGATTGGTGCCTGAGTGCGTGCATAGTCTTCGACGCTTGTGCGTGCCTTGCTGACTCGCGGGCTCTCCCAGAGTTCGGTTGCCTTGCCTTTCATCTGGTCGTAACGTTCGCGGCCGGCGCGCGCGCCGAGAACATAGCCGATGGCAATACCGAGTGCGAGTTTCACGAGTCTGGCGTTCATGCGTCTAGCCTACGGTGAGGTCGCCTTTCGCTCTACCTGGGCGGGGCGTGATCGCCACAAGTGCATACAGGCGTAGCTACGCCAGGGCGCCCACGCGGCGGAATACTGGGTGAGAGCCGGAGCAGCGGCCGGAAGCCCCAGTTCCCTAGCCCCTTGGCGCACAACGAGGTCGCTGCTCAGCATGATGTCGGGATTTCCGAGCACCCGCATCGCCATGTACCCGGCGGTCCACGGGCCGATCCCCGGCATCGCCTTTAGCCTTGCTGTGAATTCGTCGACAGGGGTCGAAACGTCGAGATTGAGATCGCCGGAAGCAAGCGCTTCGGCGACAGCGAGAATGCTCGTAATGCGAGTGCGTGGGCCACGCAGTACCTCGCTACCAGACGCCGCCAACCGCTCAGAGGTGGGAAACAGGCCATCACTGCCCAGTTCGCGAGCGATGCGGGCGTGCACTGTTCGCGCGGCCGCAACCGAAATTTGTTGCCCAATTAGAGTGCGAAATAGTGTCTCTTCGGTATCGACACTGCCGGGGAGGCGCATTCCGGGAACCCGCGCGACTGAGGGCGCAAGTGCCGGATCGATGGAAAGGATGCGATCGATTGCGTGCGAGTCTGCGTCGAGGTCGAAGAGGCGACGCACTCGAGCGACCAGCGGTGCGACATCCGAAATTCTGGCTAGCTGGGCAGTGCACACGAGGCCGTTGTCTATCAGTTCGAGGCGAACTGTTGCCACTCCGCCCGGCAAGCGCACCGCGCGCTCAAGGCTGGATTCAGTGGCTAGCTCTATGCCCTCGACTGCATGATTTGCGAAGAAAGTCATGAGCCCGGCTCCGTCGAAGGGTGCACGAGTTGGCAGTCGAAGAGTTAGCGTCGACGGTCGTTCTTCTGCAAGGTGCGGATGAGCGGAGCTGCCGCGCCTGGCTAGCGTACGCAGCTGACTCGGGGTGGTTTCGTACACCGCCTGGATTGTGTCGTTAAATTGGCGGATGCTGGAAAACCCTGCGGCAAAGGCGACGTCGGAAATGCTCAAATCCGTAGCGCTCAGGAGCGTTCGTGCGGCCTGTGCCCGGTGTGCTCTGGCGAGTGCCAAAGGTCCAGCACCGAGTTCTGCTGAGAGCACTCTGGTGAGGTGGCGGCTGGTGTATCCCAAACGGGAGGAAAGTCCAGACACGCCTTCTCGTTCGACGACACCGTCGCCGATGAGGCGCATCGCGCGTGAGGCCAGGTCGTCGCTGAGGTTCCAGTCGGGAGAACCTGGTACTGCGTCGGGCTGACACCGTTTGCACGCGCGGAGACCAGCTTCGTGAGCAGCAGCCGCGGTCCGATAGAACCGCACATTCCGCGGTTGTGGTGCGACAGCAGGACAACTTGGGCGGCAATAGATTCCTGTGGAGTGCACGCCGGCGATGAACTGCCCATCGAACCGCGCATCCCGCGAGCACAGTGCTCGATATTGTTCATCGAAGCTGAGCATGGAGGCGGACATAACTCAAGGGTGCCACCTCGTTAGGCTACTGACCAGCGGAAATCAGACATCACGCTTGCGGCGACTTGACCGAGTACTGCCCGGCGCGCTGACCCGAAGCTGGCCGAAGCGACTACAGTCGCACCGTGGAATCTTCATGGACAGTACTCACCATTCTTGCGGCCGTCTGGCTCGTAGCATTCTCAGCTCAAATCGCTGACTACGCGACGGCACGCTTCGACCACCTTCGACTAGCGCGCGGTGTTCGAACGAGAGTGCGGTTGCACCCTGTTGCGTGGATCGTGCCTGTTGCCGCGCTGGCCCTTGTCATTACGGCAGTAGGGATTGACTGGAGCACACGCTTGTTCTTCGCGAATCCAACACAGACCCCCGCTGGGGTCATCGTCGCGCTCAGCACCGTGGTGTTAATTGTGGCGCTCATTGCGATCATCGCTGTCGTGGTGGTTCGCCCTCCTGCCGATAGCTATCGACTCATGCGTGATGAGCTCATCGAGCTTGCCGGTGTGCGCATGCATCAAGATCAGGTTGACGAATTTCGTGCGCGAGTCGCTGCCATCGATGCAGCATCCAAAGATCGTCGGATGCCGGACGCAGCAACACCTCTAGCAACCGTGCGACTGATTCTGCGAACGCCGCACTGGTTGATCGCGCCAGTTGCTTCACTAGCGGCCATCATCGCGGCGATTGTTGACGTGGCCAACGACTCCTCGCGATCGTGGCCACTGGCAGTAGCAGTGGTGATCTTTCTTCTGAGCCTCCAGTTTGCTGTTTCCGCTGCCCGCGCTTCGCTGACGTTGCGCGCAGCCGTGCGGTCGACTCAAGATGTCTACCGCGGAGAGCTTCTCGGCCTCATCATCGAAGCCGAACGTTCCTCGAAGAAGCGAGTCGCAGGACTCGGTGATCGAGTGACGCGGGCATTGAGCATTTTGCGGGAGCAGCAAGCCTCACAGTAGACGTCCCCAGCGAGGTGGCTGTCTCACGCTAGGGTCGTTTTATGACCGCGAGTGATTCACCTTCTGCGACTCCCGATTTCACCGCATCCGCAGGGATTGCCGCTCAGCAGCCATTGCCGGCGCCTGCCGAGGTCGCTAGCGAAGCGAAGCAGAACCAATTGCATGGTGGGCCGCCTCCGCGGCAAGGGCCCGGCCTGCTTATCTTGGGGATAGTGGGCGTTGTCGCCCTCTCGTTCGTCTTACTTTTTGTTGTTGTCTACGTGATTTCTGCCATCGGCACGGATGCTTTCGCGCTTGGCGGTGTGCTGGCGGTTGTTCCGCTGGCTGTCGTCTTCTTTACCGTGCGATGGATCGATCGCTGGGAACCAGAACCGCGCCTTGCCGTTGTTTTCGCATTTCTCTGGGGTGCTGGCGTCGCTGTCTTGCTTGCGTTGATTGTCGGTGCAGAGATTGAGAATGTCATTGCTGCTCTCGGAGGGCCTGGGCCAGCCTACGAGTTCTTCTCTGCAGCGATTCAGGCGCCGATTGTTGAAGAAGCGGGTAAGGCGCTGGGGATTCTTGTGATCTTTTGGGTCGCACGCCGTCACTTGGATGGACCGATCGATGGATTGGTTTATGCGGCATGGATCGCTGGCGGTTTCGCGTTCACCGAGAACATCTTGTACTTCGGCACTCAACTCGTCAGCGTTGATGGCGGTGGAACAGGAATCTTCCAGATGTTCTTGGTCCGGGGCCTCATGTCACCGTTCGCCCACGTGATGTTTACGGCGTGCACCGGAATCGCATTGGGATTCGCATCGCGCTCGACCCGAGCCGCTCACGGAGTGGGAATCTTCGCCGTGGGGCTCACCGTGGCGATCGCGTTGCACGCCCTGTGGAATGGCGCACTGTTTTTTGTCAATGACTTCTTCGGCTATTACGCCATTGTGCAGTTTCCGCTCTTCGTCGTTGCCATCGTGATTGTTCTTTATCTGCGCAAGCAGGAAGAAAAAATGACGTTCGACCGGCTTGCAGAATATGCAAGCGTTGGCTGGTTCAATCACGATGAGATCGCGGTGCTTGCGACGGCGAGTGGCCGACGTCACGCGCTGGCGTGGGCGGCCCGCAATAACAAGCGAGTGGCGATGCAAGCCTATATTCAGGATGCGACGCGACTCGCGTTCGCCCGTCAGCGCATCATCACGGGGCGTGACCGGATTAGTGCGACCACTGACGAAGCAGTGCTCCTCGGGGCCGTAGTCGAGTCACGCCATGCCCTCATGGGCACCGGGAATCCGCCTCGCAAGGATCCACCGACTGGATAGCCGGCACCGTGAATGAGGAAGTGATCTGCTAAGCAAGCAGGCGGATCACGAACTGCCCGATCCAGAAAACCGCAACTACCGCCACCATCGTAATGGCGGCGATTGAGACGCCGCCCTTCAGCCGTTGCCCCTGAGGGGCGACGAGATTTACGCTCGAGTCGCCGATGCGTTCATCCGCATAATTTCGGGACTGGCGCAGAGTCTTGGCGCCGACAGTATCGGCGATGCCGAGCAGCCGACGGTGTTGCGCTGGGTCAACAAGGTCGAACTCCTGTGGCGAATAGACCAATAGCCACTTGTCGACGACCTCAACGTCGTACGGTGCAGCGTGGTCAATGAGCAACGCCATCAAATCTGGTGTGAAAACGTAGAGAGCGTCGCGTTCATACTGGCGCGGTGAGTACAGCGTGAAATGTTCGTTGAAGTCACCCTCGAGTTTCAACACTTGATCGCGAGCGAACGACTTGGGCAGATTGCTGACACCAAATAATTGATTATTGGAACGAGCATCCAAAACCATGTGGGGGAGAGCCCGGTCAAGCTCTAAGGCCATGAAGCCCCAGTTGTGTGTCTGGCGATTCTTTCCCGAGCCTGTCACATAGCGGTAGTTGCCGTAGTCGAGTGTGCGCCCCTCATTGCTGCGAAAGCGATTGCGGATAGAGCGAGTGCCGCCGTTGTTGAAGATGAGTCCTGGATAGTCAATGGCGGTGTCGAGGGGCGCAAATGTGAGCCCATTGTCTTCAGCGAACTTGTTCATGCGATAGAAGCGCAACCATGGCCCGCCGTTGCGACGCCATGCGCGAATGCCGGCATAGATCGCCCCTGTCGCCACCATCAGAAGGATGAGGAGAAAGAGAAGGGCGGGTAGTGCAGCGAATACCGCGCCTTCGACGAACGCTGATCGAACTATGCCGCTAAGAACGCCGAAAATCTGGCCACCGGCGACGAGGAGAAAGATGACAGCTGCGACAGCGACGAGGCCAACTTTGGCGACCATCCCCAGCTGCGAGTACCCGAAATGGTCGCGGCGTTGTGCCCGAAATTGCGATACCTCGTGAGCGTCAACGGGATAGATCAGCCCGGAGTAGTCGATTGAGCGAAGCATCGTTCCATCGTAAGTTGTGAGGCACTCAAGCCGTCAGTCTCACTTTGGGGGGAGACGGCTCAGAATCGCGGGTTTTGCGGGACTGCAAGCCCCACACAGACTCATCGCCCACCGGTGCGGCACTGCCTGCGACTCTGGTGAGCGATGAGTGTTACTGCTTTCAGCGTGCCACCAAGTTTCGCTAAGCGCAATAGGTTGGCGGCGATTTCATAGTCAAAAACGGCGTACCATTGAAGGCCGCAATTTGGAGAGGAACCCGAATGTCATCGAGTGAACTTGAACGGGAACGGGACTATGTCCATGGTCTCTATCGCCGACTCGATTCGCTTCGGGATGCCGCTCAACAACAGCTGGAGGCTGTGCGCAGGAGCGCTCCAGGAGGAACCCATCAGAACCGGTCTGAGCGCGATGCTTTTGCCCGAATCTATGAAGATCGAGTTGGCCAGTTGCGCGAGATTGACGAAAGATTGGCGTTTGGTCGGCTCGAGTTGGAACCCGATGGCGATGAAAGCGGTCGCGTGCTGCGCTACATCGGTCGAATCGGCCTTCGTGACGATGACCAATTGCCGCTGCTTCTCGATTGGCGAGTTCCTCAGGCACGAGCGTTTTATCAGGCAACGGCCGCGACCCCGCTCGGGGCTCGCGCTCGACGCCACCTCCAAAGCAGCGGGCGCAACATTGTGCGCATCGACGATGAAATCTTTGACTCAGAGATTCTTGAGAGCGACGCAGTCTCACTTCAAGGCGAGGCGGCTCTCATGGCCAGCCTCACTGCCGAACGCACGGGCCGGATGGGCGACATCGTCGCGACGATCCAGGCCGAGCAAGATGCGATCATTCGCTCCGAACTCAGCGGTGCCCTGGTGGTGCAGGGCGGACCAGGTACTGGAAAAACGGCGGTAGCGCTGCACCGCGCGGCGTACCTGCTGTATTCGCATCGTGAACGTCTTTCGACATCCGGTGTGCTGATTGTCGGTCCGTCTCGCTCGTTCTTGCGGTACATCGAAGCGGTACTGCCCTCGCTCGGTGAGACGGGCGTGGTGCTCGCGAGCCTCGGACAGCTATTCCCGGGTGTGGATGCTCGTCGCGAAGATCTAGATGCGGTTGCGAGCCTTAAAGGTTCGCTAGAAATGGCGGCGCTGATCAGGAGGGCTGTTCGGTCACGTCAGGTAGTGCCTACCGCTACTCAGCGCATGGAAATCAATGGTGAAATCCTTGATGTTCCCGCTGATCTCATTCGTGGTGCGATGCAGAAGGCGTGGGATTCCCACAAGCCCCACAATCTTGCTCGAGTGACATTCAATAAGGCCGCGATCGCCGCTTTGAGCCGGATGCTCGCCGAACAGCTTCGTTCACACGGCAACACCATCGACGATTCCGATCAGAAATGGTTGCGCGAAGACATCCGCACTGCCCACGACGTCAAGGTTGCGCTGAACACGGCATGGATGCCCCTGTCGCCTCAGAAACTCATTAGCGATCTCTACGCTCGGCCGGCGTGGCTGGAGAGTCTCACGCCCCGCTGGACTCCCGCGGAGAGGCAATTGCTGCTGCGTGAGCGCGATGCCGCATTTACGATCAGTGACGTTGCACTGCTCGATGAAGCAGCCGAATGGCTCGGTGAAGTGGATGTAGCCCACACCGCGGCCGAGCATGAGCACGCCCAGCAGCGCAAGCGTGACCTCGAGAACGCGGCCGCAGCCATTGAGAACATGGGTGTTGAAGGCATGATTGATGCCGAGACCCTTGCTGACGGATTTGAGGTGGCTGTCGAACGTGCGTCGACCGCTGATATCGCTGCCGCTGATCGCTCTTGGGCCTACGGGCATATCGTTGTCGATGAAGCTCAGGAACTTTCGCCCATGCAGTGGCGTCTCCTCGGGCGTCGCAATCCTCTGAAATCGTTCACGATTGTCGGTGACGTGGCTCAAGCAAGTGCTGCAGCGGCTGCAACGAGTTGGGAAAAAGCGTTGGGGGCTCATGTCGGTAGCGCGTGGCGGCTTGAAGAACTCACCGTCAATTACCGCACCCCCTCTCAGATTGTTGCGGTTGCCGAAGCAGTTGCTTTAGCCCATCACGTGTCGATCACGCCGTCGCGGGCTGTGCGGGAGAGCCCGTGGCCGGTAGCCGTGACGACGACATCCCCTGAAAGTCGTGCCGGGAGCGTTGTCGATGCAGTGCATGCCGATCGGGCTATCTCTACTGATGGAACCACGGCGGTCATCGTGAGCGAGTCGCTGACGGACGAAACCGTTGCTGCACTCACCAGTGCGCTTCCGGGTCTCGTTGGTGAGGGCGCAGCGGGCCTCAATAAGCCGATCGCCGTACTGACGCCTCGAGAATCTAAAGGTTTGGAGTTCGATTCGGTTGTTGTCGTCGAGCCTCAGCGCATTGTTGACGAGATAACTCGGGGCGCTGCCGCCCTGTATGTCGCGATGACGCGCCCAACCCAGCGCCTCAGCATTGTGGCTTCTGAGGGGCTCCCGGAAGGTATTCCCTTACCGAAATAGGGTGCTCGCGGCTGTTCACCCCCACTCGGGTAGGCCCAAAAGTGGGGGTTTCATGAAATTCTCAGGTTAGGCACTATGTATCTAGAAGTTGTTCCTCGGGGGAGGGACCTTCACTCGGGAGCGAGTTTTCGCCACGAGTCGGGCCGGAGGCGGGGGAGCCTCCGGCCCAACGTATTTCTGCATGCATTGAGGTGCATGTGAGAGCTGGAGGGTCTGCGTGCCGCAGAATAACGATCTTCGCGGCCGGATCGCTGGACAGTCAGCTATGGCCGCCGTAATCGAAGCGCAATCACACCGAGCGCCACGAGGACGCTTGGCGCGCACCTTTGGCGTATCCCCGCTCACTGATGAAGGCAAAGCGCACTACCGTGGCGCCGTTGGCGAGTTACTTGTCGGCTCCATCCTTGACCATCTTGGGCACAGCTGGGATGTGCTGCACGGTGTTCCTCTTGGCCCTTCCTCGCTTGATCACTTTGCCGTTGGCCGCGCGGGAGTCTTTGCGATTGCCGTCGTAAATTGCCGGGGCGACGAAGTTGCCGTCAATGGTGATGAACTCATTGTCGCTAAAAGTGTCAATCCCGGGTTGCGCGAGGCCAAGTCCGCTGCGACTATCGTCGCTGAGTCGCTCAGCAACGCTCTCGGCGCCACGATTAGGGTCACGCCAGTCCTTGTCTTGGTTGAGCCGACTAAGGTTTCCACCTTGCAGGATGCTGCTGACGTTCACGTGCTCACCTCGATGCAGCTTGAACAGTGGCTGCTCTCGGCCCCGTCGGTGCTTTCCGGTGAGGATGTTGCCAACATTTCTGGTGCGGCCGAAGCCAACGACACATGGCCACAACCTCAAAAGAGCGCTCGAAAGGCACGAAATCTAACGCGAGCGTTCGTGCGGATCCATCATGAAGTTCGCGCGGCAACGGCGCGACGTTTCCTGTGGGGTGCTGCTTCGGTGATCATCCTGTTTCTTTCCGTGTGGATTCTTGTCTCGATCCTCGCTTCTGCGGTCGTACGCGACATGTGAGTTCCTTATGCGTTGATCCATAGTCAGCCGTGAGTCGTTAGCGAGTCGAGCGCTTTCTCTCTCGAGGTAAGGCACGATGGATGAATGTTTAGGCGACATCCATATCTGAGCGTTGCCACGTTCGGATATTTGGCAATCGTGGCGTGGCTCACTTTGAGTCCCCAAGCGCCTGATCAGCGCGACGGTCCGCTCTGGCGACTCGCGCTATTCCTCGACCGATTTTCTGCAACACAGTGGTTGACGTTCAATGATCTTGAGTTCGTGGCGAACATTGCTCTCTTTGTTCCGCTTGGTTTGTTTTTTGTTTTGCTCGTGGGCAAGCGGCAGTGGTGGCTTGCGATTGGGCTTGCGGTCGGTTTGACCGCGGGTATCGAGTGGGTGCAGCAGTTCATTCCATCGAGGGTGTCTGATCCACGGGATATTCTTTCCAATTCCCTCGGCGCGACTATCGGCGTCGTCATTACTCTCAGCGTTGCTGCCGTGCGCCACCGTGCTCGGGTTACGCTCCGGCGCCGCCATGATGTCGAAAATTCTTCATATTGACGTGAGCGAAGCGTATTCTGGGGCCATGCCTTCCGCGCGCTGGTTTGTTCCGTACCTAGCGGTTTCTGCGATCCATGTCCTTGGTTCGGCTTGTGTACCCACGTTGTGTACTTCGTTCTCTTTATTCGAAGCCTTCGAACCCGTCACATCCCTTGGTCAACCACAGGGCTTGTTGTGTGGTGGATGGGCATGCTCCTCTTGCTACGCGACGATCTTGGCGTCTTCTTACTTCCACTAGCCATCTATGGAATCGTGCTTGGTGCATCGACAGCCGCAGCGTTTGCCACAAGCGCCACGATTGCGACCGGGGCTGTGCTGTTCTTGGTTTCAGACACCTCTTTGGCCTGGGCTCTGTTCGCCCCGACGGGAGCGTGGTGGAATTCGGATGCCGTAATCATGGCGCTGTATGTTTCGGGACAGTTGTTGATCGTCACCGGCTTCTTGCGCTTGCGAAGTCGGGCTCGGGAGGCTGCTAGCGTGACTGGGTGACTTCTGAGCCTCCGTTGGATCCTGTGCAGCGACGTGTTGCGGTTGCGCCGGTGATTGTGGCGGTTGTTGCGCTTCTGGTGTTTGCCGTTGTTGTGACCATCGTTATTACGCTCGCTGCCGCGACGACTCCTGGCAGCGGTGCTCAAGCGCCAACGCCGGGCGTTTCCCCGTCCGCAGTTTCGCCTGACCTCACAGTGCCGGAATCTGCCGCTGTCGCTCCAACCGAGGAGTCGACCGGGGCGCGCTGTGTCGATTTCACCGAAGAGACAGTCGCACTCGATATTGTTGAAGCCTCGCTGACTCAGACGGACCGTGGCGATCTCACCGTCGACGTGACTCTGGCATCCGCTGTGCCCACTGGCTCGGCACAGTTGGGCATTTATGTTGAACGATCCGACGCTGATCGCGCCTATCAGTTCTCTGTTGAGATCAATGATCGCGAGATTGAGAGCGTCACTTCGTACGAGTTCGATGACAAGAAGAGCGATCGACTTGATGTCGATGATGCTGAGATCGATGGCGCTGTAGTGAGCTTTGTCATTCCGCGCAATGTTTTCAAGAAGCTTGGCGACGACTGGTCATGGTTTGCATTTTCGATGTGGGATGACGCGTCCGCCGATGCGTGCCCTGGCGACCCTGGCTCGTTCGAGACTCTGCTGTTCGATTCGACCGCGTCGTCATCACCGGATAGCGAGCAGCGCGACTAGCCCGGAATGCACGCACCGCTTGACACAGTCGCGGAGAGGCCGGGTGCGTCATCAACGGCGGGTTGAAGCTCGGTGAGGGTTAGTGCGTAACCGACATTCTCTTGGTCGGCACCTCGAGCAAAGATTGCTCCGATTACTTCCCCCCTGAGCGAGAGCAGTGGGCCACCGGAGTTTCCGGGATTCACCTGGCCTGCGAGGGTGTAAACCTCGCGAGGCGAACCGCCAGACCCATAAATGTCGGGGCTGCTGGTTGTGCTGACGTGCTGCACTAGTGCTGCATCGACGGTGATGGGCCCTCCGTAGGGATAGCCCTCGATAGCGGCACTAGTTCCGGGGCGTACAGTGCGGCCGAGTGGGAGGGGAGCGGAGCTGAGTCCGGGTACCGCGATTACAGCGAGGTCGTCGCTCGGGTCGAAATACACGATTGTTCCGGTGAGGACTTGGCCGTTTAGCGCTTCGATCACGGGGCGTTCCGTGCCAGCAACGACATGAGCGTTGGTAACAATTCGTTCATCGGAAACCACGAATCCTGTACCGGTCTGGGCTTGGCCACAGGCGTAGGCGTTGCCGGTGATCCGAACAACGGATTCGGCTGCCGTGGCGAGAATTGCGCTGTCAGTGTCGATCGTCGGGATTTTCCCGCCAGCGGCTCCGAGCTTGGATGTGAAGAACGGTACGCCCTGATCGGCGAGCACAGTGCGCAATTGCGCGATTCTGAGTTCGACGTCATTCGGTGTCAGGTCCTGAATTGTGCTGATGACAGCCGAGCCTGAAATGGTGCGGGAGAGTAGCGGTGAGCCGAGCTGCGCGACGCTAAAGCTGACGGTCGAAACGATTAGCGCGGCAAGGACACCATTGGCTATGCCCCCCGCGACTCGGTCGATGCCTCTGAGTTTGCTGGTTTCGAGTTCCTCGCGAAGTGCGCGAGCTATCGCTGCACCGATCGCGTGCCCAATTGCGATTAGAGCAATCGCGGCCACAATAGTAAGAGCGACGCGAAGCTGTGGCCACGGAATCGAGGTTGATATTGATGGCGCAAGCAATACAGCGGCAATGACTCCCGCGACGATTCCCGCGATGACGAAAACGCTTCTGGTCAGCCCTATCGAGATGCCATAGGCCACGTACCCAAGCAGCAGCGCAATAAGCAGCAGGTCGAGTAGCGGGGACACATTCACCTCTCAACTCTAAACGGCCGTTCTACCCCCATGCGCCGAGTTGGGTGATTCACAGAATCCAGCTAATCTCTGCCTGTGGCGTGTGGGGGAATTGAGTGAGTGGTGTTGAGCGGCGCGAGGGTGCCGAAACCATGGCTGGGGCACCAGCGGTTGCAGAGGCCGAAGTCGGTTTTGGGCCGGCGATGTCTGCCTGCCTTCGAGCGCAGGCTGCGCGCGAACGTCAGAGCGCGCCGGCTAGATTTTTTGGTGTTAATCCCCTCTCGACGACGGCACGTCAGCACTATTCTTCGGCTCTCAGCGAGCTGGAAACGGCAGTCGCCCTTGCAGCCTTAGGCGCAGACTGGTGCGTTGCCCATTCGACCCGCAGAGTGACTAACCGGATCAATACCGACCACATAGTGCTCGGTCCTCCTGGAGTCTTCTTGGTATGCAGTCGGCAACATCCGCTAGCGAAGATTGTGACCGCTGGTCGGATGATTATGGTCAATGGGCGCCGCGTTGCCTATGTTCGGGATGCCCTGATTGGGGCGGATCGCCTGGCTGAGGAGTTGGCTGATCTCGGTGCTGATCACATCGGGGTCCGTCCCGTCGTGACCATTGGGGGTGCCTCCGGTGTCATTTATGGCAATAAGCGCCCGCCCGTTCCGGTGCTTCAGCTCGGAGAACTCGTGAGCTGGCTTCTCCACGAACCTCCGGTGCACTCCGTAGGGGAGGTGAACCGTCTTGTAGCCACAGCAGCTCGTCTCGAGTCATGGCATGTTCTACCGGCAGCAGGTAACGCGAACGTGAGGCTCACCGCGCGGTTCGAAAGACTTCGGGCTGAAGTCGACGCTGCGCGTCAGCGATATCGCTTGTTGCTTGTTGCTGGAGGCGCCGCGGCAATCGCGGCAACGGTAACCATGCTGATCGTCGTCGGTCCGTCAATTGCTGAATTAGTAAAGGGCTAACTTTGCCGCTCGTCCTGCCGAGCTCCCAGTTCTGCTAAACTCTCAAGGTTGCCGTCTAACGGCCGCGGATAAAGAGAGCTCAAGCATTCAGCTATGGGCACCGCGCAACGACTAGAGAGGGGATTACCTTATGGCACTTGAAGCAAGTATCAAGAAGGCGATCATCGAAGAATACGCAACCCACCCAGGTGACACGGGATCCCCCGAGGTCCAGATCGCGATGATGACTCGTCGCATCCTCGACCTCACGGAGCACCTCAAGATGCACAAGCACGACCACCACTCACGTCGTGGACTGCTTCTTCTTGTTGGTCAGCGTCGCCGTCTGCTGGGTTACCTGCAGAACGTCGACATCACGCGTTACCGCACGCTGATCGAGAAGCTGGGATTGCGTCGCTAGTCGATTCGTCACACTTGCCAAAGGCCGTCATCGCATTGCGATGGCGGCCTTTGTTGTTAACTCTGGCCGTGGTTCTTAATTCTGGCCGTCGTCGTCACCGCGGTGACGAGCCGAATTAGGCTGTTGGCCCGGTTGCGGTATCAGCTGACCGCTTGTTCTTCCGCGGCAGGGTGAGCAGGGTGGTGATGCTGACGGCGATCATCAAGATTGCGCCGATTGCGACGAGCGAAAGTAGCCCGGCTGCTGGTAATACGAACATGGCTACTCCTGCTGCAATCGAAACGATGCCGCTGAGCCAGCCGAACCAGCGAGGGTGGATGGTGCCACGAACGCCACCTACGAGGTCGACGATGCCCTCGAGAATCCATCCAATTCCAATGACGAGCGCGAGTGCTCCGAGCGATTGGAATGGGTTAGAGAGACACAGGATGCCTGCAATAACCACCAATAAGCCGAGTAGGCCAGTGACCCAGCGCATGGGCGAGTCGAGGTTATTGGCAACGAATGCTGCCGTGATGCGGAATAGTCCTGAGGCGATGAGGTAGATGCCGAAGAGGATTGCAACAGTCAACATGGTTGCGGCAGGAAACAGGAGACCAATGACACCGAGGACGAGTCCGATCACCGCTACCGCGACGAGCTGGCCGCGGTGAACTCGCAGTAGCCCCGGAAGAAGGTCCTCGGCAGAGGTAGAGCGGAATGGTGTGCTTTCAGACGGGCTCATGGGTGTCCTCAGATGTGTGGTCGATCCGTAATTGTTGGGTTCATTCTCCCAGCATCGACGGGCTTGCGTGCAAGTGCGACGCACCCGTTAGGCTCGATATATGTCGCGTCGCGTTACTTTCTCTCAGCTCGGTGGGCCAGAAGTGCTCACGATTTCCGAAGTTTCTGAACCCCATGCTGGTGTTGGCGAAGTGCGGGTGCGGGTCAGGTTTGCCGGCGTCAATCCTTTTGACGCCAAAGTATTTAGTGGCGGTGCCACTTCGACGCCACAGAAAGTCGCATTCCCCAGTGGCAACGGCAACGATTTCGCTGGTGTCGTTGATGAACTTGGCGACGGCGTTTCGGAATGGGCTATCGGCGATGAAGTGCTCGGAGGAAAGGGGTTCAGTGGGCAAGCCGACTATGTTGTTGTTCCCACAAAGAAGCTTGTTCGCAAGCCGGCCGCTCTCAGTTGGGAACAGGCCGGTGGCCTCGACATTGCTGGCCGCACCGCCTGGGCGAGTGTCGAGAGTGTTTCACTCACGTCAGCAGACACTATTCTCGTCAGCGCCGCTGCTGGCGGAGTTGGGGTGATTGCTGCGCAACTCGCCAAGCTCACTGGCGCGCGAGTCATTGGCTCGGCCAGTGAATCGAACCATGAATTCTTGAGGTCGCTCGGCATCCTGCCGGTGACCTACGGCGAGGGCATGGTTGAGCGCATTCTCGAAATCAGTCCAGAAGGTATTACGGCCGCACTCGATAACAATGGGCGTGAGACGGTGGATGCCGCGCTTGCGCTTGGTGCACCGGCATCCCGCATCAATTCCATCGCTGACTATGCAGCTAGCGAGGACTACGGCACATCTGTTGTTGGTGCAGCCGGGGCCAGCCCCGACGACCTTGCTTCGCTTGCCGCTCTTGTGGCTGCGGGGACCGTTCAGGTTCCCATTGATTCGGTGTTCCCCTTCGAGGAGGTCTCCGAGGCATACAAGAAGCTCATGACTGGTCACTCGCGGGGAAAGATTGTGCTCGCGCTTTAACCTTCGTTCCGCGATCTGAGCGCGACGATATGATGAGCCGGTACTGGCCGTAAGCAGAGAGCGACGATCGCCATTTTTCAGCTCCTTACTACTGGCGTGATTGCTGGCATAGCCGGATTCGCCTCATCATTTACCCTCGTGGTCGCTGGCCTACGCGCTGTCGGCGCAAGCGATGCGCAGGCGGCATCCGGTCTCCTAGCGCTTACCGTTCTTATGGGACTCGTCACGATTGGGCTCGCTTGGCGATACCGGATGCCGATCACCGTTGCGTGGTCAACTCCGGGTGCCGCACTGCTCATTGTTGCTGCTCAGGGAGATGTTGAGTTTCGCGCGGCCGTCGGAGCGTTCATCGTGTGTGCGGCGTTGATCATGGTGTGTGGACTGGTGCCAGCACTCGGCCGGCTCATCACTCGCATTCCGCAGCCGATTGCTAGTGCGATGCTGGCGGGGATCCTGTTTCCCATTTGTCTTGCGCCGATCACGGCATCGGTGGAATACCCGTGGCTGGGGCTCCCCATGGTGATCGTGTGGCTCATTCTGCTGAAGGTCGCGCCGCGCTGGGCTGTTCCGGGCGCGTTGGTGGCCGCCGTCGTCGCGATTACGCTCACATCGAATGGCGACGGAATTGAGGCGTCGACCTTCGTGCCGCAACTCACCTTTGTGGCACCGATCTTCGACCCCATTCTGATTGTCAGTCTTGGCATCCCCCTGTTCATCGTGACGATGGCTGGTCAAAACGTGCCTGGCTTCACGGTCATGCGCACTTATGGCTACGAAGTGCCAGCGGGTCCTGCGCTCACGGTTACCGGCGCGGCGTCTGCGGTTGGAGCCGTTTTTGGTGGCCACGCACTCAATCTTGCGGCAATCACGGCGGCGCTCACCGCGAGCGAGGAAGCGCACGATGACAGTCGAAAGCGCTGGATTGCCTCGGTATCAGCGGGCGCCACCTATGTTGTGATCGGTCTCGGTGCCGGCTTCGCGACAGCCCTAGTCGCTATTGCGCCGCCGATCGTCGTCGTTGCTATCGCCGGGCTCGCTGTGATTGGCGCATTGATCACGTCGGTACGAACAGCGCTTGATGCACCGCACCATCGCATCGCTGCGATTGCCACGTTCTTGGTTGCGAGTTCGGGGATCACCGTGATCGGCATCGGCTCCGCATTTTGGGCGCTCGTAGTCGGAGCCATTGTTATGGCGTGGTTGGGGTGGCGGCGGCGCGAGAGTCGAGCCGAATCCACCCCATAATCCGGACGCCCGGTGCACCATCGAAAAACTTTTCGAAGTTTTTTTGAGATTGCTGCATCCAAAACAGGGTCTCAGTCAGAAGTACTCCATGTCAGGCGAATTACGCCTACACATGAGAGGACAAGAACCGTGCGAAACAGAATCATTGCCGGCGTAGCTGTCGGCGCGATCGCCGCAGTGGGCGTCGCTATCCCCGCAAACGCAATCTCAGACTCCAGCGCAGACCTGTACGTGCTTCACGCTGTGCCTGACCTAGTCGTCGACGTGTATGTCAATGGTGAACTCACCCTTGACGACTTCGAACCTGGTGACCTCGCAGGCCCCCTCGACCTTCCCGCCGGAACCTATACGGTGGCGATCACAGCCGCCGATGCCGCTGATGACTCATCGCCGGCAATTGGCCCGATCGATCTCACGTTGGAAGCCAACATGAGCTACACGGCAGTTGCTCACTTGGATGCTGCCGGTGATCCAACAGCGACCCTGTTCACCAACGACCTGAGCACAATTCCGGCGGGAGAGGGCAAGCTCACCGTCCGTCACACGGCCGCAGCCCCCGCTGTAGACGTACTCGCCAATGGTGCTGCAGCGTTCACCAACCTCAGTAACCCCGATGAAGTAAAGGCAAACCTCGCGGTGGGAACTATCTCCGCTGCCGTTGCGCTGACCGGAACCACGGATCCGGTTATTGGCCCGGCTGACGTCACGATTGCCGAAGGTGTCAACACCATTGTGTACGCCTGGGGCAGCGCCGCCGACGACAACCTCACCATCGCAGTGCAGACCATTGAGGGCCTTCACTCAACCCCGGGTGGAGTGGATGCCGGTACCGCTGGCCTCGCCGGTAGCAACAACAACGGGCTTCTCCTCGGAGGACTGGGTGCTCTTGCGGCGCTCATCGCCCTCGCCGGATTCGCCGCAACGCGAGTCTCTGCAGCTCGAGCGACGAAGTAATTCACCCACCAGCAGTCACCAACTAGCACTCACCAACCCCAGCAAGGAGAACGTCATGGCCGCGAGAACCCTAGCCCTCGCGGCCTTGGCGCTTCTTCTTGCTGGTTGCACCGCAGCGCCGGCGCAATCTATTGCACCAGATCCTGCACCGGCTCCGCGCCCTACTGCAGTGGTCGACGTTCCGCGTCAGTCGAGCGAGATCGCGCCGATTGAGCCAGTAGCAATCCCGGTTCGGATCCAGATCCCTTCCGTCTCAGTTGACATCGCCATCGCTCCGGTCGGCATCGAAGCAGACGGCTTCATGCAGATTCCGGAAAATATCACCGTGGCCGGCTGGTATCGGTTCGGCTCATCGCCGAGTAGCGAACGGGGATCCACCGTAATCACCGCTCACGTCGACGATTTTATTCAGGGCCTTGGCCCTTTTGCCTACCTGTCGACGATGCCAGCTGACGCAGAAATAATCGTGACGACAGATGACGGAGTCGACCATCGATACCGTCTCGAATCTGTACAAAGCATCCAGAAGGAGCAAGTTCCGCTTGACCAAGTGTTTGACCGGCAGGGCGCTCCGCGAATTGTTCTTCTCACTTGTGGTGGACAGTTCGACCAGAATGTGCGGAGATATTCAGACAACGTTGTAGCGATCGCCAATCCGCTGTGACTACCACCAACCGGAGAGCCATGACCGACGAAGAAGTCGCCGAGGAAGCCCGCATGACTCAGGCCTTCATTGCGGGCGACGAGTCTGCACTCGCTGACGTTTACCGCCGCTGGTCTTCTCTAGTGTTTACTCTGGCAGTTCGTTCTCTCGGCGACCGAGGTGATGCCGAAGACGTCACCCAGAAAGTTTTTGTGTCTGCATGGACCGGGCGGGCAAGCTACAAGCCAGAGCGATCGAGCCTCTCCGCCTGGTTGGTTGGCATCACAAAGAACAAAATTGCTGACACCCATGAAGCGAGAGCGCGAGTGCGGCGACTTCACGAACAGCTCACGGCAACGACATCACGGGGGGAGCCGATTGTGGAAGACTTCGATCTGGCTGACACTCTTTTGGTGGCCGATGAAATCTCTCGACTTGATTCGGATGCTCAAGCGATCATGCGCTTAGCATTCTTCGACGATCTCACTCACAACCAAATAGCCGACCGTCTCGAACTACCTTTAGGAACGGTCAAAAGCCATATCCGGCGCAGTCTGCAACGGATGAGAATACGATTGGAGGCGACCTATGCGACACGTTGATCCTGAAGTGCTCGCTCTGCTTGCCCTCGGCGAACAGGTTGCCCTCCCTGAAGACAGTGTTCACGTGAGCGAGTGTGATCAGTGCCGCCGCGAAATCGAGGTGCTCTCGCGTGCGGCGATGATTGGCCGCTCCACGTTCGACGCTGGAGAATTACTCGATCCGCCGTCACGGGTCTGGGAGCGCATCAGCGATGAGTTGTCGCTCAGTCCCGAAATCAGTGTTCCTGCCGAAGCTGGCGAACCGACCGGAGTTAGTGTGCCCGCGCGCGACGAGAATAGTGCGGCAGGCGCCATCATTCATTCGCTTGAGAAGCGCCGGCGCCCCTGGATCGGTGCTCTCGCTGCCGCGGCATCTCTTGCTCTCGTTGCCGCAGCGGGTTCGGCGATTTGGCTAGCGTTTCGGCCGGCCGAGCAACCGACAATTCTGGCAAGCGCAACGCTCGACGCTTTCCCGAATTGGGCTGAAGCATCGGGGGAGGCCACACTCGAGCGGCTGCCCGATGGCACGCGGGTGATCGACGTGAACTTTGCTGCGCCGGCGGCCGATGGTGGTTATCGCGAAGTCTGGCTAATCACTACGGATGCCACGGCTCTCGTGAGCCTCGGAATTGTCGAAGGAACCACTGGCCACTTCACGGTGCCCGCTGGTCTGGACGTTGATCGCTATGCGCTCGTCGATATCTCCGAGGAACAGTTTGACGGAGATCCATCGCATTCCGGTGACTCGATCGTTCGTGGGCAACTCTCCGCCGAAGCCTAGAGGCGGCCAACGCCAGCGACAGCACAATTATTAGTCGAAGCGCGTAGTCTCCAAACGATACAGAGCTAGAGCGACTGAGAGCCGTGTGCGTCCCCGTGCTGTGCGCACATCGAAGCCCAACTTTCCGCTCAGTTCCTCTGCGCGGGATTGCACAGTCGAGTGGTGAAAACCGAGCGTACTGGCCGCAGCGCGCAGGCTTTCACTCGCTGCGAGGGTGTCGAGCATCGGCAGGATGCGTGGGGTCTCGCGAATCACGACACCGAGCGACTGGAGGTCGCAATTCTCGGGCGCTCCGGCGGGACTGATCTCCGCGAGCAACAACAGGGAGCCGAGATCGTCAGCGTGCAGCACCGGTTCACTATCGGAAGTCAACCGAAGGGCGGTGAGCGCCGAAATCCACGAGCGCACCAGATCAGCGGGCGCGGCAGCGATGCCGATTCCGGCGCGCGGAGCTTGCACGGCATCCGTGCTGAGTCTAATTTCGGCGCGCACAGTGCCTACCACCGTTGCGATGACGGCGGATGGGCCCGCGGCGGCAGTCGTAGCGGTCGCCGGCTGAGCTATCACACGGTAGCGCGTGGTCGAAATAAGGTGCAGGGAGTGTGCCGCACTCTGACGGTGCTCGGGAGTCTCCGTTGCATCGAGAATTACTTCGACTGGGTTATGTAGGGATTCAGCTGCGCCGGTTCGCTCGATAAGAATTCTGATTGCGAGCGCGACTCTTTCGAGGATCATGTCGTCGTTCGCGTGGGACGCCCCCTTGCGTTCTATCCAGACGGTCGCACCGTCAGCAACGGGCAGGGCTGGCCATGAGTCTGCAGAGCCAGGATCAGAACCGCGGCGCCCGCGCTCGTCAACTCGAAGGTTCAGCGCCGGCGAAGTGAGGCCTGCCGGGCATCCAGCGAGCATGCTTGCACCGCGCAAGAGCACTTCGGCACTGGCGTGGCCCGCGGTGAGCGCGTCGAAATACGAGATCACCCGCAGGGTTTCGCTGGCTTCGGGATCGAGCGCTTTCAAGCGTCCGGCTAGTTCTTGCATTCTCGTTCCGCCCTCTGTGGTTCGAGCCCTACTCTATTGCGGCCCGCCCAGAACGAACAGTCGCGCATAGGGCTCGAACCGCAGGCGAACCGGTGGCGCTGAAGCCTGCAGACTCGCTACAGACCGAGCGTGCGGCGCAACCAGTTGAGTCGAGCGTCTTGAGTGGCGATGGAGAGCGCGGCGAAAGGAGCCATGGCATCGTAGCCGTGGAAGCCGCCGGGCCAGACGTGCAGTTCGCAGTGGCCGCCCGACGCCCAAATGGTTGAGGCGTAGGCGACGTCTTCGTCGCGGAATACTTCCGAGGTGCCCACGTCAATAAAGGCGGGCGGCAAGTTGCTGAGGTCCGTCGCGCGCGCGGGTGCCGCGTAAATAGACACTTCGTCGGTCTTACGACGGTCGCCGAGCAGGGCATCCCAGCCGGTGTCATTGCTGCCGCGATCCCAGACTCCCGTGCCGTCGATCTGATAGCTCGACACTGTCTCGTTGCGGTCATCGAGCATCGGGTAGATCAGCATTTGAGCGGCAAGAGCGGGTCCATTGCGGTCGCGCGCCAAGAGCGTCGTGCCCGCAGCAAGGCCTCCTCCAGCGCTACCGCCAGCAATGACGAGCTTTGTCGCATCGATGCCGAGCCGTGCTGCGTTCTCTGCCGTCCACACGAGAGTCGCGTAGCAGTCTTCGACCGGAGCAGGGTCAGGATGCTCGGGAGCCAACCGGTACTCGACCGACACCACAACGGCATCCAATTCTTCAACCCAGGCGAGCATCGTTTCCATGCCGCTGAAGCGGTCGCCGATGATCATTCCGCCGCCGTGAGTATGCACAATGCCGGGCCCCGCCACGCTGTGATCGTTGCGATGGAAGATGGAGACCAGCAGGTCCCCACCGGGACCAGCGAATGTCTCTTCGCGATGAGTGATGGCTCGCCCGTCAAGCAAATCGGCGACGGGCGTAACCAGCCCGGTTCGCAGAGGCTCGATCATGTCGGGAGTGAGCGTTGGCGGTAGCTGCTCGTTCACGATAGCCAGAACTGCGGCTAGTTCAGTATCGAACGGGGGAGCCGGGTGAACATTCTTCGTAGTCATGAGAACTCCAGTGGTCTGCGTCACGCCAGTGTGACTGCCTGCCCCCACGCTAGAGTCTCATGCGGTACAGGCAGTACCGCCACCCGATCCACGTTCAGAGTCCGTTAACCGCCATCTGGCGGTACGGTGCTGGAATTATCAGGAAACAGGGTGGTTGAACCGGATAACTGATTCATCCAGACAGATTTTGGGAGACCGGAGCACACCATGCAGTTCGGAATTTTCACCGTTAGCGACGTCACGACTGACCCCACCAACGGCACAACGCCCACCGAGGGCGAGCGTATCAAGGCCATCGTCACGATCGCGAAGAAAGCGGAAGAAGTCGGGCTCGATGTCTTCGCCCTGGGGGAGCACCACAACCCACCGTTCTTCTCCTCAAGCCCCACCACGACGCTCGCGTACATCGCAGCTCAGACCGAGAAGCTCATCCTCTCGACGAGCACGACGCTCATCACGACAAACGACCCGGTGAAAATCGCCGAGGACTACGCGATGCTTCAGCATCTCTCCGATGGTCGCGCCGACCTCATGATGGGTCGAGGCAACACCGGCCCGGTCTACCCGTGGTTCGGCAAGGACATTCGGGAGGGCATCCCGCTCGCCATTGAAAACTATTCTCTGCTGCACAAGCTGTGGCGTGAAGAGTTCGTCAACTGGGAGGGTAAGTACCGCACACCGTTGCAGGGCTTCCAGTCCACTCCGCGACCCTTGGATGGCGTGCCTCCCTTTGTCTGGCACGGCTCCATCCGCAGCCCAGAGATTGCCGAGCAAGCCGCGTACTACGGAGATGGCTTCTTTGCGAACAACATCTTCTGGCCGAAAGAGCACTACATGCGTCTCGTGAGCTACTACCGTCAGCGCTTTGAGCACTACGGCCACGGCACGGCAGCACAGGCCATCGTCGGGCTGGGCGGTCAGGCCTTCATGCGCAGCAACTCTCAGTCGGCCAAGGCAGAATTCCGCCCATACTTCGACAACGCTCCCGTGTATGGTCACGGGCCGTCGATGGAGGACTTCACCGACCAGACACCGCTCGCCGTTGGCAGCCCTCAAGAGGTCATCGACAAGTACGCCGGAATGCGCGAACACTTCGGTGACTACCAACGCCAGCTCTTCCTCATGGATCACGCCGGCCTGCCGCTCAAGACCGTTCTTGAGCAGCTCGACATCCTCGGTGAAGAAGTGGTGCCCGTGCTCCGCAAGGAATTCGCCACCAATCGGCCAGCCGAAGTTCCGGATGCTCCAACCCATGCCTCGCTCGTCGCCCAGCGTGATGCCGCTCTTGCGGCCGCAGCTGACGCGCCGGTGACCGTCTAGATCTCCTCGTTTCCCCTTCGCGGCTCAGCACAACCTTCAGAAAGAAGCACATAATGTCCGACGTCAAGAAAATTGCCGTCATCACCGCTGGCCTCAGCCAGCCATCATCCACGAGGCTCCTCGCTGATCGTCTCACCGAGGCAACCGTCAACGACCTGCGTGAACGCGGCATCGAAGCAGAAGTGACTGTCATCGAATTGCGCGACCTCGCGCACGACGTGACGAACAACCTGCTCACGGGCTTCCCGAGCACCAAGCTCGACGACGCCATCGCCGCGGTGACGGGCGCGGATGGACTCATCGCCGTCACGCCCATTTTCACCACGAGTTACAGCGGGCTGTTCAAGTCATTCATCGACGTACTCGATCCGCAATCGCTCACGGACCTGCCTGTGCTGCTCGGCGCAACCGGCGGGACCGATCGACACTCCCTTGCGATCGACTACGCGATGCGACCGCTATTCACCTATCTCCACGCAGTGTCGGTGCCGACCGGGGTATATGCGGCATCGGCAGATTGGGGCAGTGGGGGAGACAGCGCATCGAGCACGCTCCCAGCACGAATAGCCCGTGCGGCAGGGGAATTGGCGGCGCTCGCGGCAGTATCTGATCGTTCGGATCGGGTAGTTGACCCGTTTGCCCTCCCTGAGGGCTTCAGTCCGGTGGGAAGCTTCGGCGCTCAGTAGCCGGCCCGTGAATGAGAAAGCCGTGCGGTAGCACGGTGTGTGGTTCCTCCAGCCGCGCTGCTCGGCAACTCCGTAAGTGGTAAATCCACGCGGTGTCGCCGGGCGGCAGCGGTTGTTGCGACGTTTATCCAGTCTTGCGGCGGAAGTCGCGCTTGTGATCTGCGCGGTCTTGCGTGCCGTGGATTGCCGATTCGGCATCCAGGTGACCGGGACGGGCTGTTTCCTTGCCCTGCTTGCGATCAAGCGCCTCGCGGAACCTGCGCTTGTTCTCTTCGCTCGCAGAGGGTGTTTCTTCTGTGGGTTCCATAAACCCAAGCGTAAACGACGAGGCGACTTTGCGTGTCGATAGCGCTGATTTCCGGGGTCAGAAGGTGCCTAATGATACGATTAGGGGAGTTGTCCACGTAGTTGTAGGCCAACGTACGGAGCAGGCTGGCAAGAAGCTGGTCACCGGTGGTAATTTTCCGAGTTGTTCGGAGGCTTTCTACTGTTGGCCAGACACGCGCCGCCACTCTAGGCATGCGCGTGAACCAAGCGTCCTTCTGCCCGCTCCTGCTCCTTGACGAGTCGCACACCATACGGGTGCGCGACGTAAAACAAAGGAGAAACCCCCGCATGGAGGGTCCAGAAATCACATTCGCCGAAGCCGTTCTCGATAACGGTAAATTCGGCAAGCGCACCGTGCGCTTCGAAACCGGTCGACTCGCTCAGCAGGCACAGGGTGCCGTCGCTGCGTACCTCGACGAAGAAACAATGATCTTGAGCGCAACCAGCGCTGGCAAGCACCCGCGTGAAGGCTTCGACTTCTTCCCACTCACTGTGGATGTTGAAGAGCGCTCATACGCAGCAGGCAAGATCCCCGGCAGCTTCTTCCGCCGCGAAGGCCGCCCATCGACGGAAGCGATCCTCGTTTGCCGTCTCATTGACCGTCCGATGCGTCCGACGTTCGTTGAAGGACTCCGCAACGAAGTTCAGATCGTCATTACCGTTCTGAGCATCGCTCCGGACGAGTTCTACGACGCTCTCTCAATCAACGCTGCATCGCTCAGCACCCAGATTTCGGGTCTTCCGTTCTACGGTCCCATTGCCGGCATCCGCCTGGCTCTGATCAACGACCAGTGGGTTGCCTTCCCGAAGCACAGCCAGCTCGCTGACGCTGTCTTCGACCTCACTGTTGCCGGCCGTATGGTCACCAACGACCAGGGCGAAGAAGACATCGCCATCATGATGGTGGAAGCTGAAGCTACTGAGAACAGCTGGGAGCTCATCAAGGCCGGCGCAACGAAGCCAGACGAGGCAGTAGTTGCTCAGGGCCTCGAAGCATCGAAGCCGTTCCTTAAGCAACTTGTTAAGGCTCAGCTCGAGGTTGCTAACAAGGCTGCAAAGCCTGTTGCCGAGTTCCAGCTCTTCCCGCCGTACTCCGACCAGGCGTACAACGCGGTTAGCGAAATTGCTGAAGCAGAGCTTCGCGATGTCTACAAGATCGCTGACAAGATTCAGCGCCAGACCGCTGACGATGAGCTTAAGGCTCGCGTCAAGGCTGAAGTTCAGTCGAAGGTCGACGCTGAAGAACTCAGCTCAGACGTTCTTGGCATGGTTGGCGGCGCGTACAAGGCCGTCAGCAAGAAGGTTATGCGCCAGCGCGTACTCACCGAGGGAATCCGCATCGACGGCCGTGGCTTGAGCGACATTCGTGCGCTCGATGCTGAGGTCGAGGTCATTCCTCGCGTTCACGGTTCGGCAATCTTCCAGCGCGGCGAGACTCAGATCCTGGGTGTCACCACGCTGAACATGCTCAAGATGGAGCAGCAGATTGACTCACTGGCACCAGTGACCAAGAAGCGCTACATGCACCACTACAACTTCCCGCCGTACTCGACTGGTGAAACCGGTCGCGTTGGTAGCCCGAAGCGTCGCGAAATCGGTCACGGTTTCCTCGCAGAGCGTGCGATCGCACCAGTGCTTCCTCCCCGTGAGGAATTCCCCTACGCCATCCGCCAGGTTTCCGAGGCTCTCGGTTCCAACGGTTCGACGTCGATGGGTTCCGTTTGTGCTTCGACCCTGTCACTGCTCAACGCTGGTGTGCCACTGCGCGCACCCGTTGCGGGTATCGCCATGGGCCTGATCTCGGATGAAGTTGATGGCGTCACGCGCTACGCGGCTCTCACCGACATCCTTGGTGCTGAAGATGCTCTCGGCGACATGGACTTCAAGGTTGCTGGTACGAGCGAATTCGTTACCGCCATTCAGCTCGACACCAAGCTCGCTGGTTTGCCTTCGTCGGTTCTCGACGGTGCACTCAAGCAGGCCAAGGAAGCGCGTACTGCGATTCTTTCGGTGCTCAACGCTGCAATCGATGCTCCTGACGAGATGGCTCCAACGGCTCCTCGCGTGATCTCGGTTCAGATTCCGATTGACAAGATCGGTGAGCTCATTGGGCCCAAGGGCAAGAACATCAACCAGATCCAGGATGACACCGGAGCCGACATCTCGATTGAGGATGACGGAACCGTCTACATCGGTGCTGTCGATGGTCCTTCTGCCGAGGCTGCACGCGCGGCGGTTAACGCCATCGCGAACCCCCTCAACCCTGAGGTTGGCGAACGCTTCTTGGGTACGGTCGTCAAGATCGCTACCTTCGGTGCCTTCGTATCTCTCACTCCGGGTAAAGACGGATTGCTGCACATCTCTGAGGTTCGCAAGCTTGCCGGTGGTAAGCGTGTCGAGAACGTCGAAGACGTTCTCGGAGTCGGCCAGAAGATTCAGGTTGAAATCACCAAGATCGATGACCGTGGAAAGCTCTCGCTTGCTCCGGTTACCGACGAGTCTGACGCAGAAGCAGCGGTTCCCGCTGACGAAAGCTAGAGCCAGCTCAGTAAAACTGAAGTAACGATGTAGTGCCCATCCTTTCGAGGGTGGGCACTACTCGGTTAACGCGTCTAGCTCGAGAGAAGTAAGACCTCTTTCAGGGGTAGTCACCCTTGTCTCCCCTTGCACAGGGAGGGGATATAGGGGCTCTGGGGCGGTACGGTGGTTCTGTGACCCGAATCACTACACCTCTTGATGCCTTCATGAGCGACATGCTCGTGTGGCTAGATGGCGCTTGGTATTTGTGGGTGGCTCTCGGCATCGTCGTGCTTGTCGTGGTCGTCAGCGTGGTTGTCGCAAAAATGCGCAGCCGAGGCTACGAACGCGTACCGCATTACTTCCGTCAGAGTAGCTAAGCCCCGATTTCTGCGTTCTTTATTTGCCCGCATTCCCGAAGCGGGTTACTTGGCGTGCTCGTGTGATCGCTCAGATGAGCCCGCGAGCGTTTATACGTCATTGTCGGTGCTGGAGTAGCCAATCAGCTGAGCGCGGGCAACAATGTGATCACGCAGTACGAAACCCAACATGGCGGGAGTACTTCCTTCGGCAACGTCGAGGAGCTCGACGTTGAGGGCGCTCACGGTGAAAACATAGCGGTTGGCGCCATGACCGGCGGGCGGTGCTGCTCCTTGAAACGACGTGAGTCGCAGTTCGTTCGGAAGAGTGACGGAGCCGTGTGGCATGAGCTGAGCATCCGGATTACCGGCATCCTGAGGCAGAGACTCTACCGAGGCGGGGATGTTGTAGACGGCCCAGTGCCACCATCCGCTGCCGGTCGGGGCGTCAGGATCGAACACCGTGAGGGCAAAACTTTTGGTGCCGGAGGGAAAACCGTGCCAATGAAGGGTGGGGGAGCGGTCTTCGCCGCCCGCGTTCGCGATGCCGGAGCGAGCCCACTGGGGCAGCATTCCTTCAGCTTCAAAGTCTGGGCTCTCAAGCTCAAACGTCGGTACGACGCGAAGCTTCCAGTTCGGGTCATTCACGATGGGGATCCTCTCGTTGGCTAACTCGGTGCTCGTGCCATTATCGCGAGGTTGCGACTGAAGCGGCACCAATTGCGCTCTGAGAGCCCCGATGTCGCTGTTTTTGACACGGACTAGTAACGATCGCGGTGTGCGGCGCGTATTGCGCGTTGGCTCGTCTTATCCTTGCCAGAAGCCTTGTGGGAGGCCACTATGACGCAGGTACACCCGACTCGATCACTGCCGGGTGCTCCGAGTGCGGAGCTAAGTTCGCAACCTCACTTCATCACGCGCGTAATTGGTTCCTCTGACCTTCGTGTCTATCCTCTTGCCCTCAGCGGCAACGTCTTCGGCTGGACTGCCGACGACTCGGCGACGACGGCGATTCTCGATACTTTCGCTGACGGCGGCGGCAACTTCATTGATACCGCTGACTCTTACGCTTCCGGCCGCAGCGAGCTCATGGTTGGCAAGTGGATGCGCGTTCGTCACAACCGCGATGACGTCGTTTTGGCCACCAAGGTAGGGAAGAGTCGCGACAACCCTGGCATGCAAGCAGGTTCGATCAAGCGTGCTGTCGCTGCGTCGCTTGCGCGCCTAGGAACTTCGCACATCGACCTCCTGTACCTGCACGTTGATGACGAGAGCGTCGATTTTGACGAAACTCTGCTCGCGGTAGATGAACTCATCGGTGAAGGCAAAGTGCGTTACTTCGGAGGCTCAGACCACACCGGCAATCGCCTTATTCAGGCGCGCATTGCCTGCGGTCAGATGGGCGTAGCGCCCATGATCGCTGTGCAGTCGCACTACAATCTCCTGCACCGTGAAGAGTATGAGACTGGTCTCGCTCATGTCGCTGCCATTCAGGGTTTGGGGGTAATGCCGCGATTTGCTCTTGCCAGTGGGTTCCTCAGTGGAAAGTACCGTCAACGGGGCGATCTAGCCCTCAACTCCCGCGGGCATGACGCCGCGCAATATCTCCGACGTCGAGGCTTCAAGGTGTTGAACGCCTTGGATGAGGTTGCAGATGAACACGATGCGAGTGCGGCAACGATTGCTTTGGCATGGCTTCTCAATAAGCCAGGAGTCGTGGCGCCCGTCGTGAGTGCGAGCAACGCGGCGCAGGTGCCTGAACTACTCGCGGCTGCCCGCGTGCAGTTGACGCGGCATCAGTCGGCTGACTTGGATCGAGCGTCCGCGTACTAGAGTCCGAAACGGCGGCACTGTATCGGCACCGCGGTGACGAGCTCAGGTTGGCGTTGCCGGTTGACCTGTGAGTCTTAGTACACGGTTGGACTAAACCCGGACGGAGTCAGCGAGCACGCGTTTGACTACACGCGCCATTGCTGCTCCGGCGGCGATAGTGTCTCCGGCATAGCCGCCGGCGAGGGCGCCATCTTTAGCGAGCATGAGCTCGTCAGCTGCGTCACCGGGGAAGAGGTGGCCTGCGTCGCGCATGAGCTCATAGAGAGCCTCGTTGTACCAATCGCGATGCTCGGCGATGAGCTTACGCACCGGATGTGTGGGGTCGGAAAACTCTGCAACGACGTTGAGGAATGGGCATCCGCGAAAATCGGCTTTTGTGAGCTCCCCAGCGATGCCTTCAAGCAATCCCAGAACCGCGTCCTGCGGTGATGCTGCACTATCTATGACGGACTGTACGTGCGCCTCAGTGCTCGCTCTGCGGCTCTTGACGTATTCGAGAATCAAGTTGTCTTTTGAGCGGTAGTGCTTGTAGAACGTCGCTTTCGTCACGCTCGACTGAGCGATGATGCGGTCTACTCCGACGTTCAGGATGCCATCTTGGTAGAAAAGTTCGTTGGCCGTTTCAAGAATGCGGCCTTTGGCCGGAGCGCGCTGTGCGGTCTCTGGTGTCTCAAATACCATCACAGCGCACTCCTTCCGGGGGAAATCCGGATCAGGAATTTTTCCCCACTAAGTGCATTACTCGATTCGGGTCGAGCGATGCGGTTGTAATACACAACCCGGTTCGGGTCCGGGTTGTGTGGTTATGGTCACCGCGCGATTCGGGCTTGAGCGGTGGGTTGTCGGCTTCGGGTGCCTAAAAGAACTGTACCACAGGAGGACATACAGACAAGTCTGTCTGTCCTCATTTGGCCACCCCAATTTGGGGGGTCTTTTTCCTGAGAATTCTCGACGCAATCGTGCGCTCAAGACAAATGACGTAGGCTCATACCGATGAGCGACGCTGTGATTCTTCCTCTTGACCTTCCCGAACTGTCGTTCACTGCAACCGGCGACAGTCTCGTTCGCAGAACCGTTTTGCCGAGTGGTGTGCGCATCCTCAGCGAACAAGTTCCTGGTGCGCGAAGCGCCACCGTCGGCTACTGGGTAGCGGCGGGCTCCCGAGACGAACTCCCGGGAACCTTCGGTGCAACTCACTTCCTAGAGCACTTGCTTTTCAAAGGCACCCCATCGCGCACAGCTCTCGACATCGCGGTGAGCTTTGACGCTGTCGGCGGCGAACACAACGCAATGACCGCCAAGGAATACACCTGCTATTACGCCAAGGTGCAAGATATTGACTTGCCCATGGCGATTGAAGTGATTGGTGACATGCTCACGTCGAGCCTCATTGATCCAACCGAGTTCGCCAACGAGCGCGGCGTGATCTTAGAAGAACTCGCCATGGCAGACGACGATCCCACTGATGTCGCTAGCGAGCGCTTCTTCGAAGCGGTCTTTGGCGATCATCCGCTTGGTCGGCCCATTGGCGGTAGCGCAGAAACAATCAACGCGATCTCGCGTGAATCGGTAATGAAGCATTACCGCGGCAATTACCGCCCCCAAGATCTGGTAATCACTGTGGCAGGTGCCGTTGACCACGACATGCTCCTCGCCGCAGTCTCCGCCTGCTTGGTTGGCGCCGGCTGGGATCTCTCTTATGAGGCAACACCGGTAGCACGCAGAGACAGTGCAGCCACAGCAGCATCAGCGACGACTGCAGCTCAGCGCCTTCAGATAACGCATCGCCCGATCGAGCAAGCAAATATCATTGCTGGCGTTGAAGGACTTTCGGCGACCGATGAACGACGCGCAACCCTCACCGTGCTCAACTCGATTCTTGGCAGCGGAATGTCCTCGCGGCTCTTTCAAGAGGTACGCGAGAAGCGTGGTCTGGCCTACTCGGTGTATTCGTTCGCGCCCAGCTACTCCGACGCCGGAATCTTTGGAATTTATGCCGGATGTTCGCCAGCAAAGTCCGCACAGGTCGCCGAATTGATGCTCGAAGAATTCAGCAAGCTCGGCGATGCCCATGTGACTGACGAGGAAATAAGTCGCGCGGTTGGTCAACTCCGAGGCGCCTCAGCACTTGCGCTCGAAGACTCAGATTCGCGCATGTCGCGACTCGGGCGCAGCGAACTAACGCTTGGCGAGTTTATCGACCTCGACACATCGATTGCTCGGATCTCGGCAGTCACAGCCGACGGAATTCAAGAACTTGCTCGCGAGCTCTCATCGCGCCCCCTGTCGATTGCGGCAGTCGGTGCGGTCACTCAAGAGATGTTCACCGGGCTTACTCTGGGCAGCGCTGCCCGAAGCTAGATCAACAAAGGAATGGTGATGGCTCACTACCTCTACCTCGTGCGTCACGGCGAGCAGCAAGACGCAGAACATGGACTTCCTGACGGCCCGCTCTCGGGCAAGGGGACACGTCAAGCGATGGCAATCTCTGAGCGCCTGAGTGGTGTTCCCTTTACCCGCGCGTTTCACTCGCCGCTGCAGCGCGCTGCAGAAACGGCCGCAATAATGACTGAGCGGATGCCGGCACTCGAGTCACAGCCAACAACGCTGCTCATGGACTGCATCCCCAGCGGCCCAACCGTCGATATGCCGTCAGCCTTCGACCACTTCTTTGGCTCAGTAACACCGGAAGAGATTGACGCTGGCGAAGCGCAAATGGCTGATGCCGTTGCCGAATTCCTCACTCCGGCACGCGAAGACCGCCACGACCTGCTCATCACGCACAATTTCGTAATCGCTTGGTTTGTGCGCGAAGTGCTTGGCGGTGACCGGTGGCGTTGGTTGGGGCTCAATCAGGCCAATTGTGGGCTTACGATCATCCGAGTGCGAAGTGCGAAGCCGCCAGTGCTCGTGGCCCACAATGATCTCGGGCACTTGCCGGCAGAATTGCGCACGGGACTTCCCGAAGAGCAGCCCTACTAGCGCGAGTGTGTTACTGGATCTTCTTGCGATACCAGGTGGTCGCGTTGGGGTTGTCGTTGTACGGTTCGACGGATTCGAATCCGCTCGAACGGTAAAGCCCACCGGCTGCGGCGAGACTTTCGTTGGTGTCGAGTACTAGCTCTGTGGCGCCCCATTTGCGGGCCCGCAGCTCGAGTTCCGCTAAGAGTTGTCGTCCGAGCCCGGCGCCGCGACCTTCGCGGCGCACCCACAGGTGCTTCACTTCGAAACGACCAGCATCAAGCTGGCGGATGCCGCCACAGCCGAGTGCGTTGCCCATTTCCTCGACGACGACGAAAACTCCGCGCGGCGCCGTGAACTGGTCGACGCTGGGGAAAGTAGTGACGTAGCCCGATGGGGTCGGAAACGTCTCAGCTCGGTAGCTGAAGTACTCGGTGAGAAGTTCGTGGGCGAGAGCATCCGAGACGGAGAGAGGTCGAAACTGTGGCACAGCACCACAGTACTCTCGGCTGCAGGTGCGGGTAGTCAGCGAAGTCGCTCAGCATTGATAGATTTGAGTAATGACAACGAAAGTAGCGGTAGTCGGCGCAACCGGTCGCATGGGAAAGTTCATCAGTGGCGTGGTCGACGCAGCAGCTGATTTCTCGTTGGTCGCCACCCTTAATTCGCGGTCGGAGCTCAGCGAAATTCTTGAGGCAGACGTCGTGGTTGACGTCACCGAGCCGAGCATTTCGCCATCGGTTGTCGAGTTTGCGACGTCGCATGGCAAGAGTGTTCTTGTCGGCACCTCTGGCTGGAGCGAAGATCGCGTGCAAAGCGTAAAATCAGCGCTTGCCGACAGGCCCGATGTCGGCGTCATCTTTATCCCTAACTTTTCCCTTGGCTCCGCCTTGGCCACATCATTCGCGGCCTCCGCTGCGAGGTATTTCGATTCGATCGAAATCATCGAGAGCCACCACGCCGGCAAAGTCGATTCGCCTTCCGGCACGGCTGTTCGCACGGCAGAGCTCATGGCAGATGCCCGCAATAAACGTGGACCTGTGGCAGCACCTCATCATGATCAACGTGCGCGGGGTGAACAGGTTGCTGGCATTCCGGTGCACAGCCTGCGGATGGCGGGAGTTGTGGCGCACCAGCAGGTTATTTTCGGTGGTCCGGGAGAAGTGCTCACGATCGACCACCGCACAATGTCGCAAGACTCTTACGAGGCGGGAATTTTGCTTGGGCTGCGGGCGATCTCCCGTGCGCGCGGGGTAACGGTTGGGCTCGATCAGCTCATCGATCTCACCCCTGGCGACCGAGCGGATTCCCAGTGAAAACACGCATTGCGGCACTGGTGATGGTGGGTCTGCTGATCCTCTATCTCGTATTCGTCATCAACTATTCATTTGTTCTCATCGGAACAGGTGAGCTCATCGCCCAGGTTATGGGGTGGGCGCTTCTTGTCCTTCCGCTGATCGGCTTGTGGGCGCTTGCGGCAGAAATGGTATTCATTTTTCGCGCGGATCGACTGTTCAGTACTCTCAGGGACGAGGATGCTTTGCCCGAGGAGATCACGGAACGTCGGCCAAGCGGTCGCCCGGATCCCGAAGCCGCCGACCGAGCATTCGGACGTTACCGCGATGAGGCGGAGGCCAGCCCGGAATCGTGGCGTGCCTGGCTTCGGCTCGGACTCGCCTACGACGCCAGTGGCGACCGCCGTCGCGCGCGCTGGGCAACGCGACGCGCAATCTCGCTTTCTCGTGGTCCTGCGGCGAAGGCTGCCTAGGGACGACCGTGACCGCGGGCGAAACGACTCGCTGTCTAAAGTCGAGCAGACTTACTCGATGAATTCCTCGATCGCCTGCTCGATCGTGTCGTGCGTGAAAGTAAAACCCGTGCCGAGGAGCCTGCTCGGCTGAACCTTTTCATCAACCAAGATGAGATCTTCGCCTGCATCGCCCAGCATCCGGAATGCGAAGCTGGGAACAGTAAGCCAATGGGGTTTGTGCATGGCCTGTGCGAGGGTTTTGGTGACCGTGTCTGCCGTTGCTGGAGTTGGCCCAACGAGGGAAACGACGCCGGAGAATTCACTTCGGAGCAAATGGATGATGGCAGCAGCTTCGTCGTGAAGGCTAATCCACGGCCAATACTGTTCACCGCTTCCGAGCCGGCTCCCCAGACCGAAACGAGTGAGAAGGTTGAGCGGAGTAAACGCTCCGCCCTCACCAACAACGATTCCAGTGCGGAACATTACGAGGCGTGTTGTCGAAGGTGTGAGCTGCGCGGCTTTCTCCCACGCATCAACAACGTCGCTCAGGAATCCTGTTCCCTTCGTCGAGTCGTCAGTCAGAACTTCGCCTGGACGGCTCCCGAAGATGCCCACAGCGGAGCCGTTAAGGAAAACGGAAGGGGGAGTTGCAGACCGCCGAATCGCTTCGGCGATGGTGCGGGTGCCGTTGACGCGGGAACGCAATATCTCCCGCTTGTAGCTGGGCGTCCACGGAATTCGTCCAGTGCTGGCGCCGGCAAGGTTGATGACAGCATCCGCACGTTCAATGGCGCGATCGTCGATGGTGCTCGATAGTGGATCCCAGTAGAACTCGGACTCGGTGCGGGGTTCTCGCCGAACGAGGCTCATCACCTCGAAACCTTCTGTCTCCAGTTGGGAGACGAGTTCCGTGCCGATATAGCCAGACGCACCAGCGACGAGGACCCGTGTGACGGCTTCCTCAGTCACCGCTAGGCCAAGCTTGCTTCAAGAGTGATGGGGACGCCCGTCAGCGCGCGTGATACGGGGCATCCTTCTTTTGCTTCTTGAGCCAATCGCTGAAAGTCGTCTTCGCTCAAATCAGCCACTTTGGCACTGACCAGCAGGTGGCTTCCCGTGATTCCTTCTGCAGGATCAAAGGTGACAGCGGCGGTGACTTGCAGGCTCTCTGCCGGAGTTCCGTTACTGGCGAGCCCGTTCGAGAATGCCATCGCAAAACAGGCCGAATGGGCCGCGCCAAGCAGTTCTTCAGGGTTGGTCGTCGCTTCTTGGCCCTCTGAGCGTGCTGCCCAGGTGACCGGGAACTCTGCCGCATCAGAGGAATCTAGCGATGTCGTACCTTTTCCACTAAACAGGTCACCAAACCAGAGTGTTGTTGCTTCGCTCGTAACAGGCATTGCCGTTCCTTTCGTCGTGCTCAACACTATGCGTTGGCTGAACGACGCGCATGAGAAACCCGTGTGAAGGTGCGCGCACCAAGTACTATCAATTCGATGGCTTCTACGATCGCTACCCCCTATGAAGATCTGTTGCGCGACACGCTCGCCAACGGTGTGCACAAGAGTGATCGCACTGGTACTGGCACACGAAGTGTGTTCGGGCGTCAATTGCGGTTCAACCTCGCAGAGGGATTCCCTCTCATCACTACCAAGCGTGTTCACTTCAAGTCGATCGCCTATGAACTGTTGTGGTTCTTGCGCGGGGAAAGCAATGTCTCGTGGCTTCGCGACAACGGGGTAACAATCTGGAATGAGTGGGCAGACGACGATGGCGAACTTGGCCCCGTCTACGGCGTGCAATGGCGCTCCTGGCCGACTCCGTCTGGAGAACAGATTGATCAGGTCTCTGAGGTCATCGAGCAAATCAAGACCAATCCCGATTCTCGTCGGCTCATCGTCTCTGCCTGGAACCCGGCCGACATCCCGAAAATGGCGCTAGCCCCGTGCCATGCCTTCTTCCAGTTTTATGTCGCCGACGGCAAACTGTCCTGCCAGCTCTATCAGCGAAGCGCAGACCTTTTCCTTGGCGTTCCCTTCAATATCGCCAGCTATGCGCTGCTCACGCACCTGGTTGCCGAACAAACGGGGCTCGAGGTCGGCGACTTTGTGTGGACAGGTGGCGATTGCCACATCTACGACAACCACATCGAGCAAGTTGCCGAGCAGTTGAGCCGTGAGCCCTATGCTCTGCCTAGCCTGGCAATCCATACCAAACCAGACAAAGTCTTCGGCTATGCGTTCGAAGACTTTGAGATCGTCGGCTACCAGCACCACCCAGCCATCAAGGCCCCGGTCGCAGTGTGAGCGTGACCGTTGGCATGATCTGGGCGCAGTCTGATGGCGGAATCATTGGAAGCGACGGCGCGATGCCTTGGCACTTGCCTGAGGATCTCGCCCACTTCAAAGAACTCACTCTTGGCAGCCCGGTAATCATGGGCCGTAAAACGTGGGAGTCACTGCCTCAGCGTTTTCGGCCGCTGCCAGGGCGCCGCAACATCGTCGTCACTCGGCAAACCGAGTGGGGCGATGACGGAGCGGAAGTCACACACAGCGTTGACGAAGCCATTATGTTGGCTGCGACATCCGTTCAGCCCGGGGACACGGTGTGGGTTATTGGGGGCGCAGAAATATTTGCGCATGCCCTTAACCATGCGCACAGGCTCGAGATCACAGAGATCCGCGAGAGCTTTGACGGGGACACCCTTGCCCCGCATCGAAGCGAACAATGGATGCTGGCAGCGAGCGATCCCGCCGAAGATTGGCACACGTCATCCAGTGGACTTCATTACCGTTTCTTGCGATACGAAACCCAGACTTCGAACCAGCGCTAACCTAGAGGGGTGTCTACAGTGAATCCTTTTGGTCAAGTACTCGTCGCGCTCATCACGCCATTCACCGCTGAGGGTGAAGTTAATTGGGGCGATGTTGAAAAGCACATCGATAGTGTGATCAGCGCCGGTGCCGATGGCATCGTCGTCACGGGTACTACCGGTGAAACAAGCACTCTCACTGATCCCGAGAAAATCAAGCTTGTCGAGGTTGCAAAATCTGTCTCTTCCGGTCGCGCCAAGATCATCACTGGCGGTGGTTCGAACGAGACCGCGCACGCGATTGAGCTCTACAAGGCAAGCGAGAAGGCTGGCGCTGACGGTGTGATGTTCGTCACGCCCTACTACAACAAGCCGACCCAAGCTGGCGTGCTCACTCACTTTCGCATGCTCGCTGATGCTACCGATCTGCCCGCGATTCTTTATGACATCCCGGGTCGCACTGGCGTGCCGATCATGTACGAAACAATCCTTCGTGCGGCGAAGCATCCCAACATCCTCGCGGTGAAAGATGCGAAGGGTGATTTCAGTGAGGTGAGCCGTGTGCTCAACCAGACTGACCTCTTGTACTTCTCTGGCGATGACGCCAATGTTCTCCCTCACCTAGCGATTGGCGCTTCCGGCCTCATCGGAGTAACGGCCAACATCGCACCTGCTCCCTACCGCGTGATCGTCGATGCGGTAAATGCGGGCGACCTTGCCACAGCAACCGCAGCCCACAAAGCGCTCGAGCCACTGGTTCGGGCGGCAATGACTCACGTTCCAGGCACCGTCGCTGCCAAGTACATTCTTCACGGCCTCGGGCGCATTTCTAGCCCACGAGTTCGATTGCCTCTCGTCGGACCTGAAGAGTCAGAGGCGGCGCAGATTGAAGACGAGTTGGCGCTGGTCACCGGAATCACAGGTCTCGATCTCACAAATTTTCGCCCTGACCGCAATGCGGCTGCCGGGGGAGCGCTCCCCAAAGTTGCCGGAGCAACCCGCTAGGTTCTTCCGCGAGGGGTAGGCTCTGCCATGGGCATGGCCCACATTTTTCGCACAGGGGCTGACGGCCCTACACATCTAACTGCAAGGTACTGAATGCCAGTTTCCGTTTTTGATCCACCCGCACTTGAGTCGGGCACCCTCCGCGTTACACCGATTGGCGGTCTCGGCGAAATCGGTCGAAACATGACCACTTTCGAAATCGACGGCAAGATCCTCATCGTTGACTGCGGTGTACTCTTTCCTGAGGAGCACCAGCCCGGTGTCGACCTGATCCTTCCTGATTTCAGTTCGATTCGTGACCGTCTCGACGACATTCTTGGCATTGTGCTCACGCATGGCCATGAAGACCACATTGGCGCTGTTCCCTACCTCTTGCGCTTGCGTCAAGACATCCCCCTGATCGGTTCGACCCTTACCCTCGCGCTCATTGAAGCGAAGCTCAAAGAACACCGCATTAAGCCGTACACGCTCAATGTCACTGAGGGTCAAAAAGAGAAGATCGGTCCATTCGATCTCGAGTTTGTTGCCGTCAACCATTCGATTCCGGATGCCCTTGCCGTTGCCATTACGACTGTTGCAGGCACTGTTCTGCACACGGGTGACTTCAAGATGGACCAGTTGCCGCTCGATAATCGCATCACCGACCTGCGTGCTTTTGCTCGCCTCGGCGAAGCGGGAATTGATCTCTTCCTTTCTGACTCGACGAACGCTGACGTTCCGGGCTTCACGCCGAACGAACGTGACATTGGTCCGGTTCTTGAGGCGGTCATTGCCAAGGCTCCTCGGCGCGTAATTGTCGCGAGCTTCTCGAGCCACGTGCACCGCGTGCAGCAGGTGCTCGATGCGGCAATCGCCAACGACCGCAAGGTTGTTTTGATGGGCCGTTCAATGGTCCGCAACATGGGTATCGCTGCTGATCTAGGCTTCCTCAAGGTGCCAGACGGTGTTTTGCTCGATGCCAAAAAGGCTGTCAACTATCCAGACAACAAGCTCGTCTACATGTCAACGGGTAGCCAAGGTGAGCCGATGGCTGTTCTTGCGCGCATGGCGAATATGGAGCACCAGATCGAGGTCGGGCAGGGTGACACGGTAATTCTCGCGTCGAGCCTTATCCCGGGCAATGAGAACGCTGTTTACCGCGTAATCAACGGGCTGACCAAGTTGGGGGCCAACGTTGTGCATAAGGCGAATGCCAAGGTGCACGTTTCTGGCCACGCGGCGGCTGGTGAGCTGCTGTACTGCTACAACATTTTGCGCCCCAAGAACGTACTGCCTGTTCACGGCGAATACCGTCACTTGGTCGCTAACGCCAATCTGGCGATCCAGTCGGGTGTTCCTGCCGAGAACACGATCATCGCCGAAGATGGCACGGTGATCGATCTCAAAGATGGTCACGCAGCGATCGTTGGTCAACTCGATGTTGGCTTCGTCTATGTTGATGGGTCGAGCGTTGGCGAAATCACGGATGCTGATCTGAAGGATCGCCGCATTCTTGCCGAAGAGGGCTTCATTTCGATTTTCGTCGCGGTTGATGCTCAGACGGGAAAGGTCATTGTCGGGCCTGAGATTCAGTCTCGCGGCTTTGCTGAGGATGAGGACGTGTTCGATGCCGTTCTCCCCATGGTGATCAAGGCGCTTACTGACGCCGCCGCGAACGGAACGCGCGACACTCACTCTTTCGCTCAAGTTGTCCGTCGCACTGTCGGCCGTTGGGTTAATACCCAGCACCGTCGTCGTCCGATGATCGTTCCGGTCGTCATCGAGGTTTAACTTTTCACTGGGCGCGAGGGGCTCTGCTCCTCGCGCCTTTTGTGCACCCGCGGAGCGAATGCCGGGCTTGTCTTTTGTCACTTTTGATGGTGTGATGTGAAGATTGCTCGGTTGCTATGGCGAGCCGATTCTGGATTCGGAGTATCGAATGAGTGTTGCGCGCAGGTGGGTATTCCCCATTATTTGGCTGATCATCTTTTCTGTTATTGCGGCAGCCCTCGTGAAGTTTGCGTTCTTTGGCGATGCGCTCGCTGTGGATGACCGAGAGTTTCCGACGGTCGCGATTGAGGAGCAGCACTACGAAGTGGTGACGGGAACGATCACTAACGATGTCGAATTGACGGGGAGTGTGACGGCTGCCGCTAGTGTCCCGATTCCTGCGACGCTTTCCGGAGAAGTGCGTGAGGTTGCGGTCACGGCAGGTCAGGCTGTCAAGAAGGGCCAAGAGATCCTGAAGCTGCGAGCCGAGGTGGTCAACGCCGACGGAACGCCAGGAACTCAGTGGAAGGTGGTCGTTGCGCCAGCCACCGGCACGCTCACCGACTTCACTACGCTCGTCGGTTCCTCCTTTCAGGTGGGGTCACCCGTCGGCAGCGTGGCTCCACCGTCATACCTCGTGACCGGCACGGTTCCCTCCGCGCAGTTGTACCGACTCGTCGACCGTCCCACCGAAGCAAGTGTTGCCATCAACGGAGGTCCGGCGCCGTTCACGTGTACCGGACTGAGCATCACGTTTGCGGCTGCGACAGAAGCCGGTGGGGAAGCGGCATCCGGACCAACAGTGTCCTGTGTCGTGCCGAGTGATGTTGTTGTGTTCCCTGGTCTCAGCGCCGATTTGACGATCGCTGGCGGTGTCGCTGAAGACGTCATGGTCGCCCCGGTTACTGCCATCGAGGGACTCGCCAGCTCGGGAAATGTTTATTTCGTGCTCCCTGACGGCACGACCGAGGTGCGCGAAGTCGTGCTTGGTCTTAACGATGGCATCACCGTTGAGATTGTTTCCGGACTGGAAATCGGCGACGTGATCTTGCAGTTTGTTCCCGGTGCTGATGCGATCGACGAGGAAAATCTGCCGGACAATTGCTACAAAGATGGCGATAGCGTGGTGTGCTACTGATGCCGTTGTTATCGCTAGAAGGCGTAACGCGCTCGGTAGAGCTTCCCGACTTCAGTCGTCTCGACATCCTTAAGGGCGTTGATCTTGCTGTGGATGTTGGTGACCACATCAGCATTGTTGGGCGTTCTGGGTCAGGTAAGTCGACACTCCTCAACCTGCTTGGACTCATCGATAACCCGACAACTGGTCGCATCGTGTTTGACGGTGCCCCGTTAGCGAAGCTCTCAGGTGGCAAGCGAGACCGCAAACGAGGGCGCGATGTCGGTTTTATTTTTCAGCAATTCAATCTGCTGGCGGGCCGTACTGCGCTCGAGAACGTTATGACCCCACTGCTGTACGCGTCTGGCCGTCAGTTTTGGCGCCGTCGCGCTCTTGCTGAAGAGATGCTCGACCGGGTCGGCCTCAGTGAGCGGATGACATCAATGCCAGACAAACTCTCCGGCGGTGAGCAACAGCGTGTTGCCATCGCGAGAGCACTCGTGCGCAGCCCGCGACTGATCCTCGCTGACGAACCGACCGGAGCGCTCGATGTTGAGACCGGTGCGACTGTCATGAAATTACTCGACACCGTTGCGGAGCAATCCGGTGCCGCTCTCATCACCATTACCCACGACCCCAACGTTGCAGCGCTCGCTCGCCGGCACTATCGACTAGACAACGGGGTACTGTCGGCGATTGATGTGCGTCGGATGCTGGCGACGTCACTTCCGGAAGCTGCGCTATGAGGTGGTTTCACAAGAAAGATCGCGAGGCAGGGGCTGAGCCTGAGGCTGATGCAGCGGTAGAGCCGGGTACCGTCGTCGTCGTGCGCCCCAACTACGAGCTCGCGAAACCGACGCGTGAACCGCGTGGTTCACTGTTGAGCGGCCTCGTGGGTTCTGTTGTTGAGGCATGGGACGAAGTCCGCATCAACCGCACCCGAGTGCTTCTGAGTTTGATCGGTATCGGGGTAGCGGTCTGCGCTCTTGCGACCGTGGTTGGCGCCGGAGCGGTATTTGGACAAGCCCAGACTGAACAGTACGAGAAGCAAAGCGGTCGGCCGGCGACGATCATGGCATACCCACCTTTCTCGACGGTGACGAATGAGCAAGCTGATGCAGCAGAGTTCCTCGATTTCATGGGAACACTCGTCGAGCGCTATCAGGTGAGTCACTCAACTTCCGTCCGTCGAGGAAGCGCCAGCATTCAGCTGCCAGACGGTACACAGTTCACCGCCCTGTTGGGTGTGGATGACAAATACGGCGTAATGCATCGACTAGACATTGCCGAGGGCCGCTGGCTGACCGAAGAGGATGAGAAGCACCTCGCGCCGTCAGTGGTCATCAACGACGAGCTGTACGAGAAACTTGGGCGTCCTGACCTGCGTATGCACCCCACGATTAAACTTTCCGCTGACACAGTGACTACGGCTGTGGTCGTTGGGGTACTCGCGCCGGAGCCGAACGCCTCAGGGTTAAGTGTGTCAATTCTTGCGTCGCCTTTTAGCGCGCTCGTCGGCACTGAGGCCGCTAACGCAGGCGATTCGAGTTTCGAGATGTGGGTTCCCGAAGAACAATCTTCTCAACTGGTCGACCTCCTCGATCGCGACATGCGCGCGCAGTATGGCGAAGACGTCCAACCGAGTGTGAACCGCAATGACTATCTGGCGTGGGGTGGACCCAACCCTCTCGAACCACTCCAATGGGTCATTGGCGGTATCGCAGGTCTCATTCTCCTTCTTGGCGCATTGGGGCTTGTCAATATTTCTCTTGTGACGGTGAAATATCGCGTGCGAGAAATCGGAGTCCGTCGTGCGTTTGGAGCCACGGCCGGACGCGTGTTTTTCGCGGTCATGATGGAGAGCGTCGTCGCAACGCTCGCCGCTGGCGTAATTGGGGTTGCCCTCTCGATTGCGATCGTGCAAAACCCCGCCGTTCAGAATCTGATTGCGCCTGGTGTGCAAGATCTGCCGCCGTATCCGCTAGAGGCTGCGCTGATCGCGCTCGCGGCATCCGCAGCTGTTGGTGTCCTTGCTGGCCTCATGCCTGCCATCGTCGCCGTCAAAGTGAAGGTGATTGATGCCATCCGCTATTAGCGCGCGCATTGAGCGCAGCTTGGCAGGTTGAGTGTCGCTGCATCACTCTGACAGAGGCCACAGGTAGCTTTGAATTATGGCTACGCGTACATCGTCGACCTCGCGCTCGGGTGCGTCGAAACCTCGCGCCAGAAACACTTCGAACAAGACTCAAGCAACCAAGCGACTGCCCCGCGGCAAGCAAGCTCCCGTTGAGCCTGAGGGTCCTCTCACCAAAATGTGGATGGCGCTTGCTCACATGGTCGGCGGCGCTTTTCGCGTGTTTGGCCGCGAAGAACTCACTAAAGATGAACGCCGAGACGGTGTTCCGTTTCTTTTCTTTGTTCTCGCAATCGTTGGCGCGGTCGTTGAATGGTTCAACCCCACAGACTCGGTAGCAATTGCGCTCGACGCCTACACCTTTGGTGGCCTCGTTGGACGGGTCGCGTTTGCTTTGCCGGTGATTTTGCTGCTTCTTGCTGTCTGGATGTTTCGGCATCCGTCTAGCGTTCATGACAACGGTCGCATCGGCATCGGTCTCAGCATTCTCATTGTCACAGTGGCAGCGCTGTGCCACGTGTTCAGCGGCCAGCCGCACCCCTCTGAGGGAGCAGAAACCATCGCGCGGGCCGGGGGAGTGTTCGGCTGGATGATGGCGAATCCCCTTATTTGGCTGGGAACGACACTGCTTGCCGTGCCCGTAATCGTGTTGCTGCTTGTGCTTTCGCTGTTCATCATCACGAAGACCCCACCGAATCGTCTCCCTTCGCGACTTCGTGAGCTCTACGCTTACCTTTTTGGCGCACAGCTCAAGAGTGATGAAGAGCGGGCCGCGGCTAAGGCTAAGTCGAGCACAAATATGAACGATTCCGTTCAATTTGGTTCGCTGACCGATATCGGTCTTGGGGGAGACAACGACACGTCATCGCTGCCATGGTGGCGTCGAAACAAGTCACAAAATAGCGAAGATAAAGCTTTCGACAGCCCAGTGATCTCTCGAGATCAAGCCACCGAGGTCGTCAACCCGACGCCGCCTCCAGCAGCAAAAGACCTCACCAAAAAGGAAGAGCAGTTCGGCGTCGAGCTACTCGAAGATCTTCTTAAAGCCGAAGAAGCTGTCAAGAACTACAACACTGGCGAAGTGGATGCCCCGGCCACTGAAATGCGCGACGACGGGCCTCGCGTTCTCCCCGGCTTTACTACCAAGGCCAGCGAAAAGGGCACCGCTGGCGAGTTCGACGGCCCGCACGAGACCACGCCCCAAGCATCGAACGCCGTCTACCGTCTTCCCCAAGCATCCATGTTGTCTGCGGGAACGCCACCCAAGTCGCGTTCAGCCGCCAACGATGAAGTGGTCGCGTCGATCACTGAGGTTCTCAAACAATTTAGTGTGGACGCGACGGTCACCGGTTTCAGTCGCGGACCATCGGTTACCCGGTACGAGCTCGAACTAGGCCCCGGTGTCAAGGTTGAGCGTGTTACAGCGCTGGCCCGCAACATTAGTTATGCCGTCGCAAGCAACGAGGTCAACATTCTCTCGCCTATCCCGGGCAAGAGCGCTATCGGTGTTGAGATCCCGAACAAGGATCGCGAGATCGTGTCGCTTGGTGACGTACTGCGCTCCAGCGCGAGCACTAAGAGTGAGCACCCGATGACGATTGGCCTCGGAAAAGATGTCGAGGGTGGATTCGTTGTCGCGAACCTTGCCAAGATGCCCCACTTGCTAGTGGCGGGTTCTACGGGTTCGGGTAAGTCGAGCTTCGTGAACTCTATGATCACGTCGATTCTGATGCGGGCGAAGCCTGCTGAGGTGCGAATGGTGCTCATCGACCCCAAGCGCGTTGAGCTTTCGATCTATGCGGGAGTGCCGCATCTGATTACTCCCATCATCACCAACCCCAAGAAGGCGGCAGAAGCGCTGGCCTGGGTCGTGAAAGAGATGGACATGCGGTATGACGATCTGGCGAGCTTCGGCTACCGTCACATTGACGACTTTAACCGCGCCGTCGTCGCCGAAGAGATCAAGCTGCCTGAGGGCAGTCAGCGCAAGCTGAAGCCGTACCCGTACTTGCTCATCGTCGTTGATGAGTTGGCAGATCTCATGATGGTTGCGCCGAGAGACGTCGAAGACTCGATTGTTCGAATCACGCAGCTCGCGCGCGCATCCGGCATCCACTTGGTGCTGGCAACCCAACGACCGAGTGTCGATGTGGTTACCGGGCTCATCAAGGCCAACGTGCCTTCGCGCTTGGCGTTCGCCGTGTCGAGCATGACGGACTCTCGAGTGATCCTCGATCAGCCCGGTGCAGACAAACTCATCGGTCAAGGTGACGCTCTCTTCTTGCCGATGGGCGCTTCCAAGGCGATTCGAGTGCAGGGCGCTTGGGTTCCCGAGAGTGAAGTTGCCGAGATCGTGCAACATGTCATTGCTCAGGCCCAGCCTGAATACCGCAACGATGTTGCAGCGGTTGCCGAGAAGAAGAACATCGATGCTGACATCGGCGGAGACCTCGAAGAACTGTTGGCGGCCGCTGAACTCATCGTAAGCACCCAATTTGGGTCAACATCGATGTTGCAGCGCAAGCTTCGTGTCGGTTTCGCTAAGGCTGGCCGTCTCATGGACCTCTTGGAGTCTCGAGAGATTGTTGGCCCATCGGAGGGTTCGAAAGCGCGCGACGTGCTCGTCACCGCCGAGCAGCTTCCTTCAGTGCTCGCGCGATTGCGCGGCGAAGAGGAGCCAGCACCGGTAGACGCTGTGGAGGAATCTCTCAGCGGATACGATGAAGTAGAAGGCGGCTCAGATGAGGACGCTTGGAACTTGACTGATCGGGAGTGATCGCGTGAGCGACCAACCAGCATCACCTTCTGCTCCGCCCGAACGAACTAGTTCGCTGCGTGGTCGGATGATTCGCGACGGCGATACGCCGGCCTCTATTGCGAATATCGCCAACATCATCACCGTTGTTCGAATCTTTCTTGCACCTCTCTTCATCTGGCTTTTGCTGCTGGATGACGGCGAGATGGGTCTCATCAGATACCTTGCGGCTGCACTCTTCATATTCGCCATCGTGACTGACACTGTCGATGGGCACTTGGCTCGCGGGCGAAACCTCATCACGGACCTCGGAATCATTTTGGATCCGATTGCCGACAAAGTTCTCACGGGCGGCGCGCTTGTGGCCCTGTCGATCTTGGGCGAGCTGCCGTGGTGGGTCACGATTCTCATTTTGGTTCGCGAGTTCGGAATCACGATTTATCGTTTCGCTGTGCTTTCGAAGGTTGTCGTCCCCGCCTCACGCGGTGGCAAGCTCAAGACGGTCCTGCAGGCCGTCGCTATTTCCCTTTTCCTCGTACCGCTCTTCACCGTTCTCGGTCCGTGGGTCTTATGGCTCAATTGGTCCGTCATGGCAGTCGCTGTCGTTCTTACGGTGTACACGGGCGTTGAATACCTGTGGCGGGCATGGCGTCACACCCGCAAATCCAATTCAGGAGCGTGACCCTTCACCAGTGAATACTGAAGAACTCGCCACGAAAATCGTGGCGATTCTGACCGCACATCGACAAACTATCGCGTTAGCGGAGTCGCTGACCGGAGGGATGCTCTGCGCTCAGCTTGTTGCTGTGCCGGGAGCGTCCGCTGTGCTCAACGGCGCCGTTGTCGCCTACAACACGGCTATCAAGCACCAAGTTCTTGGCGTCGATGCGAGTCTGTTGGCGATTCATGGCACCGTGCATCCGGATGTCGCTGCTCATATGGCCACCGGCGTGCGTGACGTGCTTGGTGTCGGTGAGCAGCAGGCAACCTACGGACTGGCTACGACGGGCGTAGCGGGCCCGGACTCTCACGAAGGCAAAGTGCCAGGCACAGTATTTATTGGCTTCGCCGCTACCAACTTCGTGGAAACTCGTGACTTTGAGTTCACGGGGGATCGCAACGAGATCCGTGTGCAGACTGTGCATGCTGCTTTGGAATGTCTGTATGAGCACCTCACCGCGGAGAACTGATCGCGGGAAGGGGCAGCGCCCACAAGTGGGTACAGCAAGAATCGTGCCGTGGGAATATTGCAGGTTTCGGCTGGGTTACAGTTAGCGAACTCACAAGGCCTCTCCAGTTTGGAAGGGTTAGAGTTCTGAACAGATAGTGGCTGTAGTCTTGACTATCCAGAATAATCTGGTCGCGATACACAGTCAGAGAGGGAGTGTCCAATGGTTCTAGTTCGTCAGGAAATCGGTGACGTTCTCCGCGACGTGCGCCTTCAAAAGGGACGCACCCTTCGTCAGGTCGCAAGCAAAGCGAGCGTTGCCCTCGGATACCTCAGTGAGGTCGAGCGCGGCCAAAAAGAGGCCAGCTCAGAAATTCTCGCTTCGGTCGCCGAAGCCCTCGATACACCGATCTCCGTAATCATGCGTGAGGTTGGCGATCGTCTTGCCGTCATTGAAGGTGCAACGACGATCCCCGATACTCTCCCCGATGAGCTCGTTGCCGAGTTCGATTCGAATTTGGTTTCGCGCTAACCAGTGCAGATCGAATGCCTCGCTCCGTGTGGAGTGGGGCATTCGTTACTTAAGCGGAGCGAACATAGGGTGGTTGCATGCGAGTGAGCGAGTTTTGGACGGCGGTCGCCGATGAGTTTGGTGAGCCTTACGGCCGCGTGCTCGTTAACGACCAGGTGTTGGGTGCAGTAGGTAGTGTCACTGCTGCCCAAGCGCTCTCCCGTGGCGTTCCTGCTCGTCAGGTCTGGACGGCATTGTGCGAGGCAATGGATGTTCCTCCCGAGCGTCGCTACGGCGTTGGGCAACGCGAACCCAAGAAGCAGTAGCTCTTCGCCCGCGTGGCGCGTTCGAACATTCGTTCGATATTGTTAGTCTTCTCCCTAACACCCAATCGAATACAGCTTTTGGGCGCACATCGCACGCCGCTGCCCTGGAATGTCAGAGCAGGCACGTAACGTGGCATTTAGTAACACAGCCTTTGTCGGGAGGTTGCGGACCTTGCATTATCGGTCCACACGAATCGCGACAGCCTATGGGCAGCAACCTACGACCAATGGAGAAGATGTAATGCCATCAGCAGCAGACCGCGAGAAGTCCCTAGAGACAGCCCTCGCTCAGATTGACCGTCAGTTCGGCAAAGGTTCAGTTATGCGCCTCGGCAGCGATGAGCGCGCTCCGGTCGAGGTGATTCCCACCGGTTCGATCGCTCTCGACGTCGCGCTGGGTATAGGCGGGCTTCCCCGCGGGCGAATCGTCGAGATCTACGGTCCGGAGTCTTCGGGTAAAACTACGTTGACCCTGCACGCAATTGCCAACGCTCAGCGCAACGGCGGTATTGCCGCATTCATCGATGCAGAGCATGCTCTTGACCCCGAATATGCCGCGAAGCTTGGCGTAGACATTGATGCTCTGCTCGTCTCGCAGCCCGACACCGGCGAGCAAGCTCTTGAAATCGCCGACATGCTGGTGCGAAGTGGGTCAATTGACCTCATCGTTATTGACTCGGTCGCTGCACTCGTTCCTCGTGCAGAAATTGAAGGCGAAATGGGCGACACCCACGTTGGTCTTCAGGCCCGACTTATGTCTCAGGCATTGCGCAAGCTCACCGGTGGCCTCAGCCAAACCAACACCACCATGATCTTCATTAACCAGTTGCGTGAAAAGATCGGTGTCTTCTTCGGCAGTCCCGAGACCACCGCCGGCGGTAAGGCGCTCAAGTTCTACGCCTCGGTTCGACTCGACATCCGCCGCATCGAAACGCTGAAAGACGGCACGGACGCAGTGGGAAACCGCACGCGAGTAAAGGTAGTCAAGAACAAAATGGCGCCACCTTTCAAGCAGGCAGAGTTCGACATCCTCTATGGCATCGGAATTTCACGCGAGGGTAGCCTCATCGATTTCGGCGTGGACCATGAGATTGTCCGCAAATCTGGTGCTTGGTACACCTATGACGGTGACCAGCTCGGCCAGGGTAAAGAGAAGTCGCGAGCCTTCCTGCTCCAAAATCCTGCCATTGCGCTGGAGATTGAACAGAAGATCATGCGCAAACTCGGTGTGGGCGCTGAAGCGAAAGCAGCGAACGCGAGCGAGGCGAAAGCCTTGGCCGACGCCGCAGTGAAGGCGGAGAAAGCTGAGAAGGCGGCGAAGGCCAGCGCTAAGGCTGACGGACCGGTGCTGCCAGTAGCTGACAAAGCAGCTACCCCGCTTAAGACAGCCGTAGGCCAGTAGGTTCTGTTATGACTTCCTCCGACGATGAATTTCTCGCACCCGTCATCAACCTGTTTGGGGATCGTTCCGGTACCCAACGGAACGGGGCGGCGGATTTATCGCCGGAGGAGTCACCAACGCTCGAAGCTAGTGGCGACCAAGGCGAATCCCTTGGACGGGCGGATTCGCGTGCAGCCGACCTGGCACCGGTGCGTGCACTACCGACCATGGCTGACTTCAGCCCCGCTCACTCCAAGGAACAAACACCCGATACGGATGACTCCAAGACTCAAGCTGAGCCAGTTCGCGCGCAGTCACAAGCGCAGCGACGTCAAGCGCGAGACGGCTTCTCGGAGATAAGCCAAGTGAGCATGCGGGCACTCGCTCGACGGGGCATGTCGTCACACGAAATGACGCAGTTCTTAGCCACTCGAGAATTCGAATCTGAAGACATTGATTGCGAAGTCGAACGGCTGGAGAGCTGTGGACTACTCGACGACGCCGCACTCGCCGAAACACTCGCGCGAACACTACGCGATCGAAAGAAACTTGGCGCTTCAGCTATCCGTGCCGAACTGCGTCGACGCAATATCGACCAAGAGCACATTGCTGCGGTGCTCGACGACGATCGTGACGAGGAGCAAGAGCGCGCGAACGAGGTTGCGTTCAAGCGAGCTCCTCAGCTTCGCTCACTCGACGGAGTCACAGCCAAGCGTCGGCTCACGGGGTTTCTCATGCGCAAGGGGTACTCAGGGTCCGTAGTCTCGGCGGCAGTCACCGCCGCGCTCTCCTCTGGCTCAAGCGAATCTTCTGGCGGGCCCACCTTTAGGTAACACACCGTCAAGCGGAGATGGTCCAGAGGCTTAAGGTGGAAGACATGATTGATGAGAAACTGGCCGCCCCACGCAGCTACGAAGTGCGCACCTACGGTTGCCAGATGAATGTGCACGACTCCGAGCGACTCAGTGGCTCCCTTGAGGCAGCCGGCTATATTCGCGCAACCGAGGGCCAAGCAGACGTCGTCGTCATTAACACCTGTGCGGTTCGCGAGAACGCGGACAACAAGCTCTACGGCAACCTCGGCATGCTCGCCAGCGTCAAAAAAGAACACGAAGGCATGCAAATCGCCGTTGGCGGTTGTCTTGCGCAAAAGGACAAGAACGTCATCCTCGAGAAAGCACCGTGGGTAGACGTGGTCTTTGGAACCCACAACATGGGCTCCCTTCCCGCTCTTCTCGAACGCGCCCGCCACAATGAAGAAGCGCAACTCGAAATTCTTGAGTCGCTTGACGTCTTCCCCTCGACGCTCCCGGCAAGACGAGAATCCACCCATAGCGCGTGGGTATCGATCTCCGTAGGCTGTAACAACACGTGCACGTTCTGCATCGTGCCAGCGCTACGTGGAAAAGAAAAAGACCGACGTCCCGGCGACATCCTCGCCGAAGTTCAAGCCATTGTTGACGACGGAGCAATCGAAGTCACCCTGCTCGGGCAAAACGTGAACTCCTACGGAGTTGAATTCGGTGATCGTCAAGCGTTTAGCAAACTCCTGCGAGCAGTCGGCGCGATCCAAGGTCTCGAACGTGTGCGCTTCACCAGCCCGCACCCGGCAGCTTTCACCGACGACGTCATCGACGCAATGGCAGAGACGCCCAATGTGATGCCGCAACTGCACATGCCCCTGCAGTCCGGCTCAGACCGCATCCTCAAATCAATGCGCCGTAGCTACCGCTCCACCAAATTCCTCGGAATCCTTGACCGAGTACGAGCCCAAATGCCGCACGCCGCTATCACCACTGACATCATCGTCGGTTTTCCCGGTGAGACAGAAGAAGACTTCCAAGAAACCCTGCGTGTGGTTGAAGAGTCGCGATTCGCCTCGGCCTATACATTCCAATACTCCATCCGGCCTGGAACGCCCGCCGCCACAATGGACGACCAGATCCCCAAAGAGGTCGTACAAGAGCGCTACGAAAGACTCGCGGCTCTTCAAGACCGCATCTCGCGCGAAGAAAACGACAAACAAATCGGTCGCACCGTCCACGTCATGGTTACCGCGACCGAAGGACGCAAGCAAGCAGAAACCGCCAGGCTATCGGGCCGTGCCGAAGACTCGCGACTTGTGCACTTCGATATTCCCGAAGGCAGTGCAACGCCGCGTCCCGGCGACGTCGTCACTCTGACAATCACCGAAGCTGCAGCATTTCACCTTGTAGCAGACACTCCAGCGGGCCAGACCCTTGACATCCGTCGAACCCCAGCCGGAGATGCGTGGGATCGCGCACAAGCCGAGTCCTGCGGAGTGCCGACCGGCGCGGCCACTACCGACTCCGGCCCACGAGTATCACTTGGCCTCCCGACCATCCGTGTCTCGACAACGCCGATCTATGACCCAACAGACTCCCTCCGCTAATCCCGAGCATGCGGTCTCCAGTGACGAGCACGGCTTCATGCACGACCTCGTTGTCATCGTCGGGGCGACAGGAACCGGCAAGTCAGAGCTATCGCTCGACATCGCTGAAGGGTTCGCGCGTCACGGAACTCACGCCGAGATCGTTAACGCAGACGCAATGCAGCTCTATCGCGGGATGGACATCGGCACGGCCAAGCTCCCGATAAGTGAACGACGCGGCATTCCTCATCACCTGCTCGACGTCCTCGATCCTAAAGACGACGCCAGCGTCGCTCAGTATCAGGTGGATGCGCGTCAAATCATTCGAGAAATCCAATCTGCTGGAAACGTACCCATCCTTGTTGGCGGCTCCGGTCTCTACGTCTCGAGCGTCATTCATGATTTCCAGTTCCCTGCCCGCGACCCGCACGTGCGAGCACGACTCGAGGCCGAGCTGGAAACATTCGGCGCTGGCATCCTATTTCAGCGTCTCCGCGAGTTGGATGCTGATGCCGCGCAATCGATCGGCGCCAGCAACGGTCGCAGAATAGTTCGCGCCCTTGAGGTCATCGAAATCACAGGAAAATCCTTCGGCGCTGGATTACCTGAAGAAAACAAGCTCTGGACGTCAACCCGCATTGTTGGCCTCGCTGCTCCGCGCGACAAGCTAGTGGCCAGACTGAACGAGCGCGTGCAGAATATGTGGGATTCCGGGCTGCTCGATGAGGTTCGTGCGCTGCGTCCGCACGGTTTAGGCACCACCGCTGCCCGCGCGATCGGCTATGCCCAGGCCATTGAACAGCTGGAGGGCACACTCTCTGAAGCAGAAGCCATCGAGCAAACGGCGGCGCTCACGCGTCGCTACGCTCGACGCCAAGTTGGCTGGTTCAAACGTTATGCGCAGTGCCGCTGGCTCGAATACGACGCTGCTGATCGTGCCCAGCGTGCTCTGGCGATCGTGATGGGGGAGAATGGTCAGCATGGCGACGCTTAACTTCACAAAAGGTCAAGGAACGGGCAACGATTTCGTGCTCTTCGCTGATCCAGACGGTGAGCTCGACCTCACCCCGCAGCAGGTTGCAGCGATCTGTGATCGTCACTTTGGTGTTGGTGCAGATGGGATCATCCGCGCCGTACGGTCTCGCAGTCTCGATGCGGGCGCTGCGGCGCTTGCCGAAGACGCCGACGCCGAGTGGTTCATGGACTACCGCAATGCGGACGGCAGCATCTCGGAGATGTGTGGCAACGGCATCCGTGTCTACGCCGAGTTTCTCGCCAACGAAGGCTTTGTGGATTTCGAACCCGGCGATACTTTGCCAATTGGTACTCGCGGTGGTGTTCGCGATGTTCAGCGCAACATGGCTGGCTACCAAGTCGACATGGGACGTTGGGCACTCGACGGTGGAGAACCGCTCGTGAGAGCGAAAGAGCTTGAGATCGCCCGCCCGGGACTCGGTATCAACGTAGGAAACCCCCACGTGGTCGTTGCTCTCGCCGAAGAATCAGAACTCGACGGTGTTGACCTCGGCTACATCCCTGTAATCGATCCTGTGCCCGAGCACGGCGCGAATGTCGAGTTCGTGGTGCCGGCGGATCCACTCGTCAAAGACGGAGTTGGTTCGATTCGGATGCGCGTGCATGAACGCGGCAGCGGGGAGACCTTGTCGTGTGGCACTGGGGCCGTAGCAGCAGCGCTTGCCATTCGTCACTACGCGGGCCCGAACGCACCGCATCAGTGGCGCGTTACGGTGCCGGGCGGCACCGTGGTTGTGCGGATGTTCCCGACCGAAGACGGCGAACACGTCTCGCTCAGCGGTCCGGCGGAACTCGTTTACACCGGCAGTCTCGAACTGGCTTAGTTTCCGCGCTGCAGAGCGGCTAACTGCCGAGATTTTGTTAGTTCGCGTCGGTTGCGCGTTTGTGCGCCCGTAATACGCGATACCCCTTGCTGATGGCGGCGCGACTGAATGTGAAGTTGTCAGGGAATGCGGACTCCATCCAGCGATGTAGGGAATCCGAGCCGAGGTTGCGTTGAACAACGAGCCAGGCATCCGCATCCATTTCGAGCCTCGGCAGCCACGTTTCAAGAATGTTGTGAAGCTCGCCCTTGCCTACGCGAATGGGCGGATTCGACCAAATAGTCATAAACGTTATGTCTTCGGGAACATCTTCGGGCAGAACCGCGTTAATATTGGGTATGGACAATTTCTTGGCGTTTGCGCGCACCAGATCCAGTGCGCGCTCGTTGACGTCCACCGCCCACACCGTTGCATGAGGTGATTCGAGGGCAAGGGTGAGCGCCATCGGACCCCAACCGCACCCGAGATCAAGCAAGTTACCTCCCGGAGGAGGCGCTGGCACGTTCGACAAGAGAACTTGAGTTCCCGCGTCAATGTGCGCGGGGCTGAAGATCCCATTTGACGTGACAAGTTCTCGCTCGACGCCAGCAATGGTCGCGTGAATCGTCCGCAATTTGAGATCACTCTCGGGTGAAGACGAGAAGTAATGCTCGTTAGCCATGAACAGAACTTACCGAAAACTAGAGAAGTAGGGTTAACCCAATGACGCGAAACACGACAGAAACCAGTATCGAGGCCAACAACGGCGACGACGCCGAGCGTTCCGTCGAGCGCGTTCTCGCCAGCGAAGGCTCCACTCATGCTGCCGTAACGCGCTTCGGTGCTGGGGCATCTGGGGCGCAAGCGCTCCAATCGGATGCTCATTATGAAGCCGACCGAGACGGCGACCAGTTTGATCGAGACGACCGGCACGCACTGAAGCGTGTTCGAGGGCTCTCAACAGAGCTTGATGACGTCACCGAGGTCGAGTACCGCCAGCTGAGGATCGAAAACGTTGTGCTGATCGGAATCTACGGTCAGGGAGCGCTTCGGGAAGCGGAGAACTCACTTCGGGAGTTGTCCGCTCTGGCAGAGACCGCAGGCGCAGTGGTGCTTGATGGCCTCTTGCAGAGCCGTTCGCACCCTGACCCAAGCACGTACTTCGGTAAGGGCAAAGCAATTGAGCTGCGCGACGTTGTAGCCGCTACCGGCGCGGACACTGTCATTGCCGACACAGAACTTGCTCCCAGCCAGCGTCGTGCACTCGAAGATGTCGTCGGCGTGAAGGTGATCGACCGCACAGCGGTGATCCTCGACATTTTCAGCCAGCACGCGACAAGCCGTGAAGGCAAGGCTCAAGTGGAGCTAGCCCAAATGGAATACCTGCTTCCACGACTTCGTGGTTGGGGTGAATCGATGTCTCGCCAGGCCGGTGGCCAAGTGGGTGGCGCCGGCGCCGGTATGGGTAGCCGTGGTCCTGGTGAAACCAAGATTGAACTCGATCGCCGTCGCATCCACACTCGCATGGCTCGCCTACGCAAGCAGATCAAGGGATTCGCGCCCGCTCGGGAGGCGAAACGCGCCAACCGTGACCGGTTTGAGGTGCCAAGTGTCGCTATTGCCGGCTATACCAACGCAGGCAAGTCGAGTTTGCTCAACCGTCTGACTCGCGCCGGCGTGCTCGTAGAGAATGCGCTCTTCGCAACGCTCGATGCCACTGTGAGACGTTCGGAGACAGCAGATGGCCGGCTATTTACGCTTAGCGACACTGTTGGTTTCGTGCGCAATTTGCCGCATCAGCTTGTGGAAGCGTTCCGGTCGACCCTCGAGGAGATCGGGCAGTCTGACGTCATCGTGCACGTTGTTGACGCCTCCCACCCAGATCCCGGTGCTCAGCTGAGCACGGTGCGCGACGTCATCGGTGAGCTGGGTGCCCGCGACATCCCTGAAATCGTTGTCTTCAACAAGAGCGACCTTGCGGATGACGACCAGCGTTTGTTGATTCGTGGACTTGAGCCGACGGGAATCTTTGTTTCTGCCCGCTCGGGTGAGGGCATCGACGAATTGAACGCGCGTATTGCGGAACTTTTGCCAGCTCCGGAGGTCGAGGTGACTCTGCTCGTGCCCTATGACCGTGGAGAAGTCATCTCGCGCCTCCACGTGCAGGGGCGCGTGTTGGCGACGGACTATCGCGAAGATGGAACCCAGGTGCGGGCGCTTGTGCACCCGGCTCGACTAGCCGAGCTCGAAGAGTTCGTGAGTAAAGCTTCGTAGCGTCTGGTCGCGAGCTTGCGCGTTGGGCGCGAGCTCGCGATTAAACCTGCTTAGAGCGAGCGCAGTACCGTAACGACTTTGCCGAGCACTGTGGCGTAGTCACCGAGAATGGGCTCAAAGTTGGAGTTGCGTGGCAGTAGCCATGTGTGACCGTCGCGTTGACGAAATACCTTGACGGTTGCTTCGTCATCGAGCATTGCGGCAACGATGTCGCCATTTTCGGCTGTCTGCTGTTGGCGCACAACAACCCAGTCGCCGTCGCAAATGGCAGCGTCGATCATTGAATCTCCGACGACCTTCAGCATAAACAGGTCACCTTTGCCAACAAGTTGGCGGGGGAGAGGGAACACTTCTTCAATGTGCTGCTCTGCAGTGATGGGGATACCGGCGGCAATGCGGCCGACGAGCGGAACCATCGCGGCATCACCCATCGATGGGCTGATCGTGCTGGATTCGTCGACGGCGCTTGGCACGTCGATAAGAACTTCGATGGCGCGGGGGCGGTTGGGGTCGCGGCGCACGTAGCCGCTGAGCTCGAGCTGGTTGAGCTGGTGGGTAACGCTCGATAGCGAGGAGAGGCCGACAGCGTCTCCGATCTCGCGCATGCTCGGCGGGTAGCCCTGAGTAGCGACTGCTCGCTGAATCATCTCGAGGATCGCGAGTTGTTTCGCGCTCAAGCTGGTTCGCCGGCGGGTGCCACGCTCTGCGGCGTCGCCATTTGCGGCTATTGAGTCGGTCACGAGTCCTCTATTTCTGCCTCTAACGATTCCAATGTCAGTGGCTCATTCGAAACTGTATCCGCAGAACAAGCCAAAAACAAACATTTGTTCGAGTGTCGCGAGGCAATGTCGGTGGCTTGTTCGAATATGTACTTGAAATTAGAACAATTCGAATGTATGTTCGGAACACAGCTTCGCACCCGACTCTCCCGGCCGAGAGTCGGGTGCGGGAACCCCTAGAGGAGAATTTGATGTCCACTGCAGTGATTGCACCCAACGCGGAATCCCGTGCTCGGCAGTCCGCACCGCGTCTTCGCCTCACAACGCGTGGTCGCGTCGTCTTGATGACGCTCGCGGCCACGCCGTTGGTTGTTGCGGCTCTCGTTTTCTCCCTCAACGGTGGTGACGCTGCCGCTACGTTGGAGTCAAACGAGAACGCGTTCGTTTACGTCGACGTTTCCGCAGGCCAGTCGCTGTGGAACATCGCAGAGACCCATGCTCCTGGGCACGATCCGCGCGATGTTGTTGCTCAGTTGATTGAGCTCAACCAGCTTCCCTCAGCAGATGTCTTTGCGGGTCAACAGCTCGCGATCCCTGCCAGCTTTTCTGAATAGAAGCGCGCGCTAGCTCTTCGCGCGGTTCGCTCGTGGTGCATGCGAGAACGTAGAGGCTGATTGATTGAGGCAGCGTGACGCTTGTCAGCCGTCTGCATCTAGCATTGTGGAGTGACTTCGCTTTCAGATCTCCCTATCCGTGACGACCTTCGAGGGCTCAAGCCCTACGGTGCACCTACCGATCCGGTGAGCATCCAACTCAACGTCAACGAGAACACCCACCCCATCCCCGAGGCGGTGGCCACCGATATTGTGATGGCGCTGGCAAGAGCAGTGATGACCGCAAATCGCTATCCCGATCGAGAGTTCACTGAACTGCGGGAGAGTCTCGCCGAATACCTGGGGCACGGCCTCGCCGCTGCGAACATCTGGGCAGCAAATGGTTCCAATGAGGTACTTCAGCAAACGCTTCAGGCCTTCGGCGGTCCAGGCCGCAGCGTTCTCGGATTCCCGCCCACGTACTCTATGCACCCCATCATCGCCTCAGGCACCGGCACCGAGTGGGTTACGGCTTCTCGTGATGCCGGCTACGACCTCACTCCCGAAACAGTGGTGGCGGCGATAGCTGACCTTTCGCCGGACATCGTGTTTCTCTGTTCGCCGAATAATCCCACCGGCACTCCCGTCAGCAACGAGACGGTCGTCGCCGCCTACGACGCGACCGACGGTATCGTGCTCGTCGATGAAGCCTATGCAGAGTTCTCCGACCGCGAGACGGCGCTGTCACTGCTTGAGGGACGGCCGCGCCTCATTGTTTCCCGCACCATGAGCAAAGCGTTCGCGTTCGCCGGAGCTCGAGTGGGGTACTTGGCCGCCGATCCGGCTATCGCCGATGCCCTCAGACTCGTACGATTGCCGTACCATCTCTCCGCTTTGACGCAGGCGGCCGCAGTTGCCGCGCTTGCTCACGCCCCTGAGATGCTCGCGATGGTTGGGGAGATTAAAACTCAGCGCGACCGGATGAGCGCCGGGCTTGCGGAGTTGGGGTTCACCCCCGTACTGACCGAAGCAAATTTCGTGCTCTTCGGGAATGTTGCGGATCCGCAAGCACTGTTTAACAAGTTGCTCATTCAAGACATTTTGATTCGCGATGTCGGTATACCTCACCACTTGCGGGTCACTGCAGGCACTGAAGCAGAGACCACGGCATTTCTGGATGCGATGGCTGACCTCCAAGCGCTCGGTAGAGTTGAGCAATGACTTCACAGCGCACCGCGACGATCACGCGCGAGACCAGCGAGTCGAGTATCGAACTCTCGATCAATCTCGACGGAACAGGTACCTCATCCATTGAGACGAGCGTCCCGTTTTATGACCACATGCTCACCGCATTCTCGAAGCACTCACTGATCGACCTCACTGTGAAGGCGACCGGTGACACTCACATTGATGTCCACCACACTGTGGAAGACATTGGCATCGCTTTGGGTCTTGCCATCAAACAGGCGCTCGGCGACAAGGCCGGCATTTCTCGTTATGGCGATGCGCTTGTTCCTCTTGACGAGGCGCTTGTTCGAGCGGTTGTCGACGTCTCGGGTCGTCCGTACCTCGTGCACACGGGGGAGCCTGCCGGGTTTGAGATGCACTTGATCGGTGGACACTTCACGGGATCGATGGTTCGTCACGTTTTCGAAGCGATCAGCTTCAACGCGGGTATTACCGTTCACATCACTGTCTTGGGTGGGCGTGACCCCCACCACATCGCTGAGGCTGAATTCAAAGCCTTTGCTCGTGCGATGCGCGGTGCTGTTCAGCCCGATTCCCGTGTCACCGGAATTCCGTCAACAAAGGGTGCGCTCTAGTGGTTGCGCCCTCAGTTGTCATTCTGGATTACGGATCGGGCAATATCCACTCTGCGGCTAAGGCTCTAGAGGCTGCCGGCGCGAGCGTGCGATTGAGCGCTGACCGTTCTGTTGCTGAGGCCGCTGACGGGCTTCTCGTGCCAGGGGTTGGCGCATTTGCTGCTGTCATGTCGGCACTGGAATCAGTGCGCGGTGGTGCGATTATCGAGAAGCGCCTGACAGGCAGCCGCCCAGTGATGGGGATTTGTGTCGGAATGCAGGTGCTGTTTTCTTCCGGCGATGAGCACGGTGTTCAGACCGACGGACTCGATGAGTGGCCGGGTGTTGTAGAAAAGTTACCTGCTCCAGTTTTGCCCCACATGGGCTGGAACACGGTCGAGACTCCCGACGACACGACTATTTTCGATTCGATTCGCGACGAGCGATTCTATTTCGTCCATTCCTATGCTGCACAGCAGTGGACACTTGACGTTCAGCCCCCATTTCCACAACCCAAGCTCACGTGGGCAGACCACGGCGGTCGCTTCCTCGCTGCCGTCGAAAATGGACCCCTGACGGCTACTCAATTTCACCCGGAGAAGTCTGGCGAAGCCGGAATCCGACTACTAAGCAACTGGTTGGAGACGCTCTGATTTTGCGTCAGTTCGACGTGCACTAGTATCGGATGCTTGTGCGCGGCGTTCCGCGATCAGGTCTTCAGAGAGCAAATCTATGAGCGAGTTCAATAAAACACCCAGCCTCACACTTCTGCCTGCCGTCGATGTCGCTGACGGTAAGGCCGTTCGACTCACTCAGGGCGAAGCGGGAACCGAGAAGAGCTACGGCGACCCGTGCGCGGCGTCGCACGACTGGGTTGACCAGGGTGCGGAGTGGATCCACTTGGTGGATCTTGACGCTGCCTTCGGTCGCGGCAATAACCACGCGATGATCAAGAAGGTCATCAAGTCGACGCCGAAGCGCGTCAATATTGAACTTTCTGGCGGCATCCGTGACGATGCGTCTCTCGAGGCCGCGCTTGCCACCGGCGCGAAGCGCATCAATCTCGGCACGGCAGCGCTGGAGAATCCTGAGTGGGCTGCCCACGTAATCGCTGAGTACGGCGAGGCTATTGCCGTTGGTCTCGACGTGCGCGGAACGACGCTCGCTGCTCGTGGCTGGACTCAAGAGGGTGGCGACCTGTGGACGGTCCTCGACCGTCTCGAGTCAGCCGGATGCTGCCGCTATGTGGTTACTGACGTGACTAAAGACGGCACTCTCCAGGGCCCGAACATCGATTTGCTTCGCCAAGTGATGGATCGCACTCACCGCCCGGTTATCGCCTCTGGTGGCGTCTCAAGTCTCGATGACCTCATCGAGCTGCGCGAACTCGTGCCTCAGGGTCTCGAAGGTGCGATCATCGGCAAGGCACTTTATGCCAAGGCTTTCACCCTTGCGGAAGCACTTGACGTTTCATCGCAGTAACTATTTTTTGCATCGGACGCTGATATGAACTCGACAGACTCCGCCGGCACTCCTTGGGAGGGTCGCTCGTTCGAACCGAATCCTGCTCCCGATGACGACGGAACAGCACCTGTTGCGCTCATGGCCGTCATCACTCGGTTCCATCAGGGCAATGCGACTGAGGCAGACGTAGTTGATTCCATTCGTGAATCTCGGCTTCTCATCCCGTTGCTTGCGAAGGCGGGGGAGACGGAGACCACCGAAGCCGGACTCACGATTGACAAGACTCAAGAGTTATCGATCGTGACGGTGACGGGCCCGGATGGTCGGGCAGTTCTGCCGGTGTTTAGTTCGGTCACTGCGATGAGTAATTGGAACCCGGACGCTCGCCCCGTTCCGGCAGCCGGCACCCGCGTAGCTCTCGCCGCTGCGAGCGAGAACACTGATCTGGTCGTTATCGATCCACTGAGTGACAGTGAGTTTGTTATCCGTCGACCCGCGCTGTGGTCGATCGCGCAGTCAACTGACTGGACTCCCAGCTATTTGCGCACCGACGTGCGAGACGAATTCGCGATAGCCGCTGCAGAAGAAGCCGACGTTGCTGAAATCCAGTTGCTCGCGGGAGATCCGGGGGCGCGATTGCAGGGCCCTGAACTGGTTGTTCAAATCGCTATGAAGCCGGGGCTTGACCGCGAAACGCTCGATGCCACGATGGATCGGATGCGCGAGCGCTGGGCTACTTCCGAACTCATCGCGCAGTCGGTCGATTCTCTGGCAGTGCAGGTAGTTCGAGCGCCGGAGTCGTCGCTCTAGTTCACTGGCCCTGTCCATTTTTCGCCTGGACCCTGACCGGGTGCATCAGGGATGGTGGATGCTTCGCGGAACGCGAGTTGCACTGAACGAAGGCCATCGCGCAGGGGGCGAGCGTGGTGGTTGCCGATCTCCGGCGCTGCTGCGGTAACCAAACCGGCGAGGGCATTGATGAGTTTTCGCGCCTCGTCGAGGTCTTTTTCTGATTCCGCATCTGGTCCGTCGGAGAGCCCGAGTTTTACTGCTGCAGCGCTGAGCATGTGTACGGCAACGGTGTTAATTACCTCTACCGCGGGCACCTCAGAGATGTCTCGAGTTTCATTGACGTCGTCATTGGTGGGCTCGCTCATGATGTCCTTCGCTAATTGGGGTTCGCTCTGCTATCCTTATGCAGGCCCGGGGCTTGCCCCGGATACGAAAGTGGAGATTCTCCCACCTGTCAACCGCATACAAGGTTACCGGGTAGTTACACCCCGCATGGTTCGCTTGCGGTGCAGTGTGTGTAATCAGTTGTGATTATGCCTATTGTTCCGGATGCTCGCCTGCAGCTTTAAAGGGTGTTGCAGCGTTCTGCTGCATTTGATCCTCTTTCGTGCCACGGCATCCGCCGAACTGTATTTCGTGAAACGCTCCGCGTACATGAAGTGCACCACGAAATGTGAGGAGAACACGCATCAGCGATCCCCGTACCAACGACCGAATCCGAGTTCCTGAGGTCCGTCTTGTCGGACCCGGCGGTGAACAAGTCGGTGTCGTCTCAATTGACGTCGCCCTCAAGCTCGCCCAAGAGGCAGATCTAGATTTGGTCGAGGTTGCTCCCAGCTCAAAGCCTCCCGTTGCCAAGATCATGGATTACGGCAAGTTCAAGTACGAAGAGGCGCAGAAGGCGAAAGAAGCTCGTCGCAATCAGACGAACACGATCCTCAAAGAGGTTCGTTTCCGTCTGAAGATTGACACGCACGACTACGAAACCAAGCGCAAACGTGCTGAGGGATTCCTCGCAGGCGGCGACAAGGTCAAAGCAATGATCTTGTTCCGTGGCCGTGAGCAGTCTCGCCCCGATCAGGGTGTGCGTTTACTTCAGAAGTTTGCCGAAGATGTGTCGGAATTCGGTTCAATCGAATCAACGCCGACTATTGACGGTCGCAACATGGTCATGATTATTGGCCCACACAAGACCAAGGCAACAGCGAAGGCTGAAGCCGAGGCCCGCAAGGTTGCTAACAAGAAGCCTCGTGAGGCAGAAGTTCCAGAGAAAGAGGAGAAAGATGCCTAAGCAGAAGACGCACTCAGGCACCAAGAAGCGTTTCAAGGTCACCGGTAGCGGCAAGGTCATGAAGCAGCAGGCTGGTATGCGACACAACCTCGAGGTTAAGAGCAGCAAGCGTAAGCGCGCGCTCAACCAGGATCAGGTCATCGCACCGCAGGACGCCAAGACAATCAAGAAGCTTCTCGGTAAGTAAAGGGTTTAGGAATACATCATGGCAAGAGTTAAAAGGGCGGTAAACGCTCACAAGAAGCGTCGGGTTATCCTCGAACGCGCCAAGGGTTACCGCGGTCAGCGTTCGCGTCTCTACCGCAAGGCCAAGGAGCAGGTTACTCACTCGCTCGTCTACGCATACCGCGACCGCCGCGCCCGCAAGGGTGAGTTCCGTCGTCTGTGGATCCAGCGCATCAACGCTGCGTCACGTGCAAACGGGCTTACTTACAACCGCCTCATCCAGGGTTTGAACCTGGCTGGAGTGCAGGTTGACCGTCGCATCCTCGCTGACCTCGCCGTCACCGAGCCTGCTACGTTCGCGTCACTGGTTGCAACCGCTAAGGCTGCACTTCCTGCTGACACGTCAGCACCGCGTTCGGCTGCCTAGGCAGTCGCACCACACATCGTGCAACGGCACGCTGTACAGGCCATTTCGGCCAGTACAGCGTGCCGTTTCTCTTATATTGGGCGGCCGAGTCTAGGGTTGAAGACGTGATTGATAACCCGCGCTCACCACGCGTCCGAGCCGTGGCCAAACTTGAGAAGAAGAGCGCTCGGTCCGAGACCGGGCTCTTTCTGCTGGAGGGCCCGCAGTCAGTCTCTGAAGCCCTCAATTTTCGGCCGGAGCTCCTCGTGGAGCTATACGCCACTCCTACCGCACTAGAGCGTCACACTCATCTCGCTCGTGCGGCTGAAGAAGCCGGCATCGAGATCGAGTTTGTTACCGAGCAGGTAATCGAAACAATGGCTGACACCGTAACGCCACAGGGTGTTATTGCCGTGTGCCGTCAGTTCCCAACATCGGTCAAGGACCTACTTTCCGGTGGGCCCAAGCTCATCGCGATCCTCGAAGAGGTGCGCGACCCCGGCAACGCGGGAACAATAATTCGAGCCGCGGATGCCGCTGGTGCCGATGGAGTGATCCTGACCGGTCGAAGCGTCGACCTCTACAACCCCAAAGTAGTGCGAGCAACAACCGGTTCGCTCTTTCACCTTCCTGTCGCTGTCGGCGTTGAGCTTGAGGCTGTTCTTGAGCGTGTCAAGGGCGCCGATCTTCGAGTAATTGCGGCAGACATCAAGGGTGGCGATTTACTCGCAGCGCGCAACGACGGTGTGCTCGATCATCCGACCGCCTGGTTGTTTGGCAATGAGGCTCGTGGACTGACTGACGAACACTATGCGCTTGCCGATTGGGTCATTTCGGTGCCGATCTATGGGCACGCAGAGTCGATGAACTTGGCGACAGCGGCATCGGTTTGCCTTTATGAGAGTGCATTCGCTCAGCGCAACAACTGATTCTGTGTCACGAGCGTGTTACAACTAGGCGTGCCGTTTGACCCTCGTTGGAGGCATGTGGTTGTCTTGCAATATGGCAGCACAGAGCGGTGAACCTCTGGTCGTAGTCGACCATGTCAACAAACATTACGGTGAGCTGCACGTGCTCAAAGACATCACAACCACGATTCATCGTGGCGAGGTGGTGGTCGTTATCGGGCCTAGTGGTTCCGGCAAGTCCACACTGTGTCGTGCGATCAACCGTCTTGAAACCATCGACGATGGCACGATCACGATCGATGGCAAGCTTCTTCCCGAAGAGGGCTCCGGGTTAGCAAAGCTGCGGGCAGACGTCGGAATGGTCTTCCAGTCGTTCAACCTCTTTGCGCACAAGACGATTCTTGAGAACGTCACGCTTGGCCCGCGCCGTGTGCGCAAGATCGGCAAGGCCGAAGCTGACAAGCACGCGATGGAACTCCTCGACCGCGTGGGTATCGGCAACCAGGCATCCAAGATGCCGGCTCAGCTTTCTGGCGGTCAGCAGCAGCGAGTAGCTATTGCTCGTTCGCTCGCGATGGATCCCAAGATCATTCTTCTCGATGAGCCAACGTCTGCTCTCGACCCCGAGATGATCAACGAGGTTCTGGATGTCATGGTCCAGCTCGCGAAGGATGGCATGACCATGCTGGTTGTCACCCACGAGATGGGCTTCGCTCGCAAGGCCGCCGATCGAGTCATCTTTATGGCGGATGGCGAAATCGTTGAAGAGGCCGAGCCCGAGCAGTTCTTCACCAACCCTCAGTCTCCGAGAGCGCAGGACTTCCTCTCGAAAATTCTTACTCACTAAAGCAGCGAGTAATTTCACCACAGCATAAGGAGAAAAATATGAGGCTCAAAAAAGGCCTATCGATCTCTGCTATTGCGCTTGCTGGCCTCCTTGGCTTGAGCGCGTGTGCAGCAGACACCGGTACCACCGACCCCGATATTGTCGTTCCTGAGTTCGAAGCAGGAACCACCATGGCTGACCTCGCTGACGCGGGAAAGATCACCATCGGCACCAAGTTCGACCAGCCGCTGTTCGGACTCAAGGGACCGTCTGGCGAGCCAGTTGGTTTCGACGTTGAGATGGGCAAGATTATTGCCGCGTCGCTGGGTATTAGCGAAGACAACATCGAATGGGTCGAGACTGTTTCAGCCAACCGCGAAACGTTCATCGAGAACGGAACCGTTGACATCGTCATCGCTACGTACACGATCAACGACAAGCGCAAGGAAGTTATCTCCTTCGCTGGACCGTACTACAACGCGGGCCAGGACATCCTCGTTCTCGAAGGCAACCCCGAGGGAATCACTGGTCCAGAGGACCTTGCAGGCAAGGATGTTTGCAGCGTTGCAGGTTCGACCTCAGAGAAGAACATTGCTGAATACGACGTCAACCTCATCACGACTGACACGTACTCGAACTGCCTTGAGCCGCTTCGTAGCGGAAAGGTCATCGCTGTCACTACTGACAACGTGATCTTGGCTGGACTTGCCGATCAGAACGCTGGCGAGTTCGAAGTTCTCAGCAACCCGTTCACCGAAGAGCCTTACGGCATCGGTCTTGGTCACGACGATGACGCATTCCGTGACTACATCAACGATGTGCTCGAAACGTCGTACTCCGACGGATCGTGGGACGCTGCTTGGGAATCAACTGCAGGCCAGGTCCTGAAGCTCCCGACTCCTCCCGCTGTAGACCGCTACAGCAACTAGTGTGATCGGTGCCCGCTCGCGGTTAGTCCGCGGGCGGGCACCACTCACGTCACTACCCACTATTTCTCAGGAGGCTCTGGATGGACGTCATCTCCAACGCGATCGACGCCCTTGTCGACATAACGCCGCTCTATATGCAGGGCTTCGTTCTGACTCTCGCGCTTCTGGGGATCGCAGGTGTCGGGGCATTCATACTCGGGGTTCTAATCGCATCGATGCGCATTTCTCCCGTGCCGTCCCTTCGTGTCTTCGCAACGGTCTACACCGAGATTCTGCGAAACATTCCGCTCCTGCTTGTGCTCTTCTTCTGCGCCTATGTGCTCCCCATTTTGGGCGTCGAACTCGACTACTTCCTTCTCGCCTCTCTTGGGCTCACCCTTTACACCTCGCCCTTTGTCGCTGAAGCAGTTCGTTCCGGGTTCAATGGTGTTCCCGTCGGGCAGGCCGAAGCCGCCCGTAGTATCGGCATGGGTTTCACTCAGACCGTCGGGCTCGTAATTTTGCCCCAGGCAGGCCGGATGGTCGTCCCGCCGCTTATCAACGTTTTTATCGCTCTCACCAAAAACACTTCAGTTGCCGGGATCTTCTTTGTGAATGAGCTCTTCAAGGCGACTTACGCTGCGGCTCGCGACAACGGCGATGTCGTCGTTCTCACTCTGGTTTACGCGGCGGCGCTCTACCTCGCCATTACGATTCCGCTCGGGCTGATAGCCGGAGCGATTGAGAAGAAGGTCATGGTGCTGCGATGAGCATGAGCGTTCTATATGACGCGCCTGGTCCCAAAACCAAGCGTAATTCGACAATTGCCTCAGTCATTGGAGCAGTCGCGATTCTCGCGGGACTCACTTGGGTATTTTTCATTCTCGCAGCACCTCGCGTCAACGCCAACGGCGCAGAACAACCCGGAATGTTTGATCAGTCGCGCCTGAACATCCTGAGCGATCCTGAACTATGGGGTGCTTTTGGCGGTGGGGTCCTAGATACCCTTCGGATGGCTGCTGTCGCCGGAGTACTGGCGATTGGCGTGGGGATTTTGTTCTCATTCGGACGGACAGCCGCGTCTAAGTGGGTGCGCATCCCGACTTCCGTCCTGCTGGAGTTCTTCCGAGGAATGCCGCTGCTGTTGCTGATCCTTTTTGTCTTCCTGTTGTTTTCGACGGGAAGCTACTGGGCGGGTGTGCTTGGGCTTGCTATCTATAACGGTGCAATCATTGGCGAGGCATTACGCGCCGGAATCAACTCTCTGCCAAAGGGGCAGCGTGAAGGTGGTCTATCTGTCGGCCTCACGTCGCTGCAGACGCGGTTTATCGTGGAATTCCCGCAGGCATTCCGTCAAATGTTGCCAATCATTCTTGCGCAACTTGTTGTGCTACTCAAAGACACCTCATTGGCGTACGTTGTTTCGTATCCTGAGCTCGCCCGCACGATCAAGAACCTCCAGAATTTCTACGGCAGCCGTTATCTCTTCACGCTCTTTGCGGTCGGTTTCGTCATCTACTTGGTGATGAACCTGACGCTGTCCTACATCGCTCGCTACGCTGCCAAGCGAAGTGGGCCGAAGCTCGGCAAGGTCACGCCCGATACTCCTCGGGTGCCTGGAGCAGAGGGAACGAGAGCTATTACGATTCCTCGTGGCCGCAATACCGGTCGAGATCGCACCGGAGGCGACTGGCTCGGCTAAACTCGGTTCTTGTGTCTGAACCCACCCCGATCACAGAACCAGCGGTAACCGCAGCGGTCGAAGCAGCTCTTGCTGCCATCGATTCCGCCGCGACAATGGCCGACCTCAAAACGGTACGAAACGCCCACCTAGGCGAGAGCTCGCCACTGGCTGCCCTCAACGCCCAAATGAAAAACGTGGCGCCCGCCGACCGAGCCGCCAGCGGCAAACTCATCGGTGGCGCGCGAGGTCGCGTCAGCGGTGCGTTTAGTGCGCGCGAGGCCGAATTGGCCGTTGCCGAAGAAGAGGCAAAGCTTGCGGCGGAAGCTGTGGATGTTACGGCCGTCGCCACCCGCTACGTGAAGGGTGCGCGTCATCCGCTCAGCCTGCTTATGGAACACATGAGCGACCTGTTCGTCGGCATGGGATGGGAAGTCGCCGAAGGCCCAGAACTCGAAAACGAGTGGTTCAACTTCGACGCCCTCAACTTCGACGAAGATCACCCCGCGCGGGCGATGCAAGACACCTTCTTCATCGACCCCGTTGACTCGCACTTGCTGTTGCGCACCCACACCAGCCCGGTTCAGATTCGTTCGCTGCTCGAACGCCCGCTTCCGGTGTACGTCGTCGCGCCCGGCCGAGTTTTCCGCACCGACGAACTCGACGCGACCCACACGCCGGTCTTCCACCAGCTTGAGGGAATCGCGATCGACAAAGGCCTCACGATGGCGCACTTGCGAGGAACCCTTGAGCACCTCGCTCGTGCAATGTTCGGCGAGGGTGCCCAGATTCGTCTGCGCCCCAACTACTTTCCCTTCACCGAGCCCAGCGCCGAAATGGACGTCTGGCAGCCCAACGCCAAGGGCGGTGCGCGCTGGGTCGAGTGGGGTGGCTGCGGAATGGTCAACCCCAACGTGCTGCGTGCAGCAGGCATCGACCCCGAGGAATATCAGGGTTTCGCCTTTGGAATGGGCATTGAGCGCACGCTCCAGTTCCGCAACGAAATGAATGACATGCGAGACATGGTCGAGGGCGATATTCGCTTCTCCCAGCAGTTCGGAATGGTGGTCTAATGAAAATTCCCATGAGCTGGTTGCGGGAATTCGTTGAGATCCCCGCAGACATCACACACGAACAGGTACACGCTGCCCTCGTCAAGGTCGGTTTCGAAGAAGAAGACGTACACGGATTCGAAATCTCCGGGCCGGTAGTTGTCGGCCAAGTTCTCGAATTCGTTGGCGAGCCTCAAACCAATGGAAAAACCATCAACTGGTGCCAAGTGGATGTCGGCGAACCCGAGCCCCGAGGCATCGTTTGTGGAGCCCACAACTTCATTGTCGGAGACAAAGTCGTTGTTACACTGCCAGGCTCCGTTCTGCCCGGCCCGTTTCCCATTGCTGCACGCAAAACGTATGGTCACGTCTCCGACGGCATGATCGCGTCGACTCGCGAGCTTGGTCTCGGAGACGAACACGACGGCATCCTGGTTCTCTCTACGCTCGGACTCGACCCCGAGGTCGGCACGAGCGCAATCGAGCTACTCGGCCTTGACGACTTCGCCGTCGAGATCAATGTCACGCCCGACCGTGGTTACGCGATGTCTATCCGGGGAGTCGCTCGCGAATTCGCGCTCTCGACCGGAGCAACATTCACTGACCCAGCGGATGCCCCAACCGTGACTGAGGCGAGCGGATTCTCCGTCACGATCAACGATGATGCGCCCATTCGTGGTCGTGCTGGCGTGCGAGCATTCACCACGCGTGTCGTCCGGAACGTGGATGTCACCAAGCCAACACCGTCATGGATGATCACCCGGTTGACGCTTGCCGGCATCCGCTCAATCTCGCTGACGGTCGACATTACGAATTACGTAATGCTCGAACTCGGGCAACCCATTCACGCCTACGATCTCGATCGTGTGGCCGGCGGCCTGACAGTGCGTCGTGCGGCGGCAGGGGAGACCCTCACCACGCTCGATGCCAAAGTGCGCACGTTGAATGTCGAAGATCTGCTGATCACGGATGACTCTGGCCCCATTGGTCTTGCCGGCGTGATGGGGGGAGCGAGCACCGAAATTACGGATTCGTCCACCAACGTTCTGATCGAAGCGGCAAACTTCGATCCGATTTCTGTTGCACGCACCGCACGTCGTCACAAGCTGGGAAGCGAGGCATCGCGTCGTTTCGAGCGCGGTGTTGACCCCCTCGTGGCGCCGGCTGCCGCTGCCCGCGTGGTCGGACTGCTCGTTAAGTTGGGCGGCGGAACCGTGGACTCGCTCGGAAGCGATATCGCCGCAGCCCATAGTCCTCTGGCCATCGACCTGCCTGCGACCTACATTGAGGGTCTGATCGGTGTGCGATATTCGTCTGATGAGATCACCGATTCGCTCATTGCAATCGGAGCGACCATTGCTGTGACGGAGACCGGCTGGAGTGTGACTCCGCCCAGTTGGCGCCCCGACCTCGATGACAAGACCACGCTTGCCGAAGAAGTCGCCCGCATCGTGGGTTACGACCGGATCCCTTCTGTGCTTCCGGTTGCCCCTCCGGGCCGTGGTTTGACGCGGGCGCAGCGTCTGCGTCGCACCGTATCGAACAGCTTGGCTTCTTCGGGTCTGACCGAAGTGCTCGCATACCCGTTCATCTCGCAAGCCTCAAATGACCTCTTTGGCTCGTCGCAAGCAGGGGGAGTGGCCGCGATCACGCTTGCGAACGCTTTGGACCCCGATGCTGCATCCCTGCGTCGTTCGCTCCTGCCAGGCCTCGCGGCAATTGCTCATCGCAATGTGTCCCGCGGTCTGACCGACCTTGCCCTCTTCGAAGTGGGAACCGTCTTCCTGCCCGAGGCCGGTCGTGCCTACGGCAGCGGTGATCTCCCCGTCGGTGATGAGTTGCCGACCGAGGTCGCTTTGAGCGAACTGCACTCGAGTGTTCCTGAGCAACCCTGGCACGTTGGCGCCCTGTTTGTGGGAGACGCGGTTACGCGCCAGCCCGGTCAGCAAGCTGTTACTCGGAGTTTCGCTGATGCTCTGGCAACGGTGCAGCACCTGGCTGCGACGATGCTGGTGCAAATTGAGGTCGTCACGGGAAGTCACCAAGCCCTTCACCCCGGTCGCACCGCCGAATTGCGCGTTGGTGGCCAACTCGTTGGTTACGCTGGCGAGATATTGCCCGCGCTAGCCCTTGAACTCGACTTGCCTCGTGTCGTCGCGGTCCTTGAGCTCGATTTGAGTGCTCTCATTGCGGCTGCCGCGACGGATATCTCAGCGATGCCCATCGTGTCGTTCCCGGCCGCAACCCAAGATGTGTCACTGGTCGTCGCCGAATCCGTTCAGGCGGGGGAACTGCTATCAATCATTCGCGAGGGCGCAGGAGAACTTCTGGAGAGCGTGCGGTTGGTCGATGACTACCGGGGTGCCGGAATCCCGGAGGCACACAAGTCGCTGACGTTTGCGCTTCGCTTCCGGGCCACCGATCGTACTCTGACTCAGGCGGAAGCAACCGCAGCGAAGAATGATGCGGTTGCCCTCGCTACTGAACGAGTTGGCGCTGAACTGCGCGAGTAGCTAGCGCTTTCCTCCACCGAGAAGACCACCAATGAGACCTCCAACAAGGTCTTGACCGCCAGCGCCTCCGAGGAGACCACCGAGAAGTCCGCTAATGCCGCCTGCAGGCGAGTTTTTGGCGGCGCTCGTGGTGGTAGGTTCTGACTTTTGGCCGAGGAACTTCGAACCGACCCACGCCAAAACAATGGGGGCGACGATCGGCAGGATCTTGCCGATCAGATCGCTGGTGACATTGTCGTCGGCGTTGTTTTTGGCGACCGCGGAGGCAACATCCTGCTGCTTACCGCCGAACACGTTCTTGACGATCTTCGCGCCGTCTGCCGTGTCAATCGCCTCCACCGATGTTGCCGTGGCTTGGGTGCCGTGAGACACAAGTGCCTTTTCGAGTGACTGTGCTCCCGCGTCATCCTTGGCATTGGCGGCCATACCGCCGAGCAGCGTGGGAACGACTTGTTTGACGGCGCTCTCGGCCAGTTGCTCGTTGATGCCCAATTGTTTGGCAATGTCACCGATCGGAATGAGTTTCAGCAGGCCATCGAGATCAGACATGAGTGCTCCTTCGTAGGGGATAGGCGCGACGTAAGTCAGCAATTCAAGAATATCGATTAGCCTGCGTCGGTGTCTGGGCACTATCCTAGAAATGTGACCGACTTCCGCACTTGCAGCCAGCGATTCTCGCTGCGCTTTGTGGTGCCGTCTTCGCCGGTTCTCCGCGGGGCTGACGAGCGACGATAGGCGGAGTTTCGCCATGACCCACGAGGTCGTGTCTGAATCACCGCCGCAAGTGTTCTCGTTTCCGAACCCACCTCGAAGGTAATCCCATGTCTATTTCGGTCGCTGTGGCCGGTGCCAGCGGTTATGCCGGTGGCGAGCTTCTTCGCCTCCTTGCCACTCACCCCGAGCTCGATGTCACAACGGTGACCGCGTTTAGTAACGCCGGTCAGCGCCTCATCGATGTGCAGCCGCACTTGCGTTCGCTCGCGCACCTCACACTCCAACCAACCGAGCCATCAGTGCTGGCTGGTCACGACGTCGTGTTCTTCGCACTTCCGCACGGCAAATCGGGAGCCCTGACAGCCGAGCTTGGAGAAGACACTCTGGTCGTGGACTGCGGTGCTGACCACCGTCTTACTTCGGAAGATGACTGGGCAGCCTTCTATGGCGGAGACTACTTCGGCGCCTGGGACTACGGCATGCCCGAACTCCTCCATGCCTCAGGCGGAACGCAACGCCAAGTCCTCACGGGGTCAAAACGTATTGCCGTACCCGGCTGCAACGTCACAGCGATTTCCTTGGCACTTGCTCCCGGCATCCGTTCCTCGCTTATTGAAGCGGAAGACATTGTTGCCGTGCTTGCGGTGGGGCCCTCAGGAGCAGGCAAAAGTCTCAAGGTGAATCTCCTCGCCAGCGAAATGTTGGGTTCTGCATCCGCATATGCCGTTGGCGGCACCCACCGCCACACACCGGAAATTGTTCAGAATTTGAAGGTTGCCGGCGCAGCGACAGTGAGTGTTTCGTTCACGCCAATGTTGGTACCGATGTCCCGCGGCATTCTGGCTACGTCAACGGCGAAACTTGCCGACGGTGTCACAGCAGCGCAGGTGCGCGAAGCGTGGGAAACCGCCTACGCCGACGAACCGTTCATCCACGTATTACCCGAGGGTGCATTCCCCAGAACCGCAGACACTCTCGGCGCAAACACCGCACTCATTGGGCTCGCTATTGACGAAGTAACCCGCCGAGTCGTTGTTATTAGCGCGATCGACAATCTTGTTAAGGGCACAGCAGGGGCCGCCATTCAATCGACAAACATAGCGTTGGGGCTCGACGAAACCCTCGGCCTTGCGCTGGACGGAGTAGCACCATGAGTGTCACATCAGCCGCAGGATTCGAGGCTTCCGGAATTGAAGCCGGGCTCAAAGCAAGTGGTGGTCTTGACGTTGCCCTCGTGGTGAATCGCGGCCCACGCTTTGATGCCGCCGCAGTGTTCACGAGCAATCGTGCCCAAGCGCATCCGATTATTTGGTCCAAGCAGGTCATCGACGATGGCATTGTTTCGGCAATTGCTCTCAACTCGGGTGGGGCGAACTGCTTCACTGGGCCTCAGGGATTCCAAGTAACGCACGCCACGGCAGAGCATGTTGCTGAGGCCCTCGGCATGTCGGCCGGCGATATCCTCGTCTGTTCGACTGGGCTTATTGGTGAGCCCTTGCCGCAAGACAAGGTTTTAGCGGGCATGAGCGCAGCCGCTGCCGCGCTGAGCACCGATGGTGGGGCTGATGCGTCTCGCGCCATCATGACGACAGACAGCAAACCCAAGACCACCGTCGTCTCGGGCACCGGGTACACGATCGGTGGCATGGCAAAGGGCGCGGGGATGCTCGCTCCAGGACTCGCGACAATGCTCGTGGTCATCACCACCGACGCCGCTGTCGCCTCTGCCGAGCTTGACCGCGCACTGCGCGAAGCAACCAGGGTGAGCTTCGACCGTCTCGATTCTGATGGCTGCATGTCGACGAACGATCAGGTCAGCGTGATGGCATCTGGGGCATCAGGGGTCACTCCCGATAGTGACGAATTTTCGTCGCTCCTCACTCAGGTGTGCAATGATCTTGCCGAACAGCTTCAAGCCGATGCTGAGGGCTCAAGCCATGAGATCCGCATTGAGGTTATCGGTGCGCTCAGTGAAGACGAGGCCGTTGTGGTCGGGCGTTCGGTTGCTCGCAACAATCTTTTCAAGGCAGCAATCTTTGGCAACGATCCCAACTGGGGTCGAGTGCTGGCCGCAATCGGAACCACGGATGCCGCCTTCGACCCGTATGCGGTCGATGTTTCGATGAATGGTGTGCGGGTGTGTCACGCAGGAGCTCCCGACCGTTCGCGCGATGAGGTGGATCTCACGGGGCGCACCGTTCACGTGTTGATCGATCTTGCCACTGGCGATGCTGAAGCAACCATTTTGACCAATGACCTCACGCACGATTACGTGCATGAGAACAGCGCGTACTCAAGCTGATGCCGGCGTATACCCACGGCCCAGCTCACGAGCAGGCAATGACGAAGGCGGGAGTGCTCATTGAGGCGCTTCCGTGGTTGAAGAGGTTTCGTAACCGCATCATTGTGGTGAAATTCGGCGGCAACGCGATGATCAACGATGAGTTGAAGCGCGCATTCGTTCAGGACATGGTTTATTTGCGTCTCGCTGGCGTTCGCCCGGTGATTGTTCACGGTGGCGGGCCTCAGATCACGAAGGAACTGAAGATTCGCGGGATCGAGTCGGAGTTCCGTGCTGGTTACCGCGTGACGACGGAAGAGTCGATCGATGTGGTGCGCGATGTGCTCACCGATCAGGTTGGTGCTGAGCTCGTTGATCTCATTAACGAGCACGGCGACCTGGCAAACGGTATTGCGGGTCACGAGCATTCGCTGTTCATCGGTGAACGCATGATCAAGGAGATTGCGGGCGAGCGTATCGATCTCGGTCTGGTGGGCAATGTGACTGAGGTTGATCCTCAGCGCGTGCTTCATGTGTTGGCCGCCGATCGCATTCCCGTCGTGTCGACTCTCGCCCAAGATAGTGGCGAAATAGAAGACGATGGTTCAGGCTTGCTCAACGTCAATGCGGACTCTGCTGCTGCGGCACTGGCTATCGCTCTTGATGCGGCGAAGCTCGTTATTCTCACGGACGTGTCTGGTCTGTACAGTGACTGGCCTAACCGCGAGTCTCTCGTCTCGATCATCAACACCGACGAGCTGCGTGAACTTCTACCGAGCTTGGAATCGGGCATGATCCCTAAGATGACCGCCTGTCTGGCAGCGGTAGATGCTGGGGTTCCTAAGGCAGCGATTATCGACGGCCGTGCGCCGCACTCGATTCTGCTCGAAGTATTTACTCAAGATGGAATTGGCACCGAGGTGGTACCCGCATGACCTGGCAAGACGACTATGCCCACCGCATCATGAACACCTTTGGTCTGCCCAAGGTGGAGTTGGTGCGCGGTGACGGCTGCGCGGTATTCGACTCAGATGGCAAACGCTACCTCGACTTTTTGGCGGGCATTGCGGTTAACTCCCTTGGCCACAATCACCCCGCCGTTGTCGGTGCGTTGACCAGCCAAGCAAATCTCTTGCACGTGTCGAACTTCTTCGCCACTGAACCGCAGCTTGCTCTTGCCGAACGCCTGTTGCGCATTTCCGGTGCTGGCGACGAGGGGCGAGTCTTCTTCGCGAACTCGGGAACAGAAGCTAACGAGGCAGCAATCAAGCTTGCTCGTCGCACCGGTCGCCCCCGCATTCTTTCCCTGCAGGATTCTTTTCACGGTCGTTCCATTGGCGCACTGTCAATTACCGGCAAGGCTGCGCTTCGCGAACCGTTCGAGCCTCTCTTGCCTAACGTTGAGCACATCGATTCCACGATTGAGGCGCTCACTGCAGCGATTGGTCCGGATGTCGCAGCACTCTTCGTAGAGCCCATTAAGGGTGAAGCGGGGGTGCGTGAACTTCCCGCTGGTTACCTCGAGGTGGCTCGGGAATTGACAACTCAGCACGGCGTGCTGCTCATCGTCGACGAAATTCAGACCGGGGCCGGACGCACGGGAAACTGGTTTGGCTTCCAAGAGAGCGGCATTGTTCCCGACGCCATCACCCTTGCGAAGGGCATTGGCGGGGGAGTGCCGATCGGTGCACTCGTGACGTTTGGTGCGGCATCCGCTCTCTTGCAGCCGGGTCAGCACGGAACAACGTTCGGCGGAAATCCGCTTGTCTGCGCAGTCTCCAACGCCGTTTTGACGCAGATCGAAACGGATGACTTGGTGGCGAATTCCGCCACACGCGGGGCGGAGATTCGAAGTGCTCTCGCTCGCATTGATTCTCCGCTCATCAACGACTTGCGTGGTCGCGGACTTCTGATCGGTATCGGTTTGACTGAACCGGTAGCGGCCCGCATTGTGGAATTGGCGCTTGAGCATGGACTCATCGTGAATGCACCTAACGAGTCAACGATTCGACTTGCTCCACCCCTCATCATCGGTGACGACGAGATCGCCGAGTTTATTGACACCTTTAGCGCAGTGCTCGCCGCTGTCGCCAGCCCAGCCCTTACGGAGGCATCATGACCAGGCACTTTCTTCGCGATGATGACCTCAGCCCCGCTGAGCAGAGTGAGATTTTGGATCTTGCCGAGCAGATCAAGAGTGACCGTTGGGGCCGCAAGCCTCTTGCGGGCCCTCAGACCGTTGCCGTGATTTTCGACAAGTCATCGACTCGCACTCGCGTGTCGTTTGCGGTGGGTATCGCTGACTTGGGCGGTACTCCGCTGATCATCTCGACAGCGAACAGCCAGTTGGGCGGCAAAGAGACTGCCTCAGACACCGCTCGAGTGCTGGAGCGTCAGGTGGCGGCCATTGTCTGGCGCACGTATGGCCAAGAGGGTCTTATCGAGATGGCGCACGGAACCCAGGTTCCCGTAATCAATGCTCTGAGCGACGAGTTCCACCCGTGCCAACTGCTTGCCGATCTGTTGACCATCCGTGAACACAAGGGTGAGCTCAAGGGGCTCACTGTTGCTTTCCTCGGTGATGGTGCAGACAACATGGTGCACTCCTATTTGTTGGCAGGTGCCACAGCAGGAATGCATGTGCGCATTGCGTGCCCCGAAACCTATCTGCCGTTGGCGGATGTCGTGGCTGATGCAGAGAAGATTGCAGCATCCACGGGTGGTTCGATTGCCATTCTCACGGATGCTACTGAAGCCGTGAGCGGAGCGGATGTTGTCGTTACTGACACGTGGGTTTCGATGGGCAAAGAAGAAGAGAAAGCTGAGCGGGTAGCAGCGCTCAGCCTGTACAAGGTGGATGCCGCGCTGATGGCACTCGCAAAGCCTGACGCAATCTTCTTGCACTGCTTGCCTGCCGATCGCGGGTACGAGGTTGAGGCCGACGTTATCGATGGTCCGCAGAGTGTCATCTGGGATGAGGCGGAGAACCGCCTCCACGCCCAGAAGGCGCTCATGGTGTGGTTGCTCGAACAGGCCGCCTAGTTTTCGGCGGTGTTAGGCCGCCGGTGTAGTTCCCTAAACTGAATCACGACTTCAAGGAGAAAATCACATGTCAGAACGCGTTGTACTCGCCTACTCAGGCGGACTCGACACCTCCGTAGGTATCGGTTGGCTCAAGGACGCCACAGGCAAAGAGGTTGTCGCTTTGGCGATTGACGTCGGCCAGGGTGGCGAAAACATGGACGACATCCGTCAGCGTGCTCTCGATTGTGGTGCTGTTGAGTCGATTGTTGTTGACGCGAAGGATGAGTTCGCTGATGACTTCCTCATGCCAGCTCTCAAGACCAACGCGCTCTACCAGAAGCGTTACCCTCTCGTTTCAGCTCTCAGCCGTCCGCTGATCTCTCGCCACCTCTCGCTGACCGCTCAGGCTCTTGGCGCCGACAGTGTTGCTCATGGTTGCACTGGCAAGGGAAACGACCAGGTGCGCTTTGAAGCCGCCGTTGCTGCTCTCGCTCCCGACCTCACGAGCATCGCGCCCGTGCGGGACCTTGCTCTTACTCGTGACAAGGCGATCATCTATGCGGAAGAGCACAACCTTCCGATCCGTCAGTCTGCGGCGAGCCCGTACTCGATCGACAAGAACGTCTGGGGCCGTGCGGTCGAGACTGGCTTCCTCGAAGACCCGTGGAACGCCCCCATCGAAGACCTTTACGAGTACACCTCAAACCCCGAAGCTGGCCTTCCGGCTGACGAAGTGACCATCACCTTCGAAGCCGGTATCCCCGTTGCCATCGACGGCGTTTCGATGTCGGCGCTCGCCATCGTTGAGCACATGAACGCAATTGCGGGCAAGCACGGCGTTGGCCGCATTGACATGATTGAGGACCGTCTTATCGGTATCAAGAGTCGTGAAGTTTACGAAGCTCCCGGCGCGATTGCGCTCATTGCCGCCCACGAAGAGCTTGAGTCACTCACCCTTGAGCGCGACCTCGGTCGCTACAAGCGCGGCGTTGAAACCGAATGGTCCAACCTGGTTTACGACGGACTCTGGTACTCAGGGCTCAAGCGTTCACTCGACGCGTTCGTTGAAGACACGCAGCGCTACGTCAGCGGAGAAATCCGTATGACCCTTCACGGCGGTCGTGCAGTGCCGACCGGTCGCAAGTCGGAGCAGAGCCTCTACGATTTCAGCCTTGCCACCTACGACACCGGGGATACCTTCGACCAGTCACTGGCGAAGGGCTTCATCGACCTCTGGTCGCTGCCAAGCAAGATCTCGGCTCGCCGCGACGCAAAGCAGGGCTAATCATGGCGCAATCTGCTGAAACTGGTGAAGGACAACTCTGGGGAGCCCGCTTCGCAAGCGGTCCATCGCCGGAGCTTGCCCGGTTGAGCAAATCGACTCACTTCGATTGGCAGCTTGCGCAGTACGACCTCGCCGGTTCGCGAGCGCACGCACAGGCGCTCGCGGCCGCCGGGTATCTCAACGACGTCGAACTCGAAACGATGGTGGATGCTCTGCAGTCGTTGAGCGAAGCTGTCGCCGATGGAAGCTTTACTTCTCTCGAATCTGAGGAAGATGTTCACGCTGCTCTGGAGCGTGGACTGATTGAGCGCGCTGGGGCTGACGTCGGAGGTAAACTCCGCGCCGGACGCAGCCGCAACGATCAAATCGCTACCCTCGTGCGCCTCTATTTGCTCGATCACGCTGGTGCGATTGCGAAAATGGTTGTCGACCTGATCGATGCGCTGGTTGCTCAGGCAGAGAAGCACGAGTCAGCGGTCATGCCGGGGCGCACCCACCTCCAACATGCGCAGCCTGTACTGCTCGCGCATCACTTGCTGGCCCACGCCTGGCCGCTCGTGCGCACGCTCGAGCGTTTGCGTGATTGGAAGGTCCGAGCATCCACATCACCGTATGGCTCTGGTGCGCTTGCCGGCAGCACCCTCGGACTCGATCCGGCTCTGGTTGCTCGTGAGCTTGGGCTTGCTCGCCCGACCGAAAACTCGATCGATGCGACTGCGAGCCGGGACGTTGTGGCTGAATTTGCGTTCATCACGGCTCAGCTCGGCATCGACATCTCGCGACTGAGCGAAGAGATAATTCTCTGGAACACGCGTGAGTTCGATTTTGTGCAACTCGATGATGCTTATTCCACTGGTTCGTCGATCATGCCGCAGAAAAAGAATCCAGACATTGCGGAGCTTGCTCGCGGCAAGGCTGGACGCCTCATTGGCAACTTGACGGGTCTCCTCGCCACGCTTAAGGCACTTCCGTTGGCTTACAATCGCGACCTGCAAGAAGACAAAGAGCCGGTTTTTGATTCAGTTGAGACTCTCGAGGTTCTGCTGCCAGCCTTCACGGGAATGATCGCCACGCTGCGTTTCAATACTGCCCGCATGGCCGAACTTGCGCCGCAGGGTTTTTCTTTGGCGACGGATGTTGCGGATTGGCTCGTGCGTCAGCACGTTCCGTTCCGTGAAGCCCACGAGATCAGTGGTTCTTTGGTGCGGTTCTGCGAAGACAACTCGCTTGAACTTCACGAGCCATCAGATGAGGACTATGCAGCCATTTCCCCCCACCTCACGGGTGATGTGCGCGCCGTGCTCACGGTAGAAGGTTCTGTGTCGAGTCGCGCCGGCATCGGTGGCACAGCCCCTGTTCGTGTTGCAGAGCAGCGCGCCGAGCTCACTGAGCGAGTTCGCGTGCTTGCGGCATCGCTTGATCCTCAGGTCCTTCGCTAGACGTGTTCGAACTGCTCAGCAGGCCGGCGACTGAGGTTGCACCGTTGTTGCTGGGTGCTGTCGTGCGGGTTGGTGATGTTGCTGTTCGGCTCACCGAAGTCGAGGCCTATATGGGGGAGCGTGATCCGGGGTCCCATGCGTTTCGGGGCCCGGGAAAACGCAATGCCGTGATGTACGGACCGCCAGGCCACTTGTACACCTACTTCACCTACGGCATGCATACGTGCGCGAACGTGGTGTGTATGCCGGAGGGCACTGCATCCGCGGTACTGCTGCGTGCGGGAGAAGTCATCGCGGGTGTTGACGTTGCCACAGAACGACGAGCACGTTCTCGAAAGCGTACCGATCTCGCGCAGGGCCCAGCACGCCTCGTTGTTGCGCTCGGGATTGGGTTGGATGACGCCGGTACTGACCTTGAGTCGGGTCGCGTGCGCTTAGAGCTCCCTTCCTCGGCAGCACCGTTCGAAGCGGGGCCACGCACTGGAGTTGCCGGTGACGGTGGTTCTGATGATTATCCGTGGCGTTTCTGGATTCCGGGGGAGCCGAGCGTGTCACCGTATCGGTCAGCAGCGAAGCGCAATCCCACCTGATGGCCCGCTTTACTTCACTTGAGCAGCGAATTGATGAGTGGGCTCATCGCACGCTCGATCAACAATCTCACCGTCGACCAAGCCGTGCTCTAACCTGGGTAATTGAGTTCACGGTCTTCGTGCTCAAACAAGCATGGGCGTGCGTCTTTGGGGGCGCGTTGCTGGCGGTGCTCGTACTCACACGGCTCTGGTACCCCGAGTCGGCGACCCTGGCGCGCAACGATTTTTTGGTGCTGGCAGCGCTGACGATTCAAGTTCTCATGGTGGTGTTCAAGCTCGAGACTCTGCGGGAACTTCGGGTGATCATCCTGTTCCACATCGTGGGTACGGTGATGGAAATTTTCAAGACGGATGCCGGCTCGTGGACGTATGAGGGCGACGGCATCCTGCACGTTTTGGGGGTTCCGCTGTATAGCGGCTTCATGTATGCGGCGGTTGGTTCGTATATGGTGCGGGTTTTCCGCCTCTTTGAGTTGCGTTTTGATCGGTATCCGCGTCGTTGGATTACGGCGATTCTGGCGCTTCTCATCTATATCAACTTCTTCAGCCACCATTTCATCCTCGACGCACGCTGGTTCCTGTTTGTGGCAATCGCGGTGGTCTATTGGCGCACGGTGATGCACGTGCGTGTATCGCGGGCACGTTTCCGGATGCCCGTGCTTGTCGCGTTCGTGCTTGTCGCGATTTTCATTTGGATCGCAGAGAACGTGGCGACGTGGTCAAACGCCTGGGTCTATCCCAATCAGTCGCAGGGTTGGGAACTGGTGTCTATTGCCAAGCTCGGATCGTGGTTGCTGCTGATGATCGTGTCGGTGGTGCTCGTCACGTGGGTTGAGAAGCCGCGACCGCCCGAGGTGGAGCGGTTAGCGCCCGAGCAGTAGCGCTGCGGTGCAGAGGCCGGCCCAGACGAGACTCACGAGCGTGCCGATGATGAATCGTTCACGGGCGGCCGCGTTTTCCAGTTCGGAGAATCGACCAAGACCTTTGATCGCGATGATGACCGCGATTGCACCGGGTTGCCCGACCATAATCGACCCGATGAAGGCGAAGCGTTCGAGGTAGCCGATGGTTGTGCCGCCACGCAGAATCTCCCGCTGGGGCAGGGGAGAGTCAGCATCACTGACCAGAATTCCCCCGTGGATGCCGCGGGTTGCCGGGTACGATGCGAGCGAGAGTACGTAGGCCACGAGGGGGCTTCCGGCGACGGTAGCCAGCGCAATCATGGCAACACTCATGAGTATGACGAGGCCCGAAAGGTCGCTGGGAAGTGGGTTCTGGGTTGAGCCAAGGATGAGGGCTAGCGCGACCGGCACGAAGGCGGATGTTGCTAGCCAATACTTTTCGGTGCGCGTCGCGATCATGGCTGCGCCGATTGCGCCGATCGTGAGAATCAGTACGGTTATCCACCAGCCGATCATGAAGTGCCTTCCTCTGCGTTGAATGCTTTGTCTATTGTCAGTGCGTCGTGGGCTCTGTCGAGAAGGTTAGCAAGTGCGCTCACGGCGTCTTCCTCTGTGCGCAGTCCGGCAACGAGGGCTCGTTGACTTGCTGATTGCGGTGAGATTCCGAGTCGTTCGGCGGCATCAGCTTGAGTGATTCCGGTGTTGAGCAGGTCGTACAGTTCCCACCCGTTGTCGGTACGCCGGTTTCTCATCAGGATGAGGAGTTCGAGCAGCGGGTCGATGTCGCGGGCGAGTTCGCTGGTTGGATCTGATTCGACGGCGCACTTTGCGGGACTTTTCTTGGCTCGGTCTATTGCGGTGCGCGCGGCGATAAAGGCGGGGCCGCTTGTTGCGCGAACGGTGGCGCCGAAGGGCGTTGGCACGGCGCCGATTCCGATGCCGACGCTCCATTGGCCGGTTCGCGTGAGTTCGAGGGCGATCTCGAGAGCTGCTTGTGCGGAGTTCAGCAACATTTGCACTTCGTCACCTGCGGTGCGTTCGGCGGTGAGGGCGAGGTCGTTCTGCCGCTCAGCATTGAGCAATTGCAGTGCTTCGGCTACGGCATCCGCGCTGCGTCTGCTGTTTCGTTGATCTGCTGTAATGACAAACATAACTAAAGGCTACAGCATTGATTCGTAAATATCAGGCCCACAACATTGATTCTTGACAATCAGACTCTCAGCCTTGCTTCCCTGCCGCGTCACGAGTTGCCGCAACCTCCACTACGGTTAAAGGCGTGTCAGCGACCGCATCAGAATCACTCAGCAATCAAAGCAACGACGCCTCTTTCGCGACCCTGTGGGACGAACTCGTCTGGCGCGGCCTCGTGCATGTCTCGACAGACGCGGATGCTCTCAAGGAGCTTCTGGCTGGCGACCCGATCACCTACTACTGCGGATTCGATCCGACTGCACCAAGCCTGCACCTCGGAAACCTCGTGCAGCTCCTGCTGCTTCGCCGCCTCCAGCTTGCTGGCCACAAACCGCTTGGACTCGTTGGGGGAGCCACCGGCCTCATTGGAGATCCTCGGCCCACGGCTGAACGCACCCTCAACGACAACGAGACGGTTGCCGAATGGGTGAGCTACTTGCAGGCTCAGGTTTCGAAGTTCCTCAGCACCGAGGGCGACAATGCGGTGCGCATGGTCAATAACCTCGACTGGACAGCGCCGATGAGCGCGATCGACTTTCTGCGGGATGTCGGCAAGTACTTCCGGGTCGGCACAATGCTGAAGAAGGATGCCGTCAGCGCACGCCTTAACAGTGACGCCGGAATTAGCTACACCGAGTTCAGCTACCAAGTCATGCAGGGTATGGACTATCTGGAGCTCTACCGCAGCTACGGTTGTGTGCTGCAGTCGGGCGGCAGTGATCAGTGGGGCAACCTCACGAGCGGTACAGATCTCATCCACAAGGCTGAGGGCGCAAGCGTTCACGCGATCGGTACCCCGCTCATCACCAACTCGGATGGCACCAAGTTCGGCAAGAGTGAGGGCAATGCGATCTGGCTCGACTCTGAGATGACGAGCCCGTACGCGTTTTACCAGTTCTGGCTCAACACTGATGATGCGGATGTCATCCAGAGGCTGAAGATTTTCACGTTTTTCTCGCGGGAACGTATTTCAGAACTCGAAACTGCTGTGGCGGAGGCGCCGTTTAGGCGCGAAGCGCAGAAGACCCTTGCCTTCGAGGTGACGTCGTTGGTTCACGGCCGCGCTGCCACCGAAGCGGCGATATCGGCGTCTGCTGCGCTATTCGGCCAGGGGGAGTTGGCATCGTTGGATGCCCACACTCTTGCTTCAGCGCTGCGAGAGCTCAACCACGTCGATGCCGCAGCGGATGCCACTATCGTGCAACTGCTCGTAGATACTGCGCTGGTGTCGAGTGCGAGTGAGGCGCGTCGCGCCATTTCTCAGGGTGGCGTCTACCTCAACAATGTTGCGGTGGCGGATGACCAGGCGACTGTTGGTGGCGATTTGTTGCCAGGGGATGTGGCGGTTCTCCGTCGCGGCAAGAAGACCCTCGCTGGAATTTTCGTTACGTCGTAGGGTCGGCGTAGCCTGACGGAATGTCCCGCATTCTGTTCGAAACCGCATCCACTCTCAACGGTTATATTGCTGACGAGGCAAATTCTCTTGAGTGGCTTTTCGCTGTTGCGGATGATGAAACTCCCGCTGTTGCTCCCACTGCGACCGTTCTGGTCGAGGGGGCGACCACCTATGAGTGGGTGCTCGAGCACGAAGACCTCATCGCGCAACCGCATAAGTGGGCTGAACTTTTTGGTGACAAGCCGACCTTTGTCTTCACGACTCGCGATTTACCGGTTCCCCACGGTGCCGACGTTCGATTCGTTCGAGGCAACGTTGCGGATGCTCTGCCCTCGATCTGCGAAGTTGCGGGTGACGGCGACATCTGGGTCGTCGGTGGCGGCGAATTGGCTGGCCAATTCTTCGATGCGGGAGCCCTCGATGAAATCTCTATCTCGTTCGCGCCCGCAGCTGTGCTGGGTGGCGCGCCACTCTTTCCTCGCGTCGTGGGCGCCGATCGCTTGCGCTTGACCTCAGCCGCGGCTGTAGGCCAATTTGTCCACGTGGTTTACGAAGTCGTGCCCTTGTCAGTCCCCGCGTCGATGTCGGCGATGAACACGCGCTAAGCATTCGGCAGCGGAGCCGTGGCACTCGTCATTTCGATTCCTCGCCAATTCTGGTCGCCCACCCTCAACTTTCAGTGCCGAGTGTGGTCGGAGCACAGTGTTTTGTGGTGCTCACTTTCTCGACACGCCCGGGATGTTCTCGGTATTGGCGGGAGGGGGATTCTGCACGTAAAGTTCTTTCTAGTCACCCCAAAGGTGCGGATCGCTAAGTCAGTTTTTGCTGCTGAGTGTCCGGCCTCAAGTGGGGACCACCATCCTCCTCAACTTTCGAGTTGTGGTCGAGTCAAACATCGTTTTACCTCTTGTGGGTTTCGGTGTCAGATCTTAGGATGAGAACCCGCTTTATTCGCGTGTTGGTCAGTTGTTGGGTGCCGTTCTGGTGCCGGATGGTTGGTTTGACAAGCGCGGTGAAGCTGGTAAGTTAGACAGGTTGCCTTCCGCATGTATGTGGGGGTTGCCAACACAGGTTTGAAAGCCCTGGGGTGAAGCCGTTGTGCGGTGGAGGTCAGGAGCGTCCGATCCTTGAGAACTCAACAGCGTGCACAATGTCAAATGCCAAAAACCCGACTGTGCTTAGTGAAATCGTCCCATTTCGGGTCGTGATTGCTGGTGCAGCGGATTCCTTTGGAAAAGATATAAACAACAAAGCAAGTCAGTATTGATTTGTTCTGTCAGTTTCAAACTTGCAAGGTTCTGACCTATTCCGGTTAGTCCTTGCACACAATGTGCTTCTGCAAGCTTGCTTGTGGTTGCTAAAAAACATTTATGGAGAGTTTGATCCTGGCTCAGGATGAACGCTGGCGGCGTGCTTAACACATGCAAGTCGAACGATGAAGCAGAGCTTGCTCTGTGGATTAGTGGCGAACGGGTGAGTAACACGTGAGTAACCTGCCCTTGACTCTGGAATAAGCGTTGGAAACGACGTCTAATACCGGATACGAGCTTCAGCCGCATGGCTAGGAGCTGGAAAGAATTTCGGTCAAGGATGGACTCGCGGCCTATCAGGTAGTTGGTGAGGTAATGGCTCACCAAGCCTACGACGGGTAGCCGGCCTGAGAGGGTGACCGGCCACACTGGAACTGAGACACGGTCCAGACTCCTACGGGAGGCAGCAGTGGGGAATATTGCACAATGGGCGCAAGCCTGATGCAGCAACGCCGCGTGAGGGACGACGGCCTTCGGGTTGTAAACCTCTTTTAGTAGGGAAGAAGGGCTTCGGTCTGACGGTACCTGCAGAAAAAGCACCGGCTAACTACGTGCCAGCAGCCGCGGTAATACGTAGGGTGCAAGCGTTATCCGGAATTATTGGGCGTAAAGAGCTCGTAGGCGGTTTGTCGCGTCTGCTGTGAAAACTGGGGGCTCAACCCCCAGCCTGCAGTGGGTACGGGCAGACTAGAGTGCGGTAGGGGAGATTGGAATTCCTGGTGTAGCGGTGGAATGCGCAGATATCAGGAGGAACACCAATGGCGAAGGCAGATCTCTGGGCCGTTACTGACGCTGAGGAGCGAAAGCATGGGGAGCGAACAGGATTAGATACCCTGGTAGTCCATGCCGTAAACGTTGGGAACTAGATGTAGGGACCATTCCACGGTTTCTGTGTCGCAGCTAACGCATTAAGTTCCCCGCCTGGGGAGTACGGCCGCAAGGCTAAAACTCAAAGGAATTGACGGGGGCCCGCACAAGCGGCGGAGCATGCGGATTAATTCGATGCAACGCGAAGAACCTTACCAAGACTTGACATATACGAGAACGGGCTAGAAATAGTTCACTCTTTGGACACTCGTAAACAGGTGGTGCATGGTTGTCGTCAGCTCGTGTCGTGAGATGTTGGGTTAAGTCCCGCAACGAGCGCAACCCTCGTTCTTTGTTGCCAGCACGTAATGGTGGGAACTCAAAGGAGACTGCCGGGGTCAACTCGGAGGAAGGTGGGGATGACGTCAAATCATCATGCCCCTTATGTCTTGGGCTTCACGCATGCTACAATGGCCGATACAAAGGGCTGCAATACCGCAAGGTGGAGCGAATCCCAAAAAGTCGGTCTCAGTTCGGATTGAGGTCTGCAACTCGACCTCATGAAGTCGGAGTCGCTAGTAATCGCAGATCAGCAACGCTGCGGTGAATACGTTCCCGGGCCTTGTACACACCGCCCGTCAAGTCATGAAAGTCGGTAACACCCGAAGCCAGTGGCCTAACCCGCAAGGGGAGGAGCTGTCGAAGGTGGGATTGGTAATTAGGACTAAGTCGTAACAAGGTAGCCGTACCGGAAGGTGCGGCTGGATCACCTCCTTTCTAAGGAGCATGTGCAACGCGTTTTTTCGTCCCTGCGGTATACACAGGGTTAGTGGGAAACGCATTATGTTGCCAAGTCGTACTGCCCTGTTCGGGGTAGACGGCGCTCATGGGTGGAACATTGACATTGTGGCCAGAGGAACTATTTTCTCTTCAGTACGCTGACTTCGGTTGGTAGGAACGAGGGTTTATGGGGGTGCTGGTCTTTGCACGTTGTTGGGTCCTGAGGGACCGGGCTCGGACTGAAAGGTTCGTGTTCGTACCTTAGGACCTGGGACATCGAAAGGTGTCTTTGGGTCTGATGGATCCTGGTCTTGTTTCCTGCAGGTTGGGGGATGAGGGAGGATACCGCCCGTATTTTGAGAACTACACAGTGGACGCGAGCATCTTAGATTCGACCGAAAGGTCGGATCACAAGAAATAACAATTGCTGTCATGCCTTTGGGTGTGGCAGTTCATTGGTCAATCTCGGCATTTAGGTGCCGCGATCGATTCTTATACTCATGTGATATCAATTTTCTAAGAGCAAACGGTGGATGCCTTGGCATCTGGAGCCGAAGAAGGACGTATAAATCTGCGATAAGCCTCGGGGAGCTGATAATAGAGCTGTGATCCGAGGATTTCCGAATGGGGAAACCCCGCTGGGCGTTGCAAGACGACTCAGTGACTCCCGCCTGAATATATAGGGCGGGTAGAGGGAACGTGGGGAAGTGAAACATCTCAGTACCCACAGGAAGAGAAAACAACCGTGATTCCGTTAGTAGTGGCGAGCGAAACCGGAAGAGGCCAAACCGATCATGTGTGATAGCCGGCAGGCGTTGCATGGTCGGGGTAGTGGGACTTTTCAGCTGTTACTGCCGTACAGCAAGAATTACAACGATATATAGACGAAGTGGATTGAAAGCCACGCCATAGAGGGTGCCAGCCCCTTAGTCGAAATGTGTCAATGGTTCGAAGAGTATCCCAAGTAGCACGGGGCCCGAGAAATCCCGTGTGAATCTGTCAGGACCACCTGATAAGCCTAAATACTTCCAGATGACCGATAGCGGACAAGTACCGTGAGGGAAAGGTGAAAAGTACCCCGGGAGGGGAGTGAAATAGTACCTGAAACCGTTTGCTTACAAACCGTTGGAGCAGCCTTAGTAGCTGTGACAGCGTGCCTTTTGAAGAATGAGCCTGCGAGTTAGTGATCAGTGGCGAGGTTAACCCGTGTGGGGCAGCCGTAGCGAAAGCGAGTCTTAATAGGGCGAAATAGTCGCTGGTTCTAGACCCGAAGCGAAGTGATCTATCCATGGCCAGGTTGAAGCGTGTGTAAGAGCACGTGGAGGACCGAACCCACTTCAGTTGAAAATGGAGGGGATGAGCTGTGGATAGGGGTGAAAGGCCAATCAAACTTCGTGATAGCTGGTTCTCTCCGAAATGCATTTAGGTGCAGCGTTGCGTGTTTCTTGCCGGAGGTAGAGCTACTGGATAGCTGATGGGCCCTAAAAGGTTACTGACGTTAGCCAAACTCCGAATGCCGGTAAGTGAGAGCGCAGCAGTGAGACGGTGGGGGATAAGCTTCATCGTCGAGAGGGTAACAGCCCAGACTACCAACTAAGGTCCCCAAGCGTGTGCTAAGTGGGAAAGGATGTGGAGTTGCACAGACAACCAGGAGGTTGGCTTAGAAGCAGCCACCCTTGAAAGAGTGCGTAATAGCTCACTGGTCAAGTGATTCCGCGCCGACAATGTAACGGGGCTCAAGCACACCACCGAAGTTGTAGATTTCGTATTATAGGTAAGCCTTCGTGGTTCAGCCGTACGGAGTGGTAGGAGAGCGTCGTGTGGGCAGTGAAGCGGCGGTGTAAACCAGCCGTGGAGCCTACACGAGTGAGAATGCAGGCATGAGTAGCGAAAGACGGGCGAGAAACCCGTCCTCCGAATGATCAAGGGTTCCAGGGCCAGGCTAATCCGCCCTGGGTAAGTCGGGACCTAAGGCGAGGCCGACAGGCGTAGTCGATGGACAACGGGTTGATATTCCCGTACTGACGAAGAACCGTCCCAACTAATCCAGTAATGCTAAGTATCTGAATCCCCTAGACCAATCCCTTCGGGGTGAGGCGTGGGGCCTAGCGTACGACCCTATTCTGGTGCGGTTAGCGTATTAACAGGTGTGACGCAGGAAGGTAGCTGAGCCGGGCGATGGTTGTCCCGGTCTAAGGATGTAGGGCGAACGATAGGCAAATCCGTCGTTCATTAAGCCTGAGACCCGATGGGTAGTCGTCAAGACGAAATCAGTGATCCTATGCTGCCAAGAAAAGCATCGACGCGAGGTTCAAGTTACCCGTACCCCAAACCGACTCAGGTGATCAGGTAGAGAATACTAAGGAGATCGAGAGAATCGTGGTTAAGGAACTCGGCAAAATGCCCCCGTAACTTCGGGATAAGGGGGGCCTAAGGCGTGAACGGATTTACTCCGGGAGCGCTGCAGGGCCGCAGAGACCAGTGGGAAGCGACTGTTTACTAAAAACACAGGTCCGTGCTAAGTCGCAAGACGATGTATACGGACTGACGCCTGCCCGGTGCTGGAAGGTTAAGAGGAACGGTTAGTCGTAAGGCGAAGCTGTGAATTTAAGCCCCAGTAAACGGCGGTGGTAACTATAACCATCCTAAGGTAGCGAAATTCCTTGTCGGGTAAGTTCCGACCTGCACGAATGGCGTAACGACTTCCCAGCTGTCTCAACCGCGAACTCGGCGAAATTGCACTACGAGTAAAGATGCTCGTTACGCGCAGAAGGACGGAAAGACCCCGTGACCTTTACTATAGCTTTGTATTGGTGTTCGGTGTGGCCTGTGTAGGATAGGTGGGAGACTGTGAAGCTTGGACGCTAGTTCAGGTGGAGTCATTGTTGAAATACCACTCTGGTCATATTGGATATCTAACTTCGAACCGTGATCCGGTTCAGGGACAGTGCATGGTGGGTAGTTTAACTGGGGCGGTTGCCTCCCAAAAAGTAACGGAGGCGCCCAAAGGTTCCCTCAACCTGGTTGGTAATCAGGTGTCGAGTGTAAGTGCACAAGGGAGCTTGACTGTGAGACTGACAAGTCGAGCAGGGACGAAAGTCGGGACTAGTGATCCGGCAGTGGCTTGTGGAAGCGCTGTCGCTCAACGGATAAAAGGTACCTCGGGGATAACAGGCTGATCTTGCCCAAGAGTCCATATCGACGGCATGGTTTGGCACCTCGATGTCGGCTCGTCGCATCCTGGGGCTGGAGTAGGTCCCAAGGGTTGGGCTGTTCGCCCATTAAAGCGGTACGCGAGCTGGGTTTAGAACGTCGTGAGACAGTTCGGTCCCTATCCTCTGCGCGCGCAGGAAATTTGAGAAGATCTATCCCTAGTACGAGAGGACCGGGATGGACGAACCTCTGGTGTGTCAGTTGTTCCGCCAGGAGCACCGCTGATTAGCTACGTTCGGAATGGATAACCGCTGAAAGCATCTAAGCGGGAAGCCAGCTTCAAGATGAGATTTCCATGGCTTAGGCCGAGAGACTCGCAGCTAGACTACTGCGTTGATAGGCTGGATGTGGAAGCAGGGACTAACGACCTGTGGAGCTGACCAGTACTAATAAGTCGATAAATTGATAACACCCCACCTCACTCGGCAGTCTTTGACTGTCGAATGGTGACTGAGAAGAATTCTCGCGTCCACTTTGTGGTTCCCGATTTACGGTCGGGAACTGCGCCCAGCACACACTGCTGAGCCCCACCCTAGGTGGAAGCTCTGTGATGTGAACTGGCCCAGACTGATACATAAATCAATAGTGTTTCGGCGGCCATAGCGAGAGGGAAACGCCCGGTTACATTCCGAACCCGGAAGCTAAGACTCTCTGCGCCGATGGTACTGCAAGGGGGACCTTGTGGGAGAGTAGGACACCGCCGGACTTCAATTGTGAAATGGCCACCACTGTGTTTAATAGACACAGCGGGTGGCCATTTTGCGTTAAGTTCCATCCAGATTCAGGAGCAAAAAGTGAGTGATTCGTCAGGTAACGATGGGCGTCGCGACAGCCGACCCCACGGAAACCGCTCTGGCGCGCCTCGATCTGGTGGTCGACCCACCGGTGGGCGACCAGGAGAGGGCCGTCCAAGCGATGGAAGACCTCGCCGCGACAACGCCGCAGGTGGACCAGCCCGCGGCAAGCCCGCATCCGGATCCGATCGTCCTTGGCGCGCAAAGCCCGAAGGCGACGACACCCGTCCACCCCGCTCCGGAGACCGCGAGGGTCGCCCCGCACGGTCAAACGACGACACCCGCCCACCCCGCTCCGGCGACCGCGACAGTCGGCCGCAACGGTCAGGTGACCGCGATAGCCGGCCACCTCGTTCTGGTGACCGCCCCGATCGTGGCGACCGTTCAGGTGGTCCCGAGCGCAGCGATCGCCCCGCACGACCCCCACGCAACGACGGCTCCGGTCGCCCGGAACGTGGAGGTCGTCCCGACCGCGGATCCGGACGCAGCGATGGGCCCCCCGAGAAGCGTCTTTGGACCAAAGGCGGCGCCCCCGCACGCGGAGACCACAACGCCAGCGAACGCGAGCCAGAAGAAGATCGCGATCCCTTCGGCATCCGCTCCGTTCGCGCATTCCACCAGGCGCCGGAAATTCCCGCGGGAATTACCCCAAAGATGCTTGATCGAATCGCATCCAATGAACTGAAGACTCTGAGCAAGGAAAACGCAGAAGGCGTAGCCCTGCACCTCGTCATGGTCTCGCAGCTCATCGAAAGTGATCCTGAGCTTGCGCACCAACACGCCATCTCTGCCGCTCGTCGAGCCGGCCGAATTGGTGTTGTGCGCGAAACCCTCGCAATCACCGCCTACGCAACAGAGGACTACGCCCTCGCGCTGCGCGAACTGCGCACCTACCGTCGCATCTCCGGTCGCGACGACCAACTACCGATGATGGTTGATAGCGAACGTGGCCTCGAACGCCCCGAACGTGCACTCGAGCTCGGACGATCCGTGCGCCGAAGCACCCTGTCGACCGGCGTGCAGGTAGAGCTCGCGATCGCCATGTCTGGTGCTCGGCTCGACCTCGGTCAAGCCGAAGAAGCCCTGACCGAACTGCAGATTCCGCAACTCGACCCGACTAAAGCGTTCAGCTATAGCCCAGCACTCTTTGGCGCCTACGGCACTGTGCTCGAAGAACTCGGTCGCGAAGAAGAAGCAGCGATCTGGTTTGATCGTGCAGATGTCGCAGCCGACGCGCTCAACGACGATGACGATGCAACCATCGAAGTCGTTGAAGAAGAATTTGAGTACGAAATCGACGAAGTCACGTCTGAGGTCGACACTGCACCCGCCGCGGCATCCGAGACAGAAACTGAGAATGCTGATGAGCCTCTGGACGTCACTGACGAGACTGATGGGAACGAAGGCGAAAGTGGCGAGCGTGTCGACTAAGACACCGCTCACTGGAATTTCCCTAGTTCTTGCCGACCTCGACGGTGTTGTTTACCGGGGCGCTAATGCTATTCCTCATGCCGTCGACAGCATCAACGCGATAGAGGGCGCCCAGGTCGCCTATATCACCAACAATGCTTCGCGCACCGACGCATCCGTCGCCACTCATCTGAGCGAACTCGGATTGCGGGTCGAGGCGAACGACGTCGTCACGTCGCCCCAAGCGGCGATGACTCTTCTGCGCGAGTTGGTGCCAGCTGGTTCAACCGTCATGGTGGTGGGGGGAGACGGACTCACGAGCGAGCTCGAGAAGTCTGGCTTCGTCGTCACACGCTCCGCCGAAGACTCGCCAGCCGCAGTCGTTCAGGGCTTTGCGCCCGATGTGGCGTGGACACACCTTGCAGAAGCAGCGTTCGCTCTCAAAGGTGGCGACGACGGCATCCCGTGGGTTGCCACAAACACCGATTGGACCATTCCCCAAGCGCGCGGAACAGCACCAGGAAACGGCACCCTCGTTTCTGCCGTGCACACCGCGGTTGGCAGGCTGCCCATCGTTGCCGGAAAGCCAGAAGTCGCAATTTTCGAAGAAGCGTTCCGACGTTACGAGTCCCGCAAAGCACTCATGATCGGCGACCGCCTCGACACCGACATTCTCGGTGCCAACAACTCAGGCATCCCGTCTCTGCTCGTCTTGACCGGTATCGATCAAGCCAAGCAAGTACTCGCAGCAATCCCCGAAGAGCGTCCAACGATGATCGTTGACGACCTGCGGGGGCTTCATGAGCCGTATCCAGAAACCGTAATTACGCACGACGGCGCCGCCGTAGTGACGACAGTGGGAACGGCGACAGTGCGCCTCGAAGCACAGCGCCTCACCGTGACAGCGGCCGGAACATCCATTGACCGGCTTCGAGCAGGAGCTGCAGCAATCTGGAATTCCGGGAGCGCCATCTACGCCCTTGAGGTTCCGGCGGAGCTATATTCGTGAGTATGAGCGATGAATCACCCGTCGACGGATTGATGTCACGACTGAGCCTGATCGAAGATCAACCGCTCGAGTCGAGGGCTGCAGCGTTCACGCAAATTCACGATGAACTGCAACAACAACTTGAGGGCAGGGACTCGTTCCCGCGTCATGGCTAGCACCCGGCTCGATGCTGCTCTGGCCGCGCGTGGTCTCGCCCGATCACGCACGCACGCCGCAAAACTGATCGCAGACAACCTCGTGACAGTGCAGGGCATTGCGGTGCCGAAAGCCTCGACACCGGTGACCGATGACCACGTTATCGAGGTTGCCGAGACCGATCACTATGTGAGCCGTGCCGCCCACAAGTTGGTTGCCGCGCTTGAGGCGTTCGGTATTGACGCCACAGACAGGCTCGCCCTCGATGTTGGCGCATCCACTGGCGGATTCACGCAAGTGCTACTCGAACGCGGGGCTCGCGAAGTAATCGCCCTTGACGTTGGGCATGGCCAACTCGTCGACCTGATTCGTTCGGATGCCCGAGTGCGGGTCATCGAACGCGAAAATGCTCGCTATCTCACTGCAGAGTCGCTTGCGGCGTTGAGCGGGACATCCGAAACTCCCACACTGGTGGTTTCTGATCTCTCGTTTATCTCATTGCGTACCGTAATTCCGGCGCTGCATGCGTCGGTGGGGGATGCCGCAGACTACGTTTTGCTCGTCAAGCCGCAATTCGAGGTTGGTCGCACCAATATTCGCGAGGGCATTGTGCACGGCTCTGCTTTGCGTGACGAAGCAATCATGGGCGTGCTGTGGGCTGCTTGGGATGTGGGACTCGGCACGGCGGGCGTCGTCTCCTCCCCAATCGCCGGAAACGCAGGAAACCGTGAGTATCTTGTCTGGTTGAGCGCCCCGAACGGCAGCAACCCGACAGAGTGGATAACGCGGGTTGCTGCCATCGCCTGAGCGGTAAGGGGCTCGAGTCCGGCTACTGGCTGCTGGCGGCCTCGATAGCTGCCAGAGCGGCACGAAGTCGTTCATCTGCTTGATCAGCAACCGCTTGTACTGCTGGCACAGAGCTGAGTTGGACCATGGTTTGCGGGTTGATCGCTTGAACCGTAGTCGACTGGGCAGACTCGCTTCGTCGGATGACGACGTTGCAGGGCAGTAGCAGGCCCATGTTGGGGTCGGCGGCGAGTGCTTGCTCGGCAAGGGCCGGGTTGCACGCGCCCAAGATCAAATAGTCGCCGACCGCAGCTGCACTCTCGGCGCCAAGCTTTGTGGTGAAGGTCGCTCGGATGTCGATTTCGGTGAGGACGCCGAACCCTTGGTTCGCTAGTTCTTGCTTCGTCGCGGCGATTGCTTCCTCGTAGGGCAATGAAACTGTGATCGTGTGCGCATAGTTCATGGTTATCTCCGTTGCTAGTTCGCGGTGATGATTCCCATCATCCCGTTGTCTTCGTGGTCGAGTATGTGGCAGTGGTAGACGGTTTTTCCGCTGAAGTCCTCGAACGCGATCCGCACGCGCGTAGTGCTTCGGGCAGGAATGTTTACGACGTCTTGCCACATGATCGAGTCGACGGGTTGCCCGTCTTGTTCGATGACTTGCATGGGCCAGACGTGCAGGTGCAGCGGATGATCGAGAGTGCTGGTATTGGTTAGCAACCATTCCTCGACGCTGTCGAATTGGACAGTGGTGTCGACGCGGGCGGCATCAAATTCGCGGCCGTTGATCGTGGGCGACATCATGCCTGCTCCCATCCCGCCGCCCATTCCCATTGCAAACACCAGCTCGCGTTTTGCGGTTGTGGTAGCAATGCGGAGGTCACGCTGGGCAGGTTGGCTGGGGAGAGCAGGCTGGCCGGCGATGGCATCCCCGGCCACGCTGAAGCTGGCCAGTGTGATGTCTTCAGCGGCAGGCGATCCGCCTCCCATCATCATTCCGCCGTTTGATCCGCGATCGTATCTCAGGGTTCGTAGTCTGGACATGCCAGCGCTGCCCGTGACGATGAGGTCGGCTCGGTTGCCCGGGGCCAGCACGATTTCGTCGACTTCCCGAGGCGATTCAAAGCGCCCAGAGTCGATGCCGAGCAGAGTCAATTGCTGTCCGTCGAGGCGAAGTCGCAAGTAGCGGGAGACGCTGGCGTTGACGATGCGCCACCGCTCGCGTTCACCGGGGCGGGCGGTCATGTCTGGAGTGAGTTGTCCGTTAACAAGCACGAGATCTCCCTCCCGCCCAGACATCTCTTCCCTCGGCGACGCCGCTGGAATATTTCCCGTTGAGCTGATGGTGATGTCGGAGATGACGAGGAGGCGTTCTCGGTCAGCGGGGATCGGTTCGGGGTCTTCGACGATGATGGCGCCGTAGAGCCCGCCGAACACTTGCTCCGCGACGAAACCGTGAAGGTGCGGGTGATACCAGTACACGCCGGGAGGATGGTCGGCTGGCAACGTGTACTGGTAATCGAATGATTCGCCTGCTGCGACCGTGACGAACACGTTGTCGCTGTTGCCGTTCGGGGAGACATGGAGCCCGTGCACGTGCAGATTGCTGGGGTCGGCTAAGCCATTTTTCAGGCTCACAGCGAGGGTGTCTCCCGCGCGAACGCGCAGGGTGGGACCTGGCAGGACACCGTTGTAGCTCAGTGCGTTCACGTCGCGGCCAGCAATGCTCACTCGCTGGGGCGACGACGTGAGGTCCAGAGTGAGCGCGCCGTCTCTGCTGCGCAACTCGACGGGCTCTGTAAAGGTGTTGCCGGATTCTGTTCCCGACGATGAGTTAGATGAGGGGCCCTGATTGAAAAAGACACCGGTAGCGCCCACCGCGACACTGGCGATCCCGACTCCGCCGAGGATCAGCGCGTTACGTCGGCTGATTTCGGACATTACGGGGACTCGTTGAGCACTCGAAGGTGTTCTCGGTATTGTTCCGCGGTGAGCTCCCCGCGAGCGAAACGTTCTTCGAGGATTCGTTTGGCGCCAGAGGCATCAGAGTGCCTCGGATTCTCAGGTGTTCCCTCGCTGCTGGACTTGCTCGACGCTAAACGAACAATGACATAGATGAGCAGGGCGACGCCGGCAAGTGCCAGCAGCCCGTATCCCCAAGCCCATCCCATATTTCCGTAGCCCCACATCATCAGATTTGGTTCCTTTCGCTTGGGATTGTGCCGTGCGGGCCACGATACCCCCGGTGGTATACAGGAGGCTGTGTGCCAACCGATTCGGCACCAGGACGAAAATTGCCCGCTGGCGCGAGCAATATCCCCAGAATCGTGTGCAACGCGCACTTGTCGGTGGGAATCGGACAGAATGGTTAACGCAGATCTCCGCCATTGCTTTGGGCGGGGTTTGAGTCAGCGCGACACGAGTCGTCAATCACTACCAACGAGAGGTGCACGGTGCAGTCCGAGAACTCTCACGCTTCCGATCGCCACATCCTAGTTATTGCTCACACCGGTCGAGCTGAGTCATTGACGGCCGCGATCTCTGTGTGCCATCAACTCATCACCGCAGGCATCGTGCCCGTATTGGCGCCCGATAGCTACGAAACTATTCTTCAAGCTGAACCAGATCTCTCTCCGATATCTCGCCTCGGCAACGAAGTCGAAACGGGCGAACTTGAGCTCGTCATCGTGCTCGGTGGTGATGGCACGATTCTGCGTGCGGCTGAACTGACCCGTGGCTGCAGTGCGCCGCTACTCGGTGTTAATCTCGGTCACGTCGGATTCCTGGCAGAGAGCGAGCGCGAAGAGCTCACTTCCACTGTGGAGCGTGCTCTGGCGCGCGACTACCTCGTTGAAGAGCGCATGACGCTCTCTGTGCGGGTGAAGGTTGACTCCGAAGTCGTCTACGAAACGTGGGCGCTCAACGAAGCAACGGTAGAAAAAGCCAGCCGAGAGCGGATGCTCGAAGTCGTCATCGAGGTTGACGGCCGACCCCTCTCATCCTTTGGTTGCGACGGCGTCGTCATGTCGACCCCCACCGGCTCAACCGCATACTCCTTCTCGGCCGGCGGACCCATCGTCTGGCCAAGTCTTGACGCCATCCTGCTTGTTCCCCTCAGCGCCCACGCTCTTTTTGCCCGACCGATTGTTGTTGGCCCAGATTCTGCGCTTGCCGTCGAGGTGATGGATCGCAACATGGGGACCGGTGTTCTCTGGTGTGATGGCCGCCGTGCCCACGATCTTCCCCGCGGCGCTCGAGTTGTCGTTCGCCGGTCACCCGTTCCCGTGCGCCTCGCGCGCCTCGCACAGGGGCCGTTCACCGATCGACTCGTAGAGAAATTCAACCTGCCCGTATACGGATGGCGTGGCCCAGCTTCGGAGGAGGGACCCCAGTCGTGATCGAAGAGATCTCCATTCGCGATCTCGGAGTGATCGCATCAGCACGTCTCCCACTCGGCCCCGGATTTACCGCGCTCACAGGTGAAACCGGTGCGGGCAAAACCATGGTGGTCACAGCCCTTGGGCTTCTGTTGGGGGAGCGCGCCGATGCGGCAGCGATCCGAGCGGACAGCGACCAAGCATCCGTTGAAGGGCGCTGGGTCATTGACCCGAAGTCTGCCGTTGCCGAGCGAGTACGCGATGCCGGTGGTGATCTTGATGATGGCGAATTGCTGCTCGTGCGCACCGTGTCACGTGAGGGTCGCAGTCGTGCGGTTGTTGGCGGTCGCAGTGCTCCTGTCGGGGTGCTGACGGAGCTTGGTGACCAGCTTGTTGTTGTGCACGGGCAATCCGATCAGATTCGTCTCAAGTCAGCTACGGCTCAGCGCAACGCGCTCGATCGTTTCGCTGGAGCCGAATTGGCAACCGTGCTTGAGCAGTACCAAACCGACTTCCGCCGCTGGCAGTCTGCCCAGGGCGAACTCGATGTGCTCGTAGCCGAAGGCGATCTGCGCAGTCGGGAAGCCGAAGAACTACGCGTGGCCATTGATGAGATCGAGGCTGCTGACGTTCGCCGCGGTGAAGATGTTGAACTCACCGAGCGTGCCGATCGACTCGCCAACCTTGAAGGCCTCCGTCTCGCAGCCGAAGGCGCCCACGCGGTCTTGTCGGCGGATGCCGCAGACGAGAGCTCCGATGTGGTTGCCCAGCTTGCCGCGGCCTATCGAGGGCTTGAGCGTGTTGCTGAGCATGACGCCCAACTCGGGTCGATCGCGGAAGCCCTTGCCGCGGCATCCATCACTCTCGGTGAAATCGCGACCGATCTTGCCAGCTATCTTGCGGGCCTCGATTCAGATGGCAGCCGCGAACTTGAACAGGTAGAAGAACGACGCAGCCAACTTGCCGCTCTCGTACGCAAACACGGAAGCAACCTCGACGATGTTGTCGACGTGCTCGATACTGGCAGTCAGCGACTACTGGAACTCGACAACGATTCCACTCGCATTGATACGCTCCGTGCTCAAGTGGAAGCTGATCAGGCCGAACTCATCGCCCTCGCAGCGAACGTCAGCGACGTGCGTACAAGCAGTGCACAGCGACTCTCCGCCGAAGTCACCAGCGAACTTGCGCAACTCGCCATGGCTAATGCCGAGATCGTCGTCACCGTTGAAGATCGCAGCGACTACTCGCTGAGCGGAAAAGACGAAGTGTCGATACTGCTTCGCCCACACCCCGGAGCGCCACCGCGCCCGCTCGGCAAAGGCGCATCCGGGGGAGAGCTCTCCCGCGTCATGCTTGCCATCGAAGTTGTCATTGCCGGCAACGACCCCGTGCCCACCTTCATCTTTGACGAAGTGGATGCCGGAGTCGGCGGTGCAGCCGCCATCGAAATCGGAAAACGTCTAGCCCAGCTGAGCCGCACCGCTCAAGTGATCGTTGTCACCCACCTTGCCCAGGTTGCCGCGTTTGCCGACAACCACCTCAGCGTCATCAAGGGCGACGATGGCTCAGTCACGGCATCCAGCGTTCACAAGCTCGAAGGAGAGGCGCGAATCGCCGAAATGGCGCGACTGCTCTCCGGCCTTCCCGACTCCGAATCGGGGCTCGCCCACGCTCGCGAACTCATCAACACCGCGCACGAACTTGAGAAGGCAAATCGCTAACGCAGAGCCACTTTTGTGTCGCGAGCCTGTTAAGCCGATAACGAAACGCCCCAACAGCGCAACTTAAACGCCAGTCGTGAGATACGATGGAACCCCGTGGTGGACAATAAAAACGCGGTCGTAACAAAGCACATCTTCGTCACCGGAGGAGTCGTCTCTTCTCTCGGTAAAGGCCTCACGGCGGCGAGTCTCGGAAACCTGCTGACAGCACGCGGGCTCCGCGTCGTCATGCAGAAGCTGGATCCCTATCTGAACGTGGATCCCGGCACCATGAACCCCTTCCAACACGGTGAAGTCTTCGTCACCGATGATGGTGCCGAAACCGACCTCGACATTGGACACTACGAGCGCTTCCTCGACATCAAGCTCAACCAAGCAGCGAACGTCACTACCGGACAGATCTACTCCGAAGTGATCGCCAAAGAACGTCGCGGCGAATATCTGGGCGACACCGTGCAGGTGATTCCGCACATCACCGACGAAATCAAGCGCCGTATGCGCCTGCAGGCCGCCGGCCCGTTCGACGATGAAAACCCCCAGCCTGACGTCATCATCACCGAAATTGGTGGAACCGTCGGCGACATCGAAAGCCTCCCGTTCATCGAATCTGCTCGGCAGGTGCGCCACGAACTCGGGCGCAAGAACGTATTCTTCGTGCACGTTTCACTCGTGCCGTTCATGGCCGCCTCTGGCGAGCAGAAGACCAAACCGACCCAACACTCCGTCGCAGCCCTGCGCTCGATCGGTATCCAGCCCGACGCGCTCGTTCTGCGCAGTGACCGCCCCGTCTCCGAGTCCAACAAGCGCAAGATCGCGCTCATGTGTGACGTTGAAGAAGACGCCGTCGTCAACGCCACCGACGCCTCCAGCATCTACGACATCCCCGAAATGTTGCACAGCCAAGGACTCGACGCCTACATCATCAATCAGCTCGGCCTCGACGAAGCTAAGTCAGTGAACTGGGATGGCTGGAACGAGCTTCTTGAAGCAGTGCACAACCCCAAGCACGAAGCCACCATCGGTCTTGTCGGCAAATACATCGACCTGCCTGACGCGTACCTCTCGGTCACCGAAGCACTGCGTGCCGGTGGTTTCGCGAACAATGCGAAGGTCAACATTCGTTGGGTTCCTTCCGACGAATGTGAAACTCCAGAAGGCGCAGCCAAGAACCTCTCCGACCTTGACGGCATTGTCGTGCCAGGTGGATTCGGCGTTCGCGGCATCGAAGGCAAGCTCGGAGCGCTCAAATTCGTTCGCGAGAACGGCATCCCCACTCTCGGGATTTGCCTCGGGCTGCAGTGCATGGTCATTGAATACGCTCGCGACATGGCCGGCCTCGAAGGTGCATCCTCGACCGAGTTTGACGCCGACAGCAAGTACCCGGTTATCGCGACCATGGCCGAACAGGTCGACATCATTGCCGGGGGAGACATGGGCGGCACGATGCGCCTCGGTCTCTACAACGCCAACCTTGAGCCGGGCTCGATCGTAGAAGAAATCTACGGCGCACCGACCGCGGCTGAGCGTCACCGTCACCGCTACGAAGTCAACAACGAATACCGCCAGCAGATTGCGGATGCCGGACTCACGTTCTCCGGAATCTCACCAGACCGCACCCTCGTCGAATTTGTTGAGCTGCCGCGCGAAGTTCACCCCTACTACGTGGGAACTCAGGCACACCCCGAGCTCCTATCTCGCCCCAACCGCGCCCACCCGCTATTCCGCGGACTGGTTGCCGCAGCGATCGAGCGTCAAAAAGCAAACCGCCTCTTTGAGGTGACTGAGCAGGATGATGCATAACGAACTCAGCGACGACCGCGTCACCCCACACCTGCTCAACACTGAAACAGTGTTCAGTGGTCACGTGTGGAACGTTGACCGCGAACGTTTTGAGTTAGAGGGATCAGAAATTACCCGCGAGTTTGTCAATCACACGGGTGCTGTTGCGGTGCTGGCTCTGGATGAGCGTGACCGGGTCCTCCTGATCAAGCAATACCGGCATCCGGTGCGCCTTCGCGATTGGGAACTGCCAGCGGGATTGCTCGACGTTGAGAACGAGTCGCCGCTGGTTGCCGCTCAGCGCGAGTTCGCTGAAGAGACCGATTTGCAGGCTGAATCGTGGCACGTGCTCAGTGAAATGCTGACCTCGCCGGGCGGAAGCAATGAAGCGGTGCGCATCTACCTTGCGCGCGGTGTGAGCGCAACGGGCGAGACCTTTGACCGTTTTGCCGAAGAAGCGGGCATCGAAATGCGCTGGGTTCCTCTCGAGGATGCGGTTGATGCGGTGCTTGACCGTCGCATCCAGAACTCGATTCTGTGCATGGGACTGCTTGCGGCCCAGATCGGACGCGACCGCGGCTGGAACACCCTCGGTGCTGCCGATGAGCCCTGGCCGCGGCATCCGCGAAACTACGACGAGTAATTCACGCGAGTAGTTGAATCAGATGAGTGAGTCGGTGCGCGCTGGAGCGGGAAACCGGATCGCGGTCGCCTCGGAGCGCTATCTGCGGCACCTGGCGATCGAACGTGGACTCTCGGCCAACACCCTGGCCGCTTATCGTCGCGACCTCGAGTCGTACCTCGCCTTCCTCGACGAACGCGACATTGTTTCGCCAGACGCCATCACCGCGGATGACGTGACGGCGTTTGCGCACAGCCTGCGTGCCGATCCCGAGCGCCCACTCGCGGCATCCTCGGTTGCCCGGATGCTGTCGACGGTGCGCGGCATCCACACGTTCTTCATCGATGAATCGTTGGCGACTGTCGATGTTGCCCACGCGGTGGCGATTCCGAAGCAGTCGATGCGATTGCCGAAGGCAATCACAATCGAGCAGATGGCGAGTGTGCTGGCGGCGTTCGAGGGCGATGACGTGATTTCTCTGCGCAATACGGCACTGCTTGAGCTGCTCTATGCCACGGGAGCGCGCGTCTCCGAGGTAGTGTCGCTCAATGTTGACGACATGATCGATGGTGACATTGTGCGACTGTTGGGCAAGGGTAATAAGCAACGGATTGTTCCGGTTGGCAGCTTTGCCCGCGACGCGATTCAGCAATATCTGGTGCGGGCGCGGCCGACGCTCTCGCTGAAGGGTCCGTCGACGCCGGCGTTGTTTATGGGCGCGCGCGGGGCCCGGCTTTCGCGCCAAAACGTGTGGTTGATCATCCAAGCTGCCGCCGAGCGGGTCGAACTCGGTATCGATATTTCGCCGCACACTTTCCGTCACTCTTTCGCTACTCATTTGCTTTCCGGTGGTGCCGATGTGCGAGTCGTGCAAGAACTGCTCGGGCACTCTTCGGTGGCGACGACGCAGATCTACACGATGGTGACGGCGGACACTCTGCGCGATATGTACACGACGGCGCATCCGCGAGCTCGCTAGAGGACTCGTTTGGCCTGCGTGTCGCGCGTCCAAACCTTCAACCTTTGGTAGAGGCGACCCTGCTGTGTCCGCGCGTGGGAGCGCAGGCTGTGACGGATGCGCGACGTAAACTTTTGGCATGACAGCACCGCGTGTTACCCAGTCGGGGCTGGCAGGGTTGGATGTTCAGGCAATGGGCCCAACCGGCCGGCCGATCACTCACTTTCCCGAGCCACCTCCTCTCACGGGCCACGGCCCGGCGCGCATCATTTCGCTGTGCAACCAAAAGGGTGGCGTAGGCAAGACCACCACCACGATCAATCTGGGCGCATCTTTCGCCGAATACGGCCGACGGGTGCTCGCGGTCGATTTCGACCCCCAGGGGGCCCTCTCAGCAGGTCTCGGTGTGCCAACGCACGACGTTCCCACCATCTATGACCTGCTGCTCGGCACGATCAAGAACCCCGCAGAAGCGATCGTGCACACGAACGTGCCCGGTCTCGACGTCATCCCGGCAAACATTGACCTGTCTGCCGCAGAAGTGCACCTCGTCAATGAGGTTGCGCGCGAGACGATTTTGGCGCGCGTACTGCGCAAGGTTAGCGATCAGTACGACGTGATCCTGATCGACTGCCAGCCATCGCTTGGCCTGCTCACCGTCAACGCCTTGACCGCAGCTCATGGTGTTCTGATTCCGCTCGAGTGCGAGTTCTTCGCGTTGCGTGGTGTCGCCCTTCTCGTGGAGACAATCGAAAAGGTTCAGGACCGGTTGAACCCCGCGATCAAGCTCGACGGAATCTTGGCAACCATGTTTGATGCCCGCACGCTGCACTCGCGTGAAGTGCTCGAGCGCGTTGTCGAAAACTTCGGTGACGATGTCTTGGAGACCGTGATCGGTCGCACCGTGAAGTTCCCGGATGCGAGCGTGGCTGGCGCACCCATCACGACCTTTGCACCAGAACACTCTGCGGCGCACTCCTACCGCCAGGTGGCGCGAGAGTTGATCGCCCGTGGCGCCGTCGCCTAGCGACGTGGAAGAGTCCCAGTCGCCCGCCCCGGGTTTCTCGGTCTCGCTTAGCAACTTCAACGGGCCATTCGACCTGCTACTTTCGCTGATCTCGAAGCACGAACTCGACATCACCGAAGTCTCGCTGTCACGAATCACCGACGAGTTCATCGCCTACCTGCGCCACTTCGAATCCGAGGGCGATGGCACGGGTGACGGAATCGATGAGCTCGATCAAGCGAGCGAGTTTCTTGTGGTGGCGGCGACCCTGCTCGACCTGAAAGTCGCTGGCCTCCTGCCGCAGGGTGAACTGGTGGATGCCGAGGATGTGGCGCTGCTCGAAGCCCGCGACATGCTGTTCGCCCGTCTGTTGCAGTACCGGGCGTTTAAGCAGGCAAGTGATTGGTTCTCTGGCCACTTCGATGCCGAGTCAACGCGCACCGTGCGGTCAGTTCGACTCGAAGAGAAGTTTCGTACGCAAACTCCCGAGCTTGTGTGGACGCTCAGCCTCGATGACTTTGCTGCCTTGGCGACGCTGGCATTCACCCCGCGGGAGATCCCGAGCGTCGGCCTCGACCATTTGCATGCACCGCTCATCAGCATCCGCGAACAGGCAGCTCACGTCGTTGCGCTGCTGAGGTCGGGGGAGTCGATGACATTTCGGCAACTCATCGCCGGTGCAGAGCTAAAAGGCGTGATTGTTGCGCGATTCTTGGCCGTATTGGAGCTGTATCGCGGCGCAAATGTGTCGTTTGAGCAGATCGAGCCGCTGGGTGAGCTGACCGTGCGCTGGACAGCGCAGCACTGGTCAGACGATAGCCTCGCTAATCTGGGAGCTGACTATGGAAACTAATACTGCGACAGAAGAACTCGAGGCCGGCCCCGTTGTCGACCTTGCTCGAGGACTCGAAGCGATCTTCATGGTTGCTGACGAACCCCAGAGTCTCGTCAGTCTTGCCACAGCGCTCAATGCCCCCGTTGCGGAAATCCGCAAGACCATCACGGCGCTGTGTGCCGATTTCGATGGTGATGGCGAAGGCCCACGCCGTGGCTTTGAGCTGCGCGAAGTCGGTGGCGGCTGGCGTATTTATGTGCGCGCAGACTACGACGCAGCAGTGCGAGACTTTGTCTATACGCAAAACCCCTCACGGTTGAGCCAGGCTGCACTCGAAACCTTGGCTGTCATTGCCTACAAGCAACCAATTAGCAGGGGAGCGGTCGCAGCAGTGCGTGCCGTTAATGTCGACTCTGTTGTGCGCACGCTGCTCGGCCGGGGACTTATTACGGAGGCGTTTACCGACAACGAGACGGGCGCCATCCATTACGAAACAACGGAGCTAATGCTCGTGCAATTGGGAATCAATTCCATTGCCGAGTTACCTCCGATCTCGCCGCTTTTATCTGATGGTTCGGACGGTTTTGATGAACAACGCTAATGGCGCAAGCCCCAGCAATCCCGAAGGCGAACGCCTTCAAAAAGTAATGGCCGCTGCCGGTGTGGCATCGCGTCGCGTTTCAGAAGATTTGATCTACCAGGGTCGTGTCGCGGTTAACGGCAAGGTCGTCGAAGAGGCTGGTCGTCGGGTGCGACCGACCGACCGCGTGACTGTTGACGGCACCGCCATCCAGCTCGACACCACCAAGCGCTACGTGATGCTCAACAAGCCTGTTGGCGTTGTTAGCTCAATGGCGGATGAGAATGGTCGCCCCGACCTTCGCCAGTTCACGGGCAACTATGACGAGCGACTCTTCAACGTTGGCCGTCTTGACGCTCAAACGTCTGGCCTCATCATCTTGACCAATGATGGCGAACTCGCGCACGTTCTCGCGCATCCTTCCTTTGGCGTAATGAAGACCTACATCGCCAAGGTGGAGGGCACGGTGACCGCGCAGACCATCGCACAGCTCACTAAGGGCATCGAACTTGAGGATGGCTTCATTGCGGCAGACAAGGCGCGGGCGCTCGGCCGAGCATCCGGCGACCAGACAATGGTGGAACTCACTCTTCACTCGGGGCGAAACCGCATTGTTCGTCGGATGTTGGATGCCGTCGGTCACCCCGTGATTGAACTTGTGCGGCGCCAGTTTGGCCCGCTCAACCTGGGCAGCCTCGGAATCGGCCGCACCCGCAACCTAACGAAAGTGGAGTTGGGCGCGGTGCTGACGATCGCCCGTGACGCCGAGGAACAGTCGTGAATCTAGGCCGCATCACAGGGCAAGTTCGCATCGTTGGTGCGGGTTTGCTCGGTGCGAGTATTGGGCTCGGATTGCGGGCCAAGGGTGTTGACGTGATTGTTCACGATGCTTCCCGCAGCACTTTATCGCTCGCGATCGATTACGGCGCTGGTCGTGCACCGCAACCTGACGATGCACCAACGCTGGTCATTGTTGCGGTTCCGCCCGATGTCACCGCCGAGGTTGTTGCGCGCGAACTTGCGGCGTGGCCGCGAGCATCCGTGACGGATGTTGCGAGTGTGAAGGTCGGTGTACTCGAGGAGCTCATTGCTCTTGGTGTCGATCTCGATCGTTACGTTGGTTCGCATCCCCTTGCTGGACGCGAACGTGGCGGTGCGAGTGCTGCTCGCGCTGACCTCTTCATCGGTCGGCCGTGGGTTGTTGGCAGGGGAGAGCCCTTCCGTCGTCGCGCGGTGGAAGATGTGGTCATCGAGCTGGGGGCGGTTCCGATTGCGATGTCTGCTGCCGAGCATGACGACGCAGTGGCTCTGATCTCGCACGTTCCCCAAGTGGTGGCAAGTTTGCTTGCGCACCGGTTGGCCGGAGCATCCGACGCCGCTGTTGGGCTTGCCGGTCAAGGACTGCGCGACACCACCCGCATCGCGTCGAGCGCCCCCGAGCTGTGGGTGCAGATTTTGGCCGCAAACGCGGGACCGGTCGCACACATCTTGCGGGAACTTCAGGCCGAACTTGGTGTTGCGATTGATGCGCTGGAGACCCCCGATGCACCTGGCGCACGCCGCGCCATCGCCGAAGTGCTCGCCGGAGGAAACACGGGAGTCGCCCGGATCCCCGGAAAGCACGGAACACGCAAGCACTTCAGCCAACTTGTCGTGATGGTTGATGACAAGCCGGGAGAGCTCGCACGGCTGCTCACCGAAATCGGCGAAGCCCAGGTGAACATGGAAGACTTGCGTCTTGAGCACTCACCGGGCGCCCAATTCGGTCTCGCCGAAATCTCGGTACTGCCCGAAAAAGAAGCCCTACTTATTAGCGAGCTCGAAGCTCGTGGTTGGAAGATTGCAGAGACTTTAGCGTGAACACAGACCCATCGTTCGTTGTCGTGGCCGTCGATGGGCCTGCAGGCAGCGGCAAATCGAGTGTGTCGAAAGCAACCGCTCGCGAACTCGGCTTCGACTACCTCGACACGGGGGCTGCCTATCGTGGATTTGCCCTGCACTGCCTCGACCGTGGTGTTGACACCCTCGGGCCCAGCGATGTTATCGATACGCTTCCCCGCTTCGAGTACTTCATCGGGATTGACCCAGACAACTACTTTGTGAAGGTCGACTCGGAGATCGTGACCAACGACATCCGCGAACCTCGCATTACTGGTGTTGTGTCGAATATTGCCCGCATTCCCGAAGTGCGCGAATACATGGTTGAGCTGTTCCGCAGCATTATCGCGAGCAGTGAAAAACCCGGCATTGTGGTCGAGGGGCGAGACATCACGACGGTCGTTGCCCCCGACGCTCAGGCGCGAATTCTGCTAACTGCTAGTGAAGAAGCTAGGATGGGAAGACGTGCGGCCGAACTCTCCGGAGAATCGAGCGCGACAACGGCGCAACAACTCAGTTATCGAGATGCGCAGGACTCCAAAGTCGTGGACTTCATGAACGCCGTAGAAGGAGTCATCACCATTGACTCCACCAATCTTGACTTCGATCAGACCGTGACGGCCGTCGCGAGTTTCGTTCGCTCCAGCATGTAACTAAAGGACTACCCATGGCCGATCATTCGCCCGCCGAAGACGATTTTCCCGAACTGAACCCGGCTCTCGTCGAACGACTTTCCGGCATGAACGAAGACGAGGCTGCCCAACGCACCTCCGCCTTGCGTGCCGGCCTCAGTGACTACGATCTCGACGATGAGGACCTTCAGGTTCTCGACGCCGCTAGCGAAGATCCTGATGCAATCTATTACCTTCCTGCCCTTCCGGTGCTGGCCATTGTTGGTCGCCCGAACGTCGGCAAGTCTGCTCTGGTTAACCGAATCATCGGTCGCCGTGAAGCTGTTGTTGAGGACACCCCCGGTGTTACTCGCGACCGCGTGAACTACAAGGCCGAGTGGAACAACCGTCACTTCACCATCGTTGATACTGGCGGCTGGGAGCCAGATGCTAAGGGCATCGACGCCTCTGTTGCCGCTCAGGCTGAGATCGCTATCGACCTCGCCGACGCTGTGCTCTTTGTCGTGGATGCCACTGTTGGCCCCACTTCGACTGACGAGCACGTTGTGCGCATGTTGCGTGCCACTAAGAAGCCAGTGATTCTCGTCGCTAACAAGGTCGACGACGTTCACCAAGAGTCGGATGCTGCTTCGCTGTGGAGTCTCGGACTCGGTCAGCCGTGGCCAGCCTCTGCCGTTCACGGCCGTGGTGTTGCCGACTTGCTCGACCACGTTTTGACGGTTCTGCCTGAGATTTCGAACGTTGCTAAGGAAGAAGTCGGTGGCCCTCGCCGCGTCGCTATTCTTGGTCGCCCGAATGTCGGCAAGTCGAGCCTGTTGAACAAGACTGCCGGTGAAGAGCGCGTTGTTGTCAACGATCTCGCGGGCACCACTCGTGACCCCGTCGATGAGCAGATCGAGCTCGGCGGAAAATTCTGGCGCTTCGTTGACACTGCCGGTATTCGCCGTCGTGTTGCGCTCGCTCAGGGTGCAGACTTCTACGCAACGCTTCGCACGAGTGCAGCGCTCGAAAAGGCTGAAGTTGCCGTTGTCATTTTCGATGTCAGCCAGCCGCTCAGCGTGCAGGACCTCAAAATTGTTGATCTCGTGCTCGAATCGGGCCGCGCGCTCGTTTTGGCCTTCAACAAGTGGGACCTCCTCGACGACGAACGTCGCGATCTTCTTGAGCGCGAAATCGACAAGGACCTGTCGCACGTTGCGTGGGCTCCTCGCGTGAACATTTCAGCCAAGACTGGTCGCCACATGGAGAAGCTGGTTCCGGCTCTCGAGCTGGCGTTGGAGTCGTGGGATACCCGCGTTCCGACCGGTAAGTTCAACGCGCTTCTTGCCGAACTGACGCAGGAGCACCCTCACCCGCTTCGTGGTGGCAAGCAGCCGCGCATCCTCTTCGGTACACAGGCATCAAGCCGTCCGCCGACGTTTGTTCTCTTCACGACCGGGTTCTTGGACCCGCAGTACCGTCGCTTTATTACGCGTCGACTGCGTGAGATCTTCGGCTTCGATGGCACGCCCATCCAGGTCAACATGCGTGTACGTGAAAAGCGGAAGCGCAAGTAACGTCTAGAGCCTTTACGACAAACGGCGAGTCACTTCTCGAAAGAGAGTGACTCGCCGTTTTGCCGTTAAGCCGTGTATGAGATTGGTGAGGGTGAGCGAGCGCCGTGGGGTACCCCTTCACGCCCGCTTAGTGCGCTGTCGGTGTCTCGGGGAATTCAGCGTCGGCCGGCTGGAGCTCTTCTGCTGGGCGTTTGACGAAGAAGGTGGCGACGACGGCAAAGAGCGAGATGATTCCGCCCGCCATGAACGCGAGTCGCACTCCGCCAGCGAGAGCGACGGTGTCTGTTGCGCCATCGGAGGCAAGGGCCACGGACTGCACGGTGAGTAGTGCGATGAACAGTGCTGTGCCGGCGGCTCCGGCAAGTTGCTGCACGGTGCCGATGGTGGCGCTGCCGTGCGAGTACAGGTGGGGCTTGAGGGAACCGAGAGCTGAGGTGAACAGCGGGGTGAACATGAAGGCGAGGCCGATGCTCATGGGGATGTGGATGGCGACGACCATGAACGGCGAGCTAGTTTCGGAGAGCATGGTGAAGCTCCACAGCGCGGCGCTCACGAGAATGGCGCCGGGGATCATGAGGGGGCGCGGGCCGACTTTGTCGTAGAGGCGACCGACGACCGGGCCGAGAAGCCCCATGATGAGGCTGCCGGGCAGCACGAGCAGTCCGCTCTGGATGGGCTCGAGTCCGAGAACGTCTTGAGTGAACATGGGCAACAGGATGATGGTGCCGAAGAGCGCAGCCATCATGACCATCATGAGACCGATCGAGACGGCGAAGCCAGGAGCGGCGAAAGTGCGGAGGTCGAGCAGCGCACGATCCTCTTTCTGCAGAGCGATTTGGCGAATGATGAACAGCGTGAGACTGATGGCGCCAGCAACGATGGGAATCACGGGGGCGACAAACACTGTGGTGCCGCTGGCAGATTCGCCGAGGCTGGAGAGTCCGTAGATAAGCCCGGAGAATGCGATCGCCGAAAGAATTACAGAGAGAACATCGATCGAGACCTTGCTCGGCTCGGTGACGTTCTTGACCCGGGTGATGCCGAGGATGAGCGCGATGAGCGAGATGGGAATCATCACGATGAACACCCAACGCCAGTCGAAGACAGCCAATACAAGGCCGGCAACGGTGGGCCCGACCGCCGGCGCCATCGACATGACGATCGAGACATTACCCATCGTTTTGCCGCGAGTTGCTGGTGGCACCAACGTCATGACGGTTGTCATCAGGAGGGGAAGCATCATTGCGGTGCCGGAGGCCTGAATCACGCGACCAATGATCAGTACAAAGAAGGTGGGGGCGACAGCGCCAAGCACAGTGCCCAGAGTGAAGAAGGACATGGCGGCGATAAATATCGTGCGGGTCGAAAAACGTTGGATGAGGAATCCGGTAATCGGAATCACCACCGCCATGGTGAGCATGAACGATGTCGACAACCACTGAGCGGTGCTCGGCTCGATGTTGAGGTCGGCCATGATGCGGGGGATGGCCACCACGAGGGATGTCTCGTTGAGGAACACCACAAAAGTTGCCGCAAGCATGAGCGCAATGACGAGACGGTTGCGACCGCTGTTGTCCACGGGAGCGTCATGAGTGGGCGGCGCCCACTGGGGAAGGGCAATGTTGCCAGTAATCGGCGACGTGCTAATCATGGGGGTCCTGTCGTATTTAAAGTGGTGGGACGAGGCAGCAGCCGGAAGAGAAAGTGGCGCACAAATCAGTCGTCACTCTCATTGTCATGCAGGGCAACGACATCCGTCAGTGTTTTAGTCCAGAAAGGCTTCCGCCTGAGGCGAACACGCGGCGAATACGCGACACACAGCTCCCGGGATCGGGCAGCGCAGGCAGCGACGTGAACCACTCCCCACCGGCATCCGCGACCCGGTATGTTGGAGGCACAACTTGTGACACGGGGTGCCCTGCGGGGCTGAGATCACACCCGTCGAACCTGATCTAGTTAGAACTAGCGAAGGGATGTCGTGCATGTCGCGTACGCCACCAAATCTTTTGACCGCCACTCAAGAAGCGCTCGAGGCGGTGAGATCGTCGTCGCCGCTCGTGCAGTGCATCACCAATAGCGTGGTGGTTGGCTTCACCGCCAATGCGCTGCTTGCGGTGGGGGCGGCTCCCGCGATGGTGGATATTCCGGAGGAGGCTGGCATTTTTGCCGGGGTGGCATCCGGATTGCTCATCAACCTCGGCACCTGCAGTGCTGAACAGCGTGCGGCGGCTCTCGAAGCGGCGCCAGCCGCCAAGGCTGCGGGAACACCATGGGTGCTCGACCCGGTAGCGATCGGTGCTTTGCCAGTGCGCACTCCGCTCGCGCACCAGTTGCGTGACCTAGGCCCGTCGATTGTGCGGGGTAATGCCTCAGAGATTTTGGCACTCGCCGAACTGGGTTCCGGGGGCCGTGGTGTCGACAGCACCAGCAGCGCCGATGATGCGCTTACCGCTGCGAAACTGTTGGCGCGAGTATCCGGTGGTGCCGTCGCAGTTTCGGGAGCGACCGACATTGTGACCGATGGCGTGAGTGTTGTGAGGCTCTCGAACGGGCATCCGGTGCTGACTAAGGTGACCGGTGGTGGCTGTGCGCTTGGGGCGATCATGGCGGCGTTTGTTGCGGTGACTCCGGATGCGCTGACTGGGGCTGTGGCTGCCACGAGCGTGTATACGGTGGCCGCCGATCTCGCGGCAGAACGTTCGGTGCAGCCCGGCAGCTTTGCAGTCGCGCTGCTCGACGCGCTGAGTGAAATATCGGTTGATGACTTGGCGGCACGGGCGGTGTTTGCGTGATTCGCGGAGCGGCGGCGAAGGCGGCACGGCTCGAGAGCCCCGCCGCAGTGAGTGGCTTTCGGCAGAGCTTCGATCTCTCGACCTATTTGGTGACAGATTCTGCGCAAGCACGCGCGGCCGGTCATGATCTGGTCGATCTCGTCTACGAGGCGGTAGCGGGAGGAGTCACGATCGTGCAATTGCGGGAGAAAGACCTGCCGGCGCGCGAATTTCTCGATTTGGTGCTGCGGGTGTCGACCGCTGTGGCTCGCAAGGTTCCGGTGCTCGTGAATGACCGAGTGGATGTGTACCTGGCTGCCCGCGAGATGGGTGCCCGGGTGGCTGGGGTCCATATGGGGCAGCATGACCTGCCTACCGGCTCGGTGCGGGCCCTTGTCGGTCCGGATGCGATTGTCGGGCTGAGCGCTGCGACCGAAGACCAACTCTATGAGGCGAGTGTGCGTTCGGCGGGTGTCGACTATGTCGGTATTGGCGCCCTTCACCCGACGACAAGTAAGAAGGATGCCCCAGAACAGCTGGGTCATGCGCGGATGGCGGAGCTGATTGGGTTGAGCACGCTGCCCAGTGTGGCAATTGGTGGCATTGGACCGGATGATCTGCCGCTGTTGCGGGCGGCCGGTGCTGATGGTGCTGCGGTTGTTTCGGCTATTTGTGGTGCGGCTGATCCCCGCGCGGCGGCTCGGGCGCTCGCGGACGCCTGGGCTGGCGAACGTATGGGGGAGAGCGTCGGAGACGGCGCGTGAGCGGGGGAGCCGGGGTTAGCGTGGTGCCGGGCGTGCATAGCGTGTCGGGGGAGCAGGTTGTGCCCGAGCTGCCAGGTGTGCCGGCTGCGGGGTATGTGCCGCGCGTGCTGAGCATTGCCGGGAGTGATCCCTCGGGAGGTGCCGGCATTCAGGCTGACCTGAAGTCGATTGCTGCCAATGGTGGCTACGGCATGGCGGCGATTACCGCGTTGACTGCCCAGAACACGCAGGGGGTGCATGGAGTTCATGTGCCGCCTGCCCCGTTTCTGCGGGAGCAGCTTGATGCGCTCAGCGACGACATAGCGGTCGACGCCGTGAAGATTGGGATGCTCGGCACCGTCGAGGTCGTTGGTGTCGTGCGCTCATGGCTTGAGGCTGAGCGGCCGCCGCTGGTCGTGCTCGACCCGGTGATGGTGGCCACGAGTGGTGACCGACTCCTGGATGCCGAAGCCGAGCAGGCGCTGCGGGAGCTGGTGCGGGTGTGTGACCTAGTGACTCCGAACATTCCGGAGCTCGCGATCATTGCCGCGGAACCCGCCGCCGAGACATGGCCCGAGGTGCTGGAGCAGGCGGCGCGGGTCTCTGCCTCCTACGGGGTGCGCGTACTAGCCAAGGGTGGACACTTGAGTGGGGCCGAGGCTCCGGATGCGCTGGTGGATGCCCGTTCCGGGAACGCTGCTGTCGTGACTGAGTTTGCCGGCATCCGCATAGAGACCAGCAACACCCACGGAACGGGGTGTTCGCTGTCGAGTGCGCTCGCGACCCGGATTGCGGCCGGCGGTGAGTGGGCTGCCGCTGTGGGGGAGTCGAAGCGGTGGTTGAGCGAGAGCATCCGTGCCGGCGCGTCCTTGGAGGTGGGTGGCGGGCGCGGCCCCGTCAGCCACTTTGCGGGGTTGTGGGAGCGTGGAGGTGTCGAGACGGCGCCTACCGCGACTGAGGTGCGCGAGCACTGGTGGGCGCAGATCGCCTCTGTGCGAGCTCAGATCGACGATGGTGACTTTGTGCGGGCACTGGGGGATGGTTCCCTCGACCGGAACGACTTCGTCTGGTACCTGGCTCAGGATGCGCTCTATCTGCGCGATTATGCGCGGGCGCTCGCCGAAGCTGCCCGATTGGCGCCGACCGCGGCAGAGCAAGCCTTCTGGGCGTCGAGTGCTGAGGGCTGCATCGTGACCGAGCTGCAGTTGCACGAGTCATGGTCTGTGGACGGTGAGCTGTTTGCGGCATCACCCAGTGCGACCACCACCGGATACCTGAACCACCTGTTGGCGACGGCGGCCCGTGGTGACTATGCGGTGCTCGCTGCGGCCCTGTTGCCGTGCTTCTGGGTCTACCACGACGTCGGCTCGCGACTGCACCCGCTAGCGCACCCTGAGCATCCCTACGCCGACTGGTTGACCACCTATGCCGATGAAGCATTCACGGATGCCACAGAGCAGGCCATCACGATAGTGACGGCGCTCGCGGCAGACGCGACCCCGCCGGTTCGGGCTGCCATGCTCACGGCTTTCGTGGCATCGACGGAGCATGAACGCGAGTTCTTCGCCGCCGCGTACGGCATCGCGGCGAACTGATTTGGCGTTGGTTGCCCTTCTGGCCCCAATCTGAACATCGGCGCTCAGAATTCGCGGTAAGCTATTCGAGTTGTCGCGGGCTGTAGCGCAGCTTGGTAGCGCACCTGACTGGGGGTCAGGGGGTCGCAGGTTCAAATCCTGTCAGCCCGACAATCGTGAAGAAGGACCGCACTGAATGTGCGGTCCTTTTCGCGTTAACCCTGCGGGCTTTCTTCCCGATTGTCGGGCTGGTTCGGACGCGAAGCTGCTCATGGGCCCCCGCTGAGCAGTCCAGAGAATCGCGCCGACCCTTCTGCGTCGCACCGACGCTCTACTGCGCGGTTTTCTGGCGGCTCAGTAGGGGAGTCAAATCCTGTCAGTCCGGCAATGTGCCCCGGATTTCTCACGAAGTCCGGGGCTTTTTCTATGGTTTTTGGGATGCCGGTGAGCAGATCCAACACAAACCCAACACGTTGAGTGCATGCTGCGTTGAGTGCGGGTGCGCATACATTCGTTACGAAACCCGTCGGCCACGAATCATGTTGAGCGTAGTTTATATACGCGTTTATCAGTTCAAAAGGCCTCATTCCATGTGGTCCGCCCCGCTCTGTGCGAACGAAGATACCGTTGTAGGAGGCGCCAGACTTCGGGACCCAATGCCTATGGCCTCGCCGAGCGATTTCCGCGATACTTATTTATGGCAATCGCGCGGTTGAAGCGTGACCTCACGGATGATGAGTGGCTCGCTAACAGGTACCCAGTAGGGATTTCCTTCTCGGGTGGTGGAATTCGAGCGGCGTCGTTTGCGCTTGGTGTGGCGCAGGTATTGCAGGAACGGCTTGGATTGATCAGGGGTCCAAGGGCCGCGAGATGGCTCAGTTCCGTTTCGGGTGGATCCTACATAGCGGGTGCGATCACGCTAGTGAATGCGGGCAACCGTATGCGTTCGCAATTTGGGGAGACTCAAGGTGCAGTCGATTTGCCTGACGGGTCGAGTCCATATGAGCCGGGTTCTCCGGAGCTCGAGTACATGTTGCGCCACACTCGCTATCTCGTCGAGGATGGGTGGATCGCGACTGGACTATTGTTCGCGGGTGCGCTCTTTGCAGGATTGGCGACGGCGATGCTAGTGCTCACTGGTGGAACAGCTCTTATTCTTCTAATGGTCTCGATGTTCGGGTATGGCATTTTTGGTTTGCTCCCGCTGCCACTCGGAGGCTTCGAGGGAGTACTAGCGACAGTCCTACTTGTTTGGCTCCTTGTGGACGACAGTGACGTTTCGTGGCCTCGGTCATGGTGGCGAATTCCTCTCGGGCTTGCTCTGTTTGGCGCATGCTTGGCTACGTTCCCTCGGCTGCTCAAGTCCATCGAGAGCATTGCTCTTCTAGTCATCCCTAGCTGGTGCTTTGAGAACGCCGAGACAATCTGGATCGTCATCTCAGGTACTGCGGTCGTGATTGCAGGCGGGCTTGTTGTTGGTCGTTTGGCTCACCTTCAATGGTTGCTCAGACTGGCCCTTGGAGTATTAGGGCTCCTGCTGCGCTTCGGCCCGCTGGCTTTCCTTGCGGGCGCTGGAATCTGGCTTGCAGCCCTAACGTCGCGCAACTTTCCTCAGTGGTTTGCGGCGCTACCTGACGATCTGCCCTTGTATTACTTCGTCGTTCCTGTTGCAATCGGCGCCGCTGTCATTTTTTTCTTATTCGGTTCGGCACCGGCGCACGTCGCATATCGAATCCGGCTTGCCAGATGCTTTGCCACCATCCGCACTGACAATGGCGTGATGGCGGCCCGTCATCCGGAATCGATCCGGCTGAGTTCTCTCGCCCCTGGTCCGATGAACCCACTTGAGTCACTCCAAACCGAGCGGCGGCTCGTGAAAATGGTTGACGATGCAGATCGGATTATGGGGATCCGTAGTCGGGATTTTTTTGGTTTCGCGAGCCCGTACTTGTCGTGGATCCTGGGTGGGACGGACTCGACTTCTTCGGGAGGAATTGGGAACGCTATCAGTGAAGCACTATCCGCCGCTGGCCGAATCTCCGGCAACCAATCGGGGGAGACGGACGACCCTGAGGCAGACGCTGCGGCCAAAGAACCGATAATCCCTTGGGTCCGATATCCCGAACTCCTAATTTGCGCGGCGGCGAACGTGAGCGGGACCCGATCCACGGGGAATGTCAGGCCCTTTGTCTTCAGCGGAAAATCGCTGGCGCTTCCGACCGAGGATGCGAGCCTTCCGATGGACTTCGCCGAACGACGAGACCCGACGCAGCTGGGACTAGCTGCAGTAATGGCGCTCAGTGGCGCTGCGGTCTCACCGTCGATGGGGCGCCTGACTAAACGCAACTTTCGAACCATGATTGCAATCACTGGGGTGAGGCTCGGAGTGTGGCTTCCCAACCCGCTTTCAGCAAGAATGCGCGCGAAAAATCGTCCGAAGTGGTTTGCCCTATCTCCGGCATACGGGCCGGTTTCGTTTTTCGGAGAAGTTCTGGGCATACACCCCAGATCCGCCGACACCGTTTACGTGACTGATGGTGGTCATGATGAAAATTTGGGTTTGATCGAGCTGCTGCGTAAGGGGTGCTCCGAAATTTGGTCGGTCGACTCGTCCACGGATCGGCCGGGGTTTTCGCCGGGTCTAGATCAAGCCATCGTTGCTGCCGAGGCTGAGTTGAAATGCAGAATAGACCTTGACGTCTCGGTATTCGGTCCAGACGAGAGCGGAAGAATGCATCGACAAACTTGGGCGGAGGGCTCTATCCGCTACGCGGACGGGCGTACTGCAATTCTCAGAGTGTTGAAACTTGGCCTCACCTCGAAGCACTCTGCTGAGCTGCATGATTACGGGAGGATAGACGCATCTTTTCCTTTTCATTCGACACTGCGCCAGATATATTCGCCCGATCGCTTCGAGGCATACCGTCGCCTTGGCGCGGAAACAACGGGCCTCGCTATCGATGCTCTGATTGGCTCCGATTAGGACCAGATGCGCCGCGAACTGTTCTGCGGCTTGTTCACTCCGACCGAGCGCATCATGTTCGACAACGAACTTGCGCCGCCTATGAGCTGCTGAAAGCGAGGGCTGCGCTGAGGCGCCGATTCAATCTGCGTTCTTCCGGCTTCGGAACAAATGCTCAGTCTTGATCGCCGTACGCCGAGCCTTCTCGATTTCATTGCGCATTCGGGGTGCGCCTGCTTCGGAAATTCCCACCCCGAAGTGATCCACCCTTGGGCCTCGTGCACGGACCGACTAACCGCACCCACCGTCCCGACTGTCGCCGTAGCGGCCTGAGCATCTCCGGTCACTAGCGCCGGCGTGACCGTTGGTGCGCGGATCTTGACGTCGGGGGTCGCCACGACGCTTACAGATAGCACGACGATCGTACTCACACGGGGTATCACCGGCCAGTTGGTGCCCCGGACTGATGATTCCGCTGGTTCCCAGACGGAGGGTTAGCTCCATCGGCATTCTCGAATCCACGGCGAGTATCGCTGTTCAGCCAACATTTACCCAACACTTTGCCCCGGAATTGCCCCGAGATGCTCAGCAATCGTCAGGCCTGATCCATCCCCGAAGTGTCTCAACTTCCTCATTATTCCTGGCTTTCCGGCACCGTTCGGTGTTCCACCGGCTCTAGGATTCCGAGTCAGGGGGTCGCAGGTTCAAATCCTGTCAGCCCGACAATCGTGAAGAAGGACCGCACTGAATGTGCGGTCCTTTTCGCGTTAACCCTGCGGGCTTTCTTCCCGATTGTCGGGCTGGTTCGGACGCGAAGCTGCTCATGGGCCCCCGCTGAGCAGTCCAGAGAATCGCGCCGACCCTTCTGCGTCGCACCGACGCTCTACTGCGCGGTTTTCTGGCGGCTCAGTAGGGGAGTCAAATCCTGTCAGCCCGGCAATACGAGAAAAGGACCGCCCCGGGGCGATCTGTTTTTCGTGTTCTGAGCCTTGCGGCCGAGGCTTCGCTACCGTTCGTTTGCTCGGCGGATCAATCTTGTAGAGTCGCGCTCCGGCAACGTTGTCAACGCTCAGAGTCGTCCTGCCGGAAGCTGAGCTGTTGACTACGTCACAGGTTGTTCGTCTGGTACGTCTCGATGCGCTGGGTTCGGCCTGTGAGGAATTCGAGTTGTGCGTTTCTGAAGAGGGCGTAATCCTCGAAGGTTGCTGGAAGAGCCGGTTTGTCGAAGCCATCGAACGGAAGGTAGAACCGGACGGAGTCGTCCTCATTCACGAGGTCGTTGAGGAGGAAGAAATCGACGTATCCTCCGAAATTCTCGAACAGAGCGAAGAATTCACTGTAGCGAGCCAAGACATCAGACAAAGGTGATGTTTCACCGGAGTAGTGGCGACGAATAGCTTCGAGGGTGAGGTCGAATCGATCGCTAATTGATTTAGTCGTCCCCCTAGTTTGATTGATGGTCTGTTTACCATTTACTTGATTGCAGGGAAAGAGTAGTCGTGCACCGATCGAGCTCCGGTGCCATGCGGCGCTGACCGACGCTGGCATTTGGTCGTAGAAGCGTTTGAGTGGCCCCTTGTTGGAATTAAGGATCGTATCGCTAGAGAGTTCAAAGACGCCCAAATCCGACTCATGCCGGAGAACATGGTCTACGCCCACGGTCTTTTCGGATAGATCGAAGAGAACGCCTGAAGGTAGCTTCTTGCTGAACAGCAGCTTCTGGTAACGCTGCAACGTGGGGCTGCGTCTGTCGGGATCCACGCTGCAGTTGGGCTCCGTCTTGAAATCAAATGATGTGTCAATCGGCAAGATGCTCATGGCCACACCATATAGCTAGGGCGTGTCACGCGCTGGTGCTGGTGCACGAGCCAATCGGCCCGGTCATCACACCAGGGGATGATCTCGGTATCGGTGCCCGATTGCCCATTAGCGGTTCGGGCGCTTCCGTTAGCAGAAGCACCCGCGCCACCGGCCGAGTTCTAGTCCTTGCGCTTGCCTGCGGCCTTATCTTTCTTATCAGCGCGCTTCTCCTTGAGAGACTTGCTCGCTACAGTCTTGCCGCTCGATTTCTTGGGTGATTTATCGGCCATGACGTTGTCCTCCTGTGAGCCGAGTGGCTCGTGCCCTGAGCGTACCCGCTATTGCTCGTGGCGGGAGAGTCGGCGTAGCCCCTCGTCAATACTCACGGCTGGCGACCAGTCCAGCGCCTCGCGGATGTCGCGCTGATCGAACCAGTGCGCTGTCGACAGCTGTTCCGCGAGAAAGCGTGTCATGGGCGGCTCGTCGACTCCGGGGCGCACGGCCCAGACCCGTTCAACCAGAGAGCCTGCGGTGCGTCCAAGGGCGGCGGGGATACTCCAGCGCGGAGGCTGAACCCCCGAAGCGAGGCAGATGCCCGCCAAGATGTCGGCAACGGGACGCGGTTCGCCGTTGGTCAAAACGTAGGCCTTGCCGTGCGCTGTGTCGGCGCGGTGCAGAGCGGCGACGATGCCGGATGCCGCGTTGTCGATGTACGTCGTGTCGATGAGGGCGGTGCCGCCGTTGAGTAGGGGCAGGCGTCCACGGCGAGCTCGATCAACGATGCGTCCAACGAGTTGGGTGTCACCGGGGCCCCAGACTAGGTGCGGGCGAATGGCGACCACGCGCATCCGTTCGCTGTCGCTGGCGAGAGCAAGCAGTTCTGCGGTGGCCTTGGTGCGCGCGTATTCGCTGCGGGCATGTTCGGGCGACGCGGGTTCGGCACCGACGCCTGCCAGCGCGGAGCCCGAGTGCGCGACCGAGGGCGATGACACCTGCACGAAGCGGGAGACGCCCGCGGCCTCGGCCGCGGAAAGCACGAGACGAGTGCCCTCGACGTTGACGGTGTGAAACGCGCGCGGATCGCCAGCGAGCGACACCTTTGCCGCGAGGTGGATGACGCCCTCGGCACCCTCCATCGCACGCGCGACGTGATCCGGGTCGGTGATCGAGCCGAGCATGTCGGTGACGCCCGCAACGCCTGACGGTCGTCGCTGCAGCGTGCGCACCTCGTGCCCCGCGGCGACGAGTTCAGAAGCAACGGCTCGACCGAGAAATCCGGATGCTCCGGTGACGAGCACGATCACGGTGCAGTCGGCTTTCCGCCAGCCAGCAGTCGCTCAGCCCACTTCGACAACCGCGAGCGGTCGATCTTGGAATTGTGGCGGATGTCGGTCGGAAGCTCGGGGACGGCGAGTACGGCCACTAGCGGTAGCGATGTGCTCTCGCGCACGGCCGCAGTCAGCTCGGGGCTGGCGAGCCCAGGTCGACGAGTCGGCGACACAGTCTCGACGACTGCGACGGCTTGCCGCAGCTGGTGCGGCCCGACGCCAACGACAGCAGCACGGCGCACGGCCTCGACACCTTCAACGTCTTGTTCGGCGCCGACGGGAGCGATCGGCCCTGTCGAGGTCACGATCACGTGGGGCAGGCGGCCTTCGACCCAGAGGCGACCGAGTTCATCGAGGTGACCAACGTCGCCGGTGCGGTGCCAGCGCGCGGAGAGCGCAGCGGGCGCAGGTGGTGTTTTCGTCGAATCCGATGCGACAGCAGAAGCGGCGGCCTCCGTCTCGACAGTGGTCTCGCGAGCAGCCTCACGGTCGGTGAGCCACAAGCGGTCGTAGTGGTCCTTGAGGTGCGGTGCCGAGACGACGATCTCCCCGAGAATGCCGGGCTCCGAACTTGGTGCGCCGGTCGCTGCACCGTGCTCATCGAGTGCGCTGATGCGAAGTTGGTTCTCGCCGATCGGCGTTCCTACGCAGACACCGGCGTTCGCATCACTGGCGGCGGCACGGATGCCGTCGAGCGTTATGTCCGTCACGAGCAGACATTCGGTCATGCCGTAGGGCGAGTGCGCGGTCGCGTTCGGCATGATCGCGCCGACGGAGGTGAGCAGTTCGGCACCGATGGGCGCGCCGGTAGAGAGGAAGGAGCGAACGCGCTCGAGTTCGCTGCGGTCCTGCGGGGTGAGATCTCCCGCGGTCGCGACGACATTGAGAATGGCGGCGGGGGAGAGGAACACCATGCTGGCGCCGGATGCTTCGACGGCAGCCGCGACGGCCCGAGCCGTAAGTGTGCGGGGAGCGGAAACATCCATCTCGGGTGTCACTGATCGCGTGCCGAGCGCGGGACCCAGGAGGGCGAACGGCGCGAACCCGGTCACGAGTCCGGTGTCGGAGGTCACTTCGAAGTGGCTCGCGAGCACATCGCGCAGGGCGGAGAGCTGACCGTGGCGGTACACGACACCCTTGGCGGGGCCGGTTGAGCCCGAGGTGAAGAGGATCGCTGCGTCATCCTCAGATCGTGGTTCGGCGGGGAGGGGCGTGTTTGTACCGAGTGTGATGAGGTCGCGAAGACTGTACGAAACTCCGAGAGTCGCTGCGGAAACCTTCGGTAGTTGCGCGGTGGAGATGCGCTCTCCCGGCCAGCCGAGCGTGCGGGCGGCGATGAGGCCGGGGGCTTCGCCGATGACGAAGTCGGGCCACGATCCGCGCACGGCACGGGTGAGTCCCTTGACTCCTAATCCGGCATCCGCGACGACGATGACAGCGCCGATGCGCAGGCAGGCGTAGACCACGGCGGTGAGCGTCGGCCCGGGCGGGACGAGAAGGGAGACCCGCTGGCCCTTACACACGCCGATCGCGGAGAGTCCGGAGGCGATGCGGTCCACTCGGTCACTGAGTTGTTGCCAACTGACCTGTTGTGGGCCACGTCGTCCTCGCGTCGACATGTCGATTACGGCGGTGTCGGTGTCGTCGGCGCGTTCGTCGAGATTGTGCCAGAGCGGCACGAAGCTCGAGTCGTCTGACTCGGCGGATGCGAGGGCGATCGCTTCCCGCGGCGACGGCGACGCCGAGCCCGGGCTCGCGAGACTGGCGGCGTTGTCGCTGAGCCAAGTCAGCACCGATTCTGCGTAGGGCGCGTCTTCGGCGACGAGGTGACCGCCGCCCTCGAAGCGGTGCACATCCGCCTGGGGGAGTCGTTCTATGAGGTCGTCGAGGTAGTAGTCGCTGAAGATCGGATCGCGCGGTCCCCACAGCATCAGCGCCGGCAGGTCGAGCTTTGCTACAGCGGTCGCGATGCGGTCGAGTTCGCTGAAGCTTTCGTGGTTCGCGTCGACGGGAATGTCCGCAACGAAGCCGCCAATGCCTCCGCGACGCGCTGCTGTGCGGTACGGCGCGCGGTACGCATCCTTCACTGCCGCGTCGAGCGGAGCAGACGTGAGCGCCAGTGTTGTCTCTAGGAACGCGGTGGTGCGCACGGTGGATGCCGCCAGCATCCCGCGGGCTCGCGCAAGCCGCAGCGGTGCGGGGATCGGCTTACCGGCCTCGTGATGCACGGCCGTATTCAACAGCATGACGCCGGCGAGCTGCGTCGGGTGATCGACGGCCCAGCCGAGGGAGACAACGCCACCCCAGTCGTGTCCGAGCGAAATTACGGGTCCGTCTAGCGAGAGCGCGTCGGTGAACGCGGTCAGATCGGTGACCCGTTGAGCGAGCGGGCGGTGGATGCCGGTGCGTTCTGAGAAGCCCATGTCGAGTTGGTCGACGGCGATGACTCGCCAAGCCGGAGCGCCAGCGCCAGCCCCAGCCCCAGCCTCGGCGGCCTGCAGCGTTTGCGTGAGCAGTTCGCGCCAGTAGTACGACCAGGTCGGGTTGCCGTGGACGGCCAGAATGGTGCCGGCAATGGGGACGCCGATACGTTCCAGCTCATCGCCGGTGTCGAGGTAGTGCCATTCACGGGTGAGTCCCGCATCCAGACCACTTCCGGGCACGGAGGTAACTCGGCTGAAGCGAGGGTCAAGCCCGGGCAGGTGGTGCGGTGGGCGGGAAGCGGCTTCGGTCACCATGCTAGTTCCATCATTGCTGTGTTGAGCCCGGAGCCCACACCCATGAGGAGAACGCGGTCGCCCTTCTTGAGGGAGCCCTGTGCTTCAGAGAGGGTGATGGGGATCGATGCGGGGCCGACGTTGCCATAGAGCGGGAAGGTGGTGGGCACGCGATCGCGGTCGAGCTTCGCGGCTTTGACGATGGCGTTGGTGTGCACCGACGACACCTGGTGGGTGACGTACAGATCCATCTTCGACCAGTCCCATTCGGTGGATGCCTCTTTCCACGCCGAGACGACGAGGTCGAGACCGCCTTTGAGGAGGGCTTTCGCGTCGGTGAACATGCCATCGACGCTTCCGACGCAGAGTTCGTGAAACTGTGTTGCCGCGCGGGTGACTCCACCGAGGATCGGATGACCGGCCGGGTGTTCGTCGGTGCGCCCGAGCACCGCAGCAGCAGCACCGGAGCCGAGTGTGAGCGATGCGAATTCGCTCATGAATCCGTCACGATCGGAGTCCTGCTTCAGCAGGCGGTCGATGGTGTTGGTTTGGATTGCGTCAGCGTCTTCGCCATTGACGATGATCGCGTACCGGATCTGGCCCGATTCGATCATGTTCGCCGCAAGGTTCATGCCGCTGACAAAGCCGAGGCAGGCGTTCGCGACGTCGAAGTTGATGGCAGAGCTGGGCAGGCCGAGCCCGTGGTGAAGGCGCACCGCTACCGATGGCTCAAGGTGCTTTCGGCTCACAGAAGTGTTGATGAGGAGGCCAACTTCTGAGGCATCCACTCCGGCTTCTGCCAGCGCGCGTTGGCCGGCCGAGACTGTGGCGTCGTCGGATGTTTCACCGTCAGCCCAATTGCGACGTTCAAGTACACCGGCCGCCCGTTGCAGAAGTCTGCTGGGGAGCGCGAGGCGCGAGAACGCCGGGGCGAGGCGCGTCTCGAGGTCAGCTGATGTGGTTACCCGGCTGGGTAATGTGCTCGCGACCGACAACAGTGAAACGTTGTTGAAGCGAGTGTTGGCATTTCCGGCCACGAAACCTCCGTCGAGCGAGCCCCACAGGCTCAATAATCAAGAGGCCTAGTTTACGTCAGTCGGCTGTGCCTTGCCTTCTCGTGCTGAGGGCATGCATGAAGCTCTGGCGGCTACAGGTGATGTGAACGGTTTACGAAACGTCGTCCGTCAGGTTTTCGGCTGGTAGACGGGAAGCGCTCAGAGAGCCATTCTCAGCAGGAGCGAATCGCCATGCTGATCGTCGTTCTCCTTCTCGCCTTTGTTTACGAAGCCCAGCTTGTCCAGCACTCGGAGTGACGCGGTGTTCCAATCTCGAACAGTGGATGTGAGGTGCCGGTACCCTATGCGCCGTGCTCGTTCGATGATCTCTCGTGACGCCTCGGTGGCAAATCCTTGATTCCAGAATGCTCGAAGGAATTCGAATGCCAGTTCTGGTTCTTCTGGACGGCTGACGCTATTGGGGATGAGCCCGCAATATCCGATCGCTGCTGACACACCCTTCTGCTGCACAACGAGAAGGCCGGGCGCTGGCTTTAGTTCGTAGCTGCGGGCCCAGTTCGCCAACTCTGCAACGGTAGGACGACCATCCCGCGTAATCCGACGATGCGCCGGGACGCGTGGATCGCGTTCCTCCCACAGCTGGCGATGGAACTCTGCGTCGGTGACCTGCCACGGCCGCAAGAGGAGTCGCTCGGTCTCGAAGACGATCGGTGGTGGAGATGCCTCGCTTCGGTCCATAGAGAAAGTATGGCTGTGAAGTCATTGGGCGCAAAGCAATATCGCGATAGCGGATCATGCTGGAGTCGCGGGCGCGTGCATCCTGGAAAAGTGGAAGATCCGGAAGAGTTAAGCGGAGTCATGGCGGGTGCAACCTCCGCAAGGGCTCAGACCAGAAGGTGCTCTTAAGCTCGCAGATGAGCTACGGGTCGGATGCGGTTTCAAGCTCCAACGCGACAAGCACCTCTACCGACCTCTACCGCCATTTCTATGGTCTATTCAATGTGCGTTTTCAGCTCGTGGTGCAGCTGCCTTCGTCGCCGGATGTCGTGGTGGGCTACGCCTTGAACCGCAGCGAGCGGATGGGGGAGTTCAGCGATCGCGACGTTGCCGTCATGAACGCACTGAGTGGCCATCTCGCGATGCGCCACAGGTCAGCGCCGAGCGCCCCCGCCTCGTGGATGCGGAGATGGATCGCTACTCGTGGGCGGTGCTGCTCTTGCGCCGGGAGCAGGATGTCTCAGCGGATACGGATGCGCTCCTGGACGCTGGCCTCACCCGTCGCCAAGCCGATGTGCTATTCGCCCTCGCGCACACGGGAGGTTCGAACAACGAGCTCGCGCGCGAACTAGGCATCTCAGAGTCGACTGTGAAAAAGCACCTCGAAGGGGTATTTCGCCTGCTGCAGGTTACTGGTCGCGCTGCGGCGGTGCTTCAGTTGCGCGAGTTGACATGGCGTGGTTCGGAGACTTCACGCGAGGCGGGGCGCTGACGTTGGGCGATTCCGGCGCGTCCTATGAGGTCGTGTCGAGTTGCTCCGTGGACGCGCTGTGGACGTTCGCAATGCGCACTTTTAAACCGGGAATGTACTCATCTGGATTCTCGCCGATCGTGTCGAGGCGTGTGCCTATAACGGAGACGAGCTTGCCGATAGCCTCCTCGAATAGTTCGCGGGTTCGGTCCACATCCTGAATCATGTGGATGTCGGTCTCCGGACCGTCCCAGATTTCAGACCATTTTCCGAAAAATTGATGGGCGAGGCTATTTCGCTCGGCAACAGCGCGCGTAAGCAGTGCCTCCAGTTTCAGGTCGCTTACTAGTAATGGTGCGAGCGCTGGCGACTTAGCGCTTTATGCGCATGCTTCCAACTCACGTGAGCCCCGAATATCCGGTGACTCATCCACCGCAACCTATGCTCGGCCGTATGGCTAAATTTGTAGAGTTTCGGTTCGCGATGCCACGGGCGGTGCGGATTACAAGTCGTTCCTCGAGCATCACTAACTCCTTCGTCAACGGCATCATTCCAGTTGTCCCGCCGAACTCTTCTCAGATCGATGGGGCCCTGAAAGTTCTCGATATGGAGGACTCGGTCACGTGCGCCTATTGCGGAGACCCCGCGAGCGAATGGGACCACCTGAGACCGCTCGTTGTCGATAAGAAACCCACCGGCTATATTTCAGAGATTCAAAACCTCGTGCCTGCATGCGGCAAGTGCAACCAGAGCAAGGGCAACAAGCCTTGGCACTCGTGGATGTTTAGTCCGGCTCGTCTCTCACCTGCGACGCGTCGTGTGCCGGGGCTTGAGGAAAGGGCGAGTCGCCTAATGGACTATGAATCATCAGGCGATCCGACCTTCATCGACTTTGCATCGCTCGCGGGCGAGGACCTTTGGGAGGAGCATTGGGAAAACCACGCGAAGATACTCACGGCAATGAGACACGCTGAGCTTACTGCTGGACTAATCCGAATAAAGATTGCAGATTCGCGAACAGACGCTGGGTTGCCAGCCGTGTTTCCAATGCTTTGAAATGAAATTCGTAGGTCCGAGGATCGCCGCGGAGGTCTCTGCTTACTAAGCGTCGCGCGAATCAGGCTCAGGATCGGCGACGATCTCGGGCGAGAGCATCCGCCGCTTCGTCAGGGCAACTTCTGCAGCGATGATGCCGAGCACGACCGCGGCACCGATCGCAAAGAGCAACAGCACGAATCCGAAGTCAGATTCGGGCGCGAGTACTTCGCCGGTCTCGGTTTGCCACGGCCAGAGGGCGCGGAGCGAGCCGAGCATGAGGCCTGTCATGATGACGAGAGTGACGCGGCGGCGGTTCTTCAGGAGCCACTGCAGCCCTGACACGAAGAGGCCAAGACCGACGATGGCACCGATCACAAACGCGCCGAGGTAGCCAAAGTTGCGGTCATTCACGGCAGCGAGAGTGGGCGCATACATGCCGAGGATCAGCAGCAGGTATGAGCCAGAAACTCCGGGAAGAACGAGGGCACACACTGCGAGGGCCGCAGCGAGCGACACGATGATGAGGGTGGGATCCGCATCCCCGGCGCGCGGCAAGCTGGTAAGCGCAACAGCGACGCCGGCGGCCAGGAGGCCGATCAGAGCCTCGGGCAACGTCCAACGTCCGCCGACCATCCGAGCAGGTACGATGAGCGACGCGGCGATGAGCCCGGCAGAGACTGCGCGGGTGCCGGTCGGATATTGCTCGAGCAGGGGAGCGAGCAGCGCCGCGCCGATAACGATGGCGGCGAGCATCCCGACACCGATGGGCAACACGACATTCCAGCGCACCGAACGGAAGTGGGCGGCAGCGCGAGAAAGCCCACGGCCACGGATGCCGTCTGCGACTGTGAGCGCGACACCACGGGCGAGATTTCCGGCGCCATCGATGAGGGTGTCGTAGACGCCGACGAGGAGGCCGATGGTTCCGCCACTGACTCCGGGAACGATCTCAGCGAAGCCGATCAGCATGCCGCGGAACGCGTCGCCGACTGTGCGTATGACGGGGTGAACTCGGGTCATCGCCTACTCGTTTTCTTCTCAGCGGCTAGTGGTGCTGGCCGTAGTTGTGGTGGGAGCCCGCCCTGAGCTGAAACACAGGGTGTGGCATCCGGAGCGGTGGATTTTTTCACCATCGTGCAGAGTAGTCGATTTAGTTGAGGTGGCGGTGGCTATCGGCCCCGTCGCGGACACATTCCCACGCTCGTGCCCGTAGCCTAGAGGGGTGACTACGGGCAACAATCGACTACGCGCATTCCAGCAACGGATCAGTCGATCCCTCATCACTATGGCCGGGGGAGCCCTGCGCACAAACAGTGCGCCCACTCAGCTCCTGTCTATCCCCGGCAGTGAGCAGCAGCTATCTCAGCGTCACGCGCGCTCGGTCATCGACCTGTGTTTGCGTGCTGGCGAAGCGATGCTCGCGACTGGAGCTTCCGCCGCCGACGTTGTTGCTACCGTGCTGCGCATCAGCACCGCCTATGGCGTTACTGGGATGCACGTCGACATCACCTTCACCTCGCTCACCGTCTCGATACACCGCGGGATGAATGAAGATCCCATGTCGATCATGCGCATCGTGAAAGTGCGCACCATTGACTACACGCGGCTGCAGAACGTGTACTGGCTGATCGACGAAATCACCGGACCGGACGGTCCAGGAGACGTGGATGAGACGCGCGAAAAACTGAGCGCGATCCTGACGACACCCCACCCGTACCGCCGCTGGATGGTGACCGCTGGTAAAGCGATACTCGCGGCAGGTGTCGTCGTGATGTTCGACGTGAGCTTCGTTCTCGTGCTCGTGGCGGCAGCATCCGCAGCAATATCGGATGTCATGACTCGTCGTCTGGAACGCTTCTCAGTTCCCGCATTCTTTGCTCAGATGGCTGCCGCAGCGGTAACCACCGTCATCGCGGTGTTCATGTTCTGGCTGCGTTCGGTGGGGATCGAGATCCCCGGATCGAACAGCCCGACAGTCATTGTCATCGCCGGCATCATCATGCTCCTTTCCGGCGTCGGACTCACCGCCGCAGCCAGCGACGCGATCGGCGGCTACTACGTCACCGCAACTGCCCGCGGAATGGAGGTCATCATGATGACCCTTGGCCTCGCGGTCGGTATCTCCATCGTGCTGAGTCTCTCTCTGCGCCTCGGCATTCCGGTGGCGGTGGGCGACTCTCTTGGGGACAACCGCAGCGTAGTCTCCGGGATGATCGGCTCGGCCATCATCGCTGTAGGCTTCGCCCTCGCCTCCTATGTGCGGATGCGGTTGCTGCCGATTATGGCCATCGGCGCGAGCCTCGTATTTGCCGTCTACTACTTCGTGCTGCCGCTGGCCTCGTCGCCAGGACTGGCTCCTGCGATTGCCGGGACCGCGGCCGGCGTCATCAGCTACCTTCTTTACCGCTGGCTGAAAGTGCCAGAAGGCGCCACCAACATGGTCGGCATCATCGCCCTGTTGCCCGGGCTTGCCCTGTATCGAGGCATCTATTCGCTCATGGATTCCGAATTCGGGGTGACCGAAGGGCTGCCGTCAATGGTCATGGCACTAGCCACTGGCCTAGGGCTCGCTGCGGGAACAACCATCGGCGGATTCGTTGCCCGACGCACCTTCGGGTTCGACCGCTCGGCCATGCTGGCGTTGAAGCGGTCGCGGACGCCGCGGTAGCGCTGCACGCTCTCGTGCAGCTCGAGAGCAAGCTGGCATCCATTCGTCAGCTCGAGATCGATGCGGAGAAGTCGGCTCGCTGGCCCTTCATGTATTCGTTGGATAGCCCGATGAGATACGAATTGTGTGTATCTGGAAGGAGCTTGGCTGGCCGTCCTAGGTAGTCTGGAGCGCTGCCTTCGCGACCTATTTGGGTGACGACATACGTTTGGGGCACTGCCCTCGCTGGCGGCTCAGGTCGCTGAAAACCCCACTCGTATCGCTCTTGTGACCTCCGTCACGTATGCGTCGGCGCGGCTATTTGGGCAAGGCGTGAATTGCGAGCACAACTTCACACCTAGAGAGATTTGTTCCTCGCGAGCCTAAACGCAGCCAGTTTGAAGGCGATCGCTTCGCTAGAGAAGCGCCTCACCGAGCATGTCATTAAGCTGAACCAATACCGTGCAAATCCGGATGCATCTGACAACCTCGGAATTCTTGCTGCGGCGAGTTCAAATGTTGTAAGAGAGAGCATCATTGCGGGCCGAATCGCACATCTCGAAAAAGAAATCTCGGCGTTCCAGAAGGGCATCACAGATATTTTGGGGGGAAGATGAACGAGCGGAACCAGAAAGTAGACGCTTCGGCGCTTGAGTCCGCTTTGCGGATGGCACTTGCCAGAGTAGTGGAGAGACGGGGGCCGGTGCTCGCTATTCCGCACGAGTATTTTTGGTCGATACCTGTTGACGCTATGTACGATGTCACCCAGTCACCGGCAGAGTTTACGATTGGACAGCTCTCCGACTCAATTAGATCACTTGAGGCGATCGTTTCCGGCGAACATGAGCCGATCGACTATGACCTTGTCTGGATAGCTGACGTCCTTCGCGCAATAGGACAGGGCAGCGAGTGAGGAGTGGTTTAAGCTCTCAATCGGCGAGGGTAGAACCGCCACGACCTGTTCGGCTTTACTCCTGAGTGGCGAAAAGAAGCCATAAGTCGGATAAAACGTTGTCCTATTTCGGTCACGCTTGCGGCTCCACGAAGTTGACAAGTGACACGGAACTTATACTTCGGGCCGTCTGGATCTCCGCCGGCTGCCGATTTGCCTAAACCAGTGGGTATCGTGTTGCGGCGGCTGCCCTCCAGGGGCGATGAGTGCTTATGCCACTAGCTCAGGCGGACGCATCGAGAGGCTACGACTATTGCTCTACAGACGGCGATTCTCTTTTCGGCCCCTTCGTGCTATTAGGGCTTTGGTCTCCAGGAAGCGCTTGAAATGCTTGATGCTTGCGGGAGGAGGCTCAATACTTTCTGTGCTTGACATTAGTGTCGACAGTCGTTGACACTAATGAGATGACGAACTCGATTGAGAGTACGGCCCTTGCTCCGGTCGAAGATTCAGCGGCCACCGGCGACCTCCGAGCCCTCTCCAATGCGGTACGGCTCGATATGCTTCGACTGCTGAGGGATCGCGAGTGGACCATGGTCGAGCTCGCGACCGAGTTGGGGCTTCGCAAGGGCAGTATCAGTTACCACTTGCGCGTACTGGAGCGAGCCCACATCGTGTGCCAGGTTGGTGAGCGCAGTGTTCGCGGCGGGCGACAGCAGCTCTGGGGGCTCGCGGCTCCATCGATCGCAGGCGACCCTGAGAGCACCGAGGCGGGTGCGCGGCCCGCAGTGCTCCGCGCGCTGGCTTCGCAGATGGAAGCGAGTGAATCCCAGCGACTGTTTGTGTCGCAGGTGCGATTGGATGCTGCAGGCAAGGAAGCTGCGGTCGTGCTGCTGGAGAGCGCGTTGGCATTCATTCGTCAGCTCGATACCGACGGCGGAGACATGGTCTCGCTCGGAGCATTCACGTATTCGGTAGGCAGCCCAACGAGAAGCGAATAGTGTCCGGCGGGCAGAAGCTCGGGCGACCATTCTGGGTTTTCTGGGGTGCCGTCACTGCGACGAATATGGGCGACGGCATCCGTCTGGTCGCACTGCCCTTACTGGCGACTCAGGCAACGGAAAACCCCGCGCTGATCGCGCTGGTGACCGTGTTCACATACGTGCCGGCGCTGCTCTTCGGGCAATTTTCCGGAGTCTTCGTTGACCGGGTCAGGAAGCGACGACTTATCGCGCTGTCACAGTTAGTGCGTGCGGTCGTGTTGGCGTTCGTGGCGGTCGCGATCGCGCTCGGGGTGCTCGACATCGCGATGCTGTGTGTGGTTGCGTTCCTTTATGGCGCGGGGGAGGCGGTATCGGATCCGGCATCGCACGCGATCCTTCCGCGTCTGGTAGCTGCGAACAATTTGGGGCGGGCGAACTCTGACCTGCAGTCGGGGCAAATCGTTGGTGAGATGTTTGTGGGGCGTGCGCTCGGCGGGATTCTGTTTGCGGTGGCTCAGCCGTTGCCGATTCTTGCTAATGTGCTGCTGCTCGTCGCCGCGGCACTTGCGATGGTCTCGCTGGGCGAAGTGGAGGGTGCGCCCGAAACTCCTGCGCCGGACCGTGCGGGAGGGCAAATCCAGAACTTCCTCGGAGATTTGGTCGAGGGAATCCGGGTGGTGACTCACTCGCGATTACTCGGCATAATGTCGTTGCTGTTGGCGGTGTGGGCTGGAGTTTCCGGAGGGTTTTGGGGAGTTGCCGCGATCTACGCGCTGCGCGATCTGCAATCAGGAGAGATCGGTTTCGGCATCATGCTGGCCCTGGCAGCGGTCGGATCTTTTGTCGGTGCGTGGATCGCGATTCGGGTCATCCAGAGACTGGGTGCGCCAGCGGCTGCGGTAGTTTCCGTTCTCCTGAGCGGAGTGTCGATCATCGCCCTCACGTGGACACGAGACCTCTGGCTCGCCTCCCTGCTGCTCGCGTTCAACGGTGCAGCCGTCACGCTGTGGAACGTGATGACTATCACCATTCGGCAGACCGCTGTCGAACCGCGCTTGCTTGGTCGTGTCAGCAGCACCTACCTCGTATTGGCGCGAACTGCGCTTCCTGTGGGCGCTGGGCTCGCGGGGCTGTTGGCGTCGGCTACCGATGCTCGGACTGTGTTCATGGTGTTCGGCGGTGTCTTGTTGGTCGCTTCTGCTGTGCTAATACCGATGCTGTGGACGGCGTTTGGCGAATCATGGCCACGTGGGCAGGCTTCGGCGCGGAAGGTTACGGCTAGTTGAGCGCACCCTCAACGCAGGGATGAAGGTGCTTCGACTCGAGAGCAACTACCGCCTGCGAGGCGGCCGCGGCGAGTGCCCCATCGGTGCCGGCACCCGACAGTGTCGCGTGCAGAAAGCCAGCAAAAAATGCATCACCGGCACCGTTAGTGTCGCGGATCTCGGCAGGCACCGCATCCACCTTATGGATTCCATCAGCGTCGAGCGCCATAGCTCCTTCGGCACCTAGCGTGCACACCACCACAATGGCGCCCGCGTCTACCCGAGCGCGCATGAATGGCAGCGGGTCCGGCATCCCATCGGCGTTCATGAATAGGTACGACGCCGCCTGAACGAACGGCTCATGAAAATCAGACTGGCCGTCGTGATCGTGGAGATCGGTCCAGATCGGGATGCTCGATGCCGCCGCCTCCGAAAGAAGTGCTCGAGAGGGCTCCGATAGGTCCATGACAAGTGCCTCCGCGCCTTCGGCCAGGGTGCGAAACTGCACAACATCTGGCTCGGCAAACGCGGGAGCCGACAGGTAGAGCGACACCCGCTCGCCGGACCTCGTCATCAGATTCAGATGGCGTTCACTAGCGCCGGGAACGGCGACGCAGTGCAGCTCAATGCCGGACGATTCAAGAACCGAGCGCAGGCGGGTAGAAGCCGCATCGTTGCCCATCACTGTGTGGCAGGTGACCTCTCGGCCAAGCCCGGCAAGGTGCAGGGCCTTACCGGCGGAGGTGCCGCCAACCGTCTCAAAATCTTCCAGAGCGAACTGCATGTGAGGGCGGGGTTCGGGCAGATGATCGAGATAAACGATGCTGTTCCACGACACTGGGCCAGAAATGAGAATGTGGTTCGGCATGCTCAAACATTACCGGCGCAAGCGGAGTCAGGTCGTGTGGCAGGCGATGGCACACCAGAAACAACCGTTAACCTTCGAGTACTGATTCTTTGCGGCATTCACAGCTTCGCTGCACGAGGCGAATTCGCCGAGATCGGTGCGATTCTCGACGCTGGGCAGACAGCCCCGTGTCGACGCCAAGTCATGAACCTCGTGGTCGCCGGTGTTCGGCTGGGCATTCTTGTTGACGGTGAAGTAAGGCATGAGCTCCTCTTTTCCGTTGCACGTCATCGTGTGGGCTAAAGAATAGCGACCTACCCTGTCAACATCACCACCCGTTCGTCAGTACGCGGTCAAGGGCATCGACGAAGGCGTCGGCACTTGCGCGCGTGAGACACATCGGCGGTTTGATCTTCAGCACGCACTGGTGGTCCGACGTGGGCTGAACGATGACGCCCACTTCACGCAGGCGCTCACAAATAGCTTCGGTTTCCTCGGTGGCTGGTTCTAGCGTTGCCCTGTCTCGCACAAATTCAAGACCGAGATAGAAGCCGCTGCCGTGCACGGTTCCGACCAGCGGGTGGCGCTCGCCTAGCGAGGCGAGGCGTTTCTTGAGGTAACCGCCGGTCGCGACGGCGTTCTCCTGCAACTTCTCATCTCGGATCACATCGAGCACCGTGAGGCCGACAACGCTCGACACCGGGCTGCCGCCTGCTGACGAGAAAAAGTAGCCCTGCGAGCGGTAGTGGGCGGCAATCTCTGGCGTCGTGATGACTGCGCCGAGCGGATGCCCGTTGCCCATAGCCTTGGCGACCGCAACGATATCCGGCACAACATCCTGCTGCTCGAAACCCCAGAACCACTTGCCGAGGCGGCCATAGCCGACCTGCACTTCGTCGGCGATGGCAAGGCCGCCATGTTTGCGCACTGCGCCGTAGACAGCGTCGAGGTAGCCGTCAGGCAGGGCGATTCCACCCGCATTGCCATAGAAAGTTTCTGCGATGAAGGCGCCAACAGGGGTTCCGGCGGCGGCCAGACGTTCGATCTCGGCAACAGCCTCGTCCGCATAGCGGCTGGACTCCGTGCCGCGATACTTGCCGCGGTAACTGTTCGGCGCATCGACAGTGTGCACCCAGTCTGGCCGCGTGCTGAGGGCGCCAGGGTTGTCCGCGATCGATGTGGATACGGCATCCGAAAGGTAAGTCCAGCCGTGGTAGGCCTCACGAACGGCGAGTACATCGCTGCGTGCTTTCCACGCCCGGGCAATGCGCAGCGCGAGGTCAACCGCCTCCGAGCCACTATTCACAAGGAAGACGGAATTGAGGGGATCGGGGAGCAGCGCGCTCAAACGCTCGGAAAACTCCACGACTTCCGGATAGTTGAAACGGGAGTTGGTGTTGAGCAGGCTCCACTGCCGAGTGACGGCGTCGACGAGGCGTGGGTGTGCATGTCCGATCGAAGTGACGTTGTTAAGAACATCAACGTAGACGCGGGAATCAGCGTCAACGAGATACTCCTTCCAGCCGCGCACCATCATCGGAGGCTCGTCATAATAGAACTCTTGCGCATCAGCGAAAGTGTCGCGCCGGCGAGCGATCAGGGCGGCCGAATCTCGGTCGGCGCTGGGAAGCGTCTCGCCAAACACGAGCGGTGTTGGATCGCACGCGAGAGAGCGCCAGGCGGTAGCCAGGTCCGGGCTGACAAGCCAGGGCACCGCGACATCGCCGAGGGATGCCCGCACGCGGAGTCGATTCTGGACGTGGCCGATTGGCGCGCCAGCATCCACCTCGGTGCCAGTGGGAACAAGCGCTTTGACACCCTCAAGAGTGAGGAGGATGCCGTCGCCTCGGAACTCGACGCCGTCGGCGCTGTGCGTGACAGTGCCCGGCCACGGCGCGGCCAGCTCCTGCGGCTCGGACAGTGTGAGCTCGATGCCGAGCGGAGTGTTCAGGGGCTCTGGATCGACTGGGATACGCGCTCGTGTGAACCGGGGCTCGGCAAAGCGTGTAAGCGCGCCGGAAGCACCAGCGGTGATGGCCTCGGCGGCGATCTCCGCTTCGGCGTCGTCGTTGAGCCAGCGCCCATTGTTGAGTGCCGCGCTCGTTGCCGAGAAATCCAGCACTTCGATTGCGCTCGGATTGAGCGCGGGAATTAGCATTCTGTTCGCTGGCAGGCTCGCTTGGCGGCCATCATGTCCGAGCGCACTGCGAACTAGTTCGTTCGCGACGGTTAGCGGAACCGAGGTAGCCTGCTCGAAGATGCGCCCCTCGTGCAACAAATTCTCGCTCGCATACTCATTGTCGGGATCGGTCGCTTGCACATGATGCCCGCTGGCGACAAGGATGGCGCCGCGGATCACCACAAGCGGCCAGAGCGCTTCTGCTTCGGCCAACGAGAGCGGACGGATCGAGTGGTACGCGGAGACCGCGCGCAGCACAGATGGCAACGTTGCCCCGTCGTGGTGCAAAAGCGACGAGACCGTGATCGCAATCTCGCCGACAGCCCAACTCCGGTTGACATCGCCGAAGTCGATGATCCCGTCGGGAATACCCGTGACACTGTCGTTTGAGACGACATTGTCGTCAGTGAGGTCACCGTGGATTGTCTGAACCGGAAGCTCAGCGGCCAAATGGGACACCGTCCCCCAAGCGGCATCGCTCGTCTCGCGAAGGCGCGCACGGAGTACATCGTCGTGAACATAAGGGAGGAGGGCGTCGAGCACTGGCGAAGCGCGACGAAGATCCCACTGGTTCGAGCGCTCGACGCCGGGGGCATCGAAGTCCGCGAACGCGACGGCAACGCGAGCCGCTAGTGCTCCGATCGCGCGCACAGCGCGCGGGGAAAGGTAGCGCCCGCCAGAGAGGGGAGTGCCGCTAATGAAGTCGAGAATGCGGGCGTGTAATATCCGGCCGTCGACCGAGAACTCCTGAACGCGTGCACCATCACGCCCGGTGCGAGTGAGGGGCACCCGGATGCTCGGCTCGCGTGCGGCAAGATGGGCGGCGGCGAGCGATTGTGCCTCGAGCTCAGCCCGCGAACTTGCGGGGTTAGAAATCTTAAGGAGAGTGCGTTCTTCCGCGCCTTCCAGAAGGAAATTGCGGTCCTGATGGCTGCCGAGCGAACGGGCAGTGGCAGCGAGGCCATAGACGGTGTCGGTGAAAGCCGCGGCATCTTGCTCAGAAATCGCCGGAGGTGGGTCTTGCACAAGGGAGAACTCGCTAGAGGTCGACGTATCTTTCACAGTAATTCCGCTCGTGAGTTTCCACACGCAAGTGTCGCGGATGCCCGTGCGGCAGCCGCGCATCCAATCTAGGCCACAGCCCTGTTTGACAGCGCTAACCTTCTCGGAATATCTGAAGTCGCATTCGACTTGTCCTGAGTAACTTCTCGTCACACAACGATGACGCAACAGAAGCCCCCATACTCTTGAAAGGTGGACGCCGTGGAAACCCTGACTGTGCTTCTTGGCCTCGTGGCACTCGCCACCGCGCTGGGCCTAGTCTGGCGTGCCAGAACCGGCCGTATCCAGCGAAGTAAAAACCCCGACAACTCAGCCGCAGCAGCCGCAGGCGAGGATCGCATCACGATTCCCGGTGCAGCGCTCTTCGGAACCCGCATCACCCTGCTCCAGTTCTCCACCGCTGCCTGTGCAATCTGCCCAACGGTTCGCACACAGTTGAGTGCCATTGCTGACGAACTCGATGACGGAACCGGTTCAGTGGTTCATGTCGAAGTGGATGTCACATCACGCCCCGAGATCGCTAACCAGTTCAACCTGTTGCAGTCACCAACCACGTTCATCCTCGATGGCAACGGTGTGCTGCAGGCCCGCATCGGTGGTGCCCCCAAGATCAACGACCTCCGTGCCGAACTCGACCGGATGCTCAGCCCCGTGTTGGTCTAACAGCCAGTCACCGCACCCGCCCCTCCGAGACAACGCTCCCGCCCGGGACAGCACAGATAGCGACACCAATGACTACGAATGACACCCGCTCCACCGGCACCACTTCGCTTGCAGGCTCCAAGGCAGCACTTGCCGCGAAGCCGGGGCAACGCGGCATTGACCCGCGCGGCCCTCGCTTCGGCGCAGGCATCACCGCCGTGCTGCTGCTCACAGTGATCGGCCTCGGACTGGATGCCGCAGCAGCGCTCCCGGCCACGATCGCCGAGCGCGCCAGCCAGCCCGCCTTCATTCTCTTCAGCCTCATCGCTGCGCTCTTTGCGTGGGGAGCCTTCGCCGGCATCCAACATCACCCCTACGGACTCTTCTTCACAGCAGTGATTCGTCCGCGCCTGAGTGCACCAAGCCACCTCGAAGACCCGCGCCCACCCACGTTCTCGCAGGGTGTCGGCTTCGTCATCACCGTCATCGGCGTCGTGCTGCACCTCGCAGCCGTGCCCTACGCTCTCGTGGTCTTCGCGGGTCTGGCATTCATCGCCGCGTTCCTCAATTCAGTCTTCGACTACTGCCTCGGATGCCAGCTCTATGTACTGCTCGTGCGTGCCGGAATAGTGGGGCGGACTCGCACCGTCGCCTAAACAGGGGAGCAGAGCATCCTCTGTGCACGATGCCCTTCCCAGTGAGAATGCCGTGACCTCGACGGCAACTCTTCCTACTCCGTTGGCGCTCGATTACTGTGGCATCACAGTGGGCGGCTAACGATCACGATGGTTGCCCGATTCCTCAACGCGAGCGAAAAGGACGAAACCATGTCTGATATCAACAGCCCCTCAGCCGCCGAAAACGGCTCAGGCCCAGACGCCCACAACATCCAAGACTGGACCGATCTTGGAAAGGAAATGTGGTCGTATCTCACCGGTCGAAGCGCCGTCATCGACTACAGCTTCATTGATATGACTGTCGAAGTTCCCCGCGATGTTGGTCAGGATGCGCCTCGCGCGACGTGGAAACTCAACGGCACCCTCAGGGTGACCACCAGTGAAGGATCCGGCTCCGAACCGCTCGCCCCGTAACGATGAGTACCTCAACGACGAGTGCCGCCACGAGGCTCGACATCGATCTGGCGTTCTCACTCATCGAACCAATTCTCGATGACACGGATGCCGCGACTTCGGGCAATGGCGAGACCGGAGCATCACGGCTTGAGACAGAGACGATGACGGGAACGGTCAGAGCGCACGGCACCGACATCGACGTGTTCTCGAGTAACCCGGAGCTGTTTCTGCAAGCACGATCCGTGAAGCTCAAAGAGGCGCGCATTGTGGCAAAGGCGTTCGCTGAAAGAGGGCTCACCGTCTCACTGTCTGGGCCGCTCGGCTTGATCGCCCGCATTGGCGCGATCAAGCCCTCGGTGGCTCAGCGAGTGTTGACAGGGTCGCCGCACATCGCATTGGGCAGCCGAGCGGCGCTCGCACCAATGCTGCGTCGGCGGGATGCCGCCTCCGCGGGCGACTCGCGGATGCAGTTTCCGCCCGGAACACTGTTTCCGCTCGTTCCCACCTTCGACCGCACCATTCGCCGCAGGGTTACGACGACGCACTATGCGCCCGGAGCCGGACGGCCGAGGTTGTTCTTTGTCGTCGGCTCCGAAAATTGGAACGGCCAGATGCCGCGGGAGTTCGAATTGCGGTCGGATGTCACCACCATCGGGTCATCAACGTCGGCAGACCTGCAGCTGCCCGGTCTCGATCCCATCCACGCCGAAATTCGCCACGACAACGAGGACGAGTACGTGCTTCGCTCGTTCGGAGCCGTCGGCGGCGGCTCTCGACCACTCACCGGTCAAGAAGCAGGCTCCCGCACTCTGCGCACCGGCGCGCTCATGGAAATGGGCGAGTGGCGCATTGGATTCTTCCGCGAAGAGTATGCCGACCACGGTCGCCCCTTTGGCGGTCGAATCGGCGGCGAGATGGGTCATCAGAAACCGCAACCTGGGCGCCATCGCGCAGAGTCGGAACCCGTGGTGCTGCCGGAGGGACCAGAAGTTCCGGAGACGCGCTAGCAACACTTCGAACGCTTCGCTCCATATATGCCGCTGAGCGACCTTATCTATACCGGGCCGTTTCGGCCCTTCACACACGTAGGCTCAAGTCATGGCAATCTCCCGCTTTGAAGAGCTCGACTTTCAAGAGACCCCGATGGGCGAGCTCACCCTGCGGCGTCGACGCGAACCAACACTCGACGTTGACGTCTATGAGGTGAAACTTGGCGAGGAGTACCTCATGTCAAGCTTGTTCACTGTTGCCGAGATTGCGCTCTCTGACCTCGGGTTGGCTGCAGCTAGCGGCGACAAGCTGCGTGTAGTTAACGGCGGCTTGGGTCTCGGCTACACAGCAGTTGCCGCCCTCGCCGATCCCCGCGTAGCCTCACTTGAGGTCATCGACGCCTTGCCCGCTGTAATTGATTGGCACAATCGGGGCCTCCTCCCGGTCTCCGCAGAACTTACCGGCGATAGCCGCACCACCCTCACCCACGCGGACTTCTTCGCAGTAATGCGTGCAGAACCGACCGAGCCGTATGACGTGATCCTTCTGGATGTCGACCACTCGCCCCGCCACCAACTAGACCCCAGTCACGCCGACCTCTATACCGTTGAGGGTTTGCGGCGCGTGCGCGCTCATCTCACCATCGGCGGAGTTTTCGCACTCTGGTCGGATGACCCGTCCGACGCCGAATTCATGGATCGCCTTGGCCAAGTCTTTGCGAACCCGCTCGCCCACGCCGTCGACTTCGACAATGCGCTCACCGGTGGGGTGTCATCCAATACGGTGTACGTCGCGACTCGGGGAGCGTAGCTCCGCCTCGCCCTAGAAGCTTCGTTCGTCTGACCATTCAACGATGGGCTTGTCATTCGACGCTCGTGCCGCATGCGCGGTTGCCGGTAGCGGCGGGAATGGTGCCACCGTCTCATCCGTATCGGCACCGACCTGGGCTTCAGGAACGGGAGAGGGCTCACATTGGCCACCATCCGCTTGAGCGGTTAATCTTCTGCGCATTGCGGGGCCTCGTGGTTCATCGTGGTGAAAAAAGGGGAGGGGTGCAGGGCCGTACTGGCCCTGCACCCCTCGATCAGTTCAAGCGACACTGGGGGAGGTCGGGATGAACTGCTTGTGCTAGTTCACCGAGTGGCGAGTGTTAAACCCGACCGCCAGTGAGCTTGCGAGCGAGGAAAACGATGATGGCGAGAACGGCCAACACAACGCCAACCCAGAGGAGGAAGTTCAGCGACTGAACTAGCCCACCGGTCAGGAGCAGGATGACGGCAACAACCGCCACGATAATAAGAAGCGTGTTCATGGGAATCGAACCTTTCGAAAGGAAATGCGGGTGGGTATTGCTAGGGATGACGCGGAACGTTAGTCCGTAACCGCGTCTTTGATGTTCTCGCCAGCCTTCTTCAGATCTGCCTTAGCCTGATCAGTCTTTCCCTCAGCAACAAGCTCCTCATTGTCGGTAGCTTTACCGGCAGCCTCTTTGGTTTTGCCCTTGAGGTCTTCAGCTGAGTTTTCGATCTTGTCTGATGCACTCATGATTGAGCTCCTACTCTTCTGGGGGATAAGCGGACACCGTCCGCGATTATTGGGGCATAAATAAACACCCAAAAGCTGAGAGTATTCTGGGGGATACCGGGGCGGCTTCACCCTAAAGGGTGAAGAATCGCTAAGTTCCGAAAAGCACGCCCTATCGTTGACGCATGAACGAAGTTCGAGTTGCCCTAGTCAACGACTACGAGGTCGTTGCACGCGGAGTTGTCGGCATGTTGCGCTCCTACCAGAATCGGATTCGCGTCGTCGAACTCGACCTCAACAAGCAAGTCAGCGAACACGTAGATATTGCCCTTTACGACACTTTCGCATCCACCCAAGGCGACCGTGCAGCGGTGCGGCAGCTGGCATCCAACCCCAACGTCGCCGCGGTAGTCGTCTATTCGTGGAACCTTGATCCGGCGCTCGTGAACACTGCGATTACCCATGGCGCGGGGGGATACATTTCGAAAGGCCTGCCAGCGGCCCTCCTCGTTGCCGCGCTCGAAGCAATTCGCAACGGGGGCGAGCGCGTTCATCTGGGCGAGACCGGCACCCCGATCGTCATCGGAGGTGACTGGCCGGGACGCGAAGAAGGCCTCACCGAGCGCGAAGCAGAAGTATTGGCCCTCATCACCCAGGGCCTCTCGAACGTAGAGATCGCGGAACGAACCCACCTCTCAATTAACTCAATCAAGACCTACATCCGAAGCTGCTACCGAAGCATCGGTGTCAACAGCAGAACGAACGCAGTGCTGTGGGGGATTGAGCACGGCTTTCGCCCCGATCGAATCAGAATCGAGCATCCGGAACCTGCACCCGGCGGTATTGAGATAGCGGCTCGCCCATGAGGTGGCCCACGCGTGGGAAGCGGCAAGAACTGGCCGGAAACACGCTCGAGCCGGTGAAGAAGACGGCATGGCGGATGAGATCCGAAATCACCCGATCGCGCATCTTGCAGGCAGCAAAAACCGCCCTCGCTGTCGGCGTCGCGTGGACCATCGCGCCCTACCTTCCCGGGGTGGCAGACAACTACCCCTACTACGCACCGTTGGGTGCAATCGTGAGCATGTACCCCACGCTCATGGGCTCAATGAAGAACGCCATGCAAACCCTCGGAAGCCTCGCCGTCGCCATAGTGCTCGCTGGCGCGGTAATCATTTTCAGCTCACCGAGTGTTCTCACCATGTCACTCGCCGTCGGTGCCGGCGCCCTCATCGCTGCCACTGGCTGGTTTGGGGCCAACCGTGAATACATTCCCGTCACCGTGCTGTTCGTTCTCATCATCGGTGGGCCGGATGCTGACGACTATTCGATTGGATACCTCGAGCAGGTCAGCCTCGGCATCGTTGTTGGACTTCTCGTCAACGTTCTTATTTTTCCGGCGCTCAGCCAGAACGCCGTAGACCAACAACTCTCCAATTTTCGGCGAGTTCTTTCCACCCATCTTTCCGAGATTTCCGAAGCGCTAGCCGAAAGCTGGCCCCCAGAACGTGACGGATGGGCATCCGCAAAAGACATGCTCGTGAACGTCTCACGCGAGGTTCGTGAAGCAGTACTGCTCGCCGACGAAAGCCGCAAAGCTAACCCACGGGCCCGGCGGTATCGACGCGATTTACGTGCAGACTACGAGGACCTTGCTGCTCTAGAGAACGTGACTTTTCACGTTCGCGACATCACCGATGTGCTCACTGGCGCAGTGTGGGGCACCCCTATCAAAATCGAGCTTCGCCCCGAACTGCGTCCAGTGCTGAGTTCAGCGCTAGCCGCAGTATCGACGGTTCTGAGCGATTGGGGAACACCTGAGAAACGCGCGGCCTCCCATGCGGCTGCCACTGATGCCCTTGCGGCATTGACCGCGGAACTGGATGCCAGAAAAGACACAGCGACCGCCACGACGATGGGGGCATCAGCAGCAATCGCGATGGATATTGCGCGTATCCTCGCCGCGTTGGGCGCGCGAGTAGAACAAGCCGAGCGCGCGGAGCAGGCCGAGCAGCCACAAACGACTATTGAGCCTGACTAGTGTGCACTTGCGACGGTGACGTGGCACTCGCGCTGCCGTCGGCGTAGGAACACTACTCCTGTGGAACGCGCATCCGCAGCCCTGCCGGCTTGATGCGCGTCTTGAAAGCAATCGCCTTCCCGAAGCTGTCGCCGTCGAGTTCAATTTCTTCGGACTTGGTCAGACGCACCGTCATCTGTTTCGCCTTCACGTAGTTCAACGCGCGCACATCCTTAGTGGTGAGGGCTTCGCCACCCTTAATGCGCCGAAGAACACCGTTTTCCCAGAAAACTTTGCCCATGATTTGCACCCAGCCGACAACCCCTTTGGGGCGCATCACCGCGACATCAAAGAACCCGTCATCCGGCGCTGCATCAGGGAGGAGAAGAACATTCGCTGTGAGCGAGCCACAGTTTCCAATGATGATGGTGTGGGCCCGAGCGCGGCGAGGTCGACCACCGTCGAGCCGAAACTTGAGCTGAAGCTCGCTCTCATCGGTGAGAGCCCTCACAATGGCGCCAACATAGGCCAGCCACCCAATCTTCTTCTTCAGCTCCTCATCAGTGTTGACCAACATTTTTGCATCAAGCCCAAGCCCCGCCATAACCACAAATGCATGCTTAGATAGCTTCTCGTTCTCGTCCCGAATATCAATCAGCCCGATATCAACGAGACGCTCCTCGCCAGTGAACGCTGCGCGCACCGACCCTTCAATGTCATCGAGAGGGAGCTTGAGGTTGCGGGCAAAGAGGTTCCCCGTGCCCGACGGCATCAACGCCAAAGCGGCATCGCTGTCATGCACGACTTCGGCGACGGCACGTACTGTTCCGTCGCCGCCAGCGACAATAATTACGTCGGCCCCGGCATCCAGTGCCTCGTGGGTTGCACCCTGCCCAGGGTCTTCCTTGCTCGTAGAAAAGTACTGGGTAGCATTCCAGCCTGACGCTTCTTCCTGCACAGCAACGGCCGACTTGATCGCGTCAAGGTCAACCTTGATGGGGTTGTAAATTACGGCGGCAGTCAGCGAACGCGAAGCGTTCTTGCTCGGCGTTGCAGGCATTAGTCGACCTCACTCTTTCTGGGCATCATCCGTTGGTTATCGATGCGGATCCGAAGGGATTCGGATGGGCCGAGTCGACAGTGAAATGACTCTAGCCGGTGACGTCCGCCGGTGTTCTGTGTGTTTACGTTTTGGCGAAAGAAAGTTTTAGCATTGCGTCATGGAGAAGAAACATCCGGAAGATGCGGCCACGGACCGTGCCCAACGTGTCCGTCGCTTCTGGCCGCTACTGAGTGGATTAGTGGCCCTGGGTTTGGTCGTGGCTTTGGGCGCGCTGATCGTCGTTCGTGACCACGGGATGCCCCTCGCCGTTGATACTTTCTGGATGACCGTGCTCTCCGATAACCGCAATCCGCTATGGCAATCGGTGTCATTAGTCATGAACTATCTGGGAGCAGGCGTAGTTGCCAGTTTCATCGTGCCCGGGGCAATCATCATCGCGTTGCTTCTCATCAAGCGCCCCTGGGCCGCTTTGTACTTCACTATTGCCACGGTCATCACCGGCGGATCGGTGCAGCTTCTCAAGCATTTCTTTGCCCGAACGCGACCCGACACGATTCTCGTCACCGTCGACTTCGGGTCATTCCCCTCCGGACACGTCGCAAATGCCGCAGTGATGGCCCTCGTGCTTTCCATCCTCTTTCCCCGAGTGTGGGTATGGGTCGCGGCGAGTCTTTACACGGTTGTCATGATGCTCAGCCGCACCTACCTAGGGGCGCACTGGCTCACCGACACTGTGGGCGCGTTGCTCCTAGGAGTGGGGATTGCGATTGTTGTCGCAGCGCCGCTTGCCGCCAAAATTGACGGCGAGCGACGCATCCGAGGTGGCAGTGGCTCTCGTGACGATCGCAAACTACAGTCGAGCGAAACGCGCCCGGACGAAGCAATATAGGCCGTAGCCGATCAGGCCGATCGCAATGACAACCAGAAGGGCAACTCCAAAGGGAAGGGCCACCAGACTTGTCAGCGCACCATCAAGTCCGGTGGACTTGCTTGGGTCATGAGTGACCGCAGCAACAATGACCAATATTCCGGCGATCGCGATAGCGATTCCTTTGGCAACATAGCCCGAAATCCCTAGGCCGAGCACCGCCTTCCGCATCGGCTCGCGAGGCAAAGATATGTCCTCAACGAACTTCTGGGTGACTCCTTTGCGAACGAAGTAGACACCAACGCCCACGACTGCAGCTCCGATAATAGCCAACGCGACGACGCCAGCCGGAGACGACATCAGCATGGCGCTGAGGCTGCTCGTGCTGTTCGATGAACTCGTTGCGCCACCGAGGGCGAACGGTACTGCGGTTGCTCCCAGCGCGATGTACGTGAGTCCCTTGGCGGCTTCAGCGACCCGGCGTGCCCACTGACGCTTGGAGTCCCCACCGGACATTAAGAACGCCGAAATGAGCAACCAGAGTCCGAGAGCAAACATGCCGATGACAATCGACCAGAGCAGGAAGACCCCACCCGGTGTCGATGCAAGTTGTTGGAAGGCTCCCGACTGATCAGCATCAGTGCTTCCGCCATCCGTCGCTATCCCGATTGCGAGTGCACCGATGAGAATATGCACGAGACCATTGACCGCGAAACCCAGTCGGGCCAAAACCTGAAGAGCAGTACTATTCTTTGCGCTGCGGGCTGCGCCCGACACGGAAACATCGTTCATGACGGATAGTGTAGATGAGCGCTCCGGCGGGATACTATCTCCTATGCAAAATTCAGAGTGGTCTAACGCACCCAGTGACCTGCTTCGCGTCGATACCGGGTTTCGGCTCGCAGAAGTAGACCCACAAGCAACTCCCGGAATCAACGCCTCTAAGAAGTCCGGCACCGCACTGCTCCGGAAAAATCGACGTGAGCTCGGAAAACTGCAGGGCAAACTCTTCGCCGACAGCACTGTGGGTGGCAAACGATCATTACTGATCGTGCTGCAAGGAATGGACTCCTCTGGCAAAGGCGGCATCGTTAAACATGCGCTTTCGGCAATGAACTCGTCTGGCGTCGTTGTGCACGGCTTTAAGGCACCAACTGACGAGGAACTCAAGCACGACTTCCTCTGGCGAATTCGCAAACACCTTCCCGAACCAGGAATGGTCAGTGTCTTCGACAGATCACACTACGAGGATGTTCTTGCCGCTCGAGTGCAGAACCTTGCGGACCCAGACACCATCGAAGCCCGCTACGACAAGATCATCGCCTTCGAGCAGGAGGCCATCGATAACGGCACAGTGATTATCAAAGTGATGCTCCAGATCAGTGAAAAACAGCAGAAGAAGCGCCTAGTTGCCCGACTTCACCGCAAGTCGAAGCTCTGGAAATATAACCCCAGTGACGTCGATGACCGCGAACGATGGACCGGACTTCAGGATGCCTACCAAATCGCGTTGGAACGGACATCCACGGATGAAGCACCCTGGTATGTGATTCCCGCCAACCACAAGTGGTACGCCCGACTGGCCGTGCAAGAAATCGTGATGAGCAAACTGAGGGAGTTGGAAATGAAGTGGCCGCGCCCCGATTACGACCTGAAAAAGGAACGCGGAAGGGTCGCCGGAGCATGAATACAATCACGAAGGGCTCCCGGTTTAAGACTAAGCTTTTCGTCGACGAACGCGCCGTAACTGCCGCGACGAAAAAGCGACTGTATATCGTCGCGACGGCACTGATCTCTATCGGGCTTATCAGTCTCCTGACTCTGTGGTGGTCGGTGCTTCAACCGGATGCGCTCACCGCCATGGACACTGGAGTACAGGGGTGGTTGGAAGACCGGCAGTCAGCGACAGCGACGCTGCTGATGATCGTCTTCACGGAGATGTTTGGGCCCATTGCCCTACCCATCATTGTGCTCGCGGTGACCGTCACGTGGGGTGTGAAAGCCGAGCGCTGGTGGAGACCGTTCCTCTTGGCCGCTGGCACCCTCACCGGCGTCGTAATCGTGCAGATCATCACCCGTGTTGTCGGTCGAAGCCGGCCACCTGAAGACCTCATGCTGTACGGCCCAGACATGACATTCTCGTTTCCGTCTGGCCACGTGCTCGGTGTCGCAGACTTCTTTCTCATCCTGACCTTCCTAATATTTTCCCGGCGCAGCAACCCCAAGCTTGCGGCAGTCTCGTATGTTGTGGCGGTGATACTGGTGATTGCCACCGCCCTCAGTCGCCTCTATTTGGGCTACCACTGGAGCAGCGATGTTCTTGCGTCAATGGCACTGTCGCTCGTGATTCTCGGCACAGTGATTGCTGTCGATACCTATCGAACGGCGCGAGTCGATTCAGGTGCGCAGCCGGTCGTCTCGAGGTAGCTACGTTTCCGGTCGCGACTTGGCTCCCGCCTGTGGACATTCGCAGCGGCATCCCAGCAGCCAGATCCACAATTGGTGGATGACGCCAGCCGCCGGTTTTCCCCGATCACGTCCCCGCCCCAAGCCCATCAAGCCTCACGCAGGTCAAGAGTCGGTGTGGGACTATCCGCGGCCTCCACGAGTGGAACGACGACACGAACGCATTGTTGTGCGGTTGGGCGACCAAGTGATCGTCGACACTACGGATTCGGTGCGGGTGCTTGAGACGAGTCATCCACCCGTCTACTACGTGCCAATCGCTGCGTTTCCCGACGGCGTTCTGGTACCAGTAGCGGGCACAAGCTTCTGCGAGTTCAAAGGTGAAGCCCATTACTTCGATATTGTTTCCGGGGGAGTGGTTGCCGATCGAGCGGGATGGACCTACCCGGATCCGACCCGAGGATTCGAGGACTTGGCGACACGAGTAGCGCTCTACCCGAGCCAAATGGACTCCTGCGAAATCGACGGCGAACGAGTGAGCACTCAAGCCGGCGACTTCTACGGCGGGTGGATCACCTCTCGTATTGTCGGACCGTTTAATGGTGGCCCGGGTACGTCAGGCTGGTAACAGCCGGCTGGTAAGGCCCGGCCATCGACGTGCGTAGAGGCTAGCTGCGACCCTGATTGCGGCGGCGGATCGCGCGCGGCGCACGACCGCTAAGGAATGACGCGCTCGAGTCGATAAGAAAGCCTTGGCTGAGAGCCTCGCGGCCAATCAGCATCCGAAAGCCCATATCGCTGCGGTCAGTCAGTGTCGTTTCGGCGGTGACTGTATGTCCAAAGAGCTCAACGTGAAGCAACACCACGATGCGGTCTTCACTGTGACCGGATGAGCTGCGCACGGAACGGCGATCGTGGACTTCACGCTCCACGACAACAGCATCATCATCAGATTTTTGCCACGGCATTACGCGGAACCGCACCCAGTTGGCGCCGTCCTTGCCAACGTATTCTTCGATGTCAGACGCATGAATGGCAGAGCTATGCGCCCCAGTGTCGAGTTTGGCTTTAATCCACGAAACGCCGATTTCTGGGAGGGCAACCCACTCGCGCCAACCGGCGACCGTGCTTGAATGGGTAGGTTCTATCACCCCCTTATCTTGGCAGGTCATCTGATGAAACTCGCTATTCTCTCGCGTGCGCCGCACGCTTATTCCACTCAGCGCCTTCGTGCGGCCGCCGAGCAACGCGGGCATCAGATCAAAGTGCTCAACACCCTTCGGTTCGCAATCGATCTCACGGGGGACGAACCCGACCTGCAATATCGCGGCAAATTGCTGTCGGACTATGACGCCATCCTGCCCCGCATCGGCAACTCCATCACCTACTTCGGCACGGCTGTTGTTCGCCAGTTTGAACAAATGGATGTCTACACGCCGAACACTTCGAGCGGCATCACGAACTCGCGCGACAAGCTGCGTGCCACCCAGATTCTTTCGCGTCACGACATCGCGATGCCAGCGACGACCTTTGTGCACAACCGTGCAGATGTCGAGATGGCTATCGAACGCGTCGGCGGCGCGCCCGTTGTCATCAAGCTGCTCGAGGGCACGCAGGGCATCGGTGTGATTCTGGCTCCCGATACGCAGGTCGCCAAGGCGATTATCGAGACATTGCACTCAACGAAACAGAACGTGCTGATTCAGAGCTTCATCTCTGAGAGTAAGGGCCGCGACATCCGTGCCCTCGTTGTTGGTGACCGTGTTGTTGCTGCGATGCGCCGGGTGGCTGTTGGCGACGAGTTCCGGTCGAATGTGCATCGCGGTGGCAACGTTGAAGCTGTCGAGCTCACGCCTGAGTACCACCGTGCCGCAGTCAAGGCCGCCCAGATCATGGGATTGCGGGTTGCCGGCGTCGACATGCTCGAAGGTAAAGATGGCCCCCTGGTGATGGAGGTCAATTCGTCGCCAGGGCTTGAGGGCATTGAGCGTGCGACCGGGTTGGATGTCGCGGGCGCGATCATTGACTACATCGCCAACCAGGTTGCGTTCCCTGAGATCGATGTTCGCCAACGTCTCAGCGTTTCTACAGGCTATGGGGTTGCTGAAATCGTCGTCGGCAGCGACGCGGATTTTGTCGGCAAGCAGCTCGGCGAATCTGGTCTCGGTGAGAAAGACATCACCGTGCTGACCCTGCACCGTGGCTCCAACGTTGTGCCGAACCCCCGCCGCAGCACTGTGCTCGAGGCGAACGACCGCCTGCTCTGCTTTGGCAAGCTCGAAGAGATGCGCGCCATGATCCCAGCACGTCGTCGCCGTCGCGCGAAGGTGCGCAAGCTTCCGCCGCAGCCGATCACCGAGGACTAGACCCCGCTAACACCGAGCAGCGGCGCTGACACTGCAGTGTGCAGTGCCAGCGCCGTCATCCGTTCGCTGGAGCGCCCTAGCCCTTGATGGCTTCGGCCCAGCTCACCCGGCTGCCGACCTTCAGTAACGAGTTGTTGTAGATGCGAGCGCCGAGGAGCACAGCGAGGCCCGTGGTGATGAGCAGCAGAACGAGGGAGATCAGTGGCTCCCACCATTCGGCTGTTCCGAGGAACATTCGCATGGGCATTCCGACAGGTGCCGAGAATGGAATATACGACATGATCGCCAGGATCTTTGGGTCATCGTTGAAGAAGATGATCGCAAAGTAGGGGAGCATGATCAGCATCGTGACCGGTGTCATGGCCGAACCAAGATCCTCTTGACGGGACACCATCGCGCCCACCGCAGCAAACAGCGCGGCGAGGAGTACGAAACCGATGATGAAGAATCCCACGAACCACAGCAGCGGTGCGCCGAGGAGCGACAAGAGTTCACCCTGACCGGTCACCGACAGGCCGACGATCGCGAGCACCGCAATCGCAATAATTTGGGCGAATGCCAACAGCGAGTTGCCGATCACTTTGCCGGCCATCAACGCCGAGACGGGCACGGCCGACATCAAGATTTCAACGATTCGAGTTTGCTTCTCCTCAACAACGCTCTGCGCAATCATCGGGCCAAAGGTCATGCCGGAGATGAAGAAGATGATTCCGAAACCTAGAGCTGCAATGTAGCTGAGCGGGCTCGTTTCACCGTCGGGGTCAAGAAGAACAACCTCGGGGGAGACACTCAACATCTGAACCAGCAGAGATGGCGCTTCTGTGTTGGCGATGATGGTTGCAGGAGCGCCCGAGCCTTCCTTGGAGGGCAGTACCGCTGCATCCACAGTTCCATCGCTCACGAGAGCTTCTGCCTCCGCACGATCGTCGACAGTGGTGACCTCAACACCTGAAAGCCCAGACAACTCTGACGACAGCGAACCGATCGTGGCAACGCTCGTCGTCCCCGCGGTCTGCGAGAAGATTCCTCCCGCAATCACACCGCCAAGAACGAGGAGCAGCAGGATGCCGGTAGTGATGAGAAAACTCTTCGAACGAAGGCGGGTAGTGATTTCACGCTCGGCGACGAGAACAACCGATTGAAGGTAGCGAGGGGACTGGCGTGCTGCGGTAGCGGAGTTCATTAGATAACCTCTCGGAAGATTTGGGCGAGGGATGCGCGCTGAGGGGCGAACGAGGTGACGTCGCCATCGGCGAGGGCGTGACGGAGAACTCGCTGGGCGATGGTGGTCTCTTCGGCATCGAACGTGGCGTAGCCGCTATCGAATTCAACGACCGTGACTCCGGGTTCGTTTCGCAACCATCCCAGATCGCCGGTCGTCACAATCTCGTAGCGTGGCGCCGAGTGCTGGGCACGGAGAGTGTCTCGCTCACCAGATGCGCGAATAGTGCCATCGGCAATAATCACGAGGTCGTCGCACAGCCGCTCAACGATCTCGAGCTGATGGGAGGAGAACAGTACTGATGCTCCGGATGCCGCACGCTGCTTGAGCGCCTCCACCACAGTATCGACGGCGAGAGGATCAAGCCCCGAGAAGGGTTCGTCGAGCACGAGTACCTCGGGATCATGCACGAGTGATGCGGCGATCTGGGCGCGCTGCTGGTTTCCGAGCGACAGGCTCTCGAGGGTGGAATCGCGACGCTCGCCGAGGCCAAGCTCTTCGAGCAGGCTGTCAGCATTTCGGCCCGCTAGGGTCGACGAGAGTCCATGCAGTCGAGCGAGGTAGACGAGTTGCTCCCGAACTTTCATCTTCGGGTAGAGTCCCCGCTCCTCAGGCATGTACCCAAATCGACGCCGTTGTTCTGCACCCAGTGGTTTGCCGTCGAGGTGGATCTCACCGGCATCCGAATCAAGAACACCCAGCAGGATGCGCATTGTCGTTGTCTTGCCGGCACCGTTGCCGCCGACGAAGCCCGTCATGCGCCCGTCGCGCACAGAAAAGGTCACGCCGTCGAGCGCTGGGCGCGCCCCAAAGCTTTTGGTGATGTTGTCGAGCTGGAGCACGAATACCGCCTTTGTTCGCAAAGAATCTCTCTGGGAACAACGGTATGGGCTGACGCGATCGACGGGATCAGCCTGCGGGTGGGTTCTTGCCTCCATCGCGTGGGGGAGACGGCCATGAGTTGCGAGCGGGCAGCGTTACGTCGAGTTCGGTCGCTCGGGCGCTGTGTTCGGCACAACGACGCCGTTTTCATAGGAGTACACGATGGCCTGGATACGGTCGCGAAGGTGGAGCTTCTGAAGAACCTTCGAAACGTGGGTCTTTACGGTCGCCTCGCCAAGAAAGAGTGCCGTCGCGATCTCAGAGTTGGAGAGGCCCTCCGCCACGAGCACGAGCACTTCATGTTCGCGCGCGGTTAGCTCGGCAGGAACAGTTGGCTCCGTCTGGCGGGGGAGCCGCTGATCGGTGAGACTCAGTCGTTCCAGCACGCGCCGGGTCACGGCGGGAGCCAGCAGCGCGTCGCCGCTCGCCAGCGTGCGCACGGCATCCGCAAGATCATCGGGAGACGAGTTTTTGAGCAAGAACCCGCTCGCTCCGGCGTCCAAAGCGTCGAAGAGCTGTGACTCGTTATCGAAGGTGGTGAGGATGAGAACCGCGACAGTGCTGTTGGGCTTCGCTACGATCATCCGGGTCGCATCGATGCCGTCGACTTCAGGCATTTGGATGTCCATGCAGATCACATCTGGCTGGAGTGTTTCGGCGAGTTCGACGGCTTCACGTCCATTGCGGGCTTCGCCAACAACCTCGAAGTCGGGTTGGGCACCAAGAATGATGCGGAAACCTGTGCGCACCAGTTCATGGTCATCGGCAAGCAGGATGCGGATCGGTTGAGCGGTCATGCGTGAGCCTCGGCTGCTGGTGCGCCCGCACCGATGTCAGCCTGCACCGGCAACTCAGCGCGCACGAGGAAGCCACCACGGGATCGGGGACGCAATTCGAGTGAGCCGCCCACAGCGTTCACGCGTTCGGCCATGCCAATCAATCCGAGACCCGTGGACGGTCGGCGGCTTGGTGTGCGCCCAGAATTGCCGACCTCAATCTCGACGGCGGTATCGCTCCAGCGCAGTCGAACATCGGCGTCTCCATTGGGGCCAGCATGTTTGCGGGCGTTGGTGAGTGCTTCTTGAGCCACTCGGTAGAGCGTGACGGATGTTGATGGGCTCAGGGGTTGAGCGTCGCCAAATTCTTCGAACCGTGTTGGCAGACCGGCGCTGCGTGTGGCTTCGATCAGCTCGACGATGCTGTGCACTCCGAGCGTTGAGGCAGCGGCGGTGTCAGTTTCGCGACTGTCAGCCTCCCGCAGTGTTCCCAATAGTCGATGCATCTCATCTATTGCTTGGCGAGACCCGGTCTCAACAGCACGCAACGATTCGGATGCGGCAGCAGGATCTTGAGTGAGCACGGTGCGCGCGGCGGCGGCCTGCACCCCCATGATCGAGACGTGGTGGGCAACAACGTCATGCAGCTCACGCGCAATACGCAGGCGCTCAATGGTTACGGCTTGGGCGGCAATCAGTTCGCGCTCTCTCACCAGCTCGACAGAACGTTGATGCAGCGCATGCCGTTCCAGTCGGGAGCGGTAGGCGCGTTCGCCGAAGTAGTAGGCGGCGCCGAAGTAGAGCACGTTGGTCAGAAATTGGATCACGAGGTACGCCAGCAACGGAGAGAATGCCCCGGCACGCGAGAATCCGCTCAGTGCATCGGGGTCGGTCGTGGTCTGAAAAATGGAAATCGATAGCCAAATGAACATGGCCGCAATGATGGCGATGCGGGTGATGGTGGCGACGCGACGTCGGTCTTCCCAAACGCCAACAGAGTAGAGCGCGATAAAGAGCGAAATATTGCAGAAGGTAACTTCGGGCACCTGAAGGGTCGCCCCCACCATGAAGACGGCGGCAACAACGATGACGACGGGCAACGCATGGTGGCGCCGAAACAGCAGGGGCAGCGTGATCGCTGCAGCCCACACCAGCGTGACCACCGAATCGGCAGGTTCGGAGAAGATGCCGGCGATGCGGGTGAGAACCGTGCTGAGCAGGGTGCCAGCGAGCATCCCTACCGCGAGCACAACATCCCACCGGTTCACCCCGGGCGTTGCGCGGTGGCGCACATCACTGCGGGTATCAACCATGCACTTAGGTTACTCGGCGCGGGGAGGTTGCTCGCGTTGCTGTGATTTTTCGGCGTGCGCTGGGGTGAAGCCGCCAACTAGGCGGCGACCGCCGTATCACCGTGAACTCGAGTGTGCTCGCCAACACCCTCGATGTGCGCGAAGTGACCTGCACGTGCCGTCACTTGTTGCGTGGCGTGGGGGAGCGCTTCAGCAAACCAGGCATCGTCACTAGCGCTCACGAACACATCTCGTTCACCCCGAACTAGAGTGATGGGGCACCGGATGCTCAACCACTGTCGCTCGTCATAGCGGGACGCTGCCTCGGCGGCACGTACGAACGCCGTGGGCCGGATCTCTGAGGCCAGCGAGTCAATAACGGAGACATCGAGCGTCTGCCACTGTGCAAACAGCGGAGCGCTCAACGGCCCGAGAAGATGCATACGATGAAGACCGCGAATGAGGCTGTTGCCCGCTAGTCCCAGTGCCGAAAGGAAGCTCATGGCGCCGAGCATGCCCGCCAAAAACGGTAATCTCCGAAAATCTCGAATCGGATGCCGGAGCACGGCAAGCGCGCCGGGTCCGGTCGCTGAAATGGCGGTTACGCTGTGCGTGCGGTTGGGGTAACTCGCTGCAAGGGTAAGGGCGAGGTGTCCACCAAGCGAGTGGCCGATGGCGTCCCACGTGGCGAAGCCGAGCGTTTGCGCGACTTGCGCTAGTGCGTCGGCCATGTCGTCGACTGTTGCACCGGCAGGTAGTGTTCCGCTTTCGCCCCAGCCGGGGAGGTCAATTGCCACAACGTTCTGCAGTGGCTCGCCGGTTTCATGCGCGGCACGGATGAGTGGCAGCCAGGTTGTCCACGAGCCTGCTGCACCGTGAATGAGCAACGTCGCAGTCTTGGGGTGCGCAATCATGCTGGGGCTGGCGTGCACGACAACGTCGCCCAAATCGGTGGGAACGACAACGCGAGAGAAGTTTTCGGTGGCGGGGTCACAGGAATCGCTTGTGTTAAAGCGCGTGCTCAAGGATTGTCTCGTATTCACACTGGTTGTTCGTAGCCGCCGCAATTCGAGATTGCTCGGCAGTGCGAGCGCGGGGTCTTAGTGCAGAGCAGCGCGAGCGAGTTGCGCTACTGAACTATTTCGATCTGGGTGACTTTCGTAGCGTTGTCTATCGATCCCAGATCGAGAACGTTGGTAAAGCCTGCGTTGGTCATCATCGCTACGGCTTGTCCTGAGCGGTTGCCTGATTTGCAGTAGACCGCATAGTCGGCGTCGGGATCGAGGCTGGGGAGCGTGTCGGCGAACTGGCCACCGCTCAGGTCGAGAAGATTTGCCCCGTCAAGGTGACCTCCCGCGAATTCTCCCGGCGTGCGCACGTCAATGATGATGGTGTCGGAACTGAGTTCGATCGTTTCGACGGGTGCCGAACATGCAGCCAGCGAGGCCAACACGATGAGCGAGCCGGCGAGGGCTGCGAGAGGGCGGATCATTTTTCTCCTAGTGAACAATTAGTTGTGGGGTTGCGTATTCGCGAAAGGCTGTTGCGAACCGGCTAGCAGTGACAGCGGTCGCGCTCGGCGACATCGGCGAGGGCATCCTCGATGTGTTCTCCGCAACCAGCCCACGTGGGTTTGCTGCAGTTCTGGCAAGTAACTTGTGCGCACATATGAACTCCTAACGGCCGAAGAGGCGAGCGAAGAAGCTGCCCTTGTTGGCTTTGGCGGCGTCAATTTCCGAGGCCGAGTGTTTGCCATTGCACCAGTTGGACGCAGGCACGCTGCGCTTCACTGACGGGATGTGTTCTCCGCATCCGGCCCACGTTGTTTTGCCGCATACCCGGCACGTGACTGCTCTGCACATAACTCTGCTTTCGTTTGACTGACTATACGAACTTATACCCTAGGGGGTATGCTGAGAACTATACCCCATGGGGTATTGCAACTGTCAAATCATGTCCGAGAAATGAGAAAATGATGGCCTCTGAGGTCTCCGCATCCTTGCCCGTCACTGACGCCGAAGCTCAAAAGAAGATCCTGAACCGGTTGCGGCGCGCGCAGGGTCAGCTGGGCGCACTCATCACGACAGTGGAAACCGGCGCAGGTTGTGCGGACGTGATCTATCAGCTTTCCGCGGTCTCCAAAGCGCTCGACCGAGCTGGTTTCCTCGTTATTTCCGGAGCGATGAAAGAGTGCTTGGCAAACCCGGGTGCCGAGGGATCACCCCAGCCTGACGAGATCGAGAAACTATTTCTTTCGCTCGCCTAATCGCTGATTAACCCGCGATAACAATGCACTGCCGGCAGATCAGGCGCTCAATGCACGCGCTGATTTAGGAAGTAGCCGCAGATAGCAGCAGCCGGGCGAGCTCCAACATCCGCTCGCTGAGCGCCGTACTCAAGATTGCCAACACCAAAACGTTCAGCACGACGCTGCCCCAGAATGCTTGGCGGTAGCTCGGTTTTTGGTTCTTGTGGCGTAGGCGTTGCTGAGCGACGAGTGCGCCGGGCCAGCCGCCGAATAATCCTAAACCGAGGAGCGTACTCTCGCTCACTCGCCACTGCTTTGTTTGAGCCGCACTCTTATCGGTCGCATAGACGATATAGGTGATGATGCTCATCAGTAAGTAGAGAGCCGCAAATAACCACGGGAGAGCGCCAATCGCTGTCACGATGCCGATTGCTAGCGCGAAAGTCACCAGCACAACCCAGCTCATCGTGCCGGCTTTGCGTTTGCGTGTGCGGATCGGGCGTCCAGACGCCGAAAGATAGCGGATGTTGCTTGCCCGAATTTTGTCGTCGGTTGTGCGTTCCACCGTGCAACTGACTCGCTCACCGAGTGTGGGCCGAGTATCGCGCGGTGGGAACGCGGAGATGTGGGCAAAAATTCGCTCACCGCCGTCGAGGGTCACAAATCCGAAGCCGCGTTCGTCGTTCCACGAGGCTAAAACGCCGTCACTTCGTGTGTTTCGCGAACCCATACTCTGAGGGTATCCCGCGCGTGGGGGTAGTGCGGTTACGGCGTGCCCGCCGATTCTGTCCATCCAGTCGCGCGGGGAAAAATACTCATACACTGGTCCCACAAGCTCCTCGACGAGCGCGACTTCATTGCACGGTTTACCCAGCACAATTCATCGCGATCAGAGACAGGAAATCTCGTGACTGTTGCCCATACTTCCCCGCGTGCACCATGGTGCCGTCCCCGAACATCCGAAGTGCAGTCTGAGACGTTTGACCAGCTGGATGCGTGGTGGCGGGCCGCCAATTACCTTGCTGTTGGCCAGATCTATTTGCTCGACAACCCTCTGCTGCGTGAACCCCTCCGCCGCGAGCACACTAAGCCGCGACTTCTTGGACACTGGGGCACAACGCCCGGCCTGAACTTTGTGTGGGCTCACCTCAATCGCATTATTCAGGAACGCGACACCGACACGATTCTTGTTGCTGGTCCTGGGCACGGTGGACCCGCGGTCGTCGCGAGCGCATACCTCGATGGCACGTACAGCGAAACGTACGGCGACATCGATAAGAGCGCTGATGGCATCCGCAAGCTATTTAGGCAGTTTTCTTTCCCCGGTGGCATTCCCAGCCACGCCGCTCCTGAAACGCCCGGCTCCATCCATGAGGGTGGCGAACTGGGGTATGCGCTTTCGCATGCGTACGGTGCGGCGTTCGACAACCCGAATCTGCTCGTCGCTGCTGTTGTCGGCGATGGCGAAGCCGAAACTGGTCCGCTAGCGACGAGCTGGCACTCGAACAAATTTATTGACCCTGAACGTGATGGCGTGGTTTTACCAATCTTGCACCTCAACGGTTACAAGATTGCGAACCCCACAGTGCTGTCGCGTATCCCCGAAGACGAACTCTGCGATCTGATGCGAGGTTACGGGCATACGCCGTACGTTGTCTCGGGCGGATTCGACGATGAAGATCCTCGCGCCGTGCACGGACGCATGGCGGCAACTCTTGATGACATCGTCGATCACATTGCGCAGATAAAAGCCGACGCGGCTGCCGGAACTCTCGACGGTCGCCCGGCGTGGCCGATGCTGATCTTGCGCACCCCCAAGGGGTGGACGGGACCGCAGGTAGTCGACGGGCACCCTGTCGAAAACAATTGGCGTTCGCACCAGGTCCCGCTTGCGAGTGTTCGGGACACAGACGAACACCTGAAACAACTTGAGGAGTGGATGGCCTCGTACCGTCCAGAAGAGTTGTTTGATGAGAGTGGTGCACCGCTCGCAATTGCAACGGCACTCGCGCCAGAGGGCGACCGTCGAATGAGCGCCAATCCTGTCACCAACGGTGGAGTGTTGCGCGCCCCACTTAGGCTGCCCGACTTTAGGGATTACGCCGTCGACGTTCCAAACCCCGGTGAAACGACAAGTTCCGCGACCGGCGCCCTCGGGGAGTGGCTACGCGATGTTGTTCGCGACAATCCAGACAACTTCAGAATTTTTGGTGCCGACGTCACAGCATCCAACCGACTAAGCGCTGTTTTCGAGACAACCGATAAACAGTGGGATGCCGGATTCCTCCCCATCGACGCCGACAATCACCTTGCCCGTGCAGGTCGTGTCGTGGAAATGCTCAGCGAGCACCAGTGCCAAGGCTGGTTGGAGGGCTACCTGCTCACCGGCAGACACGGCATGTTCAACTCCTATGAAGCGTTCATCCACATCGTCGATTCGATGTTCAATCAGCACGCGAAATGGCTCGAAGGAGCGAACGATATCCCGTGGCGCCGCCCGGTCTCTTCGCTCAACTACCTGCTGAGCTCGCACGTGTGGCGTCAAGACCACAACGGCGCATCGCACCAAGACCCCGGCTTTCTTGATCTCGTCATGAACAAGAAGCCCGATGTTGTGAGGGCCTATTTGCCGTGCGATGCCAACACCCTCATCGCCACCTACGATCACTGCCTTCGCTCCGTCGACAAGATCAACGTCGTCATCGCCGGAAAGCACCCCGAAAATAATTGGCTCGATATGCCAGCCGCAATCGAACATTGCACGCGGGGAATCGGACTATTCGATTGGGCAGGCACCGAAGTTGTCGGTCAAGAACCGGATGTCGTACTCGCGTGTGCTGGTGACGTACCTACCCTTGAGGTCTTGGCCGCCGCGCAAATCTTGCGTGAACGGATCCCTGAGTTGCGAGTGCGAGTCGTCAACATCATTGACCTGATGCGACTGCACAGCGAATCTGAGCATCCGCATGGTTTGAGCGATGCTGAGTACGACGCTATCTTCACGACAGACAAGCCCGTAATTTTCGCTCATCACGGCTACCCGTGGCTGATTCATCGCCTCACCTACAAGCGTGCCGGGCACGCGAATTTGCATGTGCGGGGCTACAAAGATGAGGGCACGACAACCACTCCGTTCGACATGGTGATGATGAATGACCTAGACCGCTACCACTTGGTCATCGACGTACTCGAGCGAGTTCCCGGCCTCACTGCGCGTCACGCCGCCTTCTGGCAAGAGATGCATGACACCCGACTCCACGCGCAGCAATACACCCGCGAGCACGGCGAAGACATGCCAGAAGTCGCAGACTGGAGATGGAAATCGGCCCGCTAAATTAGGCGGCACCCCGCCGCGCTAAATGGGGGTAAAAAATGATCTGGCGCGCAGTGTAATTTGTGCTTAGAATTGCCGAGACATCGGATGGATGCCCAGCAATTTGCGCCCAATTAGGAGTTCTTCCTCGGGCCGTCAGAAAGATCGAGCACTCGGTATGGACATCACCGATTTCGCTATTAACGCACTCGGATTCGTGGGCACTGCATTCTCGTTCTTGATGTGGGTTCCGCAGGCAAGAATCACCTGGCAGAGCCGCAACGATGCAGTGCGTCTCGCCGGCATTTCTGAGACCACCCAGTGGCTGCTTGTTCTTGGATATGCGGTGTGGGGCGCCTACGGACTGCTCAGTGCCTCAATGTGGGTTGCGGCACCAAGCGCGATTGCTATCCCGCTCGCGGCTGCGACCATCGTCATCATTCGGCGCGGGCGCAGGCTACCTGACGAGGGTCGCTCGTTCCCCATCTTCTCCAGCACGGATGCTGATCCGATCGCTACGATCAGTGACGGTCTCATTGCACTGACAGATTCGATCCCGATCATCACGATGGGGCACTACGAGCACCACGAGGCGCCCGCCGTAGCAGCGCGTGTTCCCTAACCCTTGCGGATAAAGCTGTCGACCTCTGCCGTGATCACGTCGCGCACGATCGAGCTGTCGAGACTTGCGACCCCGTCGCCGGGCTGCACGCCATAGTCGCCGAAGCGCGCATGATTGGCACCTTCGATGGGAAAGAACGTTGTGTTCGTTGGCAGCAAGTGTGCAGCGGCCACAATCTTGTCTGGAGTGCTGAGCATGTCGACGCTGCCACTCAAGCTCAATACGCGAGTGTCCACATCCGCCAGATCATTGGCACAATAGCTGGCAAAGAGAATGAGTCCGCTCACCTCAGGTTGAGCCGCGTACTGGCACGCTCGCACCCCACCAAGCGAATGCCCACCGACGAACCAGGTGTCAACATCCGGGACAGCGTCGGTGAATGTTGAGAGAGATCGCTGATCAAAGAATGCCAAGTTGAGAATCGGCTTGGTGACGATCACAGTCAACCCCGACTCCACCACGGCGCCAGAAAGCTTATAGAGGTAGGCCTCAGCAGTGACTTTAGCGCCGGGAATGAACACCAACCCGGTTCCTGATGCCCCATCAGTGGGCGAGAGAATGAACGAGTTGGGCGTCTCATGAAGGGAGACTGCTGGATTCGTGCGCACATTCTCCAGAGGGTCAGCCTCGGCCTGCATCACACCAACATTTGCCCAAACGAGAATGCCAATCGCTGCGAGCACAATGAGCGACGCAAACGAGATGAGTGAGACGAAAAGGATGCGTCGACGACGGGATGGTCGCTGGGCGAGAGAAGCTGGCGCAGTCGATTCACTCGAGACGGGTGACGATGGCTCAGCGGCGTGCATCCGATCAGTCTATTCAACTAGCGAAGGCAAGTGAGGCGGCGCCCACAATTGGGGTGATGAGGGCTGAGCGTTGGCAACCTGACGTAATCGTGCGGCGCGGGCGATGATCACCGCGATAGCTGCTGCTGCCGAAGCGAAAAGAAGACTGGCGATCGTGGCGATTGCGGCATCCGGTTTCACGATCGATTGGCCCATCAATGCTTGCGCCGTCAGCAGGGCAGTCACGGCAACGTAGAGGCTGACGAGCACACCGATCACGCGCTGTCGCGTCTGCGGGAGCGCGAGCCCTGTCACTCGACGCCCCAGGAATTCGAGCGCAAGCGCGGCTAGCGGCAGCAATTGTAGGGCGTGCATCCCGATGAAGTGGGGGATGCGGAGGTCTCCGGCGACCGTACTCCAGCCCAAGAGAGGTAAGCCATCCCCTCCGTCGGGTAGCCCGACCGTGTGAGCTCCCGCGATGCCCTGAAAGTCGCTCAATTGCTGGGCCGTTGGCGAGGTCATGAGAAATGCCAATCCCATACCGATTATTCCGACGATGAGACCAGATTTGATGGCGAGTGACCGCGCCGGATCGGAGATTCGATAGCGCCAGAGAAGGCCGGCGACAAGGACTACCGCCGACCACACGATCACGATCGACACTGCCATTACTGACCAGAGCGCTGCTATCACCGGGCTAGCCACATTGAAGTGGCTTGTTGTGCCGAGGGCTGCGGCGCCGACGATCACGACCATTTCAACGGCGAGGAATGCCGCACTTACAGTTCCGAGCCACCACGCCAGACGTGCATGCCGAGTGAGCATTCCGATCAGCCAGGCGAGCGTTAGCGAATACAGTGCAATCGACAGGGCAAATTTGAGTGGTTTTGCCCACAGCGGCGCGCCCACGATTTCGCGTTGGTCGACGATCAAGCCGAGCGTGGCGATGATCGCAAGCCCGATCATTGCCATGGTCAACCACACCAGCGGGCGGTGGAGTAGCGCACGCTCAAGGTTAAGCGTGCCGCTGTCAGGTCGTGACGTACTCGGGGAATTGCTGGCGGCATCGTGCCGGGACGACTGACGAACCTTCGCTTCGCGCTGAACATTCATGGCTTCTCCTTAAGTCGATAGTGACACTATCGGATAGCATCACTATCTGTAAAGGGTGAAGGCGAAATGAGGTGTGCGAGTTAGCTCCGGGACGGATCTCCGTGCCGACGGATCGTCGAGGCTGCTTGAGCGCTCCGCCGTAGCGCAGCAAAGAGCGCATCACCCAACACCGTTCCCACGACAACGGTTTCCGCTTGTGCCGCAAGTCCATCGCGACTCTCGGCGAGATCAAGATCTGCTTCTGCGACGAGTTGCGCAGCCTCGGCATAGCGAGCGAGCCACCCCGTATCGGTGCCCTGGCCGGCCTGCCGAAAGTTCATCACCACACGGGCGGCCGCGAGTCGGCCCGGGTCGTTCGGGTCGCAACCCCAGCCCGAAAGGGCAGAGTCAACCGTCTCGAGCGCTTCGGCATCCAAGGATTCAGGGTCAACGCGCTCGGAAACTGTGCTCTGCGCAATCTCAAAAGCGCGCGTCAGTGGCAGGTCGGACTCAATGGCCTCAATAACGCGCTTGGTGTCGGCAACAGAGAGGCCACCAATGTCGGTCAGCGCACGAATCATATGGATGCGGCGCACATGGGTTTCGCCATAGGTCGCCTGGTTCGGTGCCGAGCGTTCCCCCGCGGGCACAAGGCCCTCCCGCAGGTAGTACTTGATCGTGGCGACCGATGCGCCAGTCTCGTGGCTCAACTCCGAAATCTTCATAATGGACACCATAGCTATCTGCCCGGGTTTTAGGGCGTGGCATACCGGTCGGATGCGCGACGCTAAGGAATATCCCGACCGTTCGACGGTTGAATAGTAGTGATGACTACACCACTTCGTCTTTCTGTTCTTGACCTGATTCCTGTGCGCAGCAACCAGACTTCCGCTGATGCGATTTCGGCGACCACCGCGCTAGCGCAGCGTGCCGATGAACTCGGATTTTCGCGCTATTGGGTGGCTGAACACCACAACATGAAGGCCGTGGCATCCACAAACCCTGCCGTGTTGATCGGGATTTTGGCTGCTCAGACCCAACGCATCCGCGTCGGTTCTGGGGGAGTGATGCTCCCGAATCACGCCCCGCTCGTCGTGGCTGAACAGTTTGCAATTCTGGAGGCGGCATTCCCGGGGCGCATTGACCTGGGCATTGGCCGCGCTCCCGGAAGTGATCCCGTGATCACGTCCTACTTGCGGATGACGGGAACAACAAGCGACGTCGACGCGTTCCCGCGAAACGTTTCCGACATCCGCAGCCTCATGCACCCCGAGGGGGCGGCTCTTCAGCTGCCGTCTGGGCAGGTGTATGAGCTCACCGCGACACCGAATGCGTCGTCAGTTGCTGAGCTTTGGTTGCTAGGTTCGAGTGATTATTCTGCGCGGCTCGCCGCCGCTCAGGGCATGCCGTACGTGTTCGCGCATCACTTCTCTGGTGAGGGAACAGACCGCATCTTGGGCTTGTACCGCGACAACTTTGTACCCTCGGATCAGCTGAAGGAGCCACGAACCTTCTTGACGCTCAATGTTGCGGTCGCCGATACCGCGGCAGAAGCGCGGGCTGCTGCGCTTCCGCAGTTGCAGCAGATGGCTCGGCTCCTCAGCGGGATGCCTCTTGGTCCGCTCTCAACAATTGAGCAGGCTGCGGCGACCGAACTTGCTGCTCCGCAGCAACAGATGGTCGATGATATGGCCGAACGTTGGGTCATCGACGAACCCGTGGCTGCGGCAGCCCGCATCCGCTCGCTGGCGACCCGGTTCGGTGTTGACGAAGTTATGGTCAGCCCAGGGCTCTCGGCACACGATGCGGATGCGCCGAACACCTCGCCTGCGCGCGTGCGGGCTCTTGAACTGCTGGCGGAGCAACTGCTCGCCTAACGCGCCAAGACGCATCTTTTGGCACGCGATCTCCGGTTGATTTATTGCACAGAACCAAGGCTCGCTATTCAGGCAGTGTCACGTTGGTGCGGAGTCTAAGCTGCCGGACGCCGTCATGCTCGCGCATCTCAACGTGCGATAGGCGAGACTTCACAAACTCGCTGAAAGTTGTGAAGCCCAACGAAGATTCATCGAACGACGGATCAATTCTGAGCATCTGATTCTTGACCGCGGAGCTGTGGAGCCACTCTGAATCCTCTTTCTGTTGCACTAGTCGCATAGCGCGCACTAGCACCTTGAATGGAGATACCTTAGTTGCCGGCGGATCGGTGATAGCGGCCTTTGCGCTGGACTTAGATTCGGGAGTAGGTGTCGTTGTTGCCCCGTCGTCTGTGGCGGGTGGTGCAGCGGTGAAGGCGGAGACCGGCGATTCATTCGCACTGGCGCCGTACTCAACACCCGGCAGCGAGTCATAGTCGGCGAATTTGTCGCACGAGGAGGTAAGCGCTTGACTTGTGCCACCAGCGACTCCGACACCGACGACAAAGCGACCAAGGGTCTTGGCGCGTTGCGCTAGCGCCACATAGTCTGAGTCGCCAGCAACGATCACCACATGAGTGAGGTCGGGCAGACGAAAAAGGTCTTCCATGACGTCAACAGACAGCCGGATGTCCGCCCCATTCTTCATTTGAGCTGTGAGCGGAAAGAGTTGCACGAGTTCGACAGCGCGGTTGATGAGCTGTTTCTGGTAGCTCGAGTTGACCGGTAAAGACCAGTCGGCGTAGGCGCGGCTGAGCGCAACTGTGCCGAACGAGGAGGCGTAGTCGAGCAGGGCCTCAACGTCGACTTCGGCGTCCGCGAGCTTGGTCCCGACCGGCGTCGTGCTTGCACGGTTTGAGACGTGCCACCGAACCTTGTCCGTCTGAAACGCACCATTGCCGTGTTTTTGGTTGTAGCGCGAGATCACGATGTTGTCGAAATCGATGTAGACGGCAACGCGTCCTTCTGTGGAAGCGGGCATGGGGTCTCCTCCGGCTAGAGCGGTCCACCTCGCGCACAACGTTACTGAGGCTTCTTCGGCTCACGCTAGCAGTACACGCCGCGCGAGTCAGCGACTGGGGGAACCTCATCGTCGCTACCATTGGGCGATCAGAGTGATGGAGAGCAAGTCATGAGCTACAGTGCAATTCGGGTTCGAGCCACCCCCGGGATCCCGCGGGAAGGCCACACCGGTGTTGCCGTAATCGTGGCAGGCATCGGTCTGGCTGGCTGGATATCGTTCGGTCGGCACCTCTTTGGCATCGGGGGTGACCTCACGATTGTCTACGCTGCAACGCTCGGACTCATTTTTGCGGTCTTGTTTGTTCTGACCGGGCTGGCAGTTCGGCGCACGGCACGTCGCGGGTTCGAGACGCGGGTTTTAACCCGAGCCTTGCTCATCGCCTCCGGGATATGCGGATTTCTTCTGGGGCTTACGATTCCGGATTCAACACCTCAGGGGCTTCAGACCATAATTAGCGGTCCGTACGAGCCGGCACTAGGAATAGCCATTGGCATCGCAAATCCGCTCGGCGTCATTGGCATTGCCACCGCGATAATCGCGCTCACTCTTGCGATAAAGGATTCCCGTGGCCGGATCTCACTAGTTGAGTCGTGGGGCGATGACGAGTCGGCGTCAGAGGTTGCACCGGTTTAGTTCCGCTGGGCTAGCTCACTTGTGAGTGTTCGCCGAGCTGGTGCCAACCGCGATTGAAATAGACGAGCGGTGGAGTGCCTTCTGCCCCAGAATCGACTGCGGACTGTGTCGCACGAAGCAAAATTATGGATGCGGCTCCCGCGTCGAGTTGATCGACCCGCGTTCCTGCGACCCAGGCTGGTGCGCTCGGAAAGTACGGCTCACCGGTCGGCAGTCGTCTCCACAAACTGGTGTCAGAAAATCGATCAACACCGCTAGTTGCGCACAGTTGCGCGATTTCAAGTTGGTCTTTTCCCAAGAAGTGGACCACATAGGAGCTGGCGCTCCGGATGCTCGCGGCGGTGGATGCACGATGGCTGATCGAGAACGCGAGGAGCGGCGGTACCGCGCTCACAGAAACAACCGATGTCGCTGTGAGGGCAACGGGACCGTCGGGGGAGTCGGCGGTGATGACCGCAACACCGCCAGGATAGTGACGAAAGGCGCGAGCAAAATCGTCGCCACTGATCTCAGTTTCGGGCGAGGTGCGCTCATCGGGGCTGTACGCCTCATCGTGCGAGAGAGTCTGATGTTTCGCTGTCGTCTGCATTCGTCCATCCGAAGGTTGTGGGGATGCGAACAAGAATGCGCCGCATCCGCCAGCGAAGCGAGAATGTGTCGCTTTATTTCTCTGTGTTTCGTCCTTTGTTTCACTGCCAGGTGCAGTGAATGGCTGCTCGGCGCACCATGGTGGCATGCCTAAACAAATTCGCTTCAACGCCTTCGACATGAACTGCGTCGCCCATCAGTCGTCAGGAATGTGGCGCCACCCCGATGACCAATCGTGGCGCTACAAAGACCTCGACTATTGGACGGAACTTGCCCAGCTGCTCGAACGTGGCACCTTTGATGGCATCTTCATTGCGGATGTCCTCGGTACCTACGATGTGTACGCGGGTTCCAATGAGGCTGCGATTCGCCACGGCGCGCAAGTTCCGGTGAATGACCCACTGTTGCTCGTTTCGGCCATGGCGCATGTCACGGAACACTTGGGATTCGGCATTACCGCCGGCACGGCCTACGAACATCCGTACCCTTTCGCGCGTCGCATGTCGACGCTTGATCACCTCACCAAGGGGCGCATCGGTTGGAACGTCGTCACCGGTTATCTTCCTTCAGCAGCCCGCAATATGGGCAATGATGATCAGCTCGAGCATGATGATCGCTATGACCACGCCGACGAATACCTCGAAGTTCTCTACAAGCTGTGGGAGGGCTCGTGGGAAGACGATGCCGTTATTCGTGATCGCGAAACCGGTGTGTTCACCGACCCAAGCAAAGTTCACGACATTGAGCACAAGGGCAAACATTTCACGGTTCCCGGGATCCATTTGTCAGAGCCGTCGGTGCAGCGAACCCCGGTGATCTACCAGGCAGGCGCATCACCGAGGGGCATCCAGTTCGCGGCAGGCAACGCCGAAGCGATCTTTGTTGCTGCCTCGACTAAAGCGGGACTCAAGGCAACGGTTGGCCGCATCCGGGATGCTCTTGAAGAGGCTGGCCGTGATCGCTATTCTGCGCGAATCTACACACTGCTCACGATCATCACGGATGACACCACGGAGAAAGCTCACGCGAAGTATGCCGACTTTCTCAGCTACGCCAGCGAAGAGGGAGCGCTCGTCTTCATGTCCGGATGGATGGGGATTGACCTTTCGGAATATGACCTCGATGAGCCCATTGGCAACGTCAAAAGCAATGCAATCCAGTCAACAGTCGCCAACTTTCAGCAGGCAAACAATGACGGAAGCGAGTGGAAAGTTCGCGATATTGCCCGACTCGGCGCTATCGGGGGTCTGGGTCCGTTCATCATTGGCTCGGGCACGGAAATCGCGGATGAGCTGCAACAGTGGGTAGAAGAGACCGACGTTGATGGCTTCAATCTTGCGTATGCCATTACGCCAGGTACCTTCGAAGATGTCGTAGAGCACGTCATCCCTGTGTTGCGCGAGCGGGGTCTATATCCTGAGGAATACGTGGAGGGCACGCTGCGCAACAAGCTTCACGGACGAGGAAACCGGCTGCCAGCCGAGCATGCAGGGGCGAGTTATCGCCGACGTCCCTAGCGAAGCTCGAAGATGATCTCTTCGGTGTCCCGTTTCACGCTGGCGATTCCTTGACCCCAGAATTCACGACTGATCCAGTAGGTGAGCTCTCGCTGGTCGTCCATCATGAAGGTGGCTATCATTCCGGCGAGAGTTCCGCTGCGGTAGATCGCGCAGGCTACAACGTCGGGGTTCGCGAGAATGCGAGAAACCAGGAATCGAATTCGGCCCGGTCGTCGGGGTCTGGTGCCGTGAATGCGGCCATCGCGACCGACTCTGGATCCCGCATCCACTCGAAGACTGCATCACCGTCGCTGAGACGCAGGTCACGAAGGGTGACGCCGTCGTTTTTGGCGTCGGCGACTGAGGTCATAGCTTGATCGAATACTTAAACCCGATGTGCGATGCCTCGAAGCCCAGCTTCTTGTAGAAGCGATGCGCGTCGGTGCGCGCCTCATCCGATGTGAGTTGGATGAGCGAAGCGCCGAGTGTTGGCGCTGCGATGTCGATGACCCACCGCATCATCGCGCCGCCGATGCCCGATGAGCGCTGACTTGCCGCAACCCGAACGGCTTCGACTTGGAGGCGGTGTGAACCTCGCCGCGCCATCCCGGGAATCGCGGTCAATTGCATGGTGGCCACGACATCACCACTGGGGGCAACGACAACAAGCAATGCGTTCGCGGGAGTTGTTGCGATCGCGTGGAACGCTTTTTCGTAGGCCGGGCGATCTTCGGGGCGCGCGGTATCTCCCCGCAAGGCGCTCACTGGGTCATCCGCCAGAAGTTGAAGGATGGTGTCGATGTCGCCCAATTCGGAATACCGAAGCGTCATTTCACCATCTCGCGTGTGGAGAGTTGTCGGGACCGTCACTTTGGAAAACACTCTTATGACGTTATCAGCGTGGGCGGGGGCCTTAGTGCCGCATCAGCGGAAGTTGCCATTGATTAGAACATATGTTCGAATAGAAGCATGCGATGGAGCGGGCAACAGGTCAGCAGTGAGGCCCCCAACGCGCTGCCCGGCCTTGCGAAGCTCAACAATCTTGTGCGTACGGTTCGCACGCCAGACTTTCAGGGCGTCACCTTCTACGAGGTATTAGCCAAGAGCGCCCTCAACAAAGTCCCCACCGCAAGCGATATGCCGTTTGGGTGGACCATCAACCCGATGCGCGGATGCCTTCACCAGTGCACCTACTGCTTCGCTCGACCGACGCACGAATATCTCGACCTCGATTCAGGGAAAGACTTTGACACTCAAATCGTGGTGAAGGTCAATGTTGCTGAGGTGCTGGCCAAAGAACTCAGCAAGCCCAGCTGGGGAAGGCACGCTGTTGCTTTAGGAACCAACACTGACCCTTACCAGCGCGCAGAGGGTCGATACCGGCTGATGCCGGGCATCATCGCTGCATTGGCCGGTTCGGGAACGCCGCTCTCGATTCTCACCAAGGGCACCCTGCTTCGGCGAGATTTACCACTGCTGAAAGAGGCAAGCGAGCACGTACCCGTCGATATCGGGATGTCGATCGCGATCTATGACGATGAGCTGCAACAGTCGGTCGAGCCTGGTACGCCGACTGCGAAGTCACGCCTCGCCACAGTAACTGCGGTGAGAGATGCTGGCCTCGATTGCGCAGTCTTTCTCATGCCGATCCTGCCGTTTCTTACCGATACGCGTGATCACTTGGAGCGTGCAGTTGCCGCGGTGAAGGATGCCGGCGGAACATCAATTGCCTATTCTGCCCTTCATCTCAAGCCCGGGACCAAGGAGTGGTACTTCCAATGGCTAGAAGCGGCGCATCCGGAATTGCTCGAGCGCTATCACTCAATGTATTCACGCGGCACCTACGCTCCCATGGAATATCGTCACTGGCTAGCAGCCAAATTGCGTCCGATTATCCGTCGGCACGGTCTCGAGCGAACCGCACTTGACCCAGCGACAGGAATCGTTGGTTCGCGTGCCACCGTAAGTACGCGCGACGTCAATGGGGAGCGATCGCTAATCGCGGAAGAAATGCCGCCAGCCTTGGCCGCTAGGGCGATGCCGCAACCCATGTTGTTTTAGCGGTTCGCGCATACTCGCACCCATTCCTGCTCGCCGCGATCTGGGAGCAGGCTCCACGTTCGCTCGACGTTCTCAGAAATTTGTGGGGGCTCAGTCCGCCCGTGTTTATCGTGAATATGCTGCCTCGCGCAGCAAAGGGGTCGAAGCTGACGCCCCTAATGGAGACGAATCGAACTTGGGGAGTGAAACGAAGATGCCTGCCAACAAGAATTCACGGGTGAAGGACCCGGAGCTCTATGAGGAACTCCGCAACGACGGTGCGTCAGCGGAGAAAGCAGCGCGCATTGCGAACGCGGCGGCACGGGATGGACGATCCGAAGTTGGGCGACGAGGGGGAGAGTCAGGATCCTACGAAGACTGGACAGTCAAAGAATTGCAGAATCGGGCCCGCGAACTGGACCTGCACGGATACTCTTCGCTCAACAAGGACGACCTGATCGCGAAGCTGCGCGCACACTAGGAGTGCCGAGACGCGGTTCGATACGGCTCCTCGTGCCTGAGCGTGAGTGAGCAAATGTGGTGCACACGCTGCGGCCGGGAGACCGTCTCATTAGGCTGGTGCGGTGACCTCTCAAGCTTCTGCCTACTACGTTCGCCACGACGACACTCATTTTGAGTCCACGATTCACGCACAAGGAGCGTGGAATCCGCACGAGCAGCACATGGCTCCGGTTGCCGGAATTCTGGCGCACGCGCTTGAGTCATTCGAAGCGCGGACAGAACTCCGCATTGCACGCATCAGCTACGAGATCCTCGGGCTCATTCCTGATGGTGCTTTCGAAGTGAAGACAACGCTGCTGAGGCCGGGGCGCACAATCGAACTTGTCCAAGCTGAGCTCGTTGCTGCGGGTCGTGTCGCAGTTCGAGCGACTGCGTGGCGTCTTCACACCTCCGACACCTCAGCAGTAGAAGGAGTTGTCGACGAACGGATGTTGGCTCCCGAGCACGCAACTGGCGCAGTGAATCTCTCGAAGTGGCCAGGAGGCTACATTCAATCGATTGACGCACGGGCTCTTCCGGATCATGGTCCTGGACACGGACGCGTGTGGTTGCGCACACCGTATCCTCTGTTGACAGATGAGCCGGTAAGCGATTTTGTGCGGCTGATGGGGCTTGTTGACACGAGCAATGGCATCGCCACGCGCGTCAAGCCGGGGGAGGGCGGGTACGCCTTCCCGAATGTTGACTTGCAGATCCATCTCTATCGTGCGCCAACTGGGGAGTGGCTTGGATTGCAGAATGCCGTAAATTTTGGGGCTGATGGGGTCGGCCTGACATCGACTGTCCTCCACGATCTGAGCGGACCATTCGGTCGAGCTGAGCAGATCCTGACGCTCCGCAAACTGTAAGCATCCACCTGCTAATTAATTCTCATGTGGGTCTTGTGTTGCCCGTCCTGCGAGCGTAATCTACAACCAAATGGTTGTAGATGAAGTAACAGACGCCGAAGTGGACGCGATGTTTCGCGCTCTCGCTGATTCCACACGTCGTGACATAGTCACGCGCGTAATGCGGGAAGGAATCTCTGTCTCGCGTCTCGCCAGCAGCTATGAGATGAGTTTTGCCGCGGTTCAAAAGCACGTTGCCGTGCTGCAGGCGGCTGGGCTTGTGTCGAAGCAGCGCAGCGGCCGTGAGCAAATAGTTCGCGGCGATCTGACATCCATTCATCGAATCCAAGAACTTCTCTCGCACTTTGAAGAGGTGTGGGAGAAGCGAGCGCTGCGCATGGCCGCTGTGCTCAACGACGACCCCAATGACATAGACAACGAACGAAAGAACAGGTGAAGCAATGAACGTCACGAGCCACACCGATGTTGAGGCACTGACTCTCACGACGACCGCCGAGTTTCCCGCCACGCTTGAGCGCTCCTGGCAACTGGTCAGTGACCCTCGGCAACTTGAGCGCTGGTGGGGGCCACCCGAGTGGCCGGCGACGTTTGTGAAATTCGAGTTCGAGCCTGGCGGTCGCGCCCACTATTACATGACGGGTCCTGAGGGCGAGAAGATGCATGGCTGGTGGAAGTTCACCTCTATTGTCGAACCGCGCGAGCTATCGATAGAAGATGGATTTGCGGATGATGCTGGTGAGCCGAGTGGCGACCTCGGTGTTACGATCGCTCGCCTCGTCTTTGAGCCTGTAGACAACGGAACCCGGCTCACGATTCATTCAGGATTCGAGTCAGCCGCTCAGCTCGAGGAAATGATCAAGATGGGCATGGAAGAGGGAATGCGCGAAGCTCTTGGCCAAATCCGCGCCATCCTTGACGAAGGCTAGGCAGGAAGCGGGATGTCATTTCAGGCTTACCTGGACGCGGTAGAACAGAAGACCGGTCTCACGCCTCGCCAATTCATCGCGATCGCAGAGCAGAAGGGGCTTGCGGACCGATCGGTCAAGGCCGCTGAAATTCTGGAGTGGCTCAAGAACGATTACGGTCTGGGGCGTGGGCACGGCATGGCGATGGTGCACGTCATCACCAAAGGCCCAAACATTGACGCAAAGCATGTGGGCACCGCTGGTGCTCATCGTGACGAAGCTGACGTGCTTTGGCTCGATGGAATCGCAACGAAGCCGAACTAGTCGTCGCGTGGTCGCGAATCCGATTCGTCGCGACCCCGTAGCTTCTCCAGCTCGCGACGCTCGCGCTTGGTAGGTCGACCCGCTCCACGATCACGGCGGGGTGCCAGCGCCACTTCCTCGCGGGAGGGTGGCGGAGGAGTCTCATCGATGAAGCTCTCGGCGGCAGTGACTGCTGAGACTCGCTTCACGATGGTCTGTTTGACAACGAGGATGCGGTCGAATCCGGCAATGCGAATGCGGACCTCATCGCCAATTCGCACCGGATGCGCGGCTTTTGCGCTCGTACCGCCGATTTTGACGTGTCCGGCCCGGCAGGCTGCGGTGGCTTGTGAGCGGGTCTTGAAGACGCGCACTGCCCACAACCAGCTATCGACGCGTACTGTGCCTGCAGCCACTAGGCGCTGGCGAGTTCAGTTTTCCAGCGAACAAGGCGCTGCACTGTGGCGTTGTCATCGGCGGCGAGCGTGCTCATGGTGTCCTCGGGAACGAAGTAGTTGATGGCGAGGAATCCCCGCACCTTCTCCGAGGGGTCATCCACGAGCATCCGCAGCACGTCGCACGGCGCATATTCGTTGCGTGCCACGCAGGCGCGAACGCCCTCGTCAGTATCGCGAGCCAGCACCTCGAACACGTCGACGGGCGTGTTGTGGCTGCTCGCCGCACTTTCACGAATTTTCGGGTTGGGGTCGCCAGCCAAGATGCGCAGTCGAGCAATCTTGCTTGGGGTAACTTCTGGTGCTGGGTGAAGATCAGCGGCCTCTTCAGCAGTGAGCATCGATGGGGCCATTGCCCGCATTTGGGCCCGCTGCGCCGGAGTATTAAAGCGGATGCATGACATGGGGCTAAGGCTACGCCTGATGGCTAGCAAGTTCCTGTTTCGATCGCGGCATTTCGTGGTCGGATGCTCGCTACACTCGAAGTGTGGCAGTCAGCAGTTCACCCGAGATCAGCAACCGTGTCTGGACTGTGCCCAATGTGCTGAGTCTCATCCGACTCGCACTCGTGCCGGTGTTCCTCTTTTTCATCATCTCGGCACAGGATGCTCTTGCGCTTGTCGTTCTTGTCGTGTCGAGCGTGAGTGACTTTCTCGATGGCGTTATTGCGCGACGATTCAACCAGATCACCCGATTGGGGCAGTTGCTAGATCCCGCTGCCGATCGGCTTTTCATTTTTGCGGCACTTATTGGTTTGGCGGCACGGAATGTCATACCGTGGTGGCTTTTCATCATCATCGTCGCGCGCGAAATCATGCTCGTAATTTTGGGACTCATTTCGGCTAACTATGGATTTGGCCCGCTCCCGGTTCATCACCTCGGCAAAGTTGCGACAGCTGCACTGTTCTATGCTCTTCCAATCCTGATGCTCGGGCAGGCGTTTCCTGACGTCGCGTGGGCCACTGATCCCATCGGTTGGGCTTTCGCTTTGTGGGGTGCGTTCTTGTATTGGTGGGCTGGGTTCATCTATGTCGCACAATCGGTCCGAATTTCTCGCATTCCGAGGGGTTGAGGAGTGCTCCGATCCGATACGCTGTTCAGTCAGGGAGGTTTGCGATGGTTGAGTCAATGAATAGTGGTCACGGCGCCGACATGCAGTCGGCTGACGAGACGTCCGCGCAGCCTATTGTCGAGCGAATCGACACCACTGCTACTTATAGTCACGAGTTCGCGGCTCAGGTCGCGGCAATGGGCGCCGATGTTTCGGTCGATGAGCAGTCAGCAATTTCTGCGCTGCCTTCAGGTTCTGCGCTGCTGATTGTGCGCCGCGGACCAAATATTGGTGCACGTTTTCTGCTGGATGCCGACATCACTACTGTTGGTCGTCATCCCGAGGCGGATATTTTTCTCGATGACGTGACTGTTTCGCGTCGTCATGTCGAGTTTTTGCGTCGCGGTACAACATTCGATGTTAAGGATTTGGGCTCGCTCAACGGAACGTATCTCGGGGGTGACCGCATCGAGTCGACCGCGGTTCTTCGTGACCGCGCTGAGGTTCAGGTTGGCAAGTACAGGCTGACGTTTTACGCGTCTCGCCGTGACCTTCCGTCGGCGGCTGGTAATTAGTGGCTGGGGTTGCGCGTCAAGCGCGTCAAGCTCCAGCGCCAGTACTGTTGAGTATTGGGCAAGTTCTCGCAAAACTCAGTCCTGAGTTTCCCGATCTCACTCCGTCGAAGCTTCGGTTTCTTGAGGAGCGCAAACTCGTGGCGCCGGCACGAACGGCGTCGGGGTATCGCAAGTTTTCGTCGTCCGATATGGAGCGACTTCGTTTTGTGCTTTCCATGCAGCGAGACCATTATTTGCCGCTCAAGGTAATCCGTGGCTACCTCGAAGAAATGGATGCCGGGCGCACTCCTGAACTTCCTGGTGGTGCCGTTGCGGCAGCATCGATGCTGTCGGCCGAGCGCAAGCTCACGCGGGAAGAGTTAATTCGCGAAGCTGGCGCAAGCCCCATGCTTTTGAGCGATGCGATTTCGTCGTCGCTTATCGTGGCGTCCGATGTTTTTGGCGAAGATTCGCTTGCGGTACTGAAGTCGCTTGTCGAGCTTCAGCGCAGTGGAATTGAGCCGAGGCACTTGCGTGGCTTCCGTGCGTCCGCTGAGCGCGAGTTGGGGCTCATTGAGAGCGCACTGATGCCCGTAGCTCGTCGCAAGGATGCATCGAGCCGGGCTCGCGCTGCAGAGATGGCTCGTGAAATTGCGGGCCAGCTAGAGATTGTTCGCAGCAGTCTTATCCGATCTGCCCTTAGTCGACTCGATTCGTAGTACGGTCGATTCGTTGATCGTTTTCTGGTTGTGGCCGGGCGCGATTAGCTGACGTTGGCACAGTTACCCTGACTAATTCCGACACGCCGCGGAGTTTTTGCGAATGTCGTTGATCGATGCGGCGGGCGTGACTACCGTGGGGTAACACGAAAGATTAAGCGTCAACTTCAACATGAAGGTTGATCGTTTCTCGTGCTGGTCGAATCAGAATCTAGAGGGGCAATGCCATGAGTGAATTGAGCCGTAGCGAGACATCACGCTACGATCTTGGCCTTCTCTTCACTGACGGAATGCCCGACCTCGATGACTCAGCAGGCTACCGCGGTGCGGTCGCCGCTCGGGCAGCAGGAATCAGCTACCGCCAGCTCGACTATTGGGCCCGCACAGAGCTTGTTGAGCCAACCGTTCGTGGCGCAGCAGGATCAGGATCACAGCGACTTTATGGGTTCCGCGACATTCTGGTGCTCAAGCTCGTGAAGCGCCTTCTCGACACCGGCATCTCTCTTCAGCAGATTCGTGTCGCCGTCAACCAATTGCGTGAATCAGGCATCCACGATCTCGCCCAGACCACACTCATGAGTGACGGTGCCAGCGTCTACCTGTGCACCTCGAATGACGAAGTCATTGACCTCGTCAGCCGCGGCCAAGGCGTTTTCGGTATCGCCGTTGGCAAGGTGCTTCGTGAAGTTGAGACAAGTCTCATCGACATCGACACTGTCAAGGGCGAAGACCCCATGGATGAGCTGGCGAAGCGCCGCGCTTCCCGCGCTTCCTAGACGCACTCTGTAGCTACACCTTCGCAGGCACGCCCTGCGGGTCAGTGCCGTGCGGAAACGCTAGTTGTTGTATTCACCCATTCTCGCAGCGCGCATGACGCGATCGAGAAGCTGGTCGAAGTAACGCGCCATCTCTTGGGCGCTCTCGCCGGGCCAGACGTGGAGTGGCTTGGCCGCTCCCTGAGCCTGCTGCAGCGATGTGCGTTCTGGCAGCTGGGGGGAGAGGACGAGCGGCCCAAACATGTCTCGCAGTTCTTTGATGCGGAACTGGTGTTCAAGCGATTGTGAGCGCAAGCGGTTCACGATGATGCCGAGTGGTTGAAGTCGCGGGGATAGTCCTCGACGAATTTCTTCAATCGCTCGAAGGGCGCGGTCAGCGGCAGCAACCGAAAACAGGCCAGGTTCAGTGACGATGGAGACGCGGTCGCTGGCCGCCCACGCGGTTCGCGTAAGAGCGTTGAGAGACGGTGCACAGTCAATGAGCACCAGATCGTAGTCAGCCTCGACGTTGGCGAGAGCTTCTTCAAGCTTCCAGATCTCGCGGATGCTCGGGTGCGGGCCATCAAAATTGATCGCTGATGGCGATCCGATGAGTACATCTACTTTGCCGGGGCGGCCCTTAGTCCACCCGCTGGGGGCGATTGCCGCGCGCACGATCTTCTCTTTAGGAGAAGCGAGCACGTCGGCAATGTTGAGGTGACCGGTGACATCGATGTCCATTCCGGTCGACACATCCGACTGTGGGTCAAGGTCGACGACGAGGGTTCGAAGACCGCGAGCAAAAGCTGCCGAAGCGAGCCCAAGCGTCACGGTCGTCTTTCCAACGCCCCCCTTGAGGGAACTAACGCTAAGTACGTGCACGAGTAACGACGATACCTTCACTACAGTTAAGAAACCTAAAACTCCGCCAACTTTTGCGCACCCTTGAGGAAACTGCCAGAGTTCAATCACTCTAGGCTTGGTTTTTGTCAGGAAGGATCGAATGTTTAAGAAGATTCTCGTTGCTAACCGAGGTGAAATCGCGATCCGTGCAATGCGCGCGGCTGTCGAACTCGGTGCACGAACTGTTGCTGTTTTTCCCTACGAGGATCGAAACTCGGTTCATCGGCTCAAAGCGGATGAGGCCTACCTCATTGGTGAAGAGGGGCATCCTGTACGTGCCTATCTCGACGTTTCGGAGATTATCCGCGTAGCTAAAGAGTCGGGTGCTGACGCGATCTACCCCGGTTACGGCTTCCTTTCGGAGAACCCGGAGCTTGCTCACGCAGCAGCGGATGCCGGAATCGCCTTCATCGGTCCGCCGACGAAGGTTCTTGAGATGGCTGGCAACAAGGTCACGGCCAAGGAGCACGCTATTGCTGCGGGAGTTCCCGTGCTCAAGTCGACTCCGGCAAGTACTGATCTTGATGAACTTCTCGCGGGCGCCGATGACATCGGTTTCCCCATTTTCGCTAAGGCAGTTGCTGGTGGTGGCGGGCGCGGAATGCGTCGAGTGGAGAAGAAAGAAGATCTCCGCGATGCGCTTGTCGAGGCTATGCGTGAAGCGGAAAGCGCTTTCGGCGACCCGACAATGTTTCTCGAGCAAGCGGTTGTGCGACCACGCCACATCGAAGTTCAGATCCTTGCGGATTCGCACGGCAACATCATTCACTTGTTTGAGCGCGATTGCTCCGTTCAGCGTCGGCACCAGAAGGTTGTCGAAATCGCTCCAGCCCCCAACCTTGACGAGAACACTCGACAAGCGATGTACCGTGACGCCGTCGCCTTTGCGAAGTCTATTGACTACGTCAATGCCGGCACTGTCGAGTTCTTGCTCGACACGGCGGGGGAGCGCAAGGGTGAGCACGTCTTTATCGAGATGAACCCGCGCATTCAGGTGGAGCACACTGTCACTGAAGAGGTCACCGACGTCGACCTCGTTCAGTCTCAGATGCGAATTGCTTTTGGCGAGTCCCTCGAAGAATTGGGGCTCCGTCAAGATGAGCTCAAGCTCCGCGGAGCAGCCCTCCAGTGCCGCATCACGACCGAAGACCCGGCGAGTGGGTTCCGGCCTGACACCGGAAAGATCACGACGTACCGCTCGCCTGGTGGCGCGGGCATCCGTCTGGATGGTGGAACGGTTTCTGCAGGGGCGCAAATTTCTCCGCACTTCGACTCCATGCTCGTGAAGATGACGTGCCGCGGTCGTGATTTTGCGTCCGCTGTGCGACGCGCACGTCGTGGACTGGCTGAGTTCCGTCTTCGCGGTGTGACGACAAACATCCCGTTCCTTCAGGGAGTGCTCGATGACCCGGAGTTCATTGCGGGAGATTTGAGCACGGCGTTCATCGATGAGCGCCCGTGGCTCGTGAACTCACACCGGTCTAAGGACCGTGGAACAAAGATCTTGACCTGGTTGGCTGAAGTGACCGTCAATCAGCCCAACGGCGACGGTGCAGGAATCATCAACCCGCAGCTCAAGTTGCCTCAGGTTGATCTTTCCCTTGAGGCTCCTGCCGGTTCACGCCAAAGACTGTTGGAACTGGGCCCTGCCGGCTTCGCTTCAGCTCTTCGTGAGCAGAAAGCTCTCGCGGTAACAGAAACGACATTCCGCGACGCCCATCAGTCGCTCTTGGCTACTCGCGTGCGAACTCGAGACTTAGTTGCTGTAATGCCGCATGTTGCGCGGTTGACTCCGCAATTGCTTTCGGTCGAGGCCTGGGGCGGGGCAACGTATGACGTCGCCCTGCGTTTCTTGGCTGAAGATCCGTGGGAGCGCCTCGCGTCAATGCGGGAGGCTCTACCTAACGTGGCCATCCAGATGCTTCTTCGCGGTCGCAACACTGTCGGCTACACCCCGTACCCCACCGAGGTTACGGATGCGTTTGTCCGTGAGGCTGCGAGCACCGGCGTCGACATCTTCCGCATTTTTGATGCGCTCAACGATGTATCTCAAATGCGCCCGGCAATTGACGCAGTGCTCAACACGGGCACCGCCGTCGCTGAGGTCGCCCTCTGCTACACGGGTGACTTGCTCGATCCGAATGAGGACCTGTACACCCTCGACTACTACCTCAAGCTTGCCGACCAGATCATGGAGAGCGGCGCTCACGTGCTCGCAATCAAGGACATGGCTGGGCTGCTGCGTGCAGAGGCCGCAGAGACCCTCGTGGCCGCGTTGCGTGAACGTTTCGATGCTCCGGTGCACGTGCACACTCACGACACGGCAGGCGGCCAGCTGGCCACCTTGCTTGCGGCGTCGCGTGCGGGTGCGGATGCCGTGGATGTCGCTAGCGCTCCGATGGCGGGTACGACAAGTCAGCCATCCATGTCGGCTCTCATCGCTTCGCTCGCGCACACCGAGCGTGACACGGGAATCTCGCTCGATGCGGTCTCGGATCTTGAACCGTATTGGGAAGCCGTTCGCCACACTTACGCCCCATTCGAGTCAGGACTTCCTGGACCAACGGGCCGCGTTTACCACCACGAGATTCCTGGTGGTCAGTTGTCGAACTTGCGTCAGCAGGCGATTGCGCTTGGCCTTGCCGACCAGTTCGAGACCATCGAGAACCTCTATGCTGCTGCCAACAAGATGCTCGGCCGTCCGCCAAAGGTCACTCCGTCCTCGAAGGTTGTTGGAGATCTCGCCCTGGCGCTTGCTGCAGCGAAGGCAGATCCAGCGGACTTCGAGGAAAATCCAGACAAGTACGACATCCCCGACTCGGTCATTGGGTTTATGGCGGGGGAGTTGGGTGAGCTTCCTGGCGGTTGGCCAGAGCCATTCCGGTCGAAAGTCCTCAAGGGCCGAAACGTCAAGATTGGTGTCGAAGAGGTCAGCGCTGAAGACCAGGCTGCTCTCGACGGTGAGCCAAACGAACGTCGTTCCGCCCTCAATAGGCTTCTCTTTGCTGGACCGACCCAGATTTTCGAAAAAGCTCGTGAGGCCTATGGAGATCTCTCCGCTCTCGCAAGCACCGACTACCTTTATGGTCTCCAGCAGGGCAACGAACATGTCGTCGAAATTGACAAGGGAGTTCAGCTCTTCGTCGGGCTTGAGGCGATCGGTGAAGCAGATGAGAAGGGGATGCGCACGGTTATGGCCACACTCAACGGCCAGTTGCGTCCGGTCTTCGTCCGAGACCTGAGCATTAAGGTCGACTCGACGTCAGCTGAAAAGGCCGATGCGTCGAAGCCGGGTCATGTGGCAGCGCCATTCTCGGGGGTTGTGACGCTTCAGGTCGAAGAGGGCACACAGGTTGAGGCAGGCCAGGCGGTTGCGTCAATTGAGGCAATGAAGATGGAAGCGGCGATCACTACGTCGGTTGCTGGCAGGGTCAAACGGCTCGCCATTCCTCAGACGCAGCAAGTGGATGCCGGAGACCTGCTTGTAGAAATTGAGCCAAGTTAGTCACGCCGAAGTGGGCTCCGAACGAGGCTCTTTTGAGGCAAGGGTCACGTTCGGTGCGTATACGCGGTAAAGTTGTGTGTTTGCTTTCTGAAAGGGATCGATAAGTGGCTACTAAGCGCAATGAACCCGATGTGCAGTCGTCCTCCGACGACGAAAGTTCGTCGACCGATCACGACTCGAAAGATTCGACGGTAAAAGAGGCACCGAGCACTGAAAGTCTCACGTTCACGTTGGCGTTGCCGACTCAGGTTCGGGAGACTCCAGAGCACGAGGCGGCTGTCGCTATCGACGACGTGCCGGTGAACGCCCACCACGTTGACCCCGCAGCTATGGCAACGACTTCGGTGTCCTTTGTTCCATCTGCCGTGGTCACGATGCCTGCAGAGACTGCCCAAGAAGCGGCGGTTATCCCGGAATTGCCTCCGGTAGATCACCCAACGACACGTCGCGGTCGACAGCGCACCGAGGTTCGCGCTGCTCCCGAAACGGCGACGATGCTCACCGCCGAACGTCTCATCAATCAGGGTAAGAAGAACCGTCGTCCGGCACCTGAGGGCTTCCTGCAGGAGCTTGTCTATGCGCTCACCTTCCACTTGGTGAATCTGGGTGACTCGTACTACGTACGGGAGCGCAAAGCGCTCGAGGCGCGCATTACCAAGACCTTTATCGGTGGTACTCGCTTCGTTCCTGTGCTCACTCGCAAGGGTGGTGTCGGAAAGACGACGATCACAGCTTTGCTCGGAATGGCATTGGCAGATACTCGTGAAGATCGCATCATCGCGATCGATGCCAACCCTGACCGCGGAACCCTCGCGGAACGCATTGACAAGCAGACGCGGGCCACCGTGCGCGACGTCGTCATGCGTTCTGATGGGCTTCACACTTTTAGCGAGTTTCAGACGGTCGTGTCGCGAGACGAAACACGACTCGATGTTCTGGCCTCAGACACCGACCCCCACGTCTCTGAAGCCTTCGACGAAGATGACTACAACGTCGTTGCGGATATGGCAGAGCGATTCTATTCAGTAGCGATCACCGACTGTGGAACCGGAATTGTGCACTCCGTCATGCGTGCAACCCTCCAGCGAGCTGACTCCATTGTCATCGTTTCGGGTGGCAGCGTTGATGAGGCCCGCCTCGCATCCGAAACTCTCACGTGGCTTGAATCCAACGGCCACGCCGATCTCGTAAAGAACGCTGTAGTCGCACTGAACACGGCGACGCAGGGAACTAACTTGGTCAAGCTTGAGGAGATCGAGGCGCACTTTAAGTCGCGAGTACGGGAGATCGTTCGCGTTCCTTATGACCCCAGCCTCGCCACGGGTTCGGTTGTGCACTACCGCGACCTCAACAAGCTGACTAAGAACGCTGCACGTGAGCTTGCGGCAGTTGTAATGGACGGCCTCCCAGAGGTACGGACCGACTGAAACTATGGCTGTTCGTGAGATTCGCCTCTTTGGCGATCCCGTGCTTCGTTCCCCGTGCGACCCGATTGTTATCGGAGACCCGCATGCTGCAGCGCTTATCGATGATCTGATTGAATCTGTTCAGGTTCCCGGCCGTGCCGGATTGGCCGCCAACCAGATCGGTGTTGGATTACGAGCCTTCAGCTACAACATTGACGGCGAAATCGGATACATCATCAATCCGGTTCTCGTTGAGGTGTCTGGCGAACCAGAGCTCGTCGAAGAGGGTTGCCTATCGGTGCCCGGGTTCTACTTTCTTCGTCGCCGGCACCCGTTCGCGCGCGTGACCGGCGTCGACCTTGATGGCGAGCCGATTGAACTCAGCGGAAACGGGCTTATGGCTCAAGCGCTCCAGCATGAAACTGATCACCTTGATGGACATCTGTACATAGAGGGCCTTGAACCCGAGTCGAAGCGCGAAGCGATGCGCGCTATTCGCCAAGCATCCTGGTACTAGCGCCGTCATTCGTCGCTCGTCGCTCGTAGGCGCAGTCGCTTGTAGGCGCAGTGGCTTGTAGGCACAGAAAACCCCCGTCGTGTTTGCCCACGACGGGGGTTTTCTCGTGCTCGAGCATTCCGGCTCGGCAACTACTACTTGAGCGAGATTCCTTCAGTAGCCGGTGAGTTCGAGTACAGTGACTCGATTACATCCGCGAAGTCGGCAAGAATCACGTTGCGCTTGATGCTCAATTTGGGCGTGAGGTGTCCGCTGGCTTCCGTTAGATCCGCATCGAGGATGTGGAACTTGCGGATCGACTCTGCTCGGGAGACCCGCGCGTTTCCGACATCAATAGCGCGCTGCACTTCGGCGAGTACCGCAGGGTGCTTTGCTGCTTGATCAAGGGTCCAGGTTGCATCTAGGCCGTTGTTGTTGAGCCAGACGGGGAGCATCTCTTCATCGAGGGTGATGAGCGCCGAGATGAACGGGCGCTGTTCACCAACGACGACAACTTGACCGATGATCGGGTTGGCGCGAATGGGATCTTCGAGTGCCGCAGGGGCGACGTTCTTTCCGCCGGCGGTTACGATGATCTCCTTCTTGCGTCCGGTGATCTCGAGGTATCCGTCTTCGTCGAACTTGCCGATGTCGCCGGTCTTGAACCATTCGCCGTCGAACACTTCACCGGTGGCTTCTTGGTTGTTCCAGTAACCGTCAAAGACACACACGCCTTTGGCTTGGATTTCACCATCCTCGGCAATGCGCACCGAAACTCCGGGCAGCGGTGGCCCGACTTTGCCAATCTTGAAGTTGGATGGCTTGTTCACGGAGATCGGTGCCGTTGTCTCGGTGAGGCCGTAGCCTTCGAGAATTGTGAGGCCCAAGCTGCGGTAGAAGTGTCCGAGGCGAAGCCCAAGAGGCGCTGAACCGGAGACAGCGTACTTGACTCGTCCGCCGAGGGCAGCCCGAATCTTGGAGAGAACTAGTCGGTCGAAGATGGCGAACTGAATCTTGAGACCCAGCGGAACGTGACCGGAATCTATTGCTTTCGAGTGTGCGATCGCGACATCTGCTGCCTTGCGGAAAATCTTTCCCTTCCCGCCAGCTTCTGCCTTCTGTTCTGAGGAGTTGTAGACCTTCTCAAAGACGCGAGGCACCGCCAAAAGGAACGTCGGTTTGAATGACGCCATCGAGGGCAAAAGCAGCTTGGTGTCGGGCTGGTGCCCAACCTTCACTCCGCCGTGGATGCACAGAATGGAGATGAATCGAGCGAAGATGTGCGCTGTTGTGATGAACAGCAGCGTGCTCGAGTCGGGATTGACAACCTCAGGAATGGCCTTTTGTGAGTTACGGCACAGTTCAACGAAGTTGGAGTGGGTAATTATGCAACCCTTGGGCTTGCCCGTCGTGCCTGAGGTGTAGATGAGCGTGGCGAGATCCGCACCTTTGGCAAGGTTGCGACGGCGCTCAATTTCCTCATCGGTCACTGCAGTGCCTGATGCGGCTAGCTTGTCAATATCACCGAGGTCGATCTGCCACACGTTAGCGATGGCGGGCACGTCAGCACGAATCTCATCGAAGCGCGCGAAGTGATCGGGAGTCTCGGTGATGATGGCAATCGCACCAGAGTCAGTGAGATTCCAATGGATTTGAGTTGGCGAGCTGGTTTCATAGATCGGAACAAGCACGGCACCGGCGAACCAGGTCGCGAAGTCGATGAGCGTCCACTCATAGCGCGTCTTGCACATGAGCCCGATCTTGTCGCCGGGCTGTATGCCTGCGGCAACGAGCCCCTTAGCGACGGCCTTCACCTGAGCTAGGAACTCTGATGACGTCACGTCACTCCAGCCGCCATTGGCTGTGGGGAGTGAGAATAGGGCGTTATTTGGCGTAGCCGCGACGCGATCTATCAGAAGATCGGTTGCGTTCGCTTCCGGGTCAGCCTCAACTAGGGCTGGTACATCAAACTGTTTCACGGCAACTCCTTTGGCACCGGTAAGGTGGTCTACTCCACTCTAGCTAGGTCTTGCGGGTCAGACCATGCGCGCATTAGCGCGGGAGAATATTTGCACCCGTTTGTGGGGTACGTTCGGGCGCGCTGTAGAGTAGAGATTCGCTCGAGCAGGAGAAAGAGGCACCATGTTCTATTGGTTTATGAAGAATCTGGTGGCCGGCCCCATTCTGAAAACGGTGTTTCGGCCGTGGGTTTCTGGGCTCGAGAATTTGCCACGCAAGGGCGGCGTGATCCTCGCAAGCAACCACCTGTCGTTCATTGACTCGGTCTTCTTGCCGTTGGTGATGGATCGGCGAATCTTCTTCCTTGCCAAGAGCGACTATTTCACCGGCCGCGGCATCAAGGGCTTCTTCTCTCGCGCTTTCTTCAACGGCACAGGAATGCTTCCGATTGACCGCTCAGGCGGAAAGGCTTCCGAGGCCTCGCTCAATACGGGACTTGCGGTTCTCGCTCGCGGTGAAGTTCTTGGCATTTATCCGGAGGGGACACGTAGCCCAGATGGCAAGATGTATCGCGGTCGCACCGGTGTAGCTCGCATGATTCTTGAGGGCCATGTTCCTGTGGTTCCGGTTGCGATGATCGACACTGAGAAGGTCATGCCGATCGGCACCAAAATCCCGCGCATGGGTCGCATCGGAATCGTCTTCGGTGAGCCGCTCGACTTCAGCCGTTTCGAAGGTATGGAAGGCGACCGCTTCATTTTGCGGTCCATTACCGACGAGATTATGTACGAGCTCAACCGCATCAGCGGTCAGGAGTATGCGGATGTGTACGCTACGTCGGTCAAGGAACGCGCGGCTGCTCCTCGTCGCTGACCGTGACATTCCGTACCCCAGTGAGCCGGTAGGCTCGTAGTGGGTCACAAGCCCAGCCATTTTCGCAGTAAATGTATGAAGGAATCTCCCTGTGGTCGACCCGTCAGAACCAGTCGTGCTCGCTGATCCAACCGTGATTGCCGGTCTAGACAACTGGCGCACCCTCCCCATCAAGCAGCAGCCACAGTGGCCGGATGCCGTTGCGGTTGGCGAAGCCTCGAGCAAGATCGCTTCCCTTCCTCCGCTGGTATTCGCTGGCGAAGTTGATCGCCTGCGTTCACGGCTGGCGCGTGCTGCACAGGGAGAAGCTTTCCTCTTGCAGGGTGGTGATTGTGCAGAAACTTTTGCTGGCGCTACGGCCCGGCAAATTAGTGATCGCGTCAAAACGATTCTTCAGATGGCCGTTGTCCTCACGTATGGTGCCTCAAAGCCGATCGTCAAGATGGGCCGCATGGCTGGCCAGTTCGCCAAGCCACGCTCAAGTGACTTTGAGACACGCGGAGAAGTAACCCTTCCGGCCTACCGTGGCGACATCGTCAATGGTTTTGATTTCACTCCAGAGTCGCGGACCGCTGATCCAGCACGTCTGGTTGAGGGCTACCACACGGCGGCATCCACTCTGAACCTCATTCGCGCGTTCACACAGGGCGGCTTTGCCGATCTGCGCCAGGTGCACTCCTGGAACAAGGGCTTCGCGGCTAACCCGGCGAACCGCCAGTACGAGAGTCTCGCGAAAGAGATTGATAAGGCAGTGCGCTTCATGGAGGCGGCAGGTGCCGACTTCGACGAGCTCAAGCGCACGGAGTTCTATTCAAGCCATGAGGGCTTGTTGATGGACTACGAGCGCCCTATGACTCGCATCGATTCGCGCACGGGTACTCCGTACAACACCAGCGCCCATTTCCTGTGGATCGGGGAGCGCACTCGCGACCTCGACGGTGCGCACATTGACTACTTCTCGCGGCTGCGCAACCCGATCGGTGTGAAGCTCGGTCCAACGACGACTCCTGAGACGATGAAGCAGTTGATCGACAAGCTCGACCCCGAGCGTGAGCCGGGTCGACTTACCTTCATCACTCGTATGGGAGCTGGCAAGGTTCGCGACGCGTTGCCGCCGTTGCTCGAGGCAATCAAAGACATGGAAGCTACGCCGCTATGGGTCACCGACCCGATGCACGGCAACGGTCTCACGACGCCCACTGGCTACAAGACTCGTCGCTTTGACGATGTCGTTGACGAGGTCAAGGGGTTCTTCGAGGCCCATCGCGCTGCGGGAACATACCCTGGTGGAATCCACATCGAGCTCACTGGTGATGATGTCACCGAGTGCTTGGGTGGCTCAGAGCAGATCGACGAGGCCACTCTGGCAACCCGCTACGAGTCGCTGTGCGATCCTCGACTCAACCACATGCAGTCGCTTGAACTTGCTTTCTTGGTTGCCGAAGAGCTTCGCGCCTTCTAGCCTCAAACGCTTGACGTTGAACAACGACGCTCGCTAGCAGTCGTCCCGGCAAGGAACGGACCGCTAGCGAGCGTTTGTTTTGGTGAGCCAGTATTCGGCCGGGCACCGACAGGCGTCAATGCACGGCTGAAACGGGCAGGCTAGCCGTAGATCGTGACGTCGGCGCCACGCTTGATCATTTCTCCGCCAGCGGGGTCTTGATCAGTCACAACCGCAGGAGGGAAGCTCCAGAAGATTTGCTGGATGGCAGTGTCAACGGTGACGACGAATCCGGCTTCTTCGAGCTCGCGCTTAGCGGCGGCAATATTGTCACCGATGACATCAGGAACCTGAACGAGATCGGGTCCGCGAGAGATAATGAGCGTTGCGGTGTCGCCCTCGCGGAACGTGCGGGCAACGCCATCCGCGTTCTTCTCGGAGTCAATTGCGACGACCGTTCCTTCGGCGCAATCGTTGAAGACTTCGATGCCCTTTACTGCATCGAGTCCGACACCAGCGAGAATTTGCGACGCTTCCTCGAAGGTCGCGCAGGAGACGTTTGGTAGCGGCCCCACTGAAACGATGAGAGTGACTTCTTGCAGTTCGCCGTAGGTCTCTGAAGCAAGGATCGAGGCCCCATCAACGCCGAGGACGTCGATTACGAGTCCAGCACCGATATCGCCGTTGAACTGCTTGATTACGGGCTCGACGAGAGTGAACGGAGCGGCTTCGATGGCATCTCGTGCTTCTTGTTCTGTCATTCCCGCGAACGCCGGCACTGCGATGGGCTCGGGGCCCTTCGAGATGAGCAACGTGACGGCCGAGCCATTGGGTACCGCTGAACCAACGGCTGGCGTTGAGTTGGCTACCAGATCAATGGCGACCACGGGGTCAAACGTTTCGCCAAGTTCGTCGCTCACCGTGAGCCCGAGATCTTCCAGAATTGCCCGCGCCTCATCTGGCGTACTGCTCGTGATGCTTTCAGGGATCGTCACTTGCGAACCAGGACCAGAGCCGAAGTACCACCCCGCGCCAGCGGCACCGCCGACGAGCAACACAATGAGTACGAGCAGCCACCATCCACGTGACTTCCGTTTGGTCGCGCGCGTCGAAAGCGTTGTGGTGTTTTCTGACACTTGAGTCGGCGCGGGTGGGGCAACCTGTTGAAGTTCAGCGCCGAAGATCTGTGTTTCGGCCGTCGACCCGAGTGACTCCGCAGCAGGAGCGCTTGGCAACACCATCGTGCGCTGCACCGCTGTTGAGGCTGTCGGCGGCAACGCTGTCATCAAAGAACTGTGCGTTTGGTAGAGCTGATCGAGTAGCACCCGCGCGTCACGCGGACGATCATCCGGTTCGCGGGCGGTTGACCATAGGACAAGGTCGTCGAGTTCTGCTGGCACTAAGTGATTTGCTGCGCTGGGGCTGGGCACCGCATCGTTGGCATGCTGGTACGCAATCTGCATGGGCTGCTCACCCTTGAAGGGTTGTTCGCCAACGAGCATTTCGTACATCATGATTCCGACAGCGTAGATATCGCTGCGGGTGTCAGCTACACCTCGAGTAACGAGTTCGGGGGAGAGGTACGCGATCGTACCCAGCAGCGCTGCACCGGTTGCCGTGTTTGCGCTGGCAGCACGGGCTAAACCGAAGTCGCCAATTTTGATTCGCCCGTCGTCGGCGAGCAACACGTTTTCTGGTTTCAGGTCGCGATGAACGATGCCCGCTTTGTGGGCGGCGGCAAGTCCTGCGAGCACAGCCTCCATGATGTCGAGCGTTTGCTCGGTAGTCAGGATGCGATGCTCGAGCAGAAGGTCGCGGAGCGTAATTCCCGGAAGATACTCCATGACGAGATAAGCCATGTCGCTGTCTTGACCCTGGTCAAAAACGTTGACCACGTTGGGGTGCGCTAGGCGTGCAGACGATCGCGCCTCTTGAACGAAACGTTCTTTGAACTTGCTGTCGTCGGCAAGATGGCCGTGCATTATCTTGATCGCGACCTTGCGCTCAAGTCGAAGATCGGTTGCGAGGTAGACGGTGGCCATGCCGCCACGGGCAATTCGCGAACGGATCTGATACCGGCCGTCGAGGAGACGGCCGATCATCGGATCTGTAGTGTTCGCATTCACTCTGCGAGTCTAAAGTTCTGAGCCGTGAGAGTACCGCTAGACACGGCTGTTCGGCAGGTTAGCCGAGTTCTTGCAGCCACGAACGGGCCGAGGTCTCCCATTTTGCGTATGCATCTGGGTAAGCCGAGATCTGAACTGCCTGTGCAGCACGCGTCAGGCTCATGTCTTTCCAGCCTGAGATCTCGAGGAGACCGCGGGTCACGCCCTTGTTGGGGTTGCTCGGTCCGCCATAGAAGAGTCGTGCGGCGTACGACGGAGTGGTGAGTTGAGTAACGGTGCCCCACCCGGCGCTGGGCCGCTGCTGGAACAGCCCGACTGAGTCTCGGTCGCCCCAGTTGAGATTGCGCAGACTCGATTCCTGCATCGCCGTAGCGAGAGCAATCGTGATTCCGTAGTCGGAAACTCCCAGATCACGGCCAACCTGAATGACTACCTGCGCGTTTGCACGCATCTCGGCGGTCAGATAGGTCACATTGCCGCCGCTGCTTGCAGGAGCCGCGCTCGACGACGGAATCGTGAGCTTGTCGCCGATGTGGATAATGCTTGCGGAGCTCAGCCCGTTCGCGTCGAGTACCGCTTGGGTAGAAAGCCCGAAACGTTTGGCGATTGCTGAAACTGTGTCGCCCGATACAACCAGATAACTACTGCCGGATACGACGGGTGCTGGTGCTGGTGCTGGTGCTGGTGCTGGCGCTTCCGCGACGGGAGCGGGTGCCGGTGCTGGTGCTGGTTCTTCGTCAACGACGGCAACGTCTTCGGTCTGATCACCAGCTTCGGTAGTGCTCTCGGCAGAGTCGTCAACCGCGCTGCTGGCGGCATCCGACGCATCGTTGCTGTCATCATCCGTCGTGAAGTCGTATTCCTGAGTGTCTTCCTGCGCGCCTTCGCTTGGTGAACTGAGGTTGCCAGGAATCAGAATGGTTTGGCCAGGGTAAATGATGCTCGACCAGCCGAGGCCGTTTGCTGACATCACCGAAATTGTCGAGACACCAAACTTGTTGGCGATTCCGCTGATGGTGTCGCCAGCAACGATTGTGTATTGACCATTGGTTGTCTTGGTGTGGCTAACGCTCGGCAACGGTGCTGCTGCGCCCTTGGTGAGCGTTAGCTGCTGCCCGGGAAAGATCATTGATGACCAGCTGAGGCCATTGAGCGCCAGAACGGATGCTGTGGACAGCCCATAGCGAGACGCGATGTCGCTAACGGTGTCTCCTTCAGCGACGGTGTAGCTCGCCGGGGCTGGTGAAATCACTGTCGCGGCGGCCTCGGTTGCGATTGCAGCGGCGCGTGGGGTCGGCTTCTTTGCCGTCTCGATCGACAGGCCAGGATCGTTCGGAGTTTTTGCATTGACGGGCTCGACTGGACCGGTCAGGTTGAAGGTAGCTGCAGCGAGTGATCCGACGAGAATTACGGGAACCGTGTTCATGAGATTGCGGCCGGCTCGGGCTCGCTGTTGAGCTAGTCGTCGTGCGCGCTCTCCGTTGTCGGTTGTCGCGGGAACTAGTCCGGCGAAAACTGTGTGAGCAACACTGTCGGTGTCGTCCATTGTGAAATGTGTCATTTTGTCTTCCTGCTCCCGGCCCCGAGAAGGTGTGCGTGATCACCTAGATCACGGCGCCAACGCTGTCACAGAAGGTGCCTAGTGTCAACCATCGTGGCTGGTGTGGCTAATGTGACTGAAGTTATCTAAGTCGACTCGTGAATATTCTGTATATGCCGTGCTAACTGTCAGGTTTTCCACAACGGCCGTGGCACTCTTAAGGGGTGACTGAATCACCCACCATTAACTGGCTCACCGTTCCTGACCTCACCGAGCAGCTCGGCTTGAAGGTCAGCCAAGTTCGCCGCCTTATTGAAGAAGGCGCTCTACTTGCGAGCAAGATCGACGGAGTGTGGCAAGTTCCCGACGTCTTCATCGTCGATGGGGCACCGCTGCGCGAGCTCAAAGGCACCGTCATCGTTCTGAGCGACGCTGGCTTCACTTCAGACGAGTCGATGAACTGGTTGCTCAACGCCGAACCGAGCTTGGGTGTTTCACCCGTCGAAGCATTGAGAGCCGGCAGAAAAGCCGAAGTGCGTCGAGTCGCCCAAGCTCTCGGCTTCTAGGCGTTCGGCACCACGGCTCTCCTTGGCGTTCTCCTCCGAGGCCGCAACAATCTTTTTACGATGTGCGAGTAGTAGCTGCCGTCGCTAGCTCAAGAAGTCGCGCTCGAGCTGTCGGCGCCAGGTTCGCGTTCTCAATCGATTCGCAGGCGCGCTCGAGATTCCGTGCGATTACTTTTTCAATCTGATCGACGGCACCCGAATCCTGAAGTGTCGAGCGAATCATATTGACCTGCTCTGTCGAGAGATCGGGGTCGCCGAGAAGTTCATCCAAGATTGAATTGGCGCTTGCCGGGAGTTTCTGGCGAGCAATGGCGATGATCGCGGTTCGTTTTCCTTCACGAAGATCATCGCCAGCAGGTTTACCGGTCAACTCAGGGTCGCCAAATATCCCCAACACGTCGTCCCGAAGTTGGAATGCGACACCGAGGGGGAGCCCGAATGCTCGCAACGCGTCGATCTGTTCTTCGCTTCCCGCGCCCAGACTTGCGCCGACGGCAAGCGGAGCTTCGACGCTGTATTTTGCCGACTTGTAGATCAATACGCGCTGTGCCCGCTCTAGCGCTTCAGACTCGGGATAACTTGCCCACGCGCTTTCGTCGTGGATGTCGAGAAACTGGCCAGCCATTACCTCAGTTCGCATCGTCATAAATTCTCGACGAGCGGCCAGCGCTGCCGGTCGAGGAAGCATGGCGATTCCGCGTCCAAGAAGTTCGTCGCTCCAGCCGAGAAGAAGGTCGCCGAGGAGTAATGCCGAGGACTGGCCGTACGCTTCTGCGCTGCCGGCCCAGCCGCCATCCCGATGCATTTGCTCAAAGCGACGGTGTGCAGCTGGCGCGCCGCGTCGAGTGTCAGAACGGTCCATGATGTCGTCGTGAACGAGCGCTGCGGCGTGAAAGAGCTCTAGCGCCGATGCCGACATAAGAACGCCAGGCAATGCGCCTGCAACAGCGTCATCGTCTAGAGGGCTTTCTGCCGAAGGTATTCCCGCGACTGATTGCCAGCCCCAGTAGCAAAAGAGTGCGCGAAAGCGCTTTCCGCCAGAGAGTAGATCACCCCCGACGTCGATCAGGGCAGTGAGTTCGGGCGCGATCGCGTCCAGCTCCGCACGCTTTTCGGCGAGGAACTCGTCAACGTTCAGCTGGACAAGGTCAACTAACTGGTTACTCTCAGGCACTTGTCTAGCCTAGCGACTGAATCGGGGCGTACTATGGAGGCCTAGCCGTGGATCCCATAGAGAGGGGAACGGAATGCCGCTTTCAGAGCAAGAGCAGCGGGCCCTCGATGAGATGGAGCGCAGCCTCTATCAAAACGATGCTGATTTCGTCAGTACAGTCAGCCCTCGTCGTGGCAAGCCCAACTACCGAATGATGGTGATCGGCGTTCTTGTCGGTGTCGCCGGAATTATTGCCCTCCTCACGGGAGTCATCATCCAGCAGCCCCTTGTCGGCGTGCTCGGCTTTATTGTGATGTTCGTTGGTGTGCTTCTGTTTGTCTCACCACCGCGTTTGAGCGCCGCAGATGCAGCGGATGCATCGCCCTCCACTTCATCGCGTCGAGCAACGAAGCGTGGTGCGTCATTCATGGACACCATCAACAGTCGTTGGGATCGCCGCCAGGACGGGCGCAGCTAACTCCAACCCTCTCCACTTTTAGGACCAGCCTTCGGGCTGGTCCTTTTTTTGTGCCCTAAACGGGGTCAGTTTGCTGCGTTCTGCCAAATTTGCTCCATTTTCCTCCACCTGCTTATCCCTTATGTTTACTGACTTCTTTCAAGGTATTTTGATATTTATGGGTAAAAACCTTAGATAAGTGGTTGAAAGTGGAGTAAAGTGGAGAACACCTAAATCTGGGCCGGAGAATGAGGGGGAGTAGCCATGTTTCTTGGCACCTATGCCCCCAAGCTCGATGACAAGGGCCGCATCATCCTCCCGGCCAAATTTCGTGAAGAGCTCGCGTCAGGCGTGGTCGTTACCCGTGGACAAGAGCGCTGCCTCTACGTCTTCAGCCAGCGCGAATTCGAAGTAATGCACGAAGCAATTCGCAAGGCGCCTGTAACAAGCAAGCAAGGGCGAGACTTTCTTCGTCTCTTTCTCTCCGGTGCAAACCAAGAGACACCAGACAAACAACACCGGGTCACCATCCCAGCCGGGCTGCGCGAATACGCAGGCTTGGGGCGTGACCTCACCGTCATCGGTGCAGGCAACCGCGCTGAAATCTGGGACACCGAAGCCTGGAACACCTACTACGCGGCCAGCGAGGCCGACTACGTCAACACCACCGAGGAGGTGATTCCGGGACTCTTCTAGCTCTTCGACGCTGACTCCCAGCCGAACGCCCTGATTTTCTTCCCCGATATCAGGTCGCATCGGATGGGGATCAGCCTCCGAGAACTAGCCCGTACACCATGGCTGATAACACCATCCACACCCCAGTGCTCCTTGAGCGTTCGATCGAATTGCTTGCACCGGCACTGGAATCACCAGGCGCCGTGCTCGTTGACGGCACCTTAGGCATGGCCGGACACGCTGAGGCTTTCCTCCAGCGGTTCCCTGAGCTCACGCTCGTGGGCATTGATAGAGACGAGGACGCTCTTGCTATCGCTCGACGTCGGCTTGAGCCTTTCTCTAGCCGCACGCACTTTGTTCATGCTGTCTACGACGAGATTCCGCAGGCACTCGCTTCGCTGGGATTCCCGAGCGCTCAAGGAATCTTCTTCGACCTCGGTGTCTCGTCGCTCCAACTCGACAGAGTTGAGCGCGGGTTCTCCTATTCTCAAAATGCTCCGCTAGACATGCGAATGGATGTCTCGACACCGATAACGGCCGAGCACATCCTCGCTACCTATAGCGAACTAGAACTTCGCCGCATCTTCTACGCCTACGGTGACGAGAAATTAGCACCTCGATTTGCGAGTCGGATCGTGCAATTTCGCGAACAGCAGCCGTTGACCACATCGGCGCAACTAGTCGAACTGGTAATCGCGGCTACTCCCGCAGCCGCTCAGCGGGCTGGGCACCCCGCAAAACGTGTGTTCCAAGCCCTCCGCATTGAAGTAAACCAAGAACTTTCCGTTCTCGAACGCGCAATCCCCGCAGCGATCAACTCGCTAGACATCGGCGGCCGAATGGTCGTGCTGGCATATCAGTCGCTCGAAGACCGCATCGTCAAGCGTGAACTTCAACGACGGTCGCGGTCGACGGCGCCTGCAGGCCTTCCTGTCGAGCTTCCCGAACACAAGCCCGAATTGAAACTGCTCGTTCGAGGCTCTGAACAAGCAAGTGACGCAGAACAACAAACCAACCCCCGCGCCAAGCCCGTACGACTGCGAGCTATCGAACGAATGCGAGTCATCTCATGAGCACTAACCTCGCTTATGCGCAGCCACAGCACGAACCAACCCCTCGTCAGCGACCGTCTCACATCGAGATCGTCACGACTCGGGCCCAGCGAAAGGCCCGTCCGCGGGCTCTTTATGCTGTCGCTACCGTGGCCAGCATGTTTGTGATCCTCGCAGCCCAACTGCTGCTGAGCATTGTTGTTACTCAGGGTGCTTACCAGATTGATTCGCTGCAAGACCAGCAGAAGCTTCTGAACCGCACCGAGCAGAATCTCCTCGAATCGCTCGCGCTGCAATCGTCTTCGCAGAATCTTGCAGCACAAGCAGCTGGCTTCGGAATGGTTCCCAACTCCACTCCGTATTCGCTCAACGTCGCTACTGGCTCTGTTTTCCAGCTTCCCGGCAGTGCGGACCCCACCGGTTGCGGCGGAAAGTGCGGCCTCGTTGGCAACACCCTGCTCACCGGAATGCCTCTCGTAAGTGCAGAGGTCGCTGCCGCGGCGAAGGCAGCCGATGCAACGGCAGCTGCGGCTGCGGCAACCACGGCAGCAACGGTTTCGAGTTCATCGACTGCTTCTGCATCCACCGCCGCGCCAGAGGTCGCTAATAACGCGATTCCCGCGCCTGTCACGCGATGATTGAACCAATCACACCGGGGGAGAACCGATGAAGCCGCGCTCGACACGTGCCAGAATCACGTTTGTTGTTTTTACGATTCTCGCGTTGAGCGCAGTTTTCATGATCCGGCTCATAGACCTTCAGGTTGTTCAAGCTGAGACGTTGTCTGCAGAAGCAGATACGAAACGCACGCTGACCCGAGTGACCTACGGAACGCGTGGAGACATCGTTGACACGCGCGGAGCCGTTCTTGCCGACAGCGTCGAACGCTTCGACATTGTGATCTCACCGCGGGTGACTCTCTTAAGGGAGAACGCGTCTGTCGTCGTTCTAGAAGATCTCACCAAAATCACCGAGCTGATTGGGGGAGACCCCGCGGCGTTGCTGACGATGATCCTTGAGAACCCGGACTCCGACTTCGAGTATTTGGCAAAAGGAATCACGCTCGAGCAGTACCAAGCGGTAGCCAAACTCGATATCGCTTGGCTGTACTACGAACTGCGCCCAGACCGTAGCTACCCCAACGGCGAAGTTGCCGGCAATCTCGTCGGGTTCATCGGTACCGATGGTGCGCAAGCGGGGCTCGAACTGACCGAGGATGAGTGCCTAGCGAGCCAGGATGGCGAAGCGAGCTATGCCCGTGGAGAAGATGGGGTTGCGCTGCCAGGTAGCTCGGTAGACATTCTCGAACAAAAAGACGGCGGCACTCTCAAACTGACCATTGATCGAGATCTGCAGTTCTATGTGCAGCAGCGGATGGCGCAGACAGCAGAAGCGCTTGGTGCTACTTGGGCAACCGGAGTGGTCATGCGCGTCAGTGACGGACACCTCATGGCGGTAAGTGATTGGCCGACCGTAGACCCCAACAACGTCAACCTTTCTGATGTGGGAGATCTCGGCTCCCGTGCATTCAGTACCCCCTACGAGCCAGGTTCCACGGTGAAAGCCCTTACCGCTGCATCGCTCATCGATTCCGGAGCGGCAAATCAACGCACGCAAGTGGTTTCGCCATACGCACTTGAGCTTGCCAATGGTGGCGGCGTCATTAGTGACTCGTTTTATCACGCCGACCAGCGACTGACTCTCGCCGGTGCACTCGTTGAGTCCTCGAACACCGCAATCGCTCAGTACACCGATTTGCTCAAGGCTTCGGCTCGCCACGACTACTTGCAGGCATTCGGCCTCGGAGAAGAGACGGGTATCGATTTCAACGGTGAGTCGAGTGGCACCCTGTACGAAGCGAATAACTGGGATGCGCGTACCAACTACACCGTGCAATTCGGCCAGGGTCTGAGCGTGACATCTATCCAGATGGCTAGTGCTTACCAGGCACTCGGCAACGACGGCGTTCGGATTCCACCATCGATCGTCGAAGGCTGCTACTGGCCAGACGGCAGTGTCACGGATACGCCTTCGGCCGACGGAGTTCGAGTTATCTCGAAAGAAGCATCTGAGCAGACTCTTCAGATGATGGAAATGGTTTATAGCTCGAGCGGATCAGCTCCGAACCTGCAGATTCCCGGATATCGAGTAGCAGTCAAGAGCGGAACAGCGCAGGTCGCCGAGAACGGCGGCTATGGCGACAAAGTCGTTATCTCCTACGCTGGGATCGCTCCAGCAGACAATCCTGAGTACGTTGTGATCGCGACCGCCGGTATCCCGGATACCATCTATTCGGGCGCTATTGCATCGACATTCCGAGACATTATGGCCCAGACGCTTACCACCTACCGTGTTACTCCGTCGGGAACTGCGGGACCGGATCTGCCATTGCGCTGGTAAGTTTTCCGCGCGTTCACCCAACCTGGAGCACACCACGTGATCGAACTGACTATCGCCGAGATTGCCACCGCCGTAGGTGGAACCCTTGTTGACTCGGCAACCGGAGACCGTCAGTTGCCGGCTGTAGCCGTGCAAACGGACTCGCGGTTGAGCACAGCGGGATCGGTGTTTTTTGCGCTTCGGGGAGAGACAACAGACGGGCACCTCTTTGCCGCCAGCGCGGTTGCCAACGGCGCTGAACTGGTCGTTGCCGAATACCCCCTTGACCTGGATGTCGCGCAGATCATTGTCGCTAACGGAGTGCACGCACTCCAGGCACTCGCCCGCACTGTCGTCGCTCGCGTTCGCGCTAAAGGAGATTTGAAGGTTGTTGCCGTCACAGGGTCAAATGGCAAGACCACAACGAAGAACATGCTGCGGAGCATCCTCGAACGTCAGGGTGAGACTGTTGCACCTCAGGGCTCATTCAACAACGACGTTGGTGCACCGATCACCATGCTTGGCGTGACGCACGAAACCAAGTACCTCGTTGTAGAAATGGGTGCAGACGGTGTCGGCGACATCACCCGACTGCAATCGATCGTGATGCCCGACGTCGGAATCGTGCTCATAGTTGGGCTTGCTCACATCGGAAAGTTTGGCGATGCGGCGACGACTGCCATCGCAAAGTCCGAAATGGTGACCGGGCTGCCGCCGGAGGCAACAGCCGTTCTCAACTACGACGACGGTCGAGTTAAAGCGATGGGCGCGCTAACCGAGGCTGCCGTTAGTTCCTTTGGGCTCGACGCAAGCGCGGATGTCTGGGCTGACGAAATCGAGGCGACCGCTCGCGGCACCGCATTTGATCTTCATATCGGTGACGACACCATCCCGGTGCAGTTGCGGATCCTTGGTGAACACCACGTCACGAATGCCCTTGCTTCGATTACAGCAGCGCGAGCCCTTGGCATTGACCCTCAGAGTTCAGCGACCGCACTTGAGTCGATCGAACGAGCCGAGCGTTGGCGCATGGAACTGCTCGCTGGTCCCGGTGGCATCACCGTGATCAACGACGCCTACAACGCGAGCCCCGATTCCATGGCGGCGGCTTTGAAGACACTCGTGCAGGTCGTTGGCCCGAAAAACAGATCCGTCGCAGTGCTTGGGGAGATTGCCGAGTTAGGCGACTATGCCAACGAAGAACACGATCGCATCGGGCGACTCATCGTGCGCTTGAACGTGCAGAAGCTGATTGTTGTTGGCCACGCCGCCCGCCACATCCACAACGCTGCCGGTCTCGAAGGTTCGTGGGATGGAGAGTCGGTACTCGTGGATAGCGTCGAAGAGGCATACGCTGTGCTGCGTGAAGAACTGCGAGAGGGCGATGTTGTGCTGGTGAAATCGTCGAACTCTGCTGGCCTTCGGCACCTGGGTGACCGGATCGCGGGTGTAACGGCATGATTGCCCTCCTCATAGCAGCGGGTTTCTCGCTCATGTTCACCCTCCTGCTGACGCCACTGTTCATTCGCCTATTTGTGCGACTCAAATGGGGTCAATTCATTCGGGACGATGGTCCTGAGAGCCACCACACCAAACGTGGAACGCCCACGATGGGCGGAATCGTCTTCATCATTGGCTCGACCGCCGGCTACTTTGTCGGTCACTGGGTAGCCCAGGAAACTGTCACGCTTTCGGGTCTTCTCGTGATCTACCTCATGGTCGGATTGGGTCTGATCGGTTTTCTCGACGACTTTTTGAAGACCCGCAAGCAGCGCAGTCTCGGACTCGGCGGTTGGTCGAAAGTGGCCGGACAGGTAATAGTTGCAGCCGGTTTTGCCGCTCTCGCGCTCAACTTCCCTGATCCGGGAGGACTCACACCGGCATCCACAATGATTTCCGCAGTTCGGGATATCACTTGGCTGGATCTCGCGACGTTCGGCGTCGTCGCCGGTGGGATATTGTTCGCGATTTGGGTGACTCTCATCATCGTGAGCGCTTCTAACGGAGTAAACGTAGCGGATGGTCTCGATGGACTCGCCACTGGATCAGCAATCTTCGCGATCTCCTCCTACATTGTCATCGGCTTCTGGCAGAATAATCAGTCATGTAGCAACATTGGAATCGACCGCGAAGTGCTCTACAAGTGCTACGACGTTCGTGACCCACTAGATCTCGCCATCATCGCTGCGGCAATCGCTGGAGCGCTCATCGGATTCCTTTGGTGGAACACCTCCCCGGCTCAGGTATTCATGGGCGACACCGGCTCGCTGGGACTCGGCGGTGCGCTTGCCGCGCTCGCCATCATGAGTCGCACCGAGTTGCTGCTCGTTCTCATCGGAGGCCTCTTCCTTATCGTCACCGGTTCAGTGATCCTTCAACGGGTGTACTTCAAGATCACCGGTGGTAAACGAATCTTCTTGATGAGTCCGCTGCACCATCACTTTGAACTCAAAGGCTGGGCAGAAGTCACGGTCGTCGTGCGCTTCTGGCTAATCGCCGCCCTCTTCGTTGCCGCCGGCGTCGGCCTCTTCTACCTCGAATGGATTAACCAGTAGCTGTGCGCGATCTCGAAACTCTCACCAGCTGGAACTCAGAATGGAGCGGCCTCAAGGTCGCAGTACTCGGTCTGGGAGCCACCGGTTTCTCCGCGGCGGATACCCTCACCGAACTGAAAGCCGACGTGCTCGTTATCGCAGACACGGCATCCGAAAACCGTGTCGAAATGGCGAAGGTAGTTGGCGCAGCACTCACGCTCGGAGGATCGCCTCATACTCAGGTCTCAGCTCTCTCCTCGCACCGGCCAGACGTGGTTATCGTGTCGCCTGGCTATCCGCTTGATCACCCACTGCTCGAGTGGTGTCGCACTGCCGATGTGCCCATGTGGACAGAGATCGAACTTGCGTGGCGGCTGCGAGACAAGACAGGAACGCCCGCCGAGTGGATCGCCATAACGGGAACGAACGGCAAAACAACCACGGCTCAATTAACAGCTCACATCCTGTCGACCGCCGGGTTCAGGGCTGGCGCGGTCGGAAATATCGGCATTCCGGTACTTGACGCGATCCGCTATCCCGACGGATTCGATTTCCTCGTTGTAGAACTCTCGAGTTTTCAACTTCACGGGATGCCACGACACGGTGTTGGAGCGATCTCACCACTGGCAAGCGTGTGTCTCAACCTCGCCGATGACCATCTTGATTGGCACGGCTCACGGGATGCCTACGCTCAGGCGAAAGCAACCGTGTATTCGAATACCAAGATCGCCGCGGTCTATAACCGTGCCGTACTTGCCACTCAAGAGATGGTGGAGGAAGCTGACGTCATTGAGGGATGTCGAGCGATCGGCTTCGGCCTCGATAGCCCAGGGCCAAGCGACTTCGGCATCGTTAGCGATCTTCTCGCAGAACGCGCGTTCCATGAGGACCGCCACAATGTTGCGGTCGAGCTCTTCACTCTTGACGAACTTCGTCAACGGAACCTAGCGGCACCTCACATGCTCGCCAACATTTTGGCAGCCAGCGCGCTTACTAGGGCTGCGGGTATCAGCATCGAAGCGCTTCGCGCAGGAGTTGCTAGTTTCCAGGTCGACGCTCACCGCAACGAGGTTGTTCTCATCAGCGGAGGAGTCTCGTGGATCAACGACTCCAAAGCAACGAACATGCACGCGGCAAGTGCGTCGCTTTCCGCCGTTGAGTCCGTGGTGTGGATTGTCGGGGGACTACTCAAGGGCGTGGATATCGCCCCGCTTGTGAACCAGCACGCCAAACGACTCAAGGCGGCCATCATCATCGGCACCGACAGGCTGGCAATCCTCGCGGCATTCGCGCGACACGCGCCCCAGATTCCCGTCTTCGAGGTTGACTCGACTGACACTGAACACGTGATGCCGCGCGTCGTTGAGATGGCGCACGGAATCGCGACCGATGGTGACACCGTTCTCCTGGCGCCGGCAGCGGCATCCATGGATCAATTCATCAGCTATACCGATCGCGGCGAACAATTTATCGCTGCTGTGCGTGACCGAGTAGGAGGGAGCGACGATGACACCACCGACGCCCCCGCAGCGCCCCCAGCGTCCGAGTAGCGCTGCGCCGATTCCGCCCCAGCAGAAGTCGCAACAACGAAAAACTCCCGCAGCAGGATCACCGTCTCGTGCCGCTCGCACTCTTGCTGCTGCCGCAGCCTACGCGCGTCCAAGCGCAGCGGTGGGATCCGAAGGCAGCACTGCATCCGCCAGTAAAGACTCTGATGCGCCAGTCTCCGCTCGCGTACCCGTGAAACGCATTTTTTCCGCGCAGTCGAGCAACTTTTTCCTCCTGCTCGGCACAACACTCTTTCTGGTGATTTTCGGGCTAGTAATGGTTCTGTCCTCGTCTTCGGTGGAGTCTTTCACCGCAGACGAAGGGTTCTTTGGTCGCTTCCTGCGTCAAGGAATGTTTGCCCTCATCGGTGTGCCACTCATGCTGATTTCTTCCCGGGCGCCTGTTGGCTTTTGGAAACGCTGGGCGTGGCCCGGTCTTGTGTTTGGTGGGGTACTTCAGCTCCTCGTCTTCGTTCCTGGTATCGGCTATGGCTATGGCGGAAACCAGAACTGGATCCGATTGGGCTCGTTTACGGCGCAACCCTCGGAATTCGTTAAAGTTGCTGTGATCATTTGGGTTGCCTGGGTCTTGTCAACGAAGCAGGATCTGCTCACCGATTGGCGTCATGTGCTCCTACCGGTAGGGCCGGTTGCGGGTGCGGCAATCGGTTTCGTTCTGATCGGCAACGACTTGGGAACAGCATCGATCATGCTGCTCATCGTGTTCGGCTGCTTCTTCTTTGCCGGGGTCCGCCTGCGATTCCTCGCCGTTGGCGTTTTGGGAGTGGCTGTGGGTGCGCTGCTCTTCGCCGGTACGAGCAGTTCCCGAAGCTCGCGCATTGGAGTTTGGCTCAACGGATGCACCGATCTCGACTATCAGGATGCATGCTGGCAAATTGACCACGCGTATTGGGCTCTTGCTGGCGGTGGAATTTTTGGCACCGGTCTTGGCAATTCGGTTGCTAAACGTGGTTGGCTTCCGCACGCGGACAATGACTATATCTTCGCCATTATTGGTGAAGAACTTGGACTCATCGGTGCGACCGTAGTTCTCCTTCTTTTTGTGGTGCTGGCGATTGCTTTCATCAGGATCATTCGTTCGACAAACGACAGCTTTGTGCGGATTGCTACCGCCGGAGTAATGGTGTGGACGGTCGGTCAGGCCTTCGTCAACTTTGCTGTGGTGCTGGGAGTGCTTCCCGTTCTCGGCGTCCCGTTGCCCCTGATCTCAACCGGTGGCTCAGCCTTGATCGCGACGCTTCTGGCGATCGGAATCGTGCTGTCATTTGCTCGAGCAGGTAACAAGCCTGAGCCGCGCACCACCCCGGCCCCAACGCCGCCAACCCAGACTGCTGCTGATCGCTCACGCATGCTCGCAGCCGATCGAGCACGAGGACGCCGATGACCACCTATTTACTTGCTGGCGGCGGCACAGCGGGCCATGTGAATCCGCTCCTTGCGGTAGCGGAACGAATTCGTGTTCGCGAACCGAAGGCTGAAGTTCTCGTGCTCGGCACTGAGGAAGGTCTTGAGGCTCGGCTAGTCCCTGAGCGCGGTTTCGAACTCCTGACAATCGACAAGCTTCCATTCCCGCGTCGGCCGAATAGGGCTGCTCTGGATTTTCCCCGTCGGCTGCGCGAAACTATCGATCATGTCGCTGAGCTCATAACCGAGCGCGGTGTGGACGTCGTTGTTGGCTTCGGCGGTTATGTTGCGGCCCCGGCATATTTAGGGGCCCGTAAGGCAAAGATTCCGCTTGTCATTCACGAGGCCAACAGCAGGCCGGGCATGGCCAACCGCCTCGGTTCGTTTTTCACGCCCTTTGTGGGTACGGCGTTCGACCGAACCCCTATCCGGGGCGGTGTCGTGGTCGGGATGCCGCTTCGCGCTGAGATTGAGTCGCTAAACCGTTTTGCAGCTCGCGCCGAAGCTGATGATTTTTTCGGACTCGACCCGCACAAAGCCACGCTGCTCGTTACTGGCGGTTCGTCCGGTGCTAAGCGTCTCAACGACACTGTTGCTGCTTCGGTGACTCGAATACTGGGTGCGGGATGGCAGGTTCTCCATATCACCGGCGAGTACCGGGACGTTGTTGAGGATCCGCGACTTCCTGGCTATGTCGTCGTGAAGTATTGCGATCGGATGGAGTTGGCTTTGGCCGCGGCCGACTTGGCAATTGCTCGCGCGGGGACATCGACTGTCGCGGAATTGACCGGCCTGGGAATCCCCGCCATCTATGTTCCGTACCCGGTCGGAAACGGCGAGCAAAAGTTCAACGCCCGCACAGCTGTAGATGCGGGGGCTGCTGTTGTGGTCGCGGACTCCCAATTCACGAATCGTTGGGTGACGAGTGAATTGGTGCCCATGCTGCGCAAGCGGGCTCTCATCGCAGACATGGCGGCGCGAGCATCGACCATTGGTTCACTCGATGGAACTGATCGGATGCTCGAACTCGTCGATCGGGCGCTCGGTCGCGATCTACCATTGACATCATGATCTTTCCCGATTTGACCATGCCGTTGCCCGGTGCGCTGACCTCTGCCCACTTTGTGGGTATTGGTGGCGCGGGCATGAGCGGTATTGCTCAATTGTTTTTGGATGCGGGAATCACTGTTACCGGATCTGACCGTGCGACAAACGCGAATATCGACGCGTTGAGGTCCGAGGGCGCGACGATCCATATTGGCCACGATGCCCGTCATCTGGGCGATGCGGATGCCTTGGTCTACACGGGTGCGTTGTGGCCAGATAATCCGGAGTACCTTTCGGCTATCGAGCGCGGGATTCCGGTATTGCACCGCTCTCAAGCTTTGGCGTGGCTGATTGGTGATACTCGCCTTGTTGCTGTTGCTGGGGCGCACGGCAAAACAACATCAACGGGAATGATCATTACTGGTCTTCGCGAACTTGGCGCTTCCCCCAGCTTTGTCAACGGCGGTGTTATTCAGGGCCTTGACGCGAGTTCTGGTCTGGGAACAGACAATCTCTTTGTCGTGGAAGCCGACGAATCTGACGGCTCATTTTTGCTGTACTCAACGGCGATTGCGTTGATTACTAACGTTGATGCTGATCACTTGGATCACTATGGCTCACATGAAGCTTTTGATGATGCGTTTGTGACATTTGCGTCTCGTGCGACCGAGGCTGTTGTGGTGTCGAGTGATGATGCGGGCGCGATCAGGGTCACACAACGGTTGGCCCACAAGAACATCGTCACGTTTGGTGAAGCGGCCGACGCCACCATTCGCATGCACTCGTTGACCGATGAGGGGCCCGTCGCGTTCACTATCGTCGTCGACGGTCGCGAAGAGCGCGTGCAGTTGTCTGTTCCTGGTCGTCACAATGCGGTGAATGCGACAGGCGCCATCGCTGTGCTTGTCGGGCTCGGTTTCGAACTCGGGGCCGCGATTGATGCGGTGTCTACGTTTGCGGGAACTCAACGACGTTTCGAACTGCATGCTGTTGTGGATGGCGTCAGTGTCTACGACGACTACGCCCATCACCCCACGGAGGTCGAAGCAGCGCTCAGCGGAGCGCGGAGCGTGCTGGGTAGCGGCAAGCTCATTGCCGTTCATCAACCCCATTTGTTCAGCCGCACGCGCGACATGGCGAATGAGTTTGCCGAAGTTTATGAGCGACTTGCTGACCATACCGTCGTGCTTGACGTTTTCGGGGCTCGCGAAGATCCGATCCCAGGTGTCACTGGCGAGTTAGTTTCGTCAAAATTCGCGGATTCGAGTCGTGTTGATTTTGTCCCGGATTGGCAATTGGCGGCAGAGCGCGTAGCTGAATTGGCCGTTGAGGGAGACATCGTGATGACTCTCAGTTGTGGTGACGTTTATCGGATTATTCCGCAGCTTATCGCGGCAATAGGCGATCATCGGTCGTCAGACGACCGGACGCCGTCTGTGGCAGATCAGGTGCCGAGTGAAGAGGCCTGAGGGTTTCGATAAGCCTTCTCCGGAGTCGACGACGTCGAGCGCAAAACCGCGGCGCAAACGGGGAACTCCGGCGCAACAGTCGAAGGCAAACGCGGCCACGCCCAAAAAATCCCCTAGCGCCACTCCGCAAGTTCGCAATCCCACCGGCGCGGCCGGCGCGACGAAGCCATCACAGGCGTCACTGGCGTCACAGGCGTCACAGGCACCCAGCCGAGAACGGCCTTCTTCTCCTCGAATCGAACGAGCGCCGCGCCCTAAGCTGCACGGCCGTGAGCCAAGTCCGGATGCTCTGGCAAAGAAGCAACTTCGCCAGGCTGCGCGAGCGCGAAAGAGGGCCGAGCGAGCCGAGCTGCGCCGTTTCACTCGGCGAGCACGCACTCGCAAATTTGTGCTTCTTTCGGTCGCTGGAATCGTCGCCACCCTTCTTGGTCTCATCGCGGTGGCAGTGTTCTCGCCGATTCTGGCGCTCCGCACTGTCGTGGTTGATGGCACCAACCGTATTGACCCGGCGGAAATCCAGACTGCAGTCGAGACGCAAGAGGGTACCCCTCTAGCGCTACTCGACTTTGATGCCATCACTAAAGAGCTTTCAGTGTTTCCGCTGATTCGTAGCTACGTCACCGAGATTGTTCCTCCCGACACGCTTCTCGTTCATATTGTCGAGCGCGAACCGATCGGTTCGATCAGCGTTGACGGCGTTTTTCGCATGGTTGATCCTGCGGGCATCACTATTCAGGAATCTGCTGAGCGCATCGAGGGGGTTCCCCTCATCGATACCGGGGGAGCGGACACCTCAAGTCCGGCCTTTGCTGCCGTCACTGAAGTTCTGCTCTCGCTCCCGCTTGATCTGAGGGCGCAAGTCACTAGTGCATCGGCAACGACGAAAGATGATGTGTCCTTTGTGCTTGCTGGTGTTGGGCAACGAGTTGTCTGGGGGAGTGCCGGTGATTCAGCTAAGAAGGCCGTGCTCTTGGCATCTCTGATTTCGATCACGGATGCTGGACGGGCGGGCGAGTTCGACGTCTCTGCTCCGAGCAACGGAATCTTCCGACCGAGCTAGCCGTTCGAGAGGTGGGCGTGAGGTCACCATCAGCGCGGATTCATTAGGAGTCGTGCACCAGCTGGGCCGCAGATTCGCTTGGTTTCTCGGGGCCTTTTGCGGCAATTTCTGCTAATTGTTCGAACACTTTCCGACACGCGGTAAGCGGTGCATCTTTGTTGCTCTGTGTCCGCATATTCTCAACAAAAGAAATACATACTGAGCATAACTTTAAACCTCAAGTCGAGGTTGATAGTTTCCAGTGGAGGCCGAACGTGACATCAAACCAGAACTACCTCGCAGTCATCAAGGTAGTCGGCATCGGTGGCGGCGGAGTTAACGCCGTCAACCGAATGATCGAGCTCGGCCTGCGAGGCGTCGAGTTCATTGCGATCAATACCGACGCCCAAGCACTGCTTATGAGCGACGCCGACGTCAAGCTAGACGTCGGTCGCGAACTGACTCGTGGACTCGGTGCAGGAGCCGATCCAGAGGTTGGTCGACGTGCTGCAGAGGACCACGCAGAAGAAATCGAAGAAGCGCTTGCTGGCGCCGACATGGTGTTCGTTACAGCAGGTGAGGGTGGCGGAACCGGAACCGGTGGCGCACCCGTAGTTGCAAGAATCGCCAAGTCGATCGGCGCACTCACTATCGGTGTCGTCACGAAGCCATTCGGCTTTGAGGGCAAGCGCCGTTCGTCGCAGGCAGAAATTGGCGTTGAAACCCTCAAAAACGAGGTCGACACCCTCATCGTCGTGCCCAACGATCGTCTCCTCGAGATCAGCGATCGTGGCATCAGCATGCTTGAAGCCTTTACGACCGCCGACCAGGTACTCCTTGCCGGTGTTCAAGGCATCACCGACCTCATCACGACACCGGGTCTCATTAACCTGGACTTCGCTGACGTCAAGTCAGTGATGCAGGGCGCGGGTTCTGCGCTGATGGGAATCGGTTCTTCACGCGGGGCCGACCGGGCCATAAAAGCGGCTGAGCTTGCAGTGGCATCCCCGCTGCTTGAAGCCAGCATCGATGGAGCACACGGTGTGCTTTTGTCGATTCAGGGCGGATCGAACCTCGGAATTTTCGAGATCAACGATGCGGCACGCCTCGTGCAAGAGGCTGTGCATCCAGAAGCGAACATCATTTTCGGTGCCGTAATCGACGACACTCTCGGCGATGAAGTGCGCGTCACCGTTATCGCTGCGGGTTTTGACGGGGGAGAGCCATCGGCTAAGCCTGTCGAGGGGCGCCGCACGAACTACGTCGTTCCTGAAGCGCCAGCGGAGCACATCTCTGCCGCAGAAAAGTCGGCCGAGAAAGACACCGACTGGAAGTCGCAGCCGAGTGTCGTCCCCGCGGCCACGATCGACCGTAGTTTTGACGACGACGCTGAGAACGACAACGATCTCGACGTTCCTGACTTCTTGAAGTAGGAACGATGGCTGACCAAACACCGTTAGCCACTCGACTCGCAGAAATCGACGAGCGGATCGCGGATGCCGCACACGCTGCATCACGCGATCTCTCGTCGATTACGCGAATCGTCATCACCAAGTTTCATCCCGCGAGTATGGTGCGAGAGTTGCATGCACTTGGGGTTCGCGATTTCGGAGAGAGCCGGCACCAGGAGGCGCAGCCCAAGGTGGCCGAGCTCGCTGACCTTGACGCACGCTGGAGCTTCGTCGGCCAGTTGCAGAGCAAGAAGGCGCGTCAAGTTCGCGCCTACTGTCAGGCGATTCATTCTGTCGATCGCGATTCCCTCATCACGGCACTCGCCAGCGAAGATGCGGTCGTCCCCCTCGACGTCTTCGTGCAAGTGAATCTCACTGACGATCCGGGCCGCGGTGGAGTGATTCCCAGTGAACTCGATGGTTTCGTCGATCGCGTGGCAAATGCCGCGGGAATCGAGCTGAGAGGCCTCATGGGGGTTGCCCCGCTTGACGCAGACCCGAGGCCAGCATTCGCCGCCCTGAGGGCACTCTCGGAGCGCCTGGGGGCTCAGCACCCAACCGCTCGAGCGCTCTCGATGGGAATGTCAGGCGATTTTGAAGAAGCAATCTCCGAGGGCGCGACACACCTACGTATTGGCACGGCAATCACGGGAAAACGACCCGACCATGGTTAATCTCGAAGCAGAAGCTTCACCATTCGGAGGATTATCATGGCCAACCCACTGCGCAAGACAATGGTCTACCTCGGCCTCGCCGATGAAGACTACGAGTACGAGCAGGGACCAGCCGCGCCGGTTGCCCCTGTTGCAGCAGCACCAGCCCCAACGAGCTCTAACCGCGCGCCGGTTACCCCGTTGCGTCGCGCTGCGCCCAGCACTGCGGAGGCAGAGATGAACGAGATTTTGACGGTGCACCCGCGCCAGTACAAGGATGCACAGCTCATCGCTGAGAACTTCCGCGAAGGCATCCCGGTCATCATCAACCTGTCGCAAATGAGTGAGCCGGATGCCCGCCGCCTGGTTGACTTCGCTAGCGGACTCTCACAGGGTCTCTACGGCAAAATCGAGCGAGTAACGAGCAAGGTCTTCCTCCTCTCGCCAGCACACGTTGCGGTCAGCGGCGAGCAGGCCGAGGTCGAGTCAGACGTCGACGCCTCATTCTTCGCTCAGTAGACACTCTGCGCAGCAGCAACAATTTCGACCGGTAACCTAGAAGGGTGAATCCGGTTTCTATTGTTGCCACGGTGGCTATCTACGCCATTAATCTTTTTATGCTTGCGATGTGGGCTCGGTTCATTCTCGATCTCGTCGTGGTGTTTGCGCGAGGGTGGCGTCCAAGCGGAGTCGGCCTCGTTCTTTCCGAGTTTGTGTTCACCATTACCGATCCTCCGATCAAGGCTGTTCGCAAGGTCGTACCGATGATTCGCATCGGCAATGGAGCGCTCGATCTGTCATGGATGCTCGTGATGCTGGCGTGCATTATTCTGACCTCCATTTTGCGGGGCTTTTAGATCTAGCAAGTGCCGATGTACTCTTATCGGAGAGCATGCGGCAACTAATCAGGTTTCGTCATTACGATGTGACGCGAACGTTGAACGTTGTGTATACGTTGAAAGAAAGTTTTAGAGGTGGCGGCAATGGCTTTGACTCCAGAAGACGTAGTCAACAAGCGGTTTGAATCAACAAAATTCCGAGAGGGATACGACCAAGATGACGTCGATGATTTTCTCGACGAAGTTGTCGTTGAGTTGCGCCGACTTAATCAAGAGAACGACGAACTCCGCCAGCGTTTGACCGCTGCCGAGTCCCGTTCAAGTGAGCTTCAGCAGGCGGCGGGCAGTGCTCCTGCTGTGCCAGCACCTGTTGCTGCCGCTTCACCCGCAGCGATAGAAAGCGCTCCATCGGTTGCAGAACCTGCTGCGTTGGCCCCAGAGCCAGCCACATCTGCTCTCGACGACGCCAGCAGCACAAACAACTTGCTTCAACTCGCACGTCGTTTGCACGAAGAGCACGTTCGTGACGGTATCGCCAAGCGCGATGCTCTCATCGCCGAAGGTAAAGCATCCGCTGCGGAAATCGTTGCCGACGCAGAAGCCAAACAGCGTGAGCAGATCGGCTCCCTCGAAAAGGAGCGTGAAGCTATCGTTGGTTCGCTCGATCAGGAGCGTCAAGCAATTGAGAGCCGTATCGAGTCGCTCCAAAACTTCGAGCGCGAATACCGCGAGAAGTTGAAGAGCTACATCGAGGACCAGCTCCACGAACTCGATTCTGCAAGTCTCGTCTCCGCAGGGGCCCCGGCTCAGGACTCTGCTCAACAGGACGCCGCTCCAGTTGCCCAGCCAGCAGGTCACCTCTCACCCGAAGACTTCGCTGCGCCCCAGTCGGCACAGCAGCCTCCGGCAAGCTTCACCGGATTCTCCGGCAGCTAGTTTTTCGCACAAGCCGTCAACAGTCGGTGAGAGCTTCGGCTCCGCCGCTGTTGGCGGCTTTTGCTATGTTTGCGCTCGTGTCGAAAAACTGACTGCAGTGCAGCATCCGAAATAAAGATCAGCAAGAAATCAATAAAGATCAGTAAGAAATCAAGGAGCAGTAGTGGAAACCCGTAGTATGCCGGTTCCTGAAGGTCTTGCGGGGCAGCGCGTCGACGCAGCCCTAGCCAAGCTCCTTGGTTTCTCACGTACCTTTGCCGCAGAAGTTGCCGCATCGGGCGGAGTAACGATTGATGGGGTTGAAGTGGGAAAGTCGGATCGACTCTCCGCTGGCGCCTGGATCGAAATCTCCTGGGTCTCTAAGACCGAGCCGCAGATCGTGCCCGTCATTCTCGACACGATGAGCATCGTCTACGACGATGATCACATCGTGGTCGTAGATAAGCCTGCAGGCATTGCGGCCCACCCATCAATCGGGTGGGACGGTGTGACGGTACTCGGTGCGCTTGCCGGTGCTGGCTACCGGATTTCGACCTCTGGTGCAGCAGAACGCGCCGGCGTCGTGCACCGCCTCGACGCGGGAACAAGCGGACTCATGGTTGTGGCAAAATCAGAGCTCGCGTACACCGAACTGAAGCGCGCGTTCCACGATCGCGAAGTGACCAAGGTGTATCACTCGATCGTTCAAGGACATCCTGACCCTCTATCGGGCACAATCGATGCTCCGATCGGCCGTCATCCGGGGTCAAGCTGGAAGTTTGCCGTTGTGGCTGGAGGAAAAGACTCCATAACCCACTATGAAACTCTTGAAGCTTTTCCCTCGGCAGCGCTAGTCGAGGTGCACCTGGAAACCGGGCGCACCCATCAGATCCGGGTACACATGGCGGCTCAGCGTCATCCATGTGTTGGTGACAGCATGTATGGAGCAGACCCGACTATCTCGGCGAGACTCGGCCTTAACCGCCAATGGTTACATGCCCACAAACTAGGTTTCGCGCATCCGGCAACCGGTGAACAAGTCTTGTTTGAGTCGCCATATCCGGCCGACCTTCAGGCTGCACTTGAGGTGCTTCGGGCCGACTAGGGCGCGTCAGTTAGAGTCTGTTTGGGGTGCTGGCTTAGGCTGGATTTCGAAAGAATTCGGAGTGTCTGTGGCTGCTAATAACGACTCGTTTGTGCACTTGCACGTTCACAGCGAGTATTCGATGCTCGATGGTGCTGCGCGCGTGGGCCCCCTCCTTGATGCTGCTGTTGAACAGGGCATGCCGGCGATTGCGATCACCGACCATGGCAACATGTTTGGTGCCTACGATTTCTGGCAGTCTGCGACTGCCCGCGGCATCAAGCCGATCATCGGTACCGAGGCCTACATAACGCCAGGAACGGCTCGCGGCGACAAAACTCGAGTGCGTTGGGGCGGTAGCCACCAGACTCGGGATGACGTCGGTGGTAGCGGTGCGTATACCCACATGACGTTGCTTTCTCAAAACAACGAGGGGATGCACAACCTCTTCCGCATGTCTTCGAAGGCGTCGATCGAGGGTTTTTACTTCAAACCCCGCATGGATCGTGAGCTACTCAGTCAGTACTCCAAGGGCATCATCGCGACCACCGGTTGCGTCGGTGGAGAAGTGCAGACCAAGCTCCGCCTTGGTCTCTATGACGAGGCACGGCAAGCTGCTGCGGAATTCCAAGACATCTTCGGCAAAGAAAACTTCTTCGCCGAAATCATGGATCACGGAATCGATATCGAGCGTCGCACGATACTCGATCTCATCAAGCTTGCCAAAGAGCTCGACATGCCGCTTCTTGCCACCAACGACCTGCACTACACGCACGCGCACGATGCCACCGCGCACGCGGCGCTGCTGTGCGTGCAGTCAGCATCCACTCTCGATGACCCCAACCGATTCAAGTTTGATTCCAACGAGTTCTATCTCAAATCGGCAGCGGAAATGCGTTCACTCTTTCGTGAGCATCCCGAGGCGTGCGACAACACTCTTCTGATCGCCGAGCGTTGCGAAGTCAACTTTGAGGGTCGCGATCTCATGCCACGATTCCCTGTTCCCGAGGGGGAGACCGAAGCGACCTGGTTCGAAAAAGAAGTCGCCAAGGGAATGAATAAGCGCTTCAATAATGCGCCATCTGACGCGCACCTGGCTCAGGCTAAGTACGAAGTTGATGTTATTCAGCAGATGGGCTTCCCCGGTTACTTCCTCGTGGTCGCCGACTTCATCGAATGGGCGAAAGCTCAGGGCATTCGAGTAGGCCCAGGTCGTGGATCGGCTGCTGGCTCCATGGCATCGTATGCCGTTGGAATTACCGAGTTAGATCCACTCGCACACGGGCTCATCTTCGAGCGGTTTTTGAACCCAGAACGTGTATCAATGCCCGATGTGGACGTCGACTTCGATGATCGGCGACGTGGTGAAGTTATCCGCTATGTCACCGACAAATATGGTGACGATCGAGTCGCCCAAATCGTCACCTACGGCACGATTAAGGCTAAGCAAGCGCTGAAGGACTCTGCGCGCGTGCTCGGCATGCCGTATTCGGTCGGCGAAAAGCTGACCAAGGCAATGCCGCCAGCGATCATGGGCAAGGACATCTCACTTCATGACGTGCGCAATAAAGATGCGGCACGGTACAAAGAGGCCGCAGATATCCGCGGAATCGTCGACACTGACGCCGAAGCAGCAAAAGTGTTCGAAACAGCTGTCGGACTCGAGGGATTGAAACGCCAGTGGGGCGTGCACGCTGCCGGAGTCGTGCTCTCGGCCGAGCCCTTGCTCGATGTGCTTCCCATCATGCGCCGTGAAGACGATGGCGCAATCATCACCCAGTTCGATCAGCCGCCCTTGGAGAGCCTCGGGCTCATCAAGATGGACTTCCTCGGACTGCGAAACCTCACGGTTATCGAAGACGCGCTCACGATGATCCGGGCAAATACCGGTTCGCCGCTCGTTATCGAAGATCTTGATCTGGATGCCGACCAGAAGACCTACGACTTGCTTGCGCGCGGCGACACACTTGGCGTGTTCCAGTTGGATGGCGGGCCAATGCGTGCGCTCCTCAAGCAGCTCAAACCTACGAACTTCGAAGACATTTCGGCTGTTATCGCTTTGTATCGGCCGGGCCCCATGGGCATGAACTCTCACACCAAGTACGCGTTGCGCAAGAACGGCTTGGAAGAGATTGATGCGATCCACCCCGAACTCGAAGAGCCGCTAAAAGAAATCCTTGGCACCACTTTCGGGTTGATCGTTTACCAAGAGCAAGTGATGTCGGTTGCTCAAAAGGTTGCTGGCTTCACGCTTGGCCAAGCCGACGTTTTGCGTCGCGCGATGGGCAAGAAGAAGAAAGAGGAACTCGACAAACAGTTCATCGGGTTCGAATCTGGCATGCTCGAGAACGGTTTCAGTAAAGAGGCCGTCAAGGTGCTCTGGGAAACGCTCATGCCATTCGCCGACTACGCCTTCAACAAGGCGCACAGTGCCGGCTATGGCGTGCTCAGCTATTGGACCGCCTACCTCAAAGCAAATTATCCTGCGGAGTACATGGCGGCGTTGCTCACGAGCGTTGGCGACTCGAAAGACAAACTCGGGATGTATCTGAGTGAATGTCGTCGCATGGGAATTAAAGTTCTCGCTCCGGATGTGAATGAGTCGACGGTGAACTTCACTGCCGTTGCCGGAGACATCCGTTTCGGTCTCGGTGCTGTGCGAAACGTCGGTGCCGCAGTAGTCGAACAGATTGTTCGCGCACGCACCGAAAAGGGCCGTTTCGAGTCATTCCATGACTATTTGCGCAAGGTTTCCATTCAGGTCGCTAACAAGCGCACCGTCGAATCTCTGATCAAATCGGGTGCATTCGACTCTCTCGGAGCAACCCGTCGTGGACTCCTCGAAATTCATGAAGACGCGTGCGATTCAGCCGTGAGCCTCAAGCGGAACGAAGCCAACGGTCAAGTCGATCTTTTCGGCGGAAACTTTGACTTCAATGAGGAAGACGATGGTGTGCCCGAGCGACCAGAGTGGTCGAAGCGAGACAAGTTGGCTTTCGAGCGCGAGATGTTGGGTCTCTACGTTTCCGATCATCCGCTCTCTGGCCTTGAGCTGCAGCTTGCGAAGCATCAAGATGCCACCATCACAGAGGTCCTCTCTGGCGACGTGGTTGCCGACGGCGAGCACGTTTCGATCGCAGGACTGGTCACTAGCGTGCAGCACCGTGTAGCGCGCAATAGCGGAAACCAGTACGGGATTGTCACTGTCGAAGACTTTGGTGGCGAAATCAGCGTTATGTTCTTGGGCAAGACCTATCAGGAGTTTGCACCAGGTCTCGTCAACGACTCCATTGTTGTCGTCCGGGGGCGCGCCAGTGCCCGAGACGATGGAATGAATTTGCACGCGGTGAGTATGTTCTCGCCGGAGCTCGGACCCAGCTTGGGATCTGGACCTATCGTCGTGTCGATCAATGAACAGCGTGCAACCACCGATGTGGTCGCCGGACTCGGCGATGTACTCATTCGTCACGCCGGCGATGTCGAAGTGCGATTGCGACTGGTTCGCGGCGATGTTGGGCGAATCTTTGAAGTGCCCTACCGGGTGAAGGTCTCTGCCGATCTTTACGGTGAGCTCAAGACGCTCCTCGGCCCTGGCTGCTTGGGCTAGGGGAGCGACGGATGGCCTCTCGCAGTTAGGCGGCAGTTACCGCTCTAGTCGTCGAGGGCGTGGGGGCGCATGTAGGTGCGCTCGTGGTACAACAAGGCTTCGTCTTCGTCGCCCAAAATGCCGTGATCGATTTCGACAACGACGATTGCGTTGTTGTGCACTGGATGCACATCAACGATGCGACCAATGGCAATCGCTGTTGCACCATCGAGAAGAGGCAATCCGTTGGGATCTGCGTGCCAATGATCTCCCTCAAATCGGAGGTCATGGTCGGCAGCCATACGCTCGGCAAGATGGCGACTTCGTGGGCCAAGCATATGAATAGCCACCAGGTTTCCCACCGTTATGGCCGGCCACGAACTTGATACCTGCGCCATATTGAATGTCGCAAGCGGGGGAACAGCCGCCAGCGACGCGAGAGAAGTCGCCGTGAATCCCACCGGGTGACCATCGGGGGCGACTGAGGTGACCACCGCTACGCCTGCGGCGTGGCGCCTAAACGCGCTTTTGAAAGCGTCGATTCCGTCTGCTGCTGCTGAATTATCCATGTCTTCTTATCAAGCCTAATCTGCCTCAAAGAATTCCGAGCACAGAACGAACTAACATGGGGAGGCCATGTCGCTGAATACAATCGATCTTCGCGCCGCCACACTGAGCCGCGCCGAACTTGCCCGTGTCATCCCTCGTGCTCAGATGGATGTTTCTGTTGCCTCCGCAGCAGCTGTCCAACTCATTGACGATGTTCGGGAGCGGGGCGAGCAAGCTCTACTTGACCAAGCCGAACGCCTCGATCGTGTGCGGCCCGACCGTGTGCGAATTCACGCGGATGAGATTACGCGAGCGATGCGCGCGCTCGAGCCCGCCGTGCGTGAAGCTCTTGAACTTGCCATTGACCGAGTTCGCACTGCAAGTAAGGCTCAAATTCCGCCTGCAATCATGACCGAGCTGGGGGATGGCGCTGAAATCGTTCAGCGCTGGCAACCCGTAAATCGCGTCGGGCTTTATGTGCCTGGCGGTAAAGCGGTCTACCCATCGAGCGTCATCATGAATGTTGTGCCAGCACAGGTGGCCGGTGTTTCTTCCGTTGCCTTGGCGTCGCCTCCACAGCGGCTTTTCGGAGGAGCGGTTCATCCAACCATCCTGGGCGCCGCAGGCTTGCTCGGCGTCGACGAAGTTTACGCAATGGGCGGCGCGGGAGCCATTGGCGCTTTCGCTTACGGAATCCCGGATTTGGGGCTCGATCCCGTAGACATTATTACCGGGCCAGGAAATGTCTATGTAGCTGCAGCAAAGCGTGCGGTTCGGGGCATCGTCGGCATCGACTCTGAGGCCGGTCCGACCGAAATTTTGATCATTGCTGATTCGGAAGCAAACCCGCGTCTTGTCGCGGCTGACTTATTGAGCCAAGCGGAGCACGATGAACTCGCCGCTGCGGTTCTGGTGACCGATTCAGAAGAACTTGCGGATGCTGTACGTATCGAGCTCTCGAAGCAGCTAGCCGCAACGTCGCATTCGGTGCGCGCCGGTATCGCCCTCGATGGCCAGCAGTCCGCGATTGTTCTGGTGAATGACATGGCCTCTGCCGCTGCGCTCAGCAATGCCTATGGCCCCGAGCATTTAGAAATTCAGACTGAAGAGTCTGGCGCCGTTCTCGACATGATCGATAACGCCGGTGCCATTTTCTTGGGTGCACAGTCTCCGGTGAGCCTGGGAGACTATCTGGCGGGATCGAATCACGTGCTCCCTACCGGTGGACAGTCGCGGTTCTCGTCGGGTCTCGGCGCCTACACGTTCCTGCGCCCGCAACAGGTTATTCGCTATAGCCATGATGCGCTGCGTGCTCTCGAGCCGCACATTGTTGCTTTGAGCACGGCAGAGGACCTTCCGGCGCACGGTGCCGCTGTGAGTGCACGTTTCTCGGATCACTAAACAGGTACGCTTGACACACTATGTATTGCCCTTTTTGTAGGCATCCCGATAGCAGGGTTGTCGATTCTCGCACCAGCGATGACGGCCTCTCGATTCGCCGACGTCGACAGTGCCCCGAGTGCGGGCGACGATTTTCGACAACCGAAACCGCATCGCTCAACGTCATCAAGCGAAACGGTGTAGTCGAGTCGTTCAGCCGCGAAAAGATCGTCAGTGGTGTGCGTAAAGCTTGCCAAGGTAGACCGGTTACTGACGGTGACCTTGCTGTTCTTGCGCAGAAGGTCGAAGAGTCCATTCGTGCAACCGGTGCCGCCCAAATCGATGCCAACGAAATCGGCCTAGCCATTCTTTCGCCGCTGCGAGACCTCGATGAGGTTGCCTATTTACGTTTCGCCAGTGTCTACCAAGCTTTCGATTCGCTTGACGACTTTGATGATGCCATCAACCAACTGCGTCTGGACCACGGCACCACACCCTAGCTTGGCCCCGTTGTTGACCACTGTCTTCTATCGCTGAGAGCACCACTGTCTATGTATGAGTTCTTTTTCCGGACCGTTCTCAAACGGCTCGACCCTGAGTTCGCCCATGCTCTCGCCTTTACGGTGATTCGGCTGCTTTCCGCTACGGGGATCGGACGCCTGTTTCATCGCATCCCAGATCCAATTCTCCGAGTAGAGACACTCGGGCTCACATTTGATTCACCCTTCGGTGTCGCTGCGGGCTTCGATAAGTCGGGCGTTGGCATCTCTGGTCTGGGCCAGCTCGGCTTTAGTCATGTCGAGGTCGGCACGATCACGGCTCTGCCTCAACCAGGAAACCCTAAACCCCGACTCTTTCGCCTGGTCGCGGACCGCGGTGTGATTAACCGCATGGGGTTCAACAACGCTGGTGCCGCAAAGGCAGCTCTGGTTATTGATCGCGCACGCCAGCGAGAAGGCCGACCGGTGATCGGCATAAACATTGGAAAATCGCGAGTAGTCGCCGTCGAGGACGCTGTGTCTGACTACCTCACGAGTGCGCGCTCGTTGGCACCACATGCCGACTATTTGGTCGTCAACGTGAGTTCGCCAAACACTCCAGGGCTCCGCGGCCTCCAAGAAATCGACAAACTGAAGCCGTTGCTGACCGCAGTTAAGTCTGCAGCCGGCCGCACCCCGGTGCTGGTCAAGATTGCTCCAGACGTAACGGATGACGAAGCTGCAGCAATTGCGCGATTAGCGGTTGAGGAGCTTGACGGCATTATCGCGACGAACACGACGCTCTCCCGCGAGGGGCTGACTACAGCGCCAGACATCGTTGAGGCCGCTGGCGCTGGGGGAGTGTCAGGTAAACCTGTCGCTGCACGGTCACTTGAACTGTTGCGGATCATTCGCGCCGTGGTTCCTGCCGAGTTCTGTGTGATCTCCGTCGGTGGCGTTGAGACCGCTGAGGATGTCGCTGAGCGGCTGCGAGAGGGCGCAACTCTTGTTCAGGGTTATACCGGATTTATCTATCGCGGCCCGTTCTGGGCGCGAACAATCAATCGACGGCTCACAACGCTCTTGCGCGCTGATCGCGCCAAGTGACGCCAGACCACAAGTGTCGGACGTCCTGCTCGATGGTCTCGACAGTTAGCTCGGGAACTGTCCGCGCTTGACCTGCGGCTTGGGCAGTCGCATGATCCGCAATTGAAGTGAGCGCATCGCGGCGTACCAGCGAACTTTTTCCGCGCGCGATTCGCCGAACTTCTCGGCGATTTTACGGCGCAGGCGGAGTCCGAGAAGGATCGCGTCGAGCGCAGCCACGATGAAGAATCCCCACAGCGCGAATAGTCCGAAAACTTGAACTTCCGGCTGAGGCAAGAGGGTCAAGATGATGACCACGAACATCGCGGGAACCAGCAACTCACCAACGCTAAAGCGTGCGTCAACATAGTCGCGTACGAACCGCTTCTGAGGTCCGCGGTCTCGAATTGGCAGGTACTTTTCTTCACCATTTGCCATGCCGACACGCGCACGTTCGCGCTCTGCCTGCAATTGCGAGCGCGCCTGGCGGCGTGCTTCCTTGCGGTCATCGGAGACGAGCGGGCGCAGATTGGCCGCTTCTCGCTCTTTGCGCGTGGGGGTCGGGCGTCCCTTTCCGGCGACACTTTCGTGGTCAGCCGGAGTCTCGGGAGTTGGGTTGCTTTCGGAAGAAGATGCTTTTACCACTGGGTTCCTTGCGTTGGTGTCGATCTAAGATTACTCGTATGACTCACACGCCGCAGCCGACGACTCCGTCGATGACTCCTGACCCGCAATTCGATTCACTGTCTGAGGCTGTTAACGCCGCTATGCCAGCAACGATCGCTGAGCTGTCATCGTTGGTGCGAATTCCTTCCGTGTCCTGGGATGGTTTCGATTCTGCGCAAGTTCAGCGCAGTGCCGAGGCCGCACAAGCCTTGATTGACGGTATCGGTGTCTTCGACAGCGTTGAACTCGCGCGCGCGCCGATCGATGAAAACACTCTCGGTCACCCGGCGCTTCTCGCCACCCGCAAGGCCAAAAATGGAAAGCCCACAATTCTTTTATATGCGCACCACGACGTGCAGCCCCCCGGCCAGGATGCGGATTGGGACTCGCCCCCATTCGAGCCGACTGTGCGCGGGGATCGTTTATACGGCCGCGGCGCCGCCGATGACAAAGCCGGAATTATGGCCCACGTTGCGGCAATACGCGCTTTTGTCGAGACGGTAGGAACTGACTTCGAGCTCGGCTTGGTTGTGTTCTTTGAGGGCGAAGAAGAATTCGGCTCACGCTCTTTTGCGAATTTCATCACCCAGAACCGCGACAAGCTTGCCGCCGATGTCATCGTGGTGGCTGACTCCGACAACTGGGATATCAACACCCCGTCTCTCACCGTTGGCTTGCGCGGAAACGTCACGTTCAAATTGACGGTGTCAACGCTTGCTCATGCGTCGCACTCTGGAATGTTTGGGGGAGCGGCACCGGATGCGATGCTCGCAACGATCAAACTGCTTGCGACCCTGCACGATGAAGATGGTTCGGTCGCCGTGGAAGGCTTGATCACTCGCGACGGAGAGACGCCGGAATATAGCGAAGAGAAACTGCGACACGAAGCAGGGTTGCTCGACGGTGTTTCATCATTAGGGTCTGGAAGCGTGCTCGGTCGGCTCTGGAACAAGCCGTCGATTACCATCACTGGCATCGATGCTCCGACGGTCATGAATGCATCCAACACGTTGACTCCGAGTGTCACCGTCAAGCTGAGCGCGCGAATCGCGCCGGGGCAAGATCCGGATGACGCGTTCGTCGCACTACGCAGCCACCTCGAGTCACACGCTCCTTTCGGCGCACACGTGGAAATTTCTGATGTCGATCGCGGAAGCCCATTTTTGGTCGACACCAGTGGTTGGGCCGTCGACGTCGTAACGGCCGCGATGCATGAGGCGTGGGGCAATGAGCCCCTCCAGACAGGCATAGGCGGGTCAATTCCCTTTATTTCCGACCTCGTAGAGGTGTTTCCCGAGGCTCAAATCTTGGTGACTGGCGTAGAAGATCCGGAATCGAGGGCGCACAGTCCGAATGAGTCGCTGCACTTGGGTGTTTTCACACGCGCGATCCTCACCGAGGCGCTTCTGCTCGCAAAGTTGGAACGCCGGGCGTAGAATTACGTCATGACTGAAACCGCTGTTGAAACTGCTGCCCATGGGGTCGCGCTGACCGAGGCCGCCACCGACAAGGTTCGTAGCCTGATGTCGCAAGAAGGTCGCGACGACCTGCGTTTGCGTTTGGCCGTTCAGCCAGGCGGATGCTCTGGACTCATCTATCAGCTCTACTTTGACGAGCGCATTCTCGACGGCGACGTGAGCGTTGACTTCGGAGACGGCGTAGAGGTTGTCGTTGACAAGATGAGCGTCCCCTACCTCGACGGTGCCAGCATCGACTTTGAAGACACAATTCAGAAGCAGGGTTTCACTATTGACAACCCCAACGCAGAGGGCAGCTGCGCTTGCGGAGACAGTTTCCACTAATTTCGCAGTATTTTTTTGAGAAGGTGCGCCGATTTGGTGCACCTTTTCGCTTGCGCGGGGCGAGCCGGTAATCATTACTGGGTCTGGCTCCGTATACACTGGAAAGGTATTAGTCCGTGTTCTTCGAGAGGTCACAGGTGCGCTCTAACCGCCGAATTCGATGGGCAGCGATTCCCATCGCTCTGGTTACGATGCTGGTCTTGGCCGGTTGTACCCCAGATCAACTTCAGGGTTATTTGCCCGGAGGCCCAGATGTCACCAACCACACGAGCAGCATTATCGGCCTGTGGGTAACTTCGTGGATTGTTCTTCTCGTTGTCGGTGTAATCACCTGGGGGCTCATTATTTGGGCAGCCGTGGTTTACCGTCGTCGTCGCGGACAGACCGGACTTCCTGTTCAGCTGCGCTACAACATGCCGATCGAGATCTTCTACACGATCGTGCCCCTGATCCTGGTAATCGGCTTCTTTGCCTTCACCGCTCGCGACCAAGCTGAGATCGAAAAGGTCGAGGTAAACCCCGATGTTTCGATTGAGGTAATCGGCAAGCGTTGGGCTTGGGACTTCAACTACACCGACGACAACGTGTACAGCCCCGGTGTACAAGCAGACTTCAATCCCGATGGAACAATCAACGTGGATTCATTGCCACAGTTGGTCTTGCCTGTCGATAAAAAGGTTGAAATTAAGATTGAATCGCGCGACGTGATTCACTCGTTCTGGGTCGTCGACTTCTTGTACAAGAAGGACATGATCCCCGGCAAGAGCAACTACATGTACTTCATTCCGACTAAGGAAGGTACGTATCAGGGCAAATGTGCTGAGCTCTGTGGCGAATATCACTCGCTCATGCTCTTCACCGTCAAGGTCGTCTCTGACGCCGAGTACAAGGACTACATCGAAGGCCAGCGCGAAGCGGGCTATGAAGGTCAGCTCGGTCTTGATTACAACGTGAACCAAAACTTGCCCGGCAACGGCAGCAGCGACGAGGAATAGGGCTCATGAGCGTCGAACATAAGGGCAATGTCTTGGTGAACTGGGTCACCTCGACTGACCACAAAACAATTGGGTACATGTACCTGATCACGTCTTTCTTCTACTTCCTTCTTGGCGGCGTGATGGCGCTTGTCATCCGAGCTCAGCTCTTCGAGCCAGGATTGTCAGTCGTTGCTACTGGTGAGCAGTACAACCAACTCTTCACGATGCACGGCACGATCATGCTCTTGATGTTCGCGACGCCGCTTTTCGCCGGCTTCGCAAACGTGATCATGCCGCTTCAGATCGGTGCTCCTGACGTAGCATTCCCTCGCCTGAACGCATTCGCATACTGGCTCTATAGCTTTGGTTCGCTAATCGCCGTCGCAGGTTTCCTCACCCCTCAAGGTGCGGCATCATTCGGCTGGTTCGCTTACGCTCCGCTCTCAAGCACGACCTTCTCTCCTGGTATTGGTGGCAACCTGTGGGTCTTCGGACTTGCGATGAGCGGTTTCGGAACCATTCTTGGTGCGGTCAACTTCATCACCACCATCATTACGATGCGTGCTCCTGGCATGACGATGTTCCGTATGCCGATCTTCACCTGGAACACCCTTGTGACGTCGTTGCTCATCCTCATGGCGTTCCCTGTGTTGGCAGCGGCTCTCTTTGGTCTCGGAGCGGATCGAGTTGTCGGCGCACATATTTATGACCCCGCGAACGGTGGCGTCATTCTGTGGCAACACCTGTTCTGGTTCTTCGGCCACCCTGAGGTCTACATCATCGCGCTTCCGTTCTTCGGAATCGTCTCCGAGGTGTTCCCTGTCTTCAGCCGTAAGCCGATCTTCGGCTATTCGACCCTGATCTACGCGACAATTTCGATTGCTGCGCTCTCGGTTACTGTCTGGGCGCACCACATGTACGTGACTGGCTCGGTATTGCTACCGTTCTTCTCGCTCATGACCATGCTCATTGCGGTGCCGACTGGCGTGAAGATATTCAACTGGATCGGCACAATGTGGCGAGGCTCAATTACGTTTGAGACGCCCATGTTGTGGGCGATCGGGTTCCTCGTTACCTTCACATTCGGTGGGCTTACGGGCGTCATTCTTGCTAGCCCCCCGCTCGACTTCCACGTTTCTGACACCTACTTCGTGGTTGCACACTTCCACTACGTTGTGTTCGGAACTGTGGTCTTCGCGATGTTTAGCGGATTCTACTTCTGGTGGCCCAAGTGGACCGGCAAAATGCTCAACGAGCGTCTCGGAAAGATTCACTTCTGGTTGCTTTTCATCGGCTTCCACACGACCTTCCTCATTCAGCACTGGGCCGGCGTTGTCGCCCTGCCGCGTCGTTACCGCACCTACCTCGAAGAGGATGGCGTGACATGGATGAACCAGGTCTCCACTATCGGCGCGTTCATTCTTGCCGTGTCGATGATCCCGTTCCTCTATAACGTCTACATCACCGCTCGCAAGGCGCCGCGCGTGACCGTCGATGACCCGTGGGGCTACGGACGTTCACTCGAGTGGGCGACAAGCTGCCCGCCACCACGGCACAACTTCACGTCGATCCCACGAATTCGTTCCGAATCCCCGGCATTCGACTTGAACCACCCTGAAGCTGGTATCCCCGTGGGCATTGGCCCAGGCAAAGATGCCCCCGAAGCGCCGGTTTATGATCTTGCAGATGAGAAGGTGAAATAGCTCATGAGGGCTAACGTCAAGCTTTATTGGATTCTCACCGTATTCTTCTTCGTCCTGGCCGCGCTGTACACCGGTTGGTCGCTCATCGACCAGGCTCATCAGCGCGTTGAATGGGTGGGAACCATCTCGCTGCTCCTCAGCGGCCTGTTGTGGGCGCTAATAGCCTTCTACCTAGGTAAGGTGCATGATGCACAGGGTGGCGAGCTCGCAGAAGACCGCCTCGATGCCAACATCGAAGACGGCGATGCCGAGCAAGGGCACTTCAGCCCCTGGAGCTGGTGGCCAATCGTTCTCGCGGCATCCGTCTCGCTCGTCTTCTTGGGCGTCGCAATCGGACCGTGGATCTCGTTCATTGGTGGCGGAATTCTCATCGTAAGCCTCGTAGGGTGGACGTATGAGTACTACCGCGGATACTTCGCACGCTAAGACAGTGCAGATACGTTCTGCCACCGCTGCCGATGCGGGCTCAGTATTTGAGTTACTGAAGCAGCTAGGTACTGAGTACGCTCCGGACCGTGCCGCATTTGATGCGAGCTTCTCGCACGCGGTCGACGATGGTGCAACGACACTCATGCTTGTCGCTGAACACCCCGAGGTCGGCGTCGTGGGGTATGCCTTCGCAACTATCGCGCACCTTCTCCACACCAACGGCAGCTCAGCGCAGCTGCAAGAACTTGTTGTGGATGGAACCGTCCAAAGTTCCGGCATCGGCACGCGTCTCGTTGAAGCTGTAGAGGCAGTGTGCCTGGAACGCGGAGTACGTCAGCTCACAGTTCCGAGCCGTGGATCCGCAGACTTCTTTGAACGCATCGGCTACCGCTCGACCGCTGACTTCCTCAAGCGAGTCTTCGACTAGAACGCTTTTTGCCCCCTAGGGAAAGCTTCGCCACCCGTAGTTATTTTGGTGGTTCTAAGTAAGCGTCCCGTGCAGCGCTCCGCCTCTTCACTGGCGTTTAGGCAGCTCCGAGGACGCAATGAGAGACCGAGTAGCGGCTGTGACCTAGCTAGCCTCCACGGCCAAATTTGCTCTGGCGCTGCACAACGTCGGGGGAGCGAACCTCGTGAATGGGCTGGACCGACCGAGTAACCGAACCCCGGTACCACGCGCCACGCTGCATCACAGAGCGCAGCAGAGCACGGTGGCTTTGACTATGACTCATAACGGCACCGTGGAATACCGCACTTGCCGTCTTGTTTTACACCGCCGCGTTAAACGACTGTGGGCCTTGACGGAGAGTATCCGACAAGGCCCACAACCGTTCGTGTGAGGAACGCTTAGTGGTGCGCGTCCTTCGACTGTTCGATCTCACCCTGAGATACGGGAGCGATTCGGTCTTCGAAGAACCACCGCGAAACTGAGGCACGGAGGCGCTGGCCACCAGTGATTTTGCCGTCAGCATTGGGGCGGATCGTCAGCGGCTTGTAGTCGGTGAAGTTAACAAGCTTCCAACGTTCGTACTCGTCGAGTTGCTCGTGGACCTCAATGTATTCACCGTGCGGAAGGCGCACGATTCGACCTGACTCGTAGCCGTGGAGCGCGATTTCGCGGTCCTTCTTCTGCAGACCAAGGCAAACTCGCTTCGTGAGGAAGTAAGCGATGATCGGTCCGAAGATGAGCAGAGCCTGACATGAGTGGATAACGCCCTCGATCGAGAGCTTGAAGTGCGTTGCTATCAAGTCCGAGCTGGCCGCAGCCCACAGGACGGCGTAGAACGTGACTCCTGCTGCACCAATCGCAGTGCGGGTAGGAGCGTTGCGCGGACGGTCAGCGATGTGGTGCTCGCGCTTGTCGCCGGTAACCCAAGCCTCGATGAAGGGGTAGAAGGCCACGACAGCGATGAACAGTCCGAGGGCGACGAGCGGCACAATGATGTTGAACGACCACGTGAATCCGAACCACTCAGTCTCCCACCCTGGTGGAATAAGCCGGAGGGCGCCGTCGGCGAATCCGATGTACCAGTCGGGTTGAGTACCGGCAGAGACGGGGGAGGGGTCGTAGGGTCCATAGACCCACACCGGGTTGATCGAGAACGTCGACGCGATCAAGGTGATGACACCGAAGACGATGAAGAAGAATCCACCGGCTTTCGCCGCGAAACCGGGCATTACGGGCGAACCGACGACGTTGTCGTTGGTGCGGCCCGGACCAGCAAACTGCGTGTGCTTGTTGATCACGAGCAACAGCATGTGGACGCCGAGGGCAGCAATAATGATCGCCGGCAGCAGCATGATGTGCAGGATGTACAGGCGGCTCACGATATCTACACCGGGGAATTCCCCACCGAAGAGCAGATACGAAATCCAGGTACCAATAACCGGGATTCCCTTCACCATTCCATCAATGATGCGAAGTCCGTTGCCGGAGAGTAGATCGTCGGGGAGCGAGTAGCCGGTGAAGCCCTCAGCCATCGCGAGGATGAAGAGCACGAAGCCAATGAACCAGTTAATCTCACGCGGCTTGCGGAACGCGCCGGTGAAGTACACCCGGAGCATGTGCAGTCCGATAGCAGCCACGAACAGCAGCGCTGCCCAGTGGTGCACCTGGCGCATGAGCAGTCCACCGCGGATATCGAATGAAATATCGAGAGTCGATGCCATCGCGGCAGACATCTGGATTCCCTTGAGCGGTGCGTAGGAACCCTCGTAGTGAACTTCAACCATGGACGCTTCGAAGAAGAACGTCAGGAATGTGCCTGAGAGCAGAATGACGATGAAGCTGTAGAGAGCGACCTCGCCGAGCATGAACGACCAGTGGTCGGGGAAGATCTTGCGACCGACCTCTTTGACGAGGCCCGAGATGCTCGTGCGTTCATCAATGTAGTTCGCGGCAGCTGAAGTGAAGCGCTGTCCGCGCGACTTTGACTGTGCGTCCTGGGTGGGTGTGGTTGTCATAGCTTGCGCTCCCAGAAGCTTGGTCCGATGGGTTCACGGAAGTCGCTCTGTGCGATGAGGTAGCCCTCGGAGTCGACCGTGATCGGCAATTGCGGAAGTGGACGTTTTGCTGGCCCGAAGATAACTGCTGCTTCGCGCTTGATGTCGAACTGCGACTGGTGGCAGGGGCATAGCAAATGGTGGGTCTGCTGCTCATAGAGCGCGACCGGGCATCCGACATGGGTGCAAATCTTGGAGTAAGCGACGATTCCGTCGTAGTTCCAGTCTTCGCGACCCTCGGAGACTTCGAGATCTTCTGGCTTGAGGCGCACCAGTAGTACGGCGGCTTTTGCTTTTTCCTCAATGCGGTGTTCAGAGTCGTTAATTCCCTCAGGGATGACCTGAAACGCTGAACCAATCGTGAGGTCGGAAGCCTTGATCGGGGTGCCACTGGGGTCGCGCGTTAGCCGCATTCCCTCTTCCCAGAAGGTGTGCTTGAGGAGCTTCACCGGATCATCCGCGGGTGCCAGGTCACGGAACAGCGCGATTGCAGGCAGCGGCGTAACGACAAGAGCGCCGATGAGGGTGTTGCGCAGCAAGGTGCGACGGCCGAAGCCTGATTCCTTGTTGCCCAGGGTGAAGACTTCGACGGCCTTGGCGCGAGTTTCTTCGCTACCTCGAGTGCTGTGACGCTGCTCAACGAGGTCGTGCCCCTCCATGAGCGCTTTGGCCCAGTGAACGGCACCGACGCCGATGCCAAGGAGTCCGAGAGTTATTCCGAGTCCGAGGAACATCGTGTTGTTGCGAACCGAGTCCATATTGCCGGGCTCGATAGGGAACGCAATGTACGCCGCTACAGCGAGAACGCTACCAATGATGGAAAGGAAAAATAGCGCTGAGACTCGACGCTCTTGCTGCTTGTCAACCTTGGGGTCAAGATCCGTCACCCGCGGGCGGTACGGAGGGAACCCCGGGTTGGGTACTTCGTCGGTTGCGACGACAGCGGTGCCTGCATCGTGTGCAGTAGCGCTGTGCTGCGCGACGTCCTTACCCGCAGCCATGCTGCCGGCGGTATCGCCGTGGTCGTCTGCCATTCTTATCCCTTCAACCGTCCGCTGTGAAGCGGTCGCTAACTAGTTTGACTTAGCCGTGAGCCAGACCGTGATTGCCACGATCGCGCCAAGGCCAAAGATCCAAATGAACAGACCCTCGGAAACAGGGCCGAGTGAACCGAGCGTGAAGCCGCCAACCGAAGGAGTCTCATCGAGGTACTTCAGGTACGTGATGATGTCTGCTTTTTCCTCAGGGGAGAGGTTGGTGTCGTTGAACACGGGCATGTTTTGCGGGCCGGTGAGCATTGCTTCGTAGGCGTGCTTCGGTGTTACACCAGCTAGGGACGGGGCAAACTTGCCCTCGGTGAGTGCTCCACCGGCACCAGCAACGTTGTGGCACATCGCGCAGTTGATGCGGAACAGTTCGGCACCGTTGGAAACGTCGTAGCCTTCGCCTGTGAGGTACATGTCGGCGGGGATGGCGGGGCCGGGGCCCTGCGATGCTACGAACACTGACAACGCGAGAATTTGCTCTTCGGTGAACTGGACAGGCTTCTTCTCCGCCTGAGGACCGGTAACGGCGAGCGGCATACGGCCGGTTCCCACCTGGAAGTCAGTGGCTGCAGCGCCAACCCCAATCAGGGTGGGCCCCTGAGTAGTGCCTTCAAGGTCAAGCCCGTGGCACGTTGCGCAGTTTGCTGCGAATAGCTTTCCGCCTTCTTCGACCAGCGATTCAGCCGAGGCACTGGTCTCTGCAGTCGCGCTCGAAGTGAAGAGCGCGTAAGCGCCACCAGTTCCGACGAGAGCGACGAGGAGCAGCGCTACGGTCGCAAGAGGGTGACGTCGACCAGCAGGTCGTGACCTGCGAGACGCTCGGACTGCCGATGTGGCCATTACTTTATTTCCGTTTCTCATTTGAGCACGTAGATGATGAGGAAGAGGCCGATCCAGACTACGTCGACGAAGTGCCAGTAGTACGAAACAACGATCGCGGTCGTTGCTTCTTTGTGGCCGAAGGTCTTTACTGCGAATCCGCGCCCAAGAACGAGCAGGAAGGCGATGAGGCCGCCAGTTACGTGGAGCCCGTGGAATCCGGTGGTGATGTAGAAGGCCGAGCCGTAGGAGTCGCTTGACAAGCTGACGTGCTCAGAGACGAGCGTTGCGTATTCGAAGACCTGACCGGTGACGAACACAGCGCCCATGGCGTACGTGAGGAAGAACCACTCAGTCATGCCCCACTTGCGCACATCGAAGAGCTTGCCGGTGCGGTGCACTTGCATGCGCTCCGCAGCAAACACGCCAAACTGGCAGGTCACCGACGAAAGCACAAGAACGATCGTGATCGTGGTGGCAAACGGTACGTTGAGCTTCTCAGCCTGTTCCGCCCACAATCCAGGCGAAGTGGACTTCAAAGTGAAGTAAATGGCGAAGAGGCCAGCGAAGAACATCACCTCGCTTCCGAGCCAGACGATGGTACCGACCGCAACAGTGTTCGGTCGTTGGACAGACTGGGCTCCGAGCGAGCGATTGAGGGCAGCTGTGGTCACCTACCTATTATGGCTGATATCTCAGGGTTCGTTTTTCAATCCGCGGCCAGTCGCACAGCATCGGTAGGATTTCCTTTATGGCATCTACCCCAACTTGGCCCGAAATCCTTAGTTCTCTCGTCTCGGGAAACGATTTATCGATCAGCCAAGCCGAGTGGGCAATGAAGTCTGTGATGAACGGCGAAGCTACTTCGGCACAGTTGGCCGCGATGCTGATTGCCCTCCGGATCAAAGGCGAGACTGTCGATGAGATCGTAGGATTCCGGGATGCCGCCCTCGCTAGCGCTCTTCCACTCCCTGTCGACCCCATGGCCCTCGATATTGTCGGCACCGGCGGAGATCCCTATGGAGCGGTTCTCAACATCTCGTCGGTGGCATCGATCATTGCGGCAGCCGGAGATGTCCCCGTCATTAAGCACGGGAACCGCGCGGCGAGCAGCAAGAGCGGAGCATCCGATGTTCTGAGTGCTTTGGGCCTGAACCTTGACCTCACCCCAGAACGGGTTGCCGAAGTTTTGCGCGAAGTGGGGATCACGTTTGTTTATGCGGCGCTGTTTCACCCCGGGTTTGCCCACGCCGGACCGACACGTCGCGAACTTGCCATCCCCACTCTGTTTAACATTTTGGGCCCACTGTGCAATCCCGCCCGCCCGCAAGCGTCTGCCGTCGGCGTCGGAAGCCGCGAACGCGTCAGTCTCCTCGTCGGTGTCTTCCAAACTCGCGGCGCTACCGCGCTCGTCTACCGCGGGGATGACGGCATAGACAAACTCACAACGACTGGCCACAGCCACGTCTGGGAAGTGTCGCGAGGCTTCGTGACCGAACATGATCTTGATCCGCTTGAGCTCGGCATCCCGCGCGCACCCATCGAGGCTCTTCTTGGCGAAAGCCCCGAGCACAATGCGAACGTTATTCGCTCAGTCTTGGCGGGGGAGAAGTCGCCAGCTCGTGATGTCGTACTGCTCAACGCGGCCGCAGGGCTTGCGTCATTCACGCTCGCTCAAGAACCAGAACAGAGCCAGCGGCCCCTTCTTGCACGGTTGAAAGAGCAATTCGACCGCGCAGAAGATCTCGTGGACTCTGGGCGAGCGAGTGCGAAACTCGACGAATGGGTCGCGGCGACCAACCGCTAAGGGGAGCTAGTCGGTGTCTTCGTCGACCCAATCGAGGGTCTTGGAGATTGCTTTCTTCCAATTGCGCAAGAGACGCTGGCGCTCGTCATCCGCCATCTGCGGTTCCCAACGTTCACCCTCGCTCCACTTGTCACGTAACTCGTCGAGCCCGCTCCAATATTCGACCGCTAGTCCGGCAGCATAGGCCGCACCCAGTGCCGTAGTTTCTGCCACCACTGGCCGTATGACGGGCATGTTGAGGATGTCCGCCTGAAACTGCATGAGAGCAGAATTTGCGACCATCCCGCCGTCAACCCGAAGCTCAGTCATTGCGACTTCGGCATCCGAGTTTGCCGCATCGACGACGTCACTGGTCTGGAACGCGGTGGCCTCCAGTGCTGCACGCGCAATATGGCCCTTGTTGGCGAAGCGCGTGAGCCCGAGGATCGCACCGCGAGCATCCGGTCGCCAATGTGGGGCAAAGAGGCCCGAAAACGCGGGAACAAAGTAGACACCACCGTTGTCGTCGACGGATGCCGCGAGCGCTTCGACGTCTTCTGAACGAGCGATGATTCCGAGATTGTCACGCAACCATTGAACGAGTGACCCTGTCACTGCTATCGAGCCCTCAATGGCGTAGCGAGGGGACTCATCCCCGAGTTGATAGGCCAGGGTCGTGATGAGTCCGTTCGCGGAGTGCACGATGTCAGTTCCGGTGTTGGTGAGGAGAAAGTTTCCGGTGCCGTAGGTGTTTTTGGACTCGCCAGCGTCAAAAGCGGCCTGTCCGAACGTGGCAGCTTGCTGGTCGCCGAGTATTCCCGCGACGGGCACTTCGCGCAGCAGGCTAGAAGTTGAAACGGTGCCGTAAACCTCGGAAGAACTACGAATATCGGGCATCAGTGATGCGGGAATGTTGAGTTCTGCAAGTATTTCGGCGCTCCACGAGAGAGTTTCGAGGTCCATGAGTAACGTTCGGCTGGCGTTCGTAACATCCGTGGCGTGAACCCCACCGTCTGGGCCTCCGGTGAGATTCCACAGCACCCACGTGTCTGGGGTTCCGAAAGCGAGCTCGCCGGCCTCGGCACGCTCGCGTACTCCATCGACGTTGTCGAGCATCCACACAATTTTGGATGCCGAAAAGTAGGTTGCGAGAGGCAGCCCGGTGAGTTTCTTGAACCTGTCGGTATCGCCAGCAGCGATGCGGTCGATGATGGTTTGCGTGCGGGTATCTTGCCAGACGATTGCGTTGTAGACGGGCTTGCCGGTTGCACGGTCCCAGATGATGGCGGTTTCCCGCTGATTGGTGATGCCTACGGCTGCGATGCTGTGGCGGGTCACATTTGCTTTGGAAAGTGCTTGGCCGATGACTTCGCGAGTATTGTTCCAAATCTCGATGGGGTCGTGCTCGACCCATCCAGCTTTCGGAAAGATCTGTTTGTGTTCGAGCTGACCAGAGGTGACCGGCGTGCCATCGTGATCGAAGATGATCGCCCGGGTGCTCGTGGTTCCCTGGTCAATTGAGAGTATGTAGTTCACCGGTTCTCCTCAGCCTTTCGTTGAGCGTTGCATGCTTAGACCGCGTTGACGTAGAGCCAGGCGCCGTTCTCCCGCACGAACATACTGTTCTCATGTTGTTGATCGGCAACACCGTCGCTGCGGTAGTGCGCGCGAAATTCCACAGTGCCACGAGCATCAAACATGCTGCCACCTGTGCGGGCAACAATATCCAGACGGTACCAGCGCACATCTGGATCGACCTCAAGACTCGTCGGCCGAGTAGACGGATGCCACGACTTCAACAAGTATTCGGTCTCGCCAAGGACATAGGCACTGTAGCGCGAACGCATAAGCCGTTCAGCGGTCGGAGCCAGTGCGTCGCCGCGGTGGAACCGAGCGCAGCAGTCCTCGTAGGTTTCTGCCGACTGGCAGGGGCACGCGTTCATTGGTCAAGCCTAACGAGTCGCGGTTCGGTGCGCGTCTCGTGTGGCAGTGCCACTCGGACCAAAATGAACAGTTGGCGGGTCGGCCGGAACAGATTCCCGCCGACCCACAAAACAACTCTATTGACACTAACTGTGTCCAATGGGCAGGCGGCCTTCAAAGAGGCGACCGCGGATAGATTCTGGCTCGATCAGGATATAGACGAAGGACTCCACTGGAACCCAATCCGGCAGCGTCTTGAGAGCCTGAGCTGTCACCTGCGACGCGTCATCGAGCACTGTTGCTAATCCTCGAACAACAACACTCCACACGTCATTCGGAGTCGTTTGGTCGACTTCGAAGGCAACGTGAATGTTCTCGGTGAGCTCGTGAACCTTCGAACCCGATGCGGTGCGGAACAGGATTGTTTTTTTGTCGCAGTAATAGTTGACCGGGAAGATATCTGGGCGCCCCTCATTGCTGAGGGCAAGATGCCCGAAGCTTTTACTGGCGAGCAGACCGAGGCTTGCCTGATCGGAAAGCTCGACTACAGGTCCTTGCGGCGACCAGCCTGCTTCACTCATGTCATGAGACATTGCCGACCTCCGGCCGAACGATGATCTTGACGGCAGTCTCCTTGTGATCAATGAGCGTCATGAATCCCTCATCGATGAGTTTGTCGAGAGGTATCCGACCCGTGATGAACGGTGCGAGGTCGACCTTGCCGTCCTGAACAAGTTTGATTGTTGCGGGGTGATCGTGCGCGTAGGCAATCGTCCCGCGCAGATCAATTTCCTTGAGGACGAGCTTTTGCATATCGAGTTGTGCAGGATGACCCCAAATGGAGACGTTGACGATAACACCAGTGGGCTTCACCGCGTCAAAGAGTTGATCGAGCACTGCATTGATACTTGAGCACTCGAAGGCGACATCGGCACCGACTCCGTTAGTCAGCTCCATGACTTTAGCCACAGCATCCTCGACGCTGGGGGCGATCACGTGCTTGGCCACTCCGGTGGACAACGCCATTTCGCGCCGTGCTGTTCCGGGCTCGGACAAAATTACCGTGATTCCCTCTGCTGAGAGCACGGCGGCGAGCAGAAGACCGATGGGGCCGCCGCCACCGATGAATGCAACATCGCCGGCTTTCGCACCACTGCGCACGAACGCGTGATGGCCAACGGCGAGGGGTTCAATGAGGGCGGCCTGATCGAGCGGGATGTCGCCGATCGGGTGAACCCAGCGACGCTCAATGACGACTTTTTCGCTGAGTCCTCCGCCTCCGCCAGCGAGGCCGATGAAACCCATTTTTGTGCAGAGGTTGTAGTTGCCTGCACGGCAAGGTGCGCACTCACCGCACACAAAGTACGGTTCGACGACAACGTTTTCGCCGACGGTGAGGTCAGTAACTCCTTCACCGAGAGCGGTGATCGTTCCCGAGAACTCATGGCCCATGGTCACCGGGACGTCCTCGTGAGTGAGCGGGTGTTGGTGTCCTGCCGCGGGAATGAAAATGGGCCCTTCGAGGTATTCGTGAAGGTCTGTTCCGCAAATGCCGCACCACGCGACGTCGATAGCGACAGTCCCTTGGCGAAGTTCTGGTGCAGGAATATCTTCGATACGGATGTCTTTGCGTCCGTAGAAACGTGCTGCCTTCATAGTCTTCTTCTATCTACTCAGTGGTCAACGGTTGGCACTAGGGAACTAGGGAACTAGGGGAGAATCGCTAGACCAGCCATGGCATCTTCTGCACAATGCTGAGTCGCTTCCACGCCAGGCCAACACCCCAGGTGTCTCCTGCCGACAGCGCAGCGATGGTGATTAGTGCGAGTGCATAAATGATGTGGTAGTCCACGAGCGGGTTAGTGGAACCCGCGTTCGCTGCGAACGGCCACTCGGCGAGGTACATCAGGAGCATCATGACGGTTCCCGCTACGGCACTGACACGTAGGCCGATTCCCAACATCACAGCAACGCCGATTCCGAGCATTCCGAGCATAAAAAGAATGTCGGAGGTGGGGCTGGCGATCGCAGCAAAAGCCGGTTTTAAGGGGCCGACAACGGCATCGCCGGTCAAGAAACCTTGACTGGGAGCTCCGCCGTTGATCCACGCTCGTTCCGCTGGGGTCGAGAATCCCAGACCGAAGGTCTTGTCGAAGAACGCCCACAGGAAAAGGAACCCGGTAGCGAGACGTAACACTGCCAGAACGCGGCGCCCAGTAGCCGAAACGACTCGATTGCCAGCCTCTACCACCGTGCCCGTCTCGTTCCGGGAGAGTGGTGGGGCTGCGGCTGTACGTGTGGTCATCGTTGTATTCCTTCAGTGGTGGATGATTGAGAAAATGAAACCGAGTGGCTTCAAGGGGATTCAGGCGGAGACGTACTGTTTGACAGCCACGGTGATGTCAGTAAGTGCTTTCTTCGCATCGGCGAAGAGCATTCCCGTCTTGGGATCGGTGAACAGCGGGTTGGTGATGCCCGCGTAGCCAGGGCGCATCGATCGCTTGATGACGACAACGGCTTTGGCATGATCGGCGTCGAGAATGGGCATCCCTGAGACAGCATTGCCCGGCGTTCGAGCGTCCGGATTACAGACATCGTTGGCTCCGATTACCAGAGCTACATCGCAGTTATCGAACGCCGCATTCGCCTCGTCGAGTTGGAGCATCTGCTCATAAGGCACATTGGCTTCGGCGAGGAGTACGTTCATGTGGCCCGGCATTCGTCCAGCAACGGGGTGGATGGCGTACTTGACGTCGATGTTGTGGGCCATCAGCAGCGCAGCGAGCTCGGCGACTTCGTGCTGGGCCTGCGCTGCGGCGAGTCCGTAGCCGGGAACGATTAGGACGCTCTGCGCATAGGCGAGTTGAATCGCGACATCATCCGAAGTGAGGCTCCGCACATTGGTGAGTTCCTCATCCGCTGGTCCTGCCGTTGCCGTAATCTCGCCGGTGCCGAATCCACCGACGATGATCGAGAGCACTGAGCGGTTCATCGCTTGAGCCATTTGCAGCGTCAGAATGGTGCCAGCGGCGCCGACCAAAGCACCTGCGATGATGAGCGCCTGATTGTTGATTGCGAAGCCAGCCATCGCCACAGCTAGACCAGTGAGTGCATTCAGGAGCGACACGACGACCGGCGCATCAGCGCCGCCAATAGCCAGCACCATAAGAATGCCGAGGATGAGCGCGGTCACGAGAACCACCACGAGGAGCAGGGTGTTATCGGGCAGGATGACTGCCGCAACGCTCGCGCCGAGGGCGATAAGAGCCATCGTGGCATTAAGAACACGGAATCCAGGGAACGTTACGGGGTTGCCGGGGATGATGCCCTGCAGCTTTCCTGCCGCGATAAGCGATCCTGAGAAAGTGATCGATCCAATGAGTACGTCGAGAACGACGGGGATAGAGACGGTTAAGTCGAGTGGATCGTTGCTGGTTGCCATGATGAAAGCGGCGAAGGCAATCGCGGCAGCGGCGCTACCTCCGACGGCGTTGAATACGCTCACGAGCTGAGGGACATCGGTCATCTTGACCGTGAGCGCTCGATATACCCCGAAGACCGCGCCGACGAGCACGCCGGCAGCGAGCGCCACCCACGCAATCCATTGACCACCGTCGGAGACGAGTGAAAGCATAATCGTTGCCAAGACCGCGATGACCATCCCGATAGCGGAGATGCGATTCCCGTTTCGGGCAGTTGCTGGTGCACGCATCATGTGGAGCCCGACTACAAAGAGCGATGCCGAGAGGAGGTAGAGAATGCCCACGAGGAACTCGAAGCCGGTCATGAGGCGTCCTCCTTGCCGCTCGTGGTGTCGGCCATCTTGTGCGGTGTCGGGCGGGTAAACATCTTCAGGATGCGGTCGGTCACGGCATACCCTCCGAACACATTTGCGGCAGCGAAGGCACCCGCAATGAAGGTCAGAATGTAGCCGGTTGGAGAATTGGCGAGTGACGCCGTGACAACGGCGCCAGCAATGACGACTCCGTGGATGGCATTGGATCCCGACATCATGGGGGTGTGCAGCGTCGAAGGGATCTTGCCGATCACTTCGACACCCACGAGAAGCGCGAGAACGAAAATAGCGAGGTTGCTGTACAGGGTTTCCATTACTTGGCCTGTGCTTTCGAAGGGTCGGCTGGAGTGAGGGGGTCGCTATCGAGGACGGTGCGCACCGCGGTATTCGTGACATCTCCTGCATGACAAACGACGATCGCTTTGTGGACCTCGTCGGCTGGATCGATCGTGATTACACCCGCAGGGGCGATTGTCTCGATGACCGCCGCGACATTTCGGCCAAACATTAGGGAGGATGAGGAGGGGAGATCGGCGGGAAGGTTGCCCCCGCCGACTATTACGACACCGTTCGCGGTCGTGAGTGTTTCACCATCGATCGAGCCAAAGACGTTTCCGCCTTTGTCGCTCGCCCCGAGATCGACGCAGACGGTTCCGGGTTTCAGTTCCGCGAGAGTATCTTCCGAGACGAGCAGCGGGGGAGTGCGTCCTGGCACCTTCGCGGTCGTGATGATGATGTCGAAACCGACAAGGGCGTCTGCGAGTTCTTGTTGCTGGGTCGCCTGCTCGTCAGTAGTCATTGCCCGGGCATAGCCGCCTTCACCAGCACCAGCGGCAACGGACGACGTCAAGAACTTGGCGCCAAGCGACTCAACTTCGGTGCGGGATGCTTCTCTCACGTCGTACCCCGTTACAACAGCACCAAGTCGCTTCGTTGTAGCTATTGCTTGCAGCCCCGCGACACCCGTGCCAATAACGATTGCCTTCGCGGGCGTTGCGGTTCCGGATGCCGTAATCATCATGGGGAGGTAGCGGCCAAATTTCTCTGCTGCCACTATTGCCGCGCGGTAGCCTGCCGCGCTCGATTGGGAGCTGAGAGCATCCATTGATTGGACACGGCTGAGGGTTCGGGGGAGCAATTCGAGTGCCACGAGGGTGAGCCCTTGGGCAGCCAATGCTTTGACTCTGCTGAGGTTATTTAGCGGGTCGAGCAGACCAATCACCGCGCTGCCCGCGGTGAGACCGTCGGTGACTCTAGTAGGAGGGAGGGAGAGGGAGGCGAGTGCATCGCAACTGGCGATGACCTCGACGGACGTCGCGATTCTGGCTCCGGCGGCTAAATAGCTCGCATCAGTGAAGCTCGCACCTAATCCGCATCCCTCTTCGACGACAACAGCAAATCCAGTCTGGACAAGGTGTTTAGTAGCGCTCGGGTCGAGACTGACGCGATGCTCGCGCGAACTGTTTTCGGAAAGAACCCCGACGGTGAAGCCTGTACCTGACTTGGGCATTGCCATCCTTGATCGAAACGGAACAAATTCCGTTGCCAAGGTCTGGAGCAACTACCTCAAGAGTACACCAGCGTTTGCCGCCTAATTGTGGATAAGTTTCGACGATTTTTGCTTGGTCCCAGCTGCAACAATGTGCTGCACCGTGACCTCCCGTCGACTCACCAATTCTGATGTTGCCCGAATTGTGAGGTTGCGATCACGGGCGTACTGGCGCAGTATTCCGAACGCATCGTCCATACTGAGCGATAAGCCGTTCGCAACGATGCCCTTCGCCTGTTCTATGGCGATCCTGCTCGTCAGGGCATTGTGTAATTGTTCTTCGACAACGTGCGCCTCGTGGAGCGCGCGCTCGTGGGTGATCCCGATCGTCGCGACATCAGCGAGGGCTTGAGCCACCGCGGCATCCCGTGAGCTAACGGCTTCGCTCGCGGCCCTAAAGAGGTTCATCGTACCGAGCACCCTGCCCTGGACCTTCATCGGGATCGATAGGAGCGAGTTGAACCCCAGCCCAACGGCGGTAGAAGAGAACACTGGCCAAGCAACTGACGCCGAAATGTCATCAATCGCTACTGCATTTCCGCTCTGGAAACAGTCGATGCATGGCCCTGCCCCATCCTCGAGTTGAATACTTTCCAGCATCATTGCGGCTTCGTTCGTCGATGTCATGAGTTGGAGCTCACCAGTGTCATCGACCAGTACGAGTCCGCCGGCATCCATACACACGATCTCGGCGCACCGTTCAACAAAGGTGTGCAGTACATCCACCATGTCGTGGTCGGCGGAGAGTGTTTCCGCAACGGTGACGAACGCGGCACTGATTTGGGCCTCGCGGGTTGTGCCGTCCATCTGGCGCTCTTTCTTACCGGGAGGTGGATTTTGGTTCAGTAGATTGAACTCGAGTACTCGCGCAACTATGTCACGAGCGTCATCGTGAACGGTGCGTGCAAAGTAACCCATTCCATTTGAGGCTACCGCTGAAACCGCGACAACCGGCTTAGAGATGTAGGAGGCTGTTAGCAGATGATCTCCAGTCGTGATGAGAGTCGTCGTGGCGACGAATGCTATGAAGCGCCTATACGTGTTCCCGAGACGTCCCGGGAGCGCTCGGCTGGGTCAAGAAAACGATCAGCACGATGAGGCCTGCGATGGGCACGAGTACCCAGAAGATGTTGGTCCAGTTGCGACCGGTGTCACGCAGTCTTCGCACGGTAACCGCCAGTTGCGGGAGGAGGAGGGCAAGAGACCAGGCGCTGCTGAGCCCGACTGAGAGTCCAATCGCGGCTACATTGTCTCCCGTGGTGGGGTCAAGTGCTGCAGCGATCGCTGTAGTGATGAAGGAGAAGAGGGCGAACCACCAGTACTCAGAGCGACTGGCGACGCCGGTGAAATCCGCATACTTGCGGAAGACTGTGGCGATGGATTCGAAGAAAGTCACAATGGCTCCCACTGGGTCGGCTTTGTTTCAGGCTAGGCGCTTCTTGCATCGTGCGGGTAATGGAACCAGATAAAAGCCCGGGGCCTTCCTGAATAAACAGTGAAGATTTGCCGAACGGGCTGCGGGTAAGCGTAGCGTTGACGTCCAACAGGGAACTGACGTGCAAAGTAGGCGTCAGGGTTAGCTCGCTCGCTGGTGCGGGCTGACATTCTCTTAGCGAGGAGTTGTTGTGCGTCTCTCATCCCCAGTCATGTTCGTATCCGATCTTGATAGATCGATCGCCTTTTATTCCGACCTTCTCGGGCTTAAGTGCTCTGTTCGGGATGAATCTGCCGCGCTGCTCGTAGGCGGCGAAGGCTACGAGCTTTACCTCCGCGGTAAGCATGCACAGCCCAGTCGAGTGTCGGGTTCTGTCGGTCTGCAGTACCTGATCTGGAGCGCAGACAGCCTTGAGGAACTGCAACGGTCCGAAAACGCCCTGAGGCGCCAGTCTCGCCATGTGCGCCGAGAGCGTCTCGACGATTTCGAGGTTGTTGAAGGGCGTGACCCCGATCACTTAGCAGTGATGGTTGTGTTTCCCGGGCCGGATCAATCCGCGCGACACGCGATCATTCCCCGAATCTATAGCTGGTAGCTGGTAGCGGCTGTGAGTGGTTGGCGTTAGGTGCGCTGAGCTACGTAAGCGGCTAAGTGCTGCGAGGTGAGGGTCGAGCGTGCCGCGACGAGATCGGCCGGAGTTCCCTCAAAGACAATCGAACCGCCCTCGTGCCCAGCGCCTGGGCCGAGGTCAATTATCCAGTCCGCATGGGCCATCACCGCCTGATGGTGCTCAACGACGATCACGGATTTTCCCGAATCGACGAGACGGTCGAGTAGGGCGAGGAGTCTCTCGACATCGGCCAAGTGCAGGCCCGTGGTTGGTTCATCCAGAACATAAACGTCGCCCTTGTCTGCCATTTGGGTGGCGAGCTTGAGCCGTTGCCGCTCACCGCCCGAAAGTGTGGGTAGCGGCTGGCCAAGACGCAAGTAGCCGAGGCCCACATCGACGAGCCGATCGAGGATGGCGTGAGCTGCGGGCATGCGTGCGTCACCTTCACCGAAGAAGGCCTCGGCTTCGGACACGGACATCCCGAGCACCTCACTGATGTTGCGCCCACCGAGCGTGTATTCAAGCACGGAGGCGAGGAAGCGTTTGCCCTCACAAACCTCGCAGGTAGTGGCGACGGTCGCCATCACGCCGAGGTCGGTATAAATGACGCCTGCCCCGTTGCAGTTGGGACAGGCGCCTTCAGAGTTAGCGCTGAAAAGGGCTGGCTTGACCCCATTCGCTTTGGCGAACGCTTTGCGAATCGGCTCGAGGAGTCCGGTGTAGGTTGCCGGATTGCTGCGCCGCGATCCTTTTATGGCAGCTTGATCGACCGACACGACGCCGTCGCGGGGAACGACTGAACCAAGGATGAGCGAGCTCTTGCCCGAACCGGCGACTCCTGTAATCACGACGAGGGTGCCGAGCGGGATGTCGACATCCACGTTCTTGAGGTTGTGGGTGTCCGCGCCGCGAATTTCCATGACGCCGGTAGGGGAGCGCACCGTGTCTTTGACCGAGACCCTATCGTCGATGTGGTGGCCAGTGACGGTGTCGCTCTGACGAAGTTCATCGAAGCTGCCCTCGAAACAAATCTTGCCACCGTCGGTGCCGGCCCCAGGACCGAGGTCGACAATGTGGTCGGCAATCGAAATCGTCTCGGGCTTGTGCTCGACGACGAGTACCGTGTTGCCCTTGTCGCGCAGGCGAAACAGGAGCTCGTTCATCCGTTGAATATCGTGCGGGTGGAGGCCGATGGTCGGCTCATCAAAAACGTAAGTGATGTCGGTCAGCGAAGAACTGAGGTGGCGGATCATCTTGGTGCGCTGGGCTTCACCACCCGAGAGGCTGCCTGCTGGACGATCGAGAGAGAGGTAGCCGAGGCCAATTTCCACGAACGAATCGAGGGTCTGCTGCAGCGCTTCGAGCAGCGGGGCGACGGATGGTTCATTCAGGCCGCGCACCCACGCGGCGAGGTCGCTGATTTGCATGGCACAGGCATCCGCGATGCTGATTCCCGCGATTCTGGATGCTCGGGCACCCTCGTTGAGTCGAGTGCCCCCGCAATCGGCGCAGGCCGTGAATGTGACGGCCCGATCGACGAACGCACGGATGTGGGGCTGCATCGCCTCACGGTCTTTCGTCAGCATCGACTTCTGAATCTTGGGGATCAATCCCTCGTAGGTCATGTTGATCGACTGCATCTTGACCTTGACCGGCTCTTTGTAAAGAAAGTCGTGCAGCTCAGCCTTCGTGTAGTTCTTGATGGGCTTGTCGGGGTCGAGGAAGCCTGACTCGGTGAAGATGCGCACCATCCAGCCATCGGCGGTGTAGTTCGGGATGGTGAGGGCACCTTCGGCTAGTGACTTGCTGTCGTCGTAGAGCTGTGTCAGATCGATGTCGTTGACGGTGCCACGACCTTCGCACGTCGGGCACATACCGCCCGTGATACTGAACTCGCGCCGTTCCTTGGTCGTGACGCCGGCCTTCTCAAACGTGACCGCACCTGCGCCCGAGATGGATGCCACGTTGAACGAGAACGCTTGCGGCGAGCCGACATGGGGATCGCCGAGGCGGCTGAAAACAATACGGAGCATGGCGTTGGCGTCGGTCGCGGTGCCCACCGTCGAGCGGGCGTTGGATCCCATGCGCTCCTGGTCGACGATGATCGCCGTCGTAAGGCCCTCAAGCACATCGACATCGGGGCGTGCGAGCGAGGGCATGAAGCCCTGTAGAAAGGAGCTGTAGGTCTCGTTGATCATGCGTTGTGACTCGGCCGCGATTGTGCCGAAGACCAACGAACTTTTGCCCGACCCCGAGACGCCCGTGAAGACCGTCAGGCGACGTTTCGGAATGTCGATGCTCACATCGGCGAGGTTGTTTTCGCGGGCGCCCCGCACGCGAATCAGATCGTGGCCGTCAGCCGCGTGAGCGCTGGGGGAGTCGTGGTTGCTCGTGTTGGCCATCGTGGGTGCCTTCCTGGCGGTGCGGATGTCGCGGCTCGATGGGGTCGCGGATGCTTTGTGTCCATTATCGCGAAAGCGCTCTGAGGTTTCTCGGCACAGGGGTAGACAATTCGTTCTCATAGTGTGAGTATTCTTCTATAAATCTAAATGAGAGGAATAGTTATGAAAATTTCACAGCTCCGCTCGCGAGGACTAATCGCCGCAATTGGGCTTGCCTTGCTCAGCCCACTGCTTATCGCAGCGCCTGCGAACGCCGCTGCGAACTGTTGGGGCGCCGGATCCCTTAACAACATCGCAACGGCGTCATGTTCCGGTGTCGGATATGCACGTGTCAACGTAACTTGCCATGCAGCATGGCCCTTTGCTTCGTGGACTGATCTTGGTGGCTGGTATTACGTCAACGGAGGTGCCAATATCGTGAATGCGCACGCTTCCTGCGGCGGCTATACCCAGGTGTGGCCGAGCTACAAATAGCAGTGGCGGCTCATCGCGCTAGTTTCGCTGTTCTGTCATGTGCGTGTGTTTCGCACGGCCCAAGGGGAATTGATTGATCGAGTTTCGCAAGTTGACCAAGCGTTTCGGGAATAAGCTCGCGCTCGATTCCCTGAGCTTCACAGCCGAGTCGGGACAAGTAACAGGTTTCCTCGGGCCAAATGGCTCCGGCAAGACCACGACAATGCGGATCTTACTCGGGCTCGAGGTGGCGAGCTCAGGGGAAGCGCTCGTGGGCGGCGAACGCTATGGGCAAATCAGAAACCCACTGTTTCGTGTCGGTGCGCTGTTGGATGCTCGCAACGCGCATCCGGGTCGCTCGGGATTCGATCACCTTCGCGCGCTTGCTCTCACGCATGGAATCTCGAATGAGCGAGTGGAGTTTGTGCTCGAAGAGGTCGGACTCAGTGGTGTCGCGTCGCGTCGTGTTCGCGGCTACTCGCTGGGCATGCGTCAGCGGCTCGGCATTGCGGCCTCAATGCTGGGCGATCCAGAAGTGTATGTTTTCGACGAGCCTGTGAACGGGTTGGACCCCGGCGGTGTGATCTGGTTTCGGGAGCTCGTTCGGTCTTTCGCGGCGGAGGGGCGAACAGTGCTACTCTCCTCGCACCTTATTAGCGAGGTCGCGCTCACCGCAGACCACGTGGTAATCGTGGGGCGGGGCAAGGTGCTGGCCGACACCAAACTCGCTGATCTTGCTCGAGCACAGGGCGTCGAGCATATTAGAGCGCGCAGCCCTCGTGCTGGAGAGCTGGCTCGCGCAATGGCTGCGCAGGGTGCGATCGTTGATGTAACCGATGACACCCTTCTCGTTGAGGGCGCATCAGCCGCAGCTGTCGGCCTTTGTGCAACCGCGCTGGGGATACCGCTCTCCGAACTCCAGACACAGACTGAATCGCTGGAAGATACCTACCGTCATCTCACAGACGCTAGCGTCGAATACAGGCAAGGGTCATCAGCGTGAGTGCTCACGTTTCCTTCAGCCGCCCGAGGAGTGAAACATCCCGATGGGCTGTTATTACCGCCGGTGCGATGCGTTCGGAGTTTGTTAAGCTCTGGTCGCTGCGGCCACCGCACGCCGTTGTCGTACTGATGTTCATCGTCCCGGTCGTGCTTGCTGGCGCACGTGTATTCCCGGTGCCGTCGCACACAGACGGCGTTCCCGGTCAGGGCGCGTCACCGGTGTTTTTCGAATCGATCGCGGTCGCGGCGCTTCCCCTCGCTTTTCTTTCCGCGATTTTGGGCATTATTGCGATGACTTCGGAGTACACGGGTGACGTTGTGGCTGCGTCTCTTTCCGCAGTGCCGCGCCGTTCACTGTTGGTTGTTGCCAAAGCTGTGCCAGTCATCGCCCTGTCCGCGATGGCTGCTCTTCCGGGTGTACTCGCCGGCGCTTGGATTTCTTCGGTGACGCTGACATCGCGAGGCTACTCAGAAGCTGGTGTGGAAAGCGCCCTCGGACTGCTGATAAGTATTGCTGTGGGCTGTGGTCTATTCGCTGTGCTTGGAGTGGCCTGTGGTGCACTGATGCGAAGCGGTGGTTCTGCCACCGTGATGCTTGTGGCGATTGTGTTTCTGCTACCGAGCATCCTCTTCTTGTTTGGCGGGAATACCGCTGAGGGCGTTATAGCGGTGCTGCCAGCATCAGCGCTTCAGGCGTTTACGACGCTCCCTCCGGCGGAACCCTTCGTGTTGGGCGGTACGGTCGTTTCAACCCTCGATCAATCAATCGGATTCCTTTGCCTATTCGTTTTTGTTTTTCTGGCACTTGGGGCCGGCACGTCTATCTTTTCGAAACGATCTCTTTACCCCAGGGCTCTGAGCGCAAGACGAACTCGCCGCTTTCAGACAAAGGATGGCGCGAGGCCGCTCCGGCCGGGGCTGACGTTCTGGGGCGTAGTGCACGCTGAGTCTGTTAAGGCGTTGTCGATGCCTTCAGCTCGTTGGTTACTGGCGCTGAGCGGTATCTCGATTGTCGTGTTGGGGTACCAGTATGCGTCGGGCCGAATTCCCGATGAAGTTCTAGTTCCTCCGATCCTTCCCGGCGACCTGGCTCGCGTCACGTTCCACGAACAGTCCTCTGCGATTACCGGGGGGCTCGCGCTCGCGCAGTATTTCCTCGCGGCCCTCGGTGCTCTCGTGATGACGTCAGACTTCTCGACAGGAAACATTCGGCCTACGGTTGTCGCCGTCCCCAAGCGCGGATGGCTGGTGCTGGCGAAGACGGGTGTCGTCGTGGCTATGTCGATGGGGGTGGGCATTGTTTCGCTGACAGTGACAGCCGTAGTGGTGACAGAGCTACAGCAGCGGTTCGGCTTCCCCGCTGACCTTGACGCCCCGGTTGTGGCAATCTCACTAGCAAAAGGAACACTAATCTTCGGGCTGGTGTCAGCGCTGGGTTGCGGAATCGGATTGATCGCTCGCTCGTCGGCAGCCGCGATTGTGGCGCTAGCCTTGATCTTCATAATCGTTCCCAGTGTGTTTGGGCCGCTTCAGATTCAAGCGCGGGGAACTGTTTTCTTGTGGCCCCTCAACGCTATTTCGCTACTTCCGTCGGGGCCAGACGCGGCGAGCATGATCGGCCTGAACGAGACGATGCCACTCTTCCAGTTCGGCGACGTACTGCAGCTTCGACCTCACGAATCGATGGCAGTGTTGGCTCTGTGGGCGTTCGGGAGCCTATTGCTCGGTTGGATCTCCTTTCGGCGCCGAGGGGTGTGAGCGCAAACAACGAGCGCCAGAGGCTTTGGTATTCGGCTGGGAGGCATGCTCCAGATGGCTGATTGTTTTGCTGAGAGAAGCGTCGTCGGACTCAAGCAACGCTTTCAAGTAGCGAAGTCGATCTCATTCCTAGAGCCGAATGAGCGTGCGTCCCTGAGGGCTGGCCGCGCACTCGCAGCGAGTTCGCGGCACGACACGGGGGAGTGGCGGTCCTGCCGACCGCCCTTTCTCGTCTTGTGGTCGGGTGGGGTTGTTGGTCCGCCACGAATTTCTCTGCAGACTCGCGTTCCCGGTCAGCCACGAGACGGCAAGAACTGGTGAGCTAAAGTCCATTTCTCGGTTCTAGGATTGTGCTGCCGTGAAATCTAGGCCATTAGTCGCCAGGAGCCCAATGAGGCAATCGTGGCGTGGGCGTGCACTGAGTGGCCAGGTTCGTCGCGATTGGTCGTCGGGCAACACGCGCAGGGGTGCTTTCCTCCTTGAGCTGACATAATGTGCATTATCGGATACTAAATACGTCCTTGAGAGGGGCGGCAGAGGTCAGGGCTGCAACGGCGGCAACGCGACGACCGTGACGGTCCAGGGCTGCTGGTTGTCGGTCGTCACTGCGATTGAATAGCTGCCGCTGGGATCGATATCCAGCTGGTCTAGGTGGACTGCGTCATCTGAGCTTTCGCGACAGTCGTGAGAAGACTGTGCGACGTCACCGATCGACACTGTCATGCGGCCGGGGCCAACACAATCTGAATACACTGCGATTCGTCCTGTTGTGGGGGCGAATGGCGACACATCGATAGAGCCGCCGGCATTGGTGCTCGTCGCTAGGACAACTTCGCCCCCGGTGTCGAACGCCATCAATTCTGGAGTTTCTGACATAACGGAATCTCTAGCCGTGTTTGTGGGGTTCGGCGTGTGAACTCTGACTTCGACGTCTGCCTCTGAGATGCCGGTGCATCCGGTCAGTATCGCCACGACGGCGGCCGCAGCGGAAACCATGTACAGGCCGCTGCGTACCGCGCTCATGGCGCTCCCCCACTTAGTCACTAGTGATTGCACCTTGCGGTGGCGTCGAAGGCTCAGGCCTGAGCCACATGGATAGGCTAAACAAAAACTTGAGCGTCTGTCAACTAATTATCAGTTTTGGAGATGCGAGGCTCGACCCGTGCTCGCGGCAGCACCACACTAAAAACTTGGATTACGGCTGCTGACGAACCTCGCCAGCGCCTCAGCAGCGGCTTCGTGATCGATTGCGTCCGGCTCCCCCGACATGGTCATTGTGCCGATGATGGCGCCGTCGACCCACAGCGGAATCGATCCACCGTGAGCCTTATACGTGTCGTGGTCGACATCCGTTCGTTCCTCAAACGGCGTACCGGCAGCGAGGTGGCGCAGCTTGACCACGAGCGAAGCTTCGCCGAAATGGTTCACAACTGCAGCTTTTCCCGCCAGCCAAAGGTCGTTGTCTGCGTTTGTCGACTTCAGCTTCGCCTTGAAGACAACGTCACCGTGGAGAACGATTTCAACTGCGAGATTGAGATCCCATTCCTGAATGACCTGTACGGCAATCAGCCCCAGCGCCACAGCATCATCATTGGTGATGGTGTCGAACTCAATCTCATTCAAGTACTCTACATCAGGCACCGAGTAGTGCGGTAGTGGACGACTCATCGGTTCATCTCCTGAAGGTGCGTTCGAATGACGCCGACAAGCTCGGCGGGTTCATAACGATCTGATGTGGCGGCCAACTCATCGATGGTCCACCACCGGTGCGCTAACACGTCGACGCGTTCGTCGGCTGTCCATTGTTCTTGCGACGGCTCGAAGACATCCGTGTGAGCGAGGTAGAACTCGGCGTGACCGGTGTCATGATCAGCGTCATCCCACTCCACTACGAAGTCGTGCGACCACACGGGCGCACCGAGATCCTCGATAACAAGTCCGGTTTCTTCTTCAAGCTCGCGTAGTGCCGCTTGGTGGTGTGACTCCCCCGGGTCCACGCCGCCACCCGGCGTGAGCCAGCGCGCGACACCGCTTGTATCCGGCGCTTTCGTCAGAAAAAGCAAGAAGCGCTGCTCGCGGTCGAACAACAGCACACGGCTGGTAGTTCGGTTCACCGGCATCTGCGGGTCGCTACTGGTTGAGGAAGTCTGAGACGTCGCCGACGTAGCGAGTGTTGTTCTCCGGGACCTGCTCGACAGCAGCAGAAGCAACTTCAGCGGCAAACTCGCTCACGTTGTACAGGCGACCAGCGGCTTCTTTGCGAGCCTCGATTGCACCAGGGTTGGCGCGCTGCAGCAGAGTCGCTGTGATTGTTCCCTCGATCATGTCGCCAGAGACAACAACGAAGCCGATGCCGTGAGACTCAAGCTCAGGAATCAACTCGCGCAGAGCGTCCTCACCAGCGCGCTTGCTGAGAGCAACAGGAACATATTCCGGCATCGTCTCGACTGTGCGAATGAAGTGAGCCTGGTGGCTCGTCACGAAAACGACGCGTGAACCCTCATGAAGCAGCGGCATCATGGTCTTCAAGAAATTGACCTGAGCATCACGGTTGAGCTGCATGGCGTAGTCCTCAGCCATGCCACCCTCCATGCCACCGGAGGCGTTGAGTACCAGAATCTCTAGGCCACCGAATTCGGACTTCACCGTCTCAAACAGCGCGGCAACCGTTTCAGGGTCAGTGAGGTCAGCGCCAATCGCGATAGCGGACCCGTCAGTCTCATTGAGCTGTGCGACTAACTTGAGAGCGCGGGCCTCCTTGTTGCGGTAATTAATCGCAACGCGCGCACCGGCTTGAGCGAAGTAAGCAGCCGTATCGGCGCCAATCCCCCGCGATGAACCGGTAATCAGCGCGCGTGCGCCATCGAGCGAGTGGGCTGCCAGAGGATTCGAGTTTTCGCTATTCACCCTACGACTTTAGCGGTCGAAGCCGCGCCATGCAGTGATCTAAGTGCTAGCGTCGAGAGTGAAGATTTGTCGAACAGCGCAACGATGAAGGGCGCCGCACAATGCTCATTGATCTGACCAACTACTTGTGGATCCTGTGGCTGGCCCTTGTCGTGCTCTTCATCGTGATCGAAGTACTCACTCTCGAATTCACCTTCCTCATGATTGCCGCGGGAACCCTCATCGGCGGCCTCGGCTCTAACCTGCTTGGCTGGCCATGGTGGCTGCAAATTGCTCTCGCCGCCGCCATCTCGGGCCTGCTGATTTTCACCATCCGGCCGGTGCTGCTGATGAATCTTGAGAAAGGGGCCGATCCGGCCAAGAGCAACGTCGACGCACTGTACGAGCTCGGCGGGCGCGTGACGGGCGCGTTCGCCAACGGTATTGGTGAAGTCAAGCTCGACAACGGTGAAACGTGGACCGCACGCATCGATGACCGCTCCGCTGCCTCTGCTATCTCCGTTGGCTCGCGTGTTGCCGTAGCCGCTATTGAGGGCGCGATCGCGGTGGTAGTGCCTGAATCATTGGCAGGCACAACGAGCGCACAGTCTGTGCCGGACGAAGCCGTTGACCCGCCAACCTCCAAGCCCCGCGCATCCAAATCCCGCAGCACCAAGCCTCGAGCGACCCCACAGCCGCCGAGAAAGGAAGAAAAGTGATTGATCCCGCTGGTTTCATAGGCCAGATCTTTGTGGTGATACTCCTTGTAGTACTCGCCATTTTTGTTCTCGCCACTCTGTTTCGTGCGATTCGCATTGTTCCGCAAGCTCGGGCCGGTGTCGTTGAACGTCTCGGCAAGTACCGCAAAACGCTGCTGCCGGGCCTCAACATCCTGGTGCCATTCATCGACCGGATGCTGCCGCTCATCGACCTGCGTGAGCAAGTTGTTTCGTTCCCGCCACAGCCGGTTATTACCGAAGACAACCTCGTCGTATCCATTGACACTGTTGTCTTCTTTCAGGTCACGGATGCTCGCGCCGCTACCTACGAGATCGGCAACTACCTTGGGGCAGTGGAGCAGCTGACCACCACGACTCTTCGTAACGTCGTCGGTGGCCTCAACCTCGAACAAGCCCTCACGAGCCGCGACAACATCAACTCGCAACTGCGGGTCGTCCTCGATGAAGCAACAGGCAAGTGGGGTATCCGCGTCGGACGAGTCGAGCTCAAGGCAATTGACCCGCCCCTGTCGATCCAGGACTCGATGGAAAAGCAGATGCGTGCCGAGCGTGACCGTCGGGCGCAGATCCTTACCGCTGAAGGCACCAAGCAGGCCGCCATCCTGGAGGCCGAAGGTTCCCGTCAAGCAGCGATTCTCGAAGCCGAAGGTGAAGCAAAGGCGGCAGTATTGCGCGCCGATGGCGAAGCGGCCGCGATCAAAACTGTATTCGCGGCCATCCACGAAGGTGACCCCGATCCGAAGCTCCTTGCGTACGAATACCTTCAAACGCTGCCTAAGATTGCAAACGGTGAATCCAACAAAATGTGGATCATTCCGTCTGAACTGACGGAAGCACTTAAAGGCATTGGTGAAGGATTCTTTAGTGGCAAAGGACCAGTCGCGCGCTAGCGGCAAATCGTCGTACCTCTCCCCCGCGAGTCCTCGCGTGCTCGCGCACCGAGGGCTTGCGGTGGATGTACCCGAAAATACGATGCTTGCCTTCGCCAAGGCAGTAGCCGTCGGAGCTCAATACATTGAGACGGATGTTCACGCCAGTCTCGATGGTGTTGCAGTCGTCTCCCATGATCCCAGCCTTGCGCGCGTTGCCGGCCGAGATCTCAAGGTTGAGCAACTGACGATGGCGGAGTTGCGTCGCATCGATCTGGGCGACGGTCAGGGCTTCTGTTCTTTATCCGAGGCTCTAGATGCTTTCCCCGAGACCCGTTTCAATATTGACGTCAAATCTCGCGGGGCAGTATTGCCGACCGTTCGCGCTATCCGCGATCTTTCTGCGCTAGATCGCGTACTGGTGACGTCGTTTGATGAGAAACGGCGAGCCGCGACCGTCGAACAACTGCCCGGAGTGGCGAGTTCGGCATCCGCTCGTCGTTTTATGGTGGCGCTATTGAGCGCCAAGACGGGTATTTCGCCGGCAACGCGTCGTGCCTTGGGCGGGCTTGTCGCCATCCAAGTGCCCGAGAAGGCGCTAGGGTTGCGGGTGACCACTCAGCGGATGATTCAACGTGTGCACGCTCTCGGACTTGAGATGCACGTCTGGACAATCAATGAACCGCAGCGAATGCGTCACTTGCTCGATCTTGGAGTCGATGGAATCGTCACCGATCGAGCAGATTTTGCCCTCGAAGTCGTGGAATCGCGAGCCTAAGCAGGCAGTGCATATTCCACGTCTCAGCAGCGAAAACGTTGTTAAAGACTGACAACTCGCTGTGAACACTGCGCGCTTGGAAGCATTCGTTCAGCAAGAGGGTCTATTACTTGTAGAAACCGCGAATTGAAGGAGGCCACACGATGGCAGATCGCAGCTTGCGCGGCATGAGACTTGGAACCCAAAGCCTACAGAGCGAAGAGGGTGTCGAGTTTTCCCCGCGGAAAAAGAGCACATACAGAGCAGCAGACGGCAACACTTTTGAAGTGATGTTTTCGTCCGACGCTGAGGTGCCCCAGCAGTGGCACGATGCCAAGACTGGTCAGGAGGGAACGCTCCTCGATAGCGATGGCGAACTCGTCGAACTCGATCTCGTTGACGTTAAAACTCCCCGTAGCCACTGGGACATGCTCCTTGAGCGTCGCACGCGTCCCGAACTGGAAGAGCTTCTTCAGGAGCGCCTTGACTTCCTCCGCGCTCGTCGCGGTCAGCAGAAGATCGGCGCTTAACGACGTACTGTTCTCAGGGTCGCCGATAGCCCCCAGCCGGTGACCCTGAGCAGTGCCTCTGCAACAATTCCTGCATGCATTTTTGACCGGCCCGTTGAACGCTCAACGAATGTGATCGGATGCTCAACCACTCGGTAGCCCGCACGTTCGAGATTCCAGGCCAGTTCCACTTGGAAGCAGTATCCCTGCGACGAGACCCCTTCTAGGCCTAGGTCTCTGAGTGCGCTAGCGCGGAACACTCGGTATCCCGCAGTGAGATCGTGGATGTGTGAACCGAGCACCACCCGTGCGTAGGCGTTACCGGCGCGCGAGACGCTGTGTCGAAACCACGGCCAGTTCTTTACCGAGCCGCCGCTGACCCAGCGAGATCCAATGACTAGGTCGTTTCCTGCCTTCGCGAGCTTGATCATGGCGGCCAAGTCTGTGGGGTCGTGTGAGCCGTCCGCATCGATTTCGACGACGTACTCATAGCCGTGGTTGAGCGCATACGTGAACCCAGCAAGATACGCCCTGCCGAGGCCCTCTTTCTTGGGGCGATGTAGCACAGACACACCGGGGTCAGCAGACGCCAGCTGATCAGCCCGCTCCCCTGTTCCGTCAGGGCTTGAGTCGTCAACGACGAGGACGTCTGCTCGTGGCACTGCTTGCCGCAGTCGCCCGACGATGGCCGATACATTTTCGATTTCGTTGTAGGTGGGCACTATTACGATGACATTAGGCATTCATTCTCCGACCCACAAGTACAGCGACGACGAGTGCGCCGAGCCCAATTCCTGAGACAAGCCACTCAAGTTCACGACCCCAGACAACTGCAGGGGTGATCGTGCTGCTCAACGGGACATCTTCGAGCATGACTGCCGGTGTATACCAAGGAAGCTCAGCAATCGTTTTTCCGTCTGGCGCAATAATCGCGCTCAGTCCTACTGTCGAAATGTTCACGACGCTTCGGCCGAGCTCGAGAGCCCGAATTCGCGCGGTCGCGAGCTGTTGGGCGCTCTCATCGGTTCGCCCAAAGTCTGCATTATTGGACGACGCAATGATGATTTGCGCCCCCTGCTCGACTGACTCGGTCAAAATTTGGTCATCCACGATATCGAAGCAGATGTTTACGCCGACGGTCACCCCGTTGACGTCGAAGACCATGTCTGTTGCCCCAATTGTGTAATCGCGGGCGATGAGTCCGATGAGGTCGGGCGCAAACTGAGACCAGAAATCACGGTTGGGAACATATTCGCCGAACGGAATAGGGTGACGTTTGTCATAAATGTCGACAACACCCTCTCCCGGCATCCACAGCAATTGACTGTTGTAAACGTTGTCATTGCGCTCGGTAATATCACCAGAGATGAGCGGCGCCCCAGCGCGCTTGGTAACAAAGTCGAACGCGGCAGCGGCATAGCTGTTGCTCAGCGGCGAGATATCAGTTCCCCCTTCTGGCCACACCACGAGATCAAGCTTCTCGCCATACAAGGGTTCGGTCGCTTGAAGCTGAGCATTCAGGAGATCACCGCGTTCACGCTCATCAAAGTAGGCGGCTTTACCGCTCCCCTGCACTGCGCCTACCCGCAGCGATCCTTCGGTGGTCACTGCAAACGCGGGAATATTGACGAGAATCGCAAAAATTGCCACGGGGACAAAGGCGGTGCGCAACGCACGGGAGACATGCTGAGATCGCTCATCGAGCGGAGTCTCGCGATATCGCGTCCACGAATATTCGATTGCTGCCAGCGTCAGGGAGACGACCAACACCATGACAAAGCTGACGCCCGAAATACCCAGCCACGCGAATAATTCTGAAAGGGGACTATCCGATTGCGAAAGCGCCACCCGTCCCCAAGCGAATCCGCCATAGGGCCACACACTTGCCCACGCTTCTCGAGCTGTCCACAAACCAGCAATGACAATCGACAGTCCGATCGTGGCTGCCCAACCAACACCAAACACGCGTGGTAACCACCGATAGGCCAAGGCAATCGCCAACGTCCCGACAGCGAAGAACATTGCTTCAAGAATCGAGAGGGCAGACATCGGTACCGGACCCAAAAACAACGACGCCCACTGAATATGCGTGAAATAGAATGCTGAGCCAGCCAAGAACCCGATCAGCAAAGAACCACCGACACTTCGACCACGTGCGGCGATCAACACCAGGGCGATGCCGACGAAAGTCATTGGCCACACATCTTTGTCAGGGAATCCTGCATCCAGCACGGGGCCCGAAGCGAGTGCGGTAACTACTGCTGCCCACAGGGGCAGCACAGCAACGGGTTTGTGGAGCATCACTCGTTGAGCCTAAGCGACAGAACTGTAGGCGACTATTCCACGGCGGATGCCATCGAGTGCTTGGCGCGCTGTGCGACCGACGTCACCGTCAGCAACCACTGAGAGCTGATCGAGAAGATCGATCGCCTGCTTAGTCGATCGAACAAAGTCGCCTGCCGCCATATCCGCCAAATCAAGAACCGAGTCGAGATTGGCTCCGTTGGCCCAGCGGTACATCGCGAGCGAAAGGCCCGTTGACAGTGGTTGGCTTCCTGGCAGACGGTTGTCGCGCTCGAGGTCATCAAGCTGCGCCCATAACGTTGAGGTCTTATCGAACGCTTCGCGGAACGGGCCGCGAGGAAGGTAACGATCGCTGAGGTCTCCTTCGTCGCGGCGAGGTTCGTAGACGAGCGTGGTCGCCATGGCCGCCATCGACGCGGCATCCAAATCTTTCCAAAAACCGTGGCGAAGACATTCAGCAACCAGTAGGTCGCGTTCACCATAAATGCGCCGAAGGATTCTGCCGTGAGCATTGATCGTCATCTCGCCGTTTGCGCCAGGCTCAATGTAATTAAGTTGCGTCAATACATCAGTAACTCGATCAAAGATTTTCGCGACTGCGCCGGTGCGATTCTGAATCTGCCGACTCAGCTGATCGGTCTCGCGCTTGAGGCGCCACCATCGTTCAGCCCAGCGAGCATGAGACTCACGTTCGGGGCACGCATGACAATCATGTTTGCGCATTTGGTTGCGAAGGCTTGCAAGTTTGCGCTGGCGCCGATCCCGATCGGCTCGCTGGCTCGGATCATTCTTCGGGGTCGTTTTGCGCTCAAGATCGTTCAATTCCCGACGAATGCGCGAATACTCAGCAAAATCACCCAAATGACACTGCATCGATTTCTCGTAGCCCTCGAGCGAATTTTTCTGTGAACGCACCTTGCGCGCAAGATCGACGACCGCGCGGTCGGCCTGGAACTGCGCGAAGCTCGACTCCAAGATTTCGCGCGTGTGTTCGCGACCAAAGAGTTCAATTAAGTTAACCGCCATATTGTAGGTCGGCTTAAAGCTCGAATTGAGAGGGTAAGTGCGGCGGGATGCCAAAGAAGCGACGGCTTGAGGATCGAGACCGTCAACCCACTGAATGACGGAGTGGCCTTCGATATCGATACCGCGACGGCCAGCGCGCCCCGTGAGTTGGGTGTACTCCCCTGGAGTTATCGGTACCCGAGCCTCACCATTGAACTTTTCGAGCTTCTCAAGAACGACGGTGCGCGCCGGCATGTTAATGCCGAGAGCAAGAGTCTCGGTCGCAAAGACTGCTTTGACAAGCTTCTTCTGAAAGAGCTCCTCAACGACCTCCTTGAAGGCAGGCAGCATGCCGGCATGATGGGCGGCGACACCGCGCTCGAGCCCATTGAGCCACTCCCAATAGCCGAGAACCGCGAGATCTTCATCGAGAAGAGTGCGGCAACGTGCCTCCACGATCTCGCGAATCTCATCACGCTCCTGCACCGTCGTGAGGCGAACACCCGCACGGAGAACCTGGTTCACCGCCTGATCGCAACCCATGCGACTGAAAATGAAGAAAATTGCCGGAACGAGATTTTTGGATGACAGCATCGCGACAACATCCGCGCGGTCCATCTTGGTGCGTGCCGGGCGACCGCCACGGGATTCGTAACGACTGCTATTTTTGCGATTGCGCACGCTCTGACTTCGCCCGCCAAACCGCGCCATCTGTACGAGTTCGGGGTTGACTCTGTTCGTTGCGGCCAGTCCAGACGAATCGAATAGGTCGACAAGCTTGCTGCTCACCAGAACGTGCTGCTCTAGGGGCACAGGGCGCTGTTCTGAGACGATAACTTCGGTGTCGCCGCGAACGGCCTGCAACCAGTCGCCGAACTCCTCAGCGTTCGACACGGTGGCGCTGAGCGACACCATGCGAACGTCGTCTGGCAGGTGGATGATTACTTCTTCCCACACCGCACCGCGGAAGCGGTCGCCCAAAAAATGCACCTCATCCATGACGACGGTGCTCAAATTGCGAAGCAAATCAGACTTCGCGTACAGCATGTTTCGCAATACTTCTGTCGTCATCACGACAATGCGCGCGCTTGCGTTTACGTTGGTATCCCCTGTGAGGAGTCCAACATTTTCCGCACCGTACTCGGTGACCAGTTCCTGGAACTTTTGGTTACTGAGCGCCTTCATCGGGGCGGTGTAAAACACCTTCGGCCCATCGAGTTGCATCGCGCGGTAGATGGCAAACTCGGCGATGATTGTCTTACCTGCGCCCGTTGGCGCTGCCACCAAGACGCTCTTGTCATCCTCCACGACTTGACACGCCAAAACCTGGAACTCGTCAAGATCAAAACGCTGGCTGGCACGAAAAGCTTCAAGCACGGGGTAACCGCGACGCTTCTTCGCCGCAGCGAAACGTTCGGCGGGAGACAGATCACTCATTGACTACAGCCTAAGCGGTGACGGCGAAGCCGGACGTATCCCGCACGGTTGGCGACTAGAGATCGGCGCCGAGCTCGGCATCGAATCGTGCCGCCCGTTTCGCCGCTCGACGATCATGGAGCCACGCAATAAGGGCGGCTGAGAAGTAGAGGATCACCATGGGGATGGCGAGGAGGAACATTGAGATGACATCCGCTGCAGGGGTTGCCATTGCAGTGAAGAGACAGATCGCCAGTATCGCCACCCTCCAGCCTTTGAGAATCGCGCTGGCCGAGAGCACGCCAACAAAGTTCAGAAGCACAATAAAAACGGGAAGAACGAACGCGATTCCGATCGCCAACATGAGCTTGACGATGAAGTCGTAGTAGTACTTGGCGTTCAAATTCGAGAGATCCTGATCACCGGCGAAACTGAGCAGCAGCGTCACGATGTTTGGCATGATGAACCACCCCGCAGCGCACCCGGCTAAAAACAATGGGATAGCGGCTGAAAGGAACCCGATCGCATACTGCTTTTCTTTTCGGACCAAACCAGGAACCAAGAACGCCCACACTTGGTAAAGCCATACGGGGCTAGCGGCCACAATTCCGACCGTAATGATGATCTGGAAGTGAATGTCGAACGCCTGGGTGACCGCGTCATAGTTGAGCGCCGCGCCGCGCCCTGTCGCATCCGCGATATTCGTAATCGGAGCGCGCAGAGCGTCGATGACGTACTCCACAATGAAGATGGAGCCAATAGCGGTGACGATGATCGCGACTGCCGAAATCGTCAACCGCTTACGCAGTTCTATCAGATGCGCTCCCAGCGACATCCGTTCGTCGCTCTTGTTGCGCCACCTACTGGTTCGGGGCATAAAAGCTAAGGCTTCGGAGGCGTGGAATCGTTGGAGTCTGCCGAAGTCGACGAGGTCGTGTCATCGCCGTCGTTTTCGTCCTTCATGGTCTTGACCTCGCTGCGGAAAATTCGCATTGATTGACCAATACTGCGGGCGAGCCCAGGAAGTTTGGGGGCGCCGAACAACAGCAGGACGATCACCAGAATGATGATCAGGTGTGCCCCGGTGAGATTGCCGAGCATGTGGGTACATCCTTTAACTGTCGAAGATTACGTGTAGCCATCATACCTAGCACCTCGCCGAGGCGCTTAAGGCTGGCTTGTCTACTCTTGAGTCGTGTTCCCGCCGGTGTTCGAGACGAAATCGACCGGGAACCAAGTGCGCGGCTGATTTCCAAAACCGACGAGAACGTAATCAGAACGGTCGGCACGTTTCGGATGATAAAGAACGACGGCAGGCTGCTTGAGCAGTTCGGAGTCGCCGGCGCTCAGGAGTGCTTTCACCGCTGTTCGTTCGGTACCGGAGTTATCCGTGTAGCGCACTGCAATTCGAGGAGTCCGTCGGCCGCGGCGATAAATGCTGCTGATGGCTGAGGTTTGCGCACCCGTGGTAAGCAAGATGGTGCGGATGGAACGTCGGCGCAGCCTCGTCGCAGTCCAAAGCAGCGCGAGAAACACAATTGCCGTAGCGATCAACCAGCCCACTACGACCACCCTGCTGGCCATTGAGCCGAGTTCGCATCGCGCTTAGTGATTCGCTTAGCCCTAGCGAGGCGACGCTCGTGGCGTTCGATCTTCAGTTTTGAGCGACGCCGCTGCCGGGTATCGCGTTGTGCTCGAATCTCGCTCATCTGAGTGAGTATGGCAATCTGTGGCTGAGATAGTTCCGGGACTTCAACATCCAGCGCCGCAGTCTTATCGACAACGGCAGATACCTCGTGCATCAGATCGATTGCTTTACGAAACAATCTGTAGGCAAGAAACCCGAGCACGAGCAACAGCGCGAGCACGAGGCCCGCCCAGATCAGAAGCCATCCCCACCACTGAATCATGTAAATTCCTACGGCAATTCCGCATAGCGGTCGACACCAGAGCGAGCCCACAACGCCACGGCTTCACGAGCTTCAGCGGGGCCAACAACAGTCACAACGCCCGGGAGCCCAGCAATGAGGCGCTTCAGCCCGTGAAAATGGGGAACACGAACCGTGGTGCGTACGCGCTCCCCTGCAGGAGTCAATCGCGCATTGTCTGCTACATAATCTCCCAAGAGAGGGATCGCACTCTCCACGACCTCGATGGTGACCTCACAGTCTTCTGGCGACGCGTCAAAGAGAGTCTCTGGAAGGCTCACATCGGCCGCGGTGTGGGTGATCGGTGCCGAAGTCATTGTCGGGCATGAGATGCGGTCAAGACGGAACGTTCGCACGTCTTCCCGAGAGTGACACCAACCCCGGACATACCAATCAGTGTCCACAGATTCAACCCGCAGCGGATCGATGCGGCGACGCTCTGACTCTCCCCGCGAATTGAGGTAGTCGAACTCGATCTGCGTGCCCGCGGCAACTGACTCACGAATCAGGGCAAGAGTCTCATCAAGATCGCTTGCTTCAACGCCCATTGCGGTCGGCTGAGCGGAGGCTCCACGCGAAAGTTTCGACATGAGGGTCGCGATCGCAGCTCGGTCAGCATGCTCTGGCAGACCAGAGAGGTATTGAAGACCAGCGATAAGCGCGGATGCCTCGCGCGCAGAGAACCGCGGTGAGTCGTCGATGGCGACCATGTGGGTGAGCACGATCTGGTCGTTCTCTTCGAAATCATCCCACGCGATATCGAACAGGTCGCTGTCTTGATAGGTCGACGTCTCGCCAGGAATTCCCGACACCGCAATCAACCGCACGGCGTCCCGAATCTGTTGTTCAGGAACCCCAAAGTGCGCGGCGGCTTCCGATACGCTCACGCGATCGCGATCCATCAAATAGGGAACAAGAGCGAGCAAATAGACCAGCTTGTCTTGCGCGCGAAGTGGTTGAACTTTCTTAGCCATGGTCAGCCGCCGTTCTCGTCAAGCGTTCGATGACGGCAGCACGTACAGCGTGAGGAGAAATCACGAGTACTTCAGGCCCAAAACTTGCCAGCTCATCAGCAAAAATATTAATGTCGGTGAAGTGGAGCTCGAGGTCTGCGGTTGCGCGTTTTGTAGCGCCCCGGCGCTTGCTCAATCGGGTAGCTGCATCTGTTCCTGGCTCGACTCGCACAACTGCGACATTGGATTGCCAGACAGCTTCCAGCTCGGCAAGTGCGCGAGCAGCGGCATCCACCGTTGATTCATCGGATGGCTTCTTGCTTGCACGCACGGGGCTCACGATGCGGCGAAGGAGGAACGTCTTAAAACGATCTGTCGCTGGATCTTTGGCATACAAATGCCAGCGGCCCTGATGCTGAACGAGCGCAAGCGGCGCGACCGTGCGCTGCGTTGATGACTGCTCCCCCGGTTTCAGATAGTCAAACGAAACCAAAACCCGCTTATCGAGCGCTAACCGCAACGGCTCGAAAGATTGTTCGCGCACTCGCAATTGCGGGGCGTAACTCAGCACCGGCTCGGCAGTAGCAATGCCGAGCGAACGAAGCTTGACCATTGCTCGGCGCGATTCTTCAGACAGCGAACCTTCACGCCACACCATTGCGGCGAGCCCGAGAAGCGTCGACTCTTCAGCCGAGAAACTGATGTCGTCCGGAAGCTCGTAATCGACCCGTGGAATACGGTAGCGAAGGTTGTGGTTGTTGCCAGCCTGCTCGGGAGATTCCATCGTCTCGAGCGGTACCCCGAGTTCGCGAACATCATCCTTATCGCGCTCAAATTGGCGCTCAAGGTTGGAGTTATCGCCCGAGTGCACGAACCGTTGACGGTAGCCCTGGACGGTCGACAAGATTTCGCTCTTCGTCAGTCCGGCCTCGGACGACAGCAAGGCTAACACCAAGCTAAAAAGTCGCTCCTCGTTGGGAACTTTGGGTACTGGCACGAGTCAAATCCTATGTCTCTGACACCCGGCCGTGTCTAGTTGAACGATTACTGCTCTTGGATTCCCAGAATGTCGAAAACGAATACCAATGTGGATCCGCTAGTCACCCCGTCTGGAGCTGTGCCCTCGGCAAATCCCACGTCTGGCGGGAGAACAACGAGAACCTGCGAGCCGACCTTTTTTCCGATGAGTGCCTTAGCAAGCCCCGGAGGAAGTCCACGGTCCGAAGTTTCGCTGCTCTCGATGAGATAGGTTCCGGGAACGCCAGCTTCTTCCCAACTGTTGGTAAAGGTGTCGTCGGCATCCCACTCGATGCCACTCACGTGCATCACGGCAAGGTCGCCCTTGGCTACCGTTTGACCGTCTCCAGCCTTGAGCGTTGCCACCTTAAGTTCACTCGGTGCTTCTGTTCCGGGGAACGTAAAGCCAGGCTGACCATTCGGTGCCAGGACCACCGCAGGAAGACCGGACGGGGGAACCTGGTTTGTGCCGTCAGCCTTGCCCGGATAGCGGGTTTCAACGTCGCTAACCATCACGATGGTGTCACTATCGGTTAGCGGAAGCTGGTTCTGAGTGATATTTTCGGCACCCAAGATCTCGCCAGCGGTTCCCACAGTGACAATGCGCGATCCAACCGTCGAGCATTGTGCGATCTCGCCAAAGTGCGGTGCGCGCTCGGTAACGGGAACACGGAGACCGGCGCTGTCGTGACCCGTGGAAATTAGCTGTTCGCCAGTTTCGCCGTTGTAAATCGTGATTTGCAGTGTGGCAACGTCTCCATCGTTGAGCTGTTCGCCATCACCAACCGTCGTCACCTCACTTGAGATGCCATCGGCAATGAGTGGAGTCGGAAATTCCGCTTCGGGGTCGGCGCTGAGGTCTCCGCCGGTAGTGACGAGAGCCGCGTTGCTGCCCGAAGAAAACAGCGGAGTACACGCAGCCAGATTGAAGGGGCCGTTGGCGCAACCGCTCAACGAAACAACGATTCCGGCGCTCAGGGCCACCACTGCAAGCTTGCGCACAAATACTCTTTTCATCGACACAGACATCGCCATCACTCTACCGGTCTGAAGACGCGGCTTCAGCCGCCGCCTTCGCCTCACGCGCAGTCTTGCGCAGGCGCTTAGCGCTCGCGCTGCGCTCCCCCAGTGCACCGGGAGTCCAGATCTCGACATCCTCATCGCTGAAGTCAGTTTTGGATGCGCGGCGCTTGAGTTCCGGCAATACGGAGCCGGGCGCCAGACGGCGCGCCGTCATCAGGAACCCTGTATGGGCAACCATGCGGTGATCTGGACGAACGGCAAGGCCCTCGACGTGCCAGCCGCGCACGATAGTTTCATTGGAATCAGGTTCAGTGAAGAGTCCGGTTGCGCGAATCGCTTCAGCAACACGTGACAGCTGTGTGACGGTGGCGATGTAGCACAGCAGCACTCCGCCTGGCGTCAGCGCGGTGGCGCACTCTTCGATGCATTCCCACGGAGCGAGCATGTCGAGAACCACACGGTCGACAGACCCAGGTTCAACGGATGCTGGCAGTTGTTCCTGAAGATCACCAACAGTTACCGACCAGTTTTCGGGCTTCGCGCCGAGGAATGCTTCAACGTTCGACTGAGCAATCTCTGAGAACTCTTCACGTCGTTCGAATGAACTCAACTGGCCACTCGGTCCGATGGCGCGCAAAAGCCACAGGGAGAGTGCGCCGGAGCCAACACCAGCCTCCACAACGTGGGCTCCCGGAAATACATCGGCTTGGCCAATGATCTGTGCGGCATCCTTCGGATAAATAATTGCGGCACCGCGGGGCATCGACATGACGAAATCGGTGAGCAGCGGTCGCATCGCCAAATATTCGATGCCGTTGGAACACGTGACCACACTGGCATCCGGAAGGCCGATGATGACGTCATGGCTCAGCACACCCCGGTGAGTGTGGAATGCTCCCCCAGGCTTGAGGGTAACCGTGTTGAGGCGGCCCTTTGGTCCTGTGAGCTGAACACGGTCACCTACGCGGAATTCGCCGCTCTGTCGTCGGAATACGTCAGTCATCGAGTTGCTACCTTTGCGTGAAGTTCTGAGAGATGTTCGAGCGTGCGCCCGGCAAGTGTCGGCCAGAGCGCATGAGTCTGATCTTCGGGAATGTCGACCATAAAAGGAACTCCCACTACCGTTGCTCCAGCGCTGAAGGCTGAAGTGGCGCCCGGTGGGGAGTCTTCGATGGCAACGCAATCATCAATGTCAACGCCGAGGGCGTCAGCGCCGACATGGTACGGCTGCGGATGAGGCTTCGGATTCTCGACGTCATCTCCCGAAATCACCGCGTCGAAACCGTGGAAACCAAGATTGTCGACGATATGGTGCGCCATGCGCCCTATCGACATGGTGACAAGGGCGGTCGGTATGTTGGCTTCTCGAAGCTCAAGCAGCAACTCACGGGCGCCTGGACGCCAAGGGATTCCGGATTCTCGCAGCTGTATCATCACCTGATCGGTGAGCCGATCAACAATAGTTTGCTCATCGAGTTCAACACCCTTGGCTTGCATAGCTCGTGCTGAATTGAATAGGCCGCTGCCAACGACGGCCATAGCGTCGTCATGCGTCCACTCACCTCCGAACGCTTCAACGAGCTGGACCTCGGCGGAAATCCAGTATGGTTCGGAATTTATGAGGGTGCCGTCCATGTCCCATAAAACGGCAGCCGGAGTGGAATGAGTCACAACGCACCATCGTAGTTCTATCCTTGACCTAGTGACATTCGTGGCACTCGACCTAAAGGAGCCAAGTGACTAACACCCTATTCGCGAACGGACGACTCTTGGTCGTCGCCTTCGAGGGGTGGAATGACGCCGGAGAAGCGGCCAGCGGTGCCGTCAAATCCCTCAAAGAGCAATTAGACGTCTACCCCATCGCCGAAGTCGATCCTGAAGACTACTTCGACTATCAATTTAATCGGCCCATGGTCGCGCATGATGATGACGGCAATCGGTCGCTCACTTGGCCCTCGGTAACCATTTATGGACCGTCCCGCCCCAATACCGTTCGTCCGGATAGCATCGCCGCTGATGCGGAATTGCAACTCAGTGCGAACAACCAGTCGAACATTTACTTGCTGCTGGGAACCGAGCCTTCGCGATCATGGAAGGCGTTCACGAGAGACATTCTCGAAACCGTTGTTGACAACGGCATTACGTCGATCGTTTTCCTTGGCGCAATGCTGGCTGACGTTCCGCACACGCGACCAATTTCGGTCTTTACCTCTAGTGAAAACCCTTCGGTGCGTTCTGCTTTAGAAATTGAGCGAAGCAACTACGAGGGGCCAGTGGGGATTCTTTCGGTGTTGGGTCAGGCTGCTGAAGCGGCAGGCATCACTACTATGTCGATCTGGGCATCCGTTCCGCACTATGTGCACAATGCGCCATCGCCTAAGGCAACTCTTGCGATCATCGACAAGCTTGAAGAAATTGTGGATGTCGTGATTCCTCGAGGCGACCTCGTGACGGAGGCCACCGACTGGGAAACAGGCATTGACGCTCTTGCCGGCGAAGATGACGACATGTCGTCCTACATCGAGCAGTTGGAGCAGGCGCGCGACACTGTTGACTCCCCCGAAGCTAGTGGTGAGGCGATCGCTCAAGAATTTGAGAAGTATCTTCGTCGCGGAGACGATAAGCCCGATCAGGGTTCCGCCGGCGATGAGCCGTGGCGCGGTAAAGACTAGATTCTGGCTGGCGACGCACTACACCGGCTGAATGACGTTGAACGATAGCAGCACAAATAACGTCACGCCGAGTGCTACGCGATAAATGACAAACGGCAAGAACGAGCGCTTTTCGATGTACCGCATGAGGGCGGCAATGACGACATACCCCACGACGAACGCGATCACTGTTGCGACCGCAGTTTCGGCGTAGGTAAACACGTGGTTTGACTCACCAAAGCTGTGGACGAGTTCATAGAGCCCGCTGCCGAAGACAGCGGGGATCGCTAGGAGAAAGCCGAAACGTGCTGCAGCGGGGCGAGTATAGCCAAGGGCGAGTCCGGCAGTCATGGTTGAGCCGGAGCGGGAAACACCGGGCACGAGTGCGAGCACCTGCGCAAGGCCGATGGTGATGCCGTGGCCGTAGGTCATTTCATCGAGTGCACGAGTGCGCTTTCCGAGGTAGTCAGCGATTCCCAAAATGATGCCGAAGACAATGAGCACGGTCGCGACCAACCAGAGCGAGCGGAACGTGGAACGGATGTACTCCTGGGCAAAGTATCCGACGATTACGATCGGGACCGTACCGATGATGACCAGCCAGCCGAGCCGAACATCCGGATGATTCTTGTCGACTACCTCACGGTGAGACCCGCTGGGCTTTCGAAACTGTTGAAACCAGCGGCTCAGAATTCGGGCAATGTCTTTGCGAAAGTAGAGGATCACGGCCAGTTCTGTGCCCAACTGGGTGATTGCCGTGAATGTTGCGCCTGGGTCGCTCGCGGAGGGAAGAAACTCGCCCATGATGCGCAAGTGGGCGCTCGACGATATCGGCAGAAACTCGGTGAGTCCCTGAACAAGCCCAAGAATAATGGCCTCGATAAAACCCATGGAGCGCTCCCGATCAGGTGAAAACTAGTACTTGAGAAGCAAGTCTCCGAGAACCTGCCTGCCAAAGACTAGTGCGTCCAACGGCACACGTTCATCAACGCCATGGAACATGCCGGGGAAGTCGATCTCCGGGGGCAATTGGAGCGGCGCGAATCCGTAGCCGGTAATGTCTAGCCGCTTGAGAGCCTTGTTGTCTGTGCCGCCAGACATGAGATAGGGCAATACAGGAGCTCCTGGGTCAAATACATTGAGGCTGCCGATCATGGCATCGACCAGCGGACCATCGAAACTGGTTTCGAGCCCAATGTCGCGGTGCATGATTTCGATCTCAATTTCGTCAGGCAGGAGTGCGCGCACTTGAGCGAGAACCTCATCCTCTTCGCCGGGAAGCGTGCGGATGTCGATGAGTGCTTCGGCAAAGTCGGGAATCACATTGTGCTTGTAGCCGGCGTTCAAGAGTGTTGGGTTGCTGGTGGTCCGCAGTGTCGCCTGCAGGAATCCCGAGGCAGTACCCGTTGCCAGGATTAGCTCGTCTGGTCCAACCACTTCTGGGTCGATTTTGAGGATGCGCGACAATTCGGAGATCATCAACGTTGTTGTGTCAGTGAGCCGCACTGGCCACTCTTGACGACCCAAGATTGCGACTGCCTCGGCAAGTTTTGTGACTGCATTGTTGCTGATTACTCGCGAACCATGGGCGGCCATGCCTCGCGCGGTGAGTTTGATCCACACAAGCGCTTTCTCGCCGGTTTGCAGCAAGTAGGCGCGCTGGCCTTGGAGATCAACGGAGTATCCGCCAACTTCGCTGATGGCTTCGGTCGCGCCGTCAAAGACGTCGGCGTGGTGATCAACCATGAAGTGCGAACCGAATTCGCCACCGTTCTCCTCGTCTGAGAAGAAAGCGATGATGAGGTCGCGCGCTGGTCGTTTGCCAGCTCCCAAAATGTCGCCGAGAGCGGTGACGATCATGGCATCCATGTTTTTCATGTCCACGGCACCGCGGCCCCAAAGTAGGCCGTCCCGGATCTCTCCACCGAACGGATCAACAGACCAGTTTTTTGGATCTGCCGGCACAACGTCGGTGTGCCCGTGCAGGATCAAGGCGGGGCGTTCGTTCGCATGTGGTGCCGACGATTCGGTGTCGTAGCTGCCTTCGACACGAGCCACGACGGTGGTGCGACCAGTGGCGGCATCAAAGTACTGGGTCGTCAAACCCATCTCTTCAAGAAGTGCGCCTAGGTACTCAGCGGCAACAGTCTCTCCGTTGGATCGCCCCTCACCGTAGTTAGAAGTGTCGAAGCGGATGAGATCTTGCGCGATGCGAGCGGTGCGCTCAAGAGATGGCTCAGAAGTCATAAGGCCACGCTAGCCGTCTGACCGGGAAAAATCTGCACGCCACGGTTTGGTCGATAAGCCTCGCGTGGAGCCGTGCACGGGACGCGTCATTGTGTGCTCAGAAATGATGCTATTCTCTTATCTCGGCGGTGCTCCTAGAGCGCCGCTGATGCGCGCGGATGGCGGAATTGGTAGACGCGCTAGCTTGAGGTGCTAGTGCCCGTAAGGGCGTGGGGGTTCAAGTCCCCCTTCGCGCACAGCGAATGATTCGGACTAACGAATCGGTAGTTGAGAGATTAGGTCGGCAGGTCGTTTTATACGGCTGCCGGCCTTTTTTCGTTCCTCGGAGCCGTATCCCACTCGGCCGGTATGCGCTGACGGCTTCTGCAAGTTTCCTGTGGTTTTCCTTCGGCAAATAGTTAACGATGTATCGTTGAGCATCGGCAGGGCCTCTCGTGCCCCGCCCCGCGGAATGGAGGACCACCATGAACAACTCATTTGGAACCGGCGGCCGCAACTCGCGCCGTCCGTTCGCAGAAGCTTTTGACCATGCAGGCCAGGGTCTCTGGGATGCGCTCGACAACGTGCGCTCAGAATTTGAGCGCCGCGTATCGCCGCGGATGGGACGCGGAGATGTGCGTGTCGCCATCCTTTCTCTTCTTGCTGAAGAGTCGATGCACGGCTACCAGATCATTCACGAAATCGAAAGCCGCAGTAAAGGTGCGTGGAAGCCCAGCCCTGGCTCTGTTTACCCCACACTCCAGCTACTCGCCGATGAGGGGCTTATTGAGGCGCACGAAGCCGACGGTAAGAAGACCTACACGTTGACGGAGAAGGGGCACGACGAAGTGAAGTCGAGCCGTCCAGCACCATGGCACGATTCGGAGTCTCACGACTCTTCGCGGCCCACAGCACTGCCTCATGCTGCCGCCAAACTGGCAGAAGCCGTGATCCCGATCATGCGAAGTGGTAGCCCCGAACAGGTCGAAGAAGCAATCGCCGTTGTGGACGATGCGCGTCGTAAGCTTTACGCAATCCTCGCCCAAGACTGACCAAATGGCGCCGAGTAGTCGGCACTAGGGAGAATTCATGACCGAGACCAGACAGCTGCGCGCCCGCTATCGTCGGATACTGCGTTTCGCTGCTCGGTACATGGTTCTCGAATGGTGGTTTGAACTCGTACTCCCCCGGTTCGGTCTCGAACGGATCGCCGCCCGCCGCCGACTTGCACGCGCGGCTCACATCGCCCGAAACTTCCACACCCTCGCCGTCGATTTAGGCGGTCTCATGATCAAGGTCGGACAATTTATGTCCTCCCGCCTTGATGTGTTGCCGGCTGAAATCACTCGAGAGCTAGAGGGACTTCAGGATGAAGTGCCAGCGGTCGACTTTGCTTTGATCGTAAAGAGCGCTGAGCGCGAACTCGGGCTCCCCCTTGAGCGTGCTTACGCGTTCTTCGACTCAACCCCCATTGCTGCTGCCTCGTTTGGTCAAGTTCATCGCGCGCGCCTGACACCGTCGGAGGCGACGGATGTCGGGTTTAGCGATGTAGTGGTCAAGGTGCAGCGCCCGGGAATCGGCGAAATAATTGAGGTCGATCTCTCGGCCCTTCGGCGTGTTGCGTGGTGGCTGAGTCGTGTGCGCTTCATCTCGCGACGCGTGGATTTGCCAGCGCTTCTCGAAGAATTCGCAATCATTAGTCTGCGCGAGATTGACTACCTCAATGAGGGAAGCAACGCCGAAAGATTCGCAGACAACTTTGCTGATGACCCGCGAGTAGAGGCACCCGTGGTGGTGTGGGAGCGTTCCACGCGACGTATCCTGACGCTCTCTGACGCGACGGCGATCAAAATCAACGACGTGCAGCGCCTCGAAGAGGCTGGTATCGACCCAGCCGAAGTCGCCGATGAATTATCGCGTGCGATGTTTGAGCAACTTTTTATGCACCGGTTCTTCCACGCCGACCCGCACCCTGGCAACATATTCGTCACTCCAGCGGACCCAGAACGAATTGACCAATCCACCCCTGATTGGACGCTCACGTTCATTGACTTTGGAATGATGGGCGAAGTGCCCGAAAACCTCAGCCGCGGACTACAACGACTCATCATTGCCGCGGCCGCGAGAGACGCCCCAGGCCTTGTTGCCAGCGTTCGAGATATGGGCATCCTGCTTCGTACCGCAGAGACTGCGCCTCTCGAACGCGCGATGGGTGAACTATTCGACCGTTTCGGGGGAATGGGATTTAGCGAGCTCCAAAAAGTCGACCCGCAAGAATTCCGGGCCTTTGGAAACGAGTTCAGTGAAGTGGTGCGGACAATGCCGTTCCAGCTCCCCGAGAACTTCTTGCTGATCATCCGCTCGGTCTCGGTGACTTCTGGCGTGGCTAGCAACCTGAACTCGAAGTACAACGTCTGGACGGCGATTGAGCCGTTCGCCCAGCGCCTCGCTGTCGATGAAGGTAGCGGAACCATCAAGGAGTTTGCGAAGCAAGCGCTCTCCTCCGCTGGCCTCCTTCTGCGACTGCCTCAGCAGCTGGAGAGCGTTGCGACGCTTATGCAGCGTGGTCAACTAGCGGTAGAGACGCCAAGCGTCGACAAACGGTTGCGGGTGGTGGAGCAGCTCGTGCGACGAGTGTTGTCCGCTGTCTTGTTCGCCGGACTACTCATTGGGGGCATCCTGCTGAAGCCAACGGAGCCGAATTTCGGCGTCGTACTCATGATTGTGTCGCTTCTGCCCCTCCTGCACGCCGTACTCGGCGGGATATTATCGACTAGCCGTCGCTTCTAATCCCCGCGAAGGGATCGCTGGGAGTCACCCGCGAATCTGTGCGATCGGCTATCGTGTTAGAAGGACCCAGTCGAATCTGCTGTTGTCCGCTCTTGTCTAGCCAGGCTACCTCTGGTCTCTAGCCGGCAATGTCGCTGGTATTCAGCCGTGCATATCTCGCACCTAGGCTCCTCAAGCATTCAGTACACCGCGCCCGCGTGTGGCGCCTTTCGCAGGAGAATATTATCGCCATCGCACAATCGCCTCGTCCTAATCGCTACCGCGCCGAACCCTCAGTCATGACGGCTTTGCGCACACCGCGAATCCTCACCCGCGAGGTACTGGCGGGGTTGGTTGTCGCATTAGCTTTGATTCCTGAAGCCATTTCGTTCTCGATCATCGCGGGCGTCGACCCTCGAGTCGGGCTCTTCTCTTCTTTCGTTATGGCCGTGTCGATCGCATTCCTCGGCGGTCGGCCAGCGATGATCACCGCCGCGACGGGAGCGATCGCTTTGGTGATCGCGCCCGTCGCCCGCGAATACGGCATGGACTACTTCATTGCGACGGTAATTCTGGGTGGGCTACTTCAAGTCATCATGGGTGTACTGGGCGTCGCGAAGCTCATGCGGTTTATCCCCCGGAGCGTGATGCTCGGCTTCGTGAACTCCCTCGCAATTTTGATCTTCATGGCGCAGTTGCCCCACCTCATTAATGTGCCGTGGATGGTTTACCCCCTCGTCGGTGTCGGCCTGATCATCATGGTGCTGATGCCGCGCTTCACTAGGGTCATTCCTGCTCCGCTGGTAGCCATCGTCCTGATCACCATCGCCACTGTCACTATGGCGATCGCAGTGCCCAACGTCGGGGACCAGGGCGAGCTCCCTCGCAGTCTTCCTGAGCTGTTCATCCCGAATGTCCCTCTCACGTGGGAGACGGTGCAAATAATCGGCCCGTTTGCCCTCGCGATGGCGCTAGTTGGGCTCCTTGAGTCGCTGTTGACGGCAAAACTTGTCGACGACATCACAGACACTCACTCTCGCAAAACTCGTGAAGCTTGGGGTCAGGGCGTAGCGAATGTGCTCTCTGGTCTGTTCGGCGGAATGGGCGGATGCGCGATGATTGGTCAAACCATGATCAACGTCAAGGCATCCGGGGCTCGAACCCGCATCTCGACGTTCTTGGCTGGTATCTTCTTGCTCATTCTGGTTGTCGTACTTGGCGACGTCGTTGCCATCATCCCGATGGCTGCACTCGTCGCTGTGATGATCATCGTCGCGGTGTCGACTTTCAACTGGCACAGCGTGCAGATCTCGACTCTCAAGCGCATGCCCCTGAGCGAGACTGTCGTTATGGTAGCGACGGTCGTCGTGGTTGTCGCAACTCACAACCTTGCGGTTGGCGTTCTCGTTGGAGTCATCGTAGCGATGGTGGCCTTTGCTCGTCGCGTTGCTCACTTTGCGACAGTCGAACGCACTTTGCCCGAAGATGAGACGGTTCCTACCGCGTATTACCGTGTGAATGGCGAACTCTTCTTCGCCTCCAGCAACGACCTGACGACGCAGTTCGAGTATTCGGATGACCCTGATCGGGTCATCATCGATATGTCAAACTCCCATATTTGGGACGCCTCCACAGTTGCCGCCCTTGATGCAATCACTACGAAGTACGAGCGCCTCGGAAAGCGCGTTGTACTGATTGGCCTCAATGAAGCCAGTCAGTATATGCACGAGCGTCTTGCGGGAAACCTCGGGGGCGAAGGCTAACTCAGTTTGCGAGAGGCTCCACAGAAATAGTGGAGTGGTGGGTGTTGGCTGTTCCGTACGCCGCCGTGACCAAGATGGGTAGATGATCTGAAGAACCTCGGGTCAGAGTTTCTACACCTTCGATCGTGAAGCCCTGAGACGTGACAAAGTCGAAGTGCCCGCGGAAGAATTTATAATTCGTGTAGGTCATACGGTCGCTGAGAGACAGGTCGTAACCAGTCTTTTTCACCTTCTGGGTGAGGCCATCTTTAAACAGAGGGTAATTGTAATCACCGACCATGAGGATCGGCGCGCCTGAACCGAGCGTCTGCAGTAGTTCGTGAGCGGCCTTTATTTGGTTGCGCCGCAACGAGTTGAGGGCGGTGAGCGGAGCGGCGTGGAACGAAGCAAGCACAAGCTCGTGTCCGGAGTCGCGATCGATGAGTCGCGAACCTACGAGGCGCTCAGGGGTCGGCGTGAAGATTCGGTCATGAAGCGACTTCTTGAGTTCAAACGCTTGGCTCGCAGTTTGCTCGTATCGTCCTCGCCGATAGTAGACGGCAAGTCCCAGCCGGTTGTTTTTGGTTGAGTCGGCAAGGTGCAGGTCACCAATCTCAGTGGGAAGCTCAGATGAAATGACCTCTTGGAGGCACAGGGCATCGAGGTCGGGTGTTTCTGCGAGCTTCGCCAATTCGGTGGCTGCTTTATTTTTGCGGAGGTTGTAGCTAATTACGCGAATCACGAATCCAAATACCTCTTTCTTAAGAGAGAACTAGCCTATGCGCCATGATCTGAAAGTGCGGGAGATTGTCGATTCGACAACAAACGCACAGGAATCCCTAGGATCAGGATGACAGCCCCAACAGCAATGCCCATGACAGGTAACGTCGCCACCAGCAGGACGCATCCCGCCGCCCCAAGAACATTGATGAGTCGCGGTACACGGCGTTGTGCTGTGGGCTGAGTAAAAGCTGCGACGTTCGCTACACAGTAGTAAAGCAGAACTCCAAACGACGAGAAGGCAATCGCCCCTCGAAGGTCAGCTAGGAGAATCACCACGATGACGATGATCGCAAGGAAAATCTCCGCACGGTGAGGCACGGCGAATCGAGGGTGAACCGCGCCCAGCCACGGTGGCACATCGCTGTTTCGCGCCATGGCAAACGTCGTCCGGCTGATGCCGGCCATCAGAGCCAGTAGTGCGCCGAGTGAAGCAACGCCCGCTGTTAGCGAGATGAGGCCGGATGCCCATCCCCATCCAACCGCGTTGGCTACATCGGCGACCGGTGCTTTCGAGTGAGCTAGCCCATCCACTCCAAGCACAGAGAGCATGACTACTCCGAGAGCAACGTAGAGAGCTACGGTGATAGCGAGTGCGATCATGATCGCGCGAGGAATTGAGCGTTGGGGCGCCAGAACTTCTTCGCCAAGGGTCGCGATACGGGCGTAGCCAGCGAAGGCAAAGAATAGTATCCCGGCCGACTGGAGTATCCCGTAGACGCTGGTGTCGTCGACAAGTGAAAAGAGCTGAGGGGTGAAGGAGGACGAGCTGATCGTCGCAATGAGAACGCCGATTAGCACCATAATGACGGCGGTGGCCATGACTTTTGTCGCGAGTGCAGTGCGTGTCACCCCGAGTAAATTCACCGCGGTGAGGGACACGACCGCAGCGATGGCAGTGGGCTTTTCCCAACCAGCCGGTGCGATGTAGGCCGCAAACACCAGTGCCATAGCGGCACAACTTGCTGTCTTGCCGATCACAAATGACCAGCCGGCGAAGAACCCCCACCACGGACCGAGCTGTGCCCGGCCGTAGGCATATGTACCTCCGGCTACTGGATGCACGGCGGCAAGTTGCGCGGAGGCCGCGGCGTTGCTCCACGCCACCGCTGCCGCAATTAGCAGGCCGATCACTAGCCCACCACCGGCGGCGTGTGCGGCTGGCACGAATGCGGCGAATACCCCGGCACCAATCATTGAGCCAAGACCAATCATCGTGGCGTCAAATGTGGTCAACCGCCGAGCAAGCGTGGCGTGTGTATTCACAAGATCACCATACTCGTGGCGGAGTTGGGCCAGAGGCGCGCGACATCGATCGTCGGGTGAACAGTGTGCAACGAACTGAGAAACGTTGGGGACTACGTTCTAGTCGACGAAGGAAATTCCATTACTGAGCCTGGTGCGTACGTCGAAAAGCTCATTGCCGCCAAGATGTCGGGTACCGGGAATTTCAGGACCGGTGCGCAGTAAGTGTGCGAGAACGCTCTGACGCACCACGATTGCTGGTTGTCCTCGAACGGTTCCAAGAGAAACCTGCGGTTGAGCGAGGGCTTCATCGGGAACGACTATCACGAAACAGGTGAATGCGACCTTCAGCTGACGACTCAGCGCCTTCGCTCGAGAGGACAACTCGTGCATGGGTTTCTCTGGCTGGACAGCGGGTCCGATTAGCTCGCCGCGGCGAACCTTTATCGGTCCACCAAAGTCTTCGGAGAGCATCGCGAATAGTCCGGTGGGCCCGAGAACGACGTGATCAATCTTGCGGTCGGGGGCTCCCGTCGCGATGTCATGCCACACGGTGAATCCGATTCCGAGAGTGCTAATCGTACGAGCAGTTGCCTCTTCGGCGAAGGCATCCGCGAGTGTTCGACGCAGTTCGCGCGGTGCTCCTCTGACGAGAGCCGGATCGTAAGGATCATCGAGGCTGACTCCCCGGCCAACCCACTCGCGCATGCCGTCAAGAAAACGCTCCCGTCGCCATCCGCCTGGATGCCCGTAGGCCCGAGCCTTCGGGCGAGAGCTTTCGCGAGAGTTTGTGCTCGTGCCGGCGGCGTACGACGGACGAGAAGATTGGGGTGAAGTCGAGCGGGAAGAGAAGACGGCATCGTAGCCGCGCCGTTTCTCCGGAGTTCCCACGCGTTCCCACGCACGCTGAACGGCGGCAAACTTCTCGGGATTTCCCCCAGTATCGGGGTGAGTCTGCCGAAGCGCACGACGAAAAGCCTTCTTAAGCTCAGCGTCACTAGCCGAGGCCTCAACACCAAGCACCTCGTAGGCACTCGCTGACAAGGGGCTATCGGGCATGGACTCGCTTTCGCTGGGTGGCTGACGCAGTTTCGGGTGAATCCCCCACATTACCGAACCTCGCTGGTAACACACGGGATGTCGTAGGCGAGTGCCCAGCCTGCAGGCGTAGCGTTATCGTGTGACTGAACTTCGCGACATCCCTCTGACCACTATTGATGGCTCCACAACCTCGCTCGCTGATTTTCGCGACAAGGTGGTTCTCATCGTCAACGTAGCTTCGCGTTGCGGCCTCGCACCGCAATACGAGCAGCTCGAACAACTACAAAAGACCTATGGCGAGCGTGGATTCGCAGTCTTGGGTTTTCCGAGCAACCAGTTTTTGCAAGAACTCGGGAGTGAAGACGCGATTAAAGAATATTGCTCCATGACGTGGGGTGTGACTTTTCCCATGTTCGAGAAAGTGAAGCTCAACGGCAAGTCTGCTCACCCGCTCTACGCGGAGCTCAAGAAGACTCCTGATAGTGCAGGCAAGGCCGGTCGCGTCGCGTGGAACTTCGAGAAGTTCTTGGTCACTCCCGACAATGAAGTGCAGCGCTTTCGTCCGACGGTGGTTCCGGATGACCCCGCTATCGTCGGTGCAATTGAAGCAGCACTCCCCGCATAGGGTAGATCGATGACTACCCAATTTGTGCATGAAGCTGACTCGAACCGCTACGTGATGAACGTCGATGGCGCGCTCGTCGCTGTCGCAGACTATCGGTCACAGGGGGGCTCGATTTCGTTCAACCATACCTACACTCAGCCCGCCCATCGCGGCAAAGGGTATGCGGCACAATTGGTCAAATTCGCCATGGACGACGTTGAATCGAATTCATCGAAACGAGTTCTGCCGATGTGCTGGTATATCGCCGAGTGGTTCGATGCCAATCCGACTCGTGCAGAACTTCTCTCTCGCTAGTTCCCGCTACTTCTGCCGCGACGATTCTTCTGTCTCGACGATTCTTCCGTCTCGACGTTACTGTGGTGCCCAGTTCACGGCAGCAATAACAATCACAGACACGAGCCCAACTAGGGCGATCGCGAGAAAACACCCGGCGATTAATCTGAGGCGGAGTTTTCGGGTGCGCACGAGCAATCGTGCAATGAGCATCCCCGCATAGAGCGCGGAAATCACTGCAATCGTCGCGAACGCTAATCCAGATGGCGGCAGTGTTGCCAGTGCCGAAAGCATCGCGATAGTGATCGCCGCAAAGAGGGCACCGACGATGAGCCAGCTCGTTCCCGAATTAGTGGTCAGGGCCGGCTGGTTTCTCATTCGAGATGGATCGTCACTCATGGGCAAAAAATACGCCCCTTAGCTGGACGCTGCGTCACAATTGTGGAGCTACTTTTGGCGCTGCAACTGAACAAGAAGCTCGGGACCGTGGTTATCCACTAGTTTGCCGCCCCATCGAACACCAATGATGAGCAACCCCGTGCCGAGCCCTACTCCGATAGCGAGGGCAAGCCATCCAAGTAGCGGTTGATCTGTTGCGATGCCGAGCAGAGCCAGAATCATTTCAGGAAGCGTCAAAACCGTCAAAGCTGTCCACGAGGCCAACATGGACAGCATTAACGTGAATCCGCCACCTGGGCGTGACTTGAATGGATTATCACCGGGGGCCGGAACGGAGAATGCGAAGCGACCTGATACGAGCGATGACAGCGCAAGTCCGGTCAGAAGCAGCCCGAGCGCGATGCCGAGAAGGCCAGGAAGTCTCTCCCAGCTGTTGCTGACCCAGACGCTTGCTACGGTCAGAAAAATGGTGACCGGTATGGCAAACGTTGATACCGCCAACACCCTTCCCCAACGATCAGCGCGACCGCTGACGCCAGTTTGGAGGTGGAGGCTGAAAGCAGTGTTGTCGTATGAGACATCCGTATAAATGGACATCCCGAGCAGCACCGCGACAATGGGCCCAACAAAGAGCAATCCCGTGAGATCGCCGCTCGCTCCGCTATAGAAAAACACGAGCGCTGGCACAAGCGGAACGCTTATCAGGGACTGCGTGTAGCGCGGATCGCGAATCCAGTACGTCAACGCCCGAGCAGCGACAGCACCGCTTGCCGTGCCAGGAAATACTCTGAACCACCCGAGACCTCGCCGAGTTGCTGTACTGGTAGTCGAGTGGCCAGGGCGTTCAAGAGCACGGTCGAGTGCCCAGCGCCAGACGAACACCGAAACTGCGAGAGTGGCGATTCCCATGAGGGCATGGAGAACGGCATAGCCATAGTTGCCGAGCGCGAGATCGCCAGGTACCGCCCAGATGGCACCAAGAGGTGTCCACGCTACGACTCCAGCGATGGCGGGAAAGATCCCGGAGAAATCGCGCAATAGCGAAGAAATACCCAGTATCGCCGGGCCAAGCAAGATCAATGGGATCAAAACCAAAATTGTCTTCGCTTCGCGAGCACGACGCCCACTGGAGATGCGCACTGTCAGAGCTGCGAGCATCCGTGACCCAATGATGCAGGTGGAAGCCCCGACCGCGCCGCAGATAACAGCGACAACGCCGATCAGCGGAGTTTGCCACCAAATGAGTCCCGTCGAGAAAGTCACGAGAGTCGTGATCACTCCGGGAACTCCCAACAAGCCACTGATCGCGAGAGCAAGCACGAGGGTATTTGTCTGGATGGGAAATACAGCGAGCTTCGAGGGCTCAACAGTCTCATCGATGCCAGAACTCAACAGCGGAAGCACGGTCCACCCGAGTAGAAGCACAGCGCCGCCAAGCACACTGACCGTGCGACCGACCTCGACCGGGGCAAAACTCAGGGTGAAAAGGCCAACGATGGCAAGCGCAAGTAGAAACAGGGCGTAGAGGGTGCCGAGGATGACGGCAACGGCCTGCCACGGGCTTCGACTGAGGCTGTTGATCAACAGCCGAAACCGAAGCCTTACGAGATGCGCAACCACTCGGGGCCCTTCCCGTGACGTCTTCCACCGACGAGTTCCACGAACCGGTCTTCCAGCGTCGAATCTCCCCGGACTTCGTCGGTAGTTCCCGAAGCGAGAACACGACCATCAGCGATTACCGCGACGTGATCGCACATGCGTTGCACGAGGTCCATGGCATGACTCGACACGATGACAGTTCCGCCAGACTCAACGAATCCGTGCAAAATATCGCGGATGTTGGCCCCGGACACTGGATCGACGGACTCAAATGGTTCGTCAAGAACGAGCACTTGCGGCGCATGAATGAGCGCACAGGCTAGGGCAATCTTCTTAGTCATTCCAGCGGAGTAATCGACGACAAGAGTTCCGCCGGCAGCCTCGAGATCGAAGAGCTCAAGAAGATCGGCGGCACGCTCCGCAACGACTGCCCGCTCCATGCCGCTGAGGAGCCCTGAGTAGGTGACGAGTTGCAGCCCGGTGAGTCTGTCGAAAAGTCGTACTCCATCGCTCAGAACACCAAGGCGCCTCTTTGACTCCACCAGGTTGGTCCAGACATCAACGCCATAAACCGACACTGTGCCAGAGTCAGGCCGGAGGAGCCCAGTTGCCATCGAAAGAGTTGTTGTCTTACCGGCACCGTTTGGGCCGACAAGTCCAAAAAAAGAGCCACTGGGAACAATCAGATCAACCGCGTTAACAGCGAGCTTCTCACCGAAGCGCTTGGTCAGACCGGTGATTTCGAGGGCAGGCAAAAGAGTTTTGGCATCGGGCACGGCACTAGCCTAAAACCGAATGGTGCTCATTGTGCGTCTGACACCAGAATCTGCGGTGATGCGCAGCTACTAGAGTCGAATAGTTCGGTGCCAACGACACCGTGCACGCACCGATGAAAGGTTGTTATGACGATTACTGCCGCTGCCGATGGCTCAGCACTGGGCAATCCCGGACCAGCAGGGTGGGCCTGGTACGTCGACGAGAGCACGTGGGCGGCCGGTGGCTGGGATCATGCAACGAACAATCAAGGAGAGCTCATGGCCGTGCTTCAGCTATTTCGCGCAACCGCACATGTCGATGATGACCTTCTGATCTTGTGCGACAGCCAATACGTGATCAACTCGGTCACTAAATGGATGCCTGGTTGGAAGAAAAAGGGTTGGCGCAAGAGCGATGGCAAACCCGTCATGAATGTCGACCTTCTTAAGCAGATCGATGACGCCATCGTCGGGCGACGGTACCGGTTCGAATGGGTTCGCGGTCATGTGGGGCATCCGCTCAATGAAGCTGCTGACGTTCGGGCGCGCGGTGCAGCTGAAGCATTCCAACGCCGCAGCGAGTGCCCAGTAGGCCCGGGATACCCTGGTGCTGCTGCTAGCGATGCTTCGCTCGGCAGTTCTCTTTCAGACGAGATCTCCCCACTGTTCTAGGCGCACGCTAAACAACACTGGAGGACCAGCTCATGCCCGATTTTCTGATTGCCGGTGGTGCCGCCCTCGTCTCGGGTTCCATGCTCGTTGTCGGCGCCCTCGTATCGTGGTTCATCAAGGTACCCGCATCCGTCACAGCGGGCATCATGGCTTTTGGAGCAGGGGTGCTTCTCTCCACGCTCGCCTACGAAATAGTTCAAGAAGCCAATGATGGCGGCGGCGTCAGTGCAACAGTCACGGGCTGTCTCGCTGGCGCGATTCTCTACGTAATTGCTGACAGTGTGCTCGCACGATTCGGTGCGCAACACCGAAAACGCTCCTCGACCCTTCAATCGTCGGAGAGCGAAAAACAGGGAAGTGGCACAGCCATAGCCATCGGCGCACTATTTGACGGCATCCCCGAATCTCTCGTTCTTGGGCTGAGTGTTGTTGCAACGGGAGGCGTGAGCATGTCACTCCTCGTGGCCTTCGGGCTCTCGAATGTTCCAGAAGGGCTCTCTGCTTCCGCTGGAATGAAACAGTCGGGGCGCTCAGCTCGCTATGTCTTCGGCGTGTGGGGCGGTATCGCCGTCGCGAGCGGAATTGCGGCGATGATTGGCACTTTCGCTCTCGCAACCGCGAGCCCGTCCACAATAGCGTTTGTGACGACTATCGCCGCCGGGGCCATCCTCGCAATGCTCTCGAACACCATGATCCCTGAAGCTTTTGCGCGCGACAGAGCAATCACTGGCCTGATTGTCACGGTAGGTTTTTTGACTTCGTTCGCGCTTCACGAACTCGGGTAGCCCAGACTCGTTTTACTCTGGCGAGAAGAACGCCGAAATTGCCTTACTCAATGCCAGTGGATCTGCGACCCCGCACATCTCGCGAGCCGAATGCATCGACAGCAGCGGAAGTCCGACGTCGATCGTGCGGATTCCTAGACGGGTCGCGGTAATGGGCCCGATGGTCGATCCGCAGGGCATGTCATTATTTGAGACAAATTCTTGGTACTCGACACCAGCCTGACGGCAAGCGCGCGCCCACTCCGCTGCGCCAACACCATCAGTCGCGTAGCGCTGGTTCGCGTTGATCTTCAACAGCGGTCCCCCGCCAAGTCGTGGCCGATTAGCAGGATCGTGCCGCTCGGGATAGTTGGGGTGTGCGGCGTGACCCGCGTCAGACGAAAGGCACCATGATTCGGCGACGGCTCGCATCCGATCAGTATCGGAACCACCAAGTCCGCCACCGATTCGAGCAAGAAGATCGGCGAGGAAAGGCCCACCGGCACCTGAACGTGTTGCTGACCCAACCTCTTCGTGATCAAACGCGACAAATACGGGAATGTGATCAAGCTTGGTTGACAGCGCAACGAGTGCAACGAGACCGGCGTGAACCGACGACAAATTGTCGAGTCGCCCAGAAGCAAACAGCTTTTCATCAAGGCCGAAAACTGCGGGAGTTGCTGTATCGGCAACGACAATGTCGTAGCCGTCGATATCAGCGGCGGAGCGCTTTGTTGACTCGGTTGAGAGAAGCGATGCGAGGTGCTCAAGCAGGTCGGCGTCACCCAACTCCCCCAAGCCAAGTACGGGGTTCATGTGCATCTGACGCTTCAGAGTTAAGCCGTCGTTGACCTTGCGGTCCAGATGTACGGCGAGCTGCGGAAAACGCAGCAACGGACCCGTGCGTACCAGCTCGGAGGTTCCATCATTGAAAATGATTCGTCCGGCCAACTCGAGCTCACGGTCAAGCCAAGAATTGAGCAACGGGCCGCCATAAATCTCCACCCCGGCCTGGAGCATTCCCTCATTGCCTGTGGTGGGCTTCGGCTTGAGCTTGAAGCTTGGGGAATCCGTGTGCGCTCCGAGGATGCGGAAAGGAGTCGTCGCGGTGGCCTTCGTCGGCTGAATCCACGCTGCAATCGCGCCATCGCGAATCACGAAGTACTTTGCCGCTTTGCGAGTTCGGGCGCCATTCCAGTCGTCCGCCTCGTGAAGTTCGCTAAAGCCAGCAGCGCGTAGTCGTCGAGCGGCTTCCGCCACGGCGTGAAAAGACGATGGGGATGCGGATACAAAGCGTGCGAGATCGTTTACGTGATCGAGAGCGGCAGTCATGGCTCAATTCTCGCACTGTTAGATGAGCGTCCGTCTCGCAGCGCTACGAATCAAGGTGCATTAGAACCAGATACTCAACCACGGTGTAGTCGGTGAATGGAAAGTACGTTCAATAGTCGCACCGGCGCCTGAAGTGAGCTCGCGCATCCGGCCACTGGCAACGAGGGATTCGGCCGTCACTCCCCCGAGATACAGCGAACTGAGTTCGTTCACTGAGAGCTCGACGGCAGCGGTATTTGCAGGAAGTTCGTCCAAATGGGACACCTGTGGGGTTCCCTCGTCATCCGTTTCAAGGAGGAAGCGCCCGTTAGCGAAACCGAGCGTATCCGAGACATCAAAGGCGATGCGCGAGGAGCTGGTATATTGCCGCGCAGTGAGCGAGGCAGGAACATCGAGGATGCGCAACCACAAGTGGTCGATGGGAGTCGCTGTGACAGCCCGCATGTCGGAGAGGTGCCAGAGGAGCGGTTCAGCGACGGAACGGAGTTCGGATTTAACTTCGCGCACCAAGTCGACCTCGAGAACGTAGCGCCACAGGGCCTCGTAGGCTTCGGCAGTCTCCGAGAGAAGATAATCGACTGTGAGCGAATGATTGGTGATATCAAGCCCACCACCACTCACTCGATAAACAACAAAGCCGCGAGGAGTTCCGCCGTCATCGTCGAACCTCACGACACGAGTTTTCTTGGTGTACTCCTCGTCGCCAGGAGCTAGACCAGCGATTTGCTCCCATCGCAAAGGCCACACCCCTATTTGGCCGGGAGTCGCAAGACGAATGCGATCAAAAATGTTGGGTGCATCGTTGCTGAATTCAGACGGCGAGACCGGCTGCAACTTGCCACGACGCTCCGAGGATCTGAACGTTGCGCGGGTGGAGTCAATAGTGAGATCTGCGGCAAACACTGCAGGTCCGAAGCCGAATCTCCCGTAGATAGTGGACTCCGAGACGGTGAGCATAGCCATCGGCAGCCCCATGCTCGCTGCGGAACGCAACTCGCCTTCGAGCAGCGATCTGGCGACGCCTCGGCGCCGGTGAGTTGGGGACACCGTAACCGAACTGATTGCCCACGCATCAATGCTGCGACCGCCAGGAACTGTCAGTTGTTCAGTCCATGAGCTGGTAGTTGCCACCGGGACCTCTGGCGAAATCAGGCTGTCATCCCACACACCAACAGTGCGCCGGTAGGTCACTCCCTCAAAGTTGGAGTCGACCTGTTCTTGAGACATGACCGGACCATGAAAACCTCGAGAGTCCGCCTGAAACCAGGCAGCAAAAGCCTCCCGATTGGAGGAGTCAACTAGACCGTAACGCAGGCCGCGACTGGCGAGCGAAGCTGCTGAAGTCTCATCAACGGGGTGCGTAGAAAAGTCATTCGTCATGCACCAACGCTACCGCGTACCCTACTGAATGAACCATGGCGGGTAGACCGCCACTTTGGTCGCGAAGGATGCAGAATCGAGCAGTTGCTTCACACGATCTCGAGCGCGGTCACTAGCTACACCAACAAGCTGCACTTCGTCGAAGGCAAATGAACCATGAATCAGAACTTCAGCATCCTCCGTGAGTTCGTCGGCGCGCAAATTCCCCAGCATTCGCGTCTTGGTTTCTTCATCAGCGGCAAACCGAGTGAGCGATGCAGAAGCGTCACCATCGGCAAGCACCGCGTCATCACCGAGAGCACGAATGGTTGTTACCAAAAAAACGAAATCTGTCGATGATGCTGCACGTGCGGCATCCGACCACCGTGGCTCCATTGCGCCATCCCGCAGCTCACGCCATGCACTTGACTCAGGTACGAGGCTGAATGGCACGTAACGGTCGACCGACTCCCCCGTGCTAAGCGAGGCTGTGCTGCGAAGTTCACGAGTAAGAGGCGAACTGATGTCTAAGATCGGAGTTTCGATTTGAGCTGCAGCAACCAGTTGTCCCGTACGAAGAATATTTTCGAGATTGCTGATGTGCGTGACGTGATAGGCCCGCTGATCGGCCAGGACCGGGAGCTTATTGCTTGACGCTCGTGGCGCACCAGGTACGCGTTTGGTACGCGATGACGTTGTTGCCCGCGTCACTGGCTTGGCAGGGGCAGCCTTGGGGAAGCAGGAATCGCACAATTGATTCTCGAAGCCGTGGATGCACTCGGTGCCACTCATTGGGTCCTTTCTCGGAGTTCAGAAATGACCTCCGTTCCCAAGGTACGGCAATTATCGTCGCTGTATTGCCGACGCTGCTCGCATGGCCAACTCCCGGAGTAGTGATTCGTGGCTCGAATCGAACGTGCGGGGTCCAGTATCGAAGATGCAGACAGCGCCTACAACATCGCCGTTAGGTGCCGAAATCGGGTAGCTGGCATAGAACCGGATACGCGGCCCCCTCAGAACCCAGGGGTGATCGGAGAACCGAGGATCCTTGAGAGTGTCTTGCAATACGACGAGACCTTGGGCGACAAATGCCGCGCTGCAGAAGTCCCCTGCTTCGTCACGCCGCATGTCGCCAACACCTGAGGTGGAGGTGAACCAGAACGTTTCTTGATCGTGAAACGTAACCGCAGCGCCCGTAGTGTTAAACATGACTCGAGCGGACTGAGTGATCGTCTCAAGCGAGTTCGACACCGACCCAATTGAGAGTGCGGAATCGTCGAATGCTGGACGATCGGTATTCGACGACCAATTTGAGGGCTGAACGGCGCCATCTGCGAGTCGAGCAGCAATTACTGGAGCCAGCTCGTGCGCCCAGTGCGCGTAGGTGTGGCTTGCAAACGGAATGCTAGCGGAATCCGACGGTGGAGTTGCGGGAACAAATGTGATGCCCGCTCGCGCCGCACAGAGCTGTTCAATTATGGCGTTGAGCTTGGCGATATTCATATTGACAATGCGGAGCAGCATGGCGGGCAGCGTAAGCAACTCGTCGGCGGGTGCAATCCCCACGATGAAACTGTGAAGTGCACCTCCCCCGCTGTCTTTGATAGCGTCGAGCAGCGCTGACACGTCTCGCCGCCACACAAAGAGCGAGCGCATCCGTATGGTGTCTGCTCCTCCCAAGGTCAGCACAAGTGCATCAAATTTCTCTAGACGCGCCCAGCCAATGATGACACGGATGTCTGCAGCGGACATGGAAGGGTCGGAGACGATGTCGACGCTGCACCCGCGTTTGGTGAGTGCGGAAAGTTCACGGGCGAGGTGACCGCCGAGGCCCAGCTCGTGCGTAGCAACTCCGAATCCAGCTGACTTTCCCGGACCAAGCAGCAGCACGCGGTCGGGATCCGGGCCAACTGCTTCAGCGCGCGGGTCATCTGTGGGCACCACAAGGGTCCGCCAACTCTGCGGAATTAGCGCAAGACAAAGCTTGACTAAAGGCCACGCCAATAGCGCAGCATAGCTACGAAACAATCGATCCCCACCCGAACGTCCAGACACGGACGCACTCAAGCTACAAAGTATAGACCTGAATACTTTTCAGAACTAGCAGAATGAGGAAAACTGATGATTATTTACGAGCGGCCTTCGCAGAGCGTTCGGCCTTGATCCGTGCATTCTCTTCGTTGACCGCGGCGTGAACCGATCGCTCCTCAACGAGCCATTGCGGCATTTCGACGAGAAGCGATTTGATCTCTGAAGTTGTCATCACGTCGGGCGCTCCTGCACGGGCGAGTCCCGATGTCGAAACCCCGAGTTTTTGAGCAACAACCTGTCGAGGATGGGGCCCTTCGCGGCGCAATTGTGCTAACCATTCCGGAGGTGATTCGAGCAGCGCTGCAAGTTCTTCGCGACTAATTTCGGAGTCACGGAACTCTTCTGGGGTTGCTGGCAGATAAATACCGAGCTTTTTGGCGGCTGTCGCGGGCTTCATGGTCTGAACTGGCACGCCCCAAGACTAACCTGAACCCATGCCTTCGTCATTCACTGTTGCCTTCGTTCTCGGTGCGACCCCGGGCAAATGGGCACGCGTCTGGAATGAGCGTCTCGTCGATGTCGCTCTGAATCTTGTAGCAAGCGAGCAAGAAGAGGCATTGGCCATGCTGCACAGCGGCGCCGCCGACGTCGCCCTCCTGCGTCTACCTATCGATTTAGATTTCGATGGCGATCGTCCGCTAGCCGCAATCCCGCTCTACACAGAACGTGCCGTCGTGGTTGTCCCTAAGGAACACGCACTGGCTAAGTCGGAGTCGGTCAATCGTTCCGAACTTAGCGCTGAGAATGAGTTATCTGGTGGCTGGTCAGAGGCAACAGAACTTGTTGCTGCCAATGTGGGAGTGGCCATTATGCCGCAGTCGGTAGCACGAGCACTGATGCGCCGGGATGTCGTGGCAAAGCTACTCGACGACGGGCCAGAGTGGCAGGTCGCCGTTGCGTGGCGCGACGGTTCGGTTGATCCGCACGTTGAAGAATTCATCGGCATCGTTCGCGGACGCACTGCACGGAGTTCACGGGGAACAGCGAAGGCTTCAGAGTCTGCTGACGCAACGGCGGAAGCTAGCCAGGACAAAACGGCAACAAAGAAACAGCAACGTCCTAGTCAGGCGAGCCCTCGCGTCAAATACCCGCGAGCGAACGTACGACGTCCGGCTCGTCCGGGCAAGCGTCAGAACAAGAAACGCTAGCGGGCCGACCGCGACATACGGAGCCGCCAGCTCGTGCGCGTGATCGTTTAGCTACTCTTTCACTCCTGGACCGTCGAGCGCCCCGGCAATTTCGGGAGCGATCGCGTCAGCCCAAGTTCGATAATTTTGCCGGCCCTCTATAGCTTCCGCATCTTCAGGCTCTGGCGCGAAATCGATCCGGTAGACACGTTGTCGTTGTTCAACGAGTAGACGAATTTGTTCATTGTATTCAGATGTCAGCGTCAAGAGACGGCGCTGGTAAGCGGCGGTAAAGGTCGACATCTTTGGCGCAGTGCAATCCAAAACAAAGACTTGCGTACGCGATGTGGTGTTGGCAAGGACCGAGTCGACCAGCTCGCCGATGCGTCGACCCCACGTTCGTGCGGGGCGAAAAGAGAGAAGGTCGAAAGTTCCGAACGACAGTACTACGGCATCCGTTTCGCTGAGTGTTTGAGGCGTGAGGAGTGACTGTGCTGCTTTAGGGGACAGCCTGGCGCCGGCGATTGTCGCCACTTGAGTGCCGCGACCCGTGATGGCGGCGAGCGAGCGAGCGAGCGAACCCCCGAGGGCGAGCTCATGAGATGCAACCCCGTAGCCGACAACGACGCCCGAACCGCACAGGAGAATATTCCGAGAATTGGGTCCGTCAACTACCACGGGCGGACCAGCTTCAGGCACAGGAAGACCTCGCCACGAATGTGGTGAGGTATATAACCACACAAGCATGAATGACTTCATCACGATATGTCCTAGCGTGGCGAACATCTCTTGTTCTCCGTTTCGGGTATATCGGAGCGCATCGCTCAGGTGGTTGCGATGTAAATGTCCCAGCGGGAGGGGCAGTCTAATTATGCGGATCATAACATCGTTATGAGCCGCTAACCATACCTCCGCGGCTCAAAGGACCGCGCTCCCCGCTCCTAACGTGTGCTGATGCTTGCGAATTTTCGCACCGCAAGCGGAATGAAAATCGCCAACATCAGTACAATTCCGATGAGGACTGTGATCACTGGATGTTGTTGCGACCACACCTCGGACTGCGCAGAGCCCACAGGGGTATTGCCGAACAACTCACGAGCTGCTTGCACTAAGGCCGATACGGGGTTGAGTTCCGCAAATGCGCGCAACGGCCCTGGCAGAGTTTCTGCGGGAACAAACGCATTTGAGATGAAGGTGAGCGGAAAGAGCACCAAGAAAGAAACATTGTTGATCACCTCGGGGCTGCGAACGCTCATTCCGATGAACGCCATTACCCACGACAACGCATAGGCAAAGAGCAAGAGCAGCGCGATCGCAGCGAGAGCCTCAAATGGGCTTGAGTTGATTCGCCAACCCACAATGAGTCCTGTGGCCATCATCACGACCATCGAAATTGAGTTAATGAGGAGATCGCCATTTGTGCGACCAACCAGCACAGCCGATGAGCTCATGGGTAATGTGCGAAAACGGTCAATAATCCCGTCTTTCAGGTCTTGGGCCATAGCCGAACCAGAGTAGGTGGAACCAAAAACCACTGTCTGGGCGAAAATACCCGCCATGATGAACTCGGCGTACGTGCTGCCGGGAATATCGATCACGCCGGCGTAGACATAGGTAAATAGCAGTACGAACATGATCGGCTGCAGGGTCGTAAAGACCAAGATGTCAGGGACACGTTTGATCTTGATGAGGTTGCGGCGAGTGGTGATCCATCCATCGTTGAGCCATGCGGCGACCGGCGAAGATGTGGTGGGGTACGGTGTTTTTTCGCGAACCGTAGCGGTCATTGCTGTGCCTTCTTTGCTGAAGTTGCTTTCTGCGTTGCGGATGAGGAAGTCGAGTCTGTTGGCTCAGCATCATCCGTGCTCGCCGTGTGGCCGGTGAGTTTCAAGAACACATCGTCGAGAGTCGGCCTGCGCATTCCTGCGTCATAAAGTTGGATGCCCTGGCTGGCGAACTCACTGAGAATACGTTGCAGTGCGGCAGGGGCGTCTTCTGCGTTAACCGTGAGTCCACGACCATCGAGGTTCACAACAGGTTCGGTTGTGCCAAATCGGGTGAGGATTTCGATGGCGGCAGCTGAATCATCCGTCGAAACAAGACTCACTTCAACGCGTTGGCCACCGATTGAAGCTTTGAGTTCGTCTGAGGTTCCCTTCGCAATGACCTTGCCATCGTCGATCACCGAGATACTGTCAGCGAGCTGGTCAGCCTCTTCGAGATACTGGGTGGTGAGGAGAACGGTTGTGCCCTCCCCCACTAGCGACGTGATGATCTCCCACATGCCGATACGGCTGCGCGGGTCAAGGCCGGTCGTCGGTTCGTCGAGGAAGAGCACCGGCGGTCGCATGACGAGGGCGCCAGCGAGGTCGATGCGTCGCCGCATGCCGCCAGAGAATCCCTTAACCGGACGATTTTGCGCTTCTGTGAGGTCAAAGAGGTCAATGAGTTCACGAGCCCGTTCGCGAGACTGTTGTGCGCCCAAATGGTAAAGGCGGCCAACCATATCGAGGTTTTCAAAGCCCGTGAGATTTTCGTCGACGGCCGCGTACTGCCCGGACACCCCAATCATTGGGCGAATACGTTCTGGTGAAGCGATCGCATCAATTCCATTGATTGTCGCGGTGCCCGAATCGGGGCGGATAAGCGTTGTGAGCACTTTTACTGTTGTCGTTTTTCCTGCACCATTCGGGCCGAGAAGGGCGGTAACTGTTCCCTGAGGAACGACAAGATCGAGACCGTCGAGCGCATGAACCGGCGCGGCCCCTTTGGGCGTGTAGGTCTTTCTGAGGTCAACTGCTTCGATGAAAGTCACGAAGCAAAGGTAGATGATGCGTGCGACATCGTAAAGACACGCCGGTAGATGTCGTACGCAATTGACACACTCGAACATATGTTCGAATATGAACAGGTGTCCCCTGTCTCCGCTCAAGCTTTTTCAGCAACCGCTGAAGCGCGATCGAGTGTGCAAAGCGGGAGGTCTATCGCAGCCAGCTCGGCTTCAGAACGGGTAGCCGAACTGCAATCCCGCATCGCCCAGATGCAGTCGCGCACACTAAATACCCAACTGATCCCCACCCACCCTGCTATCGGCAAACTTTTACCCGGTGGTGGTTTGCAACAGGGCAGCGTTTATTCGATAGATAAATCAACCATGTTGCTGATGGCATTGCTCGCGCCACCGTCTGCGGCAGGGTCTTGGTGTGCAGTCATTGGGGTTCCTGAGTTTGGCATCGAAGCAGCCGCACGCTTCGGGGTCGATCTTGAACGGTTGGTGTTGGTTCCGCATCCGGGTGACCAATGGTTGGCCGTTACTGCGGCGATCGCAGATGTCGTTGATGTTGTTGTGGCTCGACCCCCTGCTCGAGCTTCTGATTCTGCTGTCGCACGGTTGGCTTCACGGCTTCGGCAGCGCAAATCTACGCTGCTCATGATGGGGTCGTGGCCGCAAAGCGAAGCAATGGTGTCGTTGGGCGAAAGTCGATGGCATGGCATTGGTGCGGGTTATGGGCACTTGGCTGCTCGCGAGGTAACCGTCACTGTCACAAGCAAGAGTGCTGCACGTCCCCGCAGTGCGCGATTGTGGTTACCCGATTCGGCAGAAACTATTCGGTCCTATAACGACCACGAGTTGGCCAAACCTGAACTGACAGTCCTGCCTGAACTGACAGTCCTGCCGCAAATTTCGGCGCTGCCGCATCGGGTGTCAGCATGACCGCCACACCGCTTCCTTTGGCTCAGCGCTCCGCTAATCCTCTTTCTCTCCCCCGCGTTCTTGTGCTGTGGTGTCCTGATTGGCCAGTGGTTGCTGCCAGACAACACGAAAAGTTGCCGACGGATGCTCCGCTCGTGCTCACTGAGAAGGGTCTCGTTTTTGCCGCTTCTGCTTCTGCGCGGGCTGAGGGGATCAGCCGGGGGTTGAGGTTGCGAGAAGCGCAGTCGAAGTTTCCTGGGCTTATCGATCGCGCCTACGATCCTGCGCTCGATAGTCGTGCATTCGAACCTGTGATTGCTGGCGTTGAAGAGCTAATTCCTGGCGTACAACTACTTCGACCGGGCATGTGTGCTGTGAGGGTGCGTGGTGCCGCCCAGTATTACGGTGGCGAAAAGGCTGCAGCACTCACCGTCATTGATCGAGTTAATGAGATTGTTGCGTCCGATGCACGAGTGGGTATTGCTGATGCCCTCTTCACTGCGGTGCATGCTGCACGCAGCACTGTGGGGGCAGATCCGCATTCTCGCTCCGGTCAGGCGCGACTCATTCCTCTCGGAGAGTCTGCAAACTTTCTGGCACCACTACCCATCGCGGTGCTTGAAGAGCCCCCGATCGCCACTCTTCTCCTGAAATTGGGTATCTCTACTCTTGGCGGCTTTGCCCAGCTTGAGCACAGCGATGTTCGTATTCGTTTTGGAGAACTCGGCGCTCGATTGCATTCCCTTGCTGGTGGTCGTGACCCCCAGGCATTTATTGCCCGCACGCCTCCTCTCGATCTTGATGTTGTTATCGATTTTGAGCCAGCACTCGACAGGGTCGACCAAGTGGCCTTCGGCATTCGCAGTCTGGCTGATGATTTCATTGCGGCACTGGTGAATGCCCAATTAGTTGCCACCGCGATTCGTGTCGAGCTTGATTCCGAATCTGGCGAAATTGCCGAACGTGTGTGGTTACATCCGCGGTCATTCACTGCAAGCGATGTTGTTGATCGTGTCCGTTGGCAGGTGCAAGGCTCCGGTCTTATTGATGCAGGTTTGAGTTCGGGTATCAGTCGTGTGCGCATTGTGCCCGAAACGGTGGATGCGATTGGCAACCACGAAACAGGATTGTGGGGTTCTGGGCTTGAGCCGCGCATCCATCACGGACTCTCTCGAGTGCAGAGCATGCTCGGGCATGGGGCTGTGCTCATGCCAACTCTGCAGGGTGGGCGAACGCTTCAGTCGCGGCAGCAATTTACCGCTTGGGGCGATCGCAGCATTGATGAAAGATCTGCGCATCGGCCGTGGCCAGGGGCGCTGCCTGCTCCCCTACCGGGAACAGTTTTTTCATCGCGTCATGCTGTGCATGTTTTTGCTCACGATGGCAGTCCAGTTTCCGTGGATGAGCGAGGTCAGGTTGCTGCGGCCCCCGCACGTTTTGCGACCAGCGATTCGCGCTCGCGCACGCTAACGGCGTGGGCAGGGCCGTGGCCTCTCGCTGAACGCTGGTGGGAGGCGGGGGCCTCAGGAAATGCTTGGCGTTTTCAAGCCGTCGATGACACCGGATGTGCGTGGTTGCTTGTGCTCGACGATGGCGGCTGGTGGGCCGAAGCGAGGTACGACTAATGCACGTGTGGTTGATGAACGTTCCGCGGGGTGAGGTGTCTCATGGCGTGGTCTAATCCTCCGATTCCGTGGCACCAGCTTGAGCGAACGCTGTCGGGGTTTGGCTCGGTTACACCGATTGGCGAAGCCGGTGACGGGCGTGCCATGTCGTTGGTGTCGAGCAAACGTGTGCCCTATGTCCCTCCGAATGAGCATCTCGATGTAGAGCATGGTGCGTCGACGGGCGACGCCGATACGGCATCCCTTAGTGAGGTTGTGCCCTATGCCGAGCTTCACGCGCATTCGAGCTTCAGTTTTCTTGATGGCGCGAGCATGCCGGAGAAGCTGGCAGAAGAAGCTGCTCGGCTGGGACTGACTGCTCTTGCTCTTACCGATCATGACGGGCTCTACGGAATTGTCCGAATGGCTGAGGCCGCAGCCGAGTTGGGGCTTTCCACACTGTTTGGTGCAGAACTTTCTTTGAATCTCACAGAACCGCAAGCCGGCAACGCTGATCCGGAAGGCGAACACTTGCTGGTGCTTGCTCGCAAAGAGGAGGGGTATCACCGATTGGCGCTGGCTATTACTCGCGCGCAACTGGCGGGAGGAGAAAAGGGGCGCCCGCAGTATGACCTGAACGAATTGGCGGAGTTGGCAGGGGGACACTGGTTTGTGCTGACCGGATGCCGAAAGGGTGCTGTGCGTCGAGCGCTCTGTGGCCCGAACCCCAATTCAGCACCAAGCAATGAATCAATAACGGCTGCTGGCCACGAGATCGACCGACTGTGTGAGCTCTTCGGCAGCGAAGCTGTCATTGTGGAACTTTTCGATCAGGGGTATCCCCTCGACTCTGCTTACAACGATGCTCTCTACTCTTTAGCTCATGCGCGTGGTCTCCGTGTTGTTGCCACCTCGAACGCTCACTATGCGACGCCACGCCAACATCATCTTCATTCGGCGATTTCCGCCGTGCGTGCTCGACGCAGTCTTGATGAGATGGATGGCTGGCTCCCTGCTGCCGGAACAGCTCATCTGAAGTCGGGCGTCGAGATGACGGCACGCTTTTCCCGCTACCCCGGTGCGGTGGCTACGACGGTTGAGGTGGCCAATGAGGCGGCGTTTGAACTGAGACAGGCGAAGCCAGCCCTTCCTGATCAGGCGGTGCCAGAGGGGCATACGCCGTCGAGCTGGCTACGTGAACTCACCTGGGCGGGAGTCGCCGATCGAGCGATCACACTTTCTGCAGCTAACCGGGCACGTATCCAGCGTGAACTTGATGTGATCGAAGAGAAGAATTTCGCCGGCTACTTCTTGATTGTGCACGACATTGTGGCGTTTGCTCGCGGCCGAGGAATCTTGTGTCAGGGACGAGGCTCAGCGGCCAGTTCAGTGGTGTGTTATTTGCTGAAGATCACGGCGGTCGATCCGATTCGCTACAAGCTTCCGTTTGAGAGGTTTATTTCGGCAATGCGCGAAGAGGAACCCGACATTGATGTCGATTTCGATTCCGAACGTCGTGAAGAGGTCATCCAATACGTCTTTGACCGCTACGGGCGCGAAAATGCGGCCCAGGTGGCGAACGTGATTCAGTATCGTCCCCGGTTTGCTGTGCGCGATATGGCGAAAGCACTCGGCTACAGCGCGGGTCAGCAAGATGCCTGGTCACAGCAAATGGAGCGGTGGGGTTCTGAAGTTTCCGGAATCGACCATGACATTCCCGACTCGGTGTTGGAACTTGCTCAGCAGGTGATGAAGTTTCCGCGGCACTTAGGTATCCATTCGGGCGGAATGGTGCTGACGCAACGACCCGTTGGCGAAGTTGTGCCCATTGAGCATGCCCGCAAAGAAAAGCGCACAGTGGTGCAGTGGGATAAAGATGACTGCGCGTGGATGGGGCTGGTCAAGTTTGATCTTCTCGGCCTCGGCATTCTTTCGGCCATGCAATACAGTTTCGATCTCGTTGATGAGGCACTTGGTGAGCGTTGGGATCTCGCTACGATTCCCGCCGAAGAGCAGGGCGTCTACGACCAGTTGTGTCGAGCTGATGCCATCGGGGTCTTTCAAGTGGAAAGTCGCGCTCAGATGGGGCTGCTGCCGCGTCTGCAGCCGCGAGAGTTTTATCATCTGGTGGTAGAGATTGCGCTCGTTCGCCCCGGTCCGATTCAGGGTGGAGCTGTGCATCCGTATGTGCGCCGCAAGATGGGTGCCGAACCGATCACTTACCTGCATCCCAATCTGGTTGAGCCACTTGAGCGCACCTTGGGGGTACCCATTTTTCAGGAGCAGTTGATGCAGATCGCGGTGGCGGTTGGCGGATGTTCGGCGGATGATGCTGACCTGTTGAGGCGCGCGATGGGGTCGAAGCGCGGCATCGAACGCATCGACAAGTTGCGGTCGAAGCTCTATTCCGGGATGGCGAGCAACGGAATCGTCGGGGCGGATGCCGACCGCATTTACGAGAGCATTCAAGCCTTTGCCGGTTTTGGTTTTGCTGAAAGCCATGCCCTCAGCTTTGGCCTTCTTGTTTATGCCAGCGCGTGGATTCGACTGCACTACCCCGCGGCATTCCTTGCTGCGCTGCTGCGCGCGCAACCGATGGGTTTCTATTCTCCACAGTCTTTGGTGGCGGATGCTCGGCGCCACGGGGTGCAGGTGCGTGGCCCTGACATCCATCGTTCTGGGGTTTTTGCGGGGCTTGAGCAGCACTCTGGGAGCACAGCGCCTACCGGAAGTGGGCAGTGCACCGATCACGAACAGCCACCGGTCGGCCCCTTTGATCGCTCGGCCCACTTTGATACTGATGATCATCGTCGTGATGGTGCATTCGCGGTGCGTCTTGGTTTGGATGAGGTTAAGGGCATCGGTACAGCTGTTGCAGAAAAAATTGTGGCTGAGCGTGATTCGGGCGAGTTCGTTTCAATGAATGATCTAGTTCGCCGCGTAGGGCTCACCACAAAGCAGTTAGAAGCGTTGGCGGCGGCTGGTGCCTTCGATGGGTTCGGGCTGACCCGTCGGGAGGCGCTGTGGAATGCGGGTAATGCTGCACACGATCGGGAAGAGTATTTGCCGAACAGCATGGTCACTGTGCAGCCTCCGCTGTTTTCGTTGGCCTCAAATTTTGATGACCTGATGGCTGATCTTTGGGCAACGGGAATCTCTCCAGCAAGTCATCCTGTGGTGCATCTGCGAGAGGCTTTGACGCGTCGGGGGGTTCTTTCTGCCACTGACCTTGCTGTCACCGAGTCGGGTCGCCGCATCGAGATCGGTGGAGTGGTTACCCATCGGCAGCGTCCGGCAACAGCCAGCGGCATCACCTTTATGAATATCGAAGATGAGACGGGACTCATCAACGTGATTTGCAGTGTCGGTGTCTGGGGGCGGTATCGCCGCATCGCGCGCGACAGTGCAGCCTTGATTGTTCGTGGCATTGTTGAGCGATCAGATGATGGCGTTATTAATGTGCTCGCAGATCGTTTTGAGCCACTTTCTGGGCTTCCCCGCACGCAATCGCGTGATTTCCATTAAAAGAAACTTCATTACCGTTGTGTGAACTTTACGAAATACATGACCCATGCAGCGCAATACTGATATAGCCTTATGGAATCGTTCATGTTCTATACAAGGCATGGATGCGGCCTCGACTGTCGGGGCCTGAAAGAAACGCTCCTGGAGGAGTTTTAAATGGCACTAGGTACCGTCAAGTGGTTCAACGCAGAAAAGGGCTTTGGCTTCATCGCCCCCGAGGACGGAAGTCCTGATGTGTTCGCCCACTACTCGGCCATCGCAACAAATGGCTACAAGTCGCTCGACGAGAACCAAAAGGTTGAGTTTGACATCACACAGGGTCCCAAGGGACCCCAGGCGGAGAACATCCGCCCCATCTGATCTTGATAGTTCAGTAACGAAGACGCCCTCGGTCCTATACCGGGGGCGTTTTCTTGTTAACCCACGATTGTTTTAGCTGCAGCAGCTGCTCGATCAGTCGGATGGACCCACAAGACCACAGCGATGGGGGTTGCGGTGCCACGCGTCCGGCGCCCAGCGTGTTGCGAAATGTGAGAGGCACTCCCCCTAGGAGTGCATGCTTTTACTCAGATAGTCGATGCGCGTTTGCAACTGCGTCACCGTTGCCTGCGCGACAGCAGGCCCTCCGCAGACTCGGCGCAGCTCAGCATGAATGAGTCCGTGGGGTTCGTTGGATAGTTTCGCGCGTCGCCCCACCAGATTATTCAGCAGGGTGCGTTGCTCTTTGAGCGTTCGATACAACGGTTGGGGCTTGTCTGCTTTTGGCTTGCCTTCGGCGCGCCGAGACTGGCGTTTCTGGCGTTGCAGCAGTAGTTCGCGAACCTGTTCAGGTTCCAAAATTCCGGGGAGCCCAATGAAGTCGAGCTCTTCATCACTGCCTGTTTCTGCCGCAAATCCAAACTCATTCCCGTCAAAAAGCACCCGGTCGAAATTTGCATCTGACTCGATTGCTTCCCAAACGAACTCATCTGAAAGCTCATCACTCGTTTTCTCTTCCTGGTTTTCGCTGTCGAGAAGGCTATCGTCAAGCAACTCGTCTTGTGCGCTCTCACGATCGAGTGCGTGATCTCGTTCCTGCTCAAGCTTTTCTGCCAGAAGCATCAGCGATGGAACGCTCGGTAAGAAAATGGATGCGGTCTCGCCACGTCGGCGCACGCGAACGAACCGCCCAACGGCTTGAGCAAAGTAGAGCGGTGTCGACGCTGACGTTGCATACACTCCGACGGCTAGCCGAGGAACGTCTACGCCCTCTGACACCATCCGCACGGCAACCATCCACCGGCTGTCGCTTGCCGCGAACTTCTCGATACGTGCAGAGGACTCTTTTTCGTCAGAGAGGACAATCGTCGCTGACTCCCCCGTAATTTCTTTGATGAGTCCCGCATAGGCGCGCGCAGCGAGCTGGTCAGTAGCAATGACGAGTCCGCCAGCATCCGGAATCGAATGCCGCACTTCGCTAAGACGACGGTCAGCGGCTCGAAGCACTGCCGGCATCCATTCGCCTTGGGGATCAAGGGCAGTGCGCCAAGCTTGGGAAGTCACATCTTTAGTGTCGCCCTCGCCCAGCCGGGCCTCCATCTCATCACCCATGCGGGTGCGCCAACGCATCTTGCCTGCATAGGCCATAAACATGACGGGCCGAACGACGCCGTCGCTGAGGGCACGGCCGTAGCCGTAGCTGTAATCCGTGACTGAAGTGCGAATGCCTTTGCCGTCGGGCGCGTAGGTGACAAACGGGATAGGGGCAGTGTCACTGCGAAATGGAGTCCCCGTGAGGGAGAGTCGCCGGGTCGCGCGGCCAAACGCGGTGTGGATGGCATCGCCCCAACTCAGCGCATCACCGCCGTGATGCACCTCGTCAAGAATGACGAGGGTCCGCGCCGAATCGGTGATTTCTTGATGCAAGGATGCCTTCATTGCGACTTGCGCATAGGTGACGGCGATTCCGTTGAACCGTCGACCACCCCACGCATCGCCGTTGGAGAATCCAGGGTTGAGACGCAACCCAACTCGGTCAGCGGCGTCGGCCCATTGCCGCTTGAGATGGTCTGTTGGGGCGACAACGGTGACGCGGTCGATTTCACGTCGTGCGATCAGTTCAACCGCTAATCGCAGTGCGAAAGTTGTCTTTCCGGCTCCCGGTGTCGCTGCAGCAAGAAAGTCTTTCGGCTCTCGTTCGAAATATAGATCGAGTGCTTCGGCTTGCCACGCCCGCAATTTGGACGCGGTGCCTCTGGCGGCGCGCTCCGGGTACGACGGTGAGAGGTGTTCCGCCGCAAACGTGCCCACGGTTGGGCCAGGCAATGGAGTGCTCACTTGATAAGACTTTACCGTTTCTGACTGACATCGATGGTCGCGGCAGCGGAGTTTCGCTGCAGGCGCGGGCTAATCGCGCTGGCCGAGTCGTGGACGCGCGGAGCGTTCAGCACCTAGCAACCGTGCAGGACCAATAGCTCCGCTGCCGAATCGTGCTGAGGCCGCTTCCATTGCCTCTTCAGCATCACGCCAGCCGTCTGTGGTGTCCCACAAGCTGATGAGCGTTCCTCCGGGGTCGACGAGTTGTTCTCCGCGCACACCGACGAGGCGGACGGGACGTCCTTCGGCCACAAACTCGTCGTAAATGCCTCGGACGGTCTCGTAAAGGGTGCGACCGAGATCGGTGGGCTCAGGCAGCTTGCGGGAGCGCGTCACCGTGCTGAAATCCTCGAATCGTAATTTGAGAACGACAGTTCGCGCCACCACGCCGGCAGCTCTCAGACGAATGGCAACTTTTCCGGACAGGCGCAGAAGCTCTCTGCGGATCCCGTCGGCGTCGAGCACGTCGTATTCGAAAGTCGTCTCGTGGCCGATGCTCTTTTCTGCCGGGCGCTCTTCGACCTCTCGGTGGTCATTGCCCCAGGCGAGGTTATGCAGTTTCACGGCACCGGCCTCCCCCACTGCTCGCGTTAGCGACTCGCGATCGGCGTGGGCGATGTGGGCAATGGTGGAGAAGCCACGCTGCTGAAGCGTCTCCTCGGTCTTGCCGCCGACGCCCCAGAGTGCAGAGATGGGCAACGGATGAAGAAACTCGATGGTCTTGTCGGCCGGAATCACGAGCAGACCGTCTGGCTTTGACAAACCTGACGCTACTTTAGCTACATACTTGGATGCCGCAGCACCCACTGAGCAGACTAAACCTGTCTCGGCGAGGACTCGCGCGCGAAGCAATGCAGCGATTTCTTTGGGCGAGCCATAGATCGCGCGTGCGCCAGCCACGTCGAGGAAGGCTTCGTCGATGCCCAATCGCTCGACCTTTGGTGTGAGTTCATCGCAAATCTCAAAGACTTTGGCTGAGTAGTGCTGGTACCGCTCAAAATGTGGCTCAAGCACGATGGCTTTAGGGCAGCGTCGAAGCGCCAGAGCCATCGGCATCGCCGAGTTCACGCCGTATCTACGAGCTTCGTAGGTGGCGGCCGTGACAACTGAGCGGGTCGAGTTGTGGCCGACAATTACTGGCTTGCCAATGAGTTCGGGGTGATCGAGGAGCTCAACGGAAGCGAAGAAGGCATCCATGTCGACGTGCAGGATGGTTGCGGTGCTGTCGTCGACGTCGAGTGCCGACACGTGCCGTGTCAGTCCGTCTTGCTTGCCCATGCTCCTATTCTCTCAGGAGCCTCTGACGCTGCGGTGACGCTTCACTGCCCCTCCGCAAGCCGAGTATTCGAACCGCTAAGCAGGCCGGGGTGGCGGGCCACGGTGGCGGCTGATAAATCTCCCGCAACCGGTTAAACAAAGCAGGCGGCACACCTCGGTGTGCCGCCTGCTTTCTTAGTAAAGAGTTAGCGACGTGAGCCGCGCGTGACTAGTCCGTAGATGAACAGCACGAGCACTGAACCAGCGATGGCTACAAGCCACGTCTGGATGGAGAAGAATTCTTCGAGCCCGATTTCGAAGATCGCGCCTCCAACGAATCCACCAACGAGTGCACCAACGACACCAAGGATCAGTGTCGCAATCCAACCGCCGCTCTGGCGTCCGGGCAGAATTGCCTTAGCGATGGCTCCGGCGATAAGTCCCAGTACGATCCAACCAATGATTCCCATTGTGTGTTCTCCAAACGGTTGTATGTTGTCTTCGATGTGAAGATCGTGAATAAACCTAATATGCCCCCATCCGGGGGTCAAGTGATACAGGCTGCTCACAGGAATCACTCGGGTTTCGCACAGACAAAATGTGAGGCAAGCTGGATGAATGCAAGAACAACATCCGTGGACTCGATATGTCGCCATTGGCGACTCCTTCACTGAAGGAATTGGCGACCCAGAACCCAACTCCCCCGGCGGCAATCGCGGGTGGGCCGACCGTGTCGCTGAAGTTCTTGGGCAAGACAAAGAAGGCTTTGCCTATGCAAATCTCGCGATCCGTGGGCGACTGCTTAACCAGATTCACGCCGAGCAACTCGAGCCGGCACTGCTGCTCAAGCCCGACTTGATTAGCGTCTCGGCTGGAGGAAACGACATCATCCGCCCCGGTTCAGATCCCGACGAGGTAGCTGGCCGAGTCGATGCGCTCGTTGCCGGGCTACGAAGCGACGGTGCCACAGTCGTGCTATTCACGGGACCAGACATCGGGATGACGCCAGTACTGAATCGCATGCGAGGAAAAGTCGCCATCTATAACGAGAACATTCGCACGATCGCTCATCGGCACGATGCCGTCGTCGCCGACATGTGGTCACTGCGTGAACTCGGTGATCCGCGCATGTGGGCACCGGATCGACTGCACTTCTCCGCTATCGGACATCACACCGTAGCTCGCATGGTTCTTGAGGCTCTCAACGTTGCCAATGAACTCGAACCGTTTAAACCAGAACCTCTTCCGCCGCGGCGTTGGCGCACAGCGAGAGTGGAAGACATCGGTTGGGCGCGCGAACACCTTATGCCTTGGGTGCTCCGTCGAATACGTCACGAGTCGTCTGGAGACAACATCACAGCGAAGCGTCCGGAGTTCTAAGCTTCGATACAACGTCAAAGGGCCCCTACCGACTCGGTAGGGGCCCTTCAGCGTTGTAGTGCGGCGTTCTTTAGCCTGTGTAGCCGGTTCGGCCCGCTGCGGGGCAATCGAATGGGTCACCGTCAGCGCCAAGGCCAACTTCATTGAGGTGACGAATAACAATTCCGTAGGAAGTTACTAGCCCTACCTCGGTGTACTTGATTCCCTTGGTCTTGCAGTATTCCTTGACCATTTCTGCGGCACGAGGCAGGTGCGGTCGAGGCATCGTGGGGAACAAGTGATGTTCGATTTGGTAGTTCAAACCACCCATGAAGTGGTTCATGAAGACACCACTGCGAATGTTGCGGCTAGTAAGTACCTGACGTCGCAGGTAGTCAACCTTCGATCCCTTGGGCAGAATTGGCATTCCCTTGTGATTGGGAGCAAACGATGCGCCCATGTACAAGCCGAAGATGCCCATCTGGACCGCGAGGAAAGCGAACGCCATTCCTACCGGTAGGAACGTGAAAACGACCGCGAGATAACCGATGTTGCGCACGAGGAGCAGGACGATTTCGAGAGCCCGCTTGTCGACCTTCTTCTTGAGGTTGAACACCTCTTGGAAAGCGTGTGAGTGAAGGTTGAAGCCCTCGAGCAAGAGAGCGGGGAAGAAGAGGTAACCTTGGCGGTTAGCCATGAACTTGGTAATTCCCTTGAGGCCGACTGCTTTTTCCTTCTGGAAAATGATGAAGTCAGTTTCGATGTCAGGGTCTTTATCTACCGTGTTGGGGTTCGCGTGGTGACGCGAGTGCTTGTTCATCCACCAGGCGTAGCTGATGCCGACAACGAGGTCGGACATAAGGCGCCCAAGCGTGTCATTGAGCTTGCTCGAGTCGAAGACCTGACGGTGAGCTAGCTCATGCGTCAAGAATGCGTACTGCGTGAAGATGATGCCCATGGCAGCCGCGATGAGCAGCACATACCAAGTGCCGGCCAGCATTGCGAAGCCAAACCAGGCTGCGACCATTGCCAACGTGATGACGGCAAAAGTGATGATGTAAAAGGCTCGACTGCGACGCAGAAGACCAGCTTCGCGCACGGTGCGAAGCAAGGCAGCGAATTCGCTGATGGGATTACCGACACCGCGTGGACCAGTTTTAATTACACGTGTGGGATCGGCTGAGAGAGAACTACTCACGTGACCTCAGAAGTTTCGTATGACTTCCCAGCCATGTGACATACGAGCGGGTGCTCCAGATCAAACAACCTTACCGCTAGTGCCTGTGAGCCCCGTGTTTATTTGATAACTAAAACAAACTCTGCGGATGCGTGAGCCTCCACCACGCTCCCGGGCCGTCGATTTCGTCACTGAAGTGAAGCGGAATTTCAATCGACTCAGAACCGATCTGAACATAGACAACACCGGCGCTTGAGCCTGCGGTAGCGACGCGAACTGGGTCGGCATCCACCGTCATCGTGATGTCATCTTCTCCCCAGACAACACGAGTGATGGTGGCTGAAGTGACAGCGGTGGTGTCATCGCCCCACGGCGTGTCGTATTCGGCAAATTTTTCGCCATCGCTGGCGAGAGTCACTTCTGTATAGCCCTCAGTTGCCTCCGCAATGAGCGTGCGGATTGCCGCAGCGATCGTCGGGTGGTCCGGTCCGCCGAGCACAACGCCAACGAATGTCTTGATCTCATCACCGATGGGAACGTCGGTAGAGAACAGTAGGCACGCATAGTTGTCGAGGAGCGTTCCCGTCTTGATGCCGTCAACGCCGTCGATTCCGAGAAGCTGATTGCGATTGCTCACGATTCCCAAGCCCGGAACTTCCACTGAAGGAGTTCCCACGATCGCCGCAATGACAGGCGTTGAAATCGCGAGGCGCGCGATTTCAGTGAGGTCTTGAGCGGTGCTGGTGTTCGAAGTCTTGATGCCCGACGCCTCGCTGATCGTGGTATTTGCTAGCCCGTGGTCGGTGAGCCAAGTAGCAGCGGCTGAAACGAATGCGTCTTCAGAGCCGTAAGCCCAGAGGGCAAGTGACTGAGCATAATTGTTCGCCGATGCAAGAAGCGTGACGTTCATGACGTCTCGTTGCGACAACTGCTGCCCATCGGAAACGGGCGATACCAGTCCGTATTGCGCTTGTTGGGTGTAGTAGTAGTCGAGATCTGCAGCCCCGAAGGTGATCGTTGGCCCTAACTCGTCAGCTGTTAGCGGCTTGACGTCGAGCACGACAAGCGCCGTGATGATTTTCGTAATCGAGGCGATAGGAAGCGCCTCTTTACTTCCAGCTTGTGCCAGTACGCCCGGACGATCAGTGGCAGCGATCGCTGAAGCCCCATAAGTCGGGAACGTGAATTCGGGCTCCGCGAGCTCTGGCGCTGGGTGAGCGATCGCTGACGCAGAGACTTGTTCGAGAGGCGCGAGCAGCGTGAGAGGGAGGTAGAACGCTGTCGTGAGAACAATTCCGACGACGGAAAACACGACAATACGTCGGCGACGAAAGATTTGGCGTTGAGTCAGCGGCACCGCATAACGCTAACAGTTCAGGTGCGATTGAGCGCTAGCGCACGCGAAGCGTGTACATTCCCACTGCGCTGGCGGCAGCGACATTGAGCGAATCCACGCCATGCATCATGGGAATCTTAACAACGCTGTCCGCAGCTTCGATGGTTTGTCGCGATAGACCATCACCTTCGGTTCCGAGAATGAGGGCGACTCGCTCTGGCGCGTTCGCGGCGAATGTATCAAGATCGATGGAATCGTCGCTCAGCGCAAGCGCTGCGAGGTGAAAGCCCGCTGTTTGGAGTATCGCGGCATCCGCTGGCCAGTTGTCCAGCCGGGTCCATGGCACCTGGAGAACAGTTCCCATGCTGACCCGCACGCTACGGCGATAGAAGGGATCTGCACAGCGGGGGGTGATGAGAACGGCATCGGCGCCCAGAGCGGCAGCCGAGCGGAACACCGCACCAACATTGGTGTGATCGACGATGTCTTCAAGAATGACGATGCGGCGGGCACCCTCGATCAGTTCTGAAACGGATCGCAATCGCGGTCGGTGCATCGATGCCAGCGCGCCGCGGTGCAGATTGAAGCCAGTCAATTGTTCCAACAATGCGGACTCCCCCACATAAACCGGGGTTTCTGAGTCACCGAGCAGTTCAGCTACATCGTCGAGCCACTGTTCGAGCACGAGCACCGCGCGAGGAATGTGTCCTGCCCGCAAAGCTCGGGAGATGACCTTCGACGACTCGGCAATGTACAAGCCGCCCTCGGGTTCGGTGCGGCGCCGGAGCGCAACATCGGTGAGGTTAGCGAAATCACTCAGTCGCGGATCAGAGAGTTCGGTAACCCGGATGACATTCACTGTGTGTTCCCAACTACGCGAATTTGAGGCAAGGATGTCTCGACTCGGCTTTTGTGCTGTTAGCAGTGTCTACGCTGGAGGTGTGCAGACACAAAACGCCAGCAACGAAATTGATCGTGCTGCGGAGCTTCTGGATGGAAAACTGATCAGCGTTCTCACCGGCGCCGGCATCAGTACCGATTCCGGTATACCCGATTATCGCGGCGAGGGCGCCGCGGTGCGTAATCCGATGACCTTCCAGCAATTCCAGAGCGCCGAAGACTTTCGCAAACGGTACTGGGCCGGAAGTCACCTGGGCTGGAAACGCTTTGCAGCATCCGCTCCCAACGATGGACACTTGGCTCTGGCTGAGTTTGAACGGCGTGGGCTGAGCAACGGCGTTATTACCCAAAATGTTGACGGGTTGCACCTGCAAGCCGGTTCAGGACGAGTTGTGGATGTTCATGGCAGCGTTGACAGAGCGCGGTGCCTTCGCTGTGGGCAATATTTCGCTCGCGTTCCTCTCGCTCAGCGCATTGAGCAGCTCAATCCTTGGCTGGAACAGTCTGAAGTCAACCGGCTGAATCCTGACGGCGATGCGGAGGTGCAGGAGGTCGAGGCTTTCGTGGTTCCTGACTGCACTGTCTGCGGCGGAATGCTGAAACCTGACGTTGTCTTCTTCGGCGAATTCGTTCCGCCACGAAAGTTTCAGCTTGCTTCGTCGCTCGTGGACCAGTCGGAGGCGCTCATCGTCGCGGGTTCGTCGCTGGTTGTGAATTCTGGAATTCGCTTGGTGGAGCGTGCGCTTCGCAAGCAGATCCCGCTCATCATCATCAATCGCGGCATAACAAAGGCAGATCGACGGGCCGACGTTAAGCTGGACGGCGGAGCATCCGTCATTTTGAGCAGTTTGCTCGATCGTCTGGGTACATAAGTAATTGAGCGCTGCACGAGCATGAGTTAGTGAGTGCCATCGATGGGAGTCCTGTGTTCATCTACCTAGTACGTCACGGCGAAACGGATTGGAATCGCCAGCGGCGCATTCAGGGCAGTAGCGACATACCCCTGAATGACACGGGGAGAGCTCAGGCGAAGGCAACGGGTGAGCTTCTGGCGAGACGTAACTGGGATGGCATCTTTGCCAGCCCACTCTCCCGCGCGATGGAGACCGCTCAAATCATTGCCGCGGAAACGAGTTTGGCTGAGCCGATCCCGCTTCCAGCGGTTGTCGAACGTAATTATGGTGACGCCGAAGGTCGCACGGATAGCGAAGTTGATGCTCTTTATCCGGGAAATACTGAAGTACCCGGCCGTGAACCGCGGCAAGCGGTAATTGACCGCGCACTTCCCGCCCTCGTGCAACTTGCTGAAGCCAATCACGGAAAGTCAGTGATCGTCGTCGTACATGGTGGAGTGATTGCGTCCATTCTGGCAGCGGTGGCACCTGAGCGACCGCGTTCACCCATCGTCAACGGATCGGTACACAGCTTTCGCCACGACGATGGATCTCTCTATCTGGTGAACTTTGATGACCCTATCGAAGCCGAATCAGAGACCACAGGCGGAGATCCATTTGACACGCAGAATGTACTGGCGCGTCGGGAGTCGTCAACACACTAGAGCGTGAGCTACCAGCTCACTCATCCAATCACTTGCGTGACTGCGTGCGAGCTTCCACTGCGTCGCGCAATACCCGCGAGAGTGCAGCTGCACCCTTAGCCCACGTGAATTCGGCGGAACGAGTACGCGCCAGTGTTGAGCGCGACTGCCAGACTGCAGGGTCTTCAAGAGCGTGCACCTCACGGACAAGTTCTGCTGGGTCATCCGGGTCAAAGAAGCCGCCCGCGGCCCCGGAGATCTCACGAAAGATCGGAATGTCGCTCAGCAACACTGGAGTGCCGAGAACCATCGCCTCGACCTGTGGTAGTCCGAAGCCCTCGTCCCGCGATGCAGAAACAAGCGCAGTGGCCCGTGACAGGGTCTCGGCGTACACTTCGTCGCTCGCCCCATTGTGAAAAATGAGCGAGGATTCGGGAGCAAGCGCAGCTAACCGGGCCTTCACGTCGTCATCAGCGCGACTCATGAGATGCAGGGTGTACCCGGGCAAGTCGTGAAGCGCACGCGCGATGAGTTCCACGTTTTTGTATGGCATATAGGAGCCCATATAAACGAGCTCTCGCGAGGTGGGGGCGGTGCGCACGGCAGACTGCTGAGCGCTGTCAGTTCCTAAAGTCACCACAGAGATCGGTCGTGTGGTGAGTCGATGCTCAAGCATCTGATCGCGAGTCGTCTCGGAGTCTGTGACGTGCGCATCCGCACGGTTCAGTAGTGCACGCTGGAACGCCCAGGTGAGGTGATAGATACGCCACATTGCCCGAACCGGCCACGGCAGATTGCGGGGCGGCGTTGGATGCTTGTAGTAGATCAAATCGTGCACCGTCGTGACGAGAGCGTACTTGCGCCCGAACGGTCCCATGGTTTGCATCGGTGTGAATACAACATCCGGCCCGAGCTTATTGACCTGAAGCGCGACTAATGGTTCCCGAGCGCTTGTCGGTGAGCTCACCAGCTCCCACGGAAGGTCGGGCAAAAGTTCGAGCTGGCGCTTGTCAGAGATCAGCATCGTTACGGGGTGCAGCTTGTTCAATTCCTCAACCAGCCGTGAACCATAGCGACTGATACCGTCATGTCGGCCGATGCGCGTGTAGCGGCAATCAAAAACAATTTTCACTTGGTTGACTCCGCAACTGTTCCTGTATTGAGGAACGAAACAATTAATTCGGCGGCTTCGCGTGGCCGTTCGTAGTGGATGAGATGGCCAACATTGTCGAAAAGTTCGAGTCGGGCATCCGGAATCACATCCACCAGCCGCTCTTGCGCTGGAACAGGACTAATCGGATCGTTGCGTGCACCAATCAGCAAGGTTGGCATCAAAATCTGCTCTGCAAACATGCTGACGTCTGAGCCGATCGATGCTTCAAACCCCTCAAGCAGGCCGTCACGATTCGCGTAACTACTAAAGTACGCGTGATGCTGTTGATGTACCCAGCGGCGAAGTTCGGCGTCATGCGTCTTTACCATCGCAAGACTCATCACCCTCACGACAAGCCAATTGCTGAGCAGCGGTGCACCCAGGGCGAGGGGAAGTGATCGTGCCAAGCGGTAGAGGCCGAGAGTGATTTTACTGAGCACGGCATTAGGGCCGGCGAGGGCAGGCGCCGCGATTGGGTTCACGAGAATCAGTTGCGGTGTTGTAAGTCCGCGAGCTATTGCCGCCGCGACGACAATAGAACCAAATGAGTGGCCGAGCAGCACTGCGCGACCACTGAGTCCCAAAGATCCGATGAACGCGTCGAGCCACATTGCATAACCCGTGATGTCGTGGGCGTGCCCGTTGAGCGGCGCAGAGTCACCAAACCCGGGAAGGTCGGGGCTGACGATGCGGATGCCGCGAAGGTGTGCACACACCGCCTCGAGTCCGTGGTGGTCCCCCCGAAAACCGTGAACAAGAACGAGTACAGTCTCCGCATCTGCTGGCCCGTACTCCCAGTAGTGGGTTGTTGCGCCGAGCACGTCGATAGTGGAGTGTCTCGAAGGGTTAGCGGCGAGTAGTTCTCCGTACGGCGATGCGGGTCTCATTCACACAATTCTAGGCAGTCGCCGAGTGGTTGCTCGCATCTGACGTGTCGCGCGTCGAGAACGCTGCCCAAGCGATGGATCACCGCGAGCCGCGTTCCTGCTGTCAGTGCTCCGGCATACGCTGAGATCATGAGCAACTCGGGAACCCTAGCCACTTTCGATCTTGAGACGACTGGCGTTGATGTTGAAACCAGCCGCATCGTTTCAGCCTGTATTGCCATCGTCGATTCTTCAGGTCGCGTACTGTCACGCTGGGATTGGCTTGCCGACCCCGGAATTGAAATTCCCGAAGGTGCTGCCGCAATTCACGGTATCTCAACTGAGCGAGCACGGGCCGAGGGTCGCGATGCCTCCATCGTTGTTGCCGAGATCGTACAAACTCTGAAAGTGACCTGTGGTCTCGGCATCCCGCTCGTGGTCTACAACGCGCCGTATGACCTTTCACTACTTGATCGGGAGTGCCGTCGTTATTCGATCGACCCGCTGCCCGAACCCTATGTCGTCATTGATCCTTTAGTGATTGACAAGGCAGTGGATCGCTACCGTCGTGGAAAGCGCACCCTTGAGGTAACATCGGGGTTGTACGGCGTAGTGCTCGACGATGCCCATGATGCTGGCTCGGATGCAATTGCTGCCGCACGCGTGGCCCAAGCCCTGTTGGTGAAATTCACCGAGGAGCTGAGCATTCCGTTCGCCGAACTTCACGCTCGTCAACGCCAGTGGTACTCCGACCAGGCAGCCAGTTTTCAGGACTACATGCGCTCGTCCAAGGGCGACCATGATTTCGTCGCCAACGGCGAATGGCCCGTCCGCTCGTTCCCGCAGTAGCAGCTACTTCTTCGTAGGTCGGCTGCAACAGAGGTGCCTCGCCAGTTTCTCGACGCGGTCGCCAGTGGTGACGCTGGCGCAATTGGCAGCGGAAGTCGCTGTTAACGACTGAAGGCGACCGGAATACCGGTCGCCTTCAGTGAAACTGGAGTGTTACTAGTTGCCGAAGCCCTTGTAACGGTTCTTGAACTTCTCAACGCGCCCGGCGGAGTCCATGATGCGCTGCTTGCCCGTGTAGAACGGGTGCGACTCAGAGGAGATTTCAACGTCGATCACCGGGTAGGTGGTGCCGTCTTCCCACTCGATCGTCTTCTCGCTCGTCACTGTTGAACGGGTGAGGAACGTTGAGCCCGACGCGAGGTCGCGAAAAACGATGGGCATGTATGTGGGGTGGGTCTCGGACTTCATTGGATTTCCCTGGGTTCTGGATTAAGTGCTGAGTTCTGGACTACATAAAAGACGTAGGCGGTCACGCGGACCGACACACAAGCCTATCAGAGGTTTAGGTGGCCCGCGCCGTGTAGCGGCCCGAGTCTTTTGTGATGATCAGCTCAAGCCCAAAGGCTGCGCTCAAGTTCTCTGACGTAACAACATCGTCAATCTTACCGGCGCTATGCACTGTTCCGTCGGTGATAATCAGCGCGTGCGTAAATCCCTGAGGAATCTCTTCGACGTGGTGCGTAACCATGACGATTGCTGGTGCGCTTTCTGCCTTCGCATAGCCACTCAGTAATTGCACGAGTTCTTCGCGAGCACCGAGGTCAAGGCTTGCGGCAGGTTCATCCAGCAGAAGCAGCTCTGGGTCAGTCATGACTGAGCGCGCAATTTGTACACGCTTCTGTTCGCCATCGCTCAGATCTCCAAAGCGGCGGTCTTCGAGGTGCGAAAGGCTCCACTCGGCGAGAACTCTCCGGGCACGGCGAATGTCAACCTTCTCGTACTGCTCGTTCCAGCGGCCGGTAACCGAATACGCAGCAGTGAGAACGACGTCGATTACCCGCTCGCTGTTGGGCACGCGACGAGCCAGTGCCGTCGATGCGAACCCGATTCGGGGACGTACATCGAACACATCGGCCGACCCGAGCGTGCTCTCAAGCACGACGACTTCACCCGAACTGGGATGAATCTGGGCGGCAGCCAACTGCAACAGGGTGGTCTTGCCTGCACCATTTGGCCCCAGAATCACCCACCGATCGGATGCCTCTGCGCTCCACGAAATCGAGTCGAGAATTGTGGTGCCGTTGCGAGTAACGGATACATCAGAAAAAGAGAGGACACTAGCCATGATCCCCTATCCTATTCGCTCTGACCCTCTCGCGGGGCAGCCACTCGACTGATCCCGATAGTCTGGAACGCGGTGCTGCAAGGTTCCGACACATTACGACCGAAGCTGTGGCACGAAAGGCTCAACTTGTGGCTAAATTTCTCGTTGTTCTCGATGTAGATTCCACTCTGATCGAGAACGAGGTTATCGAGTTGCTCGCCGCCCATGCGGGCTCCGAAACCGAGGTTACGGACATTACAACTCGTGCCATGAATGGTGAACTCGACTTTGAGCAGAGCTTGCGTGCGCGAGTGGCAACGTTGGCTGGGCTTGATGAATCAGTGGTGGCAGACTGCGGTCGCGACATCCGAATCACTCACGGTGCTGAGGAAATGATCGCTGCGGTCATTGCGGCCGGAGGAAATGTCGCCGCCGTATCCGGTGGATTTCATGAGCTGCTCGATCCAATCGCGAAAAAGCTTGGCTTGGCCTACGCACGCGCCAACCGACTTGAAGTAGTTGGCGGCAAGCTCACGGGCAACGTTCTTGGCCCCGTTATCGATGCCCAGGCAAAAGCGGATGCGCTTCATGAATGGGCAGCAGCGACAGGCACTCCCCTCTCGGCAACCATCGCTGTCGGCGATGGAGCTAATGACTTGCTCATGATGAGCGCGGCAGCACTCTCGCTGGGGATCACCGCTAAACCGATCGTGCGCGCCAATGCTGATGTTCACATCGATACGCGGGATCTGAGCGTAATTTTGCCGCTATTAGGCCTCCGCGGATAGTCAGCGCGGACCGCGTGTGCGGCTGCGCTCTTCTAGTGGCCCATTCCGAGACCGCCATCGACCGGAATGATGGCTCCAGAAATGTAAGCGGCATCGTCGCTAGCGAGCCACGTAATTGCTCGGGCGACCTCTTGAGGCTGGGCGAAGCGACTTGCCGGGATCTGTTTGAGGTACGCATCCTGCTGTTCAGCCGGCAGCGCAGCCGTCATATCGGTCTCTATGAATCCGGGAGAAACGACGTTGGCAGTGATACCCCGACTGCCTAATTCCCGCGTCACTGAGCGAGCAAGACCAATGAGTCCACTCTTCGACGCTGAGTAATTGACCTGACCAGCAGAACCGAGAAGACCTACGACACTCGAAACAAGAATGATGCGCCCAAACCGTGCTTTCATCATGCCCTTGGATGCGCGCTTGACCACCCGGAACGCACCGGAGAGGTTGGTGTCGATCACTTGAGTAAAGTCGTCATCGCTCATACGCATCAAGAGCATGTCACGCGTAATCCCTGCATTCGCTACTACGACTTCAACCGGACCAAGTTGTGCTTCGACTTCAGTGAATGCAGCATCAATGCTCGCCGGATCGGTAACGTCGGCGATCACAGTGAGCGTGCCTTCCGGTCCGGACCCCGTACGCGCAGTCACGGCGACTCTGTGCCCCTGAGCAACAAACTCTTCGGCAATAGCCCGGCCAATACCGCGATTGCCGCCGGTAACAAGAACGATCCGTGATGGAGATGCTGTGGTGCTCATGGTTCCCAGCATATAGTCGCGAACAGCGGCGTAGGCTTAGGTCTACCTTCCTCGATACCTAAGAAAGCCCATGACCAGTCCTGAGTCGATTACCTCGCTCCCTGAACGACCCGATGACGAGCGCCATCGACGCATGGTCAATTACTCGATCGCTATGGCGATCCGAGTTGTCTGTGTTCTCTTGTGCGTCTTCGTTCGGGGCTGGTGGCTCGTACTTCCGATTCTCGGTGCGGTCGTCTTGCCCTACATCGCCGTTGTCCTGGCGAACGTTAATTCGAGTCGATCCGGCTCGATTAATACGCCAGGTCAATTCGCCATTGGCTCGATCAACTCCTCGAGCGATTCGAACTCGTCAGACGAGGCAGCTCGTTGATCGGAGAGAACGGCCCAGTAACCTCGCAGTGCTCACGAGCAGGATGTTTGTTGGATGCTCGCTGGAACGTCAATTGGCGCAACCCCCGCATCCACGGTCTTGAGAGGGTCAAGATTTGGTTGGCGTGTGACGAACATGTCGACTACCTCAATCATTACCTCAGCACTCGAGGCTTTCCTGTTGTGGTTAGCGAGCTTGCACATCCTGCAACCGTTGTACCGGATGGTGCATCACAGTGAAAAAGTGGCGCTTCGCGTTCTCACAGAGGTGGTTTGGCTACCTGGCTTTAGTTGTCGCATTTGCGATTGGTTGCGTGTTTCTCTCGCATTGGCAGTTTGACCGCCGCGAAGAAGCCGCGGCTGAAGTCGCTCGAGTCAGCGAGAACTGGGATGCGGCGCCTCAACAACTCGACAGTCTGATGCCGGAACTCGCTGATTTTGATATCGACAATAAGTGGATGTCTGTGGCGGTCAGCGGTCAGTACTTGGAGAACGAACAACTGTTGGTTCGCGGGCGCCCGTATTCCGGTCAGCCCGGTTTCGAGATCCTTGTGCCGTTCAAGCTTGAGAGCGGCCGTGTCATCATCGTCGATCGAGGTTGGGTTCCTGCGGGTAATAGCCAAGATTCACCGGATGCCGTGCCGACTCCCCCATCGGGCGCAATCGATATTGTGGTCCGCCTCAAACCCGGTGAGCCCACCGTTCAGGGTCGGTCAGCACCTGCTGGCCAAGTCGCAACGATTCACTTACCAACGATCGCGAACCTTCTAGACGAAGAAACGTATATCGGCGGGTACGGCCTTCTTGCCTCTGAGTCCCCCAGCGTCGCTGAAATGCCGATTGCCTATCCGAAACCGCTTCTGGATGAAGGCGCTCACCTGTCGTATGCGTTTCAGTGGGTAGCTTTTGGAGTTCTGGCCTTTATCGGGCTCGGCTGGGCGGTCCGGCAGGAGTACCGTCTCATCAATGAAGCGGATCCTGCGGAACGCGAGCGTGCTGACAAACGCAAACGAAAAGCGGAAGACCGCGGCCCAACGGATGCCGAGATCGAAGACGCGATTCTCGACGCCTAGCTAGCCTCGTAGGCGTGTCGTACCTGAAGTCTGGATGACGAAGCTCGGCCGAGCAATGCTACGCCAGCGAGATGAGGTCCGCGTAGTCCTTATTCCAGTGGTCTTCGATTCCGTCAGGCAGAATCAGAACGCGTTCGGGGTTAAGGGCCTGGACGGCACCCTCATCGTGGCTCACAAGCACAACGGCGCCCTTGTAGTTCGACAGCGCGCCCAAGATTTCCTCGCGGCTCGCGGGGTCAAGGTTGTTGGTGGGCTCATCGAGAAGAAGTACGTTTGCGCCACTGACAACGATCATGGCCAGTGCGAGTCTGGTTTTCTCTCCACCAGAGAGAACGCCAGCAAGCTTTGCTGAGTCATCACCGGTGAACAGGAATGAACCGAGAACCCGGCGGGCTTCCATCTCCGTAATGTGAGGAGACGACGACACCATGTTTTCGAGAACCGAACGCTTAACGTCGATTGTCTCGTGCTCCTGGGCGTAGTAACCGATGCGAAGGCCGTGGCCAGGCTCAATATGCCCGGTGTCTGGTTTGTCGACGCCGGCGAGCATCCGCAACAACGTGGTCTTTCCTGCACCGTTGAAGCCCAGGATTACTACTTTCGAGCCGCGGTCGATCGCGAGATCGACGGATGCGAAGATTTCAAGCGAGCCGTAGCTCTTGCTGAGGTTGTAGCCCATGAGCGGCGTACGACCGCAGGGCGCTGGGTCGGGGAAACGGAGTGCGGCAACCCGATCGTTGGCGCGCACGTCATCGAGACCGGCAAGCAATTTTTCTGCTCGAGCAACCATCTGGTGGGCAGAAGCAGCCTTTGACGCTTTTGCACCGAATTTAGCGGCCTGAGCTTGCAGCGTGCTCGCCTTCTTCTCTGCGTTGGCGCGTTCCTTTCGGCGACGCTCTTCGTCAGACTGGCGCTGGCGAAGGTAATGCTTCCAGCCCATGTTGTATTGATCGATTTGCTGCCGGTTGGCATCCAAGTAAAAGACCTTGTTCACGGTGTCTTCGACGAGCTCAACATCGTGGCTAATCACGATCAAACCGCCACCGAAGTTCTTCAAGAATTCTCGAAGCCACACAACCGAATCGGCGTCGAGGTGGTTTGTTGGTTCGTCAAGAAGCATCGTGTCTGCGCCCGAGAATAGAATCCGCGCGAGCTCGATGCGGCGACGCTGTCCGCCGGAAAGCGTAGACAGCTGTTGATCGAGAATGTGATCCGGCAGGCTCAAGTTGCTCGCGATCGATGCCGCTTCGGCTTCAGCCGCATACCCCCCTAGGGATAAGAAGCGGTCATCCAACTTGCCGTATCGATCCATGGCGGCAGCGCTGATTTCTGGATCGCTGCTTCCCATCTCGTCTTGAGCTTGGCGCATCTTCAGCACGATGCTGCCGAGCCCTCTGGCGTCAAGAATGCGAGTACGCGCGAGATCTTCAGGGTTTCCGGAGCGGGGGTCCTGCGGCAAGTAGCCGATCTCCCCGGTACGTTCGATTGATCCGTCGGTGGACTCAAGTTCTCCGGCAAGCGTTTTCGTGAGGGTTGTCTTGCCGGCACCGTTTCGCCCGACCAGCCCGATTTTGTCGCCGCGATCGACTCTGAAATTGACGCCCTGCATCAGCATGCGTGCGCCAACGCGCAACTCGAGATCATGCACAGCAAGCACGGCAAAACATCCAAATCTTGGGGGTTGGGGTTAGTGGGCGACAGCACCAACCAACTAGTCTACTTCCTAGCGTTGGCTGCACAGTGCAGTCAGAATTTTACTGATCCGGAGCGCTCCGCTATGAGCAAGAAACCCGTCAGGTTACCCGCAACCATAATCGATCAAGTTTTCGGTCAGAATTTCGTGTCCAGCGTGACCTTCATTGTCGCGGGTGCGGCGCTTACCGCAATCTTGGCACAGTTCGTCGTGCCGCTAGATCCGGTGCCCCTCACGGCTCAAACACTCGCTGTACTACTGGTCGGAATGGCTCTGGGAGCTCTCCGCGGTGCTCTTGCCATGGTTGTGTATGTGGGTCTAGGAGCAATAGGCTTGCCCATCTTCAGCGGCGGCGAGGCAGGAATCACGGTACTCACAGGACCAACAGGTGGGTACCTCATTGGCTATGTATTTTGCGCGGCAATCGCTGGACTCTTCGCCGAGCGGCAATGGGACCGAACCTTTATTCGCGCGCTAGTCGGAGCGAGTCTCGCAATTGCCGTCACATTCATTTGCGGGCTGATAGGTCTGGCTGTCGCGTTCCACGCTAGAGGGCAGTCGACATCGATCTCTAGCCTTATCGAAGTCGGACTCACCCCGTTCTTACTGGGTGCCGCTACCAAGATCATCTTGGCCGCAGCCATACTCTCCGTAACCTGGAGTGCAGTGCTGCGGCACAGTGCGGTCGAACCGGTTTCCCGCTAGCGAAGCAGCGAACTAGATCGAGAATCCCAGCGCGCGCATCATGTCACGCCCGTCATCGGTGATCTTTTCTGGGCCCCACGGCGGCATCCAGACCCAATTGATACGGAACGCTTCAACAACGTTGTCCAGAGATTGTGCAATCTGCTCTTCAATTACGTCGGTCAAGGGACAACCAGCGGAAGTCAACGTCATGCTGATGATGAGCGCATTGTTCTCGGGATCCCAACTCAAATCGTAGATCAGGCCAAGATCAACAATATTGACGCCAAGCTCGGGATCGACGACGTCCTTTAGCGCCTCTTCGACCTCGTCGAAGAGTGCGGGAGCCAAAACAGTAGACATGGCTTTAGGCTACGCTCGTGTCGGTCAAAAATCGATCATAGCCTTCGTTTTCAAGGCGATCTGCAAGCTCAGGACCACCCTGCTCGGCCACTCGACCATCAACGAACACGTGCACGAAATCAGGCTTGATGTATCGCAAGATACGAGTGTAATGAGTGATCAGCAGCAAGCCGAGACCTGTTGACTCGTGTGCGCGATTGACGCCCTCAGAGACAATCTTGAGTGCGTCTACGTCGAGTCCCGAATCAGTCTCGTCGAGAATCGCGAATTGTGGCTTGAGAAGCTCCAACTGCAGAATCTCGTTGCGCTTCTTCTCTCCGCCGGAGAATCCCTCGTTCACGTTACGGTCAGAGAACGCCTTGTCCATCCGGAGTGCCTTCATCGAGGCGTTGACCTCTTTGATCCACGGCCGAAGTGCAGGAGCCTCACCGCTGAGAGCGGTCTTGGCGGTGCGAAGGAAGTCGGCGACCTTGACTCCGGGAATCTCTACTGGGTACTGCATAGCCAAGAAAAGCCCAGCGCGAGCACGAGCATCGATGCTCATATCGAGCACTTCTTCTCCATCGAGAGTGACAGATCCGCTCTCGACGTGGTACTTGGGGTGGCCCGCAATCGTATAAGCCAGAGTGGACTTTCCCGAACCGTTGGGCCCCATGATCGCGTGGATTTCTCCCTGCTTGATCGTGAGGTTGACACCCTTCAGGATGTTCTTGGTGCCCTGCTCAGTTTCAACGCTGACGTGCAAGTCTTTGACTGACAATACTGACATTTATTTCTTTCCTTAATGGTCTCGTGAGGAGGGCGTTTAGCCCTCGATGGCGACGGTGTCTTCTGGGTCGATGTGAACCCCGCCATCGTCGTCGATCTTCACTACAAAGACCGGTACAGGTTCATAGGCTGGCAAGCTCAGCGGCTTACCAGTATCGAGCGAAAACAGTGAACCGTGAGCCCAGCACTCGATCGCCCCGTCTTCGACAAAGCCTTCGGCTAGAGAAATATCTCCATGCGTACAGGTATCGCCAATGGCGTGAACTACGCCGGCCGAATCTTTAACAATCGCGATGGCAGTGCCATCTAGATCAACACGGTAGGCCTTGTTCGGCTCAAGTTCGTCGATTCCGCACACTCGCTGAGCGGTCATGAGAGAGTGCCTTCCAGCTCAGCTTCAATCGCCGAATGCAGACGCGCTTCAAGCGCGCCGTCGCCGACCTTCTGGACGATTTCCGTGAGGAATCCGATGACGACCAGACGTCGCGCCTCGGCTTCGGAGATACCTCGAGCTTGGAGATAGAAGAGCTGCTCGTCGTCGAACCGTCCGGTTGCACTGGCGTGCCCGGCACCCTGGATGTCGCCAGTTTCGATTTCCAAGTTGGGAATCGAGTCAGCGCGTGTTCCTTCAGTGAGAACGAGGTTGCGGTTCTGCTCGTAACTGTCGGTGCCAGCACCCTCACTGCCGATAAGAACGTCGCCGACCCACACGGTGCGTGCTCCCTCTCCCTGAAGCGCACCCTTATAGTTCACGCGGCCGCGCGTGTGCGCTGCTTGGTGATGCAGGTAAACGCGCTGTTCGAGGTGCTGACCCTTGTCGGCAAAGTACAGACCGTTGAGTTCGCCATCCGACCCTTCTCCTGAGAGATGAACCGAGGGGTTGACTCGAACGACCTTGCCGCCAAGCGACACGATTGTGTGTTTGAGGTAGGCATCACGGCCGACTTGCGCAAAGTGACTTGCCAAGTGAATCGCTTCGTCGTTCCAGTCTTGAACGCTAACCACATTGAGCTTGGCGCCCTCCTCGACAACAATTTCGACGTTCTCGCTCAGAAGCGCAGCTCCGGACGACTCAACGATGATCGTGCTGTTGCTGTGAGGGCGAGCAGTGATAACAATGTGCCCAGCGCGGGCATCAGTGCCGAGTTCAGTGCGAGTCAGGCGAAGCGTCACGTGTTCTTCGCTAGTAACCGTGATTGCTAGCGCTTGCTCGAAACTTGTCCAAGCATTGGCAGATGCGCGCTCTTCTGGAGCACCCGCTGATGCGATGCGTTTGTCGTCTCTGGCGACCCATTCGACGACAACGCCATCGGGCACCTCCGCGTCAAACGGATAGTTCCCACCGTTGAGGGTGTCATCAAGCAAAGGCTTAATGAGTTTCACCGGTGAGAGCTTCCAGTCCGCTTCGATCCCTGTTACGGGGGCGAAATCGGCGTGTTCGAACGACTTAGGTCGTGCGGAACGCGTTTGAACGGGAACGAAGTTCTTATCTTCGGCATCCCATCCACCATCGCTATGAGCTTTGAGTCCGTGTTGTTCTGGTGTAACGACGGTCATTTAGCCGACGGATCCTTCCATGCTCAGTTCAATGAGCTTATTGAGTTCGAAGGCGTACTCCATGGGCAGTTCGCGTGCGATGGGCTCGATGAATCCTCGAACAATCATCGCCATCGCTTCGTCCTCTTCCATTCCCCGAGACTGCAGGTAGAAGAGTTGTTCAGCGCTCACCTTGGAAACCGTAGCCTCGTGCCCGAGCTGCACGTCATCCACACGGATGTCGATTGCCGGGTAGGTGTCCGATCGAGAAATTGTGTCAACCAAGAGAGCGTCGCAGCGCACAGTATTTGCCGAGTGATGAGCTTTCTCGTCTACTCGGACCTCTCCGCGGTAGCCGGCGCGACCTCCGCCTCGAGCCACTGACTTCGAAACAATTGACGAGGTCGTGTATGGGGCCATGTGAATCATTTTGGCGCCAGCGTCTTGATGCTGACCGGGGCCCGCGAACGCGACCGAGAGGGTTTCGCCCTTGGCGTGCTCGCCGACGAGGTAGATCGACGGGTACTTCATCGTGACCTTTGAACCGATGTTTCCATCAATCCACTCCATAGTTGCGCCTTCGTGCGCGATCGCACGCTTGGTCACCAGGTTGTAGACGTTGTTGGACCAGTTTTGGATCGTTGTGTAGCGAACGCGAGCGTTCTTCTTCACGATAATTTCCACCACGGCCGAGTGCAGCGAATCCGACTTATAGATCGGCGCGGTGCAACCCTCGATGTAGTGAACGTATGAGCCCTCATCCGCAATGATTAGCGTGCGCTCAAACTGGCCCATGTTCTCCGTATTGATCCGGAAGTAGGCCTGCAACGGAATCTCTACGTGGACGCCCTTGGGAACGTAAACGAACGAGCCACCAGACCACACAGCGGTGTTCAGCGCGGCAAATTTGTTGTCGCCAGCGGGAATCACTGATCCGAAATACTCGTCAAAGAACTCGGGGTGCTCGCGCAGCGCCGTATCAGTGTCCATGAAGATGACACCCTTAGCTTCAAGTTCAGCGTTGATTGAGTGGAAGACAACTTCAGACTCGTACTGTGCGGCTACGCCAGAGACAAGACGATTACGCTCCGCCTCGGGAATACCCAACTTCTCATACGTGTCACGAATATCGGCAGGAAGGTCTTCCCACGTCTGGGCTTGCTTTTCCGTGGAACGAACAAAGTATTTAATGTTGTCAAAGTCGATGCCCGAGAGGTCTGCGCCCCACTTCGGCATCGGTTTGCGACCGAAGAGCTCAAGGCCTTTTAGGCGTTTCTTGAGCATCGATTCTGGTTCGTTTTTCAGCGTTGAGATGTCGCGGACGACCTCTTCGTTGATGCCTCGTCGTGCAGAGGCTCCTGCAACGTCGGAGTCAGCCCAGCCGAACTCATACTGGCCCATGCCACTGAGTTCCGGACGATCAATAAGCACGTCGGACATTGGTACCTCTTTTCCTGCCCCTATCAACCAAGGTGGCTGTGTTGGCATTCCTTCGCACAGCAGATTGCCGGGAATATTTCGTGAGTTGCGCGTGCACTGTGTCACAACACAGTGCGGGCGAACTTAGACTGAAACAGGACAAGCAAGGCATTACCTCGCTGTCATCATTGACTTCCCGGCATGGGCTGTGTTCCTGAACGCAATCCATTCTACAGGCAGAAGCTCGAAATAACAGGAGGTACGGCCGTGAACGCCGTCATCGCACGATTACCCCAGTTCGTCAGCACGCGAGTTCGCTTTTTCGCAGTGACATCTCTCGTCATTCAGATTCTGATTGTCGCAACGGGAGGGGCTGTTCGCCTCACAGGTTCAGGACTCGGATGCCCGACCTGGCCACTCTGCACCGATGCGTCCCTCATCGCGACGCCAGAGATGGGAGTGCACGGTGCAATCGAGTTCGGAAACCGCCTGTTGTCGATCATTGTCGGCTTTGTCGCCATCCTTATGGTCCTGATGCTCATCCGGCTTCGTCGCGAGCGTCGCGATCTGATGACCCTTGCACTGGTCATTCTCGGTGGAACGGTTCTTCAAGGACTGATTGGTGGGCTATCCGTTCGCGTTCAACTGGATCCGAGCGTCGTTGGCGTTCACTTTGCCATATCGGCAATTCTGGTCGCAGTCAGTGCTGCCTTGGTCTACCGAGTATGGATGGGCCCCCGAGGTGACCGTCTCCTTGTCTCGCGTCCGATCGCTCTCCTGACCCACGTAACGAGCCTCTTTGTTGCTTTGACAATCATCGCGGGCATCCTTACTACGGGGGCAGGACCTCACGCTGGTGATGACGGCTCCGCTCGCAACGGCCTAGATGCGAGCATCCTGCAGCACGTGCATAGCTGGCCAGGCTACGCGCTGCTGGCAACCACGCTCGCGCTCGTTATCATGCTTGCCATCGACGGTCATCGTCGAATCATGAACTTTGCGATCATCCTGCTCGTCCTCGAAGCTGTGCAGGCCGTCGTCGGTATCGTTCAGTCCCGCACCGGATTGCCGATCGCACTTGTCGGCAGCCATATGATCATCGCGTGCACGATAGCTGCGGCAATGACCGTAGTAGTGCTCTCGTTGCGGAGTTCGAACCCGCAAGCCACACAGTCCGCACCTGCTCACGAGGAGCTAGCGGCTAGGTGAGCTAGCGACCAGTGACGTTGCGAGGTTAGCCGCTCTTAGAACGGAAGAAGTGGGTCGATACCGACCGCGAGGAACACCAGCGTCAGGTAGCTGATTGAGCTATGGAAGACCCGCATCGCTTTAACTTCGCCGTGGCGGATTGCCGTTGAATACAAACGGTGAGACTCGATGATGAACCACGCGCCGCTGCCTGCGGCAACCACGGTGTAGACAATCCCCATGTCAGCGACGGGTACCAGCAGTAGCGAACAAACGACGGTTGCCCAGGCGTACAAGATGACTTGGAGCCCGACTGCTGCGCGGCCACGAACTACCGCGAGCATTGGTACGCCGACAGATTGGTACTCTGCCCGGTATTTCATCGACAGCGGCCAGTAGTGCGGAGGCGTCCAGAGAAATACAACGGCGAAAAGCACAATCGACGCCCACGAGAGATCACCGGTGACTGCTGCCCATCCGATGAGCACGGGCATGCACCCTGCAATTCCGCCCCAAATAATATTCTGAGGGGTGCGACGCTTCAGCAGCAGGGTATACACGAAGACGTAGAAGAGAATGGCAAAGAGCGACAGTCCCGCCGCAAGCCAGTTAGTCAAGACGCCAAGCCAGAGAACCGACCCAGCTCCCGTTACCCACGCAAACACAAGAGCCTCGCGGTCGCTTAACTCGCCGGTAACCAACGGACGGTTCTTCGTACGAGCCATCACACGGTCGATATCGCGATCGATGTAACAGTTGAAGGCGTTTGCTGATGACGCACTGAGAATTCCGCCAACCAGCGTCGCCAACACGAGCCACAGGTTGGGAATGCCGTTAGCAGCAAGCACCATCACCGGAACCGTCGTTACAAGCAGGAGTTCGATAACTCGCGGTTTTGTTAGTGCGACATACGCGCGTGTCTTACGGAGGATGCCGATGCGTTCGTGCTGCGTACGGGCTTCTAAAGTGACATCCATACCCACGATTCTAAACCGCTGAAGCGATTGCGCTGACCGTCACCGTAGCAAGGCGCCGTTCACCTGCTCTGTTCCCTATACTTGGGATGCCCGCCTCTCGGTGACGAGGTCCGTGTTCTGCGTTCGCGTAGTTGCGACAACCCACTGAGCGAGCCAAAGATGTCGCGTGGCGGGCCGTTCACGTGCCCTGATCGTTCACGGTCAGGCACTTCGCTTGCAGAAGGGTCATTATTCTCATGGCAGCTTTTCAATGGGATCACATCGACAACAAAGCAGTAGATACTGCTCGAATTCTGGCGGCTGATGCTGTTGAGAAGGTAGGTAACGGGCATCCCGGTACCGCGATGAGTTTGGCGCCTGCAGCGTATCTGCTCTTTCAGAAAGTGATGCGTCGCGATCCAAGCGATGATCAATGGCTCGGGCGCGACCGTTTCATCCTTTCGGTGGGCCACAGTTCACTAACCCAGTATGTTCAGCTGTACCTCGGCGGCTACGGCCTCGAACTCGACGACCTCAAGGCACTTCGCACCTGGGGTTCGCTCACACCTGGTCACCCCGAGTACGGCCACACCAAGGGTGTCGAAATCACTACGGGGCCCCTAGGTCAAGGCATCGCCTCGTCCGTCGGTTTTGCCTATGCTTCGCGTTTCGAGCGCGGTCTATTTGACCCAGAAGCAGCAGCAGGTGAGAGCCCGTTCGATCACTTCGTCTACGTCATTGCCGGCGATGGAGATCTTCAAGAAGGCGTATCGTCAGAGGCTTCCTCTCTTGCCGGCCACCAAAAGCTTGGCAACCTGATTGCTATCTACGACAGCAATCAGATTTCCATTGAAGACGACACCAACATCGCCTTCACCGAAGACGTTCACATGCGCTACGAGGCGTACAACTGGCATGTTCAGGTAGTTGATTGGAAGAAGACCGGCGAGTACGTCGAAGACGTCGAAGCTCTCAATGACGCGATTGAGGCAGCTAAGGCCGTCACAGATCAGCCGTCGTTGATCATCCTGCGCACCATTATTGGTTGGCCAGCACCGAGCAAGCAGAACACCGGGAAGATCCACGGATCTGCCCTCGGTGCAGAAGAACTGGCAGGCACAAAAAAGGCGCTCGGTTTCGACCCAGAACAAAGTTTTGTCGTCGACGACGATGTGATTGCGCACACACGTCTCGCAGTTGAGCGTGGCAAGCACGCTCGAGCTTCGTGGACCGAGACCTTTGACAAATGGGCTGCCGCCAACCCCGAGCGCAAGCAATTACTTGACCGTATTCAGGCTGGCGAACTTCCCGAGGGATTCAGTGAAGCACTCCCCCAGTTCGAAGCTGGGAAGGATGTCTCAACACGCGCCGCCAGCGGCAAGGTACTTGGAGCACTCGGAGCGGTAATGCCCGAGTTGTGGGGCGGCTCATCCGACCTTGCAGAATCGAACCTAACTACCATCGCCGGCGGACAGTCGTTCATCCCGAGCGAACACTCCACAGGAGAGTGGAGCGGAAACGAATACGGGCGGGTGCTTCACTTCGGTATTCGCGAGCACGCAATGGGCGCGATCATCAACGGAATCGTCCTGCACGGAAACACCCGTGTGTTCGGCGGCACGTTCCTCATCTTCAGCGACTACATGCGCCCCGCAGTGCGATTGGCTGCCCTTATGGCCGTCCCGTCGATCTTCGTGTGGACTCACGACTCGATCGCTCTCGGCGAAGATGGTCCGACGCACCAGCCCATCGAACAGCTTGCAAGCCTGCGCATGATCCCGGGCCTCGATGTCGTTCGTCCCGCTGATGCTAACGAAACTGCGTGGGCCTGGAAGACGATTCTAGAGCGTCGCAACGGCCCAGCCGGAATCGCACTCACCCGTCAAAACGTTCCGACGTTTGCCCGCGGAGAAGGCGATGCAAGCGGCGAGACGTTCGCTTCCGCCTCCAACGTCGCGCGCGGTGCGTATGTGCTCGCAGAGGCTCCAAACGGAACGCCTGACGTCATCCTGATCGCTACCGGGTCTGAGGTTCAGCTTGCCGTTGAGGCGCGCGAGGCACTCAAGGCTGACGGAATCAACGCCCGTGTGATTTCTGCCCCGAGCCTTGAGTGGTTCTCTGAGCAGTCAGCCGAATACCGCGAGTCCGTTTTGCCTTCAACTGTGCGTGCACGCGTATCGGTCGAAGCAGGAGTCGCCACTGGATGGCGCGAGTACGTCGGCGACGCCGGCCGAAGCATCTCCATTGATCACTTCGGTGCATCGGCTGACTACAAGACTCTCTTCCGTGAGTTTGGCATCACCACCGAGGCCGTTGTGGCCGCAGCACGCGATTCTTTGGATGCCGTCTAGGCATTCCGATAAAGGAGACAAGAATGACTAACGAAACCCCCACCACCGCACTGTCCAACCTCGGAGTGAGCATTTGGCTCGATGACCTCTCACGTGAACGAATCAATTCAGGCGGCCTCGAGTCGCTCATTGAGTCGCGCAACGTTGTTGGTGTGACGACCAACCCGACGATCTTCGCAACGGCCTTGGCTAAGGGCGAAGCATACGACGAGCAGGTCGCTGCGCTTGCCGCCAAGGGCAAGACCGTTACGGAAGCTGTATTCGAGATCACTACGGACGACGTCGCTGCAGCTAGCGACATCTTCCGTCCCGTCTACGATGCAACTGGTGGCCGCGACGGCCGGGTGTCGATAGAGGTAGAGCCTGGGCTTGCTCACGATGCCGCAGGTACTATCGCGCAGGCGCAGCAGTTGTGGGCGAAAGTAGCCCGCGAAAATGCGATGATCAAGATTCCCGCAACCGTTGAGGGACTTGAAGCGATCACCGAGACCATTGCCGCCGGAATTAGCGTCAATGTCACGCTCATCTTCAGCCTGGCTCGCCACCGCGACGTCATTGAGGCCTACTTGACCGGACTTGAGAAGGCACAGGCCGCTGGCCATGACCTTTCCAAGATCCATTCGGTCGCATCATTCTTCGTTTCGCGGGTCGACACAGAGATTGACAAGCGACTGGACGCAATCGGTACCGATGAGGCCAAGGCACTCAAGAGCAAGGCTGGCGTAGCAAACGCTCGTCTCGCTTACGAACTCTATGAGGCAGCCTTCTCGACTGAGCGTGCTGAGGCATTGCTCTCCGCCGGCGCGAATAAGCAGCGCCCTCTCTGGGCATCCACTGGTGTGAAAGACCCCAGTCTCCCCGACACCCTGTACGTCACAGAGCTTGCTGTAGGCGAAACAGTAAACACCATGCCGGAAAAGACTCTCGAGGCTACGTTCGACCATGGAGTTATCGAAGGCGAACAGGTAACCGCAAATTACGCGGCGGCCAATATAACTCTGGACGCGCTAACCGCACTCGGTATCTCGTACGACGAAGTAACTGCCCTTCTCGAAAAAGAGGGTGTTGAAAAGTTCATTGTCTCGTGGAATGAGCTGCTCGACACCGTTTCTGCTGCGCTCGAGGCCGCAAAATGAGTGTGAAAATTGCTGTATCGGGAGCGGCAGCAGAAGCCGTCGACCGTATTGTTCCTCAGCTCGTCAACGATCTAGTCGCGAGCCGTATCACCGGAGGAGACTCCACTCTCTGGGGTCCTGAGGCGGAAGAAGAATCAGCTAAAAGACTCGGATGGGTTGAGGCAGTCTCGGTCGGACGTCCGATGGTTGAGGACATCTATGCGCTTCGCGACAAACTGCGGGCTGAGGGCGTCAACCACTTTGTCCTCGGCGGTATGGGTGGCTCCTCCCTCGCCCCCGAGGTGATTACGCGTACCTATGGCGTTGAACTCACTGTTCTCGATTCGACTGACCCTGCTCAGGTTTCAGCGGCGCTAGCGGACCGACTGGACTCAACAGCGGTCATCATTTCGTCGAAGTCAGGTTCGACCCTCGAAACTGATTCTCAAAAGCGCATCTACGAGAAGTCCTTTACTGACGCCGGAATCGACCCCCGTGAACGAATCGTGATTGTGACTGATCCTGGTTCTCCGATGGATGCTGCCGCTCGTACGGCGGGATACCGCGTATTCAATGCCGACCCCAACGTTGGTGGCCGATACTCAGCGCTTACCGCCTTCGGTCTCGTCCCCTCGGGCCTAGCGGGTGTTGATTTGGTGGAACTTCTCGATGAAGCAGAAGCCGTCATGGTTGAACTCGCCGTAGACAACGAGAGCAACCCTGGCCTCATTCTTGGTGCTGCGATTGCTGGTGCAGACCCGCTCAAGGACAAGCTGGGCATCGTTCCTGACGGCACGCACATCCTCGGATTTGGCGACTGGGCTGAACAGCTCATCGCAGAATCTACGGGAAAGCTCGGCAAGGGTCTTCTTCCCGTTGTCCTCAGCACTGACTCCCCCGAAATCACTGAAGGTCTTGATGATCTTCAAATCGTTCGGCTCGTTGGCGAATGGGACGACACCAAAGAGGTCATCGATGGGGAAATAGAGATTGCAGGCTCACTCGGCGGTCAATTGCTGCTCTGGGAGTACGCGACAGTAGTTGCCGGGCGATTGCTCGGGATCAACCCGTTTGACCAGCCCGATGTCGAGGCCGCGAAGAATGCCGCGCGCGAACTGATTGACAATCCCACGCCACCGGTAGCACCGGCGTTTACTGTCGGGGATATAGAGATTCGTGGAACCGACGGTGTCATTGCTGACAGCAGCGATCTTTCCGGAGTTGTTTCTTCGCTGCTCTCCTATTTGGATGACGACGGTTACGTTGCGATTCAGGCCTACGCCGACCGCACTGCGTATCCAGAGCTCGCTCGCATCCGGGAACGCGCAGCAGCCCGCGCCAAACGGCCTGTCACATTTGGCTGGGGACCTCGCTTTTTGCACTCGACTGGACAGTTCCACAAGGGTGGGCCCGCTGTCGGAGTATTTTTGCAGATCATCGTGGTTGAAGATACTGATCTTCAGATCCCGGACCGCCCGTTTACTTTCGGACAGCTCATCCGTGCACAGGCGGCGGGCGATGCTAGCGTGCTAGGCGATCACGGTCGTCCCGTATTGAGCCTCACGGTTTCGAACCCGAAGGTTTCGTTGCCGCTCGTTCTCGACGCGATCGGATAGCTGCCGCATCCTTGCGCAGCACACAGAGGAGAAGCATGTCCCCCGTTGACATCAGCGCCGATTTTAACCCATTGCGGTTGAGTTCTGACCGCAGGCTTAATCGCATTGCAGGACCTAGCGCCTTAGTTATATTCGGCGTCACCGGCGACCTGTCGCGCAAAAAGCTCATGCCTGCGGTCTATGACCTCGCGAATCGGGGGCTGCTTCCCCCAGGTTTCGCTCTCGTCGGCTTTGCTCGGCGTGAGTGGGAAGACCAGGACTTCGAAAAAGTCGTTCACGACGCCGTCAAGCAATACGCGCGAACTCCCTTTGATGAAGATGTGTGGAAGCAACTCGCACAGGGAATCCGTTTTGTGCAGGGCGAATTCGATGACGCTGCAGCATTTGAGCGCCTCAAGACGACGCTAGGCGAGCTCGATCGCGAACGCGGAACGATGGGGAACCACGCGTTTTACTTGTCGATCCCTCCGAAGTCTTTCCCGCAGGTCACTGAACAGCTCCGTAATTCTGGCCTCGCCGAACAGCGCGATGGTCAGTGGAGTCGGGTGGTTATCGAGAAACCATTTGGTAGCGATCTCAAGACTGCTCGCGAGCTCAACGATGTCGTGGAATCAGTCTTCCCTCCAGACAGCGTATTTCGGATCGACCACTACCTCGGCAAGGAAACAGTCCAAAACATCTTGGCGCTGCGTTTTGCCAATCAGCTGTATGAGCCCCTGTGGAATTCCAATCACGTCGATCATGTTCAGATCACCATGGCTGAAGATATCGGGGTAGGCGGCCGAGCCGGCTACTACGACGGCATCGGTGCTGCCCGTGATGTTATCCAGAATCACCTACTTCAATTGCTGGCACTGACGGCTATGGAGGAACCGGTTTCGTTTGATGCTGCAGACTTGCGGGCAGAAAAGGAGAAGGTGCTTTCCGCAGTTCGCCTTCCCGCTAATCTCGGTGAGCACACCGCTCGCGGGCAATACGCAGGCGGCTGGCAGGGCGGCGAAAAGGTCGCTGGATTCCTCGACGAAGAGGGAATGAATCCGGAGTCGACGACGGAAACCTACGCAGCCATCCGTCTGGACATCGGAACTCGACGGTGGGCTGGCGTTCCGTTCTATCTCCGTGCGGGAAAACGACTTGGACGCCGCGTTACTGAGATCGCCGTTGTGTTCAAGCGCGCTCCGCAATACTTGTTTGAAGAAAGCCGCACCTCCGCTCTTGGACAGAACGCACTCGTGATTCGAGTTCAGCCGGATGAAGGTGTCACAATCCGGTTCGGATCGAAGGTGCCCGGCGCAGAAATGCATGTCCGGGATGTCACGATGGACTTCGGATACGGCCATGCGTTCACTGAGGCAAGCCCCGAAGCCTATGAGCGTCTCATTTTGGATGTATTGCTCGGAGATCCTCCCCTGTTCCCCCGCCATGAAGAAGTCGAACTGAGTTGGAAGATCCTCGACCCAATTGAAGAATTCTGGGAAACGCAGGGAGCCCCCGAGCAGTACCGCCCAGGCACCTGGGGACCACAATCTGCTGACGACCTCATGGCGCGCGATGGACGAGTTTGGAGAAGACCATGATCGTTGATCTGCCAAACACCACGACGGCAAAGATCTCAAAAGCACTTGTGAGAATTCGTGAGGACGGCGGAGCCGTGGCTCTCGGTCGAGTCTTGACGCTGATTATCGCTACAGAACTTGGTAACGAAGAAGAAGCTATTGCGGCCGCTAATGATGCATCTCGAGAGCACCCTATGCGCGTTCTTGTTGTGTCGACGAGCAGCGCGGCATCCGACCGCGAGCAAGAGCCGCGAGTAGACGCTCAAATTCGCGTTGGTGGCGACGCAGGCGCGAGCGAAGTTATTGTCGTTACGGCCTACGGTGACGCCGCTATCGACCAGGAGAGCCTCGTCACAGGCCTCTTGCTCCCTGACGCGCCTGTTGTGGCTTGGTGGCCGGGAGAGGCCCCAGAGAGCGCATCAGAGTCCCCACTGGGTCGCATAGCGCAGCGCAGGATTACGGATGCCGCTGCAAACGAGAACCCCCTCGATGCAATGCACCGCATGTGCAAGACCTACGTTCCCGGTGACACCGATTTTGCGTGGACGCGGCTCACCCTGTGGCGTGCGCAGCTTGCGGCCGTGCTCGACCAGCCGCCCTTTGAGGCCATCACTGCGGTTACCGTAAGCGGCGCCGCTGATTCACCCTCGACGATGCTCCTCGCGGCCTGGCTTCAAATGCAACTCAAAGTGGAAGTCTCTCTTGAGGTGGCGGATGGCTCCCCCGTGCCCACCGGCATTCACGCTGTGATCATGGAACGCAAATCGGGCACGATTTCGCTTGAACGCAATGTTGCGAGCATCGCTACATTGACTCAGCCAGATCAACCGGTTCACGACATTTCTCTCCCGCGTCGCAGCCTCCGTGACTGCCTGGCTGAGGAGCTACGCCGTCTCGACCCCGACAGCCTTTTCGGCGAAGTGGTTCGTCGCGGAGTGAGCGAAATTACGAGCGTGCAGGTCAACAACTCTATGAAGGCGAGTAACTAGTGAGCAACGAACGGCGTGCAATTGTCCATGCGACGAAACCAGAACTCGCCGAAGCCGTAGCTGATCGCTTTCTCACGAAAGTCCCTCATATCATTGCTGAGTTTGATGAAGCGACTGTCGTACTCACCGGCGGAACTATGGGACAAGCGGTACTTGAAGCCATCAATAGATCGGCGAAACGCCGTGCGGTTGACTGGTCACGCGTCAACTTCTGGTGGGGCGATGAACGTTGGTTGCCTGCAGGAGATTCCGAACGCAATGACGTGCAAGCTCGAGCGGCACTACTGGACCACATTCCTGTCGACCAAGCGCGAGTTCATCCATTCGCCGCCTCCGACGCTGGGCTGAGCTTGGACGAAGCCGCTGAAGCCTATTCGACTGAACTAGCAAGTCACGCAGCGCGGTCTGGCAAGTACCCCAATTTCGATGTCGTTTTTCTGGGGGTTGGCCCCGACGGCCACATCGCATCGCTGTTTCCGGAACGTGAAGGCATCCGCGAGACGGAGCGCACTGTTATCGCGGTCCGCAATTCGCCTAAGCCACCTGATGAACGGCTCAGTCTGACTCTTCCAGTGCTCAATTCGTCTGTGCGGATCTGGGCTGTGGTTGCAGGAAGCGACAAGGCGTCTGCACTCGGACTGACGCTCGCCGGCGCTAGCTACAACGAGGTCCCTGCAGCAGGCCTAGAGGGACGCCGCAAGACACTCTTCTTTGTCGACTCGGATGCTGCAGCGCAGGTTCCCGATTCCCTTATCGATCCAGGAGAGTTCTGGACTAGCGCGGACGCGACCGACGAACACTAGAATCCGCGACTGCCAAGAGCTCTGCGCTAACTGACGGTTCAGCGCAAACTAAGTAGGGGTCCAACCGATACACGGTTGGACCCCTACTTTTAGATATTGCAGCCCGCACGGGACGTTCTAGGAACTTACAGTTCCTCGTCGCGTGCGTAATTGTAGTAGCGCTTCCTCTAGCAACTCGGCGGCTTCGTCGTCGCTACGGCGCTCCTTTACGTAGGCAAGGTGAGTCTTATATGGCTCAAGCTTTGCTACCGATGGAGGATTCTCTTTGTCACGGCCCGCAGGGAGGCCAGAAGACGGGCAATCTATTGTCTCCGGGATGTCCTCGTCGGGAACAGTGGCCGCAAAAGACCGTACGGTCTCGTTGCCCAGGGCATCCCAGTATGAAACGTGGACGCGCTCAGCGTGAAAACCACGATCTTGTTCACCCATGGGACCTGCGCCAACGCGCGATCCGCGAATTGCACTACCGCCTGATGCCACTGTGTTTCCTTGTCTCGAGAGGCTGGAGGTTCTTTACGCGCCGTCAAACTTGGTAATGAGCCCAAGAACAACGATGCAGCTGATCCACACGACTCCGAGGATCACCGTGATTCTGTTCAAGTTGCGCTCGGCAACACCCGATGCGCCGAGGTTGGATGTTACTCCCCCACCGAACATATCGGAGAGGCCTCCACCGCGACCACGGTGAAGCAGGATAAGAAGCGTGAGCAGCAAGCTCGTAATACCGAGCAGGACCTGCAACACAACTTGGAGAATTTCCACAAAGAACCTTTCGAACAGGCCGTTCAGGCCTCGAACAGTATAACGGCTAGGTGCCGACGTGCTTGGAGAAGCGCGAAATGCTCGCAAATTCGGCGACATCGAGGCTCGCTCCGCCAACAAGAGCACCATCGATATTGGGCTCCCGCATCAAACTAGCAATGTTGGCAGACTTCACCGAGCCGCCGTAAAGAATTCGAGTCGCTGCGGCAACGTCTTCGCCCAGGACTTCTGCGAGCGTCTCACGAAGTCGAGCGGCAACTTGCTCTGCTTGCTCCGGAGTCGCAGCCTTGCCGGATCCGATGGCCCAGACGGGCTCGTAAGCGACAACGATTTCAGGTGAGCCCGAGATTCCCGCAAGTCCAGCCTTAAGCTGCGAGACCGGAACGGCACTTGGGCCGTGTTTTTCAAGATCGTCGGCGGTCTCACCGACGCACAACACGGGAACGAGACCGTGCTTCAGCGCTGCTGCAACCTTGCGAGAGAGCTGCTCGTCAGTCTCACCGTGCATAGTGCGACGCTCAGAGTGCCCAACCAAGACGTAGCGGCAATCCAACGATGAAAGGAACGCGCCAGAGATCTCACCCGTGTAGGCGCCAGACTCGTGCTCGGAAAGGTCCTGACCGCCGAAACGGACGTCGAGCTTGTCTGCTGCGATAAGAGTCTGCACGGACCGAAGGTCAGTGAAGGGTGGGAACACCGCAACTTCTGCGCCGTCGACGCCGAAGTCGTGATTTGCGTCTTTCAGCGTCCATGCAAGTTTTTGCACAAATGCGATTGATTGAAGATGGTCAAGATTCATCTTCCAGTTGCCCGCAATAAGCGGGACACGCTTTAGCTTTGCCATCCAAGTACCTCCAGTCCGGGAAGTGGTTTACCTTCGAGGAACTCAAGGCTCGCTCCGCCACCCGTAGAAATGTGACCAAATTGGTCATCGTCAAAACCTAGTGCACGAACCGCCGCCGCAGAGTCGCCGCCACCGACGACTCCAAAACCCTCGGTTTCAGTGAGTGCCTGAGCGATTGCCTTCGTGCCTGCGGCAAAGGCCGGAAACTCGAATACGCCCATCGGCCCATTCCAGAACACTGTCCGAGACGAGCGGACGACATCCGCAAATCGTGCGGCAGTGTCTGGTCCAATGTCGAGCCCGATCCCGCTCGCGCCGAACTCGGTATTCTCGATCTGATCTGCAGCGGTTACCGCATGAGCCGCATCAGGACCGAAAGATTCCGCGACGACAACATCGGTTGGCAAAATAATTTGCACGCCGAGATCGTGAGCTTGGGCGAGATAGTTTTTGACTGTCTCAAGTTGATCAGCCTCCAGCAAGCTTGCTCCGACTTTGTGCCCTTGGGCGGCAAGGAAAGTGAAGAGCATTCCTCCCCCGACGAGCAGTGAATCTACGCGCGGAAGAAGCGAGCCAATGACGTCGAGCTTGTCCGAAACCTTCGAACCTCCCAAGACGACGGTGTAGGGCCGCTCAGGGGTGACAGTCAACCGTTCGAGCACATCGAGTTCAGTTTCGATCAGAAGCCCAGCCGCGCTCGGGAGGATCTGTGCAAGCTCGAAAACACTCGCTTGTTTGCGGTGAACAACACCGAAACCGTCAGAGACGAACGCGTCACCGAAGCGAGCGAGCTTGCTAGCAAACTCTCCACGTTCAGTCTCTGACTTTGAGGTTTCACCGGAATTGAATCTCAGATTCTCTAGCAGCGCGACGCCACACTCTCCCAGCTCCGAAACTGCCTGTTCTGCGGCGTGACCCACGGTGTCCTTGGCAAAGACGACAGCCTTGCCGAGAAGTTCCGAAAGTCGTTGGGCCACAGGCTCAAGACTGTATTGCGAATCAGGCTCGCCGTTAGGGCGACCAAGGTGCGAGACGATAACTACCCGTGCACCCTTGTTGATGAGAGCGTTGAGCGTCGGCAGAGAAGCACGAATGCGACCGTCGTCGGTGATCTGACCGTCCTTGAGGGGAACGTTGAGATCGCAACGGACGATTACACGCTTTCCCCGGAGGTCCGAAAACGTTGAAAGAGTTCTGAGGCTCATATTCGGCGGGGGTTAGAGGCGTTCGCCGACGTACTCTGCAACATCCACGAGACGGTTAGAGTATCCCCACTCGTTGTCGTACCATGACGCGACCTTGACCTGGTTGCCGATGACTTTAGTGAGTCCGGCGTCGAAGATCGAGGAATGCGGATCGCCGACGATATCGCTCGAGACGATTTCGTCCTCTGTGTACTTAAGGATTCCCTTAAGGGGACCTTCCGCCGCTGCTTTGTATGCGGCGTTGATCTTCTCAACCGTGACATCAGCTGACGTCGTAATGGTGAGGTCAGTGATCGATCCAGTAATAACAGGAACGCGAAGTGCATAGCCGTCAAGCTTGCCCACGAGCTCAGGAAGAACCAAACCGAGTGCCTTTGCAGCACCGGTCGACGTCGGGATGACGTTCTGCGCTGCTGCACGAGCACGACGCAAGTCGCCGTGAGGACCATCCTGAAGATTCTGGTCAGCAGTGTAAGCGTGAACCGTGGTCATGAAGCCGGTGTCGATGCCGAAGTTGTCCATGAAGACCTTCGCCAATGGCGCGAGGCAGTTTGTCGTGCACGATGCGTTCGAGATGATGTTGTGCACGGTGGGGTCGTAATCGCCCTCGTTAACACCAAGTACTACGGTCGCTACGTCGTCACCTGAGGCAGGAGCAGAAACAATGACCTTCTTCGCACCCGCAGCAATGTGCTTCGCTGCATCAACTGACTTGGTGAAGTGACCAGTTGATTCGATAACGATGTCAACACCCAACTCTCCCCAAGGAAGGTTGGCGGGGTCACGCTCAGCGAATACCTTGATCGCGGTTCCATTGACAACGATCTGGTCGTTGTCGAACGTTACTTCTGCATCGAGACGACCTGTGATTGTGTCGTACTTGAGCAGATGAGCGAGAGTCTTGTTATCTGTGAGGTCATTTACCGCAACAATTTCAATGTTGCTGTCTTTGGCCAAAGCCGCTCGAAAGAAGTTGCGACCAATGCGACCGAAACCATTAATACCGATTTTTACGCTCACTGTTGCTCCAGAAAATCAGGCGTCTAGGACGCGTCGTGCTGTAGTGGTGGGGTGGTGCTATCTAGCGGAGACAGGGCTAAAGCCGGGGCCAAACCCGGCCACGATGCCGCTACGAGAGTAGCAGCAGTCCATTTGTCTTCGAGCGCGCTGCGCTGAAGCGGTCTTGAACGTTAGCCCAATCAACGATTTTCCAGAACGCTTTTACGTAGTCAGCGCGCACGTTCTTGTAGTCGAGGTAGTACGCGTGCTCCCAGACATCGAGCATCAAAAGTGGCACGATTCCGGCCGGCAAGTTGCCCTGCTGGTCAAAGAACTGAACAATGATGAGCCGCTCTCCCAGCGAATCCCACGCCAGAACGGCCCAACCCGAGCCCTGAACGCCCATGGCGGTTGCAGTAAAGTGCGCGGTGAACTTGTCAAAGGAGCCAAAGTGGTCGTCGATTGCGCTCTCAAGCTCGCCGGTCGGCTTGTCGCCACCATCTGGTGACATGTTGGTCCAAAAAATCGAGTGGTTGACGTGGCCACCGAGGTTGAACGCGAGGTCTTTCTCCAGCTTGTTCACGTTCGAGAGGTCACCGGCATCGCGCGCATCAGCAAGTCCAGCGATCGCAGCGTTTGCGCCAGTCACGTAGGCCTGGTGGTGCTTGCTGTGGTGCAATTCCATGATTGTCGCACTGATGCTCGGCTCGAGCGCCGAGTAGTCATATGAAAGTTCGGGAAGGGTATATTCAGCCATCGGAAGTCCTCCTAGAATCTTGAAACCTGCGCGGCTGGCAAGCACGAGCAGGCGAGATGGTTCCAGTCTAACCACGTCCATACGACACACGTGTCGCATGCATCGAACGCTAAGCTTCCTCCAACTCGGAGGGCAGGTTCGCTTCGGTTCCGGCGATTCCGAGATCGCTTGCGCGCTTGTCGGCCATTGCGAGCAGCCGTCGAATCCGGCCGGCAACGGCATCCTTGGTCATGGGAGGATCGGCATGGTGTCCCAGCTCGTCAAGGCTCGAATCACGGTGACTTAACCGTAATTCACCGGCGTAACGGAGATGCTTGGGGACATCGTCTCCGAGAATCTCAAGAGCACGCTCGACCCTCGCGCACGCTGCTACGGCTGCTTGCGCAGAGCGGCGGAGGTTCGCATCGTCGAAATTGACCAGGCGGTTTGCAGTCGCTCGCACCTCGCGGCGCTGGCGCAACTCGTTCCAACTGACCACAGTAGTTTCTGCGCCCATGATCGTGAGCATCGCGCTGATCGCCTCACCATCACGCACTACGACGCGGTGAACTCCGCGCACCTCTCGAGCCTTAGCGGCCACGCGCAGGCGCCCCGCTGCGCCGACAAGAGCCATAGCCGCTTCATTCCCGGGGCAAGTAACCTCTAGGGCCGCAGAGCGACCGGGATCGGTGAGGGAACCGGCAGCAAGGAATGCGCCGCGCCAGACAGCCGCCAGTTCGCCGCGACCTCCTGTCGTGACCCGATTCGGGAGCCCGCGAATGGGTCGGCGGCGAGCATCCAGCAGCCCCGTCTGGCGGGCCAAGGTCTCTCCCCCGTCGAGAACTCGCACCAAAAGATTATTTGAGCGACGTCCGCCAGATGACGCAACTCGTGACACTTCGGAGCGCACCCCATACAACTCTGCGATGTCGCGTCGCACTCGACGCGCGAGAAGTTCGGTCTCGAGCTCAGACTCGACGGCGATGCGTCCCGAAATCAGGTGCAATCCGCCCGAGAAACGCAGAATTGTCGCGAGTTCAGCTGCGCGCTCGGTGGTCTTGCCCAACTGAATTCGTGCCAGTTCGTCTTTGACTTCAGCAGTTAATGCCACTAACTGGCCTTTCTTTCACGGTGGCGGTGTTCATGGATGAGTAATCTACTCTCGTCCGCGATCCCGATGTTTGATGCTTACGGCAACTCCGGGCAAGCCGCTCAGAATCGCCGACAATTCTTCTGCAATTGCAACCGACCGGTGTTTACCGCCGGTGCAGCCGATCGCAATCGTTGCGTGTCGTTTGTTTTCGCGCTGATAGCCAGCAAAGACAGGCTCAAGTGCTCGTGCATAGTCTGCAACAAACTCTTGTGCTCCGGTTGCTCCAACGACGTACGCGCGCACTCGATCATCGAGTCCGTCAAGCGCTTTGAGTTCAGGAACCCAAAAGGGATTAGGCAGGAACCTGCAGTCAGCCACCATATCGGCGTCTGCTGGAAGGCCATACTTAAACCCGAAGCTCTCAATAGTAATACGCAAACCGGCGTCGCTCTCCGCAGAGAACTTCTCGATAATGGTTGTTGCGAGCTGGTGGATGTTCAGATCTGTAGTGTCGATGATGATGTCGCTGCTGGAACGAATTTCTGCCATTCGGGTACGTTCTGCGGCAATCCCATCCAGCGGAGTCCCCTCCTCTTGAAGCGGGTGGGGGCGACGCACTTGTTCAAATCGACGAACAAGCGCAGCGTCCTCTGCATCGAGAAACAGCACCCGCAGAGAGGTCGAGCCTCGCAGCGACTGGATGGCCTCTTGAGCGTCGGAGAAGAGCTTTCCGCCTCGAACATCAATAACAGCCGCGACGCGAGGCAGGGAATCTCCCGCCCGGTGGGCGAGATCAACGAGCGGACGCAACATTTGGGGCGGCAGGTTGTCAACGACATACCAGCCAAGATCTTCTAGAGCATTTCCGACTGTCGATCGTCCTGCGCCTGACATCCCGGTCACGATGAGCATCTCTTGCTGTTCGGTAACAGGTTTCATGGTGTTGCCAGACTACCTGAGGTCGGGTTGGGCGAGCTTCTGAATGATGGCGTCGGCTGTCGATGCGCCAATGCCAGGTACTTCGATGATCTCGTCAACTGAGGCCCCCCTGAGCCTGGCGACGGATCCAAAATGCTGAAGGAGGGTCTTGATCCGCGCTGGTCCAAGGCCCGGGACAGTTGCGAGAACCGACGACACATCTTTCGATCGACGCTGTCGTTGATGAGTAATAGCAAAACGATGGGCTTCATCCCGAAGCCGCTGAATCAAAAAGAGTGCATCACTATTACGCGGCAGGATGACCGGAAAGTCAGAATCCGGAAGCCAAATTTCTTCGAGCCTTTTCGCGATCCCTGCGAGTTGAATGCCAGAAACCCCCGACTCTTCTAGCGCACGTTTCGCTGCGGAAACCTGCGGCTGGCCACCATCAACAATCAGAAGTTGTGGCGGATAGGCAAACTTTGTGGAGCTCACGGGCTGCTGGGTGAGGTTCGACAGCTCACCAGCGACATCTTGCTCATCCAGCGCCGTCGATTCTTCTGACTTAGCGAGGTCCTTCACTGGGGTTGGTTGACCTGATTCTGGCACGGTAGCTCCGACCGCTAGATAGGCGAGCCGGCGCTTAAGCACCTGGTAGATCGAGTCAGTGTCGTCCGTCGTTTCCGCGATGTTGAAGCGCCGATAGTGCTGCTTTTTCGGCAATCCGTCTTCGAAGACCACCATTGATGCCACAACGTTCGTTCCCGAGAGGTGCGAGACGTCGAAGCACTCCATTCGCAGTGGAGCCTCAGACATGCCTAGTGCTTCTTGGATGTCGGCCAGAGCTTGAGAGCGAGCAACGAAGTCACCACTGCGCTTCGACTTGTAGAGCATCAGCGCGTTCTTTGCGTTTGTCTCGACGGTCTGAGCGAGTGCAGCTTTCTCACCGCGTTGCGCAACCCGCAATCGAGCGCGAGCTCCTATTCCACGCCGCTGAGCTAGCCACTCTTCTAGCACCGTGCTGTCTTCGGGCAATGCCGGCACTATGACGTCGCGCGGAGGTGACGCGTCGTCATACGCATTCTGAAGCACAGACTCGACCAGACCGCCAAGATCGACATCAAGTTCCTTGTCGACGACCCAGCCCCGCACACCTCGAATACGTCCGCCTCGCACGATGAACTGCTGCACGGCAGCTGCGAGCTCATCATGTGCGATTCCAAAGAAGTCGGCGTCAACATCTTCAGAGAGCACGATTTGGTTCTTGGCCAGTGCCGTTTCGAGGGCACCTATCTGATCCCGATAGCGGGCGGCAGACTCGTAGTCTTGCGAGGCTGCTGACTGATTCATCTGTTCCCGGATCGAATTGAGCATCCGTGAGTCATTGCCCGCCATAAACGAGGCGAAGTCCAGCGCAATCGACTTGTGATCCTCGAGGGTAACTCGCCCTACGCACGGCGCTGCACATTTTCCGATATCTCCCAGCAGACAGGGGCGACCTGTATGTTGCGCACGCTTGTAGACCGACTGCGAACAACTTCGCATGGGGAAAGCCTTGAGCATAACGTCGACGGTGTCGCGAATTGCCCAGGCTCGGGAGTAGGGTCCGAAATAGCGCGCGTTCGGAAGATTTCGGTTACGGGTGACGAGCACGCGAGGAACGTCGTCGCCCATTGTGATTGCCAGATACGGGTACGACTTGTCGTCTTTGTACTGAACATTGAACGGCGGATCGAATTCCTTAATCCAAGTGTATTCGAGTTGCAGCGCTTCGAAGTCGTTTCCTACGATTGTCCACTCGACGTCGGTTGCCGAAAGCACCATACGGCGAGTGCGCTCGTGGAGCGACGATAGCGGTGCGAAGTAGTTGCTCAACCGCGAACGGAGGTTCTTGGCCTTGCCGACGTACAAAACTCTCTTGCGATCGTCTATGAAGCGATAGACGCCTGGCTGAGTAGGAATATCACCCGCGCGAGGGCGCCAACTGACTGTTTCAGCCATGTCGTTCCCTTTCCTCGCTAGATGCAATCTTTGTTCCGTGCGCCGTTTTCACTCTAGACATCCGGACGATTGATTAGACACGGTTGCCGCTGAGCACCTCGTCGAGGAACTTTCCGGTGTGGCTATCTTTCACCTTGGCGAGCTTTTCCGGCGTGCCCGTGAATAGCAGTTGACCACCGCCGGCTCCGCCCTCAGGCCCGAGATCGATAAGCCAGTCTGCGGATTTAATAACATCGAGATTGTGTTCGATCACGATGACCGTGTTTCCCTTATCAACGAGACCATTGAGCACTAAGAGCAACTTGCGAACATCCTCGAAGTGAAGCCCAGTAGTCGGCTCATCGAGGACATAGATGCTGCGCCCCATCGATCGCTTCTGTAGTTCGGTCGCGAGCTTTACCCGTTGTGCTTCGCCACCGGAAAGTGTGGTTGCACTTTGACCGAGTCGCACATAGCCGAGTCCAACCTCTTCTAGCGTCTTCAGGTATCGATGGATGCTAGAGATCGCCTCAAAGAACTCTGCAGCCTCGCTAATGGGCATGTCGAGAACTTCTGCGATGTTCTTGGATTTGTACTTCACAGCGAGTGTGTCGCGGTTGTAACGGGCTCCCCCGCATACTTCGCAAGCGACGTAGACATCAGGGAGAAAGTTCATCTCGATCTTGATTGTTCCGTCGCCCGAACAGTTCTCGCAGCGGCCACCCTTCACATTGAAGCTAAATCGACCGGGAAGGTAACCTCGTGCTTTTGCATCCCCTGTTTCAGAAAACAGCGTGCGAATTTTGTCGAAGACGCCGGTATAGGTGGCGGGGTTTGACCGGGGTGTGCGACCTATGGGATTTTGATCGACGTGGACAACCTTGTCTAGGTTCTCGAGACCGGTGACCCGCGTGTGCTTGCCGGGGATCTGACGTGCACCGTTGAGTTCGTTGGCGAGAACCCTATACAAAATGTCGTTAACGAGACTCGATTTTCCTGAACCACTCACTCCGGTCACCGCGGTGAACGTGCCGAGGGGAAACTTCACGGTGACGTTCTGGAGGTTGTTGGCTCGCGCACCTTCCACAGTAATTTGCCGGTCGCGGTCAATTGGTCGACGCTTTTTCGGCGTTTCAATCGCCTTTCGTCCTGACAAGTAGTCTGCGGTAATCGATTCCGTGTTCTTCAGAAGGTCAGCATAGGAGCCAGAATGCACGACTTCTCCGCCGTGTTCGCCAGCACCCGGCCCAATATCGACAATCCAGTCCGCAGTGCGAATGGTGTCTTCGTCGTGCTCGACGACGATGAGGGTGTTGCCAAGGTTCTTGAGCTTCACCAAGGTCTCGATCAACCGGCGATTGTCCCTCTGGTGAAGACCGATGCTGGGTTCATCAAGGACATAAAGCACACCAGTAAGCCCAGACCCGATCTGAGTTGCAAGTCTGATGCGCTGAGCTTCGCCACCGCTCAAAGTCGCGGCTGCGCGGGCGAGGTTGAGATAGCTCAATCCGACCTCGACCAAAAATTCCAAACGAAGCCGGATTTCGCGCAACACTTGGGCCGCGATACGAGCATCGCGCTCTGAAAGTGTGATGCCGTTCATGAAACCGTAGGCGTCACTGAGGCTCAATTCGCAAATATCAGAGATGCTGCGATCAGCAACGGTGACGGCGAGAACTTCTGGTTTGAGTCGTTTGCCCTGGCAGACGGGGCAAGGGATTTCGCGCAGGTAGGCGGCATGACGTTGCCGTTGAACGTCAGTTTCTGCCTCGAGATACTTGCGTTCGATGTACGGTATAACTCCCTCGAACCCGGTCGAATACTTCATTTCTCGGCCGTAGCGATTCTTCCACTTGACGGAGACTTTGAAGTTATTTCCGGTCAGAATCGCATCCTTGACGTCCTCTGGAAGCTCGCCCCAGGGCGTGTCCAAAGAAAAATCTAGGTCTTGGGCTAGGCCGCCGAGCAACTTCTCGAAATAGTTATAGAGGCCCTTTCCTGCGTTGGTCCACGGCAGAATTGCGCCCTCTGACAGGCTTACTGAATCATCGGCGATTAATAGATCCGCGTCGATCGACATGCGGGTACCCAGCCCGGAACATTCGGGACAGGCACCGAATGGAGCGTTGAATGAGAAGGTTCGAGGCTCAATCTCAGTAAGTTGGATGGGGTGGTTGTTGGGGCAGGAGAGTTTCTCTGAGAATGAACGCCATGCAGCATCGCCCTCTTCGTCCACAAAGTTGATCGCAACAGTTCCATCGGTAAGTCGAAGTGCCGTTTCGAGGGAATCGGTGAGGCGAGTGAGGATGTCTTCGTTAGCGACGAGGCGGTCAACGACGACGGAGATGTCGTGTTTAACCTGCTTTTTGAGTTTGGGAGGATCGTTCAGTTGAATCACGTCGCCATCCACCAACGCGCGTGAGTATCCGCTCGACGTTAATTCGGCGAATAGGTCAACGAACTCGCCCTTCTTCTGACTAACGACCGGGCTCACGACCTGGTAGCGAGTGCCACTCTCGAGTTTCATGAGCTGATCAGCAATCTGCTGCACAGACTGACGTTCGATCTTTTCGCCACACACAGCACAGTGCGGGACCCCGATGCGCGCCCAGAGGAGCCGCATGTAGTCGTAGATCTCTGTGATCGTGCCAACAGTGGACCGCGGATTACGGTTCGTCGACTTCTGATCGATCGACACTGCAGGGCTGAGACCCTCGATGAAGTCAACATCAGGTCGGTCGACTTGACCAAGAAACTGCCGCGCGTAAGCGGAGAGAGATTCTACATAGCGGCGTTGACCTTCAGCGAAGATCGTGTCGAACGCAAGGCTCGACTTTCCTGACCCAGAAAGACCGGTGAAAACCACGAGCGAATCACGAGGTATTTCGAGGTCAACGTTCTTGAGGTTGTGAACTCGAGCGCCGCGGACGCTGAGGTGAGAATTGGGGATCAACGGAGCAGTAGTCACTCTTACTATTCTACGGAGACCACTGACATTGCCTGAACGTTTGCCTTGTGAGGGCGATAATGAACATATGCACATCGCGCACGTGGCCAGTTTCTATTCAGTTCCGGCGCTCTCCCCCTCAAGCGCGGTGCGTTCACGCGGAATCGCGTACCGCGCGGCTGGTCACGAATTTTCGGTAATTGTGCCTGGAATTGTCGCGTCCGTAAAATGGACCGAGTACGGCACCGTGGTCACGGTTCCCGCACGTGGACCCGCAATGCGCCGTGGGTTTGTGAGGATTCCCCTCGCGATCCGCCGTGCGCTTGATCGGCTAGTTCCCGACCGCCTTGAGGTTGCCGATCGCCTGAGTTTTCGCCAACTGGGAATCTGGGCGCGAAACAACCATGTACCGGCAATACTTCTAGCCGACGATGTGCAAGCTAAGTGGTCGACCGACGCAGCGCTGACGAACTATGAGCGAGTTGTGTGTGGCAGCGAGTCGACGACACTTCGCTCCGCGTACCTCGACGCCAGTAGAATCTTGACGGTTGAGCCCGGGGTGGATCTGGAGATTTTCACTCCGTTGCGCCACAACTCTGCTCTCCGCGACACGAGCGGTGCCGATGTGATTGTGGTGTGTGCCGCGCCGCTCACCACTGGCGGCGCTGTAGCAGTCGCTATAGAAGCTATCCGTGCCATTACTATCCAGGGGATCGATGCGCATCTAGTGGTCGTGGGTGACGGTCCGCTGCGCAATCGACTCGAGCGGAGCGCCTCTGGGCTGCCAGTGCAATTCTTGAGCGCCGACGACCTCTCCTTAGCCGAACGCGCCGAGGTCTTTGCCACCGCAGACTTCGCGTTCGTCACGGTTGGCGGCACCATCGGTCATGGGATCACTCTTGAGTCCCTCGCGTCTGGCACCCCGGTAATCGTGAGCGCGCACATCCAGGGCCACATTGATTTTCGAGATGGCGGTGGCCTCAGCACTTCCGCGGATCCTGCGCACATGGCACAAGCAACCCTGGTGCTTCGCGCCGAACCAGTGGAGAGGCGTAGGCGTGCTGCACGCGAGACCGCACTACCTTTTGATGCGATGCCACTCGCCCGCGCCATGATTGACCTTCACGAATCGCTGGGCTAAGCAATGAAAGTTAACGCAAGTGACCAGCCTGTTCCATCTGGCGTAGTTCTTTCTTGAGATCCTGAACTTCGTCACGCAATCGCGCAGCAAGTTCGAATTTCAATTCGGATGCCGCTTGCAACATCTGTTCATTGAGCTCGGAAATGATCTGCTCAAGGTCGTTTCCACCGCTCGCTGCGATTCCCTCACGTGAAAGATTGGGTGTAGGTGCCCTCTTTTTACCATCACGATTGCGGGTGGAAAGAAGCTCGGCGGTGTCGGCGCCCTCGCGGAGGAGAGCATCAGTGATATCGGCGATCTTCTTGCGAAGCGGTTGCGGGTCGATGCCGTGTTCGGTGTTGTATGCGACTTGCTTTTCGCGACGACGATCAGTTTCTTCGATGGCGAACTGCATGGACCGGGTGATGACATCCGCGTACATGTGGACCTCACCGGAGACGTTTCGTGCTGCTCGTCCGATGGTCTGGATGAGAGACGTCGATGAACGAAGGAATCCTTCTTTATCGGCGTCGAGAATCGCGACGAGAGAGACTTCGGGAAGATCGAGCCCCTCCCTGAGCAGATTGATACCGACGAGCACGTCGTAGACCCCCTGCCGCAGTTCAGTGAGCAACTCGACGCGACGAAGGGTGTCAACGTCGGCGTGCAGGTATCGCACCCGAACGCCGTGCTCTGACAGGAACTCTGTGAGCTCTTCCGCCATTTTCTTGGTCAGCGTGGTGACCAAGATCCGCTCGTTCTTCTCGACCCTCGTGGTGATCTGTTCGAGGAGATCGTCTATCTGGCCCTTCGATGGTTTAACCACAATTTGGGGATCAACCAGTCCGGTCGGTCGGATGACCTGCTCAACGATTGAGTCGGTAATTCCTAGCTCGTATTTTCCGGGGGTGGCCGAGAGGTAAATCTTTTGACCAACGCGTTCTAGGAACTCTTCCCAGCGAAGTGGACGGTTGTCGAGCGCACTCGGTAACCGAAATCCGTGCTCAACGAGGGTGCGCTTTCGGGAAGCGTCGCCCTCGTACATCGCGCCAATTTGGGGCACCGTTACATGAGACTCATCAATTACGACCAAGAAGTCTTCGGGAAAATAGTCAAGGAGACAGCTCGGTGGCTCGCCAGGCTGGCGTCCATCCATGTGCAGGGAGTAATTCTCGATGCCGTTGCAGAAACCGATTTGCTCCATCATCTCGATGTCATACGTTGTGCGCATCCGCAACCGTTGTGCCTCGAGCAACTTGCCTTGGCGTTCGAGGACTGCCAGTCGATCGGCGAGCTCCGCTTGAATCGACACGATCGCTGTCTTAATCGTTTCTGGGCTCGCCGCGTAGTGCGTTCCGGGGAAAACAGAAACGGCATCCATCTTTTTGACAATTTCGCCGGTCAGCGGGTGCAGAGAGTAAAGAGCTTCAATCTCGTCGCCAAACATCTCCACGCGAATCGCCAGCTCTTCATACACCGGAATGATCTCGATGGTGTCGCCACGAACGCGAAAGTTGCCCCGCGAGAAGTCATAGTCGTTGCGCTGGTATTGCATGCTCACAAACTTGCGAATGAGCGTCTCACGATCAATACGCATTCCCACCTGAAGAGCAATCATTGCCTCGAGGTAGGACTCTGCCGCCCCCAAGCCGTAGATGCTTGACACAGTGGAAACCACGACGGTGTCGCGGCGACTGAGTAAGGAGTTTGTCGTGGAGTGTCGTAGCCGTTCGACCTCGGCATTGATCGACGAATCTTTCTCGATGAACGTATCCGTTTGCGGGATATAGGCCTCAGGCTGGTAGTAGTCGTAGTACGACACGAAGTACTCGACAGCATTGTTGGGCATCAGGTCACGGAACTCATTAGCGAGCTGGGCTGCCAGTGTTTTGTTGTGCGACATGATGAGAGTCGGACGCTGAACCTGCTCGATAAGCCACGCTGTCGTTGCCGACTTTCCGGTACCCGTCGCGCCAAGCAACACCACGTCAGTCTCTCCGGCGTTGATCCGCTGCGCGAGTTGCCGAATGGCCTCTGGCTGATCGCCAGACGGTGAGTACTCGCTGATCACCTCAAATGGACGCACTGAGCGGGTAGGTTGCATTACTCAAGTCTAAGCATGCGCACTGACAACTTGATTAGAGAGATGCCTGCAGCTGCGCGACGATGCGGGACCACACTTGGTCGGCTTGATGCTCGGTATCGTCAAGCGAACCATTTGTCTCAATAACGAAGTCGGCAACGGCGCGACGATCTTGGGATGTGGCCTGGGATTGCACACGACCCCGAGCCTCGCTCTGAGACATCCCCCGATGCTCGATTAGTCGTTGAATCCGCACTTCAGGTTCAGCTTCAACCGTGACAACAAGCTCAAAGCGGTCGAGAGACTGTGCAGACTCCACTAGCAATGGGATGTCGTAGACGATCATCGCATCGGGATTCAGCCGAGCAGCATCGTCAAAATGACGTTGCGCAAGTCGCCCGATCGCGGGATGAGTGATGGCGTTGAGGTCCTCCCGAGCCTGACTGTCTCGAAAGATTATGTCGCCCAGCGCTGCACGGTTCAGCGACCCGTCCTCCGAAAGCACGCCGGGGCCGAATCGATGAGCAATCACGTCAAGAACTCGCGAGCCGGGCTCGACCACTTCGCGAGCCAGAGCATCCGCATCCACTACGACCGCACCGTGCTGTTTCCAGCGCTGTGCAACTGTGGACTTACCTGACGCAATGCCACCGGTGAGCGCTAATAAGTGCATTCTCTAATGCTAGCCTCAGCGTGTTGAAAGGAACTCCGGATGCTTGAGGTGCTTACCGGTAGCGGTCTGGCTGTAGCGGCCGGACTCAATGCCTACATCCCGCTGCTAATTTTGGGGCTCGCAGGGCGAGTCTTTGATTTCGTTGAGTTGCCGGGCGCGTGGACTTGGCTCGAAAATCCTTGGGTCTTGGTGATTCTCGGTGTGCTTCTTGTCGTCGAAATCGTGGCGGACAAAATCCCCGTCGTGGATTCCGTCAATGACTGGATCCAAAGTGTCATACGCCCCGCCGCGGGAGGGATCGCCTTCGGCACTGGAGCTGCATCCGAAACCGCCGTTGTCACCGATCCCGCCGCGTTCTTCAGTTCCCATGCTTGGGTTCCCGTTGCGGTTGGTGTCCTCCTCGCGTTCGGAACGCACGCCACGAAGATGCTAGCGCGCCCCGCCCTCAACGCTGCTAGCGCGGGCACTGCTGCGCCCGTAGTGAGCGCTGCCGAAGATCTCAGCAGCGTGCTGCTGAGCTTCATGGCACTACTCGTGCCGGTGATCGGCCTTGTTGCCCTAATCGCCCTGGTTGCTCTCGTCATTGTGCGGATTCGTCGATCACGACGCGGACGGCTAACCCGCCAGTAGCGGACCTCAGCCAGTTGCTCGCCTCGCACCAGCTTGTGATCGAGGGCCTCGCACCCTCGCTGCCGGCGTTGGCAAGCGAGCTCTCGTCCGCTGGATGCTTCTCCCGTTAACGGACTGTGGCCAGCCTCCCGAAGGAGACTGGCCACAGAAATTCAACTAGAGACTAGTTGTTGCTCGAAAGCTTTTCGCGCAGAGCGGCGAGAGTCTCGTCGTCTGCAAGGGTTCCTGAACCAGCAGCGGATGCTGCCTCGTCGTTCGAGAACGAGGACGATCCAGCAGGTGCACTGCTGATCGACTCTTCCTGAATGGCGGCTGCAGCAACCTGCTTCTTGTGCTGTTCCCAACGCTCCTGAGCGGCAGCATAGTCCTGCTCCCACTTCTCGCGCTGTGACTCGAAGCCGTCTTTCCACTCGTTGGTCTCGGGGTCGAAACCATCGGGGTACTTGTAGTTGCCCTGGTCGTCGTACTCCGTGAGCATTCCGTAGAGTGCCGGGTCGAACTCGGTACCTTCTGGGTCAACGCCCTCGTTAGCCTGCTTGAGACTAAGCGAGATGCGACGGCGCTCGAGGTCGATGTCGATGACCTTGACGAATACTTCGTCGCCAACCGAAACAACCTGCTCGGCGAGCTCAACGTGCTTGCCGGAGAGCTCGGAGATGTGAACGAGACCCTCGATGCCGTCTGCGACGCGAACGAACGCACCGAACGGAACGAGCTTGGTGACCTTACCCGGTGCAACCTGTCCGATTGCGTGGGTGCGGGCGAATACCTGCCACGGGTCTTCCTGCGTTGCCTTGAGCGACAGCGAAACGCGCTCGCGCTCGAGGTCAACCTCAAGAATTTCGACGGTAACTTCCTGGCCAACTTCAACAACTTCTGAAGCGTGCTCAATGTGCTTCCAGGAGAGCTCAGAAACGTGGACGAGTCCGTCTACGCCGCCGAGATCAACGAACGCACCGAAGTTGACGATCGAGGAAACGACACCCTTGCGAACCTGGCCCTTGGCCAAGTTGTTGAGGAACGAAGTGCGGCTAGCCGACTGAGTCTCTTCGAGAAGGGCACGACGCGACAGAACAACGTTGTTGCGGTTCTTGTCGAGTTCGAGGATCTTCGCTTCGATCTCCTGGCCGAGGTACGGCGTGAGGTCGCGAACGCGGCGAAGCTCGATGAGCGATGCGGGGAGGAATCCACGAAGACCGATGTCGACGATGAGTCCACCCTTGACGACCTCAATGACAGAACCGGTGACAACGCCATCCGATTCCTTGATGAGTTCGACGTCGCCCCATGCACGCTCGTACTGTGCGCGCTTCTTCGACAGGATGAGACGGCCTTCTTTGTCTTCTTTCTGAAGAACAAGAGCCTCAACGGTGTCGCCAACGTTGACAACCTCGGTGGGGTCAACGTCGTGCTTGATGGAAAGTTCACGGGAGGGGATTACACCCTCGGTCTTGTAACCGACGTCGAGGAGAACCTCGTCACGATCGATTTTGACGACGGTACCTTCGATAAGGTCACCATCGTTGAAGAACTTCAGAGTCTTTTCGACCGCGGCGAGAAAATCTTCAGCAGATCCAATGTCATTGATGGCGACCTGCTTGGGTGCCTTGTCGGTCGTTGCGATTGTCATGTAGTAGTAGCTCCGGTATGGGTTGCGCTTCGAAAAGCGCACAATTGGGCCAACGGCAATAAGTAATTTTGTGATCGCCGCAGGCAGGCGAATAAGAAGTCGCAATTGCGACACTCCAGCCTAGCGCCTCAGGTGAGGGAAAACCAACCAGCCGACCCCAGTGTTTCTCTTTAGTTGGGGAAAACTGCGCCTTCACGGCACGGATATGAAATCAGCATCCTCGCTAGGGCTTTTCATAGTGGGCGAGTACTGCGGTTCGCAGAGTGTCAAGCCCTACTCCCCCGACGTTGAGTGCTCGGCGGTGGAAGGCGCGCAAATCGAAGGATTCGCCTTCGCGCGCTTTGCACTCGTCTCGCAGCTCTTCCCAGATTCGCTGTCCTACTTTGTAGGACGGGGCTTGGCCCGGCCAGCCAAAGTAACGGTTCACTTCAAACCGAACATTAGCGGGATCGAGCGTGACATTCTTCGTCATGAAGTCAAGAGCGTAGTCCCAGTCCCAGACTCCGGTCCCGTCGAGTTTGGGCTTGCCCAGATGTACACCGATGTCGAGAACAACCCGCGCTGCACGCATCCGCTGGCCGTCGAGCATGCCGAAGCGATTCGCTGGATCATCAAGAAAACCAAGCTCGCTCATAAACCGTTCAGCGTAGAGAGCCCACCCCTCGGCGTGACCCGAAGTGCCAGACAGCTGTCGACGGTAGGTATTCAACTGATTGCGGTTGTATACGGCCTGAGCGATCTGAAGATGATGGCCGGGCACGCCCTCGTGGTAAACGGTTGTCGCTTCTCGCCACGTAGTGAATTCGGTCACCGACTCTGGCACTGACCACCACATGCGGCCGGGGCGCGAGAAGTCGTCGCTTGGCCCGGTGTAGTAGATGATTCCGTCGTGTGTTGGAGCGATCATGCACTCAAGCGCTCGCATGGGCTCTGCAATATCGAAATGTGTGCCGGCCAAGGCATTCACGGCCTCATCGCTCAGGTTCTGCATCCACTCGCGGAGCGCCTCGGTGCCATGGAGAGTCCGCGCAGGATCTGAATCGAGATGAGCAATCGCTTCCGCGACTGTAGCCCCTGGCTTGATTTCACGGGCGATTTCTTCTTGCTCACGAGTCATGCGAGCGAGTTCTTCAATTCCCCACTCATAGGTTTCGTCGAGATCGATCTTGGAACCAAGGAAGCTCTGGGACTGGAGGGTATAAAGCTCCCGGCCGAAGGCGTCTTGCATCGAAGCTCGTGGAGCTAGTTCAGTGCGGAGAAACTCTTCGAGTTTGAGGTAACTTTTGGCCGCTTCCGACGCACCGTCGTTTAGAGCACTTTCTAGCGCTGCATCGCCTGCTGCAACTGGCTGAGCCGCCGCGATAAAGCTATCGAAGAATCCACCCGGTGCTGAGATTTGTTTCGCCTGAGCGATAACTTCAGCAACTTGACGCTGGGCCGGAACGACCGCCTGATCAATGCCGTGGCGGAGGGTGGCAATGTAGCCATCGATCGCGGCGGGAATGTTGTGAAGTCGGTCTGCAATAACCGACCAATCGTCTCCGGACGCAGTGGGCATGAGATCGAGTACGCCACGGATGTCTTGAGCTGGGCTTGCCAGATTATTGAGATCGCGCATCCACAAGCTCGCAGCATCAGAGTCGAGTTCAAGCTGCAGCGTCGACACCATATCGGACTTGGTAACGAGATCCACGTGGTCAACAACAGCCTCATTCTTGAGACGCTCTAGGACATCGCGAGTAGCTTCAACAATCTCAGAGTGCCCTTCTGGTGAATAGTCGGCATACCCAGAATGCGCACCCGGCGATCCGATCCAGGTACCGATTGCTGGGTTGAGTCTTGTCAAAGTCTCAACCCACTCTTCGGCGATCGCGTCGATCGGCGTGGACTCACGCGATGCACCGGAATCCTCGTTGCTTGGCTGAAGCTTCGATTCTGACATCTTTGTCTGGCTCCTTTTTTAGCGGATCTTGTTGCTAGTCGTCTAGTTCGCTAGCAAGCAGCCGAGCTAACGACTCAAGCGCGGCTTCTGCGCCGTCATCATCGGATGTCAACGTCACAGAATGACCGAACTCGATCCCCAGCGATAGCACGCTGAGAATGCTCGCCGCGTTGACAGTCTTGCCTGTCGAGTCGGTGAGCATCACTGTCACTCCACAGGTACTTACCGCTTGAGCAAATAGAGATGCTGGGCGAGCGTGAAGCCCCACCTTTGATCCGATGGTTGCGGTTCTGCTTGTCATCTCTGCTCCTCGCTGCGGCTAGTGTTCGCCGTAATTCTTGAAAACCCTAATGAGCTGCCGAATCCCAGTTGTGTCCCGTACCAATTTGAACGTCTAGCGGGACAGAGAGGTTCGCAGCACCCGACATCCGCTCATGAACGATAGTAGTCATTTGCTCAAGCTCTCCCCCAGCGATTTCAAAGACCAATTCATCGTGAACTTGGAGAAGCATCCGCGATTTAAGTTCGCCCTCACGAATATCGGCATCGATCTGCAACATCGCAATTTTGAGGATATCGGCGGCCGATCCCTGAATGGGTGAGTTCAATGCTTGGCGCTCCGCGTTGTCACGCAAAACACGATTCTTCGAATTCAGGTCGCCAAAGGGTCGCCGGCGACCGAATATCGTTGTGGTGTAGCCGTCGACTCGCGCCTGCTCGACAACATTGCGCAAGTAGTCCCGCACAGCACCGAACCGCGCAAAGTAGTCCGTCATTAGTGCCTTGGCTTCGCTCGTCTCAATACGTAATTGCTTACTGAGGCCGAAAGCACTGAGTCCGTAAGCTAAGCCGTAGGACATCGCTTTCACCTTGGTTCGCATTTCCGACGTGACATCGGCCGGCTCGACTCCAAAGATTCTGGATCCGACAAAACGATGCAAATCTTCGCCATCGTTGAAAGCCTGAATGAGCCCTTCATCTCCAGAAAGATGGGCCATGATGCGCATTTCAATTTGCGAATAATCGGCGGTCAATAGAGTGTCGAATCCAGCGCCAGCTTCGAAAGCTGACCGAATCTGCCGCCCTGTCGCTGTTTTGATGGGAACGTTCTGCAGATTGGGTTCATTAGACGCAATGCGACCGGTGCTTGACCCTGCTTGCTCGTACGTCGTGTGTACGCGACCCGACTCATCAATCGCTTTCTCAATGCCGGTGATGATTTGAGCCAGCTTTGTGGCATCCCTGTGCTTGAGCAATAGATCGAGGAACGGATGCGGAGCTTGCTCTTGCAGGTCAGCAAGGCTAGCAGCATCCGTGGAATAGCCGGTCTTGTTTGCGCGCGTCTTTGGCATCTCCAGCTGAGTGAACAGCACCTCTTGAAGCTGCTTCGGACTACCTAAATTAATCTCGCGCCCAATTACCTCGAAGGCATTGCGAGCGACTTCTGCTGCTGTTTCAGACAGTGAAGTACTGAGATCGTTGAGCAATTGCCGATTCACGGCAATGCCCGAACGCTCCATTCGAGCAAATACAGGAACAAGCGGCATCTCGATCTCGGTCAGAACACCGAGCGAACCTTCGTCTAGTCGACCGGCAAGATAGTCCGCGACGCGAATAACGTACCAAGACAGGGTCGCGGCGCTCAGCGCCTCTGTTTCGGGTACAAGCTGATTGGGGTCGCTTTGTTCGATCGTTTCGCCTAGGTAGTTGTACACCTGGGCCTCGAGCTCTTCAGGTTTTCCGCTTGGCTTGAGCACCCATGCAGCAAGCATCGTATCGAAGGCAATCCCGGCGATCTCGAGACCGTTAGCCAAGGCGACCTTGAGCTGCGCTTTGGCGGAATGCATGAACTTCGGAGCGTCGCTGGCTAACCACTCGGTGAGCGCTGCGTAGTCGAGTCGGTCTGCTGCCCAGGGCACAAACGCAGTTTCGGTTGCGGTTGCTAGCCCGAGGCCGGTCACCTTGCCGTCAACGGTTGTCAGTGTGAGGCCGAGAGGCTTTGTGCCTTGAGCGCTGTTCGTAGCAATCCACTTAGCAAGTTCTTCATCAACCATCGTGCGCACAACGGGAACAGTGGTTGCTGTTTCGAGGGCTGTCGACGAGGAGGGTTCATCGCCGCGTTCGGCTGCCGCAATCTTGAGCACGCGTTGAAGCAGAGTTTTGAACTGGAGTCGATCAAAAACTTCCTGAACTGCTGCTTCGTCGATGGGGCGTCGGTCGAGATCGCCGACGGTAACCGGCAATTCGACATCAGTAAGAAGGTGGTTGAGCTTGCGGTTGCGAACCGCGCGATCCATCTGATCCCGCAAATTTTGCCCAACCACGCCCTTAATTTCTTCGGCATGAGCTAGCACTTCGTCAAGCGATCCGTAGAGATTGATCCACTTGACCGCGGTCTTCTCCCCCACTTTGTCAACGCCGATGAGGTTGTCACTAGTCTCGCCAACCAAAGCTGCGACATCCGGATATTGGTGGGGTTCCACGCCGTAGCGTTCGAAAACAGCATCGCGGTCGTACCGCTTCAACTCGGAAACGCCACGAGCATTTGGATACAGCAAAGTGACGTCATCGTTGACCATTTGAATTGCATCACGGTCGCCAGAAACAACAAGTACCCGGTAGCCATTGTCGGAACCCTCATGGGCGAGCGTGGCGAGGATGTCGTCTGCTTCGTAATCTTCTTTGCTGAGAGTTTGGACACCCATGGCCTTGAGAGCCTCCTCCAGCAGCGGAATTTGCCCCACGAACTCGACAGGCGTTTCGCCACGCGTCCCTTTGTATTCGGGGTACTCCCGCGTGCGGAAGGAATAGCGGGAAATATCGAACGCCACGGCGAGATGCGTGGGTTTCTCATTCTGCAAGAGAGAGATCAGCATCGACAAGAAGCCGTGAATGGCATTGGTATGTTGACCCTCCCTGTTCTGGAAACTATCGACAGGGAGCGCATAAAACGCTCGGAAGGCCAACGAGTGGCCGTCAATGATCATGAGGGTAGGCTTTTGATTATCCGACACGCAGCCAGCCTAGCCGCGCCTGCCGACAGCCGGAACGACTTAGCTTGAAGGGCCCCTCTGTGAAGTATCCCGATGACCTCGATCCTGAACTCGTCGCACGACTTATTGAATCAGGAGGCGGAGCACTCACCCAGAAGATGGGGATCGAGTTTCTAGAGTTGGGAGCCGAACGCTCGGTTGCAACTATGCCCGTTGAGGGCAACACCCAGGTGATCGGTATTTTGCACGGCGGCGCTCACGTTGTGCTCGGTGAGTCACTTGGCTCAATATCTTCTGCGATTCATGCCGGCCCCGGTCGAGTCGCCATGGGCATCGAAGTGAACGCGACCCACACCCGAGCAGTGCGCGAAGGAATAGTCACCGCGACGTGTACCGCGATCGCTCTGAGCCGCACACTGGCCACTCACGAAATCGTGATCCGTGACGAACAGGAACGTCGACTCTCGACGGTTCGCATCACGAACATCCTGAAGGATCGCCACACCCCATAGCGCGGTGCAGGCCCCAAGATCAGCGCGGGCCTCATGGCGGCGCCATAACGCGCCAGAAACTACTTCTTGGCGCTGAGCTGGTCGATGATGGCCTGCGACACATCGTGCATCGTCAAGCGACGATCCATAGATGCCTTCTGAATCCAACGGAATGCATCAGGTTCGCTCAGCCCCATTTTTTCATTCAGCAGGCCCTTGGCGCGATCAACGAGTTTGCGAGTTTCGAAACGCTCGACGAGGTCACTGACTTCCGCTTCGAGAGTAATGATCTGCGCATAGCGACTAAGCGCAATCTCAATCGCTGGCAGCAGATCGCTCGGAGTGAACGGCTTGACGACATAGGCAAGCGCACCAGCCTCTGAAGCACGCTCTACGAGCTCCTTCTGGCTGAAGGCGGTAAGCAGCACGACCGGGGCGATGTGGTTGGCGCTCAGGCGTTCAGCGGCTGAGATGCCGTCGAGCTGAGGCATCTTAACATCCATGATGACCAGATCGGGGCGCAACTCTGTGGCCAAGGCCACGGCGGTCTCGCCGTCACCGGCTTCACCGACAACCTCATAGCCGGCGTCACGGAGAATTTCTACGATGTCCCTGCGGATGAGAGACTCATCTTCGGCAACGACGACGCGGCGAGGAGCAGTGGGATTGGTGTTTTGGTCAGTCACAAGTGCAAGCCTACGGTATTCTATTCAGCGTTGTAGTCAGCCGAATTGGCGGAATGGTAGACGCGGAGCACTCAAAATGCTTTGTTCGAAAGGACGTGTGGGTTCGAGTCCCACATTCGGCACAATATTTACAGAATGAGACCGAGATCAGAACCCCTGATCTCGGTCTTATTCGTTAACGCGCCATCCGCTATCGCATTGTTCGTTAACGGCGCGTGCCGGCGAGAACCGTTGGGTCCTCGCCGGCACGCTGGCGACAATTATCTGAGTGAACTAGTTGTTCGCCCAGACTGGCGCCTTGGCATTAATTGCGTCACCGATGATGTGCACGCGAAGGTCATTTGTCGATCCCGCGATTCCGGGAGGGGAACCGGAAATAACGACTACCTTGTCCCCAATCTCAGCGAGCTTCTGATCAAGCAGAACTTGATCAACTTGGCGGTACATTTCATCCGTGTGGGTAACACGGTCGACAATAAATGATTCGATTCCCCAGATCAGCGACATGCGGCGTTGAATCTCAGGGTTCGGCGTGAAGGCCTTCATGGGAATGCGGAACCTCAGTCGTGACATCCGACGTGCAGAGTCACCAGATTCGGTGAAGACACAGACATATTTTGCTTCAACGAACGCGGCAACATCGGCTGCTGCAAGTGTGATTGCACCGCCCTGTGTCTTCGGCTTCGTGCCCAGCTCAGCAATACGGTCGAGACCGTGTTCTTCTGTTGAAGCAACAATCTTTGCCATGGTCTGAACCGTGATCACGGGGTACTCCCCCACGCTGGTTTCGCCGCTGAGCATGACGGCGTCAGCACCGTCCAAAATCGCATTGGCGACGTCGGACGTTTCCGCGCGCGTCGGTACGGGGCTAGAAATCATGGACTCAAGCATTTGGGTCGCAACAATGACCGGCTTAGCCATCCGGCGAGCCAACTCGACCGTACGCTTCTGAACAATCGGAACCGCCTCGAGAGGAAGTTCAACGCCAAGGTCGCCACGCGCAACCATGATGGCGTCGAAGGCGTCAATGATTGCCTCAAGGTGATCGACAGCCTGTGGCTTCTCAATCTTGGCGATGACAGGAACCCGACGGCCCTCTTCGTCCATAATCTCGTGAACCCGAACGATGTCTTCAGCATTGCGAACGAACGACAACGCGATCAGGTCAGCGCCAAGCTTGAGACCCCAGCGAAGGTCATCTTCGTCCTTTTCCGACAGAGCAGGAACGTTGACTGCAACACCAGGCAAATTGATGCCCTTGTTGTTCGATACTGCGCCAGCAACGATGACTTCGGTGGTCACGACAGTATCCGTCGCGCTCACAACCTTGACCTTGACCTTGCCATCATCAATGAGCAGGAAGTCGCCAGGGGCCACATCCTGAGGCAATCCCTTGAAAGTAGTCCCGCAAATCTCGCGGTTACCGACGATATCGTCGATCGTGATCTTGAAAATGTCACCGACTGCGAGGTCGTAGGGTCCATCTTCGAACTTGCCAAGACGAATCTTAGGGCCCTGAAGGTCAACCATCACTGCAACCGGCTTGCCAGCGTCCTCGGCGGCACGACGCACATTCGCGTACACCTCTTCGTGGACGGCGTAGTTTCCATGGCTGAGGTTCATGCGAGCAACATCGACACCTGCATCGATGATTGCCCTGATGTTCTCGTAGCTCGACGTAGCCGGGCCGAGCGTCGCGACGATTTTTGCGCGTCTCATAACTTCCTTTGACAATTCAGTGGTGGTGAATGGGTGGTGGTACTAGTGGTGGTGATACAGCTACGCGGTCATCCCGCGATCGCTGGGCAAAACAGGGAACGGCAATTGCGTGTCCCCTTCAAGGTACCGATCTACAGCGGATGCCGCAGCCCGCCCCTCGGCAATAGCCCACACGATCAATGACTGACCACGGCCAGCATCCCCAACGACGTAAACGCCGGGAGTGTCGCTCTGGTAGTCAGCGTCGCGCGTCAGGTTGCCACGATCATCTGATCCGAGTGGCAGCTGCTTGTTGAGCAAGTCTGTCTCGGGACCAGTAAATCCGAGCGCGAGCAGCACGAGATCGGCCGGAATTTCGCGTTCGGTCCCCGCCTTCGGCACTCTGCGGCCATCGACGAATTCGGTCTCGGCGACCTTGATTGCACGCACTTCGCCGACAGAGTTAGTCACGAACTCAACGGTCGATGCCAAGTAGAGTCGCTCGCCGCCCTCCTCATGGGCACTGGACACCTCGAAGAGTGTGGGGGTCAGGGGCCACGGCTGGTGTTCTGGGCGCTCCGCCGGAGGCTGGACTCCAATGGCAAGGTTCGTAACGGAGAGCGCTCCTTGGCGATGTGCCGTGCCGATGCAGTCCGCTCCGGTGTCTCCACCGCCCAAAACCACGACGTGCTTGCCTTCAGCAGTGATTTGTTCGCTCACAGAGTCGCCGGCAACAACCTTGTTCGATTGAACGAGGTATTCCATGGCGTAGTGCACACCGAGAGAGTCGCGGCCGGGCACCGGCAAGTTGCGCGGCACCGTAGCGCCGGTAGCAACAACGACGGCATCGTAACGCGACCGCAGATCGTTCCACGAGATGTCGACACCAATGTTTACTCCAGCGCGAAAACGAGTTCCCTCAGCCTGCATCTGGGCAAGACGCAACTCAATGTGGCGCTTTTCCATCTTGAAGTCGGGGATGCCGTAGCGAAGCAATCCACCGATGCGGTCCTCACGCTCGAACACCGCAACCGTATGACCAGCGCGCGTTAGTTGCTGAGCGGCAGCCAAACCAGCGGGACCTGATCCAACAACGGCAACCGTCTTGCCCGTCAGCCGACCAGGAGGGTGTGGGGTGACATTGCCATCGGCAAATGCCTGATCAATGATCGAAACTTCAATCTGTTTGATCGTTACTGCTGGTTGGTTGATACCCAAAACACACGAACTCTCGCACGGTGCAGGACACAGCCGCCCGGTGAACTCGGGGAAGTTGTTCGTCGCGTGCAGCCGCTCAATTGCTTCGGCGCTCTCTCCCCGACGCATCAGGTCGTTCCACTCAGGAATTAAATTGCCAAGCGGGCATCCCTGATGACAGAACGGAATACCGCAGTCCATACAACGGCCAGCTTGACGAGCCAATTGACCCGACTCTTGCTGTTCGTACACTTCTTTGAAATCCATCAGTCGAAGACTGACGGGGCGTCGCTTGGGAAGCTCACGCTCTTGTACCTTGAGGAATCCCTTGGGATCAGCCACCGGTAACCTCCTTGATTCGCGCCCAAGTAACGTCCCCATCGGGGTCGAGTCCTTCGGCCAGTGCGGTTGCTCGAGTTTCGATTACTGCCGCATAATCGCGCGGAGTCACCTTCGTAAACTGGGCAGCCGTAGCATCCATATCGGCGAGCATTTTTTCGGCAACAACCGACCCTGTTTCGGCACGATGAAGTTCGAGCAGATCTTTCAGAATTTCTACATCAGCGCTGCCGAGTTCGCTCAAGCCCAGTTCGCCGGAGCTCAAAGACTCGGCGTTAACGCGTTCTTCACGCAATTGGTGAATGTACGCGGTGCCACCAGACATCCCCGCACCGAGGTTTCTCCCCGTCGTGCCAAGGATGAGTACGAGACCGCCGGTCATGTACTCAAGAGCGTGGTCACCAACGCCTTCCGCTACCGCAGTCGCTCCGGAATTGCGAACCATAAAGCGCTCGCCCACTTTTCCACGAATGAAGATGCTGCCGCTCGTGGCGCCATAACCAATAACGTTTCCCGCGATCACATTTGTCTCGGCGGGGAAAACACTCGCCAGATCAGGCCGGACAACGACCGAACCTCCGGACAGTCCCTTGCCGACATAGTCGTTGCTGTCACCGTACAGCTTCAACGAAATACCTGCCGGAACGAAGGCACCAAGTGATTGGCCCGCTGAACCATGCAGCGTGATGGTGATCGTGTCAATCGGCAGACCGTGCTCGCCGTGACGACGCGTAACCTCATGACCGAGCATCGTGCCCACTGCGCGATCAGTATTGCGCACAGGCAGATCGATCGAAACAGAGCTCTTGTTCTCCAATGCCGCGCGGCTGAGTTCAATAAGCTGCTGGTCGAAGTGCTCATCGAGTTCGTGATCTTGAGCCACCGACTGAGTGCGAGGCTCATCGTCAGCGAATACCGGTCCCTCAAATACTGGAGTCAGATCTAGGCCGTCAGTCTTCCAGTGTGAGATTGCCCGGTTCATGTCAAGCAGTTCGCTGTGGCCGATCGCTTCTTCCAGCGTGCGGAATCCTAGCTGCGCCAAGTATTCACGGACCTCTTGAGCCAAGAACTCAAAGAAGTTGACGATGAACTCCGGCTTGCCCGTAAAGCGTTCACGCAACTCGGGATTCTGAGTCGCGACACCGACAGGACACGTATCGAGGTGACAAACCCGCATCAGGATGCACCCAGACACCACAAGGGGCGCCGTCGCGAACCCGTACTCTTCTGCACCGAGAAGCGCACCGATGATCACGTCACGGCCCGTCTTCATCTGACCATCAACCTGAACCGTAACGCGGTCACGCATTCCGTTGAGCATGAGCGTCTGCTGGGTTTCGGCCAAACCGATTTCCCACGGCGTGCCAGCATGCTTGAGCGAATTCAGGGGGCTAGCGCCCGTTCCGCCATCATGGCCAGATACCAACACAACATCCGCTTTTGCCTTCGTGACGCCGGCCGCAACTGCTCCGATGCCTTTCTGGCTCACCAGTTTGACGTGGACTCGAGCCGACGGGTTCGACCGCTTGAGGTCGAAGATCAATTGCTTGAGGTCTTCGATCGAGTAGATGTCGTGGTGCGGCGGCGGCGAAATCAATCCGACTCCGGGTGTGCCGTGGCGCGTCCGTGCGATCCACGGATACACCTTGCTCGCCGGCAGCTGACCGCCCTCACCAGGCTTTGCTCCCTGAGCCATCTTGATTTGGATGTCGTCTGCATGGGTCAAGTACATGCTCGTCACGCCAAAACGGCCAGAAGCAACCTGCTTGATTGCGCTCCGACGAGAGGGGTCGAGAAGTCGTTCGACGTCCTCGCCACCTTCGCCAGTGTTCGAACGCGCTCCGAGTTGATTCATGGCGATAGCCAGTGTTTCGTGAGCTTCTTTGCTAATCGAGCCGTAGCTCATTGCACCGGTACTGAACCGCTTGACAATGCTCGCTACCGACTCGACCTCGTCGATCGGTACAGCCTCGCGACCCTCAGTCTTGAAGGCGAAGAGTCCACGCAAGGTCATCAAGTTTTCCGCTTGCTCATCTACTTGCGAGGTGTACTCACGGAAGATGTCGTAGCGACGCGTGCGAGTCGAGTGCTGAAGCTTGAAAACAGTCTCCGGGTTGAACAGATGCGGTGGGCCCTCACGGCGCCACTGATATTCTCCACCGGTGTTGAGACGTTCGTGAACCGTTGGCGCACGGTCCTCGGGATAAGCGGCAGTGTGACGTGCAGCATTTTCCCGAGCGATGGCATCGAGGCCCACGCCACCCAAGATGCTCTTGGTGCCAGTGAAATACTGATCGACGAACGCCTGAGAAAGACCGACAGCTTCGAAGGCCTGAGCTCCCGCATAGGAGCTCACTACCGAGATGCCCATCTTGGACATGATCTTCAACACGCCTTTGCCAAGCGCGGTGATCAGATTACGAACTGCCTTCTCGGCGCTCACATCAGTGATCGTGTCATTACGAACGAGCTCTTCAGCGGTTTCCATCGCCAGATACGGGTTAATTGCTGACGCGCCGTAGCCCACAAGAAGAGCCACATGATGAACCTCGCGCACATCGCCAGCTTCCACCATCAGCCCAACCTTCATGCGGTCATGCTGGCGAATCAAGTGATGGTGCACCGTAGCGACCATGAGCAGCGATGGAATCGGTGCGAGGTCCTTATTCGAGTCTCGGTCGGAGAGCACGATGAACTCTGCGCCATCGGCAATAGCCGCATCGGCCTCGGCGCACATCGCCGCCAACCGCGCTTCCATCGCTGATGGTCCAGCATCAACTCGATAGAGACCCTTAATGGTCGTCGCGAGGCGGGAGCCGGGATGCGGTTCGATGTGCTGAATCTTGGCCAACTCATCATTGTCGATTACCGGGAACGGCAGAGCGACCTGTTTGGCATGCTCAGGGGTCGCCGCTAGCAAGTTACGTTGCGGGCCAACTCCGAGACGCATCGACGTAACAACCGACTCACGAATCGAGTCGAGTGGTGGGTTCGTCACCTGCGCAAACTGCTGAGTGAAGTAGTCGAAAAGTAGTCGTGGGCGCTCCGAAAGTACCGCAATGGGCGTATCGGATCCCATAGCACCGAGCGGCTCTGCGCCCAACCGTGACATCGGTTCGATAAGAATGCGTACTTCTTCTTCGGTGTACCCGAAGGTGCGTTGACGACGAGTAACTGACGCCGGGGTATGCACGATGTGCTCGCGCTCCGGCAGCTCTTCGAGGGCAATTCGACCGCTCTCAAGCCACTCAGCCCACGGTTGCGATGCCGCAAGCTCTGCCTTGATCTCGTCATCCTCGATCAAGCGACCGGCCTGAGTGTCGACCAAGAACATCTTGCCGGGACGCAAGCGTCCCTTGCGAACAACCTTGATGGGATCGACGTCGAATACGCCGATCTCACTGGCGAGTACGACGAGTCCATCGTCGGTCACAAGGTAGCGTCCGGGACGAAGTCCGTTGCGGTCGAGCGTTGCGCCTACCAGCGAACCGTCAGTGAAGACGAGTGCTGCTGGGCCGTCCCAGGGCTCCATCAACATCGAGTGATATTCGTAGAACGCCCGACGGCGAGGATCTGCATCAACCTGGTTCTCGTACGCCTCGGGAACCATCATCATCATTGCGTGTGGGAGTGGGCGACCCGCAAGGTTCAACAACTCGACGACCTCATCGAAGGACGCTGAGTCGCTTGCACCGGGAGTATTGACCGGCAGGATGTCGTTAATATCTCCGAAAACCGCAGATTCGAGCTGCGATTGCCGTGCACGCATCCAGTTACGGTTGCCCTGCACAGTGTTGATCTCGCCATTGTGAGCGACCATGCGGAATGGCTGCGCCAAAGGCCACGAAGGGAAAGTGTTCGTTGAGTAGCGCGAGTGCACGAGCGCGAGCTTTGACGCGAAACGCACATCGGAAAGGTCAGGATAGAAAGGCTCGAGCTGGAGCGTCGTCACCATGCCCTTGTAGGTGATCGTTCGACAGGAAAGTGAGGGGAAGTACGCGTGCAGATCACGTTCTGCACGCTTACGGAGACGATACGTCTGGCGGTCGAGATGAATGCCGCGCAGCGTTCCTTTCAAGTCGACACGTTTGGACTGCAAAAAGAGCTGCTCAATAGCCGGCATTGCTCCGCGGGCGAGACTGCCGAGCTCATCGGGCTGGATCGGCACATCGCGCCACCCCAATACCGTGAGATCTTCCTCGGCAGCAAGCTTCTCGATGCCAGCTTTAACATCGTGACGGGCGGCGCTATCGAGCGGAAGGAAAACATTGCCAACGGCGTAACGGCCGTTGCTCGGCAGCTCAAAATCGACGACCTCTCGAAAGAAATCATCGGGAATCTGAGTCATGATGCCCGCGCCGTCGCCGGTTCCGGCGTCGGAACCGACCGCGCCGCGATGTTCTAGGTTACGAAGCGCCTCAAGCGCCGTCGTAATAATGTCGTGCCCAGGGGTGCCGCGAAGCGTCGCCACCATGGCGAGACCACAAGCATCTTTCTCATTGGATGGGTCGTACATCCCTGCTGCTGCTGGGATCGAACCAAAGCGTTCAAAGGGTGGGGTAACAGCCATGCCGTACCGTCCTCACGTTATTACTGGTGCGGAGAGGGACTTCAGTGGCCCAGAGAAAATTCAGCGCCCGATAGGGGCCTGAGGGGTATCGCCGCTTGTGGCGGACTATTTCGAAGCAGTGACAGGAGCGGACTCCTCGGCATCGTTGACGACTATGTCATGCTCAGAATACGTTTCATCGGAGTTTACAACACCATCGGCGGTCCACACGTGACCATCGACGTAGGCGCTCTTTTCGACACCAACGTGACGACGTGACTGCACAACGAAGAGAATAATGCCGAGGGCCACCGTGAAGATTGCGCCCCACACGTTAACTCTGAGTCCGAGATAAACCTCGCTGGGATCGATGCGAATCGACTCGAACCAGACACGGCCGACGCCATACCAAATCATGTACAGCGCCCATACCTTGCCCCACTGGAGGCGAATTGGGCCTGTAGCCGTGAAGACGGGGAGGGTGAGTCCAAGAACATGCTTCTTTACGAAACCGTATTGACGCTCCATTGTGAGCAAGAAGACGATGCCGACAACATTCCAGATCATTTCGTACAAAAAAGTCGGGTGGAACAGGGTATCAACGGGCAATCCTGCAGGGATTGCTGAATTTCCCGCCTCGATCTCGAGACCCCAAGGCAAATCAGTAGGCTGGCCGAAGAGCTCATGGTTGAAATAGTTGCCGAGACGACCAATAGCCTGAGCCAAGAGAATCGCAGGAGCGAGAGCATCCGCAAAGCTCCAGAACCGTATTCCGGTCATTCGCGCGCCAATATAGGCACCGACGGCTCCACCGATCAGCGACCCGAAAATCGCATTTCCGCCATTCCAGATACGGATGACTTCCCAGGGATCCGCGCCGTCATAGAAGTAATCGCCAGGGTGAGTCAACACGTGATACGCGCGCGCACCAACCAAACCGAGAGGCACAGCCCAAATGATGATGTCGAGAACAATCCCGGGTTCAGCACCACGATTAGTGAGCCGACGTGAAGTCAACCAGGTAGCCGCAATGATTCCCAGCAGAATGCAGATCGCGTAACTGTGGATCACGATCGCCTGGTTGGGATTGACGCCCAGACCGCTCAACCATTGGCCGAACGGAATTGTCGCGAGCGTCGACCATGAATCGGGCGGGCTCGGAATACTGAGGGGCACTAATGACAAGAGGGTCACCTTTCTGGACTGCGACTAAGCAAGCGTACCGGTCGAAAGCGACGCTGCCGTCTGTGCTACGGCGCTCACCCCGCCATTGGCCAAAGCGCTGACGAATACTGAGCCGACAATTGCACCATCCGCGTAGCTGAGCACCTCACGCACTTGATCAGCGGTCGAAATCCCCAGTCCAACGCACGCGCTCGTGGAACCCGCGTTTCGCAAGCGCGCAACCAGAGTTTTCGCTGCGGTATCGACATCAGAACGGGCGCCCGTAATTCCCATCGTGGAGACCGCATAGACGAATCCAGTGCTTGCCTCAACAGCGCGAACTAACCGGGCATCGCTGGACGACGGGGCTGCGAGGAAGACTCGGTCAAGACCGGTGCGGTCTGATGCCGCAATCCATTCTGCGGCCTCATCGCTAACAAGGTCAGGCGTAATGATGCCCGCTCCCCCAGAAGCCTTGAGTTCGTCTGCGAACCGATCGACCCCAAATTGCATGATCGGGTTCCAGTAGCTCATCAAGAGCACCGGTGCCGACACTCGCGACGTGATCTCCGCCACGGCATCAAACCCGTCTTGAAGCCGGAAACCATTAGCGAGAGCCTGCTGGGTCGCTTTCTGAATTGCGGGGCCGTCCATCACCGGGTCGGAGTATGGCAAGCCAAGTTCAATGACGTCGACACCATTCTCGGCGAGAGCAACGGCAGCCTCAATACTGTCGGCGATAGTCGGGAAACCGACAGGAAGGTATCCGATTAACGCACCTGAGCGATCACGATTCGCCTGGGCAATGGTGTCTTCTACGGTGCTCATTACTTTTCCTCCGCGCGGGAAGTAGCAGCCGAAGCCGCTTCCGCATCAATGAGGTCGAAGTATTCTGCAGCAGTTTCCATATCTTTGTCACCGCGGCCGCTGAGGTTCACCAAGATCACGGAGTCTGGCCCGAGTTCCTTGCCCAAGTTGATGGCCCCAGCCAACGCATGTGCAGACTCAATGGCGGGGATGATACCTTCGGTTCTGCTCAACAAGCGCAGAGCATCCATCGCCTCAGCATCGGTGATGGGCAAGTAGTCTGCCCGCCCGATATCTTTCAGCCACGAGTGTTCAGGGCCAACACCCGGATAGTCGAGGCCGGCAGAAATCGAGTGTGATTCAACGGTCTGGCCATCAGCGTCCTGGAGCATGTAGCTACGTGCACCGTGGAGGACCCCAGGGCGGCCTCGTGTGAGGGTCGCCGCATGACGTTCGGTGAGGTGCCCTTCTCCTGCCGCCTCGTAGCCATAAAGCGCTACGCCGGCATCATCGAGAAAGGCGTGGAAAATCCCCATAGCGTTGCTGCCACCGCCGACACACGCTACAACCGCGGTAGGAAGGGCGCCGGTGAGTTTCACAACTTGCTCGCGAGCTTCGTCGCCGATCACCTTGTGGAAATCCCGCACCATGACAGGGAATGGATGCGGACCAGCGACAGTCCCCAAGAGGTAGTGGGTGTCTTCGACGTTGGCAACCCAGTCGCGAAGTGCCTCGTTGATCGCATCTTTGAGGGTGCGCGAGCCCGCTGTCACGGGAATGACTTCTGCACCAAGCAAACGCATGCGCGCAACGTTCAGTGCTTGGCGTTCTGTATCCACTTCGCCCATGTAGACAACGCACGACATGCCAAACAGCGCTGCCGCTGTTGCGGTCGCTACGCCGTGTTGCCCCGCACCGGTCTCTGCGATGAGGCGAGTTTTACCTAGTCGACGAGCGAGCAGTGCTTGCCCGAGCACGTTGTTGATTTTGTGAGAACCGGTGTGATTCAGGTCCTCACGCTTGAGGATGATTCGAGCACCACCCGCGTGCTCCGCGAATCGCGGAACCTCGGTAATAATGGATGGCCGCCCGGTGTAACTAGCGTGCAACTCCGCAAGCTCCGCTTGAAACGAGGAATCGTTCTTCGCCTCGTTATAGGCAGCGTCGAGCTCATCAAGAGCGGCGATCAAGGATTCGGGGACAAAGCGCCCGCCGAACTCTCCGAAATACGGTCCTAGTTCATCTCTCAGCATTAGCAGTCCAAAAATTCTTGCAGGGTGGCAATGGGATCACCGGTAACGAGGGCTTCGCCCACGAGAACGACGTCAGCGCCTGCCTTGCGGTAGTGGGCGACATCAGCCGCAGACTTCACGGCAGATTCGGCAATGCGGATAACTCCGCTAGGAATCTGATCGGCAAGCTCGCCGAACAGGTTCTGATCGAGTTCGAAAGTGCTCAGGTTTCGTGCGTTGACGCCGACCAAGCTGGCCCCAACGTCCAAGGCCCGCGAAACCTCGTCAGCAGAATGCGTTTCGACCAACGGCGTCATGCCCAATGAGACGATCAAGTTGTAAAGGTGCTCGAGAGTCTTCTGGTCTAGAGCAGCAACAATGAGGAGCACGAGGTCAGCACCAGCAGCGCGAGCCTCAAACACTTGGTAAGGCTCGGCGATAAAGTCCTTGCGCAAGACCGGAAGTCGCACAACAGCTTTAACCGTCGTGAGGTCCTCAAGGGAACCTCCGAATCGACGCTGCTCGGTGAGCACACTAATCGCACTGGCGCCGCCGGTTTGATAGGACAACGCTAGCGATGCCGGATCGCTGATTTCCGCTAACGCACCGCGAGATGGACTAGACCGTTTGATCTCAGCGATGATGTGCACACGTTCGCGCGGCGACAGAGCCTCAAGGGCATCCAGAGCCGGAAAAGCATCTGCAGCAGCACGCTCTACCTGAGCGAGACTGACAGCCTCACGACGAACGGCGGCATCTTCGAGCGCGCCGTCGACTAAATCGGAGAGCACTCTAGTTGTGGGGCTCGACGGTGAGCTTGTCGCCACCGACGCCGTAACCGAGTTTGCGCAGAATCTGGCCAACGATCAGGCCGACAACGACGAGCCCTGCCGAGGCAAACACGAGCCACGGCACATTGAACCAGAATGCGAGCGTTCCGATTGTGAACGCGACCAACATGATGACGACGGCAGTCCATGCCGCTGGAGAGTTTCCGTGGCCGGGGTCAGTATCAGTACTCATCAGGCTCCATTCTTTGCTGATCCTAAATTCTAGCGGGAGTAAGGCTCGTGGTTGTGCCACTCAGCTCGCAGTTGGGTCGATTCCCCGACTCTGAGCGTCCCATTGAGATGCTGGATCGTCGGCAACGACTGCTGTCGCACGATCGTATTTCTTAGTGGGTGCAGGCCAACGGTGGGCCGAAATCGTCGCGAACAAACCCACAACGACAATGAGCCCGCCAGCCACTATCGCCGGTATCGGCCAGCCGCTGACACTGACAGTGTCGACTAAAGACCGAAGCGACTCATCGCCACTGATTCCGGTGGCATCCGTGATGAGTGCACTAGAGGAATGAAGCGGATCGGCGATTGCTGACTGGCTCACGGCCACAATGATTGCACCAACACCGGCGGCAAGAACTCCCAGCACGCGCCGCACGATCACGGAAGAAAGACTGAGTGCCGCAACCAGCGCAAAGATCGATAGCGCCAGAGCTGCCAGCGAACCGGCAGCATCACTTCCGAGCACGTCAACTCTTGAGCCTTCATTCAGCGCGATCGTAAACCACTGTTGAGTCCAGGAGAGCATCACGGTCGCGCCCAAAATTACGAGAGCAGCGAGCACGATCGATCTGGAGCGTCTCACGATCACGAATTCAGCCGCCGCATCGCATTGGCCACCGCGACGGCGCGCAGTGGAGCCGCCGCCTTGTTCTTAGCTTCCTGATGTTCAGCAGCAGGGTCCGAGTCGGCCACCAGACCAGCGCCAGCTTGCACCCGCGCCATACCATCGACGATCGTGACCGTGCGAATGGCGATCGCGAGATCAGCATCTCCAGCGAAGTCGAAATAGCCAACCACTCCCCCATACACGCCGCGCTGAGCAGGCTCGAGCTCGTCGATAATCTCCAGCGCGCGGGGCTTGGGCGCCCCAGAAAGCGTTCCTGCCGGGAACGTGGCACGGAATACGTCGACGGCTGAAGCATTCGGCGAAAGGTCGCCCTCAACTGACGAGACCAAGTGCATGATGTGGCTGAAGCGTTCCACCTGCATAAACTCGGTGACGGCCACAGTGCCGGGAATACAGACCTTCAAAAGGTCGTTGCGAGCCAAATCGACAAGCATGAGGTGTTCTGCGCGCTCTTTCGTATCGGCGAGCAACTCTTCAGCAAGTTCGAGGTCGTGTTCAGTGTCCACTCCGCGCGGGCGCGAGCCAGCGATCGGATGCATGTGCACCCGTTTTTGCGACACCTTGACGAGCGCTTCGGGGCTGGCCCCGACAATCGAGTATGGGCGACCAGAAACATCGACCAAGGAAAGCAGGTACATGTATGGCGATGGGTTGAGCGTACGGAGCACTCGATAGACATCGAGAGGACTCGCACTAAGTTCGTGATCGAAACGCTGCGAGATGACGACTTGAAATACGTCACCTTCACGAATGAACTCTTTAGATTTGGCGATGGCCTGCGCATACTCATCAGGAGTGGTTCGAGGAATTGGGCTCGGCTCAATCTCGATGTCGACCTCTGCGAGATACGCTTCGGTCGGTCGAGCAAGCCCAGTCTGCAAAACGTCGAGTCGAGTTTGCGCTTCCGTCCACATCGTCGCGGAATCAAGAGTTCCATCGTTGAGCGCCGTGGATATGAGCAACACTGTGCCATTGCGGTGGTCGAGCACAACGAGATCGGAAACGAAGCTCAGTGCTTGGCTCGGAACATCGAAATCGGCGGGCGGAGCATCCGGAAGGTTCTCTAGTTGTCGGATCGCTTCCCACCCGATAAAGCCAACGAGGCCGCCGGTGAGAGGCGGGTGGCCGGAAACTCTTGGTGTCTTCCATCGTTCGTTGAGGTGCGCTAGAGCCTCTAGCGGGGCTGTGGGGCAATCGTTGCCGAGAACTCTCTCCCTCGACAAGCCGTAGTCGATCCACTCAACGGACTCTTCGTTGTGCGTAAGCACACCAAAGCTCGCTACGCCGACGAACGAGAATCGAGACCAAATGCCACCCTGGCCCGCCGATTCAAGAAGAAAAGTACCTGGCTTGGCCTGCGCAAGTTTGCGGTACACGCCCACTGGCGTCTCACCGTCAGCAAATACTTGACGGATGACCGGAACGACCCGGTTTCCTGCCGCTACGAGGCGCTCAAATTCCGCGTGGTCTGTCGTGCTATTCATTAGAGAATCCCTGAACGGGAACGAGCGGGTCGACCTCGAAACAGGAGTGAGTTCCGGTGTGGCACGCCGGTCCGACCTGCTCGACACCTACGAGAAGTGCATCTCGGTCACAATCGAGGGCTGCCGTCCGAACGAACTGAAAGTGGCCGCTGGTATCACCCTTGCGCCAAAGTTCTTGCCTGCTTCGGCTATAGAAAGTCACTCGACCCTCAGTCAATGTGCGGGTCAGTGCTTCCGCATTCATATAGCCAAGCATGAGTACCTCTTTGGTATCCCACTGCTGAATAATTGCCGGCAGCAGGCCGTCAGGCGCGAACTGTGCCCGCTCAAGAACATCGCTAATGGTCGCCAGGGTGAGTTCGTCGCTCATCGCGTAACCAATCCATGATTTCGAAGTGACTCTTTAACATCGCCGACAGTCAGTTGGCGATTGTGGAACACGGATGCCGCAAGCACGGCATCGGCACCGGCGGCAATTGCCGGGGCGAAGTGCTCCACAGCACCGGCACCACCACTGGCGATGACGGGCACGGTCGCAAATTCGCTAATCGCCGAGACCAGCTCAAGGTCGAAACCCTGTTTGGTGCCATCTGCATCGATGGAGTTGACGAGCAATTCGCCGGCACCACGGTCCATTGCCTCGCGGGCCCAGTCGATCGCATCTCGATCGGTCTCAGTTCGACCACCGTGGGTGGTCACGATCCAGCCATCGCCGCGGCGTTTAATATCGAGACTCAATACGAGTACTTGAGCACCAAAACGTCGCGCAATGTCATCAATGAGCTGCGGTCGAGCGAGGGCTGCACTATTGACGCCAACTTTGTCTGCGCCATGGGCAAGAAGCTTGGAGACGTCGTCGGGTTCCCTGACTCCCCCACCAACAGTCAGTGGGATGAAGATCTGTTCCGCTGCTGAACGGACAACATCGTACATCGTCGCGCGACCTTCTACCGTCGCCGTGACATCCAAGAAGGTCACTTCGTCAGCGCCCTGGTCGTAATAGCGGCGGGCGAGCGAAACGGGATCTCCCGCGTCTCGAAGATCCTTAAAGTTGACGCCCTTGACGACCCGGCCGTCGGCGACGTCGAGACACGGAATGACTCGGACTGCGACAGCCACGACTAAATCCTCGCAGCGTGGATGGTGCTGACGAGAATCGCGCGTGCGCCAACGGCGTAGAGCTCGTCCATGACGTGGTTGGTGTCGGTGCGTCGAACCATCGAGCGCACTGCAACCCATTCGGGATCCTGCAACGGAGAGACTGTAGGGCTCTCGATACCGGGAGTCACTTGCGTAGCGGCGTCAAGAAGTCGAACAGGAACGTCGTAGTCGATCAGCACATACTGTCGAGCCACAAGAACTCCCTGAAGGCGGCGCTGAAGGGTGGCGACACCATCTCCGGATGCCGTGCCGGAGCTAATGAGAACGGCGGTGGAATCGAGGATGACCGGTCCGAAGATTTCGAGGCCCTGAGCGCGCAACGTTGAGCCAGTGGACACGACGTCGGCAACGGCATCCGCTACTCCAAGGCGGATCGCGGACTCGACGGCACCATCGAGGCCTACGAGCTCTGCCTTTACTCCGTGACGCTCAAGAAACGCACCAACGAGTCCCGCGTAGCTGGTGGCTACCCTCACTCCATTGAGATCGGAGAGTTCAGAAAAGCGGCCGGGCGTTCCGGCGAAACGGAAGGTGGATCCCCCAAAATCAAGGCTCGCAATTTCCACAGCAGGCGACTGCGAATCCAAAAGCAAGTCTCGGCCAGTGATCCCAACGTCGAGAGCGCCGGATCCAACATAGGTAGCGATGTCGCGGGGGCGGAGGTAAAAGAACTCAACGCCATTGCGTTCGTCACGTACGTTCAGCGCGCGGGGGTCCCGGCGACCAACATAACCAGCTTCCGACAGCATTTCGGAAGCGGTATCACTCAGTGAACCCTTATTGGGCACTGCAACTCTTAACATGTCAACTCTCAGTCAGTTCGCGCGAAAAGGGGTGTGTTGGCGTCAGAGATGTCGCCACACGTCGTCGGGCGTTAGCCCCTTGGCGACCATGAGAACCTGGAGGTGATAGATCAACTGAGAAATTTCTTCAGCAGTCTCTTCGTCAGACTGGAATTCGGCGGCCATCCATACTTCAGCGGCCTCCTCAACGATCTTCTTGCCGATCGAGTGCACTCCAGCATCGAGCAAGGCTACCGACCCTGACCCTGCTGGGCGTTCGACCGCTTTGCGGCTTAGTTCTGCAAAAAGTTCGTCAAAGTCTTTCACAGGTCAAGGGTACCGCCCCGAAGGACGGTCCCCTGCCGTTTTGTGAGATGCAGCTCTGGAGCTAGTTCGTGCCGAGAAGGTCGATCACGAAGGTCAACGTGCGACCAGACAATTGGTGTCCTCCGCCAGCGAGGCCGTATGCCAAGTGAGGAGGGCAAATGAGCTGACGACGTCCGCCAACTTTCATCCCGGGGATACCTTCTTGCCATCCGCTAATGAGAGACGTGAGAGGGAAGTTGATGGACTGTCCGCGGCTCCATGAAGAATCGAACTCCTCGCCGGATTCGAAATCTACGCCCAAGTAGTGAACGTCAACGGTGGCACCCGCAGTTGCTTGGGCTCCGGTTCCTTCTTCAATATCGATAATGACAAGCTCAGTGGGCGCTTCGCCCTCATAGAACTCGACCTCTGGCTTAGTTTTTCCTGAATCGCTCATAGGACTAGTCAACCAGACCCGATCGCTTGCCGGCGACTAATGACGGTGTGCGGCTGCCCGTTCGCGCAGTTCTGACACTCGAAGTGATGGATCGGATCCACGATAAACGGATGACCCCGCAACAAAAGTGTCCGCACCAGCCGCAGCGGCAATTTCGATGGTTCGTTCATCGACCCCTCCGTCGACTTCCAACCACACATCGAGGCCACGCTTATCGACGAGTTCACGCAACTGGCGCAATTTGGGCATCGTCTCTTCCATGAAGCTTTGCCCACCAAAACCAGGTTCAACGGTCATCACCAGTACCTGATCGAATTCCTCAAGAAGTTCGAGATACGGCTCGATCGCCGTCCCCGGTTTAACCGCGACACCAGCACGCGTGCCCTGAGATCGGAGCGTGCGCGCGAGCGCAACAGCATCCCTAGCGGCTTCGGCATGGAAGGTGACCGCAAAAGCACCCAAGTCTGCATAGTCGGGAGCCCACCGTTCTGGGTTCTCAATCATGAGGTGGATGTCGAGCGGGATCGGCGACACCTGCTGGATTCGTTCAGTCATTTGTAGCCCAAACGTGAGATTAGGCACGAAATGGTTGTCCATGATGTCAACGTGAACCAGATCGGCGTTTGAGATGCGAGAAATATCACGCTCGAGATTGACAAAATCGGCGGCGAGGATGCTGGGACTAATGCGTACGGACATAGCGAGAGCCTATCTAGGAGTCAGCCTTCACGAGCAGCTGAATGAACATGGCGTCGGTACCGTGACGGTGCGGCCACAACTGGACATGGGTGGCATCCGGGAGATCGAGCTCATGTACCGTGACTGTGCGAATTACCGCAGGAGTGTCCATTTTGGTCACATTCGGAACTTTGCGAAGCACAGACCCGACAATCGCTTTCGTCTCAGCAGCGTGAGGCGAACACGTCACATAAGCAAGCACGCCGCCTGGCTTGAGAGCATCGAGTGCCGAATGAAGCAGCGCCGTCTGCAGCGCGCCAAGTTGGGCAACATCACCCGGCTGCTTTCGCCACCGAGCCTCCGGGCGGCGACGTAGTGCCCCAAGACCAGTACATGGTGCGTCGAGCAAGATGCGGTCAAATTGGCCAGGATGTTCGCGGCCAATCTCGACACCATCCTTCTCCCAGACCTCAGGAGGTGAATCGAAAACCGCAAGGGCATTTCGCACGAGCTTTGCGCGGGCAGGAACGAGCTCGTTAGCGGTCAGCTTCGCGCCACCGATGAGCGCCTCTGCGGCAAGCAACGCTGCTTTGCCGCCCGGACCAGCACACATATCGAGCCACGACTCGCCAGCAACGATCGGACGCGCCCGACTCAAAGCCAGTGCAGCCAATTGCGAACCCTCGTCTTGCACACGTGCTCGCCCCGAAGCCACTGCAGTATTCTTGCCAGGGTCACCCTCGCGAAGGGTGCCACCGACCGGCGAATACTCAGCGACCGTCACACCAATCTGAGTGGCATCCGCGAAGCCTGGTAGCGCGACAACGGAAACTCGTGCAGGAACGTTATCGGCAGCCAATAGTCCCTCAAGCTCAGCCTCACGACCCTCGGCAACCAATACCTGACGGAAGGCACGGGTCACCCACAACGGATGCGAATACGCCAGCGCCAGAGCCTCTTCCCCTGACGCAGCCGAACCGATCACTCGCTCACGCCAGACGTCTGGTTCGTGCTTCGTAATGGCACGCAATACCGCGTTCACAAAACCTACCGCCGAGCGGGAACCGATCGTCTTAGCCAAACGGACCGACTCGTCGACAGCAGCATGCGACGGGATACGCATCGACAACAACTGATGAGTTGCGAGCCTCAGAACATCAAGAACCGGCGGATCAATCTTTGCGACAGCACGACCGGCAGCCTGCTCAATTACCGCATCGTAGTAGCCCTGCATGCGGAGAGTCCCATAGGTCAGCTCAGTGGCAAGTCCCGCATCCGCTGTCGACAGCTTCGCGCGCTCGAGATGAACCGGCAACAACAAGTTGGCGTACGCATCGGACTCGCGCACCGCCATAATGACATCGAGCGCGACTCGACGGGCTGACTGTGCGTAGCTCACGAAGCCACCACCTCTGATTCTGAATTCAGGCCGCGCCACCAGGCTGCGGCATCCATTGCGTTGCGCCCCTCCGGATGAACCCGGAGAAGCTCGATTGGTTCTGAGGCTGTGCCGACAAAAACTTTTTTGCCGACGAAATTGATGTGGCCGATCGGGAGAGCGGGGGTTTCGCGGGCGATCGCCGCGTCAAGTACTTTCAGTCGCTTGCCGTCTACCTGAGTAGATGCGCCGGGCTCAGGGGTGACGCCTCGGATTTGGTTGTGCACGTCTTGAGCACCCTGCGACCAGTCGATACGACCGTCTTCTAAAGTCAATTTGGGGGCAAGTGTGATGTTGCCGGACTGTGGTTCGGCGTGAGCTGTTCCCGCTGCCAAAGAATCGACCACAGTCGAGAGAAGAGTTGCACCGGAGAAAGACAGTTGTTGCAGAAGGGCACCCGCTGTTTGCTGCGCACCGATGGGCTCGGTCATGGTGGCAAAAATATCCCCAGCATCAAGCTTCTCAACAAGTTGGAATACAGTCGCGCCGGCGACCGTATCGCCGCCCATAATGGCTCGTTGAACTGGCGCGGCCCCTCTCCACTGAGGAAGCAGCGAAAAGTGCAGGTTGATCCAGCCAAGGCGGGGAATGGTCAACACGTGCTTGGGGACTAGTCCTCCATAAGCAACGATCACACCGAGGTCCACATTGAGCGCCTCAATTGACTCACTCGCCGTGTCGTCAAGGCGGTTTGCCCGGATAACCTCGACTCCGGCCTGTTCCGCTCGAGCGGCAACAGGCGTCGGGGTCATCACACGACGGCGCCCCTGAGCAGAGTCAGTCCGCGTGAGCACTGCCGCAACCTCGTGCTTGCTCTCTAGCAGCGCGTCAAGACTGGGTACAGCAACGTCGGGGCTACCGGCAAAGAGGAGTCGCAACGAAGTCATCCACCAATTCTCTCGTGAAAATACGGAAGCTTTCGCACTCTTGCTTTATAGATCCACAAATGGTTCGAGATCGTCAAGGTGAACACGCAGTCCGGGTGGTGGCTGGCTCGCTCGTGGCACACCCGGTTTGCGGTTGCTGCGCGACACTGTTGTGGCCGCGATAACGAGGGCCTTGAGTTGTTCGGCAATCGCCGAACCGGCCTTGTAATCGAAACGGATGATCGTGCGAACCACCCCGTCTGCAAGATCCACTGGCCCAAGAACATCAAGCGGTTCGACGTGCAGCTTCTCGATTGCGTCAGTGATGAGATCAACCTTGCCGGTGAGGGTGGCGACACGAATCGCCGGCGGAAACCTCAACTCTCGGCGGTCGGCAAGCTCAGAACTGGCAAAATCCTCTTGACGCCACGTCACCAACGCGGTGGCCAGCGAACCACCAACCCCAACGATCACAGCTGGAGCACCGTCGGCGGCCAGCGAGATGGCGTTCGACCACCAGCGGAGACAATCCTCCGATACCCTCAAGCTTTCGCGGGCGAGCATCCCGGCACCGTCAAGGAGAAGCACCGCACGGTAGCCGCCCGCGGCGACAGGCTCAGCACCCCGAGTGGCAATGACCAATGATGGTTCAGACGAGACCGTGAGCACTTGGTGATCGCCGTCTGCCACGATCACGCGATAGCCCGGAAACGCTCGGCCCAGTTCATCAGCCGTGCGGGCGCTGCCCGAGCCGACCATGCGCAATCGCGTCCCGTCACATTCACGACAGCGCCACTTCACGGCTAGCGCTCCACACCAGACGCAGCTTGGGGTCGCTGAAGCCGAACGCTGCGCAAGCGGGCCGGCGCAAGTTGTGCACCGCGCTGACTGTGCACAATCAGTACAGGCGAGCCGTGGCGCATAGCCAGGGCGCGCGACCTGCACAAGAACTGGGCCCTCATCGAGACCGGCACGCGCCGCCTTCCACGCCGACGACGGGATGCGGGCTATCGCCGCCAGTCGATCCTGACTTTCCTGATTCGCCGAAGGGATTACCTTCGGTGGACGGATTCCCCCGGGATTCAGTGAGACAAGCCAGCCGACTTCGACGAGTCGCTGAACTTCTGTGCTGCGGGAGTGGCTCAGAAACACCAAGGCGCACTGTTGCTGCTCCTGACGAAGCAGCGCGGCATCCCGCGTATGGATGTATGGCGAAAGATTTTCGCTGTAGAGCGAATCGCCGTCATCCCAGATCACGATCAATCCCAGGTTTTTCGCCGGGGCGTACACCGCAGATCGGTTGCCGACGATGACATACGGAGAGTCGTCGTGGGTTCTCAAGAAGTTTCCGTAGCGACGCTGCACGCTCTGGCGCGCATCCAGCCTCAGAATTCGGTCGTCCGGGATAAGCGCAGCAACGGCAGCCTCAAGCTGCTCCTGATCACGAAAATCTGGCGTCGCCAGAATCGTTGTCGAGCCACGAGCGAGCGTCTGAGCGGCCAACTCAGCCATCGTTACAGCCCACCGACCAACCCACGTGCCTGGAGAAACTTCAACGACCCCGGTGGGAGCCGACAGCGCCGCCCTCTTGTTCGTTGTCAGAAGCGTCGTGACAGATTCTGCGTGGAAATAGGTGACCGGCAGCGGCTGCCCTGAGGGCTCAAACGTCACGGTCGCAGGATCAGGAAGCAATTTTTCGGCGCGAGCGTGGCGCTTCGGAATTCCTAGACGCAACACATCAGCTGCGTTTCCTGCGGCGCGATCTGCTGCAGCGCGAGCGAGCGTCCACACTTCTGGAGATAAGACAGGAAACGGCGAAACAATCGAATCGAGTTCGCTCAACTTGCCGGCGTAGTCGACAGTGTCTGTTAGTTCGACAATCCAACCCTCGACCAAGCGGCCGAGGGTCTTGAGCGGAGCCTTGACCCGAACACCAGCGCGCGCTTCGTGACGAAGATTCTCGGGAATCGTGTAATCGAAAAGCCTGTCAAGTTGCGGCAGCGGAGAGTCAATGAGCACCCGTGCGATGGATGCTTCAGTCATCTCTAGAGCCCGGCGGCCCTGCGAAGAGCCTCAACGCGGTCGAGTCGTTCCCACGTGAACTCGGGAAGCTCACGACCAAAGTGGCCATAGGTAGCCGTCTTGGCGTAGATCGGGCGAAGAAGATCCAGATCTCGGATGATGGCGCCAGGTCGTAAATCAAATACCTCGTGAATCGCACCAAGAATTGCCTCGTCTGAAACGTGGCCAGTGCCGAACGTTTCGACATAGAGGCTCACCGGAGCCGCGCGGCCAATCGCGTAAGCAATCTGGATCTCGAGGCGATCGGCGAGGCCAGCAGCAACAGCATTCTTTGCTACCCAGCGCATGGCATACGTCGCCGAGCGGTCAACCTTCGACGGATCTTTACCGCTGAAAGCTCCCCCACCGTGACGCGATGCCCCACCGTAAGTATCGACAATCACCTTGCGGCCAGTGACGCCAGCGTCGCCCTGAGGGCCACCGATCTCAAATCGGCCACTCGGATTAACGATCGACTGCAGGTTCGAAAGATCAAGACCCGAGCTTTCAGCAATCGGGCGAACCACAAGCTCTTCGATCTCCGACCGCAACTGAGCGGTCGAAATGTGAGGCGAGTGCTGCGTCGAGAGAACAACAGTCTCAATGCTGCGCGGGATGTCACCCTCGTAACCGACGGTGACCTGTGTCTTGCCGTCCGGCCGCAGATAATCCACGAGACCGAGCTTGCGAACTTCCGCGAGCCGCTCAGCCATCCGGTGGGCAAACCACACCGGTGCTGGCATCAACTGAGGAGTTTCGATCGTGGCGTAGCCAAACATCACGCCTTGATCGCCGGCGCCGAGAACATCAAGTTTGTCGCTCGAGTGTCCCTCGCGAGTCTCCAATGCGACATCTACGCCCTGAGCAATATCGGGCGACTGAGCGCCAATCGAAATTGACACGCCGCACGATCGGCCGTCAAACCCTACTGCTGAAGAGTTGTAGCCGATCGCTGAGATGCGATCTCGAACGATTGCCGGAATGTCCGCATAGCCGGATGTCGTAACCTCACCGGCAACATGAACAAGACCAGTCGTGACGAGTGTCTCAACCGCAACACGAGCGTTGGGGTCTTCCTCAAGCAGCGCATCAAGAATGCTGTCGCTGATCTGGTCACAGATCTTGTCGGGGTGTCCCTCGGTAACGGACTCCGAGGTGAAGGTGCGCAGGGGCGAAGTCATAAGCCGTCTCCGGTAGTGATGAATGGATGTCAGCGGGCTGCGAACACAAGATCCAGAATGCGGTGGGCCACCGACAACTTGCTTCCGCTTGCCTCGCCCACTCTATCTCCGGCCGTGTTGATCACGACGACAGTGTTACTGTCTGTGGCGAATCCTTCGGTCCAACCCACACGGTTGAGAACAAGAAAATCGCAGCCCTTTCGGGAAATTTTTGCTCGCCCCAGTTCGACGAGAGCGTCATCGTCAGGTTCAGTCTCAGCGGCAAAGCCAACGATCACCTGATCGCGAGTTCGGTTGCTCGCCAGTCCCCGCAAGATGTCAGGATTCTCTTCCAATCGGAGTTCAAGAGTGCTCGAATCGCTGCGCTTCTTAATCTTGGACTGAGCGGTCTCCGCTGGCCGATAGTCGGCAACAGCGGCTGCCATCACCACAAGATCGGCGTGTACAACCTCGGCAACAACCGCCGCCTGCAGCTCTAGCGTCGAACCGACTTCAATAAAGTGAACACCGGGAGGGGCAGAAACCTCAAGATTGGCTCCGATAAGCGTGACGGATGCACCGCGCGCCGCCGCCGCGGACGCCAACGCAACCCCCTGCTTTCCACTCGAACGATTACCAATGAATCGCACCGGATCGAGAGGTTCACGGGTGCCACCAGCAGTAACGAGCACCGTGCGACCGGCGAGATCGTGAGAGGAAACCACCAACTCCAAAGCAGCAGAAACTATGTCGCTTGGCTCCGACATCCGACCGGGTCCGCTATCGGTGCCAGTCAATTGACCTGATTCCGGGCCAATGATGTGGATGCCGCGCGACCGCAGCGTCTCAATATTGGCAACGGTGGCCGGATTGAGCCACATTTCAGTGTGCATGGCCGGAGCGATGACGAGTGGTGCGGTGCTCGCCAAAATAGTGTTGCCGAGAAAGTCGTTGGCCTGACCGGTGGCGATTTTTGCGATCGTGTTCGCTGTCGCTGGCGCAACGATGATCAGATCGGCTGCTTTCCCGACGGCAACATGGCGAACTTCGTCAACGCCCTCGTACAGGTCGGTGTTGACCGGGTTGCGACTTATCGCCTCGAGCGTGGGGATTCCCACAAAGCGCAGAGCATTGCTCGTCGCAACAACATGGACATCGTGGCCAGCGAGCACAAGCTCGCGCACAACGGAGACAGCCTTGTAGGCAGCGATTCCGCCAGAAATTCCGACGACTACGTTGAGCGCGGTCACCGAAGTGGGTTCTATTCGCCGCTGAGGCGCTTGAGTTCGAGCTTGTTCTCGTTGATCTCGTGAAGAGCAACCGAGAGAGGCTTGTCTTCGATCGTGGAGTCAACGAGGGGTCCGACGTTGTCGAACAGGCTTCCTTCGTGAAGGTCTGCGTAGTAGTCGTTGATCTGGCGAGCACGCTTGGACGCGAAGATTACCAGCTGGTACTTCGAGTCAACCTTCGACAGCAGTTCGTCGATGGGGGGATCAATGATGCCCGAGTTCTTGTCAACCATGGGGGTGCTCCTTGGAGTCGGAAGTGGTCGCGCCAGCGGGCGCATCCATCAATTCTACGACTTCTTGAGCCGCTTGGCTTACTTCTGTGTTCACGACTTTCACATCGAACTCTTCTTGAGCCGCCAACTCGACCTTTGCGGTCTCTAATCTGCGCGCCTGTTCGGCCGCATCTTCGGTGCCGCGGCCAATCAATCGGCGAACCAATTCTTCCCAAGTGGGAGGCAGAAGGAAGACCAATAATGCCTCAGGCATGACCGAACGCACGGAGCGCGCACCTTGCAGATCAATCTCCAGGAGAACACGCTTTCCCGCAGCGAGAGCAGCATCGATTGGCGGACGCGGCGTGCCGTAACGGTAGGAATTGTGCACGATTGCCCACTCGAGAAGCTCATTACCGGCGATCATGGCGTCGAACTGTTCATCACTAACGAAGTAGTAATGAACTCCGTCAACTTCTCCCGGGCGGGGCTTTCGTGTCGTCGCAGACACGCTAAGCAAAACGTCGGGATGATTTTCCCGAATGTAGCTCGAGACAGTACCTTTGCCGACGGCTGTTGGACCAGCGAGCACGACGAGACGCGTGGGTTCCGGACCTTGACGATCGGAAAGGTACGCGGCGAGTCGGTCTCGCTGTTTCGGACCGAGACCACCGACGCGCTTACGCTCGGCAATAGCCAAATCTTCCATCACTGATTCAACCCTTGTCGGTCCCAACGAGGGAACACTGAGCAAGAGCTCGCGAACCAACAACCGAGCCTCAGGGCTATCTGGACTTGACCACGCTGTGCGTGCAACGCTCAGAGCGGTTCGTGCGCGCTCGGCAACTTCCCGTTTGACCGATGCGCGAGCTCGGCGGGCAGCAATCGCCGCGCGCGATGCAGCAGCTCTATCGACTGCTGGGGGTTCCGGGCGAGGTCCCATCAGCGCACCTGCTCACGAAGTTGAGAGCGTAACGAACGCAATTCGGAGGGAATCTGGCTCGCTCCCTCTTGGAGAACGCTTCGCGAGACCGTGACAATAGTGTTCACGACCGCTGGACCGTATAGTTCTCGCGCTTGCTCAACCAATGCTCCTTGAGCGCCAAAACCCGGGGCCAGTACCGGCACATCGATCAACTCTTCAACTCGCATGCCGTAGTCGGCGACGTTCACCGTTGCACCAACAACAACACCAAACGAGCCCAACCCGCTCTCCGAGTTGAGAGCACGAACATCTCGAACAACGCTGGCCGCAACCGTTGCGCCCTCATGCTCACCCTCAACAATGCGAGCAGATTGGATGCTCAAAGCTGAAGCGTTCGATGTCGCCGCAAGTACGAAAATCCCTTTGCCAGCGTTGCGTGCCAACTCAAACGGTCCTGAAAGTTCTGAAACGCCCTGGTACGCGACAGCCGTCATTGCATCAGCTTCCAGAGGAGATCCCGGAGTGAGCCACGCTTGCCCATACGCCTCTACCGAAGACGAGAGATCGCCACGCTTGACGTCGGCGATGACAAGCATTCCGGCCGAACGTGCCAAAGCGAAGGACTCTTCGAGCACCGCATAGCCGGCAGATCCAAAGCGCTCGAAAAATGCCACCTGTGGTTTGATCATTCCTACGTTGCCTGCTGCAGCATCCACCGCACGAAGCGCAAATTCGCGAACACCGTGCACATCATCGGAAAGCCCCCAACTCTCGAGCAAGAACGGGTGGGGGTCAACCCCCATGCAGACTCCCCCGAATTCCTCGAAGGTTTGCTCTAGTCGTGACGCGAAGCTAGGCATTGTTAGCAACTTTCTCCAGCTCGGCAGCGCGATCGAGGGCGTAATCCTGGAGAGAGCGAACATCGAAGCCATCACGGATGGCCTCAAACGAAGCTACCGCCGCCGCAAGTTGGGCCATGGTTGTGAAGATCGGTTTGTCGGCGGCGACCGTCGCTGTGCGGATTTCGTAACCATCGGCACGCGCGCTGCGGCCGCTTGGCGTGTTGATGACGACATCCACCTTGCCTTCGTTGATCATCTCCACGATCGACGGTTCCGCAGCGTCAACCTCTTGACCCATGAAGTATTTTCGCACCACTTGAGCCTCGATGCCGTTGCGCGCGAGAATTTCGGCGGTGCCTTCGGTGGCGAGAATCGTGAAGCCAAGCTGGCTGAGGCGCAGCACCGGCAGGATGACGGCTCGCTTGTCACGGTCAGCAACCGATACGAACACCGATCCGCTGTCGGGTAATCCACCATAAGCCGCCTCCTGGCTCTTGGCGAAGGCCTTCGGGAAGTTGGAGTCGATTCCCATGACCTCACCGGTCGAGCGCATCTCTGGGCCAAGAACGGAGTCAACAACCTGACCCTCAACCGTGCGGAAGCGGCGGAATGGCAACACTGCTTCTTTCACCGAGACCGGCGACGTCGATGGCACTTGCGAGCCATCGAGAATCGGCAGTAGGCCGCTATCGACGAGCGAACGGATGCTCGAACCGGCCATCACGAGAGCGGCAGCCTTCGCCAGCGGGATACCGAGTGCCTTCGATACGAAGGGAACGGTACGACTCGCGCGAGGGTTGGCTTCGAGCACATAAAGGATGCCCTGACCGATCGCAAACTGCACGTTCAGCAGACCGCGCACGCCGACGCCTTCAGCGATGGCGAGTGTTGCTTCGCGCACGCGATTGAGCACGTCGCGGCCAAGAGTGACCGACGGAAGGGTGCATGCAGAATCGCCGGAGTGAATACCGGCTTCTTCGATGTGCTCCATGATTCCGCCGACGTAAAGCTCAGTACCGTCATAAATTGCGTCGATGTCGATCTCGATCGCGTCATCGAGGAAGCGGTCAACGAGCAACGGTGAGCTCGGCGAGATGATCACAACGTCGCGCACCCGTTCGAAGTAGTCGGCGAGAGCTTCGGAGTCATAAATGATCTCCATGCCACGCCCACCAAGCACGTGCGAGGGACGAACGAGAACCGGGAACCCGATGTGCTCTGCGATCTCAATCGCTTCGGACTGGTTAGTGGCGGTGCCGTTCTTTGGTGCGAGCAGTCCAGCGTTGTCGAGAATCTCCGAGAACAACCCGCGCTCCTCGGCAAGGTCAATCGCCTCTGGTGTCGTTCCGAGGATCGGGATGCCTGCATCCTTGAGTCCCTGAGCGAGACCCAGAGCTGTCTGGCCGCCGAGCTGCACGATCACTCCGAGGAGTTCACCACTCTTGCTCTCTGCATGGATGATCTCGAGCACATCTTCGAGGGTGAGGGGCTCGAAGTAGAGCCGGTCACTCGTGTCGTAGTCAGTCGAGACCGTCTCGGGGTTGCAGTTGATCATGATGGTCTCGTAGCCCGCATCGGAGAGGGCGAACGAGGCATGAACACACGAGTAGTCGAACTCAATACCCTGGCCAATACGGTTCGGTCCCGAACCAAGAATGATGACCTTCGTCTTGTCGCTCGGGGCAACTTCAGTCTCGGAGTCGTAGCTGGAGTAGTGGTACGGGGTAAGTGCGGGGAACTCGCCGGCACAGGTATCGACCGTCTTGAAGACGGGACGTACGTTCAGGCCCCAGCGAAGATCGCGAATTTCTGCCTCGGTGGAACCACGAAGGTCAGCAATCTGCACGTCGCTGAACCCATGATTCTTGGCGTGAGTGAGCAGGGCAACAGTCAGCTTTTCTGCTTCGGCAATGTCAATTGCGACCTCGTTGATTAGCGCGATCTGGTCGATAAACCACGGGTCGATTTTGGTGGCATCGAAGACCTCTTCGGTCGTGGCGCCGGCGCGCATGGCCTGCTGCACCGTAACAATGCGACCGTCAGTAGCGATGGCCGACAGGGCAAGCAATTCCGTCTTGTCACCCACTTGACCGTTCCAGTGGAAGCTTGAATCTCGCTTCTCTAGTGAGCGAAGCGCTTTTTGCAGGGCCGTCGAATAGTTGCGACCGATTGCCATGGCCTCACCGACCGATTTCATGGTGGTCGTGAGGCGGGTGTCTGCCGCCGGGAACTTCTCAAACGCGAACCGCGGAACCTTGACCACGACGTAGTCGAGGGTCGGCTCGAAGCTTGCGGGGGTGACCTTGGTGATGTCGTTTGGGATTTCGTCGAGACGGTAGCCGATGGCGAGCTTGGCCGCGATCTTTGCGATCGGGAATCCGGTTGCTTTCGACGCGAGTGCGCTCGAGCGTGATACCCGTGGGTTCATCTCGATGACAATCACACGACCAGTCGCGGGATCGATAGCGAACTGAACGTTGCAGCCACCAGTGTCGACCCCAACAGCACGGATGATGTCGATGCCAATGTTGCGAAGGTTCTGGTACTCACGGTCTGTCAAAGTGAGCGCCGGCGCGACTGTGATCGAGTCACCGGTGTGAACACCGACCGGGTCAACATTCTCAATCGAACACACGACAACAGTGTTGTCTGACGTGTCGCGCATGAGCTCGAGCTCGTACTCTTTCCAGCCCAGGATGCTCTCCTCGAGCAGCACCTCGGTAGTTGGACTCTGGTGCAAGCCGTCGGTGACCATGCGGATCAGTTCCTCGCGAGAGTACGCAAACCCCGAACCGAGACCGCCCATCGTGAAAGAGGGGCGGATCACGAGTGGATATCCAAGATCCTCGGCGAACTCAACCGCCTCCGTAACTGTACGAGCGATGTACGACTTTGCGACGTCTGCCCCACAGTCGATCACGAGCTGCTTGAAAATCTGGCGGTCTTCTCCGCGGTTGATCGCTTCGAGGTTCGCGCCGATCAGCTCGACGTTGTACTTTTCGAGGATGCCGTGAGCGTCGAGCTCGATAGCCGCGTTGAGCGCCGTCTGGCCGCCGAGGGTCGGGAGCAGAGCATCCGGACGCTCCTTGGCGATGATCGACTCGATGACTTCCCACGTGATGGGCTCGATGTAGGTTGCATCGGCGAAATCGGGGTCGGTCATGATCGTCGCGGGGTTCGAGTTGACCAGGATGACCCGGATGCCCTCCTCGCGCAACACTCGACAGGCTTGTGTTCCCGAGTAGTCAAACTCTGCTGCCTGACCGATAACGATCGGGCCGGAACCGATGACCAGTACCGAGGAAATGTCTTGTCTCTTGGGCATTACTTGCTGTCCTTTGCGTTCTCGAGAACAAGGTCGCGGAACCTGTCGAAAAGATAGTTGGCATCGTGGGGGCCAGAGGCCGCCTCGGGGTGGTACTGAACTGAGAAGGCGGGGATGTCGAGCGCTCGAAGGCCCTCGACCACGTTGTCATTGAGGTTGACGTGGCTTACTTCGACGCGACCGAAGCCGGCCGGTGACTGGCTGATCACACCGACGGGGGCGTCAACCGCGAAGCCGTGATTGTGAGAAGTGATCTCAGTGCGGAGTGTGTTCACATCGACAACTGGTTGGTTGATTCCGCGGTGACCGAATGGCAACTTGTAGGTTCCGTACCCGAGGGCTCGGCCCAAAAGTTGGTTTCCGAAGCAAATTCCGAAGAACGGAAGTCCCTTCTTGAGGACGTCGGTGAGGAGGGCGACATGATCATCCGATGCAGAAGGGTCGCCGGGCCCATTCGAATAGAAGACTGCGACCGGGTTGATGGCGAGCAGCTCATCGAAAGTGACCGTCTGTGGCAGCACGTGCACTTCGAAGCCGCGCTCCGCCAAGAATCTCAGGGTGGATGTTTTCACACCGAGATCAAGCACGGCGAGACGCCCGATGCTGTCGCCGATCGCGTCGACGACATAGCTTTCAGCGGTGGACACCTCGGATGACAAGCTTCGGCCGGTCATCTGCGCTGTGCTGTTCACTGCGGCGAGCTGATCTTCGTGACTCAACTCAGCGTCAGCACCGGAAAAGATTCCGCCGCGCATTGACCCAGAATCACGCAAGCGCCGGGTGATCGCCCTAGTATCGACACCGCTGATGCCCACGATTGACTGCTCGGTGAGCTGGTCATCGAGGGAACCGTTTGCGCGATAGTTGGAAACAACGCGGCTAGCGTCGCGAACGACAAAGCCCGATACCCAGATGCGCGAGGACTCAGGGTCTTCGTCGTTAACCCCGGTGTTGCCAATATGCGGCGCCGTCATCACGACGATTTGTCCGGCATAGCTCGGGTCGGTGATCGTCTCTTGGTAACCGGTCATCCCTGTGGCGAACACGACTTCGCCAAGACGCTGGCCGCGGGCACCGTATGCCTGTCCGAGATAGCGAGTGCCATCTTCCAGTACGAGCACTGCTGCTTCAAAGGTCATGGGGCTGCCTCTCATTGCTGATGACACCGGCGAGGGCTTGTTCACAGGCCTCGGGGTCATCCATTCGGAAATAACTATCGACTGCTGTGCCATCGAGCGTCCACTCGATCACCTGCAATCCGTTGTTCTCGACGACACGGTCGATCGTCAAAGATGCCCGCGAAATGCCGCGCACGTCGGCGCGCGGTATCCACACATCGCGTTCGCCAGTGCGGAACACCGCGACGCCGTGGGGGTGCACCTCGATGCTGCAGTTGCCGCGGAAGCCCAGCGTGTGAACGGCAACACGATTGAGTTGATCTCCGCCGAGCGTCGTCGACACATACTTTCCCGTGAAGCTCGGGTGCGTGCCAGGCAAATCTGCTGGAGGCAGCTGGGGAACGCTGATGTGCGATTGGCGACGCTTGCGCGCGAACCACCCGGCAACCATCAGCCCCAGGAGTAGCGCGAGGAAAGCGACCACGATCAGCGTTGACACATCTTTAGACATTGTTGGCCTCCACGGTGGCAAGTCGCGCGCTCCGAGCAACTTCATCACTATCAACCAATTCGCCATCCCTCACGGTTTCATACCCGTTATGGATCGTAGTGAGCACGCGGCCGGGAAGCGTGCGCCCCAAATACGGCGAGTTCGTGCTCTTGCCGCGCAACGATTCGGTACTGAACGTCGATCGTGCACTCGGGTCAATCAGCACGAGGTTCGCTGGCGAGCCGAGCGCAAACGGAACCTGATAGCCGTCGAGACGCCCGATCTGTGCCGGCGCCTGTGAGAGTACGCGCGCGACATCTGCCCATGTCAACTGACCGGTATCGACAACGGCCTCTTGCACAACGTTCAGCGCTGATTCGAGACCGACCATTCCAAACGCTGCCTCTGCCCACGAACACTCTTTTGCCTCGGGAGGATGCGGAGCATGATCGGTAGCAACAATGTCGATGGTTCCGTCGGCGAGAGCCGCTCGTAACGCGTGCACATCCTCATCACGGCGAAGCGGCGGATTCACTTTGAATCGAGCGTCGTAGCCACGCACAAGTTCGTCTGTCAGCAGAAGGTGATGCGGTGTGACTTCTGCCGTTACCGCAATGCCGCGGGCTTTCGCCCACCGAATGACGTCAACCGAACCTGCCGTTGAGAGGTGACAAATGTGAAGCCGTGCTCCGACGTGCTCAGCGAGCAGTACATCGCGAGCGATGATCGACTCTTCGGCAACCGCCGGCCACCCGGCGAGACCAAGCTCGCTCGATACAGCGCCCTCGTTCATTTGGGCATCCACTGTCAGAGTCGGCTCTTGCGCGTGCTGAGCAACAACTCCATCAAACGTCTTCACATATTCAAGCGCTCGGCGCATGAGAAGCGCGTTGTGAACGCACTTGCCGTCGTCGGAAAAAACCCGGACACCCGCACGCGAGTTCGCCATGGCACCAATCTCAGAGAGTGTCGTGCCGCCAAGGCCCTCGGTGACAGCGCCGATGGGGCGCACTGTGGCATAGCCGTGGGTATCGCCCAATGACTGCACTTGCTCTACTACTCCGGCAGTGTCTTGCACCGGCATGGTGTTTGCCATAGCAAAGACGGCGGTAAAGCCGCCGATAGCCGCTGCCCGCGTGCCTGACAAGACGGTTTCGCTCTGTTCAAAGCCAGGTTCACGAAGGTGGGTGTGGAGGTCAACCAGACCTGGCAAGGCTTGAAGTCCCGAAGCATCAATGGTGCGATCCGCAGTGCTGTCGTCGGTAAAAACGCCCCGGTCAATGGTGAAGTCGGTGCGCTCGCCACTAGGCAAAGTTGCGTTGACAATTCTTATACTCAAGAGAGTCCTCTTCTCTGGGGTACTACACGGACGTCGGTGACAGAGGCTAGTTCTTCACTCATCGCTCTACAGCTCCGGACAGCAAGTGATACAGCACCGACATTCTCACTGAGACGCCATTTCTGACCTGATCGAGCACTGTCGACTGCGGCGAATCTGCCGCCGCAGCGGAGATTTCTAGACCGCGGTTCATCGGCCCAGGATGCATAACCATGCTACTGGCTGGAAGTGCACGCATTCGTTCGTCGTTGAGTCCCCACTGCTTCGAATATTCGCGAGCATTAGGAAAGAATGCGGCAGCCATTCGTTCACCCTGAACTCGCAACATCATGATGACATCTGGGCCCTTGGCAATCGCGTGATCGAGGTCATAGGACACTTCAACAGGCCACCCGCTGAGGTTCACCGGCAAGAGCGTGGCCGGGGCGACGAGAGTGACGTGCGCTCCGAGCGTTGTGAGTAGCCAGACGTTCGACCGGGCTACCCGAGAATGCACAATGTCGCCAACAACGGTGACGGTGACGCCGTCGAGATCCCGTCCGCGAGCGTTCGCACCATGAAGTCGGCGCCGAATGGTAAACGCGTCAAGCAGCGCTTGAGTGGGATGCTCGTGGGTTCCGTCGCCAGCATTGACAATGCCGGCATCGATCCATCCGCTGTCAGCGAGTGTTTTGGGCGCTCCAGATGCCCAATGACGAACGACCACAGCATCAGCCCCCATGGCGGCAAGAGTCTGAGCGGTGTCTTTGAGGTTCTCCCCCTTAGATACGCTCGAGCCCTTGGCGGCGAAGTTGATCACATCGGCACTGAGCCGTTTCGCTGCTGCCTCGAAGGAGATACGAGTGCGAGTGGAGTCTTCGAAGAACAGGTTGATGACGGTCTTGCCGCGGAGAGTCGGCAACTTTTTGACCTCACGCTCGCCAACAGCCGCCATGTCTTCGGCAACATCGAGAATCGCGATGGCTTCGTCACGTTGTAGACCCTGTGTTGTCAGTAGGTGCCTCATCCGATCGTCACCTCATCAGTGCCGTCGATTTCTTCCAGGCGCACATTAATGCGTTCTTCCATTGAGCTCGGAAGGTTCTTCCCTACGAAGTCAGCGCGAATCGGAAACTCGCGGTGGCCACGGTCAACAAGCACAGCTAATCGAACCGCTCTCGGTCGCCCTAGGTCACCCAGCGCATCAAGAGCAGCGCGAATTGTTCGGCCTGAGTAGAGAACGTCGTCAACGAGCACAACAGTCTTACCGTCGATACCACCACCGGGGATGTCTGTCGGGCCAGTTGCGCGAGTGGGGTTCTGAGCAAGGTCGTCGCGGTACATCGTCACGTCGAGCGCACCGGCGGGAATAACCGCAGAGTCGACGGAGTGGATGATCGTCGAGATTCGCTTCGCGAGAGTTACACCGCGGGTAGGGATACCGAGAATGACGAGATCGTCTGAACCGCGATTGGACTCAAGAATCTCGTGGGAAATACGAGTCAACGCTCGGGTGATATCAGCATGCTGCAGCACTGTGCGTACAGGCATTCTGACCTCCTTCCCCGCCTCTCTGGACGGAATTTAAAGGAAATCTGTTTCACCGACTATAGCGTGCTCACGACAGACTTATGAACCCCAGCGCTTGAGTAGGAAACGCTCAAGCAAGCCCACAAGGCTGTCGGTGGTCTTGCCAAGCACACCAAGCAGAATGATCGTCAAGAACAATCGATCGATCCGACCATTGTTCTGTGAATCAACCAGCAGATAACCGAGTCCCAAAGATGCTCCTAGCAGCTCGCCCGCCACCAGAAATAACCACGCCTGCGCCAGAGCAAGCCGCAGCGAAGAAATAACTGCAGGCACCACCGCTGGCAGCTGAACGAGACTCAGGAGGGCCGGGCCGGAGTAACCGTAGCTACGACCCAATTCCACTAGGTGAGCATCCACATGTCTGAGAGCGGACGCGACCGTTGTGTAGACAGGAAAGAACGCGCCGATCGCAATCAAAACAACTTTGGAATCCTCGTTGTAACCGAGGTAGAGCCCGAGGAGCGGAACCCAAGCCAGCGACGGGACTGCACGAAGCGCCCCCAACGTCGGGGCAAAAAAATCAGAGACGCGAGCGGACAATCCGACAACGGCTGCCAATGCCAAACCAACAATTGAGCCCATCGCGAAGCCAAGGATCACCCGTTGCGTCGAGATAGCAACATGCTGATAGAGCACTCCACGCTCGTAGAGATCTACGCCCGCTATCCAGACACTGAGGGGTGTTGGCAGTCGATAGCTCGCTACCACGCCGGAAGTCGCAATGATTTGCCACAGCACGATTAACGCAACAGGAACAACCGCACCCAGACTCATTGAGCGCACCAAGCGACGTCGGCGCTGTGGCGCTGCGGCAGAGATCGCCGGAACGGCCTCGACGTGGTTCACGTCGGGCCGCTCCAACACGCTTGAATCGTTACTCGGCGACACGGCTCGGATCCGCAGCATCGACATATGTGGTCTCGAAGAGTGAGGCGAGTGCATCGTCAATCTGTGATTGCGCAGCAACAGCACCAGAATCCACGAAAATTGGACCGATTATGTTCAGCACATCGAGCTGCTTCTGGCCCGGCGCGGGATCGATGGCAAGGTTGGTGCGCTCCAGCAGCACCGAGTTGGCGATGGGAAGATCAATACCCGCAACATCAGCGAAAATCGCTGCAGCATCATCGGGGTTATCTGCGGCCCACTGCCGAGCCTTCTCGTAAGCATCCACTACGAGTTGGGCGAGATCAGGGGACTTCTCGAGAAAACTTTCCGTCGCATTCAAGAACCCGTAGCTGTTGAAGTCAGGATTGTCATAGACGATGCGCGAACCCGCATTGACGACGGATGCACTCATCAGCGGATCAAGACCAGCCCACGCATCCACTGCACCCGATTCCAACGCCGTCTTACCGTCAGCGTGTTGAAGCTGGGTGATCGTAACTTCATCAAGGCCGATACCGAATTCTGCGAGAGTTTGAAGCAAGAAGAAATAGGGGTCGGTTCCCGCATTGGCTCCAATGTTCTTACCGCGCAGGTCCTCAGCCGATTGAATAGGCGAATCCGCGGCAACGACAATAGCGGACCAGTTTGGTTGCGAGTACACATCAACCGTTTTGATCGGTGAACCATTAGCCCGCGCCAGCAGTGCTGCTGAGCCAGCAGTCGAACCGATGTCAAGAGCTCCGGCGCGGAGAGCATCGTTCGCCGCTGCGGAACCGGATGACTGAATCCAGGTCACCTCGACATCATCGCCCAGGGTGTCTTCAAGCCAGCCCTCTTCCTTGATGATGAGACTCAGAGGGTTGTAGGTAGCGAAGTCAACAGCGAGGTGGTCACTGCTCCAGCCACCGTCGTTGTTTGCAGCCTCCGGAGACAGTGCGGAACCTTCACCGGCAACACAGCCAGAAATGCCAAGCGTCAACGCAACTGCGCCAGCGGCAAGGGGAGAAAAAAGTGAACGGCGAGACATGATTTCCTTCGTGGGTGAGTAAAGAAGCGGGGATTAGTGGGAACTGAGATGGTGGGTGGGAACCCCGAGGCCTTCAAGTAGTTCGGCCCGAAGTTCGGCAAGATCTCCGCTGCCGCGATCACGAGGGCGCACACCGGGGACAGTGACAGTGGCCCTGATACTCGAGCCCTCGTGTGCGGTGTCACTACCGACCGCACCAAGCAAAATGACGCGATCCGCTAAGTAGAGCGCTTCATCAACATCGTGAGTGACGATGACGATAGTGGCGGGTTCAGCAGCATGAAGCTCGAGAAGCAGATCTTGCATTGAGAGCCTCGTTAGCGCGTCGAGCGCTCCGAAAGGTTCGTCGAGAAGGAGCACGCCTGGCCGGCGGGCGAGAGCTCGCGCGAGAGAAACTCGCTGCGCCATTCCCCCCGAGATTTCCCGCGGGCGAAGCTGTGCAGATTCAGACAGTTTGACAAGCTCGAGGAGGTCAGCGACCCGATCGCTATCGTCGCTCGTACGCTTGCCACGAGGAAGCCCGACCTCGACATTTCGTTTGATCGAACGCCACGGAAGCAAACGAGGCTCTTGAAAAGCAATTGCCGAACGCGCGTCAAGACCGGTAACGGGTGCACCGCCGATGCTGATTGCGCCACCGGTTGGTGAATCCAATCCACCGATATGGCGCAACAGCGTTGACTTGCCGCAGCCAGAGGGCCCGATGAGGGCAACAATTTCTCCGGCGCTGATGTCGAGATCGATGTTGTTGAGAACACGGCGCTCGCCAAACCTTCGCGAGAGATCGCGAATAGTGACGGACAGCGCATCGGCTGCCGTGCTGCGGCGGGGGGATGAAGAACTCATCCCTGAACGCTAGAACTCCTCGGCGACAATGGCGATCTGCGCCGTAACGTAGCGTCACGCAACTGCGTAACGCTACGTCACAATAGAGCTAGTTACTCGCTACTGGCCGCAATGCGACCGAGCAAACCGTTGATGAAACCTGCTGAATCTTCAGTGGAGTGAACCTTGGCCGATTCGACGGCTTCAGAAATCGCGACACCGGTGGGAACATCATCGTTGTACAAGATTTCCCAGAGACCGATACGCAATAGAGCGCGATCTACCGCGGGCATCCGGTTAAGGGGCCACCCCTGCGAATAGGTCTCGATGAGTTCATCAATCTCGTCACCGTGAGCGGTAATCCCTAAGACAACTTGCTGGGCGTACGCCCACGAGGTTGCCCGTGCCGGATCGTTCATCGCACGGAGTGACTCTGCTGCCAACGCTTCGTTGATGCTTTCGCCACGAACATCGGCACCGTACATAAGGTCAAGCGCGCGCTTACGCGCCTTGCTGCGTGCCCCCATTTACTCGTTCACGCGGCCGAGGTAGCTACCATCGCGAGTATCAACCTTGACGCGGGTGCCCTGCTCGAGGAACAAAGGAACCTGAATCTGATATCCGGTTTCGACGGTCGCAGGCTTGCTGCCACCGGTCGAACGGTCGCCCTGAAGGCCAGGCTCCGTGTACGTGATCTCCAGAACAACGGATGCCGGGAGCTCGACGTAGAGAGGGTCACCGTTGTGGAGAGCGATTACCACGTTCTGGTTCTCGAGCATAAAGTTTGCGGCATCGCCAACAGCTTCAGCACTCAACGTGATCTGGTCGTAGTCGCTCGTGTTCATGAACACGAAATTTTCCATGTCCTTGTACAGGTACTGGAATTCGGAACGGTCAACCGTCTCGGTCTCGATCTTGGCGCCAGCGTTGAATGTGCGGTCAACGGTCTTACCCGAACGCACGTTCTTCACCTTGGTTCGAACGAAAGCGCCACCCTTGCCGGGCTTGACGTGTTGGAACTCGATAACGGTCCACAATCCACCGTCCATGTTGAGAACGACGCCGTTCCTGATGTCAGCGGTAGAGGCCATGCGTAAATCCGTTTCTGTTAACGAGCAAAAGCGCGAGTAAGTCGCGAAGGCGACAAATGCGACGTTCGAGTCTAACTGAGTCGACGAGCAACCGCGTCGAGGGCGAGAATGTACGATTCGAAACCGAATCCGGCAATCACTCCGGTTGCCACACCAGAAATCACGCTCGTGTGACGGAATTCTTCTCTGGCGTGTGGATTCGTGATGTGCACCTCCACGAGCGGGAGCCCTGCGCCAGTGACTTGAGCTGCAGCATCCCGCAGAGCGTACGAGTAGTGAGTGAAAGCAGCAGGATTCATGATGACCGGCGATCCTGAATCGACAGCCTCATGGAGCCAAGAAATCAGTTCTGTTTCGCTGTCGGTTTGGCGAAAGTCGAGCACAACATTTTCTCCATTGGCCAGCCCTCGGGTGTGAGCTTCAAGAGCGGATTGCAGCTCGCGAAGCGTTCCCCCACCATAAACATCAGGCTCTCGACTGCCGAGCCTGCTGAGGTTGGGCCCATTGAGGACAAATACTGTAGTCACCGCTCCACTCTAGCGAGGCACGAGCCCGCTAGACCCCGACTTCCTGATAGGCGGAGTACAGCATCGCTTCGTCGGGGCCATTCAACATGGATGTGCGGCCGACAGAGTCGAGCACCACAAAACGAATCATTCCCGCCCGGGCCTTCTTATCGCGCTGCATAGTCGCGAGAAGAGTGTTCCAACGACCGAGGGGGTAATCGATGGGCAAGCTGAGCGACTGCAGGATGCTCCGGTGCCTGTCGACAACTTCAGAACTGAGCGATCCAGCGAGGTGGGCTAGTTCCGCAGCAAAAACCATTCCGACGGACACTGCAGCGCCGTGACGCCAGCGGTAACGCTCGGCATGCTCAATTGCGTGACCAAGAGTGTGCCCGTAGTTCAGAATCTCTCGAAGACCGGTCTCCGTGAAGTCTTCGCCAACTACACGAGCTTTCAGTCCGATCGACAATTCAACAACGCGCCGAAACTGTTCAGAATGTGGATCGATGACCTTGTCGACGTCAGCTTCAATGATGTCAAGAATTTCGGGCTCACCGATGAATCCGCACTTGACGATCTCAGCGAATCCGGCCAAGATCTCGTTGCGAGGAAGGTCTTCTAACACGTCGAGGTCCGCGACCACAGCGCTCGGGGCATAGAACGCTCCCACAAGATTCTTGCCTTCAGCAGTGTTGATTCCGGTTTTTCCACCCACAGCAGCGTCAACCATGCCCGCGACACTCGTTGGGCACTGAATGAGCTTGATTCCGCGCAGCCAGGTGGCGGCGACAAAGCCAGCAAGGTCAGTCGCTGCTCCCCCGCCGAAACCAATCACAGCATCGGTGCGAGTGAAATCGGTCTGACCCATGATCTGCCAGCAAAAAGCGGCAACTTCGATCCGCTTGGCGTCTTCGGCATCCGGAATCTCCGCAAGAAGTACCTCGTAGTTCTCCGAGAGCGACTCGCGCAGTGCATTTGCTCTCGCACCAAGCGTCGGCGGGTGAATGATCAACACCTTTGTTACTCGCGGACCTAGCTGCTCAGCGAGCTTCGGCAGCAGGCCTCGGCCGATGAGAACATCGTAGGGGCTCGTTCCAGGGACCGGGATGATCGTGGTTTCAGTCATTGCTGTTGGGTTCCCAACCAGTCGGCGATCTCGCGCGCAACTTTCTCCATAGGCTTAAGTGAGGTATCAATCGTGAGAGAAGCAAGCTCGTCATAAATAGGACGACGGGCTTCGACGAGCTTTTCCCATTCATCAGCGTTATTGGCCAATGGCCGTTTACTTCCGGCAATCCGCAGGCGCGCGGCAGCCTTCGACATCGTCAATTGCACAACGCGGTGGGACGCAAGGTCAGCACGCGTCTCGAGGTTCAGCACCGCTCCCCCACCCAGAGTGACGACGGCAGGTTCGAGTAGTGCGTTGGCGACGGCTTCGCGCTCTCGCGCACGAAAATATTCTTCGCCAAATTCTGCGAATAGTTCAGGGATGGGGCCGTGTGAGGCGACGACAACCTTGTCAGTGTCGACAAGGGGCACATCCAAAATTTTGGCTAGTCGCTTGCCTGCTTTAGTTTTTCCTGCACCGGGCGCCCCAATGATGACAACGATCGCTCCGCCATCATTGAGCATACGTAGCCCCGGTGGTCTGGAGCGCATCAGGGATCGCGGCTAGGTATGCCTCGAGGTTTCGCTTAGTTTCGCCAAGCGAATCTCCACCAAATTTTTCGAGCACTGAGTTCGCCAGAGTGAGCGCAACCATCGCTTCCGCTACCACGCCCGCAGCGGGAACGGCACACACATCCGAACGCTGATGATGCGCCACGGCTGCTTCGCCCGTCGCAATATCCACCGTTCGAAGAGCACGAGGAACCGTCGAGATTGGCTTCATGGCGGCACGAACACGCAAGACAGTGCCGGTAGACATTCCGCCTTCGATTCCGCCGGCACGGTCACTCTCTCGAGAGATTCCGTCAGGCGAGTGCACAAGTTCATCGTGCGCGACTGAACCACGACGTGCAGCTGTCTCGAAACCATCCCCGACTTCGACGCCCTTGATCGCTTGGATGCCCATGAGTGCGGCAGAAAGCTGCGCGTCGAGACGACGATCCCAGTGGGTGTACGAACCGAGTCCCGGTGGCAAGCCATAGGCGAGGACTTCGACGATTCCCCCGAGGGTGTCGCCATCTTCATGGGCGAGATCGACCTCAGCAACCATTTGCTCAGATGTCTCGGGGTTGAAGCACCGCAAAAGGTCGGCGTCGAGGGTCGCAACATCGCCGGGTGTTGGCAGTGCGCTTCCTGCTGGCACCCGAACCGTACCAATCGACAGAGTGTGACTAACGAGATGAATTCCGAGACCGTCGAGGAACGCGCGCGCAACGGCCCCGAGAGCAACGCGAGCTGCAGTTTCGCGTGCGCTCGCTCGTTCGAGAACGTTACGGGACTCGGCAAAGTCGTACTTTTGCATCCCTGTGAGGTCGGCGTGCCCCGGACGCGGACGCGTGAGGGCGGCGCCGCGCCCCTTGGGCAGAGTCTCTGGGTCGACGGGAACCGGACTCATCACTTCGACCCACCGAGGCCATTCAGTGTTACCGATGCGCAACGCAATGGGGCTACCCATCGTGGCACCGAAACGGATTCCCCCACTCAGCGTGAGCTCATCCTGCTCAAACTTCATGCGGGCACCACGGCCATAGCCGAGCGTACGACGCACCAAGTCCGCCTGAATTTGTTCAGGTGAGATGGGCACGCCCGAAGGCATCCCCTCAAGAATTGCGACCAATTCTGGGCCGTGAGATTCACCGGCCGTTAACCATCGAAGCATGCGTCAATCCTCCCACACGAGATGACGCCACATTTTACGCAGTGCTGGATCACCGTCCCAGTGAACTCGCCGTACCTGTTGCTAGACCTCGTCGCGAATCGACGGCGTCTCAATTGCGGCACGCATCGAGTCAATCGCATCCGCCTCATGCGCCAGCGGCACATCTGGCGTTCCTGAGGCAAAAATACGTACTTGAGCAATGGCCTGATTGATCAGCAAATCATGACCAGAAATTACTGTTCCGCTTGCAGCCATCCAGCTGTGCGCAATGTCGCTCGGCCATGGGTCATAGGCAACATCAAAGAGGGCTGCTTGCTTGCGCACAGCCTCAGCGAACTCAAGATCTATGGCCCCGCCAGGGACCGTTGTGACAACAACAGAGGGAATGTCGGCCGCCCGAGCCGCATCGTGCCATTGTCGAACAATAATCGTTGCACCGAGCGACTCGCCAAGCACCTTGAGGGGTTCCGCTTTTGCTGGGCGGCGCGCGAAGATGACGATCTTTTGCGCGCCGAGACGAACAGAAGCCACGAGAAGCGATGCGGCAGTGGCACCTGCCCCCAGAATCCAGACGGATTCCAAGCTCGACAATCCGGCATCGAGAAAACTGCGCATGGCGCCCTCGACGTCCGTGTTGTAGCCACGGAGACCGGCATCCGTCACTACGACAGTGTTTGCCCCTCCAACGAGCTCAACAAGCGGGTCAGCCCAATCGAGTAGTGGAACGACATCGCGCTTGAGAGGCATCGTCAGTGACAGTCCACGCCAGCGTCCATCGAGAGCCGCAAGAAACGCGGGCAGAGACTCTTCTGACAGATCGATTGCATCGTATTCCCAATCGAAACCGAGAGTTTTGTACGCCGCACGATGGATTGCCGGGCTCAACGAGTGAGCGATGGGAGAACCGAGAACGGCAAGCTTCGATCGGGCGGATCCCGCGGCCGGAACACGTGAGCTGTCTAGCAATAGCTGCCATTCTCTTCGCTCTCGGCGCACCAATCGCGAAGCTGCTGGGCTGCAGCCTCATGGTCGTCAACATTGCTGGTGAAGACCGTCTCCCCTGTCGCCAAGTTGATCGGAACGAAGAATAGCCAGTCGCCGGCGGCAGGGTTCAGGGCAGCATCGATCGCCAACTCGCCGGGGAGACCAATCGGTCCGACAGGCAGACCGGGATTGGCGTACGTGTTGTAGGGATTGCTGGCATCAGCGCGTTCGGAGTCTGTTGTCCACACCGTGTGGAGATTTCCGGTGCCATAGGCGACGGTCGCGTCGGACTGAAGCAACATCCCCTGATCGAGTCGGTTGTAGAAGACACGGGCAATTTTGTAGAAGTCGTCGGTATTGGGGCCGGCTTCGCGCTGGACAAGCGCTGCCATTGTCAGAATTCGGTAGCGGTCTTCAACAGGGACACCCGCTGCATCCAACTTCTCGTACATGGTGTTGACCATCAGGTCGAGTACGACGTAGGGGTCTTGGCTGCCGTCGAGTTCGTAGGTTGCAGGGAACAGGTAGCCCTCAAGGCTGACAGCTTCGGCGGGAAGCCCAAAGTGTGCGAGATCTTCGGATGCCGCCTGCACATCAGCGAGGGCAATGCCGGTGGTTTGGGAGATGATTTCGAGCGCGTCGGGCAAGGTTGTGCCCTCGGTGATCAAGACTCTGTCGGTTACCTTGTTCTCTGGGTCAAGCAGAGCATCAAGTGCAGATTGAGCACTCATCTCCTTTTGAAGGGAGTAGTTTCCTGGAAAGAAGGCTGGGTCCGTTTCTTGCGCAAGCAACAGATCGTAGAACGCATCGAAGGTCATCGTGACGCCAGCAACATTAAGGCTCCGCGCGATATCGGATCCGATATCACCCGAGTTGACGGTGACGATAACTTCCTCGCCGTTGCCACTTCCTTCAAAGTCGTTTGGCAGTTCCCAGCCGAGCACTTCGCGGATCTTCTCTTCGTAGTTGACCCACGCAAAAGTTGCGACTGCAGCACCGGCGATGGCAATAACAAGAATCGGGAGCCCAATGATGAGCCACCAACGACGCTTGCGTGGTAGGCCTCCTGGTGTCGAACCGTCAGTTTCCGGAGCAGCTTCTGCGGTCCTCCCCCGCGATGCTTGCGCCTCGTGAGCCGCTCGCGCTTCGCGCCGGGTCAGTGGCTGTTCGCCAGCGCCTACTACCGGAGTAGAGGATTCGGTGCTTGCCGCGCCATCGGCACGTTCGGTGCCATGCGAGGCCGCGGCGCGAGCCGACTTCGGTGCACTTTCACCGGGTTGATCGTTGAAGATATCTTCCCAGTTCGGTTCATCGGCCATGGTTCAGGATCCTAGCGTCGGTTCGACAAGTTCTCCGGGCAATCGCGCCGCTGAGCGCTCGAAGTCGAGGGCGTGTTGCAAAATTATAACGGCGGCAACCTGATCGACGACCGAGCGAGAATTTTTTGCGGTGCGACCGGATGCCCGCAGCGCAGTATGCGCACTCATCGTGGTCATCCGCTCATCTACGAGCCGCACGGGCAAATCGGAGCTATCGGCAAGCTGTTGAGCGAATTCTCGAGCATCACCGGTTGACGCAGTATCCCGTCCAGAAAGAGCGATGGGGAGGCCGACGACCAGTTCAACAGCCTCGTATTCCTTCGCGATAGCCAGCACTCTTGTGATACTTGCTTGTGCGCGCTTCACCGTCTCTACTGGGGTCGCCAACATCCCGTGAGGGTCGCTTCTCGCAACCCCGACCCGAACTTTTCCGACGTCAATACCGATTCGAGTACCTGAGCGCATGGACTAAGCGGACAGAGTCGAGACGATAAGTGCGAGAGCGTCGGGAATCGAAGCGGGGTTTGCGCCACCACCCTGTGCGATGTCTGGCTTGCCGCCACCGCCGCCACCGAGCACCCCTGCTGCCGCCTTGGCCAGTGCCCCAGCGGCGAGACCATGAGCACGAGCCGCCTCATTGGTCGCGACAATGACGGCAGGCTTTTCGCCAATTGTGGCAGCAAGTGCTACGACAGCAGCCTTCGAGCCGAGCCGCTCACGAACTGACTGGACAAGTCCACGAAGGTCATCGTTTGACGGAAGCTCGCCAACATTCTCGACGACGGCCTTCACCGAGCCCAGCACTTGCGCTGTCTCGACCAAGGCCGGTACGCGCTGCGAGAGCTGGCCAGCCTCAAGCTGGGCAATCTTGCGCTCGGCTGCCTTAAGGTTTGCCATCAGTTCGGCAATCCGATCAGGCAATTGCTCCTTAGGCGTCTTCAAATTGGCAGTAAGTTCTGAGACGATTGCGCGCTCCGCTGCAAAGTTTCGGAATGCGCTCATGCCGACGAGGGACTCAACGCGGCGGTTTGACGATCCGACCGACGACTCACCAACGAGCGAAATAAGTCCGATCTCAGCGGAACGGGCAACGTGGGTGCCAGCACACAACTCGAGCGACCAAGGTCCACCGATTTCGACAACGCGAACCGTATCGCCGTACTTCTCACCAAACAGCGCCATCGCGCCGAGGTCCTTGGCGTCATCGAGTGCCATGATTCGTGTCGTGACTTCGAGGTTGTCACGCACAGCAGTGTTCGCGACTTCTTCAATCTCAGACTTTGTCTCAGCCGAGAGAGCCTGCGACCACGAGAAGTCCAGACGCATGTAGCCAGCCTTGTTGTATGAACCAGACTGGTGAGCATCCTTGCCCAAAATTTGACGCAAAGCTGCGTGGATGACGTGGGTTGCCGAGTGCGCTTGAGTTGCGCCGCGACGCCAATCGGCATCCACGATCGCTGTTGCAGCGTCTCCGACGCCGACCTCACCGGACGTCACTTGCACCTTGTGGCTGATGAGTCCCTTTACCGGGCGTTGGACGTCGAGAACCTCTAGGTGGTAGCTGGCACCAACAATCGCACCCGCATCCGCTTCTTGACCACCGGATTCGGCGTAGAGCGACGTTTCGGCGAGGATCACTTCAGCGACTTGGCCGGATGTCGCTTGCGATACCGAGACGCCGTCGACGATGATCCCGAGAACGCTAGATTCGGTTTCAAGATTTTCGTAGCCGGTGAAGGTGGTCTCGCCGAGCGCGCGGAAGGCGCCGTAAACCGACAGGTCAGCAAGGAATTGCTTTTTGGAGCCTGCGTCTGCTTTTGCGCGATCGCGCTGCTGTTTCATGAGCGAATCAAAAGCTTCGCGGTCCACCGATAGTCCAGCTTCGCCCGCCATCTCCAGCGTCAGGTCGATGGGAAATCCAAAGGTGTCGTGCAGGAGGAATGCGGTGTCACTAGGCAGTTCCGAAGCGCCGGACTTCTTGGTGTTTTCGACCGCAGTGTCAAGGATCGTTGTTCCGCTAGCGAGCGTGCGCATGAAGGTATCTTCTTCGGCGAGAACGACGCGCGAAATGCGATCGTAGTCTTTCTCGACTTCGGGGTAGGCGGCCTTCATGGCATCCCGCGACTCGGGAAAGAGTTCAGCGAAGGTGGTTCCTTCAACCCCAAGCAGGCGCATGGCGCGCACTGTGCGGCGTAGTAGGCGCCGCAGCACGTACCCGCGACCTTCGTTGCTGGGAGTAACGCCATCCGCAATGAGCATGAGGCTCGAACGAACGTGGTCAGCGACTACGCGCAGTCGAACGTCAGCTTCATGGTCAGCGCCGTAAGTGCGGCCAGAAAGTTCTGCGGCCTTGTCGAGCACGGGACGGACTTGGTCGATTTCGTACATGTTCTCGACGCCCTGCTTGAGGAACGCAACGCGCTCCAGGCCCATGCCGGTGTCAATGTTCTGCTTGGGCAGTTCGCCGAGGATCGAGAAATCTTTGCCTTTACCTTCGCCACGGAGGTACTGCATGAAGACGAGGTTCCAGATTTCAACGTAACGATCGTCGTCGGTGGCTGGGCCGCCATCGGCGCCGTAAGCAGGGCCTCGATCGAAGAAAATTTCCGAACAGGGTCCAGCGGGACCTGGCTGGCCTGTTGACCAGTAGTTGCTGTCCATCCCGAGTCGCTGAATGCGCTCGTCAGGAAGCCCTGCGGTCTCTTTCCAATAGGCGACAGCATCGTCATCGTCTTCGTAAACGGTGACCCAGAGGTCCTCTGCGTGAAAACCAAGTCCCCCATCGGCCTCGGGAAGCGTGAGGAACTCCCAGGCAAACTGAATGGCTTCCTTTTTGAAATAGTCGCCGAAAGAAAAGTTTCCGTTCATCTGGAAGAACGTTCCGTGACGCGGTGTCTTGCCGACTTCTTCGATATCGAGCGTTCGGATGCACTTCTGAACGCTCGTTGCGCGATCGAACGGCGCCGGAACGAGGCCCGTCAGATAGGGAACGAAGGGAACCATGCCCGCGACAGTGAATAGCAGCGTCGGGTCATCGCTGACGAGCGAGGCTGAAGGAACAATAGTGTGACCACGGTCGCCAAAATAGGTCAACCAACGGTTCTGAATGTCTGCGGTCTGCATGGGATCCCCGGGAACTCAATAATGCGGCCCGAGGGCCCTGATTTTCTTACTTAGAACGCTGCGAAAAGTCCGAGAGAGCTTCTTCTGCCTCGCCCACTGCTGCGCGAAGTTCTGCTTCACGCTCGCGGTAGCCATCAACAACGGCACTCGTGAACTCGCGTGCCTTGCTGTCAACCTCAGAGAAGAACTGCTTGCCCTCAGGTGTCTTCGCGACTTGGTGGGCTGCGACGAAACCGACGGCAATACCTACAACGAAAAGAACGGCGCCTTTCATAACTTCTCCTTCAGATTTGGGTGCGAGAGCGGTACTAGAACCGTACTAGCTTAGGCCGTGCGAAAAGGTCAGCGACGGCGCTTCGGGCGGATGCTCAGCACAGCGGCACGCACTCCGGCACTGAGGCCAGCGATCTTGATCAAAGGGCCGCCGACGGTTGCGGCTGCTAGTGCGACCAATGCTGAGACATTCCCGGTGGTTTCTTCCACATTCTGAGTGATCGCATCGACGCGAGCCAATTGGCGATTCGTCTCCGAAATCGTGGCCGTTGCCTCAGTCAACATGGGGTCCAGATTGTCGCTGACTCCACGTATTGCGGAACTCGTTTCGTCGAACACCCTTCCCAACTTGAGCAAGGGAACGGCGAGCAACCCGACAAGGACTGCGAATACTCCTGCCGCGATAAGCCCTGCGATATCTCCGCCAGTCATGCCTGCTCCGATCCGTCTCAGAAAAAGTGGTGGTTACACGCTATTCGACAATCGCACCAACATCCCGCCAAACGCAAAAAAGGGCCGGAGCATAAGCCCCGACCCTTTCGTGCGTTAGTTAGCGTGCTGCGTAGTACTCAACAACGAGCTGAACTTCACAGGTCACGGGAACCTCGGCGCGCTTCGGGCGACGTACGAGACGTGCCTGCAGCTTGTCGATTTCAACTTCGAGGTAACCAGGAGTCTTAGGCAGAACATCCACGTGTCCACCAGCTGCGGCGACCTGGAAGATTTCCATGCCCTCGCTGCGAGCCTTGACGTGCATGAGCTGTCCCGGCTTGACGCGGAACGAGGGACGGTCAACGAGCTGGCCGTCAACCAGGATGTGGCGGTGAACGATCATCTGACGAGCCTGAGCGGTCGTGCGAGCGATAGCCGAACGAACGAGCAGTGCATCGAGACGCATTTCGAGCTGCTCAACCAAGTTCTCACCGGTTAGGCCGGCGGTCTTGCGAGCTTCCTCGAACTGAATCTTCAGCTGAGCTTCACGGATTCCGTACTGGGCCCGTAGACGCTGCTTCTCGCGAAGACGAACAGCGTAGTCACTGTCCTGCTTGCGCTTGGTGCGGCCGTGCTCACCGGGAGCATAGGGGCGCTTTTCGAGGTACTTTGCAGCCTTCGGCGTGAGGGCAATGCCCAGTGCACGCGAAAGGCGAGTCTTGCTGCGGGTACGTGACTTAGTAGACACAAGATCCTTTTCGATTGATTCAAGTAAGAACACTCTGGTGATTACTCGCACGCGAACGCGCGTACACAACACACCAGAAGAAAGTAGAGGGATGGCCCAATGGAGACTGGTCGGCTACAGACCTTGCTCCGCGATTTCCGGTTTCATTGCAGCCGCGCGCCGAAACCGTATCGATGGGACGCATAACTCTAACACGCCAAGCATCGCTATGGCACGAAACGAGGCAAGCAAGGGTTTGGCGCGTCGGCTGGTCACTCTCCGCGGATAATCTCTCGAAGTTTCGCCAGTCGAGCCGACACGTCGCGTTCGTTTCCGTTGTTGGTTGGGCGGTAGTACTCGGTCCCCTGAAGGACATCGGGGAGGTACTGCTGCTTCACGACGCCGAACTCGGAATCGTGAGAATACTGGTACCCCTTGCCATGGCCGAGGCGTTTTGCTCCCGGATAGTGCGCATCGCGCAGCGGCTTGGGAACCCGCCCAATCTTTCCCGCGCGAACATCGGCGATTGCGGCGTCCAAGGCAACATAAGCGGCGTTCGACTTGGGCGCTGTCGCGAGATACACAACGGCCTCCGCGAGAGGGATTCGGCCCTCCGGCATCCCGATCATCTGCACGGCATCGGCCGCAGCGACGGCGATGACGAGAGCTTGGGGGTCTGCGACGCCGACATCTTCAGCGGCACTGATGATGATCCGTCTGGCGATGAACCGCGGATCTTCACCCGCTTCGATCATTCTCGCCAAGTAGTGGATGGCAGCGTCGACGTCTGAACCACGCACCGATTTGATAAAAGCGCTGATGACGTCGTAGTGCTCATCGCCCTGACGGTCGTAGCGCAACAGCGCACGGTCAACGGCAGTGGCAACATGCTCTGCGGTAACTACGGGTGGACTCGAAGCGTTGTCTTCGTTGGCAGCCGATACCGCTGAAGCCTCTAGCGCCGTGAGGGCGCGTCTCGCGTCGCCAGATGACAGCCGTACAAGCAATGCGCGAGCGTCTGATTCAAGCACTACCGCATCGTTCAGTCCACGAGCGTCGGAAACCGCCCGATCGACCAACTCGCCTAGCTCATCATCGTCAAGTTGATTGAGCGTCAACAACAATGACCGTGAGAGGAGAGGAGAGATTACAGAGAACGACGGATTCTCGGTCGTTGCGGCAATCAAAATGATCCACCCGTTCTCGACCCCCGGCAGCAGAGCATCCTGCTGTGCCTTCGTGAACCGGTGAATCTCATCGAGAAACAACACGGTAGAGACGCCGTAGAGGTCGCGCGCGGTCAAGGCTTCTTCAATTGTCAGACGCACGTCCTTAACCCCGGCGGTCACGGCAGACAATTCAACGAACTTGCGTTGAGACCCTCGCGCGATTGCCTTCGCGATGGTTGTTTTGCCCGTGCCCGGAGGACCCCACAAAATAATGGATGCCGAGCCATGACTGCCGCCAGCATCCGATGCGAGACTCATGAGCGGCGAACCTCGCTGCAGCAGATGCTTCTGCCCAACGATCTCGTCAAGTGTCAGCGGACGCATGCGCACAGCAAGAGGCGTAGCCCCGCTGTGAAGACTTGCGGAAGCATCCATAGGTCAATCGTAATCGTCCGCACTGATGAAATGCGCAGCCCTTCGGCTCAGGGCTAGAACGCCGTGGCGTTTGGTCGAGATTCGCACGAGACCGTAAGGTTCAGTGTGGCGTTCCTACGACCGCGGCGAAATCCGCAATTCTTCAAGGAGTAATGGTGGCATCCAGCAAAAAGCATTCACGCGAGCAACGAGACGCTCGGGAACGCCTGCGCCACTACTCTGCCCGCAATGCGGTCCATGAGAACACTCTTGCACGCCGCAAGCGCGACAATGTTCTGGCCGTTGGCGTTGGGATCCTCGTAATCGCGCTTGTCTCGACCGCTCAAGTGTTCTATTTCAGTGCTGGACCAGGAACGCCGGAACCCGCGCCGTCCTTCACCCCCGAACCCACTGCGGCCGCCCAGGAGAACGTCGGCGACGTTCCAGATGTCTCAGTCTCCGAAGACCGCACGTGGACGGGTGAGCTTACTCTCAACGACGTGGCTCTCGGAATTGAACTCGACGGAGCCGCTGCACCTCAAGCTGTTGCCTCAATCATCGACTCGATCGCTACTGACTACTACGTCGGTACTACCTGCCACCGCATGGTGAAAACTGAGAACGCCGGGTTGATCCAGTGTGGATCGCTCGACGGCACCGGCGCCAGTGATCCCGACTACGCCTATGGGCCGGTGGAAAATGCAGGAGTTGGCGGCTTCTACCCCGCGGGCACTATCGCAATGGCGCGTACCGGAAACAATGCCTTCTCCAATGGGCGACAGTTCTTCATCGTCTTTGACGATGCGATAATTCCTGACGACACCGCCGGCGGCTACAGCATTGTCGGTACGGTCGTTTCTGGTCTCGATGCTTTGCAGTCCGAGATCACCTCTGGAGGCATTGTCGACAATGCCGAGGATGGGGCTCCGGTGATTGCCACAAGCATCACGGGCTTCACGATCCAGTAACAGCGTCAACGACCGTAAGCGTGGTTGTCCTAAGCTTGGGTTCACCCGGGCAGCGGCTTCCGGCATAACCAGCAAGGTGAAGTAATTGGCTACACAGGAGCAAAACGAGTGGGGACGCGTCGATGAGACGGGTACCGTCTTTGTACGCGAAGCAGAAAGCGAACGCGCTGTCGGTCAATACCCCGATGGAACACCGGAAGAAGCTTTGGCTTACTTCACCCGCAAGTATCACGAGCTTGCAGGTCAAGTGACGTTGCTCGAGCAGCGCGTGAAGAACGGTGCGCCCGCCGCAGACGTCTCGAAGGCGATTAGCGCCCTGAAGGAGTCAATCGCAACCGCAAACGCCGTTGGCGATCTCGCGGCGCTCAGCGCACGTGTCGAAGCCCTTGGTGGCTCGGTCTCAAAACTCACCGAGAAGCAGAGCGAAGAAGCCAAACTGGCTCTGGGCGAAGCTATCGCTGTGCGAACTGCCCTTGTTGTCGAAGCTGAGACGCTTGCTGCGGCAGATCCTGCCAAAGCACAGTGGAAGCAGGTCACGGCTCAGATCGACGACATCTTCGCGCGTTGGAAAGCCCACCAGGCCGATGGCCCCCGTCTTCCGAAGGCGGAAGCGAACGAGTTGTGGAAGCGTTTTCGAGCCGCCCGCAGCACGATCGACACCCATCGCCGCGCATTCTTCGCTGAACTCGACACGAGTCACAAACAAGCCCGCGCTGACAAACAGGCTCTTGTCGACGAAGCGGAAGCGTTGGTAGCTCAGGGTGCCGACGCCATCCCCAACTACCGTCGCCTCCTCGATCGTTGGAAGGCAGCCGGGCGCGCTGGCAAGAAGTTTGACGATGCACTCTGGGCAAAGTTTAAGCAGGCTGGCGACGTGCTCTACGCCGCAAAGTCCGAGGTGGATGCGCAAGACAACGTCGAGTTCACCGCAAATTGGGAGCTCAAGAAAGCGTTGCTCGCCGAGGCCGAGCCACTCTTGACCGCCACAGACCGCGCTCAAGCCAAGAAGTCGTTGTTGTCGATTCAGAAGCGCTGGGATGAAATTGGTAAGGTCCCTCGCGACAAGATCAAAGTCGCCGAGGAACGCCTGCGCAAAATCGAAACGGCCGTGCGCAAGCTCGACGAGGATCACTGGAACAAGAGCAACCCCGAGCGCCAAGAGCGTTCCGAAGGATTCTTGGGTCAGCTCAACGACGCAATCGCGAAACTTGAAGCCGAACTTGCTGAAGCGAAGGCCACCGGCAATGCTAGGAAGATTGCGGATGCTCAGGACGCACTAGATGCTCGCAAGGCATGGCTCGGGGCACTGAAGTAGCAGACTCTCCACAGGCCATCTGTTTGTCCACCGAACCAGAGTGAACACACCGTCGGCGTGAGTGCCACTGCACGATAGAGGAATGACCTCGCGACTTCCTTCCGTGCTCAGCGCACTCGATCTGCCCCTTGTTGAGCTGCAGTGTGCCGTCCTCGATGGAGAGCTCTATGCCCTCGATCAATGCTTCTGCCCTATTGACGAATTTGAAACGACGCACTTGCGTGCACGGGCCCTCGGTGTGGTGCTCGATCCGCGAATAATTGCCGAGAGGTTGAGCGCAGCCTGGGTGTGGGGTGCGCTGGTGACTCCCCACGGCGGCATCAGCTCTGCGTTGCCATCGGCGCACGAACTAGGCCGCATGCGAGCCTGAATGCAACGCTGCGGGAAGTCGTGATCTCTCCAGAAGAGATTGATAGCGTGGCCGGCGTGAGCGTGACCTCACGACTCCGCACAGTAATTGACCTACTGAGATTTAGCGAGAGCTTCGGAAACCGCGAGATCCAAGCAATTGCAACATTGATGACCGAAGGCACGTTGGATTATTCCGAGTGCGCTAACTCAATGCTGGTCCGTCGCAATTTGCCCCAAAAACGGATCGCCCTTGAGCGACTCACGTTGGTGCGTGCGAGACATCCTCAGCCCGCCGCGAGCTAGCCGCTATTGACGCGATAAACGTCATAGACCGCGTCAACACGACGCACGGCATTGAGCACGCGATCGAGATGGGTTGTATCTCCCATTTCAAAAACAAATTTGCTGATAGCTAAACGGTCCGTTGACGTGTTGACGGTGGCAGAAAGAATGTTGACGTGTGTTTCGCTCAGCACCTTGGTGATGTCTGAAAGCAAGCCAGAACGATCGAGCGCCTCAACCTGAATCTGCACGAGAAAGAGACTCTTTGACGTTGGCGCCCATTCAACGTCGATCATGCGCTCGGGCTCGTCTAGGAGCGATTGAACATTCTTACAATCCGCCCGGTGAACGGAAACACCGGCGCCACGAGTGACAAATCCGACAACCTTGTCTCCCGGTACCGGGGTGCAACAGCGCGCCAGCTTCACCAGAATGTCTGGCGCTCCCCGCACGAGAATTCCGGAGTCAGAGTGCTTGAAGGGACGCAGCTTTCCCTGCGCGGGGAATGTGAGTTCCCCTTCGTCCTCTTCAGTACCTGAACTCAGCGACGCGACAAGCTTTTCAATTACCGACTGAGTGGAAACGTGCCCTTCACCCACTGCGGCATACAACGCAGATACGTCTTCGTAACGCATTGTCGACGCGAGGTCGGCGAAAGACTCGTGATTCATGAGCTTTTGCAGTGGCATATTCTGCTTACGCATTGCGCGCGCGATCGCGTCCTTGCCCTGCTCGATAGCTTCGTCGCGGCGTTCCCTCGTGAACCAGGCGCGAATCTTGTTTCGGGCTCGAGTGCTCTTGACGAAACTGAGCCAGTCCTGGCTAGGAGCAGCATCCGGACTCTTGGAGGTGAAGACCTCAACAGAGTCGCCACTGGTGAGTTCTGTCTCTAGGGGAACGAGCCGCCCATTGACCTTGGCACCCATAGTGCGGTGCCCGATTTCCGTGTGCACCGCGTAGGCAAAGTCGACGGGCGTCGCGCCAGCTGGTAGGCCGATCACTTTTCCCTGAGGAGTGAAGACGTATACCTCTTTGGCGCCGATCTCGAATCGCAGCGACTCAAGGAACTCACCGGGGTCTGACGTTTCGGCCTGCCAGTCCGTGATGTGCGCAAGCCACGCCATATCGCTATCAACGGGCCCAGATTCGACGATCTTGCCCGCACTACGGTCTTTGTATTTCCAGTGCGCAGCTACACCGAACTCGGCACGGTGGTGCATCTCGCTCGTTCGAATCTGGATCTCAACCGCGCGACCGTGCGGTCCGATGACCGTCGTGTGAAGAGACTGATAAAGATTGAACTTAGGCGTCGCAATGTAGTCCTTGAAACGACCAGGAATCGGATTCCATCTGGCGTGGATCGACCCAAGCACCGCATAACAATCGCGAACAGAGTTCACGAGAACACGAATGCCCACAAGGTCATAAATTTCATCGAACTCGCGACCTCGAACGATCATCTTCTGATAGATCGAGTAGTACTGTTTCGGACGGCCAGCGACAGTGCCCTTGATCCGCGATGTCTTGAGGTCGTCATTAACCGAGGCAATGACCTCTTTGACGAATTCGTCACGCATCGGGGTGCGCTTAGTTACCAGGCTCTCGATTTCGACGTAGATCTTAGGGTGGAGCACAGCGAACGACAGGTCTTCGAGTTCAATTTTTATCGCCTGAATACCCAGACGATGCGCGAGCGGTGCATAAATCTCAAGTGTCTCTTGTGCTTTTCGGGAAGCAGACTCGCGCGGCACAAAGCCCCACGTGCGAGCGTTATGGAGACGGTCGGCCAGCTTAATCACGAGGACTCGGATGTCTTTCGACATCGCGACGATCATCTTGCGCACCGTCTCGGCTTGCGCGCTGTCGCCGTACTTGACCTTGTCGAGCTTGGTCACACCATCGACCAACATCGCAATCTCATCGCCGAATTCAACCCTCAACTCATCAAGCGAGTAGTCAGTGTCTTCAACGGTGTCATGCAAGAGTGCAGCGGCGATCGTCTTCTCACCGATACCGAGATCAGCGAGAATCTGCGCCACCGCGACGGGATGAGTTATGTAGGGCTCACCGCTCTTACGCTTCTGACCGTCGTGCGCTCGGAAAGCTGCGGCATAGGCGCGCTCGATCAGTGCAAGGTTCGCTTTAGGGTGATGAGTCTTTACCGTTCGCAGTAAATTCTCTACGGCTCCAGCGGGCTGAGCGCGGGAGAAAATCCTCGGCAACAGCGCACGGAACGAGGCAGCTGACTGTGGTGATTCACTCATTCCGCTACCCCCTAGAACAATTCTAGAACGCGTAGCTGCATTGGCATACCGTTACCCCTATCGGGGCACTGCGCAGCCTGCGAACGTCGAGATCCACGTCCGCGCACGCTGGCTACTTGCGGTCCTTCTCTTCGGCGCGCGCTGCGGTCAACCGCTTCGTGCGACTGAGAATTGCAGGCTCATTCTCACGGAACTGCGCGTAGAGCGGAGCAGCGATGAAGATCGTGGAATAAGTACCAACAATGATTCCGATAAAGAGCGCAAGAGCAATATCGCGCAACGTGCCGGCACCGAGCACATAAGCGCCAATGAAGAGAATCGCACCGACAGGCAGAGCTGCAACGACTCCGGTGTTGATCGAGCGAACAAGAGTCTGGTTAACCGCAAGGTTGACAGATTCAGCGAACGTGCGTCGGGATTCGGCCCCGTCTTCCGAGGTGTTCTCTCGAATTTTGTCGAACACCACAACGGTGTCGTAAAGCGAGAAACCAAGGATCGTCAAGAACCCGATAACTGCGGAAGGAGTGATCTCGAATCCGAAGAGTCCATAGACGCCGGCAGTGATGACAATGTCGTGGAGCAACGCAATCATCGCTGCGAGCGACATCTTCCACGTGCGGAAATAGATCGCCATCATGATGGCCGCGAGAGCGACGAAGACGAGCAAAGCCCGCAGTGCAGAACTCGTGATGTCTGCGCCCCATGACGGGCCAACAAACGATGCGGCCACCTGGTCGCTGTCGACATTGAACGCGCCGGCCAAGGCATCGCGCACCTCGTCGGACTGGTCGGCTTCAAGCTGTTCCGTTTGCACACGCAAGGAGTCAGTTCCCACCACGGTGACCTTGGGATCAGCTTCTGCTACCACTCCCGATACGGTGTCAATCGCAAGGTTCTGAGCGTCGGCGTTGGTAGCAGGATCTGTTAGCGCTTCGACCGAGTCGATCTGGAATTGTGATCCACCAGTAAATTCAATGCCCAGTACGTAACCACCACGGAGCGCGGGGCCAGCAATGGACACCACAATCAAAACTATCGCGAGGGTGTACCACACCATCCGACGCCCGATGAAGTTAACCGATAGTTCACCGGTGTAGAGGTCGTTGCCGAACTTCGAGAAGCTAGCCATCAGGATGCCTTTCCATCTGAGCTGGAATCTTTGGCGGTTCCCGCCAACTCAGCAGCTTTTCGTTCAGCAATAGTTTGGCGGCGAGCAGCCTCGCGGCTTGCTCCCGCGGTCGCCTTCGTGGCTACCGGCGTTCTGAACTGAGCTCGACCGCGGTAGACCGCGCCCAGAGCTCGGGGATCAAGACCGCTAATGGGGTGTCCGCTCGCAAAGAACTTCGTTGTTGCGAGCAACTGAAGCATGGGATGCGTGAAGAGAACGACAACGAGCACGTCGATCACTGTGGTGAGTCCCAAGGTCAGCGCGAAACCGCGAACGTTTCCCACGGCAAGGACGAACAGAACTACGGCCGAAAGAAGGTTGACGGCCTTCGCAGCGAAGATAGTGCGCAGGGCACGCTTCCAACCGGCCTCGACCGCGCCGGTCAGAGATCGACCATCGCGAAGTTCGTCTCGAATGCGTTCGAAGTAGACGATGAACGAGTCCGCGGTAAATCCGATCGCCACAATCAGTCCGGCAACACCAGCCAACGAGAGTCGGTAGCCGTGCTGCCACGAAAGGTAGGCGATGACGAGATAGGTGAGCACTCCGGCGACTACAAGCGAAGCCACCGTAACGAGACCGAGAAGGCGGTATTGGAACAGCGAGTAGATGACGACCAGCAGGAGACCAATCAGACCAGCGATCAGCCCAGAATTAAGCTGAGTTGTACCTAGCGTCGCTGAGATGGAATCGTTGCTCTGTACTTCGAAACCAATGGGTAGCGCACCGAACTTCAACTGGTCAGCAAGAACTTTTGCGCTGTCCTGGTCGAACGAACCCGAAATCTGTGGGTTTCCGCCAGTAATGATGCCCTGAGTCGTCGGCGCCGAAATGACACGACCGTCGAGCACGATTCCGAATCGGTTGCGCGGATCAGTGTTGTCGAAGCCGAAGAGACGCGTAGTCATCGCTGCGACGTCTGTGGTGCCCTCGGCGTTGAACGTCGGGAAGACGCCCCACTGTCCGGTGCTGACGCCTTGCGAGCTGGAAATCAGTCCGCTGCTCGCGTCGGTGATCGTGCTGCCCTCTACCTCGACTGGGCCGAGAATGTACTTGAAGGCATCATCCGAATCACAAGTGATGAGCGGCTCAGCAGCGGGAGCAACGCTAAAGCTGTCGAGCGAAGCACAATCGAAGTTGGTGTATTCGTCGAAAAGAGATTCGGTAATCCAGTTGAGATCGCTTGCGTCGGTGGGTGTCGCGGTTGGCGTTGTGGCCAAGGTCGGCTCTGGGGTGCTCGTTGCCGACTCTCCGTCCGGCGTCTCCGCCGCATCGGTCGGTTCAGGAGTTGCTTCAGCAGCAGCAGTCGTCGCGACCTCGGTGTAGAGCACCGGGCGGAATTCGAGCTTTGCCGATGACTGGATCCGGTTGAGTGTTTCCTTATCAGGAGTACCCGGGATCGAGACAATGACGTTGCTCGCGCCTTGAGTCGTAACTTCAGCTTCAGCGACACCACTGGCGTCGACACGATCTCGAATAATCGAGACTGCTTGAGCCAGCTGCTCCTTGGAAACCGTCTGTCCGCTCTCGAGCTGAGGGGCGAGAACGATTTGCGTTCCCCCCTCAAGGTCAAGAGCGAGCTTCGGAGCCCAGGAGGCCGAACCGAAAATGGAGCCAGCACCGATCAATACGGAGAGCCCCACCGTGAGTGCGGTGAGCCAGACGATGGCTCGCCACGCGTTTTTCACAGGGGTAGTTCTTGCCACCTAATTGACTCAGCTTTCTTAACAGAGCAGTGCAGAAGCGCACGCCATTGGACAACCGTCCTCGGGAGGGACGACTCTCAACACTAGTGGGTTACTCGGACGCCTTTTTTGACTCAGCAGAGCTAGCCGGCTTCGTGTCTGACAACTCACCAAATTCTGGCTTCACGTCAGCGTCAACCTCAGCAGTGCCAGCTTCGCGTTCCGCAGCTTCGCGGTTGGCGATTTCCATAGCTTCTTCCACCGAACGAGGAGCGCCTTCGACAGCCTCTTCTTCGACAACGACCTTGGCCAGCGTCTGGCTGTGAACCTTGACGATTACGCCAGTGCTGATCTCGATCTCGGCAGAGTTGGCAACGGTGTCGTTGGTAACGAGCGTTCCAAAAAGCCCGAAGTTAGTCATAACTTCGACGCCAGGAACCATCTGCTCGCGCAGTTCTGCCATCTGAGCTTTGCGCTTGCGGCTGTTGCGGAACATAAAGAAGATGAGTACGCCAAGAATGGCGAGCATCGCAATAGAAAGAGGATCCATGAGGTACCTTTCGGTGGTCTGTGGGCCTGGCGCTCAAGCTGAGGCGCGTACTAAGCCAATAAAACTATAGTTCATCACTGAAGAGAGACGAATTTCGATCGTCGATGCCGAAGTGCTCCCACGCTGCGCGAGTCGCAACACGACCGCGCGGCGTGCGCGACAACAGCCCTATTCGCACCAGGAACGGCTCGACGACTGACTCGACCGTCTCTGCTTCTTCTCCGACGGAAACTGCAAGCGTGCTGAGTCCAACTGGTCCGCCATCAAAGCGGGTCAGTACGGTCTGCATCACCGCTCTGTCCAGACGATCAAGGCCGCGTTCATCGACGTCGTACAGCTCAAGGGCGGCACGCACCGCATCCCGAGAAGCCGGAATGTGATTGACGAGCGCGTAATCGCGCACACGCCGAAGCAATCGGTTCGCGATTCGAGGAGTGCCGCGACAACGACCAGCAATCTCCGCGATCGCATCGCGATCAATCTCGAGCTCAAGCATCACGGCAGCACGAACGAGTACCTGTTCAAGCTCGGGCTCGTCATAGAACTCAAGGTGTGCGGTAAACCCAAAACGATCTCGCAGCGGGTTCGGCAGCAATCCCGATCGCGTCGTGGCACCGACAAGCGTGAACGGCGCAATGTCTAAAGGAATGGATGTCGCGCCGGCGCCCTTGCCGACCATAATATCGATGCGAAAGTCTTCCATCGCGAGGTAGAGCATCTCTTCGGCCGAGCGTGCCATCCGGTGGATTTCGTCGATGAAGAGAACTTCGCCGGGAAGAAGCGACGACAATACCGCCGCAAGATCACCGGCGTGCTGGATCGCAGGACCGCTAGACATGCGCAATGGTCGGTTACTTTCGTGCGCAACAATCATCGCCAATGTTGTCTTGCCGAGGCCGGGTGGGCCCGCAAGCAAGATGTGGTCTGCCGTGCGGTTTTGCATCGCTGCTGCCTTCAGAAGAAGCTGCAGTTGGCCACGCACCTTCTGCTGACCGACAAACTCATGGAGGGATTTCGGTCGAAGCGCGCCCTCAAAGGCAAGCTCTGCATCCGACTCAACACCAGAGTTGGCGACGACATCATCGTTGTCAGGCATCACGAACCACCATTCGGGGTTTGCGAGCCGACGAGCAGAAGGGCGCGCCTCAAGACGGCCTGTGTATTGCCTTTATCGGCCTCTGCTGCCTCGCGGAAGGCAGCCTCAGCCGCGGGCCGGGCAAGCTTCTCAGACCACCCGAGCCCCTGCAACGCCATCGACACACTTTCGGATACCGGAGTGGAGACAACGGGCTGAGCGCCACGCTGGGGAGAACTAACGAAGAGTTTGCCTGCGAGATTGAGAACAATGAGTTTTGCCGTCTTCGGACCGATGCCCGATACCTTACGAAATGCAGCGTCGTTCTCTTCGGCCACGGCACGGGCTATCTCCTCTGGCGCGAGGGCAGCAAGCACGCCCATCGCACTTTTAGGGCCAACGCCCGTTACGCCGCGAAGCAGGGTGAACGCAGAAAGTTCGTCCGGAGTGCGAAACCCATAGAGCGCTAAATCATCTTCACGCACGATGAGCGCTGTATTGAGTTGAGTTTCGGATCCGACGCGCACCGATAGTGCGTGCTCGGGAGTGACACTCACCGAGAGGCCCACTCCCCCAACTTCGATGACGACCGTGGTTCCGGCCGCGGCAAGGACGGTGCCACGAAGGGAAGAAATCATGGCTTCACCCTACGAGCACCCGCCGACTTCTCTGCTGACCGCCACGCCTCCTGGGCCGGTGTCAGCTGTGATGAGCCGGATGACCCTGAGCGATCAGCCCCGCGACCTGACGGAGAAGCAGCGAAACCAGGGCCACTCTTCCACGCTCCACAAATTGCGAGAGCACAGGCATCCGCCGCATCCGCAGGTTTAGGAGCTTCAGCGAGGCCCAAAACACGCGCAACCATTGTGCCAACCTGCTTCTTTTCAGCGCCACCGTATCCCGTAATCGCAAGCTTCACTTCGGTGGGGGTGTGGAGGGTGACCGGTATGCCGTGGCGAGCGGCGACATACATTGCGACTCCGCTTGCTTGAGCCGTTCCCATCACTGTGCTCACGTTGTTTTGGGCAAAGACTCGTTCGAGCGCAAGCTGTTGAGGCGCGAATTCGGCGATCACCGCATCGATGCCGTCGCCAATTTCGCGGAGTCGCTCTTCTAACGCCATGCCCGGAGGGGTGCGCACCACGCCAACATGCACGAGCGTCGCGCGACGATCTGGTGCAACATCCACCACACCGATGCCGCATCGCGTGAGACCGGGATCAATCCCGATCACGCGGAGCGTCATCGACTAGTCCTCGTCGAGTTCGGCCTGCACCTCAGGCGTGATGTCGAAGTTCGAGTAAATATTCTGAACGTCGTCAGACTCTTCAAGAGCATCAATCAGTCGGAAAACCTTGCGCGCGGTGTCCGCATCAACTTCGACCTTGAGGTGGGGAACGAATTCTGCCTCTGAGGAGTCGTAGTCAATCCCTGCCGCCTGAAGGGCGTCCCGCGATTGAACGAGGTGCGCCGTGTCGGTAATTACCTCGAAGCCTTCGCCGTGGTTCTTGACCTCTTCAGCACCGGCATCGAGTACGGCAATGAGGATGTCGTCTTCGGTGACGCCCTCGGTCTTAGTGATCGAGATAACACCCTTGCGTTCGAAGTTGTAAGCGACGCTGCCAGGGTCAGCGAGCGAACCGCCGTTACGACTCATGATGGTGCGTACGTCTGCCGCAGCGCGGTTCTTGTTGTCGGTGAGACATTCGACCAGAAGAGCAACACCATTGGGGCCGTAGCCTTCGTACATGATGTTGAGATACTCAATGGCATCGCCAAGCTGGCCGGAGCCGCGCTTGACTGCACGATCGATGTTGTCGTTGGGCACCGATGTCTTCTTCGCCTTTTGAATAGCGTCAACAAGAGTCGGATTACCCGAGAGGTCAGCTCCGCCAATCTTGGCGGCGACCTCAATATTCTTGATCAGTTTCGCGAATGACTTCGCGCGGCGAGAATCAGTAATCGCCTTCTTGTGCTTGGTAGTTGCCCATTTGGAATGCCCTGACATAAACACCATTCTACCGGGCACGCAGACAGTTCGCCTGCGCGAATCCCCGCTCTAGTGCTCGACAAGCGCGCTGCGCACGCCGAGCGAGTGCAACTGGAGCTGTGCAAGACGCGCGACAATCACCGGATCCCCAGCCCGCCACAGCGCGGCGGCGTCTGGCGCCACCTCGGCAAGATCCCCCAGCTTGTGAGTAGATAACGCGCGAAGAGCAAGCAAATCTGCGCCACCTGGAGAACTCAAGAGGATTTTCGCTTCGGTTGCTCGGCGCGCGAATCGCAGTCGGGGCACCAGCCACAACAAAAGGATTAGCGCAATGGGAACAACCGCAATCACTATCCCAACGACGGTCGCAGTAGCAAGCACCGTGTCTTGTTGGCTCTGTCCGGCATTTTCCAACGCGACCCCGGCGTCGCTCGCTCCATCAAAGGGAACTCGGATGCCCGCCCCGATGAGGGGAACCGAACCCAGAGTGTCCCCCAGCTCGATCATCGTAGACCTGAAGCCGGCCCCCGCCTCCTGCATCTGAACACCGAGCTGCTGGAACGCAGCGATCAGTTGATACACCCATACTCCGAGCGCAATCCACCCAACGATGAAAACTAGCGCGAGGATGTCACCGGTCAGTTGGCGAGCCCGACGAGGAGCATGGTCTGCGTACAGTTTCATTCCCCCATGATGCAGGAACTAGCTGCGGCTCCGCACTCGCGCGACGAAATACTCGTGAAAACGTGTATCGCCCGTGATCTCTGGGTGAAAAGAGGTACCCATGAGCTGGCCGTGTTCGACAGCGACCACGCGACCGTCTTCGAGGGTAGCGAGAGCACGAACATCCGTCCCCAGAGAGACGACGACTGGAGCCCGAATGAAAACAGCGCGCACGGGTACTTCACCGAGCTCAGGCACGACAAGATCAGTCTCAAAAGAGTCAGTCTGCGAGCCGAACGCATTGCGCCTGACGACGATATCGAGACCGCCAAAGGACTGTTGACCTTCGATTGCATCAAGAACGGTGTCTGCGAGCATAATCAGCCCTGCGCAGGTTCCGTACACGGGCAGACCCGCCGCAATCGCGGACCGGATGGGTTCAGCAAGCCCATAGAGGCGGGACAGTTTGTCGATCACACTTGATTCGCCACCAGGAATGACAAGGCCGGCGATGTGCTCCAGCTGTTCAGGCGTCTTGACCGCTACTGCGGTTTCGCCCAGTTGCTGGAGCACATGCAGGTGCTCACGAAAATCGCCCTGGAGAGCGAGAACTCCAATAGGGAGTTGACCGACTGGTGAACTACCAGCCACGCTCAGAGAGACGGTGAGGAGCAGCGAGGTCAGAAACGTTAATGCCGACCATGGCTTCACCGAGTCCGCGCGATGCTGCCGCAATCACACTGGGGTCATCGAAGAACGTCGTTGCCTTGACGATCGCGGCGGCGCGCTGAGCCGGGTTTCCCGACTTGAAGATTCCTGAACCAACGAATACGCCATCGGCACCAAGCTGCATCATCAACGCAGCGTCGGCCGGAGTCGCAACTCCACCAGCGGTGAAAAGAACAACCGGGAGCTTGCCGGTTTCAGCGATCTCCCGAACGAGGTCGTAGGGAGCCTGAAGCTCCTTAGCTGCAACATAGAGTTCGTCAGCAGTCTTCGAACGAAGCTCGTTGATTTGGCCCTTGATGGTGCGGATGTGCTTGGTCGCCTCAGAGACGTCACCGGTTCCGGCTTCACCCTTCGAGCGGATCATCGCGGCACCCTCAGTGATGCGACGCAGCGCCTCACCCAGGTTGGTAGCACCACAAACGAAGGGAACATCGAAGTTCCACTTGTCGATGTGGTTCACGTAGTCAGCAGGGCTCAGTACTTCTGATTCGTCAATGTAGTCAACCTTGAGCGCCTGAAGAACCTGCGCCTCAACGAAGTGACCGATGCGGGCCTTCGCCATAACCGGGATCGACACAGCTTCGATGATTCCGTCGATGAGGTCGGGATCGCTCATGCGAGCCACTCCGCCTTGTGAACGGATGTCTGCGGGAACGCGCTCGAGAGCCATCACGGCTACTGCGCCGGCGTCTTCAGCGATCTTCGCTTGTTCTGCGTTGACGACGTCCATAATGACGCCGCCCTTGAGCATTTCAGCGAGTCCACGCTTAACGCGGCTCGTGCCCGACTGGTTTGATGAAGTGTTGTCGCTCATAGTGACCCAATTTTACCGTCGGATTGGCGGTGAAGGGCGTAGCCAATTCCTTCTCAGTGGTTCGTTGGCCACGCGTTAGCGAGCTCGTCACGCACTTCACCAAGTAGACGCGGAATCGCCTTTGTTCCCGCAACGATGGGAAAGAAGTTCGAGTCGGTGGCCCACCGAGGCACCACATGTTGATGAAGGTGGTTAGCGATGCCCGCTCCGGCCAACGCTCCCTGATTCATGCCGATATTGAATCCGTGCGATTTCGAGGTTTCGCGCAGCACTCGCATTGCTGTCTGAGTGAGTGAGGCGATCTCGGCAACTTCGTCATCCGTAGCTTCGTCATAGAGCGCGACGTGGCGGTACGGGCACACGAGCAAGTGCCCGCTGTTGTACGGAAAGAGGTTGAGCAGAACGTACGCGTGAGTTCCCCGCGCAACGATGAGAGCCTTTTCGTCATCCAGGGTTGGCGCAACGCAGAACGGACAATCATCCTTCTCTGGTTGGGTCTGGTCCATGATGTACGCAATGCGATGGGGCGTCCACAGCCGCTGGAACGCGTCAGGCACCGCAGCGAAGTCGTTACTAGACTCCCCCGCCGGAAGCTCGGAACCGTCGTAGTCGCGCACGAATTAAACCTGGGCTCGGGTCGCGATCGCGTCGGTAATACGCGCAACCGCGTCCGCAATCGGGATGCCGTTCTCCTGAGTTCCGTCACGGAAACGGAAGCTGACCGAGCCAGCAGCCTGATCTTGCTCTCCAGCAATGAGCTGGAACGGAACCTTCGACTTCGTGTGCGTGCGGATCTTCTTCTGCATGCGCTCACTGGATGCGTCGAGCTCGGCGCGAACACCGAGAGCTTTGAGCTGGTCGACAACACCGCCCAAGTACTCCTCGTAGGCTTCAGCGACAGGGATGCCGACAACCTGAACTGGCGAAAGCCAGACCGGGAATGCCCCAGCGTAGTGCTCGGTGAGAACGCCGAAGAAGCGCTCGATCGAGCCGAACAGCGCGCGGTGAATCATGACGGGACGCTGGCGTGAACCATCCGCAGCCGTGTACTCCAGATCGAAGCGTTCCGGAAGGTTGAAGTCGAGCTGCACGGTAGACATCTGCCACGTACGCCCGATGGCGTCGCGAGCCTGAACCGAAATCTTGGGGCCATAGAACGCGGCTCCGCCCGGGTCAGGAACAAGTTCAAGCCCCGACTCTTCGGCCACCTCGGCAAGGGTCTGCGTCGCTTCATCCCACACATCGTCGTCACCGACATACTTCTCAGGATCCTTCGTCGACAGTTCAAGGTAAAAGTCTGTGAGGCCATAATCCCGCAACAAAGAGAGCACGAAGTTGAGAGTGTTAGTGAGCTCAGCCTTCATCCCCTCCTTTGTTGTGAAAATGTGGGCGTCATCCATGGTGAGTCCACGCACGCGAGTCAGTCCGTGAATAACACCAGACTTCTCATTGCGGTACACCGTGCCGAATTCAAACAGGCGCATGGGAAGGTCGCGGTAGGAGCGGCCGCCTGACTTGTAAATCAGGATGTGCATCGGGCAGTTCATGGGCTTGAGGTAATAGTCGGCACCCTGGCGAGTTATTTCGCCTTCCTCATTGCGCGCCTCATCGAGGTGCATCGGTGGGAACATACCGTCTTTGTACCAGCCCAAGTGACCGGAAGTTTCGAACAGCGCCTCTTTAGTGATGTGAGGCGTGTTGACGAAGGAATAGCCCTCCTGCAAGTGGCGCGTTCGGGAGTAGTTCTCCATCTCGTGGCGGATGATTCCGCCCTTGGGGTGGAAGACAGCAAGGCCAGAACCGATTTCGTCAGGGAACGAAAAGAGATCTAGCTCAGCGCCGAGCTTGCGGTGATCGCGCTTCAATGCTTCCTCTTGACGCGCTTGGTATTCACGAAGCTCATCTTTGGTCGGCCAGGCCGTGCCATAGACGCGCTGCAGCTGCTTGTTCTTTTCCGAACCGCGCCAATATGCGGCAGCGGTACGCGTGAGTGACCACCCGTTGCCGATCATGCGAGTGTTGGGAAGGTGCGGTCCACGGCACAAATCTTTCCAGTAGACCTCGCCAGTCTTGCCATCGACGTTGTCGTAGATGGTGAGCTCGGCGCCGCCGACCTCGACCGACTCGTTATCTGCATCGGCGTCGCCCTCGGCAACAGCCCCCTTCAGGCCGATAAGTTCAAGCTTGTACGGCTCGTTAGCGAGCTCTTCCCGGGCTTCAGCCTCAGTCACGACACGACGCTGAAAGCGTTGCCCCTGACGGATGATGCGATCCATCGCCTTGGTGATCGCCTTGAGGTCCTCGGGCGTAAACGGCTCCTCGACATCGAAGTCGTAATAGAAACCATCCGTAACGGGCGGACCAATACCGAGTTTTGCCTCAGGGTTAATGGTCTGGATCGCTTGAGCTGCGACGTGCGCCGCCGAGTGACGAAGGATATTGAGCCCATCAGGCGAATCGATAGTGACAGCCTCGACCTCATCCGTGTCAGTTACCGTCGTGGCGAGGTCTTTCAGCTCACCGTCGACGCGCATGGCGACGACGTTGCGGTCGGTGTATAGGTCAAATCCAGTCTTAGTCACAGTGCAACTTTAGCGGCGATCAGGTCACTGCCGTGTCACGAGACAAACGAGCGTTCGGTTGCGCTTCTTAAACGAAAAAACCCGACCTGAGTCGGGTGTTTTCGAGTGAGCGATACTGGGATCGAACCAGCGACCTCTTCCGTGTCAGGGAAGCGCGCTACCGCTGCGCCAATCGCTCATGCTATTTAGTTGAAACACTAGATACCGAGGTGGAGACGGGATTTGAACCCGCGTATACGGCTTTGCAGGCCGCTGCCTCGCCTCTCGGCCACTCCACCGCACATGGAAAGTGCCAGCGAGGCTGACACTTCCCACTCGAGCGGATGACGAGATTCGAACTCGCGACCCTAACCTTGGCAAGGTTATGCGCTACCACTGCGCCACATCCGCACTTTGCAGCTATTCGGTTACCCGTTTTCGCGTGCTAGATGACTGTATACGAAGTCTGCGCTGAGAGCCAATTCGGTAGCGAGCGTGTCGCGAAGATATGCGAAGATTGGCCTGCGGGGCGATTGGCGCAGTTGGTAGCGCGCTTCCTTCACACGGAAGAGGTCATCGGTTCGAGTCCGGTATCGCCCACTATTTATGCACTGAATTGCAAGAGCGACACGTATTCGCCATCAGGCCGTGTGTGCAATCAGCCACGTTGAGGCCTTGCCCAATGCCAGTACCCTTGGGGAATGCGCGCCGCGAAGTCCCCCAGATCAACGCCACTTCGTCGATTCTTCGTCGGCGTCAGTTTCTTGTTTCGAGGCTTCCGCGAAGTGCTCACGGCGCCCCGCCAAATGTTTCTGGGGATGATTCCTGCAGCTATCGTCGGCGCTGTCGCAATCGCGGTATTAATTACCCTGATTGTCACCATTGACCCCATAGCGACCCTGATAACCCCTTTCGCTAACGACTGGGACGAACTCCCCCGAACCGCTGTGCGATTTGCCGCCGGGGTTGCGCTGCTCTTAGCGAGCATCCTCATCATCGTGAACACCTACACGACGGTGACGCTGATGGTCGGAGATTTCTTTTATCGTCAAATTTCTAGCCACGTAGATTTCCGTCATGGTGCGCCGCCCACGCCCGCGACGCAAGGGTTCTGGAAAGACGCACGACGCGGATTCGGCGAGGGCCTGCGACTGCTTTTCCCCACGATCGGTCTAGCCCTGCTCGTGCTCCTGCTCGGATTTATCCCCATCGTCGGCGCCATTATTGCTGCCACCGCCGGTGCCTTACTCGGCGGCTGGCTCCTAGTCGTCGAGCTCGCCAACATCCCCTTCGAGGCTCGAGATATGCACCTCACTGCACGGCGTCGCATCCTCAGAGCCTCACGGGCACAGTCGCTCGGATTGGGAACAGCGACCTATCTTGTCTTCTTGATTCCGTTCGGTGCTGTGTTCGCCATGCCCGCTGCCGTCGCCGGTGCCACGCTCCTCACGCGATCGCTACTTGACGAAGAGGTGCGAGTCGCGGGCGCGAACGCCTCTACCGACCTTGCTGAGCAACCACCAGCATCCTGACGAAATAACAAACGACCAGCTTGCCGTCGCGACGACGCTGAGGAGCTGTTCTTGGAAAATTCCCGTCTGGCCGGTGAATAGAAAACCTGACCCGGTCGCGAGTACGCCCAAGGAAACAACGCCAAGACTCCCACCCAATAAATGGGTGTTGACCAGAAAACGCAACTGGTTACCCAGCGGCGATCCGCGCCGCACGGTAAACACACACGCCACAGCACCCGCAATAAGCCCGGCCACTGCCGCAGAAACTGGAGTGAAAAGTGGTGCGCCGGCCGTTACCGCAATCAGGCCACTCACCACGCCGCCTGCGAGCGATCTGAGACTAATTACACCGTGGCCAATCAACTGAACTGCGATCCAACCAACCGCACCGGCGATAGCGCTCACTACACCATTGACGATAATGAGGCCCGCGACATCGTCGATGGCAAACTCTGCTCCAACTAGCCAACCAATCCACGACACAACCACGATGACCAGTGCGACGATCCCCAGCGGGACGGGGACAAACATCCGACGACCACGAATCAGCGACTTCCGTTCCACCACCAGGACGGCGAACATGCCGGCACCAACCGCAACGCTCATAACGAGCGCACCACCGTGATCAATCGGACTCAGCCCAAGAGGCGTGGTTGCTCCGAATGGCTCAAACGTGCGGATCGCCGTCGGCACAAACACACCAACGGCCCAAATAGATCCAAAAGTCATACTCCGAACAAACGATGCACCCGCACTTCGCGCGACGACGGTCACCAGGTAGCTACAGATTCCCCCAAGCAACGATAGCGAAGGCATCATGATGGGGCGCAATGTCGATGACATAAGAGGGCCAAGAGCCAGCCACGCAACGACACCGGGCAACGAGCACAGGAGAGACTCTGTCATCACGCGTGCCCAAGACGCTTCCGGAAGAATCCGGGCGTACAAAACGATCAGCGCCGACAACAACACTGCAAGCGCAATTACCCCAATGGTCGCCGCCGCGAATGCTTCCGCCACAGTGAACCTCCCCGTGACCAGTCTTATGCCTCAGCGGGCACATACACAATGACTTCGCCAAGAACCACCCTTGATGGGCGAATTGGGCCGGTCCACTGCATACCGCGACTAGACGTGGTTGGCAGTCAGCGCAATAAGTCGGGATACGGCACGCAAATACTTCTTGCTATAGCCGCCAGCGAGCATGTCGTCGGGGAAAACACCGTCGAGTGGCGTCCCCTCAGCGAAAATACGAACCTGCGCGTCATACAGTCGATCTACAAACGCAACAAATCGCAGCGCATCCGTCTGGTTAGAAAATGGATGCACGTCCGTCAAGCCAATCGCGTCGATCCCCTCAATCAGTTTCACGTAGCGCGAGGGGTGAACTCCCGATAGATGTTTCAGCACTTCATCGAACGAGTCCAAAGTCACTGTCCCGGCTATCTGAGAAACCGCCGCAGCCGCATCCTCGACTGTGAGCGCGTGCGCCCCGGTGTCTCGGCGCCGATAGTCAACTCCATCAATTCGAATGGTTTCGAACTTGGCTGAAAGGGAGTCAATTTCTCGCAAGAAGTCCTGAGCGGCAAACCGTCCTTCGCCGAGCGCGTTCGGCGGAGTATTCGAGGTTGCCGCAATCTTGGTGCCCGAGCCGACGAGGTCAGACAGCAGTCGCGAAATTAACCGAGTGTCTCCGGGATCGTCAAGCTCAAATTCGTCGATGCACACCAGCGAAGCACCCTTGAGAAGCTCAACAGCTTGGGCATAGCCCACGGCACCGACGAGAGCTGTGTACTCAATGAACGTGCCGAAATACTTGCGGCCAGGAATGTGATGCCACAAAGCCGCAAGCAAGTGGGTCTTACCAACCCCAAACCCGCCGTCCAAATAAACTCCAGGTTTAGCTACCGGCGTTTTTTTGCGAGAAAACAGTCCTCCGCCGGGTTTCGTCGGGGCAGAAAAGTGGCGCATCGCGGCAACGGCGGCGCCCTGAGAGGGGTAGTCGCGGTCAGGTCGATAGGAATCTAAGGTCGCCCCGGTGAACTGACGCGGTGGCACCAGTTCGGCGAGCATCTGCGCTCCGGTCAACGACGGGATACGATCGACTAGACGCTCAGGAGTCGTAGGCGCAGTAGCGCTCATTCTCAGCCTCGGTTATGTTTCGCAGTCTTACGGCAACGCGGTGTAATCAGCGGCGAATGCGTAATTTTCTTGGGCAAGGGACTAATCAAGCTTAGTTTGAAGCCCGCGCCAGTTTTTCCATCCACTATCGGAGGTAGCTATGACTATCGAACGCGACCCGGCCCCCCAATTCGTTGAGTTCTCGAACCCTGAACGATTGGTTTCGGCGGACTGGCTTGAAGAACGTCTCGAAACTCCTGGCTTAGTAGTTGTCGAATCTGATGAAGACGTTTTGCTTTACGAAACTGGCCACATCCGCGGCGCCGTAAAAATCGACTGGCACACTGATCTCAATGATCCCGTAACCCGCGACTACATCGACGGTGAGGGATTCGCCGAGCTCATGTCTCGTAGCGGAATTTCCCGAGACACTACCGTCGTCATCTACGGCGACAAGACAAACTGGTGGGCGGCCTACGCACTATGGGTCTTCACTCTTTTCGGGCACGATGATGTCCGCTTGCTCGATGGTGGGCGCGCAAAGTGGGAAGCTGATGGCCGCGAATACACTCTCGAGGTACCGACTCCCCAAGCCACCGAGTACCCGATCGTCGAGCGCAACGACTCCACAATTCGCGCGTTCCGTGACGACGTACTCACCCACTTGGGCAACCCGCTCATTGATGTCCGTTCCCCTGAGGAGTACAGCGGAGAGCGCACCACAGCGCCTGCCTACCCTGAAGAGGGTGCGCTCCGTGCCGGTCACATTCCCAGCGCTCAGAGTGTGCCATGGTCCAAGGCTGTCGCGGATGACGGAACTTTCCGTCCGCTCAGCGAGCTGAACGCGATCTACCGTGACGGTGCCGGGCTGAAAGATGGCGACGATATTGTTGCGTACTGCCGTATCGGTGAGCGCTCGAGCCACACATGGTTCGTGCTCAACTACCTGATGGGCTTCGATAACGTTCGCAACTACGACGGGTCTTGGACTGAATGGGGATCTTTGGTCGCAGTGCCGATCGTCATCGGCACTGAGCCCGGCGAGGTTCCTTCCCGTTAGACTTAAGTGATGAGTGAGCAGCAGATCCCGACCCAGTTGGCTGAAATCCGCGACGATTTTTTGGACCTCCAGCTGCGGGATCGGCTGCAACTTCTCCTTGAGTTCTCGAATGAGCTGCCGGAACTCCCGGAGCGCTACCGCGATCACCCCGATCTTTTTGAACGGGTAGAGGAGTGCCAGTCCCCGGTCTTCATTTTCATTGAGGTCGAAAACGACACGGTGCACATGTTCGCGACCGCGCCTCCCGAAGCTCCGACCACACGCGGGTTTGCTTCGATTTTGGCACAGGGCCTTTCTGGCCTCAGCACCCAGGAAGTCCTGGAGTTGTCGGACGACTTCCCTCAGTCACTTGGCCTGGCCAAGGCAGTCAGTCCACTCCGCCTTCGCGGCATGACTGGAATGCTGGCACGAGCTAAGCGTCAGATTCGCCTCAAGAGCATTTCCTAGTCGAGACCTTCTCGGGCGTCGTCTTCGCCCACGTGAATTCTCAACCATGACCGAATAGCCGAAAGCCACCGTTCGCTGTCGTAGTTCCACAGCCTCGTGTGACCGGCAGTGTCAAATTCTTCGAAGGTGACGATGTCCGGGCGAAGCACCGCAAGCGCACGTGACGGTTCAACGGGAACATAAGCGTCAGCTGTGCTGTGCATCAGCAGGATGGGACGATCGAGTTCGGTCGCGCGGCCGACGAAATTCATCGCGGCAAAATCGAGCGGGTTCTCGGTGCCTACGAGCAGCTGCGCTTGTTCGCCCGCGAGAATTTCTTGCGCCGCGCGCTGAATCGGAGTGGGGATTCGGTTAATTGTGCCGTGAAGCTCGAGGATGGGACCCCAGGCGATTACGGGAGAATCCAAGATGAGGCCAACGATTACTTCCCGACTCTTGGAGCGCATCAGTGTCTGCAAGACTGTCGCACCTCCCATTGACCATCCCATCAGAACGATTCGCTCTGCACCTGCCTCGAGCGCATAACTGATAGCAGCGTCGACGTCGCGATACTCCGTAGAACCCAACCCGTAGCGCCTGTCGGGTGAATCTGGTGCTTCAGTATCATTGCGGTATGACACGGCAAGTGATGTGATTCCGGCGTCATAAAACTCGGGCAGAGCGCGCAGAGTCTCTTGGCGTCGGACTCCCCGACCGTGTACATGAATTGCCCACGTCGAACTCGCCGCCGCTGCTGGGACCAACCACGCCGGTGCCGCGCCCAGCTCCGTTTCAATGTGTACTTCGGAAAATTCGAGCCCAAGTTCTGCGGGACTGAGATAGAACCAGCCACTCGTTCGCGCGTTGTCCCCGGCGTGCGGAATCCCTCGTTGAACCGAGATCAACTCTCGTGCGACCCATCGTGAACTCTCCGAAACGACAGCACCGATGCGGGCGTGACCTGCCTCGTCGGCAAACCACAAGCTAAAGCGGCCTGGCGCGCGACTCTCCAGAGCGGCTGAAAGCACAATCGTCGATTCGCCGACCGCAAGAATCTGCAGTCCACTGTCTGCTCGCCCTGGTGGGGTCACGAGCCGCCGAGCAAAAACTACGGAAAGAACCGCGCTAGCGACCAAACCGACGATTCCGACTGCTGTGACACCGATAGCAATTCCGCTGACGATGCCGACGACCATGCGCCCCGGTTGTGGTGCTCGCATCCGCAAACCTCCGTCTGCACCCGCACTGGCGCGGCGTGCCTCACTAGCGATCGTTCCTCTAAAGCCTAATCTTCAGTCGTGCCCGATTCACCAGCTGGACCAACACCACCCGCAGTCTTCACTGCCGCGGTCGAGTCGCTTCGTGGCGCATCTTTGCGCTCGGAGCTCGCAGTAACCGAAATCACTGCTCCGTCTCAGATCGCACCATGGTCATTCGCTCTGGCCGCCGACGTCACTCCGTCACGTCACGGTGAAGACTCAGATCTTGGCACTGGCCGTTTTGTTCTTTTATACGATCCCGAAGTTCCGGACGCTTGGGACAGCGAGTTTCGCATAATTTGCTTCGCACAGGCACCGTTAGAACCGGAGATCGGCGTTGATCCGTTCCTGAGCGAGGTCACCTGGTCGTGGCTCGTTGATGCTCTTGACGGTCGCGGTGCTACCTACGATCAAGTGTCCGGAACTGCGACCCGAATTTTGTCGACAGGGTTTGGCGAACTTGAGTCGCAGCCTGACGGTGCTCAGATCGAATTACGTGCCTCGTGGAGCCCCAAAGATCTCAGCATGGCCGCGCATGTGGAAGGCTGGAGTGAATTGGTCTGCATGTTAGCTGGCCTACCACCAGCCATTGAAGGAGTCACCCTGTTGTCGGCCCGTAAAGTTGGACGTGAATAGCGCAACCGAAAGTGCAACCCCTGAGGGTGAGTCGCACGCAACCCAAGCCCCTCATGATCCCGTAAACGTCATAGACGATCGGGAAGAATACCTTGCCGCCGTTGCGGCTATTGCTGCGGGCCATGGTCCTATCGGAATTGATGCCGAACGTGCGAGCGGCTATCGCTACTCGCAGCGTGCGTACCTCATTCAAATCTTTCGTCGCGGAGCTGGCACCTTCTTATTTGATCCGCCAGCTATCGGCGACTTCGCCGAGCTCAATGACATCATCGCCGGTGAAGAGTGGATTCTGCACGCAGCGACACAAGACCTCACGTGTTTGCGCGAAGTTGGTCTCCACCCCACTCGACTATTTGACACAGAATTGGGCGCTCGTCTCGCGGGGCTCCCCCGTGTTGGACTCGGCACTGTCGTCGAACATCTCCTCGGCATTCACCTAGCGAAAGAGCATTCGTCGGCGGACTGGTCAACGCGGCCGCTTCCGCAGGCGTGGCTCGTCTATGCCGCTCTCGATGTTGAGTTGCTCGTAGATCTTCGCGAAGCTCTTGGTGAACTGCTCGACTCTGCAGACAAACACGACATCGCACAGCAGGAATTCGATTCTGTCTTAGTTCGGGATCTCAGCAATGTTCGCGCAGAACCTTGGCGCCGGCTCAGCGGGGTTCACTCACTTCGTGGCGGAAAAAATCTCGCCATTGCGCGTGAACTCTGGCTTGCTCGGGATGCCTACGCTCAAGAAGTAGACACGGCTCCCGGTCGACTTGTTCCTGATTCGGCGCTTCTCGCCGCCGCGCGCTTTCTGCCCGAGTCAAAGCGTCAGCTCTCTGCGATGAAAGAGTTCAGCGGGCGTGCTAGTCGTACTCAAATTGATCGTTGGTGGGACGCGATTCAAGCGGGAATCGCGTCGACGGACATTCCGGCTTCTCGTGTCGCTAGCGACGCACTTCCGCCGCCACGAGTGTGGTCAGACAAGAACCCCGCAGCCGATCTTCGGCTGAAGGCAGCACGAGCGATGATGACCGAGCGCTCGGAAGAATTGTCGATCCCGATCGAGAATTTGCTCACTCCTGACTACCTCCGACGTGTCGCTTGGACCCCACCGACCGAGATCACGCGCGAGAGCATTGCGGCAGTACTTCATGCCCTCGGCGCGCGCCAATGGCAAATTGACGTTTCTGCACAGTCAATCGCCCAAGCCTTTGTCGAAGCCCACCAAACGCCTGAGGAGTCCGACGACACCGAGTCGTAGGAACAATCAAAGGATTCCTAACCCTAATCTTGGCCACCTAGGATCAGTCCTACATCCAAGGATCTAGTGGAGGCATTGTGGCCAAGGAAACCGAGATTGTGTTCGTAGATGGAGTCCGTACTCCATTTGGGCGTGCTGGCGAGAAGGGCATGTTCTGGAATACCAGAGCGGATGACCTCGTCGTCAAGGCGATGATCGGACTGCTGGAGCGTAACCCCCAAATCCCTAAAGAACGCTTTGACGAAGTTGCGATTGCCGCGACAACTCAGACCGGTGATCAGGGACTCACAATCGGACGCAGCGCAGCAATTCTCGCTGGATTGCCGATTTCAGTTCCTGGTTACGCCATCGACCGCATGTGCGCCGGAGCTATGACCGCCGTCACGAATGTCGCCGGAGGCATCGCATTCGGCGCCTACGATCTGGCAATTGCTGGCGGCGTGGAGCACATGGGGCACCACCCGATGGGATCTGGCGTTGACCCTAACCCCCGATTCATGTCAGAGAAGCTCGTCGACCCCGAAGCGCTCAACATGGGAAACACTGCTGAGAAGCTACACGACCGCTTCCCTCACCTCACGAAGGCTCGCGCCGATGCCTTTGCACTTCGCAGCCAGCAGCGTGCAACCGCTGCGTACGAAGCCAACAACATTCAGCCTGACCTGATTCCTGTCGCCACGCGAAGTGACGCCGGATGGGGAATGGCCACTCGCGACGAGGGACTCCGCCCCGAGACAACTCTTGAGGGACTCGCCGCACTCAAAACCCCGTTCCGCTCTCACGGACGCATCACCGCGGGAAACGCATCCGGTCTTAACGATGGTGCAACAGCCAGCATCATGGCGAGCGGCGAAGTAGCGCGCGAGTTGGGATTGAAGCCCAAAATGCGCATGGTGAGCTTCGCCTACGCCGGTGTCGAGCCAGAAATCATGGGCATCGGGCCCATTCCGTCAACCGAGAAAGCACTGCGCAAGGCGAGCCTCTCGATCGACGACATCGGACTCTTCGAACTCAATGAAGCTTTTGCGGTGCAGGTTCTCTCACTGCTCGATCACTATGGCATCGACGATGAAGACCCCCGCGTAAACCAGTGGGGCGGCGCGATCGCGATGGGCCACCCCCTAGCGTCATCGGGTGTCCGTCTTATGATTCAGCTCGCAGCCCAGTTCGAACAGCACCCTGAGGTGCGCTACGGGCTTACGGCAATGTGCGTCGGTCTTGGCCAAGGTGGATCCGTTATCTGGGAAAACCCCAACTACAAGGGAGCTAAGTAACAATGACCCAGCAGTTTGCACGTCTCGCTGGCCTGTCTCAAGACGAGGTCATCACCCACTCCTTCGTTCGCGATGTGCCGTTGTCCGGCGGGCGCACGCTTGCTCTCGTCACTCTCGACAACGGGAAAGACCACACTCGGCCGAACACTCTCGGCCCAGCAACTCTTCTTGAGTTTGCAAAAGTACTCGATGAGCAGAAAGAACGGGCATCCGCTGGAGAAATCCACGGATTGGCTGTCACCGGCAAGCCATTCATTTTTGCCGCAGGCGCCGACCTCTCGAAGGTCAGCGAAATCCCTGACCGCGAAACCGGTAAGCAGATGGCGCAGCTTGGTCACTGGGCGCTCGGCAAGCTGAGCGACTTGGGTGTTCCCTCGTTCGTGTTCATTAATGGACTCGCTCTCGGTGGCGGCGTCGAGGTTCCTCTCAACGCTGACTACCGCACCATCGACAGTTCGGTACCTGCGCTGGCGCTTCCTGAGGTATTCCTCGGTCTGATTCCTGGTTGGGGCGGCGCCTGGTTGCTTCCTAACCTGATCGGAATCGAAAATGCACTCAAGGTAGTGATCGAGAATCCGCTCAAGAACAACCGAATGCTGAAGGGGCCAGAAGCTTTCGAGCTGGGTATTGCTGACGCCATGTTTGGTCCTGCGAACTTCCTCGAAGACTCTATTCGCTGGGCCGACGGTGTCATTGCTGGCACGACGAAGGTCAAGCGCAAGAACGAGCCGGGAAAAATCGAACGTACCGTCAAATGGGATGTTGCGATCGGAATCGCCGAGAAGATGCTCGCGAACCGCATTGGTCGCGTCGCCAAGTCGCCCTATGCAGCGCTCGCATTATTGAAGGCAGCCAAGAACACTGACAAGAAGACCGGGTTCGAAGCTGAAGATGAGGCTCTGGCTGACATGATCTCTGGAGATCAGTTCCAGGCGAGCATCTACGCATTCAACCTCGTTCAGAAGCGCGCCAAGCGACCGGCTGGGGCTCCAGACAAGGAACTGGCCCACAAAGTAACAAAGGTGGGTGTGATTGGCGCAGGGCTCATGGCCCGCCAATTCGCATTGCTCTTCGTCCGCCGCCTGCAGGTCCCGGTTGTTATTACTGACCTCGATCAGGCAGCGACGGATGCCGGTGTTGTCGCGATTCACTCGGAGATCGACAAGCTGCACGACAAAGGCCGGGTGTCATCAGACGACACTAACCGCCTCAAAGCCCTTGTTACCGGCACCACGAACAAAGCGGACTTTGCTGATTGCGACTGGGTGATTGAAGCGATCTACGAAGAACTCGGTGCTAAGCAGGCTGTGTTCGCGGAGGTTGAGCAGTACATCTCCGAGGAAGCAATCCTGGCCACAAACACTTCGTCGTTGTCGGTGGAACAGATCGGTGCAAACTTGTCGCATCCGGAGCGCCTTGTTGGGTTCCACTTCTTCAACCCCGTCGCAGTCATGCCGCTCATCGAAGTCGTCAAAACACCGCACACCAACGATGAGACGTTGTCGACCGCAATGGTCACGGCTAAGAACCTGCGCAAGAACGCGGTGATCACAACCGATACGCCCGGTTTCGTCGTGAACCGCATCTTGGCCAAGGTTTTGGGTGAGGCAATGAACGCTGTCGACACCGGAACGCCGTTTGAGGTCGTCGAGGAGTCGACCCGTCCTTTCGGGCTGCCGATGACTCCGTTCGAACTTCTCGAGCTGGTTGGACTCAAGGTCGGGGCGCACGTGCTCGACACTCATCACGCTGCATTCCCTGAACGATTCTTCAAGAGTGAGAACCTGCACAAGCTCGCCGAGCTCGGATACATCTTTGACCGTGACAGTAAGGGCAAGGCAAAGGGCGTTTCCAAGAAGGCTGTAGAAATCGTCAAGGGCGGCACTTCACCGATGACGGCCGAGGAGCTTCAGATTCGCATCGAAGACGGTCTTGCCGACGAGATTCACCGGATGCTTGAAGACAGGGTGGTTGCGGCGGCGGAGGACATCGACCTGTGCCTCATCCTCGGTGCCGGCTACCCCTTCCAGATGGGTGGAGTCACGCCCTACCTCGATCGCGCTGGCGCTTCGGAGCGGGCGTTTGGTGGAACTTTCCACGATCCGCAGATTCGCGGAGTGCAGTAAGCGTTTCGCACTAACGCGGCATAGCTAGGAAGAGGGCCGACCCGGACACTGTCTGGGTCGGCCATCTTCTGCTGTTAAAAGCCGAGGGGCTCATTGGAGCACGCAGAAAGTGTCGAAGAGAACTATCTCGTTGACGTCACGGAGAATAATCCGGGAAATCTAGCTTCGTTCGGCGGGAAGCGTAACAGCCTGCGAATCGGTATCACTCAGCGGTCGAGCAATAGGAATTTTGCTTCCGAGGACTTGCGCTACCACGTCGCGCGCGATGTGTTGAGGAGTAAGCCCGACCTGATCAAGAACGTAGTCGCGGCTGCCGTGATCCAAGAACTCGGCAGGGAGTCCCAACTCATTCACCGCAGTATCTACGCCCTGAGCCCGCATATCCTGACGAATCCGGGTACCGATTCCGCCTACACGAACTCCATCTTCAATCGTGATCACAATTCGGTATTGAGCCGAGAAATCGATCACGCTCTGCGCTACGGGAACTACCCATCGCGGGTCAATTACGGTTGCGCCGATTCCCTGCGCCGCGAGAAGCTCAGCGACCTGGAGTCCGGTCTTTGCCATTGAGCCAACGGTGACAATGAGCACATCGTGTTGCTCATCCTCGCGGAGAACATCCACGCCGTCGTCCGTTCGGCGAACCGCATCGTAGGAGGTTCCCACAGTGCCTTTAGCGAAACGGATGACCGTGGGACCATCATCAACCGCGACGGCTTCTCCGAGCTCTTCACGCAGGCGCTCAGCGTCGCGAGGGGCCGCAATGCGGATGTGCGGGACAACCTGGAGCAGAGCAAGGTCCCACATACCGTGGTGACTAGCACCATCGGGACCAGTGACCCCTGCACGGTCGAGCACGAACGTGACGCCAGCTCGGTGCAACGCGACATCCATCAGTACCTGATCGAAGGCACGGTTCATAAACGTCGCGTACAGCGCCACTACCGGGTGCAGACCGCCAAAGGCAAGCCCAGCGGCCGAAGTGACAGCGTGCTGCTCGGCGATGCCAACATCGTGAACACGTTCTGGATACTTTTCCGCAAATAGATGGAGCCCTGTTGGCCGCAACATCGCCGCAGTGATACCAACGAGTCGAGGGTTCTCGTCAGCAAGCGCGACGATTTCTTCTGAGAACACCGAGGTCCACGATGCTGCTCCCCCGGACTGAACCGGCTCGCCTGTTGCTGGATCAATCTGACCCACGGCATGAAATTGATCCGCAACGTCGAGCAGTGCTGGCTCGTAGCCACGGCCCTTCTCGGTGATCGCGTGAACAATGACCGGCGCACCGTATGACTTGGCCTGTTCGAGAACTTCAGTGAGGGCCGCAATATCGTGGCCATGAACCGGGCCAAGATACTTGATGTCAAGATTCGAATACAGAGCCTCGTTGTTGCTGAAACGAGAGAGGAAGCCGTGCGTCCCCCCGCGAATACCGCGATATAGGGCACGGCCTGGACCGCCAAAAGCGCCGAAGAAGCGCTGGCTTGAGCTGTACAGGGAGCGGTACGAACGACGAGTCCGTACGCTGTTGAGGAAATGAGCCATTCCGCCGATGGTCGGCGCGTATGAACGACCGTTATCGTTCACTACGATAATGAGGTTGCGACTGTTGTCGTCGCTGATGTTATTGAGCGCTTCCCACGTCATTCCGCCTGTGAGCGCGCCGTCACCAACGACAGCGACAACGTGGCGATCGCTCTGCCCTGTCATCTCGAACGCTCGTGAAATTCCATCGGCCCACGAGAGTGAACTTGAGGCGTGAGAACTCTCAACAATGTCGTGCTCTGACTCTGAACGCTGCGGATACCCCGCTAGGCCGCCCTCAGTGCGCAGCTTCGTAAAGTCTTTGCGTCCCGTCAGAATCTTGTGAACATAACTCTGGTGCCCCGTATCGAACACAATGGAATCCCGCGGCGAATCAAAGACACGATGAATAGCGGTTGTGAGCTCGACCACTCCGAGATTTGGCCCCAAATGCCCACCGGTTTGCGAAACATTCTGAATCAGAAACTCACGGATCTCTTGCGCTAACTCGACAAGCTGGGCAGTAGAGAGACCGTCAAGATCTCGGGGACCATTGATTCCCTCGAGTAAGTTCATTCCTTCAGTCTAGGCTCCTTCAGCTGACCGTGAAGGATTACGCACGGGGTTCTGCGGTACCGGGATTTTCCGCCGGGGAACGCAGAAGGCGCGTGGCGAAAGTAAATACTTTCGGCCACGCGCCTTGAGCAGCTAGTTCGAGCTAGACCAGCGAACGCAAAACGTACTGAAGAATGCCGCCATTTCGGTAGTAGTCAGCCTCACCAGGAGTATCGATGCGCAGTTTCGCGTCGAACTCCACCGTCGTCTTGCCCTCTGGAGAGTGCGCAGTCGGCTCCGCTACAACGTGCAGGGTGCCCGGAATGCGGTCGTCATTGAGCTCTTCGACTCCCGAGATGCTGATGCTCTCAGTGCCGTCAAGACCCAACGATTCCCAGGATTGTCCCTCAGGGAACTGGAGCGGAAGAACACCCATTCCGATGAGGTTCGAGCGGTGAATGCGCTCGAAGCTCTCGCAGATGACAGCCTTGACGCCGAGCAAGCTCGTGCCCTTAGCCGCCCAGTCGCGTGAGGAACCAGAGCCGTATTCCTTGCCACCAAGAACGACGAGCGGAGTGTCCTGGGCTGCATAGTTTTGAGCCGCATCGTAGATGAACGACTGCGCAGCATCCGGCGTGGTGAAGTCACGGGTGTAGCCACCCTCGACGCCATCGAGAAGCTGGTTCTTGAGGCGGATGTTCGCGAACGTTCCACGAATCATTACCTCGTGGTTTCCGCGACGCGATCCGTAGGAGTTGAAGTCCTTGCGATCAATGCCGTGCTCAGCCAGGTATTGTCCGGCCGGGCTGTCGCCCTTGATCGAACCAGCGGGGCTGATGTGGTCGGTGGTGACCGAGTCGCCAAGCTTTGCGAGGACACGTGCACCCGTGATCGAGCTGACCGGAGTGATCTCCATCGTCATGCCTTCGAAGTACGGAGGCTTGCGAACGTAGGTCGACTCGTCATCCCACTCGAAAGTGGATCCGGTTGGCGTTGGCAAGTTCTGCCAACGCTCGTCGCCGTCGAAGACACCCGCGTATTCGTGGATGAACATGTCTCGGTCGATCGACGAGTCGATCGTGGCCTGAACTTCAGATGCATCGGGCCAAATGTCCTTCAAGAAGACATCATTGCCATCCTGATCTTGACCGAGAGCATCGCTGTCGAAGTCGAAGTTCATCGATCCGGCAAGCGCGTATGCAATGACCAGGGGCGGGCTAGCGAGATAGTTCATCTTCACATCGGGGTTGATACGGCCCTCGAAGTTGCGGTTACCAGAGAGCACCGCAGTGACCGCGAGATCGTTCTCGTTGATCGCGGCAGAGATTTCATCTTCCAGCGGTCCCGAGTTTCCGATACACGTTGTGCAGCCATAGCCGACGGTGTAGAAACCCAAAGCCTCGAGAGAAACGTCAAGTCCAGACTTTGCGTAGTAGTCAGTGACTACTTTGGAGCCTGGTGCAAGAGTGGTTTTGACCCACGGCTTCGACTTCAAGCCCTTGGCGGCAGCATTCCGAGCCAGAAGGCCGGCAGCAAGCATGACCGATGGGTTCGAGGTGTTCGTGCACGAGGTGATAGCCGCGATTGCGACAGCACCGTGATCAAGGGTGAACGGGTCTCCCCCATCAACACTCACGGAAGTGGGCGAGGAAGCAGTGTACGGCGCATGGCTAGCGTGAGTGTGCGAGCGCTCGTGAGCCGAGTCCTCATCCTGCGGCGTGAGACCAATCGGGTCGGATGCCGGGAACGTACCCTCAACCGCGGCATCAACCTTGGAGTGATCTCTCGACGCGTAGTTGTTGAGGTCGATTTCGAACTGGTTCTTCGCATTCGTGAGCTCGACACGGTCCTGAGGACGCTTCGGCCCGGCGATCGAAGGCACAACGGTAGCGAGGTCAAGTTCGAGATACTCGCTGTAGTTTGGCTCAACGCTGGGGTCGTGCCACAGCGACTGCAGCTTCGAGTACGCCTCCACAAGGTCAACCTGCTCTTCGCTGCGACCGGTAAGACGCAGGTAGTCAAGAGTCACGTCATCGATGGGGAACATCGCGGCGGTCGAACCGAACTCAGGGCTCATGTTTCCGATAGTTGCGCGGTTCGCGAGCGGAACTGCGCCAACGCCCTCACCATAGAACTCGACGAACTTGCCGACGACGCCGTGCTGGCGCAGCATCTGCGTGATCGTGAGAACAACGTCAGTTGCGGTGACGCCGGCCGGGATCGAACCCTTGAGCTTGAATCCAACAACCTTGGGGATGAGCATGGAAACCGGCTGGCCGAGCATCGCTGCTTCGGCTTCGATTCCGCCGACTCCCCATCCGAGAACACCGAGGCCATTGACCATTGTGGTGTGCGAGTCGGTTCCGACAAGAGTGTCGGGGAAGGCGCGCGTCTTGCCGTCCACCTCGCGCGTGTAGGTGACTCGAGCGAGGTGCTCAATGTTCACCTGGTGAACGATTCCCGTTCCGGGAGGAACTACCTTGAAGTCGTCGAAAGCCGTTTGTCCCCACCGAAGGAACTGGTAACGCTCACCGTTGCGCTCGTACTCAAGTTCAACGTTGCGCTCCAGCGCGTTCTCAGAACCGAACAGGTCCGCAATCACGGAGTGGTCAATGACGAGCTCTGCTGGCGCGAGCGGATTGACCTTGGTGGGGTCTCCACCGAGCTCGGCGACAGCTTCGCGCATCGTAGCGAGGTCAACGATGCAGGGAACTCCAGTGAAGTCCTGCATGACGACGCGTGCTGGAGTGAACTGAATCTCGGTGTCGGGCTCTGCACTGGGAACCCAGGAGCTCAGCGACGTAATGTGCGCTTCGGTGACGTTCTTTCCGTCTTCCGTGCGCAACAGGTTCTCGAGCAGAACCTTCAGGCTAAAGGGAAGCTTTTCGTATCCCGCTACTTTGTCGATGCGAAACACTTCGTAGTCGGTTGACCCGACTGTGAGTGTGTCTTTCGACCCAAAACTATTGACTGTCGACACTGTCATCTCCCTTGCTACGGTTCATCAATCCTTGCGCGGAGCGTGCGCTGCATCCAGCAAGGCAAGCCTAAGGCTGAATCGCAGCAACAAGACTACGATTGCGGCCAAAAGTATCTTGACGTCGAGATAAATATACACCATCGCGAACCTCGGGCGAGATCGCCACGACGAAAAACACGAACTAGTCGGATGCCGTTCGTCCGTAGGCCGTGCGCATGAGCAACCATGTAACCCACAACACTCCCGCATACAGCGGTACGCCCAAGAGAAGCTTCATCGTGGCCAAAGCCTGAGTCTCTTCGGCGAAATAGAGCGGCAACTCGACGCCGAGTCGAAGTGCGAATAATCCCGCCCACATGACGGTAGCGATGGACGCAACGCGAAACTTCGCTTTGTCCTCACGCCAGTCAGCAGCAGAAGGAACCAAGAGCATCGCAATCAATCCGACGAGAGGTCGACGAACGATGATGCTGACGATGATGGCGACAAGGAATACCACGTTAATGATGAAGCCGAGGACGAAATTGTCTTCGGCTCGCCCGGTAATAAGCGCCAGTCCCGCTGACAGCGCTACTCCGACAACGCCGACAAGGGCTGACGACACAGGAGTGCGCGTGATCAAGCGAACCGCAACGAACCCCAAAGCCACGATCACCGGGGCAGCAACCGAGATGACCAACTGTTGAGTGAGAGTGAAAATAACCAGAAAACTCAGCCCGGGAAGAATCGACTCGACGAGTCCTCGAATTCCCCCCATGGCGGCGAGCAATGCGCCACCCGTAGGCGTCTCACCAGGAGCCACATGCCCAACCGCGGATCGGCGTGCGGCAGCCGCGAGAGCATCACGCACCGACGGTTCGGCCGACGACGGTTCGGCCGACGAAGGGTCCGCCGAGGAAGGATCCTCCGGCGCTCCAGACGGCAGGTCGGAAGAACTCACGCCTGAGCTTCCTTCTCTCCCGTTGCTGGCATGTGCAGCGGAATCAGGTCCCGCGGCGGCATTGGCGTATTGCCCCGAACGACGACGATGGAACGGAACAGGTCTTCGATCTTTGTCGCGGCATCCGCATTAGTGAGAGCCTCACCAGCGATCACGCCACGCAGGAACCAACGCGGACCGTCAACGCCAACAAAGCGAGCGATTCGCTTCTCACCAGACTGTGCCCCGGCAACCGGAATCTCTGCAAACACTTCAGGCCCAAATGGGCCTTCCGAAACCTTCGTCGTCCCGCCCTGGGTGTGCACCTGATCAATAATCTGCTGGCGAATTTCGTGCCACAGCCCGCTTGATCGCGGAGCAGCGAACGGCTGAATTTGAAGTGTGGAACCCGAATAGTCCAGTCCGACCGCAACAACACGCTTGCTGGCTTCCTCAACTTCAAGGCGCAAGTGCAGTTCTTGGCGAGGCAGAATTTTCACGCCACCGAGATCTACATAGGGTCGCACTGCATTGGCTTCGCTCTCGTCAAGCGGACCCTCGCTTGCACGATTCTCTGGCGCTGACTTTGGCTGGTCTTGAGGTTCAAGAGATTCGGTGTTGTCGCTCACGAAGTGGCTCCTTGTTGGGTTGAATCTGCACGGAATCCGGTCGAGCCAAAGCCCGACTCACCGCGATGACTGCCGGGAAGTGTCGATACCGGGATGAAGCGAGCACGGGACACCGGCATAACGATCAATTGCGCGATTCTATCCCCCGGCTCGATCTCGAATGTGGATGCTGTATCCGTATTAAGCAAGGTAACGCGAATTTCTCCACGATATCCGGCATCTACGGTGCCCGGGCTGTTCACAATAGTGATTCCGCTGCGTGCCGCCAAACCACTTCGTGGCACAACAAAAGCAACGTATCCATCGGGAAGCGCGAGCGAAACTCCGGTAGCGACGGTGTCGCGGTGGCCGGGAGGTAGGGAGTAGCTTCCTGCCGAATACAGGTCAGCTCCGGCATCACCGGGATGTGCATAGGTGGGAGTTTGCCCACCGGAGATGAGCACCTCTACGTTGTCAATCACGAGTCGAGGCTAGTGCAGAACGCCAGCCAGCCCGAAACGCCATCAAGAAAAGCAGTGTGTAATGGATGAGTGACTATCTATCGTGAACGTTTGTGGCCAACTGCTTGGCTATATGTCAGCACCGCACTCATCATTCCCGCAAGCATCTTGGTCTTTATGCCCATCAACATTCTTGCCGGCTACATCACCGCAGCGGTGTTGTATGGGGGAATCGTCTTATTTCTCGTGGCATCGGCACCAACGATTGAAGTTGATGAGACTGAACTTCGCGCCGGAAAAGCACGGCTGCCAATTTCAATCATTGGCGCGGTGACGACATTCCACGGGGCTGAGGCGACTCTCGAACGAGGTCAGCGACTCGACGCTCGTGCGTGGCTAATGATTCGGGGCTGGGTTTCTCCCGTAGCGAAACTCGAAGTCAACGATGAGGGCGACCCGACACCATATTGGTTGTTGTCGAGTCGCACTCCCGAGTTGCTTGCTGAAGCAATTGCGCAGTCTAGGCTGCGCACTCCAAGCAGATAGCGCCGAGCTTGGTGGTGTGGTCTACCTGCGAGCGGTGCTTCACAAGGAAGCAACTCACGCAAGTGAATTCGTCCGCCTGAGGAGGCAGAACAACCACGTCGAGGTCGAGATCAGAAAGGTCTGCCCCAGCGAGTTCAAAGTTCGCAGGGTTATCTGAATCGTCGACGTCAACCGAGCCCGACATCTTGTCAGGAACACGCTCTTTAAGAGCTTCGATCGACTCGGAGTCGTCGTCGGTCTTACGAGGTGCGTCGTAGTCGGTGGCCATGCCCATCCACTTCTGTTTTACGTTGAATCACCGGAATCGGCGGGCACAGTCTCCATGAAAGCGAGCCGAAATGCAAACCGCCGAATCTGCATCACGGTGCAGCGCCTGAGACAACTGTTATCCGAGGCGTGTTATTCCCACGTTTTCGGGCAACTTCATGCGATCCTGAAGCAGAATCGTCAGGGCTGGAGAAGTTCACTATGGAAGACCTTCGGGTAGTCGAAGTACAAGACGGTGCACTGATCGTTTCAGGCACTGATGGAACGCAGTACCGCCTCGCGGTAGATAGCGTGCTGCAGTCACGCCTCCGCCAGAGTCGCGGTCAAGCCAGCGCTAGCCCCAAAATTGCGCCCCGTGAAATCCAGGCGCACATCCGTGCCGGAATGTCTGCGCAAGACGTCGCGAGTGTCACCGGTGCCGATTTGGAATACATTCTTCGTTTCGAAGGTCCAGTCATGGCCGAGCGTGAGTTTGTTATTGAATCCGCGCTGGGAATTCCCGTGCACGTTGCTGGCGAGACTGACACTCTCACCTCCTCGCGCACTTTCGGATCCGCTATTCGCGATCGCCTCCTCGAGCTCCGTGCCACAGATGAGCGTTGGGCAAGCTGGAAAGATCCCGAAACCGGGTGGATCGTCAAACTAGCTTTTACCGCGAGCGAGATTGACCACGACGCTCGCTGGCAATTTGATCCGAAACGTCAATCACTAGCTCCCCTCAACAACGAAGCTAAGACCTTGTCGCAGCAAGGAGAGTCCACTGGCGCCCTTATCCCTCGACTCCGTGCCGTTGCGCCCGTAGACAGTGCAGCGGATGCCGCTCGCTTCGACAGCGGGGCGTTTGACATGAACGGTCTCGATGACGAACCAACGCCCGTTCGGCCAGCTGAACTCCCAGTCATGCGTGATCGCACCGCCGAAGCTGGGGTTGGTAATCAAACGGCTGATCTTCTTGATGCGCTGCGCAGACGCCGCGGTGAGCGAGAGCCTGCGAGCTTCGATGCTTCTGACGAGGATGACTCGCCCGCGGCAGCCCCCGAAGCATCAATGCGCCTTCTCGATCCACCGGTTGTTGAACAGCGTCATGATGCTCCTGCCCCGCCTCAGGCAACTGCGCCCCAACCGACCACTAAGTCGCGCAGGCGACGTGTAGCAATGCCCAGCTGGGATGACATCGTCTTCGGTACGAAGCCAGACGACGACCCTGCCTAAACCGCTAGATCCAGCGCAACCCGCTAATGGGCAAACGCGCCGAAACGCACGAGCGGAACGCGCAGCTCATCGTCTGTCCACGATCCATGCTGACCAACCATGAGTCGACCGTGATCATTCGGAATTCGTGAGTCGTAGTACGCGATTGCCTTGCGTGCCGCAACGATGATGTCGCCAATACGCGCTGCGACTGCAGGGGCGACATCGCCGAACCAGCCAGCAGCTATTGCGTCATCACGGCTAACGACCCACGAACGATGACTCTCAGCCGCGTACCAACGATCGAAGACCTCGGTGCGTTCATCCGTCGTCAATGACGGTTCATAATGAAGCTGCAAACAGCGAGGTTCTCCGGCAACGTGACGCACGCCAGCAAGGAGCTCTGGCGAAGTGTCGAAGAGCACATGAGCGTGGGCAGGAACATCCACCATGCCGTGATCGGCGGTAACGAGCATTCCCTGATCATCAGCAAGCTGCCCAACAACACCGGCGAGAGCCCCATCGAGAGCTTCCAGCGCGTGAGTCCATTGCGGTGACTGCCAACCGTTAGCGTGACCGGCCATGTCAAGTTCTGGAGCATAAACGTAGGTGAGGGATGCCGCATCACTCGAGCCGGCAACTGCCACGGCCGCGCGCAATCGGTCAGCTAAAGAACCTGCCGCGACGTATTTCGCTCCACGCAGTACGGCTCGAGTGAACCCAGAGTCGCGATAGCGAGCCGCCCCAACCGCCACTGCCGTGTGTCCGCGCTCGCTAGCGCGTTCGAAGAGAGTCGGAACACGCTGCCATACGGCAGGGTCGAGCCGAGCATCCCAACCAGAAAGCTGATTGACCACCCGGTCATTGACGGTATCGAGAGCGCTATAGCCGACCAACCCATGCTGGCCAGCTCGAGCGCCAGTCGTCAGGCTCGCTAGCGCTGCTGCCGTTGTGGTGGGAAATCCTGATTGAATCACCGAAGTTTTTGAGAACGCAGAACTGAGAGTGCGCGCGTGGCCGGCGCGGGCCTTCAAGCTCTGAGCGCCAAGGCCATCGACGAGCACAACTACCGCGTGCCGGACGGATGGCAAGCTTAAGCGATTAGCCTCACCTTCGATTGCCTGGAATGAACTTGACAACACATCGGTGAGGTTCGCTGAGTCTGGGTTAAGCGCCGGTAACATTAGGGCAATCCTATGGCTACTCCCACAAAACCCACCCCAGACTCCCCTGCCGGCGAACGCATCGAAGATATCGATGTAACCACTGAAATGCAGGGGTCCTTCTTGGAGTACGCGTACTCCGTGATTTATTCGCGCGCTCTTCCCGATGCCCGCGACGGCCTCAAGCCCGTACAACGCCGCATTTTGTACCAGATGAGCGAGATGGGGCTGCGCCCCGAAAAGGGTCACGTCAAGTCCTCCCGCGTCGTTGGCGACGTCATGGGAAAACTCCACCCTCACGGTGACGCGTCAATCTACGACGCGATGGTTCGACTGACCCAAAGCTTTATTCTTCGCGTTCCGCTCATTGACGGCCACGGTAACTTTGGCTCGCTCGATGATGGTCCCGCTGCCCCGCGTTACACCGAGGCACGCTTGCAGGCCTCCGCGATCGCAATGACCGACAACCTCGACGAAGACGTCGTCGACTTCGTGCCGAACTACGACAACTCCACAACTCAGCCAGAAGTTTTGCCTGCGGCATTCCCCAATCTGCTCGTCAACGGCGCCAGCGGAATCGCTGTCGGCATGGCAACGAACATGGCACCGCACAACCTCATCGAGGTCGTGGGAGCCGCACGCCACCTGCTGTCAAATCCCGACGCTTCGCTCGAAGAACTCATGCAGTTCGTACCCGGTCCAGACTTGCCGACCGGGGGAAAAATCATCGGACTCGCCGGTGTAAAGGATGCGTACGCGAACGGCCGAGGAGCGTTCAAGACACGAGCGAAAGTTTCTGTCGAATCCATCACAGCCCGCAAAATGGGGCTCGTCGTCACCGAACTCCCCTACCTCGTTGGCCCCGAGCGTGTGATCGAAAAGATCAAAGACGGCGTCAACGCAAAAAAGATCGTCGGCATCTCTGACGTTACCGACCTCACTGACCGAAATCATGGTCTTCGCCTTGTCATCGGAATCAAAACGGGCTTCAGCCCGGATGCTGTCCTCGAACAGCTCTATCGCCTCACTCCCCTAGAAGACAACTTCAGCATCAACGCCGTCACCCTCGTTGACGGTCGCCCACAAACTTTGGGCCTCAAAGCGCTGCTTGAAGTTTTTCTCAAGCACCGCCTCCAAGTGGTTACGCGGCGCAGCAATTTTCGTCTAACCAAGCACCGTGAGCGCTTGCACCTGGTCGAGGGACTGCTCGTCGCGATCGTCGACATCGATGAAGTGATTCAAGTCATTCGCCAGAGTGATGACAGCGATCAAGCGCGAACGCGCCTGCGCGATGTCTTCGATCTGAGCGAACTGCAGGCTGAATACATTCTTGAGCTGCGCTTGCGACGACTCACGAAGTTCAGCCGGATCGAACTCGAGGCAGAGGCCGACAAGTTGCGTGCCGAGATTGCGCGCCTTGAAGCCCTACTGGCAGACGAAAAACTGATTCGCGCACTCGTCTCAGACGAACTCGAAGAAGTCGCTGAGAAATTTGGTACACCGCGACGCACGCTACTCACCGAAGCTCCCGCATCGATCGCAACAACCTCACGCTCCGCCGCCCGCAAGAACTTGCCGGTGCTCGAAATAGCGGACGAGCCGTGCGTCATTCTGCTGTCAACAACGGGCCGCGTCATCCGCGTTGGTATACCCGAGGGTGAAACCGTCCTTGCCACTCCCCGTCGATCACAGCATGATGCGATTCGCTCGCGCGTTACAACAACAAGCCGCACCGAAGTCGGCGCAATCACAAGCCGTGGCCGCCTCATTCGATTCACGGCGATGGAACTGCCGAACGTTCCATCAAGCTCGGTGCAGCTGGGAGCCGGATCCAAGATCAACGAATACTTAGCAATCGACGGCAAAGAGAAAGTATTGGCTCTCGTCTCGCTCGAGAGCGATCAGCCGATCGCGTTGGGAACTCGACTCGGCACGGTAAAGCGGGTCACCCCCGGCGCGTGGCCATCGAAACCTGACTTCGAGATCATCGCTCTGAAAGATGGCGACGAACTGGTCGGAGCGGGACACAGCAAAGACGGTGATGAACTCACATTCATCACCTCAAATGCACAATTGCTTCACTTTGCGGCGTCATCAGTGCGCCCCCAAGGACTCACGGCTGGAGGAATGGCCGGAATCCGCGTGGAGTCCAGCGCCGCCGTGATCTTCTTCGATTCCATCGACCCAAGCACCACCCCTGTAGCCGTGACCGTTTCCGGTTCGAGCGCAACGATTGCCGGCACCGACCCTGGCCGCGCTAAGGTAAGCGAATTCGACCAGTTCCCGGCCAAAGGACGAGGAACAGGCGGGGTGCGCGCACACTCACTCCTCAAGGGCGAAGACGTGCTCACCCTTGGATGGGTCGGAGCGGCTCCTGCAACCGCCGTAGCGCCCGATGGGGTCGTACGTCACCTCCCAACAGAGCTAGTGAAACGCGATGCCTCAGGGGCACCTCTTGACGGCGTAATTGGCTCGATTGGAACGACTCCCTAGCTGGGCAGTCGGCTGTGTAGGCGGCGGCCCTTCCGTCGCTAGATGTCGATCCGGTCGCGGTCGAGACCCTGACCCTGGATGATGAACTCCTTGCGCGGAGCAACCTCATTGCCCATGAGCAGCTCGAACACGGTTCCGGCTTGTTCGGCATCCGAGATGTTCACGCGACGCAGCACCCGGTTATTGCGATCCATGGTCGTCGTCGCTAGCTGATCGGCATCCATCTCACCCAGACCCTTGTAGCGCTGGATGGGATCTTGGTAGCGCTTGCCCGACTTTTTGAGGCCAGCCAAGACGCCGTTGAGTTCCTTTTCGGAGTACGTGTAGATCGTCTCATTGGGCTTCGACCCTGGATTGATCACGACTACCCGGTGAAGTGGTGGGACCGCGGCGTAGACCCGGCCGTCACGAATCATGTCAGGCATGTAGCGGAAGAAGAGAGTGAGGAGCAAGGTACGAATGTGGGCACCGTCGACATCTGCATCGGCCATGATGATGACCTTGCCGTAGCGGGCTGTTGAAAGATCAAAGCTTCGCCCGGAGCCAGCACCAATAACTTGAATGATCGACGCGCACTCTGCATTCGACAACATGTCGCTAATCGATGCTTTTTGAACGTTGAGGATCTTGCCTCTGATGGGTAGCAACGCTTGGTATTCACTGTCACGGCCGAGCTTCGCCGTGCCAAGTGCCGAGTCACCCTCGACGATAAATAGTTCGCTATTGGCAACATCGCTCGAGCGGCAGTCCACAAGTTTCGCCGGCAAGCTCGAGCTCTCGAGCGCATTTTTTCGGCGTTGAGTCTCTTTATGGGCACGCGCGGAAATGCGCGACTTCATTTCAGCAACGACCTTGTCGAGCACCAACGAGGACTGAGCCTTGTCGTCGCGCTTCGTCGATGAGAACTTTTCAGCCAGAGCGGTGGCAACAACCTTCGCGACGATTGCGCGTACCGCCGGGGTTCCCAAGATCTCCTTAGTTTGCCCTTCGAACTGAGGCTCTGGCAATCGCACTGTCAATACAACCGTCAGACCAGCAAGTACGTCGTCTTTGTCGAGCTTGTCGTTGCCCAGCTTCAGTCGTCGTGAATTTTTTTCTGTCTCGGCCCGCAAGAACTTGAGCAAGCTCTGCTCAAAACCTGCGAGGTGCGTTCCGCCCTTGGGGGTAGCAATGATGTTGACGAAGCTCTTGACCACAGTGTCGTACCCCGTGCCCCAACGGAGAGCGACATCCACGACGCAGTCTCGGGAGACCTCGGTAGAAACCATGTGACCGTTTGGCTGCAAGACGGGCACGCTCTCAGTGAAGCCGCCTGAGCCAGTGAGCCGCCACGTGTCGGTAATGGGCGGATCAACGGCGAGATGTTCAACGAACTCTGAGATTCCGCCTTCAAACGCGAAGCTCTCGTGGCGGGGCTCGTCACCGCGCTCGTCCGTGACATTCAACGTGAGGTTGGGCACGAGGAACGCGGTTTGGCGAAGTCGATCGATCAATCCGTCAGACTGAAATGTTGCGCCCTTGGTGAAAATCTGGCGGTCAGCCCAGTAACGAACACGGGTACCGGTGCGTGCCTTGGGCACCTTGCCAACGATGCGAAGTTCACTGCCGGAAACGAAAGGAGTGAATGGTGCGTCTGGCGTAGGTGCGCCCGTGTCCGCGAATGTTCCTGGCTCGCCACGATGGAATGACATTGCCCAGGTCTTGCCGTCGCGGTCGACCTCAACGTCGAGTCGTTCAGACAGAGCGTTGACGACCGAGGCGCCGACACCGTGAAGACCACCGGATGCCGCATACGAGCCCGAACCAAACTTGCCTCCGGCGTGCAGCTTTGTGAAAACTACTTCGACCCCTGAGAGCCCGGTCTTAGGTTCGATATCGACGGGGATGCCCCGTGCTTGGTCTCGCACTTCAACGCTCTCGTCAGCGTGCAGAATCACGCTGATTTCTGAACCGTGCCCGTCGAGCGCCTCGTCGACTGAGTTGTCGATGACTTCCCATAGGCAGTGCATAAGCCCGCGGGAGTCAGTGGAACCGATGTACATACCGGGACGTTTGCGTACAGCTTCGAGCCCCTCAAGTACTGAAAGGTGACGGGCTGAATAGTCAGAGCTCGCCATGATGTGCTCCTAGGGTTTGACGACGGAAGACCAGCGTTAAGACTACGTTCTCCGCACGACATTGCTGCCCATCAACACCCATCGCGCACTGAGACCGCCATGGACTGATTCTGATACGCGCTGAGCGAAATGCCCTCGATATAGGAACAATCCGCAGGTCCGCATGCTTGTATAGGCGTACGGATTAACAACCGCAAGCAAGAAGGAGTAGGCCATGTCGAACATTGCAACAGAAGACACCACAGTCGATGAGATGGACTACACCCTCACGGCGCTCGATCGCTGTGACAGTTGTGGCGCGCAGGCATACATTCGCGCGACTCTCGCCAGTGGCGATCTCCTCTTCTGCGCTCACCACGGCGCAAAATTCAAGGAGAAGCTCTTCCCTACCGCTCTTGGGTGGATCGACGAGTCGAGCCGTCTGGCCTCTGGACGCACCGTTTAGTTTCGCCCGCTAGCTAGCTCGTAACCGGCACCCGTGTCGGTGTGACCTTCGTAGGAGAACTGTGAAGCGCATCCGGCATTATGTGTCGCGTCTGAAGTCTTTGGACGTTTCGAATATGTTGGCGGTTGCGCGGGCCATTAGCGCGCGCGACCGCACTCCGGTCATCCAAATTTTGCTCGACATGGTGTGGTGCTCGCTCGTTTATCAAGCGGGTTACCTCGACTATGAGGAATTCGAATTTAACGTGCTCAGTCGCGCCGAACGACGCACGTGGATCACGAGCGGGAATGCAAACTCGATCGTCGTCAAATATAACCAGCGTGACTTTCGACAACGCTTCTACGACAAACCAACGTTCAACACAACGTTCAACGAATGGCTTGGTCGTGATTGGCTAGATCTCAGAACCGCCACGGAGTCTGAGTTTGTCGAATTTGTCGGTTCCCATGACCCCATCATGGTCAAAGTGGTCGACAGCATGAGCGGTGCCGGAATCGCGAAACATTCCGGTCAAGAACTAGCTGATGCTCCTGCTTTGTACCGCGAGCTCATGAACAATCGCCAGTTTCTGGTGGAAGCGTTCATCGAGCAACACCCTGGTATGTCAGCGCTGTGTCCTACTAGCGTCAACTCGCTGCGCATGATCACTTTCTTCGATGGAACCGATGTGCATGTCCTTGAGGCGGTACTGCGCATGGGCAACGGCGCCGACGTCGATAACTATGGCCGAGGCGGCATGTATACCGTTCTCGACGAAAAAACTGGCATCGCCCCCTATGGCGCCTTCGATAAGTACGCGAATACTTTCGTTACTCATCCACAAACAGGAACCCCAATCGTCGGGTTCAAAGTTCCCCTCTACGACGAGGTACTGAGTACCCTCGACACGGTCTCTCGCATCATTCCGCAGATACCGTATGTCGGATGGGACATCGCAATTTCGACCACAGGTCCGGCAATTATCGAAGGCAATTACAACACTGGCGTGTTTCAGATGAAACCGAGCCTGACCGGAATCAAGACAGGTTTGTTGCCCAAGTTCCGCGAAGTAATCGACTTCTAGTTGCACACCTTGTTCGGCAGCTGCCACAGTTCGAGGCAGTTACGCCGGCAGCCGGAATCTAAACTGCAGCGCGACGGATGACACCAAGTGGCGTGCTCTGGTGGTCTTGCCCGAGCGGATTATCTTTGAGAACGTGCAGTACTAACGCGTTCGTGCTCTTGTCTGTTGAGCCGAGAACGTTGCCACCGAAGTCGTTGATATCGACGACTGCCACCGTGATCGAACCGCCGAGAGCCTGAGCAATATCGTTCGCGACGCCATTGGGCCGAGCCGGGCCGAGCACGACGTGGGAATCGTACGGCGGGATGGTGTTCTTTGTCGGGCCATCGATGGCGCGAGCCTTCGGACCAGCAATCCGGTAGAAATCACCACGGCGGCCAAAAGCCTTCGTGACGGCGGCGACCGCTGCAGCAAAAAGAATCCGGGGCGTTCCACACTCCCGAAGCGCCATTTCCATCGTTTCGGGCATGCCAAGGCCAATGCCATGAGAGGTCTTGGTGACGTATTTCGAGAGCGTCGTCGCAAGTTTGCGCGGTACAACCTCAGAGATTGGGTACGCGCGGCCCTGCGTGATTCCGACGATCTTCTCCGTCACGAAAAGAATGTCGCCATCGCGCACGACGTCTGTCGCGTACTCCGTGACAACCTGAACTATGTCGTCATTATGAACCACCAAGCGAGTCTTGATGGGAAGTCGCTCGTAAACAACTCCATCTACCTCGACGGTGAGACTCTTTCCCGCATTCGCTTCAGAACCCATTGTTGGCCTATTCGAGGTAGTCGCGTAGGGACTGCGAACGTGACGGGTGGCGCAGCTTGGCCATCGTCTTGGATTCAATCTGTCGGATGCGCTCGCGCGTAACACCGAACGTGTCACCGATCTGGTCGAGAGTCTTCGGCATTCCATCGCCGAGTCCAAAGCGCATGCGGATTACTCCAGCTTCGCGCTCGGAAAGTGAATCAAGCAGGCTCTCCAGTTGCTTCTGCAACATGGTGAATCCAACGGCATCCGCAGGAACTACGGCCTCGGTGTCCTCGATGAGGTCACCGAACTCGCTATCGCCGTCTTCACCAAGCGGCGTGTGGAGCGAAATTGGCTCACGCCCGTACTTCTGAACTTCGACAACCTTCTCAGGGGTCATATCGAGTTCGCGCGAAAGCTCTTCCGGAGTGGGCTCGCGACCCAAGTCCTGGAGCATCTGGCGCTGAACGCGGGCAAGCTTGTTGATGACTTCAACCATGTGCACGGGGATGCGGATCGTGCGAGCCTGATCGGCCATCGCCCGGGTAATCGCCTGGCGAATCCACCACGTTGCATAGGTCGAGAACTTGAAGCCCTTGGTGTAGTCGAACTTCTCAACAGCACGGATAAGACCGAGGTTTCCCTCTTGAATGAGGTCAAGGAACTGCATTCCTCGGCCCGTATAACGCTTGGCGAGCGAGACAACCAGTCGAAGGTTGGCTCCAAGCAAGTGGCTCTTAGCGCGTTGACCGTCTTTGGCAACCCACTGAAGTTCGCGACCAAGAGTCGAACGAACTTCGGCTGGAGTCATCGCAGCGAGCTTGTCTTCAGCGAAAAGTCCCGCTTCGATACGCATCGCGAGCTCAACTTCTTGAGCCGCGTTGAGCAGAGCAACTTTACCGATCTGCTTCAGGTAGTCCTTGACGGGGTCAGCAGTTGCTCCGGTGATCGCAGCCGAGTAAACCGGAACGTCATCTTCATCATCAACGAGCGAGAGTACGAGCGCACCAGTGGGCAGCGCTTCGTCTTTGCTCGTCGACTTCTCTTCTTGGTCGTCGTCTTTCGGCTCCTCGTTACCATCAGCCTCAACAATTTCGACGGTCGAAGCGGCAGCTTTACGGGCCTTGGCCGGGGCTTTCGCCTTGGCCGGCGCCTTAGCTGTGGCTGGCTTTTTCACTGCTGCAGCCTTCTTTGCCGTTGCCGATCCGGCGGCCGACTTCGTCGTCGTCGCCTTCTTGGTTGCTGGCTTCTTGGCGGCAGTCTCCACGCCATCAACAGATGTGGTCGCCTCGTCGGCCGCTGCGGCGGCTTTCGTGCTCGCTGCTGTCTTAGCAGGAGCCTTCTTCGATGCGGTTACGGACTCCGCAGTCTTGGTTCGGGTCGCCATGTGAACACCTTTCCGAGGTTTTCGGGCAGTACTAAGACCCATGTCAAGTATCTGAACCTTTTGTGCACTGCACAAAGTCCCAGAACAAGAACGGGTCTTACTTCTAGTATGCCACGCTTTTGGGCGGTTACACACCAGAGCTAAAGAGGGAGTCCCGGGTTGCTATTGTCATCGCCCGCGCGCTTGATGGCGAGGAACTTTTGCAGTTCTGCGGCGATTTCATCGGCCGACGGCAATTCGCCATCCTCATCGGTCAGTGGCGACCGCATCGGATTTTCTTCCATGTAATTGTCGTGACGCTCTTCTAAAGTGCCGACGAGGCGCGCGAGTTCTTGATTGCTCTCGACTTGGCTATCGATCTTGGCCAAAAATTCCCGGCCATCTTCACGCAGTCGATCGGTGGGAAAAATCAAGCCAGTCGCCGCGCTCACGCTTTCTAGCGCGGTAACAGCGGCGGTCGGCCATTCGGTATCGGCCAAGTAGTGCGGAATGAGTAAGACGAAACCTGCGGTCGGATGCCCGAGCTCTTGCAAGCGGAACTCAATGAGGTGCATGGCGTTTGCCGGGACCTGCGTGTGAGGCTTCCAGACGGAAAGTGCGTCAATCAGCTCAGTGCGATTGCCGCTGACGGTAACGCCGATACCTCTCGTGTGCGGAACCGGCATGGGAATAGCGTGAACCCAAGTGGTTGACGCTACGTCGAATTTCTCAACAAGGCGGAGGACTGCAGCCGAGAATCGTTCCCACTGAAAATCTGGTTCGTACCCCGTAAGCAACAAGAAGGGTTGCCCTAGCTCGTCCTTGGCGAGATACAGCTCAAGCTTGGCCGGACGGTAATCACTCAAGTGGTCTTGATCGAAATAGATCGTCGGTCGTCGCGCCCGGTAGTCAAGAAGGGTGTCATTGTCGAATGATGCAACCACCGTGCGTTCGAGCGTATCGAGTAGGTATTGGCTGAGCTGACTGACAGCCCCGCCAGCATCAGCAAAGCCCGTAAGACCCGCTACCAGTGGGAGGCCGCGGGGCACTGCAGCAACATCGGTGACGATGTCGTATAGGCCTGCCGGATCTCGCATGATTCAACTCTAATCGCGTGGGCGCCTGCATCCTGAGGATTACGGCCCACAACATCAAGCTGCTAGCGAACACGCAGCCGGATGCTGGATATCATGAGGGTATGACCGTTGCTACTTTGCATTTGTCCACCGCGCCCGCCTCTGAAATTGAATCCGATGTACTCGTAATTGGGGTGGTAAAGACGGAATCTGGACCGCAATTGGTCGACAGTTCTGCCGCGCTTGCGCCTTTTGCTGACGCGCTGAAGATCATCGGCGCGACTGGCGCTCAGGATGAGCTTTACCGCATCCCCGCTTCCGGAATCTCAGCACCAGCAGTTGCCTTCATCGGCCTCGGAGACAAGGAAGTTACCGCCGAGGTTGTGCGCTACGCCGCTGGCTCCGCTGCTCGCCAGTTGAAGGGTGCTGCGCACATTTCTCTCGCCTTAGGTATCGAATCATCTGAGGACACGCTCGCGGCCCTAGAAGGCGCAGCGATCGGCGCATACTCCTACGACGTCTACCGGTCAACTGCACCCGATGCCGCAAAGAGCCTTGCCGCCACGATCACGGTAGTAAGCCCGGCAGACGACCCTGCGTTAGTAGAGCGCGCGCTCATCATCGCCCATGCCACCCACGTGACCCGCGACCTTGTCAATCAAGCTCCCGGTGAGCTCTACCCCGCTACCTTCGCTGAACGCGCAAGTGCGCTGGCCGATCTCGATAATATCGAGGTAGAAATCCTTGCCGAGAAAGAACTCGAAGATGGCGGATATGGCGGCATCCTCGGTGTAGGTCAAGGATCGAGCCGCGGACCCCGACTGGTGAAGCTCAGCTACAACCCGGCAGGCGCCACCAAGCACCTTGCACTGGTTGGTAAAGGAATCACGTTTGATTCCGGCGGGCTATCACTCAAACCAGGACTCGGCATGATCGGCATGAAGTTCGACATGAGTGGCGCAGCAACCGTCATGGCTGTAGTCGAAGCGTGCGCGAAACTCGGCACCAAGGTTCGCCTTACTGCGTGGCTCTGCCTTGCGGAAAACATGCCATCTGGCACCGCTATCCGCCCCAACGATGTACTGACCATTCGCGGCGGTAAGACCGTTGAAGTCCTCAACACGGATGCTGAGGGCCGCCTGGTCATGGCCGATGGCCTCGTCGCCGCCAGCGAAGAGAACCCCGATGCCATTGTCGATATCGCGACGCTCACCGGCGCGGCGGTTGTCGCCCTCGGAAATCGCTATGCGGGGACAATGGGCGACAAGGAACTCGTAAGTCAGGTAGTTGCGGTTGCTGATCGAGTCGGAGAGCCTTTCTGGCCAATGCCGATCAGCCCAGAACTGCGCCCGATGCTTGCCTCGGACATTGCGGACATCGCCAACATAAAGGCGGGGAACTCGGCGGGAGGCATGCTGATCGCTGCCGCTTTCCTTAAGGACTTCGTTGGCAAGCGCGCTGACAGCACCGAAACTATCCCGTGGGCGCACATCGATATTGCCGGGCCTTCCGATAATCGCGCCACTGGCTGGGGTTACATCGGCAAGGGCGCAACCGGAATCGGTGTAAGAACGCTCATCGAACTGGCCGAGGAATTTTCTCGACCGTAGTAAGGTTTTTACGCGGGTACTTTCCGCACCATCCGGTCGCACCGTGAACACACTCTGCGTACCGTCGAACAAATTTCCTTACAGAGGAGCTGCTGTATTGGCTGAGCACAATTTTGACCTTGTCGTTCTTGGTGGAGGAAGCGGTGGCTACGCAGCCGCGTTGCGCGCCTCCGAACTGGGCATGACCGTTGGCTTGATCGAGAAGGGCAAGCTCGGCGGCACGTGTCTCCACGTCGGCTGCATTCCGACGAAGGCGCTTCTCCACTCGGCAGAAGTTGCTGACGTTACTCGGGAAGCGGCTAAGTACGGCGTAAACACCACCCTTGAAGGCATTGACATCGCGGGGGTAACGAAGTACCGCCAGGACATCGTTGCCAGCAAGTACAAGGGCCTTCAGGGACTCATCAAGATGCGCGGAATCACCGTCATCGAGGGCGAGGGCAAGCTTGTCGCGCCCAATACCGTCCAGGTCGGTGAAGACACCGTAGTTGGCAAGAATGTAGTTCTTGCCACAGGTTCCTACTCTCGCTCGCTTCCCGGTCTCGAAATCGGCGGTCGAGTAATCACCTCCGAACAGGCTCTTGAACTCGACTTCGTTCCGAAGAAGGTTGCCGTTCTCGGCGGCGGCGTCATCGGTGTCGAATTCTCTAGCGTGTGGAAGAGCTGGGGCGCCGACGTGACGATCATCGAAGGTCTCCCTCACCTCGTTCCCAATGAGGACGAATCCGTCAGCAAGCAGTTCGAACGTGCGTTCCGCCGTCGCGGAATCAACTTCCACACCGGTGTGCGCTTCAAGAGCGTTGAGCAGAACGATGACGGTGTCGTTGTCACGCTGGAGAACGGTGAGACTGTCGAGGCGGAGCTTCTTCTGGTTGCTGTCGGGCGTGGACCATCCACTGCCGGGCTTGGCTTCGAAGAAGTTGGCATCGAAATGGATCGCGGCTTCGTGCTAACCAATGACCGACTCGCAACCAACGTTCCCGGCATCTACGCCGTAGGCGACATTGTTCCTGGCCTCCAGCTCGCACACCGCGGGTTCCAGCAAGGAATCTTCGTTGTCGAAGAAATCGCTGGCCTCAAGCCGATCGTTATCGACGACCTCAACATCCCCAAGGTCACGTACAGCGACCCTGAAGTTGCCTCCATAGGTCTCAGCGAAACGAAGGCCATTGAGCTTCACGGCGCGGACAACGTCAAGGCTTACGACTACAACCTTGGCGGAAACGGCAAGAGCGCCATCATCGGTACTGCTGGATCGATCAAGGTAGTTCGGGTAGTCGACGGGCCCGTCATCGGCGTCCACATGATTGGTGCACGAGTAGGCGAACTGATTGGTGAAGCACAGCTCATCGTCAACTGGGAAGCGCATCCAGAGGACATTACGCCGCTGCTTCACGCACACCCCACCCAAAACGAGGCCCTCGGCGAGGCATTCCTCGCTCTGGCCGGTAAACCGCTTCACGCGGTATAGGCTCCGCCTCAACCACGGAACTAAGCTATTGATGACAAGCATCACAAAGGAGCAGTACTGATGAGCGAATCCGTTAACCTTCCGGCACTCGGCGAGAGTGTCACCGAGGGCACGGTGACCCGCTGGCTTAAGCAAGTCGGCGATAGCGTAGAGGTCGATGAGCCCCTACTCGAGGTCTCAACTGACAAGGTCGACACGGAGATTCCTTCTCCTGTCGCCGGCGTCATCGAAGAGATCCTGGTCGCCGAAGACGAAACAGTAGAAGTGGGCACTGCACTGGTACGAATCGGTGACGGATCTGGCGGCTCTGATGCTGCTCCCGCCGCCGAACCCGCCGCCGCTGAAGCTGAGGCGACCGCCCCGGCTGCTGAGGCCGCTACCGAGGCTGCGCCCGCTGCTGAAGCTGCGCCCGCTGCTGAAGCACCAGCTCAAGAAGCACCAGCTCAAGAACAGCCCGAAGCGACACCTGCTGCGGCTGAGCCCGAGCCAACTCCGGCTGCGGCGCCTTCCGCTGAAGCTCCGGCTTCCGAGCAAGCCCCCGCTGAGGAAGCTCCTGCCGCTGAGCAGGCTCCTGCCGAGGAAACTCAGGCGACTGAGGCTGCAGCTACTGAGGCTGCGCCTGCTGCTGAAGCTCCGGCTCACGCTGCAGCAGAAGCTAGTGTCGAGTCCAACAGCGACACTAAGACTGATGACTCTGACGCTGACGATTCCGAGGCTGATGACTCCGACGCTGATGACTCGCAGGCCGGGTACCTCACTCCCCTCGTGCGCAAGCTAGCTAATGAGCGTGGTGTTGACTTGAGCACAATCACCGGTACCGGTGTTGGTGGTCGAATTCGTAAGCAGGATGTTCTCGAAGCAAGCGAAAAGGCCGCTAACGTAGAAGCGCCCGCGGCTGCTGCAAGTGCACCCGCTGCTCGCGAAGTTTCACCGTTGCGCGGAACGACAGTACCGATGTCTCGCTTGCGCAAGGTCATCGCTGAGCGTGCCGTCATTTCGATGCAGTCCTCCGCGCAACTCACCTCGGTGGTTGAGGTCGATGTCACCGCAGTGGCCAACTTCCGCACTTCGGTCAAGGACAAGTTCCTAGAGAAGACCGGAACGAAGCTTTCGTTCTTGCCATTCTTTGCCCTTGCGGCAGCTGAAGCACTCACGTCGAACCCGATTATCAACGCGACAATCGAAGACAACTCGATCGTGTACCCTGCGCAGGAAAACATCAGCATTGCTGTCGACACCGAGCGTGGGCTCCTCACACCGGTCATCCGCGACGCGGCATCGCTTGACCTTGCAGGACTCGCTGGAGAGATCGCCGATCTCGCCAAGCGAACCCGCGACAACAAGCTCACGCCCGACGAGCTTTCTGGAGGAACGTTTACGCTAACCAACACAGGTTCGCGCGGCGCACTCTTCGACACTCCGATTGTGTTCCTCCCGCAATCCGCCATCCTCGGCACCGGAATCGTCACGAAGAAGCCCGTTGTCATCAGCGACGCTAACGGTGACTCAATCGGCATCCGCTCGATGGTCTACTTGGCTCTCAGCTACGATCACCGCATCGTAGATGGCGCCGACGCAGCTCGTTTCCTCGTTGACATGAAGAACCGTCTCGAGGGTGGCGATTTCGCCGACAAGCTCGGAATCTAGATAACTACGCACTACTGAGCAAGCGTGTAGCTTCTTATTCGCCAACCGGCCTCGCCCTTCACCAGAAGGATCGAGGCCGGTTTGCTTGTATCCGCTGTCGCGAACTCAAAAAGGACGCTATCCCCAAGTTGTTGAACTTCCACACTTTTCTCGATAGCGAAAAGCGACGCAGTCGGGAACTCACCGCCAGCGAGTACGGCGTTGACCAGCGCGACATCGCTCGCATACGACGGGGTGCCGACAAGAGAAACAGACTCAAGACACACCGTGGAGAGGTCTCGAAGACATTCTGACCTTGCCTTCAACAACACAGGCAATGCATCCGCGGCCTCACCCCCGAGCAGCGCCACCGATACCGGCGCATCGACCGTTTCCTCAGTGATTTCAGTTGGTTCTTCCTCCACCGGACCGGAGAGTCGATTCGCCTGCACTGCAGCCTCGCCCTCATCGGTTGCATCGACGGCGAGGACCACGCCAGCGAGCACCACACAGAGTAGGCCAGCAGTCGCGAACAGCCACGTTCGCTTGCGAACGGGCCTGCACCACGCAGATGCCGCACGAATCCCCGCCGCGCTCCGCCGGCGCACTAACTCAAGCACCTGCGTGAGGTCAAGGTCGAGCCACGGCGGTAGAGCAAGAACGGAACTGGCTTCGCTCTCAGTGTGCACCGTACGATCGACGACAGCACTCACGCGGAGGGCGGTCGGTTCCTCAGCGGCGGACTGGGAGTCATCGCTGTTGAGCCGCAGCGGCTCAGGAGCGCCAATGCTGAACAGTCGCCTCTCTAGGTGGTGATCCCAGTTAGGTTCATCGAAGTGAGCATCGTCAGCGAGCCAATCATCGAGCTCGCACACCGCACGCTGCCCGTCTCGATCACCGCGCACAGCGGCGAGAACGCTTCGAGCGAGCTGTGCCAACAATCGACGATCATCGGTGAAAGCACAGTTAATCTGGAGCTCATGAGGTGTTCGCGGTGCGGTATGAAGCTGCGCGAAACTGAAATCAGTAAAGAATGGGCACCCCGTCTCATCAAATTGGACGGCATCCAGATTTATTGCGACGATCGCGACACCCGATCGATGCGCACGGCCGAGTGACGTCAGGAGCGGTGCAACGATCGTGATCGCCTCGCCTGGACGCAACGAGTTGCGATCGCGCAGAATCTTTCGGAGCGAAACGCCTCCGCCCCATCGCACGACCAGAATCGGCTCGTCGTCCGCGGACGCAGCCACATCGTCGATATCGGGAACGTGACGACCACTAGCCAGAGAGAGACAGTGGATCTCATTAAGTATTTGCGTGCTCGTCGTGGTCTTCGGGAATTGTTTGAGAGATCGAATTTCAGGCCAGCTTTCCGCAGATGATTGCGGAGTTACAGAGTGCTGATCTTGTGCGGATATCCGCTTCAGCTGTCGAGCGTGGGCAAGAACAAGGCGTGCCCGAGCGTTCTCTTCCAGAACCCGAACACTCCTATAGCCAGCCACAACGTCATCAGTCACGGAACCATTCTTTGCGGAGAATTCCGGGGGCACTGGGGACGAGAGGCGAGCTGGGGAAAACCGTCCATTACCCCTACCCGTTGGGGCGAGGTGGGCGCGCCTCTCCTTTGAGAACGATCCGATTGCGGCGAGAGCTCAGATCCGGAATTCCGGAACGCGCTCTAGGCCGTATCCTAGAAGCATGGCACGCAGAGAAAAGACGACAAAGGCTCCAAAAGAACCAGGCCGCATCAAGCAGATGTATCAGGTCTTCCAGATGACGAGGCGGTACGACAACCTCGCAGTATGGTTCTTCTTGCTCGCATTCCTGCTGCCGATAGTCGTCGGACTCGCCCTTGCGTTCCTGCTCTCTGCAGACAACGTACTCGGCTTCGTCCTCTATATCATTGCTGGCGTTATGGCTGGACTCCTCGCCTTCCTCATCGTTCTCGGTCGTCGCGCCGAACGCGCTGCCTACTCGCAGATCGCTGGCGAGCCCGGTGCAGTTGGCGCCGTTTTGAAGAGCTCTCTTCGCCGCGGCTGGACCGCGAGCGAAATGCCGGTCGCGATTAGCCCCAAGACCCAGGATGCTGTCTATCGTGCGGTCGGCAAGGGTGGCGTCGCACTAATCGGCGAAGGCCCGCGAAGCCGCACGCAAAAGATGCTTGAAGACGAACGTCGCAAGCTTGTTCGCTTCTTGCCCAACGTTCCCGTCCATTTCATTTATGTCGGCCCTGACGCTGAGTCGGTGCCGCTTCACAAACTTGCCCCCGCCCTCGGTCGCCTCAAGAGCGTTCTCCGCAAGCCAGAAATACTCGCGATTTCGAATCGTCTTACGTCCCTCGACAAGAATGGGCTGCCCATTCCCAAGGGAATCGATCCGATGAAAGCCCGCGCGCAGCGCTCACAACGCGCTTAGCACTTCTCGCGCCACGTGCAGGAGTGTGCTGCTTGCGCAGACCTGCCGGGCTAGCGACGAACGAGTAGAGTCCCTGCTAGTCGATCGTGCATGCCTCGCTGATCGATGTCCCAAATCACCGCCGGGATCACAATGGCCATGAGGAGCGTTCTCACAATGGGACGCCAGACACCGAGGTAGCCTCCGGCAAGGGGCACCACTCGCATCCCCATAATGATGTGCCCGAAGCTGCCATTCGCTGTGATGAGCAAGACGATCTCGGCTGTCACGAAAACAGCAAGGGTCGCGAACGCGTCATAATCAAAAAAGGCAATCGATACAACGACGGCAAAACCCCAGTCGATCGCCAAGGCGACAAGGCGACGGCCGAGTCGCACAATCGAACGTGGGCCCTCGGCAGGGAGTCCGATTCGCTTGCCCGGCCACTGATCGTTAGAGTTTTGCTGCTGATTCACTGCCTCAGCCTAACCAATACCTCTCATGTAACACGCCCGAAACAATTCGGTGATGATTGTGAAACTCGGGTTCTGTACCCTAAGAGGTGGTTGTAACGACAGCCGATCGCCAATGAACACCTTGGAGTTCCACTCAATGTCTCATCCGAAGTTTTCCAATTCGTCTGAGGTTCTTGCATTTATCAAGGACACAGACGTGAAGTTTCTCGACATCCGGTTTACCGATCTGCCCGGAATCCAGCAGCACTTCAACATTCCTGCTGCCACCGTCGACGAAGACTTCTTCACCGTAGGCCAGCTCTTTGATGGTTCATCAATCCGCGGTTTCCAGTCGATCCACGAATCAGACCTCCAGCTCATCCCCGACGTCACCACCGCATACGTTGACCCGTTCCGTGTCGAGCGCACCCTCATCATCATTTTCGACATCTACAACCCGCGCAATGGTGAGATTTACCCTCGCGACCCGCGCCAGGTAGCCAAGAAGGCTGAGAAGTACCTCACGTCGACGGGAATCGCCGACACTGCTTTCTTCGCCTCCGAGGCAGAGTTCTACATCTTCGACGATGTTCGCTACGAAGTAAGCGCCAACAAGAGCTTCTACGAAGTTGACTCCAGCGAAGGTGCTTGGAACAGCGGACGCACGGAAGAAGGCGGAAACCTCGCAAACAAAACGCCATTCAAGGGCGGCTACTTCCCCGTCTCCCCCGTCGACCAGCACGCTGACTTGCGCGACGACATCGTCGTCAAGCTCATCGATGTCGGACTCGACGTCGAACGCAGCCACCACGAGGTCGGCACGGCAGGGCAGGGTGAGATCAACTACAAGTTCGACACTCTGGTTCACGCTGGCGACGACATCCTCAAGTTCAAGTACATCGTCAAGAACACGGCGAACGAATGGGGCAAGACTGCAACGTTCATGCCGAAGCCGCTCTTTGGCGACAACGGCTCGGGAATGCACACGCACCAGTCGCTGTGGAACGACGGAACTCCGTTGTTCTATGACGAAAAGGGCTATGGCGGACTCAGCGACGTGGCTCGTTGGTACATCGGTGGACTGCTCAAGCACGCACCAGCGGTGCTCGCATTCACCAACCCGACCGTCAACTCGTACCGTCGTTTGATCCCTGGATTCGAAGCTCCCGTGAACCTCGTGTACTCGGCCGGAAATCGTTCGGCTTCCATCCGTATTCCGATTACCGGAACGAACCCCAAGGCAAAGCGCATCGAGTTCCGCGCACCCGACGCATCAGGTAACCCCTACCTCGCGTTCGCTGCCCAGCTCATGGCTGGCCTTGACGGCATCAAGAACAAAATTGAGCCGCACGAGCCCGTCGACAAGGACCTCTACGAATTGCCTCCCGAGGAAGCACGCCTGATTCCTCAGGTTCCTGCCTCTCTTGAAGAAGCTCTCGTAGCTCTCGAAGGTGACCACGAGTTCCTCATGGAAGGAAACGTCTTCACCAAGGACCTCATTGAGACCTGGATCGACTACAAGCGTACGAACGAACTGCTCCCATTCGCACAGCGCCCGCACCCGTACGAGTACGAACTGTACTTCGGCGTCTAAGCGCTAACACAGCACATAATCGGGTCGCACCTTTCGGGGTGCGGCCCGATTTGCGTTAACCCGGCTAGCGGCGGACGGTATTCGCGACACCATAGAAGCGTCGCTCGAAGACCCGTCGAGCTCGGCGGGTTGCACGAAGGTAGTCTTCTTCGAGTTTGGTAGCAGAGCCAGGTGGGTACTCCAGCATTCGGGCTATACCCTCTAGCTGGAGCCGATCATTAGGAAGCACGTCGGCAGACTTTGACGTCCACAGGGTGATTGCGGAGCGTGCGCGCGAAGCCAAAATCCACGCTTCACGCAACCGGGCAGCATCAGAGGCAATGACGAGTTTTTCTGCCACAGCAGCGTCAAGTGCATCCAAAGTTGACGTCGTGCGGAGCCCCGGCACCCGTGCGCCGTGCTGGAGTTGAAGCAACTGGACAAACCACTCGACATCGCTAATCGACCCGCGTCCCAGTTTGAGGTGTCGCGAGGGGTCAGCAGCTTGCGGAAGTCGTTCGGACTCGACTCTGGCTTTGATCCGCTTCACTTCGCGTACATCTTGGGGAGAAATCGCTTTCGGATAGCGAACACCATTAGCCAAGGTTTCAAAGTCGTTTAGCAGCCCCAGATCGCCCGCTACGCCGCGCGCACGCAACAACGCCTGTGCTTCCCACGTGAGTGACCAACGCTCGTAGTAGGCCTGATAGGAGTCCAATGAGCGCACTATTGCGCCGTTCTTCCCCTCTGGCCGCAAGTCGAGATCCAAGTCGAGCGGCAACTTCACATCTTCCGTGATGCGTTTGAGCCCCTTAGCGAGAGCTTCCGCTCGTTTGGCGGCAACTTCACTCTCGGCATCCGTGGCTCGGTAGACGTACATCACGTCGGTATCTGAGCCGAAGCCAGACTCCGCACCGCCGTAGCGCCCCATCGCAATTACGCCGAACTCTATGCCGTCGGGCTCGGGCCGGAGCACCGCCAACGCGCCCTCGAGGATTGTTGTGGTCACATCACTGAGACCACGGCCCAACTCCTGAATAGAAATAACTCCGAGGATCGAGCCAAGTGCGAGACGTAACACCTCACGTCGCCTCGCAGTGCGCAGCGCGACTGCCGCGGCATCCTCGTCACCGCGATGACGCGCGACGATTGCTCGTGCCTCATCCCGCAAGACGTCCGCCGATCGGGGGCGAAGCTCCTTCTCTGATTCCAACCAGGCGGCCGCCTCGGGAATCCTCTCAAAAAGCCCACCGACATACTTCGATGAGGAGAGCACTTGGGTGAGCCGCTCCGCTGCCCCTGAGGAGTCTCGCAGCATCCGCAGGAACCAGTACGCCTCTCCGAGAGCCTCGCTGAGTCGTCGAAAAGCCAAAAGCCCATAGTCGGGGTCCGCTCCGTCAGCGAACCATTGCAACATGACGGGAAGAAGTGTCTTTTGCACAGTCGCTCGGCGGCTGACTCCCCCGGTGAGTGCCGCAATATGGGCAAGAGCACCTTTCGGATCGAGGAAGCCGATAGCAGCAAGTCGCGCCGACGCCTGATCGCTAGACAGCGCGAGCCCTTCTTCTGGAAGAGCGGCGACAGCTGAAAGGAGCGGGCGATAGAACAGGCGCTCGTGCAAACGACGAACCGCAATCTTGGTCCGCTGCCACTGCTCGGTCAGATCACTTGCACTCTTAGCAACACCAGTAGCGCGAGCCAAGACGCACAGATCATCAGGATCGCGCGGCATCAGGTGAGTGCGCCGCAGTCGTGACAACTGGATGCGATGCTCCAATAGGCGGAGGAACCGGTAATCACGCGCAAACTCGCCCGCCTCAGTACGGCCGATATAGCCCTGCTCCGCTAGAGCGATGAGTGCCCGCAGACTCGAAGTTTGACGCACTTCTTCGTCGTTTTGTCCGTGCACAAGTTGCAGCAATTGAACAGTGAATTCAATATCACGCAAGCCACCGGGGCCCAGTTTGAGTTGCACGTCGCGTTCTTCTGGCGGGATGTTCTCTGTTACCCGCTCCCGCATCCGCTGGACCGACGCAACAAAGTTCTCGCGGGATGCACTCGACCACACCATCGGCGCAACTCCGGCAACGTAGCGTTCGCCGAGGTCCTGATCGCCCGCAATCGGTCGGGCCTTGAGGAGTGCTTGAAACTCCCAACTGTCTGCCCAGCGTTCGTAGTAGGCAAGATGCGATTCCAACGTACGAACCAGCGCACCGTCTTTGCCCTCTGGTCGGAGATTGGCGTCGACTTCCCACAGCCCGGGTTCAAGGGTGAGGTCATTGATTCCGCGCATCGTCTGAACAGCAAGGCTCGTTGCGATGTCGACAGCACGGTTCGCCTCGATGCCATCCGGCTCGGTGACAAAAATGACGTCGACATCCGACACATAATTGAGTTCGCGGGCGCCGGCTTTCCCCATTCCGATAATTGCGACCCGAGTGCCCGCGATATCAGATGCGGGAAAATTGACTGTGCGGCGAGCAATGTTTAGCGATTCTTCTAGCGCTGCCCCCGCGAGATCCGCCAGTGCCATCGCCACACGGTCCACAGCAGCAAGGGGATCTTCCTGCGCTAAATCCCACCCCGTTAGCTTGGCCAGTTCGCTCCGGTAGCGGATTCGCAATGCGACCCACGCGTCTTCGCCGTCAAGCCCCACCGTCGCCTCAGCCAGCTTCGCCACGTATTCTTCTGGCGTTGGCGGGCCCTCGATAGGCGAGCAAAGAGCATCCAATTCTTGAGGATGGCGGACAAAGAAATCGCCCAACCCGGATGACGCACCCAAGATCTGCACAAGACGCACCGCAGCGGCAGCGTCTTCGAGAATGGGTTCAAGCTTTTCTGGTGCCGTTTCGGAGAGCGATAACAGCAGCCGTAACGCCTGATCGGGATCTGCCGCTCGCGCGAAAAGTTGCGGAACTTCAGGACGATCGAGAGCAAGAAGCCGCTCACGCGCTTCGCTCAGTTCTAGGAAACCCAGCTTGGCGAGTTCGGTCAGAGTATAGGGAGACTTAGACATGAGACGTCGGCGTCCTCTAGAGAATCTCTAGGTTGCTCTCCAGCTCATAGGGAGTCACCTGAGCGCCGTATGCCTTCCATTCGCGTCGCTTGTTGAGGAGAACGAAATTGAAGACCTGCTCCCCCAGCGTTTCAGCGACGAGCTCGGAACTCTCCATGATCGCGAGAGCATCATTGAGATTCGACGGCAACTGCTCGTAGCCGAGAGCCCGGCGCTCGTGCTCGGAAAGGTCACCGACGGCGTCTTCAGCTTCTAGAGGTAATTCATAGCCTTCTTCGATGCCTTTGAGCCCAGCAGCGAGCAAAAGCGAGTATGCCAAGTACGGGTTCGCTGCAGAATCGAGGGCACGGTATTCGATGCGAGCGCTCTGGCCCTTGCCTGGCTTGTACAGCGGAACCCGGACGAGTGCAGAACGGTTGTTGTGGCCCCACGTTACGAAGCTCGGCGCCTCGTCGCCACCCCAGAGCCGCTTGTAGGAGTTGACGAACTGGTTCGTGACCGCTGTAATTTCGGGTGCATGCTTGAGAACGCCAGCCATGAATTGCCGCCCGACCTTGGAAAGCTGGTAGTGACCGCTCGCGTCGTAGAACGCATTCTGGTCGCCTTCGAAGAGCGACATGTGGGTATGCATGCCAGAACCTGGCTGGTCGGACATCGGTTTCGGCATGAACGTTGCATAAACGCCCTGCTCGATTGCGACCTCTTTGATCACCGTGCGGAACGTCATGATGTTGTCAGCCGTCGTCAGCGCATCTGCGTAGCGAAGATCGATTTCGTTCTGGCCAGGACCAGACTCGTGGTGGCTGAACTCAACCGAAATGCCCAGGTCTTCGAGCATCCGCACAGAACGGCGACGGAAATCGTGTGCTGTTCCGCCAGGAACGTTGTCAAAGAAGCCGGCTGAATCGACGGGCTGCGGCTTACCGTTCTTCAGCTTGCTCGACTTGAGGAGGTAGAACTCGATCTCAGGATGTGTGTAGAAAGTAAAGCCGCGATCCGCAGCTTTTTCGAGTGTGCGCTTCAGAACATTGCGGGGGTCAGAAGCTGCAGGCTGGCCATCTGGCGTTGTGATGTCACAGAACATGCGTGCTGTGGGATCAATCTCGCCACGCCACGGCAGAATCTGGAAAGTTGTGGGGTCTGGATGCGCAAGCATGTCTGCTTCGTAAGCGCGGGTAAAACCTTCAATCGCTGAACCATCAAAGCCCAATCCTTCGGCAAACGCGCCCTCGATTTCGGCAGGAGCAACAGCAACGCTCTTGAGGGTTCCGACGACATCCGTAAACCAGAGACGAACGAACTTGATTCCACGTTCTTCGATCGTACGAAGAACGAAGTCGCGCTGCTTGTCCATTGACATTGAGTCCCTCGATCCGTGCCGTGTCGCGAAACCGCGACGTCGATTGTGCCTTCCTTAGGCTACTTGCTCTGAAGCGGCATTGCAGCGCAATCGCCGCCGCGCGACCCAATCATCGGCTGCTGCGGTGTCGTTAGACTTACCCGTATGACTGACCCTGCAGCAGCTGCCGCGCAAGCCAACCTGAAACGTGTCCGCACTCGCCATTTTCAGACGGCAAAAGAGAATGGCATCAAGATCGTTGGACTAACCAGCTATGACCAACTAACTGCTGGCATTTTTGACGAGTCCGGCATCGACTTTCTGCTAGTCGGGGACTCCGCAGGTAACAACGTTTACGGCTATGACACAACTTTGCCGGTCAGCATCGATGACCTCATTCCGCTCACGCGGGCGGTAGCAGGCGCTGTTACCCGCGCTTTTGTCGTTGCGGATCTCCCATTCGGCTCCTACGAGACTGGCCCGGATGAAGCCCTCCACACCGCGTTCCGGTTCATGAAAGAGACGGGCGCTCACGCCGTGAAGCTTGAAGGCGGAGTTCGCAGTGCCGAACAGATCCGTCGAATTGTCGACTCCGGCATCCCTCTCATGGCGCACATCGGCTTCACCCCGCAGAGTGAACACGGCCTCGGCGGGCACGTCATTCAAGGGCGAGGCGAAGGTTTCGAACAGTTGCTTGAGGATGCACTCGCGGTTCAAGAGGCCGGTGCATTCGCTGTTGTGCTTGAAATGGTTCCTGCGGATGCTGCCGCCAAGATCACCGAAGCGCTCAGGATCCCCACGATCGGTGTTGGCGCCGGCCCCCACGTTGACGGGCAGTTGCTCGTCTGGACGGACTGGGCGGGACTCACGAAGGGCCGCATCCCCAAATTTGTGAAGCAGTACGCCGATCTGCGTTCGACACTTTCCGGTGCCGTCTCTGAGTATCGCGCTGAAGTCGAAGCAGGAATCTATCCCACAGCGGAACACTCCTATTAGAGCGCCCCGCTGTAGAACAGCGCGGACACGACTTAGTCTGCCTTTTCCTCTTCGGCCCACTTGCGAGCTCGTTCGGCGATGATCTGGGGTGCGCGCTCAGCGCTCTCACGGCTATCAAACGGACCGTCCCGATCTACCCCGAGAGATTGTGGGCCCTCTTCGACTTCACCGGTCTTATGGTTGTACCACCATTGCGTCATGGTCTCGTCCCTTCGTTAAGCACAAGGCTACGCCGGTAGACTGGTCAGATGCCTCGGAATAAATCTGGTCACCTCGTTCCGGGAGTAATCCCACCCCCACTCGCAGTTCCGTCGTCAATAACCCGTCCGGAGTATGTCGGCAAGAAGGCACCACGCCCGTTCACCGGGTCTGATGTCTACAGTGCAGAAGCGATTGACCGCATCCGTGAGTCTGGCAAGATCGCAGCCGGTGCTGTTGAAGCGGTAGGCGCCGCGGTCGCACCGGGCGTTACCACCGCACAACTCGACCAGATCGCTCACGAATACATGATCTCCCGTGGAGCCTACCCATCCACCCTGGGCTATCGGGGCTTTCCCAAATCGTGCTGCACGAGCATCAATGAGGTGATCTGTCACGGGATTCCCGATGACACCGTGCTCGAAGAAGGTGACATCATCAACATTGATATCACCGCATACAAAAACGGGATGCACGGAGACCTCAACAAGACCTTCCTGGTCGGCACAGTGTCAGAAGATGCGCGCAACCTCGTCGAGCGAACTCAAGAAGCACTCAATCGTGGAATTAAGGCTGTAGCTCCCGGCCGCCAGGTTAACGTCATAGGTCGTGCAATCGAGTCATACGCCAAGCGCTTCGGCTATGGCGTTGTTCGGGACTTTACTGGCCACGGAGTTGGCGAAGCCTTCCACTCCGGCCTCATCATTCCCCACTACGATTCGGCGCCGCAATTCAATGACCTCATTGAGGTCGGGATGGTCTTCACAATCGAACCAATGCTCACGCTCGGAACTCACGAGTGGGATCAATGGGAAGACGACTGGACGGTCACAACCCGCGACAAGAGTTTGACCGCACAATTCGAGCACACGATGGTCGTCACAGAACGCGGCACTGAAATTCTGACGCTTCCCTAACTACGCGAAAGAGACACACAATGACTCAGGCTCTAGGCATCGATATTGGCGGCACGGGAATCAAAGGTGCCATCGTCGATACAAGTACCGGAGAACTTGTCAGCGAGAGAAAGAAGCTCGCGACGCCCAAGTCGGGCAAACCACACGCCATCATTGATGTCGTCGTCGAACTCATCGAGAAACTCGGTGGCATCCCTGAGGACATGCCCATCGGAATCTGCTTTCCTGCCATCGTTCACAACGGAAAAACCATGTCAGCAGCCAACATCTCTGACGAATGGATCGGCCTCGAAGCGGAAGAACTGTTCGAGAAAGCACTCGGGCGCGACATCCACTTTGTCAACGATGCGGATGCCGCTGGTGTCGCCGAAGTTCGCTACGGTGCCGCAAAAGGCGTTCGCGGTCTCGTGCTACTCACAACGTTGGGAACGGGAATCGGCAGCGCGCTGATCTACAACGGCACGCTCATCCCGAACTCTGAGCTCGGCCACCTGCTCATTGGCGGTCGTGATGCCGAAAAGGGGGCATCTTTCGCAGCGAAGGAACGTCGCAGACTCAGTTGGAAATCGTGGGCAAAGCGACTGCAGCGCTACTATTCACACCTCGAGCTGCTCTTCTCCCCCGACCTCATCCTTGTCGGAGGCGGAGTCTCAAAAAGCCACGAAAAGTTCTTGCCATTATTGAAGCTCACTACCCCCATCATCCCTGCAGAGCTGCGCAACAATGCTGGCATTCTTGGCGCAGCCGCCCTTGCCGTAAAGGAATAAGTCGTGAGTATTCACCCGAATGAACCCCACACCGGAGATCTCGCAGGGCGCCTTAACTGGCTTCGCGCTGGAGTTCTGGGAGCCAATGATGGAATTGTGTCTGTTGCGGCGATTGTCGTCGGTGTTGCTGGAGCGACGTCAGCTATAGCGCCCATCCTCACTGCCGGCATTGCCGGGCTGGTCGGCGGTGCGATCTCGATGGCTCTTGGCGAGTACGTTTCCGTCAGCAGTCAAAGCGATAGCCAGCGCGCACTCATCGAGAAAGAACGACGAGAGCTTGCCGAAATGCCTGAAGAGGAGCTTGCCGAGCTGACGGCGATTTATGAGTCAAAGGGCATCAGTTTGGCTACGGCCACGCAGGTAGCGAAAGAACTCACCGAACACGACGCGTTGGCCGCGCATCTGGAAGCCGAGCTCGGGATCACAGAACATGCCGTTACTAGCCCGTGGGACGCTGCTGGAGCATCGGCGTTGGCATTCACCGTCGGTGGGATACTGCCGGTAGCAGCCATCCTTCTCGCTCCCGAACCGGTGCGGGTACTCGCAACATTCATCGCGGTGCTCACCGCGCTCATCATCACCGGTGCTCTCTCGGCTAGGGTCGGCGGCAACCATTGGCTGCGCCCTACGCTAAGAATTGTGATCGGTGGAGCACTGGCTCTCGCAACAACGTTCCTTATCGGAACTTTGCTCGGAACCTCAGGAATCGTCTAACCGAAGAGAAGAATGGGCCGGCTAGTACGCCGGGTTCTGTTCACACGAGACCGAGATCTCGTGCTGGACGGTCATCTATCTACGATGTACGTTGCCGCACACCTCTAGCGATCTACCCGAAGACTCGGCGAGCAGCCTTAGCGTCTTCTGTCTGATCTTGCTCCGGACGAGGTTTACCTAGCCGACCGAGTCACCCCGGCCGCTGGTGGTCTCTTACACCACCGTTTCACCCTTACCCCAGGTCGAAACCTGTGGCGGTCTGTTTTCTGTTGCACTGTTCTCGCGGGTTACCCCGGGTGGGTGTTACCCACCATCCTGCTCTACGGAGCCCGGACGTTCCTCGGTACCCTTGCGGGCAACGCGACCGTCTTGCCGACCCATTCAGCTGTCAATCCTATCGTTCGAGCTGCAGGTGGCACACCACAGTGCTGTGGCGCTAGAGTCCGGACTGGTCCGTGCGCACCAGAATTGCTTCGCTGCTGGCACACATGATGACCGCCTCGGGAGCTGCCGCGCGAATTTCTTGCATCTCGTTCTCGAGAAGCTTCACACCGGATGCCAAGGAAACGCCTCCTCGCAGGAGCGAAGCACCGGTTCCGTAGCGAGTGCGCTGGCGCTCGTAGAGAGCGAGGAGGTCTTCAGGAATCGTGCTCTGGAGCGCAGTACGCCCCGCCCGCACGGTGCCCAACTCGGCCTCAATCTCTCGAAGAGCTTCATCTCGGGCTGCTTCAAGCTCAGCAGTCTGGGCAGTAAGGTTTTGGCCCTGCTCAATGAGGTTGTCGACAACTTTCTGCTGACCCTCGAGGCGCTCCATAACGGCAAGCTCAATGTCTTCGAGGTTGCTCAAGCGCGTTCGCAGTGCGGTCAACTCGTGTTCGAAAGCCGCCGCGTCTTTTGCCGACGACGTTGCATCGAGACGGGCGCTGTCCCGAGCGATACGGGCGTCAACAACCTTCACATCGGAGTCAATACGACTCAGCTCAAGCTCGATATCTTCTTTGATTCCACGCTCTTCAAGAAGGGTCAGTTGAAGCTTGTCTCGGTGTTGTTGCAACTCCGCTAGTGCCTCGTGCTGCGGGAGCTTCTTGGTACGGTGCTCAAGCTGCGAAATCTTTGTGTCAAACGCCTGCAAGTCGAGGAGTAATGCCTGGTCGGCTGGGCTAGCAGTTAACGCCATAGTGATACTTCTTTCTGTCTACCGGTGCGCTTACTGCACAACCGCAAAATCCCAAGGATCGGTGCGCAGTTCGCTCACCGTAATCATGACTTCTGGGAGCAAAGCCCGTAATTCTTCTGCTGCAGCCTCCAGCCACAGCCATTCACTTGCCCAATGCGAAACATCCACAAGCGCCGGGCCCTTCATGAGGCGAGCGTTCTCTCGTGCCTCCGAGGCCGGATGGTGCCTCAAATCACTCGTGATGTACACATCAGCGGCAAGAACCGCCGGCTCGTTCAAGTATGCGTCACCGGCTCCCCCACACAGCGCCACCGATTGCACGAGCTGATCGAAATCACCAGCGACTCGGATGCCGGTCGCTGTTGGCGGCAAGATCTCGCCAATGAGACGAGCGAGTCTGCCGAGCGTCATTGGCTCTGGCAAATTTCCGGTGCGACCGATGCCGCGATCCGGAGTCTGACCAGCAACGATCGGTGCAACGTCAGTGAGGCCCAACCGTGCTGCGAAGCGCCCAGAAGTACCGGTCTCAACGACATCCGCGTTGGTGTGTGCAGCGAGGAGCGCACACTCGGCCCTGACAAGTTTGGTAAGAACTGCGCCCTTATAGCGGTCGCTCGCAATTGACGTGACGCCGCGCAACAGTAATGGGTGGTGGGTGATGAGGATGTCAGCGTCATCTTCGATCGCTTCGTTCACCGTGTCCAGCACAGCATCAACTGCGAGGGAAATTCTTGACACCGGTGCATCGAGATCACCCGCAATGAGACCGACCGCATCCCACGACTCGGCCCCAGAAGACGGCCAGAGTTTTTCGGATGCAGCGATTACTTCGGCAACAGTAGTAGACACGCTTTCAGTCTAGGCGGGGCGGGCAGCACGATCAGGGCTGCCCGCTTCTTGACGCCGGATCGCGGGGATGCCAGCAACGATTGGCGTGAGAATTCCGAGAACGAGCGCGACGAGTACCCCAAGGTCGGTTGCGGCCAGCTCAGAGCTGAGATCGATGCCCAACGCTACGAAGCCATACCCCTGCCAAGAGAGCCATGCAATCGTTGCGCTGGTCAGCGCAAACCCTATCGCCGAAATCACGATGAAGGCGCTGAGGTTTACCCACCGGAAGTCTGGGTAGATTCCTCCGCGCGTAGTCAGCGCGGCGCTGTCGAGACGGCGAGTGCGAATCATCGTTTCTGCGGCAAAGATTCCTACCCACGCTGCCGTCGGCACAGCAAGGGTCGTTGCCACATCGCGGAAGAGTTCGTTGATTCCGCCATCCACTCCGAAAGCAAACAAGACGGCCAGCGCCCCCAAGAGCACTCCGACAATGACGATCGACCACTGGCGAGGGAGGCGCACACCGACAGCTTGTAGAGCGAAACCACCAGAGTAAAGACTCAGCGTTATGCCGGAAAGCAGGCTCAGCCCCGCAGCCAACAGGAGGGGAATCGGGTACCAGCCAGGAAGCAGCAGTAGGAGGGTGTCGAGTGGTGAGGCCAAGAAACCGCGAGCGATCGCCGGGTCTGACGCTGCTAGTAGCGCGCCATAGGCAATCAGCACGAACGCGGGAAGAGTGGCACCGAACGCGGCAGAGAGAGCTGAAGCCGGTCCGCTTGACGATGGGCGTTGGTAGCGCGCGATATCAGCACCGCTGTAAGCCCAGACGAGTCCTAAGAAGCTGAAGACAAGTACCGCGCCTGTAACGGTCAGTAGCCACGATCCGTCTGGGGTAGCAAGGGCCTGCGATACATCGATGTACTGAGCAGTGAAGACGATGAGGCCAACGACCAACAGTCCCGAAATGATGCTCAGGATCAGCTGGATGCGCGCAAACAGCGGGTAGCCAGCGAAGGCGATCACGAGCGCAACGAGGAACGAGAGCGCGAGAGCGAGCAGCAAGATCTGGCGATCACCCAGGCCGACATTCATGTCGGAGCCGATCAGGACGATGGCGACGGACGACGCGAGGACCCAGAGGAGAACTGCTCCCCAGAAGAGTCGAGCGATCAACGCGATCACCGAGGGAACAACGTTGCCAATCAACCCAAATGCTGATCGTGAGATGACCATTGTGGGCTGGCCGCTTCGCTTGCCCGCCAGTGTCGTTAGGCCAAGGGGGATGAACGACAGTGCTACACCGGCGAGAATCGCCACAACAGACTGCCGGAGACTCATTCCCACAGCAAAGACTGCTGCTCCTAGTCCGATACTAATGATCGATGAGTTCGCGGCGAACCAGAGCCAGAACAAACGAGCGGCGTGACCGATGCGTCGGTCGATTGGAGTCGGCTCAAGCCCGCTTTCCTCAAGACTAAAAACGCGTTGCGCAGTAGGAGCGACGTCTTCAAGGCCGAGAGGCTGCTGGCTGACCATCGCTGTCGCGAGGGGCATCGGCTGCGGAATAGCGGATGAGTCTGTCACTGGCGGAATCGCGGCAGACGTTGGCGCGGCTACGCCACTTGATGCAGACTGAGTTGCCGCTGCTGCGGCCCCTGTAGCAACGGCAGTACCCGCTCCAGCTGCCGCAAACGGGATGGGGTTGCTGTCGTCTGTAGCTGGCGAATCAGGCCGGTCTGCCAGCGGTACCCGGCGATCGCTTGGGTCTACAGCATCGTCGGATTCTTCTTCGAACGCGGTTTGGGCGATCGGGAACGAACCCGTCTGCACTGCGGCGAGCGGGTCGCTCTGCTGCACAAGTTCGGACTCGGACTCCGGCCGAGCCTCGGACGCTGGAGCTGCGTCACTCTGCGGTTCGGCGAGGAACGCGTCTAACGGATTATCCTCGTTCGCTTCCGGCTCGTCGATCGCCTCCTCGAGGCCAGCGGTCTTGAGCAGGTCATCAAAGCTCACAGGTGCTGCGGGAACGTAGCGCGGTGTTTCCTGCGAAGCGAAATTGAATGCAACAGGGCCCGTATCGCTTTCGGCTAGCGAGCCAGCCGACGTTGATCCGTCGTCTCCTACGGCACCGTCCGTGCTCGCACTGTCGGCCAGGTCGGCCTCAGAACTCTCAAATTCTGCGACGGCGGATGTTGCGGCCGAGTCGAGATCAAACGCGAAGGGAGCCTCGGTGTCGGTGTCACTCGCAGCTGCCGTCGCGGAAGCTGACGCTGGTTCGTCACCTGCTTCTGGGTCTCCTGTGATTGGCGGCGTGAAACCGAAGTCTCCGAAAGAGACGTGTTCGTCGAGGTTTGCGCGCGGTGTCGATGGCGCCGTAATCGGTTCGACTAGAGGCGGCGGAGTGAAAGGAATCTCGTCGTAGTCGCCATCTTCGTCGGCCGGAAATTGCGGAGATGAGGAAAATTGACCAGCCGCTACGGCGGCGCTGTCTTCGACTGGTGGTGTTGCGGGTGCTGGCATCGGCGACATTTCGTCAAGGCTCAACAAACCAGATTCTGCATCAAAGTGCGGAACGACTGGATCAGCTGCGGACTCAGTCTCCGCTTTGGGGACATCCTGTGCTGCATTTTCATCCACGTGTTCAGGCGTAGCGGCAGCAAATTCTGAGGTCGGCGACGTTGCGTCGCTCGGTAAGCCACTTCCGTCTGCAGCGGACTGGTCGACCGTAGATGACCCGGTTGCAGCGAAGGCGGTAGCCTCGTCGTCGTCACGAGTCGCTTTAGTGGGTTCTTCGTTGAGAGGGGGCAGGGTGATTGACCCGGTCGGGTCTGCGTGCGCGGCGAACGGAATTTCGTCGTCGAAGTCATCACCGGGTGCCCAGGTGTCGCTGGGCGGCGGCACATCCCAGGCTGGCAATTGTGCTGCTGCCGACGTTTCGGGCGCGACGGGTTCTGGCGCTGTTTCTGACGCTGCGGGCGAAGCAACGGCAGTGGGCTCACTCGACGCCGCGGGCTCAGTTGGTGACTCAGCCGAGGATGCTCGTTCTTCCACGGGAACTGACTCGACGCTCTCTTCAGGAACAGGAGCTGCCTTAGAGCGAAGTGTTGTTTCCCATTCACGATATTCGCGAGCTTCTTCTTCGCGAAGTCGTAGTTGAGCTTCGAGCACTTCGATCACGCTGAGGGTGCCGGTTGACTGGTTTTCCGGATTATCAGCCCAATTCAGCAGCTCATCGTCAGCCATTGATCGCCGTACCGGTGGTGCGGGAATTTCCGACTCATACGCGAGTTCAGGAGTCTCAGTCTGCTCGGCCGTAAGCTCAATCGCTGTGTCGTCAGTCGTTCCGGACTCGGAAGTCGGCTCTGCAGATGCGGGCGATTCAGCTATTTGTGGTTCAGAACGCTCAGCCGTCGAAGCTGCTGACGGTGATTCACTAGCCGCCGAAGCGAATGGCGCGTCGACCCAGCCACTCTCTTTGGCGATCGCATCAGTTTCTGCGGGTTCGACCGGTTCGCCATCGGCCGCAGGCACGACGGCTACAGCAGTAAAGTCTTCCTCGACGCCAACCTGTGGATCGGCAGCAGGCTCTGTCTCTGCGGCAGGCTCTGTTTCGGCAGCAGGCTCTGTCTCCGCGGCAGGCCCTGTTTCGGGAGGCTCTGTTTCGGCAGATGCCGCTAACGAGTCGGATGGCACGACCGGCAGCTGCTCCTCGGATGGCGCGACCGATGAGTCAATGGGAGTGTCGGCAGCGTCGCCAACATCTGCAGCGTCGCCAACATCTGCAGCGTCGCCAACATCTGCAGCATCTGCAGCATCTGCAGCATCTGCAGCATCTGCAGCATCTGCAACATACTCGGTGTCCGCCGTCGCAACGCTGTCCGTCGCGGGCTCTGCGGATGGGGTGAAGAAAGGCTCTTCCGGCTCGTCATTGTCGAAATCATCAAACAGATCTGACTCGTCGCTGACTTCAGGCAGTACCAGGAAGCCATCGGCATCAACTGTTCCCGCTGCCGCTGACGTCTCTGAGTTCTCGGACTGGTCATCTACAGATGACGAAGCTGCTGCCTGTGGAGCGAATTCGGCAGCGGCAGCGGAGAACGCGTCCGCAGGAAATTCGACCGGCTGTGAGCCTCCGAAAGGCGACGCTGCAGTTGGGGGCGAAGGCTCATTCGAGCCTGCAGCGCTGGCAGCCTCTGGAGTATCAACGCCGTCGAGGTTCCACATCGGTGCGCCCTCGATGACCTCTTCAATCGCCGGCGGGAGTCCAGCGGATGCCGAATCACCGTTAGCGGGAACTGTGACCTCATCCGAATCTACGGGTTCGTCGGGCGCCTCAGGCTGAACGTTGGGCTCGAGTGGCCCAAGCTTCCAGACGTTATTGGTCGCGAGGTTATCGTCGGCCGGAGCCGAGTGCGTTGCACTCAACGGTGGCGCGACATCCGCCGCCGTATCCTCGCCTGCAGGCATGGGGCTTGCAGCGCTATCCGGTTCTGTCGTTGCGAACAGGGAATCGAAATCAAAGTCACCTGTGTCTTCTGGTTCTGCCGAGTCAGCAAACTCATCGACCTGCGGACCGCGTTCATCAAACGGTTCCGCAGGCATATTAACGGGCGACGCGTGCTCCTCGGTATTCTCCGCCGAAGTGCCCTCTACCGAAGCGCCCTCTACCGAAGCGCCCTCTAGAGAAGTGTCGTCCGCGGGACCGTTCTCTGCGGTGTTATCGAGATCGTTCTCGTCGGGAGTTACACGACGGCGTGAGATGCGCGAAGCGAAGAAATCCGGTGTCGTGTAGTCAGCAGGAATCTGGTACGGATCGTCGTGTGTTGCCGCAGCAGACTTTGGCGCAAAGTCGTCGACCGAAGCACCATCGGCATCGGAAGCGTTCTCGAAACTGCCCGAGTTCTGGGCCGTCCCGGCATCATCCGATTCGCTTGCTGCCGTGCGCTGTTCGTCTGAGAGACCATCCGGCGCTTCGAGCTGAGAGACAGCCTGCGTTGGATCGGGAGCTGGCGCCATCGCCCACGGCGGCTTTCCCTGGTCGAGCCCCTCCGAAAGGTCGGAACGTTCGAACTCCTCGTTCAAATCAATCGGGGCGGAACTGGATGCGCTGGGAGGCGGTGGCAAGTCCGCCGGCGCTGCGATATCGGGCGAAGCGGGCAAACCCAGCGCGGTATCCAAGTCAAATTCGGCGCCCAAATTAAATTCGGCATCCAAATCGAAAACGCCCCCCGTGGACGCTTCGCTGAGGTCGACGGGCCTCGAGTCATCGCCGTCATCCGCCGAATTCGCAGCGGGCACTCCCGACGCGGCACGTCGAGGGAAAGGTAGTTCGAACTCATGCTCGGAAGACGTTTTGTCGTTCGCATCGTTCGCGTCGTCAACGTCGTCGTGGAATGCCATGCACAGATACTAAGACGAGTCCAGTGTTTTGCGGGGATGACGAGCCGTGCTCAGTACAGATACCGCAACAAATATGAGGCCAAGACCCGCCCACGACACCGGCGAAAGCACCTCCCCCACGATGAGCACCGCAAGAAGCGTCGCAACAACGGGTTCGAGAAGGGTGATCGTGGTCGCCGTCGAACTGCTGGTTGTTCGAAGTCCTCGACCAAACAGGACATACGCCACGAACATGGGACCGATGATCAAATACACCGCGAGGCTCACACTCCCAGCAGAGTGAAGAATGGGCGCGCCGAAGGCAATGAGCACGGGCAACAGCCCGAGAGCGCCCGTTCCAAACATTGCGCCCATTGTGGCGTCCGACGAGTGACCGATACGGATAGCTCGCGTTGAGCAATAGGTGTAGAGGGCGTAGGCGAACCCGGCGACGAGACCAAGAATCACGCCGGGAAATAGTGTTCCGCTAGTCGTAGCGCCTAGGTGACTGCCACCGAACGCCAAGAGGATGACTCCGAGCAGCGCGATTGATGTTGTTGCTGCCCACAGTCTGCTGAGGTGCCTGTGATCGATAAGGCGTTCAAGGAGAGCCGCGAAGAGGGGGCCCGTGCCCAGAGAAACCACGTTTCCGACAGCTATTCCTGCGAGATTCATTGAGCTGTAAAACGCGAGCGGATACATGACCACCCCGAGCGCCCCGAGCAACAGCCACCGTCGCGCACGTGAATCGCGCAACGCAACTTGGGAACTCCGAAAACTGCGAAGAAAGAGAAGTACTCCGCCGCCAATCATCGTCACGGCACCAATAGCTAGTGAGCTGACGTTTTCCGGGAAGAAACTTGCTGCGGTTCCCGTAGTGCCCCACAGTACCGCCGCGCCAATTATGGCCAGAGATCCAGCCCGGTTTGTTGCAGTTGTCGGCACTAGGTCAGCCTATTGCTGCGCTGACCTCATTCGTGTCGCAGCCTCTGGTAGATCGACAGGATGGCGACAGCACTCTGAGCGATGTCTTCTTCTGACGTAGCCCAATTTGTTACCGAGATCCGCATTGCCGCTTGGCCATTCCAGTTGGTTCCGCTAGCCCAGCACGTTCCTTCATCTTGAACGTGAGCAACAACGGCACGAGTGACTTCATCGTCGTCACCGAAACGAATCAGTGCCTGATTCAACACGACATCGTTGAGAACCTGGACGCCTTCCTCTGCTTCCAGCATCGACGCCATTTGTTGGGCTCGCGCACAACCCCGCGTTATGAGATCCGCAACACCTTTCCGGCCCAATGCCCGCAAACACGCGTAAATCGGTATGGCTCGCGCCCGCCGGGATAGTTCAGGAACCCAATCGATCGCGTCTCGCTCTGGCCCGTGGGTTTGGATGAGATACGAAGCGGATGATGTCATCGCTGCACGATGGTCAGCAGAGTGCTTCACAATCGCCACGCCGCTGTCATACGGTACGTTCAACCATTTGTGGGCGTCGGTCGACCATGAATCCGCCAATTCGATCCCGTCGACAAGCGCTGACAGCTGCGTGCTGGCGCGGGCCCACAAACCGAAGGCACCATCAACGTGCAACCATGCTTCAGCCTTGTTGGCCACCACCGCTATTTCTCGCAACGGATCGAACGACCCGCTATTGACGTTGCCTGCCTGCGCGCAGATGATCGTCGGACCTTCGAGCGTCGCCATCAGTTCGCGCAATTTGTCTGCGCGCATACGTCCCTGACTGTCGGACTCCACAATCAACAGCGAGCGGGTTCCGTACCCGAGATAGCGGAGAGCCACATCGATCGTGACGTGCGCGCCCGCGCCAACGACGATATTGACATGGGGGGAACCAGCAACCCCATCGAGTTCTACATCCCACCCCACTCGCCTCAACACGTTGTGCCTCGCCGCTGCCAGACAAGTGAAATTTGCCATCTGCCCACCAGTGACGAACCCGACAGAAGAATCTCGCGGAAGATCGAAAAGTTCGAGCATCCACTCAGCCGCTACTTCCTCCACTGCGGCCGAGAACGGTGAAATGGCGTGGATGCCTGCATTTTGGTCCCAGGTCGACACCAGCCAGTCCGCTGCGAGTGCCACTGGTTGAGTGCCGCCGATCACGAACCCGAAATATCGAGGAGAACTGCACGACGTCATCCCTACCTCAGCTTGACTCGCTAAAAGGTCAATTACGGCCGAAGGGTCTTCTCCGCTGACCGGCAACGGAGCGCGGAGGCTCTCAAACATCTCATTGCGACCGTGTAACGCACCAACATGACGGGTCGCAAGCCCCTCGAGATACCTCGCGGCATGCAGACGTGCCGTTTCAAGCACAGGATCTAGCAAATCATTTGACATGATGCTCCACCTCGCGAGGGTAAGGCGAATCCGAGTTGATCGCCCGCGATCTTGCCCGGAGCCTATCGCTGAAAAGGCGGCGAAAACGAAGAAAACCCCCGCGATTGCGGGGGTTTTCTGTTGCGGTGGGCCCTACCGGGATCGAACCGATGACATCCACGGTGTAAACGTGGCGCTCTACCAGCTGAGCTAAAGGCCCGCAGCGTCGCAATGCGAAGCAGCGCGAGATAATGTTACAGGTTTTTTTTACAAGGCGTTGAACACCGCAGCTACGCTCACGACCACTCGGCGATTTCCATCAACGAAATCGCGTCTTCATACCGAGAAAAATCGCGGATGCCGTCTAGTGGGGCCTCAATAACATCACGCACGATCCTCGATCGATCGATCAAGAAACTCGTTCGCGAAGCAAAACCCTTGTCTTCGAGAAGCACACCAAAGCTTTGGGCCACAGCGCCATGCGGCCAAAAGTCTGAAAGAAACGAATAGTCATAGGCGCCAGCATCCGCCCATGCTCGAAGCGTGGCTGTCGAGTCAACAGAAACCACCACTACGGCGAGCCCAGCATCCACAAAACGCTGTCTTTCGCGGTGAAGAGTCTCGACTTCACTCGTGCACCCCAGAGAGAACGCGAGCGGCAAAAACACGACCAGCACCGGTTCGTGTGCGAGCAGGGCGCTCAATCGCACCAGCTGACCGTGCTGATTTTTCAATTCAAAGTCCGGTGCGTGATCTCCGACAGCAATTTTCATGGCTTCAGACCTTTCATTCGCAAGCGCGTGACCTGTGAGTTCAGGCCGCAATCACCCTCGGTTCGAGACTTGCTGCATTCGACAACTAGAATCGATGGGCGTAGTTGATCCCATCACATCCGTAACCCGGTAGTGCCTCGACTCGCACGACTCTGTTCTCTACACGAAAGAGGTCAACGGTGACGGTAAACGACCAGGACCCATACTCGGTAACCAACACCGACAAGGACCCGGAGGAGACCGCCGAGTGGAACGAATCACTCGACTCCCTCGTTGCAGCACAAGGCCACGAGCGCGGTCGCGAGATCATGCTCAGCCTTCTCAAGCGTTCTAAAGATTTGCACCTTGGTGTACCGATGGTCCCGACCACCGATTACATCAACACCATCGCCAAGGATGACGAACCCGACTTCCCGGGTGATGAGACTCTTGAGCGTCGCTACCGTGCGTGGATCCGCTGGAATGCAGCGATCACCGTGCACCGCGCGCAGCGCCCAGGCGTCGGCGTCGGAGGGCACATCTCGACCTATGCCTCGTCTGCCGCTCTCTACGAAGTAGGCCACAACCACTTCTTCCGTGGTGCAGACCACGAATCTGGTGGAGACCAAATCTTCTACCAGGGCCACGCCTCCCCCGGTATGTACGCTCGTGCTTTCCTTGAAGGCCGCATGAGCGAAGATCAGCTGAAGGGCTTCCGTCAAGAGAAGTCTCAGGCACCCAACGGCATTTCGAGCTATCCGCACCCGCGCCTTATGCCGGAGTTTTGGCAGTTCCCCACCGTGTCGATGGGTCTCGGCCCGATCAACGCCATCTATCAGGCACAGAACAACAAATACGTCACCAACCGCGGCATCCGCGACGTCTCAGAGAAACAAGTTTGGGCATTCCTGGGTGACGGCGAGATGGATGAGGTCGAAAGCCGCGGAGCCCTCCAGTGGGCCGCGAACGAGAAGCTCGACAACCTCAACTTCGTCATCAACTGCAACCTGCAGCGCCTCGACGGCCCTGTGCGCGGTAACGGCAAGATCATTCAGGAGCTCGAGAGCTTCTTCCGTGGTGCTGGCTGGAACGTTATCAAGGTGATTTGGGGCCGCGAGTGGGATGACCTGCTTGCCAACGACCATGAGGGTGCACTTCGCGACCTCATGAACCAAACCCCCGATGGCGATTACCAGACCTATAAAGCAGAGTCGGGAGCCTACGTTCGCGAGAACTTCTTCGGTCGCGACCCCCGCACGCTCAAAATGGTTGAACACCTTTCCGACGATCAGGTGTGGAACCTCAAGCGCGGTGGCCATGACTACCGCAAGGTGTACGCAGCGTTTAAGGCTGCCAGTGAACACAAGGGCCAGCCAACGGTCATCCTCGCGAAGACGGTCAAGGGCTACGGTCTCGGCCCGAGCTTCGAGGGCCGCAATGCGACCCACCAGATGAAGAAGCTCACGCTCGATAACCTCAAGAAGTTCCGCGACGAAATGCACATCCCGATTACGGATGCCGCACTCGAAGCAGATCCGTACCAGCCCCCGTTCTACCACCCGGGTGAAGACGACGAAGCGATTCAGTATTTGCAGGAGCGCCGACGCGAACTCGGCGGCTACGTTCCCGAACGTCGCACGAAGTACACGCAGATTTCACTGCCAGAGGCGAAGACCTACGATGTCGTCAAGAAGGGCTCAGGCAAGCAGGAGATCGCCACCACAATGGCGTTCGCTCGCTTGTTGAAAGACCTGCTGCGCGACAAGTCAATTGGTAACCGGATCGTTCCGATTATTCCGGATGAGGCACGCACGTTCGGCATGGATGCCTACTTCCCCACGGCGAAAATTTACAACCCTGCCGGTCAGCACTACACCTCGGTAGACCGTGAGCAGTTGCTGGCGTATAAGGAGAGCCCTCAGGGGCAGATTGTGCACGTCGGCATCAACGAGGCAGGAGCATTTGCTGCCTTCACTGCCGTCGGCACCTCGTATGCCACCAACGGTGAGCCCCTCATCCCGGTTTACGTCTTCTACTCGATGTTCGGTTTCCAGCGCACTGGTGACGCGATGTGGGCTGCCGGCGACCAAATGGCGCGCGGTTTCATCATGGGCGCAACTGCGGGTCGCACGACGCTCACGGGTGAAGGGCTTCAGCACGCTGATGGCCACTCGCTCTTGCTGGCATCGACTAACCCTGCAGTCGTCAGTTATGACGCCGCATACGGTTATGAGCTTGGCCACATTGTTCGCGCGGGAATCGAGCGTATGTATGGCGGCGAGCACGAGGATCCCAACGTCATGTACTACTTGACGTTGTACAACGAGCCTCTTGTTCAGCCTGCCGAACCGGAGAACTTCGACGTCGACGGTGCTCTCAAGGGTATTTATCACTTGACTGCTCCGACGATCACTGGTCCGAAGGCACAATTGTTGGCGTCCGGTGTCGCTGTTCCGTGGGCGCTCGAAGCGCAGCAAATTCTCGCCTCCGATTGGGGCGTTGCTGCTGATGTCTGGTCAGTCACCTCGTGGACTGAGTTGCGTCGCGACGGACTTGCGGCTGAGGAATACAACTTCCTCAACCCCAACGAAGAGCCGCGTGTGCCGTATGTCACCTCGAAGCTTGCGGATGCCAAGGGCCCGTTTGTTGCGGTCACTGACTTCATGCATGCGGTGCCGGATCAGATCCGTGCGTTCGTACCTGGCGACTTCGCGACGCTCGGTGCTGATGACTTCGGCTTCTCAGACACACGCGCCGCTGCACGACGCTTCTTCAAGATCGACAGCCACTCGCTCGTCGTTCGCACGTTGGAGTCACTCGTCAAGCGCGGCGAAATGGACCCAGCTGTTCCCGCTCAAGCAATTGAGAAGTACAGCCTCCATGACGTCAATGCAGGCACCACCGGTTCTGCCGGCGGCGAAAGCTAGGCGCAACCATTCCCCCGGTACAGAAGACCAAGGCGCAGACGCTCGCCTGGTTGCGTGTGATTTCGGGCGAACTTGCGACAGCAACACTGAAACAGCTTGAGGACACGCTGCCCTGGTATGGCGAAATGCCACCAGGTCGGCGTTCCGCTGTCGGACTCGTGGCGCAGGCCGGCATTACGAGCTTCATCAGTTGGTTCGAAGATCCGACAACGACACCGTGGATTGCGGCAGATGTTTTCGGGGCAGCACCTCGCGAGCTGCTCCGCTCGGTCTCCTTGCAACAGACGCTGCAGCTGATCCGCATCACGGTTGAGGTTGTTGAAGCACGGGTCAAGGCTGATGACGATGTCTTGCGTGAAGCAATCCTGCTTTACTCACGGGAAATCGCGTTTGCTTCGGCAGATGTCTACGCTCGAGCCGCTGAAGCACGAGGACTCTGGGATGCACGTCTTGAAGCTCTCGTTGTCGATTCGATTCTCAGCGGGGAGTACGACAACGAGCTCCCCAGTCGCATTGCCGCTTTGGGGTGGAACGGTCATGGAGAGGTGTGTGTGCTTGTTGGCACCGCACCTCGGATGCTCGATGTCGACCAGCTTCGCCGCACAGCGCGGCATTTGGATGCCGATGTTCTGATCGGTGTTCAAGGTAGTCGCCTTGTTTTGGTGATCGGGCGCGCTGCTCCCCGTTCTGAAAAGAGCGAGGATGCTGAGCCCCTCCCGTTCATCACGATCGCCGAACAGCTCGAACCCGGGTTCGGAAGTGGCCATCTGGTTCTTGGTCCTGAGGTTGCGAGTCTGGTTGATGCGTCTAAGAGCGCGAAGGCCGCCTTGGCAGGTTTCGCCGTTGCTCGGTCGTGGCGAAACGCTCCACGACCGACTTTGGCCAATGATCTACTGCCGGAACGTGCTTTCGCTGGAGATCCGCTCGCGCGTTCGACGCTCATCAACAAGATCTACAAGCCTCTTCAGGCTCATTCAACCGATCTACTGACCACGCTGTGGTGTTATCTCGACAACGGCCGCTCGCTTGAGGCGACGGCGCGGGAACTCTTCGTGCACCCCAACACGGTGCGGTATCGCCTCAAGCGTGTCAGCGAAGTCATCGGCTGGGATGCTACCGGGGCTCGTGAAGCGCTAATCCTGCAGGCAGCACTCATTGTCGGGTCGATTTCGGACCCAGACGCGGGCCGCTCACACTAGCCTCGTTCCTTCTTTGGTGATTTCACACAACGATCCCCCAAAGGTTTGGTGGGGTCATCCAAGCGTTTCTGAGAAAAGATTGGCAGACTAGCTAAGTGATTGTTGTAGTAGCGCCCGGTCAGGGCTCCCAGACCCCCGGTTTTCTCGTACCTTGGCTCGAGGATGAAACCCTGCGCGATCAGCTCGGGGCCATTTCTGAGGTCGCGGGAATCGATCTCGTCAAGCACGGCACGGAGTCGGATGCCGACACTATCCGCGACACCGCGGTTGCCCAACCCCTCATCGTTGCGGCCGGTCTTCTGACTCTCACTGCGCTCACCGGCGGCGACCGCCGTAAGCACATCGGTGCGGTTGCTGGCCACTCTGTCGGCGAGATTACGGCAGCGGCGGCGGCGGGAATCCTTTCTGAGGATGATGCAATCCGCTTCGTTGTTGAACGTGGCTCGTCGATGGCTTCTGCGGCCGCCCTCGAGGACACAGGAATGTCCGCGGTTATCGGCGGCGATGAAGAAGCGCTGCTCGAACGCCTTGCTGAGCTTGGGCTGCAGCCGGCAAACTTCAACGGTGGCGGCCAGATTGTTGTCGCTGGAGCGCTCGATGCCCTCGCCAAACTTGCCGAGGAACCGCTCAAGGGCACTCGCGTTATCCCCCTGCAGGTCGCTGGGGCATTCCACACGCACTACATGCAGCCCGCCGTCGCTCACCTGGAGACGGTCGCCGCTGGACTCGCCAAGAACGATCCCACTCTCCCCATTTTTACCAACCGTGATGGATCGCTCATTGAAGTCGGCGAGCACTTCGTTGAGTTGTTGGTTGGCCAGGTGTCGTCACCGGTGCGTTGGGATCTCACCATGAATGCGTTGGCGGATGCTGGCGTCACCGGAATTATTGAACTTGCGCCTGCCGGCGCTTTAGTTGGTCTCGCGAAGCGTGGACTCCGGGGCATCCCGGCGGTCGCCGTCAAGACACCAGATGACTTATCAGCAGCATTTGACCTGATGGAGGCCAACGCATGACCGCACCCACACTGAACCAGTCAGTCGGCACACAGTTCACCAGAATTTATAGTTACGGCGCCGCACGCGGTGACCTTATTGTTGACAACAACCAGCTTGTCGAGGCGATTGACTCGAGCGATGAGTGGATTCAACAGCGCACTGGAATGATCACACGCCGTCGTGCTTCCGCTGGCATCCTTGCGCTCGACTTGGCAACGGATGCGGCACGTGAAGCGATTGAGAAGTCGGGTATCGATCCTGCCGAGATCGGTGTGGTGATTGTTGCAACGATCAGCAACGTTCAGCAGTCCCCCTCAATCTCCGCCGTCGTCGCCGACCGCGTTGGTGCGAATCCGGCTGCGGCCTATGACATGAATGCAGCATGCGCTGGTTTCAGCTATGCCGTCACTCAGGCCGACGCGCTTATCCGCAGCGGTGCAGCGAAGTACGCGCTAGTTATCGGTGCCGAGAAGCTGTCAGACGTGGTCGATCCCACCGATCGTAGTATTTCGTTCCTGCTTGGCGATGGTGCAGGTGCCGTCATTATCGGACCGAGTGACACTCCCGGAATCTCCGCACCAGTATGGGGCTCCGATGGCTCTAAAGCAGACGCCATCAAGATGAATGCGACGCTCGTCGACTTCCGCGAGGGTGATGCGGCTTGGCCGACGCTCCGCCAGGAGGGCCAGACGGTTTTCCGCTGGGCCGTCTGGGACATGGCGAAGGTAGCGAAAGAGGCTCTGGATGTCGCAGGCATCACTGCAGAGGACCTCGCAGCGTTCATCCCCCATCAGGCAAACATGCGGATCATCGATGAGTTCGCAAAGCAACTCAAGCTTCCGGAGTCCGTTGTCATCGCACGCGATATTGCCGACACTGGCAACACATCAGCCGCGTCAATCCCGCTGGCCACTCACCGTCTGCTCAAGGAAAACCCTGAACTCAGTGGGGGCCTTGCACTGCAGATTGGCTTCGGTGCTGGTCTTGTTTTCGGCGCGCAGGTAATCGTTCTGCCGTAGCACCCCCGCTAAGCGCGGCCGCTGGCCTACACTGGCTAACGGTCAATTCACACCCCAAGGAGAAAAACATGGCACTGTCCACCGAAGAAGTCATGGCCGGACTGGCTGAGCTCATCAACGACGAGACCGGCATTGCGACCGACACTGTCGAGATGGACAAGTCGTTCACCGATGACCTAGATATCGACTCGATTTCGATGATGACGATCGTTGTCAACGCCGAAGAGAAGTTCGACGTAAAGATCCCCGACGAAGAGGTAAAGAACCTCAAGACCGTCGGTGACGCTGTCACCTTCATCACCAACGCTCAAGGCTAGATCGAGCTAATCGCGGCCGGCCAATCGACACGAGTTCGGTTGGCCGCCGCGCAGCACTATGTCTACGCGCAGCCCCTTGTGGAATGCCTGAGTCGTATATTCAAAAGGAACGTGAAATGACCAAAAAGATCGTTGTCACCGGCATTGGTGCCACTACGCCACTCGGCGGAACCGCGACGGAGTCGTGGAACGCCCTCCTCGCCGGCGAATCCGGTGCCCGCTCACTCGATCACGACTGGGTCGCGGAACACTCTTTGCCTGTGACCTTTGCCGCTCAGGCGAAGGTACGGCCAGAAGAAGTTCTTGAGCGCGTTGAATACAAGCGCCTCGACCCCTCCAGCCAATTCGCGTTGATTTCTGCCCGTGAAGCTTGGGCTGATGCTGGCTCGCCCGACGTCGACCCTGTGCGTATCGGTGTTGACTACTCGACCGGTATCGGTGGCCTCTGGACTCTCCTTGACGCCTGGGACACCCTGCGCGAAAAGGGCCCGCGTCGCGTTCTGCCCATGACCATCCCGATGCTCATGCCCAACGCTGCAGCAGCGGCTATTAGCATGGCGATTCCGTCACGCGCTTACGCCCGCACCGATGTTTCTGCTTGTGCCTCCAGCACCGAAGCACTGGCAAATGCTTACGCCCACCTTCAAGCCGGACTCGCGGATGTCGTGATCGCTGGTGGAACTGAAGCAGTGGTGCACCCTCTGCCGATTGCCGCCTTCGCATCAATGCAAGCGCTGTCGAAGCGCAACGATGACCCAGCGACTGCTTCGCGCCCCTATGACATTTCGCGCGATGGTTTCGTTCTTGGCGAAGGTGCAGCAACGCTCGTGCTCGAGACGGAAGAACACGCGCTTGCTCGTGGAGCACGTATTTATGCCGAGTTGGCCGGTGGTGCTGTTACGAGCGACTCGTTCCACATCACTGCGCCCGATCCTGAGGGAACCGCTGCGGCACGCGCCGTTCGCGACGCTCTGGAGGCGGCAGGAGCCACTCCGGCAGACGTCACACACATCAATGCTCACGCTACGAGCACGCCCGTCGGTGACATCGCGGAATACAAGGCGCTCCTACGCATCTTTGGCGACCACCTGCCCAACATTCCCGTTTCGGCCACTAAGGGCGCGACAGGGCATTTGCTTGGCGGTACAGGTGCACTCGAAGCGATCTTCACTGTGCTGGCTCTTTACCACCGCACAGCTCCTCCGACGATCAACCTGACCGAACAGGATCCCGCAATTCCACTGGATGTTGTAACGTCGCCGCGCGACCTCGGCACGGGTCCGCAGCTAGCAATCAGCAACTCGTTTGGCTTTGGCGGACACAACGCTGTCGCCGCATTCCGCTCGGTCTAACAAGCTCATTTCGCGCACTCTGTGCGAAGCACTACAACAAAGAGTCGCCCGTCACGATCCACGATCTGGCGGGCGATTCTTGGTCGACGACTGTGCAGAGGCGGCGTAGGGACGGCGCAGGTGTCTCTTCTGCGGGGGCAGGCAAAACTAGGAGCCAGGCGATGCGCTGGACGCAAAGGAGCTCTCACTCGTGACTGCATCTTTAGAGGATTGACCGGCACCCGTCATGGAGAGTGCATTCGCCATCAAAATTCGAATCTGCTGGATCGATAACCACATCGACACAGTCACTCCACTCGATGAGGAAGATCCGCGTGTCAGCCGCGTACTGAAGGGCCTGCGGGCGTTCGGAGATCATCGTCATCCCACCTTATGGAGCCACACCACTGCCGAGTCTTGACCCGCATGGCGGAAAGACTCGAGTTCGTCGTCCCACGCCTGGCCCAGTGCCAAACGAAGTTCACGGTGGAGCTCGAAAGCGTCAGATCCGGCCACTTCCATGGCGTAGCGAACCCGATCTTCTGGGATAACCATGTTGCCAGCGCTGTCTGTCTGGGCGAAAAATATCCCCAGATCGGGCGTGTGCATCCAACGACCTCCGTCACTACCCGGCGATGGATCTTCTGTTACCTCGAACCGAAGGTGCTCCCAACCGCGGAGTGACGATGCGAGTTGCGCGCCAGAGCCCTGAGGGCCCTCCCAATAGAACTCAGCTCGCTGAGAACCTTTGAGCACCGGCTGGTCATCCCAGTCAAAGTTCACGGCACGTTCAAGAGCGCGACCAGCTGCCCACTCGATGTGTGGGCAGAGCGCGCGAGGAGCAGAGTGCACGTAGAGCACTCCGCGAGCGTTTTGTGCAGTCACGATATCTCCGTTCCGTTTGGGTGCGACTTCCCCATCGACCCACGAACGGCACCTGTGACGGCACTTAAGCTATTAAATTGTGCGGCGAACCGCTTGGGGACATTATCGCCGAAGGTGGGTGAGATACGCAAGAGAATTTCCCTAGTAGTCTCGAATTGCTCAACAAGGAAAAGGTGTTCAGTGACAAATACGGACGTTGTCATCGTCGGCTCAGGCCCCAATGGACTCGCAGCTGCGGTGACGATGGCTCGGGCAGGGCTCGCCGTCCACGTCATCGAGCGCAACGACACGATCGGCGGTGGAGCACGCACCGCCGAAATAACGCTCCCCGGCTTCCGACACGACATCTGCTCGGCCGTACACCCGATGGCGCTCGCCTCACCGTTCTTCCAAGAGTTTCAGCTCGCAGAGCGCCTTGACTTTATCGTTCCCGAAATTTCCTACGCGCATCCGCTCGACAAGGGCGAGGCGGGAATCGCCTACCGAGACCTCGAACGAACTGTCGATTCGCTGGGCCGAGATGGTGCAGCCTGGCACCGCCTCATGCGCCCCCTAGTCGATCGCATGGATGCCGTCACCGACTTTACAAGTAACCAACTTCTCCGCATTCCGCGCTCCCCCATCGCCGCAGCGGCCTATGCACTGCGCGTGCTAGAGCAAGGATCGCCAGCATGGAACATGCGGTTTAGGGAAAGTATTGCGCCTGCCATGCTTGCGGGTCTCAGCGCTCACGCGATAGGCCCAATGCCGCGCCTGTCATCGGCGGGTGCCGGCCTGCTCCTCGGGGCCCAAGCTCATGCGCGAGGTTGGGCGATTCCTGTGGGAGGCAGTCAAGGAATTGTCGATGTGATGGCCGACGATTTACGCGCCCACGGCGGCACAATCACCACAGGCACTGAAGTGGATTCGCTTGACCAATTACCTGCGTCGAAAGCGGTGTTGCTCGATGTTTCCGCCCGCGCACTCGACCACATCGCCGGCGAAAAGCTGCCGTCACGCTACAGAAAATCGCTTCGCCGCTTCCGCTACGGTAACGCGGCAGCCAAAGTGGATTTCGCCCTCTCTGGCCCCATTCCGTGGACGAATCACGAAGTGGCGAACGCGGGAACAATTCATTTGGGCGGCTCTCGAGAAGAAATCGCTCATTCCGAGGATCAGGTTGCGCACGGAATTCATCCCGAATCACCGTATGTGCTCGTCTCGCAACCCACCGTTCTCGATCCAAGTCGAGCACCGGCGGGAAAACACGTGGTGTGGGCGTACGCCCACGTTCCGAGCGGCTCCACTGTCGACATGACCGAATTGATCGTCGCCCAAATTGAGCGATTTGCGCCAGGATTCCGCGATCTCATCATTGGTTCGCACCACATGGCCGCAACAGACCTTGAGCTGTACAACCCCAACTACGTCGGCGGTGACTTTTCCGCTGGCGCCGTCACTCTTCGGCAGCTTCTCCAGCGACCCGTCGTGTCAACTGATCCATGGCGCACCCCGACGAAGGGCATCTATCTAGCATCGTCGTCCACACCGCCAGGACCGGCAGTTCACGGACTGTGTGGTTTCTATGCCGCTCGTTCAGCGCTGCGACATGAATTCGGAATCACGAAGACACCTGACCTCACAATTGGTGGCTAACGCACCCCTCCCGGTCTAACAACAACCAGCCATAACCGAGGAAAGATGCGGTCAGCCGTCATCAGCAAGGACGCTACCGTACCCATCTAGGAACGGTTCAGTGCCTCAGGGATGCTGCTGCGCCACTCTTCGGGAGCCTCAGCAGCAGGCGCTGCCGGAAGGTTGCCTTTTCCATCCGGTTCAGGAATGGCCGAGATAAGCGCGCGAGTGTAAGGGTGCACCGGCTCGTTCCAGATAAGGTCAGAAACACCAGATTCCACGACTTTGCCGCGGTACATCACGACAGTACGGTCAGCGATCAAACGCACGATCGCAAGGTCATGAGAAATGAAGAGCAAACCGGCGCCAGCATCGAGCGCGAGCCGTCGCATCATGTTGGCAACCGATGCCTGGCTTGACGCATCCAGAGCTGAAATCGGTTCATCGGCGACCAGAAGATCGGGCCTAGCCGCAAGCGCACGGGCGATAGCAACCCGCTGCCGCTGTCCACCCGACAATTCGTGGGCGTAACGAGAGACCATCTCCGTGGGGAGGCCAACCCGCTCAAGCCACTCCTCAGGGACCGAACCCTCATCGCCACGCTCCACTGCCGTGCGAATGCCCTCAGAAACCTGCTGTCCTACACGAATACGGGGATTGAGCGACGAGTTCGGGTCTTGAAAAACCATCTGAATCGACGTGAAATTCGGTGTTCGACGACGAACACCAAGCAAGGGAACATTCGAGCCACGGTAGCTCACGGTTCCAGCGCGTGGCCTCTCCATACCAACAACAGCGCGCGCCAAGCTCGACTTGCCGCAACCACTCTCACCGACGAGCGCGAGAACCTCGCCCGGCGCGATAGTAAGCGACACCTCGTCGACAGCACGCACGACAGTAGCTCCGTGATATTCGATAATGAGGTCAGAGACCTCAAGCAGTTCGCTCATTCGTTCGCCTCCTGAAAGCCTGAAGCACCCGGCAAAGACGCGAGCAACTCACGCGTATAAGCATGCTTCGGATGATCGAAAATCTCCTGCCGAACATTGGATTCAACGACTTCACCATGACGCATAATGGCGATGTCATCAGCAATGGCGCTCATGACACCGAGGTCATGAGTAACAAGCAACACGGCGAGCTGACGCTCATTCGCAAGATCGCGCAGCAAATGCAAGATACCGGCTTGCACCGTCACATCAAGAGCCGTGGTTGGTTCATCAGCAAGCAAAACAACAGGGTCGCACGCCAAAGCAATCGCAATCGCAATGCGCTGACGCTGACCGCCCGAAAACTGATGGGGATACCGAGCAAGAGCTTCCTCGGGATTCGGAACCCTCACCCGATCCAGAAGCGCAATTGCATGGACGCGAGCCTGCTTGGTCGAGAACCCCAGATGACGTTTAACGTGATCGGTGAGCTGCGTACCGACCGTCAACTGAGGGTGCAAGCTCGACGACGGATCCTGGAAAATCATTGCGACACGTCGACCACGGATCTGGTTCAACTCGCGCCGCGACATCCCCACAAGTTCGGTGTCTTCGAGACGGATCGACCCGCCAACAACTGAGTTACTGGGAAGCAACCCCAGAATCGCCAACGACGTGATCGTCTTTCCTGACCCCGACTCCCCCGCGAGCCCCTGAACACGTCCGGGGGTAAGTGCGAGGCTGATGCCCTTAACGATGGCTTTGACGTTATTTCGCGAGCCGATGCCGATCGTGAGCGCGTCGATCGTGAGAACTGCGCTGCGGGAAGTGCTCGCGGCATCCGCTGATTCTGGTGTTGCTACGTCGCTCATGATCGTGCCGCCGCTCTCGAGACCTGTGAGGTGGGATCGAAAATGTCACGCAGCGAGTCGCCAAGAAAGTTGAACGCCATTACCACGGTGAGAATCGCGAGACCGGGGAACAGCCCGATCCACCAGCTATCAAAGTTTTGGATGGCCGCCGAAATCATGGAACCCCACTCTGGTGTTGGCGGTTGCGCACCAAGGCCCAAGAACGACAGTCCAGAGAGCAAAAGAATCGCCGTGCCGACGTCGAGACTCGCGAGCACCAAAATCGGTCCGACAACGTTGGGGGCGATGTCGACGCGGAGTGTTTTGAACGGCGAGAAGCCCATAAGACGACCAGCCATCACATAGTTCTGAGTGCGAAGTCCGAGCACAATACTGCGAGTCATTCGAGCGTATTGCGGCCACGAAACCACAAAGGCTGCGATCACCGCGTTGAAGAGCGACGGGCCAAGAGCAGCCGCGACCACCATGGCCAGGATGACCGTGGGGAACGCCATGACCAAGTCAGTCAGCCGCATGAGCAACTCATCAACCCATTTGCCGAAGTACCCGGCAATTGCCCCGATCAGCGTTCCCACAACCAAGGACATCAGTACGAGCATCAGCGCCAACGGAATCGTCACGCCGGCACCGGTCATGAGTCGCGAGAAAATGTCGCGGCCGAGAGCATCCGTGCCCATGAGCGTGTCAATGCCGGGAGCCTGGAGCCGGGGCAAGTCCTGCGCGAGAGGGTCGAAAGGAACCCAGAGTCGAGACGTGAAGGCAATGCCCACCCACGCCACAGCAATGACCGCACCGATGACTCCAAGCGGAGTCACCCAGGCTGCGGGAATCTTTAGCCAACGTTTTCTCATGCGAGCCTCACCCTCGGGTCGAGTACACCGTAAAGAAGGTCGACGGCGAAGTTGATAGTCAAGTAGACGACGCCGACAACGAGACCGACGCCCATGACGCCGGGCAAGTCAAGGCTCGTCGCCGAGTTATACGCGTAGCTACCGAGGCCAGGCCACGCAAAGACTGCCTCAACCAGAACTGTTCCTGACAGCAACGTTCCGAAGGCGAGACCCACGATCGTGAGGATAGGCAGCGAAGCACCGCGCAGCACATAACCGAAGAGCAGCCGTGAGCCGCTGAGGCCCTTGGCGCGACCAGCACGAACGTAGTCGGCATCCAACACCTCAAGAACGGAGGTGCGAACAAACCGTGTCAGGAGGCCGATGGTAAATAGCGACAGAACGAACACGGGAAGCATGAGGTGGGCAAGCGCATCAGTAAAGGTGACCCACTGGCCGGCCAGCAACGAATCCACTGTGTAGAACCCCGTCACCGTCGGCGGCGGAGGAAGTGCCGGTGAAAGCCTGCCGGAACCGGGAGCGATACGCAGTTGAAGGAAGAAGAAGTTGAAACTAACCAGCGCCATCCAGAACGTTGGGATGCTGAGGCCGATAAGTGAAAAGACACGCACCAGCTGGTCACTGATCTTGCCACGACGGTAGGCGGCGAGTGAGCCCAGGGCCACTCCGACACCCAAACTGACGACGATGGCCAAGAGGGCGATCTCGACAGTTGCGGGAACAGCCTGAGCGAGGTCGGATGCCACGGGCTGAGCTGTGCGCAACGAGACCCCCATATCGCCCTGGAAGAGTCCGCCGATGTAGTTGGCGTATTGCACCGGAAGCGGCTGATCGAGACCACGTTCCTGAACGTAGGCCGCGACTGTCGCCGGGTTGCTCGCCGCCCCTTCACCAAGCGCTGCCGCAATCGGATCTCCTGGCACTAGGTTCGCCAAAGCGAACGTGACAATAGTGACCCCGAAGAGGAGCAGGACTGAGGTTCCGAGGCGACGAAGCAAGTACCCGACCAGCGGTGATCTGGACGGGTACTTGCGAGTCGCGCGGGGTGTGTTTCCCACGCTAGAGATACTTTCTACTTAGCTTGCAGTTCGGCGATGTCCATCGTCCAGGTGGAGTTGTAAGCAACTCCGGAGATGTAGTCAACCGTGGCGATGTTCGAGCCGGGAACAATCAGCGGAACGAAGGGTCCGCGCTGCTGCAGTGCCTCAGCAAAGTTGCTGAACGCGGTCTCACGCTCGTCGAAGTTCGTTGCATTCTCTGCCGCAGCAGCGAGGTTGACAACGTCCGAGTCCTGCTCAGCGGTCCAGCCGGCGCGCAGTCCAACCTTTTGCCCTGCCGCGAACGGAAGGAAGTTGGCCGAGTCAGCGTAGTCAGGGCCCCAGAACCAGATGCTGAATCCTTCAGCGCCGGTTACGTAGCGATCGATCTGAGTGGTGAACGGCGCCGGAGCGAGCTCGATAGTGATGCCAGCATCCGCAAGCTGAGACTGGATGCGCTCAGCCAGCGGGGTGAAGCTCACTCCACCAACCGGGTAGTCATTCGGGTATTCGAGGGTGATGCTCTCACCGTTGTAGCCGGATGCCTCTAGCGATGCTGCCGCAACGTCCAAGTCTTGCTCAACGCCTGAATCAAGTGCGCCGAGGAAGGATGGTGGGATAACGCCGGTTGCCTGCGCGGAGCCGGCACCAGCAAGCTCAAGCAGACCCGGGTAGTCGAGAGCGTAACGAACGGCGTTCGCAAAGTCAGGGCTCGACGTAACGCTGGCTACTTCATCGTTCTGGTTGATCAGAAGGAAGATCGTCTGCGCTGACGGAGTTGAGAAGACGTTGATGCCGTCACTCAGGCCAGCGACCTGGTCACCGCTGAGGTCAACAGCGATCTGCGAGTCATTGCCCTCAAGGTTGATCTTCTGCGTTGCCGCTTCCGATACGTTGCGGATTACGACACGAGTGAAGTCGATATCTTCGTCGCCGTTGTAGTTCTCGTTTTCGGTGAGCACTACCTGCGACTCAAAGTTGATCGAATCAAGGATGTACGGGCCCGAACCCGCCGAGGTGGTGTTCAAGAACTCTTCAGCAGCATCCGAGTCATCCGTCGTTCCACCGTTTTCGACAACAAGCTTCGAGTTGAGGATGGCGAGTGACGGGTTGGTCATGAGAGCGGGGAGCTTGAGCGACGGGGTCTCCGTGCTGAGCTCGACGGTCATGTCGTCGATCTTGGTAACGGTGATTCCGTTCATCAAGAAGTTTGCCTTGCTCTCCGTCATTCCCGCTACGCGGTTGAGCGAGAAGACAACGTCATCGGCGGTGATCGCTGATCCGTCCGAGAAGACGCGGCCGTCTTCGAGAGTGAAGGTGAATACTGTCGCGTCATCGTTCGACTCGAACGTCGCGAGTCCGGGAACGGGAGTTGATTCGTCCGACCCTGCGAAGTCGAGGAGGGTCTCGTAAAGAGCCTTCGACACCATGTAGCCGGTGGGTACGTAGTTGCGTCCCGGGTCGCTGGTCTCGAGAGTAAAGGCGGTGTCGATAACGACGCTAGCGCTTACTTCGGGCGCCGCCGCGGCGCAACCGGCAAGTGCCAGTGATGCCGTCAATCCGAACGCTGCCGCTACATAGCGGAACTGTGTACGCAAAAGGAACTCCTTGTGGTTTTTGAGGACAGCCGCTGGACGGCTTTTCTTGAGATTGGCATAAATGCCGCTAGTCTGTCCAATCAAAGGCACCATAGTTCAGACCTTGGTTCAAAGTTGAGGGAGACTTCGTACAATATGTCTAGTAAAGCAAGCAGCACATCATCCACCGCTGGACAATCACCGCCCGTATTGGATGAGATCAACCTGAAGATATTGAGCGAGCTGCGCTATAACGGACGAATATCGATGTCGGCTCTTGCGGAGAAGGTAAACGTCTCCCGCGCCAATGTGTACACGCGGGTTGAGCAGCTCATGTCCGATGGCGTCATCACGGGATTTAGCGCCCAGGTTGATCCAGCCAAGACTGGTCTCGGCATCTGCGCTCTCGTGTTTCTCTCCGTGCATCCGCAGACCTGGGCGAGCTTTCGCGACCGCATCACGAACATGACCGAGATCGAGTCGTGCCGCATCACCACCGGTGAGCACGATACAATGCTCCTCATCAGAGGTCATGAAGTTGGGGCAATTCACGACTTCATCGTCGGCGTGCTGTCAGTCTTGCCAGAAGTGAAGTCGCTTGAGACGGTACTCGTGCTCGATGAAGTCTTTCAGCGGCCCTACCTCTTGCCCATCGATCTCCCTGAGCGCCCCCAGGAACCAGCACAATTGGGCCTCACGCGATTCACTCGCGCTGACCCCAGCCGTGCTGGTCTCAACAACTAGCGAGCGTCGACAACCTGCACGCAAACGCTCGTGCCTGGCACGCCGTCGAGGACAAAGTCTTCGACAAGTTCAAGGCGACCATCAGCTCGACGCCTGAGCGTTGTACTGCTGTCGCCAAGCAGAGTCGAGTCGCTTGCGATCACATGGTGAACGAAGTACTCGTCGAGAACACCGTTGCGGTAGCGCCCGACGCAGTGACCTGATGTGACCGTGTCGCCAAAGTAGAAACCCCAGACCACACCGGAGTTCTCATCAAACTCGAAACGAGTGGGGTCTGCACTTACGGCACTGGCCGAAGATGCTTCAAGGACAAAGGTGGTGCCGTCGAGATGCGGCTCAGTGCGAAACTCCGGATCCAATACCGGCCACGCAATCGAGTGATCAGCTTCGACACAAACACTGACCTGCGGCTCGCCATCCTTCTCAAAGGTTTCGTACAGCTCGAGTTTTCCCTCCGAGTTCCACTGAATAGTGCTGTCCGCAGACCCGAGAACCACCTCGTCGCTCGCCGAAAGACGATGGGCGAAGCGGATTGTCAATGCGTCCCCGTCCCGGCGACCGACGAAACGCCCCTCGCTCACGGTATCGCCGACATACTCACCCCAGATCATCTGACCCTCTTGGCGATAGCGAAATCGCGTCGGTGACTCGGATGCCACAGCACTACTAGAAGAGGAGGTCAAGATAAATTCGCGGTCATTAATCGACTCGGGAAGGGGGGCTGCTGCCGACTGGGGCGCGGAAACGTCACTCACGCCCACGAGTATGCGGCCGAGAGTCGGCCTGCACGAAATCGATGCATAAGCGTCCAGTTCATCCAGAAGGCTGAGCCTTGGGTCAGACATTCGGTAACGTGACGCGAGCAGAAGGTCAATTATGTCTCGACTGGTATTTTCGTCACGCACGGTTGCCAAGGACTGTGGCACCAACCAATGAGCTCGACACGCCCGGGCCTCTGGCGCGGGCATCCGGGACCTCACTAGGGTCAGTTAGTGCATACGCAGCATCGACTTACCCGGAAGGTCTTCTATGTCAATCCGCCACAGTTTGCTTACAATTCTCGCGCAGGGGCCCTGTTACGGCTACCAGTTGCGCTCAGAATTTGACCGGCGAACTGGCTCAACCTGGCCGATCAACGTTGGGCAGATCTACAACACGCTCGATCGACTCGTACGCGACGGCTTCGCGACTAAGAGCGCACAGAGCGCCACTGAGCAAAGTGATGCGTCACAACACACCTACTACTCCATTACAGACTCCGGCCGGCTCGAGTCCGACACTTGGTTAAACTCGACCGTCGAGCGTTATTCCGCCAGCCGTGATGAGTTGGCGATCAAGTTGGCCATCGCCGTGACCTTGCCGGGCGTCGATGCTCACGCTGTCATCGAGCATCAGCGCGTGGCAACCCGGGGAGCGATCGACGCCCTTGCCCTTGGGGTTGAGCAGCGGGCGGATGCTCGAGATGCCAGCGACTTCGCCGAACAGCTCGTCACCGATTCCATGCACGCCCACGCCGAAGCTGAACTGCGCTGGCTCGATCATGTCGAGACTTCGCTCACGACAGCTCAATCGCACGGTCGTGTTCACTCATTCCCACTCACAACAACGAAGCCCAAACGCGGTAGACCAGCACAGGTCGCGCCGCGGGTGGCGACCTCTCACGACAAAGTGGAGACAGCATGACCGACATTCCCGAGTATGTAGCAGCAAACCTCGCAAGTTGGGATGAGCGGGCGTCGGTTCACGCGCAATCCCCTGACTACGGTGTCGAGCGGTTTGTTAGCGATCCCAGTTTCCTGAGCGACGTCGTGCGTTTTGATGTGCCCCTTCTGGGAGATATCTACGGAATGCGCGGAATCCACCTCCAATGTCATATCGGCACAGACACTCTGTCTCTCGAACGCCTCGGTGCGTCAATGACTGGACTCGACTTCTCTCCCGCCGCCCTCAGCGAAGCGCGCTCACTTGCCGAGCGAACACAGGCGAAAACAAAATTTGTTCGATCTGAGGTCTATGACGCACCGTTAGTGCTCGCTGGCACGACCTTCGACCTTGTCTACACAGGCATTGGTGCTATCTGCTGGTTGCCCAGCATCGATCAGTGGGCCGCTACCGTTGCCGCCCTCCTCCGCGTTGGCGGGCGCCTTTTCATTCGCGATGGCCATCCCCTGTTGCGGGCACTAGACGATGAGAATTCCGAGGCGTTCGTGGTGCGTTACCCATACTTTGAACAGCCGGATGCTCTCGTCTGGGAAGACGCCGGAACTTACGTGCAAACCGATCACGTCTTCACTGCCACTACAGGCCACGAGTGGAACCACGGTCTCGGCGAAATGATCACCGCGCTTCTCAAACACGGCATGCGAATTGATGGACTCGCCGAGCACCACAGCGTTCCCTGGGATGCCCTTCCCGGGCATATGGCGCGCGGAGATGATGGCGAGTATCGACTCACTCACGGAGCTGAACAAGTGCCGTTGACCTTTACCCTCCAGGCAACGCGCATCCATTAACGGCAACCAGAACACTACTTCGCTTGATCGTAGCGGTCGACAACTGCGGTGCTCAGGGGAAACGTGACGGGGATACTGCCGAAGACGAGCCGTCCGGCATCCGCCGCTGCCTGGGTAATTTGCTCAGCGACGTCATCCGCAAAATGAGCGGGAGCATGCACAACAACTTCATCATGAAGGAAAAAAACGAGGTGCGGCGCGTCAGTAAACCACGCCACCTCAGAGAGCTGACTTAGCCTGTTACGGATGCTGGCCATCCAGCACAGAGCCCACTCGGCGGCGGTTCCCTGCACAATAAAGTTACGAGTGAAGCGGCCCCACGATCTCCCCCGCTCTTGAGATGCAGCCCGTTGCGCCGGAGTCTGCGATTCGTCGTAGTGAGCGGCGTGCGCGCCAGGAGGCGAACTGCGGCCCAGTTGCGTGCTGACGACTTCGCCACGCTCACCCGCACGAGCTGCGCGCTCGACGAGAGCGATTGCTTGAGGGTAAGCGCGAGCAAGCTGAGGCATGAGGCGCCCGCTTTCGCCCGTAGTCGCGCCATACATTGCCCCCAGCATCGCCAGTTTTGCCTGACTCCGAGTTTCGACAGCGCCGCTAGCAACAATTCCCTCATAAAGATCTCCGGATGCACCAGCCGCTACCATTCCGCGATCGCCTGCCATTGCAGCCAAGATACGGGGTTCCAGTTGAGCAGCATCGGCGACAACGAGTTTCCAGCCCGGGTCAGCTCGAACGGCACCGCGGATCAGGTGGGGAAGCTGAAGCGCGCCCCCACCGCTCGTCGCCCAACGCCCGGTAACGACTCCCCCGGGAACATAATCTGGCCGAAATCGCCCGTCAACAACCCAGGAGTCAAGCCAACTCCACCCATTCGCTGTCATCAGGCGTTGCAGTTTTTTGAACTCGAGCAGAGGCGCTATCACGGGGTGCTTGAGTTGCTTGAGCTCCCACGAACGCGTGGTCGTGGCTTGAATTCCCGCGACGCTGAGCGCGCGCAAGAGTTCGGCGGGCGACTCTGGCGCGAGGTGGGGCGCGTCGAGCAGTGTGCGGATGTCGTCGACAAGCACTTGCAGTTTCGCGGGTCGCGAGCCGTCGGTTGCCGGTCGCGGACCGAGTAGGTCGCTCAAAATTCTGTCGTGCGCTTCGGCGCTCCACGGTAGCCCTGCGAATCTCATTTCAGCCGCGATGAGCGCCCCCGCTGACTCGGCAGACAGCAGGCGATGCAGTCGTCCGGCCTCGGCTGATGATGAAATCGCGTCGAGCTGACGCTGAAACTCTGACAGCACATCAAGAGTTTCCGAAGCTGCGGTGGCAGCATCCTCGTCACAATCAAAAAGCGTTGAGTGCTGCACGGGACCGAGTTCGGTAAGTGCTGGTGGCCCGGATTGCGGTAACGAGTCCCAACTGCCGCTGCGCGCTTGTGCCAGTGCAGACTCACTCGTGAAGACCGAGTTGCGAAGAATTGTGTGGCACAGCCGCACATCGAAACACCGAGCTACGCGCACTCGAGCGGCGAGCAATTGGGGGTACCACGAGGCCGTGTCATGCCAGACCCACCGCACATCGGGCTCATTCGACTGGGTATCCGAGACAAACTGCGACACGTCAGTGACGTTCTCCTCGCGAAGCACCAGGCCGAGGGGGTCAACACGAATAGCCGTCACGTCGCGGCCGACAGTTGTGAGAACGATGTACACGCCCCTAGTCTGCCGTGATCCGCCGACAGCAGAGCAAGCCTCGGGTCGCGCCGTGGCTTAGCGAACGTGCACAGCGAAGCGGGCGCATCACTCAGCAGAGGGCGAAAATGGGCTAGCCGCCAGATCCATCGACCGACGGGTGGGGCGAGTGGTCTCAGATCCTGCGGCTAGCCCGTGGAGTGTCAGGCAGCGCGCTCCCGCGGCTGCTCGACGAGATAACTGCTGTAAGCGCTCAAAGTAAGGAAGGTGGGAAAGTCCTCTTCGAGCGTTACTTCACGGAAGATTGCAGCAGCCTCGTCAAAACGATCGCCAGGCGTGCGCTCAATCGCGGCAAGCGTTTCTTCGAGCTCCGTCTCGATACGACGGTGCGTGATCGGCGTTCCTTCTGCGGTGACAACGCCCTGGTGCATCCACTGCCACAGTTGACTGCGGCTGATCTCAGCAGTCGCCGCATCCTCCATGAGGTTGTCAATCGCGGCAGCTCCGACGCCGCGCAGCCAGCTCTCGATGTAGCGCACCGCGATGGAAACATTCGAGCGCACTCCGGCATCCGTTACCGCACCGTCGATACGCAGATCGAGCAGGTCGTCGGCAGTAACGTGCACATCGTCGCGCAGGCGGTCAACCTGGTTGGGGCGATCCCCCAACACGGTGTCGAATTCTGCGCGCGCGGTCGCAATGAGGTCCGGATGCGCCACCCACGTTCCATCGAAACCGTCGGTCGCTTCGCGGCGCTTGTCGCGAGTCACCGCATCCAGTGCACGAGCGGTCACTTCAGGGTCGCGGCGGTTCGGGATGAACGCGCTCATGCCGCCAATGGCATGAGCTCCCCGCTTGTGACAGGTCGACACGAGCAACTCGGTGTAGGCCCGCATGAACGGAACCGTCATCGTGATGGCGGCCCGGTCGGGAAGCACGAAACTTGCGCCACGACCACGGAAGTTTTTGATGATCGAGAAAATGTAATCCCAACGGCCGGCGTTGAGACCTGCACAGTGTTCGCGCAGCTCGTACAGGATCTCCTCCATCTCGAACGCGGCAGGAATCGTCTCGATCAGCACCGTCGCGCGGATTGTGCCATGTGGAATGTTCAGCGCGTTTTCGGCAAAGGTGAACACGTCATCCCACAGGCGCGCTTCGAGGTGGTTCTCGATTTTGGCGATGTAAAAGTACGGGCCGCTGCCGCGCTCGATCAGTTCGTGCGCGTTATGGAATATATAGAGCCCGAAGTCGACGAGGGAGCCGGATGCCGGCGTGCGCAACCCTGCCCGGTCGGTGTACCGGAGGTGCTTCTCTACCAGATGCCACCCGCGCGGTCGCATCACGATCGTTGGGGTCTCCTCGCCGAGAGCATAGGTCTTGCCCTCGGGAGAAGTGAAGTCAATCTGGCGACGGATCGCGTCGTACAGGTTGATCTGGCCGTCGATAACGTTGTGCCACGTTGGGCTCGTTGCATCCTCTTGATCGGCAAGCCACACCTTTGCGCCAGAGTTCATGGCATTGATCGTCATCTTGCGATCGGTCGGCCCCGTGATCTCAACCCGACGATCGTCGAGTCCCGGGCCGGCGCCGGCAACCCGCCAGCTGCTGTCCTCACGAATAGCTGCTGTCTCCGGCAAAAAACGCAAATTGCGTCCGTTCGTGATGTGCTTGCGCGACTCCATACGAGCAGCGAGTCGGTCGTGGCGGCGACCAGCGAACTGGTCATGTAGCCGAGTCAAGAAGTGCAGAGCTTCCGGGGTGAGGATCTCGTCGAATCGTTCCTGCGATTCGGCGATCGGTTCCATTCTGTGCGTGGTCATGAGATGTCCTTAGAAAGAGTTTCGAAGTTGGATGAGCGGCGGTGCCCTTTAGTGGCGGTGCCCTTTAGTGGCGGTGCCCTTTAATGGCGGTGCCCTCTAATGAAATTGCGCGGTTTCGGTGCTGCCGACCAGGGCGAGGGTTTCGCTCGTGGGGTTGAGGGCCGTCGCAATGCGATCGAAGTACCCTGTTCCGACCTCGCGCTGGTGGCGCGTTGCCGTGTAGCCGTCTGCTTCAGACGCGAACTCTGCCTCCTGCAATTCCACATACGCACTCATGTGTCGCTCGCTGTAGCCACGCGCGAGCGTGTACATGGAGTGGTTGAGGGCGTGGAATCCGGCAAGGGTGATGAACTGGAACGCGTAGCCCATGGCGGCCAACTCACGCTGGAAGCTCGCGATCTGGTCGTCATCGAGGTGACGCTTCCAGTTGAACGATGGCGAGCAGTTGTACGCGAGCTTTTTGCCAGGGAACTCTTTGTGGATGCTCTCCGCAAAGGTGCGCGCCAGCTCAAGATCGGGCTTCGCACTCTCCACCCAGAGCAGATCCGCATAGGGCGCGTAGGCGTGGCCGCGGCTCAGGACCGTTTCGATGCCCGGAGTGGTGCGATAGAAACCATCGCTCGTGCGCTCACCCGTCAAGAATGGCTTGTCGCGGTCATCCACATCACTGGTGATGAGGTCGGCAGCGAGCGAGTCGGTGCGAGCGATGATGATGCTCGATACCCCGGCAACGTCGGCAGCGAGTCGAGCTGCGTTGAGAGTGCGAACGTGCTGAGCGGTGGGGATGAGAACCTTCCCGCCCATGTGGCCGCACTTCTTTTCGGAGGCGAGCTGGTCTTCCCAGTGCACGCCGGCAGCTCCAGCCTCGATCATGGACGACATGAGTTCGTAGGCATTCAGTGGGCCACCAAAGCCTGCTTCGGCGTCAGCAACAATCGGCGCCATCCAGTCGGTAGCCGGTGCACCGAACTCTGCGGTTTCGATCTGGTCGGCCCGCAGGAGTGCGTTATTGATGCGGCGAACCACAGCAGGAACGCTATTTGCCGGGTACAGACTCTGGTCGGGGTAGGTCTGGCCAGAAAGGTTGGCATCGGCGGCGACCTGCCAACCACTGAGGTAGATGGCTTCGAGCCCTGCACGCACCTGCTGAACGGCCTGATTGCCGGTGAGCGCACCAAGAGCGGCAACCCACTCGGTGTCGTCTCGCTGGAGGAGGTTCCAGAGGTTCTCGGCGCCTCGACGAGCAAGAGTGTGGTCTTCTCGAACGCTCCCGCGGAGGGCGACGACGTCTTCAGCGCTGAAGTCGCGTTCGATACCGTTCCACCGTGCATCCGTCTTCCACTCGGTTTCGAGTTCGGCTGCGGTCTGAATCTGGTCGCCTGGACGGTTGTTCGTCATGGTGTGCTCCTCGGTCGGTGGTGCTTGCGGTGCTTCCTTTCTTCGACTGTGAGGCCTGCACACTAGTTCTTCATCGGGTTTTGCGGCAGAATAAATCCAATTCTTCTGTTTTTCCGCAGAAGACAGTCATGGAGGACTCAGAGATGACCCCACGCACGCTCAGGCAGGCAGACGATGAGGACATGCTCGATTCCCTCACCGTTGGCCGTCGCATCCGTCAACTCCGCACTGATCGCGGACTCACCCTCGACGATCTTGGAGCCGCACTCGGCCGTGCCGCATCCCAGGTGTCGGTAATCGAGAATGGCAAGCGCGAACTCAAACTCAGTGAGCTACAAAAACTCGCTCGCATTTTCGACGTAACGGTCGACGACCTTCTCAACGCCGAGCCTCCATCACGTCGCGCCGCTCTCGAGATCGCGCTCGAACGCGCCCAGCGCGGTCCGCTCTATTCTTCGCTTGCCCTTCCCGAGCTGCCCGTGCGCAAGACGTTAAGCGATGAAGCCATCCAAACCGTTTTGGGCTTGCATGACGAATTGCAGCGCCTTCACCGTGAACGCGCCGCAACACCGGAAGAGGCTCGGCGGGCAAACACCGAACTGCGCCGCATGATGCGCAAACGCAACAATTACTTTGGCGAGCTAGAGACCACCGCCCGAGAGCTATTGGATGCCGTTGGTCACACTGGTGGACCACTCTCGCAGCGGGTAGCTTCAGACCTCGCCTCGCATCTCGGGTTTTCGCTTCACTATGTGCCTGACCTCCCCGCATCCACTCGCAGCGTGACGGACCTGCGCAATGGCCGCATTTATTTGCCGGTGGCGCAGGGCGAAGGCACAGACCCGAGGTCGACATTGCTGCAGGCACTCGCGGGACATGTGTTGGGCATCCGCGAGCCCGCTGACTATGCCGAATTTTTGCACCAGCGAGTAGAGACCAACTATTTGGCGGCGGCCCTAATGGTTCCGGAGAAGACTGCGGTGGAGTTTTTGACGGCGGCGAAGGCCCAACGCGAGCTGTCTGTTGAGGACCTGCGGGATGCCTTCGCTGTGCCCTATGAGACTGCAGCACACCGCTTCACGAATCTCGCGACCGAGCACCTCGGCGTTCCCGTGCACTTTCTTAAAGTGCACGAGGGCGGCACAATCTCCAAAGCCTACGAGAACGACAATGCCGCTTTTCCCACGGATGCTCTTGGTGCAATCGAGGGTCAAATTGTGTGCCGAAATTGGAGCGCCCGCAAAGTCTTCGACGTCGAGGACCGTTTCAGTCCCTACCACCAGTACACCGATAAGCCGGGCGGCACCTACTGGTGCACGTCGCGCATCCAGTCGGGCCGCCGCGGGGACTTTTCCGTGAGCTTGGGCACCCCATTCGCTTCCGCAAAGTGGTTCCGTGGCCGCGACACCACCAATCGGGCAGTCTCGACGTGCCCCGATGATGGATGCTGCCGAAGCGCCCCCGAGAACCTCTCGGAGCGGTGGGCACAACATTCACTCCCGAGCGCACGGCTCAACAGTTCTCTACTCGCGGCGATGCCCACAGGAATGTATCCCGGTGTTGACTCCACCGAAGTCTTCGAGTTCTTAGAGACGCACTCGCCGACCGCTTAGAGAACGTGCGACCCAGGAAAACAGCCTGCCTACTCGTGCAGCAGCGAACCATCTTTCTTCAGCACGTTTTTCTCGCCGGCTTCGATGGGAACGGTGAAGCGGTTCTGCTTGGGAGGCATAGGGCAATTGAAGTTGTAGCTGAAAGCACAGGGCGGAAGGATCGCGAGGTTGAAGTCGAGAACAATCGTGCCATCGGGATTGGGGGCGACGAACAGGAAGCGACCAACACTGTAGGTATCGACGCCGCTCGTCGCGTCAGCAAAAACGAGTTGAAGTGCTCGGCCCGATTTGAACGCGGCGAGGCTGTAGTCAATGCCATCCTTCGTGAACGAGATGTCGCCCGGAATGGGCTGCTCACGCTCTTGACCATTGTCTTTCAGGTGTTCGAATCCGAGGGTGGTGCCCTCGGGGTTGGGCGTAAACGCCGCCGTAATCACCCAGTCGGGGTTGTAAGCGTACGCATCAATCGTGCCGAATTCTTGGATGGCTGGCGAGTTGGTGTCCCAGACGCGCAGTGCGTGGTTTCCCTCGGGCGCCTTAATAACAAACCCGGTGACGGTTTCGCCGAACACGACAACGCTGGGGTTCTCGTCGCTCTTGCTGCGCACAACAGCGCTGCCGTCAACCAGTGTGCCGTCAACAACGATGTTGTCTTCTGCGGTGGCTGTGACCGTTAGCCCGTTGTCATGAGGTGCCCACGTTCCGGGAACTCCCCAAATGGTCTGCTCGGCATCAACCCACTGCGTATTGGTCAGAGCAAGGTTGCCATTTTGCTGCACGACAGCCTGGTCGCGTCGTTCACGAAATTTCGCGAGCTTAGCTTCGGGAGTGATCGCGGGAGCAGCAGTGTCAGTCATAAATCCATCCTTGTTGAAGTCCATCATGCCAACCACCGCCGACACGGGATTATTTCAGGAAAGCCATTTCGCCTCGCTCGAACCCCACGCAACGGCCGGCGCCAAAAAGTTGCTTGGCCCACCATCGTAGTGAGCAGCGGCCACGGCGCTCGTCACACCGTCACGAGTCGTCACAGTCGGAACGAAGTCGCCCGATGCTTCAGGCGCGTGACGCGGGCGACGTTGCTGCAGAAGTTCAGTAGCCAACCGCGCAAGAGAGACCTCAACAAGCCAAGAATGACCAGCATCGATGCGGCGACGAACAGCCGAAGTAACACCCGCAGCGAGCAAATAGCCGGCAGCATGATCGAGTGCTTGAGCAGGAAGAGCACCCGGAGTGCCCGTGCCCTCCTCCATCGCAATACCCGTCGCCGCCTGCACAATGCTGTCGAAACCACGACGCTCAGCCAGCGGTCCAACTGTTCCCCACGCGCTCAGGCGGCCCACGATAACTCCCGGACGCCGCTCGGCGAGAGCCGCGGGCGAAAGAGCGAACCTATCTAAAGAACCGGGGCGGTAAGCGGTGAGTACGACATCCGCGGTTTCGAGCAGTTTCTCGAAGGTCGCCCGGGCAGCGCTGTCGTCGAGGTCGAGCAGTGCTGAACGTTTGCCCGCGCCTGTGTCGAGATGTTGCCAGTCAATTTCGGGATGCCGCGGGCTGTCGATGCGCAAGACGTCAGCTCCCCAGAGTGCGAGCGTTCGGCCCGCGACGGGCCCGGCAATCACTCGAGTGAGGTCAAGCACGCGCACTCCGGCAAGCGGGGCGTCGACAGCAGTGTCCATCAGCTGAGCAGGCTCGGTATCGCCCAGGCTCGTGAGTTCAACAACGGGAAGATCTGCAATCGCTTGAGCTTGGGGATGCGCGGCCCATTCTTTAGCGGTGCGAACAACGGTAGCGACTCCCCCAGCAGCGACCACTGCGCTTTCGACCTCAGCAGCGACCATCGGATGCAGGGCGAGCATGAACTCATCGGCGCCAGTATCGTCGGCGAGGCCGAGAGCTCGCAGGAGTGCGGAGCGGTGGTGCGGGTAGTTGGCGTGGGTGCGTACCCAGCCGTCGCTGCACGGCCAGAAACCGGAGAGTTCAGCCCACGCGGAGACAGGCTCACCGTTCAGCCGAAAGTGTTTGTCGCTAGTGACCGCTGTGGCCACTTTGAGCGGGGTCAACTCGACGGAAGGTACTGCACATCCCACTCGGCGTGCCGCCAGCAGGGACGCAGAAAATGAGGCCGCCGCAATGGCATCGTGAACGAATCGACCGGAGGGTAGCGCGCCCGATAGAGGTACGGCGGTGCCATGGTCACGAACCAGGGCGAGGGCTGCGGCATCTTCCCCAAGGGATTGCCACGCGGCATCCAGCAAACTCATATCTTGATAGTGCCACGCCGATAGGATTTAGACCATGGAACCTATTAGCTTCAGTTTTGGCGTTGTCGGCTTGATCATCTTCATAATCACGGTCATTTCGATTGCCAAGAGCAACAATCATGGCGTTCTCGGCAAGTTTGTCTGGATTTTGGTGGCATTCTTCTTGTCGATCATCGGTTCGATTTTGTGGCTGATCTTCGGTCGCGGCAAGGTGCGCAACTAACGCCGCAGCATGGTGACGACCCCACAACCTAGGCACTCGCTATAGTCAGTCTCGACCGCACGTTTTTTGGTTCGAGGGGAACTATGGCCAACGCAACGAAGTCCGCTACCCGAAATGGCACCGTTGTTGTTGCCATCCTGCGTCTAGCGATTGCTGCCCTAGTAGCAGGGGCGGTCGTCGCGACTGTCGCTGAGGCCGCTGGTCGCACCGCGATCAACCCCTTCAATATGTTCGGGTATTTCACGATTCAATCGAACATATTCCTTGCCGTCGTCTACACCGTTATCGCGGTCGTTTCGCTTCGGGGAGAGGCTGCGTCGCCAGCTCTCAACATCGCGCGCGCTTCAGTGGCGACCTACATCATCATCGTTGGCGTCGTTTACGCAACGCTGCTGGCGCCTCTTGGCGCGGCCGGGGGCGTGCCGGTGGCGTGGGCAAACACTGCTTTGCACATCGTCACCCCGATCTACGCGCTTGCCGATTGGGTCCTCTTCTCCGACCGCGCGCGGATCGGCTTCAACCGACTCTGGATCGTGCTCATCTACCCCATCGTGTGGGTCGTGGTGGTGCTCGTGCGCGGCGCGACCGACGGCTGGGTTCCCTACCCCTTCTTGCACCCCGATACTGGCTACGCGAGCGTCTTCTTCTACGTTGGCTTAATCGTCGTCGTGATGTTGGCCTTCGGTTCGCTGGTGTTCTGGATCTCCCGTAAACGTTCAGTGCTGCGCGTACCGTAACGGGATGATTAACGGTGATGTGTCTTTCTGGTGGAGCAAGATTGGACGCGATGCCCCTCGAGCCCCACTGCCCAGCTCGCTCCGCGCCGATGTCTGTATTGTCGGTGCCGGTTACACCGGGCTCTGGACCGCTTACTACCTGAAAAAAGCGGCGCCCCAACTTCGAGTCGTCCTTCTCGAGCAGCGTTTTGCTGGCTACGGAGCTTCCGGCCGCAACGGAGGCTGGCTAACGAACGCCGTCACCGGCGGGCGCGAGCAATATGTCAAATCTCATGGCAGGGATGCCGCCGCGCGCTTCCAAACACACATGAATGAGACTGTCGACGAGGTAATTCGTGTTGCTGCCCTCGAAGGCATCGATGCCGACATCATCAAGGGCGGCGAGTTCACGGTTGCTTACGATGCACCACAACAAAGTCGACTCGTTGCCTCCGCGTTCGCGGAACGCGCGTGGTCAATGACGGATGTCGAACTTCTCTCCGCGAAGGAAGCAACCGACCGCATCAATGTGGTCGGCACAACCGGTGCCAGCTGGCACCCCCATTGCGCGCGAATTCAGCCAGCGAAGCTCGCTTCGGGCTTGGCCCGTGTCGTCGAAGCTCTCGGGGTCGAGATTTACGAAGACACTCGAGTGAGCGAGATTCAGCCGCACCGCGCCATCACAGACCACGGCACCGTTGAGGCTGAATTTGTGGTGCGCGCAACCGAGGGTTTCACTGCGGGCCTGAAAAGTTTGCACCGCACCTGGTTGCCGATGAACTCATCACTTATCGCAACTGAGCCCCTCAGCGCTGATATTTGGAATTCCATCGGTTGGGACGGCCGGGATGCTCTGGGCGATATGGCGCACGCCTACATGTACGCGCAGCGCACCGCCGATGACCGCATCGCGATTGGCGGTCGCGGCGTGCCATACCGATTCGGGTCACAAACCGATTCTGACGGTCTCACACCGTCGAGCACGGTCGAACTTCTGCGCGGCATCCTGCACCGGTTCTTTCCTGCGACCGTCGACACTGCCATCGACCACGCGTGGTCTGGCGTGCTTGGAGTGCCACGCGACTGGGCAGCAACCGTGGGACTCGACCAGGCAAGCGGACTGGCCTGGGCCGGCGGTTACGTGGGCACCGGGGTAGCCACAACGAATCTTGCCGGAAGAACGCTTAGCGATCTGATGCTCGGAACACCGAGCGCTCTGACCGAGCTGCCCTGGGTTAATCACCGAATGCGCAACTGGGAACCAGAGCCACTTCGATGGTTGGCCGTCACAGCGCTATACAAGGCATATTCCCTGGCCGACCGCGCCGAACTCACCAGACGCACTACGACGTCACCACTTGCGACAATTGCCGACGTGGTTTCGGGCCGTGGTCACTAGAGCGATCAGAAGCGGGCTACGCACCACCACGCTGTTAACGGATTACTTGAGTAGGGCGGACGGATTGAGAAAAGTCCCCGGGCACGAGGCCCGGGGACTTCCGACTACTTCATAACCCGTGCGTCAATGAATCAGTATGAAGAAACCACTGACACATCATCAATTGACCACCACTGCGGCGCGGATCCCGTCTGGGTAACCCGGATGTATCGAGCGCTAATCGGAGTTATCGAGATTGGACGCTTCCACCCGTACGCTATTCCTGTAGCGCCAGTTGTCCAAGTAACTCCATCGACGGATGTTTCCAGGTCGAAACCTCGTGGGTAGTCCCACGTCGCCCCAGAGGGAGTCTGCACGGTGACCATGGCGACAGTCTTGTTTGACCCCATGTCGATGCGATACCACTCGCCACCCGCCATCGCCTGCCCGCTACTCCATGATGTCCCGTTCGCACCGTCTATTCCGCCCGCTGCAGAAGTGCCAGCTGCTGTCGACGATGCCGAGGCGGTCCAGCCGGTATGGCTAATCGCTGTTGGCGAATAGCTGGACAAGCCCCCGGCGTATTTCGCCAGGGTAGCAACGAACCTCGTGTTCTTCGTGAAATTGGCGGTACCGAACTTTCCTACCTTTGATACGAAGGTCGACGAGTTATCGCTGTTGATAATCGGGACTGGATTGGGGTTGTCGTAGTACATCCCCCAGTAGGCGAAGCCATCGTTTGCCGATCCTTTTACCTTGTACGTCCAGGCGGACCACGACACACTCTGCGCGTTCAGACCCGCCATGAAACGCGACCACACGTCATCGTTGTAGTAAAGCGAGTACTCGCCGTACAGCATCGGCACGCCTGGGTTGGTGAGCTTTGCTGGCAACCCAGCGAGTTCGTTGGTAACGAGTTGGTTCTGAGCAGTCCAGTCCTTCGAGTTGGGCATGTCGTAGGGGTGGTACTCATATACGACATTCGTCCACCCATAAGTCGACGGCGATGCGATGGAGTTCAGGCTGAAGAACGCACCGAGGAAGATCGTGTGGTCCGAGTCAATGGCGCGAACGGCGTCGTACAGCCGATCGTAATAGTCACTCTTTTGAGCGACATCATCGGCGTCCTCGCCGTAGTCGATCAGTGGCTCATTGATAAGGTCGTAGCCGGCGACGCCTGGATTGCCGTTGTACCGGGTTGCGATGGCCTTCCAAATATCCTCTGTCCAGTTCTGGTAGGTCGCGCTCCCCCAGAAGCCATTGGGATTCGGTCCAATGCGGCCGCAACTGCCCCAAGGGCATCCACCTCCTGGCACAGTATGAAGATCGATGAGTACGTACATGCCGCGTGCTGACGCCTCGCTGATCACCCAATCAAGCTTGTTCCAAGGATCTGACTTCCACGTACCATCGAGGTTCAGAAGGGTGTTCCACCCCACTGGCACCCGGATAAAATTCATCCCTGTGGCAGCAATGTTGTCGAGGTCTGTCGTCGTTAGCCACGCATCTTGGTGAGCATTGATGATCGTCTGCGCTCCGCCGCTACCGAACCGTGACGTCAGCGTGTTGTTTAGCGAATAGTCGTCGTTGTATAAACCGGCAGTCAGTTCACCGACGGACCACCACCGTGGGGATGTGGCGGTCTGTACGATGCGGAAGTAGCGAGCAGCTTGCGCAACGAAATGGATCGTGGTCGCCTTGTGCGTTCCCACGCCGGAGGCGACGGTCGTCCAACTTGAACCATTCTTAGAGAGCTGAAGGTTGTATCCGCGGGGATAGTCCTGCTCATCTGAGGTGTTCTTGGCAGTGTCTGTGGTGACGTTGTTCATCGTGATGAGTGCGCCCATATCTACGCTGAGCGTCTGTCCGCTCGATTGGGCCACACCGGTCGTCCAGCGTGAACTCGTTGAGTTGTCGGCCACGTTAGTTGGCGAAGCCCCAACACTTGAGCTGATGACCCAGCCTCCGCGATCGAGGTTGTTGCCTGAGGAGATCGCAATCTCAGCGATCGACCACCATTGCGCAGACGTGCCATTGGAAGCGATGCGCAGATAGCGGCCTCCCTTCCCGCCCTGGAAGTCGGCTTGGATCACCCGGTTAGTGCCAAATCCACTGGCTACGTGCGTGAACGCCACGTTGTCATACGACGTGTAGACGTCCCAAATTCGGGGAAAGTCGTTAGATGTCGCAGCGCCTGAGTCGAAGAGCACCTTGTCCATGTCGACGTTGCGGCCGAGGTCGATTGTGTAGGTCTGACCTGGGGCCTGAGGGACTCCGCTCTGCCATACCGTGGCCACGTCTCCGTCCAGCGCTAAAGTTGGTGTTGCGCCACCTGCGGTCGACGATGCCGTCGCAGTGTGTGTCCCGTTAAAGAGCACTGGATCGTTGAAGAGGTTAATCTCCCCCACCGACCACAAAGCACCGGCGACAGCGGTCTGCGAGACCCTCACATATCGCACAACCTGCGGACTGAACTTCGCGATTGTCACGCCGTCGGTGCCTGCCTGATTGGCCACACTTTTCCACGCAGTGCCATTATTCGAAGTCTCAATTGCGATATTGCGTGGATACTGACCCGAGTTGTTTGAGTTGTCGATCGAGAGCCGATTGAACAGAGTCGGGGCGCCCAGATCGAGGCGGACCCATTCCGAGCCGGTTTGGTTACTGTTTGTGGTCCAGCGCGTTGTTGAGGCGCCATCGAGGGCAGAGTTCGGAGTACCTGCCGAGGCGGTTATCGTCCAGCCAGTACGATCGACCGCGAACTCACCCAGCGGTGACATCCAGTCTTCTTGGGCGAGCCACCCACCAACATTCGTTCCGCGGAGATTGACAGTGGCGCCGGTGCCCGAATTCTTCTTCAGCACGGCTCCACTCGCCTTGATGAAGTCGGAAGCGCCGATGGCGACTGCTTCCGCTTCCAATGCCGGTGTGGCTAATGTCGCCACCAGGGCTGAAGCCACGATTGTCGCAACAATCATCCTTTTCTTCATGATCCTCCTTGATCACAGCCGAGCGCCGTACCAAGCTGGCGCATGTGGATCTGCGTCCACGGCGATAGCATCCCAGACGATAAACACTTTGTCCAGTATTTAAAATAAATCCTGAATAAAGCCAAAAGTGGGCCAATGCTCACCGGCAGCGTCATCTTGGGTTCGATAGCAGGATCCTCGGAGCTTGTCCGGAACCGGAATCAAGACCACGAAATTTCGGTAGGGCGGACGGGACTTGAACCCGTGACCGAACGATTATGAGTCGTTTGCTCTAACCAGCTGAGCTACCGCCCCGTGTCCGCACGAGTGCGAACGCGTATCTACGTTACCGGCAAATGGGGCACTCACGGTGACACGTCCTGCCTCGAATTGTGCGCGCCGCGCTGCCACAAGAAACACACGCGTTCGCCCACTACCCCACTGTCTGGGCTGAGGGTCGCGAAGTCGCAACCTGAATGGAGATTCCGACAGCAACGAGCACACTCAGCAACAGCGCGGCGACGCCGGCCCAGAAGGCGATGCCGTACGTTTCTGGTGCCGGAACCATATCCATTTGAGGCTCCATATAGACCCAGATGGTGGCGCCAGCGTTAACGCCGAGAATGAGTATGGCGACCGGCAACAGCCACGCCGCGACGAGCAACAATCTTGAGCCCATGAATATCTCCTAGCCTGAGTTTAATCTGAGCCTAAATCAATAGTTTCCTCTTTTCCAACACTGATATTCGGCAGACTCTCAAAGAACGTTGAGCAAGCTCTCAAGCAGCGCTCGTAGCGTAGCGACATGACTGATTCACAGAAAGCGCAGACCACGAGTCCAGCCAAATCTGGGGCTCGCAAGACCCGCCAGCAAAATGCGGAGCACGGTTTCACCGCATCGAAAGGCCTCGCCGACAAGATGCAGCTCGTGCTTGTCGACCTGCTCGAACTGCAGCTTCAGGGCAAGCAAGCCCACTGGAACGTTGTGGGCAAGAACTTTCGCGACACCCACCTCGTTCTCGACGAAATAATTGACGCCGCACGAGGCTTCAGCGACACCATAGCCGAACGGATGCGCGCCCTCCACGCCACCCCGGACGGCCGCAGTGACACCGTCGCCGCCACCACGACTCTTCCCGAATTTCCCGCAGGCGAAATCAGCACGACAGACACCATTGACCTGCTGACGGAACGCCTCGAGGGCACAGTTGCCACCATCCGTGAAGTTCACGACCCGATCGACGAAGAAGATCCCACAAGCGCGGACCTGCTGCACGCCATCATCGAAAGCCTTGAGCAGTTCGCATGGATGGTCTCAGCAGAAAACCGAACCCCCGCAAAGAAGTAGGCTCCACGCCTGCACAAGTGAGCTGATTGCTGTGGCTCCAACGAGAGCGTCTCTTAGGAGGCGCTCTCGTTCTTTTTACCCAAAGCGGCAGGGTCAGTAACTTCTTCGCCGCGGTACAAACTCTCGAACGTATCGAGAGTGCGTTGAATATCGTGAGCCGCCACAATGGCCAGGCTCTCCTTCTTGAACTTCAGCAGTTCATCCGCTGGAAGGGTAAGCACGCGCGTGAGCTTCTCGGCCAAATCTTCGACGTTCCCTGGCTCGAAGAGGTAGCCATTCTCACCGTCATGGACCAAATGCGGGAGCGCCATCGCGTTCGCTGCAACCACCGGCAAACCTGAGGCCATCGCCTCCATCGTAGAAATGCTTTGCAACTCCGCAGTAGATGGCATCGCAAACACGGAACCGCGCTGAAGGGCGTCGCGCAGTTGATCCTGCTCCACAAATCCGGTGAGCTTAACCCGGTTTTCGAGACCCAATGATGCCGCGAGCGAGCGCAGCTTGCCCTCAAGCTCTCCCCCGCCGACGATCTCCAATTTGGCGTCGAGCGCCGGATCCATAATGGCGAGCGCGCGAATGAGCTTGTCGATTTGCTTCTCGTCAGCGAGACGACCCAAGAAAACAATGAGGTTCTCAGGTTTGGGCTCGAGATTGCCGTTATAACCATCAGCATCGATTCCGCACGACACCGCAATAACGTTGCGAACTAGAGTGTTTTCTTCGAGATAGTCAGCGGCCCGACGCGTCGGAGTCGTCACCCGCGCGGCCCGAGCGAACGAACGACCAGCCGCAGCCCAGCCCATACGAATCGCTTTATCGCGCATGAATCGAGGAATGATGTAGGCGTGATCGAGCAGGTTTTCTGGCATGAAATGGTTGGTACCGATCATCCGGATACCGCGCGCTTCACCCTCAATGGTCAAACCGCGCCCAATAACAATGTGCGACTGAAAGTGGATGACGTCAGGCTTTATCTGATCAAGGATGATCGCCGAGTTGCGTTTAACGCGCCACGGCAACATGAACCGAAGCCACGGGTGACCAGGCCACTTCCACGAGTATAGACGGTGGAGGGTCAGTTTCTGACCCTCATGCTCCTCGATCATCGTGCCCAACTTCTTGTTGGAATACGACGGGGCCGCAATGTGAACATCATGTCCGCGCTCGGCAAGCCCGGCGGAAAGTCGGGCGATGAAGGTTGCGGCACCATTGATTTGAGGCCAGAACGTATCTGCGCCAATCAGGATGCGAAGTCGCGGTTTGCCTTCGTGGGGCGAGCGTCTCACAGCGGAGGTCACAGTCGAAGAGTTCCTTAACAATTTATCGTCACGAGCTAACTCGTTTACAACCCGGTCAGGTCAACGGCACCTAATAACGTACCCCACTGCACTCCACCAAGCGGGCTGCTCTGCCGAGGAGAAGGAAACCTACACCCTGAGTTGAGGGTGGTGCTTCGAGAGCAAGAAGACACCCCAAATGGCGACAGCACCCGTAATCACAAAGGAAACTACCGCCCAGACAGGCGCATCCGAGGCCTCACCCAACACGATGATGCCGACCGTCACCGCGACAAGAGGATCAACAACAGTCAGACCGGCCACCACCAAATCAGGTGGTCCAGACGCATAAGCCGTCTGAACGAAGTAGGAGCCGAGCAAGGATGCCGCAATTAGGCCAACGATACAGAGCACGGTAAGCAAATCAGTGCTCTCGATTCCTGAACCCAAAATCACGATGGTCTTGATGCGATCGATGACCACTTTGGCGAGAGTCGCCACGAAACCGAAGAGCATCCCCGCCCCGAGGATGTAAAACACCGGCGACGCGTTCTTGCGGAAAAACAGGAACAACGCGATCCACAACGCCAAAACGATAACCAAAATGATCAGAACAGTCGACAACTCGCGCTGCGTGATCACCGTCGATTTCGCGAAAATCGCAGCGAGGGCAACAAAAGCTCCAACGCCACAAACGCACATCACAATGGCGCGGATAGAAATCGCATCCAACTTGACCTTGGCAAGACGGGAATTCATGATCGCCGTCATAACGAGCGCAACGGCACCCAGAGGCTGAACAACCATGATGGGCGCGATAGCCAAACTCGACAGCTGAAAGACAATGGCGAGGCCCAGAAAAGTTGTGCCAATAACCCAGGATGGGCGAGCAAGCAGCGCCTTAATTTGACTAAAGCTAAGCCCAGAACTTGCTTCGCTGCCGTGATGTTCTTCCATGCGGGCAACGCCGCGATGTTGAAACTGTGCGCCAAGGGAAAGCAGAATTGCGCCGATGAGCGCCAAAGGAATACCGACAGCCTGAGATGGGGTGAGACTGATCTGCTCTGTGAGGTCAAGAATGTCCGGCGGCACCCGTCAAATGTACTCGGTTCAACCGGGATATTCTGGGTGCATGGCCGTTCTCCCCATCATTATCACCGGCGACCCGGTGCTCCACACTCCCGCGATACCGGTAACGGCCTTCGATAGCAGCCTCGCTACCCTTGTTGGCGACATGTTCGAAACCATGGAGGAGGCGCCGGGCGTCGGGCTCGCCGCGCCCCAAGTCGGTGTAGGACTCCGCGTTTTCGTCTACGACTGGATCGATGAAGACGACACGCATTGGCGCGGAGTCGCTATCAATCCGGAGTTGTGGCACACCCCAACCCCCATCGCCGCGCCGGGCGAGGAGGATGAAGAAGGCTGCCTTTCGATCCCCGGCGAACGGTTCGGCTTAGTACGCGCCGACCACGTAATCCTGCGCGCCGTAGACCTCGACCAGAAACCGTTCGAGATTGAAGCATCCGGATGGCTCGCCCGCATCTTTCAGCACGAATACGACCACCTCGATGGTGTGCTCTACGCCGACCGACTTCGCGAACCTGATGCTAAGGCGGCGGCGAAAGCGGTCCGCAAGCAAGGTTGGGGTCAGCCGGGAAACTCGTGGCTACCCACCGAGGAACAGCTCGACGCCTAGCTGTTCACGTTCTCGTCGGCTCGACAGCTAACTGAAGGCTCGGATTGCTGCGGCGACCAGGGCGGCAGCAATAATCACGACGATAAACGGCACCCGCATGGCGAAGAGCACAGCGGCAAGTGCTACCGCTGGCAGCCGGGCATCCACTTCGAAGCCTCGCGCGGAACCAAAGGTCTGCACAACGACGAGCGCCGCCAGCAACGCAACCGTCAGCAAATTCGCCAGCCGGGCTGCCGTGGGCTTTTCTGCCCACGCTGCCGGAACCGCGAAGCCAGCAAGTTTGAGGGCAAGTACCGCAATCGACGCGAGCAGCACGATGTGCCAAATAGTCATCGCTCCCCCATCGGATCGGGCTCAGCCTCAGCAATGTCGCTCTCACGAGTGCCAAAGAGATTCATGAGGCCAACAACAACGGCGACAAGAGCGGCAGCCAGCACAGGAACGCCAGCAGGCAGCACTGGCATCAGCACGCCAGCGACGACAGCAGCACCAATCGCGACCACGATCGGCTGCAGTTGCTTCAGCCGGGGCCACAGAAGACCAAGGAATGCTGCAGCGGCCGCCGCATCCAGACCGTAGCGACTCACATCTCCCAACTGATCACCAATGAGCGCGCCGATCAGCGTCGTCAGATTCCAGCCCAGATAGATGACAAGCCCGGTCCACCAGAATCCTGCGCGCTGGCTCTCCAGCGTCGGTTGAGCGGTGGACACAGCTGTGGTCTCATCGATCGTCCAATGACCAGCGAGCAGCCGCTTGAGGCGGCCAGGGCCGATCATCCGCGCAACCCTTAGCGCATAGAGAGAATTGCGTGTTCCGAGCAATACAGCGCTCGCAATAGCTGCACCTCCCGCTGAGGCTCCCCGGTCGCCAACACCCCAACCAGCGCGAATTGGGAGCCGCCAGAGAACATCAGCAGACTCAGCACACAGGTTTGCCAGACATCCAAGCCGGCGGCGACGGAGAGCGCACCAAACGAGACCCCGTAGGCGGCAACCGCGAGCCCCACTGCAAAGCTCGATCGGATTGCCGCGGCAACGTCTGGCGATCGCTGACGTGCACGTGCGGCCACTATGCACGCCCCGAAGAAACCAGCCCGGTTTCGTAGGCGATCACCACCAGTTGAACGCGGTCGCGCGCCATGAGCTTGGACATGATTCGCGAAACGTGGGTCTTGGCCGTCAGCGGACTCAAAAAAAGTTTCTCGCCAATTTCGGCGTTCGTGAGGCCCTGACCAACGAGAGAAAGAACTTCACGCTCCCGCACAGTGATTGCGGTCAGGATGCTCGCGTCGACCGCCACGGAAGAACTGCCAGCAAATCGGGCAAGCAGTCGCTTCGTGACTCCGGGGCTCAGAAGAGCATCGCCCGCCGCCACTACGCGCACCGCACGGATCAACTCCACCGGCTCAGTATCTTTGACCAAAAATCCGCTCGCTCCGGCCCTGATGGCGCGCGCAACATACTCGTCGACCTCAAATGTCGTCACGACCACGATGCGGGTCGCTGCGAGCTCAGGGAAGGTGGCGATTTGCTCAGTAGCCCACAGCCCATCACCGTCGGGCATCCGGATATCCATGAGAACAACATCGGGGCGCTCACGACGCACAACGTCAATAACATCGGTGCCGGTAGCGGCCTCGCCAACCACCTCGATGTCGTCTTCGGCGTTCAAAAGGCTGCGGAATCCGGCACGAATCAGTTGCTGATCGTCAGCAACAACAACACGAATCATGCGGATGCCAGTCGACGCGGAATGCGCGCCGTCACGAGGGCGCCACCAGATTCGGATTCGCCAAGCTGAAGCTTCCCACCGAGGAGGTCAGCTCGTTCTCGCATGCCAAGCAAACCTCGCCCCTCGTTGTCGACAGTGCTGTCAAATCCATCACCGTTGTCGGCAATTGTAACGAGGTAGTCGCCGTCGTCGTAGCCGACGTTCACGCTCACATCCGTCGCATTCGCATGGCGAGCAATATTTGTCAGCGACTCTTGCACAATTCGATAGAGCGCCAATTGCACCGCTGGGGGCGTCTCTGCAGACACGTCACACCTGAGGCTCACCGCGAGGCCCTGCGATCGCACCGAGTCCGCCAAATGGTTCAGTCGCGATAGGTCAGGCTCTGGCACCGGCGGCACAGCGGCACCGGTGAAGGAATCATCGTCGTCATTTTCCGTGCGGAGCATCCCCAGCAGCGATCGCACTTCGTCGAGCGCCTCTTTGCTTGAGCTTTTGATACTCGCAAGGGCAGCCTCTGCCTGTTCGGGTTGTTTGTGCATGAGGTGAAGACCAACCCCAGCCTGCACATTGATTTGGCTGAGGGAATGAGCCAACACGTCATGCAGTTCTCGGGCAATGCGAACGCGTTCTGCGCGCAACTCTGACTCACGTCGATCAGCGAAAGCTTGCTGAAACTGCAGAATGTGTTCTCCGCGTCGACGATGGGATTCGGCAAAACCGAGCACCAAGAGCAGCCCGAGAGTCGTCGCAATGACGCGTGGCGGTTCCAGAGCGATGCCCACTAGCAATCCTGCCAAGAGCGTTGCTTCCCACACGACGATCATCGAGATCCAGGTCCACGAACGGGCTCCTCGAGAGATCGCGATCACAATGGCAAAAGCCAACGCCAAGTAGGGCGGCGAGACGACGGAGTAACCGATAAGAAAGTCTGCAGCGGCAGCAGCCGAGATCAGCGCAACTATCGGTCCAGGATGCCGCCGAATCCAGATCAGCAGGACCGGTCCGACGACGGCGAGAAGGATGAGGGCGACACTCGACCCATCAAAATTGCCCGGGCGCGAAACACCAACCAGCGTAATCGGCACTTGAACAATCAGGGAAATAGCGACCGGCACCCACTGACGCAAGAGGATGGACCGTCGTGACTCTGGGTAACCAAAGCGCTGCCCCCGCGCGATCGCATCTACCATCGCGCTGGCTGTGCGAGACGGTCGATCGGATGAATGCATGCCTTGATGCTAGTTGCCGACCGACACACGCACATCGGCTCAGCGGCGCACCCGCGGCTACTCCCGGTGGAGTAGTAGCCACCCGCTCCGGAATGCACAAAGTCCCGGCCACCTTAGTGGCCGGGACTCATAAGCTCCTCGACTTGGACTCGAACCAAGAACCTACCGGTTAACAGCCGATTGCTCTGCCAATTGAGCTATCGAGGATCGCTGTGCAACGGAACTACTTTAGCAAAGGATTGAGCACATCAAAAACCATCAGGCGATTCGAGCGAGGTATGTCGGCGAAAGAACCCGGGTTGGCGGGGCTATCAGCTTCGGGATTCCGTTGTCATCAATGCGAAAACTAGCAACGGAGTGCGAAAACTGGTTGCTCACATGCAAGATGTTGTCGTCCATGACGATGTGACGTGGCCAGTCCCCCTCGCACGATACGGCGGTGAGAGGTGCAACACTGCGACCATCTTCCGCAATCGTGAGCACGGCGATGAGGTTGCTGCGTCGCACGCCTACATAGGCGTGACGGCCGTCGGCGGAAATAGCGATTGCTGACGCGTGATCGCCCTCGACCGCGCCCGGCAGCGCGATTGCGCACAGCTGGTGAAGTTCGCGATCGCGCCATTCAAATACGAGAAAACCAAGCCCAAGTTCTCCGAGAACATAAAAGAGGTTGCCGGGGCGAGCCACAATGTCGCGGGGGCCGAATCCTGCGGGTAGCACGACCTCATCCACCTGATTGAGAGTGAAGTCGCTGTACTCGAAAATTCTGATGCGGTCAGCGCCAAGATCGAGGCTGAGGAGGGTCGACTCGTCGACGAAAAGAGACGAGTGGGCGTGCGGCCCCTCCTGTTGCGGTCGCGGACCTGTACCGGCCGTTTCTTGCACGTAGCGCGCATCGAGAGCACTTGAGTGCGCGGTCCGCTCGAGGACACCCAGCGTTCCCGTTCCATAATTGGCGGCGACAATCACGGAGTCGCGCACCGTGAGATGACACGGATACTGGCCGCCGCTAGAAGTCGTCGTTGCGTCGCTCAAGGTCTCCCCGTCACGACGGAACGCCGCAATCTCGCCTGAGCCCTCCAGCGTGGAGTACACAGCGTCGCCAGCGACAACCAGAAACGAGGCAGACAAAACAGAAGCGGCAACGTGAGAAAACTCTAGCGACCCATCCGCCCGACTTCGCATCACCGAAATCCCTTCGGATTCGCACTCCATATCTGGCCCAAAGCCGCCAACCAGCCAGGTCGAAGGGGAATGTTGGGTCAGGTTAGTGCTGATCACTTTTGAGCTCCACAAGCGAATTGGCTAGTCCCTGCACATACGGATGCCACGGGTCGGACAAAACTTCGTCAAGTTCACCAATACCGACCAGGATTCCGCGGTGCATGACCGCAATGTTGGTTGATATTCGGCGAACAGCCGCAAGATCAGCGGTCACGAGAAGGGCCGAGAATTCGCGATCGTGCTGGAGGTCAACGATGAGATCAAGAATGGCGGCGCGAACATTAACGTCGATGCCGGCAGTAGGGTCATCGGCAACGAGCAACTGCGGCTCAAGGATCATTGCTCGCGCTATAGCAACACGTTGCCGCTGCCCTTTGCTCAGCTCGTAGGGGTAACGATTCATTACGGCCAGCGGTAACCGAACGGTGTCAATCAGCGTGGCTACGGCTTCGGCTGCTTCACGCTGATTGAAACGGCGGTCACGCACAAAAATCGGTTCCGCAATGTTCTCGCCAACTGTGAGCCGACCGTTGAGGTGGTTGCCGGCATCCTGCGGTAAATAGCCCACGCGCAGGCTCAGATGATCTCGCTTGCGACGGCTGACCGACCGAAGCTCGGTGCCCATAACGGTCAGCTCACCGCCGCTAAACAGCGGCGAACCGTAGGCGCCAGTCTCGGCCTGGAGGGCAACAGCCTTGGCGAGAGTGCTCTTGCCAGAGCCACTCTCGCCAACGACAGTCAAAACTTCACCCGCAGCGATCTCAAAACTCAGGCCATTGACGGCAACCGAACGTGTTTCTGGGTTGCGCGACGGGTAGCGCAATGACAAGTCACGCGCGCTCACTGTTGCCTGAGTAGAAGTCACCTCAATAATCTACGGCAGTCAGCGACCTCAGTGCTTCGCGACGCTCAGCTTGTTCCCGAGGATCAGGAACCGGAAGCGATGCAAGCAAGCGCTGGGTGTACGGATGTTGCGGATTTCCCAGCACATCAGAGCCAACGCCCTCCTCAACAAGTTGCCCCTTGTAGAGCACAGCGATTCGGTCAGAAAGCATGTCGACAACGGCGAGATCGTGGCTGATAAACAGCGCCGCGAACCCGAGATCGCGCTGAAGGTCAGCGAACAACTCAAGAACCTTCGCTTGCACCGACACGTCGAGCGCACTCGTCGGTTCGTCGGCAATCAGCAGTCGAGGGCGCAAAGCCAATGAACGAGCGAGGCTGGCGCGTTGACGTTGGCCACCGCTCAGTTCGTGTGGATAGCGATCACCGAATGCACGCGGCAATTGCACCGCTTCGAGAAGTTCATTCACCCGACCGCGGGCATCTTTGGCATCCTGAGCCTTACCGTGAACGATCAGCGGCTCGGCTACGCACTCGGCGATGGTCAGGAGTGGGTTGAAGCTCGATGCCGGGTCCTGGAAGACGAAACCGATATCGCTGCGGACCGGCCGAAAGTTGCGCTCCTTGAAGTGCAACATCTCGTGACCAAGAACCTGCAGCGAACCACCCGTGACCTTGTTGAGACCGCCAATGGCGCGCCCAATCGTGGTCTTGCCCGATCCACTCTCGCCAACAAGACCAAGAACTTCACCGGGAGAGATGCTGAAGCTCACACCATCAACCGCGCGGAATGCAGGCTGACCGAAACGACCAGGAAACGAGATCCGCAGATCTTTCGCGACGACGACAGGTTCGACCTGAGAGTCGCCCCCCGCATCCTTACGGTCAACGACGCGAGCGGCAGCGCGCGCAGCACCGGTTCCGACGCGAGGAACGGCAGCAAGAAGCTTCTGGGTATACGGGTGCTTCGCAGAGTCAAAGAGTTCCTGTGCCGGAGCCTCTTCAACGAGCTTGCCCTGATACATCACTGCAACACGGTCAGCAAGGTCCGCGACGATACCCATGTTGTGGGTAATCAGGATTATTGCAGCACCAAATTCGTCCCGGCACAGGCGAAGCAGGTCAAGAATTTCTGCCTGCACTGTGACATCCAGCGCCGTAGTTGGCTCGTCGGCAACAATCAGCTCCGGCTCGAGCACGAGTGCCATTGCAATAACCACTCGCTGTTTCTGCCCACCAGAGAACTGGTGGGGGTAGTAGTCGACGCGCTTCTCTGGCTCAGGAATTCCGACCTTGCGAAGAATCTCAATCGCCTTGACGCGAGCCTGCTTTTTGTTCACCTTGCCGTGAGCGCGGAGGCCTTCGGCAATCTGCCACCCGACCGTGAAAACCGGGTTGAGAGCAAGTGACGGCTCTTGGAAGACCATGGCGACATCGACACCGCGCAATTCGCGAAGTCGCTTGCCAGACATCCCGACGACGTCTTTGCCATTGAGCAGGATTGCACCACGCGCAACAGCGGTCTCGGGAAGCAGCCCGAGTACGGACTTTGCCGTAACGCTCTTTCCACTTCCGCTCTCGCCGACGATCGCCAGAACTTCGCCAGGAGCAAGCGTCAGAGAGACGTCGTCTACAGCTTTTACATCTCCGCCATCAGTGGCGAAGGTCACTTCGAGATTCTTGATCTCAACAATGTCGCTCATGAGCGAGCCTCCAAAGGATCCATCGTTGTCTCATCGCCATCAAGATCAACCGTGTTCAGAGCGGAAGTCTCGAGGATAGGCGCTGACTGTTCGGCACGACGACGTGTGCGCAGTCGGGGATCCGCGAGGTCGTTCAGGCTCTCTCCCACCAGAGTGATTCCCAGCACGACGAGCACGATAGCCAAGCCGGGGAACAGCGACGTCCACCAGATACCGCTCGTGACATCCGAAATCGACTTGTTGAGGTCATAACCCCACTCCGCCGCGGCAGAAGGCTCAATGCCGAAGCCAAGGAAGCCGAGGCCCGCCAGCGTCAGAATTGCTTCCGAACTGTTGAGCGTGAAGATGAGCGGTAACGTGCGAGTGGCATTGCGGAACACGTGACGGAACATGATGCGAGGTGTACTCGCACCCAGAACCTTTGCCGACTCCACATACGCTTCTGATTTGATTCGCACCGTTTCTGCTCGAATCACCCGGAAGTACTGCGGAATATAGACAACCGTGATTGAGATGGCCGCAGCGAATACACCGCCCCAGAAACTCGAACGACCACCGCTAATGGCAATTGCCGCAACAATCGCGAGCAACAGCGTAGGAAACGCATAAACGGCGTCGGAGATGACAACCAAGACGCGGTCGAGCCAACTGCCCAAGTAGCCAGAGACCAAGCCAAGGAGCACCCCGGCGAAGATCGACAATGCGACCGCGACCACGATCACCAGCACCGCAGTCCGCGATCCCCAGATCACGCGAGAAAGCACATCGTAGCCACCAACAGTGGTGCCAAGAATGTGCTCACCACCCGGAGGAACCTGAGCACCAAAGGTGCCGTCATCGTCACGCAATTGCGAGAACCCATAGGGCGCAAGCAAGGGCGCGAACAGGGCAGTAAACAGGAAGATTCCCGTCAAGATCAGACCAGCAACGAGCATCCCGCGCTGGAGGCCCACCGCCTGACGAACCTGATGGACGACGGGCAAACGCCGCCAAATACGTACGAACCGTGAGGGTGTTGTATTCATGATCAGTACCTCACTCTCGGGTCGATGATCGCCGCAATTATGTCGACAATGAAGTTGGTAAGAGCCACGATGACCGCCAGCAGAACCACAATTCCCTGCACAGCAACGAAGTCACGGGCGCCCAAGTACTCGACGAGCTTGAAGCCAAGACCCTTCCACTCGAACGTGGTCTCCGTCAGCACCGCGCCTCCAAGCAAGAGTGCGATCTGCAGACCGATCACCGTGATGATCGGGATAAGCGCTGGCTTGTATGCGTGCTTGCGCACGAGACGGAACTCACTCACACCACGTGAGCGGGCGGCATCCACATAGTCCATCGACAACGAGCCGATGACGTTGGTGCGCACGAGACGCATGAAGATGCCAGCAGTGAGCAGACCGAGCGCTAGGCCGGGCAGCACCGCATGCGACAGCACATCTCCGATTGCGGCTGGGCTGCCAAGCCGGAACGCATCGATAATGTAAATGCCCGACTTGTTGTCGAGAGTGCTGAGCTGCAATTCAGTGCGAGTGGATGCGCGGCCGGCAACAGGCAACACCTTGAGCCACACAGCGAAGACCAGCTTGAGCAGCAGCCCCGCGAAGAAGACCGGGGTGGCGTAGGCGAGGATCGCGGCAACACGCAGCACTGCGTCTGGCCACTTGTCGCGGAAGTACGCCGCAACCATTCCCAGCGGAATACCCACAATCAGTGCAACGAGAATCGCGTAGGCCGCGAGTTCTAACGTGGCGCTTCCATACGTCACGAGCAGCTCTGAGACCGGGCGACCGTCGGTGATCGCCGTGCCGAAGTTACCGGTAAAGATCTGACCCAAGTACTCGAAGTATTGAACCAAGATCGGGCGGTCGTAGCCGGCAGAACTAATGCGCTCTGCAAGCTGAGCGGCCGTCAGGCGGCCACCAAGTGCCGCCGTAATGGGATCACCGATCGACCGCATCAGCACGAACACCATCGTTACGAGGATGAACACGGTCGGGAAAATTAGCAAAAATCGAACGATAAGAAAACGAGCGAGAGGATTTGTGATCCCCCGAGGACGCCTAGTGGGCGTTGGAGACGGTGCCGGATCAATCACGGCGGAAGCAGACTGCGACATACCTACCTATCGTGCAGAGGATGAAGACGAGGAGGTGACCCACATTGTGTGTGGGCCACCCCCTGTTCGTCACAACGTTAGACAAAGGTCTAACTAGAGCGAAATGCCCCTATTTTGCCAAGCTACCGTAACGGAACTTGAACGAACCATCGAGCGTAGCTCCGGTAACGTCCTTGCCAGTCACAGCGATCTGCGCTCCCTGAAGGAACGGAACGGTTGACAGCTGAGCCGCAACCTTCGCCTGGATTTCCTCGATCATTCCCTCACGCGTGGCAGGGTCGAGTTCGGTTGCTTGAGCAACGATCAGATCGTTGACTTCAGCATCCGCGTAGTGGTTTCCGAGGAAGTTACCATCACCGAAGAACGGGGTCAGGTAGTTGTCAGCATCGGAGTAGTCAGGGAACCAACCCAGCTGGTAAGCGGGGTAAGCATCTGCCGTGCGCTCCTTGGCGTACGTAACCCACTCAGTCGACTGCAGGTTGACGTCGAAGATACCGTCAGCTTCGAGCTGGCTCTCAACAAGCGCGTACTCGTCACCCGAGGACTCACCGTAGTGGTCTGGGTTGTACTGCAGGTTGAGTGTCACAGGAGTTTCCACTCCGGCATCAGCAAGACGCTTCTTCGCTGCGTCGACGCTCGGTCCACCTTCACCATCGCCGTAGAGGTCCTTGAGAACCTCGGTTGCACCGGTGAGTCCGTCAGGAACGTAGGAGTACAGGGGCAGGTAGGTGCCCTTGTAAACCTGGTCAGAGATTTCCTGACGGTTGATGAGGTCAGCGACGGCTCCACGAACAGCAAGCGACTTCGCGGCGTCAGCCTCAGGAGTCGCAGCACCGAACGGCTGGGTGTCGAAGTTGAACACGATGTAGCGGATCTCTCCACCGGGGCCAACGACGACATTGACGTTGTCATTGCCCTCGAGGTCAGCGACGTCCGTTGCCGAAAGGCTACGGTGCGCGACATCAATGTTTCCCTCTTGAACATCGAGCTTCAGGTTCGAAGCATCGGTGTAGTACTTAAGAGTGATGCTGTCGGTCTTCGCAGCGCCAAGAACACCCTGGTAGTCAGGGTTGGCCTTGAAAGCAACAATGTTGTTGAAGTCATAGCTGTCGATGACGTACTGGCCGGCGAAGGCCATGCCATCAACGATGTCAGCATCGGGAGTAACGGAGTCAGCCGAGAACACCTCTTCGTCAACGATCGGCGCAGCAGGGCTCGACAGAATCTGTGCGAACGTCTGGTCGTTGCCGTTCTTCAAGTGGAAGACCACGGTGGTGTCGTCAACGGCGTCAACGCTGTCAATGTTGCCGAGAAGAACCGAAGGTCCATTTTCGTCATTGATTGCGACCTGGCGGTCGAAGCTGAACTTCACGTCAGAAGACGTCAAGTCATTGCCATTAGCGAATTTCAAGCCCGACTTGAGCACAACCGTGTACTCATCATCGCTCGTGTACTCAGCAGATTCTGCAATGTCAGGTTCAACATCGGAAGTGCCGAGCGGCGAGTTGAGCAGGAACGGGAAAACCTGGTTCATTAGTGCAAACGAACCGTTGTCGTACGAACCGGCCGGGTCGAGGAACGTGACCTTGTCAGTCGTGCCCACGATAAGCGACTCAGAACCGCCACCGCCGGAGGAATCTCCCCCAGCTTGGCAGCCAGTCAAAGCGAGCGCGAACGCTGCTGAACCGGCAACTACAGCAAGGACTCGCTTGCTGTTCTTGGATGCGGATGTCATATCCGTCTACCTCTTCCTGTTGCGTGCAGAAAATGCGACGGCGCGTTTGTAGGCGCCGCGCATCGTAGTTCACCAATGGAAACACAAATTGGCCGGCAAGCACTACGTTGTTGGTACCCAAATGAACGATATTTACACGAACGCAACCAAGCGAGGAAAACTAGGAGTCTTCGCGCAGGGCACGACGCTCTGCTTCGATCCTCATCAGGTCACGCTGGGTCTGCACATAACGCTCAGGATCACTCTCCCGGTCCATGCGCTGAAGCACGCCGAGAAGCTCCCGCTTTTGGCGCAAAAGGTCGCGCTCAACCAGATCGGTCGTGATCTGAACGCAATACACCGGGATGCGTTCTTCACGCTCAGGAATCGGCGCGACACTCAATTGCTTCACAAAGGTCGAGAACGACTGCGGAACCTCATCGGCAACCGCCGAAGCCCAACCAGGTAGTAGCGCTCGATCCACCAGCGAAGCGATCGCATCCCGCACAACAGCGAGGGTGTTGTCGGCAAACGAAATCTGAGTCAGTTTGCGGATGAGTTCGTCACCAACGACATCCGGATGCTGCAGTACTGCCATCAGCGCATCGCGCTCCAACCGCGTGGTTGCGTCTGTTTTCAGGCTCATGATCGACGGGCCCTGCTCCTGAGGAGGTTCGCCAGACGGAGCAGCGGAGCCAGCGCCATTGCGTGCGTTCGAACTCTCCGGTGCACTCTCACCAGCACGCGAATTTGTCGCAGCGGTCGCCGAAGCAGCGCTCGGCGCCTGACGCTTCGCCGATGTCACCGCACTCTGAACTTCGCTCGGTTCCATCCCCAGCCAACCCGCAACGCTGCGCACATAGCCAACACCAAGCGCTTGATCCCGAATCCCCGCCACTACAGGAGCTGCAGCCCGCAGCGCAGCCACGCGACCCTCGACAGTCTCAAGGTCATGAACAGCCAACTCGCGGCGGATCTTGAACTCAAACATGGGCTTGCGCGTGCTCACGAGGCGACGCACTGCGCCATCCCCCTTCTTGAGCCTCAAATCGCAGGGATCAAGACCGTCAGAGGCAACAGCAACAAAAGTTTGTGCAGCGAAGCGGTGTTCCTCAGCGAACGCGCGGTTCGCCGCTTTCTGGCCAGCCTCATCCGGGTCGAAGGTGAAAATCACTTCGCCGGTAGCTGTGGTGTCTGCGTTGTCGTAGTCGCCGATCATCCGACGCACAATCTTGATGTGGTCAACGCCAAAAGCGGTGCCACAGGTAGCAACGGCGGTCGTCACTCCGGCAAGATGGCAGGCCATGACATCGGTGTAGCCCTCAACAACCACGATCTGCTTGCTGCGCGAGATGTCTTTTTTGGCAAGATCGAGACCGTAGAGCACCTGGCTCTTGTGATAAACGGGAGTTTCGGGAGTATTCAGATACTTGGGGCCCTTGTCTTCGTCGAGAAGCCGACGCGCACCAAAACCGAGAGTCTGGCCGGTGACATCGCGAATGGGCCACACCAGTCGCCCCCGGAACCTGTCGTAGTAGTCGCCGCGCTCCCCCTTGCCAATGAGCCCAGCGATGACGAGCTCATCCGAGGTAAACCCCAATGAGTTCAGGTGCTTCGCGAGAACGCCGCCACGAGGAGCGAAACCAATGCCAAAGCGCTCGGCTGCCGACTGATCGAAACCACGTTCACCCAAGAACGTGCGCCCCGGTGCCGCTTCTGGAGTTGACAACTGGGCAACGAAGAAGTCGGATGCCGCCTGATTAGCAGCAAGAATGCGGGCACGATTGCCGTGATCAGTTGCAGCGCCGCCGTCCTCATAGTGAAGTTCATAGCTGATCCGGCCAGCGAGGCGCTCAACTGCTTCGGAGAAGGAGACATGGTCCATGCGCTGCAGGAACGTGAAAACGTCACCGCCTTCTCCACAACCAAAGCAGTGGTAGAAACCGACCTGAGGCCGAACATGAAAACTGGGGCTGCGCTCTTCGTGAAAAGGGCACAATCCCTTCATCGAACCGGAACCAGCACTCTTGAGAGCGACGTAGTCGCCAACAATGTCGGCGAGATTGGTGCGCGAACGCACCTCGTCGATATCGCTTCTCTTGATAAGGCCAGCCACAATCGTAATTGTAGGCTTACCGCGGTGTGACTCTAGCCAACTAGGCGTGTATGCCACGCAATCGCGGACTGATCGGTGAGGCTAGCCACCTGATCTACTACGGCCCGCTTGCGTTGGTGATCGTTCTCAGCGGAATTCCAATCGGCCGTGAACCCGGAATCGAGATTGCGGGGAGCTGTCCACAACAACACATCGGCCAGCTCGGTGAGTACATCGCGCTGTTGCTGGTAGATCGGTCGGCGAGCGTTCGTCGACATCACAAAGGCAGCAACGATCCCCTTGAGCACCGCAATCTCCGCCTGAATCTCTTGGGGAACGATGAGGCTTCCCCCGAATCGTGCCAGAGCGTCTGTGGGATATGCCTCGCGTGTGGCCTGAACGGCAGCACCCGCAAATCGGCCAATGAGCTGACTCGTCAGATTCTTGAGCCGACCATGCGCTGCCCGGCTGCCATCCCACTGATCGATCCACGGATCAAGCAGGTCGAGGCGATCGAACGCCGCGATCAGTTCATCGTGCGTGAACTCGCCACCGATCCACGCAAACATCGACTTCACAAGATCGTCGTGATTTACTCGGGCGCCGAGCGCCGTCACATCCACAAAGTCGCCAACAATGGCATCCTCAAAGTCGTGAACTGAGTAGGCGATGTCGTCCGAGAGATCCATTACTTGGGCTTCGATGCAGCGCTGGCGATCAGGGGCACCAGCTCGCAACCACTCAAACGCGGCAGTGTCATCGTCAAAGAATCCATATTTGCTGCGACCACTCGGGTCAGGGATGCCCTGCGCGCTTGGCCACGGATACTTTGTGCTCGCATCCAAACTCGCGCGGGTGAGATTAAGCCCATAGCTGCGGCCATCGGGACCAAAAACTTTGGGCTCGATGCGAGTCAACAGACGCAGGGTTTGAGCGTTGCCCTCGAAGCCACCAATGTCTTGCGCCCACTCATTCAGGGCTCGCTCACCGTTGTGACCGAAAGGCGGATGCCCGAGGTCATGCGAAAGGCACGCAGTGTCGACAACGTCAGGGTCGAGACCAAGGCTGTCTGCAAGCTCGCGACCCACCTGGGCAACCTCGAGAGAGTGAGTGAGACGGTTGCGGGCAAAATCGGTGCCCATCGTGGGGCTCAAGACTTGAGTCTTTGCGGCTAGGCGGCGCAGTGCACTCGAATGAAGCACTCGCGCACGGTCGCGTGCAAAATCGCTCCGACGACTCGAATGCTGCTCGGGAAACCAACGCTCGGCGTCAGCCTCTGTGTAGCCCTTAGCCGCCACTGGTGCTCAATTCTGCTTGGTTGAGTTCACTACGGTGCGTCTCCTGCAGTTCGCGGCTATCGAGCCAGCCCTGCGGAAGCGATGGCTTTTTCGGGGTTCCCGCACGACCACGTTGGCCCTCAGCGTCAGCACCAGGGTACTGCTGGTTCCAGTCAAGCTGAGCAAGCAATTCGTCTAGCTGAGCCAAGTCGTGCACGGTCGCCATCGCCGCACGCAACTCGCCACCGACCGCATAGCCCTTAAAATACCAAGCGACATGCTTGCGGATGTCGCGGCACGCGCGATCCTCATCGCCGAAGAATTCCACCAGCAGTTCGGCATGACGCTTGAACGCGATGGCAACTTCGCCGAGTGTTGGCTCCGCCTTGAGCGACTCTCCTCGGAACGCCGCAGCGAGGTCACCGAAGAGCCACGGACGACCGAGGCAACCGCGACCAACAACGACTCCGTCGCATCCGGTCTCATCGACCATGCGCAAAGCATCGGCTGCACTCCAAATGTCACCGTTGCCAAGAATCGGTGTATCGGTGATGGTGTTCTTGAGCTTTTCGATCGCTGACCAGTCGGCGGTACCGGAATAGAACTCGGCAGCCGTGCGCGCATGCAAAGCGATGCTGGCGACGCCGGCGCCCGCGCCAACGCGAGCAGCCTCGAGATACGTCAAATGGTCAGAATCGATGCCCTTGCGCATCTTGATCGTCAACGGAACATCGCCGGCAGCTTTCACGGCACCTTCAACGATCTCCCGGAACAAATCGATCTTCCACGGGAGCGCCGCTCCCCCGCCCTTGCGAGTGACCTTGGGAACGGGGCATCCGAAGTTCAAGTCAATGTGGTCTGCACGGTCTTCGGCGACCAACATCGTGACCGCTTCAGACACCGTCTTAGGGTCAACCCCATAGAGCTGGATGCTGCGCGTCGTCTCTGACTCGTGGTGCGTGATGAGTCGCATGCTTTCGGGCGTGCGCTCGACGAGAGCTCGGCTCGTGATCATTTCGCTGACGTACAGGCCAGCGCCGTATTCGCGACAGAGCCGGCGAAAAGCGGTGTTGGTGATGCCGGCCATTGGCGCCAAAACGACCGGAACATCGAGGTCGAGGTTACCGATTGAGAGCTGTGGCGCGACACGCGGGTCGGCAGGGGCAAGAATAGTCACACATCAATTGTCCCATGTCGCGCCTGAACCGGCGGTGCGCATACCGGAAGGCCCCTAATGACGGCAGGAACCGACCGCGTTCGCGACGATGCCGAGCGCCGCGGCATCCCAATCGAGATCGTCGAACGCGCACCAGCCACCTCACTCGAGCACGCCGCCGAGCTGCTCGGCATTACCCCAGCCGAAATCGTCAAGTCGCTCGTCGTCAAGCGCAGTGACGGCAGCTACCTCTTTGCCTTGGTTCCCGGCGACCGCCAGATCTCTTGGCCCAAACTGCGGGCCGTCGTCGGTGTCAATAAGTTGCGGATGCCCGAAGCCTCCCTCGCGCTCGAGGCCACCGGATTTGCGCGCGGCACCATCACACCACTCGGCAGCAGCACCGCCTGGCCCGTGTTCGCCGACGAACGCATCGCCGGCAAACGAGTCTCGATGGGATCAGGAGACCACGGCTACACCGTCTGGGTGGTTGCCGATGATCTCATCAGTGGACTCGACGCCACCCTCGCCGACATCACAACCGAAGCAGGAACCGAAGCAGGAACCGAAGCAGGAACCGAATAATGGCACTCGACAACCACCCCAATGTGTTTCGCTTCGAAGGACGAACGTGGGTAAGCGAAGCTGAAGGTGAACAAGCCCTCGAACAGCTTCGCGCTCAGAGAGCGTGGGACAAAGAGAACGCACGGCTCCAGCGCTGGTGGGTCGCCATCACGATCGGTGCCGCTGTCGGTGTTGCAGCGACGCTGGCACTCGGCATTGCAGCCGAAACCGATCCAACCGGCTACCTACTTCTGCTTCCGCTCGGATTCGGAATCGGCGCCATCCTCGGTGCACTCATCAATAGACGCTTCAATGCCCGGGACGGACATCACCAGTCCCTACCGGAACGCCCAACAACAGTGCCGCTAACGCAGGTTCCCTCACGAGTCGCCAAGGCGGCACCAGAGCACGCGACCGCAGCAGAAATCATCGAATGGTCGGGCCGCGGCTTCGTCGGATAAGCCGCCCATGTTACGAACACGCTAAGAGAAAGTAAACAATTGCCTTTTCTCTTGGCTACCCCCTGTTGAGGGGCAACTCCCTGCCGTACGGTAGGGCCAACAACCCGCCTCACCCGCGAAACCCGCCCCACCCGAGTTATTGAAGCACTGATTTCTCAGGCCTGCGACCTACCCCGTCGCACGGCCTACCTGTATGCACGTCAATGATGCCGCTGTGACAATCCGGTCGCATTCATTACCCTCCGCGCATCCGGCAACGTCATGGTGAGTGTTACTCGTGCTGCGTCGCAGAACACTTCTCCCGAAAGAAGCCAGAATGACGACCCTGCAATCTCGCCTTGAGGCGACTGCGCGAGCAACCGCACGAGCAACCCCAGAAGGTTCACCCGCTCCGCGCATCACCGAACCAGTAAAAGCACAGTCACCATCGCTCGTGATCCTCGTGATGATCGCGACCCTCGGCATCCTTGCCTACGCATCATTCCTGCTTAACCCCGCAAGTCGTGGAGACTGGCTGCCGTACACGCTCGTCATCATTGCCGAAACGATCCTCATCCTCCAGGCACTGCTGTCCATGTGGACAATTCTTTCGGCTTCGCAAGACCCTCGTGGCTTTGCATTTCACGACGCGAAATCCAAGCTGTTTCACGATCGCGACATTCTGCGCGATGGGCTAACAAACTCGCCATCCCTCTGGACCATGTACCTCGATGAGACCGAAGCGACCACCGACGTCTTCATCACCACCTATGGCGAACCCGTTCACGTCATTCGCGAAACCGTGACCGCCGCGCTAGCAATGCGCGGTGCCCACATCACCTGGGTTCTCGACGATGGGCGATCTGACGAAGTTCGCGACCTTGCTGCAGAACTGGGCGCTCGGTACGTGCGCAGACTCAGCTCCGGTGGCGCAAAAGCGGGAAACGTCAACCACGCCCTCAGCTTGGCCAAAGGACGATTCTTCGCGATCTTCGACGCAGACTTCGTGCCATCGCCCGACTTCCTCAACGAAACCATCCCCTTCTTCTCAAGCGACGAAGTCGCGTTCGTGCAAACCCCGCAAACGTACGGAAACTTGCACAACGTCATCTCCCGCGGAGCCGGCTACATGCAGTCGGTGTTCTACCGCTTCATTCAGCCCGGACGAAATCGGTTCAATGCCGCATTCTGCGTTGGCACCAATGTCATTTTCCGCAGGGCAGCCATCGACGACATCGGAGGTATTTACACCGACTCCAAGTCAGAAGATGTGTGGACATCACTCATGCTCCACGAGCGTGGGTGGCACACGATCTTCATCCCGATGACGCTTGCCGTCGGCCATGCTCCCGACACTGTCGAGTCATACACGAAACAACAATTGCGTTGGGCAACAGGCGGCTTCGAAATTCTGCTCAATCACAACCCTTTGAGCCGCAAACGAAAGCTCACCCTCGACCAGCGACTCCAATACTTGGTGACTGCATCCTTCTACCTCACCGGAATCTGTCCCCTTCTACTTATGGTCGTCCCCGCACTCGAAATCTACTTCGATCTCCGACCCATGAATTTGTCGACCACCGTCGTCAGCTGGGTGCTCTTCTACGCCGGGTTCTATCTCATGCAGATTGTGCTCGCGTTCTACACCATGGGCTCGTTTCGTTGGGAGACACTCATGCTCGCAACCGTGTCAGCGCCCATCTACCTCGCGGCACTCATCAACGTCCTCACCGGAAAAGAGCAGTCGTGGAGCGCAACCGGTGACCGTTCGAAAATGTCATCACCGTTCAACTTCATGATTCCCCAAGTGCTGTTCTTCGTCTTCCTGCTCCTGACCTCATTCGTGGCCATCTTCAGAGACATAGACAATGGCGTTCTCACCCTCGCAACCGGGTGGAACGTCACAAACACGATCATCATGGGCAGCTTCGTCGCCGCCGCCATGCGCGAACATGTCTCGCTCAGCCGCACCCATCGGTTGGCTAAACACCTCCTCACCCTGAACGGAACTCCAGCATGACGTGGCGCAGCAACCTCAAACTATTCGCCGGACTCATCGTCGTCTTCGCCCTGGTGTTCGGGTTAACCATTGTCTTCACCCAACGCCAGGCTCAAGCCACCAGCGTCTCCGCATCAATTGCAGCAGAGCGATACCCCGTAGGCATCGACTACGGGGGAACCCTCGTGCGCAGCTTCATCACCGAAGACGACCAAAGAGTGACCGCGGGCGACGTGCTCTTCACCCTCCAGAGCCCCTCGCTTCAAGCCGACCTCGCCGAGGGACTCCTCAAGCCCGAGACCGTCGCTTACACGGTGACCGACGACGGCATGATCACCCTTACAGCTGCTGTTTCTGGAACCGTGCGAGACGTCACCACAAAGCCCGGATCGTTCGTTCAGGCAGGGCAGGTTCTCGCGACAATCGAAAAAGCAGGCTCGCTCTCGGTCGTCGCGCAGTACGAACTCACCGGGCGGGACTACTCCCGCATCGGCGAAAGCGCACCCGTCACGCTCCTACTGCCCAATGGCGCAAGCATCGACGGCTCCGTATCAACCATCGACGTGCAGACCGTAGACGGTCAAGCCGAGACGACCATCCGTGTTGAGAGCGATGCCCTCACCGATGGCGCGTTCAACGGCCTCGTGAAAGCCGGAACGCCCGTCACCGCCACACTGCAATTGAGCGACAACGGCATCCTGGCCGGAGCCTTTGATGGCATGGCCGACTTTCTGAGAAAGATCGGCCTGTAGTCGCGTGGCGAGCGATCAGCGAAAACTAGCTCTGCTGGCAATGATGACAGTCATCATGTCCGTCAGCGGATGCACGAGCGCAACAACCACATCCACCACCCCGGTTAACCCCTCTGACGCTATATTTCCCGACAGTAGTGTCGCTCCGCTCATCGCAGAACTGCCGGCACAAACGGTAACCGCCCTCCCCCACGCACGACTCGCTGACGGCCTCCTCCCGCCCACCAACACATGGTTCGCCGGAATGGTGTTCGGCGCTGAGCCAATGCCCGTCTTTCCCTTGCCGCTGGGATTCCAGATGACGGAAAACGGTTTCGCGATCGGAGTCCCCAACGTCGTCACCAGCAAGAATCTCATCGCCGGAGGGTTCTTTGCCGCGCTAACGGCCGATTTTGGCGCAGACGACTTTGTCATAGCCGACTATGACGAAACATCGGTCACGATTGCGAGCAGCATCAGCGGAAGACACATCGGCACAACAGTGATCGCCGAAGGATCCCCATTCGTGAGCTTCACCGCATCCGAAACAGTAAACGTCACCCTCGGACAACCACTCACAGCCGGCACCAAAGCATGGACCACCACGATCGAAGAGACCCAATACGGGCTCGTCAGCAACGGAAAAATGACCGAGTCGGGATCCGAACTCAGACTCTCCCCCGGCCAAATGGCCACATGGTTCGCCGTAGCCGACGGAGGATCGCTCGACGACTACGTGACAGCCGCGGCATCCCCCATCGTGAGCACGAGCATCCGTTACTCGGTAGCTGACGAAACAACAACCACAAGCATCGCCTACACAACCACCGATGGCGCCGCGACGATAGTGGCCGCCATGCCGCACCAGTATGCCGCGCTCTCAGACGACACAACCTGCGACACCGGCAATTGGAAAAGTGTCTACGGGCAACTAAACGCCTGCACCGTGACCGAGCTCACCTGGTCGGTGCCCACCCAGAAGCCGACCGGATCACTTGACCTATCGACCCTCTCTGAGGAGAACAAGGCTCTGCTCGCGGCACAACTAGAAGTGGATGTCGCCTCCACGCTCGCCGCGCCCGCTGACACCTATTTCGGCGGAAAATGGATGTACCGCCTTGCCAACATGCTCGACATCGCCCATCAAATCGGCGAGGACGATCTCGCCTCAACCATCACAGATCAGCTCGTCCGCGAAATGGATATCTGGACCACCCCCGACGGATGCGTCAATCGCACCCAGCGCTGTTTCGTCTACGACGAAGACGCCCGCGGAATCGTCGGACGTGCCGCTTCCTTCGGATCAGACGAATTCAACGATCACCACTTCCATTACGGCTACTTCCTGTACGTCGCAGGAGTATTGGCCGCCAGCGATCCCGCCCTCGTCGAAAAGTGGGCACCCGTGATCAACTTGCTCGCGGCCGACATCGCCGTCCAAGGCGACAGCAGCTACTTTCCCGAACGTCGAGTCTTCGATGCCTACGCTGGACACTCGTGGGCAAGCGGCACATCGCCCTTTGCCGACGGAAACAATCAAGAATCAAGTTCAGAAGCTGTCAGCGCCTGGAACGGACTAGCGTTGTGGGCCCAAGCAAGCCACCAACCAGAACTTGCAATAGAAGCTCAATGGATGCTTTCAGCAGAAACCGCATCAGCACTGGCCTACTGGACAAACTTTGACACAAGCGCAGAAGTTTACGACGGCTTCGACCACACCATCGCGTCACTCAACTGGGGCGGAAAACGAGACTACGCCACCTGGTTCAGCGCCGAACCGAGCGCCATGCTTGGAATCCTCGTACTACCCATGAGCCCTATCGCCGGATATCTGGGCGATGATCCCGAACGAGTTCGCACAAATCTTGCCGAAGCGGCACCGAACGGATACGACGTGCTGTTCGGCGACTACCTACTGATGTATACGGCGCTTGCCGGCCCAGAAGAGGCGGCGCAGGCACTCCAAGAGTGCGCAAATCTCAACGAGGATCGCATCGACGATGGCAACAGCCGAAGCTATCTGCTCGCGTGGGTAATGAGCCAACTCTAGAAGTTGTCGGCGAGCAATCCTAGGGTGTCTAGGCGAGGCGGCGTGGTAGAACATCCTGACGCGGCGGATTAGTCAGATGCTGTTCGCGACCGCGACGTGAATGTGGGTTCACTTGCGGGAAGCCTTAGACGAGTCCTTCGTCGATCTGACGGTTCACAAATGCCTGAGAACGGTGATCGTCAACGATGCAGGCATCACCTTCGCAGACACCGACATTGGGGTCACCAACCTGCTGTAGGGCGAAGGTCGGGATTGGCTTCGTTGCGGCATCCATTAGTTACGCATCTCTCTCAGTAAGTACCTGTGTGAGAACGTTAGCGAAAGTTTCACTTTCTTGCGCGCCTGAAACCCCATATTTTCCGTCAATTACAAAGAATGGCACGCCTTGGATGCCATATTGCATGGCAAATTCCATGTCAGCTTTCACCGCAGGGAGGTACTCGCTCGCCTCGAGCGCGCTCACGACTTCGTCGCGATCGAAGCCAATAGATGCTGCAATGTCCGCAAGATCAGCGATCCGGCCAACGTGTTCGGTCTTCACAAAGTACGCCTCGAGTAGGCGTTCCTTCATCTCAAGCTGACGGCCGTGAGCCTTGGCGTAGTGAAGAAGTTCGTGGGCTTTCACTGTATTAGTTTGGTGAACGTGCTCGTAGTCATAATCAAGTCCGAGGCTCGTTGCGATGTCGGTGACGCGGGTCAGCATCTCCTCAACCTGGGGCATGGGGAGCCCTTTGCGTTCGCTCAAGAACTGAATCGGCGTGCCTTCGTACTCGACGGGAGTATCAGGTGCCAGCTCGAAGGAGTGGTACTCGATGTCGACAGCAACGCCTGAGCTGTCGACAGCGGCTTCAAAGCGCCGCTTTCCGATGTAGCACCAGGGGCACTGAACATCCGACCAGATGTCGACTTTTACGGGGGCAATCGGGTGTGCAGCAGTTTCATTCACTGTGACTCCAACGTCTGCGCGGCGCGGTTATTCCCGCTTGTGCCCGCCAATCCCCGCGGCTCGCCGCCAACGCCCTTCGGAAACTCAGGAAATATGGCAGAGGCAGACTGCGGAGCCCCGAGAACACGGGGCTCCTCGGGCCCGTCCTGTCGAAAGTCCTGAGTTTCCGAAGGTGCACGGCGCGTGCCGCGTGCGCGGCGGCCTCCTGAAGAGTGCAACGCAAGCGCGACGTCCAACGCTTGCTCGAATAAGCCCCACTGGTAGAACACCATCTGAGCGCTCACGCTCATCGCATGGAACCCAGCGATCGTAATCTCGATTCCCTTGAGGTGGTCTTCCTCAAAAGTGTGCGCGTGAAACTGTCTGCCATTGATCTCGAGACCGATAATTCCGTCAATGACCATGTCAATGCGCTTGCGCCCCACTGGAACCTGAATTTCGACGCTGTGCCCCGCAAGCTGCAATCTCGTACGCGCGAGACTTTCCGGGAGACTCTCGCATCCACCGTCAGCCCACGAACGGAAACGATTTTTGTGGCCGGGGAGGTCGATGATCAGTCGCTCGAGGTCGAATAGGTCGATTCGCCCGCAGTGCAGAGCCCAATCGAGAGCTGCGACCGCCGTCTCATGATCCTCATCGAGGATCACGCGGCGAAGGGCCTCGAACACGCTCACGCACCAAACAGTTCCCCAATCGCTCCTGGTAGGCGGATCCCAATGCAACTGGACCCCACGACGCGTTCCAATCGGTTTCCTTCGATTCCACTGGCTGCGCAGCCGCGCCGCGTTTTGCGGAACAGAAACATGCAACGGATGATCACCTAGAACCCACCCGCCCCAATCTCGAATAGCCGAAATGCCGGTCAGCCTCCCGCCGACCCGAACGGCTCTCACTCTAGGCTCGGAAATATCCAAAGTCGTGTACCAACCTTGCCGCGCTCTCGTTACTACGCCGTCCTTGACGGCGCGCGTCAAGTCACAGTCCCTCGCACCAAGCGCGACCAGCTGGCGCTTCTGGGCTATTCCACCCAGACCGTCCACTAACGCATCTACTTCCACCATGTATGCCAGCATCTTGCGCGCCGGCCGTCATTGGATGGCTGTGTTCACGTTGGTGGAGTCGGTGCACATATCGCCGGTGTGGAGTAGCTGCAACCTTCGGAAACTCAGGAGATTGGCGAAGCCACCACCTCACTGCCAAGTAAGCAGCCGGGCCACGGATCGCGCGACTCAGGTTTTCCTGAATTTCCGAAGGGGACTACGCGGCTGTCGGGACAAAACCGGTGTCGGGACAAAACGCTGTCGGGACAAAACCAGTTTCGGGACAAAACCGGCGGTGAAACCGCGGGATAACCTGCGCCGCGAACACCGCGAATGCCCCGGCGACGGCAAAACAGGTGCGCGTGGCCCCGAGCGGATACCGCCCGGGGCCACGCGAGACTGCTAGCAGCCGATGAGCTCTTGCGCGAGGTAGCCGCGCAACTCTTCGATGGGCATACGCTTCTGTTCCATCGAGTCGCGCTCACGAATTGTCACAGCGTTGTCATCGAGCGAATCGAAGTCGATCGTGACACAGAATGGTGTACCGATTTCGTCTTGGCGGCGGTAACGACGGCCAATTGCGCTGGCGTCATCGAAGTCGACATTCCAGTACTTGCGGAGGTCCGCCGCAATACTGCGAGCCATCGGCGAAAGGCGTTCGTTGCGCGATAGCGGCAGAACGGCAACCTTTACCGGCGAGAGGCGACGGTCAAGACGCAGCACTGTGCGCTTGTCGACACCACCCTTGGCGTTAGGCGCCTCATCTTCGGCGTAGGCATCAATGAGGAAGGCCATGAGAGCACGGGTAAGTCCGAACGCGGGCTCAATGACGTAGGGCGTCCAGCGCTCATCCTTGGCTTGGTCGAAGTACGACAGGTCTGAGCCTGAAGCTTCAGAGTGCGTGCGCAGGTCAAAGTCAGTGCGGTTGGCGATGCCCATGAGTTCGCCCCACTCTCCGCCAGCAAAGCGGAAACGGTACTCGACATCCACTGTTCGCTTGGAGTAGTGCGACAACTTCTCTTGAGCGTGCTCGTAGAAACGCAGGTTCTCGGGCTTGATGCCGAGGTCGGTGTACCACTTCATGGATTCGTCGATCCAAGTCTGGTGCCACTCTTCGTCTGTGCCGGGCTCGACGAAGAATTCCATTTCCATCTGCTCGAACTCACGGGTGCGGAAAATGAAGTTTCCGGGCGTAATTTCGTTACGGAATGACTTGCCAACCTGGCCGATACCGAACGGCGGCTTCATACGAGCCGCGCCCATGACGTTGGCGAAGTTCGTGAAGATGCCCTGAGCGGTTTCGGGGCGCAGGTAGTGCATGCCCTCTTCGTTGTCGACGGGGCCGAGGTAGGTCTTGAGGAGTCCGGAGAAGTTTTGCGGTTCGGTCCATGATCCGGGCTGGCCGGTGTCAGGGTCGCGGATGTCGGCAAGCCCGTTCACGGGAGGGTGGCCGTGCTTCTCTTCGTAGGCTTCAAGAAGGTGGTCGGCGCGGTAACGCTTGTGGGTGTGCAGTGATTCGACAAGCGGGTCAGAGAAGACCTCGACGTGGCCGGATGCTTCCCAAACTTTGCGAGGAAGGATGACAGCGGAGTCGAGCCCGACTACGTCTTCGCGACCTTGAACGAAGGTCTGCCACCACTGCTTTTTGATGTTCTCTTTGAGGGCGGTTCCCAGTGGGCCGTAGTCCCAGGCTGAGCGTGAACCGCCGTAGATCTCTCCCGATTGGAAGACGAAACCTCGGCGCTTGGCGAGGTTGATAACGGCGTCGAGGGGGTTAGGCGTAGCCACAGAAACTCCAATAGTCAGCCGAGCTGGATGCACGGTCGGCGGATGACCAGTTTAGCTAGACGCGCAGCGCGGCGATAACCGCCGCGACGTCGTCTTCGTTATTCCAGAGGTGGAATGCAGCGCGGAGCCGGCCAGCGCGACCGGATGCGGTGATTCCGGCGGCCGTGAGTTTGGCAAGATCTGCGCCCGTCTCATCCGGCCAGGTCACGATCGCTTGGTTCTGGCGTTCGATGCCGAGGGCATCACAGAGTTGGTTGGCTAGGCCGGTGCAGTGCTCCCAGACTTCGCTGATATCGAGGTCGGCGGACATGGCGATGGGATGCTCGGCCCCCACCCATGCTTGCCACGCAGGTGAGACATCGTATTGGCGAGCATCCTTAGCAAGTTTCATGTCGGTGCCATAGACGCTGCCCCAGACATCCGCTCCCGCATACCAGCCCGCTTGCACTGGCGTGACGTGTTCGGCAAAATCCTCGGAGATCGTGAGGAACGCGACGCCGCGGGGCGAACACAGCCACTTGTAGGCGTGGCAGACGGTCGCGTCGAATTGGGTGGCATCCACAGGGTAAACGCCGGCGGCCTGGGTGATGTCGCAGAGAGTGCGTGCTCCGTGGGCGGCTGCCGCTGCGGTGATTGCCGCAACGTCGGCGACTTTACCGTTGCAGGATTGGATGAGCGAGAACGCGACGAGCGCGGTGCTGTCGGTGATGGCATCCGCAAGTTCGGCCAGCGGGACTGCACGCACGACGAGGTCAGGGTGTTGCAGGAATGGGTACACGATGGAGGTGAAGTCGGATTCGACGACAAGCACTTCGGAATCCGCCGGCAGTGAGCACGCAATGAGCGATGCCATAACCGAGGTCTGCGAACCGATCGCGACGCGGGCTGCATTGATTCCGACTAGGCGCGCGTAGTGGCCGCGGGTGCGTTCGACGATATCGCCGTAGTTCATGGGGTTGCAGGTGGCGCTGGCCCACTGCCCCAGCTTTTCGGTCATTTCGGTGACGGCGGCACACGTCGGCAGGCCCATGGTGGCGGCGGAAAGGTAACCGCGAGTATTCGCGAAACTTCCAATCGCGTTCGTGAGCGCTGGGGAGGTCATGCCTCCATGATGGCTCGCATGACATTCATGCGACAAGAGCATGATTGGGATATAAAGAATCACATTTGGTTATGCTTTTACTATGGACACCACGCCTGACCTCCTGACGCTGCGCATCGTTCGCGCCATCTCTGAACACGGCACGATCAGCGAGGCAGCCCGTGCCCTCGGCTACAGCCAACCGGCACTGAGCCAACACCTCACGCGCGCGCAGACTCGTATTGGGCTCGCACTCGTCGTCCGCTCTGGCCGCGGCGTACGCCTCACTGAAGCCGGTCGTGCTCTTGCTAGCCACGCCGTGACCGTACTCAATGCTGTGGATGCCGCGAGCGCCGAACTCTCCGAGTTGGCCGGTTTGTCGAGTGGAACAGTGCGCATCGCGGCTTTCCCGACGGCGTCGTCGACGCTGATTCCGCCCCTGATTCGTCAATTGCGGCAGCAGCATCCGAATTTGACTGTCAATTATGTGGAGGCTGAGCCTCCGCAGGCCTTGCAGCTGCTGCGGGATGGGGCTGCGGATGTGGCGATCACCTTCTCGTATCCGGAAGACCGGGCTGACCCGCATTTGTCGCGAGATGGCGGCCACACGACAGTTCCGCTGTTTACGGAGCCGGTGGTGCTTGTACTGCCCGACACTCATCCCCTAGCGAAGGCGGACAGCGTGAGCCTGGCCGACCTGACCAACGACCCGTGGATCGCGGGGTGCACCCTGTGTCGTGGCCATTTACTTGCCCTCTGTAATCTCGAGGGGTTCGCGCCCGAGATCGGGTTGGAGACGGATAACGCTCTCGCCGTATTGAGCTTTGTCTCGCGCGGCCTTGGGGTTGCGCTTCTCCCTCAGTTGGCATTGTCGTCGCTGACGCTGCCGGAGGGTGTGAGCATCCATGCTCCGCAACCGTCGAGTGAGCGCACCATTCAGTATGTGATTCAGCCAGGGGCGACGAGGATTCCGAGTGTGGCAACTACTGTCTTGACTCTCACTGCGCTTGGCGGAGCGGCCTGGGGCTTGAAGGACTATCCCGAGAGTGAGCGCACCGCGCGGTAGGCGGTTTCTATCTCAGCGGCGACGGCAGCGAGTTGCTCGCCGGTTGTATCCCCGCTGAGGCTGAAGCGCACCGCGGTCTGGGCGATTTCTTCGTCAATGCCCATTGCCGCAAGAACGTGAGAGGCATCATCGCTGCCGACAGCGCACGCTGAGCCTGCAGAGCAGATGATTCCTGCGCGGCCGAGTTCGAGCAGGAGCGATTCTCCGCTCGTGCCGGGGAAGCAGAATGAAGCATTGTTGGGGAGACGCTCGGGCGCGCGCCTTTCCGTCTCGTCGTCATCACTGATTGTCGCAGCCCCGAGCGCGGGCCCGGTGAAGATCGCGTCGGGTACGCGCGTCAACACGTCAGCAACAAAGTCATTTCGCAGTTGCGCGATACGCGCGGCTCGCTCGACCCGGTCGCTTTCGGCGAGCGCCAGCGCATGCGCGAAACCGACGGCGCCGGCGATATTTTCGGTGCCAGAGCGTTTGCCTCGCTCTTGGCCTCCCCCGTGCAGCACAGGCTCAAGACTGCGGCTGCCCTTGATAATCAGCACACCGATTCCTTTTGGCGCCCCTAGCTTGTGTCCAGACAGGCTGAGCGCGACGACGCCAAGCGCTGCAGGGTCAAGAGGGAGCCATCCGGCGGCTTGCACGGCATCCGTATGCATGGGCACCCCGTGGGCGCGGCACAGTTCGGCAATCTCCAGGATGGGCTGAACAACACCGACCTCGTTATTGGCGTACATGATTGTGCACAGAGTCGTGTCTGGGCGCAGTGCTTCGCGAACGTCGGCGAGATCGACACGGCCGTGGCGGTCAACCGGCAACACCGTGACCTCGAATCCGTGGATGCGCTTCAGGTAGTCGACCGATTCGAGCACAGCCTCATGCTCAACGGCACTCGTGACGATATGACGCCCGCGAGGCTCAGCGAGCGCCAACCCTTTGATCGCGAGATTGTCTGACTCCGTGCCGCCTGAAGTGAAGATGACATCGGATGCCCGACACCCGATCGAGGCAGCAACGCTCTTGCGTGCGGCATCCAGGGCACGCTTCGCGGACTCTCCCAGCTCGTGATGACTAGAGGGGTTACCGAAGTCTCCCGTCAGCAGCGGCCACATCGCCTCGAGTACTTCGCGGCGCACCGGTGTGGTTGCTGCTGAGTCGAGAAAAATCATCAGGCTGCTGCGCTCACCGCAATATCGAGACCAAGGTCAAGTGAGCGCACGCTGTGAGTGAGCGCCCCTACCGAGATCACGTCAACACCGGTCGCCGCAATTGCCGCGACGGTATCGAGGTTGACTCCCCCACTCGCCTCGACGGTGGCGCGGCCGGCAACCAGCGCAACACCGGCGCGAAGGTCATCTGTCGTAAAGTTGTCGAGCATGATCGTGTCGACGCGAGCCGAAACAACCGTTTCGACCTGATCGAGACGGTCAACTTCAACCTCAAGGTGCGTCGTGTGTCCGATGCGGGCGCGAGCACGGCGGATAGCTTCACCCAGATCGATACCCTCGGCCGCGAGCACAGCAAGGTGGTTATCTTTCGCCATCACGGCATCCGACAAACTGAAGCGGTGGTTATGTCCGCCACCGCAACGTACAGCGTGACGTTCCAGTGCACGCAGGCCCGGCGTTGTCTTGCGCGTATCGACAATGCGCGCATGAGTACCCGCCACCTGTGCGACGTACGCCGCCGTCTGGGTAGCGATGCCGGACATCCGCTGGCTGAGGTTAAGGGCTATTCGCTCCGCCCGCAACACCGCACGTGCGTTACCCGAGACGGTAGCTAGTTGCTGGCCGGCGGTGAACGTGTCGCCATCGCTGATGTGCAGCGTTACCTCGGCTTGGGCATCCACGAGCAGGAAGGTGCGTGCAAAAACTTCGAGTCCGCTTGCGACACCGGGTTCGCGGGCATTGAGTACGGCGGTTGCGGTGGCCGTTTCGGGCACAAAAACTTCGCTCGTCACGTCACCCCAGGGGGCATCTTCGGCGAGTGCCATCAGGATGACGTTGTCAATAAGTTCGCGATTCATCGCTTGGCCGTCTCTGCTTGGTCTTCTACTGCGATGCGATCTTCGGCGGGGATGAAGTCTCCTGCCACGTTCACTGCGGCCCACCGCGTGGAGAATGCGAGTTCTTCGCGCGTTTCGGGGAAGTCGGTGCGTTCATGAGCGCCGCGAGACTCTTGGCGACGCAGCGCAGCAACAACGACGAGGCGCGCCAGGTCGAGGAGGTTGGCATTTTCGGCACCCTCGACGGTGATCGCTTCGGAGTGCCAGCTCGCGAGGATTGTGGCTGCTTCTTCAAGGCGAGTCGCATCGCGTTCAAGACCGACGTGGGTCCACATGAGTTCTCGCAGTTGGTCGCGAGTGAATGGTTCTTTGCCCGTGATTTCGAACTGTGGCTCGAGAACGTCTACCTCGATCGCTCGCTGAGGCTCGTTGAGAGCATCAGCTGCGCGCCAAGCAAAGACGAGTGACTCGAGCAACGAATTGGAGGCGAGACGGTTGGCGCCGTGCACACCGGTGCAGGATGCTTCGCCAACCGCGTAGAGACCGCGAACGCTCGTGCGGCCGTCGATGTCGGTGCGGATGCCGCCCATCCAGTAGTGCGCCGCTGGCGTGACCGGAATGGGCTCAGTGCCCCAGTCGAAGCCATGCTCGGCACAGACTTCAGTGATTCCGGGGAACCGTTTTGCCAGAAACTCGGTGCCGAGAGCCGTCGCGTCGAGCATGATCGGGCGGCCGTCTTGCTTCTCCATGGCGCGAGCAATCCCGCGGGCGACAACGTCGCGGGGGGCGAGTTCGCCATCGGGGTGCACATCGAACATGAATCGCTTGCCGTGTTCGTCGAGCAGTGTTGCACCTTCACCGCGAACGGCTTCTGAGACGAGCGGATTGCCGGGCACCGCCAGCGAAGTGGGGTGAAATTGGAAAAATTCGACATCGGCGAGAGCTGCACCGGCACGGTAAGCAGCAGCGACACCATCACCGGTCGTCACGAAGGGGTTGGTGGTGTGCTTGTAAAGCTGACCTGCCCCACCGCTAGCAAGAACAACAATGTCGCCATCGATCACTCGCGAGTTTCCATCGGGAGCAATGACATCGATTCCGGTGACTCGGGGCTTGCCGTCAGCATCTGTCTCGGTCACTAGATCGCGCATAAACGTATACGCGTAGGTTTCCACGGCAAGAGTCCGAACGGCGCGCAACAACGCAACTTCGATCGCGAGCCCTGTGGCATCCCCACCCGCGTGGATGACGCGGCGCGAGGAGTGCGCAGCCTCGTGGCCGCGAGCAAGCTCACCATTGGCAATGCGGTCAAACTCAACCCCGAGAGAGATGAGTTCTTGCACGCGCAACGGGCCCTCACTGCACAGAACTTCTACAGCATCCCTCTCGCAGAGGCCGGCGCCTGCCCGCATCGTGTCCGCGACGTGACTGGCAACCGAATCATCGGGGAACAACACTGCAGCAACACCACCCTGGGCGTACTTCGTGTTGCTCTCCGCCATCTCCGCCTTCGTCACGAGAACCACATCGTGGTGCGCGCTCGCCCGGTAGGCGGTGATGAGCCCCGCAATTCCCGTGCCGACAACAATGACCCGTGCCATGGCTATGCCTCTTTCGTCGCTGCCGGCGGCTTGGCTGCGAGCATGCGCTCCAGGGCAATCCGCGCGGGCGCCGCTACATCATCCGGAACGGTGATTTGATTGAGCACCTCTCCACGAACGAGTCCCTCGAGCACCCACGCGAGGTAGCCGGGGTGGATGCGGTACATCGTCGAGCACGGGCAGACCACTGGGTCGAGGCAGAAAATTGTGTGCTGCGGGTATTCCGCCGCGAGTCGGTTGACCATGTTGATCTCGGTGCCGATAGCAAAGGTGGTCGGCTCGGTTGCGGCGGCAACAGCCTTCTGGATGTAGTCGGTCGACCCAGCCTCGTCGGCGGCATCCACGACGGGCATCGGGCACTCGGGGTGCACGATTACGCGAACACCGGGGTGCTCAGCGCGAGCTTGCTCGATCTGGCCAACGGTGAAGCGCTTGTGCACACTGCAGAAGCCGTGCCAGAGAACCACCTTGGCCTCGTTGAGCGTCGCGGCGTCATTGCCACCGAGGGGCTTGTTCGGGTTCCACATCGGCATGAGATCGGTCGAAATGCCCATCTTCTTTGCCGTGTTGCGACCGAGGTGCTGGTCGGGGAAGAACAGCACGCGCTGACCGCGCTCGTAGGCCCACTCCAGCACGGTTGTCGCGTTCGAGCTTGTGCAGACGATTCCACCATTACGACCACAGAAACCCTTGAGCGCAGCAGACGAGTTCATGTACGTCACGGGGATGATCGGCACCCGGCCATCGGCATCCGGCTCGGTTCCGTACACCTCAGTGAGTTGCTCCCAGCACTCCTCGACCGAATCAATGTCTGCCATGTCGGCCATCGAGCATCCGGCGGCGAGGTTGGGCAGGATGACCGCCTGATCGGAGCGCGCAAGGATGTCGGCGGTCTCGGCCATGAAGTGGACGCCACAGAACACGATCGCTTCAGCATTCGGCACGGTTTGGGCGGCGTTGGCGAGTTGGAAAGAGTCCCCTAAGAAGTCGGCGTGCTGCACAACTTCATCCCGCTGGTAAAAGTGACCGAGGATGACGGCACGATCGCCGAGGGTCGCCTTTGCGGCAATGATGCGCGCGTGCAGATCCTCGTTTGATGCCTTCTGGTACTCAAGCGGAAGCTGCCCCTGACGTGGTGCTCCCGTCGGAATCACGTCGCCCATCGATGCGCCAGGACCATAGCTCGGCACACCGAGGTCGAAGGTCCACGGGCCATCCGCTAGCTCAGGAGCGCAGGTTTCGCCGTCTCCGGTCTTGGTAATGCGCTGAATTGTCGAATCAATGGATGACACGAGTGCTCCCTGTCTTTAGATGGCCGAGCGGGCCGTTGTCGACGAGCTCAACGCCCTCGTCATAGCGGTAGAGCCTCGGCGGCCGGTGACGCCCACCCGAGACAACGTGGTTTGTGGGCACCAGTGAGCCCGAGTTTTCGATTTGGCGGCGAAAGTTTGCGGGGTCGAGTTGCCGTTGCAGCACGGCCTCGTGCACGAGTCGCAACTCACTCAACGTAAAGGTTTCCCCGAGGAAGGCCCGCGCAATTCGTGAGTACTCCATCTTGGTGCGCAGTCGCCAGAGGGCGTAGTCAATGATGACGTTATGGTCGAAGGCAAGCTCAGGAAGGTCATCGGCGGCAAACCAGCGAACGTTCTCTCCCTCGGTGGCGCGCTCGGCTTCCTCTTGACGCACGAGCGCCCAGTAGATGATCGACACCACGCGACTGCTGACCGAGCGTTCAACATCGCCAAAGGCGTAGAGCTGCTCAAGGTAGGCGGGTTCGAGCGCGGTGGTTTCGAGCAGATTGCGAGCCGCGGCATCCGCCAAGCTCTCGTCGTTGTCAACCCAACCACCTGGCAGCGCCCACTGTCTGGCAAAGGGCTCGCGCGTGCGGCGAACCAAAGGGATCCACAGTGCGCTCTGACCGGATTCGGGGATGGGGCGCAGCGCGAAAATCACGGTTGATACCGCGAGCGAAATTCGCTGTTCGCTCTTCTGCATCGCCACTCCCTTCAGTAAGAGTCATCTTGACCTGAACACAGAATACACCTTAAAGTCAGCCTGACCAAAACGGTACGACCGCTAGCTGGGAGAGGTATCCGGGGCGTCAATGGCCCCACCGAAGCGCCGTGTACGACCGGCATAAATCTCAATCGCCTGCCACAACTGTTCGCGAGTGAAATCAGGCCACAGCGTGTCCAAAAACACCATCTCGGCGTACGCACTCTGCCACGGCATGAAGTTGCTCATCCGCTGCTCCCCCGACGACCGCACAAACAGGTCAACATCGGGCAATTGCGGTTGATAGAGGCGCTTCTGGATGAGCTTCTCTGAGACGGCAGACGGCTTCATCCTGCCCGCCGCAACATCATCAGCGATCGATCGCACAGCATCCGCAATCTCGGTGCGACCGCCGTAGTTGACACACATCGTCAAAGTCAGGGTGCTGTTGTTTTCTGTGAGTTTTTCGGCAAACTGAAGCTCCTTGATGACCGAAGTCCACAGTCGAGGCCGACGGCCGGCCCAGCGCACACGCACGCCCCACTCGTTGAGCTGATCCCGGCGACGGTGCAGCACATCCCGATTGAAGCCCATCAAAAAGCGAACCTCGTCGGGCGAACGACTCCAGTTCTCGGTTGAGAACGCATACACACTGAGGTGCTTCACACCGATTTGGATGGCACCAGCCACGACATCAAGCAGGCTCGCCTCGCCCGCCTTGTGGCCTTCCACCCGCGTAAGCCCCCGAGCATTAGCCCAACGACCGTTACCGTCCATGACAATCGCAATGTGCTCAGGAACAGAGCCCTTGGGCATCGCGGGAGGATGGATGCCCGTCCAGTCGAGAGGACGAAACTCCCCAGCATCTTTATGAGTTTTTGCTACGCGGCTCATGCGCTCCGATCCACATGCTGAATGGAACGAAGACTGCGCTCCAAATGAAACTGAGTGTAGGCGGCAACGACGCCGCTGGCTTGGGAACGTGACCGCTCCTCAGACGCTTCCGCAACATCCCACTGACCTGCCAGCAAGGCCCCCAGTAGTTCAAGCGTGTCAGGACTCAGTCGTGGCGAACCGGGCGGGGCGACCTCATCAGCCACGACACCACCCATCTGCGCGACGAAAACCGAATGCGGCCCTGGCGCCCCGGTCACCGCACAATCAACAAAACTCGGCGCCCAACCCGCAATCGAGAGGCTCCGCAAGAGGTACGAGTCAAGAGTGAGGCTCGGGTTGTGCTCGCGCCGCGCGAGAGACCGCAGCGCACCAACCAGCAGAAGATATTGCTGCAAGGAGCCATCGTCATCCGTGACTTTGTCTGCCGTCTCGACCATCACGCTTGCGGCGGTATAGCTCGCATAGTCGGCGGTAATCTCGGAACCATACGACCCGAGTGATTCTGCCTGCTGGATGATATCGAGACTACGACCGATATAACACTGGATGTCGGCAACCATAAATGGCTCCAGTCGCGCCCCAAACTTGGAGGCCGTGCGACGCACCCCTTTGGCTACCGCCCGGATCTTGCCGTGTTCACGCGACAGCATCGTGACGATACGGTCGGCTTCACCCAGCTTGTGGGTGCGCAGCACGACGGCTTCATCACGGTAGGTAGGCACGGTTCAAGTATCCCCCGGCATGTTGCGGTTTGCTGTGCGACGGCCCGAAGGCCGAATCGTTTTGGGTTCGTCTGCAGCAAACGGAGCGAGTTCGGAGTAGATTTTGGGCAGAACTGGGAACCTACTCCGAACCTGCACTTGGCTTCTAGGAGAACACAATGATTCTTGTCACTGGTGCGACGGGCGCCCTTGGCAGACCGACCGTTTCGCTGCTCGAGGCGACCGGTCATGAAGTGCGATCGCTGAGTCGACGCCCGGGTCCGGGCCGCGTAGTTGGCGACCTGAGCACCGGATCCGGTATCGCTGCTGCACTTTCTGGCGTGACAACGGTCGTGCACTTAGCGAGCGGCGCGAACACCCACGATTCGCACCAGACGCGGCAACTGCTGAGGGCCATTGCCGCGCATCCGGTTGACCATGTGGTGTTCATGTCGATTGTTGGTGTCGACAAGCATGCGCTCGGCTACTATCGCGACAAGTATCTGTGCGAGCAATTCATTGGTGCCTCTGGAGTTCCGTACACAATTCTTCGCGCCACTCAGTTCCATAGTTTCGTGGCGCGCCTATTCATTGCTCAACGCCGGCTGCCCGTCACCATCGTTCCGTCTTTCCGGATGCAGCCGGTAGCGGTGGATGAGGTGGCCGAACGACTCGTCGAACTGGTGGATGCTGGCCCCAGCGGCCGCGTGGCGGACTTCGGTGGCCCGGAGCAGCTCAGTTTTCGGGAATTAGCACACCAGTGGAACTCGGCGCATTCGCTGCGTAAACCGGTGTGGTCATTGCCGGTTCCTGGGGCTGTCGGCCGATCCTTCGCGCGCGGATTTCACCTCGCTTCGCTGCCCGGCGACGGGAAAATTGCGTTTTCTGACTACGCCGAAGCACACGCCCGCGCGGCGGCTTCGCTTCGCAACTCAGGCGCGAACTAATTCAGTGCTCGAGCGCGAGCAGGAGCACGTGCACGTGCACAGCTCCGACGCGAATTAGCTCACAACGTTGACTCCCGTTAGTCGGCCGCGAGCTCAAATTGCTCCCACCCCTTTCGGAAATTCAGGAGATCCGCGGCGCGCACGAGCGCGGACCCTTCAACTGTGGAGGTCGAGTGCGCAACTTGTTGCGGTTTTCCTGAGTTTCCGAAGGCCGCACCACCGAAAGTCCGCTCGCGTCGGCCCACCGACCCCCCATTTACCGGGCGACGATTGCAGGCTTGCCCGCCGCACAACCGGGCACGACTCACTATGCGTGGTACGAATAGTGCGTGAATGAGACCTTCGAGATCCCTCTGTGGGCCGGACTGTTGGCCGTCGGCGTTGGTGCAATGCAGGGAGCAATGTTTGCGGCTCAGTTTCGCGATCGCCGATTGGATCTACTGGGAGTGGCAATCATCGGCATTTCGACAGGTTTCGGCGGCGGCATGGTCCGCGACATAGTCCTCTCTGAGGTGCCGGTGGTGTTGACCACTAACTGGTATCTCATCGTGGCGACAGGTGCTGCGCTCTTCGGAATGTTGCTTGAGCGCCTCATTTCACGCATGGGGCCCCTAATTACAGTGCTGGATGCACTCACAATTGGTCTCTTCGGCGCTATCGGCACAACAAAAGCGCTCTCATTGGGCCTTCCAGAGGTCCCAGCAATCTTTGTCGGCGTGATCTCTGCCATCGGCGGATCGATCATGCGCGACGTACTCCTGTCGATGCCGATCGCACTGATGCATGTCGGATCCCTCTACGCCGTAGCAGCGACCGCTGGCGCCACCAGCCTCGTGATTATGCGAAGTTTCGACGTTCCCGTATTTGTCGCCGCCACGATTTGTGTCGGTCTCACCGTGGGGGTGCGCGTGTTGGCTGTGCTCTTCAACTGGAGCCTTCCGGAGCAGCGAACCATCAGCGGTATGCCCAAATTTCGCCGTCGATAGCGGTCGGTCGCCGTCGATAGCGGTCGGTCGCCAGCGCTAGCCGTCGGTCGCCAGCACTCACCGTCGGCCGCCAGCACTCGCCAGCGCTCCGAAACGTACTCAAGACCTACCCAAAACCTGCCAGTTAACGGGCACAAGCCCCACGAAAAATAGGTGGGGCTTGTGAGCAAAACCGAACGCTAGTTACTTGCGACCAGTTCGGGTTCCGGAGCAGTGCGGTTTGCGCGAACCCAACGGTTGACCGCTGAGACAATCGCCTTGAGCGATGCCCGTGAAATGTCACCATCGATTCCGACGCCCCACAGTCGTTGACCGTGGATATCGAGCTCAACGTAGGCAGCAGCCTGCGCATTGCTGCCCTCGCTCATGGTGTGCTCGACGTAGTCGTAGAGCTTCACTTCAATACCTTGGCCTTGTGCGGACAGCATGCCCAAGAACGCGTCAATCGGACCGTTTCCTACGTAGCTGGTGTCGATCTCGCTGTCGTCGACGCGCAGTCGCGCTTCGAGGCTCACTTCACCATCGTTGGCGCTTGTCGTCCGTGTCGCCAGGAGCTCGTAACGGCCCCATTTCTGGTCTGCGTGATCGGCGGATGCCGGCAGGTATTCGTCCTGGAATGACGTCCAGATTTGCTCGCTAGAAACCTCGCCACCTTCGGAGTCGGTCTTCGACTGCACAACTCCGCTGAACTCGATCTGCAGTTTGCGCGGCAGATCAAGGTTGTGGTCGGACTTCAGTAGGTAAGCGACACCACCCTTACCCGATTGTGAGTTGACCCGAACAACAGCTTCGTAGCCACGGCCGACATCCTTGGGGTCGATCGGCAGGTAAGGAACAGCCCAGACCAGATCGTTGACGTGCTTGCCTTCGCGTTCGGCCTGAGCCGCCATCGATTCGAAGCCCTTTTTGATGGCATCTTGGTGCGATCCGCTGAACGCTGTGTAAACGAGGTCGCCAGCCCACGGGCTGCGCTCATGAACTTTCAGCTGGTTGCAGTGCTCTGCAGTGCGACGGATCTCGTCTAGGTCGCTGAAGTCGATCTGCGGGTCGATACCTTGCGTGAACAGGTTGAGCCCCAGGGCAACGAGGTCAACGTTTCCGGTGCGCTCACCATTTCCGAACAGGCAACCCTCGATGCGGTCGGCCCCGGCCATGTAGCCGAGCTCTGCCGCCGCGATTCCCGTTCCACGGTCGTTGTGTGGGTGAAGAGAGATGATGACGTTCTCACGGTGATTCACGTTGCGCGACATCCACTCGATGGAGTCTGCATAAACGTTGGGGGTAGCCATTTCAACCGTGGCCGGCAGGTTCAGGATGACCTTGCGCTCCGAAGTGGGCTTGAAGACTTCGAGCACCTGGTTGCAGATATCCACGGCAAACTCGAGCTCGGTGCCGGTGTAGCTTTCGGGCGAGTACTCGTAGAACACCTCGGTTTCCGGGACCATTGCCTCGGATGCCTTGCAGATACGAGCACCATTGAGCGCGATGTCGATAATGCCCTGCTTGTCTTTACGGAACACGACATCCCGCTGCAGCACGCTGGTGGAGTTGTAGAGGTGAACGATCGCTTGCTTGGCTCCCTTGATCGATTCGTAGGTGCGAATGATGAGTTCTTCGCGAGCCTGCGTCAGCACCTGAATGGTGACGTCATCCGGAATCGCATTCGTCTCAATGAGTGAGCGCACGAAGTCGAAGTCAGTCTGGCTCGCCGAGGGGAAGCCGACCTCGATCTCTTTGTAGCCCATCTTGACGAGCAGATCGAACATGATCCGCTTGCGTTCTGGACTCATCGGATCGATCAGGGCCTGATTGCCGTCACGAAGATCGACGGCACACCAGCGCGGTGCCTGAGTGATGCGCTTCGATGGCCACGTGCGGTCCGGCAGATCAACAGAAATGATCTCGTGAAACGGACGGTACTTGTGGATCGGCATCGAGGATGCTGACTGATTGTTCTTCATTTGGTGCTCCTGCTGCTCTCAAGGCCTTGTGAGCCACTCGTTACGAATCTGGTCAGCCAATGACAAACTCCGCGACGAGTGAGGCCTGGATTAGGACTCGTCGCGGCAGCTAAGGAGGAGCAGACCGAACAACACCATTTCAGAATAGCACTGTGCAGCACTTCGCCGCCCAATCACCAATTAACCCACCTCACGACCCCGCCACAGGTGAAGGGCGGGGCCGTGAGATCAGGCGCGATTATTCGACGGCGAGAGCCTCCACCGGTGTAATACGGGTCACTCGGCGAGCCGGTGCGATTGCCGCGGTTAAGGCGAGCCCGCCCGCAAGGATCACTGTTGCGACAAGGATCCACCACGGGATAACCGGAAGCACGAACACGGCTGAGCCCGAAGTTGACCCCAACAGAGATTGAGCACCCGCCCAGCCGTAGAAGGTCCCCAGAATTAAACCCACTAGGCTCGCCGCGATCGTTAGTTGCGCGCTCTCCACACGGATCATTGCCCGTAACTGCGCAGCCGTGAATCCGAGTGCTCGCAGAAGGCCCAGCTCTCGAGTACGCTGCACAATACTCAACGAAAGCGTGTTAACGAGGCCCACTGCCGCAATAATCGCACTGAATCCAATCAGGATCGAGAAAGTGCTCGACAAGACAGAGAGAGCATCGGCGGCGCCGTCGGACTCCCCATAGGCCGGTGAGATCATGATCAGGAATCGAAAACTCTCCGTAGCGACTGCAAACATTGTGATCAGGGTGACCCCGATTACGAGGCCCAACGTGATGCGAGTGCTCCGTTCTGGATAGCGGAGCGCATTTTTTGCTGCGAGCTCCCCCGACGCTCCGCGCCCGATGAGTGAGCCAACTGCACGCAATACACGGGGCATAACGAACTGCGCACCAAGGATAAAGCCCGTGAATGAGATCACTCCGCCCACGAGTGAGATCAGCATCCCCTGTTGAGTCACTAGCCCGACAAGCATGCCGAGCACCACGACTCCCAGGCCGACACCGCACAGGAGGGTTGACCCCACAACTCGTCGCACAGCTGACTTCCCGGAGTGAGCGAGCGAATCTACGGATGCTCCTAGTGCTTGCATCGGGGTAACGGTGAGCACCCGTCGCGATCCGACCCACGCTGCGAGCCACGTAGTGAGAACTACACCAACGATCGGAAGAAGGGCGATGGGATCAAAGAAGCTGTACGCGATTGTCGGCAGCACATCCGTGGACTGTGCGAACTGGAATATCGCAAAGGCGGTCAGCGCGCCAAAGATGGCGCCAATTACCGCACCGATAGCGCCAACAGCAAGACCTTCGCGCGCAACTTGCTCTCTCTGGCTGCGCGCACTGCCCCCGATCAGTCGGACGAGCGCAATCGTGCGGGTGCGCCCCGCGATCACGGTGGCGAACGTGTTCGCTGTGACTATTGACCCCACGTACACCGAGATGACGATAAACACGGAGGCCAGCACGCTCAGGGCCATCTGAACCCCCGCGCGCTGCCCGTAGTCTTCGTTCAACGTGAGCGAAGTAGCGAGGTTGTTAGTGAGCTGCAATAGGGCGACGCCGAAGGCACTGCTCAAGGCCGCGACGAGGATACTCGAGGCGTGATCGCGAAGATTCAGCAACCTCACGATGCCGTCTCCATCTCCAGCATGAACCGGCTAATGTCCGCCGCGCTTGATCGGCCGCGGTCGTCCACGACGCGTCCGTCGGCCAAGAAAATGATGCGATCGGCATAGCTCGCCGCGATCGGGTCGTGGGTTACCATCGCGATACTTTGACCGAATTCTGCGCTTGCAGCAGCTAGGAGTGAGAGCACTTCACGACTGGTGCGGGAGTCGAGGTTTCCGGTTGGCTCATCAGCAAAAATGAGTTCTGGGCGGGAGCCGAGCGCCCGCGCGATGGCGACGCGCTGCTGCTGCCCTCCCGAGAGCTCGTGCGGGCGATGGCTCATCCGTTCGCGCAACCCCAAGGAGTCGACCAATTGTTCAATCCAGCCACGCTCAGTCGTTGACGGAGACCTCCCATCGAGCTGAAACGGAAGCAAGATATTTTGCTCGATGTCGAGAGTGGGTACGAGGTTGAACGCCTGAAATACGAACCCCACGCGCCGACGCCGAAGCATCGTCAACTCGGTGTCGTCAAGATCAGTGATGTCCGTCGAGCGAAGCCACACTCGCCCCGAAGTCGCCGTATCGAGTCCGGCGAGAATGTGCATGAGTGTCGATTTGCCGGAGCCGCTCGGGCCCATGATCGCGGTGAATTCCCCGGCACGGATGCCCAGCGAAACGTCACTCAGCGCTGTCACCCTTGTTGAGCCTGAGCCATACGATTTTGAGAGGTTTTCGACCCGAGCAATGATCTCGGATCTCCCGCTTGAATTGTCCATGTTTCAAGCTTGTCGCGGTCGACCCACGAGCGAATCAGCCTGCAGTGCCCACCGTGTCATCCTCGAGGATGAGTTAAGCGAGCCCATTCTCATAGGCGTAGACGACAAGCTGAACTCGGTCACGGAGACCGAGTTTCGTCAGCACTCGACTGACGTGAGTCTTAACTGTTGCTTCACTCAAGAACTCTGTTTTCGCGATCTCCGCGTTACTGAGTCCACGAGCGGCCAGTAAGAAGATCTCCCGCTCTCGAGCCGTGAGAGTTTCGAATGAAACCGGCTGGACTCGGGGAGCACTGCCGAAGTGTTCGAAGAGCTCTCGGGTCGCGGCAGCGGCAATGACGCTTGTGCCCGAATGCACCGTTCTAATAGCAGCGAGTAAGAACTCAGGGTCAGCGTCTTTCAACACAAAGCCACTCGCACCGGCCCGAATCGCACGTGCGGCGGCCTCGTCGAGGTCGAATGTAGTCAGCACGATGATGCGCGGATGCGGAGCGTCCGTTCCCTCAAGAATCGCTCGTGTCGCCTCGATACCGTCCATCACGGGCATGCGAAGGTCCATCAGCACTACATCGGGCTGGGTCTCAGTGACCATGCTGATTGCTTCAACGCCGTCGCCAGCCTCACCGACGCACTCAAGGTCGGTCTGGGAGGAGACGAGCATCCGGATGCCTGCGCGGAAAAGTGCTTGATCGTCGACAAGGGCGACACGGATGGCGCTCATCGGACCACCGGCATTGTGACGACGATCTCAAATTGGCTGTCGTGGTCTTGAACGGTCAATTCTGCCCCGGTCAACTGCGCTCTTTCTCGCATTCCGATAAGACCATGCCCCGAGTGCGGTTGCGTTTTTTCTTGGGCGCCCGCACGAGGAGATTCGTAGTCGTTTGTCACCGAAACTGTCACAGTGCTTTCTCCCCAGTCCAGAACGAGTGCTGCGGGTTGGGATGTGTCCCCATGCCGGAGCGCATTGGTCAACGCTTCTTGAACGATTCGGTAGAGCGTGATCTGCTGCCCCATGGGAATCAGCGGAGAATTGCCTGTTTCGGTGACAACAACGTCGAGCCCCGCCGAGCGAATCTGGTCGACCAGCGAAGCAATATCGGCGAGCCCCGGCTGTGGCCCCGCTGTCTGACTGTGCCGCAATTGCCCCAACAGCAATCGAACATCAGTAAGCGCTTCGCGTGCGGTTCCAGAAATTGTTGACAGGGCACGTTCGGCTGAGCCCGGGTCGGCTGCTGACGCATAACGCGCACCATCCGCTTGCGCGATCACGACCGCAAGTGAGTGTGCCACCACATCGTGCATATCTCTCGCGATCTGATTTCGTTCGTGCTCGATGGCTGCAATCTGCTCAGCAACCAGCCTGCCCCGCTTGTTTTCTTGAGAGATTGCTTGAGTTCGCGCGAGCAATCCCGCAGTCCAGCTCAAACAGAGAAGCGCGAGCATCCCTCCAAGAGTGACGGCGAACTGGAAGATGCTGTCTGAGGTCAGCGAAAACTGAATCGATGCCCAGCTCCCCGTCGACGGAGCCCACGAGACGACGAGATAAATCGCCCCCAGTAAGGAACCAACAACGGTCGACACTAACCCGGCAAGCCGCACCCGGCGGGAGCCAAAGCGGGCCGAGGCGAAAAGCACGACAAGAATCGCGAGGTTGGCCCCGTCCACGGGCAGCAGAAAAGCCATCTGGGTAAGCGCCGCAAACCATGAGATTGTCAACGCAATCGCCGGACTCAGCCGCCGCACCGCGAGGGCAAGCCCTAAACCGAGCACAACGAACCACAACGACACAACGTCAATGCCGATAAGCGCGCGCACGGCAGTGGCGACGAGCGCAATACTCACGTCTGTAATGAGAGCGCCACGGGACAGAGTGCGGATCATGACATCAACGCTACGCGGCTGAGGCATCGAAAAACCCGTAATCTGGGCGATCGGATCGCAGAATCATCCTTCCGATGTACACAAGGTGACCACCGCCGACTAGAAGCCGAGACGCCCCAGCTGCTTCGAGTCACGTTGCCACTCCTTGGCAACCTTGACGCGAAGCGACAGGAAGATCTGCTTGCCAACGAGCTTCTCGATCTCCGCACGGGCACGAGCTCCAACATCCTGAAGCCGCTCACCACCCTTACCGATGATGATTCCCTTTTGGCTGTCACGTTCAACGAAGATGTTCGCGAACACTTCGAGAAGGTTCTTGTCTTCGCGTTCGATCATGTCGTCGATCGTGACGGCGATCGAGTGAGGCAGTTCATCCATGACGCCTTCGAGTGCGGCTTCACGAATGAGCTCTGCAACGCGCGACTCTGTCGATTCATCGGTAACGGCATCATCCGGGTAGAGAGCTTCGGAGACGGGCATGAGCTTCACGAGTTCGGTTGACAAAATATCGAGCTGGATGCTGTCAAACGAGGAAATCGGAATGATTTCGTCCCAGTCGCGCAACTCACTGACCGCACGGAGTTGCTCAGCAACACCCGGTCGCGACGATGCGTCGATTTTGGTGACAATGGCCACCTTTTTTGCGCGCGGGAACGAATCGAGCTGTTCGTTGATGTAGCGGTCGCCCGGGCCGATCTTCTCGTTCGCGGGGATGCAGAGACCGATGACGTCTACTTCGCCAAGGGTGTCTTGCACGATCGAGTTGAGCCGCTCTCCCAGGAGAGTGCGCGGCCGGTGCATTCCGGGGGTGTCGACGATGATCAGTTGACCATCTTTTCGATGCACAATTCCGCGAATAGCACGACGGGTTGTTTGCGGTTTTGACGAGGTGATGGCCACCTTTTCGCCAACAAGAGCATTCGTGAGGGTCGATTTTCCGACATTGGGTCGACCAACAAAGGTCACAAATCCTGCTCTGAACTCACTGGCGTCGGTCACTGTGATTCACCGTTCTCTCGTTCATTCGAGATTGAGTCGTACTGATTGTCTAGAGAAGGGTCTTTAGCAACGAGCACTGTGCTGATGCGTTTGCGCCGCCCTTCGGTGCGCTCTGCCGTGAGAACAAGTCCGGAATAGTGCGCTACGGCACCGCTCTCCGGCAGTCGGCCCAACGTTTTCATGATGAGACCACCAACAGAGTCGACTTCGTCATCATCAAGTTCGAGTCCGAAGAGGTCGCCCAGTTCGTCAATGGGCAATCGCGCGCTCACACGGTAGGTGCCATCGGCGAGTTCTTCGAACTCTGCAACCTCGCGGTCGTACTCGTCTGAGATATCTCCGACAAGTTCTTCGATGAGGTCTTCCAATGAGACTAGCCCTGCGATGCCGCCATATTCGTCAACGACCATGGCGAGATGATTCGACTCGAGCTGCATTTGGCGCAGCAGGCTGTCAGCGCGCTGCGACTCGGGCACGAATAGTGCGGGCCGTGCTAGTTCTCGTGTCGTCAGTTTGTCTGCCTCGATGGGTTGTTCGTAGACGACTCGTGCGACATCGCGTAAGTACAGCACGCCCATTACTTGGTCGATGTCTTCGCCGATTACGGGAACTCTCGAAACACCGCGACTCAGGAAAAGCCCCATCGCGGCGCTGGCGGTAACATCGGCCTCTACCGTCACCATGTCGGTGCGCGGGATCATTACTTCACGCACGACTGTGTTGTTGAACTCGAATATTGAGTGGATGAGATCGCGATCGTCCTGATCCAGAACTTCGTGTTCTGTTGCTTCGTCGACCATGCTCAGCAGTTGTTCTTCGCTGGAGAATGTAGCGGTGCGAGGTCGCCCGGGTGTCACTCGGTTGCCGATTGCGACGAGGGCATCAGCGATCGGTCCCAAGATGACACGGATGCCGCGAACAACGGGGGCTGCGATCTGAACAACTTTGCGCGAGTGTGCTCGTCCGACGCTCCTGGGGCTGGAGCCGACGAGAACGAACGAGGCGCCGGTCATGATGAGCGCACTGAACAGCAGGGCAAACCACCACTGTTCAAAGACGGAGGCGAATACCAGCGTTACAAGAACTGCAGCGGTCGTTTCGAGCACAATTCGCATGAAGTTGAGCGCGTTGAAGTGCGCGCCCAGATCTTGCGAGATCGCCAGAATGGCTTTCTTCGCGCGGCTGCGGCCAGCCAGTTCGACGAGGTCGCTCCGACTCAGCACTGTCAGTGCCGAGTCCGCCGCCGCAAGCAAACCACCGAGCGAAACGAGGATGATCGCTGCGGTGATGAATATGCCGTTCAGCATGAGCGGCTACCTACTTCGTTCGGCTAGGGCAAAGCCCAACAGGATTTCGCGCTGAAGGCTGAACATCTCTTTTTCTTCGTCAGGTTCTGCATGATCGAATCCGAGCAAGTGCAACAGACCGTGAGTTGTCAACAAAAGCATTTCCTCGAGGGGGGAATGCCCGGCAGTTTCGGCCTGGGAAATGGCGACCTGAGGGCACACCACAATGTCACCGAGTAATCCGGCGGCCGTTTGGCGCTCTTCTGTTCCCGGGCGAAGCTCGTCCATCGGAAAGCTCAACACGTCGGTGGGACCCGGCTCGTCCATCCACTGCACATGAAGCTGCTCCATTGCTGCTTCGTCGACAAAGACGATGCCGAGTTCGGCATCCGGGTGAACATGAAGCTGGTCGAGAGCAAAAGTGCAGAGGCGCTGAAAGGCATGCTCATCTACGACAATGGTCGACTCGTTGTTGATTTCAATTGACACGCTATCGTCCCTCGTGATTGCGGCTGCGAGCTCGCGGTCGGCTCTTGCGGTTGTAGTCGTCGAGCTGCTTCTCAGCATCGTAGGTCGTGTAGGCATCAACAATCTTGCCAACGAGGGTGTGACGAACAACATCTGCACTCGTGAGTTCAGCAAAGTGGATGTCGTCAATATCTTGCAGAACATTCGAGACGAGCTTGAGCCCGCTCGCTCCTTCCGGTAGGTCGACCTGAGTGATGTCACCGGTGATGACCATCTTCGAGTCGAATCCCAATCGGGTGAGGAACATCTTCATTTGCTCTGGAGTGGTGTTCTGGGCCTCGTCGAGCACAACAAACGCGTTGTTGAGGGTGCGACCTCGCATGTAGGCGAGCGGCGCGACCTCGACTGTGCCTGCCGCTAGCAACTTAGGAACCAGTTCTGGATCCATCATGTCGTTGAGCGCGTCATAGAGCGGACGCAGATAAGGGTCAATCTTGTCGGTCAGCGAACCGGGCAGGAAGCCGAGCCTCTCCCCCGCCTCGATGGCTGGGCGGCTCAAAATAATGCGATCAACTTCTTTGCGCTGCAACGCCTGAACGGCCTTCGCCATTGCTAGGTACGTCTTGCCGGTTCCGGCTGGGCCGATACCAAACACGATGGTGTTGTTGTCCATCGCTTCGACATACTGCGACTGCCCCAGCGTTTTAGGGCGAATAGCTTTGCCCCTGGCGGTAAGAATTGTTTGGCCAAGGAGGGCGTTGGGGCTGCCCTGACTCTGACGCAGGATGCTCGCTGATGCATCAACTTCTTGAGTGCCAAGATCATGACCATTGCGAACCATTGCGATGAGTTCGTCAACGAGTTCTTCGGCAGCAGCAAGGGGAACCGGATCCCCGGTCAGGGTGATCTCGTTTCCACGGACATGCATTTCTACATCGGGAAATTTACTTTCCACGACCCGGAGCAGTCGGTCTTGGGGACCAAGCAACTGCACCATAGCAACGCCGTCTACTTCGATTGCCACGCTCTCGCGGTCCTCCGGAGGCGTCGTTTCGGTACGTGCGGACTCAGAGTCACTAATGACCAAGGGTGCCTTCCTCGAGGTGTCCACCGAGCACGTGAGCGTGAACGTGGAACACTGTTTGACCGGCACTTTCGCCGGTATTGAAAATCAATCGGTACTCGCTATTGGTGTGCTCGTCTGCGAGTTGCCTGGCTACTGCGACCAACTCGGCGAGCAAGGCCGGATCGCCGGCCGCCAACTGGGAGACGTTAGCGAATTGCTCGGTTTTGGGAACAACGAGCAAATGAACGGGTGCTTGCGGGGCGATGTCGCGAAACGCAATCACGGAATCTGACTCGAAGACAATATCCGCGGGAATCTCGCGAGCGATGATCTTCGTAAAGATCGAAGGTGAATCAGACATACCTCTAGCCTAAACCTCTAGGCCCAGCGGCCAAGTTTGACGTTCAGCACAGCGAGGGCAGCAGGGCCAGCGGTGGACGTGCGCAAGACTTCACTGCCCAGTCGAACAGTGGATGCTCCGGCCGCGGTGAGCAGCTCCAACTCGTGGTCAGCGACCCCGCCCTCTGGCCCAACGACAAGCACGACGTCGCGATCGTCCACGACGAGGTCAGCGAGAGTTTCGGTCGCGGTCGGCTCGAGGACGAGCATCCGCGTGCTTGACGCAAAATCAGCCAGTTGTTTCGTTGTGACCAGATCGAGAACGTCAGGTAACCACGTGCGCAGCGACTGTTTGCTCGCTTCACGCACAATTGCCGCCCACCGATCGCGTCCTTTCGCGACCTTTGCGCCGTGCCAGCGCGAAATACTTCGTGCTGCCGTCCACGGAATCACACCGTCAATGCCGAGTTCGGTCGCTACTTGAACCGCAAGCTCATCACGGTCGGCTTTGGCCAATGCTTGAGCGAGAAACACCGCAGGGGTGCTGCGTGGCGTGCGGTGCGTCTCGGCTACTTCGATGCTGAGTTCTGTGTGTTCGGCAGTCGTGATGGGCCCCGAAACTGTGAGCCCAGCACCATTGCTAATCGCAATCGTCTCGCCAACCTTGAGGCGTGAGACTGTCACCGCATGGCGGGCTTCCGCTTTCGTCAGCGAAACCGTATCGCCGACCTGCGCGTCGTCGAGCTCTTCATCAATGTACAGGTGCGCCACGGTCGTCGCCTACAGGAACCGATCGCGAAGCTTCGCAAACAGGCCCTGCTGGAATTCAGCAAAATGTGGTTCTTTGCTCTTGCGAATGGCAGCAAGTTGTTTGATCAAGGTCTGCTCGGCACCACTCAACTTGGTAGGTGTGACCACTTGGATGCCCAAGCGCAAGTCACCTCGACCGCCTCCGCGAAGGCTCGTGATTCCTCGTTCCTTGACCGTGAGAACTTCACCGCTCTGAGTGCCAGGCTTGATGTGAACTTCGACCTTGTCATCGAGACCATCGAGCGTGACGGTGGTTCCCAAGATCGCGTCGAGCATCTGCACCTCGACGGTTGCGAGAAGATCGTCATCTGAGCGACTGAAGACGTCGTGATGACGGACTTTCATCTCCAAGAAGAGGTCTCCATTCGGGCCGCCTGCCGGGCCGACTTCACCCTGACCGGGCATTTGCAACCGCAAACCGGTTTCGACTCCGGCCGGAATGTCAACCGAAATGGTGCGCTGTGCGCGCACGCGACCTTGGCCGGCACACGTGGCACACGGGTTCACGATGATGTTGCCGTATCCGCGGCATGTGCCGCAGGGACTCGACGTCATGACGTTGCCCAAAAGGCTGCGCACTTGGCGCTGGATCTGGCCGCTACCCTGACAAATATCGCAGCGCACTGGAGATGAGCCGGGAGCTGAGCAGTTTCCCTCACACGTTTCACAGAGCACAGCTGTGTTGACCTCGATGTCCCGTGAGACACCGAAGATGGTGTCTTTCAGGCTGACTTCAACCCGCAAGAGCGCATCTTGTCCCCGCTCCCGTCGCGAGCGTGGTCCAACGGATTGTCCGCCACCACCGCCACCAAAGAAGGTCTCGAAGATGTCGCCGAATCCGAAGTTCGCACCGCCGCCGAATCCGCCGCTTCCACCCATGTCGTACTGCTGACGTTGCTGCGGATCGCTGAGCACGTCATAGGCATGCGTGACGGACTTGAACCGCTCTGATGCATCTGCGCTCGGGTTGACGTCGGGGTGCAACTCGCGAGCGAGTTTGCGGTACGCCTTCTTGATTTCTTCTGGCGTGGCCTCGCGGGCAACGCCCAGTGCTTCGTAGTGATCTGCCAAAGTTCCGATTGCTCCTTACGAGCTCAGTTTTCTTCCAAAAGTCGCGACAGGTAGCGCGCTACCGCGCGAACCGCTGCCATGTTGTTCGAATAATCCATGCGGGTTGGACCAAGCACACCGAGGCGTGCAATGCCGCCGCCAGACGAGGAGTACCCACCCGTGACGACCGAAGTCTCTTCCAACCCAAATTCTGCGTTCTCGCGTCCGATCCGCGTGGAAACGGACCCACTTGTTACTTGCATTTCTCCAAAGAGCCGTAACAACGTCACTTGCTCTTCTATTGCCTCAAGAACAGGAAAAATACTTCCCGAGAAGTCTTGCTCGGTTCGCGCAAGATTTGCTGTGCCCGCGAGAACAAGTTTGTCATGGCGATTAGCCAATACCTGTTCGATCAAGCTGGATGCCACCTGGCTGACGAGTGCCTGACGTTCCACAGGAAAAATATCCGCGAAGTTCGCGAGCCGCTCCGCCGCCTGAGGAAGCGACTGATCGTGGAGCGCCGAATTCAGCTTTGCGCGCATCTCCCCCAGAAACACCTCGTCTAGAGGTTCGGAAACATCGATGAGCCGCTGCTCGACGAGCCCGGAGTCGGTGATGAACACCGTCATAATTCGCGAAGAATTAATGGGGACCAGCTCAACGTGGCGCACCCGAGCCGTAGCAAGAGACGGATACTGCACAAGCGCGACACTGTTCGTTAGCTGGGACAGCATGCGGACAGTGCGCGCAAGAACATCATCCAAATCGTCTGCTTGCCCCAGGAACGACTCAATTGCTTGACGCTGGGCGCTAGTGAGCGGCCTCAGATCTGCAAGCTGGTCGACGAATACTCGATAGCCCTTATCTGTTGGCACCCGGCCAGACGAGGTGTGAGGAGCGGTAATCAGCTCTTCGTCTTCGAGCAAAACCATGTCGTTGCGAATCGTTGCAGCAGACACCCCAAAGGAATGACGCTCGACTATCGATTTGGATCCGACAGGCTCGCGCGTAGCAACGTAGTCCTGCACGATGACTCGAAGCACGTCAAGTCCGCGGGCGGAAACCATGCCACCACCCACCTCTCTTGATTGGCACTCAATCCGTTCGACTGCCAATCTTACTCGACACTCCGTGACACAACCGTTGCACCGCGCAACTCATTAGCGCTAGCGTGTCTCTGTACTTGAGCGCTACCCCTTCGGGGAAATGCTCAGGTGGCACACCGAGCACTTTGATGAAACCCGGGAAGTTCCCTTGTTCACCTGAAAGGCACGAACTCATGACTGACGCAAATCCGCAGCCCGCCGCACCGCAGCCTGCCGCTCAACTGACCACGGCTGAGGACAACCAGTGGGCGTCATTCGCTCACTTGGGCGGAATCCTCAGCTTCCTGCCATCGCTCATCATCTGGCTGGTCTTCAAAGACCGCGGTGCTTTCACCAATGTGGAAGCAAAGGAAGCGCTGAACTTCCAGATCACGCTGACCATTGCGCAGATCGCCGTCGCGATCCTCGGTTCGATCCTCTCCGCAGTCACTTTCGGTCTCTTCGCGCCAATCCAGGGCTTGCTCTGGTTTGCTCTGGTCGTTGTAGCGATCATCTTCTCGATCGTCGGCTTCACCAAGGCGAAGGATGGCAATCACTACCGTTACCCCTTCGCTCTTCGTCTCATCAAGTAACGCGGTAGTTACCCGCTGAAAAAGACTCGGCCCCGGGAGCTTCGGCTCTCGGGGCTATTCTTTTGCCCAATGCAGGGTTTAATGGAGTCATGTCAGATTCCACACCTCCCACCAGCTCTCCGTACGCACCGATCCAACCGATGAGTCCAAGCGATGAGAAGCTCTGGTCGACACTGATTCACATCGGTGGAATCTTCTTGGGATTCATTTCAGCGCTCGTTGGCTACCTCGTCTTCAAGGACCGCGGACCGTTCGTGCGCGCCCACGCTCGCACTGCACTCAACTTTCAAATCACGATGTATATCGCGATGTTCCTTGGCGGGATTCTCACCATCGTCGGAATCGGCTTCCTCATTATTGTCGCGGCCGCCGTTCTGATCGTCATCTTCAGCATCATCGCTGCAATCGCCGCGAACAAAGGGCAGGCCTACAGCTACCCACTCACGTTCGAGTTCATTAAGTAACTCAGACCCATCGCTCTAAATAGGGGCGTCAGCGAGCAGTCGTCGTACTACGGCATCCGCGAGCAGGCGCCCCTTTAGTGTGAGCTCAATCGTTCCGCTCAGCGCGGCTCGTGCTTCGACGAGCTCTTCGGCAATCAGCCCAGCGACCGCGGTACGACCTTCGGCATCGAGCGTGTCAATCTGAAGCCCATTGCGCACCCGGGTGCGCAACAAGACGTGTTCCAAATACTTACTGGAGTCAGCGAGCGTCTCTCGACCTGCCCCCGGAGAGCGACCAGCGGCGATACGATCCGCATACGCCGCCGGGTGCTTCACATTCCACCAGCGCACTCCTCCGACGTGGCTGTGCGCGCCAGGGCCAACACCCCACCAGTCATTGCCCAACCAGTAGCCCAAATTGTGACGACTAGTGTTGCTGACCTCAGGATCATCGCTTGCCTTGCCCCAGTTACTGACCTCATACCACTCGTACCCGGCAGCCTTGAGCTTCTGCTCCGCTAATTCGTACATGTCAGCCTGAAGATCATCATCGACGGCAGCAACAACTCCGCGGCGAATCTGTGCCGCCAACTTCGTGCCCGTTTCGATAATCAGCGCGTAGGCCGAAATATGGTCAGGATCCTGCGCGATCGCGTGATCAAGCGAACGCTCCCAATCCTGCAAAGTCTCGCCCGGAGTTCCGTAGATCAGATCGAGGCTCACATCGAGCCCCACCTCGCGAGCCCACGCCACAACATGAGGCACACGCTCGGGGTCGTGAGTGCGCTCCAGCGTTGCCAGCACATGAGGCACTGCCGACTGCATTCCAAACGACACCCTCGTGAATCCGGCATCTTTGAGCGCCAGCAGGTAATCGCGGTCAACAGAATCAGGGTTCGCCTCAGTGGTCACTTCGACATCCGAAGCGAAACCCCATGTATCGCGCGCGGCAGCGAGCATGCGAGTGAGGTCGGTCACGGGCAACAGCGTTGGAGTGCCGCCGCCAAAGAACACTGTCGACGCTTTTCTGGGAGCAACGCCAGCCTGGGACAACACGGTGGATGCCAATGCCATTTCAGCGATCGCTTCCGTTGCGTAGTCAGACCGTTTCGCTCCGCGCAATTCTTCGCTCGTGTACGTATTGAAATCGCAGTAACCGCAGCGAACCCGACAGAACGGAACGTGAATGTAGACACTCCACTGACGGTTCTCAGAACCGGCGGCAGCGCTTTCTGGTAGCGCGCCGTCAAGGGGTGCTGGGTCGGCAATGGGCAAAGCACCTGGCACGAACGAGTCCCCTAAACAGCTGATCACACGAGCGTGCCCCAGCAGTTGCATGCAGGCACAACCTCAATTGTCGCACCTCGGTCATGGGAGAATGTCACCGTGACAACGCACATTCTTTGGGACATCGACGGCACCCTCATCCACAACTCTCGAGACGGTGCAACGGTCTACGTCGACGCTTTCACTCGCGTCACCGGCGCCCCACCACAGCGACGGATCGCTAGCCCGCACGGCATGACCGAGGGACAGCTGCTCGCCGAACTGCTGCAGCTCAATGGACACTCCCCCGCGATGTTGGATGATCTGCTCACCGAACTCGACAGTCGGACGCAAGCCCAGCACGACCTCGGCTTCACTCGCGAAGCCGTCGCCGGAGGTCAACGGGCGCTGCGCGAAGTCTCACGACACGGCTGGACAAACGCGCTGCTCACCGGCAATGGCCCTCAGCACTCGCGCTTCAAACTGTTGGCCGCCGGCTACTCCCTCAACGACTTCAACTGGCAGAACTCATTCTTTGGTGATCGATCGCCCAATCGCTCACACCTCACCTCGCTCGTCGCACCCCTGCTCGGTGCCGGACCGCACGTCATTATTGGTGACACCCCGAATGATGGGCTAGCCGCTGACAGCGCGCAATTGCCCTTTATCGCCGTCGCCACCGGAGCATTCTCCGTTGCCGATCTCCGGAACACCAACGCTCGACTGGTCATTTCCGACCTAGAGTCGGGCATCGACGACGTGATCGGAATCATCGCCGAGCTTGCCACGCGGGACTAAGTCGAAGTAACGGGGCCGCCAAGCGCTCGCAAATAGCGGCCAACCACTACGTACTGCAAAACTCGCAAGGCCGGCGACAGCAACATCCATTTGGTTGACGACGGTCGTGAGAACGAACGAACAGTGATCCAAATCGAATTGTCGTCGCGGCGCTCAATCATGAATGACTCTTCACCACGCAAGGGATGACCCTCTAGGGTTCCATAAGCAAAACCAGCGACCGTTGGCTGATCAACAACGTAAACGACGCGTACTGGCTCGTGGGCCGCGAACAGACCTCGCCCTACCGTGAGCACGATGGTGTCACCGGGGCGAACTTTGGGGTGGGCATCATTGTCGTGCGAAAGATCGAGCGGTTCACCGGCGGGATCGCGAGGCAACACGGTCACACCGAAACCACTGCGGCGCTTAACACCCCACGTCAAAATTTGTTGGTGCGCGAAAGCCCACCGCTCATCGCCGTGACCAATTCTGGCCGTGCGCTCAACGCGACGGAAGCCCTTCGGAGGAAGAGCGGTAAAAGTGCTGCCACGCGTGGCACCCACCGCGCCGTACGTAACAGGCGCATTGGGGTAGGTGCGGGCATCCACTTCGTCTACTTCTTCTCTTTGCCGGCTTCGACTTCACCAGACAGCGCTGCAATGAAAGCAGCCTGCGGAACCTCGACGCGCCCCACCATTTTCATACGCTTCTTGCCCTCTTTTTGCTTCTCGAGGAGCTTGCGCTTGCGGCTGATATCGCCACCGTAACACTTAGCCAAAACGTCTTTGCGCATCGCGCGAATTGACTCACGCGCGATGATTTTGGAGCCGATCGCTGCCTGGATGGGAACCTCAAACTGCTGACGCGGAATCAGTTTCTTCAAGCGCTCGGTCATCAGCACGCCGTAGGCATACGAATTGTCGCGGTGCACGATCGCGCTGAACGCATCAACAGCTTCACCCTGAAGAAGAATGTCCACCTTCACGAGGTCGGCTTCCTGATGTCCACTTGGCTCATAGTCGAGGCTCGCATAGCCCTGCGTTCGACTCTTCAAGTGATCAAAGAAGTCGAAAACGATTTCGCCGAGCGGCATCGTGTAGTGAAGCTCCACGCGGTCGGTACCGACATATTCCATGCCCTGCATTGTGCCGCGGCGAGACTGGCAGAGTTCCATAACCGTACCGACGAAATCCTTCGGTGTAAGAACGGATGCCTTCACCATCGGCTCGCTCACACTAGCGATCTTGCCGCCAGGGAATTCGCTCGGGTTCGTCACAGTGGTGAACTTCTTGTCGTCACCCATTACTTCGTAAATCACCGACGGCGCCGTGGCGATCATGTCGAGGTTGAACTCACGTTCGAGCCGCTCACGCACAATCTCCAAGTGCAGCAGCCCCAAAAATCCGCAACGGAAACCGAAGCCAAGAGCAACAGACGTCTCAGGCTCGTAGACGAGCGCAGCATCCGAGAGTTTCAACTTGTCAAGAGCTTCGCGCAGCACCGGATAGTCAGAACCATCAATCGGGTACATACCCGAGAAAACCATCGGCTTCGGCTCGGAATAGCCCTTCAGCGGAACCGTAGACGGCTTCGCGAAGTTGGTGACAGTATCGCCAACCTTGCTCAGGCGCACATCCTTCACACCGGTAATGAGATACCCAACCTCACCAACGCCAAGACCCTTTGTCGGTGTCGGTTCAGGTGCGCTCACGCCAATCTCGAGCAATTCGTGAGCCGACTTCGTCGACATCATCATGACCTTTTCGCGCGGCGTCATCCTGCCGTCAATCATGCGAACGTACGTAATAACGCCACGGTAAGCGTCATACACCGAGTCGAAAATCATGGCGCGGGCCGGAGCATCCGGATCGCCGATCGGGGCCGGAATCAGCCGCGTCGCCTCATCGAGCAACTCAGAAACGCCAACACCCGTTTTGCCAGACACCCGAAGAACCGTTGACGGATCGCAGCCAATCAGGCCAGCAATCTCATCGGCATACTTATCGGGATCAGCCGCGGGAAGATCAATCTTGTTGAGTACGGGAATGATCGTCAGATCGTTCTCCATAGCCAAATACAGGTTCGCCAGCGTCTGAGCTTCAATGCCCTGCGCCGCATCAACCAAAAGAATTGCGCCCTCACACGCCGCAAGCGAACGGGACACCTCATAAGTGAAATCAACGTGGCCAGGGGTATCAATCATGTTGAGTGCGTATGCCTGCTCCTTACCGTTTTCATCAGTAAGGGCCCACGGCATACGAACAGCCTGGCTCTTGATCGTGATGCCGCGCTCACGCTCAATATCCATACGGTCGAGGTACTGGGCCCGCATATCGCGGTCGCTAACAACCCCCGTGACCGACAGCATGCGGTCAGCGAGGGTGGACTTGCCGTGATCGATATGCGCGATGATGCAAAAGTTGCGGATAAACGCGGGATCGGTCGAAGCAGGCTCAAGTGTGTAAGAGGCGCGAGGAGACATCCGCCCAATTCTCCCATGAGACCGGGCATCCTGCGCGCACGCGACCAAAACGGCAGCTCATCGCCAGATACTCGACCCAGGCAACCCGCCAACTAGCGGCCAAACGCAGCCTCTCTGAAGCTCTAGAACGCTGCCAAGAAGAGGAACGGCAACGAAAGAACAGCACCCGCCGCCAGCAGAACAACCCATCCAAAGGTAGCCACACACGCCAAAACAATGCCCCAGACCGAGAAACTGCGCCCCGAAGGCTCATCCCGAAGACCAAAAACACCCAAGATCACCGCCGCCAACGGCACAACAACACTCTGGGCAAAGAAGAACGACGCAATACCCAAACTCAACGCCAAGATGCTCATCGTGCGAGTCGAGCTCAGCGCCGGGCGGGACGAAGCAGCAACAGACGGGCCGGATGCTTGAGGTGCGGCATCAGCAGACGCAGCGTAACCAGCAGCAGGTGAATCAGCGCTCGAGCCCTGCTCATCAGACGGCGAAAGCACCACCGCAGAAGAATCCACAGTCGAATCGGAAGTATCGGAAATAGTTGAAGAAGTCATACCTCGACGATAGAAAACCATCAACACTCAAGGAATCGGGATAACCCCCGAAATAACTAGCGGGAAATACGTCAACACCCAGCAAAACCAGCACAAATGGCGTGGCACACCAGCAAAGAAAACCCCGCTGCACTAGCCTGTGAAAGCAGAACAACAAACGGACCCACGATTGTGGCCATAGCTCCACCGGAACCGAACAAACATAGTTTGTCCGGCGCTGGGGTCGCGCAATTGCTCCGCAATTGCCATAGCTCCACCGGAACCGAACAAACATAGTTTGTCCGGCGCTGGGGTCGCGCAATTGCTCCGCAATTGCCATAGCTCCACCGGAACCGAACAAACATAGTTTGTCCGGCGCTGGGGTCGCGCAATTGCTCCGCAATTGCCATAGCTCCACCGCGCTGGTAATGTTGCCTGTTGGCTTATGCATAACGTTCTTCGTCGAACAGTATGCGCATCGCGGCCGGGAATCAGAACACCGATTCTCTTCCACGGCCGCCCACCATCTCTGATCCACAAACAAGAAAGCACCTCAACGTGGCAAATATTAAGTCGCAGATCAAGCGCATTGGTACCAACAAGAAGGCACAAGACCGCAACCGCCAGGTCAAGAGCCAGGTCAAGACGGCTATCCGCGCAACTCGCGAAGCGATCAAGGCTGGCGACAAAGAGACCGCAACAGCACGTCTCGTCGCAGCAACCAAGACCCTTGACAAGGCAGCCGGCAAGGGCATCCTGCACAAGAACCAGGCAGCGAACCGCAAGTCGGCCATCGCCAAGCAGGTAGCAGCACTCTAAAGACCTCTGATCGGCGCAAAGCCGAACACAAAACGCCCCCACCGTTCGCGGCTGGGGGCGTTTGTCGTTAAGTCGTGCACGCAGGAAGCGCGACCGGCCAGAGGATACGACTAGCTAGTGGATGCCGCGAGCCGCCACAATCGAAATCATGCGTTCGAGCGCAAAGACAGGGTCTCGCCCCAAACCTTTAACCTGAGCATCCGTATCGGCAATTGCCTCAATGGCGGAGCCAAGCCCCGCATCACTCCAGCCCCGCAAATCTTTCATGGCCCGATCTGCCTGCCACGGTGCCATGCCGAAAGTCTTCGCAGCTTGGCCCGACGACATCGAACCGCCAGAAAGTTTTGCCATGGTGCGAATTTTTGAGGCGAAAGCGGCAACGATCGGAACCGGGTCAGCTCCAGAAGCCAGCGCATGTCTCAACAAAACCAATGCTTCCCCAGAGCGGCCGGCAATGGCAGAGTCTGCAACTTTGAAAGCGCTCGTTTCAACCCGCCCTGAGTAGTAGCGGGCAACAGTAGATTCGTTTATTTCATCGGCGTCGTCGGCGATCAATTGCTGACAGGCTGCAGCAAGCTCGGCGAGATCTGCCGAAAATGCCGAGACTAGAGTGCGGAGTGCACCCGGGGTTACGCGGCGACGTTTGGTGGAGAACTCGGCGGCAGCGAAGTCATACTTTTCGGCATCCTTTTTGAGATCGACACACAAGACCTCGATGCCACCACCTGTGCCTGAGCGGATCGCGTCCAGCAACTTCTTGCCGCGCACTCCGCCCGCATGACGAAGCACAACATAGGTGTCGTCAGCGGGAGCCTCCAAGTACTTCAGCGTCTCCGTGATGAACGCGTCGGAACACTTTTCGACGTTCGTGATGCGGATCATTCGAGGTTCACTGAAGAGCGAAGGACTAGCCAGGCTGATGAGTTCGCCAGGCGCGTACTGGTCGGCCTCAAGGTCGCTGACTTCGAGGCTGGGATCCTCGATCTTGAGGGTGTCGCGCAGCAATCGGATCGCACGGTCCGCAAGAAAACCTTCAGTGCCACTGACCAGTACGATCGGTGCCGGTCGCACGTTGTTCCACGTCAATTGCGGGATAGCGACCTTGGACTTAGCCGGCGTACGTGCTGGGGGCTTGGCGGCCACGAGACTCCTCACTTAGAACTGCGACCCCAGCTTATCCTCGCCCACCGACGTGCCGTTCCGACCACAAGCGCACCGCCCCAGCGCGGCTCCCCTGAGACACCAGTGCCAGTCCGGCGGTGTCGCTTCGCACTGCCGTGATTCCGGCCTCCTCAAGCATGTCAAGGGCATCGGCGGTCGGATGCCCGTAACCGTTCTCTGCTCCGACCCCGACCAATCCGAGAGTGGCATTGAGCGCGACATAGAGCGGCGGAAACTGGTCAGCGGAACCGTGATGGCTAACTTTGACAACATCCACTGTCGACAGCTGGTGTTCGCCAAATAGTCGCGCCTGAGCGCTCTCGCCAAGGTCACCGAGGAACACCGAACTGAGGCACTGCCGTTCGCAGTCGGGTCGTGGACGAAACTCGATCACCACACTGGCATCATTGCCCGGATCGATCCCGGCAAGACGTTCGCCCGGCCACAGTACTTTCCACCACAGTTCACCAAGCTGCCCGCGGTCTCCTGTGCTGGACGACAGCACCCGCGCCCCTGATGCCGTGAGGGCATCAAGCAACTGCTGATCTTGCGCTGATCCCGTCGGGCCGGCGAGCACCGTCTCCGCCTTTCCCAGTACCGCGTCGGCGCCACCAACATGGTCGTGGTCAAAATGAGTCAGAACGAGCAAATCGATTCTGCTTACGCCTAAACGGGCAAGACAGGAGTTGAGGCGTTCAGGATCGGACCCTACGTCGATCAGAGCGATTTGTGCGCCGCTTCGTACAACAACAGCGTCTCCTTGACCGACATCGCATTGGGCTAATTGCCACTCTCGCGGCCACGACATTGCTGCACTGACTCCCATTCCCGCTGCAGTGGCACCCGCAAGGGTCGACACGAGGACGAGTGCAGTGAGCGCTCGGCGGCGCCACGGTGGCCCCATCACCAACGCGGCCAACAGAAGCACGGTGAGGGTGCTGAGCGCGGCAACACCCACCCATCCTTCCCACCACGGGATGCGAGTCGCCGGGGCATCCGCAAAGAAGGTAGCCACGGCGGCAACCCACGCAGAGGGCACCCAGGCGATCCACAGCAGAGCGATCCCGATGGGTGGGAACAGTGAGAGCGCAACGCAAGCCGCCAATCCGACCACTGTTGCAATCGGGGCCGCCGGGGCCGCCAAGACGTTGGCAATCACCCCATAGGTGGGAAGAGTGGGCTGCAGTAGGAGCAGCACAGGCTGACACGCGAGCTGCGCTGCTAAGGGCACAGCAATGACAAGAGCCAACCAGCGCGGTAGCCACCGCCCAAGAAATTGAGCCAACGGTTCAGCAAAGAGCAACAGCCCGGCGGTCGCGAAGATGGACAACGCAAACGCGAAGTTGCGAGACAACCACGGGTCAAAGATGAGGAGACCAATCGCGGCCAATGACAGCACCGCCATACCTCGAATCGGCCGACCGCTGCCCAAAGCGATGAGCACCAGTGTTGCCATGAGCGCCGCGCGTAAAACGCTCGGATCCGGTGTCACGACAACGACGAATGCGAGAAGCACGAGCACAGAGAGCGCAATTCTCAACACACGATGGGCACCGATCCTGCCACCAAGAGCCATGATCAAGCCCACAACGATTGCGCAATTAGCTCCCGATACCGCAGTGAGGTGACTGAGCGAGCTCGTCTTCATTGCCGCATCCAATTCGTCACTAACGGCTGCGGTATCTCCAATCGCGAGTCCTCCGATCAGTTGCCCACCTCCTCCCGGAAGCACCTGTGCTGCCGAAGCAAAGGTGCGCCGCAACTGGTTTGCCCACTCGAGCGACGCCGGCGGATCAGCGCGCCACAGCGCCTCCCCTGTTGAGAAGACCAAGACTGCTCGCCCATCGCCTGGCTCCGTCGACGCTAGAGTCGCCGTCACCGAGAATTCGACGCCGATCCCCCACTTGTCGCCCGGCAGCCCAGAACCTACACCGTTCGCTTCGCCGGTATCGGTTGCAACAGACAAGTTGCTCGCGCCGAACCGATCACTGTCCCGGAAGACCAGTGCCGGCGAGCTCAGCGGCACTGTCTCTCCATCAATAACCAGCGACGACAACTGGGCGTGGAAGTAATCGATGTCAGTGCGAACCGCAGAGGTTGTTGTTCCCCGCACCTCTACTTGCGCATGGCTGTCGGCAAGATCGCTCAATGCTGGCGGCTGACGAGCATCCGCGTGCACTGCAACGGAAGTCGCACAGAGGGCCGCAAGAGCACACGCGAGAGCAACACTGGCCAGCCATGATCGGCCGGAATTGAGGGCCAACGCGACCATCACTCCCGCCGCTAGCCACAACCCGACGGCGCCCTCAGTAGCCCACTGCGGCATGCCAATCACGAGCACCGCTACAAGCCACGCGAACGCTACCGGCAAACTCAGCCGCAGATCGAGACTCATACGGTAATCAGCTCGCGCAGTCCCTCGAAAGTTTTGTCTCCGATGCCAGACACGTTGCGCAAGTCATCGATGCTCGTGAAGCGACCATTAGCTTCGCGCCACGCCAAAATACGATCTGCCATCGCCGGGCCGACCCGAGGTAGCGTGTCGAGCGCTGCCGCATCTGCTGTGTTCAGGTTCACTCGCGAATCGGATGCCGCAGCATCCGTTTCAGCTTCACCAACTTCGGGTACAGCGAATTGTTCGCCGTCGGTCAACAGCCGCGCCAGATTAAGTTCTTCGCGATTGGCGGTTTCCGTGAACCCGCCAGCCGCAGCGATCGCATCGATGACACGGGCGCCATCCGCGAGCTCAAAAAGGCCGGGACGGGCAACCGCCCCCGTGACATGCACATAGACCGATGCCGCGGCAAGCGAAAACTCGCCCCCAGATTCTCCGGGCTCTCCCCGAGAAATCTCAGCAGCATCCGGTCGCGCCGTGAGAGCTGTGGCCAGCACAGCGCAGCCGAGCGCGACCAAAACAAGCACGACCACCGCACCGACGCGCAATCGCAATCGGGCACGCCTAGCCTGCTCAAACTCTTCCACCCACAAAAACTAAGCGCGCCCCGTGGGATCGGAGCGCGCTTAGCTAATACGTGTGCAGTTGCTTAGCCCTCGGTCGGCTGTTGACGAGTCGCACAAGAGCACGAATATCGCACCGCTACGCTGGCCGCCAACCCTGACGTCAATTGCCGAGGAAGTTAGCGGACGCGCACCCACTCAACAGTCACCCCTTCAGGCAATTCAGGAGTTTCGTTGGTGTTCCACGGCCGATATTCATGTCCCTGACCTTGCGGTGATGGCCAGCCATACAAGCTGATATTCGTCGAGTATGGGGAGCCATCGAATACCTCCCTGGGACGAACTTCCTGCCCATCTTTCATCCACACTTGTCGAAGTTCGCCAGTAATACCGCCACGAAAGCCTGGGCCAATAATCGCCGGGTACGGCTCGGTCCAGAAAATGGTGATCAACAATGGCACGCTCAGCAGCGAGATAACCACGATGCTGGTCCTGCGCGAAACGGTGTAGCCGCTCGCCGTCCTCAAGGACTTGATGGCCACGTAGGTGATGACAATCCCCATAAGCGCGGCAAAAACCCAAAACATTGGCACTTTCAGGCCAAACGGCCCCAAGGTCATCGCGCCGCCAATAAGCGATCCCACATTGCCGATAATGACGGTGAGAAGGAGAATGCCGCCGGCCGCCAAATATGTGAGCTTCTCAACCGTTTTGATTGCGAGAGGAAGCAACGCCAAGTACACCGGAAAGAGCTCGGAAAAATTGATACCGAAGAGCAAAACAACCACGATGTTGAATGACAGACAAAACAACAGTGCAACGGCTACTGTCCGCCGGAAGAAAAGGAGCGGCAAGATCGAGCACTCTAGTAGCACTGTGAGCCAGTCAAGCAATTCGAGTGGTGCACCTGAGACGTCGCCCAGCCACCCAGCGAGAACGGTTTCTACACCATAGTTGGTTTGATAAAAGGCTAGCCATCCTGCGGTCGCCGAGTAGTCAGGATCAAGCCACCCGGTTGACGCCTTCAGTATCCCTGAGGTCAAGAAAAAGAATCCGACGAACAACGCCAGAACATCGAGCCGCGGACGAAGGTACCTTTCCGGGCGGAGCGAGAGTCTCGTTCCCCACGACCGGGCAAGAAATAGTGGCAAGAGGTACAGCAGAATATCGTGGTCAATTTTGCCGGTAGAAAACCGGATACCCGCCAAGACGATGAGAAGGATCGGCACGACGTAGCTCACTACTGAAGTGCGGTATCCAATGAGAAGAAGCAGCAGACCCAAGGTAACCACGGCTTGCAGCCCAAAAATAACGATCCCGCTTGGGGCCGCACTGAGGAGCATGAAAGGGCCAAGTGGCGGATTGAAGTAAGTCTCAGGCAGTGCCGAAACGGCAATCGCGCTCTTTACGGAGCCAAAGGTTAAGAGGTACCAAGCAAAAAGTATTCGGACGACCGATAGCCATCCCTCGCGTGTTCCGTCAGCGGAAGTCATCGTTGATGAGAAACCACGAACGCCTTCTTGCGTTTGAGGCGTCACGAACAATTCATCTCTGCTGAGACGAAGCCAGAACGAGTTTTTTGCTCGCCAGCATGCGACCCCAGCTCGCTGACCCCGGATAAACGCCACACAAGAAAGTCCACGCCTGCATCGTGAAAAAGCGTGCCGGTTGTCATGAGGAATATCCTAGTTGGTTCGGGATCTCCCGCTCTGCTTAGCTGCCACCCACAGTCAGGCGGCAGACAGAACAGGCCACGCTCCCGGGCACACGCTAGGCGTGCCCGGTCGCCGCTAACCCGCGCGGCTCCTCGTAGTGCAGTTGCTTAGCCCTCGGCCGGCTGTTGACGAGTCGCGATGTTGACAAGCTTCGGTGCACGCACAATGACCTTCACGATCTCGCGGTCACCAACAGTGCGCTTGACCGCTTCGGATGCCATCGCGAGAGCTTCAAGGTCGGAACCATCGATCTTGGGCGAAACTTCGAGGCGGTCGCGGACTTTGCCATCCACCTGAACGACGGCCGTTACGGATTCCTCAACGAGCAGCGAGGGGTCGGCCTTACGCCAGCCGGCAAGAGCAACCGTTGGCCCGTAGCCAAGCTTCTCCCACATCTCTTCTGCCGTGTGCGGGGCAAACAGGCTCAAGGCGATAGTGATGACCTCTGCAGCTTCACGCACCGCAGCATCCCCACCGCCGGCGCCCGTGTCGATCACCTTGCGGGTCGTGTTGACGAGGTCCATGATGCGAGCCACGAGCACGTTGAACTTCAGCGACTCGGCAAGGCCAGGGCCATCAGCGAGGAAGCGGTGCGTTGCACGCCGAAGTGCGACATCGCCTGTCTTCCACTCAATCTCGGGTGCGCTTGTGACGTCTCCAACGAGACGGAAAGCACGAGCCAAGAACTTGTGGGAAGCGGGAGGGGAAACGTCTTCCCAGTTGATGTTTTCCTCGGGCGGGCCAGCGAAGGCGAGCGTCAGGCGGAGAGCATCCGCACCGTGTTCAGCAATTTCACCGGAGAAGGTGACGGCCTTACGGCTGCGCTTCGACATCTTCTTGCCCTCAGAGAGCACCATGCCTTGATTGAGCAGAGCGCTGAAAGGCTCGGTGAAGCTGACGTAGCCGAGGTCGAAGAGCACCTTGGTGATGAAACGCGAGTACAGCAGGTGCAAAATAGCGTGTTCGACTCCCCCAACGTACTGGTCGACGGGTGCCCACTTTTCAGCTTCTGCGGGATCGAAGGCCTTGTCTGGGTCGTTCGGCGAGAGGAAGCGCAAGAAGTACCACGAGCTGTCAACGAAGGTGTCCATTGTGTCTGCATCGCGCAGGGCAGGACTGCCATCGCGCGGGTCAGTAACGTTGATCCAGTCCTCGGCTGCGGCCAGAGGCGACTTGCCCTTCGGCTTCAGATCCAAGCCCTCCGTTGATGGCAACTCGACCGGCAGTTGATCGAAGGGAACAGGAATCAGTTCACCATCAGAGCCGTGGATGATCGGGATGGGGGTTCCCCAGAAACGCTGACGACTGATCAGCCAGTCACGCAAACGGTACGTCTTCGCGGCGCGACCCGTTCCTGCTGCTTCGAGCTGTTCAACGATCTTCTTGATCGCGTTGCTCTTGCTGAGGCCATCGAGTGGCCCCGAGTTGATCATGCGGCCATCGCCCTGCAACGACTTGCCAGTGTCGCGGGGGTTCAACGGTGGCAGATCATCCGGAAGGATAGCCATTCCGTTCTCATCGAGCTCGAGCACAGGAATCGCACCCGTAATAGGCGCATTCGTGTCGAGGACGACGCGCACAGGCAGATCGAACTTGATGGCGAACTCGAGGTCGCGCTGGTCGTGCGCGGGCACAGCCATCACGGCACCGTGGCCGTAGTCGGCAAGAACGTAATCGGCAGCCCAGATCGGGATGCGCTCGCCTGTTACTGGGTTGACAGCGAAACGATCGAGAGGGATACCGGTCTTGGGGCGACCTGCATCTTTTCGCTCAATCTCCGTCTGCTTCTGAGTCTGTTCGAGATAGCTAGTGAACGACGCCTTGACGTCATCGCTGGCATTCTCCACCAGTTCAGCAGCCAAGTCTCCGTCAGGGGCAACGACCATGAACGTCACGCCGTAGAGAGTGTCGGGTCGCGTTGTGAAGACTGTGACCTTTTCGTCACGGCCCTCGATCTCGAAGTCGACATCCGCACCGATCGAGCGACCGATCCAGTTGCGTTGCATCGACAACACCTTGGAAGGCCACGCGCCCTCGAGCTGATTGAGGTCATCGAGGAGGCGGTCGGCGTAGTCCGTGATCTTCAAGTACCACTGCGTGAGCTTCTTCTTGACGACGATTGCACCCGAACGCTCGGATGTGCCATCGGCCAGAACCTGCTCGTTCGCGAGAACGGTCTGATCTACCGGGTCCCAGTTGACCCAGGAATCTTTGCGGTACGCGAGACCCTTTTCGTACATTTTGAGGAACAGCCACTGGTTCCACTTGTAGTACTCAGGATCGCTCGTGTGAAGAACACGATCCCAGTCGAACGAAACACCGTAGAGCTTCATGCTCTTCTTCTGTTGCTCGATGTTGTCGTAGGTCCAGCCGCGAGGGTCAATGCCGCGCTCGATTGCCGCGTTCTCCGCGGGAAGGCCGAAGGAGTCCCATCCAATGGGGTGCAGCACGTTGAAGCCCCGCTGGCGCCAGTAGCGCGCAGCGATATCGCCAAAAGCGTACGCCTCAGCATGACCCATGTGCAGGTCACCAGAGGGATACGGGAACATGTCGAGAATGTACTTGCGTGGCCGCTTGTCGTTGGGGTCGCTCGTGGCGAACGGCTTCAGTTCGTCCCATTTGGCCTGCCACTTTGCGTGGATAGCCGCGACGTCGTAGCCGGGGGCAGCATCGCGATCATCGTGTGCATCAGCAAAGTTGGGCTGCTCAGTCACGTAAATACTCTCAATTCGTTACGGGGAAGATCTAAGATTACCGAATCCAGGGCCGCACTCGAGGGGGCCAAAAATCGTCGGGTAAACCCATTCTCTAGGAGTGGACCTCTCTCACAGTACACAGCCTTGCGCACTGCAGTGCAGCAGACCGATCTCAGCTCGACTCAACACCCAACACGGCAAGCAGTGCCGCCGCCTTCAACTTCACCTCGGCAAGCTCCTCTGACGGCACCGAGAGCGCCGTGATGCCACCGCCAGCACCGATTGTCGAGCCCCGATCATCCATCACAATTGAGCGGATGACCATAGCCAGGTCAACGGCACCGTCGAGCCCGACGTAGCCGAACACCCCAGAGTAAATACCCCGCGGTGAACTCTCGAGAGCATCAAGGATGAGGGTTGCCGAGTGCTTGGGCGCCCCCGTCATCGACCCAGCGGGAAATGATGCCGCGATCGCATCGACTGCGCTGACGTCGGCTCGCAGCTGTCCGCTCACCGTGCTCACCAACTGGTGAACAGTGGCATAGCTTTCAACATCGAAGAGCTTGGAGACGACAACTGACCCGACCTCGCAGACGCGACCAAGATCATTGCGCATGAGATCGACAATCATGAGATTCTCGGCCCGCTCCTTATCGCTGGCAAGGAGCTCTGCTTTCAGCCGTTCATCTTCATTCGGATCACTGTCACGCCGACGAGTGCCCTTAATCGGTTTCGTCTCGATCGCCCCACTCGGCGCGATTGAGAGAAACTGCTCGGGCGAGGAACTGAGCAACGCGATATCGCCAACGCTAACGAAGCCACCATGGTGACTAGGGTTCGCCTCCCGCAACGCCAAATAGGTGTGGATCGGATTCGCCGCCGGCTCCACACGCACATTCGTCGTCAAACACAGCTGGTAGGCATCACCCTCGACAATGGCGTGCTGGCACTTCGCAATCATCTGCAGATACTCGTCATCGCTGTCACGCCACACCGCTACCGGAGCTGCGAGGTGTGCGCCGGAGGCGGAATGATCGTCTCGTTGCGCGGCGCGAGAAATAAGAGCTTCCATCTGTTCTCGCCAATGCTGGAGCTCCCCCGTCCACTCGTCGCCCAGTGCCATCAGGCTGAGGGAGTTGGTCTGATGATCAACGACAATCGCCCGATCGATCCACAGCCAGGCTGCATCGGGAGTCGGCGCAGGCGTACGGATCGCGACATCCAGCGATTCACCCCGCAGCTCGTAGCCAAGCCACCCGACCCAGCCAAGGCGGAAACCTTCCGGAGTCCCAGAAAAGTCAATTTCGGCGGGGAGGAAATCGCGACGCATCCAGTCAAAGACAGGTTCACTCAGGTGCGTGCTGAGAACTGCCCGTCGCGAGACCGCCAAGTAGCTACGCCCAGAGTCAGCTGAGACTCCGCTATCGAGCCACACGGCGCCCTGAGTCTCCGTGCCCCCGGCAGCGGCAGTGACGTCGCCATCGTGCGATGCCAGAAGTTCGAGAAATACGGCAGCGGGGTCGGCAGAGACCGCGAGGTCAGAAAAGAGAACGCGAGAGCGCATAACCTAAGCCTATGAGTGCGAACGCGATTTACCGGTGGCGGAACGAACAACTGATCGAGGAACCATCCGGCTCGCTTACTGAAGCACCGATTACGGTTGCTGATTCGTGGCTCATCGATTCCGGAAAAGTGCTTGCTCTGAATCTTCACCGGCAACGATTTTTGGATGCCGTACCCGATTCTCTGCACGAAACCGCCGACGAATTTTTCACGGCTGCTGTCGCACAACTCCCCCGCGCTGGTGCGTGGTTTCCGCGCGTTGAGTTGCGCGGAGGCGAGTTTTTTCTCCACCTTCGTCCCGCACCCGAACGCCACCGCTCGGCGACGGTCATCAGTTTCGACGGGGATGACCCGCGCACGGTTCCCTCCGTCAAAGGACCGGATCTTGATGCAATGGCTGCATTGCGTGCTGGTGCGAGAGCGCACGGAGCCGATGAAGTGGTGCTTCTGACGAGTGCGGGGTATGTCGTTGAGGGTGCGTATAGCGCCGTGTTGTGGTGGCGCGGCGATATTTTGTGCGGACCGCCGCACGATTTCGAACGCGTTGACAGCGTGACGTCGAGGAGCGTACTCACTTTGGCGAGGGCACTCGGGCTTGATACGCATGAGGAGGCCGTGACTGCGGCGGAACTCGATGGCACTGAAGTGTGGGTCGTCAATGCGCTTCAGGGAATCCGCATCGTTCCGCGGTGGATCGATGGGCCAGAGCTTGCAGAAAAGCCTGGCCGGCTAGAGCAGTGGCGCACTCGTTTGAGTGCGCTTGCTCGCACTATTTAGCCAGTCGATATTCGGTTACGCTCGCTAGGCTCATTCTGTGCCCTTCGTCGACCTCGCTCTCAGCACTGTGCCGCTTGCTGCCAGTGTCGACTTTGGCCAATGGGTTAATAACGCGTTGACCTTTGTTCTCGACACTGTGCAGTCGGTTGACCCAGTGTTGAGAACGATCCTTGCCGGGGTCGCGATCATGTTGGAAACGTCGATCCTGATCGGCCTCTTGGTGCCCGGGGATACCGTTGTCTTGGTCGCGAGTACCGCGGTGGGTAGTCCCCTCGAGGCAGCAATTCTGATTGCGGTCGTTGTCGTTGGTGCCCTTATTGGTGAAAGCATCGGCTTCGCCCTCGGTCGGTACTTCGGGCCCAAGATTCGGCACTCCAGGCTTGGCAGGCGCATCGGCGAGCAGCATTGGGCGCAGGCGGAACGCTACTTGGGCCGGCGCGGCGGTATCGCCGTCTTCATTTCGCGCTTCTTGCCGGTGTTGCACTCTCTGATCCCGGTAACGGTCGGTATGAGCACAATGCGGTATCGCACATTTATGGCGTGGACCGTGCCAGCCACGAGCATTTGGTCGATCGCCTATGTGTCGGTTGGAGCTCTCACCGCTGGCAGTTTTCGCGAACTTCTCGACCAGCTGCACTACGCGGGCTACATCTTCGTTGCGGTCGTGGCCGCTATCGCAGTCATCACTGTTGTGGCGAAGAAGCTGCTGCATCGTTCGCAAAAGCGGCATATGGAACACATCGACGTCCACGGTGAAGGAGAATCTGATTAACCAGAAAGAGGGGCGGATGCACGTGCATCCGCCCCTCTTTCCTGGACTAACCAGTGGTGCGTTTTAGCTGAGGCCGTTTTCGCTCAACCAGGCGCTGGCGATGTCGTCTGATGACATCTTGTCGACCGTGCTCTGCACGTTGAGCGCAACGAGGCCCTCAGGTGTGAGCTTGGCGCTGACGGCATTGATGACGTCAGCGATCGAGTCAGCGATGTCTGCATTTACCAGGGGAACCACGTTGGATGCCAAGAACAGACCCTCAGGGTCGGTCAAAGAAACCAGGTTCTCCGTCTGGATGCGCGGGTCGGCGCTGTAGACATTGGCGATGTTGATCGTGCCGGCAACAAGGGCGTCGACGGTGGTGTCACCGGTGGCGGTGAAGCTCACAGTTGCACCGTAGACGTCTTGGAGCCCAGCGGGACCGTAGGGGCGCTCTTCAAGTTCAGCGTTTCCACCGAGCTTGAGGTCGCTAACGCCAGCGAGATCCGCAAGGCTCACGAGCGAATTCGCGGAGGCGAAGTCTGCTGTCACGTTGTAGGAGTCTTGGTCGGTGGCAGCGGCCTGATCGAGAACGGTGAGGCCCTCTGGCAGCGCATCAGCCAGTTCTGCGTAGACATCTTCAGACGCCGTCGCGGTGGTGTCTTGGCTGTAGAACTGGAGAAGGTTTCCGGTGTACTCAGGGAAGACGTCTACTTCGCCGCTTTCAAGGGCGGGAAGGTACGCGTCGCGCTGGCCGATCTGGAACTTGCGCTCCACGTCGAATCCGGCATTTTCGAGAGCTTGGGCGTAGATCTCGGCAATGATTTCGTTGGAGTAATAAGCCTGCGAACCAACAACGATGGTCTCGCTGTTGGCGTTCCCATCACCCGAACCGGTGTCTAGAGGGTCACCGGATGCACACCCTGACAGGGCCATTGCCACCCCGACCGCGACTGCGCCAAGCGCGAGTCGGCCTTTGTTTCTTGCTGTGAACATTTCTATCCTCTTCTTTCTTGGGCAACTTTTGCTGCCACCGTCCGTCGTCGAGGTGACGACGTGCGGACATCTTTAGCACGCCCAGCCGAAACTCCGCGGGGAATCGCGAATTGTTGGATGAGCGCAAATATTACGTCGAGCGCAAGTGCTAATGCAGCAATCAGCAGGGCGCTGCCGAGCATTTCGTAATAGAGCTGAAGCGGGAGGCCGCGGAAAATGTAAATCCCGAGCCCACCGAGGCCCACATAGGCGGCAAGAGTTGCCGTAGCAACCACTTGAAGTGTTGCGGCGCGAAGTCCACCGATTAACAGCGGCAGCCCTAGAGGGACTTCGACTTTCCACAAGATTTGCCACTCGGTCATTCCGACTGCGCGCGCGGCGTCAATAACACGGCGATCAACAGCCTCAAGGCCCGCATAGGCGCCAGCCAAGATCGAGGGAATCGCCAGCAGCACGAAGGCAATGATGGCGGCCAGCTGCAACTGCCGTTCGACAACACCGATCAGGAGAACAAGCAGCAGTATGAGACCGAAGGACGGCAGCGCGCGGGCTGCGCCCGAGAGCCCCACGGCAAAGTCGCGGCCTTTGCCGGTGTGCCCGATGAAGAAACCCAGGGGAACGGCGATGAGGGCCGCAATCAGCACGGAAACGAAGGTGTAAAACAGATGCTCTTCAAGTCGAAGAGGAATCGGATTGCTCCCCTCTAGTCGCTCAGGCGAGAACAACCACTGCAGTGCTTCGATGAGTAGATTCATGCGGTGACCTCCTGAGCTGCAGCCTCTGACTGACCTGCTTTCATCTTCTTGACCGTTGTCCACGGCATAAGGAAACGCCCAAGAAGTACTAGGCCACGGTCAATGAGCAGCGCCACGATGACGGTCATCACTACTCCAGCGAAAATCTCTTCGACAATTCGACGCTGAAAACCATTGGTAAAGAGGTAGCCCAAGCTTTCGACGCCGATCAGGATGCCGACAGTCACGAGACTGACGGTAGAGACTGCCGCGACGCGGAGGCCGGCAAGAACGACCGGACCCGCGAGCGGAAAGTCGACAGTCCAGAACCGACGCCAGCCGCCGAACCCGACAGCGGTAGCCGATTGACGGATCGCAGGATCGACGGAGGCCAGAGCATCCGCCACCGAACGCGCCATGATCGCAACGGCATAGAGCGTGAGCGCAATGGTGATGTTGAGTTCGCTCAGGAAGCTGATACCCAAGATAGGTGGCAGGATCACAAACATCGCTAGAGAAGGAATCGTGTACAGCAGCCCGGCAACGGTCAATAAGATTCCGCGCGTGAGTTTGAAACGATAGGCGACCCACCCCAGCGGAATCGAGATCAGGAACCCGAGAACGATCGGCGGAATACTCAGCCGGACATGTTCGAGCGTGAGGCTCCAGATCAAATCAAGGTTATTGATGATCCAGTTCACTCGACAACCGACCCACCGACTAGCACTCCAGCACCGCGCCCCTCGCTGTCGACCACAATCGTTCCCGACTCAGTCTTCTTCAGCGAGAGAGCACGCTTGCCGCGGTCGGTTCCGATGAAGCTCGCCACAAAGTCACTGGCAGGGTTTGCCATGATCTCGTTCGGGCTGCCGACCTGAGCGATCAACGCACCCTTTTCGAGGATCACTACCTGATCGCCGAGCAGAAACGCCTCGTCGATGTCGTGAGTGACAAACACGATCGTCTTGTCGAGTTCATGCTGGAGCCGAATCGTCTCTTGCTGCAATTCGGCGCGCACAATGGGGTCGACTGCACCAAACGGCTCATCCATGAGCAAAATGTTGGGATTCGCCGCGAGCCCACGCGCCACCCCAACGCGCTGCTGTTGACCACCGGAGAGCTGGCTCGGATACCGGTCTGCCAGTGAACGGCTGAGACCTACTGTGTCGAGAAGTTCAAGAGCTTGGGCGCGAGCCTGCTTCTTCGGCACACCATTGAGGGTCGGAACCGTCATGACATTGTCGATGACTTTGAAGTGCGGCAGTAATCCTGAATTCTGCATCACATAGCCAATACTGCGCCTCAGAGCGACCGGCTCCTTGCGCATGATGCTGTCACCATCGATTTCGATATCACCGTCGGTGAGATCCACCATGCGGTTGATCATTCTGAGCAGCGTCGTTTTGCCACTGCCAGAAGAACCAACGAACACGGTGATCTTGCGTGATGGAATCACGAGATCGAAATTGTCAACAGCGACGGTACCGTCGCCAAAACGCTTCGTTACTGCACGAAATTCAATCATAATTTCGGCTCATTCCTCGCGCCTCTGCGCGGATCGACACTTGCCAGCACTATTAGCTAAACAGTATTCGAAGCCGCTGTCATTCCCGATTGGGCATAACTAGTCAGATTTGCAGGAAGCCGAAACTGCTACCAGCCGATGTTCTCCGCGATAAATCCACCAACAGCTGACGTGCTCACCGAAATGAATTCCTCATCACCCTGCGGGTTCATAAGGAACGCGCGAGCGACAAGAGCATCACTCATTTCAAGCCCAGCTTCGAGTGTAAAACGGGACGCCGCAGAGTTTTCCACGCCAAAGCGAGCCGCGAGAGCCTCGACAATACGCTCAGCCACTAGCGACTTGTGCGTACGGCCGTTGGGCAACGGGCGAAGATCAAGCTGATCCCCGACGCGAAGGCCACGGAATCCGGGCTCGGTACGGTAAGTATCAATGACGGAAGCAAAAGCAGTGCTGAGCGCTGCGCGCCAGTCAGAGTGAGCTTGGTCGTTGATCGCTTCAGTAATCCGTGCCATTACTCGCTCGAAGTTACGCGAGCCAAGTGCCTGCAACAGAACGATGCGGTCAGGAAAATAACGGTAAACGGTGCCAATGGACGCTCCCGCGCGCTCGGCGACCATAGCGGTGGTTAGACGCTCAATGCCGACTTCGTCGACGATCGATGCTGCTGCATCGAGCAATGCGGTAAGTCGAGCCGTGCTTCGTGCTTGCACTGGTTCGTTGCGAAGCGAGACTGCTGGTTCAGCCGCGATATCAATAGTTGTTTGTGCGGACACAATGGCCCCCTTCTAGGTGTCTGATCAATCCTAACCTTTAGAACGCTGGTTCTACGGGAGGTAGAAGCACACTTTTTTCTCTCAAAACGCTCTACAGTTGCCCTATGTGCGGTCGTTTTGCCATGGATAACACGGTCAATCAGATGATTACGGAGTTCGTCACGGCCACCGGTAGGCCTCCAGAGGAGTGGCAAGCGGACTGGCTCGCGACTCCGATCGTAAGACCAACCGATCAGATTCCCATTCTTCTCAAGACTCGGGAAGATCGCGATGACCCCGGCTCAGCGCTGATTCCCCGTGCCGCGCTGGCACAGTGGTGGCTGACCCCGCCATTCTCTCCCGTCTTGCGCGGCAAGCACGCGACTTTCAATGCGCGAAGTGAAACGGTGACTCAGAAACCAACATTTCGAGCCGCCATCGTTCACCACAGAGCCGTAATCCCCGCGATCGGCTACTTCGAGACAAAGAAGAGCGGCCCGAATCCAGTGCCCTACTACATCACTCCCCCCGATGGCTTGCTCTTCTTCGCCGGCCTCTACTCCTGGTGGCAAGACCGCTCCCTTCCCCCCGGCGATCCGGGACGTTGGCACCTCACCACGACCATGCTTACTCAGGCCGCCACCGGATCGCTGGCGGAAATTCATGACCGGATGCCCGTCATCGTCGCGAAAGACGCCATTGACGAGTGGATCGACCCAGAGACGCGTGGTGACGACAATTTGGTGCAGGCGACGGTCGCAGCATCCGTAATTCTGAGTGAACAATTGCACGCGGAACCGCAGCACTAGCGCGAGAGCTGTCTGGTCCGGTGCTGCTCTCGACCCGGTGTGACCCTAGGCTGGAACTATGGCTCGACAAGGCAAAGCCCACATGACCTCGCAGACTGCAGGAGAAATCCTGCACAGCGCGGCCCGAATCGAGGACTCCTTTCACCGCTGGCGAGAGCGGCGCGGGCGCAAACGTGGCCTCACAACGACGATCATTCCCTACAGCAGCTACGGCTCGACCGACTGGGCTCGGGTGCTGTGCCGTGTAGTTCTTACCCGCGGAACAGAAGCATCAAAAAAGCGCGCAGAAAAGGTTCGCGGTTGGCGCAGCTTCTTTAGCATCCCGGTGAACTCCGAAGTCGTCACAGTCACCCTCGGCGGCAAGTCGATCAAACTCACTCCCGGCCGCGGCGGCGTAATTGATGAAGACGTGAAGGTCTCCCTCACTCCCGGCTGGCAAACCGCAACGCTCGATTCGACGGGTTCGGATGCGACTGTCGCGCACATTTTTGTCGTTGACCCGAGCGCGCGCTTCGGAATCATTTCTGACGTCGATGACACGGTAATGGTTACCGCACTGCCTCGCCCACTCCTAGCAGCATGGAACACGTTCGTACTCGACGAGCACGCCAGACGCCCGGTGGCCGGCATGGCGGTGCTCTATGACCGCCTCGCTCGCGCAAATCCCCTTGCTCCCGTTATCTACCTCTCCACCGGAGCGTGGAATGTCGCCCCGACCCTCACGCGCTTCCTCAAACGCAACCTCTATCCCCGCGGTGCGATGTTGCTGACCGACTGGGGCCCCACTCACGACCGGTGGTTCCGTAGCGGCGCCGAGCACAAACGCGACAGCCTTCGACGGCTTGCTTCAGAATTTCCTGGAATAAAATGGCTGTTGATCGGCGACGACGGTCAACATGACGAAGAGATTTATGGCGAGTTCACTGCGAGTCATCCCGACAATGTTGCCGCTGTCGCAATCCGGCAGTTGTCGACCGGTGAGGCCGTGCTCGCCGGTGGCCGCAGCAAATCAGCAGAACACGAACAAGAATCCTCGATTCCTTGGCGTTTCGCCCCCGATGGCGCTCGCTTGGCCGTTGAGCTGAGAGAGCTCGGACTCATCAACGATTGACTGGAATTTGGGCTCTTTGACTGGACTTCTGCTCAACTAATCGGACTCGATTGTTAAATTTGGTGCACGATCACCGGATGTGCAGGGAGCGGGCTCCCGACGCTGCAATGATTGTCGTATGGCGCTACCAATCGAAGACTATGCCCTTATTGGCGACTGCCAGACGGCGGCCCTTGTCGGCCGCGATGGAAGTATCGACTGGCTCTGTTTTCCCAGATTCGACTCCGCATCCATGTTCGGAGCGTTGCTCGGCAACGAAGACCATGGCCGCTGGCTTGTTGCGCCGATCGCCAGTCTCTACGAATCAGCAACCGTAACCGTCACTCGCAAGTATCGCGAGAACACCTTCATCCTTGTCACCAACTGGGTGACAGACGACGGCGAAGTCGAAGTTATCGACTTCATGCCCTACGGAAACCGTCGCGCTGACGTCGTGCGCCGCATCCGAGGAGTCCGCGGAACCGTCGCAATGCACACCGAACTACTAATCCGTTTCGGTTATGCCACCGCACTTCCGTGGCTGCACCAAGCGCCCGAAGCCGGTGGTCACGCCGTCATCGGAGTTGCCGGCCCAGACGCCGTCGTCGCCCGCGGCATCGAGCTGCACTCGGCAGACCACAAACACACCGCCAACTTCATGATCAGCGAAGGAGAAACTCGCGACCTGACCATGACCTGGTACCCCGCGCACCGCAACCCGCCAGCGGCGGTAAACGTCGACGACGTGCTCGCGCGAACAAGCGAATGGTGGAATGGCTGGGCATCTCACTGCGAGCCGACCGAGATGTATCCCGAGATCGTCAAACGCTCACTTTTGGTTCTGCGCGCCCTGACTCACGAAGACACCGGCGGAATCGTTGCCGCAGCGACAACGAGCCTGCCAGAGTGGTTCGGCGGAAGTCGCAACTGGGATTACCGGTATGTCTGGCTTCGCGACGCCGCCCTCACCCTTCACGTACTGCTCGATCATGGCTATATCGCCGAGGCTGAAGCGTGGCGCCGCTGGCTTCTGCGTGCCATTGCTGGTGACCCCGCCGACGTCCAAATCATGTACGGCCTGTCAGGCGAACGCTGGCTTGAGGAGCGCGAACTTGACTCCCTTCCCGGCTACGAAGGAGCCAGCCCCGTTCGAATCGGCAATGGCGCTTTCAACCAATTCCAAGGAGACGTCTTCGGAGAAGTCATGGTCGCCCTCCAAGCCGCTCGGCGATCCGGAGTGCACGAGAACGACTTCTCGTGGCCCCTTCAGCGCGCGCTGATGACTTTCGTAGAAGACAATTGGAACCGACCAGACAATGGAATCTGGGAGATCCGCGGCCCTGAACGCCACTTCACCCACTCGCGCGTGATGCTCTGGGCGGCCATGGACTGCGCCATCACCGCAGTCGAAGAATTCGGCCTCGAAGGCCCCGTCGAAAATTGGATCAAGATCCGCGCCGAGATTCACGAAGAGATTGAACGCGATGGCTGGGATGCTGAGCGCGGAACCTACACCCAGTACTACGGCGGCACCGGCGTCGATGCATCGCTACTCCAGCTTCCCCAGGTTGGCTACCTTGCCGCAGACGACCCCCGCATGATCGGGACCGTCGCTGCCATCGAAGAAGAACTCCTCGTTGATGGCCTCGTGCTCCGCTACCGAACTGAGTCTGGAGTAGACGGACTTCCCGAGGGCGAGAACCCCTTCCTCGCTTGCTCGTTCTGGCTCGTTGAGCAGTATGCAAGCTCCGGTCGCGTTGATGACGCCACCGTGTTGATGGACCGCCTCGTGAGCTTCGCCAACGATGTTGGACTCATCAGCGAGGAGTATGACACTGTCAACGAACGTCAGGCAGGCAACACTCCTCAAGCGCTCAGCCACCTCGCCCTTGTGCGCGCTGCCGACGCGATCTCGAAAGTCACGAGCCGAAAGTGAAGCTAGTAACGACGCTTACCCTTGCGCGTCGTTCACCGCTGCTTCAGGTTCTTAAGACCTCGGTTGCGGCCGTAATCGCGTGGATTGTTGCTGGCTTCGCGCTACAACAACCATTACCCATCTTTGCGGCGATTGCGGCGCTCTTGGTGGTTCAGCCGAGCGTTACACAGTCGATCGAAAAAGGGGTTGAGCGCAGCATCGGTGTCGTTGCCGGTGTTGTCATTGCGCTCGGCGCAGGCCAACTCTTTGGCGACCAGAGCTGGGTCATTCTGAGCGTCATCATCATCTCCGTCATCGTCGCTTGGGCATTGCGATTGAGCCCGGGCTCCGCAAACCAGATACCGATTAGTGCAATGCTCGTCCTCGCTCTAGGCGGACAAAATGCCGGCTATGCCGCAGAACGAATTGTCGAAACAATCATCGGCGCACTTATTGGATTGATCGTCAACCTCGCGATTGTGGCCCCGGTGCTCGTGAGCCCCGTGCGAGTAGCCGTCGGCATTCTCACTAAGAAAACGGCGACCGTGCTCGAATCTCTCGCACGAGCACTCAGTACGCCGCAATCAGAAGACGATCTTCGCAAGCTCCTCGATGATGCACGCATGCTGCGCGATCTGCGCGACGAGGCAGCAATGGCGCTCCGCAAAGGCGCAGATAGCCTCACCCTCAACCCTCGAAAGAGCAAACATCACCGGATGCTGCGCCGAGAGACCGAACTCTTCGCGATCCTGACCGTACTCGTCACTCGCACCCTCGGGATGGCTCGGGCCATTCACGACCGCTATGACACCAATCTCATGACAGACCCGGTCGTGATCTCCATCGCCCGCGAACTCGAGCGCGCGGCACACGACTTGAGACTGCGCGGTCGCGCACCAGAGGACCGGGAGTCTGCGCCAGCGACAAACGACCTGCTCACGCTCACCGCACCGCTCACCGTGCTTTCGCCGCATCCGCAGCACTGGATCCTAATCGGTTCACTTCTCGAGGATGTCCGCCGAGTTCACGAAGTAATCGTCGGCGACTCTGACAACGGATAGCTGACGCGATAGTCAGAGTCGGGTTGTGCGCACAGTTGCGCACTCGACTGCTACCCAGCGATAGCGGCACAGTCCTCAGCACAGCTCACAAAACGGCCAGTCTCCCCCGACAAAGCACGGCGAACAGCCAACAGCTTGAGCGCCGCGTCATCGACGACCGACTCCTCGAGGGCACCGCTCTCGATGGCGGTGGCGACTGCGGTGGCGATAGCGGGCGCATCGACCGCGCCAACGTAGAGCAGCATCGTGTTGCCGGCCTCTATCGCACGAACAGCATTCGTCACCTGATTCGAATACTCGGGCACTCCGGAGCTCTCCAACATCCCCATGTCATCCGTAATAGATACGCCGTCGAACCCGAGATCGTCACGCAGAATCTGGTGCCAGCGCGTCGAAAAAGTTGCCGGTTCAGGATCAATTGCAGTGAACGCGAGATGACCGAACATGACGAATGGTGCTCCCGCATCGATTCCCGCTTCGAAAGGCAGAGCATGACTCGTGCGCCACTCATCGAATGTCATCGATGTTGACGGGATGCTCGAGTGCGAATCGCCCGGCGCCGCCCCGTGACCCGGAAAGTGTTTGAGGGTGGAAAGAACTTGAGACTCACCGGCAACCGCCTCGGATACCCTGGCTGCCGCATCCGCGCCCGTTGCGCCGAAAGAGCGTTCGAAGATGAAGCTGGATCGGTCCCCGGAAACGTCGGCGACGATGCCAAAGTTCACTGAAATACCGACCGACTCGAGCAGCGCACCTCGTTGCGCGAACGCGTCAAAACTGTCACGCGGAGAAAGGCCCCGTAACTGAGAAGCAGCCAATGAGTCATCAGTGGGAACGCGTTTGACGATTCCACCCTCTTGATCAGTCGCGATCAAAACAGGGAGTCCCGTCTCGCTGCTGAGCGCAGCAGTTTCAGCGCTCAGTTCAGCCAGCGATCCTGGAATGTTGTCGCCCATCAAGATGTACCCGCCGACCCCCGCATACGAACCGGGCGAAGTGCTGCCGGGGCGAGTTCCGGACACATGCACCATAAGCATGCTCAAGACTTTTTGCCTCAGCGTCATAGTTGCGAGGCGATCGCTGGCATACTGGGCGACCGGATCGATCGCCGGGCGCTCAGCTCGAGGCGCAAAAGTCGGTGCGGGAACCACCTGACTCGACTGATTCGAACTGCAGCCGAACGCAGAAGCACTCAGGACAACGAGTATTGCGGCCGCTAGGGTACGCCGCACGATAGCCATCTTGAGATGGTACCCGGATCAGTGGCGTTGGAGGACTACAGCCAAGTGAGCGAGGCGAACTCTTCGGCACTAATCCCGAACTGCTCAGTAGTGTGCGCGACCGTAGATCGTACTGCCGGCACCGAAGTGGTCTTACGAACGAGAACGTCGATTCCCGCTGGTGTCAGCCGCGAGCGGGCAAAGCGCACAACGGCAATATCGAACGCGTCGTCTGCACCAACAACTTGCCAGCGGCTAGTGAGGATCTTGAGCCAACCCTGACCGCGCCAGATGAACTCGTCGTCTCGGAGTCGGTCGGTTCCCACGATCGTTTTCGTTTCACCGCTACTGGTGAGATAGCTCACGGTATCGGCGAGCACTAACTCGGCACCCTCGAGAATTTCATAGCTGAATTCGGGATTGTGACGAGACCCATCGAGCCACATCGGAAAATTGGTCGCCACAACACTCCACGTGCCGGGCAGCTTGGCGGCAAGCACCGAGGCATCAAAAACTTCACTCACATTGATCAACATAAGTCACCGCGGCTGGGAGTCCGCAATTTGGATGCCGTGGCGCGTTATTCTTACGGCATGCTTCACGCACTTCTGCGGTCTTCGCACCCGGGACCGACCGTAGCGGTGACCTTCATCGCGCTGGCGCTCTCCGTAGGGGTCGGGCTAGAACCGTGGCGGGTTGCCGCCGTTACGCTGATGATTTTGTGCAACCAGCTCTCTATCGGTCTGTCCAATGATTGGCTTGATGCTGCCCGCGATCGTCGAAACGGTCGCCGTGACAAACCGATTGCGACCGGCGAGCTGTCGTCATCACTGGTAGCGAGAGTCGCGCTGTTCTTGGCGGTCGCCTCTGTGCTGGTTTCTCTGACTGTCGGGCCACTCGCGGCGATCGCACATGCGCTCTTTCTCGCAAGCGGCTGGCTATACAACCTGGGGCTTAAGTCGACTGCGGCATCCGTCGTGCCTTACATTCTGGGATTTGGTTCGCTTCCGGCGATCGTCACGTTGGCCGCTGACCCGCCCGAGTTCGCTCACTACTGGGCGCTGGCAGCTGGCGCGCTTCTGGGGATCGCCGCGCACTTCAGTAACGTTCTCCCGGATCTCGACGATGATGACGACACGGGGGTGCGTGGCCTCCCCCACCGTTTAGGCGCGCGTGTTTCGGGATTCGTGATTGCCATCAGTCTTGTCGCTGCCCCGGTCGCAATCGTCTTCGGCCCGGAACAACAGATCACGATCATTTCGTTTCTCGGCCTCGCCGTGATCCTCGTTTTGGCAGTGGCCAGTGTCGTCTTGGTCATCCGAAATTCTCTGAAGCGGATGCTGTTCCGCCTCACCATTGCGGCGGCGCTCGTCGCTGTGGCGCTGCTGCTGCTTTCGGCTCCACAACTGAGTTAGCCGAAAGCCGCGACAGCATCGTTGCTTGTTGTCGCCCTAGGGCAGAGGCGGGGAAGTATCCACCGATTCTGGGTCAACACGAGCAGGGTTGCGGATCCCCAGAAACGACACAACACCGCCAGTAAAGAGCAGCGCCGCCGTGACGATGATCACGCGATGAAAATTATCGACGGTCAAGGGACCGACCACGATGACTCCGAGCATCGCAACCGTAATGAGGCCAGCGATTCGGGACACAGCATTGTTCACCGCGGAACCAATGCCCGCTTGGGACGCTGAAATTGCGCCGAGAATGGCAGACGTCAGTGGGGCAACTGTCATTGAGAGTCCCACCGAGAACAATAGGACTCCGGGGAGCACCTGAGTGAAGTAGTTGACACTCTCCTGCATCGAGAGGAACGTCACATAGCCAACGCCCGCGAGGAGCGGACCAGCGGTCATGAAGATTCGGGGGCCGAATCTGCCGCTCAGACCTCCGAAATACGAGGAGAGCACAATGATGGCAATTGATGACGGGAGAAAAGCGAGTGCTGCTTGCGTTGCCCCAAAGTCCGCCACTTCTTGGAGGTAAACAACGACGATAAATCCACCAAGAGCCAACGCTCCATAAATAAAGAGCGTCGCGATGTTGCCCATGCTGAAGTTGCGCTGCCGAAATAGTTCCAAGGGCAACATCGGTTGAGGTGCGCGACGTTGCCAGAGCACAAAGGCGACCAGGGAAATCAGCCCGACAGCGAAAGGTATGAATACTGCGGGGCTGCCCCAGCCATAGTTTCCTTGCTCGATGAGAGCAAACACTGGGCCGCCAAGACCTACAATTCCCAAGACAGCCCCGAGGAAGTCAACGCGGGTATCTTTCTTGCGCTCGTCTCGGTGCCCGAGCACAACGAGCAGCCACAACGTCACCGCAATGGGCAAGACATTGATCGCAAAGACGAGTCGCCAACTGATGAGGTCAACGAAGATGCCTCCCAACACCGGTCCAACGATGAAGGCCGCGCTGGTCCATGCCGTCCACTGACCAATCGCCTTGGCTTGAGCAGCGCCTCTAAACGTCGACATGATGAGTGCGAGCGAACTGGGAACCAACAAAGCCCCCGCAACTCCCTGAAAGCCGCGAAACACGATGACAAGTTCAGCGCTGGGTGCGACCGCAATCGCCAAAGACACGACACCGAATGCGATCAGTCCGATCCGTAGTATCACGAGGCGGCCGAACACGTCAGAGAGTGATCCCGCAAGCAAAATCAGTGAACCAAGGGTAATCAGGTAGGCGTCGACCACCCACTGCTGCGTACTGAGACCACCACCGAGCTCAGCACGAATAGCAGGCAACGCAACGTTGATCACCGAACCATCGAGAAACGCCACAAACGACGCCAAGATAGCGATGATCAGAATTAGGCGTTGATCTCGTGTCACATCGCCATTAAACACCCGCCAACGGCCGAACATTCCCGCCGGGCTGCTAGTCCAAGCGGTCGAAACCTGAGACGCGCACCACGGCAACGCCCTCGGCAGCAGATTCCACAAGATCCACCGATGCCGCTATGGCCCAATCATGGTTTCCGGCCGGATCAGCGATAATTTGGCGAACCTGCCACGCGCCCGGCATTTCTGTAATGGCGATCATCGCGGGGCCACGCGCATCCCCGGCCGTCGACATGCTGTCGTGCTCCTCGAAATAGCGGTCGAGTGCTTCACCCCAGGCCTGCTCATCAAACCCGGCCGCCGCATCCAACTCGCCAAGAGCCACAGCGTCATCGCGAGCGGCCAACTGAACTCGACGGAACATCTCATTGCGCACAAGCACCCTGAATGCTCGCGCATTAGTAACGACGGATGCCGGCGTTGGCGGCAACACGGGCTCGCCGCTCGTTGCGCTGTCTGCCCCGTTCGTCATTGCCTCCCACTCATCGATGAGACTCGAGTCGACCTGGCGCACTAACTCGCCCAGCCACTCAATGAGGTCGAGAAGTTCGTCAGTTTTCGCGTCATCCGGAATCGTTTGGCGGGTAGCCCGATACGCGTCCGACAGGTAACGCAGCACGAGACCCTCGCTACGTGCCAGTCCGTAGAAGCCGACAAAGTCAGCGAAGGTCATTGCCCGTTCATAGAGATCGCGCACTACGGTCTTGGGGTTGAGTTCGAAGTCACCAATCCACGGCTGGCTGGCGCTATACATCTCGAAGGCCGCGGTGAGCAGTTCCTCGAGCGGTTTCGGCCACGTGACTTCTTCGAGTAGTTCCATTCGCTGGTCGTATTCGATGCCCTCCGCCTTCATCGCTGCTACGGCTTCACCGCGGGCCATGAACTGCTGTTGAGACAAAATCGGGCGCGGGTTGTCGAGGGTCGCTTCAAGCACCGAGATCATGTCGAGCGCGTAGCTGGGCGACTCCTTGTCAAGCAAATCGAAGGACGCTACCGCAAAAGGCGACAGCGGCTGGTTGAGCGCAAAGTTGGCCTGCAGATCTACCGTCAGCCGGATCTCAATTCGTTCGTCAAAGCTTTCGACTTCTTCGCCATCCACGATGACGGTGTCAGAAATTCGGTGTTCTTCAACGATCTCGGCGGTGCGCAGAGTGCGGTAAATCGCGAGCGCCTGACGAGCAAGCGCAGGCTGGCTGGTGCGTGGCTCATGGTTGTCTTCGACAAGGTGGCGCACGTTCGAGAAAACGTCTCCCCCGCGGGCAATCACGTTGAGGATCATGGCGTGGTTCATGCGCATGTTGCTCGTGAGCAGTTCGGGCTCAGCGGCGATCATCCGCTCGAAGCTTGACTCGCTCCACGTCACAAAACCGTCAGGAGCCTTCTTGCGTACGAGCTTGCGGAGCTTCTTAGGGTCGTCCCCGGCTTTCGCCACCATCTTGGCGTTCTCAGATTCGTGTTCTGGCGCTTGGGCCACAACAGTGCCAGCAGTATCGAAGCCGGCACGCCCCGCACGCCCGGCGATCTGGTGGAACTCCCGCGCAGTGAGTTGGCGCATGCGGGTGCCGTCGTACTTAGTCAGCTGAGTCAATAGCACCGTGCGGATTGGCACGTTGATGCCGACGCCGAGGGTGTCTGTTCCACAAATGACGCGGAGTAGTCCTTGCTGGGCAAGCTGCTCGACGAGTCGGCGGTACTTGGGCAGCATGCCAGCGTGGTGAACGCCGATTCCCGACCGGATAAGTCGAGACAGGGTCTTTCCAAACACCGTCGTGAATCTAAAGTCACCAATTGCCTCAGCGATCTTGTCGCGCTGTTCACGGGTGACCACCTTGATGCTGGTCATCGCCTGGGCTCGCTCAAGGGCGGCTGCCTGCGAAAAGTGCACGATGTAGATCGGTGCCTGACCGGTCGACAGGAGATCCTCAACGGTTTCGTGAATTGGCGTAATCGCCCACGAATAGTGCAATGGCACCGGGCGCTCGACACCCGTGATCAAACTTGTCTCACGGCCTGTGCGCCGACTCAGGTCATCGGCTAGTGGCTGCATGTCACCGAGCGTCGCCGACATCAACACAAATTGAACGTTCGGCAGAATGAGCAACGGCACTTGCCACGCCCAGCCACGATCGGGGTCAGCGTAGAAATGGAACTCATCCATCACTACCTGATCGACTCGCGCGTCCGCCCCTTCCCGCAAAGCGAGGTTCGCCAAAATCTCTGCTGTGCAGCAAATTATGGGGGCGTCGGCGTTGACCGAGGAGTCACCCGTCACCATTCCGACATTCTCTGCACCGAAAATGTCGACAAGAGCGAAGAATTTTTCGCTCACAAGCGCCTTGATCGGTGCCGTGTAAAAGGTGCGCTGGCCCTGCGCAAGGGCAATAGCGTGAGCGGCGATTGCCACAAGTGACTTGCCGGTTCCCGTCGGCGTCGACAAAATGACATTCGCGCCCGAAACCAGCTCGATGACCGCTTCATCTTGCGCCGGATACAAACTCAAACCGCGATCGGATGCCCACCCCACGAAAGCGTCATAGGTTGCGTCTGCGTCATAGGGCGTCGGAAGCGCATCCAAGAGTGAGGGCATTGTTCAACCGTAGCCGGAGGACGGCCGCGACAACGACGGCTAGCTCAGCGCCAACATAACGGAAGCGACAAGCGCAAGCCCCATCCCCACGAGTTGCACTTTGCTCACGCGTTCGTGGAGCGTAAATCTTGCGAGCACGATTGTTGCCAGCGGGTAGAGACTGACGAGCACTGACACCACGGCCAAGCTTCCGAGCTGAAGTGCGAACAACACGAAAGCGTTTGACGCACCAACGAGCACCCCACCAGCAGCAGCAAGCAGTCGCGCCCGACTCACACTGACGACCGGGCCCCCTTCTGGCTGATGATCGAACTGAGCGAAGAATCGTTTGAGCGACGGGAGCAGCCGAGTGAGAGCAAGCAAGATGAGCATCGCGCCGAGCCCCACCAGAATCTCAACAACAGCAGTGGCAAGCCCCGCCGACTCCGGTGCGTGGTCAAGAGCAATCAACGCGGTGCCTAAGGCCACTCCCGAAACCAAGCCGACAACAACAGTGCGGGGTCGCACTCGAACCGCGGCATCCGCTCTCGTCACCGAGACCAACAGCGCGCTGACGAGGGCGAGCACGATCGCTAGCCACGCTTGAAGCGGCAATTGCTCCCCCGTGATGACCGCAAAACCAACCGGAACTACCGCACCGACAACGGCAATGAGAGGTGCGACGAGACTCATGGGGCCATCAGCGAGTGCCGCGTAGAAGGTCAGAAGACCGATAATGGCGCTAACCCCCGCAACCGCGCCCCACACGATCGCACCGGCTTCCCAACGCACAACAACAAAGGGCATCGCCGCGACGAGGGCGAAAGTGGCGAAGACGTGGATGATCGTGGTCGCGGGAACAACGCGAAGACGGCGAGTGCTTAACCCACCGAAAAAGTCGGAGACACCATAAAACAGCGAGCCAGCAAGCGCGAGTACGACACTGACGATCATCACGCCAGCTTAGAGCTATTGCTGCAGTTTGCCGTTCGCGACATTGCCACTTCGTGACGACGCTGCCCGATCTCCGAGACCGCGTGCTCGCGGGTAGAATCTGGTGTGCTCAATTCAAGTGACTCCCCCGAACCCGGCCCCAGCGGTCTTGATCCGACGGAGCTTGAAACGACCCTCAAAGTCTTGAAACAGATGGCCGAGATCGATGATGAGCACCCCGACTTTGTCACCGTGCGCCGAGCCACCGCAGCCATGTTCAAAGCAGTCAAGAAAGAACGTCGGCTTGAGAAGCGTGCCACCATCGCCGACGCCGACCGCCAAGTGATCGCGGCAACGGCGACCGGTGCGGCCGACCGAATCGATGACGAAACCCGCGGCATCCCGATCTCCTCAAACACGACAACTCCGTCGGCCGGCGAGCTGATCAAGGCACGCCCCTGCTACATCTGCAAGCAGCCGTATACGACCGTCGATTCGTTCTACCACCAGCTCTGTCCGAATTGCGCCGCGTTCAATCACGCCAAGCGTGACGCCAGAACCGACCTCACCGGAAAGCGCGCTCTGCTCACCGGCGGCCGCGCCAAAATCGGAATGTACATTGCGCTGCGTCTGCTGCGGGATGGTGCACACACGACCATCACGACCCGCTTTCCTCGGGATGCCGTTCGTCGCTTCTCGAGCCTCCCCGACTCCGTCGATTGGCTGCACCGGCTGCGCGTCGTCGGAATCGACCTGCGCGACCCCGCTCAGGTAATCGGGCTCGCCGAGTCTGTCGCGGCTCAGGGCCCGCTCGACATCCTGATCAACAATGCGACGCAGACGGTGCGCCGCTCCCCCGGTGCGTATCAGCCTCTCGTCGACGGCGAGCTTGCTCCCTTGCCCGACGGCCCGCTGCCCGAGCTCGTGACCTTCGGACACACGAACGACCCGCACCCGCAGGCGCTCGCACAGTCGGTATCAGCTCACCCCATCCTGGCTGCCGCTGCCACGCGCGCTGAAGAACTCACTGAGCAAGCGATGACGGCAGGATCAAGCTCACTCGAACGACTAGCCGCCGGCACCGCGATTGATGCCGGTGGGCTTGTTCCCGACCTTGATTCGATCAACTCGTGGACTCAACACGTTGATCAGGTTGATCCTCTCGAAATGCTCGAAGTTCAATTGGCCAACACCACGGCACCCTTTGTGCTGATCTCGATGCTGCGTCCATCGATGGCCGCATCCACCTCCCGCCGCAAATACATCGTGAATGTGTCGGCGATGGAGGGCGTGTTCGGTCGCGGCTACAAAGGTCCAGGGCATCCGCACACCAATATGGCCAAAGCTGCCGTCAACATGCTCACGCGCACGAGTTCACGCGAAATGTTTGAGAGCGACGGAATTCTCATGACGAGCGTCGATACCGGCTGGATTACGGATGAGCGCCCTCACCCCACCAAAGTGCGGTTGGCGGAGGAGGGCTTTCATGCGCCGCTCGACCTTGTCGATGGTGCGGCCCGTGTCTATGACCCCATCGTGCGCGGCGAGGACGGCGAAGATCTGTTCGGCATCTTCCTGAAGGACTACGACAAGAGCTCATGGTGACCCCGGCAGAGTTTCTCAAGGCGACCACCAGCGGAACGCGGGTCGTCGTGCGTCACCTCATCGACGATGGTCGCGCTACCGATGCCCTCGGCTACTTTCATCTCGCCGATGACAGCCACTGCGTTGTCGCGACTAGGCGCGGTCTCGAAACTATTGAACTCGCCAAAGTGATCGCTGCCAAAGAGGTGCCGCCGCCACCGGCACCCCGCCCGCGCGCTACTTCTTAGGAGTAGCGCGCGCCGGCGCCTTCTTGGTCGGTTCAGCCTTCGTCGCTGGCGCTTTCGCTGCCGGACTCTTCGTCGCTGGCGTCTTCTTCGCCGGCGCCTTCTTCGCTGGCGCCTTCTTCGCTGGCGTCACAGTCGCACTCGCAGTAGCAGTCGCCCCAGCCAACTCTGCTGGGGTCACCTTGCCCGGGTTGAAGTTCGCACCGGGATCTGCAGAGTCAAACAGTCCCTGCATGACTTTGACACCTTCCGTTGAGATGTCTTGTTCGAGCCACGGTGAGTGCTCACGGCCGACACCGTGGTGGTGCGAGATGGTGCCATCGTTGTCCACAAAAGACTGTTGGATGGCGCGCTTGACGGTGTCATATTCGCCGAGTGGATCGTCTCCGAAGGTGAATGCGAATGTGAAGTAGAGACAGGCACCCGAGTGATATGAGTGCGACATGTGCGACATGATCCAGCCTTTGGTGCCGAGTGAATCGTAGGCATCTTGGGCTGCTTTATGGGCTGCAGAGTGCAGCTTCACGACGGACGACCACGGGGTCGCTGTTTCTGAGACATCGCCGGCGGCACCCATATCGAGCAAGAAGTCGCGCAGGTACGGGGTGTCGAACTTTTTTTGGTCGTAGAGGATTCCTGGCCCCTTACCGACACCCATTCCGCCGTGCTTGCTGACAATTTTGTCAACGAGACTCTTCTGACGCTTGGCATGAGAAACGCTGCCCTCGAAGCCAATGAACGACAGGCAAATCTCGTCAAGGTTCCAGCCCTTGGCCGTCATCAGTTTCGGCAGTGCTGTTTCGGCCGAAAATTTACTGAAGCCCGTGCGGGTCTTGCTCGTCGCGAGTGAGAAGCCGGTCTCTTTTGCATCAGAAATGCGGGTGATGGATGGCGCAGCATCCGACTCGGCGATGGCCTGCATTGCGGCGATTCCTGACTTCCAGTTGGGGAAGAAGTAGGCGTAGACATCTCGCTTAGCAGGAATGCGGTGCACCTGGACAGTGACTTCGGTGATGACGCCGAGGCGCCCTTCGCTTCCTAAGATCATTTCGCGCACGCTTGGGCCGCTTGAGGTACTTGGCAGGGGCCGAAGTACAAGCATGCCGCCGGGGCGCACCACGCGAAGACCACGAGTAATGTCGGCGATGTCGCCGTATTTGTCTGATTGCATTCCGGAGGAACGCGTCGCTACCCAACCGCCAACGGTCGAGTGCGTGAAGCTGTCTGGAAAGTGTCCGATCGTCCAACCTTGAGCATTGAGCTGCTCTTCGAGGTCAGGGCCCTGAGCGCCAGCCTGAATGCGAGCGAGGCCGGCATCCGCATCAATTGCCACAACCTTGCGAAGTCGTCCGAGGTCGAGCGAGATTACAACGCGTTTCTCGGCGGGCATCGGCTCGAGGCTGCCAGCGATGTTGCTGCCGCCTCCGAACGGAATAATGACGGCATTAGCGGCGACCGCGGCATCCACGATCGCCTGCACTTCAGCTTCATCAGCGGGGTAGATAACGACATCAGGGCTGCGCTTGATGGCATTGCTCCGAATTCGTACGAGGTCGCGAAGTCCTTTGCCATAGGTGTGGATGACGCGCACCATGTCGTCTCGAGTGACATAGTCCGCGCCGACAATCGCTGCAAGTTGCTTTGTGAATGCGGCGGTCGCTTTGCTCTTCGGAACGTCGAGTTCATCGAACGATGGTTCACCAGCACGAGTGGCCGAGCCAAGATCAAGACCTACTGCGTACTCCACGAACGGTGCAAAACCAGGCTTATCTTCGTGATGGAAGCCCACCCCTTCATTGCCCCAACCCCACCACTTCATGTGTTTGACAGAGGTCATTTCGTTCCCTTCGGGGTGGCGCTTGGCATGGGTTGAACTGTTTCGTGCAGTTGACGCACGACCTCAGCGAGTCGTGCAGAAAAAGCTTCCGATGTTTCGGCTTCGCGGCGCTGCTGCAGTTCGCCAAAGACTACCGTGACGGGCAGGCGACCTGACTTTGGCCAGTTCACCCCGCGAGGCATTGCTGTCGATGCACCAACGAGCGCGATAGGAAGGCACGGCACTGAAGTGTTGATTGACAGTGCGGCAGCTCCTGGCTTGAAGCGCGTGAGTGCACCCTCGCGGGTGCGACCGCCTTCGGGAAAAATGAGCAGCGGAACACCGCGCTCGAGAAGCGCTCGCGATGCGCCAGCACGTTTGCCTTCAGCATTGCGTTCGATCGCGAAAGCGTTAAAGAACAAGGTGGTTAGCCACTTTCGCCACCACACCTCAAAGAAATAGTCGGCTGCCGCTCCGGCGGCGAGGTAGCGTGCCCGGCTGCGGGGCAAGGCGCCGATGATGAGCGGTGCATCAAGGTGGCTGGAGTGGTTGGCAACGGCGATGAATGGGCCATCGTGACGCTCGATGTGCTCGACTCCCTTTACATCGACGCGCACGAGCGACCACACTAGCGGCTTCAGTAGGCCTCGCTGGGCAACATATCTGGCCCCCGCCATCGTCGGCGAGGTAAAGCGGTCAAAAGTCCGGGTCATGTCGTTGTCGCATCTTTCACACCTTGAGGTTCGGAGCCCTCATCACTTCGGCTTGAAGAAATTTTCGCCGAAATCCAACGAATTGTACGCAAAGGCACGTGTCGAGCAAACCATCCGATGACTCGGTACCGAACAGTAGGTATGGAAATGACTTTGCCCCGTGCTGAATCCCGCAGTGCACCCGTGACGAGGGTCGGTGCGTCAATCCACATAAAGGACGGGATAGACCCGGTGCGGATGCCCGCCCGCTCGTGGAATTCGGTGACAACCCATCCCGGCATGAGCGCCGTCACTGTCACTCCCGTATTGCGCAGTTCTACTGAGAGTCCTTGGCTGTATGACGCCACCCAGGCTTTGATCGCTGAGTACGATCCCATGGTCACGAGTCCGGCGATGCTCGACACGTTGATGATCGAACCGCTGCCGCGTTCACGCATGGCCCGACCAGCGGCGCCCGCGAGAATCAGTACCGCGCGACACATAACGTCGAAGGCATGTTCATGCACGCGCACCTCATCGGTGTCGGTCAATTTCGAGTGCACCCCGAAGCCCGCGTTATTGACGAAGAGGTCAATGGGTCGATCTGGATCGCTGAGACGAGCAGCGACTCGCACTACGTCGTCGCGCACGGCAAGATCGGCGCTGATGATCTCGACGGCCACGCCAAACTCGCGGTGCAGCGTCGAAGCTGTTTCTTGCAAGCGAGTTTCATTGCGGGCGATCAGGACAAGGTTGGTCCCGCTGCGAGCAAGTTGCCGGGCAAACTCAGCACCGATGCCTGAAGTTCCACCCGTAATTAGCGCTATTGCCATGGCTCTAAGACTACGGCAAGCCCTCCCTATAGATTGTGTCTCCTCTGAGGAGTCGCAACTAGAATTGTCAGAGGTCGCTGTCACCACACTGCTTCGAGCGGAGGAGAACGATGCCAAGAAGTCTTGAAGTTGCCCTGGACGACATGTCTATTCCGGCACCCGATTTTGACGTCCGCGCGTATGCCAATGAGGCACACGCGAGCTACCGCGACCTGCTCAATCTTGAGGCATACGCCTCTCAGCCCTTGAGCGCAGATACGCTACGCGTCTTGCGTTACTTGCAGGTTGTTGAGCGCGGCACGATGACGCATCTGCGCAGTGTGCTGGTCACCGCTACCCATAAAGACTCCCGCGTTACCGCATTCTTGATCACCTGGGCGTTCGAGAAGTATTGGATTGCGGATGCACTTGACCAAGTCATTCGCGCGAACGAGGGTGGCGAAGCCGACCGTACCCCGTTCCGCACTCCTGTCGAACGAACAATCCGCGAATCGATCGTTGCCAACATTGTCGGGCTACCCATGGTGGCCGTGCACACATCTCTTGGTGCCGTGGATGAGTGGCTCATGCAGGCCGCCTACCGTCGGCTTCTCGAACGTGAGCCTCATCCGCAGCTCGCCGATCTCATCGGGCGGCTCTTAGCGACTAAGGCGCGCCAGCTGGAGTTTTTCGAGGCGCAGGCCCGCCACCGCCTCGCCGAGTCGACTCGCGCTCAGAAGGTCACGCGGCGGCGTCTCGCGAAGACGCCGTGGCCGATCGGTGCCCGCGCTGAACCGCGCGAAAACACCGCATTCTTCTTTTCTTATCTATTCAACAGCCAGCCAGCGACCATTGCTGAGATTGATGCCCTCGTCGATTCCCTCGATGGCCAAAGCAACCTCCACCTGATGAAAAGGGCCGCCAAACTATGACGACCATCACCCCCCTCACGACGGAGCATGTCTTTCTGACGGGAGCCACTGGCTTCGTCGGGCAGGCAATTCTCGAACGTTTGCTCTCGAGCCACCCCGGAACACGAATTTCTATTCTCGTGCGCGGAAAAGGATCAACAAGCGGCGAAGGCCGGCTCACCAATCTCATGCGCAAGCCGGTATTTGCGCAGTGGATGGAAACCCTCGGCAAAGAGAAAGCCCTCGAAGAGGTTGCTCGCCGGGTCACCGTGATTGAAGGCAGTCTCACGGATGTCGGCAGGCTGCCCGATGACATTGATGTCGTCATCCACGGCGCGTCTACTGTCTCGTTTGATCCGCCGATCGATGAAGCGTTTGATACCAATGTTGGTGGAGCGACGGGCATCTATACGGCGTTGTTGAACAGTAAATCGCGTCCTCACGTCGTGCATATTTCTACGGCTTATGTTGGCGGCATCCGCAAGGGAATTGTTCCCGAAGCATCGCTTGTTCACAACGTTGATTGGCGAGCCGAGTATGAGGCTGCTCGCACGGCGCGCACTCGTGTTGAGTTCGAGTCTCGCCAGCCCGAGGCGCTGCGTGCCCAACTCACTGCCGCTAAAGCTCGTCATGGCAAAGCCGGTCCGCAGGCTGTTGCCCAATTCACTGAGGCTGCCCGTGCTGAATGGGTGCACGATCGCCTCGTCGATTACGGTCGTATGCGTGCTGAGAGCTTGGGCTGGACTGACGTCTACACTCTGACGAAGGCGTTCGCCGAACGCGTTGCTGAGGAACTGTGGGCTCAGGCCGGGCACCGCCTTTCGGTGGTTCGTCCCTCGATTATTGAGAGTGCACTTCACCACCCGTTCCCGGGCTGGATTGACGGTTTCAAGGTCGCCGATCCGTTGATCCTCGCTTATGGACGCGGTCAGTTGCCTGATTTCCCGGGGCTTCCTGATTCGATTCTCGATGTCATCCCCGTCGACTTTGTCGTGAATGCCGCGTTGGCGGCCGCCGCCACGAAGGCTGATCCGAAGGCGCCCCAGTACTACCACGTGAGTTCGGGAGCGAGCAATCCGCTTCCGTTCCACCGCATGTATGAGAACGTCAACGCCTACTTCACAGCGAACCCGCTGCCCGCTGAGGATGGCGAGATCACGGTTCCGCTGTGGCGTTTCCCCGGAGGTCAGCGCGTGGAGAAGGCGCTAGTGAAGCGCGAGCGTCAGGCCGAGCGTGCTGAGCGCATGATCACCAAGATGCCGACCACTCCCCGCACGCGCCGTTGGCTGGATGAGGTCAAGAGCGGCCAACATCAGCTTGACGTGCTGCGCGCCTTCACGAATCTCTATCGCGCGTATGTGCAGACGGAGATAATTTTCGATGATGCCAACACCCGTGAGCTTCTGGCTTCGCTACCGAAGAAGACCCCTCAGAGTGCACGCTTCGATGTCACCGAGATCAACTGGGAGGACTACTTCCAGAAGGTGCACTTCCCGGCGATCACGACGTTGACGCGGGCATTTGCCAACCGACCAGCCGCCAAGACCCGCACCGCTAAGAAGCTTCCCCAGCGCACCGATGTTGTCGCTGTCTTCGACCTTGAAGGCACTGTCGTCGATTCCAACCTCGTGAAGCAGTACTTGCTGCTGTGGGGTGGAACTGTTCCCCGCGCCAAGGTTGTGCACGACCTCGCCAATTTCACTTTCTCTTTGCGCAAGTACTTGCGTGCTGAACGTCGTGACCGTGGCGAGTTCATCCGAACCTTTATGCGTCGCTATGAGGGCTTCAAGATTGTGGAAATTGAGCGGATGGTGCGCGGCAGCTTCGGCCGGGCCATGATGCGTCGGGTGATGCCGGATGCTCTGCGACGTGTTCAGGAGCACCGTGACGCTGGCCACCGCACCATTCTGGTCACGGGAACAATCGATCTCATGGTGACCCCCTTCTTGCCGTACTTTGACGAGGTCGTTGCTGGCCGCATGCACGAACGTGATGGTGTTCTCACCGGTTTCTTGGCCGATCCGCCGCTGGTGGATGAGGCACGGGCCGCGTGGTTGCGCCACTATGCCGAACTCAATGGTTTCAACCTCACCCAGTCGTATGGCTACGGCGACAGTCATGCCGACCTGATGTGGCTGCAACTTCTCGGAAATCCCAGTGCCGTCAACCCTGACGTCAACCTGTATAAGCATGCTCAAGAGAAGCGGTGGAACGTGCTCGATTGGAAGCGCCGCTCACCCAATACCCGCATCCCTCGACCTCGCGCCACAGCAACCGCGCCGGTGCAATTGGAAGGAGAGGAACAGAACTCGACGCCGTCGAGCTAGTTCCCACACCTCATGGCATTTGATATTGATCGGTACACCTCGACCTCGAAGAAGGTGCAGTGGGGTGACCTCGACTTCACCGAATTTGAGCGCAATCCCCTCCCGGATTCGACTCTGCGCAGCCTTCGCTACATGGCGGATGTCGAATACCACACGGTCTGCTACCTGCGAGATCTACTCGTCACGCCCTCCCACAAGGAGGTCGACGTTAGTGCGTTTATGACGATGTGGAACCGCGAAGAGTTCTGGCACGGCGAAGCGCTCTCGAAGGTGCTCGGTGCTCACGATGTGACTCTCGACTATGACGAGCTCAAAGCCACCCGGCTGAAGTTGGGCTGGAAGGATCGACTCGACCCGATCAAGCAGTCCGTGCTCGGAAATGTGATCGGTAAGGACTTCATCGCCGTGCACATGATCTGGGGCGCCGCGAACGAGTGGTCTGCCGTTGCTGCGTACAACCGGCTCGCGGATATGGAAAAGCATCCGGTGCTGTCTGAGTTGCTTCGCCGAATCGCCAAGCAAGAAGCACGCCACGTTGCCTTCTATGCGACTCAGGCTCGAGAGCGTTTAGCCAAAAGCAAGAAGGCGCAAGTCTTGGCGCGACTGGCTTTGAGGGGCGCTTGGGGTCCGGTTGGCTCGAGCATCATGCCCGCTAAAGAAGTGACCCACGTTATGGGCCACTTGTTCTCAGGCGAGGAGGGATTGCGCGAGCTTCGCAAACTCGATGAGCACATTTCACGCATGCCGGGCCTCGAGGGCCTCACCATTGTGGAGACGTCAATGAAAAAGTATGGGGTTGCAGCGTAAGAGGCGTAGGCTTCTCGCTGGACTATTGGCCACTAGCGAATTGGTAAGTGGGAACTGTGGGCGTAAGAATCGAACGAATTGACCTTCCTGGGTTTGGTGTTCGCAATGATGTGATCACTGATTCGGGATGCCGTGTCAGCGTGGTTTCGCTGCGTTCAGGCGAGCGAGATCTTGCCTTCTTCAATGCGGACGACCCTGACTCGAACGCTGCCTCCATCTCACTCACTGACGATGAGGCTGCGGCTATCGCTGAGGTTCTTGGTTCGTCGCTCACGCTCAGCCGTTTGTCGGTTCTTGGCGAGAAGGCTGAGGGGCTCTACACCGAAGAGATCTCTCTTCCCGGCGGCTCAGGATTCGTCGGTCGCCCCATGGGCGATATGAAAGCGCGCACTCTCACGAGCGCATCGATCGTCGCGATTGCCCGCGGCAACGATGTTGTTCCTTCCCCTGGTCCTGAGGTTAAATTCGAGTCTGGCGATGTAATCGTCGCTGTGGGGACCCGCAAGGGTCTCGACGCACTCGGCAAGCTCATCAACCGCGGCCCCAGCTAAGGCTCGCGTATGCATGAGACGACGCAGCTCCTCATCGAGGTTGGCGCTCTCCTGCTTGTTCTTAGCGTGCTCGGAAGATTTGCTGCACGTTTCGGGTTTTCTGCCATCCCGCTCTATCTTCTTGCCGGCCTCGCTGTTGGCGAGGGCGGTTTGCTGCCGTTTCAGGCGAGCGAAGAGTTCTTCGAAGTCGGTTCACAAATCGGCGTGATTCTTCTTTTGGCGATGCTGGGGCTGGAGTATTCTGCAGAAGAGCTCGTCTCGAATCTCAAGACTTCTCGCATTTCGGGCATCCTCGATGGTGTCTTCAATGCCCTACCCGGGGCTCTTTTCGCCATCATTTTGGGGTGGGAACCTGCCGCGGTCGTCGCCCTCGCCGGTGTCACCTGGGTGTCATCATCTGGGGTGATCGCTAAGGTCGTGCGCGATCTGGGGCGACTCGGTAACCGCGAGACCCCGACCGTGCTTTCCATCCTGGTGATGGAAGACTTGGCGATGGCGTTCTATTTGCCGGTGCTCTCAGCGCTCGTCATTGGTGCGGGACTGCTGCAGGGCGCGTTCACTGTGGCCATTGCCGTCGCTGTCGTGCTGCTGATTCTTTATGTTGCCCTACGTCATGGTCGATTCTTGTCCCGACTGCTTCCCGACAAGAACGCCGAAGCACTGTTGCTCGGTGTCGTTGGATTGACGATGCTTGTTGCTGGTTTAGCGGAACGCGTGAGCGTGTCTGCTGCGGTGGGTGCTTTCCTTGTCGGTATCGCGATCTCGGGCCCGGTGGCGCACCAGTCAGCCCAACTCATCACTCCCCTGCGTGATTTATTCGCTGCGGTCTTCTTTGTGTTCTTTGGGATCTCAACTTCGCCGGCAGACATTGTTCCTGTTCTGCTGCCGGCGGCTGCTCTCGCGTTTGTCACTATCGCTACGAAGACGCTCTCGGGCTACCTTGCGGCGAAACGGGCTGGGATCGCGGTTGCTGGTCGATGGCGCACTGGGCTAATTCTGACTCCTCGCGGTGAGTTCTCGATCGTTATCGCCGGGCTCGCAGTCGGTGCCGGCATTGAGCCCATGCTCGCACCACTAGCGACGGCGTATGTACTCATCACGATCATCGCCGGTCCACTCCTCGCACGAATCCCCGACACCAAGTGGTTCAAAGCCAAGGTGCGTAAGACCACGGGAACGACACCCCCGACAACGCCTCTCGCCACTACGTAGCGCCAGATTCATTTTCGAGGTCAGGTGGGCAGAAACGCTAATACTGCTTCCGCCCACCCGAACAACTACGCTAAACCGCTACGTGCGCAATCGCGTCGCGCACCGTTCTCGCTACCTCCACAGCATTGGGCAGATCAGAGTGGATGCAGAAGGAGTCGGCGCGAACAGGAATCGTGTTGCCTGTTGTGCTGATGGTTGTTCCTTCTCGCAAGGCACGTGACGCTCGCTCTGCGACTTCACCGAGGTCTCGCACGGAACCCGTGCGATTGACGACAACCATGCCGTCATCCGTGTAGTCGAGATCAACGTAGTACTCCGGAACGAATGGCACTCCCCTTGCTGCCGATACTCGTTCGTGAGCTGTGCCGGCTAGCCCATAAATGGGAACTCCGTACTGCACCGCTACATCACAGGCAGCATCCATCAGTTCATCGTTTCGAGCCAACATTCCAAACAGCGCACCGTGAGGCTTGATGTGGTGGAGTTCATGGCCGTGGGACTGCACGAAGGATGCGACTGCGCCTGTTTGATAGCGGATGAGGTCTCGCGCTTCCTCAACCGTAATTACCATCTCCCGCCGCCCGAAGCCGGCGATGTCTGGCAGCCCCGGGTGGGCTCCGACGCTGACGCCTCGGTCTAACGCGAGCGAGACGATCCGAGAAATCGCTGACGGATCGCCAGCGTGCAGCCCGCCGGCAACGTTGATCGTGTCAACGAATTCGAGAAGTGGCTCGTCATTACCGAAGTGATGGATCCCGACTGACTCCCCCATGTCAGCATTGATTGTGCGCGTCATCTCAGTGATCAGACCCCAGATTGTGCTCAGGGCTGCGGCGAGCCGTGGTAGCTTTTTCGACCGCAGAAGCGACCTTCAAGAGCCGCTGTTCGTCATAGGGCGCGCTCATGATTTCCAGCCCAACCGGCAGTCCGTTATCAGTGAAGCCCACGGGAACCGTAATCGCCGGAAAATGCAGTTGTGACGCAATGACCGTATTGGTGGGGTACGTCAGGCAGGTCCAGCGGTCAGCGAATACATCCGCACGCGTGGGTGCCGGCAGTTTTGCATCCGGGAAAACAATGGCGTCGAGCTGCAACTCCTCCATCAGACTGACAACATGGCGCTGGAACTTCTGCTGCACCAAAATTCGATCGACATATTCGTCATCATCAGCGGGGTTCTCCGGGGATGCGGCAATCCCGATTAGGAGATCAAGTTTCGGGTGGAACCGTCCACTAGCGATAACGTCGCTCATACCCGTCACTCCTGCACCGGGGCGCGTTGCAAAGAACTTATCCATGTCGTCGTGAGATCGAGTGTTGTACAACGAGGTGAATCCAACGAGGTGCATCAAGTCATCTACATGAACGTCGACAGTTTCGCCGCCGGCTGCGCGAAGCTTATTAAGCGTTTCTTCCAGCACAACATTGATGCGTGCACCATCGACATCGCTCTCGTCACCGAACGCTTCACGCAGCACTCCAACACGCTTTCCTGCCATGGTCGACTCGGCAAGACCATCCGTGTAGGAACCCACGTGGCGAGCGATGCGATTGATGCTCGTGTAGGAGTCTTCCGGGTCGAACCCCGCAAGCACATCGAGCACTCGCGCACTGTCCTCTACCGTGCGAGTCATCGGGCCGGGGGTGTCTTGAGGCTTGACGAGTGCGGACATACCCGCACGACTAATCAATCCAGGCGTTACTCGCAGTCCGACGAGGTTGCAGAATGAGGCTGGCAGACGTATCGACCCACCCGTGTCACCACCAATTCCGACCAGAGAGAGGTTCGCCGCAATCGCTGCCGCAGAACCTGACGATGATCCTCCAGGATCACGAGCAAGATCGTAAGGGTTCTTGGTCGTTCCGCTGCGTGACGACGTACTGAACCACGACGTGGCAAAGTCAGGCATCGTGGTGGTTCCCATGATCACGGCGCCAGCGGCGCGCAGTCGAGCGACAACCGTGGAATCCTTTTCGGGTACGAAATCTGCGGCGATCTCGCTTCCATAGCTTGTGGGCATTCCCCCAACTTCGACCTGATCTTTCACTAGCACTGGCACGCCATGCAGAGGGCCAAAGAGCTGACCGTTCTTTGCGTAGAACGCATCGAGGTCGGCAGCGTCTTCGAGCGCGCGGGGCGAGAGCGCAACGATCGAGTTGAGTTCCGCGCCACTGCGGTCGATCGATTCGATGCGGTCTAGGTAGGCCTGAACTACTGAGGTAACCGTGACGGTTCCTTTTTGGTAGGCATCCTGAACTTCGCTAATGGTGATTTCTTTGACATCAAGAGTCTCCGACATGATCTTGCTCCTTTAAACGGTGTCGTTGCTAATACTGGACTGGGCGGTCTCGGATGGCGAGACCCGGCGAGGGCGTGCAAAGCGGCTCCAATCAACTGAGGTGAGAGCCGCGATGATAATCACCCCCTTGATGATGTTTTGGTAGTACGCGTCGATATCAAGAAGGTTGAAGCCATTCTGCAGGGTTGCCAAAATTGCGACTCCTACGGCCGTGCGCCACAGTGATCCCTTTCCGCCGGCGAGAGTCGTGCCCCCAACAATGACCACGGTGAGGACATCGAAGACGAGCTGACCGCTCAACCCGGCCTGGGCTGAACTCAATCGGGATGCCGTGATGGTGCCGGCAATCCCAGCGCAGATTCCGGCGACAAGGTAGGCACTAGCAACAACCCAGCCGGCTCGGATGCCTGAGAGCCGTGCTGCTTCGCGATTGCCTCCGACCGCATAGATGTTGTGGCCGTATTTTGTGAAGGACAAGACGAGTCCGCCAACCACGAACAGAAGGATCATGAGTAGTGCACTTAACGGTATTCCCAGAATGGCTCCGCGACCGAGAACAGTAAACGGCTCGAAGATGACTTGGATCGGACGGTTCCCCGTCAGAAGCAGTGCAACACCGGTGATGATGAGGGACGATCCCAACGTTGCGATGAAAGGGTTGACTCTGAGAAGTGTGACGATCACGCCGTTGAGTAAGCCAACAACTCCAGCCACGATGATGGCTCCTATGAACGCCGCAATCGGAGGGAGCGTCTGTCCCAGCGTTGCCGCGACGACGGCGGCGAGAGCGTAGGTCGCGGCCATAGAGAGGTCGAAGCCTCCCGTCAACACGACGTATGTCATCCCGATGCCCATTATGGCGACGGGTGCCCACTGTGCGAGGACATTGCTGACGTTGCCCAGGGATAAGAACGCGGGTTGGAGAAGCGCTACAACCATGATGAGCACAACAAGTGCGAGCACTACGCCGTACTCGCTCAGTGCGCGACGGATTCGGGGGCCGATCGGTGCAGCAACGGGCTGCAGTGTTGCTGTCATTCGTGTGCTCACTGTTATTTCTCCTGCACGTGAGTGAGTGAAGATGCGGATGATGGTGTGGATACCGCAGCGAGGGCGGCGGTGCCGAAGGCTTGAGCAAGTACATCGTGCACAGTCGCCCCGGCTGGCAGCTCAGCGACGACTCGGCCAGCACGGCATACTACGACGCGATCACTGTGATCGAGCACTTCTTGAATTTCGCTAGAGGACCACAAGACAGCACGACCCTCATCGGCGAACGAGCGCATCGAGGCAAATACTTCTGACTTCGCCCCTATGTCCATGCCTCGAGTTGGTTCGTCGAGAAGCATGAGTCGGAGTGGACGTGAAAAGAGACGGCCGAGCAGCAGCTTTTGCTGATTCCCTCCCGAGAGAGTGCCTGCGGGCGCCCCCAGCCGGGATTGGGCGAAAGCGACCCGGCTTGCGATGGGTTCGGCCCATCGGCGCAAGAGGGCTGCGGTGATCCGTCCGCGCCGACGAGCGAGGTGGAATCCACCGAGCGCAATATTCCATGACGCTGGCTGATCAAGCACCAGACCCTGGTGCTTCCGATCTTCAGGGGCAAGAGCGATCCCCACTTTCCAGGCCTGCGCTGGTGATCTTGGCCAGCGCAGCGACTTTCCATCAAGTTCGATTGTTCCGGTCTGCACTGGTTCAGCACCGGCAACAGCTCGCAACAACCGGGTGCGCCCTGAACCGACTAGACCAGCAATTCCGACCACCTCGCCTGATCGGATGCTCAAGGATTCGAGATCTACACCAGGTGCCTGCACGTTGCTTAGTGCAACGATTGTTGGCTCCAGAGCGCTGTGGCGACCGCCGGTAGGGGCCGTGGACGGTGAGTGGCCGAGCATCGCGGTGACGAGTGCAGTTTTGTTCCACGCCGCCGCTGGCGCTCGCGAAACTATAGACCCTTCTCTCAGCACCATCACATCGTCGCTGACATCGAGTACCGCATCGAGGTCGTGAGATACATAGAGCACGGAACATCCTTTGTCGCGCAGGTCACGGATCACCTCATGCAGTCGCGCGATATCTTCCGGTCCCAACGACGCGGTTGGTTCGTCCATGATCACGAGTCGTCGCCCGTGCGCGATAGCGCGCATGATCTCAAGCAGTTGCTGATTGGCTGTCGAGAGGTCGCCGGCGCGGGCATCCGGTCGGATGTCGCTGCCAACCCGCTCTGCTACAGAACGATAGTTCCGTCGAAGCTGACTCGATCGCACAATCCCGAATAGCGTCGGAACGTGCCCCAAATAGACGTTCTCTTGAGCGCTGAGCTCAGGAACAATAGTGAGTTCTTGATAGATCATGGCAACCCCCGCATCCGATGCGGCGCGAGGGTTGCCAGCGACCAATTGTGTGCCAAAGACCTCAATGTGACCCGCGGTGGCACGCTCGGCGCCGGCAATCGACTTCATAAGCGTCGACTTTCCTGCGCCGTTTTCGCCAACGACAGCGAGCACGATTCCAGGCTCAACGCTGAAGGACACATTGTTGAGCGCGCGCACGCCCGGATATTCCTTGCTGAGGCCAGAAACGGTCAGAGCCGTTGACAATTCGCGGTTGAGGTTCATGATTAGTACTCGGGGTCGAAGTCAGCAGCGTTACTGCTGTCGATGAAGATGGTGCCCGGTCCATCGACGACGACAGGCGACTCGGCCAAGTAGGTGAAGCCTTCGGTGATCTCTCCAGTAGCAAGTGCTCTGGCGAGATGGACGCCACCGTAGTACGACTCCTCGTAGGGAAGCAGCACAGTTGTTGATGTCCATGCTCCGTCGATCACACGGTCGGTACCGTACTCGGTTCCGCCAACGCTATAGATCCGGACATCGCTGCCGGGGGTGAGCCCTGCTGCCCGAATCCCTTCTTCAACGCCTCGAGTCATGTCATCCCACGAGGAGACGACGATCTGTGCGTCGGGGTTGGCCTGCAAAGCATCTTGCACCACACTGAGCGCTGTTGCTGGGTCGAAGTTTCCGGGTTGTTCAGTGACGACGGTAACGTTGGGATGATCGGCGGCAGCGCGCTCAATTGCATTTTGCCAGCGAGTGTAGAGGTCGCTTCCGAGGAATCCACCAACCGCAATCGCTTCACATTCCCCTTCACAGGAATCGAACGCGTTGTTGACGTGCTCAAGGAAGAATGACTCGGTCTGCATCGCAGCGAAGCCCACGGACCCTTCAGTAAAGTCTGCGTTTCCGCACATCGGGCTGTTGATTGTGGCTACCGGGGCACCAGTCTCAACCAACACATCGAAGCTTGCGCATCCCGAAGCATCTGCGACGGGCGAGAAAATGTAGCCATCGAACTCGCGGAGCACGGCGTCTTGCACCTGACCCTGCTGAGCATTCGCATCGAATGCCGCGTTGAATAGGGTGATTTCTGCATTGACCGCTTCTGCAGCATCCTGCGCACCCTGCCATCGAACCTGGCAGAACGTGTTCTCGGTCGCGCACTCGGCGATATAGGCGATGGATGCTCCGTCGAGGTCGGGCAGTCCCGCTTCGATGTAGTCGAGCGTTGCTGCCATTGCCGTTTGAGAGGCAACTGCATCTTGCTTGGGGTTGTCGTCGGATCCAGTGGGTGTGGGCGCCGTGCAGCCGGCAAGAGCCAGAATGCCCAACATCGCTGTGCTTAGTAACACTCGGGTACGCATGAGTTTCTCCTCGTTTGAAAGCTAGACATTCAATGTTTGACACTCAACGTAGTACTTCAGACCTAGATCGACAAGCTTTTCGTTGTTACATTTAGATTTCGCAGAAACTGAGGTTTCGGCGTAACCCCACGCTCAGCACATCGAGGAGTCACAGATGACGCAACCCGCTTTCCAACCCGCAGAGCTGTCGCGTCGCGATGCCTCGGGCCAAATTGCGATGCAACTCCGCAAGGCAATCAATGACAACGTGTGGGAGCCAGGAGAACGTCTGCCCACCGAAAAAGAGCTGGCAGACTCCTTTGACGTGTCGCGCGCCACAGCGCGCGAAGCCCTCAAACTTCTCTCGGCAACCGGACTCGTGCAATCAACACGCGGAGGACAGGGCGGAACTTTTGTGACCGTCCCTGATGCCGATCAAGTCGCCGCGCAGCTCAGCGATGCCATCCGACTGTGGTTCCGTGTCGGAAATGTCACCGTGCACAATGTTGATGAAGCGCGCGAAAAGCTCGAGACGATGTGCGTCGCGCTTGCCGCCCAGCACCGCACCGATGAGGACCTCATCGCGATTCGCCACGCGGTTGATGCAGCTCGCGACCTCGAAATGGATATCGACGAGTGGTTGGAATGGGATCTCGCATTCCACACCGCAATTTCTCGAGCAACCAAGAACCCGATTCTCGAACTCGCAATGATGTCGGTCCACCTAAGCCGACCTGCCACAAACACCGTCTTCGTGAACCTCCTCGGTCGCGACGAGGTTTTGCAGCAGCACCACGAGATTTGCGAAGCAATCGCAGCTGCTGACCCTGAAAGGGCACAACAGGCTCTACTTGCCCACGTTGGGTACCTCAATGACGTGCGACGCGACGCACTTCTTGCACTTCAAGTGGACGATGTGCCGCTGTCGCAGCTCCCTTTCACACCAGGCAAACGTCGCTAACGACTGACTCGTTAAACAAAAAAAGCCCCGCAATCTTTACGATTGCGGGGCTAAATGGTGGATCCAAGGGGATTCGAACCCCTGACCCCCTGCATGCCATGCAGGTGCGCTACCGGGCTGCGCCATGGACCCATCTGTTTTATCTCCGTTACCAGAAATGCAACTTCTCAAGAATAGTACATGCGCGACGCATCCAGAACCATCTGAGCGTTCTGTGGCCCAAGTTCGTGAGAATCACAGCCAACATTGAGGGCGGAAACCCAAAGACGGCCAGCATCCGAATGGATACTGGCCGCCTTTTCGCAAGCCGGAGCGTGCGTTTGCTCGGTTGCCGTGTCGGCTAAGAAACGGGAATAACGAGTCCGTTGTAGAAGTCGTTGATGTACGCCTTTGTCTCGTCTGAGGTCAACAGTTCGTATAGCTTGAGCACCCGAGGGTCAGTCTTGAGCTCGTCACGCGTTACGAGCGTGTTGTAGTAGACGCTCGAGGGGCCCTCGGTGACCAGCTGCAGGTCGCCCGAGAGGCCAGCAGCACCGGCGTAGTTGAAGTTCACGATCGCAGCATCTTGGTCATCAAGAGCCGACGGCAGGCTTGCCGCATCAATTTCGATGAAGTTGAAATCGCTCGGGTTGGCAGTGATGTCGGCAACAGTCGACGGAGCATCCGTGGTCTCGATGAGTCCGGCATCCGCAAGCAGCAAGAGCGCACGGCCCTCATTGCTGGCATCGTTCGGCAACGCAATGTTCGCGCCATCCTTCAGGTCTGCAAGCTCGCCAACGGTCTTCGAGTACAGAGCGAGCGGCGGAAGGTAAACCTGGCCAACGACGAACAGATTGTCTCCCGTGTTCTCGTTGTAGAGATCCAGGAACGGCTCGTGCTGGAACAGGTTGACGTCGAGGCTGCCCTCACTGAGAGCAGGGTTCGGTGTCGTGTAATCGGTGAACTCAACGATGTCGAGCTCGAGGCCAGCAGCCTCAGCCTGACCGCTGTCGATCACGAACTGAACAATTTCGCCGGCCGGTGTCGCCGTAGCACCAACGGTAAGCGAACCGAGCGTGCCATCAGTGGGCGCGGACTCTTCGGCGGGAGCCGAGCATCCAGAAAGGGTCAAAGCGAGCACGCCAGCGGCGGCCACAGTGGAGAGTGAGAAGAATTTGGAGCGTGACATGACATTCCTTAATCGAGAAAACAAACAGTGGTGAAAGAAAAAAGAAAAACTACTCAGGGGTAAGCCGCCGACAGAGTCAGCGGTGAGACATTCGGTTAGCCAAGCGAGCGCCGACTACCTGAACGATCTGCACAATCGCGACTAGCACGATAATCACCGCGACAATGTGGATGACGCTGTAGCGCTGGTGTCCATAGCGAATAGCAACATCACCAAGACCTCCACCACCAATCGCGCCCACAATTGCCGAGTAGTTCACAATCGACACCACTGTCGTTGTAAAGCCACGGATGAGACCAGGAACAGCCTCAGGAATAATCACTTTCGACACCAACTGCCAGCGCGTCGCGCCCAAAGAGTGCCCCGCCTCAACAAGCCCCTCGTTGACTTCGCGCAGCGAAATCTCCACGATGCGGGCATAGAACGGAATCGCAGCAATCGTCAACGGTACAATCGCCGCGGTCACGCCAAACGCCGTCCCCAACAACAGTCGAGTAAACGGGATGAGCGCAATCATCAAAATGATGAACGGGATCGAACGGCCCAGGTTCACGACGGCCTGCAGCACCGCGTTGATGATGCGACCGGCGATCACACTGCCGAATGGGCGCTCGAGAATGCCGCCGCGGTCGGTGATAACCAACAGGGTGCCCGCTGCAAGCCCAATAATGAGAGTGATGAGCATCGTGACGCTCACTTGGTACAGGGTCTCCCCTGTCGCCTTCAGGAGCGTCTCAAACAGCTGCGGCCAGAAGCCGGGAGCTTGGGAATCGATCATCGTCCGCTCCTCACAATCTCAACGACGAGGCCCTGAGCGCGCAAGTCGTCAATTGCGGCAGTGTGCTGCTCGATCGTTCCCGGCAGTTCAAGGCGCGTGCGCCCTGATTGCGCTCCCCCGATGGTTTCCATCGCAGCACCGAGCAGACCAACATCTAGTTGGTGAGTGCGGGCAAGCTGAGCGACAACAGGTCGCGCTGACGACAAACCGACAAAGGTGACATCGATGACTGTGGAGTTACCCTGCGGCAGTTCGCCGAGCGGGAACAGTCCACGAGCAAGCTGCGAACCTGGCTTGGCAAGCAAGTCAACAAGACGACCCTGCTCGAGAATGCGGCCACCGCTCATTAGCGCTGCGGAATCGCAAATGCTTTTGACGACGTCCATCTCGTGCGTAATCAGCAAAATGGTGAGTCCGAGCTCTTTGTTGAGCCTGCGCAGCAACTGAAGAATGGAGTCTGTGGTCTCCGGGTCGAGGGCGCTCGTTGCTTCATCGCTGAGAAGAACGCGAGGCCGAGATGCCAGCGCCCGCGCGATGCCCACGCGCTGCTTCTGCCCGCCCGAGAGCTGAGCCGGATATTGCTGAGCTTTCTGTTCGAGACCCACAAGTTCAAGAATGTCGTTAGTGCGGCTGGTGCGTTCGCTGCGGCTCACGCCCACAACTTCTAAGGCGAGTTCCACGTTTCCACGAACGGTGCGGCTATCAAGCAGGTTGAACTGCTGAAAGACCATGCCGATTTCGCGACGCGCATGAAGAAGATCGCGATCGCTGAGCGCGGTCAGTTCACGGTCGGCGACGGTGACCCTGCCCGAATCGGGGCGCTCAAGAAGATTTACCGTGCGGATGAGCGTGCTCTTGCCGGCACCACTTTGGCCGATAACGCCGAAAATTTCGCCTCGCTGCACAGCGAGGTTCACATCGTCGAGCGCACGAACTGTGTTCGCGGCTGCACCAAAAGTCTTGGTGACGGAAGAAAGCGTAATCATGAAACCCCAGAGATCGAAGGCAATTCTTGTGGAATCGCCGCGGGGTCTAACTGCCCGGCTAGATCAAGAAAACCAGCACACTGGCACCCACACAAATTGAGTTACGAAGTGTGAAGTAATCGAACCAGACTGACTAAACAGCTCCCGATTCGGGGTCGGCTGGTGCTGCGATATCGATCGGGATGACGGGGCAATCGCTCCACAAACGCTCAAGCGAGTAGTAGAGGCGATCTTCTTCGTGGAAGATGTGGGCGACAACGTGGCCGAAGTCGAGAAGAATCCAACGACCCTCCGCACGGCCCTCGCGACGTAGCGGCTTCGCGCCAGCTTCGATCATCTTCTCTTCAATTTCAGACGCGATCGACTGAACGTTGCGTTCGTTGCGGCCTGTGGCAAGGAAGAAAATGTCGGTGTAGGGCGTGGGACCGGTGACATCCAGTGCGACCATATCCGTCGCCTGCTTGGCGTCGGCGGCGTGCGCGACGATGGAAAGTAGCTCGTTAGCACGAGGAGAAGCAGTCACAGGGTCCTTAATCGGAGGAAGAGCAAAGAGTTAAACCTACAACATGTTGAAGGCGAATGCTGCCACAAGCAGTCCGGCAACCACAACAGCCATCGACGAAGCCGAGATGAGCAACACCGTGAGTGCACGAGTACCCTTCGGCTTTTGTGTCTGAGTTACTGACTGATTGGAGAACGTACTGACGGCTTTGACGGCGCGCACGGGTGCTGAATCAGTCGAAACCATGTCGCTGTCATTGAGATCGAGAAGTGAATCAATATCTGCGTGGTCAAAACGGTCCGAGACACCACTTGCCGACAACGTGCTCGGCAGATCAATCGACCCTGTGAGCATAGTTTCACCGCTGGAATTCAATGGACCACGGATGTCGGTGGCAAACGGGATCGCTGGCAAGACAAGAGCGCTTGTTGCGGGGGTTCCGCTGCCAATGGTCCTCGAAATGATTGAGGCACTTGGGTCGTCTTCAACCGCAGCCTGGCGAGTCCAGTGGCCCGCTGGGGCTACAGTCATTCCCGGGGAGTCAATCCTCGGCGACGGGGCCGGCGCGGCGGTAGGCGTCACGTTGGGTTCGACCGATAGTCGGTCGACCGCGGGCAGTTCGCCATCGAGTCGCTTGCGCGCCTGTTCGTCGAACTCTGCGCGGGCATTGCTGAGGTTTGTTGGTGCCGCCGAAATAGTGGGCGCTGATTTTACCGCCGGCGTTGTATCGGCTGGTTCGCTAGCAGCCTCCGGAGCTAACCCGAGGAGTCCCGCAATGGTTGATCGTGCGGATGAACGGGGAGCTTCAGCCGACTGCGGTTCTGCGCTTGGCGCTGGCTGGTGCGGTGCTGAGGCGGCCGACGACGTGTCTACCGGAGCTGCTGCAATGGTTCCGCTGAAGTCGAGGTCCGCTGCTGACTTAGCAGAGCCTGTCTCACGCGGCGGATCGATGAGCGGAGACCGGGGAGCATCCGTGATTTCCGCATCTTTCGCGGAACCGTCAGCGTTGGCCAGTAGTGATTCGAAAGCGCTCAGCGCGTCTTCGGGAGGTGCGGCAACCGCTGCAGCTTCAGGAACTACCGAAAGTGGATCGATGAGTGCTGGCGGTTCAACGTAGGCCGGAATCGTGGGCTCTACAGTCAGGTGCTGTTCCGCTGCAGGCTTGGAAGCCTGTCCAGCTGAACCCGAGTATGGATAATGCGGCACGGCATCCGCAGCAGCATTTGCTAACGGAGTCGAAGCAGCCTTTGGCGCCGCCTCGGGAGACGCAGCCGCTTCAGAAGGCACAGCGGTTTCAGAAGGCACAGCAGTTTCAGAAGGCACAGCAGTTTCAGAAGGCACAGCAGTTTCAGAAGGCACAGCAGTTTCAGAAGGCACAGCAGTTTCAGCGGGCGCTGCAGCGGCACGTTCAGCTTCCTGACGTGCGCGAAGCTCTCGCAGTTCGCGACGAGTAAGGGTGCGCTCGGGAGAACTCGACTCCGGCGCTGCCGGAGCGGCAGTGGGAGGAGGAGGCGGCGCAAAGGAAGAGTCTTGCGTGAGTGGTGATGGTGGCGGCGCCAGACGATAGGCGGCGTCTGTCGACGGTTGGGATGTTGCGGGCGCGGCAGGAGGCGCAACGGTGCCTGATGGGGCGGCTGCGGCAGTGGTGTCGGCGCTCAAGTCTTTGTGAGGTTCTTCGACACTGTTCTCTTCTGCTTCTTGAGAAGGAAAAGTTGTGAAGCCCTCTACTGACGGCTGCTCATCGGCAGCTCGTTCGCGCTCACTCTGACGCGCCGCACGGCGCGACTGCGGCGGCGGATCGTGAAAAGTGGTCATGGCATACTCCGATATAAATGGTGCTTGGCGATGTACTGAACGACACCATCCGGAACCAGATACCAGACCGGGAAGCCCTGACTGACTCTGGTTCGGCAATCAGTGGATGAGATCGCAAGCGCCGGCACTTCTAACGAGCTTACGCCTTGAGTAGGCAATCCACTAATGGTTAGGGGGTGTCCTGGCCGTGAAACTGCTATGAAATGGGCAAGAGTCCAGACCTCGGAAACGTCTTTCCATTCCATGATCTGAGCCATGGCATCCGCCCCCGTAATGAAGAAAAGGTCGGCATCGGGATAGGCCTTGCGCATGTCCCGGAGCGTGTCGATTGTGTAGGTCGCGCCTTCTCGTTCTAAGTCAACGCGGCTGACGTTGAAGCCGGGGTTAGCGGCGGTGGCGATCACCGTCATGAGATATCGGTGTTCTCCGGCTGTGACCGTTGACTTCATCCAGGGCTTGCCCGTGGGAACGAAGACGACCTCATCGAGGTCAAACTGTTGCTGAGCTTCGCTTGCAGCCACGAGGTGACCATTATGGATGGGATCGAAAGTGCCACCCATGATGCCGATGCGCGCACGCTTCTGCGTCGTCTCGGCCGACACGACTAAGCCTTAGTGGCCTGCGCCGTGAGCGTCGCCAGCTTTCGCAGGCTTCGCAACGTGACGGTTAGCCACGTCACGGAAACTCCACGTGACAAAGCCGAGAGTCGTGAAAACGACTGCAGCGATGATCGGAAAAGCGATCGCCGGCAAGATAAGCGGCGCGAGCTCTTCGCTCGACGCAAGTACATTCAGAAAAACAGACATCAGATCTCCATTCACAAAGCCGAGAACAGTCTAGCCGCGCACCTGACCACTACCGCGCACAACCCACTTGGTGCTGGTAAGTTCTGGTAATCCCATGGGGCCACGAGCGTGCAGCTTCTGGGTTGAGATACCGACTTCGGCGCCGAAACCGAATTCCGCGCCATCCGTGAATCTGGTGGAAGCATTGACCATCACAACTGCTGAATCGATTTCGGCGAGAAACCGGTCAGCGTTGGCGAGATCATTGGTGATGATCGATTCGGTGTGCTTGGTTGAATACGTTGCGATGTGTTCAATCGCAGCATCGAGGTCGGAAACCACCCGCACAGCAATATCGAGGCTCAAGTGTTCCACCGACCACGCATCATCGTCTGCGATGAGGGCCTGGGGAAATAGCCCACGGGTGCGCTGATCGGCGTGAATCGTCACCCCGGCGTCTGCGAGGCGTGCCAGAACGGCAGGAATAAGCCTTTCGGCGGCGTCTTCATGCACGAGAAGTGTCTCTAGAGCGTTGCAGACACTCGGACGTTGCACTTTGGCGTTGTGCACGATCTCAATCGCCGTTTCTTTGTCGGCAGACGCATCGAGGAATACGTGCACAATGCCGGCACCCGTCTCGATCACCGGCACTGTTGACTCTCTGACAACGGTCTGGATGAGCTGCGCACTCCCCCGCGGGATAAGAACGTCAACAAAACCGCGAGCCTGCATCAGTGCCTTCGCGCCATCGCGACCAAATTCGTCAATTGTTTGAACGGCGGTCGGCTCCACTCCCACGCTCGCAAGAGCGGACTGAATGATGTCTACAAGAACGCGGTTGGAGTCTTCAGCGGCTGAACCACCGCGCAGCACTACAGCGTTGCCGCTCTTGAGCGCCAGCGCCGCAATATCAATCGTCACGTTCGGTCGCGCTTCATAGATCGCACCAATCACCCCGAATGGCACGCGCACTTGTGAGACCGAGAGTCCATTAGGCAGTACAGAACCGCGGACCACTGTGCCGACCGGGTCAGCGAGTTCGATGATGTCGAGCACCGCCGCTGAGAGCTGTGTGATGCGCTCACGGGTCAGACGCAGTCTGTCCTGTAATCCCTCGGACATGCCACTAGTTGCGCCGCGTTGGAGATCGAGAGCATTGGCCGCGATGATTCGTTCGGCGTGCGTTTCGACATCCCGGGCGATAGCAGCGAGTGCCGCATTCTTCTGCACCGTAGTAAGAGTGGTGAGCGTGCGCGACGCTGCGCGTGCCGCTTCGAACTTCTCAGTAATTGTGCGCTCGATTACACCTGAATCAACCATATTCAGAGTGTAGCGGCGCTCAATACGCGCCTTCGACCCCTAATCGATCGTGATCGCTGCTTCAAACCACGTGCCGATGGATGCTCCGGCCAGCGCAGCCGCAACGCTCCCGGTTCCAGCCAAGAGTACGGGGATCCCCGCCGTTGCGGCATGCTTTGCTGCCGCAACCTTGGTACCCGCGCCACCCGTGCCAACACCCGCAGCACCAATATCGCCGAAAGTCACGTGGGCAAGATCATCATCGAACGCGACAAAGTCAATGCGTTGGGCATCCGGTTCAGAAGGAGGCTTCGTATAGAGCGCATCGATGTCAGACAGAAGCACCAGCATGTCGGCCCGAACTAGTACGGAGACAAGCGCAGCGAGACGGTCGTTGTCACCGAAGCGGATCTCATGGGTCGCTACCGTGTCATTTTCGTTCACGATGGGCAAGATTTTTAGCCCAAGCAATCGTTCCATAGCCCGCTGAGCATTGCTGTGGTGAGTGGGGTTATCCATGTCGCCTGCGGTCAACAGGATTTGTGCTGCAACCACTCCGTAGCGGTCGAAGCTCTCCTGATACCGGTAAATGAGCACGTTCTGACCGACTGCCGCTGCGGCCTGTTGGGTAGCGAGGTCGGTGGGTCGCCCATCTAGCTTGAGGAAGGGAATGCCGGTAGCGATGGCACCCGAAGAGACCAGGATCACTTCTGAACCTGCGGCGTGTGCCGCGGCTAGCGCATCGACAAGAGCGCCGATTTGGCCCACGTTGGCGCCGCTGACCGATGACGATCCAACCTTGACAACGATGCGCCGCGCACGAGGAATCTCGGCGCGCACGACGGGCTTGCTAGTCACGATCCTCCGACTCATCGCCTTTTTCAATGGCGAAACCTTCATCGTCCACCCAAACGCCAGCTTCACGCTCAGACTCGAGCTCAGCGCGTGCGGCTGCCTTAGCATCCATGCGCTCGAGGTAATTCTTGCGACGGCTGCGGTTGGTTTCGCGGGGGTTGTCGTCGAGTCGTGGGTCGGTTCCTCGAGGAGCAACAGTCAGTTCGGCGGCCGATGAGAGCGTTGGCTCCCAATCGAAGACAACACCTCCGCCTGCGCCAATAATGACGGTGGAGCCGGGGACGGCACCTGCCTTGAACAGGTCGTCTTCAACACCGAGGCGCGCCAAACGGTCTGCCAAGTATCCGACAGCTTCCTCGTTCGCAAAGTCTGTTTGTGCAACCCAACGCTCAGGCTTATCGCCAACAACGCGGTAAATGTTGCCGTAGGTGCCACCTTCGACCTTGACGACGAAGTCCTTCGCATTGACGGCGCGCGGGCGCAGAATGATGCGTTCCTTGACCGGTTCGGAGTTGCGCTTCTCGCGGTCAGCGAGAACAACAGCAGCGAGAGCAAAGGACAGCTCTCGCAGGCCCTCGCGAGATACAGCAGACACTTCGAAGACACGGTAGCCGCGCTCTTCTAGCTCAGCCTTGACGAGATCAGCGAGATCACTGCCCTCGGAAACGTCGACCTTGTTGAGAGCAATGAGTTGCTCGCGCTCGAGCAATGGCTTTTGACCCTCTGGAACGGGGTAGGCCGCCAGTTCGCCGAGAATCACATCGAGGTCGCTGATGGGGTCGCGACCGGGCTCCAAAGTGGCGCAGTCGAGCACGTGCAACAGTGCGGTGCATCGCTCGACGTGACGCAAGAACTCAAGCCCAAGGCCTTTGCCCTCGCTTGCGCCTTCGATAAGTCCAGGAACGTCGGCGATCGTGTAGCGAACGTCTCCGGACTCAACGACTCCGAGGTTGGGGTGCAACGTAGTGAACGGGTAGTCAGCAATCTTTGGCTTGGCCGCGCTCATAGCAGCGATCAAGCTCGACTTGCCTGCAGACGGGTAGCCGACCAAAGCAACATCGGCAACGGTTTTAAGCTCAAGGAAGATGTCGCCCTGAAAACCGGGCGTTCCGAGCAGCGCAAAACCGGGAGCCTTGCGCTTAGTGGATGAGAGGGCTGCGTTGCCGAGCCCGCCCTGACCACCTGGGCCGACGACCAAGCGCATGCCGGGAGCATCCATGTCGATGAGGACTTCGCCATCCTGATCGCGCACGAGCGTGCCGACCGGAACCGAGAGCAACATTTCAGCACCGGCAGTGCCAGCCTTGTGGTCGCCCTGACCTGGCTGACCGTGCTGCGATTTGCGGTGCGGCGATCGGTGGAAGTTCAGAAGCGTGGTGACCTGAGGGTCGCTGTAAAGCACGATGTCGCCACCGTTGCCACCGTTACCGCCGTCAGGGCCGGCAAGAGGCTTAAACTTTTCACGCTTGACTGAAACACAACCGTTTCCGCCGTGTCCTGCTACGAGATGCAAGGTCACCTGGTCGACGAACGATGCCATGATGGTTCCTCCTATTCTCGTGAGACACGGGTAATGCTATTGCTGTACTCAATGGTGCTGCACCTAGTGGTGCTGAGTTAAATGGCGAGAGCGAGCCGAAGCTCGCTCTTCGCTGTATCGTTCGCCTGCGAACAGGCAACCGGGGAAAACTAGACGGTGACGATGTTGACGACCTTGCGGCCGCCCTTTGCACCGAACTGCACTGCGCCTGCTGAGAGAGCGAACAGAGTGTCGTCTCCTCCACGGCCGACGTTGACGCCGGGGTGGAAGTGGGTGCCGCGCTGACGAACAATGATCTCGCCGGCGAGAACCTCTTGGCCGCCGAAGCGCTTTACGCCGAGGCGCTGCGCGTTGGAGTCACGACCGTTGCGGGTGGAGCTTGCGCCCTTTTTGTGTGCCATTTTCTTGGAAGTCCTTTACGCTCGTCAGCTACTTGATGCTGGTGATCTTGATGCGGGTCAGTTCTTGACGGTGACCCTGGCGAACCTTGTAACCGGTCTTGTTCTTGAACTTCTGAATAACGATCTTTGGACCGCGCTCATCGTTCAGAACCTCGGCAACGACCTTGATCTTCTCAAGCGCCTTGGCGTCGTGAGTGATCTTGTCGCCATCAACGAACAGAACTGGAGCGAGCTCAACATTGCCGTTCTTGTCGGCTGCGATGCGGTCGAGAACGACAATCGTGCCGACCTCTACCTTCTCCTGCCGCCCACCGGCGCGCACAACTGCGTAAACCACTTTTGACCCTTACTTAACGATTAATAGCTAGAACTACTGAAGCTTGTGGCGAATTCTGCGGGCTATGCCCAGCACACACCAAGGATCAACGATACTCGACGTGGGCACTCCCGGTCAAACGACACGCTTCTGCTGCTTCGAATTAAGTCAGCCATGAGAGACGACTTAGCGAAAATGAGAACGTGTACACCGGAGATTGATCGCAATCTCAACGATCACAACCACAGTTCAAGTGCAGCGACAACAATAGTACGTCCCAAACGGGTGCCCGGTCAAAAGCTCAACGTCACGATCTGCCCTCAATTAGGCTCAGACCATGACTGTGTTGATCGACCAGGCGATCTGGCCCGCCCACGAGACGGTGTGGGCCCACCTCGTGAGTGACACGTCGCTAGCCGAACTCCACGAATTCGCTGAGCTCGCGGGCATCCCCCGCCGAGGATTCGACCTCGATCACTACGATGTACCAGCGCGGATGTGGGAACAACTTGTCGCCCTCGGCGCCGAACCAGTCGGCGTTCGAGAGTTCGTGCGCCGGCTGGAAGCTAGCGGACTTCGGGTTCCTCAGCGCGACCGCACCAAATAGGGCGCCCGGACTAGAGCGATGCCGACTGAAGCGATCGCAGCGCAGCGAGTGCGGCATCCACAGAGTCAATGGGGACAAATATGTGATCGTGATAGTTGCCAGCGATCACATTGCAGCTGATGTCTGCATCGCCCAGTGCCTGAGCGAACGCTGCGGTAAGACCAACGGCCTCAAGAGCAGAATTGACGGTGAGAGTGATCCACGCTGATCGGAAGCTGTGGGGAATCGACTGACGCAGAGCATCCGACTCGCTCAGCACCACAGAGATCCCTTCAGCCTCAATGATCATCGCTACGACAGAATCGGCGTCGATGTCACGAAGTGACTCCACCGTCGCAAACACAAATACACCGGGGTTGTGCTGAGGTTCCATAGTGGACAGCAGCGAATCGAGGTCAGAGATCGCAGTCATAAAACGAACCTACCGCCAGATGGCGCCGAAGCCCTCGACGCTTCGTGTGACTGCGCCAGTTGAGATCTCAACAATGTAGGTCGCAACACTTCGCGGGCGCGCACTCATCACATACTCGTCGGAATCGAATGCGGAAACATTGGGTTGAACCTCAACCGCGACAAATTGTCCATTGGGCGACACCCGAAAATCGAGAATCGCGCCTCTGTCTTCGACCGTTTGGAAGAGGATGCGTGAAGCCGCGCCGTCGTCGTAGGCAAGGATGCTGCTAAAGGTGTGTCCGTCCTCCCCCACCAACACCATCTTGGCAACCAAATCGTCAGCGGCATTCGCATCGGCGTCGCCCAAAAACGGCTGCTTGCCATCAACCGGTGATGCCAGGAGCCGACGTTCAGAACCATCGGTAAGCAACAGGGAAGCGCTGCCACGCGCATCACCGACGACCACGTGGGAACCATCCGCCGATACCCTGCCGAACTCAAAAAACTGACCGAGCGGCACAACCTCACCCGAAGCGGTATCTACTCGCACTACGGTGCTCTCGGTGGTGAGAGCAACAATATTTGCCGTACCGGGGATGAACTGCCAGCCCGTAACGCGCATGGGATCACCATCGAGGTCGGAGATAGCAACAACGTCGCGCCCACGATCGAGATCAACCGTGTAGAGCGTGTGCGAGACAGTCTCAATCGGCCCAGGATCATCGCTCGAAATCGTAAACCCGAGAGTTGCCCCCGCACGCGACGCATCGAGGTCCGCGACCTCCCCCACCTCTGGCAGCAACAGCTGTTCAGTAATACCCGACTCTGGATTCACCAGATGCAGCGCGCCAAGGCGGTCGGCACTGGCCGTAGTGAACGCCACCAAGTCCCCTACGGGAGTGAATTCTTGGATGCCCTCCCCCGCGAACAGCACAGTGCGCTCAGAGCCGCTGAGTCCGGTGCGCACAATCTCATCGACCGGAACCCCACGGTCGAGATAGTAGAGCTCTGCTTCGCCAGTGGTAAATGAGTAGTCGATCGCTGAGGCTGAACCGCCGGATGGACTGACAACTCCATCGACAGTCACCGTGTACTGCGTGCCGTACTGGAGCGGCTGCTCAAACTTCACCGAGATCAGATCAGCCTCGCTCGAGACGCTAACGGCTGCGGCTGGCTCAACAGTCACGGCACCGGCATCAATTGCGGCGATTGCTTGGTTGAGAAAGAGACGCAAGGTTTGATCAGATGAGGCAACAACGGCATCCGTGTCGAGTTGGGCATTCGACAACTTCGGCCCCTGCAGATACCCCAAGGCCAAAAACACACCACAGAGCGCAACGAGCACCCCAATCGTCCAAGCGAACGCCTTGCGGAACGCCTGAGCGCCAGCATGGGGATTGTTGGGATTGCGGCTAATAGAGATATGGCTCATTTGGCCGCTCCACAATGCTCAAGGTCTTCGGGACAAGAACGAGTGAAATATCGCTGCGCGAGCTCGGGTTAATCTCGAAGTTCCCGGTGATCTGCACCCAGGAGTCGATCGCGAATTCATTGCTCCAACCGGGCGCGTACACCGCGACACCGGTCGGCTGAGCGTCAACAGCGCAGCAGGTCACCGTAAAGCGAGAAAGATAAAAAATGTTGTCGGGATCGTCATCACTCGGAGTGATGAAACCTACTAAATCTGCGGTTTTATTGGAGTAAAAGCTCGGATCGCTGGTCTGGCGCAGCAACGATGCCCAGTCGACAACCGTGAAGCTCGCAATCAATGATTCATCGGCACTGTCGACGTCATCCACATTCTGGCTATCACTGCCGACCGTTGAGCCCACGATGTCACGTTGACTCGCTGTTGCACTGGAGAGGGTGGCCGGCGGCACGACAACAAGCGAAAGTGCAACAACCCCCGAGAGAACGAGCGCGATAACCCCGAGAACCCGAGACCAGCCACTTCTCACTGCAGGTTCCTCGGTGCTGCCAGGGCGAATTGCGACACTCATCACGCCAAGAACGAGGGCAATCACGGCCATGATGACCGTGAATACCACGTAGCGGGGATGGATGTAGAGAACGAGCTGCTGGCTTGCCGCGAGCCACATGGTGGCGCTGACCGCGACCACAATCAGGATGACTCCCCACCAACGTTGGAGGTTAGGCCACATAGTTGATCACCAACCCAATAACGGCACTCATGAGGGCAACCACCAGTGAAAGTTGCAGCAATACGCGTGCTGTGAATGTCGTGCGCATGATGGCCAACATCTTGATGTCGATAATCGGGCCGAAGACCAAGAATGTCACGATTGATCCCGGCATGAAGGTGCTCGCGAACGGCAAGATGAAAAACGCGTCAACGCTGGAGCACACCGATATTACGAAGGCGAGCAGCATCATTGCAAGAATCGACCACAAGGGGTTGCTGCCGAGCGACACGAGCACATCGCGTGGAACCGCTACCTGAATTGCGCCGGCGATAAGCGAACCGATGAAGACGGCGGGCATGAGCACGCTCGACTCGCGCATGAAGATGTCGAGGCTCTTGTCTGAACGCGACTGGTGCTGATGATCGGCACTGGCAGAACATTGGGCGGCGAACCGACCGGTGAGCATCGAGTTCGGTTGCGGATGCAGGCTGAAGAGCCAGCCAACAATGTTGGCAATCGCGAGCCCGCCAAGAATTCGACCGACGAGGATGCCGTCAGTGAACCCAAACGCCTGATAGGTCGTCAGGATCGTAATCGGGTTAATGATCGGGGCTGCGAGCAAGAACGTCATCGCCTCAGGAACCGAGAACCCTTTAAGCACTAGTCCGCGAGCTAGCGGAACATTTCCGCATTCGCAGACTGGCAAAGCAATACCAAAGAGCGAAATGATTGCACGCCTGAACACAGGTCGTTGTGGCAGGTAACGCATCAGCAGGTCATCGGGCAGCCACGCTTGCACGACAATCGACAGAACGATACCGAGCACCACAAACGGCAGCGATTCAATGATCACGCTCGTCGCTAACGTCAGTAAGTCCTGCGCGAGGCCAGGAACACCGAGCGTGTCTAATTCGCCGGTGTACGCCCGCAACGCGAGCAGTGAGATAACTCCGAGCGTTCCGATCGCCGCCCACAACCAGCGGCGCCGCGATCGGCGAGGTCGATGATCATGCCGATGGCGATCATCGACGTTCGCAGTCACAGTGGAACTCACACGCTAACCCTATAAAAGCGCGACTCTAAAAGAGCCGAGAACACCCGGCATTACTGATCGTTGTTCGGCGTCGCATTCACTGTTTTGCCCTGGCTGCTGGCACGACGCGAGCCGCGCGATCGACCTTGGCCCGGCTGCTTGGGCTCAGGAAGAGCCTCGAGAACCGAACCCAAAATCTGTTCAGCGTCCTGAGTACTGATCTTTGGCGACGATGGTGAACTCTTCGTAGCCGGAAGATCGAGAATCGCAACCGCAGCTTCTGCTGCAGCCTCAACGACCTCGCTAGCCTGAGCTACTGGCTTCGATGCGTTTGCCTCAGCCTGAGGAGAATCCGACGTCTGAGTCGAGTCAGCATCGCGAGACGAGTTCGCGTTTCGCGATGAACCAGAGTTGCGTGATGACCCTGAGTTCTTCGACGAACGTGACTTGGGCCCTGTTGCTGACGCCTGATCTGCCGACGGAGCCACCGGGGATGTCGCTGGTGCGTCTGCTACGGGCTCGGCGGCCGCTACGACGGTACTGGCTGCGACACGGGCAAGAGCATTGCGAACATCTTCGGTGATCGCGTGAGTGCCGTTACTGCCGCCATTGCTGGCACCGTTACTTGAGCCAGCGTTGGAAGACTTAGCAGCACCGTTCGACTGCTGATTCTGCGAGCCAGCGTTGCTACCGGAGCCGGAACTATTTCCACCGCCGTTTGCGCCACCGTTGTTGCCGCTTCCGTTGTTGCCGCTTCCGTTGTTGCCATTCCCGCCACGATTACGACCACGGCGACCGCTGCCAGCCTGCTCGTTCTGAGTGGGCTGCTGACGGTGCTTGGTAACGGGATCATGGTGCACGACAACGCCACGGCCGGCACAAACTTCACAGTTTTCGCTGAAAGTTTCGAGAAGCCCGAGACCCAACTTCTTACGAGTCATTTGCACAAGGCCGAGCGAGGTAACTTCGGCAACTTGGTGCTTGGTGCGGTCGCGGCTCAAGCACTCAACGAGACGACGCAAAACGAGGTCGCGGTTTGATTCGAGAACCATGTCGATGAAGTCAATGACGATGATTCCACCGATATCGCGCAGACGTAGCTGGCGAACGATTTCTTCGGCGGCCTCAACGTTGTTCTTGGTTACGGTCTCTTCGAGGTTTCCTCCCGAGCCGACAAATTTTCCGGTGTTGACATCGACAACCGTCATGGCCTCAGTGCGGTCGATGACGAGTGAACCACCAGAGGGAAGCCAGACCTTGCGGTCAAGCGCCTTCTCGATCTGTTCCGACACACGGTATTCCTCGAACGAGTCAACCGAACCCTCGTGTTCTTGCAAACGATCAAGCAAATCGGGAGCGACAGAACGCACGTAGCCCTCAATTGTCTTGCGAGCGTCGTCACCCTCGATCACGAGCTTGTGGAAGTCTTCGTTGAAGACATCGCGAATGATCTTGATCAACAGATCCGGCTCAGAATGAAGAAGGGCCGGAGCCTGAGCCTTTTCCACCTGCGAGCTGATGTCTGCCCATTGGTTCGTGAGGCGACTCACATCGAGAGTGAGCTGCTCTTCCGTGGCACCCTCAGCTGCCGTGCGCACAATGACGCCGACGTTCTCAGGGAGTACACCCTTGAGGATCTTCTTGAGGCGTGAACGCTCAGTGTCTGGGAGTTTGCGGCTAATGCCACTCATCGACCCATTGGGCACGTAGACGAGGTAGCGGCCAGGCAGCGAGACCTGGCTAGTGAGACGGGCACCCTTGTGTCCGACAGGGTCTTTCGTCACCTGAACGAGCACGCGGTCACCTGGCTTGAGCGCAAGTTCAATACGACGCGCTTGCGGCTTGCCGTCAGCAGAGTTCTCTGCTGCAGCATCCCAATCAACTTCGCCGGAGTAGAGCACCGCGTTGCGGCCACGTCCGATGTCGACGAACGCTGCCTCCATGCTCGGCAATACGTTCTGCACGCGACCGAGGTACACGTTGCCGATAAGGCTCGCGTCCTGAGCTTTGGCAACATAATGCTCAACCAATACGCCGTCTTCGAGAACAGCAATTTGGATGCGGTCAAACTTTGAGCGGACCACCATGACACGGTCGACACTTTCGCGACGCGCTAAGAATTCGCTCTCGGTCACAACGGGACGACGGCGACCAGCATCGCGACCATCACGGCGGCGCTGCTTCTTGGCTTCGAGACGAGTCGAACCCTTTACCTTGGTCGGCTCGTTGCTTGGCTCAGCCTGCTTGCGCGGCTGGCGAACGCGAACAACGGTGTTGGGAGACTCGTCACCTGGACGGGCCTCTTCGCCAGAACGACGGCGTGAGCGACGACGAACGTTGCCTGCCTCATCGTGCGACGCGTTGTCATCACCACGGGTGTCGCCATTCGACTTGTTGTCGTTGCGCGAGCGAGGCGCACGCGCTGGAAGATCCGGAAGATCCGGTGCCTGAAAGAGCAACGATGTTGTCGACGGAGCACTAGCTGCTGCCGTTTTCTTCGCCGCTGGGGCTTTCTTTGCTGACGGGGCCTTTTCAGTGGCGGCATCCGAAGAGTTCTGCACCGACGCTGCTGGGCTCTTGCGTGAGCGAGAGCGCGTGGTCGACGTCTTCGGCGCTTGCGCGTCGTTGCTCTTATTGGCGTCGGAACCGGAATCCGCGGGGATCTCCGTTACTGATGCGGGAACCTCGAGCCCCAAGTGCTGGCTCGCAGTCTTAGCCGCTGGACGCTTAGCCGATTGCGCAGGAACGTCGGCGGGTGGCGCCTGTTCCTTGGGGGCCTCGACAGGTGGGGTTTGCACGGTTGGCGTCTGCGCTGCTGGCGTCTGCGCCGTCGACTTAGATGCTGATTTGGAAGCAGGAAGAATGCGGCCGAAAAGGCCTTTCTTCTTCGGAACTTCTTTCGAACTATCGCTTTGATTCACCATCGCTGGTGTACTCCTTGCCCTAATAGGCGACCGCGCCACCTACCGGGTACTCTCTCGTGCGCTATTCCCCTGCCAAACCTATGGTGGGAGAACCGCTACTAATTCTTCAGGTCTTGCAACGGGCTCGTGGCTCGCGCTGCAGTTGTGCCCTGTCACGACACTTCGGAACTGGCTATCCGACTCGCGCAACAAGCGTTGCGTAACTGGTCCGGTCGCTATGCCCGGTAAGCCTTCTTGGTGTTATTCCGAGCGCGGCTCGGAGTAACTACGCTTCATTATCGCATGCATTCTCAGAAAACGAGCCTGACGCGCATGCGATAATCCCAGCATGACTGCCTCCGGGGTTCGAAACAGGCCCATAGCCCTCGCCGTATTTTTGATCATCACCGGTTTGATCGGGCTGTGGGCGTCGTTCCAGCTCATGGTGGAGAAGATCCACTCGCTCGAAAACCCAGAAGCGGTACTCAGCTGCGACTTCAGCATCATCGTTCAGTGTGCAAAGAATCTCGACTCGGCTCAAGGAGCCCTGTTCGGCTTCCCCAACCCCGTACTCGGACTGGTTGGTTTCATGGCTCCCGTCGTCGTTGGGGCAGCGATTTTGGCTGGCGCGCGTTTCAACAGCTGGTTCTGGGTCACCTTCAACATTGGCGTTGCCGGAGCATTTGCCCTGTGCATGTGGCTCTCCTACCAAAGCATTTTCAATCTCTTCACGCTGTGCCCCTGGTGCATGGTCGTCTGGTCGGTGACGATCCCGATGTTCTGGGCTGTGACGTTGCGAAACCTTAAGGTGGGGGCAATTCCCGCACCGCGCGCGCTTCGCAAGGCTGCGTCAGCTGCGTACAGCTGGGTGCCGGTAATTGCCCTAGTCGGCTACATCATCATCGCGATCATCGCGCAAGTGCGCCTCGACGTACTGAGCTACCTCTAAGAGATATTCCGTCCCAGCGGCGTATGCCGCACCGGGAACATAAAAACGGCGAGTTCCTGACCGCAGTCGGGATCTCGCCGTTTTTTGTGCGGAACGCGCCTGGCGTTCGCAGAGTGGGAAGACTTAGGAGAACCAGAGAGCCAGTTCACGTGCGGCCGACTCTGGAGAGTCACTGCCGTGCACCAAGTTCTGCTGAACGGCGAGTCCCCAGTCGCGCCCGAGGTCACCACGGATGGTGCCTGGAGCAGCAGTCGTCGGGTCAGTCGTGCCTGCGAGCGAGCGGAAACCCTCGATTGCACGGTTGCCGGCGATGCGCAAAGCAACAGTCGGACCCGACTGCATGAAATCCATCAGCGGCTCGTAGAACGGCTTGCCCTCGTGCTCGGCGTAGTGCTGCGCGAGCAGATCTACTTCAGCCTGCACCAAACGCACGTCGACGAGCTGGTAGCCCTTGGCCTCAATACGGCGAAGGATTTCTCCGGTCAGATTGCGAGCAACGCCATCCGGCTTAATCAGTACAAGTGTCTCTTCGATGTTCATTGTGTCTCCTCAGCGGGGGTAGTCGTGGTTGATGAACTAAGAATTGCGGCTTTGGCGGCGTCGATATGGCGGCCCTTGATGAAGCAGTATGTCCAGATTGCAGCAAAGCCCGCGCCGACCACAAACATCGGGGCGAGAATGAAGCCAAGCGCTATGAGGACAACCTGAAGCCCCCAGCCGATCCATACTGCCCAAGGGTGGTGCAGCATCCGTGCCAGGGCAACGAAGACAAGGATCAACACTGCGCCGCCGACAAAGGCTGGTGCCGGACCGAGAGCCTTCAGGCCGAACGCAGTCAAGGCCACGAAGAAAATCAAAGTCGCATCGAGCACCAGAACGATACTCAAGAGCAACTCAGTTACGGAGCGCGTTCTGCGAGGTCGTGGGGTTCGACTCACGGCTTCCAGCCCTCCGCCTCCGCTAGAGCGAGCGCCTCGCCGACCAAAGAAATTGACCCAGTGACGACTACGGCGCGACGTTCATTCTCGCCTGCCCACTCCCGGGCCAATTCCATCGCCTCGGCGAACGAATCAAAGTCGGTTGTCTCATCAGAGAATTCGCGAACAATTTCGACGAGGTCCTCTGGCGCCACTGCGCGATCCGATTGAGAGGTCGTGACATAGAAGCGGTTAGCAACCGGAGCCAGAGCCTTAACAATGCCAGCGGCATCCTTGTCGTCAAGCACACCAATGACGAACGCGATTTCGTCGAAAGTGAAGTACTCCTTCAGCGCTGCCGCCAGAGCTGTGGCACCGTGAGGGTTGTGCGCGGCATCCACAATTACTGTGGGCTCAGCACCGATAACGTGCAGGCGACCAGGAGATGACACGGTTGCGAGTCCCTCGGCGAGAACGTCACCGACAAGTGCCTGACTGCCGTCGCCTAAGAAGGACTCGACTGCGGCAATAGCAAGAGCGGCATTGTGCCCTTGGAACTCGCCGAAGAGCGGTAAGAAGAGATCGGAGTAGGTGCCAGCGAGGCCGCGAACCGAAATCAACTGGCCACCGATAGCTACGGCGCTGCTCGTCAACTCAAAAGCATCGCCCTCGAAGCCAAGCTTGGATTCCGTGAGGTCTGCCGCCCGTTCAAGCTCAATTTGGGCATCCGCAGTTTGAACCGCAGACACGATTGAGGCTGCCGGCTTGATGATTCCCGCCTTGGTGCGCGCAATTTCAGAAATTGTCGTGCCGAGGCGCTGAGTGTGGTCGAGCGCGATCGGGCTGAAGACGGCAACTTGGCCGTCGGCGACGTTCGTGGAATCCCACTCGCCGCCCATGCCGACCTCGAGCACAGCGACATCGATGGGGGCATCCGCGAAGCTCGCGAATGCGAGTACCGTCAGCGCTTCGAAGTACGTCAGCGGCTCTTCGGCCTTTGCCAACAACTCGGCATCCACCATGAGGAGGAAGGGGCGGATGTCAGCCCAGTTGGCGGCAAGAGCGCGGTTGGAGATGGCTCGGCCATCAATCACGATCCGCTCGTTCACGCGCACCAAATGCGGACTCGTCATGAGTCCGGTGCGCAACCCGTAGGCCCGCAAAATACTTTCGACGATGCGACTCGTTGACGTCTTGCCGTTGGTTCCCGTGATGTGAATCACCGGGTAAGTGCGCTGCGGGTCACCGATGAGTTCGACGGCACGACGAGTTGCCTCGAGCCGCGGTTGCGGTGCCTGCTCCCCTATCCGCGCCAGCAATTCGTCGTAGACGAGTGCGGCATCTTGGGCGTACTCGGAGTCTTCGAGTTCGAAATCTGAGTCCTCGTCGATGTTCGTTCCCTCGAAACCATCAGCGAAGGGGCTGAGGTCAGCAAGAGGGTGGGCCGCTTCGAGCTCGGCCCGTTCTTCGTCACTGAGAGAGTCATCGAATGACTCATCTGGTTCTACGCTGTCGTCGAATTCTTCGTCGCGTTCAGACATTAATCGTTCCTATCTTGGTGATGTCAATCACCAGGCCGCCCTGATTGGCATATTTTCCTGCCGGCAATTCGGTGCGGTATGTCTCAAGTGTGCCCTCTGTCAGCTCATTCGCGAAGCTCTGAACCGTCGATTGCGCTGCAAGCGTTTCTGAGGCGATCATGGCGCTGTGGAAGTCGATGGCCTCATGGTCAGCGGCGTCGAGGGCACTGATGACGAGTGCGATTCGGTCGCTTACGTCGAAGCCTGCAGCCTTGCGCGCATCCTGAATGGCCCGGATGGCGTCTCGAGCCAGCCCTTCGGCCGAAAGCTCAGGGGTGAGTTGGGTATCAATGATCACGAAACCACCGTCAGAGAGGAATGCGATCGCACTCGCTTCATCGGCTGCTTCCATCTGCAGTTCATATTCGGCTGATTCTAAAGCCATGCCATCGACCGAGACCCCATTAGCGGTCGCCTCCCAGTTGCCAGCTTTGGCCTCTTTGATGACGTGCTGAACTTGCTTGCCGACACGCGGTCCAAGAGCACGGGCATTGACGGTCAGCTTTTTGGTGATGCCGAAGCTGTCAAGCGATCCATCTTCGAGTTGCTCAAACCGAACAGTTTTGACATTGAGTTCATCACGAAGGATGTCGCTGAACGACGCGAGCGCATCGGGAGTTTTACTGACAATGGTCAACGATGCCAGCGGAAGTCGAACGCGCAAGCTGCGGGCCTTACGCAGCGCAAGGCTGTTCGACGCGATCTCGCGGACGCGGTCCATTGAGGCAACCAGCTCGTGGTCGCTCGGGAATGCGGATGTGTCGGGCCAGTCGGTGAGGTGCACGCTGCGGCCGTTGGTGAGGCCGCGCCACATCTCTTCCGAGACGAGCGGCAGCAGCGGCGCTGCTACCCTCGCGACGGTTTCGAGCACGGTGTAGAGCGTATCGAACGCGTCGGTGTCGCCGCCGTCCCAGAAGCGGTCGCGACTGCGACGCACGTACCAGTTGGTGAGCACGTCAGCGAAGTCGCGAAGTTTTGCGGAGGCCATGGGGCTGTCGAGCGCATCAAGCTCACGGGTGACGTCTTCGATGAGTTCGCGAGTTTTCGCCAGCAGGTATCGATCGAGAACGTTTGTCGAATCTGTTCGCCACGTTGCTTCGTAGTTATCGGCCGCGTTCGCATAGAGAGTGAAGAAGTAATAGGTGCTCCACAGGGGAAGCAGCATCTGGCGAACGCCATCACGGATGCCCTCTTCGGTAACCATGAGGTTTCCGCCGCGGATAACCGAGCTCGACATCAGGAACCAGCGCATCGCGTCGGCGCCATCGCGGTCGAAGACTTCAGAGACATCCGGGTAGTTGCGAAGACTCTTCGACATCTTTTGGCCGTCATTGCCCAGCACGATGCCGTGGCTGATGACGTTCGAGAATGCCGGGCGGTCGAACAACGCCGTCGACAGCGTGTGGAGGGTATAGAACCATCCGCGAGTTTGACCGATGTACTCCACGATGAAGTCGGCCGGGCTGTGAGTATCGAACCACTCTTGGTTCTCGAAGGGGTAGTGAACCTGGGCGAACGGCATTGAACCGGAATCGAACCACACGTCGAGCACGTCTTCGATACGTCGCATTGTCGACTGACCGCTGGGATCGTCGGGGTTGGGACGCGTCAGCTCATCGATAAACGGGCGGTGCAGGTCGGGCTCACCATCGTGATTGAGCGGCAAGCGACCAAAGTCTGCTTGGATCTCGGCAAGCGAGCCGTAGACATCCACGCGCGGGAAGTCAGGGTTGTCGCTCTTCCAGATCGGGATCGGTGAACCCCAGTAACGGTTGCGGCTGATCGACCAGTCGCGGGCGTTACCCACCCACTTGCCGAACTGGCCCTCCTTGACGTTCTCGGGAACCCAATTGATTTCCTGGTTGAGTTCACCCATGCGGTCGCGGAACTCGGGAACCTTGACGAACCAGCTCGACACAGCCTTGTAAATCAGCGGATTGCGGCAGCGCCAGCAGTGCGGGTAGGAGTGCTCGTAGCTGGCGACCTTGAGCAGGCGGCCCTCTTCACGCAGCAGTTTCGTGAGCGGCTTGTTGGCCTCGAATACCTGCATTCCGGCAACGGGCGGTACCGATGGCAAGAACTTGCCGCCATCGTCGACAGAGATGACGACGGGAATGCCGGCAGCGGCACACACGATCTGGTCGTCTTCACCGTAGGCCGGCGCCTGGTGCACGATGCCGGTACCTTCACCGGTGGCAACGTAGTCGGCAACCAAGAACTGCCACGCATTTTCGGTTCCATAGGTCTCGGCATCTTCGTAGAAATCCCAGAGACGGTCGTACCGCACACCGTCGAGTTCAGCGCCCTTGAGTGTGCGCGAGACTGCGGCGAGCGCCTCCTCAGAGGTCTCGTAACCAAGTTCCTTTGCGTACGCCGCTATGGTGTCGCCCGCGAGCAGGTATTGCGCCGAGCCCTCCTCTGAGCCGTCACCTGCACCCAAGGGGCCGGCGGGCAGCAGTGCGTAGTCGATGTCGGGTCCGACAGCGAGTGCAAGGTTGGTGGGCAGGGTCCACGGCGTGGTCGTCCAAGCGAGAGCCTTCACGCCGGTGAGTCCGAGCGCTTCGGCCTTCACTCCGTCGAGAGGGAATGTCACGGTGACGGTCTGGTCTTGACGCATCTTGTAGACGTCGTCATCCATGCGCAGTTCGTGGTTCGAGAGCGGGGTCTCATCGTTCCAGCAGTATGGCAAAACGCGGAAGCCTTCATAGGCGAGGTTCTTCTCATGCAGCTGTTTGAACGCCCAGATGACACTCTCCATGAAGTTCACGTCGAGGGTCTTGTAGTCGTTCTCAAAGTCAACCCAGCGTGCCATGCGGGTCACATACTCTTGCCACTCACCGGTGTACTTGAGCACCGATTCGCGGGCAGCTTCGTTGAACTTGTCGATGCCCATTTCTTCGATCTGGGCCTTCTCGGTGATTCCCAGTTGGCGCATCGCTTCAAGTTCGGCAGGCAGTCCGTGGGTGTCCCAGCCGAAGCGGCGGTGCACTTGCTTGCCGCGCATCGTCTGAAAACGAGGGAAGAGGTCTTTGGCGTAGCCGGTCAGCAAATGACCGTAATGCGGGAGGCCATTAGCAAAGGGTGGGCCATCGTAGAAAACCCACTCGTCAGCGCCTTCACGCTGATCAATGGATGCCTGAAAAGTGCCGTCTGTCTTCCAGTACGACAGAACCTGCTCTTCAATCGCCGGAAACTTCGGTGACGGTGCTACGGAATCGTCTGAGCGGTGGCGAGGATACGACATGGGGCTCCAGTGGTACGTGGGTGCGGATAATCTGCACGAGGACGACCTTTCAGCCGCGGTACCACCCCGCTTGTGCACCGTGCGGCACACCACTCATGTCGCTGTAACGGGCTTTCCCGTTCGGTTCTACTGCCGACCGCTCCACAACCGGGGCTGCAGTTGAGACGATTTCTTCCGAATGCTCACCGGTGATGGCCGGTTCATAGCGTGTGCATCAATCATAGGTGAGTTGGCTGATGCTTCGCCGCACAGTTCAGCCCCGTTTCGGCCGGCGCTCGTCGCGCTCTACGTTCTGAATTGTCGCCAGCACAGCGGCTCCTCGGGACGCATCATGCACGGTGACAACAAAACGTTTTCCGTTCACCCGCGTCACCTCGATGGCGTCACCCTTCGAGAGCACGACGCCGCTGCGCCCCTGGGAATCCCAGCGCCACCCATACCCGCCGAACTCTCCCATGGGGTCGATCTGAACTACCGCCACGGACGCGATCTGATCCGGTGCAATCGAAATTCGCGGCCACCCAAAAGCGGAGCGAACTCGGATACCATGCCGGTCGATAATCACACGCCAGGACAGAGTACTCGTCGCGAGCACGAGAGCAACAAGCCCAATCACGGCAGGAACTATCAACTCGTCGGGGTTATTGACAGCTTGAATGATCAGCGTGACGGCGAGAGCAAGGAACACGAGAAGAAGAATTGCGACAACTGGTGATCCGAGTCGGGTGCTACTGGCAAAGTAGAGCCGCTCTGTGGCTGACGCCGCTATCGGTTCAGCGACCGTGCGCGTGCTCGTAACCTTCTCGCCCGGGGGCAAGACAAACCACGACAGCAATGCAAGAATGCTCGCTGCTATGAACGCGATGGCGAGAACACCTCCGATGTTTCCCGCACGTTCGGCGCTCTCCAACCCGCGCTGGATCGCAAGACTTCCCCCGCTCGTTAGGGTCAGCACTGTTGCGAGAAAAATGGATGTCGCGACAAGCACTTTCTGCGCTCGCAATAGCCCTCCGTCGGGTCCGCCTCGCCAGCTCACGACCGCGGCGAATGCGGAGAACAGTAACGTCACCACAAGAGGCAGGGCGATCATTGCGCCCACCGTGGTGTAGCCATCCGGCCCACTGGGTGTCCAATGAGAGGCAACCGGGTTCGGGAGTTCGGGGATCCACAGCGCCATAACGAAAGCACCGGCCATGACGATCGTAACCGGTACGACGACGCCGATAACAACGATGGCACGCCGACTGCGGGAACGAGTCTCGGTGTGAAGGTCGGTGGGGGTAGTCATCGATATTCCTCTCGGATGAGGGCGGTTAGTGCACTGAGTGAAATGTTGTGGGTGCGAGCTTCGCTCACAAGAGCGGTGACCGCAGTCGTCAGTGCTTCATAGCTGTGACTGACGTCGGAGACAATGGCGCCGCGCCCCCTGCGAAGTTCGATAAAGCCTTCATCGCGGAGTTCTTGGTACGCGCGCAACACTGTATGCATGTTGATGCCTAGAGATTCCGCTAGCTCTCGAGCACTGGGTAGGCGCTCGTTCGTGCTGAGTCGGCCTTTGAGCACTCCCTGTCGAATGCTCGCAGAGAGCTGCTCAAAGAGCGGCACATCAGACGCGGTATCAACACGGATCAACATGAGTGCAATAGTAGTTGTTATAGCTCAACTAGCACAAGACCTCCGGCGATTCCGTGCCGGCTAAGCGTCTAATTGTTTCTTCTCGCACAAATACGCGAGATGTTTTTGGCAACCACTAAGGACATCCGAGGCCCAAGTATGACTAGGGTTATTGGCGCACCGGCTTTCTCAGCTTGGGCTCTCCACTGATCGCAGACAAGGAAAGGGGCGTCGCGTGTCGACACTCACTTTGACCCTCGGCCGACCCACACTCGCCGACACCATCTTTTCTCGCAGCCTCACGACCGACCTCGTCCTGGTTGGCGCGGGTGCTGCGCTCACTGCCGCCATGGCACAGCTCGTCGTTCCCCTTTACCCCGTACCAATCACTGGCCAAACGCTGGCCGTATTGCTCGTCGGAAGCACCCTTGGTGCAACTCGAGGCATGTTGGCGATGCTGCTCTATGCAATTCTCGGCATCGTGGGCTTGCCCGTGTTCTCGGAGGCGTCCTCGGGCCTTGGAGTGCTCGCTGGCACCACCGGTGGCTACATCGTCGGCTTTATCTTCGCGGCAGGGCTCACTGGATGGCTCGCACAGCGCGATTGGGACAAAAAGTTTCTCGGCGCCGCAGTGTCATTCCTCGCGGGCACCGGTCTTACCTTCGTTTTCGGGCTCACCTGGTTGGCACTCGTAACGGGCGGATCACTTGAGCAGGTTCTCGCGTGGGGCCTTTACCCCTTCATCATTGGTGGAGTGATCAAGGCTGCCATCGCCGCTGCCATCATCCCGTCGACGTGGAAGCTTTCGGCGGCAATCGCACGCAAACGCAACCAGTAGCTACTACTTAGCTTCATCAATCGGGCCGGCTTCGCTCACGCGAACCGGCCCGATTTTTCGGGTGCTAGACTTTATGTACTGAGTTCAACAATGCTCAATCCGCTCGCACCCGAGCAGCTTCCCTCCCACACAAAAGGACCACATTGAGCGCGCCCCGCCATCTTCTGCTCCCCCTCGCCATCGCTGCGACCGCGGCACTGCTCGCGGGATGCACCGCGACACCAGAACCTGCTGCTGAGCCCATCTCCGGTGGAACGCTCGTGTACGCCACTGGAGACGCAGAACCCGGATGCCTAGATCCGCACGTCGGAGGCAACTACCCCCAAGCGCTCATCAGCACTCAGTACATTGAGTCGCTGGTGTCAAAGAATGCCGACGGAGAAATCATCCCGTGGTTGGCAACCGAATGGACCCCCAGCGATGATGGCCTCACTTGGGACTTCACACTGCGCGACGACGTCACCTTCACCGACGGCACACCCTTCGATGCCGAAGCAGTGAAGGCCAACATCGAACACTTGAAAGACCCAAACACCGCGTCATCCACTGGCTACCTCGCTGTCGGCAAGATCGACGGCATCGAAGCTATCGCCGCCAACCAGGTGCGCTTCACGCTGTCTGCACCCGATAGCGCGCTCCTCGAGTCGCTCTCCCAGCCCTGGGTGGGCATCCAATCCCCCACGGCACTCGAGCGCGACCAAGCAACAAACTGCGAGAGCCCCGTGGGTACTGGACCATTCATCATCACCGAGTGGGTCAAACAACAGTCGATCACTCTGGCGCGCAACGAAAACTACAACTCCGCTCCTGACGATGCCGAGCACAGCGGTCCCGCCCTTCTCGACTCGCTCGAATGGCGGTTCATCCCCGATGCCGCAACTCGCTACGCAGCCCTCCAGTCTGGCGACGTAGATGTCATCGACAACGCGCAGCCGAACAACATCTCCTCCGCCGAGAGCGATCCCGCTACTGCCGAGCTCAATGCTCCCCGCCCCGGAGCATCAAATCGACTCGAACTGAACTCGGGCAAGGCGCCGTTTGATGACGAACGCGTTCGTGAGGCCTTCATCCGGGCAGTCGATGTCTCCCCCGGTATCGACAGCCTGTTCTTTGGCACAGCTGAGCGCTCCTATTCAGTTCTCTCGAGCGTTGAACCCGACGGCGTCTCGTTGCCCGATGCCTTCACCGTCGACCCGGATGCGGCCAACGCGCTGCTTGACGACGCCGGCTGGGACACGATCGACAGCGACGGCTATCGCACGAAAGACGGTGTGCGTTTGACTCTTGACTTCCCGATTAGCACCAACCAGTCGATTCCGGCCGAGCAGTCGCTATTCGAACAGATTCAGGCGTCAGCCAAAGACGTGGGCTTCGAAATAAATCTGAACCCGACGGACCTTTCATCGTGGTACGGCGCCCTCTTTACGAACGAGTACAACCTTGTGAGCGCTCCCTACACTAAGGTCGGCCCAGACGTGCTGCGGATCCTCTACCACTCCGACTCGATCATCCCGGCTCCGAGCGGCTACTACGCAAACCTGGCCCAGATCAGCGATCCTGCGCTTGATGAGATCCTGACGACGGCGAGCCAGACCTCGGATGCCGCCGAGCGAGCCGCACTGTACGAAGAAGCACAGTCGATCATTATTGATGGCTACTACGTGCTTCCCCTCTATGACCAGCAGAACCACTACCTCTACAGCACGAGCGTCGAGGGGTTCCGCGCCCTCCCCACCGTTTCGGCTCCCACCTTCTACGACGCGTGGCTTAACGACTAGGAACTCCTGTCGTGACGGATCGGTCAGACATTACCGCCGAGCGGCTCTCCACTCGGCCGGCAGCGCGATTGCGTTCGCTGGCGTGGGTGGTGCGCCGTTTCGGCGGTGGTCTATTTGTTTTGTGGATGGTGGCTACCGTCATCTTCTTCGCACTCCGGCTGATTCCCGGCGATCCCGTAGACGCAATCTTGGGTGGCCCAGGGTCACAGGCATCCGCTGAAGCCGTCGCTCAAATTCGCGCTGATTACGGTCTCGATCAGCCGTTAATTGTCCAGTATTTTTTAGCGATGGCGAAGCTCGCGATGGCTGACTTCGGCACGTCATACGCGCTCAAAATTGCGGTGGCGCCGTATGTGCTCACGCAACTGTGGTCGACGCTCGTGCTCACAATTGCCTCACTCGTTGTTGCGTGGATACTGGCCGTCGCGCTGACGCTGGTCACGAGCGGTCGCGGTGGGCCGGCGCGCGCTGTGGGGTCAGGGCTCGAACTGCTCGCTGCAGCCGTGCCGCATTTCTGGCTTGCCTCGCTGCTAATCATTGTTCTGAGCAACACCCTCCACTGGCTCCCCCCGATCAGCGTTCCCGGGCCACTCGGGCTCATCTTGCCTGTGCTCACACTCGCTCTCCCCCTGACCGGATTCTTGGGCCAACTCATGAGGGAATCGCTCGCAAACGCCTACGAGCAACCCTTCGTGGTTTCCGCTCGCGCCCGAGGGGAAAGTGAGCGGGGCGTGCGATTCCGTCATGTGCTGCGTCACGCCGCGCTCCCCGGAATTTCTCTCTCAGGTTGGGCATTCGGGTCGCTGCTGAGCGGCGCCGTGGTCGTGGAGACCATTTTTGCGCGACCAGGGTTAGGGCGCACGCTGTTGAGTGCTGTCTCCATCCGTGACATCCCTGTCGTTACGGCGGTAGCTCTGCTGTCGGCGCTCACCTTCATCATCGTCACGGTCGCGACCGACGCCATCGATCGAATCGTCGACCCCAGGGTGGCCAAACAGTGACTGAGATCCTTGCTGGTCGACTGAGTCGGAGCAACCCGGCTGGGCCGACAGCAAACCGGTGGCAGCAACTGGGCCGCAACGCCGGGGCCGCTGTGGCGATTGCGGCGTTGCTGGTGATTCTGATCGCCGCGATTTCGCCCCAATTGTTGACTTCGGCTGATCCGGATGCCGTAGCTCCGGTTGACGCTTTTCAGTCCCCGTCACTAGCGCACCTCTTCGGCACCGACGAATCAGGGCGCGATGTGTACACGCGCGTCGTGTTCGGGGCAGCTAACTCACTACTCATTGGCATTGCTGCCACGGTTGTTGGGCTCAGTCTCGCTCTCGTATTGGGCATGCTCGGCGGGCTCGGGGGCCGCGTTGGTGACTTTGTGAGCACGAGAGTCGTCGAAGTGATGTTCGCGTTGCCCGGCCTACTGCTCGCGCTCGTTTTCATCGCCATTGCGGGGCCCGGAGTGGTCACGTCGACAGTGGCGGTGGGGCTCTCCACTGCGCCGGGGTATGCCCGCATCATCCGGAGTCAACTGCGCAGTGTGCGCAACTCGGGCTACGTTGAAGCAGCAACCGTGCTCGGGCATTCACGACTCAGAATCGTTGTGCAACACATTCTCCCTGGTGCGCTGGCCCCCATTTTCGTGTTGGGAACGCTCGGAGTCGGTCAAGCGATTGTGTGGGCTTCATCGCTCGGATTCTTGGGGCTCGGCGTCGCACCGCCAGCAGCCGAATGGGGCGCAATGCTGTCGAGCGGTCGCACCTACATCGATGTGGCGTGGTGGCTGACGGTGTTCCCGGGGCTCGCCATCGTCGCAACCGCAGCGTCGTTCACCGTGCTTGGTCGTGCGCTCAATGAGCGAACCCGTCAGGGGGCACTCGGATGACCGTGCAGCCGTTACTGAGAGTGAAGAACCTGAGCGTGCATTTCGACCGCACGGCCGCACCCGCTGTTGACAGCATCAGCTTTGATGTGCGCGCTGGCGAATGTCTCGCCATTGTGGGGGAATCAGGGTCAGGCAAGAGCCTTACCGCCCGATCACTGCTCGGCCTCGAACCACAGAATGCGCACGTGAGTTTCGACACTGTGACGCTGCAAGACGAACCTCTGCCTGCCGCCAGATCACGGCGTTGGCGCGCCATTAGAGGCGCATCCATTGGTCTCGTGCTTCAGGATGCCCTGGTTTCGCTCGACCCGCTTCGCCCGGTCGGCCGAGAGATTGACGATGTGTTGCGACTGCACACGACACTGACCCACGCCCAGCGACACCGCCGCGTGCTCGAGTTGCTCGATGCGGTCGGCGTTCCCGACCCCGCGCTGCGTGCGCAGCAGCGCTCTGGCGAACTCTCGGGAGGGCTCCGGCAACGAGCCCTCATTGCGACAGCGCTTGCAGCAGGGCCCCCGCTGATTATTGCCGACGAGCCGACAACCGCGCTCGATGTGACAGTGCAAGCGAAAGTGTTGACTCTGTTGCGGTCCCTCACCAATAGCGGCACCGCCCTCATCCTCATCACCCACGACCTCGCCGTTGTCTCGCGCGTCGCCGATCGAGTCGCAGTAATGAGTCGGGGGCGCATCGTCGAAAGCGGCGACACTGCGACCGTGCTCAACGCTCCATCTGCGGTCGAAACTCAACAGCTGCTGGCATCGATCCCCGTGGATGTTCCTCGCGGGGTGCCATTGCTCAGCAACGCCATTCGGCATCTCGCGCTGCGGCCTCACGCGCCTGTTGATGATGGCGCGATGGAATCCCCTGCGGATGCTACGACGTCAGCTCGTCGGTTGACGCCTGCGCATCAAATGACGCCTGCGCTTCAACTGAGAGCTGTGTCCCGTCAATTTCCGACTCGCACTGGCGCACCGATCCAAGCGCTAAGTGGTGTGTCGCTCACTCTCGAAACCGGAACCACCTTGGGACTTGTCGGGCAATCGGGTTCCGGCAAGACCACGATTGCTCGCATCGCGCTCGGACTCGAAACTGCCGATAGCGGCGAGATTCTGCTCAACGGCACCGAATGGGGTTCACTCAATGCCCGCGAGCGCCGCCCTCTGCGACATACCCTCGGGGCGATCTACCAGGACCCCTTGAGCTCATTCGATCCTCGCTTGAGTGTTGAACGAATCCTGATCGATGCTCTTAGTGCCACCGCCTCTACTGCCGGCGAAACGAGTCAGCTGTCGTCCGTGGACGAACTCTTGGATGCCGTTGACCTGCCACGAAACCTCAAGAACCGTCGACCTCTCCACCTTTCGGGCGGCCAGCGACAGCGCGTCGCCATTGCCCGCGCTTTGGCTCCCGAGCCACTCACGCTCCTCTGCGACGAACCGGTGTCTGCATTGGATGTGTCTACGCAGGCGCGAGTGTTAGATCTACTCGATGACCTACAAAGACACCTCGGGCTCAGTTACCTATTCATCTCCCACGATTTGGGAGTGATCCGCCACATGAGCGACACTGTGGCCGTGATCAACGACGGGCGCATTGTGGAGACTGGCCCGACTGATGAAATTTTTACCTCACCACAAGCCCCCTACACTCGGTCGCTTATCGCCGCCCTCCCTCGGGTGCACCGCTCGGGGTCACTAAGCGCGGCACCATCACGAACGCAACCGGGTAAGTGAGAGGATGATGCAGTGACGACCACTCGACATCCCGGCCGGGGGCGACCCCCCGCTGCTTCGCGTGAACTTCTCCAAGAAGCTGCATTCGAACTCTTTGTCGAGAACGGTTACATCGGCACGACGGTTGACCAGATCGCCACGAGAGCGGGTGTTAGCCGCAATACCTTCTTTAACTATTTTGATGCCAAAGGTGACGTGTTCTGGGTCGAGCTCGATGCGATGACTGAGCGTCTGAAAGTTGCCCTTGCCGCCGGATCTTCGGTTGCTTCGACGGCCCCCACCGCTGTTTTCGGCATCCGAAACGCAGTTCTGGCGGCGATTGCCCCGCTGGACTCAGAACACGTTCCTTTTGTCTTGACGCAGTACGACATGATCGGCAGCATCACTGAGTTGCAAGCATCCGCAATGAGCCGCTTCACCAGCCAGGCCCGACTTCTCGGCGAGTATTTGCGACGTAACGGTGTCCACTCGGATGCTGCTCGGGCTCAGGCCTATAGCCTCATCGCGTGTGTCATCGCCGCGGCGCAAGAGTGGGCGCAAGCGGGGCCTCAACGCGGGCGGCTTGAACCCTACGTTCAGAGCGCAATCGACGTCGCACTCAACGCCGAGTAGAATTCTTCTACATCTCACACTCAGGCACCTCTTTTTGACTCGGTGCCGCATATATCGAACCGGAGTATTTATGTCGTCGAGCGTTCCCGACAAGCCCGCCCTAGAAGGCCTCGAAGATAAGTGGGCTCCTGTGTGGGAGAACGAAGGCACTTACCGGTTCGATCGCCGCAAGGCGCTGGCGGATGGCTCTGGCGGCGTATTCTCGGTCGACACTCCCCCACCGACGGCATCCGGCAGTCTGCACATCGGTCATGTGTTCAGCTACACGCACATGGACTTAGTGACCCGCTTCCAGCGCATGCGCGGAAAAGACATCTTCTACCCGATGGGGTGGGATGACAATGGTCTCCCCACCGAACGTCGGGTTCAGAACTATTACGGAGTGCGTTGCGATCCCACGCTCCCGTATGACGAGAGCTTTGAGCCTCCGCAGCACGGCGGTGAAGGCAAGTCGACGAAGGCCGCAGCCCAGCTGCCCATTTCGCGCCGCAACTTTGTGGAACTATGCGAGGAGCTCACCGCCGAAGATGAGAAGCAGTTTGAAGATCTTTGGCGCCAGCTTGGCCTCAGCGTTGACTGGAACCTCACCTATCGCACCATCGGCGACGATGCTCAGCGCGCCGCTCAGCGTGCGTTCCTGCGCAATCTCGACCGCGGCGAGGCCTATCAGGCCCACGCTCCGACTCTCTGGGATATCACGTTCCGCACCGCCGTTGCCCAAGCTGAGCTTGAAGACAAAGAGCAACCTGCCGCGTACCACCGTCTCGCCTTCCATAAGGTCGACGGCGACGACATCCACATCGAAACGACGCGCCCCGAGCTGTTGCCAGCCTGTGTTGCTCTCGTAGCCCACCCCGACGACGAGCGCTACAAGCACCTCTTTGGGACCATGGTGACGACACCGATCTTCGGTGTTGAGGTTCCCATCCTTGCCCACCATCTTGCTCAGCAAGACAAGGGTTCGGGAATCGCTATGATTTGTACATTCGGTGACGTCACCGACGTTGTCTGGTGGCGCGAACTCGATCTGCCCAACCGCACCATCATTGGTGCTGACGGTCGCATCATTGCCGACGCGCCCGACGTCATTGTGAGCGACGCTGCGCACGCTGCCTACGCCGAACTCGCCGGCAAGACAGTTTTCAGCGCAAAAGCAGCAATGGTCGACTTGCTCAAGGAGTCGGGCGAGATGATCGGCGACCCCAAGCCGATTCAGCACCAGGTGAAGTTCTTCGAGAAAGGCGACAAGCCGCTCGAGATCATTTCGACTCGTCAGTGGTACATCAGCAACGGTGCCCGCGACGAAAAGCTGCGTAGCCGCCTCATTGAGGCTGGCAAACAAATCAACTTCACGCCAGACCACATGCGGGTGCGTTACGACAACTGGGTTGGTGGCCTCACCGGCGACTGGCTCATTTCGCGCCAACGCTTTTTCGGTGTGCCGATCCCCGTGTGGTACGAACTGGATGCCGACGGAGTCAAGGGTGCTCCGATCGTTCCGAGCGAGGCTTCGCTACCGATTGACCCGTCATCCGATACGGCACCGGGCTACAGCGAAGACCAGCGTGGTGCTCCGGGCGGTTTCGAGGGCGAACTCGACATCATGGATACGTGGGCCACGTCATCTCTCACCCCGCAGATTGCCGGCGGCTGGGAGACCGATCCCGAGCTATTCGACCTCGTGTTCCCGTACTCGCTGCGCAGCCAGGGCCAAGACATCATCCGTACCTGGTTGTTTTCGACCGCGCTGCGCTCCGAACTCGAACACGGCACTGTGCCGTGGCGGAATGCTGGGATCTCCGGTTTCATCGTCGACCCCGACCGCAAGAAAATGTCGAAGTCTAAGGGCAACGTAGTAACCCCCAAGGGAATGCTCGATGACCACGGTTCGGATGCTGTGCGCTATTGGGCAGCATCCAGTCGACTGGGTACCGACGCTGCCTTCGACCCGCAGAACCCCAAGCAGATCAAGATCGGTCGCCGACTCGCGATCAAGGTTCTCAACGCCTCGAAGTTTGTGTACTCGTTCCCCGCCCCTGCCGGTGTTGCTGCCGATTCCGGTGTCGTTGTAACCGAAGCCCTCGACCTCGAAATGCTTGCCGAGCTTGCTTCGGTAGTGTCACAGGCGACCACAGCGCTCGAGAACTTCGACCACGCCAAGGCACTCGAAGTCACCGAAAAGTTCTTCTGGACCTTCTGCGACGACTACCTCGAGCTCGTGAAAGAACGCGCCTATGGCGCCGGAACCCCCGAAGCTCAAGCGAGCGCCAACCGCGCCCTGCACACCGCGATCGACGTATTCTTGCGACTCTTCGCCCCCTACCTCCCCTTCGCAACAGAAGAGGTGTGGCGCTGGACGCACGACACCTCCGTTCACGCGGCGACGTGGCCGACAGCAGACGAATTGGGCGTAACGGCAGAACCGACCGGACTGTTCTCGGCCGTCAGCCAAGCACTCATCAGCATTCGTCGCGCCAAGACCGATGCAAAGGCATCCCAGAAGACCGAAGTATGCACGGCAACGTTGGCAGGCCCAGCCCTGATCGCAGCCGCTATTGACGATCTGAAGGCTGTGGGCCGCATCCACAACCTCACGATTGTTGAGGCCGACGAGATCGAGGTCCGCGACATCGTTCTCGTTGAAGCTGCACCCGAAGCTTCCGCCTAGCGGTCAACGGAGGGTTCGGCGTCGAGTTCGGCGTCGAACCCCAAAACCGCGTATTGTTGAATGAATGACGAACTCAGAGAAGCCTTCGTACACCATCCGCGACATCCAAGAAGATGATTTTGAGCAGTGGAAAGCACACTTCGTCAAGTACGGCGTGTTCTACGACACTGAGTTCACGGATGAAATCGTTCAGGGCGTGTGGGAATGGCTCATGGATGACTCGGCGCAACTAAACGCTGTTGTTGCTGTCTCTCCCGAGGACCGCCCTAACCCCGGTGACATCGCCGCTTTCGGCCTCTACCGTCGCCTGCCAGACACTTTCACCGCGTCGTGGGGCTGGTTCATGGACGACCTCTACGTTGATCCTGAGCACCGCGGTGCTGGCGTTGCTGGAACAATCATCGACGACATCGCTGCCCGCGCGGCAGAAGATGGTGGCGGAAAACTTCGTTGGATCACCAACAAAGAAAACGACAGCGCCAAGCGCCTCTACGACAAGGTCGCAGACCGCACGTCGTGGATCCTCTACGAAAAGAACGTTTAATGCAGCTCGGCACACGATGGTCAGTGGGCGAACCGGCTCCCGAGCGCCTCGACGCGGCAACGCGCGAAGCAATCACGGGCGTTGAAGCAGAAATCGCCCACCTCGACACGAGTGCGTGGCGTTGGACGCTCACGTGGCTTGAATCGCGCCCTGTCGCCGAACTTGACGACGGCACCATCGTGCGCCAAGCCGCTGACGGAGACGTCACAGTAGAACAACCCGCGAACTAATCGCAGCGCACACCTAGTCGCAGCGCACACCTAGTCGCTTTAGCAGCCGCACGGCCGCCGGTGAGATCACACTCTCGCGAGAATCTCACCGTGCGGCATTGCCAACCACGCGTCTGGCGAATCTGCCCACTCGCGCCACGCAGCACTTATCTGCTGCAACACCTCGTGTGTGGCGAGCGACTTGCTCAGTGCATCCTCGGCAAAAGCCGATTCCAACACTCGCGCCTCCCACATGCTGCCCCACCATTCACGGTCAGGGGCGTCGGAAAAGTTCCAGACGGATGCCGTCACGGTGAGATCGGTGAGCCCCGCCTCCAGCGCCCAGGCCTTCAGGCGCCGGCCCGCGTTCGGGTCGCCCCCGTTACTGCGGTGCACTGAGTCATAGAGCTCAGCCCAGACTCGGAGCCCCGGCAATTCGGGATAAGCGATGACGCCCGCATAGTCGACATCGCGCACCGCGATGAGCCCACCCGGCTTGGCAACACGTTTCATTTCTCCGAGCGCCGCGACCGGGTCGCCAAGATGCTGCAGAGTCTGATGCGAGTGCACGAGATCGAAACTGTTGTCGTCGAATGGCAGCGCATAGGCGTCACCGACGACGAAACTGAGGTTGTCGGCGGTGAAGGCCGAGGCTTTTTCTATCGCTGCGGGAGCGGCATCCAACCCAACAACCATGCCGGGGGCGAGCCGCTTGGCAAACTCCGCCGTTATTGTGCCTGGCCCGCAGCCAATATCGAGAAGCGAGAGCCCTGGCTGCAGGTGTGGCTCGAGGTATGCCGCAGAGTTTGCGATGGTTCGCCACGTGTGCGATTTGAGAACACTTTCGTGATGGCCGTGGGTGTAGCGCTCTCTAGTCATACTCCGAGAATAGGGTGGATGTATGACCAATCCTTTCTTTGAGCCCAGCACGCTGCCCTTTGGTATGCCACCGTTCGCCGATATCGAGGATGAGCACTACGCTCCCGCGTTCGAGAAAGGCATGGCGCAGCAGCTTGAGGAGATAGCGGCGATAACCTCTCAGACCGATTCGCCGACCTTCGAAAACACGATGATTCCTTTGGAGAAAAGCGGTCAACTGCTTGAGCGTGCCGCGATTGTCTTCTTCAATAAGACCTCGGCCGACAGCAACGCGGCGACGGATGCTCTTGAAGAAGTCATTGCCCCGAAATTTGCTGCCCATCGCGACGCCATTAGCCTCAACAGCGAACTCTACGAGCGCATCCGCCGTATTCACGATGGCCTTGATTCCAGCACGCTGGATGCCGAAGCGCGCTACCTCGTCGAACGCTACTTCACAGAGTTCACGCTCTCAGGAGCTGGCCTCGACGACGAGGCCAAGGCCACCTTGCGCGAATACAACTCCCGGCTGTCGAGCTTGACGACGAAGTTTGAGAAGAACCTGCTCGCCGACACCAATGATCTTGCGATCGTTGCGGATAGTTCAGAAGAACTCGCCGGTCTCGATGCGTCAGAAATTTCTGCTGCCGCGAGTGCTGCAGCAGATCGTGGTCTCACCGGCAAGTACCTGATCACTCTGATTCTGCCAACCAACCAGCCTCACTTGTCTGTCTTGCACAATGCGGATGTGCGCGGTCGAGTTTTGGCAGCATCACGAGCCCGCGGTATTCGGGGTGGGGATTTCGATAACCGTGCTCTGGTTCTTGAGATCGCCAAGGTGCGCTCTCAGCGGGCGGCACTGTTGGGCTTTGAGAGTCATGCGGCATGGGTTACGGCCGACGAGACGGCGCAGAACCCGCAGCGCGTGGCAGACATGCTCGGAAAGCTCGCACCGGCTGCTGCCCGCAATGCTCGTGAAGAACATGCTGCGCTCGAGAAGCTGGCTCACACTGAGGTGACCGCCGCCGATTGGGCTTACTACTCGGAGAAAGTTCGGGCCGAACAATACAACGTCGATACCACCCAGATGCGCCCATACTTCGAGGCAGAGCGCGTGCTGCGTGATGGTGTGTTCTTTGCCGCGACCAAGCTGTATGGCGTGACATTCAGTGAGCGCTATGACCTTCCGGCCTACCACCCAGACGTTCGCATTTTTGAGGTCACGAACGAGGACGGCACCGAGGTTGGCCTGTACACGCTTGATCTGTACACGCGTGATTCGAAGCGCGGTGGGGCGTGGATGAACTCGCTCATTTCGCAGTCAGATCTGCTCGGGCATCCGGTCATTGTGACCAACAACCTCAATGTGCCTAAGCCCGCGGCTGGCGAAGTCACACTGCTGACCTATGACGAAGTGAACACGCTCTTTCACGAATTCGGGCACGCATTGCACGGGCTGTTCGCTCGAGTGACCTACCCGAAGTTCTCAGGCACAAACACCTACCGCGACTTCGTTGAATTCCCCAGTCAGGTAAACGAAATGTGGATGCTCTGGCCCGAGGTGCTCGACAACTACGCCAAGCACTATCAGACCGGTGAATCAATGCCACGCGAGATCGTCGAACGCATCCACGCGAGCGCTGCTTTCAACGAGGGGTTCCTCACGTGTGAGTATCTGGCTGCTGCCCTCATAGACCAAGCCTGGCACCGCATTGGCGCCGACGATGACGTGACTGATGTTGCCGCTTTCGAAGCGCAGGCGCTAGCGGCGGTCGGTCTCGACAACGCTGCCGTACCTCCGCGGTATTCAAGCACCTACTTTCAGCACATCTTCGCAAACTCTGCCTACGACGCTGGCTACTACTCCTACATTTGGAGCGAAGTGTTGGATGCCGACACGGTTGAGTGGTTCACCGAAAATGGCGGGCTCACGCGGGCCAATGGCGACCGTTTTCGATCAAAACTTCTCGGTGTCGGCGGCTCGAAGAATCCACTCGAAGCATTCCGCGATTTCCGCGGTCGTGACGCCGAACTGCAGCCTCTGCTGAATCGTCGCGGGCTGAGCTAGAGCCCTTTCGTCGGAGCGGAGTCCGTTGCGCATGCTTCAGACTCCGCCTCGATCACGGCAACAGTTGCGGGCGTTTCGACGATATATGCAGGCTATTCAGCTCATCAACGCACGATCATTGTGCGTGCTCAACAAAAATTGCTGAAACTCTTTCGCAAACCACCCGAACAGGGCACAATAGTCCCGGTTGCGCCTAGCGCACCCCGACACTTAGATGTCATCTAGCACGATGCCCTGAGGGCGATCCTGACTCAGCACTACCCGAATCTTGCTGAGGTTCCATCACCGGACGCGGTCGCCCTCAGGATCATCGATCCGCGCACTACCCGTTAAATGTGGCCGCTAAACGCTGCCACGCTTCTGCACGCACGTAGACGGGAACCTCGTCCCACGGCACTGTTCGAGTATCGGTTGCCGCTCCCTCAACGGGATCGCCGCTAAAGGCGTGAACCCAGTCGCCAGCGGGAAGCGTTGCCGAATGCTCACGGGCGCCCTCTTCGGTGACGGGTGAAACGAGAATGTCTCGCCCCAGCATCCACTGCAAGGGTTGCTTCCAGAGTCGTTCATCCTGAGGCCAGTCGAAGAACAATGGACGCATCACGTTTGTCCCGTTGGCTACCGCCCACTCGCTCTCCGCAGCAAGGTACGGGACAAGGCGTTCGCGCAATTCAACAATCGAGCGACTCATTGAGAGCACTGCGGGGTTTTCTGACTGCTCGGCAATATTCCAGGGTGTTCGGTCTCTACTCGGCGAACGGTGATGGTTGAACTCTGAGTGGTATTGCATGATCGGGACGAACGCAGCTGCGGCAAGGGAGCGCACATACAGTTCCGCCGTTGGCACGTCTCCGCTAAACCCAGCCAAGTCCCACCCCCAATAGAGAATCCCACTCGCACTTGCGTTGAGACCAGCGAACAACGACCAACGGAATGCATCCCAGGTTGAGTTCTCGTCGCCGGCCCAAAAAGCGCCGTGCGCCTGAGATCCCGTGTAGCCCGCTCGAGAGAATGTCACCGGCGCTTTGCCTGCTCGCCGCAACAGGTCTCCGTAGGCCCGCGCGTAGTGCACGGGAAATGTGTTGTTCTTTTCGTCGCCGCGACGCCCATCGCGATAGTGCAACTCGGAGCCCCACGCATGTTCGCCGCCATCAGTCTTGAAACCATCGACGCCCATGTCTTCGACGAGGTAGCGACGCTTCTCCGTCCACCATCGAGCGGATCGGTCATCTGTGAGGTCCGGCATCAGAGAGAGCGGAAACCACCAACCGCGATTGCGGTATGGCTTGAGCACACCGCGAGGGTCCTCATCCTGAATAAGCACGCCCTCTGCCACTGCGGCATCGGCATCGAAACGGGCTTGCTCCACCGGGTGGGGGCGCATCTTGATCAGGGGAATCTGCCACAACAACACGCGAACGTCGCGATCGTGCAGCTCATCAATCATGGCCTTCGGGTCGGGCCAGGCACCCTCGGCGGGGAACCTAAAGTCAGTAAGGGCCAGTGGTGCGCCGTCGGGGGTCGGCGTGTATTGCGCATCCCGCCACACCGTGAAGGTACTTTCGTCACTCCACGCTTCGATAACGACGCAACCGACCGGGATGCCGTGCTCACGATGGGCATCCATCTGACGCATGACTTCGGCTTGAGTGTTCCACTCATTGCCGCTGGCCCACAACCGGTGGACCCAGCTCGGCAACACTTCCGGTCTCCCGACTTCGGCCAGGAATTGGTTGAGCACCTGAGCGGGACTGCCGTCATAACCGCCGACGGTGAGCACCTCGGCGTCATCATCGGCCGCGTCAACCTCTGCCTCGATCCAGAGCAACTCAGAATCGCTTTCCGCCACGTCGAACCACACCCGGCGACTCGTCCGCACGTGAAAGCCCCAACCGCGCCCGCCAACGACATGAGCGAAAGGCATCGGAAGGTATGTTTTGCGTTCGGCGCCCTGCGACTTGTACTGCTCGAAGACCACTGAGTCGAGACTCGTCCCGCGATGGTCAAGAGAGTCGAAGCGCTCGCCAAAGCCAGACACGTGCTCTCCAGCCTCAAGAGCCAAAGCGAATCGCACTCTCACGATTCCGTGCCCGTCAGTGAGTACGCTAACGCTGCCGGCAACGAGCCCGGCAGCGGCATCCACGGCAACACGGGAGTCTGGCGCACTCTGCCAACCCGATGCTCGAACAGAGAACCACCGTGTGGACTGCGAGCGTGGTGAGGAGCGTGGGCCTCCAACGAACCGGTAGCGGTAGGAAGCCCCCGCCCCTATGGTGCTGACTGCTACCGCGAAGCCGGTGCTGGCCCGCGCCAGTTTGGCCTGAGCAGACGCTAAGTGGCCGCCGTCAACGGCCTGTCCCCGTGAACGCTGTTGAACCCGCTCGAGTGGATGCTCGGTAATCGATTCGCCGTCGTGCCACTCGAGGGTTACTTCGTCAACGTCGGAGGTCGCGCGCACTCCCAGACGAAGGTCATCACCTTCGATGGGGATTACCGGCTGACGCTGTTCTGTATCAACCGAATATGGGTGACCCGAGCCTCGTGGTCGATGTCTCAGCACTAGACAGTCTCTCTTTCATTTCCGTGGTGTCGTTCAGTAGTTTCGTGTGCTGGTTCGGTTGCCACTGGCGGCACGTAAACGCCAATCTCCACGGCTAGCCGCACGAACATGGCATGGCTCCACAGCAAGGGTGTGGCAACGGTTCCCCAGCGTTCGAGCCACTCTGCAACCCGCGTCGGGGCGAGAAGGTGGTCATCGACTTGCTCCGGCAAGAACCCTTCAGCCGTTACGGTCGTGGCAGCCCATTCCAATTGTTCGCGAGCTCGTGCGGAGTCGCCTCCGGCAGAGTATGCGAGGCCGACCATGCAACTGAGCAGCGGCCATTGTCCACCGCCATAAAAAGTGTCGTCGAGATAGCGATGCACTCCCCCGTTCACTGCCAGTTTGGCCATGATGCGCGCCACAGTTTGCGACGCAACAGACGAAGTGCCATCAACTACTCCGAGTGGAGCGATGAGCGCGGCGAGTGATCCGTCGACTGCATCAGACCCCAACCACTTGACCAAGTGACCATCACGAATGCCCTCACGCTGAATGAGGTCCTGAGCTTCTGCGGCAGCGAGCCGTGCCCGTGTTTGCCACTCTGACGCGAGTACCCCAGAGTCAGCGGCCGCGCTCAACCCGGCTACGACGCATCCCAGCGTCGAGACATGGCGCTCGGATTCGTGCTCTTCCCACCAGTCGAAGCAGGGGCGCTGCCAGGTGGCCAGAAGATAACGCACCGACAATTCGATGCCCCTTCTCCAGCGTTCGACACTGAGACCGTGCCGTTGCGCATGCGCTATAGCAGCCCACACCCACGTACCGAAGCCATCCGTTTGGAAGTCCCACCAGTCGTCGTTGCCTTCACCACCGTTGAAAGTGAAGCGAGTGGCAAGCATCTGAGAGTTAGCGAGCGGTGTTCCGGCTGCCTCGGCAAGCTCGATCGCGTCAATTTGGGTACGACGATCGAGAAGAATTGTTTCGCACCAGTCAAAAAACTGGGAGGCCGAGTCGACAGCGTTCGCCGCCGACATCCCGTCTGCGATGAATGCCCCATCGCGAAACCACGAATAGCCGGCATACGCTGAGAAGGTGGGGCTCGCGGGGTACGCTCCGGTGGGGTGCTGCAGCGTCGCGATCAGTGTGACGCTGTGAGCCGCGAGCGACGCGAGAGACTCGTCGTCGGTGGGTGAAGTCATTGCGTGCCCTCCTGGGCCGGCCGGGAGTGAGGCCCACACTCACGTGAACGGGGTGGGCCTCACTCGAGAGAAGTGCTATCCGATTACTGCGTTGATTCTTTCTTCAGCACTGGCGAGAGCATCAGCCACTGACTTGCGGCCAGCCTGCGCCTCAATCAGTTCCTCGGTGACGATGTCTTGCATCTCCTGCTGGCCATTCTCGACAAGCGGGGTGAGCGCAATCGAGTCAAGCGAGTCGAAAACTGCTTGACGGTTGGCTGGAGTGTCTTTGGTCAGGTATACGGCGAGCTGTTCTTCATCGCTCGTGGGAGGCAACTCCCAACCGGTGTCCAAGCGCACGTCAATCATCGTCTGTGATGAGGTCAAGAATTCAGCGAAAGCGCTTGCCTCTGCGATGTGATCGGATGCTGCAGAAACACCGACCGCGTTCGAGAACACTGCGCTGGCCTGCTGAGTGTTTCCTGGCTCGACCGCAATGTCCCACGTGAATGGTGCATCAGCCAGCGCCCCGAAGACCCAGATGCCGGAGTGCATCATTCCCAGTTTGCCCTCGAGGAAGAGGTTGGTGTCAAAGTCGGCGGTGCCTTGACCTTCTTCGATGGTTGGCATGACTGTGCCACTCTTTGAGGTGAGCCATTCGGCAGCCTCAATGCCCTCCGGAGTGTTAAACGCGACCGATGTACCGTCATCGCTCAAAAACGATGCGCCATTCTGGTCGAGCACTTTGTAGAACTCATAGAACGACACCGGTTGGTGATCTCCCCAAGTTCCTGTTGCCGAATCGGTGAGCGCCTCTGCCGCTGCCATTTCATCAGTCCAGGTCCAGTCGCTTGTCGGGTAGTCGAGCCCGGCGGCGTCGAACAGATCAGCGTTGTAGTAGAGCACTACGTCGGAGAATGAGCTCGGCAGCCCATAACTCGTGCCATCGACCGAGTATGCGTCGATGAGCGATTCGCGGTAGGAGTCGGGGTTGGTGACTTCGAGTGGGGCGAGCGAACCGCTCGAGGCCAACTGCGGGAAGAAGTCGTAGTTCGTGTCTACGACATCCGCGACGGTGCCGGCGGCGAGGTCGGTTTGCAGGGTCGTGAAGTAGTCGCCGTAGGGCAACGTCGTCACCTCAACCTTGATGTTGGGGTTCTCTGTTTCAAACGCATCAATGATCGTTTGCAGGTTCTCTTCGTTACCTCCTGATGAGGTGAAGTTTGAATAGGTGATCGTTACCGGGTCGTCGCTGCTCGCGGGTTCCGTGGCGCACGCACTCAGCAGCAGTGCCGAGACGCCGAGGATGCCTCCCGCAGCAAGTAGTGAACGTTTCATGCTAGATATCTCCTTTGATGTCAGGTGATGAATGGATCTCTGGTGTCCCGGGGCCTACTTGATCCCTGAGCTTGCAACGCCCTGAATGATGTACTTCTGGGCGAAAATGTAGAGCGCGAGCATCGGCAGGATGCTCACGACTGAGCCGGCCATCACGACATCCCACGCGGTGGTGTACTGACCTTGTAGTCCGGCGAGCGCGATGGGCAGTGTCTGTAGTTCGGGTGAACGAAGTACAACGAGCGGCCAGAGGAACGCGTTCCAACTGCTCATGAAGGCAAAGACTGTGAGCGTTGCGAGCGCGGGCCGGATGTTCGGAAGGACGATCTGGGTGAACACTCGAAAGTGCCCGGCTCCGTCAAGCGTCGCTGCTTCATCTAGGTCGCGTGGAACCTGGTTGATGGCTTGCCGCAGCAGGAAGATGCCGAAGGCGCTAGCAAACGTCGGCAAGAGCGCTCCTAGGTAGGTGTTCAGCAACCCGAAGGCTTTGAGCTCGGCAAATAGGGGCACGATAAGCACTTGCAGCGGGATCATCATGGTTGCCAGATAGATAGCGAATACGACGCCGCGCCCACGAAATGGCAATCGACTGAAGGCATAGGCGGCTGTAGCGCTTGTGAACAGTTGCGCCACGGTTGTCACAAGGGCGAGCCCGACGCTGTTCGCGATAACTCGCGCAAAAGGTCGCTCGGTAAAGAGCGTTTGGTACGCCTCAAATGAGGGGTTTTCTGGCCAGAGCTGCGGAGCAATCGAAAAACCTGCGCCTGGCGTGATGGAGGTGATGAAGGTCCACAAGAACGGGAAGAACATTGCCACAGCGCCCACGATGACAACGACGTGTAATGCAATCGATTTAGGGCGAACGCGCTGTGAATTATGCATAGTGCACCCACCTCTTCTGTCCAATAATTTGAATCACTGTTACGCCGAGAATCACGATGAACAGCAACCATGAGAGGGCGGAGGCTTCGCCTGCGGCCCCGTAGCGGAACGTCAGGTCGTAGATTTGTTGAACCACTACTTGGGTGGATCCACCCGGTCCACCACCGGTCATTGCGTAGACCTGATCAAACACTTGGAAGCCGTTGATGAGGGAGATGACGACGACGAAGAAACTGCTCGGGCTCAGCATGGGGATCGTGACGTTCTTCAGTCGACTCCATGCACCGGCGCCGTCAACTTTTGCTGCGTCGTACAGGTCAGGGTTGATCGACTGAAGACCGGCGAGCAAGATAACCATCACAAATCCAAGGTCTTTCCACGCACTGGCGAGGATGATCGAGATCATTGCCCAGTCGGGATCGGTCCACCAGCCGGGGCCATCAATTCCGAACCATCCCAGGGCCAGGTTGACGACTCCGTTGTTCGGATTGAGTAACCAACGCCACACGATGGCGACGGCGATCCAGCTGGTTACGACGGGCAGAAAGTAGATGCCGCGCCAGAGGGAACGGCCTTTGAGCGCACGGTTCAGTGCGAGTGCTAGTGCGAGCCCGCCAATGTAGACGAGGGGTAAGTAGCCTGCGATGTACTGAATGGTGTGCAGAAAGACTTCGGCGGTGCGCTCGTCGGCAAGCAGCGACTGGTAGTTAGCCCAGCCGATAAATTCCATTGGCGTGATGAGATTCCACTCGGTGAAGCTGATCCACGCTGCAGCAAGCATTGGGCCGAGTACGAAGAGCGCTAGCGGTATGGCGCTGGGCAGGAGAAATGCAAGAACGGTAAGCACGTAGCCAGCGGATGCTCGGGGCCGTCTTCTCCGAAGAGCTGAGCTCCGCAGCCGTATTGCCGGGGAGTCAGGGGTCGGTGTCGCACTCAATACGGTTGGTATTGCCATTAGGCGCGCTCCGGTGGCGATGCCTGCTGGACCAGACGTTGGCGAACCAAGTCTCCTTGTTCCCCGGCGATACCTTCTGCATCGAACGGGGTGGCAAGCACGAGGGTGGCGGCTCCTTGTGCCCAACTGGCATCCTGCCAAGTCTCAACAGCAACGGGAATACCACGACGGGACGGGATAAGTGCCGCACGGAAGGCCGGTTCAAATCCGAAGGACCAGTGGTGCCAGTCAGCGGTGCCTTCTCCGAGGAGGATCACAATCTCAGGGTCAATTACATGCACGAGTCCGGCAATTACGCGCCCCAGCAGGTGGCCAGCTTCGCCGAACACGGCGATCGCTTCAGCGTTCCCCTGATCCGCAGCATCGCGAAGCGCAGTGATTCCCGCGGTGCTTGCGATGACGCCGCGGTCTCTGGCTGTGGCGACCAGGGCAGATTCGGACACGAAAGTTTCGAGGCATCCGGTATTGCCACAGCTGCAGAGTGGGCCGTTGTCGCGAACAGGAACATGTCCTATTTCACCGGCGCCTCCTCCGAAACCGCGGACTATTCCCCCATCGACGACTATTGCTGCACCGACACCGGTTCCGATTGTGACGGCGAGAAAGTTGCGATGACGGCGCCCGAGACCATAGAGCCGTTCAGCCATCGCGAGGGCGTTGACGTTGTTTTCGACCAGAACGGGCATTCCAAGTTCACGCCGAAGAGTGGCGCCGATGGGAACGTTGTTCCACTTCAGCTGGGTAGAGCTGACTACACCTTCAGCCTGCGAGTCAACGGCACCGGGAACTCCGACTCCGATGCCGAGCAGCGGTGCTTCGGAACCTCCGGCAATGAATGCGCGCAGTAGGCCGGCAAGGCTTGTGAGCATGGTGGCTGACGCTGCATCGAATGGTTCGCTCGCCGTGCGCAGCAGTGATCCATCGATTCCCACTTCGACGAAGGCGACGTGATCGGAGGCAACTTTCACACCGACCGCTCGCCCCGCGCTCGACACAAGGCCGAGCATCCGCGCCGGGCGTCCACCTTGCGATGGCTGATGTTCCAACTCACTGAGCAGACCGTCGTTCAGAAGGTCTTTCGTGAGTTGGGTCATCAAAGCCGGTGAGAGGCTCAGTGTTCGTGCGAGCTCTGCTCGAGAGGCCGGGCCGTGTGCACCGAGATGAGCAAGGATTGCTGATCGGTTTACGTCGGTGCGTGCCATCGGTCGAAGCGCCATGGGTTCCCCTTAATTCAGGACTAAACAAACTATAGAATTAAGTAGGTGAGATTGTCAACGGTTCGAGACCACCGAAGCGAAAATAGGGCGCCGTGAGGGTGTCGCAGGCTTATGAGTTGTGCCCCTAATGCTTGGGCACGCCAAGAGAACTCCCGACAGAGCAGGAAGAGCAGCGAGCGGTGCGAAGGAGTACTTACGGGAAGGCTCTCGCCGTCAGGAACCGTGCGCATGCAGCATTATTTAGCGCCGACTGCCCAGCACTCTTCCAGTCGCTACCGGAGAATGAACTCCGGAGAATGAACTCTAGAAAAATTGCGAGTTAGGCTGACTTCTCTTCGCGCATAATCTCGCGCGGGATGATCGTCGGTGCGGCATTCTCGAGTACTGCAGCCTTGGTGACGATAACGCGGCCGACGGTTTCGTCTGACGGCACGTCGAACATAATCGGACCAAGTACTTCTTCAAGAATCGCACGCAGTCCGCGCGCGCCGGTCTGACGAAGCACGGCGAGGTCAGCGATCGACTCTAAGGCGTCATGCTCGAATTCGAGCTCAACTCCGTCAATCTCGAACATGCGCTGGTACTGACGCACGAGCGCGTTCTTCGGCGTCGTAAGGATATCCATGAGAGCGACCTGGTCCAGCTGGGTCACCGTCGTCACGACGGGCAGTCGACCAATGAACTCGGGAATGAGTCCGAACTTATGGAGGTCTTCCGGCAGCACCTCACCGAAGAGGTTGACGTCGTCACCCTTGCTGTGGAGCGGCGCACCGAAGCCGATGCCCTTTTTGCCTGCGCGATTGGAGATGATCTCTTCGAGACCAGCAAAAGCGCCGGCAACGATGAAGAGCACGTTGGTCGTGTCGACCTGAATAAACTCTTGGTGAGGATGCTTGCGGCCACCCTGTGGGGGAACAGAGGCGACAGTGCCTTCCAAAATCTTGAGCAGCGCCTGCTGCACGCCCTCACCCGATACGTCTCGAGTGATGGAGGGGTTTTCTGCCTTACGGGCGATCTTGTCGATCTCGTCGATGTAGATGATGCCGGTTTCAGCACGCTTGACGTCATAGTCTGCGGCCTGAATCAACTTCAGCAGGATGTTTTCAACATCCTCACCGACGTAGCCTGCTTCGGTGAGTGCTGTGGCATCCGCAACGGCGAATGGCACGTTGAGTCGCTTCGCGAGGGTCTGCGCGAGGTAGGTCTTGCCGCAACCAGTTGGGCCAATCAGCAGGATGTTGGATTTCGCAATTTCGACATCATCGATAACCGCATCAGCAGAAGTGATGGTGTTGCGGGCGCGAACGCGCTTGTAGTGGTTATAGACCGCTACAGAGAGAGCGCGCTTGGCGGCCTCTTGGCCGATGACATATTCCTCAAGGAAGGCGTAGATTTCACGGGGCTTGGGCAAGTCGAATTCACTCGACGCCTCTTCGCCGGCTTCAGCCAGGCGTTCTTCAATAATCTCGTTGCACAGATCTACGCACTCGTCGCAGATATAGACGCCGGGACCGGCAATCAACTGCTGAACCTGCTTTTGGCTTTTGCCGCAGAAGGAACACTTGAGCAGGTCCGCGCTTTCCCCAATTCGGGCCATGCCGGTTCCTCTCCTTGAGTAAATACCTTGATTACGAGCCTAACCCGATTTTGGGTCAGTCTCCGTCACCATTACGGGCGGCGTTTCGGCGCGTCGAGGCCCGGCCACTAGCCACCGGGTGACCGACCAAGCGAATCTGGCTCCGGATACGAACTAGGCTTAACGAGTTCGATGCAGCTGAGAGAAGGAGCCCCATGCATACCCGTGCAATGCGCGTGCTTCGTGGAAGTGCGGCAGCCTTCTTTGCCACACTTGCCGCAGCCCTCTCCCATCTCCTAGCTGGCGGGGTTTCCCCGTCGCTGTTCGGAATGGCCGTGTCGCTGGCGATCTCTGTCGCGGTGTGCACATTGCTCGCCGGTCGCACTGTCTCACTTGCACGACTGACCGTGGCGATCGTTGCCAGCCAAGCCATGTACCACGCACTCTTTAGTACGATGCTCGCGCCTGAGGGAATTGCGGGCCATGACATGTCGGCGATGACCGTGAACTTCAGCTCTGTTACTCAGAGCGCCAGTTCGGTCATGTCGCTCTCCCACCTTGGTGCTGCCGTTGTCACGATCGTCATGGTCCGTTACGCCGAGGTCGCTTTCTGGGGTCTTCTGACAACGGCACGGTTGTTCCTGGCACGGCTACTCACACCGGTTGTCGCGATCACAGTGCGAACAGCTCGTGTTCCCCGACCTGAGCAACCACTTCATCTCGCGCGCTTTGCCACCCGTTTTCTCTCAACGATGCGCTATCGCGGCCCACCTGCCGCGACCACAGCGGCTTAGCCCGCACAGCATCCCCTTACTTTTGTCGCATACTTGCGACCCTTCAGAGAGAACGAAATGACTATTTTGACTAAAGCTGCCTTCACAAAATCTGCCCTCGCCCTCGCGGCAGGCGCAACCCTGGCTATTGCGGCCCCGTTCGCTGCGATCGCACACGTATCGATCGAACCCGGGCAAGCCGAAGCTGGCTCGTACGCGCTCATCACCGTTAAGGTGCCGAATGAGTCAGAAACCGAAAAAACTAACCGGGTAGAGCTCAAACTGCCCACCGATACGCCCTTCACGAGTGTGCGCTTTGTTCCGGTTCCCGGTTGGGACGCCGAGCTTGTGCGCAGCGAACTTTCCGAACCCGTCATGGTCGGCGAAAGCGAAATCACCGAAGCTGTGACGTCGATCATTTGGACCGCTCAGGCTGGCTCAGAACTCGGCGACGGGGCGCTCCTACTCCTGCCCGTCTCACTCGGTCCCATCCCCGACGTCGGCAGCGTCGTGCTCACGGCAGACCAGACGTACACCGATGGTTCAGTCGTTAGCTGGAGCGGAACCGGAGAGGGCGCGGAGAAGCCTGCCCCTGTGCTCTACATCAACGACGAGCCGGTTGGCCATCACGATGCTGCTGCCACTGACGAAGACACGCACGGCGGCGATGACAGCCACGATGACGCGGCAGCGAGTGACAACGCTGCGGCTGCAAACAGCAGTGATCCTGTCGCGCGCGGTCTCGGAATTGCTGGACTCGTTGCTGGACTCGCAGCGCTGGTCTTGGCCTTCGCTTTCCGTCGCCCCACCAGCAAGTAGCTCCACAGATGCGTCGAATTACCCGCACCGGCGCTGCGCTTAGCGCGGCCATGATTGCAGCGCTCATGCTGCTCGTGGCCGCGCCCGCGTACGCACATAACTACCTAGTCACGAGCAATCCCGAAGAGGGTGCGATCGTCACTGAGTTGCCTACGGAATTTTCCGTGACCACAAACGACACTCTGCTCGACCTTTCCGGCGATGCTGGCGGCTTCGCCATCCAGATCACTAACGAATCGGGAGAGTACTTCGGTGACGGATGTTTCGCCATCCGTGATGCAACGCTCTCTACCGGAGCCACGCTTGGGGAGGCTGGCGACTATCTAATGCAGTGGCAGGTAGTCTCCGCAGATGGTCACACGATCTCTGGAGAGGTCGGATTCGACTGGAAGCCCGATTCAAGCCAAACAATCTCTAGGGGGCTCACCACTCCCCCAGCGTGCGGTGGCGGAACTCTCGACGAGGCTGCACCGGGACCAGACCAGACACACTCTGAAAACGAGAGTACTGATGCGAGCCCCACGCTCGATGCGTCGACGGTTGTGCTGATTGCTTCCGCGATTACTTTGGTGCTTGTAGCTGGCGTTGCGACCTTCCTCATCTCCGCGAGACGCAAGAAGGCTGACGACTCCGACAATTAACTGACTGAGGCGGTCATCCACAATTCGGATGACCGCCTCAGTGCTGCACAGTCGCTATAGGCCGAAGCCGCTAGCGCTGCGTTGAGTTCGTTAGCTTGTGATCGCCGGCAACGTCTTGCGGCTGGTGAGCACCTGGTCGATAAGACCGTACTCGACAGCGTCAGCGGCGCTCAGAATCTTGTCGCGCTCGATGTCCTTGTTGACCTGTTCGGGCGTACGGTTCGAGTGGTGCGACAGGGTCTCTTCGAGCCACGTACGCATCCGCAGGATCTCGCGAGCCTGGATCTCGATGTCCGAAGCCTGGCTTGCACCTTCTGAACCGCCAGCAGGCTGGTGGATCATGATGCGAGCGTTGGGCAGAGCGAGACGCTTGCCCTTCGTTCCACCAGCAGTGATCACGGCGGCGGCAGATGCTGCCTGACCGAGAACCACAGTCTGGATGTGGGGACGGATGTACTGCATCGTGTCGTAGATAGCCGTCATCGCGGTGAACGAGCCACCGGGCGAGTTAATGTACATCACGATGTCGCGGTCAGGGTCTTGGCTCTCGAGAACGAGAAGCTGTGCCATAACGTCGTCAGCGGAAGCATCGTCGATCTGCACACCCAAGAAGATGATGCGATCTTCGAACAGCTTCGCGTACGGGTCTTGACGCTTGTAGCCATAGGCTGTGCGCTCTTCGAACGTCGGCAGAATGTAGCGAGCATCGACATCCGGACGACCAATGCCGGCGGGCGCGTGTGCTCCGAGGTTGAAATTCGTCATTGCTAGTCCTTCTTGCTGGTGGCGTCGTTGTCGGATGCGCCCTCTTCGGTTCCGCCGCCGCCTACGACGTCGGACGCGAACTCGCGCAGGTGGTCAACAAAGCCATATTCGAGCGCTTCACGGGCCGTGAACCAGTTGTCGCGGTCGTTGTCGATGAGCACTTGCTCGACGCTCTTGCCGGTCTGCTCTGCAGTGAGCTCAGCCATGCGCTTCTTCATATCGAGGATGACGCCAGCCTGAGTTTGAATGTCAGCAGAGGTTCCGCCGAATCCGCCCGACGGCTGGTGCAAGAGAACACGAGCGTTCGGGGTGATGTAGCGCTTGCCCTTGGTGCCGGATGAGAGCAGGAACTGCCCCATCGACGCGGCAAGGCCGATGCCGACGGTAACGATGTCGTTCGGTACGAACTTCATCGTGTCGTAGATTGCCATTCCCGCGGTGATAGATCCACCGGGTGAGTTGACGTAGAGGTAGATGTCGCGCTTGGGGTCCTCTGCCGCGAGCAGCAAGATCTTTGCACAGATCTCGTTCGCGTTTGAGTCCCGCACCTCTGAGCCAAGCCAGATGATGCGATCTTTGAGGAGTTGGTCAAAAACACTTGAGACCAATGCCGGTTGGGCCATTGTTGCGCTCCGTTTCAGTAATCGCTTGATACGAATGTATCCGAGTACGCGTCCCGATTCTGGCTTGTTCGCCCTAGGCAAAGTACCGCGTCGTTCACCGGTGCTTGTAGGCTCACAAAATGCATGACAACTGGCGCGACCGAGTCGCAGATATCTGGTCCAACGCGGAGTCCATGGCAGAAGGCGATGTTGTCATCGCTATCGATGAGCTTGTCGCCGAACGCGATGGTGACGATGCCGAGGCTTTGTTCGAGGCCGCAGGAGCTCGCGACTATGCCGGCCTCGAAGCTGAAGCCGAACCGCTCTATCGTCGAGCGCTCGAAAACGGGCTGGATGTCGCGCTACGGCCACGCGCAATCATTCAGCTGGCGAGCACGCTGCGCAATCTCGGTCGCCTCGATGAGGCGATAGCGATGCTTGAGCAGCAATTGCACGAGCATCCCGATGATGAGTGGACGGGGCCTTCTGCTGCCTTTCTCGCTCTCGCGTTGACCAGTCGCGGAGAGTCAACTCACGCGGCTGCCGTTGCCCTGATGGCGTTGGCTGACTATCTGCCGATTTACTCGCGCTCGGTGCGTGGTTACGCGGCCGAACTTGTCGCTGATTAAGCAGCTCCGCCGCGGTTAGCATTGCGTCATGCAGCAAATGATTCTCGACGTTGATACTGGCATTGACGATGCCCTTGCCCTGATGGTCGCTGTGCGGCATCCCGACGTTAATCTGCGTGCGGTCACGTGTGTCGCGGGCAACGCCAGCCTTGGACAGGTCGTCAAGAACACGCTTGCGGTACTGGATGCTGCGGGCGCCGGCGATGTTCCGGTCGCTGCGGGTGCCAGTCGCCCGCTGCTCGCCGAGGCTAACCATGCCGCTCATGTGCATGGCGCAGACGGCCTTGGCGACCTGAACCTCGCGCCTTCACCACGCAGCACTGTGCCGCTGCATGCTGTTGAACTCTTGCGCCGCGAAATTCTTGCCAGCCCTACCCCGGTGACTGTGGTTCCGTTGGCACCGATGACCAACATTGCCCTCTTGGTGCGTATGTATCCCGAAGTTTTGGCCAACGTTGAACGAATCGTGTTCATGGGTGGTTCGGCCTCCGTTGGCAACGCGACAGCTGTTGCCGAGTTCAACACGTGGCACGATCCAGAGGCCGCCGAAATCGTGTTGAGTTCTGGCGTTCCCATCACTATGTATGGTCTCGATGTGTTCTACTCGGTGACGATTTCCCCCACAGATATCGCGGACCTTGCAGCGGCATCCGAACCAGGCGCGCAGTTAGCAGGTCGCTTGCTCCAGCACATAGTCACCGTGAAGGGTGGCGAGGTGCGAGTTGTTGGCGAAGGCCATGGAGACATCGGAGACGCGGGTGCGGTGTGCGCCGCGATCGATCCGGATGGTCTGAGCACCACGAATTTGCCTGTTCGAGTTAGTCTCGGCGATCCGCTTACTCGGGGGCAGACCGTTGTTGACCATAGAACTGCCGGTCATGAACAGTCGGGCGCTGGCGATCCGCTATTCCGCCGGATCGATGTGGCTCTCGGAGTCGACGGTGCACGCTACTCGCGGCTGTTCCTCGACACCATCACTGGTTGATCGCACACTACTCGTTAACGAACTCGTGGCCAGCTAGATAACTAGCTGGCCACGAGTATGAAGCTGTGTTTTAGGACTCGTCTGCTGCTTCTTCTACTGCAGCGTCATCCTCGACAACGTCAGCGTTTGCGATGGCGGTGAATGCCGACACGTCTACTGTCTTGCCCTTGGTGTCAACAACCTTTGCCTTGCTGAGCACGACCGCGAGGGCCTTGCTGCGAGCAACTTCGGCAACCATTGCGGGGATCTGGCCGTTCTTGTCCAGAACCTGGATGAACTCGCCCGGCTCCATGCCGTACTGCTGAGCACCCTGCACGAGGTACGAGGTGAGCTCTTCTTGGCTGACCTTGATCTCTTCCTTCTCAACGATGGAGTCGAGGAGGATCTGTGAACGGAAAGTCTTCTCGCTAGCGATTACGACCTCAGCGCGGTGCTCGTCGTCTTCGAGGCGATTTTCGTTCTCGAGGTGACGGTGAACTTCGTCTTCAACGAGCTTCTCGGGAACGGGGATGTCAAGAGTCTTGAGCAGTTCGTCAACGATCTGGTCGCGAGCTGCTGCACCCTGGCCGAAGGCCTTCGAGCGCTTGACCTGCTCCTTGAGGTCAGCCTTGAGTTCCTTGATGGTGTCGAACTCACTGGCCATCTGGGCGAAGTCGTCGTCTGCCTCAGGAAGCTCGCGCTCCTTGACGGTCAGCAGTGAAAGGCTGATTACTGCTGTCTCGCCCTCGTTGTCTCCACCGAGAAGAACTGACTCAAAGGTGGTCGATTCGCCGGCGCTGAGCGAGTCGAGCGCCTCATCGATGCCCTCGATCAGTTCGCCAGAGCCAAGCTCGTACGAAATGCTCGATGCGGAGTCGACCTCGGTGTCGCCAATCTTGGCTACGAGGTCGAGCTGAGCGAAGTCGCCCTTCTTTGCGGGGCGCTCAACGGTGACGAGGGTGCCGAACCGTGCACGCAGGGTGTCGAGTTCATCTTTCACGTCATCCGCGGATGCTTCAACAGCGTCAACCGTGAGGGTGAGCTTGTCGTAGTCAGGGAGATCAAACTCGGGGCGAACGTCAACCTCGATTGCGAGAACGAGCTCTCCGCTGAAGTCCTTGACCTCGGGCCACGTGACAATGTCTGCCTCGGGACGGCCGAGAACGCGAATCTCTTCTTCGGTGACCGCTTGGCGGTAGAAACCGTCGAGGCTGTCGCTCACAGCGTGATTGAGGATCTCTTCGCGGCCAACGCGCTGGTCAACTAGCTGTGGTGGAACCTTGCCCTTGCGGAAACCGGGGATGTTGACCTGCGACGCGATGTGGCTGTACGCGTGGTCAATGCTCGGCTTGAGTTCTTCTGGGGTGACCGAAATGTTGAGCTTGACGCGGGTCGGGCTCAACTTCTCAACGGTTGTCTTCACGTTGTGGACTCCTGTAATTCGTTGTGTGTATTTCGTCGGGGCGACAGGATTCGAACCTGCGACCTCTCGGTCCCAAACCGAGCGCTCTACCAAGCTGAGCTACGCCCCGGGCGCCGTACATAGATCTGACCGCGACGCAGAATTTCACGCCGGTACAAAATTGGCCTCGGCAAGTCTAGCCTGACCGGGAACGGAATGTTGACGAGATCTGCAGATCAGTAGATCTCCACGACTACTTGCCAGCAAATAGGCGGCGAAAGCAGTTTCGATCGATCTCGACTTCGCACTTCGCAAGGTTTCAGGTACAGTATTCCTCGGCGCACAGCACGATCGGGTGCCGAGTGGGGATGTAGCTTAATGGTAAAGCCTCAGTCTTCCAAACTGATGACCGGAGTTCGATTCTCCGTATCCCCTCCACTACTAAAGGCCGCCTCGTTCGAGGCGGCCTTTAGTCGTTAACGCGGTTCTGTGAGGCTGCTCAGCGAATAGCCGTCGCTGCCACTGCCCGAGCTTGCGCCCCTTCAGGGATAGGCAGGATCGGATAGTTGTGGATCATTCCCTCCCCCACATGGAAGTCGATCTGAATGCCCTGTTCGGTTGCTTGTTCGAGCAGTCGAAGTGCATCGGCGTGCACGATGTCTCGCGTTCCGGTGAACACGGTTATCGGACCGAGGCCCGCTAGCTCGCCGTGGATCGGGCTTACTCGCCAGTCAGATTCCGGCAATTCTGCGCGATACAGTGCTCCCGCTGCCTTAGTTCCCGGCACAGCCAGCCAGGGATCGCTTGGCGCGATCTCCGCCAGTTTGGGGTCAGTCCCACTGATGTCGAGCCACGGCGCCGACAGGACGATCGCCCGCAACGGTTCGTGTTTGCGGTCGCGAAGTTCCATCGCCACCGCGAGCGCCATTCCACCTCCGGATGAATCACCAATCACACTGACATTGCTGGCACCCACCTCGGCGATCAGCGACTGCGCCAGGTTGGCAACTTTGTCGACAACGACGGATGCCTGCCCGGCTGGGGCAAGCGGCATGATCGGAACACTGATGGTTACGCCGGTTTCGCGAACGAGTTTGGCAACAAATCGCCAGTGAAGTGGATCAATTTCGAAGACGTAGCAACCGCCGTGAAGAAAGAGTGCCTTGGCTGGGCTAGCGCCGGCGCGAGCGGAGACGTCGAATACTGTCCATCCGTCAACAACGCGAGAAGTGACATCCACGTGACGGGAGATGGATGCTGGCGGTGTGGCCTGTGCGGGGTGCAGTCGAAGCTGCTCAACCCTGTTGAGAGTTTTTTGCGGATCACTAAACATGCGCTTTGACCCGCGGAGGGTCAACGCAAGAGGGGCGAGCCGACTCAGAAAGCTCGCCACGGTCAACTAGCTATCGATGCGCTTCATGATGTGAATCGGCACGAATACTCCGAGGCACGTGATGAGGAGTCCGCCCATGAAGACGACCGACTCGAGGCCCTCTACATAAAAAGCTTCGCCCATCATGTAAATTCCACCGACAAAGAGCGCCAAAGAGATTACAAAACCGAAGATGTTCACGCGACTATCTTACCCACGGTCAGAGGGGTCGCGTTTAGCCGCGCGCGGCAACTAACTGACCCCTTGTCAGGATTCGAGCGTGCCCCCTATACTGGGGATAGCCGTTCGCCGAACTGATCCCCCGCGGCTGGATCGCACGCCGCACCCGTATCGCCCACCGCGGCAGGGCACCTTGGACTCCCCCGATGTCTAACACCGCTACTCAACTTCCCCCCTTCGGTTGGTACCCGGATCCCGCTGGCAGCCACATGCTGCGCTGGTGGGATGGTCAAGCGTGGACTAACCGCCTCGAAAAGCCTCGCCCAGAAATCCAGATAGCGAATGGCTTCTCGCAGCAGCAGTCCACACTTTCGCGTCTAATCGCTTCTTAAGGATTATTCAACGCTACTCTGAGGGTTCCTCCCGAAAGGAACTCCGAGTAAATGGTTGGTGCACCGCGTTCCTTCATTGAGCATGTCGGCCACGTACTTTTTCCCCGTGGCCCCAAAGACCTCATTGACAGTTCACGCTGCCCTGCCTGCTTTGTAGCACTTCCGAACAACTTGGTGTGTGTGAGTTGCGGGCTCGACATGAACCACCCCGACGCCGCTCGCCTACGGGACGAGTCACTCAACGTCGTTGCACTCATGGATGCGCGGCTTGAACTGATCGGAAAGATCCGGTTCGAGACAGCCGCCGAACGCACGCGAATTCGCGATGAGCTCCGTCTTGCCGAACGAGCCGCGCTCGAAGCAGCCGCAGCTCAACGCGCGGCTCGCTCAACAGCCGCACTGGCCTCCCCCACTCACACTGTTGCCGCCGAGGCTCCCCCGACGACACTGGCAACACCGGTATATCCGCAGCCGACATCGGCGCCAGATGTTGCTGCAGCTGCTTCGGCTGCTGCTGCAGCCACCTCATCTCTTGCGAGCCCTCTCGAGCCTGCGCCTCGCCTGACCGAATACACAGCGTCCGGCGTAAATGAAGCACCCACCGCTCGCTCACATACGGGCATCCAGGTCATCCTGCTGATCGTCGGAGTGTCACTACTGTCGGTCGGCGCAATCTTCTTCCTCATCTACGCCTTCATTAGCTTCGGACTCATCTGGCGGTCAGCGATCATCGCGACCATCACTATCGCGAGCATCGTCGGCGCAACGATGGTGAAAAAACGTGGGCTCTCCGCGACAGCAGAAGCACTCTCAGCACTGGCCGTCGTGCTTGTTGTGCTCGATATCTATGCAGTGCGCGCCAACGAGCTACTAGTCGTCGGCGACTCCGCTGGTCGCGTGTACTGGGGAGCCGCCCTGATTGTGGCCTCGCTGGGGTTCATGTTCTGGCACCGGGCGAGCAAACTCACCCTCGTCAACGTGCTTGGCTTCGCCGCGTTCCCTCCCGCCGCCGCACTCCTCATCGCTGGGCTCGCCAATGGAGACTCCCCGAACACTTTCGTGTTGATTCCGATGGTGGCCTTCTCCGCCGCGACGCTCATCTACCTGACCGCCGCCCACGGCAACTACCGTGGGGTAGCCGAGCGAGTGATCATGATCGTCTACGCGTTCGTATCACTCTCGATCGGATTCCTCAGCGCGCTCGCCTCCCTCTATTTCCCGCTCCGATTGTCAGACGACGACTCGACCGCAAGCTGGCTCCTCCTGTTGGGCGCCGTCGCGGCAGCCCACAGTGTTGCCGCACAGCGGGCAGGTTTCGGCACGATCATCCGTAATAGCTTTGCCGTGATCTCTGGGATAACCGTGGCAACTGCGATGTGGAATCTCATCGAAACTGATGCCCCTATCGGCGCATTCGCCGTCGTCGCAACCCTGACCGCCCTAGCTGTACTCAGCGAAGGCAGCGGACGATACTTCGGCGCTGCGAGCCGCAACACGACCCATTGGGCGTCGCTCGGAGTCTGGGCGATCACCGCAATCGCTCTCATCTCGCCCCTCGCGAGCTCACTCGCTATTGCCATGCAGTACGTTACTCAGTCGTCGCTGCGCCGCATCACACCGGCGAGCGCGCCGTTCGACGTCAGCGACAACGGCTGGCCCCAACTCGCGATTCTCAGCGTTCCCGTCATCATGACGCTCGCGTGGTGGGCTACAGGACAACTTCGCGCACGGCTCCCCCTAGTGCTCGCGAGCGCCGGTGCTGCGCTCGCCCTCGCTGCGCCGCTGGCCGGAACGCTGTTGCCGGTCATTGCGGTCTGGCTCGCGCTGGCGGCACTCGCTGTGGTCGCAATTGGCATCAGCCAGCGCCGCCGCCCTGGGCTACGCACCAGCACGGTCATCCTCATCATTGGCGGCTCCCTTCCTCTGGTGCTCGCCTATGTCTCAGGATGGTCGAGCTACGGCACGTGGCTACTCGCCAGCATGGGCACCGCCGCAATTCTCTTCGCCGCCCGCTACCTCGTCACCGCCGTTGCCGTTCGCGCCACGATGCTCGGCACGGCGATGCTCGCGCTTCTTCTCGCGGCCGCTGGCTTCGGCGAACAACTGCAATTCGCTCTCACCGCCACGAGCCCCAACCCTCTCGAATCATGGCTGACCGTCTCCGTTCTTGCCGTGATCATCAGTGCCCGATCGCTCTGGCCCCGCACGCGCGAAGTAACCGACCTCGAACGACGAGTTTTGTGGTGGATGGGATTCGTCAGCACAGCACTGGCAGGCAGCATTCTCTGGACCTCGACAGTCGACGGGGCCCCATTCCCCGACGCACCGCTCGCTCTCAGCCTGAACATCATCAGTGTGGTCGTCGCCGTGCTCTTGGTCACCATACTCAGCATCACCATGCTGAGGAGCACCACATTCAGCAACACAGTTTCTACCAGCACAGCGTCTACCGGCACGGGTGTGACGAGCCCGACGCAGACGCGCACTGCCGAAAGACTCGTCGCTGCTGCCGCCCTCGCTCCCGCTCTGGTGTGGGCGCTCGATAGTGCGAGCCGCACCGCCGGTCTCGGCGCCATAGCGATCGAGCTGGCTCCGGCCACGGCATCCGTTCTCGTCGGCGCTCTGAGCATGACTCTTCGCGTGCGCCAACACCACACGCTCGTTCGGCGCATTGGAGAGCTCAGCGCGCTAACGGTTGCGGCAATCACCACGGCAAGCGCAATTCTTCAACCCCACGAAACGCACTGGCTAATCGCCCTGCTCGTCTCGATCACGCTTCTGCTGGCGTCGATCTCCGCCGACGGAATCTTTGGCTCACATTCGCCGCGTCGCTTCGTCATCTGGGGCGCAGTTGCGTTCTCCACTTGGGCGCTCTGGTTGCGCCTCGACCAGTCCCGGGTTGAGGCCCTCGAAGCCTACGTACTCCCGCTTGCCGCAATCGTGTTGGCTATCTCGATCTTCACTGCCCGCGCAGAGTTACGGGAATCCTCCCTGCGCTCGGCACCCTTCATCGCACTCGCCGGCCTCCTCATTGCCGTAGTTCCGCTCGCGCTCAACGCAGCAAGCGGCTCGGGAACAAGTACGCTCATCATCTCCGCACTCTGTGGGGCACTCCTGCTCGCGGCCGCCTTCATCGCACCACGCCCGTCACTGCTCAGCTTCTGGGGCATCAGCGTTGTAGCCGCCGCCACCGGACTCATCACCGCCACAGCAGCCCGCACCCTCTACTCGTTCACTGCCGCACCAAGTGCTCAGCCCAACGCCGAGTTCATGCTCATCGGCGCCGTGACGCTTCTGACCGTTGCCAGTTTCGGGCTCGCCTACACAGACTTCGCGCGCGTTTCGCACTCAACTCTGTGGCAGAAGTCGAGCCCCGCACTACTGGGCGCCGCCGTCGTACTGCTCTATGCGGTCGAAGGCATCATCGCGATCGACTTGAACGGTTCGTCGACACCGCTCAGCAGCATCCGCATCGTTGCCTTGGTGACTCTCGGCGCTGCGCTCCTCGTCACCAACGCTCGGTTCGCGAAGCCGCCACTCACCCGCACCGTTGCCTACGTGGCGTTCACCTTCGCTGTGCTCGTAGCGCTCGGCACCTACGTCGTCAGCGCAACGCTCTACCTCGAATTCTGGCTCATCGCCGCAATTCTTGGCTTCGGGATGATCGCCCGAGCGCTCATGATGCGCTCACGTGAGAACGCCATGCTCGAACCCCGCACGCTGTGGTGGGCCGGATTCAGTGTCACGGCTCTGGCGGCAGCATCCCTCTGGAGTGCCAACCTTGCGGGCACGGCCTTTGCAAGTGGAGCCGGGTCACCCGCTCCGTTCATGCTCGATCTGTCCATCGTCAACGTCGTTGGCGCCGTTCTCGTACTTACCGCACTGAGCTTCACTATCTTTGGGCGCGGTGCGAGCGCCTCCGTTCCCGAAGCAATTGCTGCAGCTGCCGCCCTCGCCCCCGCCACGGCCTGGTTGCTCGACAGCGCAAGCAGAATGATCGAACTCCCCACGGTCGCCATCGAACTCGCCCCCGCCACGGCATCCGTGCTCGTCGGCGCTTTCAGCGTGATTCTGCGCCTGCGCGACCACGACGCTCCCGTTCGACGAGCCAGCGAGATTAGCGCGCTGGCTGTTGCCGCGATCACCACAGTGAGCGCAATCCTTGAACCGCAGCACACGCCATGGTTGATCGCGCTGCTCGTGTCGGTAACGGTGCTCCTCAGCTCGATCTCGCGTGACGGAGTGTTCGGATCGGCATCATTGCGCCGCCACGCTATATGGGGTGCTGTCGCGTTCGGCACTTGGGCGCTCTGGTTGCGCCTCGATCAGTCCCGCGTCGAAGCGCTCGAAGCCTATGTGCTTCCCCTCGCCGCCATCGTCATCGCACTCTCGATCTTCATCGCGCGCGCAGAACTGCGGCAAGCACGGCTAGCCTCGGCTCCGGCGATTACTCTCGCCGGACTCCTCATCGCGATACTGCCACTCGCACTGAATGCTGCCAGTGGTGACGGACTCCGCACCCTCGTCATTGCTGGGCTCTGCGGGGCACTGCTCCTGACCGCCGCCTTCGTGGAACCGCGCAGCGACCTCATCGACTTCTGGGGCGTTGCGATCATCGCCTCCGCGATCGGGCTTGTCGTCACCACCGCTTCGCGCGCAATCATCATGATCGCCGACAGTCGAGGGATGGTGCCCGAACTCGACGCTGGACTGCTCGCCGCCGCCGCGGTGCTTGCCCTTGCCAGCTTCGGTGCTGCCGCCAGCGGATTCTCGCACGACGATAACCGCCCCCGCTGGGCCGTGCTCAGCGAAGTGCTACTCGGTAGCGCACTCGTGTTGCTCTACGCGATAGAGACGCTCGCGCTTCTTGAGGCAGGTCAGCGCGACCAGCCAATCGACACCATCCGAATCATCGTTCTCGCAGCCCTCGGCGGCGCACTGCTCGTGCTCGCTTCACGTCCATCGACGCGACCACTCACCCACCGAATGAGCTACCTCGGGTTCGCCCTCGCCAGCATTGTCGGAGCTATCGCCTACTTCGGCGATCTCGTGCAGCCGCTGGAATGGGTCACCGTGCTCATCGGCGTTGCCCTCCTCGCCCACGGGAGCCTTCGAATGGTGAGCGACCCGGATGCTCGAAGCATGCGTTGGCTCAGTGCTGGGCTCCTCATCCTGCTGGCACCAAGCCTCATCGCAACGTTCATCGACACTGACAGCGATGGCACTCAGTGGCGCATCGTCGCCCTCGGAATCGTCGCGGTAGCGATCATCGTTGTTGGGGCATGGCTCAAGCTCAAAGCACCACTCGTTATCGCCACGATTGTCGTACTCATCCACGCATCACACACGTTCGCTCCCGCGCTGATCAGCTTCTATCAACTGACCTCGTGGTGGCTCTGGGCAGTTATCGGCGGCGCGATCGTGTTGTTCTTGGGCATCACACTTGAGCGGCGCATCCGCGATCTCACAACCCTCAACACCAAGTTCAGCGCGCTGCGCTAGGGCTAATTCGAGTGAGCTTAGCGCTGCAACCAGGTGAGAACAGCGAGCACTCGTCGGTGATCGCTGCCGGAATCTTCCAAATTAAGCTTCTGAAAAATCGATGTGACGTTCTTCTCCACAGCGCCAACTCCGATCACCAATTTCTGGGCAATGGCGGCGTTGGTGCGCCCCTCCGCCACCAGAGTCATCACTTCGTGCTCGCGCGGCGTGAGGGTCATCAACGGATCCTGACGGCGACCGACCAACTGCGCGACAACCTCAGGGTCAAGCACCGTACTGCCGGCAGAAATGCGCTCAACAGCATCCCGAAGCTGATCAAGCGAAGCCACACGATCTTTCAGTAGATAGCCGACACCGCCACGGCCAGAAGAGAGCAGTTCTTGGGCGTAGACAACCTCGACATACTGCGACAGCAACAGGATGCCGATCTGCGGTCGCAATTCGCGCAAACGAATCGCCGCCCGCACTCCCTCGTCGCGAAACGTCGGCGGCATTCGCACATCGAGCACGACCAGATCGGGCTCGCAGCTATCGAGATTGGAGAGCAGTTCATCCGCGTCACCAAAAGCGCCGACAACATCGAACCCTGCTTCGACGAGCACACGCACGAGCCCCTCACGCAGCAGCACCGAGTCGTCGGCAACAGCAACACGTAAAGGGCTCATGCGCTCAAGACTAGAGGGCAACGGGAGCCTGTTCTGCACTCTGCTTCGGTAACGGTAGTCGCGCCGTCACCGAGGTGGGCCCGCCTTCAGGGCTTTCGATTTCGAAGCTTCCACCGACGCCGCGAACGCGTTCCGCGATTCCGGCCAAGCCGTGCTCGGCGGTGATAGCGGCGCCGCCCTGACCGTCATCGGTGACCTTCACTAGTAGCCACGAACGGTCGTCAGCCAGCTCAGTGCTCAAGTGCACCTCGGCGTGGCTGGCCTGAGCATGTTTCGCGACATTCGTCAGCAACTCAGCAACCACGAAGTACGACGCTCGTTCGATCTCACCGGGCAAGATGAGTGGGGCCGGAAGCTCTGAAGTGAGCGAGGTCGGCACGACGGAGCGTGTGGCCACCGATTCGAGGGCAGCGACAAGGCCGCGATCGAGCAAGAGCGGCGGTGCGAAACCGCGAGAAAGTGCCCGCAATTCTTCGAGGGCCTCGGATGACTGCGCTTGGGCTTCCGTCAACAGCTGACGAGCTTTCTCTGGGTCGGTGTCGAGTTGGCGTTCGGCGGCGGCAAGATCCATTTGCAGTCGTACGAGGCGCTGTTGCGGACCGTCGTGGATGTCGCGTTCAAGGCGACGAAGAGAGTGGCCTTCTGCTGAGAGGGCCGCGCCGCGCGACTCTTCGAGGGACTGCACTTCACGGCGCAGCCCGTCCGACCTGAAGGCCGTGAGGGTTCCGCGGGCAAGCCACCACTGGGTCAGGACGAGACCGCGTGTGACGAAGGGCAGCGTCGCGATGAAGATGAGTCCGACGGCGAAGGCGACGATGTTGTCGGCGATTTCAAGGTTCCAGCCGGTGGTGTTTACGCCGAGGAGTCCGAAGAACCATTCTCCGAGCGACCAGTCGGAGTTTTCCCCATCGACTTGACTGCGAACGAACCAGGACGAGAGCCCGGTCAGCCCGACAACAACCCACACGAATGAGATTGTCCAGGTGATGAGGGTGAGAACGAAGCCCAAGATGGTGGTGTGCAGCAGGTACAGCCAGTAGTGCGGGTTGCCGAGCGTTGCGCTCAACCACCCGCCGAATCCGGTGGCGGCACGGTCGTCTTGCCAGTCGGGGCGTTCAAGTTTCTGGCGGCCGGCCCACTCCAGAAGGTTGACGTGTACGAGCCCGAAGCCGCGACCGACGTACAGCGCGAGGATCATCACGAAGAAACCGATGAGGAAGATAGCAAGGGTGCCGATGCCGGTGGCGACGAGAGAGATGGCCACACCAAACCCGGTCATCGCGATCGGGAAGCCCAGCATCAGGTACAACACCTCTTTTGGCGTGCTGCGCCACAGCTGCCAGTACGGGTTGCGGGGTTTTACTGCTGTCTGTGTCGTCATTGGTCTCTCGCTTTAGTCTCGCGCATTACAGGGCAGATGTTTGCCTTATTCAGGATCACGAAATCGAGGGACGGCGAACAGAGTGGATGCTCACCGATCGACAGTGGGGTTAGCCCCCGTGAGTCGAGTTGCGGCTGGTTAGCGTTGCCTCAGCTTGCTTGTGAAATTTTTGCTGCGTCGTAACGTTGAATCTGAAGAACAACGAAGGAGCACAAATGACCGAGATTAAAGCAGTTCCGCAGACCTCAGCCGATCCTGACGTCACCTCGGGTGTTGCCCAGTTTTTGGGTCCGGTAGTCACCGACCTCACTGCACTGTCGATTGATGGCAAGCAGGCTCACTGGCACGTTCGTGGTGTCAACTTTCAGGCCGTACACGAACTCCTCGACGTGATCGTCGACCACGCCCGCGAATGGGCAGACACCGCCGCTGAGCGTGTTGTGGCCCTTGGACTCCCGATTGATGCCCGCACCCAGACCGTCGGCGCCAAGGCAACAACCCCGAGCATGACGGCTGGATTCCAGCAGTCTGACGAGGTCATCGCTCAGGTCATCGCTGCGATCGACGCAACGCTCGTCACCGTGCGCACCGCAGTCGATGAGCTCGGCGAGCTCGACAAGGTCAGCGAAGACGTCGCGATTGAGATCGCTCGTGGGCTTGAGAAGGACCGCTGGTTCCTCTTCGCCCACCTCGCCACCAAGTAACTTTTCTGGTGGTCGCTTTGCCTGCGATGTGTTGTTCTACAACTCGTTGTGAGTGAAGCGACCATCAAGAATCGTCGCATCAACCCGCATCGCCCGCAGTTCTTCACCGCTGCAGTCGAGCGGGTTTTTTCGTGTCACCAGAATGTCGGCGACCTCGCCGACGGCGATTGTTGATTGGGTCGATGCCCGCAATGCTTCGTCGATAGTGATGCGCTGTTCTGGATGCCACGGCTCGCGCCCATCGCGACTGCGACTGACCGCCGAGGCGATGGTGGCCCACGGGTCGAGCGGAGCAACCGGAGCGTCAGAACCCATGAGGAGTTCCGCGCCAGCGTCGAGCAACGCTCGCAACGCGATGGTGCGGTGGGTGCGACCAGCCCAGTAAGCGTCTGCTACATCTCGGTCATCCATGGCGTGTTCGGGTTGCACGCTTGCGGCAATTCCGAGAGCGGCGAAACGAGGAATGTCTTCAGGGGAAAGCAACTGAGCGTGCTCGATGCGGCCACCGCATCCGACGGCCTCGAAAGCGTCGAGGGCAAGCCGGTTGGCGTCGTCGCCGATGGCGTGCACGGCCGGCGAAAGGCCGGCGTCACTTGCGGTGCGAATCCAGTCGATGAGTTCGTCGGTGGGGATATTTAGCATTCCCCGGTTTTCGCCATCTCCGGGGTAGGGCTCCATGCAGTACGCGGTTCGGGTGTTGAGCGAGCCATCGGTGATGACTTTGAATGGCCCGACCTCAAGAAGGGGGGCGAGTTGTTGCCCGGTTGCGAGGCCTTCGGATATTGCTCGTTCCAGGAACCGCGGGTAGACGCCAACGCGCACCCGGAACAGGTCGAAGCCTTCGAGCATACGGCGGTGCCAGTTGTCGAACTCCCACGTCATTTCGAGGTCGACAATGCCGACGACTCCGCGCGATGCTGCTTCTTGTGCGCTGTCGCGAATCCAGCCATCGAGAATTTCGGGTTCGACTCGGCTGAGCGCGCTTCCCACCGCAAAGGCTTCTTCTTCACGAAGAAATCCGGTCGGATGCTCGTAGAAGCCGAACCGTTCGAGGGCGAGGCTATTGAGCCAGCAGGAGTGCAGGTCGCCACTGACGAGCACGACGGCGATGTCGGCAACGGCGGAGTCGAGCAGTGCCCGGGTGGGCTGGTCTGGCCAGAGCGCGTCCCGGAATCCTTGGCCGACGATGATGCCATCGGAGTGCGCCAGAACGGAGGTGGCGAGAGTAACCGCGACTTCGGTCGCTGAGGTGGTGTGGCTCAGGTCGATTCGCTGGGACTGTTGGGCCCACATGCTGGAGTGCACGTGCTGATCCCAGAGACCGGGCATGATCCAGCGGCCGTCAAGGTCGACGGTGTCGTCGTGTGCTTCGGTCGCCGAAGCGTCGTGCGGCTCGATGGATGAGATTCGTCCCTCGGTGAGGGTCACGTCTACGAAACGTGTTGCATCATCTCCGACGATGCGGGCGTTACTCAGTTTCACTCGGTCGTGCCCTTGTCATTTCTGCGGCCAGTTCTGGGCTACTGTACGTGCCATTTGAGTTGAGTTCATCAATGATGTGCTGGTGCACTTCTGGCTTTTTGTTCTGGCTCATCTTCAGGCGGGCGTCGAAGCGGTCGATGACAATGCGCAGGCCGACGGTTCCTTTGGCGGTTCGGCGAGCGCCGGCTTCGTCATCCTTGAGGCTGACCGGATGCTCGACATGGTGTTCGAAGTGATCGACGAGTTCACTCAGCACCCGAAAATTCTCTTCTTCACTGAGGATCTCGGGGGTGCCGTAAAGGTGGGCGGTGGCATGGTTCCAGGTGGGGATGTCATCGCCTTCGGGGTACCAGCTTGACGAAATGTAGCCGTGCGGTCCCTGAATAATGACGAGTACTTCGTGCTGGCCGAGTTCGTGCAGTTCGTCATCGGGGCGCCCGAAGTGACTGACGAGACTGATCTGATCGTCGCGCTCTTCGAGCATCACTGGATAGTGCGAGGCGACCATGCCGTTCGAGGTTGGTGACACGATCGTGGCCCACGGGTTTTCGCTGACGAGTCGGCGCACTTCGGCCGGGTCAGTGATGACGTAGGTGGGGGTGTGTCGCATGTCAGCCTCCCTGAGGGTTGGTGCCTAATGGTGCCTGACAATTAGGGCACCAGTACAGTTTGCGCGCCGAGGCCAGTTCCATGGCGATATTCGTTCCACACACGCGGCACGGGAGACCTTCACGGTGATAAACCCAGTGTCGGTCGGCGCGGTTTGCGAGCGCGGCCGTGTAGTCGTCGCCGGTGAGGCCTTCCATGGTCATCATCTGCCCGGTGCGCACACCGATTTCGAGCAGGCGCGCCCAGTCCCTCCAGAGTTCGCGCAAAAGTTCTTCGGGGATGAGCTTTCCCGGCGTGTGGGGGTCGAGGCGAGCGCGGAACAAAATCTCGGCGCGGTAAACATTGCCGATGCCGCTGACGACCGACTGATCCATAAGCAGGATGCCGATGCCGGTCTGCTTTTTGCGCACCGTGGCGACGAAGCGTTCTTCGGCCTCGCCATTGTCATCGACGAGAGGGTCGGGCCCGAGCTTGTTGAGCGCGATCTGCACTTCGTCAGGATTGAGCACTTCGCAGGCCGTTGGCCCGCGCAGGTCAGCACAGGTGGTGTCGGTCAGGAGGCGAACGCGAACGGCGCCGATGGGCTCTGGCGGGAATTCTGAAGGCGCATCGCTGGCTTTCTCTTGCTCCGACATCCGCAAGCGTGTGCGGCGCGGGGCACCGATGCTCGCGAGGGAGTCTTCGTGCTCCCCCACGACGGTGTCGCGACTAGCCGCGCCGCTAGCAATCGAACCACCGGCATCCCCACCATCAACAGCCGCACCATCAATAACGGTTCCGTGCTGGTTGGTTTGCCCCATGCGGCCAGCAGCGGATGCCGTGGTCGCGTCGGCGGTGAAGTTGCCGGCGAAATCCCAGGCTCCGTAGAGCCCGAGGTGCACGCGCAGCCAGCGGTCGTGCTCGAATTCGAGGAACATCTGCTTGCCCACGGCTTTGGCGCTGAGCATCCGAAGTCCGTCGATGCGTTCAGCACCCGCAGCAAAGCGACCTTGCGGTGATGACACGGCGACGGTTTTGCCGACAAAGTGCAGCGCGAACTGGCGCGCAATGCGATGTACGGAATGCCCCTCAGGCATTACTGCTCGAAGGGGTGCGCGGCGATGGCGCCTGTCGTCTCGTATTCGGCGAGCTGCGCGATGCGGCGGGCGTGGCGCTCTTCACCGGAGAATGGCTCGGCGATGAACAGGTCGATGAAACGTGTGGCCTCGTCGACGGTGTGCTGGCGAGCGCCAATAGAGATGACATTGGCGTCATTGTGCTGGCGCGCGAGCGCGGCGGTCGAGTCATTCCAGACGAGGGCGGCGCGGATGCCTTTCACCTTGTTAGCGGCAATCTGCTCACCGTTTCCTGACCCGCCAAAGACAACACCGAGCGCTTCGATACCGGCAGTCTGGTCGGCGGCAACACCGAGCGCTGCGGCAATGCAGAACCCAGGGTAATCGTCGAGAGCGTCGTACTGAACGGGGCCGTGATCGATCACTTCGTGGCCGGCGTCGGTGAGGTGCTGCTGCAGGGTGGCACTGAACTCGAGGCCGGCATGATCGGTGGCGATATGGATGCGCATTCGCCCAGTCTACGGTCGCGATCATCCGCTATTGCTGACATTCTGCGGGCGCGGCATAAGCTAGTTGGGTGCGGTCACAAACCGCCCCAAAACGAAGGAGTTGTACGTGCCCGGAGAGAACCTCACCCGAGTTGAAGCGCAAGAACGTAAAGCGATTGTCAACGTTGACAGCTATGAGATTGCGCTTGACCTCACAACGGGTCCTGAGACGTTTAAGAGCAGCACGACTGTTCGCTTTACTGCCACTGCTGGCGCATCCACTTTCATTGATTCGATCACCCGCACGGTTGATTCGGTCACGCTCAACGGCACCGCTCTTGATGTTGCTGCCGTGAACGATGGTGTGCGTATCCAGCTCGACAACCTTGCTGAGAACAACGTTCTTGAGGTTGTGGCGGATGCCGAATACACCAACACTGGTGAGGGCCTGCACCGCTTCGTTGACCCTGTTGACGATGAGGTGTACCTCTACTCGCAGTTCGAGGTGCCGGATTCGCGTCGCGTCTTCGCTGTGTTCGAGCAGCCTGACCTCAAGGCAACGTTCCAGTTCACGGTGACGGCACCGGCACGCTGGGCTCTGATTAGCAACTCCCCCACGCCGACTCCAACAGTGGATGGCGAGAATGCCACGTGGGAGTTCCCACCCACTCAGATCATGTCGAGCTACATCACCGCGATTGTGGCGGGCCCGTATGCCGAGGTTCGCGACGAGCTCACCTCGAGCGATGGCCGTGTCATCCCCCTCGGAATCTTCACGCGTGCCTCGCTGAGCGAGTACCTCGATGCTGACTACATTTTCGAGAAAACCAAGCAGGGCTTCGAGTACTTCGAAAAGCACTTCCAGTACCCCTACCCCTTCGAGAAGTACGACCAGATGTTCGTCCCCGAGTTCAACGCGGGTGCGATGGAGAACGCGGGCGCTGTCACGTTCACCGAGACGTATGTGTTCCGTTCGAAGGTGACCGACGCCATCAAGGAACGTCGCGTTGTCACGATTCTGCACGAGCTGGCTCACATGTGGTTCGGCGACCTCGTCACCATGAAGTGGTGGAACGACCTCTGGCTCAACGAGTCATTTGCTGAGTGGGCATCCACCATCGCGACCGCTGAAGCTACCGAGTGGACCGAAGCGTGGACCACGTTCGCGGCCATGGAGAAGAGCTGGGCCTACAAGCAGGACCAGCTTCCCTCGACCCACCCCGTCTACGCCTCGATCAACGACCTCGATGATGTTCTCGTCAACTTCGATGGCATCACCTACGCCAAGGGTGGCTCGATTCTCAAGCAGCTCGTTGCCTGGGTTGGCCTCGAAGCGTTCATGGCCGGCGTTGCCGCGTACTTCAAGAAGCACGCCTACGGCAACACCGAACTCAAGGACCTGCTGGTCGAGCTGGAGAAGACCAGTGGCCGCGAGCTCATGGAGTGGAGCAAGCTCTGGCTTGAGACCGCTGGTGTGAACACGCTGCGCCCGGAAATTGTCACCGCTGAGGATGGCACTGTCGAGAGCTTCGCGATCGTTCAGACCGCGGCTGCCGACTACCCCACGATTCGCCCGCACCGTCTCGCTATTGGTTACTACTCGTTGCAGGGTGACAAGCTTGTTCGTCACCACCGCATCGAGATCGATGTTGAGGGTGAGCACACCGAGGTTCCTGAGCTTGTGGGCACGAAGCGCCCTGATCTGATCCTGATCAATGACGACGACCTCGCTTACGCGAAGATCCGTCTCGATGACTCGTCGCTTGCTGTCGCGATGAAGCACCTCTCGGACATCACTGACCCGCTGGCTCGCGCCATCGTGTGGGGTGCCGCGTGGGATGCTGCTCGTGATGCTGAGACTCCGGCCAGCGATTATGTTGGCCTAGTTCTCGGCAACATTGCGTCGGAGACCGAGTCGACCACCATCCGCACCACTCTCGCGCAGCTGGTTCTGGTGGCGAAGCAGTACGTTGCTCCGGAGCGTCGTACGGCCACGATCGAGAAGATCGGCGACACCCTCTGGGGTCTCGCTCAGAGTGCTGAGGCGGGGTCGGATGCTCAGTTCCAGTTCGTGAAGTACTTTGCGAATGTGGCCTCCACCGAACAGCACGTCACGGTGCTTCGCGCCCTGCTCAGCGGTTCGACCACGCTTGAGGGTCTCGAGATTGACACTGACCTGAGCTGGGAGCTTTTGGAGGGCCTCGTGCTCAACGGTGCTGCCGGTGATGCTGAAGTGGATGAGGCTCTCGCCAAGGACAAGACGGCGAACGGTCAGCAGGCTGCGGCTCGGGTTCGCGCAACGATTCCGACTGAAGCTGGCAAGCAGGCCGCCTTCGATTCGCTCGTGAAGAGTGACAAGGCGCCGAATGCGATCGTGCGCAACGTGACCATGGGCTATACCCACGTCAACGACCCCGCAGTGCTGGAAGCTTTTGTGGCTCCGTACTTCGAGGCGATCAACGATGTGTGGACGAACCGTAGCTACTCGATTGCCGAGACGGTCCTGCGTGGCCTCTACCCGGCACCGTTGGCCAGCCAAGGACTCGTGGATGCCACGAACGCGTGGCTTGAGGCGAACCCTGATGTTCCGGCTTTGCGCCGCATCATCGTGGAGAACCTTGCGGGGGTTGAGCGTGCGCTGGTAGTTCAGGCTCGCGACAACTGGTAGCACCCAGACGCCACACGGCGTGCGTGCGGGAGCCTAGCGGCGACTATTCAGCAGTCGCTCGCTAGGCTCCCATGCATGGAAGATTTCACGTTGGGCGGATTGCGCGCCAACATTGAGGCGTTTTTTGACGCATGGCCGATTGTCGAAGGCTTCGCGATCATTCTCGGCGCGTGGCTCATTCGCTTCGTTCTGGTCTTCGTCATCAAGCGTGTCGTTGACCGCATCGTTAATGGTGTGAAGCACAAAGAGAATATTCACGACACTCAGGTCTTGATGACCTCGCCACTGGCGGCCGTTCGTGTTGTGCAGCGCACTCGCACTCTGGGCGGGGTGCTTTCTAGTCTGGTCACGGTTGCCATTGTGATCGTCGTGCTGCTTCTGCTCTTCAATCTCTTCGTTCCTGGCGCCACGGGCGCGTTCGCCCTCATCACCGCAGCGACCGGTGCTGGTCTAGGTTTTGGTGCCCAAAACGTCGTGAAGGACGTGCTGAATGGTCTCTTCATGGTGGCCGAGGACCAGTTGGGCGTTGGCGACATTGTTGATCTCGGACCGGCTGTTGGTGTTGTTGAGTCTGTCGACATCCGCACCACACAGGTGCGCGATGTGAACGGAACCCTGTGGTTTGTGCGCAACGGTGAGATCACCCGGGTCGGCAATATGTCGCAGGGGTGGGCGCGCGTGATCATTGATCTTGCTGTGCCCTACGACTCCGATGTGGATGCCGTGCAGGAGCGCATCCTGAAAACCGCCGTCGACCTCTATAAGACTCCCAAGTGGACGACTCGCATCTTGGAGCAGCCCGAGATTTGGGGCATTGAATCTATTTCGTCGGAGGCGGTGGTGGTTCGCCTGGTGGTGAAGACGGCATCCGCGACGAAGGATGATGTTGCTCGCGAGCTGCGGGCTCGTTTGAAGAAGGATTTGGATGAGGCGGGTGTCAAACTTCCCGCTTTGAACTCGATCGTGTTGAGTGGCTTTGAGGGTGCTGCCAGTGTGCGCGGTGCACGACCGCCCCGCACGCGCCCGGTGCCCGTGAACTTTGGCGAGGAGAAGCCCAAGAAATGACCGACTCTGAGAATGTAGCTGAGCCTGAGAATGCAGCTGGCGCCGGCGCCGAGAACGTAGCCGAGACTGCGAACGCGGCGGAGCCCGCGAAGCGCCCGAAGATTCGCATCATTGCGAAACCGGCGGTGACTCCGGATGCTCCGGCCGATTCGATGTGGGAACTTATTGGTGGTCGCGACACGTTCGAGAAGTTGGTGCGCGAGTTCTATGTGGGTGTGGCAACGGATGAGGTTCTGCTGCCGATGTATCCGGAGCAGCCCGACCTCGAGGGTGCCATCCAGCGCCTGACGGGTTTCTTGGAACAGTATTGGGGCGGCCCGAACACGTACAGCCAGGAACGCGGGCACCCCCGCCTGCGCCAGCGCCACATGCCCTTCAAGGTGAACCCGGATGCCCGTGACCGCTGGCTACATCACATGCGCAACGCCCTCGACACTCTCGAACTACCGCCGCTCTACGACGCCGAAATCTGGGCGTACCTCGACCGTGCCGCGCACGCCATGGTCAATACGTTCGAGGAGTAGCATCCTCTGCCATGGATACATTTTCGAGAAAGCTGGCCACGCTTTCGGTCGTAGTCGCATTAGCAATGGCCCTCAGCGCATGTACGTCCGCTACCCCGTCGCACACTGGCGCGGCTGACTCTGTGCGGCTGGCAACATCGAACTCAGCGCAGCTCAGCGGGATGGAAGCGCTACTTGAGGGAACTCTAAAGATCGGCGCAAACGGGTGCGTGATTGCGGAGACCGAGGGCGGACCTGTAGCTCTCGTGTGGCCCAAGGGCTACTCGGTCACTGGAGATGCGAAGTTCTTCGATGTGCTCGACGCCGATAACAACGTGGTGGCGAACTCTGGTGAGAACGTTTCCCTAGGCGGAGGTGGTGGCTCAGCGCGTAGCGCCAAGACGGAACCGGATTGCGCCACGGGAACCCCTTGGATTGTTGGCACGATTACGACGAGCTGACAGCTGGTTTCGCGCTGCCGAAGCTCGCGATTGCACCGACGAAGCGTCGAGAAGTAGCTGCTGCGGGCACTATAACTCCCGAGCATTAGGGATGATGGTGCAGATCTCAGCCTCGGTGCAGTTGGCCGGGTCGAGAGCTTGAGCCTCGTGGATGAGTTGCTTCAGCTCCGCTTCGAGCGCCGCCAGGTCTTTCCGGCGCTCCTGTACGCCTTCTAGTTTGTGTTCGAGCAAGCTTGAGACGTGGGTGCAGGGCGCTTCGCCGGCATCCCGCAGCGACAGGATGCTCATGATTTCCGACAGTGTGAGCCCCGCGGCTTGGCTGTTGCGGATGAATGTGACTCGGTCGACAACGGCGGGATCGTAGTCGCGATACCCGTTGCCTTGCCGTTGAGGCTCGGGCAGAAGCCCTTGCTTTTCGTAAAAGCGAATCGTGTGGCGCGGAACATCCAGGCGATCGGCGACTTCTCCAATAAGCATTGGGCAAGACTAACGCTTGACCTTCAAGTGCACTTCAAGGTTTACGGTGAAGGTATGGAAATCACGCTGCAATACTTCGAGGGCTGCCCCAACTGGAAGGTTGCCGATCAGCACATCACCGAACTCGTACAAGAGTTCCCGGAGATTACGGTGTCGCGACATCTGGTCGACACGGTCGAAGAAGCTGAGCGTGTGGGGTTCCGCGGGTCGCCCAGCATCCTCTTCGATGGCGTGGACTTTGCCCAGGCGGATGCCCCGGTCGGGCTTGCCTGCCGCCGCTATGTCACTCCGGATGGCTTTGCCGGCGCGCCCACTGTTGGCCAGCTGCGGGAGAAGTTGAAAAGTGTGTAGCTCTAGGCGTTCAGGGGCGGTCCACCGACACCAGCGGATGGTTTCCAACTACCGAATTATTGAAGCGAACGGAGCGCTAAAGATTCTGGCCGACAAGAGCACGAACCGCGTCATCGGCGCCCCACGTCCTTGGCCTCGACGATGCCGAACCCACATACACGTTAGCTCTCGCCATGAAGAACGGTCCCGCCGCGCGCTAAATCAGATCGACAGCCACGGCGTGCAGTCCACTGGGTCAGACCTAGGGATCGGTTGTCCGAGGCAGTGGTCGCGGACAGCACCACATGCGGCCTGCCGCCGATACCCGCCCAACTCCGCCGTTCTATAACGTCGAAATCTGGGCGCGCCTCGACCGTGCCGCGCACCCCATAGTCAACACGCTTGAGGAGCAGCAGCCGAGACGTCGAGCCCTTGCAGTTTGAAACTGTCCGCCGTGCGCTCGGGTACGCGTCGTGCCATTACCGCGAGAGACCTTCAAACATGGCGGGAAGTGCTGCGACTTGGGCTCAGGCAGATTCAGCTTTAACAATAGATTTCTCAACATTTATCGGCAGCAACAAATCATCGGACTGCCGATCTAGTCGGGCCATTCCCGGTTTCCCAACGATCAGGTCCTCCACCAGCCAAGCGGCGAACATAGCCGCCATCGCGGCGATATAGGTTGTGTTCGCACCCTGAGGATCCGCAGGTGCGGCATTCAACGTCATCTCTGGGCCCTCTAGTCGAAGGAAGCCTGTCATGGAACTACTGGTGACGTGGACGAGCTGCGACTGCTGTTTGTAGACCATTTCGAGCATATGCCGTTGATCGACGGCACGAAGTCTATCCACTACAGGCGGCATGCCTTTGCCAAGTTGACCGAGACGTTCCGTCTCAACTTCCATAGCTTCGACGAGTTGCTCGTTCTCGAGCCAGGTTGACATTTTGCTGTAAAAGTCGAGATGAGTCGCTTGGATGGTGACGACGAGCCGGTCGAGACCGCCTTTTGTGTATCTCGCCCATTGCGCCGTTGCAGCATGTTCTATTGCTTGCCTCGCTAGGACGGTTGCTTCGCGCGGTCTACCTGTCCGGTGGAGCGCAGCAAATGCGCCTGCATAGCGGATCGCTTGGGCACATACTCCGTAGAGCAACTGAAACTCGCGTGCGCGTGTTTTTTCAATGTCATAGTTGCGACCGAGCATCCGAGTTTCCTGCTCCTCAATAAAAGCCAGCAGATCCTCGACGGGTGGAATTCTTTGTTCTGGGTTCACAACTCCAATCTAGGGCCCCATCACCGGAACCACGGTGGAGAAAGAATCGCCCGCTTGACAAGAATTTTGCTAATCGTTAGCCGCAGGATTGCGCTCACCGGCAAGCTAGCGCGCCCGAAAATCACGAAAATCTATGTCAATTTGCGCGCGTCCCGATCGCTTTCTCGACGAGCCGATATAAAGGCAAACCTGCGATAGTTGCTTATGCTGTTCACCGCGCTTCACCGACTCCTAGGCCGAGGTCCGAGTCCGATCACCGACGATTTAGTCGATACCGCCGTAGAACTGGAGCTCTCGGAGTCCGATGACCTCGACTGGAAGAGTGAGCTGCCCCCGACCAAGGGCCTCGCGGAGACAGACTTCCCGAAGGACGTAGCTGCGATGGCCAACAGCGGCGGTGGCGTCATAGTTTACGGCGTGGCGGAACAGCAGAAGCGTGCAACGGGTCGCACCGATGTTGGCGTCTTAACTGAGAATCACGAACGAACGCTGCGCGCTGCCGCATATGGCGCGATCACCCCACCTGTCTTCATTGGAGTGCACGCAGTTGGCACTCCTGGCAAACGGGCCGTTGTCGTGGTCGTGCCCGCATCCATCGATGGCCCACATCTGATTTTTAGGGACAAATTCTTTGGTGCCCCCCTTCGCAACGACGCTGACACCGAGTGGATGAAGGAGCGACAGATCGAGGCTGCATATCGCGTTCGGCTAGAGGAACGACGCCGCACAGACAAGCTCCTGACTCAGCTGTACGACGAAACCGCCACGAATTGGAGCAGTGACCAGCGCGCCCTCGTTGTTGCGGTCGCGCGCCCTCGATCGCTCTCTACGAACACGGTTCGCAGAGAGCGGGCAGAGGCTCGTTCAATATTTACGAGTGCAAAGCGCTTGGGCCAGGTGTTTTCTAGCGACAACGGAATTCACCCTCTCGAAAACGTGGTGAACAACCCCAGACCGGGCCTCCGTCGTTGGGTGGCGGTCAACGCTTCGACGGGAGATAGGGCACTCTGGCGTGGAGCCTGCGCATCGATTCACGACAACGGCTCAGTAAGCATGGCTGCCACAGTGGGTGGCCACCGGAGCACGAGCGGCAAGATGATGCGTGACAGCCAGGTTGATTCCGCAGCTATCGAATCCGCAGTCGGGGACTTCATGGCACTCATCAGGACTTGGAGCACGGAATTGGGCCTGGGAGAGTATGAAGTCCGAATAGGTATCGAATGGCCCAGTTCGGCCCCCTTGCTGATCCAGACAGTTGATCAAAGCGGATATCCGTTCAATGGCACGTCGGTGCCACTCAATCGGTACATTCCTGTAGAAGTCACGGTCAATTCTGCGGCGTCAGATCCGGCATTCTTCTGGCAGGTCTATCAGGTAGCTGAAGACTGCATCAATCAGGGGGGTATAACTAACTTGCGGATGATCCGACCCCCCGCAATCGAGGACTAGCTCGTCAATCGAACGGGATCAAAAACGACACAAGGGTAATAACAGCTGTCGCGCTACTCGGCGATGATCGGCAAGTGCGATTCCTCTCCCTAAACGCCCGTCAGACACCTGCAGCTGGTTCGTTCTGATTGCCACCGCTAAACCCCAAAATCGATCAGATTCCCACGCTCGAACGAGTCCTTAGGCGGGACCATTCTGCAGCCGCTCGAGTTCACTAGCGGGAATCGACCCCAGGTGCAGCTGGTCGAGGTTCGTCCGCATCTCGGTGCTTTCGCAGTTAACTAATGAGATGAGGCAGATATTCGGCCGAAAGCAACAGCGGAGTTCTAGGGGTCGAGGAGAGCTTTGTCCAGCAGCATTCTCCCGCTCGCCCCACCCGCGAAACCTATCTTCCGGATTTGTCTTGGTGCTCGCCGTCCGAATGCGTGAGCGTGGTCAGCCCATCGCTAACATCCGCAACTATCCGTGACGCGGGCCGCGGGGATTCTTGAATCTGCTGAATACTATCTCCGACATCTGGGTTGCCGTCTGGTTCAGACTGCGGTGTTCTAGCCATATTCATTCCTTAGGTAAGGCGCTGCATGATGAATACCAGGAGCGCTATTGAAATAGCGATTGAAAGTAAAACGAACCCAACCTTGAGAGCGGTAACGCGCGCGTTCGTGCGGAGCTGCATCTCGTTATACGCCACAACTTTGAGTTTCAATAAGTAGATTTCAAGCTCATACGCTCCCTGAGCGTTGTCGATCCACTTCCACCAAACTTTTTCTGGGTCGATCGCACCCGCTGGCGCAGGCCACAGCGCAATAGTTGCGGCGACAACCGTGCCAAGAGCCATCACGAGCGGAAGAGTGGAGAGCCACAAGTGCTCGAACCCCTCTGGCGTGTCAAACGCTGTCCCGGCCAAGAGCCCAGCGACCACGACTAAAAACGAAGCCTTGACCTGTATAGAGCGTGCTCTTTCAGCTGCCGTTTCGCGTTGAATGTCCAGCTCAGCACTTAGAAGCGCGACCCGCTGCCGCCGCTCGCTCGGCCTCAAGCTTGCCTTGTCGAAGAAACCCATGCAACAAATAGTGGCATAACCAAGAATGCCGGCCTAGGAATCAGCGTGAAGCAATCAGGTGACGAGGACCGTCTCGTCGACCGCTCTAGCTAGAGAGTTCAGAATTGGGCCGCAGGGACGCTTGAAGATTCGCTGTTCCGCTCCATACAGGATTGCGGATCGGAACACATGGTCACACCTGCGGTCGACTCGCTGGAACAGATACTGTGTAACTAGCTGAGGGCCGCTCAGCCTTACTACGAACGGTTTCGATGAAGCAGCAATTCCGTGGCTACTACCAGCCCTCAAAGGAACAACTAGATGATTTGTGGGCCAGAGGTCTCATCGTCCTCGATACGAACGCATTGTTAAATTTCTATCGATACTCGGATTCAACCAGGTCAGACTTCCTAAGTCTTTTAACCTCACTGACCGATCGATTGTGGTTACCCCACCAGGTGGGCCTCGAATTTCATCGCAACCGCCTCGAAGTGATCGACCAGCAAGAACAAGCCTTCGAATCGATCGAGTCGGCTCTCTCCAAAGCTCAAAGTCTTGTGGAGAAAGAGCTAAACGGTTTTAGAAGCCATCAGTCGCTGAATCGGCAGGGAATTGCTACAACTCTCGAGATGGGTCTATCCAAAGTGAAAGATACCATCTCCGAGTCCCGCCGACTCTTCGACGAATCACCGATTGTTGACGACGGAGTGGACACGGTTCTAGTCGCTCTCACGGACCTCTTTGACTCCCGCGTTGGAACAGGGTTTAGCAAAGATAAACTCTCTGACATCTACACCGAAGGCGCTGCAAGATACGAGAAGTCGATTCCACCCGGATTCAAGGACAAGGCCAAACCTGAACCAGAGCGTTATGGCGATCTGGTCCTATGGCGCCAGGTTCTTGATAAAGGAAGAACGCTAAAACTGCCAGTAATTTTTGTAACCGACGACAGCAAAGAGGACTGGTGGCAAAACTTCAAAGGGCGCACCATGGGCCCGCGCGTCGAGCTCGTCGACGAATTTTACGAAGCGACGGATCAACGTATCCACTTTTATACGCCTGAGAGATTCCTGCAGTACGCGAAGGATCGCGGAGGATCGCCCGACATTCGTGCCGAATCCATCGGGGAAGTCCAGCAGGTCTCCGAGGCACCGTTTCGCGCTGTACAGGTCTTGAGCGATCGCCTTCAATCGTTGACAGCAGAGAGACAAGTTATCGAAGAGGAACTCCTTCGAACTGATGCTTCATCCGGTGACGATAAAAAGCCGCACAAGCGCCATCTTCCTGACCTTGAAGCCGAGGCACGCGAGCTCAAAACCTCGCTTGAAGGAACTGCACAGTTCCATACCCGCGTTAGAGAACTCATTGTTGTCGCTGAGAACGAGGAGGATCGTCGTGATTTGCTCGTGCAACTCGATCTGCTAGACCAGCAGAAATCAAGGCTTCAGAGCTCCCTTTCTGCGATCACGAGAAAAATTCAGCACTCCGTACAGTTCGAGCGCAGCAACGCGACCTCGCGATCTCAAGCCTTGCGCAGATATGCTGAAAACTTAGACAATGACATCGAAAAAACTGTGCTGGCGATCGAGGAGCTTCAGTAGAAGCATTAGGCCCGCTGCCAGATTCGACTAGAGATTTTGAGGGGACGGCGAGGCCCCGCTTCGCGCCTATCTTGACGAGGCGCTGACGGCGTGAAGTAGCTGGGGAATGTCCGGGTTGTGACGGTGCTCTTCGCACGCAGATCGTTCTTCAAGATTGTTATCCCGGGGATATAGGAACCCGAAGGCGCCCGCGAGGAACTGATTTCATTTCCAGAGATGCGGAACCTTGCTCGCGACTCGTTTCGGGACAAGGCTCGCCTTCGCGTCAGATCCGAACCTTCCCCCCTCCTACCCCTCGCGCAACCCCGCCCGCGCCACCACGCACTCCGCGTGCCTCAGGATGGGGCCGTCGACCATGCGACCCTCAAAGCTGAAGACTCCGGGCTGCGATTCCGCGGCGGCGAGAAGTGCCCGTGCTGAGGCGATTTGCTCGACCGTGGGCGCATAACTTTCGCGCACAATAGCGACCTGAGAGGGATGAATGCGGGCCGTGGCCGTGAACCCTAGCGCAGCGGCATCCCGCTCCTCAGCACCGAGACCCTCCAGGTCTGCGATATCGAGATGCACCGCATCAATCACCACCTTTGAGTAGGCTCCGGCCGCCAACAACACCGACGACCGCGCATGCAGCGCGACACCACGCACGGTAGGGGCCGGAATCTTGGCGCGACGAGACTCGCACTCCGATCCCGCACCACAGCGTTTCTCTCGTGTCCTTCGTGTGTGTTGTGGCTTAAAACTTCACAATGTTGCGGATACCTGTCCTTCATCGCCGAGTCGTAGGACTGGACGCCCTTCAGTAAGCAGGTCTGTTACTCCGACGCTCATCACGGTCGATCACCTGCTTCATTCTCGAACCCACCAACCGCAGCCACTAGTCGAAAACCCTTCTCCGTTGTAGACCGTGACTCGAATCGAGTTCGGGGCAAAAGTGACGAAGTTGTTGTCGATGATGTTGCCCTGGCCGTTGGAACGCTCCCAGTAACAATTGCGAAGATTGCTTTGCACGGTTTTGTACGTGCCTGCAGAAATAGAATCGCCGACCGCTCGACCGCCGTCGCCAAAAGCACCCGCGGAAATATCTACCCAAGTTGAATAGGTTGGGCAACTTAGCGCGGTAGCAGCCAATGGCACGAGCGAACCGCTAGAAGAATTCTTCTTAATAACGGTGATCAAAGCCTGCGCGGACTGCTCGGCGGAAGTCAGATCGTCGCAGAAATCTTGAGCACCTTGAAGAATGTACGGGCGGTTCTCTTCAACTACGTCCCACCCACCTGATTGCACTGCTTCTACGTACACGTCTTCCGCCGCGATTTGAGCCGCCGCGGCCGCGGCTTCTGCGGCTTCAGCGGCTTCTTTTGCTACAGCTGCCGCTTCTTGTTCTGCTGCCGCTTGGATTTCAGCCTGCCTCGCAGCTTGCTGCGCTGGAGTGTCTTTCGGGCCCACTCTGTCGATAAGGCTGTTCAGATTGGTTATCCGGGAGCTGATCGCCCCTGGGGACAAATGACCATCAAGTGCCGACTGAACATCCTTGATCGTTCTCGCGAGACCACTTGCCTGGGAAAGAGTGATGTAAGACTCGGAAGACTTCTGAAACTCGATACCGTTCTTCAGAGCGATCTCGGCCTTCGCCTCAGCATCTTCCTGCTCCTCCTGTTTTATCGCCTCCGCTTCGGCCCTGGCCGCCGCAATTTCCGCGTTCTCAGCGAGAAGAGCCGTCTCTTCTATTCCGGCATTTATGGCATTCGCCGCAGTGACGACACCAGCCAAAAGCAAAAGAGCTGCCAGCGAACCTGCGACCGACAAGACCACAGTTTTTGATGGTCGCCGATGGGTAGAGAAGATCTTCCGAATTGCCCACGCCATTCCCGTCTCAGTGGGCCGTACGTCATCGGTTGCCGATACGTCAACGTCTAGAGTCAGCGCATCATCGACCGCCTCAGCGACCAGCTTCGCCTCCGCAATCTCAGCAAGTTCGCGTTCGTACCGAGCCAATGCCACCGCGGCAGATTCGCCTTCGCGCATGAGAATCTCAGCGCCGGAAGGGTGCACTGCGTAACGCTCTACCATTTTGCTAGACCTCTCTTGAGTGCTGTGGGCACCTCCTCAAAAGTAGGGAGCATCTTGAAGCCACGCAATCCCGCAAACGGAGGCCAACCAACTCTTCTATCCCAGCGTTCGCCTGGGGCGCCGAAAAATCGCCGGGGAATACGGTATATATAGGCTCTCGCGGGAGCAGTCGCTACTGCTAACCCTCGCGCAACCCGGCCCGCGCTACAACGCACTCCGCGTGCCTCAGGATGGGGCCGTCGACCATGCGACCCTCGAAGCTGAAGACTCCGGGCTGCGATTCCGCGGCGGCGAGAAGTGCTCGGGCTGACGCGATTTGCTCGACCGTGGGCGCATAACTTTCGCGCACAATAGCCACCTGGGAGGGATGAATACAGGCCGTTGCCGTGAAGCCGAGCGTAGCGGCATCCCGAGCCTCAGCACCGAGACCCTCAACGTCTGCGATATCGAGATGCACCGCGTCGATCACCGCCTTCGAGTAGGCACCGGCCGCGAGCAGCACCGACGAACGCGCATGCAACGCGACACCACGGCACGGGCCGGAATCTTCGCGCGACGATGAACCGCCCAGCGACGCCACCAAATCTTCGGCACGCCACATGAGGGCAACCACGCAATCCAGCGCCGCCAAACTTGTAGCCGCCTGCACACCCCGCGCCGTCTCGCACAGAGCGATCACGTCGAGCTCAGTGATGCCCGCTGCGTCACGTCAGCGTCGGCAGCGGTGGCGACTACTTCGCCTTGAAGAATCCTGCGATGCCCGTTACAAAGAGTCCGAGAACGGCCCATGAGAGGCCCCTAATGACGCTGAACGCCACCACAAGCCACCATTCAGAATTGATTCTCCAGAGCTCGAACTGCCCCGTTTGTATTGCTGGTGCGACTATGTCAACGGCATACAACCCGGCCTGAAAACCGGCGTATGCAGTGGGTACCGGGCGAGTGTTTCCCGTTGCTGGCTGGACTGACTCTTCTCCTTCGGAGATATCGACCGTCGCCAGTTCGGCTGCGCCCGCCGGGGAGTTGGCGGCCGCGGGCGCCTCGAGAGTTAGCGAGAGCGCCGCACTGCGGTCAGTAGGCGAAAACGAATCGGGAAAACTGACCCCGAGCGAAAAGGCGAGCACCCACAGCACACCGAGAGAGACCAACGCACGTTCTGGACTAAATCCGTAGCCGATCGTTCCGCGCAACACTTGTCGCGCCAGAGGCGAATACCACTCGCGCCGGTTTTTCATCATTTCGTCTGTAGCTTGGTAGCGAAGTCTGCGAGCTTCACGATGTAGCCCACCGCTCGCGTAGGAATCCGCCGCAGCCAACCATGGCTGAGCGAAGAACTCTGGATGACCCTTGGTGGTCTGCTCTTCCGACCTCAAAAGCCAGTCGCGGACCGTCTTGAACGCTTCGCCCTCTGGGGTTGTGATCCGCTCAATCGCAAGATGACGAGTCCGTGTGAGTGATGCGATCTTGGATTTCTTGTCGGCTGGCCCAAGCTGCAAGTGCCCGATAGTCGCCCCGTCGAGGCTGATGTGGCGAAAAGTGTTGCTCAGGATAAGGTGTTCGAACCTCACTCCCGCTAAGTCCGCGTACTCGACCGCAATCACACCGCCCGAGTCGAGACCTTCTCGAGCGCCGAATCCCTTTATGGCTGTTAGATCAACCGTTCCACGACTCGAGGCTCTGGCCGCGTTGAGCCGGCCACCGAGGACTATCGGCGCGTCAGCTCGTACCTTTATCTGGCCCTGAACCTTCAAGTCCTCTACGCCCAAATCGCCCAGAATATTCGGGCTGATTTCGTCTTGACTTTTTGCAGAGCTAAGCTCGAAGTTGCCCTCGATGCTCGCGCCTGAAAGAACAACGTCCCCCTCTACGCGACGAATCGACAGAAGGACGTTTCCCTTTATGTTGCTGCCTCGGAAAGCGACGTGCGCTGAACAAGGTGAGCCTGCAGTGGGGCGGCATTCGGCGATTCGATCCGTGCTCGCCAGGATCGAATCCAACAATTCAATACGCAGTTCTCTTCGCGTCGAGTCCAAGAACGCGTTTGCTCGCAATGTTGCTCGCAAAATTCTGTCGCGATAGGCAACGAGCAAATCATGCGATTGAGCCTGTTGTGAGGCGTCACCAATCCGAGTTTGGATACGCAATGCTTGCACACTCCCAAATTCTGAATTCGTGAGCTTCACACTCCCCGTGCAATTCATATCGTTGACATTGGTGAGGCCACCGACACTCATTCTGTCTACTCGCACATCTCCGAGTGCCACCGAGCCGTCAAGCACAAGGTCGTCAGCAACGACAGCAGAAGTGAGTTCCAAAGCAAAATTGCCAGAATTTTCGGGAATCCCTGATCTCCCACCGAATATCGCACTCTTGAACGAGATACTTCTCGAAACAGTCCCGCCGAAATCTGTCTCACCACAGATGACTGCGTCGTCAAACCTGATAGTCCCGTCGACGTGGGCGCCGTCGAGACTGACGCTAGGGCGTTCGTCGACTTCGCGCTCGCAAGGCAAAACAATCAGATTTCGAGCTTGGACACTTCCGCCGATTTGGGAGTGCTTTGCGTCCAACCGGCCGTGCACAACGGCGTGATCGATGAAGAGCCCGGCATCTATTCGGGCTGCGTCAAGTGAAAGCGCGGCATGATTCTTGCGATTTTCGTCTATAGCTGCAGCACCGATTAGCGAACTCGTGAAGTCAAAGCAGCCATCGATTCGAACACGTTGTGCATTGACGATCCCGTCGATTGTGGAACCCATGAAAAGACAATCGCCCGACGCTCGTAATCCCTGCAACGAAAGCAAAGGGGCGTAATCCGATCTCTCCAAGTAGTCGGATCGAATTATTTCCAACCCGGTAGCCGAAATCGTCGAAGTTTCGGTCTCGGAAAGGTTGATCGAACCGTGTGAAATCACGTTTTCGAAGTAGATTCCCGCTGCAAACTTTGTACTGGCAAAATTGGCACCATTCACAAGTAGCGAATTCGAAATTCTAAACTCCGAGCCGGTTGCGCCAAACAGCAAAATCATGCTGTCGAAATGCACGAAATCGAACTGGACAGGGAAGCCCAGATTGAAGAAATCAAGCTCGAGAGGGCCAGAAATACGGACTCCTTGAATCGTTAAACCCGACGGGTCGATCTGGTCCGCTGTCTTCATGAGTGCAGCGCGTATGTCTGAAGCGGAAATCTCGGGGAATGATTCCCACTCGGCCGCCGTCATCGAAGCCTCACGGCGCTTGCTGTCGAAATTCGAGGGGTTGAACTTCGAGCCCGGCCCCGCCAGTGCCTCTGCAATCTCCGCGGCGGCTGCTGTCTCGTCTTGGGGCTCGTGAATTTCGGCGCGATCTTTCTCAGTCATTGGCAGTCTCCCCCGTTAGCTTGAGGCCCCACACCCCAATTCTGAGAATTCTACACTTTGATAGTTCCCGGTCTTTACTCGCAGTATCGTCGGACGCTGGAACTGAGACAGCTGCTATCCCTCACGCAACCCCGCCCGCGCAACAACGCACTCCGCGTGCCGCAGGATGGGCCCGTCGACCATGCGACCCTCGAAGCTGAAGACTCCTGACTGCGATTCCGCTGCGGCGAGAAGTAACCGTGCTGACGCGATTTGCTCCACCGTGGGCGCATAGCTTTCGCGCAAAATGGCCACTTGAGAGGGATGAATGCAGGCCGTAGCCGTGAACCCCAGCGCATGTGCATCCCGAACTGGAGCCAAATGAAGAAGACCGCGTGATTTCCCACGCTGTTATTTCAGCGGCGCTCCAACTGAGCGCAAGATCGGGTAGGGATTAGCCCATGATCTCTAAAGAGCCTCGCGGTACGTGGTGTTCTTCTCGTCGCGAGCGGACGAGCTGAGCGATCGGATTTGCTGCGCGACGTAGCTTGCGTGCCTGATCAGCCCGAATGTCTGCACTGTGCCGTCACTATTCGTGATCGTTATGGAACTACCGCCGAACGCGCTGTCAATCGCGTTCACAGTTTTGACCCGGTATAAATCGACGTTTTGTACGTGTTTGGTTAGAAAGCCCTGGCTTACCGTAAAGGTTCCAGCTTGCAGCGTGTAGCTAGTAGAAGATGCGCGAGCCGCCAGCACGGCTGTCGGAATCCAAAAAAGCAACCAACTCCAAGTAAGACTCCACAATGTCGGCCGCCAGTCGATTGCGACAACATTGTTTATTAATTGAGGGGATGTGGGCGCTGGGGCCACCGGCACTGCAACTGTTGCCGGCGAAATGACTGGTACAGGAGACGGCGCAGAGGCCTCGGCGTGAGCGCGACGCAGTTCCGTCCAGTTGCCACCGTCCCACCAACGTTGCCTATTCGAGTCTTGAGGATCCTCCATCCACCCAGCGGTGGGGAGGTTGCTATTTGAGTCGGACATCAGTGGCTCTCCTAAAGACGGTTCGAAATCATAGTAGTGAAATTCGTTCCACCGATTGTGAAACAGAATGGCAGATAGTGGTTTAGCAACTTCCAATCGCCGTGATTACTGCAGCTACGGCGCTGATCTTCTCTGTCGGGCGATAATCCAAGTGGCTGCCCCTCGCGTAACCTCGCTCGCGCCACCACGCACTCTGAATACCGCGGCATCGGCCCATCGACCATGCGACTTTCGAAACTGAAGACTCCGTACAGGCCGTCCATTTCGACGAGAAGCGTCTGCGGCGACACGATCCTGTCCACCGTGGGCGAATGCCTTTCGCGCACACTAGCCATCGGAGATAAACAAGTGCAGACCGTAGCAGCGACGCCGAACGCAGTGGCATGCCGAGTCTGAGCACCGAGATCCTCAGGTCTGCGATGTGGAGATGCACCGTATCAATCACAGCCCTTGAATAGGATCCCGCTTCCAAGACCACCGACGACCGCGCACGCAATGCGAAGCCACAGGTAGCCTGCGATCGCTAATTGACCGACAGTGCTTGTCGGTTCATTTTTAAGAGCCTGGGGCGCGCCAAACCGCCCCCCTGAAGATGGGGTGTCTGTAATGAATTCTTCTGCCCTATGGTGGGGGGAGCCATTTCGATCGTTGCGCCTGCGCGACACCAAAGAGTCTCGAAAGGACCATGATGAGCGACGGCCTCAACCGCAAAAATGAAGTTAGCTATGTGCGCCAGCAGAAGGGGCACAGCCTAATACTCCACTTGCTCCTCGGGACGTTCATTCTTTGGGTGAACGTGATCGTGCTGTCAGTGTCGAAGAACCACTACTGGCACGCCTAAGTCATCAAGGCTGAAAAGTGACGCCCCACGCAGCTAAAGCAGCGCGGGGCGTCATTTTGCGTTTAAGCATTGAGAGCAGGAACGCCCACCTCACCTAAGCCTCGCGCAACCCCGCCCGCGCGACCACGCACTCGGCGTGCCGCAGGATGGGGCCGTCGACCATGCGGCCCTCGAAGCTGAAGACGCCGGGCTGCGATTCCGCTGCGGCGAGAAGTGCTCGGGCTGAGGCGATTTGCTCGACCGTGGGCGCATAACTTTCGCGCACAATGGCCACTTGAGAGGGATGAATGCAGGCCGTTGCCGTGAACCCGAGTGCTGCGGCATCCCGAGCCTCAGCGGCCAGACCATCGGTGTCTGCGATGTCGAGATGCACCGCATCAATCACGGCCTTCGAATAGGCTCCGGCCGCGAGCAGCACCGACGAGCGCGCATGCAAGGCCACACCACGGTAGGGGCCGTCGTCAACGCGTGACGATGTTCCGCCGAGCGACGCGACGAGATCCTCGGCACCCCACATGAGGGCAACCACGCAATCGAGCGAGGCGAGGGTCGTCGCAGCCAGCACACCGCGAGCCGTCTCGCAGAGTGCGATCACGTCGAGCTCAGTGAGGGCATCAAAGTCAGCTGCCGACTCCGCTTTCGAGAGCATCACCGTGCGGTAGTCAGTCTGTTCGAGAGCTTCGAGGTCACTGTCGTGATCCTGAGTTCCGGCAGGGTTGAGACGCACGATCGTGCGCGCCGGATCCATCGGGTTCGCGATCAGAGCCTTGCGAGCCTCAGCCTTGTCAACACTGGCAACAGCATCCTCAAGGTCAATGATGATGGCATCCGCGCGCTCAAGAGCTTTCGCATAGCGATCAGGGCGATCAGCCGGCACAAACAGAATTGACGGCCCTAAAGTGAAGCTCACGGTGCGTTCTCCTCAGTCCAAACCATTACCGAACGAGTGGCCACCGCAACAACAACGCCATCTTGATTTTTGGCAGTGTGCCGCAGCGAAATGATTCCCTGGCCTGGACGCGACTTTGAGAGCCGCTTCTCCAGCACCTCACTCTCCGAATACATCGTGTCGCCGTGATACAGCGGATGCGGAAAGTTGACCTCCGTGAAGCCCAAATTCGCCACAATCGTGCCCTGCGTCAGTTGAGCCACGGATGCCCCCACCATCGTCGAGAGCGTGAACATCGAGTTCACTAAGCGCTGCCCGAACGGCTGCTCAGCCGACCACGCAGCATCCAAGTGCAACGACTGCGTGTTCATTGTGAGCGTCGTAAAGAAGACATTGTCGGCCTCGGTGACGGTGCGGCCGGGCGCGTGCAGGTACACGGCGCCCTCCTCGAACTCGTCGAACCAGAGGCCGCGCTGCTGAATTCGTTTGCCGGTCATAGTGTGGCGAATCCCAACTCACGAGCGATAACCATCATCTGCACCTCAGTCGTGCCCTCGCCCAGTTCGAGCACCTTCGAGTCGCGGTAGTGACGAGCAACAGGGTTCTCGTTCATAAAGCCATAGCCACCAAAAATCTGGGTGGCGTCGCGGGCGTTATCCATGGCCGCCTCGCTGCTGATCATTTTCGCCAAGCTCGCCTCCATCTTGAAAGGAACTCCGGCCACCAGTTTGCGGGCTGCGTCATACGTTGCCAAGCGCGCCGAATGAACGCGGGCCTGCATCCGCGCAATCTTGAACGCAATGTGCTGGTTTGAGCCGATCGAACGACCAAAGACATGGCGTTCGTTGGCGTAACGGATCGACTCTTCGAGACAACCCTGAGCTGCGCCCGTGCAGAGTGCGGCGAAGGCAACGCGACCCTCGTCGAGCGCCTCAATGAAGTTCGCGAAACCACGACCGCGCTCCCCCAAGAGGTTCGCTTCAGGTACGCGCACATTGTCGAACGACAGGGGGTGCGTGTCAGAGGTGTGCCACCCGACTTTGTCGTAAGGGGGGTGCACTGTGAAACCGGGCGTGCCACTCGGAACTAGGATGGCGCTCAACTCAGGGCGCCCATTCTCGCGACGACCAGTTACCGCCGTCACGGTCACAACCTTCGTGATCTCACTACCCGAGTTAGTGATGAACTGCTTCGTGCCATTGATGACCCATTCGCCATCGACGAGCTCGGCGGTGGTCTTGGTTCCCGCGGCATCGGAGCCCGCATCCGCCTCAGTTAGTCCAAAGCCAGCAAGCGCTTCACCGCGCGCGAGCATCGGAACCCACTCCTGCTTCTGCTCCTCGCTACCGTGCTTGAAAATCGGCATCGCTCCGAGACCGATGCCCGCTTCGAGAGTTACCGCAATTGACTGGTCAACGCGCGCGAGCTGCTCAATGGCAATACACAGCGAAACATAGTCTTTGCCCTGTCCACCGATTTCCTTGGGGAATGGCAGACCGAAGAGGCCCATCTCACCCATCTGGGCGATGATGCCGTAAGGCAGTTCACGCTTCGTGTCGTACTCATACGCTGCCGGAGCAACAACCTTGTCAGCGAAATCGCGCACGTCAGCGCTCAACTTCAACTGCTCATCGGTGAGGCCGAGGTGGGTGATTTCGCCGCGGGTAGCATCGTGACTCATGAGGTTTCTCCTTCAGTGCTCGCTTGTGGCGATTCGATTCGGGCAACGATCTGATCGCGTGTGACCAGATCGCCAGGCTTCAAACTGATGTCGACAACCCCATCGAGGGTCGCGACAACGGGGTGTTCCATCTTCATGGCTTCAATCGTGAGCACCGTCTGACCGGCCGTCACACTGTCGCCGTGCGCAACCGCGACCGCAACGACCGTGCCGGGCATGGGCGAACGCAGTTCGGGGTCGATGACGCCGGCTACCCGGGCGAGCGTCGCACGGTGATCAGCGAGCGACTCGGCGCGGCCCTGAGAGGTCAACGACCACGAAGTGCCCTCGTGAGCAATCCAGACCGTGTGACCATCCGTGGAATGTTCGTGCGCACCCTCGGTCTCAATAGCGAGACGGATGCTCAACGCACCCCACTCGATGCCGGTGCTCGTCAGGCGTGCCGGGGTGGTGTCGCCGCTGATCGTGACTTGCGCAGCGCTGGGCGGGCCGGCGACCAAAACTTCGTACACCGTGCCCGCACACTCAAGACGGTATCGGGCCGGGCGATGCTGTCCCACACGCCAACCGCTCGGCTGCTGCCAGGGTGAGCCCGACATCCAACGATGGGAATGGATGCTCAGAGCCGCCGCCGCGAGAACGGCAGGGGTTGGGGCGGCGAACTCGATCTCGGCAAGAGCCCGCTCGATGAGGCCCGTGTCGAGTTCGCCGGCGCGCACGTCGTCGCGGGCGAGCAGGGCTCGCAAGAACTCGATGTTGGTCGTCACGCCGAGAATTACCGTGTCGGCGAGGGCACGGTCGAGGGAGTGCAGCGCTTCGGCACGCGTGGCGCCGTGAGCGATGACCTTCGCGAGCATCGGGTCGTAGTTTGCCGAAACGGTGCCGCCCTGCACGAGCGAGCTGTCGACGCGCACGCTTCGCGCACTCGTGCTGTCGGCACCCGTATCGTCGGCCTCATGCAGGTGCACGATCTGGCCCGCCGAGGGCAAGAAATCGTTCGCGGGGTCTTCGGAATAAATGCGTGCTTCAACCGCGTGACCGGTGAGCGTCGGTGTCTCCACCGTGAGCTGCTCGCCGGCAGCGATCCGCACTTGCCACTCCACCAGGTCGATGCCGGTGACCATTTCAGTGACCGGATGCTCCACTTGAAGGCGCGTGTTCATCTCCATGAAGAAGAACTCGTCTGGGGCATTGTCGGAGACGAGGAACTCGACCGTTCCCGCGCCGACGTAGCTCACGCTGCGCGCGACCTCACAGGCGGCTTCGCCGATGCGCTGACGAGTCGCTTCATCGAGCAACGGTGATGGCGCTTCTTCGATGATCTTCTGGTGGCGACGCTGCAGCGAACATTCGCGTTCGCCCAAGTGGATGATCGTGCCGTGGCTATCGGCCAGCACCTGCACCTCGATGTGGCGGGGCTTCTCCACGAGACGCTCGAGAAAGAGCGTGTCGTCTCCGAACGCGGCACGGGCCACGCGGCGAGCAGACTCGAGCGCGCCCGCAACGGCGTCAGCCTCGCGCACGATCGTCATGCCCTTTCCGCCGCCGCCCGCCGACGGCTTGATCAGCAGCGGGAACCCGACCTCCGCAGCAGCAGCCACAAGATCATCGTTCGTCATGCCCGGCTCAGCGATACCGGGGATCACCGCGACACCGCGCTCGGTCACATGCTTCTTCGACGCGATCTTGTCGCCCATGATCTCGAGGGCTTCGACACCGGGACCGATAAACGTGATTCCGGCAGCGGCGCAGGCCTCAGCCAAGTGGGCGTTTTCGGAGAGGAAACCGTAGCCCGGGTGGATCGCGTCGGCACTCATACCCGAAACGGCATGGGCGGCAGCAACGATCGATTCGACCGAGAGGTAGTTGTCGATCAGCACCGCGGCATCCGCGACTCGAACGTGCTTCGCGTCACGATCGTGCTCGGTGTACACCGCGATCGAGCGGATGCCCATTGAGTGCAGGGTGCGCGTGATGCGACAGGAAATTTCGCCACGATTGGCGACCAGAACAGCAGAGAACATCGCCATCACATCCGGAAGAGGCCGAAGCCCGGGTCGGGCAGCGGGGTGGCCGCAGCGATATCGAGGGCCATGCCGAGCACGTCTCGCGTGTCTTTGGGGTCAATGATTCCGTCATCCCAGAGGCGGGCTGTCGAATAGTAGGGGCTGCCCTGGCGTTCATACTGCTCGCGGATGGGCTTCTCGAAAGCGACCTTGTCGTCGTCGGTGAAGGCGTCTTCGCCGAGTTGATCGCGGCGCACCGTGGAGAGCACGGCAGCAGCCTGCGGGCCGCCCATGACCGAGATACGGGCGTTGGGCCACATCCACAAGAAGCGTGGCGAATACGAGCGGCCGCACATTGAGTAGTTGCCAGCCCCGAACGAGCCGCCGATCACGACCGTGAACTTGGGAACACGTGTTGTCGCCACAGCGGTCACCATCTTGGCACCGTTCTTCGCGATGCCGCCAGCTTCATATTCCTTGCCGACCATGAATCCCGAAATATTCTGCAGGAACAGCAGCGGGATGCCGCGCTGATCGCACAGCTCGATGAAGTGTGCACCCTTGAGCGCCGACTCGCTGAACAGCACCCCGGCGTTGGCGACGATGCCGACTGGATGCCCGTGCAGGGTCGCGAACCCAGTAATGAGCGTCGTGCCGTATTCCTTCTTGAACTCGTGGAACTCACTGCCGTCAACAAGGCGGGCGATCACTTCGCGCACTTCGTAGGGGCTCTGCACGTCGGTCGGCACAACCCCGTAGAGCTCGTCAGGGTTCACGGCAGGAGGCCGCGATTCGACAACATCCCACGCGGGAGCAGCAGGCTTGGGGATCGTCTTGATGATGTCCCGCACGATCTGGAGCGCGTGGCGGTCATCGTCAGCAAGGTGGTCGGTGACGCCCGAGGTGCGGGCGTGCACGTCTCCCCCACCCAGTTCCTCGGCGGTGACGATCTCGCCGATAGCGGCCTTCACGAGCGGCGGACCGCCCAAGAAGATCGTGCCCTGATTGCGCACGATGATCGTTTCGTCGCTCATAGCCGGCACGTAGGCGCCACCCGCGGTGCACGAGCCCATAACCGAGGCGATCTGCGGGATGCCCGCCGCCGAGAGCCGAGCCTGATTGTAGAAGATGCGCCCGAAGTGGTCGCGGTCGGGAAAGACTTCATCCTGCATCGGCAAGAAAGCGCCACCCGAGTCAACGAGGTACACACACGGCAGCTTGTTCTCGAGCGCAATCTCTTGCGCCCGCAAATGCTTCTTGACCGTGAGCGGAAAGTAGGTGCCGCCCTTGACCGTCGCGTCGTTCGAGATCACGAGCACGGGGCGAGAGTGGATGAGGCCGATGCCGGCAATCACGCCAGCGCCGGGAGCTTGGTCGTCGTAGATTCCATTCGCGGCGAGCGGGGCGATCTCGATGAAGGGGCTGCCCTCATCGAGCAGCTCATCAACTCGATCGCGAGGCAGAAGCTTGCCGCGAGAGACGTGACGTTCGCGAGATTTCTCTGAGCCACCGAGAGCCGTTGTTGCGAGTCGTTCGCGCAATTGCTCGACAAGGCCGCGCATTGACTCTTCGTTAGCCGCAAACGTCGGATGAGACGGTTGGGCGGCGGTAGAAATTTTCTCCATCGAACACCTTCGTTCTGCGCAGCTTGTGGCCGCTTGGGTTAGTCACTACTAACTGAATTTAGGTTAGTCATCATTAACCGAACTGTCTAGACTCAGAACATGAACGTGACCCCAACTCCGCGAAGCCAAGCGAAGGCCGACCGACGCGAGGCCATCCTCGACGCCGCCGCCAGCCTCTTCGCCGAGCGCGGGTACACCAGGGTCTCGCTCGAAGATCTCGGCGCAGCCGCCGGTATCAGTGGTCCCGCCGTCTACCGTCACTTCGACGGCAAACAAGATGTTCTCGCCGCGATTCTTGTCGACGCCAGCACCAACCTGCGCACCGGGGCGCAGACCGTGATCGAGTCAGCGGCCAGCCCGCGAGCCGCGCTCGAAAGCCTCGTTCAGTTTCATGTGGAATTTGCGCTCGGCAATGCCGACGTCATCCGGGTTCAAGATCGCGACCTCGACAGCCTCACCGCCAGCGACCAACACGACGTACGTGCCCTGCAGCGCAGCTACGTCGAGCTATGGGTCAGCGTGCTTGCCCAAGTGAATCCGGATGCTGCCACCACCGAGTTGCGCACCCGCGCCCACGCCACCTTCGGGCTCATCAACTCCACTCCGCACAGCGGGCGTGCTGGCGCTACCAGTGCCGTGCTCGAGCGGATGGCGTTGGCCGCTCTCGACGCCTAGCGCACCACGGCAGGTAAGGCCACGGCAGGTGAGACCACAGCACTTGCCCATGCCTCTCGCGGTGTCCCCATAGGGTTTTGATAGGCAGCGAGCCGAGTGTGGATTTCGTACACCGGAGATTCCGGATAGGACGAAAAGGATCAACCATGAACAAGAAACTGATCACCGGAGCAGCTGGCGTAGTGCTGGCCTCGTGTGTAGGACTGGGCATTGCTTTGCCCGCCCAGGCTGACACCATCGAAACTGCCACCACAAGCGCAACTGTCTCCGAAACAACCACCGACAGCATCACCACAAGCGGCGAACGAGCCGGGCACGGTCACGGCCCTCGCCTCGACGCCGGCGGTCTCGCTACCAAGCTCAGCCTCGCCGAAGCCGACGTGACTGACGCCCTCACGGCAGTGCGCGACAGCACCGAGCGCCCAGAACGACTGGGGTCCGACGCCACCGAAGAAGAACGAACAGCAGCGAAGGATGCCCGCCGAGCGACGTTCGTGACGGCTCTCGCCACCGAACTCAACCTAGACGAAGACACCCTCACCGCCGCCCTCACCGAGCTTCGTGCCGAGCATGAAGCCGAGCGCGCAGCAAACCCCGACGCCACCGATGGCGACCGTGGCGGCGACCGCGCAGATCACGGCGATCGCGGCGCTACCACTAGCAGCGATCAAGACAACACTGACGACTAACAAATCCAGCACGATGAAGGGCCTGCGACTGATCGGTCGCAGGCCCTTTCGCCTTCACAATGCGTTAGGGGCGATCGAGCCCACCGAGGCGTCGGAGAACCGCGTTGAGGAGCGTTCCTTCTGCATCCGGAATGACATGGTGGTTGAGGTAGATCCCCTCCAGCCAGGGCAATACTTCCACCGCTGGCAGCCCGATAATGTCCCAGTTGACTCCCGGAACAGCTTTGGTTCGCGGCGATCCAGTGCGGGGATCAGTCCATGCTTCGGCGATTGGCTGGTCGGGTTCAGCGTCGCCTGCACCCCACAGGAGGGCGATCGGATGATTCTCGCCGTCGATGTGGTCGTGACTCACCGTTCCCGCGCCGAGCCACGGCAACGTCAACAGCTCGCCCTCGACTTCAATCTCGAGCAGTTCAAGCTGCACCGGCTCTTCAACTTCACAAATGTAGAGGTCGAATCCGGCATCGTGCCAGGCTGCCGCTTGAGTGATGTCCTCAAGCAGAGTCGGCAAGAGTGCATGAAAGTCGGTAGCTAGTTGGGTTGCCCACTGCAGGAGCGTGTTGGTGTCGTTGGCCCGCCACGGGCTTGAGGGGCGGTGCTCACCGTGCGGAGTGTGGAAGTGGTGGCTGACACCGGCACTCGTCGTTTCGAGGTGCAGTTGACCAGTCTTGTATTCGACGTGGAGGTCGCTCAGTTGCCCTTCGTCATCCCAGTCCGCGAAGAGCTCCGGCTTGGCCAACGCCGTTGGCAGAGTGATGGGCGGCGTGCGTCGTGTGCCGAGATTGAGCACAGCCCGCAGCCGTGAGTTGGGCATCCGCAGACTGAGGTCTGTCATGGTGCCGTTGGGGGTGTTGCTGCCGGAGGTGTTGCCGCAGCATCCGCACTCTCGATCGCAACCGGTTCAGGCTTCGATGCAATGCCCATGAGCGAGATAACCACGATCATGATGGCGCCACCGACGAGAGCAATATCGGCGATGTTTCCGATGAAGTAACCGTTGTAGTTGATGAAGTCGACAACGTGGCCGCGCGCAAAACCGGGGTCGCGAAAAAGGCGATCTCCGAGGTGGGTGATGGCCCCACCCAACAGCATGGCGAGAGCAAAGGCCCACGCGCGTGACTCAACTTGCGCCGCATACCAAGTGATCGCCGCGACCGCGAGCGCCGCAATGATTGTGAGAACCCACGTGAACTCTTCGCCAATGGAGAAGGCCGCTCCCGGGTTGTAGACAAGCTGGAACGACAGCAGATCCCCAATGATGGGGATGGTCGTGCCGTCGCCGAGAGTTGCCACAGCCCACCACTTGCTCACCTGGTCGACGACAACCACGAAAGCAGCGAGCGCAAGAATGCCCCACAACAGACGTCGCGATTTACGCGAGGTGGTGGTGGCCGCGGCAGGGTCGAAATTCTCGGTCATAAGACCATTGTCACCTGTCGCGGCTACCCCTCGTGTCACACCATGCTCAATACGGTGCCTGGGTCACTCAGAATTGCCCCAACATCGGTGAGAAAGCGGGCACCCTGTTCGCCATCAACAAGTCGGTGGTCGAACGACAGACTCAGTGTCATGACATCGCGGAGCGCTACCTCGCCACGGTATTCCCACGGCAATTTGCGCACAGCACCGATCGCCAGAATTGCAGCTTCACCCGGGTTCAGGATGGGGGTACCGGTGTCAATACCAAACACACCAACGTTCGTGATCGAGATTGTTCCGCCGCTCAACGATGCCGGTGTGGCCTTGCTGGCACGAGCATCCCGAGCAATAACGCCGATCGCTTCCGTGAGCTCAGCCAATGTAAGCGAATCAGCATCCTTCAGATTCGGAACCATGAGCCCCCGCGGTGTTGCCACCGCAATGCCCAGATTCACATAGCCGAACTCAACAATTTCGTTAGCTTCCGCATCCCAGCGCGAATTGAGCGAGGGGTTGCGTGCAACGCCAATGCACAGCGCTTTCGCAACAACGGAGAGAACGGATGCCGCACTCCCCTTCGCTTTCAAGCGCGCAACGAGTTCGAGCGTCGGAGTCACATCAATCGTCAAGAACTCGGTGACATGGGGTGCCGTAAAGGCGCTCGCCACCATGGCAGCCGCTGTCGCTTTGCGCACTGACTTGATGGGGGTGCGTTGCTCGCGCTGGCGGGACTCAGAACCACCTGCTCGAGGCGCTCGAGGCGCTGTTGCTGCGGTGGTTGCTGTGCTGGCTGTTGAGGAGGTGGCTGCAGCAGTGTCTCCTCCCGCAGCGGCCGCCTTCGACACGTCCTCACGGGTAATAACGCCGTCTGGTCCACTGCCCTGCACGGTCGTGAGGTCAACCCCTAGGTCGTGGGCGAGCTTACGAACCGGCGGTGTTGACTTGGTGCGCGCTTCGGCCGGGCTGGCAGTAGCGTTTGCGGCTGGTGTCGAGGTTGCGCCTTCGGCTGCCGTTCCTGCTGCGGGTCCGGTTCCGGCTTCAACTTCGGTTGCGGTCGACTCGGCGGGAGCAGGCTCTGCCGATTGAGGCGCACGACGCTTGCGAGTGGGATGTTTGCCACTCTCCACCGCCGGACCGTAACCCACTAGCACCGAATTGCGTTCCGGAGCGGCTGATGCGGCTGAGGAAGCGGACGCGCTTTCTGACTCAGCCGAATCGTTCGGCTCTGCAGCATCCGACGAAGGCACAGCATCTGACGAAGCCGCAGCATCAGCAGACCCGGCAGCACCTTCGAGCTCAAATGTCACGATCTTGGCCCCGACCATGACGGTAGCCCCGGGCTCAGCATGAAGAGCCGTGATCTTGCCCGCCACTGGCGACGGCAGCGACACAATTGCTTTCGCCGTCTCCACCTCAGCAATGGGCTGATTCAGCGTGACCATATCGCCGACAGCGACATGCCACTCAACGATCTCCGACTCGGTGAGTCCCTCCCCCAGATCGGGCAGAGCAAACTCCTTAACGGCCATCATGCGCTCCACCCGGTGAGCGAATTGACGCGACCAAGAGCGCGATCGACACCATCAAGAATGCGGTCAAGATCCGGCAAGAAGTGATCCTCCAACTTTGCTGGCGGATACGGCACGTCAAACCCCGTGATGCGCACCGGGGCCGACTCAAGGTAGTAGAAACAACGATCAGTCAGAGTCGCCGCAATTTCGGCACCGAGACCGCCAGATTCCGAAGCTTCATGGGTAATCACGAGCCGCCCCGTCTTCTGCACGCTCGCCGAAACGGTGTCAAAGTCAACCGGCGACAGCGAACGCAAATCAACCACCTCGACAGAAATACCCTCGTCGGCGGCGGCAACTGCGGCATCCAGAGCAGTAGCAACCAGCGGGCCATAGGTAACAAGAGTCACGTCAGTACCCTCAACCACGACACGCGCTTTGCCCATCGGCAGGCCGTCAGCATCTTCGTCGACCTCACCCTTGGTCCAGTAGCGACGCTTGGGTTCGAAGAACAGCACAGGATCGTCGCTCGCTATTGCTTCGCGCAACATGCTGTGAGCATCCTGCGGCGTCGAACACGTGACAACGCGCAGCCCAGCGGTGTGGGCAAAGTAGGCCTCCGGCGACTCCGAGTGGTGCTCGACCGCGCCAATTCCTCCACCGTAGGGAACACGAATCGTCAACGGCATCCGCACATTTCCGGCCGTGCGGTAGTGCAGCTTCGCCACCTGCGCGACGATCTGGTCAAAACCTGGATAGATGAAGCCGTCGAACTGAATTTCGCACACCGGACGGTAGCCCCGGAATGCGAGCCCCACCGCCATCCCGATGATTCCGGCTTCGGCGAGAGGCGTATCCATCACTCGATCTGTGCCGAAATCGCGCTGCAAACCATCGGTCACTCGAAAGACTCCACCGAGAGTACCGATGTCTTCGCCAAGCAACACAACCTTGTCGTCGTCGGTTAGGGCTCGGCGCAAACCTGAGCCGAGCGCCTTCGCCAGAGTTAGTTCAGTCATTTCTCAAACCCCTCTAGGTACGCCTTGTATTGGCTCTTTTGACGCGCAAGACCCGAGTGTTCTGTCGCATAGACGTTGTCGAAAACACTGAGCGGTTCTGGGTTCTCGAGCGCCAGACATCCCGCCCGGAATTCGGCAGCGACCTGATCGGCACGCGCCTGGATGGAGGCGGCAAGTTCGTCCGTCAGCACCCCTTCACTGCGCAAAAAGGCTTCGACGCGCGCAATAGGGTCGCGAGCTTCCCACTCTTTTGCGACCACAGGGTCGACATAACGACTCGGGTCATCGGAGGTCGTGTGCGGTCCACGGCGGTACGTCACCGCTTCGATAAAGGTGGGGCCGCCACCGTTACGCGCGCGGTCGAGGGCGCTGCGAGTTGCCGCCATGACAGCCAACACATCGTTGCCATCGACCCGGATGCTCGGAATACCGAACCCCGGAGCCCGATCGGCAATCGGCCGCTGAGCTTGCAACCCCACTGGCTCGGAGATCGCCCACTGGTTGTTTTGGCAGAAGAAAATCACGGGAGCTTTGAAGGAGGCAGCAAAGACCATTGCTTCGCTGACATCCCCTTCGCTAGTGGCACCGTCACCGAAGTAAGCCACAGCGACACTATCGACGCCATCTTTTTTGCAGCCGACGGCGTATCCAGTGGCATGAAGCGTCTGGGCGCCGATAATCACGGCTGGCGTTGCCATTCCCACCGAGAACGGATCCCACCCCGAGGCCGCAGTTCCGCGCCACACCCGAACAAGATCGGGCAGCTTCACTCCACGGCAGTACGCGACGGCGTTTTCGCGGTAGCTGGAGAACACAAAATCATCGGGCCGCAGGGTGCGAGCGGAACCGACTTGAGCGGCTTCCTGACCGAAGAGCGGCGGCCACAGGCCAAGCTCGCCCTGACGTTGGAGGGCAGTCGCTTCAGTATCGATGCGACGCACAATGATGAGGTCTTCATAGAGGCTGGCAAGCTGATCGCCGGTGACATCCGACACCCAAGGGTCATAGACATCATCGCTGAGCCGAATTCCCTCTGGATCGAGAAGCTGCACGAACTCAGGGTTCTGCTTCTTAGCCTCAGATTTCTGGGCTTTCACGGGCACGGTCATACTCATCGTTCCTCCGATCTGCCATTGCGTCTGCCGGTAAGCCACGCGCAAGCGATCCTCACAACCGCGATTGGTAAATCACAGGTTGACCCGAGCCTCGTCGCTCGGAGTTAATTTGACCGTACCTACACCGTGCGCGGTTCACAAGGTGGCGCGCGAAAGTTGCCACCAAATTGGTGGGTGACGCGACATACTGTCAGCACATCAGTGTCAAAGGAGTCACGTATGACGCAGTCGCGCGAACTGGACGCAATCGTCGTCGGAGCAGGCCTTTCGGGCCTTGTCGCCGCCGCCGAACTCATCGCGGCAGGCAAACATGTCGCCATTGTCGAACAAGAGCCAGAAGCCAGCCTTGGCGGCCAAGCGTGGTGGTCTTTCGGCGGGCTGTTTCTGGTGGATTCTCCAGAACAACGACGCATGGGCATCACAGACTCACTCGAACTTGCCCGTCAAGACTGGTTGGGCACGGCTGGTTTCGATCGCGAAGAAGACGAGTGGCCCCGGCGTTGGGCCGAGGCCTATCTAGAATTTGCTGCCGGCGAGAAACGCGAATGGCTTCGCGAACGCGGTGTGGGGTTCTTCCCTGTTGTCGGTTGGGCAGAGCGCGGCGGCTACACAGCGCTGGGGCACGGCAATTCGGTTCCGCGTTTTCACGTGACGTGGGGAACTGGCCCTGCCGTCGTTCAGCCCTTCATCGATGCCGTGCGCCGTGGTGTCGCTGAAGGTCTCGCGACTCTGCATTTTCGTCACCGCGTCGATGAACTCCTCAGAGAGAACGGTGCCGTTGTTGGCGTACGCGGTGCGACGCTAGCTGCAGACGACGCAGCACGCGGTGCATCAAGCAACCGAACGATCATTGGCGACTTTGAGCTGCGCGCCCCCGCCACGATCGTGACGAGCGGAGGCATCGGCGGCAACCACGATCTCGTGCGCGCCCAGTGGCCGAAGCGGATGGGGGCAGCCCCCAAGAAGCTGCTGAGCGGTGTTCCCGCTCACGTCGACGGACGCATGCTCGGCATCGCCGAGTCCGCTGGCGCTCGCCTCATCAACGGCGACCGCATGTGGCACTATGTCGAAGGAATTCAGAACTGGGATCCGGTGTGGCCGAAGCACGGCATCCGCATTCTGCCTGGCCCGTCGAGTGTGTGGCTGGATGCGACAGGGCACCGCCTACCGACGCCCCTGTTTCCCGGTTTCGACACGCTCGGCACCCTCGAACACATCCTCGCGACTGGTTATGACCACTCCTGGTTTGTGCTCACCCAGGCAATCATCGAGAAAGAATTTGCGCTCTCCGGTAGCGAGCAAAATCCTGACCTGACCGGCAAAAGCGTGCGCGAACTCCTGAAGCAACGGCTCGGCAAGGGCGCCGCAGCTCCCGTCGAGGCTTTCAAAAAGCACGGCGCCGATTTCATTGTTGCTGACACCCTCGACGAATTACTCACCGGAATGCAAAATCTGACCCCGGATGTCGCGATCGATCTGCCGCACGTTCGTCGCGAGATTGAGGCGCGCGACCGCGAACTCACCAACTCATTCTCGAAGGATTCGCAGGTCAATGCGATCAGACAAGCTCGCCACTATCTCGGAGACAAACTCATCCGTGTGGCCAAGCCGCACCGCATCCTTGATCCGAAAGCGGGGCCGCTCATTGCGGTCAAGCTCAATATTCTGACTCGCAAGAGTTTGGGCGGCATCCACACCGATCTAGCCGGCCGAGCACTCAGCGCTGACGGAGCCACGGTGCCGGGTTTGTGGGCGGCAGGAGAGGCCAGCGGATTCGGCGGTGGAGGGATGCACGGCTACCGCGCGCTTGAGGGCACCTTCCTCGGCGGTTGCCTCTTCAGCGGTCGTGCTGCTGGGCGGAGTGTCGCAGCGCTTTAAGCCACAGAATGAGCCGCCGCTGCAGCTAGAATTCCAACATGAGCAATTCTTCGGCGGAGCCAACGGCACCGGGCTGGTATTCGGATCCGTCGGGTCGTGGAGGCAAGGCGTGGTGGAACGGCTCAGCCTGGGGTCCGTCAGAATACGTGCCTGCGGGTGGCCAAGCGTCGCAACCCGTTGCCACGTCCACGGCTACGGTCGCGCAGCCGCAGTATGCGCAACCCCAGTATGCTCAGGCGCCGGCTGCGTCATCGAGCGAGGTGTCGCCGTACACGTGGCAAATCTGGACGATCATATTGCTGCCGTTCCTGCCGCTCATTGGCCTCGCCCTCATCGACCCCACGACGCTGATTCTCAGCGCCTACGATCCGCTTCTGGTCTATTCAGATCCCGGATTCATCATGGTGATCGTCGGCACGTGGGTGGCCTATATCGCCACAATCGTTTTAGCTTTTCGCGATGTTCGAAGCCTGAAACGTCGCGGGATCGACCGCCCATTTCATCCGGCATTCATCTTCCTGGGCCCACTCATTTACTGCATCGGGCGTTCGGTTGTCGTGAAGCGTCAGCTGGGCTGGGGGCTCACACCCATTTGGGCATCGTTGGGCGTCTGGTTCGTTTCCGGAGTCGGATCACTACTGCTATCGCTCAACTTTGTTAGCGGACTCGGGGTCTAGAGAACCTGAGGGCTAGCGCGCGACAGACCACGCCCGACGCTTGACGAGTACGTGCCCCCGTTTGGTGGTGATTCGCGTCCACGCACCGGATTCGTAGACTGACGCTGAATCGTCGTCGCCGAGGAAGCCCAAACTTACGGCAGCAAATCCTGCTCCCGCTGGCAGGTAATCGGGGTTGTCCAGCGGACGCCCCCATACTTCTGTGCGCACTTTATGCACGATCGCTTCGCCAACGCCCGAGGGCACGGCCTGCGCAACTTCGTCGATTCCCTCTTTGGCCGCAGTCTCAAGGATCTCGCCCGCAACCGTATCGATTGCCACCCATCCTCCACGCGGCGGAGTAATCGCAGCCCACGTGACGGTGTTCACGCTCATGGGCAGGCTCACCGTCACGGGTTCCCCAAACGAGTCGGCGGATTCGTCTATCGCGCTTTCCACGCGACCGATAAGGGAGCGAACGGGCACAACAGCGTCGAAGGTATCTTTCGACGCCAAAGCGAAGGTTCTCAAACCAAGAACGGTTGGGCTGTGGTCAAGCAAGCCAGCGGGATGCAGCACGGAAACGTAGACGGCAAGCACGCCTGCGCCACCAATAAGTCGAACGGAGCCGTCGTCAACACGAGCAGCGCGACCCAAAAAGACATGCAGATCACCCAGAGCCAGGGAATCCACCAAAGTAAACGATCCAGTCATAGGTCTCCTAAACTACAGGCATGAGCGACCCTATGTCTGGGCTTCTAACTGCCCTCGATCTGACCGACACCGGCGCACGAACAAACGAAGACATTTTTACGGGTCCAAGCCAATGGATGCCGCAGGGTCGAGTCTTCGGAGGTCAAGTGCTTGCGCAGGCTCTTGTTGCCGCTCAGCGCACTCTCGCCGCGGACCGAATCGTGCACTCGATGCACGGCTATTTCTTGCGTCCGGGAGACATCAACCTCCCGATCACCTTTTCAGTCGACCGCATCCACGATGGTCGATCGTTCTCAACACGACGTACGCAGGCCTATCAAGATGGGGTGCCAATTCTTTCGGCCATCGCATCGTTCCAGGACCAAGACGACGGTCTCGATCACCAGATTGATATGCCAAGCGACCTCCCCGACCCGGAGTCGTTGCCAACGACTGCAGAGTCGTTGGCGTCGCTCGATCATCCGGTCGCACGGTATTGGGCATCCGAGCGCCCATTCGATATGCGTTACGTTCCTTCGCCGATCTTCATTTCAGTTGAGGGCGGGCATGTGGCTCACCAGGCTGTCTGGTTGAAGTCGGTTGGTCCGATGCCCGACGATATGAACCTTCATCGCGCAGCTCTGGCCTATGCGAGCGACTATTCGATTCTCGAGTCGATCATGCGTCGACACGGGCTCGCCTGGGCTACTCCGGGGATCAAGGTTGCCAGCCTCGACCATGCCATGTGGTGGCACCGGGCGGCGCGAGTGGATGAGTGGCTCCTCTATGTTCAGGAGTCGCCGAATGCAATCGGTGGGCGCGGGCTTTCGCTCGGCCGCATCTACGATCGTTCTGGTCGCCTTGTCGCCAGTGTTGCTCAAGAAGGTATGGTGCGCCCGCCGCGCTAAGCCCTCTTATTCGTTGCGACTCGCCTCACGGCGGCGTCGCCAATGTAACGAATAGACAACGAAGTCGACCGGCCCCGATGCCTACTGTGCCGCGGATCGAGGTCGGCCAATGCCACGGGATGTCCCCAATCTGGTGGACCTGAAGCTGCGAGCATTCCGCAAAAGAGTTACGTTTGATTACGGCCCGGTTCCCGGTACGCCCTTGTTTGGCGTTGTGGACGGGGCGCAACGAATCAGGCCGCGCGCGCCACCTCGGGAGTCCGAGTTGACGTTCGTACGGTTGTTTCGCACTGGAATCGTTCCGACAATGATTCCCCTTCTCGCACAGCTCGACAGGGAGCAGCGTGAGTAGCGAGGTGCCCGCAACCCGGACCGTAATCGAGAAGAGCGGAGCCCTTATGGTGCCGAGCATTCAGGAGAACGTGACCGAGGAAATCGCAGTCAGCGCCAAGAACCTTTATAAGGTTTTCGGCCGCCGCCCAAACGAAGCAGTCGAGCGACTCCAGCACGGAGCAACTCGCGACGAGATATCAGAGCTGGGCACCGCTGCCGTCATTGATGCAAGCTTCGATGTTCACAAGGGCGAGATTTTCGTCGTCATGGGCCTCTCCGGATCGGGCAAATCAACGCTCATCCGCATGCTCAACGGACTGTGGGACACCACATCCGGGTCAGTAACAGTTGGCGACGATGTCATTTCAGGCCTTTCCGCCGCAAAACTTCGCGACGTTCGCCGTCGCCGCATCTCAATGGTGTTTCAGCACTTCGCGCTGTTCCCTCACCGCAGTGTTCTTGAGAACGCCGCCTACGCGCTCGAAGTTCAGGGCATTCCCCGCACGGAACGTCTCGCTCGCGCCCAGAAGACGATCGACCTCGTCGGCCTTAAGGGTTGGGGCGACAAGATGCCGTCAGAGCTTTCTGGTGGAATGCAGCAGCGCGTAGGCCTTGCCCGCGCCCTCGCCGCTGACACTGATGTGCTCTTGATGGACGAGGCGTTCAGCGCTCTCGACCCCCTGATCCGTCGCGAAATGCAAGAGCAGCTGCTCGAGCTTCAGACGGAACTCGGCAAGACGATCATCTTCATCACTCACGATCTCAACGAGGCAATGTTCCTCGGTGACCGCATCGCCGTGATGCGCGACGGTCGCATTGTTCAGATCGGGACTCCAGAAGACATCCTCACCGACCCGGCCAACGACTATGTTGCCCAGTTCGTTCAGGATGTTGACCGCTCACGCGTTCTCACCGCAGCAAGCGTCATGGAGCCAGCCCGCGTCACCGCATTCGCCGGCTCAGGACCCCGTGCAGCTTTGAAAACGATGCGCGACATGCAAAGCTCGACCGCATTCGTCATCAGTCGCGATCGCACGCTCAAGGGCATCGTTCGCGATGCTGAGGCAATGACGTTGGTCCGCCGCGGCGAAACCGACCTGAGCTCGATCATCAGCGACGACTTCAACGTTATCCAAGCAGACACCTCGCTCTCGGAACTCTTCGTTCCGTCAGTGGAGAGTCCACTGCCGCTCGCGGTAGTGGATGAGCGTGGCCGCCTAATTGGGGCAGTCCCGCGCGTCACACTGCTCGCCGCACTCGGCAATGTCACGACAGACACTGGCGAATTTCCTTCGATGGAGCCGTCGTTGACTGTCTCGACGGAGCTGATTTCTGACGCTCTTGCTACTCCTGAAGTCGACGCCCCTGAAACCGCCACCGAAACCGCCACCGAGAAGGAGGTCACCCGATGAACGATTTCTTTAGACTTCCCCTCGGCCAATGGGTCGAAGATGGCATTGACTACATCACCGTGACTTTCGGAGTCTTCTTCGATGTCATCAAGTTCATGATTGCCTCGGTTGCCGACGGAATGAACTTCCTGTTCACGTCGCCGCCATTCTGGATAATGCTGATCATCTTTGCCGTGATCGCTTTCGTAGCGCGCGGTTGGGCGTTCTCACTGGGCACCACAATCAGCTTCCTGTTGATCCTCAGCTTGGATCAGTGGGAAAACGCTATGGATACCCTCGCGTTGGTCTTGGTAGCTGCAGCAATTGCAGTTCTGATCAGTGTTCCGCTGGGAATCCTCGCGGCCAAGTATCAAACGGTCTCCACCATCGTGAAGCCAGTACTCGACTTCTTGCAGACAATGCCAGCATTCGTCTACCTGATTCCCGCACTGATCCTCTTCCGCATTGGTGATGTTCCCGGAATCGTGGCAACGGTGCTCTTCGCCCTTGCCCCCGGCGTACGTCTTACTGAGCTGGGCATTCGTGGCGTCGATAAAGAGGTTGTTGAAGCTGGGCAGGCATTTGGTTCGTCACCGAGCCGCATCCTGCGACAGATTCAGCTTCCCCTGGCACTCCCGTCGATCATGGCCGGTATCAACCAGGTGATCATGCTCTCGCTCTCGATGGTCGTTATTGCCTCGATGGTTGGCGCTGGTGGCCTCGGTAAGCCCGTTATCCAGAGCCTGAGCCGGGCGGATGTTTCGCTCGGGTTCGAAGCTGGACTCTCCGTAGTGCTTCTGGCCATCTTCCTTGACCGGCTCACGGCATCCTTCGGCACCGGCAAGGGCTACTTCCGCTTCATCCTGGACTCCTTCAGCTTCCGCGGTAAGCCAAGCGCATCCGACACGGTCGAGGCTGACGGCACGAGCGCAACTTCTGCGCCCGCCACAGCCGAGCAAGCAGAACTGACTCCTCCAGTTCGCTAATTTTCGGGCGCTCACCCGCGCTCGTTTTCCCGCACACAGAAAACCCTGTGTGCATCGACGTCAACATCGTCGACGCTTCGGCGTTGGCAGAAAAGGACGACACAATGAAGAAGCAGACACGTGCTGCATTTGCAATTGGAGCGGCAACGCTCCTCGGTCTGTCGGCTTGCGCCGCAGGCGGAGACGACACCGCGGCAGGTGACGCTCCTGAGAACAAGGATCTCACCATCGCCGTATTCAACGGATGGCCTGAGGGCGAAGCAGTTTCGTTCCTCTGGAAGGCAATCCTTGAAGACAAGGGCTACAACGTAGAGCTGGAATACGCTGACGTTACCCCCATCTTCTCGGGCCTCAGCACTGGCGACTACGACATCGCGCTTGACGGATGGCTTCCAGTCACCCACGCAAGCCTGATGGAAGAGTACGGCGCAACCATCACCGACCTCGGCGCATGGAACACCGAAGCCGGACTGACCGTTGCAGTGAACGAAGATGCACCGATCGACTCGCTCGAAGAGCTCGCAGCTAACGCTGACGCGTTCGGAAACCGCATCGTCGGTATCGAGCCTGGCGCCGGCCTCACCGAGGCAGTCATGACCAAGACCATGCCTACCTATGGTCTCGACGGCATGGAACTTCTAACCTCGTCGACCCCAGCAATGCTTGCTGAACTTCAGGCAGCGCTCGACAACGGCGAGAACATTGCCGTTACACTCTGGCGTCCGCACTGGGCCTACGATGCATTCCCCATCAAGGACCTTGCTGACCCAGAGGGAACTCTCGGAGACGCCGAAGGAATTCACTCCTTCGCACGCGACACCTTGAGCGACGACATGCCAGAAATCACTTCGTGGATCTCTGACTTCAAGATGGACTCCGAGCTGCTCTACTCGCTCGAGAACGTCATGTACAACGAATACGAGGGCAGCGACTACGAGCCCATCGTTGCAGACTGGATCGCAGCGAACCAGGACTACGTAGACGGCCTCACCAGCTAACACTGTGTGAATCTGCGGTGCATTGAGCACTGTGATCTACGAAAAGGGGTCGCCTTCGGGCGGCCCCTTTTTTCGCGCCCCACTGTTCAGTGCCATAGCTCCGCCGCTTTGCCCCGCCCTTGGCTTCGTGCTCGGCTCGCCCGCGCTAGGGTCGAAGGGTGCCAGCAACTGAGAACCCCGTCGTCATCATCGCGCCCGACTCCTTCAAGGGCAGCCTGACCGCAGCGGATGCCGCAGCCGCCCTGGAACGCGGCGTTAGAGAGATGCTTCCCGACACTGCCACGGTCCTCACCTTTCCCATGGCCGACGGCGGAGAAGGCTCCCTCGATGCTGTGCTTTCCGCCTGGCTTCAGCCCGCCCTTACCATCTCAACCGTCGATGCCCTCGGCCGTCAACGTGACGCCCGCTACGGTTTCGATCTCGACGGACATCGCGCCGTAATCGAAGCCGCTCAAGCAAACGGACTCCCCCATGTCGGCGACATCGCTGCTGAACCGCTGCGAGCCGATAGCTACGGCGTCGGTCTCATCGCCGCCAGCGTCATCGAACGAGGTGCCCGCGACATCACCCTCTTTCTCGGTGGCTCTGCCAGCACCGACGGAGGCAGCGGCCTACTGCGCGCCCTCGGAGCACGCCTCCTCGACGTCGAAGGAAACGAGCTAGCGCCCGGAGGTGGCGCGCTCACCGCACTCAACACGATTGACCTGAGCGGGCTTATCCCCGGCGCACTGGAGACGCAGTGGCACATCGCCGTCGACGTCACCAATCCGCTCACCGGAAGCCGGGGCGCTGCCCACGTTTTTGCTCCACAAAAAGGGGCAACGGCATCCGAAGTTGCCGTGTTGGATGCCGGACTCACCCGACTAGCGCAGGTGCTAGCCGACCACCCGTTGGTAGCCGACCGCCGCTTTTCCGCCGCCGGAATCGCCGCCCTGCCCGGCATGGGTGCGGCCGGTGGCACTGCGGCGCCACTCGTCGCGCTCTTCTCAGCAGAACTTGTGCGCGGAGCCCAACTCGTCGCTGACACGACAGGACTCAGCGACGTAATTGGCAGTGCCGACGTGATTATCAGCGGCGAAGGGAAGCTCGATGCGCAGTCGCTGGACGGCAAAGTCGTCGACTACTTGCGTGGCGCCAAGAGTCCAGCATCGTTTCTCGTTGTGGTGGCGGCAATAGTCGATCTCACTCCAGCACAATCGTCAGCAGCAGGAATCAACGTGGCGCTGCCGCTGGGCTCAGGCGTCGAAAACCGCAAAGAACTCTTCCAGTACGCCGAAAATTTACTTGAAGCTCGCGGAGCGCACGCGATTGCAGAATGGCTCGACCCGACCGATCTCGACGAAGAATTCCGAGACGATGACGGCGATGACACGGCCGCAAGCCCTAGCTGATCCGGTTAGCTAGCAGGGCGCACGAACGCGGCAGGCTAGCGGCGCTTAGCGAACTGCAGAGGCTCTTCGACGTAACGGGCGAATACTTCACGTTGCTCATCGCTGATGCGTTGAGGGCGAGAGGTCGCGGCATCCACGAGCACAAGCGTCGTCGACGCGCGAACAAATAGTTCGCGAGGTTCGATCCCTGCCGGCGTGTGTATTTGATAGCAGACTTCGAGGCTTGCTCCCCCGACGCGACCGATCCACATCTCGATATCAATGGGTTCGCGCATGTACGGAATCGGCAGCAGGTATTCGATCTCCTGTCGCGCGATGAGCGTCATGGTTGGGCCGCCGGGGCGACCGTCAAGAACAGCGGTGAGGGGCGCATCCACTCCCGCGGCTGGCCAGAATGCGTGGATGCGCGCCTCTTCGAGCAGGCGAAACACTTCGGCATTGTTGACGTGTTGGTACGCGTCGACATCTGACCAGCGCAGCGGGAGTGGTACGTGAAGTCTCATCCCTAGTCGCGAGTGAGCTTGCGGTAGGCGCTGCGGTGCGGCTTTGCGGCGTCTGGACCGAGTCGCTCGATCTTGTTCTCTTCGTAGGCGTCGAAGTTTCCTTCGAACCAGTGCCAGTAGCCCGGGTTCGCTTCGGTACCTTCATAGGCGAGGATGTGGGTGGCGATGCGGTCGAGGAACCACCTATCGTGAGTGATCACCACAGCGCAGCCGGGGAACTCAAGAAGGGCGTTTTCGAGGCTTCCGAGAGTCTCAACGTCCAGGTCGTTTGTTGGTTCGTCAAGCAGCAAGAGGTTTCCCCCCTGCTTGAGCGTCAGCGCCAAGTTGAGACGGTTGCGCTCACCACCGGAAAGAACTCCAGCTTTCTTTTGCTGGTCGGGTCCCTTGAAGCCGAACTGGGAGACGTAGCCGCGCGACGGAATTTCAGTCTTTCCTACCTGAATGTAGTCCTGGCCGTCTGAGACGACTTCCCACAGTGTCTTGTTGGGATCGATGCCACCACGGCTCTGGTCGACGTAGGAAATGTCGACGGTCTCACCGATCTTCAGGTCTCCGGAGTCGAGGGGTTCGAGCCCAACAATGGTCTTGAAGAGTGTGGTCTTACCGACACCGTTTGGCCCGATGACTCCAACAATTCCGTTTCGAGGAAGAGTGAAGCTCAATCCGTTGATCAGGATGCGCTCGTCGAAGCCCTTCTTGAGGTTCTTGGCATCGATGACTTGTGCTCCGAGTCGCGGTCCCATGGGGATGACGATCTCCTCGAAGTCCAACTTTCTGGTCTTCTCCGCCTCATTCGCCATTTCTTCATAGCGTGCGAGTCGCGCTTTCGACTTGGTCTGACGGCCCTTGGAGTTCGAGCGCACCCATTCGAGTTCACTCGAGAGTCGCTTGGCGAGCTTGGCGTCTTTCTTGCCCTGCACTTGGAGGCGTTCTTGCTTCTTCTCGAGGTAGGTCGAGTAGTTGCCCTCATAGGGGTAAAGGTGACCGCGGTCGACTTCGGCAATCCATTCGGCGACATGGTCGAGGAAGTACCTATCGTGGGTTACGGCCAGTACGGCACCCGGGTACTTGGAGAGGTGCTGCTCGAGCCAGAGAACGCTTTCGGCATCGAGGTGGTTAGTTGGCTCATCGAGAAGCAGCAGGTCAGGCTTCTGTAGGAGGAGTTTGGTGAGCGCAACGCGGCGCTTCTCTCCACCGGAGAGTTTGTTGACTGGCCAGTCTCCGGGCGGCGTACGCAGGGCATCCATTGCCTGTTCAAGCTGGGAGTCGAGGTCCCAGGCATCTGCGGCATCGATATCTTCTTGAAGCGAGCCCATTTCGGCCATGAGCGCATCAAAATCGGCATCTGGTTCTGCCATTTCGAGCCCGATGGCAGCGTGGCGATCGACCTTAGCTTTGATGGGGCCAACGCCCTCTTGAACGTTCTCTAGAACGGTTTTGGATTCGTCGAGTTCGGGTTCCTGCATGAGGATTCCGACGCTGTAGCCTGGGCTCAGTCGAGCCTCACCGTTGCTTGGCGTGTCGAGCCCCGCCATGATCTTGAGGATGGTCGACTTACCGGCACCATTGGGCCCGACCACACCAATTTTTGCTCCGGGATAGAACGACATCGTGACGTCGTCGAGAATGAGCTTGTCACCGACCGCTTTTCGCGCGCGCACCATGGAATAAATAAATTCGGCCATGGGACCATTCTACGGAGGCTTCGAGCTCAGTCGAACCCGTTTGGGGTACTACCAGTCGATTGTGCGCGTCTTTCCGACGAGGCAGCCACCGGTACCGAGTAGCGGCTCGATGGATGAGACGAAATTGTTCGGCGTGAACTGACCGAGAAGACACTCGCCCTTGATCCGCACCGACACCACGATGGAGTCCGCAGCGATTCCGATCGCGGTGTTGTCTGGAGTGACTTCCATGTCTTGCTTGACGAAGCCGTTAGCAATGAGGTTGTCAACGATGCTGCGGCCGTCGCCGCGGCCGTTTGCGTCGTGATATTCGGTGTTGATGAGGTCGAAGAATTGACGGTTTGCGGCAGCTGACTCACCGGGACGCAAAATGGGGCCAGTGGGTGTTGCTTCTGGCGATGGTGTGCTCGAGGCATCAGCGCTCGGTGTGACATTCGGTGCTGGCGCGGGCGCTGACGCCACGCATCCGCTGAGCGTCATTGCAGCCACAAGGGTTAGCGCGATTGCTCCGCCGGTTCGGTGAGCTGGTCGTACGCGCATTGCAATCCTTTCGGTGGCCTTCTGCCTTCAGGGCCGCCTCAAGTCTAGATTGCCTGCGCGCACGATCCACTCAGAACGGGGTGACTGGCTCGAGCTCCCGGTCTTCGGTTTCTTCCGTCTCGGCGCGAGATGACTCTGAGTCGTCTCGCCCCTCTGAGCCTTCTTCTCCTGCCGATGCCGGCTCAAAGCGATCGTGACCCGACGCACTGTCGCCACCATGATGGCCTGCGCCAGCGCTGCCAGCGCTGCCAGCGTTGGCGATTGTTCTGGAGAACTGAGCGGTGCCCCACATGAGGTCGTGCCCTAGAGAATCAGCCTCAATTTCGATATTGGTTCCGCTCCGGTCCGCATTCTCCCACTCCCGAATGCGCAGCCGCCCTGCGAGAACCACGCGATCTCCTTTGGCTACCGACGTTGCGCTGTTGATCGCCAATTGCCGAAAGGCAGTGATGGTGTACCAGTTCGTTTCGCCGTCGATCCATCGCTGATTGCTTCGATCGAACCGGCGCTGAGTCGAGGCAAGGCGAAAGGAAGTGATCGGCAGTCCTTCGCCTGTAACGATGTGGCGAGGCGCCGTTGCTACGAGCCCGGAGACCGTGATGTTGTCTGTCATTTCTGCTCCTCTGTCTGCGTCGCTACAGCGGTGTGCAGCGACAGTGAATGGAGACAGATGCGGGCCGACACTCGTGCCGGGAAGTCGACCCGACATCCGTCACTCATTAGTGTTCGGCAGCGCAGACATGAGTCACCGCGGGCACAGTGATCTGTGGATGCCGCGCCCGCGGCAACAGTGACTAGGAGAAGTGGGTTGTCTAGTGTTCGCGGAACTCCGGCCACGCGGTGCCAGGCAGCAGATTCGCGTGCAGGGCTGCCTTCGCAGCATCGAGGGTGGGATAAACCCCTCGGAACCCTTCGTCGCTCAATAACTTGAAGGTGAAACCATCAGTGACTCGATGAACTGAGCCGACTGCTCCAGCCTGTGTGAATGCCACCCAGGTTTGTCCGGTCAGAGTGTGATCAGTCATTTCCGAACCTCCTTCGATTAGTGAGGCGACACCAGCGTCGCTCGTTAACGAACCTACGCCGCCCGACTCAGAAGATAAAGACCTTCTTTGTCGAACGGCGCAGCGCCACTCTGCCGCAGCAAGTAGCCAAGAGCTCTCACCGAGCCCCTTGCTACCGAACTAGCGGATGTAGCTGGAGAACGAGGAGCGAATCTTATTGACCTTGGGCAGCGCTACCGCCATGCAGTAGCCCTGACCTGGGTTCTTCGCAAAGAAATCTTGATGATATTCCTCGGCCTTGTAGTAGGTGTCGAGAGGTTCGATTGTGGTAACGATGCCGCCATCCCAGTATTCGGATGCGCGGTCTCGAGCTGCCTCAAAGAGAGCCTTCTGCTCGTCGCCGTCATAGAACATCGCGGAACGGTACGACGAACCAACGTCGTTGCCCTGCCGATTGAGTTGGCGGGGGTCGTGCAGCGTGAAGTACACGTCGAGGATGACTTCGTCGGGAACGATCTCAGGGTCAAAGGTGACGGCAACCGCTTCAGCGTGCCCAGTGGTCTCAGTGCAGACCAGTTCATAGCTGGGGTTGGGCACGGTGCCACCGGTGTATCCAGAAACTACGTCGGTAACGCCATTGAGGGTGCGGTAGACCGCATCGAGGCACCAGAAACAGCCGCCTGCGAGATGAAATGTGTGCATAAGTTGAGCCTACTTTCTTGGGCTGGATGTCTCATACAACGTTCATCTAACGCTCCGTGTTCCCTCAGTCTCTGGGCATATGCTGAACGTATGCCTTATGACGCCTCTCCCCACCGTTACGACTCCACCGAGTACCACCGCGTAGGCCACAGTGGCCTCAAACTTCCCGCGATCTCTTTAGGATTGTGGAACAATTTCGGTTCTGATCGCCCGCAAGCCACGCAGCGTGCAATTCTGCGCCGCGCCTTTGACCTCGGCATCACTCACTTTGATCTCGCCAACAACTACGGCCCAGAAATTGGTGCAGCAGAACGCAACTTTGGCGAGATCTTTACTGATGACTTCGTGCCATACCGAGACGAAATGATCGTTTCGACCAAAGCTGGCTACGAGATGGGTGTTGGCCCGTACCAGGACGGAGGGTCGCGCAAGTACCTGCTCTCATCGCTCGACGCGAGTCTTGACCGCATGGGCCTTGAGTATGTCGACATTTACTACCACCACCGCCCCGACTCCGAAACCCCCATCGAAGAAACGATGGGCGCCCTCGCGACCGCGGTCAATTCAGGCAAGGCCCTCTACGTCGGTGTCTCGAACTACAACCCCGAAGAAACGCTGGCTGCCGAAGAAGCGCTCGCGGAATACGGCATCCCGCTGACGATCCACCAGCCGCGCTACAACATGTTCGACCGCCACATCGAAGATGGTCTCTTCCCCGTTCTCGACCAGATCGGCGCGGGAAGCATCGTATTTTCCCCACTTGCGCAGGGACTACTAACCGACCGTTACATGGATGGCAGCATTCCGGATGGTTCGCGTGCTTCCGAGGGTCGCTGGCTTCAGCCTGGCCCGCTCGGCGACACGTACCTCCAGCGCGTCCGCGCCCTCAACGAGATTGCCCAGAACCGTGGACAAAGTCTCGCGCAGCTTGCTCTCACCTGGGTGCTACGTCATCCGCAAGTCACCTCGGCGCTGGTCGGAGCCAGCAGCGTAGCGCAGTTGGAAAACAACTTTGCGGCCCTTGACGGTGCAGCTCTCTCCGAAGAAGAGCTTGCCGCAATCGAGCCCCTCGCCGTTGATGGAACTACCCTGCGCTAAACGTTCGCACGCTCCATCCCACGAAACCGGGGCCGCTCTCATCAGGCGGCCCCGGTTTTCTCCTTAACGCTCTGTGGACAGCTCACCGCCAAATGTCAGTGTTCGAACATATATTCGAACAACACACATTGGCCTCGCTGACCGAAGGAGCAATTATGACCACCCTCGACTTCGCTGAAACTGCGCACTCCATCAAATCGGGCATTGTCACCGTCGAACTCAATGACGACTTGTGGCGGATTACACGCCCCGACGGAGAAGTGCTCGGCTACGTGCACCGCTGGCAGTCAGCAGCAGGTGCCCGATTCCAGGCCAAGCGGATGCTGCAACGACAGCGTCGATTCTTGCCGCTCGGAGACTTCTGGTCGATTGATGACGCCCTCGATATCTTTCGATTTTGATGTGACGCGCCTGTCGCTATGCGCCCTCGCTCACTAGCGGGGTTACAGTTCCAACATGATTCTTCAGTGGTGGAACGACCTCGTTGACTGGTTCAACTCCGATCAGGGAACAGCCTTCGTCACCGGCGCCCTCGTGCCCTTCCTCGCGATCATCGTCGGAGGAATAATCGTTGGCCTAATCGCCCGCTCGTCTCTGCGTCGGCTCATCGGTCAGCAAGATCGCCAGGCCAAAGCTGCCGCCGTCGCAGCCCTCATTTCTTCGGGCCGCCGCGCTGCAACCTGGAGCACGCTCTCTGCTGGCGAAAAAGAGCACGTCGACCACCAATCAAGCGAAGCCGAAGTGCGCGTGCGCCTTCTTCCGCTCAAAGGTTCCAATATTGCCGCCGACTGGGCAGCACACAAACTCGCCACAATGAAGAAGAACTCCGTCAACTACAGCTTCCAAGCGGAACAAGACCTCGCGGAACTTCAAGAAGGCCTCCTCGACTGGCAAGCACGCCCGGGCCGCGCCAAAAAGCTATTCGCTCAAGACCTCGCAAGCTGGAAGTACGAGACGGGCGAAGCCGAAGACGAACTGGTCGTGAAGCAGCAAGAGTGGGCGTCACGTCAGGCCGCCGAGGAAGCCTCCCAGAGCAACACGACTGCTGCGGCAAGTGGTTCTACCGCCACTGCTGCCGGCAGCGCCCCGTCAAGCAGTAGCCACACTGCACCTACGACTGTCGTGACGCCCGACCGCAAGTAATTTATCGGTCCTAGGCGCTAGGTCCGTCGACTGCAACGACCCGCGCAGACCAAGGACAGAATCGGTCCGAGGTGATGATTTCGTCTTCGACATACTGCGGGATTCCGTCGCACACTTCGATTGTGACGTTCGCGAATTCAAGTGTTGCCGGATCGATGTGCCACGACCATGGCTCATTGACCGCCGAATCGCCACGAACAACGACGCCATTAGGGATGGCGGCCAGGCTCTCCCCCGCAAGCAACGCCTTCGCGTGCTCAATCAACTCGGGAGTAGCAAGTTCAATCTTGTATTGCTCACCCCCAGCAACCTCAAAAGTTGCGACAGTCGGCTGAGGGCCTCCCCCACATCCAGAAACACCCGCAATTGAGCCGGCGAGCACTAACGCCACTAGAGTTCTGCATTTCACTGGGACTGCCACAGTTCAGCCTTGGGCGTCTCGGGCGTCGTAATCGACTTTGGCAATGTCGTAGCTGCGCACAAGCAACTCCTCAAGAACCGTCAGATCGATATCGGAAAGCTTCTTCACATAGAGGCAGCCCACCGCAAGTTCGTGGGTTCCTAAACGTTCAAGCAATTCCGGGAACTCCCGAAAGTTTCGCGCCGTGTACAGCGAAATCTTTGCTTTACGGGGCGAAAACCCGATAGTCGCAGTGTCGCCCTCTCGACCAGTGGCATAACGATAGTGACTTGACCCGAAACCGATGATCGACGGGCCCCACATCACGGCATCCTGTCCAGAAGCACGTTCAAAGATCTGCAACAGAGACTCTGCTTCAAGACGACGACGATCAGAATCGACGGAAGCGATGAAATCGGCAACGCTGGCCGCAGTTGCATTCGTCTTATTGGGTTGGTGCGTCATCGTCAGCCCCTCTATTCGAGTGCCCTCGGCAGGATTCGAACCTGCGACCAAGAGATTACAAGGCCCTTGTTTCGCACGCTCCGATCATACGGAAAACTCGGCCCACAAACCGGACAGGCAATACGGCCCCGCGGAACCGCCGCTAAAGCGTCTTTAAGTCTGCCAAAACCTCACCCACCACATCAGTCCCACTACTGGGCAATAGCCCCACCCGCCACAGCCTTCTAGGCTCGCCAGACACTCATTGACGAGTTCCCGAAAGGTAACAATGACCGCCGAAGAAATCACCAACTACTGGGCCGCATCAATGCGAGCACAACACTGCACCGAACGCACCATCAAAGAACGCCGCATCTTCATCCGCTCCATGCTGCGCCACACCCAACAAGAGTCACCGCTGACCGTCACCAAACAACAACTCGTCATGTTCCTCGGACGCCCCCACCTCACCGGAAAAACAAAACAAAACTACCGATCCGCACTCCACACCTTCTTCACCTGGCTACAAGACGAAGAACTCCGCCTCGACAACCCCGCCGCCAGACTCCCCAAACCACGAGTCGAACCAACCGAACCGAACCCCGTCTCCACCGAAGACATTCAGACCGTGCTGAATTCCGGAATCTACGGACACACAATCATGAAAGTACTGCTCTACTCCTACCAAGGACTTAGAGCCTCAGAAATCGCCGCCGTATCCGGCGCCAACATCAACTGGACCGAAGGCACAATCCTCGTAGCCGAAGCAAAAGGCCGCAAAGTCGTCACACGCCCACTCCACTCGATGATCCTCGACTACGCCACAACAGCCAAATACTCCCGCACCGACTACTGGTTCCCCTCCCACAGCGAACACGTCACCGGCAAATCCGTATCCAACACACTCTGCACCGCATTCAAACGCGCCGGCATCCAACACCGCGCCCACCACATGCGCGCCTGGCACGGAACCACCCTCCTCGAAATAGGCGCCGACAGCCTCGACGTACAACACTCCCTCCGCCACTCAGACGGCCAATCAATGAAGGCATACATCCGCCCCTCACAACGCCGCATCCGCACAGCAATGGAACAACTCCCCCGCGTAACCATCCCCACCGGACCACGCAACCGCACAGACACCCGCAGGCCACACACACCATCGACCAATCAGGTAATCTAGTCACCGCGCACTAGCGCACCGCCTCCGTAGCTCAGGGGATAGAGCAGGGCCCTTCTAATGCCTTGGCCGCAGGTTCGAATCCTGCCGGGGGCACCAGCGTAGAATCCACAAATGGACGACCAACCCCACAACTGCGACGCCTGCCTCACACCACTCCAAATCGCCGGCACCGAGAAACACCCCTACTGGTGGTGCCCCAGCTGCCGCGTCGCGAAACTTTCGTAAAACTAATTGGACCCCCGCCCGCGCTGAGGACCGAAGCAGTGGGTTCATTCTTGCCCTCACTTTGGGGGACATTGGTCGATAAATTTACGCCGCGGTCACAAACACTCAGATTTGTCTGCTACTTTCTTCAGATAGCTCCCCACCGTCCTCCGGGCCTGGTGGGGCTTTTTTATACCCGGAGACAATATGACCGAGCTTGCAACAGCGCACCTCTTCATCGACTATCAAAACGTCCACCTCTCTGCCCACGAATCATTCGTAGGAGAGCAGGCTCCTTTGCATGCCTCACTCATCCACCCCGCACTGTTCGCGCACGAGATTGAGCGAGTGCGAAACCCACTCGTCCACCAGCCAATCTCGATCACCGAGATCCACGTCTATCGAGGCGAACCCAGCAGCCAACGAGACGCGGCTGCAGCTGCACGTAACAAAGCACAGGCAGCGGAATGGACGCGGGACCGCCGAGTCACTGTTCACACTCGAACACTGAAGTACCCGCGAGACGGTGGCGCGCCGAGAGAGAAAGGAGTTGATGTCATGCTGGCTGTTGACCTAGTCAGATGCTCAATATTGAAACGGGCAGACGTAATTATCCTCGCTTCCCGTGACACCGACCTACTCCCCGCACTTGAGACCGCCTACGACGGTGACGGCTCCATCGTTGAGGTCGCCGGGTGGATGGGCCAGAGTCGGCTTCGCTTCAGTAGCAAAGAAGGCAGACGTCCCCTTTGGATGACCCAACTCGGTCAGTCCGAGTTCGATTCGTCAGTGGATCCGCGACCATACTGAGGCCGCTCTCAGACCTCAATATTCCGGCGCCCATGTTTCAGCTTCTAAAGCAACAACGATTGGAACCCTGCTGAAGGCACCAGCGGAAAATTTACCGATGGACGACGAACCATTGACGTAGCGGGCGGAGTTAAGCTACCCGGCGAGATCGCGCCGCCGCTAGGCTGATCACCTCGTTCGGTTCCGTTTTGGTGGGAGGTGGAGTGACATCTGGAGAACCCACCCAGTGCTCAATAGCACGCAGAGGCACACCAGCCACATTCACCGCCGTTTTCATAGAAGCGCTGGGCCAAGCTCGAGTGATAGCTTGCCCTAAAAGAGTCGGCTCTTCGGGAATGACATCACCAGGTTCATTGCTGCGCCATCCGCGAGTTGAGTGCTGGATCATTAAACTGCGGTATCGCTCATAGTCGATAAGGCCAAGATCTTTACCCCGACGGATCGCCGCCGAGACACTAATTCCGTACTGAGCCTTGATTGCGAGGTAACCACTCAGTGGCAGATCCGGCGTGATCCATTCTGAGACGACATCTGCAGGCAACAAAAATGCGCCACCAAACCGAAAGGCACGCTCTTCACGTTCTTTATCTGTCGCGTCATCGGTTCGCCTATCAAAAATGAGATGGCCCAGCTCGTGAGCCGCAGTGAGCCGATTGACATCTCCGCGGCCGGTGTCGAAAAGGGCAACGAGGGGGCGATCGTCCTCAGGATCGGGGCGAGTAACTCCGTGATAGCGATTCGTCAGATCTAGATCAACATTGGGTGAGAGATCCCGAATAACCCCAGCGCCATTGCGCTCGAGTAGCCGTGTGACGTTCCGCACCGGCGCCCCAGATTCAATTCCAAAAAAAGCACGCGCAAGTGAGCCTGCTACTTCAGGATCAGTTACAGCGTCGGGCACGGGAGATCGCCACGTCACATAGTTGCTTTCTAGAGATGCATGATGGAAAAGCCGCATAGCTAGCTTCTGAAGAACCTCGACATAGCGCGACTCACGCAACGGAGTATTCGCTTTTTTGCGGAATGTTGGCGCAGCTGAGTTCCTGATTGGGTCGTCTACGGTGAAAAAACTTGTGGGGATCCGATGGCGAAGTGCCAAGCGAGTGGCCAAATCCTCGGTGAGGTCTCGCGTCCCGTGCTCGATCTTCGAGATGTAGCTTGCGTTTATATCTACGGATGCCGCAAGTTCCCCTTGCGACATACGCAGAAGGTGTCGCAAATCTGAGACTCGTTCGTTCCTGAATTGCACGATGAAACCTAGTTCGATTCATTCTCTTCGCGCTGAATTGTCGCAAAGAGATCATTGGATTGTTCACGCGTGTCAAAGGTGCGGCCGGCATAAAAACCGGGTTCGGCAACCAGCGGCACCGAAAGATCGATTGGTACGGGTCGTCCGTATTTGGGCGCTTCGAGTGCCCTCACAAAACGGATTGGTGTCTCCCAATGCTCGTGGCTTTCTATGCCGTGGATATCAAACGTGCAGAGTAGGGGGTGGCTGTAATCCGCATTGAAGAGCCCCGGATTCCAATCGATCGCTCGATTGGAACCACGAACTGCAGTTGGGATACCTCCTGGGTAGGTGTCACGCTCTTTCAGCAGACGGAATGAAGCATCAAGCTCGGTGTTTGAAAATCTGATGCTGGCCATGTGGAGAGGGTCAGTGTGGACCTCCCATCCGGCGGTGTCGAGACTTTTACGTCCGTCGAGAAGCTGACAGAGATGCATTCGCAATGAAAGCGGCCCCATCGACCGGCGGAGAGGGTACGACTTGATCTCTCGCAGGGACTTGAGGGAGTGCGCTTGTGCGCGAGCAAATAGGTCGACAATTTCAGGAGCCACACGCTCAGCTGCATTCAGTATCGATGTTTCAAAGCTTGTCATAATAGGACACACTACATGAAATTGTCATAATAGGACAGCAATTGAAACTAGTTTTCCAATCTACTCGATCACGCTGGGAATCTACGCAAGCTCCAGCACGCCCGAACCTTGTCCTGAGCGCAGAAAAAGCCCCGCGCCCACTCACGAATGAGTGAAGCGCGGGGCCTCTTCTGTCAGCCAGATACACACCAGCTCAAGCTGGCGATCAAGCTAGAACTGGGAATCAGGTTCCAACCCGATCCCGCCAGCACCAATCGCACGCAAACGCTCCACCTCAGAACGCTCCCGAGCAAGATCAGACTTCAACACAAAAATCTCCGCACCACTGGTGTAATCAGGGACAACGGACGAGCCAAGAAGCCAACGCTCCAAAACCGGAAAACGAGCAGCCACGGTTCGCGCGACCCAGTAATACGCCGCGATCACGAGACCAAGCACCACGGCCTGCAACAGTGCAAGCACCGTCACACCCGCGAAACCCGCCTCAGTCAGAAGCGCATCGACATACGCGATCACAACCGCAACCGCTGGAACCTTCCCGATCAACCACGCGATAAGCGCACCGACCGCCGCCGGCACACCCGTACGGATGACCGCAATCAATTTGTCATTCACATTCATTTCAGTTGCCTTCTCTCTTTTTGCGAACCGGCCTAGGCGGGATCTCGATTGTGTTTTCATGCAACGTGCGCATCAGGATGTTGGAATACTCCACAGCGGACTCCGCTTCCTCCCGCCAATGCAAAATCTCGCGCTTCAGCGACTCAATCTGTTCCGTCGTCGCGGTCTCGAGCGTGTCGAGACGACCACGGAGCTCAGCGTTCTCAGCGCTGATCCGCGCGTGATCCTTAGTGAGCGCCGCCGTCAACGAATCAAAACCGGCAACCGCATTCACTTCCTTCTGCAACGCATCCCCCTTGACCCCACGACGCGAGGCAGAAATTGCATTCACAACCGCCGCGAGCGCACCGCCGCTGATGAAGAGAAAGATGGCGCCGATGATGAGTCCGATGAAGTCTCGAGCTTCGATGAGTTCAGTCGGCAGCATTGGCGGCTCCCCTCGTCAAGCGACGTGTCTTCACATCCAACTTGATTGCCTTCGATAGGAAATAGAGGGAGAGGATTGCCATTCCGATTGCAGGTCCGTATACCGCCGGTAGTGTCTCGGAGTCCTGAAGTTGATCGAGGAACAGCGCCCAGAGTGCGACGTCGTAGAGTGCATAGGCACCTGACAGTGGCCAGAGTGCGATTGCTTCGATCTTGAAGTTGGGTTTCAGAATCGCGAATAATGCAGCGGTGCCGGCGATGAGGAATGTTGCTCCGTAGATGTAGACGATTCCGACGCCAAGTACGGCCTGGACTGGTTGCGATGGGAAAGTTACCGTCAGGATCCCGTGGAGCACTACCCACCCGTAGATCAGTGCCAGAAGAGTCCTGTTCATCGTTAGCTCTTCACTATGGCGTCACGAGCGGCTTTGCCGTTCTCGAGTGCAGTCGGCGCGGTCGGGAATTGTTTGATCTGATCCGAAACGCCAGACACCGCAGCAAGGACCGGCGACAGATCAGCAGAACCGCCCGACGACCCAGTAGCGGGCGGGATTGCTTTCGCGATAGCCTCGGCCAGTTTGGTGTAATCGATCAACACCGCAGCACTGCCAGAGGTATTCACTGGGGAGCGGAAGTCCTTTTCGTACCTATCCCACGTACCCGGAGATAGCGGAATGGCATTGTTGTGTGCGCGCGCCCACTGCACGGCAAGACCATAATCCGTAGTTGGTTGCCAATTCGCTGGTGTCCCGGGAGACTCCCCCGCAAGAGCGTAAAGCGCGGGATCACTACCCTGCTTGTTGTATAGCGTTGTCATAGTGTTCTTCTTCCGTTTTGGGGGTTCGACAATGGGCGATCCGCCATCACCAGCAGGGGACGCGCCAACCAGCGCTTTGATGTAGGTCAGTGGATCTACGCGGGAATCGCGGCGACCATTCCTCCACACCTCTGTGTGGTTATGGTCACCGAACGCTTTGCCGGTGTCTGACTGAAGCCCCAGCCGTTGCCCCTCGACTATCCGGTCACCGGCCGCCACGTACACGTCAACAGCGTTATGGTAGTAAAGGATCACGTCACCGTTACCTAGGCGATACCAAATTTCCCGGCCGCCACCGCCGTAAGTGTTCCAACCGATATAGATGACTTCACCGTCGTCAATGGCGCAGTTGTATTTGTAACCGTAGGAGTCAAGCCCCCAGTGGGTGCTGTCAGGAACCCCGTCATACTCTTTCCAGAGTGACGAGAACTTAGGCGGTGTGCGTAAACCGTTCGGCCAGACTGCCACTAGCTACCACCACCCATCGGTCGTCTAGTCATGATGCCCCTCTCACAATTAGAGCCACTCGTCTATGCTCGGTTTATGCCGAATCAACCGAAAACGCCCGGTGCCACCTACCGGATTGACCCCGAACTGCGCCGGCGTGCTCAGCAACGCGCCAAGGAAGATGGGGTAGCTGAATCGGACGTTGTGCGTGCTGCACTCGAACAATATTTGAAAAACATCGCCAAGGTGTAATACACCTGATAGCGTGGGAACATGAAAAAAACACGATTCATCGCAACCGTCACGATTGCCGCCCTGCTCACCCTCGCTGGCTGCGCCACAACCCCCGCAGCTCAACCGCAGCCCGAACCGGTCACCGCACTACAAACGGTAGAACCGGTCGTTGCCACAACGCCAGGTATGGAAATGGTCTCAGGTACTATTCGCTGGGTTTCAAAATCGCAGTGGGTCGTCCTCGATGATGCCGGACACACGCCAACGGGAATTGAATCTGTAACTGTTACTTCGACTTACGTCCGAGTCAACTACACGTTCAGCGCCGATAAAGTTTCATCGGTTCAGGTGACGCCCGACGAGTCGTTCGCGTCGGCGGATGTTCGCGTCGGAACCTCCGTTGGTCTGGATTACATGATTATATATTTCTACATGCCCGCCTACGGATCTACACCAGTCAACCCGACACTTCTCTCAAAGGCTGGCGCAAACGTTTGGATCACAGGATGGTTCTGGGTTGACCCGGCCTAAGATCTGCGGATGGTGCGGTGTCGTCGTGATCAACGGCTACCGTGCCATGCTGCAGTGGTATTGCTGTGAAGAACATGCAGCACGAGATCAGGAAATGTCCCCTCCGTAAACACCTACTTGGAGAAGTCTGCTTCGTACATGACTATGCGGGTTCTCCGACAGCAATCCACGAATAGTAATAATCGTTGGACCCGAATGAGCTCGTCTTAATTTCTAGATATATCTCGACTGTAGTTGCTGTCTGTTTCTCCCCATTCGACATGACTATTCCTGTCGTAGACAACGTCGAAAAATCAGAACTAAACGCACCAGGAGCACGCGAGCCCATATAGCTAACCGTGACAGCCGGAGGACCGGCAAAAGCTTCCGGAAAAGTCACAGTCTCATGGATATTGTTGCCCGGCCCCTGGATTTTACCGAAACCGCGCTGCACTAATAGCCCAGTTACTGAGTTGGTACTGTCCATTTGAAGTGGCGAAGTCCGTGCAGCAACAAGTGATGCAGGGGTAATGGCCTTGTTGTCGATCTCGCCCTCGATTGCTTCTGCATCAGTAGCGAAAGCAACCGGACCTCTTGAGGTTGTTGTTGCAAAGTTCGGGCCACCAGCACGGCCAATTACCACGACCCTATTCCCCGACATCTCCGCGCGAACTCGATCAGACACCACCAATGCCGCAGGATCAATCAGCGAATCTGGAGTAATCGGAATAGCTACCGTGTCGCCGTCTAGTTTGATTCGCAGCGGCAACACTGCCGCCACCGTCGCCCATCTGAAAGTCATAGCGAGACCAACTCCTGCAATCTCAACTTCATCAAGCCCAACGGATTAGCATTCAAATCCCTCGATGTCACAACATGCCTCGCATCAATATCCGCAGGAACATTCGCGAAACGGAGAACATCACCCACACTCACCGGAATCGGCAAACAACTCACTTCGACAGTGGCCTGCACCGACGACGAAGCAATCAACGAGCGCTGCGCTTTTGCCTCCAGAAATGCGATCACCTCCAGATCGGTGCCATCTGGGGTTTCCACGCCCTCCAGAACCCGAGTGATCCACCGGCCACCCCGAGCAGAATATGAAAAAGGTGATGAAGGATCCGTGTTCGTATAGGTTCCCGTCAGCGCAGCATCATCACCGCTCCCGGATTGAATCGCGATCACTTTGTTAGGCACAGCAAACATGTCCTGATCGCGAGACCAATCCTTGCCATAGATCCCTTTTTCACCATCCACCAGCTCGCGGGCAACATTCAACAACTCATATGTCAACGATCGGTCGGCAGGGAGAACATACGGAGTCGCCCGATAACTTCCATTGCCGTCAACCCACAACGAGTTGTAATTCAGCACGCCCAGAAGATCATTTACAATCTGCAACTTAGATGTTCCGACCGGCCACACCATCGGCGACGAGAGCGTGTCAATCACGGTCGCATCCACCGTGATCGCCTCACCAGCCGAAGTAATCACCGCCGCTACAGCGGCAAGAACTCCCGTACCCGCATCCACCGTGAATGTGGACTCCACTGAATCCTGATCGAGAACAGTGGAGCGATCTAGCAGCTCCAAACTCAGAACGCGTCCAGTATCAGACCATACCTCCGGGGCAGCGGAAATCAGAAAGACTCCTAACGGGATCTCCGGTAACCCCTCAATGACCAACACTGGCCGCAGCCGGGCCGAAGTTAGAGTCAGATCGCGAACTCGAGTAAAGCCAGGCTGCGCCTTCTCAAGATCGGCAACTTTCAGATTTCCCCCACCTTTTACTGAGGCATAGAGCTGCTCCGAAAGTGACGCCGATCCGCGCACGACACCATCCAAATACCCCGCCAACGTGTCCACCCCACCAGAATGAGTGAGGACTTCCCACCGGTACGAAGTAACTCGATTCCCGTACAGAATTTCATTCGTCGTCAGAGATCGAACCGGTATAACCCCGCTGGGGATAACGACCGTCACGATGCCTCACTCACTTTGAACTGGAACCCAGATGCATGAGACGACGGCGAGTCCAAGGCGCCAGTAAGCGCACCAAACATGCGCCGGCCGGAAGGATCCCGATAACAGACAATCCGTGAGGTCAGGATGAATACCTCAACTTCTTGCGGCGTGGACCCCATGTTGTCCAACAACTGCACCGATCCGGAAACCTCCAATGTTCCTGACTCACCAAATAAGGCGATCGGGCGCGATCTACCGGAGGCTTCCATCAAACCAAATGAACGTGTGGGATTGGAACCAAATTGCAGGTTTGCCTTGAAACTGATGATTGTTGAAAACCCGCTACCGGACGAAAGGAAAGCCCAGAACGGTTCCGCCGTCACCATCGACACCAGCGTGTCCGCAGTGGCACCGTCAACCGAAATGGTAGTCACCGTGTAATCGTTGGTGCCATTGATCGTGGGGGTCATATCGAGAATAGTGAATGACGCATCCTTCGGATACTCAGCCACAACAGTCTCCACAACCCCGTCGATGGTTCTCGTGATCGTCACCAGCGTGGCGGCAACCTGCTCAGCCCCGGGAGCAGCAATCGTGATGTCGAGCTGCCCAATCCCCGAATCCGGTAGGTAGGTCGCTGTGACCACCGCTTGAACCGGGAGTGTGTAGGCAACATCGAATGTGGAGGTGACTTCATCCGAAACCAACCCGTTCGAGTCGATCACTGTCACCTTGACTGCGTAAGACGCCCCGTTGGCTACAGAGCTGCCCAAAACCGTGGATGCCTGCGTGCTAGACACCAGTGTTTCCAACAAAGTCGGGGTGACATCATAGAGACTGATCGTCGCGTTCACGAACGTCGCCAACTCAGCCTGGTTGAATCCCAACTGCACGGTTAGCGCAGACTTCGTGTAAGTACTCGCATTCGCTGGCGAGATGATCGTCACCACAGGCCGAGTTTTGAACGTCACCGTGGAAAGATCAGACCACGGAGACGCACCTGTACCTTCGGAGCCTCCCGAGGTCGCTTGACCCCACGTCCGCACCCGCACGGTCAACGCCACATCCGCCGCGTAGGTAGACGCCGAGAACGTCTTGCTCGGCGTGGTCGAAGTCACCTTTCCGGTTGTCGACCAGGTGGCTCCCCCGTCAGTGGAATAACCGAGCTCGTAGGCGGTTTGCGGCGTCGTATCCACAGGGTTGTGATTCCACGGAACGACAAACGCTTTCGCTTTATCCACGAACGGACCCAATGCGGGCATCGTTGGCTTGTTCGGTGCAGCCAACAATTGAACTGTGTTCGAAGTGACCTTGACAGAGGTAAGCGTGCCCGTCCCGGTGTTCTTCGCGAAAATCCGGTAAACATGCTGGCTACCCGCGTCGGGGGCGGTATGCGTGAAGGCGGAAGTCCCAGCCGCAACCGTCGCAAGAACAGAACCGTCCCATGTCGTCACCCCACCCGTGACAGTTCCGTGCTCCACAATGTGTTGGTGCTCGATAAATGCCACTTGTGGCGACCAACTGACAACAACATTCAGCGATGCATCTTTCGCAGCGACAGCACTTGTCGGCGGCGCTGGTGTCGTGTACACCGCAGGCGAGGCGACCGACCATGCTGACGATCCAGCGCTGTTCGTCTCCCGAACCTGCGCCACCACTTTCTGATTCACCGCCGCCGCAATAGTCACCGACGTTGCAGGAGAAATAGACGCCACCTGAGTGAAAGCAGCACCATTCACCGACGTGCGAATCTGAACGCTCGCCGGTTGACCGTTCGACGCATTGTTGTGCGCCCAACCCACGGACACCTGAGTGTCAGAAACGTACGCGCACGTGATCGACGTGGGGGTCCCCGGAACTTGAGTGAGCGTTGTCAACGGATACGACGCGGTAACCGTTCCGTCCTCTATGGCCGGCGAATTATTTCCACCATCCGTGAAGACGCCAGCCGCACCTAAGGTGAGGGCCCCGTCCGCACTGTGTCCGACCGTCCGAGTTCCAGAACCCAAAAGAACATCAGTGACACCAACAAAGTTATAGCCAGCAATAGAGCTTGACGCAATAGTCGTGCTTCCAAACACAACCGACCACGGGCACGAGTTCCCTGTCGCATAACCGGAACCCGCCAGCTTCCGAAGCCGCAAATCCCATGCCACCACGGACGTATTCGCCACAGCATCGTACGAGATCTCATCAAGGGCCAAGCGAAGCTGATACTGACTACCGAGCGACTTCGTGAAAGTTGTGTTTGGGCTCGTCATCAGCTCACCCCTTGCCTTGTCTGTACCCGCAAATAGCCCGTCATCGTGCGTGCAAGCCTTTCAATCGTCGAATCGGAAAGATCCATCGGCTGCTGCGTAAGAGCACGGTCCTGAACGTCTGCAGAAGAATCTGAGTCGTTTGCATTCCGAAGAATGCTGTCGATGAGCGCGTTGAGTTTTCCCGTGTCAACAACAGATTCCGCACGACCGGCCTCCGCCAGCAGCGCCAACGTGCCGCCCGCCCGCGGCAACACGGTAGCGCCGGCCGCTAGACGGGGAATCTTGGGGATCGATACCTCAATACCCAAGGCGCCACCCACGGCACCGATCACCCGGTTTATTCCACTAATCGCACCATTGACCGCGTTGATAATGCCGTTGATCGCACCCTTCGCAGCACTCACCGCACCCTCAAACGCACCCGTGATGATGCCCTTGATCGCACCAAAGACGGTCCTGAACGTGTTCTGCACCGTCTTTACGACGCCAATGATCTTTTCCCATATCCCGGAGAAGAATGAACTAATGCCGGTCCAAATTGCGTTCCACACAGTCGAGATGACATTGACCACTGTTGTGATGATCTTCAGAACAGTATTGATGTACGTAGTCACTAGAAGCACAATCACTGACCAGACCGTTTGGAACACTGCCACAATCGTGTTCCACACGTTCGTGAACACCTCGACTATGCCGTTCCAGACCGTCGAGAACACCGCGCTGATGTTCGCCCATGCCTCAGTGAGGAACTGGGTGAAGTTTGCCCATATCTCCTGCCCAAGCTCCGTCTGGGTGAAGAAGTAGACCAAGCCGGCAACCAGTGCCGCGATCGCCAGCACAACCAGACCGATCGGGTTAGCCGACAGGGCCGCATTCATCGCCCACTGCGCGGCGGTAGCAACCCCCGTAGCGACAGTACCGGCAACCATTGCCACGCGAGATGCGACCGTGGAAGCCACCTGGCGCACGTTTGCGGCGATACCTGCCGCTTTCGTCGCGAGACTGGTCTTCTCAACAGCAGTGTTCCCGGCCATTGCAGCCGTGTTCGCGTTCAACGCCGTTGTTAGTTGAAAGCGCGTCACAACCTCCGCATACCGCAGTGGAATTGACGCAGCCATCGCAATGTTGTTGCCAATAATCGCAGCCTTAGATGCGAGCATCCCCGCAGCAATTGCCACCAGAGCGGCAGCAAGCAGCTGTGGGTTATCGCCTAAGAACCCCAGTGCGGCAGCAAATCCCTCAAGCAACGGCACCAGCAACGGCAACCCTGCGGAGATGACATCGCCGATAGATCCAGCGATACCCCCAATTCCCTGAGCTAGCGAAACGAACAGCGGGAACAACGGCTGAACAACAGAGCCGATCTTGCCGAATGTATCCCCCAGATTCGAGAAGTCGCCAGTCTTGAACGCATCAATAACGCCTTTTACCGAGTCGCTGATAATCGAGAAAACTGTGGAGATCGAACCACCGACCTTCTCGAAGTCGATTCCCTCAATCCACTCCGTGAGTCTCTCCAAAGCTGGCGTTACTTTGCCCGAGAACTTCTCCGCGAGCGGCTCCAAAGACTCCGCCAGACGATCAACTGCACTCGAGATCGCCACAAACAATGCGGGAGCACCATCGACGGCAGAACCCGTGAACATCGCTCCAAGACGTCCAAACGATGCACCGATGTTCGCGAACGCTCCACGCGCCGTAGCCCCAGAGGAAAGCGCAGCACCCCCAACACCCTTCTCGAGCGCGAGCTGGAACGTGGCAAAATCTACTTCGCCCTTCGTAACCATCTCCGCAGCTGCTTCCGCAGTCACACCGTACTGATCTGCAACAAGCTGCAGCAGTGGAATACCGCGCCCCTGGAACTGCTGCAACACTTCCGTAGTCAGCTTGCCGTTAGTGGCAACCTTGTTGACCATGTCGCCCATCTCAGACAGAGATGACTTTCCAATAGTCGCCGCATCAGCAGTGAGCTTCAGTGTGCGGGTCAGCGCTTCACCAGGCTTGATGCCGGCCGCTACCGAAGAAGCCGCAATCGTGGCTGCCGCGTCAAGACCAAACGCAGTACCCTTCACCGAGTCCAACGCTGAACCCATGATCGTCGCGACAGACTCCGCCGAATGGCCTAGACCAGTGAGTTGAGCTTTCGCATCTTGAAGGTTGAGTGCTCGATCGAGCCCCTTCTTTGCAATAGCTGCAGCACCCGCAAGAGCGGCGCCGAGACCGACAGCAATGCCAGCCCCGACGCCCTTGACAGCTTTACCAAACGTCGACGAGAACTTACTCCCCGATGTGGAGGCAGTAGCGTCAACCTCGTTGACAACGGTTGAACGGAACCCTTTGAAAGTGGGGAAGATTGCAACATCTGCAGATCCGACCTGTGACATTCGGGACTCCGATCATAGTTAGTGCGCGAACGCTGAATGTTTCAACAAGCGCGCACGCAAAGCGGCATGCTCCTCGGGCGTGACTTGCTCGGCATTCGGCTTCGATGGCCACGGGGCTGGCAACTCAATGCGCTCTGGGTGTTTTTTGGTGTCACGGTTGGTGTTGATGACAGAACTTGCCTGCAAAAACGCGTACACCTCCCCGTAAGATGCGGCGATATCCCAACCGAGTTCCGACGCATTCAAATGCGAACCCGTCTCGCGCCGAAGCTCAGCCACCAGATCAATCGCCTCGCGTACGGGGATAGAGGCGCCTATGTCAGTTAGGGCGAGTCCGAAGTAGCGGCGGAAGTCGAATCGGAGGGCTGCTCGGTGGGCTCGGACGGTTCGTGCGAGCCCGAGGATTCCCCCATGGTGGCCCCCATCCGGTCACCGATGCGATTGGCGACTTCCATAATGATCTGGATGACTTTTGCCCCGTCGCGCATCTCCTCGAGGGTGGCCTTGTCTTCCGGCCAGAGGATGTTGTCGAGCACATATCGAGGCATCTTTTTGTCCTCGATCGTGCCTTCGTTCATCTCCATCAGCATTTCGATTCGATCAAAAGGAATGCGGAGATCGATCGACTTCTCCCCCTCGTCGGTCTGACACTTCAAATGGTTTTCGACGACGAAGAAGTCTGGCTTGGGGCCGGGAGTCGGAGCTGGTTTCTTTGTGGTTGTCATGATGGGCCTTTCGTGATGGGCGATGATGGGTGAATGGGGAAGGTGCTGGCCGGGGAATCCCATCCGCTTCCCCGGCCAGCAGTCAGTTACGCCGGGAGAATGAGCCACTCACCAATGTGCTCGTTGTCCAGATCCGCCGAACGCCGTGCCGAAAAAGTGATCTGTGTACCGTTGACTGATCCACGTTCGGACTTGTCGATCGCAATCGCGGTGACGGTTACCTCAGCGATTCGGCGACGAATGACCCCGTTCTTGAAGATCTCTTCCGTGAACGCGACAAATTCGGTCGCATGGCCACCACCATCGATGGTGATGTAGCCATTGGCGTCGGCAGTCTTGCCGTAGGCAAGCTCACGAACGATCGCGTCATACTGCGCGAGCTTGGCAACGACAGTCACCTTCGCAAGACCAGACGGAATCGAGTAACCCTCCTGCCAAAACTTGATCGGGTCGCCATCAGCTTCGAGGCTCCATTCGAAACCGCCGTCTTCAGTGAGTAAGCCCGCCTTTTTGAAAGCGACGGGCAGCACAAACTCCGGGGCAGCGCCCTCGATTGGAGTCGGGAACGCAGTTTCTGCGGGGGCGAAGCCGAGGAACCCGGTAACCGGGATCCCTACAGCGGTAACGTCATTGCCAAAAGCATCGGCAGGCATGGTTGCTCCTTAAAAGCGAAAAGCTCCCACAGGTGGGAGCCGAGTTGATTGGATGAAGGATTACAGCAGCGATCCTGCTATGGCGAACCTGACGGTGATATACCGACGAGCTCGCGGTTGCGACTCCGCCACAGGGAACGGGCCGTTTGATGCGAGCACTGCAGCAACAGGGTTGCCGGCGGCGACCGCAGGTATCTGAGTACGGAGAGCATGAACAATGCGCGCAAGATCGTTCGCATCCTTCGGGTTCTCCTTCGTGCCCGCAAGAACCGAGAGCCCCACATCCCGTTCGGCAGAGATGACCGACGTATCTGGACCGCCATCATCACGAATCACCAACAGCTTCTCCGGAAAATCGTCACCAGGACCCGGTTCACGATTCACCACTTCCACGTCCTGACACACCGCTTCAGGACGTGCCGCGAGCGCGGTTCGGTACCACTGGGTGAGGAAGAGCTCGAGGTCGGCTTGGATGACGAGGGGGTCAGTCACGGTTTACCGTGTTGAGGGCGCGTGCGAGGGTTCCGTGTTGGGATTCGACGAGCATGGAGTGGTCGGAGTCTGCGATGACTTTTGCGACGACTCGGAATGGTGTGCGCACGATTTGTACGCCGATGCTGTTGCGGTATTCTCCGGTGTCGATGGGGGCGCTGGTGCGTGCTGCGGCTGCGACGCCTTCTGCCTTGGCACGCACAATGTTTTCCACTGCTGCAGACTTCCCCAGTTCGGGAATGTAGGCTTCGTTGAATTTCATCCTTCGGCCCCCGTTAGTGGTATTTCGACGGATGGTTGCCATCCGGTGAATGGGTTGATGTCGGCGACGGGTATCGCTTCGATTTTGTATTTGTTTGTTCCTACGAGGATCCGATCGCCCACAACTACGTCCGCGGTCGGGTCTGAGAGGTAGAGGCTCTTCGCAGTCAAGATTTGCGTGCGAGTGGCGTCTCTGAGTGCGGAGCTCGACGACGATGCTACAAACCCTTTGAGGGGGATCGTGTCTGGGTCGGCCCACGGCCCCGGTATGGTTTTGGTTGGGTTGTAAGGATCCGCGATCAGCTTTCGGCGTGCGCGTGTCACTGCTTGTGCGTGAGGGAGGTCCATTAGACCTCGTCCTCACCAACAGCATCTTCGGGTTCGGCCAGTTCTTTGCTCGCAGCGATCGCGGCCAGAACGTCAGCTTTCTTGGTGGCGGTTCCTAGATCGATCGATTCACGTTCTGCGTGATCGGTGAGTTGCTTCACCGTCCACGAATCCTCAGGAACTCCTGCTGGGATCCTTGGAAGGGTCTTTTCCGGAACGTTGGGTGCACTGTCGGGTTGAGGCGTGGGTCCGGCAACGAGCCAGCCCTTATCTGTGTAGAACTCGACCGCTGCTCTCGGGACAGTGATTGTGTTGCCTTGGGGGCTTCTCATTGTTGGTGACATTGCTACTACTCCTCGACTTCAGCCGGCACAGCCGGAATGACAGCGCCAACTGCGCAAAATCTGTACACGGAGGACCGTGAAGGGAAAACTATTCGTACTTCTCCGGCCACAACCGGGCCAGAGGGCGCTCCTGCGGGAAGCTTCCCACCGGGTTACCCGCAGTAGATGCTGCCGAACACAGCGATCGCAGAAGACGTTGATCCTCCGGCAGCCACGTTCCCGCATCCCAGTAATCCACCGAAGCGGGCCCGATACGTTGTGCGCGGACACGACGCGACCCTGGCGCAGGCACCTCAGCGGCCACACCACGCAGAATCGCGATCGCGTTCTTCTTCTCCTCACTCTCGTCAAGGAATGAGTCGATGCAGGGGGCGATGGAGCGTGCCGCAACAATGATCCGTCGCGCCACATCCTCCACAACATCAGGAATGTCTTCAGGTGTAATCACTCCACCGCCCCCTATCTCGTTACTTTGCCTTCTCGATCAAACCGATCGAGAGGGCATGCTTGATGCTTTCTTTGGCGAATGCGCCCGAATCAACCGGGGCACCGCGGTACAGGTACCGCTCCCCGCCGTCTTCAGTGCGGAGAATCACCGCAGCACCTGTGACCAGGTAGCCCTTGGGCTTGGTCTCAGGCTTCTCTGCTGCAGCCTTCTCAGCAGCAGCTTTCTCGGCTTCGGCTTTCTCGGCTTCGGCTTTCTCGGCTTCGGCTTTCTCCTCCGCAGCCTTCAGCTCAGCTGCAGCCTTCTCGTCTGCTGCAGCCTTCTCAGCAGCAGCTTTCTCGGCTTCAGCTTTCTCGGCTTCGGCTTTCTCGGCTTCGGCTTTCTCCTCCGCAGCCTTCAGCTCAGCTGCAGCCTTCTCGTCAGCTGTCGCCTGCTCAGCTGGCTTCTGACCAGCCTGAGGACCGTTCTGCGCGCCAGCCATCAGAGACTCGTGCCCGTGATCGTCACACCAGCATTCGGCTCGGTGACAACAGGCACCGTCACGCGGCGACCGCGCAACGTGTAGCTGTCGTCATCATCGTTGCGAATCGACTTCGCCTCAATACCAACATTGCCGGCGCCCACATAACCCGGACCCCCCAGAGGCTCGTCGGCCATGCCGCCAAGCTGCTCACGGTCCACCAACAGCGGGTTGGTGCCCGAGTAATGCGGTGTGGTCGCCCACGTGAGGCCTAGAGCATCCACCGGAAGGTTTCCCTGCACCGCAGTATCACCAGACTCACGCGGAAGCGCCTTGTCATCAATCAGAAGACCAATGAGCTTGGCGTACTGCGTCGGCTTCAGAACGATCGTCGACAAGTCGATACCGAGACCAAGCTCCGCACGGGCAGCTTGAATCGACATCACAGCCTCAACAGCCTTACCAGCCGTGGTCCACGTCGATGGCGACGCGAACGTGCTCGTCACCTTCGATGCGATGACAGCCATCGCGACCGAGTCAACGTGACGCACGATCGTGTTGCTGAGGCGAACGAGCCCCTTGTTGACGAAAGTGATTCCCTGGCGCTTGATCTTCTCATCCGAGATGACCGTGTCAAGACCCCACTTCACGACCCTCGCCGAGACAATCTCGCCCGACTCGAGGACCACCTTCGGGTATTCGCCCAGAGGTGCGACAGACTCAGGATCGCTCGAGGCAAACCCTTCCTCGCCGGACTCGTAGAACACGCCACCGCCAGAAGCATCGAAACGCCCCTGCAGCAAGAAGTCCGCAATGAACTTCATCTGTGTGAGGTTGTGCAGACGCTTGGCAATCACACGAGGATTGCCGAGCAGAGCGTGCAGTTGATCGTTGGTGAGTGTCCCCTCGGGGTGCTTCACCGGGTAAGTGTACGAACCCATAGTCTCGTCACTCCTCTCAGTTGAACAGGACGTCGATGACGTCGTTGTCGGCGGCCGCAGCGGTAAGTGCTGTGCCGATGGGGTTTGTGCCGGCTCCGATAGTCGCGACCTTTCCAGCAACAGCCGAAATGACCTCCGCACCAGCAGCGATCGCACCTGAAGCCGTCAGCGGGTGCACTCCACCAGCACGAGTGAAGACCGTAACGTCCTCAGCCGTCACCGCGTCGAACCCAGCAACACCAACAGCGTTGGCATCCGCACCGGCAGGACCGACAGTGCGACTGCCAGTGACAACGACCAGACGACCGCCAATCACATCAGCAGAAGCCTTGAACGTCACCGCCTGGCCCGGCTTGAACTTGGGCAGGTAGTCAGCCATATCAGGCCTCCTTCTCAGTCGAGCCCCACGCGTTCGCGTAAAGGGCATCTTCGGCGCTGTTCACCGTGTCGGAATGACCGACCTCAGCCACAGGCACCGTGTTCTTCGGGAACGAACCCAGCAACGTAGCGATGCCTTCCTCGTCTTTGTCGAGCTGCGCACGCCAGCTGTCCTTCGAACTCGCCGCGACGCGCCCTTCCGCGAGCGCCGTTGCGATGATGGTGTCGCGTCGGTCGCTCTGCTGCTGTTCGCGTGCTTGAGCGCCGAGTGCGGCTTGTGCGCGCAGATCAGCGAGAGTGTCGGCGTCCATGACAACGGCACCCTCTGGGATTGCTGCGACCGGGGTCGCGGGTTCGGCCTGTTCCTCGAGTGCTTCGTCGAGGGCTGCGAACAGCGTCTCGTCGGAAGCATTGGCGTCGGTCATGCCGAGCCGTTCGCGGATTCCAGCCTGTAGATCGCTGTAAGCCACAGCGTTCTCCTTTCGGTTGGGGTTACCCGGCTCGGACGAGCTCGGGAGATTAGGGGTACGGGCAGCGACCCGCACAGAGGTCTGGGCGCCCGGGAGTCGCGCAGTCCAGTCCTCGATTTCATCGCCGTCATCGAGCGGGTCGTCGATGCCGTCAACGCCGACCGTCTCCGATTCGCCCGCGTCGGGAATTACTGCGACACGGTCAGCGAGACCCATCTCCACAGCAGCCGCAGCGGTGAGCCACGTTTCAGCGGCAAGAAGTGCCGACCAGTCCTTCTCACCGGCCTTCGACGAGTAGATCTCGATCAGCGAAGCTTCGACATTGTCGAGGACATCTGCTGTCTTTCGCATGTCGGCAGCGTCACCCCAGACGATCGCTGACGGTGAGTGGATCATCATCTGGGTACCGGGCGACATGACGACGTCATCACACCCTGCAGCGATGACAGAAGCAGCTGAAGCCGCTAGACCGTCCACAACGGCCGTCACACTCGCCTTGTGAGCGCGCAGCATATTGAGGATGGAGACACCCTCGAATACCTCGCCGCCAGGAGAGTTGATGCGCAGGATGATCTGGGTCACCTCTTCGGGGAGAGCATCAAGGACCTGGCCGACGTCCTTCGTTGAGATACCCCAGTAGCCGCCGTACGAATCTATCGGGCCGTACATTCGGATCGTTGCAACGGTGCCGGCACCAGCAGGTGCAGGTGCGGTCACAGCGTTGAAGAACTCGGCCTTCGCGGCAGGCGGGGTGAGCTTGCCCCAATAGCGGTTCGGTAGCTTCGTTTTATCGGTCATGCAGTCCTCCTGGGTCGGCGGTTTAATGCCTGTTGGGACGGCGTGGCCCAACGGCAGTTACCGGGCTCGTAATTTCCGTCATTGTCAATACGGTCGATCGTCTTGCCTTCGGGCCGCTCGCCCATGTCTGCTAGGAAGTTCTCGAACCTGCGCCACCGCTCACAGACGCTGATGCCGCGCCCGCCGTAGTCGACCCATCGGCTCGCGTTCGGATTGGTCGTGCGCTTCAACATGTCTGCCCATGTGCGATAGGTTGGCGTCTGGCCAACAGTCGATGCACGTGCGTGGCCATGTGTGGTGTTGGACATTTTGATGCGCTCAACTTGCAGGCATCCGCAGCTCTCACTTGCTCCAGACCGCAGATGGTCTTGTCGGACAACGACGCGGCGCCCACATGCGCACACGCATCCCCACATCAAACGACGGCGGGTGCCTTGTGGAGGTGCCACCTCGACGACTCTTAGCCTGCCGAATTCTGCTCCTAGGAGTGTCATGCAGCCTCCTTGGGCACAGTTGATTTATTGCGGCTCGCGTCAGAGTCGCTCGTAGTGGCTGTTTTCACGGGCATGCCATACTTCGCACGCAGGAACGCTTCCAGAGCAGGATCGACGGTCAGTGCACCGCAGTCGATGAGAGCCTTGATGGCCTCAGCCGTAGCCGGTTGATCTTCACCAATCGCTGACGCCACCAGACGCGGCGCGGGCTCCGTTGAGCCCCAGTTCAGATCGACAAGATCCTCAATCACGTGCTGCTGAGTGATATCCGCAATGTGCTGCGCGACAGCATTCAGCGAATCCGTGAAGAAGTTCGCAAACGTCGACCCCAGAGCCCACGACCCAGTCTCAGTACCGAGGTTCAGGAAGTGCGCCAGCACCGCACGCGCAATCTGCTCGTCGTAATACCGAATCGGTTTGTCCGTGTCCGGCAGCTTGCCTGACACACCCATCAGCTCGAGCTTCGACCCCGGCGGCAGTGACGCACCCGCAGCCTCACCCGCACGGAAGTTCTTCGTGAGTTTCAAACCGGAATCCTTCTCCGACTTCAGCCACGCATCACGTTCCTCTGCCGACGCATTCTCGGGAAGATCTGCACCGGTGTAGACCGGGATACCGAGACCGTTGCGCTCAGCAGCGAGTGCCTGGATGCGCAAAACGCGATCCTTCAGCAACCACATCTTGTATGCCGAGCGCAACAGTGACTCACCTAGCCAGTTCGCACCTTCACGTTCGTTCACATACGCAACGAGACGATCGACAGGAATCTTGACCTCGACACTGCTACCGGAATACCCGTGCTGCTTGATCGCTTCCAGACCACCATCTTTTGCGACGTCCACATCGGAGATCGTGCGCGGCGGCCGCCACGCCAACTTCGCAATGTGGGCGCGGCCGGCACTCTGGTCATAGACCTGCTCAAAGAACGAGTGCCCATAAACCAGCTCCAACAACGACAAACGCAGGTGCTCCTCCCACGAGAAACGACCCTTCGTGCGCAGCGGTGCCACAAACGGTTCGCCCTTGACCGGCAAACCAAGATCGCCAGCAACAAGAGCCACCACTTCGGGCTTGCATCCGGAACCATCGATCACCCAGCTGGTGCGCATGATCGGTAAAGTCACCGCACGCAGCACCGACTTGACCTGAGGATCCTCGCGCCGCATCCGGTCAAAAACATCGATCGAGTTAGGCCACTGCAGATCAGGGTTCGTCTCGTGCGTTTCTGAAACAAGACTCCCCCAACCGATGAGTCCGGCATCCGCCTGGTATCCGATCTCGGGCAAAGCGGCCTCCTCATTGAAATTGAGCAGGAGTGCCTAAAAGGCAACCCCCGCAAAATTCACTTCATCTTGGGCGACATCGTCGCGTGTGATCGTCTCTGCCGTTGGAGGCGGCGACGGTACTGGCTTCTTCTCCTCCGGCGGCAACTGTTCAAGCGCATACAGCGCATTCGTCACCGCATTTATCGGAGCGTTGTCCACCGGCGACTTGAACAAGTCCCAGACCGGCATGTTCGCGATGTCTTTCGTCGTGCCGTTCTCGGCCGGCATATTCAGTGCCGGCTGCGAACGGTGGCGAAGGTGACGATCCTCGACACGAGTCTTAAAACGACCCGCAGAGTTCAAAAGACTTGTCTGTCGGATCTCGTGCACCACAAATCCGAGCTTCTTCAACGGATCCACCAAATCGGCAGCGGGACAACCAGAAGCCTGAATCGCAACTTCGTTGATGCCGGTAACTTCGCGGATCTGCACCATGTGTGCTTCCACCCAACGATCGCCGGCACGTTGCGCGATCAGTTCAACATGGCCAAGACCATCTTCGCGTTCCCCGGCGACACCAATGAATGACATCGAGCGGTTTCCCGACACAGCAATACCCAGCACAGAACGTGCGCCATCAGTTATCTGCGAACCCACCTCGATCACGTTTCCCGCATCGTCGAGCACAGGAGCATCGGCGCACGCTGCCCACGCCTCACCATCCAAGAAAGGTTCTTCTCGAGACGTGACCCAGTCGCAGAGGATCTCCGTGCGCTTCGTGTGTTCTGGCTCATCACCCAACAGGTCCGACCAGATCGAGTCAAAGAACATCGGCTTGTAGCCGACGGAAGGATTCGCCTGCAGGATTGCATCGAGGTCGAGCAGTTTGCACTTCTCTGGCGCGGACCACTCGAAAAGGGCCGTCGCTAGATCGTGGCTATTGGCGAACTCCTCGATCGTCTGAATACCAGTCTCGACATAGGCATCGAATTCACGGATAGTGCGAATCGCACCGTTGCGAAGGGTCTGCAGCACAATCGACTTCACATCACCGGCCGAAGAAATACCCCAGAGCTGAGAGTTGAAGATTGCATTCTTGGTCTTCGAAACCGAGCCCCACACGTCCCATGTCTGCTGCTCACGCATCTCGTCCATGATCACGCGCGCTGCTGACTTACCTCGACCGCCCATTCGCGATGCCGCACGCGGCTCATACTTCGCGTTGTTGCGCAAACGGAGAGATTTCTTCCCGTTTGTCTTCACCGGCTTACGCGTCTCGTTGGCAAGCCAATCGACGACGAACTCCTGATCATCTTCTTCAGCAGTTGGATCACAGCGTCTTAGTGCCGCATCCCATGCTTCCTCAGCGATGTCCAAGTTTTGGGCAGTGCCCAAGATCAAGAACTCATTCGCCGGAAGATGCTCAGGGAAGCTATCCGCATCGACGAACAACCACCAGAGCGCCAACACCGTCAGCAACGTTGTCTTCCCGTTTTGACGACCCACGATCACAAAGATTTTCCGGAACCGGTAAGTTCCATCCTCATTGAGCTCGAGCGCACGAATCAGTAATGCGCGCTGCCAGGGATATAGAACAACCCCGAGGACAGTCAACGCGAATGAGATCACCGAGAAGCCATGCGATGTCTCAGGTGTCAGCTCACGCAACGGTTTAGTGAACAGGCGCGGCTCTGTGGCGCCGACATGCTTGCCGTACCTTTTCGCGCTGGCGTACACAGTCTCTTCGTAGATCGATTTATCCGGTAGCGCGGATTTTGTTCTTCCTGACCTGGTCAAGTGGTGACTCCTCCACAAGTTTCAAAGGGGGAGGCGAATCAGAGTCACCGTCCGGCCCCGCGGCCTCGGCTACTGAACGAGCTCGTGAACTGCGGGGTGACGTCGCCCGCCGTAAATCCTTCGTTGCCGACAGATACGCGGCCAACAATCTCGTCGGCGGCCCATCATCCCTCGCACGATCCATCTGCCGAGCTAAGTCACGCAACAGCTCAGCCAGAGGCGCATCAATGCCCGACTCGTCTAAGTTCGCCGCACGAATCGCACGGTTCACCGCCATTAGGTGTTTGCGACCAGCCAACGAAATCACCTCCGCGATACAGCACTCAAAGTCGCTCACGGCGGCGAGCTTCTATCCAATGTCCCCCGGAAATTCACGGCAGGCAGTCTCAGCCCGCGAAATCGAATACCGCTGTCCCCCAAAATAAATGAGCGCCGGTCAAACCAGAAAGCGTGGGGAAAATGACAAAAAAACGCGGGGGGAGAGGAACAGCCAGTGAGGGAGGTGTCCCGTGGCTCGGCCGATGCTGGATTTTTCAGCTGCTCGACCGAGGCGTAGAAGTAGACGCGGTATATAGAGGGCGAGGTTGCGCCACACGGCGTTTACACGAGTAAATGGCATTGAAAGCTGTCGAGCACCAAGCGACAAGCTTGAGCGTAGTTGGTGCGGTGGTCACCCTACTTGCTCTAAGTTGTTGGTCATGACCAACGACCCGCTGCCCCGAATCGTCACATCCGTTCTCGTCGAAGAACTAGCCGACAGCGTCATCATCACGTGGGGTCTAGGCGACCCGGTACCGGGAGCTTTCGAGTACTTCGGGTATGAGGTCTACTACTACGGGCCCGATGGCAACGGCGGCAAACGATTCGGCGTTCGGTTCCACACTGAGACCACCGCACACGTCTGGGACAACGCCAGTGTTACCCAAGCCAACTACACCGCCGACGCCGTCGCGATTGCGGGATCATCGATTGTGGTCACATACCGCGACGCTGGGCTTGGCCTAGAACAGATCGGTGCTATCAATGCCTTCAGCCACGTCAACGGTGTGGACAATCAGACTGAACTTCCAGTGACCCTGCTTCGCTAGCGCGTCACTCTATCGGTCAGGACCATTGACGGCTGAGAAGCCCTAAAGGTGGGTGAGGATCTCCGTTGCCGCGTTCCCTGTTGCACCCGGCTGCGCTCGCACGCCAGTTAGTCGCATCATGTTGCATCTCAGGATGCGTGGACACAGGATAGACGTGGTCTAGCTGGAACCTGTCGTCGTTCTTATAGTCGTCATGAGGTGCCTCATAGTCAATGTGGCGCATGCCACACAACCAGCAGCACGCGTTCTCTGCCGCACAGCGATCTCGGAAGCTGTCGCGACCCTTCACGAATGCTCGCGTGGTTTTTCGTTCGCCAGCCATCGGATCCTCCAAGAACGTGAGTGCCTACTCCCCGACATTTATCCGCCAGGGGCCGCCAACGAAAAGTGGTTAGTGTGGCGGTATGAAATCACGAGATGAGCGGAAAGCAGAGTTTCAACGACGTGAGGCTATCCGAAAGGAAAAGTACCGTCTGAGCGAAATATTGCGCAAAGAGAAGAACGCCGAAAATACGGCGACGATCCGTGCGCAACGTGCAGCATTGTCTGCTGACCTTGCCCAAAAACTGCAAGCCCATGCAGCACAGCGTGACCTGAAAGATGCTGAGCGTGTTTCTGGCCCGTCCATGCTGGCTGAGGTGGGTGCTCTCAACCCGACTGCTGCGCCGTTCGTTGTTGTGGATGCAGTAAAACGTATGCGGGCTAAGAAGCGATTGAAGAAGCGTGGGCTGCTTTAGCTAGTCGTCATCCAGCAAGATCAACCCTGCTCTGGATCCTCCTGATTCTGAGCAATGATGCGGTCTGCCGCTTCTTGCGCAGCTCTGCTCATACGGGCACGGATTGAGTTGGTGGAGTAGATCTCGCCGTTGGGTCCGATGTAGTCCGCCATGATGCCTCCCGCGAATGCTGACGGCGAAATTCAAGGGTTCCCGCTCGTCGCCGCGTTTGACAATCACCTAGAGGTGTCACCTTGGCATCCACACGACGAACGCCAAGTGGTCGGCTCGTGTTGTGCAGGAACAGGTGTTCAGTTGAGGCTCGACGCGAGCGGGAAGATAGTGAGATCGATGATGCTCGATCTGGTCACTGCCGATAGCCAGCAGGTGACGATGCGTTAAATGACAGACACCCTGATTCCTCAGGGTGTCACTTGTCGCGTAGCGCTAGCGTAGCATTTTCGATTACATGCCTGAGATCATGCGGAAGTTTTCTTGTAGCGTGTCGCGCGCGAGTTGACTGAGCGCTGTCGATACACCGCAAGCACCTGATCCCGCCGCAATAGCTTTCCCGGCCACAACTTCAGCCCAGCACGAACGTAACGAAGAATCGTTGCTCGACTCACCTCTAGATGATCTGCAGCGATGTCGATTGACCACCAAATATCGGTCTTATCCTCCAAGTCCCGAAACGGCACCTTCTGCCTTGCAGGTGCGCCTTCTTGTCCGCTCGGCAACGAAACCCCTACTTTGCTTCCTCGATATAGCGTTCGATGCCAGCATCGGGCACAGCCCACCCGCAGAACGCGCAGGCCACAGACACTGAATCACTATCGTCAGCAAAGTTCACGATCACAGTGCGTCGGCCACACACCAAACACTCCCGCGACGCGAATGCAGGAACCCTCTCTGCCTGTGGATAGCGACCATACAGCGGCGTAATGAGGTCGCGGACGTCATCGAAATAGTTTCCCGCAGCCTTGAGCTTCGCGATCCGGTCTCCACCAGCAATCAGCCACTGAGTAACATCATTCGTGAGCGCCGCCGCGTCCCCTGCCGTAGCCCACGACGGTAACCCGTCACAGTCCTGATCTCGACGCGACCAACCGAGAGTACTGCCCGGTGGGTTCAGCCCCAGGGCACGCGCATGACTCACCGCGAAGTTCACGAGCTGAGCGTAGAGGTCGTTCGCATCCTCTAGCGCCTGAGCGTTCAACGGCATCTGAGGATCCCGTGTGCCCGATACCTTGTCTCCTCCGCTTCCCCCTGCCGGCATAACAAGGGTGAGTATGTGCCCGATGAGGGTAGGTGCTTGCTCGAGGTGCTTACGCGCCCGCAGCTGCTTCATGCGAGGAGTCAACTCCGTGGTGTCTACGCTCATCGTTCAGTTCCCTTCTTAGCAGCGTTGGCTGCCGCGAGCGCCGTGTCCTTTGTTGTTTCGTTTGTTGGTGTGAGTGCGTCTCGTATTTTGTTTGCTTCGACCAGTGGTCGGGAGTAGTCCTCGACGGTGTACCCGTTGTGTCGTGTGCGGAGGAATACGGGCGTTTGGAGTACCTTCTCGATAGCTGCGAGTTGAGCCTCCACAGCGGCGAGCGCCGCCAAGAGGGTGTCTGCGTCCTCGTGTGCCAGACGGTCAGCATCACGCATCCCGAAGTTGTAGGTGCGGCAGTTGTCGATACGGGCACGGATGCCGGCACGCTCTTCGCTAGTCAGCATCGTGGACTCCTCCTTCGATGTCCGCAGCGCGGATTGCACCAACCGCCGCCAAGAACTCATTCAACCCAGGATTCATTCGCCCATTCCGATCATCTCGTTACCCAGTCCTTGACGGCGAGCTACACGCACTGCAGCGAGCTGCCGATTATCGATAGAGTGCCCACCATGGAAATCGCTGCACTGATTGTCACGTTTGGTGGCGTTGTTATCGCAGGCGTAGCGGCTGTTGCCGCTATCGTTCAAGCGAAATCTGCCCGAGCCTCGCAAATCGCCGCAGAGACCGCGCGCGACGAATCGCGAGACGCGCGCGACGCAGCCGAAACTCTCACTAAACAAGCCAACGCTGCTTTCATCCGACAAGCCGAAGCTCAAGAACGAGCGAACGCCATCGAGGAAGCGAAGATCCCACCACGACATGTGAAATGGCAAGTCGTTCGGCATCGCGGTGATCTCTGGCGACTCGTCAACGTTGGAACAATCGCAGCGCTCGATGTAGTCATGGAACCACTCGAGAGAATGCACGTCACCAGCGATAGCTTCAGTGCACGCCTGGACGTGAACGAGTACGTCATCTTTAGCGCGATCATGGGCTTCGGAGGCCCCGCACCACGTGCGAACGTCACATGGCGCGACGAAGACACGAACGCGTCTCGCGAGAAAACGATCCGCATGGTGTGACTTGCGCTCCACCAGCACCGCTCTCATCGATCCACCCCGTTCGAGTTTGCTTCAGTCAGCACACGCCACGCCGAATATGCCTCGTTGTACTGAGCACCCTGAACAACAACAAACTTCCTCCCACAGTCATCACACGTCCACACCGTGCCCGCAGGAAAGCCATCAGCCAAAGGACGACCCGAGCAACGATGAGCAGGCGGCGGAGGCGGAGTAATCGTGCCGCTCATAACCGCTCCCACCGATACCAATTGATGAAATCAGCAGCCAAAACACCAATCTCATCCATCGCCCACGGAGAGCCCACATAACCAGTGTCTAAACTCCGATACTCCGTCAACGCCGACCGGAAATCAGACTCACCAATGTTGTTCGCCGCCATGAACATGTGCGGATCAGTCGCCGGATCCGCAGACTCCTGCAACCCATCGAACGCCGAAGCACCCGGCCTCCCCCACTGGCTGTCACTCATGACTCGCACCTTCCGCCGCGGACGCCGGCCCACCCAAACGACCTCGCCCCTGCACCACATTCAAAACCTGAACCGTCCGACACGGAAACCGCTGCCCGCACTCCACACAATCACCGAACAACTCCATCTGATGAATACCCCGCAACTCACCATCAGCAGTAGTCGACCGAGCCAACTCACGAGAAGCCTGCGCATACAACGCCGCAACCTCCCGCTCCAAACGGATGCACTCCTCAATGGCCACCGCAAGCATCTCCGCAGCATCATTGACACCCATCAGCTTTCCCTTCTCGCCTTTATGCGCGGATATTCTTCTGATTCCGTCTCTGACATGGACTGAAAATGCTCGTGCAATTTCCACAGGATCGACACGTCAAACTCATCCCACCCGTGGCGTTTGGCGACTTCATCAATTGAGTCTTTGTCCCATCCGAGAACGATCCCGTACAGCCATGCGTCCACCTTGGTTACGGCCCAGTCGCGGCTATTGAAAGCCATGGCGTTCTTGAGCGCCCGGACTGAGTTGGTTGTAGTGCGGTACGTCTCACTCATGCGCTCTCTCCTGTCTCGTGCGGTACGGGGGCGAGATGTTTGAGCACTGCTTTGGCGATAGTGCGGTCGATGGGACGCAACATTCTGCCGCCCCAATTCGGGTTTCCCCACGCCTCCTCGATTACGAAAGCCAGCGACTCGATAGCCTCAGCAGTCGGCTCTACCGGGGCAGGGAGACGGAAACCCGCCGCAAGAACCGCATCTGCAAAGCGGTATTTGTCCTCTTCGTCATATGCGACCTCAGATTCAAGTACGCGCACAGCAATGGCAGCAAGCCGCTCGCGAGGGTCCTTGTAGCCTGAGTCGATGATTGCGTTCATCAAGCGCTCCGCTCCGTCTGCACGGGCATCATGGGTCGAGACCAAAGGTGGCCATGCAGACGAAACCTGAACCTTGGCTTCGATGCCCTTGATGTAATCGCGGTCATAATCCAACGTTGTCCGCGCATTTTCGAGCGCCCGGCATAGTTCCTCAATGATTCGCCCTACGTGGTTTGCTACGCGGCGATCGCATACTTCGGTGATCGCGTACTTGGCTTTCCGCGCTTCCACGATCAGTTCGTTCTCGGTCGGTACGGTCACACGCTCCAAAGCATCTGCGAATACTTCATCAACGATCTCTTGCGCTTCGTTCACGCTGATATGTTCGCCGGGGTGTCCGGGCTGACCCTCGCCGCGCAACTGAACTTTCAGCGCCGCGATCAGTTCGGTTATAGATACATCACACATCAAGCAACCTCTTTCGTTTCTGGGGAATTGCACCGGCACGCGTCGCGATGCCACACCGGAATCTGGTCACGCACAGTCGAATGCCCAAACTGAGTCCAACAACAACTTCGCTTGCACTGCCCAACAGAGACATCAGGCCTTCTGCCATTCCCATGCACCCGACCGGTGCCATTGAAGATCGCCATGGCTAGAAAGGGGTCTCGTCTGAATAATCACCAGCAGGCGGCGCCCACGGCTCCTGCCCACTCGTCGACGGTGCCGACTGAGGCTCAGACTGCTGCTGCGTCCGCGAACCATCCCTAGGCGCACGAGTCAGCTGAGCAGTCGCATACCGCAAGCTCGGACCGATCTCATCCACCTCGAACTCCAAGCTCGTGCGCTTCTCGCCCTCCTTGGTTTCGAACGACCGCTGACGAAGACGACCCTGCGCAACAACACGCGTGCCCTTAGCCAGCGACGAGGCAACATGCTCAGCGAACTCACGCCAACACGACGCACGCAAAAACAACGCCTGGCCGTCCTTCCACTCATTCGACGCACGATCAAAGTTCCTCGGCGTCGACGCGATCGTGAAATTAGCCACCGCAAGTCCACCCTGCGTGTACCGCAGTTCTGGATCTGCCGTGAGGTTACCCACGACCGTAATGACTGTCTCGCCGGCCATCAGACTGCCGCCTCTTCCTCAACCTGATCGAACATAAGCGGGACGACTTTCCCCGGCTCCAGCTCAATACGCGCCGACGGCATCGAATCGATAAAGAATGCTGCCGGCACCACTACCTCAAGCTTCACGATGTAGTCACCTGGTGCAACCTGAGCGTCGACTGACTTCGCCATCTTCACGACGTTCATTCCTAGGAGCCCGCCATTGTACGAATTACTCTGCGGCCGAAGGTGCATGTACACCGTCTCTTTGAGTTGCTCCGGCGTGAACGGCATGATCCTGATTGTTTTGCTCATAGCTCAAACATCCTTCTGAGTAGTTGATTCCGCGAGCGCCGCGGGTTTTGTGGTGTTGCTTGTTAGTGGATCTGCGAGGGTGATGCCGGCACGGAGTAGCCAGGCGCGAGCTGCTTCGCCGTGTACGACGTCGTTGGACATCTCGGTGGCCCATTCGAAGTAGGTATCGCGGCCAATGCCAGCCTCCAACTCCAACACCCAATGCCAGACCAACGGGGCCAGCGCCTTACACGGCGCACACTGCACCCAGTCATAAACCACACCGTCATTGAGATACGTCGAACGGTCATATTGCTCACCAGGACGAACCGCCACCGACCCGCAGCAATTACACAGATGAGGTTTACGAGCCACCGGCGTCAAACGCTTCAACAACTCAGGCATCAGACACCTCCGCGAGCGCCGCATCCCATCCATGAGCCACGAGGCCAGCGACTAGCTCGACATCGACGTCGGGCCACTTCTCCCAAGCACGATTGATTGCTTGCGCCTTACCCATCGAGCTCACCTGACCCAGAACCGTGCGATTCCGGCGCGGAGTAATCAACGCCGTAAGCGCAGTCACCACACCGCAGACACTGTGACACCCGCTCGCCATGCCACAAAGAAGCGGTCAATGCCCATTCGTGCTTGTGAGTGAGAATGAAAATCATGATTCAGCCCCTGACTCGTGCAATTTACGGGGCGGCCAATTCGCTGCGTGAGTGCAATCGGCACAGCACACATTCGACCGGCTACAGGAAGCGAGCGGCGCATCACAAGCAGGGCAGTCATCCAGGCCGTCAGTGTTTGAATCGTGCGGGTCGTGGTTGGCTTCTGGCTCACCGCAATAGGTCTCGTCCGTGCCGTCTGCCCTATACGTGCATTCGTCGTCGTCAGGATGCCCAGCGACGCCAATGAACAAATGGCCAAGCGGGAGATACCCGCCGTTGTGACGCCTTGCCCTATCCAGCAAGTCAGCATCAATCGGGTTCATTGCTGCGATCGCCAGGAACCGCGCATCAGCAGCCTGTGAATCATGCGGTCCCATGCGGGTAGGTACTTCACCCTTGAATCGACCCGGAACCCAACCGTACAAATGACAATCGGGACAACGCTTATTCACCCACCCACGACTGAGACGCGAGCTTGCCGCTGTCGTTGCATCTCCATAGCCAGCAGGTAACGGCCAGTCATGAAGAGCGTTTGGGCACGACTCACGTGGGCCGGGGCGGTCGTCGCCACCACAGATGTAAACCGCGTTCCTTCGGCTAACCACGGACGGCCTCCACTGAGGCTTGCGATTCTGGCAATGGGTTCGGCAACAGATCATCGTTGTCAGGACAGATCGAAAGCAGCACCGGCACATCCTCGTGAAGACACCACGCATCCTCATCAATACCCAGATCAAGAGCCACCGAGAACGGACACTTACGCAGATCAGGCTGGGTGTCCACACACCGCTGCGAATGCAAGATGTACACCCGCTGCTCCGCATACACCGCACGCCCAAAATGCTCCACCGCATCCCGGCACACCCCCACGATCTGCTTCGTGAGCTCCGCACTCTCTAACCGACTCATGCGCTCGGCCCCGACTCACGCAACCTACGCTCAATCGCCTCAATCCACGCCACCGCAACAGCAGCAACCTGAGTCAACTCCCCAACCAACTTCGCCGGATCATCCTCAGCCATCGCTTCGAAAACCTCCTCAAGCAAAACGTCAGCCCAAGTACCAGGACGATCCGCCAACGTCTTGAAACGCCAATCAGTACGACCACACATCACATCCCGAATGAAGTGAGCCTCATCGTCGTCAGCAATCCCGGTCGCCGTCGACGCGAACAGCGGCATCGTCTCCGGACCCGTCCCGTCCGGATGATTCTGCTCACCCCACCGCGCATCCTGACGAGCACGCTCCTGCGCAACCGCCTCCAACGCCTCGAACACCGTCTGCGGAGCCGTGATCAACCACTGCTCAACTGCACCGCTAGTCATGCGAGCTCACCTCCAATGACCGCGCCGAGCTGCGCAGCATTCGTCGGAAGGTAATACAGATCCCCAACAAGGTGAGTGTTGTGCAAAGGCAACGCCAAACGCTCACACCGCCGACTATCGTCACCCACCGGCCCGATGCAGACCGTGCACCGCTCCTCATCGTTCTCGGCCAGAAGATTCCCCTGGACATCTCGAACTGCGTACTCGGCAACTGGCGGCTCAAGGCCCTCAAGCCCGATACGCAACAACCGAACCCAACCATCAACCGCAACATCCGCCACAGCCCAATGCGGCCAGTGGTCACCAGCGACAAACGCAGGATCAACCCACACCGTCGACGCAGCAGACGAACGCACCACATCAGGCTCAAGACGCACATCCAACCCAGCCGCCGCGAGCGCCGCGTTCCCGTCTTCAATCAGGAAATGAACGAGCCTGAAGATTGGCGCGACTACGAACAACGCCGTGTCCTCAAACACCCACGCCTGAGGAATCTCGACCACCGCTTTCGCTAACGGCCGCTTCGAATGACCACAAGAACACTCCAACGTGCCCCCAGGCTTCCGCCAAAAATCATGCTCATGAACGTCCACTGCGAGCGCCTTCTTCCATCTGCTTGTTTCGAACATTGATCGCGAGATTCACCTGTTCATCGGTGAACTTGAAATTTGGGCCACGCTTCTTCTTCACCGGCAACGGTGCGATGAAAGGGAACCGGAAAGTGGCCAAATTGTGGGCCCGTTGCTGCGCAACCAACCACTCAGCAACAGTCATCACACAGCCCCCTCAAGAGCCAAAGTCAGCAACACTGGAGATCCCACACGCATCGCCTCAACCAGGGCGTCAGACACCCGCTGATACTGGACTGCAGCGTGAACCTGAACCGGAACCGCACGGTCACGTTCCCTCCACGTCACCGACAAAGGAACATCACGGAGGAAATCTTCGAAATCACGATCAGACGACGACTCCACAAAGCTCGGGTCATAACTCTTGGCCAGTAGGGAGCTCATGCTGTGGCCTCCGCGAGCACGCCGGCATCGATCTGCTCGAGAACGTAAGCAAGAGCCGACGGCTGATTATCGAAGAACATCAGAGCCTCATCGCGGTAATAACAGATCGCAGGACTCTTCGGATACCTTTTCGCAACCCACAAGAAGTGCTTATGGCCGTTGACAATGAGCAGTTCCGACTTGATCCTCCACTTGGCGCCCATCAGAGCACCTCACCAACGAGGCCGGCTACTGCATATCGGCCGGGTCGAGCTCGTCCGCTAAATCGTCCTGCTCGATCATCCCCCGCATGTAATTGCTGTACCGGAGGCGTGCAGTACCGCACGCGCGGCACGGTTTCGCAGTACCGTCTGGATGTTTCGGACAGAACGGAGACATATCCTCCGGAGCGGGTCGCGAGGTGCTCCCCTCGCCACTCTCGTCGCGCTCGGCGCGCACTCTCTCGTACTCGCCCACACCCTCGCTCTCTCCTCTCCCCTCTACCGCGAGCGGGTCGCGAGCCATTCGCGAGCCATTCGCGAGCGGGTCGCGAGGAGGTTTCGGGACCTTCGACTCCGTCGGCTTGTCCACACGCTGCCACCCCAACCAATCCGCGATCGCGTAATACGTTCGAGAACCCACCGTGTACAGCCGCAGATACTCCGCGTCGGCCAAAAGCACCAAGTGATCCTCGATCGACTCCGACGACACCGCCTCCTCCAACGGCCACAGCGCCGACTTCAACAGGGCTGCGTTGCACGACTCGTTCCCGAAGTCGTCCGCGAACATCATCAACCCCAGAAACGTCATTCGAACCGGCAACGGCAACAGAAGGAAGTCCTCCTCCTGAAAGAACTTCGGTCGCACCGACCGGATCCGACTGATAGCCATAACGCTTTATCCCTCTACAAATAGTCCTCACAGCAAAATGGAGCTGCTCGGTCGTGACACGGAAACATTCCGTGAAACCCGAACCCCGCGGCAAATGATGCAACGCATCACCCCACGACTGAAAAGCACGCTCAAACGTGGCATCCATCTCAGCCAGGGCGCCCTGCTCCCACGACGACGGAGTATCGCGCAACAGCGATACAACCCGGCCGCCCATCGCCGTCAACGACCACACACGGCGCATCGAATGAGCCCGCCCCACCTTCAACACCCCCGTCTCCGGCCAATGGATCGCATACAACATCGCAGAATCCGAAATCATGACCGCACCTCCAACTCGTTCGACAGAGCACCAATCAAATACATGAACTCGAGCGCCGTCAGCTCATCAACGGGCACACGCTGATCGCCTTCGAGACGAAACCACCCGTCCGCGTACTCCACAGGAACAAGGCGCGGATCGCGAGAAGAGTTCCTCGAACGCACCAACCCCCGGCCCGTGCAGAAACGGGCAAAACCTGCATCCGACGTCGCCAACGTGTTATGGCCATTGCACATCGACACCAACAGATCAGGAGTATCGAACAAGTGAGAGCCACCCATGCCACGGCCCACCGTGTGCTGCAGCGTGAGAGGGCCCGAACACTTGTCGAAACGGTGATCGACCTGCGTCAGAACACACATGTTCCCGTCGCGGTTATAGACCGTCGCCCGGGTCAACGCCGTAACAGTCACGCTGCACCCTCAACAGTCTCGATGGTGTAGCCGGCAGCAGTGCGCTCAACATCCGAGAGGACGTAACCCCACTTCTCAAGCTGCAACAAATACGGCTTCGTCGACGCCTGATCCCAGCCCTTACGGTCAAACTCATACCCGCCCTCAACATTGCCGAGGTACGCAGCTAGGCCAATGTGCAGGGCTCTAGTCGGCGCCTTCGCTAAGTGCTTCTCGACAGTGCTGCGCTGCGAATACGAATCCGCCGGTTCCTTCAAACCCAGAATCGCCAACGTCATCCGCCACGGACCCGCACCACCCACGTTGCTATCCAACAAACGCGCAATCACCAACGGCTCCCAGCCCTTCGGCAGCGCCTTCCGCTTCACCAGATCCTGCAAGAACTCCATCCGCAACGCAGAAGCTGCAACCCACGACTTCGTGGTCTCGCGTGCAACACGACGAGCAACCTTCTCTGCCTCCACCTCTGCCGGCGTCGTCGCCCTCGACACACCACCGGAATAGCGAGAGAACAACCCCAAAGCTTCCCATCCCTTGATCGCGTACCCGATCTTGGGCACCCGGTTCTGGCCCTCCCACGTGAACGACACGAACGCACAAAGACCATCACCCGCGAGCGTCACGAGCTCCTCGTGCAGCAAGTCGGACACCTTCTTCGTTAGCTTCTCGTCCGTGTATAGGAAAGACACACTCTGAGGATCCGACTGGTTGTAATCCGGTTCCTGGATTACGGTCAGTCCGTTCTCTTCAAGAGCAGTGACCAACGGTGCCGCCTCAGCAGCATCGTGGAACTCCTGCGCGCGAGCACGAACATCCCACTGGCGACCATTCGCGATCAGCTCAAGCAACGACTTCTGCTGCTCAGGCTTATCCTCGAACTCAGCAACCGTCAGAGCCATATCGAATCTGACCTTCTCCGATGCCAACAGTTCCTTCGCGGCCGCCGACTTGCCCACCACAACGGACTGCTGAACGAACTCGCTATCGACGCCCAACTTCTTTGCGATCGCCGGAACCTTCATATCGAACAACGCGAGATCCGTAATCGCATCCCGAGTGTCCTTCTCCGACACATCCTCGCGGTGCATATTCACCACGAGCTGCTCAATGATGCGCTCCTGATCATTCTCAAGCGGCGCAGTCACCCACACCGGCACATCCGCAAGCTCCACCTCGACCGCAGCAAGAGTGCGACGCTGCCCATCAACCACCTCGAGGCCCGCCGCAGTGCGATCGACAACGATCGGAACTAGAACCCCGTGCTCCTTGATGGAATCCAGAAACGACGGCAGCAACAAAACATCCTTACGAACGTTCGCGCTCACCAACAGCGTCTTCGGGTCGACCATCTCGATACTCGTACCTACAGTCATTGCTTACTCCTTGTCTCGGATGGCCTAGGCCACAATCAGTTCGTTATCCGCGCCTGCAACAGCGGCAAGTTCAAGTTCCTGGCGGTTGCGCCACACCGTGCGGTCAGCGAGATGTAGCTGCCCCGCGATCCGAGAATCGGACCAGTGCAACGAGTGAAGACGACGTATCGCCGCCTGCCTCTCCCCATGTGAGAGCCGAATGCGCTCACCCGAAATAGCGAGCTCAACAGCGACGTCGTCAATCTCGTCGGAGCGGCCCACATAGCGCGGCTCATGGTCCGTGTCGATGTCGTCCCACGCCAACGGCGACAGCCACCGATACTTCGCTGCCAGCGCACGAGCGTTATCTGCCCACGCACCCTCCGGACGCACCGCCCACAACTCAGAAAACGCGGTCACCGCGAGCGCCGCGGTGTTTGCGGATACTCGAGGGTTTTTGCCGAAGACGAGTTTGTGGAAGTTGCCGGGGTGCATGTTGAAGCGGTGCGCGAGTTCTGTTTGGGTGTGGCCCATTGCTATTAGTGCCTGCACGCGGCGGACTGTTCCCGTGCTCGGCAGCAGTGCCGGCTCGATGTCTTCGGGATCTAATGCCAAGATGCGTTCGGCGAATTCGGCTTTGGTTGTGCGTGCACCACGCGTCGCCGGCTCGTGTTGCTTCGCTGCGCCACGGCGCCCATACATGATGTCCATGACAGAACCGCGAGGGACGTCGGACGCATCGGCTACACGTTCCAGACCGAAGCCGGCGTCTCGCAGTTCAATCAAACGATCACGGACTACGGTCGCGTCCGCGCGATCCCCAAGTATTTGATTCTCGCGGCCGTAAGCTCGGAGACGATTGCGACGTCGTTGGCGTTCCATGTGGCGGGCATGAACACAAGGTGCACATCTGCACCCGTGCTCGAGCCAGCATGTGTCAGCGTCGTGGGGATGCTCGGGCGGACACAACTTCTGCTGTTTCGCCTCACGGCTCGACGGTGGCAACTCACCACCAGCACGCCACGCAGCAAGGTAATGCTGCCGGCACAGACCGCGCGCGGTGATCTTCTTTGAACAATCGGCTCCGGAACACTCCCGAGTAGCCATCAGTCGCTCACCCGCTCAGCACCATCACGCTCAACGCACGCAGCGATCAAGTCATAGACGCCACCCACACGCTGCAAAGACTCGACAACTTTCGTCAGCTCCGCGCGCGTCACGACGCCACCGCCCCAAAGACCGGAACGATCACATGCGCAAGCCGCCACACAACAACCGCCGCCAGCAGCGCCAGAACGACCAGAACAGGAACAACAACCACCGGGCGCCTCACCAGACACCACCGCGACGGTCGAAACGATCCGCCTCAACATCCATGTCATAAATACCGAAACGAGAAACCGTCGCCAGCTCCGCCGCCGTCAAGACCTCAGACAACGACTCGATGACACTCAGATCCCAAATGCAACCCGACGCACAATCCCACCCGGAATACCAAGAAAGATTGAACCTTGCCGCTGCCTGATAAGGAGCGATCACAATGCCCGCGAACAGTTCAGCTACCCGCCGCCAATCGATCGCTTCAAACGAACGGTTCCGCAAGCTCAAACGGGACTCGAAAAGAACAGGCGCCTCGACTGCGAACCGAGCATGAAACTCAGCGAGCTCGACAGCATCGTTGATGAAAAGCACATTCGCCGACGACGTCAGAGTCACGGTCTGCGAAATCTCGAGACTGTCAACATAGAAGTTCTCGCGTAGACACCAGGAATACCAGTCGTCATCACCGGCCGCGCTCACCCAAAACCCATTCGGCTTCTCGTAGGTGTCCGGCACAGGCTGCGGGTACTCGATCGAGCGATCTAACTGAAAGCGCTGCGCTGAGTAATGCACCAAGCGAGCAGGGAACGACGTCGTGTCCTGAGACATCAGATCAGTCACCAGGTCACCCCCGTACTTAGGAGTGCGAACCCAGCCGAGACGATCACGTTCAGCGCGAGCAGGATGGTGCCCACCAGAAGAACCGGCGCGAGACGGTAGTAACCCTTCGGAGCTGGCACAAACTCGCCATGCTCACACGTATACATACGGCGACTCACGAGCGCGCCTCGCGTTCAGCACGAGCACGACGAACCGACTCGCGGCGGGAAAGCACCCACGCCAAGATCGACGGCACACCGATGATCAGCGCGAACACAACAACACCAGGCGCAGCAATCTCCATCGGGCTCACGAGCTCACCACCCACCGATCCGGCCAAATCGCATGTTCCAACCGAGCCACCCGATCCCGCAACACCGCGAGCTCATCCACCGGTGCAGCACCCGCCGCCGGAAACTGCACCGGCAACGAACGCACAATCTCAAATGCAACGCCCGAATGGCGACCGGCATCAACTGCAGCCGACCGCGACAGATACCCCGACGCACGCCCCAAAGACTCACCCGGGCACACCAACGGATCACCCGACAGTGACGTCACCTCCTGCCAAGCAACAGCGCGATACAAATAGACCTTCATGAGACTTCCCTCTCCAACGCCGCTTCCAGACGATCAACAAGCCACTCAAAATGTTCAGGACGAACCTTCGTCGTGAAATCAGTCACCAAAACACCCGCCGAGTTCTCATGCGTCGACGGCACCTCCTTGAACCGATGCGCATACTGCCGCATCGGCGCACGTGAAAAGCGCTGAATGATCCCCATCCGGCGCAACGTTTCGAACGCTGTCTGGCGACCGATGCCCACCTGACGTGCAGCGACCTCGATCTTGATCAACGACGACGAATCCAAGAACCGATCGAACGCCTCCACCTTCGGAGCGTCCTGCTGCACCTTCGCCTCAAGCACAAGGTTCGATTCCTCACGCGCGACCAACGCCTTTAACGCCGACAGATAATCAGCAGGAACCTCGAACTGTCGCGCCGGCAGCGCATACGACCCCGTCTGACGGATCTGAGGCAACACCTCTCGAGTAACCCACCGACGGAAGCTCTTCGCCTCAGGCTTATCGCTCCGCAGAATCAGCTCATACAAAGCCGACTCGTCAATGACCGTGACCGACTGCCGCCGCCTCAACGAATCGGTGATGTCCGCCAGACGGACACCATCCTGATCAAGACGAGCCGTAGCGTTGCGGCCATTGACAATCCCAAGAGCCTTAGCAACATCAGACGCAACCCACCACGGATCGCCATCGACCATCACGACACGAATATCTAGCCCGTCACGGCGGAAGATGCTAATGTCTGTGTCTGACATGGGAAACTCAACTTCCTGTGTTGTAAAGGCCCCGTCTACAGCGGGGTCTTTCGCTTTCTCTGGAACAAATCTGGGGATCAGGCGGCGACGAAAGTCGATCCCATCAACAAGCCGCCGCCTGACTATTCAGTTGTGTGCCCGTTACTCCTTGCACCGATGGGCTTCGGCGACCACGACCTGGCAGAAGGGAACAACCCGCCAAACCGCGCAAGCCCTCTAAATAGGTGAAGCCGGGCGGGTACTCCGCAGTGTTTGAGAACATGCCGCCGCACGCTCCCCGCCCGGTGCGGCCAGCTTCGGGGGAAGCTCGACGGCCGACAATCCCCCGGAAACAGCACCAACTCGGGTCAGCACTGCGGGAGAAGAATTAGAGAGGGTCACTGAGAGTCAGCTCCCTCAGCACGCCCGATGTGACGTGCTTGCCAAACGTTTGAGATCCAGATGATCGCAAGGAACGGTGTCAGAATCGCAACCGCAGTGAAACCTGCCACCGACGCACCCACAGCGATCAGGAGTAACCCAAGAGTGCCGAAGGCTACATTCGCCCACACGAGCTTCACGCGGAATCACCACGAGCGGTGGGCGATAAGATCGCGAGCATGCAACTGACAGAACTGTCTGATGTTGACTGGGGCGCATTCTGGGGTGCAACAACCGCCGCAGCGACCATTGCAACAGCAGTTTCCACAGCAGCGGTGTTGTATTTGCGTAACCGCGACAGGCCGTGGCCAGAATGGTTGCTGACTTTGCAAACCGACTTACCATTCGCGCACCACGGAGAACAAACCGAGATTCCCAAAACCCTCGTGAGTGGGAACCTGACCAATGTCGGGGATGGGCCCGCGTTCGTCGTTCGGATTTCTGGCGACGAATGTGTTGTGAGCATCGCCGGTGGCTCACTCAAAGTTATGCCGACGGGCGGCGACTGCGGGATGTACATCCAATCCATAGAGACAGGTGCCTCAATAACGATCACTTGGCTCGCCTCCCCCACACGTCGCGGACAGCGGTGGACGCAGACGATATGGCTCGACGAGCAAATACCAGAACTTCCCCAACCCGGTAAAAGTCGAACTCTTCGCTCGCGAAAACGAACACCCAGACGAGTGCCACGAGGTAAGAAATAGCGAGAATAATAACTGCGAACCAAGGCTGATCGAGGGTAACGGCAAGAATTACGCTCGACACCGCGGACAGGAACCCGATAGTGAGAATCAACAGCGCAGTGCGCTCGAGATGAATCACGCGGAATCACCACCCGAAGGTGCCACCGACGTACCCAAAGGAGAACGCACGTCGGTGGCGTCTCCTACAGTGCCCTTATCGGCATCAGATGTAAGCGCATCTGAGCCAGCAACTGAAGGAGAAGAATCATGGCTGTTATCAACATCAGCGGAGCCCAGATCGACTGCACCGACGAAACTGCAACCGCACTTATCGCGCGCTTGCGAACGCTCAAGCCCGGCGAGGTCGTCGTCTGGGAGAATGACCCCGTTAACCCCAGCATCTATGCTCGGATCCCGTCTGAGGCTGGCGTCTCTATTGCTTTGGACACTGCCGATCCTCTGAAACGCGACAATCTGTAACGCCAATTCTTTGATGGTGGCGGCAGACAGTTTGATGATGATCACGCTGCATCACCACCCGAAGGTGCCACCGACGTGCCCAAAGGAGAACGCACGTCGGTGGCGTCTCCTACAGTGCTCTTATCGGCATCAGATGTAACAGCATCTGAGCCAGCAACTGAAGGAGAATTCTCATGGAAAGCAAGCAATTCGACGACCTCGTTGAGGAGATCGGCACAGCGGCGCATTTTGCTCAGGAGGCCGCTATCAGTGGCGGCAGAGTCGAATCTAAGCTCGATGAGATCATCAAACTTCTGAAGTTGATCCGGTCGGATCTCCGGCGAAACTAGTTGCGCACGAGCTCGACGGTGCGTTTCAATACGCAACGCGAGCCGTCGAGCCTTCTGTGCTACCTCTACTTCTTCCTCAGCGGTGAGGATCAAGGGCTCTGATACCGGGACATACGCCTTGGGCTCAGATTCTGCTTCGCGACGAGCCTGCGAATAGTGAAGGCGTGCCGTACCGCAGGCGCGGCATGCCTGGTCCGTGCCGTTTGGGTGTTCGCTGCAGAACGGTGACATGTTCATGCTGCGTCACCACCGCGAGCGCCAACCTTGACCGTTGCTGGTTGAGAACCGCGAGCGGCGGCTTCTGCGAGCGCCTTATCGCGTTTTGTTATGAATCGATCAACTGCGCGCGCGTCGAAGAATTGTTCGCCCCGATCGCCTGATGCAGTGAATTTCGGGACTAGCCACCCCTGCTGCACTGCGCGAGTCAGGCTGCTGCGGTTTTTCCAGCCGACGAGAGCCACAACTTCGGCTGCTGGTAGGAGATTGTTGATTGCCATGGCATGACCGTAAGTCAATAATTGATTTAATGCAAACACATTTCATGGAGCGCTGCATTTGATATTGCGTTATTGATTGACGCTACGCGGGTTTTTGTGCAATAGTCATTGCATGATAGAAACAGTAAACAAGCGCTGGGAAGCGTTGGAAGATCATCAGGGCGATTGGATGAAAAGAGCCCTCGTCTTCGCCGGAATTAACGGCAAAACAATGGCTGACTACCTTGACGTCGACGTGGCTACCGTTAGCCGCTGGATTAACGGCAAGCTCAAGCCGAGCAAGCAGACGCTGCGGTTATGGGCGATGCGCACCGGGCTCCCACTGTCTTACTTGGAAGAGGGCATCAAGCCCACAGAAGAGCGCACTTCAGATTAGAAGGCTCCTGCTCTATCCCCTGAGCTACGAGGGCGGGGTATACGGCTTAAACGATAGCGTGTCGGCGATAGCGTGTCGGCGATAGCGTGTCGGCGCGCTACATCGCTTTCGCGAGCGCAACCAGCATCTGATTCACCGTCGGTGCGCCCTGCGCCCGAAAAACTTCGTCACCGTTGGCGGAAACAATGACGATCGTCGGCGTTGAGACAATACCTGCGCGCTCCGCCTCATCAGGGTGGCGGGCCACATCCAACTCTGCGTAATCGACCTTCGTCACGAGCTTCGACACCTGATCAAGGGTGTTGCGGGCCGTTGTGCACGGGTCGCAGAAAGCCGACGAAAAGAAGAGAACTGTCGGCCGTGTTTCTTCGGCGTCGGGCTTAGAGGTCGTTTCGTTCGTCAAGGTCTTCCAAGGGGTCGCTGTCTGCTTTATCCCACGTGTAGGTCACGTGAACTTGTTCGCCGACCTGTTTGGCAACAGGGGCGTCATAACGCAGCTGAGTTTCTGACCCTTCAGCGTCTGCCGCAATCAGGGTCACATAATCATCCCACCCTGCTTCGGTTGCAATGCGCTTGTCGTTCTGGCCGTCGTAGGGGCCGCCGACGTAAAACACGATGTACTCGTCGCCGTGCGCGAGCGTGGGAGTTGATTCGGTCATGCCCCAGTTTTACCAGACAAGCTTGAACGAACGCTGGCGACACCGCATCAACGGTAGAATCGGCCCATGGCATCACAAGCTGAATATCTGGTCTGGATCGACTGCGAAATGACGGGACTGGATGTCGCAATCGACGAACTAGTCGAAGTTGCGGTGGTCATTACCGATTACGATCTCGTTCCCGTCGATGAGGGAATGACAATCGTCATCAAACCTAGTGCGGCAGCTCTCGCCAATATGGGTGAATTTGTCACGCAAATGCACACCTCTAGCGGCCTTATCGATGAAATGCCTCATGGCGTTTCGCTTGCGGACGCGGAATTCGCCGTTAACGAATACATCGTGCGCTACGTTCCCAATCCTCGCTCGGCGCCGCTCGCCGGCAACACCATCGGCACCGACCGCACTTTCTTGGCCAAGTACATGCCGCGCGTCGATTCGCACTTGCACTACCGCAGCATCGATGTCTCATCGATCAAGGAACTCTCACGCCGCTGGTTCCCTCGCGTGTACTTCAATGCTCCGGCGAAAGATGGCGGACATCGCGCCCTGGCAGACATCCTCGAGTCGATTCGCGAGCTCGAGTACTACCGCAAGGCAGTCTTTGTTGGAGAGCCGGGCCCCACTACAGATCAGGTCAAGATAATTTCTGCTGACGTAGTGGACGGATTTGCCTCGCGACTGTAATACACTTGTAGAGTTGCTTATCGCCGAAAGGTGAAAAACAACCTTGGTGGGCGTAGCTCAGTTGGTAGAGCGCTGGCTTGTGGAGCCGGAAGTCGCGGGTTCGAGCCCCGTCGTTCACCCCAAGAAAATAGTGGCTTGGCACGCGAGATTTCACCCGGTGTAGATTTCACCCGGTGTGATTTCTTTCAGTGCCAAGTCACTGTTTTGTTTAACGCGATGTTGTGCGCGATTCGTCCCCAGCCTCAACTGACAAGCTATACCCATGGAAACTCTCGACGAGAAACAGTTTGAGGCCCTCGTCGTAGAAGGCCTCGACGCTCTTGATGATGAAATTGTCGATGGTTTAGAAAATGTTGTCTTTGTCACCGAGAGCCGTCCAGAGGATGGGTCTCTCAACGTTCTCGGACTTTATGACGGAGTTGCCCTAACCGAGAGAGGTCAGTACGGGTTTGGCGAGCTGCCCGATCGCATCATCCTGTTTCGAGAACCGCTTCTGGCAATCTGCGAATCACTTGACGAGCTGAGAGCGCAAATTCACGTCACTCTGGTGCACGAAATCGCGCACTATTACGGCATCGATGATGAAGAGTTGCATGAACTCGGATGGGCGTAGCGCCCGTTAGGCTGTCTTGCGGTCACGACCGCGTAGGATTTCGTGAGTGTCCCGGTTTTCAGGAGGATTGATGATTTCGAGCAAGCGCTCCCGTGCGTTGTTGTTGGCGCCCGCAGTACTGCTGGTGGTGTCAGGTTGTGCCCTGATCGAACCTGCAGACACCAGCGAGCCTCCCACAGCAATGCAGGTGTGTGCTCTCGGTCACACGTGGGAACTCGACACCACTGACCTTTCCGAAAAGCTCCTCGTTGAATTGCCCATTGAGGGCGTTCCGGCTAGCGCTGTTGAGCCAAGCGGTGGGCAAACGTGGACGTGGAAGGCGAACGGCGATCTGACGATCGATTCCGATCTCACCTTCACGATTACGGCGGCGCCCAAGAAAGATCAGGTCATGATCATCACACAGGCGTACACCGGCACTGTCACGGGCAAGGCCCTCATCAACGTGGATGTCGCAATCCCCCGTGACTGGGATGTCTCAAACTACGAGAACACGACTTCGGCGGTGTTGAATGACGAGCCAGTTGAAGAGGTTCCGTACACGATTCCGCGCAGTGACTTCGATGACATGCTCGGCTTGATCGTGACGTGCGAATCAGACGTTCTGACAGTCAACCCCCGCGGAACGGATCTTATTCAGCGCTGGACTAAGGCCAGCTAGCAGCACGAGCTCCATCACGGATCTCCTTGGCGAGATCTTTCGGGTTTTCTCTGGCGATGAATCGAAGCTCTTGTTTCGCCCAACGTTCCCAGTGCGGAGCGTACGCTTCACCGTCCCGTTCCAGTGCACGTTTCTTGCGGCGTGAGTCGTCGAGTTCTACCCAGATTGTGTGATCTGCGAGTGGCTGCGAGGCGCGGCTTAGCGCCCCAACGCCTTCAATGACGATCGGGCGATTGGGGTCGAGCTCGTGCCACTGTCCTGCCGTGTTCCTCTGCCAGTTCCACTCTCGCCAGCGCAGCGAACTCAGAATTTCGGGAACCATTGCGCTCGCCTCGTCGAGCCCGTCCCACCCGGGGTAGAAGTCGTCGAGCTTGATCAATTGCACCTCAGGCCAGGCCAGTGCGATGGCTCGCCCCAGTTCGGTCTTTCCGGAGCCGGAACGGCCGTCGATGAGGCAACGCCAGTGCGCGCTAGGGGCACGATCCGCGGTGAACCGCGCTCTGGTGTCATCGCTAACCGACAATGAAGTTCCAGCTCCCTGAAATTACGGCCACCGCAGTAGCAATCAAACCAATAACGGCACCGACCCCTAAAGTTACCCACTCGGCCGCGCCCCAGCGAGATTCTCGCGCCCACGTTCGCGGAGTATCGCCGCCGAAACCTCGGGCTTCCATCGCGATCGACAGCTTGCTTCCCCGGCGAATCGAGAGCACCAAAAGAGCAAAACCTTGACCGGCAAGCCGACGGATGCGCCCGCGGTCAGCAACACCGCGCGCACGCCGCGCTAGCTCGAGGGAACGCCAATCTTCCAGAAAGAGGCCAACCATCCGAACGGCGGCAAGGGCTCCGAGTACAAAACGGTCAGGAAGCCTCAGCCGCTGAGAAAGTCCGTCAGCGAAGTCGGTTGGATCAATCGAGATGAACAGCACCACCGCGGGAAGTCCGATTGCGAGAACACGCAGGAAGGTTGCCAGCGCGAGCTCGATGGATCCGTCACTGATCCTGATGAGGAGAAACTCAAAATACACGTCACCGTCATATCGGCCGTAGAGCAGGATCGTGACTGCAGTCAGCGGGGCGGCGATCCACACTGGCAGAGTGCGCAACCAGAAACGGCGAGGCTCGATTCCCAGAAAGACAATGATTGCGAGTTCCAGCACGAGTGCCGTGCTGGCAGACACCCAGTCAATGGTGACGATCAAAAACAGGCTCACGATAAGGCCGGCACCAAGTTTTGCCACAGGGTTTACCGAGGATATCGGGATCACTTCAGCACCACCGTGTCGTCCGCGAGCGCGTCGACAAACTCCAGATCGTGACTGACAGCAATCACGCTGCTGCCGTCATCCACGAGTCGAGCCAGTAGCGCGAGCAATTCGCTCCAGGTTCGTGAGTCTTGACCAAACGTGGGTTCGTCGAGCACGAGCACTTTCGGGCGCGTAGCGAGCGACGTGGCGACGCTCAACCGACGCTTCTCGCCTCCCGAGAGTGTGAAGGGGTTGGCTTCGGCGAGCCGATCAAGCCGCAACCGTGTGAGCAACTCGTCAACCCGAGCATCCACTTCGATGTCGGAAAGTTTGAGCGCCCGGGGGCCAACTTCAAGTTCAGCGCGCACAGTATTTGTGAGTAACTGGTGTTCTGGGTCTTGAAACACGGTACCGATGCGGGTGAGCAGTTCGCGCGACTTCCAGCGGATCGGATGCTCGCCGGCACCGCTCGCGAGAGCAGCACTCGCCACCACGGCACCACTGACGGGGGGAAGCAAGCCGCCCAAAGTCATTGCCAGCGTTGATTTGCCAGCACCGTTAGGTCCAGTGATCGCGAGAGCCCGACTGCTCATCACGTCAAATTCACGAGGGTCACCAAGCGCACTTTTGCCGCGACCAAATGCTAGCTGTTCAGCTGTCAGAAGTGACTGTGGCGCTCCACGTTCGGCACGGTGAGGGCGCTCGGGAGGAAACCGGGGAACCCAGACGCCCCGCGCCGCAAGCTCGCGCCCCTGACGCGACAACACCTCAGCGGGAACACCGTCGGCGATGACACCCCCACCAGCAGCAAGAACAACAACGCGGTCGACGACGTCACTCCACACGGCAACACGGTGTTCGACAACCACAATCGTGGCCCCTGTTGCTTCGGCAACCCGGATCACAGCATCCCGAACCTCGATTACCCCTGCGGGATCGAGATTGGCTGTTGGCTCATCGAGAACGATAAGACCAGGTTGCATAGCCAGAACCCCAGCGAGGGCGAGTCGTTGCTTCTGGCCCCCGGATAGTGCACTGGTGTTGCGATCAAGGGAAAGGTCAAGCCCTACAGCCACGAGACTGTCGTGAACGCGCCGCCAAATCTCATCACGAGGCACACCGAGGTTCTCGCAACCGAAGGCAACGTCGTCACCGACGCGCTCCAAAATCACTTGGCTGTCAGGGTCCTGAATGACGAGGCCCGTTCGGCCACGGTGCGCTGCCGGATGCTCACCGTCAACACGAAGGAAGCCTTCCGACTCCCCCTCGTCGTCTCCAACTACCCCGGCAAGGGCATGGAGGAAGGTTGACTTTCCCGCCCCAGACTCACCAAGGAGCAGCACTCGTTCGCCGGGGTCAATGCGCAAGTCAAGACCACGCACGGCCCAAGCGAGCCTGCTGGAGTGGCGCCACCCCCATCCCTGGACGGTGACGCCAGCAGGCTTTATCGAGGTCAGACCCGCTTCGCAATCTCACGACCAGCGCCGAAGCGGCTAAGCGCTCCGGTCGCGGCGAGACCTCGAGTGGCAAGCCACGACAGGAGACCAGCGACCAACATGCCGCCGATGATCGCTGAGATAGTATAAATGATGGCGAAAATCGTTTCTGCGCCCGGGTACCAGAGTGTGAGGTCCGTAATCGCTAGGGCGAGACCTGCGCCTCCACCAGCAAGCACAGCGCCGCTAGCACGCCAGTTAGCGTAGAGGAACGCCGCAAACACAAGCTCGGCGCCAAGGCCCTGCGTTAGACCGCTGACAAGCGTCAGCGCACCCCACTGGTTTCCGATGAGCGCGGAGACTGATGCGGCAACCATTTCGCCATAGATCGCGGCACCCGGTTTGCGAATAACGAGTGCGGTCAAGACGCCGGCGAAAAGCCAGAAACCGTAGCCGAGCGACTGCAGTCCAGGAAGAAGCGCCTCAAGTGGTGCCGTAATGGGTGAAGAGACAATGTTCCAGACAACAAAGACGAGGCCGCTTGCGACGCCAATAACGCTCGCAACGACGATATCGATGACGCGCCACTGAAAACGCGATCCAGTCGTGGTGGATGGGGAAGAAGATGGTGCTGTTGTGGTCACTTTCGTGCCTTTCATTTGATGAATGGCACGGGTTCTAAGAGTGTCTGCTCCCTGCGCTGGCATGATCCAGATCAGGTTCGACGGTCGAAGCTTGGAGAAGCTCCCTCTCAGCCCGGCTCACCGGACTCCCGTGTTCGCCACCCAGTCTAATCATCAATAGGCTCAGGATATGGATTTCCGCATTTTCACCGAACCGCAAAATGGCGCTACCTACACCGACCAGCTCACTCTCGCGCAGGCGGCAGAGAAGCTTGGTTTCACCGGCTACTTCCGCTCTGATCACTACCTGACAATGGATGACCGCAATGGTGGGATGCCCGGACCCACCGATTCCTGGACGACGTTGGCAGGGCTCGCGCGCGAAACTTCCACGATCAGATTGGGCACGCTGGTGTCGTCGGCCACTTTTCGGCATCCGGGAATCCTGGCGATTCAGGTAGCGCAGGTTGACGACATGTCTGGCGGACGAATCGAGCTAGGGCTTGGCACTGGCTGGTTCGAGCGCGAACATGACGCTTACGGCATTCCTTTTCCTGCGAAGCGATTCGGGATGCTCGAAGAGCAGCTTGACGTGATCACCGGCATTTGGGGCACCGACCCGGGAAAAACCTTCTCGTATGACGGAAAGCACTACCGGTTGAACCAGTCCCCCGCGCTTCCCAAGCCTGTGCAGAGCCCACTGCCTATCATCATCGGCGGCAGCGGCCCGAGCCGCACACCAGCGCTCACCGCAAAATTTGCCAGCGAATACAACGCTGGGTTCGCGACCATAGCACCCCTAAAAGAACGAATCGATCGTGTGCGCGCCGCCTGCGAGCACTTCGACCGTGACCCCGAAACACTCGTGCTGTCGATCGCTGGCACGACCGCTGTCGGCGCAACAGAAACCCAAATCGACACGCGTGCCACGGCCGCAAACAGCGCCCCGACCGCGCTGCGCGCCGGAGGATTCGCCGGTACAGCGAGCGAGGTCGTTGACAAGATCTCGGAGCTTCAGACGTTGGGCTTCACGCGCGTGTACTTCCAACTCATGGACTTCCACGACCTCGACCAGCTCGATTTCCTCGCCCGCGAAGTACTACCCCAGCTCGACTAGGGTCGCCCGCTACGATTCCTGATCAACCGTAACGAAGTCGATCAGCTGTTCTACCCGCCCCAAGAGCGCAGGCTCGAGGTCAGAGTAGCTCGCAACTTTCGACAGAATGTGCTGCCAGGCTCGCGCGATGTCGGCTTGATCGTTGTGGGGCCAGCCGAACGCTTCGCAGATTCCGTGCTTCCACTCGGTGCCTCTAGCGATGGTGGGCCAGGCAGCAATTCCGAGACTCTGAGGCTTAACTGCTTGCCAAACATCCACAAATGGATGCCCGACCACGAGAGCGTACTTTCCGTACTTTCCGCGGCCAACGGCATCCGCAATTCGACTCTCCTTTGAGCCAGCGACGAGGTGATCGACAAGGATTCCCAGCTTGCGTTCGGAGGTCGGGGCGAAGTCTGCCACGATCGCTTCGAGGTCATCAATGCCACCGAGGAACTCCACGACAACGCCCTCGGCTCGTAGGTCATCGCCCCACACCCGTTCGACGAGTTCTGCATCGTGACGGCCTTCGACATAGATGCGACTCGCCAGCGCGGTGCGCGCACGCTGTTCTGGTGCTGCGCGCGAGCCTGATGCCGTCGTGCGGGGGGCCGAGGCTTGGGCAACCGGCTTGGTCAGCTCAACAGAAACACCGTCGATGAGGTAGCCGCGTCCGAGCGGAAATGCGCGGGAGCGACCGTGGCGGTCCTCGAGCTCGATGAGGCCGTTGGCATGCCGCACGAGCGCCCCAACGTAACCGTCGGCGATGACTTCGATAACCATCCCGGACTCGATGGGGACTTTGGGGAGAATAGTTGGCGTGCGTTCGCGCCGAAAGTCAGCGAGCACATCATTCGAGTAGCGGTCGTCGGTCACCGATCGAGGTTAAGCGGTGTCGCCGAGTTGCTGGCGGAGGCGCGTCGGTTCGACGAAAGGTTGCGCACGGGTTTTGCGACCGCAGAGCTGTTGGCGCGCTGCGAGTGTTCCCACCACAGTGCGACTCCGGCTGCGGATGAAACACCAAGCCCGGCGCCGAGAGCGGCCAGCAGGATGTCGGTCACATTCGCGTAGCCCGCGGGCATCCATACGGTCTGAGCGGCTTCAAGCCAGGCGGCAGCTACCACGCTAAACGCGAGCGCTGCCCACCACCGACGGCGCCCAAACAGGCACACGAGAAATGCTCCGACGGGGATAAAGGCGAGGATCGGCCACAGCCAATAACGGCCATTAGCGCCGGGAGCGCTCACGAATGCGAGACTCGCCAGCACGGCAAAGTAGAGCGCGGCGCACAGCGCAACTACGAATCTCGATCGGAACATACTCACATTGTGACAACCGCGTCTTTGTGCGAGTTGTGAGAAGGGTGCATGCCCGGTGTGAACAACCCCGAAAATGACAACGATTCGGTAACCAAGTCGCTGTAACGCGCGCCGCTCCTGAGTTTCTAGCGCGCTGCGAGGCGCTCAATCTCTCGAGCGATCGGAGGAAGCACTCGCCGCATGTAGCGAGCCCACCACAGACGCACGATCAATTGAACGATCCCGCCGCGAGCGGGACGAGCAAAAAAGGTATATTTCCAGCGGATAATCGAACCGCTTGATCGAGGCTCAAATCGCCACTCCGCACGCGCGCCCGAGACGAGAGTGCCGAACAGTTTCTGGAACTCCGTCAGCTCATAGGCGAAGAGCGTTGACACCTCAGTGTCGGTAATCGTTTCGATGACGTGACCACCATCAGAGAGCAACAGAGTGCGTGTACGCCCCACCGTGTTCCACTCGCCAGACTGATCGCGCACGTCGACAACTGCCGGCAACGGGCCAAAGCGAGGATAAAACTGGGTGGGATCAAGGGGGCAAGAGAGTTCGTAGGCTTGCTTCGCCGTGGTCCGCACGAGAGCATCGGCGGATGCACTGATGCCACGCCCTCGCTGCCCGCTCACGTTGTGCTCCACGCTGTCGGGCCCTGTGAGCCTGCCGGATATTCGTCGAGAGGAACACGATTCTCCCGAAAAGCATCAATCACCGGAGTGACGATTCTCCAGCACTGTTCAGCAACATCTCCGCGCACAGATAACACGGGATCGCCATCGATAAGCGAGGCGATTACTTCACCGTAAGCGCTCATGGCAGGGTCTCCGAGCGTCGTCGAAAGCTTGGTGCGGTCAAGAGTGAACGGATCACCCTCGCCATTGACGATGAGATCTAATTCAAGTGTCGCGGGCTTAATCGAAATAGTCAGCTGAGCGGGATCAGCCATCCCCGTCAGCCCCCTCGGCAAGTGGGGAACGGGCGCGAAAGTGATGACAATGTCCTGACGGGCCTCTCCCATAGCCTTCCCCGACCGCAAGATGAATGGCACCCCTGCCCACCGCCAGTTGTCGATCTCAAAGGTCACTTCGGCAAGGGTTTCCGTGCCGAGCGCCGGGTCGACACCGTCTTCATCGACGTAGGCAGGCAACTGCCGATCGCCAATGGTCCCCGCCGTGTATCGAGCACGCCGAGCGCACGCTCCGTCTGCCGTCTGCACCCTGGTCGCCCTCAACACCTGGGCCATCGCCCCACGGAGATCTTCAGAACCAACACTCGCCGGCGGCTCCATTGCGGTCAACGCGAGCACAAGCAAGAGATGGCTCTGGATCATATCGACGACAGCGCCGGCACGGTCGTAATAGCCTGCTCGCCCTTCGAGAGCCAGCGGCTCGTCGAAAATCAGCTCAACTTTCGCCACATTCGGTGCACCCAACAATGGTTCAAAGACACGGTTGGCGAAACGCAGCCCCAAGAGATTCAAGACGGTGGACTTGCCAAGAAAATGATCGACTCTAAAAATTTGTTCTTCTGGCAGAATTCGTTCGAGAAGCCGATTGAGTTCGCGAGCGCTCGCCTCGTCAGTACCGAACGGCTTTTCTAAGGCGAAGACAATCCCTTCAGGGAGTTCTTCGTTCGCCAGCGCAGTGCACACCGTGTGGGTTATCGCCGGTGGAAGCGCAAAATACAGCGCCACTCTTCCCTGCGCTTCGGCAAAGACATCCCGTAACTGTGCAGCGTCTGTGACATCCGCGCGCACGTAGCGCGCACCGCGAACGACCTCGGCTGACGCCGCTGACTCTTGGGCCGCGAACGACTGAGCGACGCGGCTCTTCCAGGCCGCATCATCCATCTCTTGTCGATCAACACCGATGAGGGTCAAATTCTGCGCCTCATCACTCGCCAAAAATGAGGCAAGACCCGGCAAGAGCAAGCGAGACGTCAGGTCTCCCCCAGCCCCCAAAATAATTAGTGTCTCGATACGTTTGAGTTCAGCCATGACACGCTCTCCTGATCAGTTGTAGCTACCAGCTCTCCGAGCCCTACTCGCTAGGCGCGGAGGCACCAGGCGCTTGAGCAGGGACTGCCGTTGCCGACGCTGTAGCAGTCGCTCCGGCAAATTTGGAGGCTGACCCGCGACGGGACCACGCCATCCACCACCACACCAGAGCACCAACAATGGCGGAACCGACGACGCCAACGAGCGGACCAAGCAATACGGGGCCAGCAACGTTGGTATCGGTAACACCGGCTGCGATCGACAGGTAGACGACGAATAGCGGCACATCAAGAACGGCAACGATCCCGAGGGATTGGAACGTGACCAGCCAAGGCTTTCGCACGGTGCCACGTTTCAGAATATATCCACTAGCGAGCGCTGCGAGCGCAATGAGGATGAGAGCAACGACACTGAGAACGATGACGATGACACCGAGCACTCCCCCGGCACTACTCAAGAACTCTCTGAGTGCGGGGATATCTCCAAATAGTCCGCCAACTCCTTGTGCAGTGCCGCCGAGCACAAGCGTTATCCCGCCACCAAGGACCACAAATCCAACAAGGAGCCAACCGAATGAGAACAGTACGTGTCCCACCGCTCCCGCGACCAAAGAATGGCTACGTTGTGCACTGCTGAGCTGCGCTTTTTGCATGATTAGACGTTAGCGCAGCGTCACTAAACCCGTCGAGAAACGCTCGAAAGTGATCGAAACGCCCTGAGCGCCCGTGACACCAAAACGCGGGTGATTTGGGCGCTTCGTGGGACAAGGAGGGTATGGAGTCGCTACGGTTTGGATATGCAATCGTGGAGGGACGCGCTCAACGCCGACGAACAAGCCGACGTTGATCGAATTCTCGACTCCGCTCTTCATGTGGCCAGAACGAATCTTGGTCACGCCAGTGAGTTCATGACTTTCGCTCTCATGACTGACGGGAGCGGTCGAGTATTAGAGATGACAGCGGATGACGCGCTCCGTAAAAAACACCCGAACGCTCAGGCGCTCTTGAATCAGACGGTCACGCAGTTGCGTCAGATGGCGAACATCTCCCGCTGCAGTGCCATTGTTTCGAACACGCGCCTCGCAGCCCAGAAGACGGATGCCATCGAGGTGCGGATCGAACACCGTGCTGGTGCGGCGCTCATGGTCTTGCTGCCATACACCCGGGCCCGATTTACCGGGGCGCTCACCTTCGGCGACCTCAAACTGTTTTCTCACAAAGCCGAAGTCTGGGTATAGCCCGAGAATTGAGCTGAGAGCGAAATAAATTCGCGGCTCTATGGGTTACTGATCAGCATGAACAAGCAGATTCTTACGATTGTGGTTGTCCTCGCTGTTGTTATCGGTGGTGCGCTCGTCGGTCTTTCGATCGGCACGGCCCAGGACCCCACGGACTCCGCAGAATCGAGTTCATCGTCAGGAAACGCGGGTGATGAGACCAGCCAGGTCGTCGCCAACGATGGAGGCGGCGCCTACGTTGAGTACAGCCCCACAGCGGTTGCTGATGCTGAGGGGCGAGTACTTCTGTTCTTCCACGCCACGTGGTGCCCGCAGTGCGTTTCGATTGACGGCGACATCAACTCCGAAGGCGTTCCGTCTGGCGTCACTATCGTGAAGGTCGACTAAGACTCGAACCAAGACTTGCGTGCTCACTATGGAGTGACCCAGCAAACGACTTTCGTTGAGGTCGATGCGAGCGGCGAAAAGCTTCAAGAAAACTTCGTAGCGTACTCTGACCCCACACTCCAGACTGTCCTTAACGCACTCCTCTAGGCCGCAATGCTCAGTCTGATTCTGCTCTCCTTCGTTGCGGGAGTGCTCACTGTTGCCGCACCGTGTGTTCTTCCGTTACTTCCCGTAATCGTGGGTGGATCGATCGCCCGCACAAGCAGCGATGCAGCAGTAGCAGAACGCCAATGGTTCCGCCCCGTCGTAATAGCCCTCAGCTTGGCCGGATCCGTCGTCGTCTTCACGCTGTTACTCAAAGCGACCACAGCGTTGCTTGGCGTTCCCCAACTCGTCTGGCAGATTATCGCCGGCGGCATCCTCGTGATCTTCGGCCTTACCCTCGTGTTCCCCTCGCTCTGGGAACGCTTCATGCTCGCCACGGGCATCCAAAATCGGGCCAACGCCATGATGAACCGCTCCTACTCACGAGGCGGACTTGGCGGCGATGTGATGCTCGGAGCAGCGCTAGGGCCGACATTCAGCAGCTGTTCCCCCACCTACGCCTTGATCTTGGCCACGGTATTGCCCGTGTCGTTTGGGGAAGGACTGCTGTACATCGTGGTGTACGCGATTGGTCTTGCAATCGCTTTGCTGCTCATCGCATTCCTCGGTCAAGCATTTGCTCGCAAGCTGGGATGGTTGGCCAACCCGAATGGCGCCTTCAAGCGCGTCGTCGGCATAATTCTGATCGTGGTCGGCGTTGCCGTGATCCTTGGTCTCGATAAGCAATTTCAGAGTTTCGTTCTCGAGCAGGGCTGGTACGACCCCATTCAAAGGTTCGAAGAAAGCATCACTCGCTAGCAGCTAGCGGAGTAAGATTCGGGGCACCACAATCACAGGAGATTGCCATGGCTCCCGAAATCAACTACATCGCGGTTGTGCTCGCGACACTGTCAAGCATGCTTGTCGGCACTGTTTGGTATTCGCCACGAGTATTCGGCAACTACTGGATGAAAGCCGCCGGAATTACCCCCACCGGAAACGCAGCCGATGCCCTGCGCCCCATCCTTGTCACCGTCGTCGTGAGCTTCATCACGGCCTGGGTCCTCGCTGGCGCAGCATTTATCGCCTTCGACTTCTATGGCGGCAGTTTCTTCTGGAACACGCTCTTCACGAGCATCATCCTGTGGGCTGGTTTTACCGCCGCCCGCTTCATTACCCACGACCAGTTCGATGGTCGCCCAAACGGTCTCACTGTGCTGAACATCGGTCACGAGTTCGTCACGCTCGTCATCATGGCCATAATTATTGGTGTCTGGCCCGCCTAGCAGGGCGACGACCTCGCGCCCGGGCCTTCCCGCCCTCAGAGCAACCTAGATAAGCTGGATCGTCGCGTTGACTGTGTCACCGGGCTCGATGCCCTCTGCGCGACGCACAGCGATTTTCACTGGCAACGAGAAGCCGTCATGACTGCTGCTGGGAAAAATCGACGTGCTCCACGTTGTGGAACCAATCGTGACGACTACCGCCACCGACCCGAAACCTCGCGGAGGTGTTGGCACATCGCGAACGTTGGCACCCACATCCGGCGGCACCTGTAAAAAGAAGACGTTCGGCTTCGCATCCCACTCTGTCAACGCTGAACTGAACTCAAACGACGGCTTCATAGCCCCGAGAGTAGTACTGCGCACCGCGCGGCTCTACCAGTCGATCGCCGCTGCCGCACTCCTAACTAGCCTTTGACCACCCGAGTGGTGATGGGGGTGGGGTTGGCGAAGAGATCCAGAACGGGGCAGTGCGCGTCGACGGCCTCACGGAGTTCGTCGTAGCGTTCTTGGGATTCCGGCCCGGTGATCGTGGTGAGCAAACGAATGCCACCGAAACCATTGCGAACGGTGTCATCAATGCCAAAGAGACCGCGCACGTCGAGGTCACCCTCGGCCACAACGGAGATGTCATCAACGCGAATGTCGAGCGCTTGGGCATAAAGGCGGAAGACAACTACCTGACAGGCGATGAGGGCACCGAGAGCGATTTCGACGGGGCTTGCCGCAAGATCGTCACCCGCGAGTCCCTCAGGCTCGTCGATGCGGAAAACGTGTTTGCCCGCTTTCAGTACCGTGCCCACTGAACCTTCGCCCTCCCCCGTGACCGTGTACGTGAGATCTGCTGACGCAGGCTTTGCCGCAATCCGTGAGTTCCAGGCTTGGCCAGCCGCGGTGAGTCGAGCGGCCCGGTCAGCGGCAAGATCAGTGGTCGAAGTTTCGTTAGTGAGAAGTGTCATGTGGCGAAGGTAATCGCAATGCGTATTCGACGTTCGAGTGTGACGTAACAGCCCGACACACTCCTTAACAATTCGCCGCCCTAGATGCTCTTCGCCCGCACACGCCCAGCGACCACGATCCCCGCAAGAGCGAAAACAGTGGCAAGCGCAAGAGCAGCAACAAACCCTGCCCCGTTCGCGAGCCCGCCAACCGCACTAAAGACGAGACCACCGAAAGCGATGGCGATCGCCCCACCCGCAGCATCCGAAATTGACAGCGCAGCGCTATTGAATCCTTGATTGCTGGCGGTCGAGTGGGCAAGAACCAGCGTCGAAATGCGAGGAAAAGTGATGCCCATTCCCGCGCCAGCCACTAACCATCCGATCGCAGCGACCCACACCGAAAGCGAAAAGTAGGCCGTCACGAACTGGGTAGCGATTCCCACACTCAGCAGCAGAGCGCCAACAACTACGACCGTTTCATGAGCCACAGTGTCGTTCAATCGCCCTTGTAGCGCAGAACCTGCGGCCCACGAAACCGCCCCGACCGTGAGGATGAGACCCGCAAGCCATGGCGGCAAGCCATAGCGTTCGTTGAGAAGATACGGGAGGTAAACCTCGGTCGAAAAGAATGCAGCGGCAAAGAAACCGCGCAGCACAATAGTTGCCGGAAGACCGCGACGGAAACGTAGTGCTCCGTGAGGGAGCAATGGCCGCAGCGCAACAATTGCGATCACCAATGCTCCGACAGCGAGCGGCCACGCAAACACACCACCGCTCTCACCACCCAAGCTGATGCCGATGACCGCAAGCGCGGCTACCAGCGCCCACGCAATTGCACCGCGACTCGCCGTCTGCTTGCCGTCAAGAATCGGCTCCTCCAATAATGCGCGCACCGCGGGAAGTATCGCTGCAGCGGCCCCGGCAACCAGAACAACCACGCCAAAGAACACCCAATGCCAGCTCACCTGAACAGCAACAACCCCGGCCAATGGCGGGCCAATCAATGAAGGCAAGACCCACGCAGAGGCAAAAAGTCCAAAGATTTTCGGATGCAGCATTGCCGGATACAACCGCGCAACCACCACATAAAGCGAGACAATGAGCGCGCCGGAACCCAGCCCCTGCAAGAAGCGACCCACGATAAAAATACCCATGGTGCCAGCGAAACCCGCAACGAGAAGGCCGACTGTGAACACGAGCATGGCAGCGATCAGTGGACGAGCGGGCCCGGTACGGTCAGACCATCGACCTGCCAAGACCATCCCGATCACACTAGCCGCGAGAGTGCTCGAAAAAGCAACAGAATAGAGCGACTGACCATCAAGATCGCGACTAATCGTCGGCATGATTGTCGTCACCGCAAGCGTCTCAAACGCGCCCAAGAAAATGAGCGCGAACGCTCCAATTGTTGTCCACATCAGCTGTGGCGCAAAGATGCTCGTCGGAGCGGATTCAGCGCTGGATGGTTGCGCTGCCGAAGACGTACTGGTCATCTGGTTTATGCTCTAGTGCTTTCGGCTTAGGAGATTTCAACGATGGTGCCTTGGCCGAGCTCATCGGCATCAGCATCCGTCACCATGGCGAAAACGCCAGTAGGAATTCCGGGAAGATTGGCTACCCGATTCGCGATACCCGTCAGGGTCGACTCGTCGGCACCCGTAATCACGATGACATAGGCATCGTTGAAAACATCGCCCTCTTCAACAACGAAAATTTCGCCGGCCTCATCGAGTTCCGTCGTGAACTCCACCAGGGTCTCAATCCACGGAAAACGGGTCTCCCCCTCGGCCGCATTGGCGTCAGGAGTGAGAGGAACATGGACTTCAACAACAAGTTCAGCAGATTCAGACATGACACCAACGGTACTGCCTACGACTGACCCTCGACCCCTGCCGAGCCAACTTATTCGGCTGCGGCTCGCTCCAACACAAGTTCCCGAACCCGAGCAGCGTCAGCTTGGCCCTTCATCGCCTTCATCACTGCTCCGATAACCGCACCAGCAGCCTGAACTTTGCCGTCACGAATCTTCGCGAGAACATCAGGCTGAGCAGCGAGCGCCTCATCGATAGCGGCAATAAGGGGGCCGTCGTCGGAGACCAACTTGAGCCCGCGACTCTCGACAACTTCAGCAGGTGTCCCCTCACCGGCAATGACACCCTCGAGAACCTGGCGGGCCAGACTATCGTTGAGAACACCGTCGTTGATAAGAGTGACCAGAGCCGCGACATCCGTCGGGGTAATCAATGAACTCGGGTCTGCACCCTGAATGTTGGCGAGTCGCGCGATCTCACCCGTCCACCACTTGCGAGCCTGAGCCGCAGTGGTGCCCGCCTCAATAGTCGCTTCAATTTCGCTGAAAAGACCAGCATTATTGACATCGCGGAATTCAAGATCGGTAAAGCCCCACGCCGCCTGAAGGCGACGACGGCGCTCGGCCGGAGGCTCAGGAAGCGCTGCACGCAACTCTTCGATCAACGCGAGCGACGGCTCAACCGGCAGAAGGTCGGGCTCTGGGAAATAGCGGTAGTCATCGGCATCGCTCTTGGGGCGACCGGCGCTCGTGACACCGGTGTCTTCGTGCCAGTGGCGCGTCTCCTGAGTGATCGTTCCGCCCTTCTGAAGAATGGCCGCCTGACGCTGGATCTCGTAACGAACGGCACGCTCGACGCTGCGCATCGAGTTCACGTTCTTCGTCTCGGTGCGCGTGCCGAGCTTTCCGGAACCACGAGGGCTCAACGAAATGTTGGCATCACAGCGCAGGTTGCCGCGCTCCATGCGCGCCTCAGAAATGCCGAGCGAACGGACGATGTCGCGAATAGCCGAAACGTACGCTTTGCCGACCTCAGGAGCATCCGCTTCGGTTCCCGTGATCATGTGCGTGACGATCTCGACAAGCGGAACCCCAGCACGGTTGTAATCGACGAGCGAATACTCGGCACCCTGGATGCGACCGGTAGCGCCACCCACGTGAGTGAGCTTGCCGGCGTCTTCTTCCATGTGCGCGCGCTCGATCGGAATCGTGATCGTGCGACCGCTCTCAAGCTCAATGTCGACAGAACCCTCGAACGCGATCGGCTCATCGAACTGGCTGATCTGGTAGTTCTTCGCCAGGTCAGGATAGAAATAGTTCTTGCGGGCAAAGCGCGAACTCGGCGCAATCTGGCAGCCGAGCGCAAGGCCGAGAGAGATCGAATATTTGATCGCCTCTTCGTTGACGACAGGCAAACTGCCGGGCAGACCGAGATCCACCGGAGTGATCATGGTGTTCGGTTCGGCATCCCCCGCGCCAGCCGCAGCAGGGTTCGGCGCATCCGAAAACATCTTGGTCTGGGTATTCAACTCGACGTGCACCTCGAAACCGAGCGTCGGCTCAAATAGTTCGAGTGCTTTGTCGTAGTCCATCAATTCAGCTTTAGCCACCAGACGATTGTACGTGGCGCAGCGGCACCGTATCGGTACCCGGTTCGAGCGGCGCGGAAGCTGGCGCCAAAAGTGGTTCGTCATCATCACTCGGGATCGCTTCAGCCTCGATCGTGAAGTCGCTGAACTTCTCAGACTTCTCAGAACGAACGAAGGCAATCCCGGCAAGGATGAGTGCTCCACCGATGAACTGCATGAGCGACAAGTTCTCGCCAATCAGTAGCCAGGCGTAAATCGCCGCCGTGACAACCTCAAGCAATCCGACGAACGACGCGAGTCGGGAACCGAGCATCTCGCTCGCCATAATGCTCGTCGAGTAGGCGATACCGGTCGCGACAATACCCACGATGAGCAGCGGAACCCACCACGGAGCGACAATACCGAGCATCGTGACATCCACCATTGGCATCTCGAACGGAACGATACCGACAAGGCCAACGAGTCCGAGGATGACGCCACCGATCAACAGTCCAGCCGCTGCCAGAGCAACCGCGGGAAGCCCTTCGCTCGTGCGCGCCGCAATGACGTAGTAAACGGCCGCGCCAACAGCGGCACAAGCGCCAAAGATGATTCCGAGCGGATCGAGAGCTCCGGATCCCTCTGGCGAGACCACCAAAACCAGCCCGCCAAGGGCAACCACCGAGCCAATAAGAACAACAGCCTTGGGCGTGCGTCGCGAAGTAACCCACGCGAAAGCAACCAGCAGCAACGGTGCCATGTACTCGAGAAGAATCGCGATACCAACCGGAATACGCTCGATCGCCGAGAAGTAGACCAACTGGGTTCCCGAGACGCCGATGATCGCCATCAGGAGGATTCGACTGCGCGCGTACCAGAGCGCGATCCAGCGGCCCTTGAGAGCAAGAATCGCGAACGGCGCCAACACCGCTCCCCCGATGAGCACCCGAAGTGTCACGGCAGCGGCCGGGCTCCACCCGGCTTCGAGAACGGGCTTCACGAGTGCTCCGGATAGTCCAAAACTGGCGGCAGCGATGAGCGCGATGAACATGCCGAAAGTTGTGGAGGAGCGCGTCATGATTGCCGCCTTGAGATCGCATTGACTGGTATTTCTGATGACGCTAGTCTGTGAAGAGATAAGGAGTCAAATTGCAGTTTGCACCTGACACAATCGCGTCGCTAGACTTCGCCGTTGCCATTGGAAATACCCACCGATCCGCCACCAAAAGCGGCATCGACGAACTCGCGACCATCGAACACGTTCACGGATTCTTCACTAAATATCGCTACACCGGCCGCATCGACAACGACCGTGCGGAACTCGCTGAAGTACGCGCCGCCCGCGAGCGCATCCGCAGCATCTGGAAGCTCACTCGCGACGATGCCGCTAGAGAAATCAACGACCTGCTCGCCGAAGCAAATGCTCTGCCGTTCCTCGCCCGCCATGACGAATTCGACTGGCATCTGCACGCTAATTCTCCGGATGCTCCATTGGCCGAACGTATCCAGTCCGAAATTGGACTCGCGCTCGTCGACGTTGTGCGCACAGACTCCATGTGGCGACTCCGCGGCTGCGAAGCCCCCGACTGCGAGGGAATCATGGCCGACCTTTCCCGCAACGGCTCACGCCGCTTCTGCAGCATCCGTTGTGGCAACCGGATGAGTCAGATTGCGCACCGCGAGCGACAAGCAGCTGACAACGCGTAGCCACACACTCGAGAAGGTGAGCGCGTTAGCGCAGTCACCCCGTGCTTATGATAAGCACAGGGTGACTGGCAGAAATGACGCTCCTTAGCCGAGCGAAGGAACCTGGCTCGGCAGGGTGTGACCCCACTGCTGTTCGAGCAGACGCTCAAGGGTTGCACCAACTTCGTAAAGCCGGGCGTCGCCGCGAGCGGGAGCCATAATTTGGAAGCCAGTCGGCAATCCATCCTCGGGAGCAAGGCCCATCGGGAGCCCCATTCCGGGGATGCCTGCAAGGTTCGCCGGAATCGTCGTCACGTCGTTGAGGTACATCGCCATCGGGTCTTCGAGCTTCTCACCGAGCTTGAACGCGGTGGTCGGCGCTGAGGGCGAGACGAGCACATCGGCTTTCTCAAAGGCCGCAGCGAAGTCCCGCTGGATGAGCGTGCGAACCTTCTGTGCACTGCCGTAGTACGCGTCGTAGTAGCCAGCACTCAGGGCATAGGTGCCGAGGATGATGCGGCGTTTGACCTCGTCGCCGAAACCGGCTTCACGGGTTGCTGCCATGACGTCTTCAACGGTTCCGCCACCCTGCGGAGTGACCCGAAGTCCGAAGCGGACCGAATCAAATTTGGCGAGGTTGCTCGAGGCTTCAGCGGGGAGGATGAGGTAGTACGCCTCAACGGCGTACTCAAAGTGGGGAGCATCCACTTCAACGATCTCGGCGCCGAAGTCGGTCAGCAGCTGCAGTGCTTCGTGGAAGCGCTGCGAGACTCCAGCTTGGAAACCGGGGCTGTCGAGCTGCTTGATGACTCCGACCCGAACGCCCTTGAGGCTTTCGGCAGCGGCACCAGCCCGAGCTGCGGCGGCAAATGACGGCCACTGCTCATTGAGCGACGTCGAGTCGCGCGGGTCCCAGCCGCCGATGACATCGTGCAGCAATGCCGAGTCAAGAACGGTGCGCGAGACGGGGCCAACCTGGTCGAGCGACGAAGCCAACGCGATCGCGCCGTAGCGGGATACCCCACCATAGGTAGGCTTCACGCCAACAGAACCCGTGACGGATGCTGGCTGACGAATCGATCCACCCGTGTCAGAACCGAGAGCAAGCGGGGCTTCAAACGCGGCGACCGCAGCAGCCGATCCACCGCCGGAACCGCCGGGAATCCGGTCAAGATCCCACGGGTTGCGAGTTGGACCATACGCCGAGTGCTCGGTCGATGACCCCATGGCGAACTCGTCCATGTTGGTCTTGCCGAGCGGAATCAGGCCAGCGGCACGCAGCTTGGCAACGGGTGTTGCATCGTAGGGAGGAACCCAACCCTCAAGGATTTTGGACCCAGCAGTGGTCGGCATGTCGATCGTGCACAGCACGTCTTTGACGGCAACGGGCACACCGGCGAGCTCGCCAAGTGACTCCCCTGCCGCACGACGCTCATCGATGCGCTTGGCGTTGGCCAGAGCATCCGCAGACACATGCAAGAACGCATGAACCTTGCCATCGACGGCAGCGATACGGTCGAGGTGAGCTTGGGTTGCTTCAACCGAGGAGACGTCGCCGGAACTCAACTTGGTAGCCAGCTCGGACGCCGACAAGCGGGTGAGGTCGTTCAGATCTGCCATTACTGCTCTTCTCCCAGAATCGCGCTAACCGCAAAACGTGAACCATCGTGCTCGGGTGCTCCTGCCAGTGCCTGCTCGGTAGTGAGCGTCACGCCGGGAACATCAGGGCGGAACACATTGCTGAGCGGAATGGGGTGACTCGTCGCCGGAACATCGTCGGTAGCGACTTCGCTGACTTTGGCCACAGAATCGACGATCGCACCAAGCTCGCCAGTGAGCTTCTCGATTTCGTCAGTGGTGAGGGCGATACGGGCGAGCGAGGCGAGGTGCGAAACGACCTCGCTGGTGATCGCACCAGGATTGGTGTCAGTCATGGAGCTCCGAAGATGGGAAACAGACAGGGAACCGTCTAAGTGTATTCGGCTTAGCGCGCAGCGAGGAGCGACAGGGCGAGAGCGGGCACGCTAGCTCTGCGAATGCGAGGTTGTCGCGATAGCGCGTTGCACCACCGGTTCCCCTTCGGCGATTACAAGGTCGCTGCGACCGATGCAGATGAGCGCGAAATTGCGCATCGCTTCGCTACCGGGGGTGAAGTACTCGTTGTGACCGACTGAGCCAGAGAGGGACCGTTTCATAATGACGTCGAAACCGCCGCCAACACCCAATGACTTGGCGCCGAACGACGCCGCTCCAGGATCTGGCCCAAAATACGAGCTATTGGGGATCGGGTCCCAGGCGGCTTCTCCGACGAAAACGTTACCGTTGCGAACGTGCAGATCGTCAACGGATTCTGCGGGGCTACCGGGCGAACCGACCATGGCAAGTGCATCGATCTCAAAGCTGTACTCCGACAACGCCATCATCGCGGCGGTCGTGCCGTACGAATGAGCTACCACTGAGACATACGGCTGATCGGCGCCACGTTCTGCTTGGAGCCCGAGGATCGCTGCCGCAAGGCTGTCTCGACCTTGATCAGCGTTGTCGATTGCTCCGACATTTGTCAGGTTCGGGGTGTCGTAGCCAATCCACGCAACCGTGGCAACTGAATTGTTGTGCACGAATACCGATTGCGCATCGAAGTAATCGAGCCACATCTGCTGCTGGCAATACAGCTCATTGGCTGCATCTACCCAGTACGACATTTGACCTTCAATGGTGAAGAACATGCCGGGAACAAGAAAACTCACATAGTCCGCAGTAGTGAGGTCACCCAGCACGATTGCGGCACGACCCTGACCCGAAACATCGAGCGTTACAAGGGTGCGTTCTGGCTCATCATTGTCATAAACGAGAGCCTCAGAAATCGACGAAAGCATACTCAGTTGCTGATGCGCGTTCTGCTGTACGGCGCGGCCCGCGTCTGAGTTCATCACTGTTGTGAGTTCAGAAATTGTCTGCGTAAGCATTGTGCGATTGCTAGTGTCGCGAATTGTGTACGGAACACCTTCAAGGTTGCCAACCAGCTGAGGAGAAGCGATTTCGAGGGCCGTTCGGCGATCGGCATCGAGGTCGCCCCACCACAGTGCAACTTCTTGGGCCGGAGGTTGCTCACCAAGCAATTGGTCGACGGCCGCGGGTCGAGACTCAAAATACTGAGAAATATTTCCGGCCCTAATGCGCGCAAGCGTGGACAGCGTTTGCGCACCAAAAGATGCTGAAGCGGAGAACACTCCAGTACCACGGTCAACGACGGGGCCCACAAAAGCGGGTGGGGCATCGCTCGTCACTATGGACTCGAAAGTTACTGAGGGCATAGCAGACGCCTCGGTGGCGGGTAAGCCGACAACCGAGGTGGCTATAACAACTGCAATTTCGAATAGCAACGCCGGGTATTCCCCTCAAGAACGATTGCCGCGTGCCATCCCCGCACGCGAACACGTTTTGTATAACCTTAGGGCAAAATACCCCGTTCGGGGGTCGAATGCTTGTTTTTAGCTGGTGAGCAACTAGTCACCAAGAGCTGAAGGCCCCTCGTTGAGGAGCCTCGCAAACTGCGCCGCATCAAGAATCCGGATCCCCAATTCTTCTGCTTTGGTCAGTTTAGAGCCCGCGCCGGGGCCCGCAGCGACATAGTCGGTTTTTTTGCTCACGCTGGATGCCGCTTTTGCCCCAGCCGCGATGATTGCCTCTTGGGCTCCTTCACGAGTAAAGCCGTCGAGACTGCCTGTTGCGACGATCGTGAGTCCAGCGAGAACGCCGTCATTCGACTGGGCGGCCCCGGGGCCAGGATGCCCGGGAGTTGTCCACTGAACGCCGGCGGCAGCCCACCGAGAAACGATCTCTTGATGCCAATCAACTTCGAACCAGTCGGCGACCGAGTCAGCAATAATTTGGCCAACTCCGTCAACAGCCGCAAGCTGCTCTCGGGTTGCCGAACGAATCGCATCAAGCGAACCGAAGTAGTCGGCGAGGGCTCGTGCCGCTACAGGGCCAACATGACGGATGCTGAGGCTCACCAAGAGGCGCCACAGTGGCTTAGTTTTCGCCTCACTCAGATTGGCGATGAGCTTGAGCGCGTTGCTCGAAGGTACGGCGTGCTCGTCGCCAGCAAATTCGGTAGCAGCAGGATCGTACGAGGGATCGGCACCAGCACCCGCTACTTTTCGCAACCGGCTAAACGGCGTGATCGTCCGTTCAGCGCCGTCGTCATCAGTGACAACTTCCCCGGTCTCGGAATCACGCACGGCGACAACGATCGGAAATAGGTCTTCGACCGTGAGATCGAACAGGCCGGCTTCATTGATGAGCGGCGGAATCTCGGGATACTTCGGCTGAGTCAGAGCTCGCGCCACTACTTCTCCAAGCACTTCGATGTCGAGTCCGCCTCTGCTGCCAGCGTGTTCGACCCGCCCCCGCACTTGCGCCGGACAACTGCGAGCGTTCGGGCAGCGCAAATCAATGTCGCCCTCTTTCATCGGGCGCAACGGTGTATTGCATTCTGGGCAGAGTTTGGGCATGACGAACGCACGCTCAGTGCCATCGCGAAGCTCTTCGACCGGGCCGAGGATTTCCGGAATCACATCTCCGGCTTTTCGCAAGACAACAGTGTCTCCGATGAGAACACCCTTGCGCTTCACTACATCCTGATTGTGGAGGGTGGCTTGCCGTACTACTGAGCCGGCAACATGAGCGGGCTCCATTACCGCATACGGAGTGGCCCGACCCGTGCGACCAATACCGACCACAATGTCGAGAAGCTTGGTGTTTACCTGCTCTGGCGGGTACTTATAGGCAATTGCCCAGCGCGGAGCACGTGACGTGGCCCCCAACTCATCATGGAGGGCAAGTTCATCAACTTTGATGACGATCCCGTCGATCTCATGTTCGACACTGTCGCGGTGTTCTCCGTAATAGCGGATGAACTCTGCCGCTTTCTCTCCGGAATCAACTACGCGAAAATGGGTGCTTGTTGGCAATCCCCACGTGGCGAGCACTCCGTAGATTTCACTCTGGCTGCGGATGGGCTCGTGGTGGGCGCGCGTGCCGTCCCACGCTCCAATGCCGTGCACGAGCATCCGTAGCGAAGACAACCTGCGTCGCATGTGCGCGAGCTTCTCTTCTGACTTGCCCTCAGACTTCTGCCGAAGCGAGCCAGCGGCCGCATTGCGAGGGTTCGCAAAAACTTTCTCACCGATGCGAGTCTGTTCCGCATTGAGTTCGCGGAACAATTCGAGAGGAATAAAGACTTCTCCTCGCACCTCAACGATCGGCGGATGCCCTGTTCCTGCCAGACGCTGGGGAATTCCCTCAACTCGAACAACATTCTCGGTTACGTCTTCACCGACTCGACCATCTCCGCGAGTGGCAGCGCTCACCAGCACACCATCGATGTACCGAAGATTGATCGCAAGACCATCGATCTTGAGCTCACACAAGAAATCAATATGGCGAGCGGAAGATCGCTCGACCTTCGCTGCCCACTCCGCGAACTCTTCCACCGAGAACACATTGTCAAGACTCAGCATGCGTTCCACGTGCTCGACAGGGTCGAACAGCGTGGCGGCTCGGCCACCAACTCGCTGAGTCGGGCTATCTTGACTCTGAAGTTCTGGATGATCGAACTCGAGTTGTTCGAGCTGCTTGATCAGGTCGTCGTATTCGGCATCGTCAACGAGGACTTCATCGCGAACGTAGTAGGCGTCTCGCAGTTCGAGAATGCGGGTCGTAAGCGCGGAAACTTCGTCACGCGCGGCTGCGAGAGCCGGGTCAGTCGTCTCGGCGACCTGATCGTCAGATTCGCTCGCTGAACCGGATTTTTCGGTGTTGTTGGCCACAAGTCAAGTCTAAACAGGGCCTACGACGAAACCCGCGCACGGAGGAAATCGGCGGCAGTTATGCAGACTAGACCTGAGCAGGGACCGCAGACACAGACCGTGCGATTGTGCACTGACCCAAGACGCGAGTACCGACGTAGAGCACAGCTGTTTGCCCTGGCGCGACGCCATTGAGAGGCTCGTGAGGGGTGACGACAAGCTCTGGGCCAATCTCATTGCCCTCTGCGTCAACGGCGGCAGGATCGAGTCTGGCAACAGCAGGCATCGGGTCAGAGTGAGCGCGCACTTGGACGTGGCACTCAAAACTTTCGCCTGGCTCAGAAATGTATCCCGACTCAAGCGGGTCGAGTCCTGCCCAAGAAAACTTAGAGCCGGCAATTTCAGCCAATGCCAGCGCTTCGCGTGGTCCGACAACAACCTGGTTGGTCTTCGGTCGAATCTCCAAAACGAATCGCGGCTTGCCATCGTCGGTGGGATAACCCACGTTCAGGCCCTTGCGCTGACCGATCGTGAAAGCGAGAGCGCCCTCGTGCTTGCCAAGGACTTCACCATCGCGGCCCAAAATTTCGCCCTGCTCAGCTCCGACTTTGTCGGCAAGCCAACCACGAGTGTTGCCGTCAGGAATGAAGCAAATGTCATGCGAATCAGGTTTGTTGGCTACGGAGAATCCGCGTTCCGCTGCCTCAGCGCGAATTTCAGCCTTGGATGGGGTCGCCCCAAGTGGGAACATGCTGTGAGCCAGTTGTTCTGTCGTGAGAACGCCTAGTACGTAAGACTGATCCTTGGCCCAGGCCGCTGCGCGGTGAAGCTCGCGATTGCCATGCTCGTCGTCAACGATATTGGCGTAGTGGCCAGTTGCAACGGCGTCGAAACCTAGAGCGACAGCCTTCTCCAATAGAGCAGCGAACTTGATGCGCTCATTACAGCGCATGCAGGGGTTCGGAGTGCGGCCCGCCGAGTATTCAGCGATGAAATCATCGACAACGTCGAGCTTGAAACGCTCGGAGAAATCCCACACGTAGTACGGGATGCCAATGATGTTGGCCGCCCGCTGCGCGTCCATCGAATCTTCGATTGTGCAGCAGCCACGTGCTCCCGTGCGCAGGGTTCCTGGTAGCCTGCTCAGCGCCAAATGCACCCCAACAACCTCGTGCCCTGCCTCGACTGCCCGCGCGGCAGCAACCGCGGAGTCCACTCCGCCACTCATCGCCGCTAAAACCTTCATAAAACCAGTGTACGAGACGCGTTGCTGGGCAAGTTCTTACTGCGGGATGTCGGTGAGGGTCTTCTCGACCCCGGCCAGTCGGCTTTCTACGGCATCCAGTCGCTCAAGGAGGGATCGGTTGGTTTCGAGAGTTTGCTCGACGAGTGCTCGATAGTCGCCGCCGGCTTGGGCGTCAGCCACGTGTTTTGCTGTCTCCGCTTTCTTGTTCACTGCGTTAGTAATGACACCGGCGATGATGCCGGTGATGGCGATTACGCCGATCCAGAACCAGAGACTAAAGAAGATTTCCATTACTTTCCTTTGTGAGAGTTTGTGCTGCCGGGTTGTTTGTCGATTACTTCGGTGGTGTCTAGGTTGTGTCGTTCTTGCGCTGACTGAGCTACCGCTCGAGCAAGTAATGCCGGAGTCACGGTGATGCGAAAGGGCACAACTTCAAAGAACTTGAGTGCTTTGCCGTCGTCGCTGAGCTCGTGATGGCCGGCGACGAAGCCAGATTCTTCGAGCTTTGCGAGGTGCATGTAGAGAAGTGGCCGCGACATTCCCACTCGTCTGGCGAGATCGCTGACGTGGGCTTGTCCGCCAGCGAGTTCCGCGAGAATGCGCATGCGTTGCGGGTTGGCAACGGCAGCCAACCAGGCACCGAGCTCTTCAGAGTTCACGAGCATCCCTTCCTCTGTAATAAAAAACTTACAGATGAAGGTAAATTCTGTCAACGCGCGCGCCCTGAATGCGCCCCAAGGCCACCCTAGGCTTCTGGATAGTGGCCAAGAATCGTGTCCCGGCTCGAATACCCGGCAGCCGTCGCCTGTTCGACCGCACGCGGCAGAGCATCGACGAACTGCGCAATCTCAGCAGCCGTCGTCGTCTCCCCCAGCGAAATTCGGAGTGCGCCCCTCGCCGTTGGCTCATCGAGCCCCATCGCAAGCAGCACATGACTAGCCTCAGGGACTCCGGCCTGACATGCCGATCCAGTCGAGACGCTAAACCCGGCGACATCGAGCAGAAACAGCAAAGAGTCACCCTCGCAACCAGGGAAAGTGAAGTGAACGTTTCCCGGCAGCCTGTGCTCGGGATCGCCTCGAAGAACCGCAGCAGGAACCGCGTTTCTCACCCCAGAAATCAGCTCATCGCGCAATTCACTCAGCCGTCGTCCGGTGTCAGCCAAGTCACCAGTTGCCTCCCGCGCTGCAGCAGCAAAAGCCACAGCACCAGGAGCATCCAGCGTTCCTGATCGAGCTCGCTGCTGGCTACCACCATGAATCAGCGGCGTCACCGTCGCCGAACGCGCAATGACCAGAGCGCCGACCCCGACCGGTCCCCCAATCTTGTGAGCCGACACGCTCAGGGCTGCGACGCCAGCCGCATGAAAGTCGATCGGGACATAGCCAAAAGCAGAGACAGCATCTACGTGCACCGGCACACCGTGACCGTGCGCAAGCGTCGAAATCTCCGAAACCGGCTGAAGGGTACCGACTTCGTTGTTAGCCAAGAGCATCGTGACAAGGGCGACATCATCCGCGAGCGCATCGCGAACGTAATCCACGTCTATGCGACCGAAAGCGTCAACAGGAATCCAATCCAGCACCGCTCCATCGTGCTCGCGCATCCACTCAACGGCATCAATCGTCGCGTGATGTTCGGCTCGCGCAACCAAAATACGTGGGCGGGAAACCTCAGTCGAGTTTCGGGCCCAAAACAACCCCTTGATAGCCAAGTTGATTGATTCGGTGCCCCCTGAGGTGAAAGTCACCTCAACGGAATCCGCACCAAGACTGGCAGCGACCGTCTCTCGCGCTTCTTCGAGCATCCGTTTTGCCGACTGCCCTTGGGAATGTATTGACGATGGATTGCCCACTACCGGCAGTGCCGCAGCGAACGCGTCGACAACGGAAGGACGCATCGGCGTCGTGGCCGCATGATCCAGATAGATAGTCACTGTTTCTCCGCTACTCTCGCGTGCACTCCCCATGGATGCTCGCGTGTCATTACTCTAGATCGCATGCGCCAACGCTTCGACTCCGCCACCGGCCCAACCGAGAGTTGTGAGCGCTGATGGCACTCGGCACCCCCGCAACGGTTGCGCTCGACACCACCGGGATCCCCTTCACGCCGCACCCCTATGAGCACAGCTCACGCGCCGTCGAATTTGGTCGTGAAGCCGCCACCGAATTGGGAATCGAACCCGAGAGAGTATTCAAAACGCTCATGGCGGTGGTCGACGACGAACTCATCGTTGCCGTTGTCCCTGTCTCAGGAAAGCTCGATCTCAAAGCGCTCGCGAGTGCTGTCAACGGCAAGCGCGCGGCGATGGCCGATCCTGTCGTAGCTCAACGTCGCACCGGTTACGTTGTTGGGGGCATCAGCCCCATCGGTCAAAAAACCGCCAACAGAACCGTTATCGACGAAACCGTTGAGCTATTTGAGACCGTGTTTGTCAGCGGCGGAAGGCGCGGATTCGACATCGAGCTCACACCAAGCGACTTAGTGCGAGCTACCGACGCAACAATCGCGGCAATCGCACGCGACAGTTAGCAACGCTAGTAAAGAAGCAGAGTCAATCGGCGACGCGCGTCAACAACTCGGGGATCTTCGGCGCCAGCGATCTCAAAATAGTCGAGCAATCGAGTGCGGATGCTGTTCTTGCCTTCTGCATCAGCGGCAGGATAAAGCTCGAGCAAGCGACCAAACGCATCGCCGAGGTGCCCGCCGGAAACGTCAAGATCGGCGACAGCGAGTTGTGCGTCAACGTCGGTGAGATCTTGAGCTGCCGCGCTGCGCACAGATTCGGCTGTCTTGTTTTCGAGACGAGCGAGTAGCGACACCTGGGCGAGTCCAGCGACTGCCTGCTGATCGCGAGGGTTCTGCGCGATCGCCGTTTCGTACTTCGAGATTGCGGTCGCAAAGTCTCCAGCGGAGATTGCATCAAAGGCCTCTTGGTGCAGCGGTGGTAGCGGCTCTTCGACAGGCTCGTCGGCGCTTTCCCCCGACAGGTCCGGTGCCGGAAGCGTTCCTGTCACATTGCTCTCGGCAGCGAGCGTCAGCACTTGGTCGAGAACCTCTGTGAGATCGTTCGCCGCCATCACTCCGGCGAAGAGCTGCACTGGTCGTCCACCGATAACGGCGGCAACGGTGGGAACCTGCTGCACCTGAAATGCCTGCACGAGCTGGGGATTGCTCGTAGCATCGACTGTCACCAAGGCAAACTTGCCAGAATAGGCAGCGATCGTCGGCTCCAACGTTGGCTCAATGCCTTGGCCGTAGAACTCCACAATCACCGGAACGGTGTTCGAAAGTTCAAGCACCTGAGTGAACGACGCATCGTTTACATTTGTGGCGAATCCCGACGGCTGCGGGGCTCCTCCCGTTCCCGCAGGTGCGGGGGGCGCATTGTGCTGGCGAACCAATGATGAGAGGTCGACTGCACCGCGCAAGCTAGCGGCGTTCAGTGGGGCGTTTGTCAATTCAACTCCGATGCTGCAACAAGTCCTTGGGTGTATCCGAGCAGGACGATCTTCTCTCCACTACCGGCTGCCGGAACATAGAAGAGTAGCTGATCTCCGTAGGTAGATTTGATTCCGGTTTCGGTGATCGAAATCCCCGAAAGCGCCTTCGTCTGACCACTAAAAGTTACTGCGGAGCCTTCTTCTTTTGGCTTCGCAACCTTGGTCTCGTAGAGATGCACGGCAACGATCGCACCAGCGTCAATGGTCGCCATTGCTATGGGATCGGCTGAGCCGAGTTCGTGACCATAGGTGAGCGTGGCCGTAGTCGATAGCTCGGCTTTCTCGGCTTGCTTCACGGCAAGACCGACGTTGACCCGCAGGCTGTCGCCCTCGGCCTCAAAGTCAAGGTAGGAGTCACTGTCGACATCCTGCTCGAGAATTTCGGCGTAGTCGAGTGCCACTTCGGTCGGTGACGAGCGAAGCAAGCCACTGTCTGCTGCCAAGCGTGACGTTCCTACGCTGGCGGCTACGACATCCGGGAACACGATTGAGGGCTCGAGGTTGATCGAGTAGCTCACTTTGTAATTCTCGCGAGGTGACGACTGCTCAAGGAAGAGCGCAATCGGGGCCACAGCACTGTCTGACTCATCCAGGATGATCGTAAATACGGTGCGCGGCCACGAATCTGTCTGCTGTGGAAGCGTCAGCTGCACCGGTCCGTCAGGAACAGCAATGGGTGCGGCAATGGAACTATCTGCCTTGCGCATTTTGTAGTTCGCTAAGCGATATTCAAGGGCAGCTTCGGCAAAGCGTGTCTTGATGAGATCGGTGTCGCGAGATTCGTCTGCTTCGAGCGAAACAGCGCTGACCCGCGCAACGATTTTCTCCACCTGACGCACGGTAACGGCCGGCATCGGGGACTCACTGCCCGCAGAGGTCGACGTGGGGGTCGGAACCGGGGCACTAGCGTCGTCGGCGGAGCCTGACGGTGACGCAATGGTGCATCCGCTCAAGATCAGAGCGCTCAGCAAGACAGCAGGAACAGCAATGCGCTGAGGCGATGTGATCGTCGCGGTCTCGCCGGTCTTTGTCGACCGCCTCGCCGGCTTGTATCGCGGCTTCTTCGGAACCTTAGGCATTTTTTGCGGAGTGCGACGGGGACCGCCAGCACGACGCATGTGGTGTACGGCCCACATGAGGAAGATCAGGCCAAGAAGAAGGATGGCCGCACCGCCAGTGATGAGAGGGGCTGCCCACGGAGTGGTGTTGTCTAGTGGCCACGAAAGCGCAACTCCGCTCGGAACAGGCTCCACCCCATCCGCCGCCAAGATAAACGACACATCAGAGGGGATCTTGACCGTCAGCGCGAGTTCGAGATCGGCCGTGTAGCTTTCGAGCCACAGGTCAGAATCGTAGGGATCGGGAACTTCCTGCTCGGTACCGCTGACTTCTTCGGTGATGAGTTCACCCGTACCAGGGTCGATACTCACCTTGTTGTAGCTGGCGTCACCCACCCACGCGAGTACGTCTGATGTGCTGCCGTAAGCGGCAACGATGCGACCTGGACCAGTAACGCTAATAGTCTGCTTGCCCTCATAGGCGTTCAAAGCTGCTCCATCGATCACCGTCAAGGGGGCAGTGCCATCGAACTCGGCCGACACGCTGACCTCATCTGGGGTCGCAAGAATGGTTTGCTGCGCAATGCCGTAGCCGATCATCACGGCTGCGAGCATAAAGCTAACTATGGCGAGAACGAATCTCACTATCTCTCCTTTCGCGCTGCCTACAGTGACTTACGTCACAAAACCCTTCGCCACGTTGGCGGAACCCCAGTACGGTCTGCAGGTCAAGGGCCCGATTTAGGCGGGTAGGCAACAACAAAGACGTTCAAGAATAGCGGATGGGCGTGTGCGCACCTAGTCCTGCGTCTGGGAACTGTCTGAGAGAACGTTGAGTGCCGATTGCTCATCGAGACCAAAATGACAGTTAGCCGCTCCGCACCACTAAACTCTAGAAGTCCTTTCCGCTGACTCCGAGGAGACATCTTGGCCGCGAACGATACTGATTTCGGCACCGAAATGCGCGGCTACAAGAAGGACGACGTCGACAAGCTGATTGGCGAACTCCGTCGTGAACTTGTTGCCGCCAAAGCTGACCGCACCGCTTCCACCAAAGAGGTAAAGCGACTCCTTGCCGTTAATGAGGATCTGCAGGCCGAGCTCGACGAAACAGGCAGTCCGACCTATAGCGGTCTCGGCTCGAAGCTTGAGAGCATGCTTCGCGTCGCAGAAGAACATTCAACGCAACTCATCAGCCAAGCAGATATCGACGCCGAAAAGATGCGTAAAGCCGTCCAGGCTGAGACGACGAATCTGCGCAATGAAACTGCGACCGAGTCAGAGCGCATTCTGGCGGAAGCTAATCGCGAAGCGGATGCTCTTGCACATTCATCCCGCGACGAGGCAGACGCTCTCATTGCCCATGCACGTGACGAAGCAGCGCAGCTCACCTCTGACGCGGCACGCGAAGCAGCAACTATTCGTGGCGCTGTTGCTACCGAAGCTGCGGATGCTCGCACCTCCGCTAAGCGTGAGGCTGCAGCCCTTCGCGCCGAGACCGAGCGGGCAATGACCGAACTCCGCGCGAGCACAGCAACTGAAGTTGCTGAGGCACGCGAAGCTGCCGAAGCACTCGCACGAGATGCCGAACTCGGCCGGGCTACATTCGAGGCTGAGAACACGAAGCAACGCGAAGACCTCGAACACGATGTCGAGCAAGCACGCACCGATCTGGCTCGAGAGATCGAGACAGCGCGTGCAGAGCTGGAAGCCGAAACAACCGCCGCCCGCGACACTCTTGCCAACGAGACCAAAGCTGCCCACACCAAGCTAGCGAACGAAACCACATCCGCCCACGCGAAGCTGGCGAACGAAACCAACGCCGCTCAGGCGAAGCTCAAGGCCGAACTTGATGCGGCATACGCTGCGCTCGAAACCGAGACCAGCACCGCTCGAGCCGCTGTCGAGGCAGAGGCCGCGAGCATCCGCAACGAGCTCGAAAAAGACGTGCTTGCGGCGCGAACAGCGCTTGACGCAGAACTTTCAGAGGCCCGCGAGCAGTGGGAACAGGAAGAACGAGAAGCGAGAACGCAACTCGAGAGCGACATTGTCACCACCCGCGCTGCCCTCGACGACGAGGTCTCAACGACCCAGGCGGCCCTCGAACACGAAGTGACGAGCACGAAAGCTGCGCTCGAACAGGAAGTCACCACCACCAAGACGGCGCTCGACCAGGAAGTTAAAGTCACCAAGGCTGCGCTTGAGCAAGAAGTCACGACCACTCGCTCGAACCTTGAGCAGGAAGTCGCGACTGCGAAGGCAGCCCTCAACGATGAAGTGACAACGACTCGCGCTGAGCTCGAAGCCCACGTCAAAACATCACGAAGTGAGCTTGCTGCTGAGCAAGCAGCACTGAAGAAGGCGCTAGACCGCGAAGTTACCTCCACCAAGAAGGCACTCGCCAAGGAAGTCAGCACAACGCGTGCCGCTCTCGAGAACGATGTCGAGACCACCCGCTCGGGACTTGAAGAAGAAATCAGCACCGCGCGCAGCGCCTTCGAAAACGAAAGCGCAACAGCTCGTGCCCAATTCGAAGCCGAGATGACTGAACGCCGCAACGAACTTGAAGCAGAAATCGCAACGGGAACTGCTGGCCTCGAAGAAGAGATGGCTCGCCGTCACGCTGACCTTGACGCTGAAATCGACAACAAGCGCACTGCTCTTGAGACCGAGGACGCCGAAACTCGCACCGCCCTTGCCCACGATGTGCAGAAACAGACTGCAGACCTCGAACGGGACATCGCTCGCCAGCGCGCCGAACTGGCGAACGAAGTCGAGTCGACTCGAGCATCCATTCAGCACCAGCGTGAAGAGACCCGAACCGCAATCGAGCGCGAAGCCGAAGCCGCACGCATCGCTCTAGAACAAGAGCTCGCTGTGCGACGCGATGAGGCGGAGAAGGAGTTCTTGGCCCAGCACAAAGAGGCATCAACTCAGACCCAGAACTACCTCGAAGAGGCTCAAGCCCAGTTGGGCGAGGCTGTGCGCGAAGCGAACGCCAAACGTCACGAGGCCGAGGAGCTCAGCACCAGTTCTCAGGCAGAAGCGAAGTCAGTTCTGGCTGACGCAGCCGAGCGCGCGGCCAATGAAATCGCGGATGCGGAACAGCGCGCAAAGTCGCTTGTCGACGATGCCGAGAAGCGTTCTAATGAACTCATTAGCGATGCCGAAGAACGCCTGTCCAAGATCAAGGCAGAGCGCGAGACAGTTGCTGGCTACTTCGAGAACCTTCGTGGAGTTCTGAACCAAGCCGAGGATGTTGACCGGTAAGTTGCCCGCTGGCATCTAGAATTACGTCCAGCCTGACACCTCGTCGCCTCAGGCTGGACGGAGCCTCGCTATGAAGATTCTTAACCCCTTTCGCCTCGGTCTTCTTGGCGGTCTTGGTGTGCTCGTCGCCGTGGGAATCGGCCAGACGATCATCTCCTTGGCGACGATTCTCACCTACGTCGGGGCAGCACTCTTCCTTGCACTCGGTCTCGACCCGGTAGTGACGTGGCTTGAAACTAAGAAATTTCCCCGCTGGACCGCCATCCTCACTGTCCTCGCTGGCGTTCTTGGCGTGTTCGCTGGCCTGGTTTTTGCGATCGTTCCCGTGATCGCTGAGCAAGTGCGTAATGCCACTCGAGCAATCCCCCGGCTCGTAACAGCGTTCTTCGACGGAACGATCAAGGAAAACGTTGAAACTGCACTTCCTTGGCTCAAGGTTGAGGACCTCCTCGACGGTTTCACCACGTGGCTAACCGAGCTCGACTTCACGACCATCGGCGGCGGCGTCTTTGCTGTCGGAATCGGAATCGCTACCGGCATTACCGGGGCGATTATCGTGCTCATTTTGACGATCTACTTTGTGTCGTCCATCAACAACATCAAGTCGGGAATCTACCAACTCGTTCCCGCCACAAAGCGTGCCAAGTTCATCGACCTTGCTGAGCAAGTAAGCACAGCAGTCGGTCGATATGTCATTGGCCAAGGTTCACTCGCCCTCGTCAACGGCGTGCTCTCCTTCATTGTGCTCACGTGGGTCTTCCCGGCATTCGACCTGCCGGTCAAGTACTCGGCGCTGCTCGCTTTTATCGCCTTCTTGGGCTCGCTGATTCCGCTCGTGGGAACGCTAAGCGGTTCGGTAGTGATCACCCTGCTGGTTCTGCTCTTCAACGGTCCACCAAGCGTCATCGCCGTGGGAATCTACTATCTGATCTATATGCAGATTGAGGCCTACCTACTCAACCCACGAATCATGAGCAAAGCTGTGAAACTTCCCGGAGCCCTCGTCGTGATCGCAGCTCTCGCCGGAGGAACGCTCCTCGGGATCCTTGGCGCTCTCATTGCAATTCCTGTTGCGGCAGCAATCCTGCTCGTCGTTCAGCAAGTGATTGTTCCCCGCCAGGCCGATCTCTAAGCGGACGGCGGTCAACAGGCCGTTTAGAGCGGTTGAGCGGCCTCCGGAGGCCACGTGCGGGGCAATGGCAACACCATCGGGTTCAGTCGGGCAACGATCTCACTGAGCACACGGTACGTCTGCGCTTCTCCCACCCACAGGTGCTTTCCGCCCTCGACAACGACGAGCTCTATTTCAGGCACCGATGCGAAACGTTTTGCCGCCTCCTCTGGCCGCAAGTAGTCGTCAAGTTCCGGAATAATCGCGACCAAGCGACGTTCATCCCCTGCCCACGCGGCAACCTCGGCAGCACTGGCACGGTGGAGTGGCGGCGAGAGCAAAATCGCGCCGTCAACGGGATGTTCGCGACCAAATTTGAGAGTCACCTCAGTGCCGAATGACCAGCCCAACAGCCACACATTCGGCAAGCCTCGCTCGCGCACAAAGTTCATGGCAGCAGCAAGATCGAACTGTTCTTGTTCGCCTTCGCCGAATGACCCCTCCGACGTACCGCGTGGCGAAGTAACCCCGCGAAAGTTGAAACGCAAGACCGCGACATCCGCCAGCGCTGGCAGGCGTGCCGCAGCCTTGCGAATGATGTGGGAATCCATGAAACCACCGGCAGTTGGCAGGGGGTGCAAGGTGACAAGCGTCGCAGCGATATGACCGGACTCGGGCAAAGAGAGTTCCCCAACCAACGTGAAACCGTCGCTGGTGTGCAGCTCGATATCTTCGCGTGTAGCAGGAAGTTCGCTAGCGCCTCGGATGGTTTCACTCACGTACGGTTCTCACAATCTGATTTTCCAGCAGTGCTGGTGCCAATGACGCCGTGCTGCAAGATCGTCTGCTGCGCCCATGATGCCGTCGGCGCGCCAAGTGACGGTGTGGGCGACTCCCACCGAAACAGGTTGAGAGCATCCTGGACAGGTATAAGTTTTGACCGCGCTACCTGAGGAAACAGGCTGAACATTCCATTCGCCGTCAGATTTGTGCTCAGTGCGTCGAGAACCAAAAAGTACCTGATTCAGGTCACCGCGGTCATCATCATCGGGGCGACGCCGTCCGCGGGGGCGATTCGAACGAGGCATAGTTCAAGCTTATGCGCTCGATCGGGAACGGCTAGTACCAGCCGTGGCTTTCAGAATAGGCCCAGGCGTCGCACGGAGTGCCGTAGCGGCCCGAAATGTAGCTAAGACCCCAGTTAATCTGGGTTGCCGGGTTCGTTGCCCAGTCGGCGCCAGCAGTGGTCATCTTGCTGCCAGGGAGCGCTTGTGGGATGCCGTACGCGCCACTCGACGAGTTCATCGCGTAAACATTCCAACCTGATTCGCGATTCCACAGGCTTACCAAACAGTTGTACTGATCGGCGCCCATACCTCGTGACGTGAGGATCGACAGCGCGATTGCTTGAGCTGTTCCAGGATCAGGAACTCCAGCGGCAGGGGCAACAGGGGCAGCCGGAATTACGGGCTCGACGACAATTTCTTTAACCGCAAGCTTGTCGCGCGCGATTTCATTGACGAAACCTTCCGCGACGGTTATTGACTGAACTTCAGCGCGCTCGACGGCGGCGAGCGGAACGCTCGAAGCAGACACTGTGCTCACGGGATTTGGCGCAGCCATGACGAAGGTAGCGACAAACCCGAGACTCACTATCGATGCGAAGAGTCGAAGACTCAACGACGAACGTGTGTGGCGTCCAGAAAGATCCGCGCTCTGGCTTTTAGCCTGGGCGCGGAGGATTGCTGTTCGCGAATTTTTGACCACAATAAGTGCGATATTAGCCCACTCACCTGAAAAAACAGAGGGAACTAGCGAACCGCCAGCATTACATCAATCACGCTGTCGAGCAGATAGTCCACTTGCGCCTCACGATATCCGCCTTTAGTGCTGCGGAAAGCAACAGTGCGCACTCGTTCGATTGTGAGCGGTGCACCGTTCTGAAAGTAGTTGGCCAGTTCTTCCGCGAACGCATCGACATCTTTTATCGCGTAGCCGCGAGTAAACGAGCTAACTCGCGAAAACTTCTTGCCCTTGTGACGTGCCAGGCGATTGAGAATCTCTTGCGCTTCTGAACGAGCATTTGCGTACCATGCCGACTCACCGAGCTCGGCAATGGAGCGATCACGTTCACGAGCGGCGAAAGCGTCTTCGAGACGCTCAAGTGCAGAGTCAACATGCACGGGCGAGTAGCCGCCCTTCTGCATTGCGAAAGCAAGCTTTCGGATAGTGCGCGAAGAGACCACGGCACTATCGGTTCGATCGGAAGTGTAGGCGCTGCGAGCCTCCTCGAGGAAGTCCTCGACTTGGTCAACGTTGTAGCCCAACTTTGACTTTCGGGTGCGGGGGAAAGTGGTGCTCACGGTTCTATTGTGCCTTACGCGAAGATAAGAAACAGCGCGTAGCCAGCTGCGGCCGACAGCAGCGATGAATCGACCCGGTCGAGGAAGCCACCGTGGCCGGGAAGCCACGTGCTGATGTCTTTGATTCCCAAGTCACGCTTGATCAGCGACTCGGCTAGGTCACCCATAGTTGCCGTGCCGAGAATAACGAGTCCAAAGATTATTCCCACCCACACAGGCTGGTCAATCATGAAGAGCGCCAGCAGCACTCCGGCGGTCACCGAAGCGAGCGCAGCTCCGGCGAATCCCTCCCACGTCTTATTGGGACTAATCGTCGGTGCCATCGGATGCTTGCCAAAGGAAAGACCACTCGCATACGCCCCAATATCGCTGACAACAACGACGATCAGCATTGCCAGCGTCCACCACTGGCCACCATCTTGAGTCGTCAGCAAAACGGTGAAGCTCGCCAAGAATGCGACATAAAGCATGACGAAAACGCCAGCACCGAGATCTCTGAGAACAGCGCGCACTGGGGCGCGGTGCTTGGGCGAGAACAGCCACACGAGTCGCCACACTCCGACGAAGGCAATACCTGCGAGTGTGACGTACCACTGACCCTCAGCGAGCCAGTAGAACGATGCCGGCACGACAGCGACGGCACCAATGACCGTCGGCAGCCTCGGAATATTCAGCCCTGCAAATCGAAGCGCACTGGCGAGCTCAAAAGCCGTGAATGCAACCAGAACTCCGGCAAAGAGCATGTAGAGCTCTTTGACAAAGATCAGGCTGAACAATAACGAAAGCCCCAACGCAAGACCCACTGTGAGAGCCATCGCCAATGGACGCCCTGTGCGGGCGTTGATCTTGTCGTTAGTTGCCCGAACCTGAGCTTCGAATTCGGAAACCATTAGACCTCGAGCAGCTCGGACTCTTTGCGCTTGAGAGCGTCGTCGATCGCGTCTACGTGAGCCTTGGTGCTCGCTTCGAGCTCCTTCTCGGCACGCGCGACATCATCTTCGCCAACCTCAGTAAGTGCATCGAGGTCGTCTTTTGCCTTGCGACGAATATTGCGAAGCGACACGCGAGCCTGCTCGGCTTTGTCGCGAACAATCTTGACGAACTCCTTGCGGCGATCCTCGGTCAGTTCGGGAAGGGTCGCGCGGATGACGCTTCCATCGTTACCAACGCTGGCACCCAAGTGGTGTGCACCAGCGATTGCCTTCTCAATGTCTTTGAGCGCAGATTTGTCGAACGGGGTAATAAGGAGCGTGCGAGCTTCCTGGTTGACCATCGACGCGAGCTGCTGCAAGGGAGTAGGAGTGCCGTAGTAGTCAACGAGCACCTTCTGGAACAGTGCAGGGTTGGCGCGTCCAGTGCGCACTGTACCGAAGTCGTCTTTGGCAGCTTCCACTGCCTTGTTCATCTTTTCGCTAGCTTCCGCTAGAACATCACTAATCACGAGCGCTCCTCTTAGTCTCACCCGAGTTTAGCGTGCAGTCGTCGCAACGACGGCTGCAGCGCGCTCGGAGTCTCTCTGGCTTCGCTCAGCTCTTGCTTTGCTATGCGCAGTTGGGTCGATCTGGGTTGGTTGGTCTGCGTTGGTTGGTCTGCGTTGGTTGGTCTGGGTTGGCCGCGAGCAGAGCCTCTGAGCACGTTAGCCGTGCACGCGGGTTCCGATCTGCTCCCCCACGATGGCACGAGTAAGGTTTCCGGCGGGTTCCATACCGAAAACTAGCATCGGCATTGCATTGTCCATGCACAGGCTAAAGGCGGTCGAGTCGACGACCTTGAGACCTTGAACAAGCGCGTCTTGGAAACTGATGGAGTCAAGCTTTCGAGCATCCGGGTTGCTTCGAGGATCGGCATCGTAAACTCCATCGACTCCGTTCTTTGCCACGAGCACCTCTTCAGCACCGATCTCGAGGGCGCGCTGCGCAGCCACGGTGTCAGTGGAGAAGTAGGGCAAGCCTGCGCCAGCACCAAAGATCACAATGCGCCCCTTTTCAAGGTGACGTTCTGCGCGAAGAGGAATGTAGGGCTCAGCAACCTGGGTCATCGCGATCGCGGACTGCACTCGCGTAGCGACGCCGGCTTGCTCAAGGAAGTCTTGGAGGGCGAGGGCATTCATGACGGTGCCGAGCATGCCCATGTAGTCGGCGCGGCCGCGGTCCATACCGCGCTGGCTGAGTTCAGCACCACGGAAGAAGTTTCCGCCACCAACGACGATGGCAATTTCAACATCGGCGGATGCTGCGGCGATCTCTTTGGCCAATGACGAAACGACATCGGGGTTAACCCCCAGTTGTCCACCACCGAAGGATTCTCCCGACAGTTTCAGCAGCACCCGGCGTTTGCGTTGAGTTGTCATCGTCTTCTTTCCTTCGTGGTCGACATATACAGGCTATTGGTTTGACTAGCGTTCAGCAGCGCCGCACAGCAAATTCGGTGCAAGCGATTTGCTCAACGTCCACTGTGGCTTCCGGCACACTAAAGGCCCGAGGCAAAAATGCCCCGGGCCCTATGAGTGTGCGTGTTAGGCGCCTACCTTGAAGCGTGCAAAACCAGTGATGGTGATGCCAGCATCAGCAGAAACCTTAGCGATCGATACCTTGTTGTCACGAGCGTAGTCCTGGTCAAGCAGTGCAACCTGCTTGAAGAACGCACCGAGACGACCTTCGACGATCTTCGGGAGAGCAGCGTCAGGCTTGCCCTCGCCACGGCTGATTTCCTCAACGATACGACGCTCGTTCTCGACATCAGCTGCCGGAACGTCTTCGCGCGAGAGGTACGACGGTGCAGCGAATGAGATGTGCTGCGCGATTCCGCGAGCAGTCTCTGCATCGTCGCCGGTGTACGCAACGACAACGCCAACCTGCGGCGGCAGGTCCTTGTTGGTGCGGTGCATGTAGACCTCGAACGAGTCGCCCTCGAGCTTGGCAAGGCGACGGAGCTCAAACTTCTCGCCCAGAATCGCAGCTTCATCGTTGATGAGCTCTTCGACGGTCTTCGAACCTGCGGATGCCGCAAGGCCTTCTTCTACAGTCGAGGCGCCAGCAGCAGCAACCGCTTCAGCAACGGCCTCACCGAGCGCGACGAACTTGTCACCCTTGGCAACAAAGTCGGTCTCGCAAGCGAGTTCGATGATCGTGGTCGTTGCACCGGACGACTTCGCGGCGATGAGGCCTTCGCTAGTGGAACGGTCTGAACGCTTGGCGTTGCTCTTGGCACCGCGCAGACGCAGCAGCTCGGTGGCCTTTTCGAGGTCTCCGCCAGCTTCAACGAGTGCGTTCTTCGTTTCGACCATGCCGGTGCCGAGGCGCTCGCGCAGGGTCTTGAGGTCTTCGAGGCTAAAATCTGCCATTGTTTCGAATCCTTACTTCTTGTCGTCGGCTGCGTCAGCGGCCTTCGCGGCGGGCTTCTTTGCTGCGGGCTTGGCAGCAGGCTTTGCTGCCTTTGCCTCGTCTTTGTCTGCCTTGGCAGGTGCTTCAGCCTTCTCAGCCTTTTCGGCCTTGGCGGGCTCTTCAGCCTTCTCAGCCTTGGCAGGCTCTTCAGCCTTTTCAGCCTTCGCGGGCGCTTCAGCCTTCTCAGCCTTGGCAGGCTCTTCTGACTTTGCAGCAGCATCGGCGTCAGCCTGGCCGAGAAGCTCAGCTTCCCATGCAGCCATGGGCTCTACTTCTTTGCCCTCTTCTGGCTTCTGGTGACGCTGGATGAGACCCTCAGCGGCAGCGTCTGCAACGATGCGTGTGAGGAGACCTACCGAGCGGATAGCGTCGTCGTTACCGGGGATCGGGTACGCAACGTCGTCGGGGTCGCAGTTGGTGTCGAGGATCGCGATAACGGGGATACCAAGCTTGTGAGCCTCGTCAATGGCGAGGTGCTCCTTCTTGGTGTCGACGATCCAGATGGCCGATGGGGTCTTTGTGAGGTTACGGATACCGCCGAGGCTCTTCTGCAGTTTCACAAGCTCGCGCTTCTGAATGAGCAGTTCCTTCTTGGTGAAACCACGAGTGGTGTCATCGAAGTCAACCTCTTCGAGTTCCTTCATGCGTGCAAGACGCTTGGAAACCGTCTGGAAGTTGGTGAGGAGTCCACCGAGCCAGCGCTGGTTAACGTAGGGCTGGCCTACGCGCAGTGCCTGCTCAGCGATGGTTCCCTGTGCCTGCTTCTTGGTACCGACGAAGAGGATGGTTCCGCCGTGGGCGACCGTCTCCTTGACGTAGTCGTAGACAGCGTCGATGTGAGCGAGCGACTGTTGCAAGTCGATGATGTGGCTGCCCGAGCGCTCGGTCAGAATAAAGCGCTTCATTTTCGGGTTCCAACGACGAGTCTGGTGTCCGAAGTGTACGCCGCTGTCGAGCAGCTGGCGGATGGTTACGACGGCCATGGCCGTTCTCCTTTTCTGGCTCACTAGTGCGCGTGGCAATAGCGGCCTTCTCAGTTAATACTCGCGGCCGGTTGGCGCGAATCCTGGTGCCCGGGCATACCCCCGCCCCAGCCGCAACGGTGTGCGAGTGGGGACTGAGTGGAGATAGCGGCCGTGTGCTGCAGTAGTTTTACCGCAGCGGGGCACGCGTAGTCACCGCGAATACACGCGGTGCTGCAAAAATCATACCATCGCTCCCCCACAACTTCATCACCGGTAGCGACTTTCCCCGGCTCTGCGTTTTTGGGGCCACACGACCGGGTTTTCTTCGAGAGTGAGGGGATGCTTCGAGCCTCCACCGTTCTCCTTCTTGCGACACTCGTGCTTTCGGGGAGCACCACTTCTGCAGGGGTCGCCTGGGGAGGTGAGCCTGACGCCGTCCCACTAGATGACATTGCGAATGGATCAGCCTCGACACCGTGGAGTTGGCCGATTTCCGAACCTCATCCCATCGTTCGGCCATACATTTCGCCCGAAACTCCCTACTCTGCCGGCCACCGTGGCATCGATGTTGGTGCGAGCTTTGACGTCGAACTTCGAGCGCCCACAGCGGGGATCGTGCACTTCGCTGGCATCGTGGTCGATCGTCCCGTGCTGTCGATTCGGCATCCGGGAGGGCTGATCACCAGCTATGAACCGGTAACCACAGCTCTGACCCGCGGAGATCTTGTTTCTCAAGGTGAAATAATTGGCGAAGTGCAGGAGGGCCACTGCCTTAGGCCCTGCCTGCACTTCGGAGTCCGACTGGATGGCGAATATGTCTCGCCGCTCAACTATCTGAGCGGCACACCTCGAGCCATCTTGTTGCCGACGCGCGGTCCCTGATCACCCAGCACCGCGCTAACGGCTAACGGCTAACGGCTAACGCTGTGCTTGGCAGTGTGTGGTTCGTCCGATGGCAGTTCGCCCTCCGGCAGGGTCTCCGCGCGGGGCGCCTCTGCGCCGCTCGAAGCTGCGCGCTGTGCAGCAGCACGTGGAGATGCGGCATGCTGCGGCGTGCGAACCTCGGCGCCGATCGAGATCACGCGACCCGGCCACCAGAACTTCTCACCAGCAATAAACGCGAGCGACGGCACAATAACCGTGCGAACGAGAAGCGTGTCAAGCAGCACACCGATGCAGACAATAATTCCGATTTGGGTGAGGGTGATGAGTGGCAGAACGCCCAGTACCGCAAACACGGCGGCAAGCAAAATACCGGCGCTTGTGATGACGCCGCCGGTAGACGACAGTGCGCGGATCATTCCCGCTCGCGTACCGTGCTCGACCGCTTCTTCCCGAGCTCGAGTCACCAGGAAGATGTTGTAGTCAACACCGAGTGCCACGAGGAAGAGGAACGCGAACAAGACCACGTTCGTGTCGATCGCAGGGAAGCCGAATACCGACTCAAAAAGCAACCAACTGGCTCCCAAGCTGGCAAAGAACGACGCCACAACCGTCAGCAACAACAGGATAGGCGCGAGCAGCGACCGCAGCAGGAGCACAAGCACAATGAACACGAGGCCCAAGATGAGCGGGATTACTAGATCCTGATCTGACTGTTGAGCGCGTTCGACATCAAGAGCTTGAGCATCCAGACCGCCAACGAGCGCGTTGGCGCCCTCGATAGTCGACAGCTCCGAGCGAAGGGCCTCAATAGCGGCGAAGGATTCTTCGGTCTCGGCGGCGTCATCCAACACCACAGTGAGCTGGGTAATGGTGTCGGTGCTTTCGCCGATGCGCACCGAATCGACGCCGTTGACGCCCTCGGCTGCCTGAGCAACTTCCTCAGCATAATCAGAGTTCACAATGACGGATGCTGGCGAACCGCTTCCTGCCGGGAAAGCATCCGCGATGATATTTTGCCCCTGAACTGCTTCAGGAACCTGGGTGAAACTCTCGGTCTGCGAGAGCCCAATCTTGATCTGGGGAACACCAAGCGAGAGTGCACCAAGAACAACCGCACCAAGAATCGCGACGGCAACGGGCTTCTTGGAGACCAGAACGCCGAGCTTGTGCCAGACACCGCGCTCAGCGCTGCCCTCGGATCCGAATCTGGGGATGTACGGCCAGAACAAGCCACGACCGAAGAGGACCAGTGCGGCCGGAAGCACTACGAGAGCGAAGATCATCGCGATCACAACGCCCGTCGCACACGCGATTCCGAGCGCACGGTTGCCCTGTAGCTCCGCGAAGACAAGCGTGAGGAGGGCGAGAACGACCGTGCTTCCGCTGGCGATGATGGCGGGGCCAGCGCCGCGCAGCGCACGGGACATTGCTTCACGGCGATCCTCAACGAGCCGCAATTCGTCGCGGTAACGAGCGATTAGCAGCAGTGCATAGTTGGTGCCGGCACCGAAGACGAGTACCGAGAGAATGCCGGTGACTGACGCGTCCAGTTGGATGCCCGCGAGTGCCGCGACTCTGGCGGCTACTATTCCGGCGAGGCCGTCAGCGGTTCCGACGACGACGAGTGGAACAAGCCACAACCACGGGCTTCGGTACGTGATCAAGAGAAGAACAGCAACCACGATCACTGTTGTGAGCAGCAGCGTAAAGTCGGCGCCTTCAAAGACGGCCGCGATGTCAACCGCGAAACCTTCTGGGCCGCTGAGGAGCGCAGTGAGGCCGCTGGGCAGATCAGCGTTCGCTGTTGCGCGAATCTCGTCAGCGCGTTCAGCCTGCTCCCCCGCTTCAGAGAGCTTGTCCAAGGGGACTGTTACCAGCGCGGTGGTTCCATCATCAGAAAATGTGGGCGGCGGAACGAAGCCCTCAGCCGAGTAGTCGCTGAGCGATCCGGCGGCGGATGCGACGGCCTGCGTGTCAGCGTCGGTGAGAGTCTCTCCGTCGCGGCTGAAGACCAACAGCGCGACGGTAGAGTCTGCGCCTGGCAGCGCTTCAGCGGCCGCGGCGGCCTGTGCGGATTCGGCCGATTCTGGAAGCCCAACTCCCGGAAGTGTGCCTTCTTCGTTGCCGGTTCCGGCGGCGAAAATGGCGCCGGCGGCGACGAGTGCTCCGACCAAAACGATCCAGGAGGTGCGTCGTGAGGTGATGAAGGTCCTGAGGCGATACATCGCGCTCCTCCTGAAAATATGTTTCGGTTGCTTAGTTATTAGACAACTTAGGAACCTACCGGTAAAGTAGTGGACATGCAACCTCCTCAAGCAGCAATGGAGCGCCCAGCAGCGCGGCGGCCCACTCAGCTGCTGCGCGACATTCTCGATTCCAGCGATGAGTTCGAGCAGCATGTCGGGCGCACGCTTTCCGTCAACTCCACCGATCTCGAAGCGATGGAACACCTGATCATGCACGGCCCGCTTCCCCCAACCGAACTGTCGCGTCGACTCAACATTTCAACCGCAGCAGTCACCGGAGTGATTGACCGCCTCATCGGCGTCGGGCATGTCACCAGACAGCAACATCCGACTGACCGCCGCAGCGTTGTCGTTGTGCCGAACCCTCGCTCAGTTGAAACAGCAATGGCGACCCTGATGCCAATGATCATGGGCATCGATCGCGTACTCGACGATTTTGATGACGCCGAAAAGCAGGTCATCGAGCGCTACCTCGACAGTGTGGTCACGATCTATCGCGCGCGACTGCCAGAGCCCGGCGACGTCCCGGCCCCGAAACCCGCCGTTCCGCGACCACTGGCTGAGGTCCCCGGCCCGCGACAAAGTTCGTGGAAACCAGAAACTCACGCCGACGGCATTTCGGTCTTGCCGCCCTCACTCAATAACAACGGCAACGAGCAACAGCCTCACGAGTGAAAGACGAAGAACGCAGGATCGGCTGCGCTACGCCCGAGGATGCGCGGTGCGATAGCTCTCGCGCAATCGTTCCGTAGACACATGCGTATATAACTGTGTGGTGCCGAGACTCGCATGGCCAAGCATCTCCTGCACAGCACGCAAATCGGCACCACCATCCAGCAGATGAGTTGCCGCAGTGTGGCGCAGGGTGTGGGGACCAGAACCACCAGAACCCGGAACGTCAGCCAGCAAGTGCGCAATCACGTCGTACACGGTTCGAGTTGTCAGTCGCTTTCCTCGCGCACCGACAAAGAGCGCGGCCGCTCCCCCGGCCTCCTCAGTAAGTTGCGGACGCCCAATCTTTAAGTACGCAGAAATAGCGCGCTGCGCCGGAATTCCAAAGGGAACAACGCGCTCTTTCGACCCCTTGCCGAGGACCCGCACCGTCAACCGCGAATCATCGACATCGTTCAGACAGAGGCCTGTAAGTTCGCTCACCCGCAAAGCCGAGGCGTACAAAAGCTCGACAATCGCCTGATCCCGCAACGCGACCGGATCTGCCGAAGATGCGCGCTCCGAAACGCTCTGCAGCATGTCAGACATTTGGTCGCGATTAAGCACCCGAGGAAGGTGGCGCTCAGCTTTCGGCGCTTTGAGCCGTGCCGCGGCATCCGTCGACGCCTGATGAGTTCTTTTTAACCAAGCGCTGAACCCTCGCGCGGCAGCAGCCCGACGAGCAAGAGTCGACTTAGCGAGCCCCGCCTGAGATGCATGCCACAACCAGTCGCGTAACAGTTCAAGGTCAAGATCATCTGGTTCGTTGGCCGCGCGCTCAGTAGCGAATTCGACCAGATTGGTGAGATCAGAGCGGTATGACCTCACCGTGTGCACACTGAATCCCCGATCGGCCGCAAGATAGGCGGCAAACGTATCCACGAGGCGGTGAAGGTTCACGCCTCTATCGTGCAACATGCACGCGGCATTCGGGTTCGCCGCGATAGCGTTTCGGGATGGCCACACGATCTTCACACTCCACACTGGGCACGGCACTCGTCACCGGAGCGACTTCAGGCATTGGAGCCGAGCTCTCGCACCAGCTAGCTCGTTCCGGTTATGACCTTGTGCTCGTTGCCCGCGACACTGCCCGCCTCGACCGCATGGCGATCGAACTTCGCGAGAAAGCCAACATTGCCGTCGAAGTGATCTCTGCAGATCTCACGATCGCGGCCGAGCGCGACACAGTCGAAAGCCGACTGAAATCGGCCAAGAATCCCATTATGTACCTCGTGAACAATGCCGGGTACGGGCTTCCCCAAGAATTTGATCAGAATTCCATCGATGACGAAGAGCGGATGCTTGAATTGCTGGCAACGGTCCCGCTGCGCCTCAGCCATGCGGTTCTTGGCGGGATGCTCGCCCGTCGTTCTGGCACCATTCTGACCGTGGCGAGCCTTGCCGGTGAAGCGCCACTGGGGCTTTATGCCGCTGCGAAAGCGTGGCCACTGAGTTTCAGTCGCTGGGCGAACGCGCACTACCGCGGTCGTGGGGTCACCTTCACGGCACTTGCACCAGGATTCGTGCGCACGGAGTTCCACTCACGGCTCGGCATTGAACGCTCATCCATGGCGCCGAAATGGATGTGGCTCGACGCTGAATTCGTGGCTCGCTCTGCCCTTCGCAGTGCCGCCCGCGGTCGCGCCGTCTCCATCCCGAGCGTGCGTTACAAGCTGACTTGGGCTGCGATGAAGGTCGCCCAGCCGCTCATCTTGGTATTTGTAGCTCGAGCGAGCCGCGCATCACACAAGGCGACCAGCTAACGAATTGAGAACCCGCGCGCCTCAACTTCGTCTTTGAGGTGGTCTCGAAGTGCCGCTGATGGTCCAGCGAGAGTTTCTGGTTTGCTCGTGCGGCGTGCCGTATGTTCGGCCCAACCGTATTCGGCATCCGGAATCTGGGGATCGCTGGCCACCTGGCGACCGGCATAGAGTCCGTTCGCGATCATGACAGCGTCGTAGTCACTGACCTGCTGCTCGAGGTCTTCAGTCGAGTACTGTTCGCGGTGCACAACGGTTTCGCTGGGAAGCCGCGGTTTGGCACCTCGGCGCACTCCGGGATTCGGGTAGCCGATCGTGAGTCCCGCAACGGCGAAGACGCCTCTCGGTAGCGCGAGCTCGGCGGCGATCAAGCTGGGTTCGTTGCGCACGGAGCCGATGGGCACAGCCCCAAGCCCGAGTGATTCTGCTGCAACGAGAGCGTTTTGCAAGGCAAGGCTGGCATCGATCGATGCCGTGAGGAACATCTCCAGGTTGTTGGCGGCGAAAGTGTGGCCCTGTCGTTCGGCAAGGTAGTGCAGCCGAGAAACGTCAGCACAAAAAATGAGCATCACCGGTGCTGTTGCCACGTAACTTTGGTCCCCCACCAAATGAGCCAAGCGAGCTCGACGTTGCTCATCTTCGACCACGACGACGCTGTAGGCCTGCAGGTTAGAGGATGTGGGGGCGCTGCGCGCGGAGAGCAGTATCGCATCCAACACTTCAGTTGCGATGGGACTGGGATCGAAGCTGCGAATCGACTCGTGCCCGGTGAGCACCCGAATGGTGTCGGTGATGAATTCGGCTGAAATCAGCTTCTCTTCGAGTTCAATTCGGGTGTGTGGTGGTGTGATGTTTTCGCCCTGAGCCATACCTCAATGCTTTCACGCTCGGCTGCATGCCTAATGCAACCCCCTGTCGAGCGCTAATCTGACGCGGCTACTTCAGCCGAATTGAATGTTGAGTTCTTGGCCGAGAAGGTTTCCCTCCGCTGCTCTGGTGTCATCGCCTCGATCTGGGCCCAAGCCTCGGCCGAATGACCGGTGATTTCTGCGGTATCCCCGACCGGGATGATCGAGTGCACGGTCTGCTTCTCATACACGTGAACCACATTGACGGCTTGACCATAGTCAACGCCAGACAACAGACGATCCTCGGCACTGAGGTCGAGGGTGTAACAGGTTGCTGACGCAACAGAAACGGGAATTCCAGCGAACGTTGAGTGAGTTGAGTAGTGCAAGTGCCCGGCAAGGATCGCCCGCACATCACTGCCCTGAAGCACTTCAGCGAGGCGTTCTTGGCGCTGGAGTTCGAGCATTCCCATCGCTTCAAGCATGGGGGTCGGGATGGGTGGATGGTGCACCGCGAGAAGTGTGCCGTGCGGTGCCGGGGTCGCTAGTTCGTTGCGCAGCCATTCCAACTGTTCATCACTGATATCACCGTGGTGATATCCGGGCACGGTGGTATCGAAGGAAATGATTCGCAGCCCGTCGACCATGTAGACACGGTCTTGTGGGGCATCCGATTCGTCATCAAAAAGCAGTTTGGAGTACTGGTCTCGTTCGTCGTGGTTGCCCATCACCCAAATGATTTCGGCGTTCATGCGTGTGGCTGCCGGCTCAACGATTGCACGCAAGCGAACATACGCGTCGGGTTCTCCGAGATCGGCGAGGTCACCGGTGAAGACGATCGCTTGCGGGTTGGCGGTTGATCGTTCGAGCTGGGCGAGGGCTTGCTCAAGGTGATCGATCGTATTGACGGCGCCGTAGAGCGGCCTGCCGCCCGCAAGAAGGTGAGTATCGCTGACGTGGGCGATGACATGGCTGGGGGCGGGGTACTGGCCGAGTTGGATCACATAAACAGCCTAGGTGTGTCGAGTGTCATTCGACAGGATGGCGCGGAACTTGCCCCGAAGGCTACCTCGTTGCACAGTGTCGTTGACGGTTGCGCAGTGTCGTTAACGAAGGATGCCCACCCCAGAGGTGTGGGGTGGGCATCCTTACCTTCCCTGTCTAAATCGACAGGAACGAATTCGGCGAAGTTAGTCGTTCTTGGTGACTACCGGAAGCTGAACTGTTCCGGTGCGCACGCTTTCGACTGCGGTATCGAACTCTTCGGTGATTCCGTCGCTGTTCTTGAAGGTGAGCAGGCTCACCACAATGGCAACGACAACGTTGATCGCGAATCCGGGAACGATTTCGTACATCGCACCGGTGAGTGCGGGCACGTTGCCCCAGATAACGACGGTGACAGCACCGGCGATCATTCCGGCGATCGCACCCATGCTGGTCAGCTTGCGCCAGAACAGCGACAGGATCACGATCGGTCCGAATGCGGCACCGAAGCCGGCCCAGGCGTATGCGACGAGGCTGAGGATCGACGAGTTGGGGTCCCACGCGAGGATGATCGCGATGACGGAAACGATAAGAACACCCATACGACCGAGGATTACCTGAGCCTTAGGAGTTGCTTCCTTCTTCGCAACGATCTTGAAGAGGTCTTCGACGAGTGCCGACGACGAAACGATGAGCTGCGAGGAAATCGTGCTCATGACGGCGGCGAGTACTGCTGCGAGAACGAGGCCAGCGATCAGCGGGTGGAAGAAGATCTGTGCGAGTTCGAGGAACACGCGCTCAGGGTTCTCGAGCGAAAGCTCGGGGTGCTGCTGGAAGTACGCAACACCGATGAGGGCGGATGCCATGGCTCCGAGTACGGAGATGATCATCCAGCTGATTCCGATGCGGCGACCGGCTACGGCATCCCCTGGTGAGCGAAGGGCCATGAAGCGCACGAGGATGTGAGGCTGGCCGAAGTAGCCAAGGCCCCACGCTGCTGCGGAGATTGCGGCGAGCACTGTTCCGCCGGTGAAGAGGCTGAACATGTCGATTTCGGTGTTCGCTGCGCGGATCGATTCGATCGTGTTCGCAACGCCACCGGTCTGCGAGATGCCGACGATGGGCACTGCGATGAGGGCGAGGAAGATCATGATGCCCTGCACGACGTCGGTGTAGGTTGCGCCGATGAATCCACCGAAGAGGGTGTAGAGAACGGTTACTCCACCGACAACGAGCATTCCGATCCAGTATTCGGAGCCGAATGCACTCTGGAAGAAAACGCCACCGGCGACCATTCCGGAGGATACGTAGAAGGTGAAGAAGACGAGGATGATGATTCCGGCAGTAATGCGCAGTACGCGCGACTTGTCGCGGAGACGGTTCTCGAAGAAGCTCGGCAGTGTGATCGAGTTCTTGGAGACCTCGGTGTATGCACGCAGTCGCGGTGCGACAAACTTCCAGTTGAGCCATGCACCAATGGTGAGGCCAATGGCGATCCAGCCTTGGAAGAGGCCGCCAAGGTAGAAGGCTCCGGGGAGGCCGAGGAGGAGCCAACCCGACATGTCGGATGCTCCTGCACTGAGCGCTGCTACTCCGGGGCTGAGCTTGCGGCCTGCGAGCATGTAGTCATCTAGGTTGGTTGTGCGCTTGTAGGCCCACCAACCGATGCCGAGCATTGCGGCCAGATAAATGACCATTGCGATAATTTGGAAGAACTGATCGTTCACTTTGTCGCCTTTCTTCTGCACGTCCGTGGGCTAAGCCTGTCTACTTTGACAGACATAAGAATTAGTAACAATCTCGATGGACCCGCTCGAAGCATTAGTTTTACTAAACAGTACGCCCGTTTGGGCAGGAATGCCGCATATTTCTTCTAGTGCCGCAGCTTTATTGCGAGGCGCGCAGCACATTGTCAGCATTTCAGGGTGTTGCCGGTGGGTAAAATGTGTCGATGTTTTTGCTGGCGATGCGTCTATCGCACCGCATTTCGTCGTCGACTTCATTTGCACGCGACCTCTCGCGCTTCGGGCTTTAGCGCATAATCGTCGCGTTCAGGCCTTGCGCGATTTGCGAAACGGAGCTTCAGCCGTGCTGAGCTGCACCTTTCGGCACGCTCTTCCAGCCGCGCTCCGTTTCTGTAACGCGTCCGTCTAGTTCGAGGAGTCCGAGTTGTGCACGCACTGTCGTGAGGGCGAGTCCACTGCGCGCGGCAATGTCATCGGTGGTGCGCGCGCTGCGAGCGCTGAGGGCGTCGAACAGGCGGGTCGCTTCGCTGCTCTGTTGGCTCTCGGAATCCGAGTTTTCCGGCGACGCCACAGGGTCAGAGTTCGAAGAAAGGGCTCTCGAATCTGCGCCTGCGTTTGCGCCGGGAGTCTTAGTCGCTTTCTCAGCGAGCGGGGCGAGTTCGGCCATTTGGTCGGGGTTGGTGACGCACACGGCGTCGTAGTCGCGGATGAGGCGGTGACACCCGGCGGAGGCCGCGCTTGTGACCGGGCCGGGTACCGCACCGAGCGGTCGGCCAAGGGCCGCAGCGTGCCCGGCGGTGTTGAGGGAGCCAGAACGCCAGCCCGCTTCGAGCACTATGGTCGCAAGACTCGCCGCAGCGATTAGTCTGTTGCGCTGCAAGAATCTCCATTTGGTTGGTGGAGACCCGCACGGGAGTTCGGAGATCACGGCACCGTTTTCGACAATGCGGGTAAGGAGGCTGTCGTGGCCGCTCGGGTAGAAGCGGTCTACTCCCCCGGCGAGAAATGCGACGGTGAGGCCTTGGCTGGCAAGCGCTGCACGGTGCGCCATTCCATCAATTCCGTAGGCGGCGCCCGAAACAATCGTGTAGCCACGATCGACGAGCCCGGCGGATGCTTCCATCGTGATGTGCTCGCCATAACCGGTAGCGGCTCTGGCTCCGACGAGGGCGATGCCGTCGACAATTCCGGCGAGCGCCGTGTCGGTGCCGCGCACCCACAACGCGGATGGCGCATGCCAGTCGAGGTCATTGAGGCGGCCGGGCCACAGTGTGTCGTCTGGCGTGAGCAGTCGAGCGCCAAATCGGGCGGCTTGACGCAGTGCGATGAGTGCTGTGTCTGACTTGAGCCGCGGCATCCAGCGGTCGATCGCCTGACGCATGTCATCTCCAGATACAGGGTCGCCGTCTGCCTCCAGCTCGATGGCGAACCGTTCAGCGTCCCAGTGCTCAACAACGGCAGAGAGCGCGCGTGCCGGGCCGAGTTGTTGCAGAGCACGGCCCGCGAGGCGGTCACCGGGCTCGGCGAGACCGCTCCAGGTCGCTCGCGCGAATCGGTTTTCGATCGCGGCCCGATCGAGGCCCTCACCGCTGTCAACGCTGACCGCTCTGACGAGGGTGGCGATTTCTGATTCTTTGAGTCCAAACATGCTCACTGTGACATTGCCTTTCGTAAATACAGTGCTTGACCGACGTGGGTTTCGTCGGGTCGTGCGTCGTCGGCGAGATCAGCGAGTGACCAGGCAACGCGAAGTACGCGGTCGTACCCGCGCATGGTGATTCCGCCGCGTTCGAGGGCGCGATCAAGGCCTGCCGTGACCTTGGGGGCGAGCCGCAATTCGCGACCGCGAAGATACGATCCCGGCACGTGGGAGTTGAGCCGCCAGGGCGTTGCCGCGAGGCGAGCACGGGTGCGCTTGCGGGCCGCGGTGACTCTCGCTCGAGCATCCGTCGTGGAGAGCGTTGGTCGCTCCCCTGCAAGTCGCAATTGGGCGCTCGTGATTCTTTCGACTCGAAACTGAATGTCGATGCGGTCGAGTAGTGGGCCTGAGAGTCTCGCCAGGTAGCGACGACGGCTATTGGGCGGACACGTGCATTCGCTGTCTCGGGCGCCCCATTGACCACAGGGGCAGGGGTTGGCGGCCATTACGAGTTGAAATCGTCCCGGGAAGTGAGCGACAGCATTTGCCCGATGGATGCTAATGACGCCCGATTCGAGCGGTTGCCGAAGCGCGTCCAAGGCTGCTGGCGCGAACTCCGGTGCTTCGTCAAGAAAGAGCACTCCGTCGGAGGCACGGGCGGCAGCACCCGGACGAATCTGCGAGCTGCCGCCTCCTACGAGCGCCGCGGCCGTCGCCGTGTGGTGTGGCGCTTCGAGCGGTGGTCGGGTCGTGAGGCTGCTGCCGACGGGGAGTCCGGCGAGTGAGCGGATCGATGAAACTTCGAGCGCAGCCTGAGGATCAAGGTCGGGAAGGAGCCCGGGAAGTCGAGCGGCGAGCATGGTTTTGCCTGCGCCGGGAGGTCCGAGCAGGAACACGTGGTGGCCACCTGCTGCAGCGACGAGCATTGCATCAATCGCATCACTGCCGCCGATCATGTCGCTGAGGTCGCCACTGTCTGTTGGCGCCGTCGTGGCAACCGGCCGCGTAATGACCTCGACTGGCTCGGGTTCAAACTCTCCTCCGTGCCAAATCGCGGCATCCCGCAATGAGGGAACCGCAACGACCCGTATGTCGGGAACGAGCGACGCTTCATCAGCGTTGCCGCTTGGCACCATCACGGTACTGAACCCCGCACGGGATGCTGCGAGCACGGCGGGCAGCACACCGTTGACGGGGCGAAGGCGGCCGTCGAGCCCGAGCTCACCAATGTGCAACACTCGATCAATAGATTCAGCCGAGATTGTGCCGGAGGCTGCGAGCGCCGCGAGCGCTATTCCGAGATCGAAGCCCGAGCCGTGTTTGGGGAGAGCGGCAGGCGACAGGTTTACGGTGATTTTGCGGTTTGGCAACCCACACCCGGAGTTGGTCGCTGCGGCCCGCACGCGGTCTTTCGCTTCGCCCAGAGCGGTATCGGGCAGGCCAATCAGTACGAAACCGGGAAGATTGTTGGAGAGGTCGGCCTCAATCTCGACGATTGCGCCCTCGAGGCCGAGAAGTGAAACAGCGTAGGTTCTGCCGATCGCCATCAGAGAGCACTCACGAAACACGCTTCAAGTGTTCGATCTCTACGGAACCCTGAGTCGGCGCGATCACAGCGACTGCGTCAATACGGATTGCCGAAATTGAACCATCGTGAGCCTCACACCAGGCGGCCGCCAGTCGGCGCAATCGAGCAACCTTCGTTGCCGTGATCGATTCGAAGGGATGCCCAAACAGCACGCTTGAGCGCGTCTTCACCTCGACAAAGACAATCTCATCGCGGTCGCGCGCCACAATGTCTAGCTCGCCCTGCGAACACCGCCAATTGCGGTCGAGAATTTCGAGCCCTGCGCTGATCAGATGGTCGACCGCGAGGTCTTCGCCCCGCGCACCCAATATGTCTTTTGCTGCCATGCCTCAAGAGTGCGGTTTGCGAGCACCACCCTTCATTACCGCCCGCATGTTGGCGCAGACAAGGATCCAACGCGGCGGTGGTGAGGAGTAGACCGAAACACCATCTCAACCCGCTCTTTTGAGAACCGACTACTCGCGGTATCGTGCCCGTATGACGCGCAGTGACGACGGGCGAGTATGGCTTGAGCAGTGGCAGGTTGACGATCTTCCCGTGCTTGAACGCAGCAACACCCCCGAAATGACACTGTTTCTTGGCGGGCCTGAAAGCGATAAACAGATTGTCACTAGGCACGCCAAGTTTTTGCACCTGTGGGAGACGGGCGAAGCGCGCATGTTTCGCATCCGATCGGCCTCCGCAAACAGCCCCGTGGGCTCGGTGGGTTACTGGAAGAAGAGCTGGCGAGGCAACGACGTCTACGAAACCGGGTGGAGCGTGCACACCGCCCATCAGGGCCGCGGAATTGCCGCTCGTGCGCTCTCCGAATGCCTCCGGTACGCGGCAGACAATGGCGACCGAGATCAGGTATTCGCGTTCCCTCGCACCGACAACACGGCATCCAACGCCCTCTGCCAACGCACGGGCTTCAACCTCGTGGGGGAAGCCGATTTCGAATATCCGAAGGGCCACCCGATCCGAGTCAATGAATGGATGTTTGAGCTATCGACACTGCGCTGAGCCAAGGTCGAACGCTCTCAACTATTCGAAGAGCCCTGCCACAAGACTCGCCGCCAGTACGACCATGATCACGGCGATCACAATGTCGAGCACCCGCCACGCCATCGGCTTAGCGAATAGTGGGCGCAGATACCGGCTGCCGTAGCCGATCGCCGCAAACCAGACGACACTGCCTAGGCACGCTCCGAGTGCAAACCACCAGCGGTCGTCACCATACGTTCCGCCGATGGAACCCAGGAGCAAAACGGTGTCGATGTACACGTGCGGGTTGAGCCAGGTAAGCGCGAGCGCTGTCGAGAGGGCGGCGGCGAGCGTCATCCCCGTTCCTGCTGCCGTTGCCGTGAGGGCTTGAGGTCGCGTCGCCCGTCGCACCGATAAGAACGCGTAGACCAGCAAGAAGAGTGCACCGCCGACGCGGGCGACAACCAAGAGCCAACCCGCCTGCTGGATCAGCGCACCAAGCCCGGCAACGCCAGCCACGATCAGGACGATGTCAGAGAGCGTGCACACCAACACCACAGCGGTGACGTGTTCGCGGCGTAGACCTTGCCGCAGAACGAAGGCATTCTGCGCACCGATCGCGATGATCAGCGAAAGTCCAAACCCGAAGCCTGCAAGCACGATGGTGGCAATCAGGGGCATGAATTGACTCTAGAGGCACAATAGGAAGATGCCAGACACTTCTCTGCACGATCGCAGCGAAGTCGTTCACGCCCTGCGTTCCGTTATTGGCGGCGAGGTCGACGACAGCACGCGTCGCCGCGCTGAGTACTCGAGCGATGCCTCCAACTATCGGGTCGTGCCGCAAGTGGTCGTGTTCCCGCGCGACACCGACGATGTGCTGGCAGCGTTGGCAGTGAGCCGTGAAAGCAGCACGCCCATCACGTCCCGTGGCGGCGGCACCTCCATCGCTGGCAACGCCATCGGCACAGGAATCGTTCTCGATTTCTCGCGCCATCTTCACCGCGTGATCGAGATTGATCCGGATGCTCGAACCGCACGCGTGCAGCCTGGCACCGTCTTGGCAACTCTCCAAACCGCCGCGCAGCCGCACGGACTGCGCTTCGGTCCCGATCCTTCTACCTGGTCCCGCTGCACCGTCGGAGGCATGATCGGCAACAACGCCTGCGGCGCCCACTCCCTGCAGTTCGGCAAAACGGCTGACAACGTGCAGAGTCTCGATGTCGTCGACGGTTTGGGACGACGATTCACTGCCACCAACGACCTCGCGACGATTGCCGGTCTCGCACCTCTCGTCAGCGGCAACCTCGCGACGCTGCGCACCGAACTCGGGCGCTTCGGCCGTCAGGTTTCGGGCTACAGCCTCGAGCACCTCCTGCCCGAGAATGGCCATAATCTGGCCCGCAGTCTCGTTGGCACCGAAGGCAGCCTCGTGACGGTCCTCGAGGCGACCGTCGATCTGGTCACCGCACCGCAACATCCGCTTCTCGTCGCGCTTGGCTACCCCGACATGGCGACCGCAGCCGACGCTGTGCCTGCCCTGCTCCCCCACCACCCGAGCGCGATCGAGGGCCTCGACGCCCGCATTGTGGATGCGGTCAGCCGCCAGCGAGGCGCACGCGCTGTCGCCGCCCTCCCCGAGGGCGCGGGATGGCTCCTCGTAGAGGTAACCGGAGTCGACCCCGCCGAAACTCTCCAGCGCGCTCGACTACTCGCCGCCGACTCTGCCGCCATCGAGGCACGAGTCATCACCGATGCAGTAGCCGCGAAAGAGCTGTGGCGCATTCGAGAAGACGGTGCCGGCCTGGCAGGGCGCACGTCATCCGGCAAGCAAGCCTGGCCGGGCTTCGAAGACGCAGCAGTGCCACCAGAGCGTCTCGGTGCTTACCTGCGCGACTTCGACACACTTCTTGCCGAGTACGCAATAGAGGGGATGCCGTACGGCCATTTCGGGGAAGGTTGCGTTCATGTTCGGCTTGACATTCCTCTCGCGACGGATGGCGCAGTTTTGCGAGCCTTCGTGGATAACGCCGCTCAACTCGTGGCATCCCATGGCGGCTCGCTGTCTGGCGAGCATGGCGACGGTCGGGCACGCAGCGAACTGTTACCCCACATGTATTCGTCGGCAGCTATTGATCTGTTCGGGCAGTTCAAGCGACTCTTCGACCCGAACAATGTGATGAATCCGGGCATCGTTGTTGATCCAGTGCCGGTCGATGCCGATCTGCGCCGCCCGGCAGCGTTGCCGATTGTGGCGGTGAATGGTTTCGCTTTCAGCGACGATGACGGCGACTTCACGATGGCAGCCCACCGTTGCGTTGGGGTCGGCAAGTGTCGCGCCGACAATTCAGCGAGTAACGGTGTGATGTGCCCGTCGTATTTGGCGACCGGTGACGAGAAAGATTCCACTCGTGGTCGCGCCCGAGTTCTGCAAGAAATGGCCAACGGCACACTCGTCGCGGGAGGTGTCAATTCGCCAGAGGTGCACGATGCCCTCGACCTGTGCCTCTCGTGCAAGGCTTGCGCAAGCGACTGCCCTGCTGGCGTCGACATGGCTACTCTCAAAGCCGAAGTGCTGCACCGCCGTTTCGACGGAAAGCTGCGCCCCCGCAGCCACTACTTCCTCGGGCAACTACCTCGCTGGGCACGGCTCCTGGCTCCGATAGCGCCCCTCGTTAACGCCATGCTCAGGGTGCCCGCCGTTGCGCACCTCACTCGCTGGGTTGGCGGAGTGGACGCTCGGCGCCCGCTGCCCGCATTCGCTCCCCGCGCGTTCCGCTCAAGCTCCGAGGCTCGCGCCCTACGAGCCCCCAACAGCCGTCGTTCCACCAGCCGCCACTCACCCGGCCAGGACCCGATACGCAACTCCGCTCCCTCGCCCCAGCGCCCTCAAGTACTCCTCTGGGCCGACTCTTTCACCGACAACTTTTCGCCAGACATCGCGCGAGCCACTATCCGCGTGCTCGATGCTGCCGGGTACGAAGTGCTGCTCCCCCAGCGCGATGTCTGTTGTGGCCTCACGTGGATCACTACCGGGCAGTTGGATGGTGCGCGAAAGCGACTGACCGCGCTGGTAGACGAGTTTTCGCGCTATGTCGACCGCGGCATCCCGATCATTGGTATCGAACCGTCGTGCACGGCGGTCCTGCGGTCAGACCTCACAGAGTTGCTGCCCGACAGCGCACCAGCAGCAGCGGTCGCTCGCTCGACTTTCACTCTAGCCGAGCTGCTGATAGCACCGGCGCCGATCGGTCCGGCCAACTGGCAAATGCCGAGCCTCAGCGGCGAAACTTTTGTCGTCCAGCCGCACTGCCACCAGCACGCTGTGATGGGCTTCGATGCCGATCGCACGTTTCTCAGGAACGCCGGGGCAACAATTACGGAGATCAGCGGGTGCTGTGGTCTCGCCGGAAACTTCGGCATGGAGAAAGGTCACTATGACGTTTCTGTCGCGGTGGCCGAGAATGGCATCCTGCCCGCCCTCAGAAACGCGGAAACCGGCAGCACTCTGATCGCGGACGGCTTCTCGTGCCGCACTCAGGCATCACAGCTCGCGAACACCGAGGGCAAGCACCTCGCCGAGGTTCTCGCCGCAGCCTTGCCCGAGCTCTAGGAAACAGTCCGCTATTCGTCGAGCGCGAGTTCCTTGGGAAGTTCGAGATCTTTAGCGCTGAGTTCCTCAATGTTCACGTCTTTGAAGGTAAGGACGCGCACACTCTTCACGAAGCGGTCGGAACGGTAAACATCCCACACCCAGACATCCGTCATCGACAACTCGAAATAGAAGTCGTGTTCCGTGTCGCGGCGCACCAAATCGACCTCGTTGGCGAGGTAGAAGCGTCGCTCCGTTTCGATCACAAAACGGAACTGGCTCACTACATCGCGGTATTCGCGGTACAGCGCTAGCTCGACCTCGCGGTCGTAGTCTTCAAACTCGTCTTCATCCATGCTGTCTTCATTGTAGGCCGCGCTAGCGCAACCATGTGTGTCGATGAAGTTCGGTGGCGCCGAGGCTGCGAATCCCCTCAAAGTGGGCTGCTGAACCGTAACCTTTGTTGCTGGGCCAGTGATAGCCGGGGTACTCCTCGTCTGCCGCAATCATGATCCGGTCACGTTGTACTTTTGCCACAACGGATGCCGCAGCTACTGAAACACAATCCCGGTCAGCTTTTACCCTGGTGTGCACTCGCGGCGCAACGCTCAGGGCGCCACTGAGCCAGTCGGTGCTGCCGTCGAGTAGCACCACACTGGACATGATGTCGAGCCCCGCTTCATGAAGTTGGATGAGGGCACGTTTGCCTGCCAGCCCGAGGGCGGCAGTGATTCCGATGGAGTCAACTTCGGTGGCCTCCGCATAGCCGACAGCGGAGAGCGGTGCCCATTCGAGCGTGAGTGGTTCGAGAAGTTCGCGGCGTTTTTGGCTCAACATTTTGGAATCACGGAGGCCTACTGGCCATGCGCCCTGCGTGGGCATGATTGCGGCCATCCCGACGCCGACTGGGCCAGCGATCGCTCCCCTGCCGACTTCATCGCAGCCGATTACGGCACGCGCACCGGTCGCAAAGAGTTCGAGCTCAATCTCGCTATGCGGGTCTGCTACAGCCACTGTCTACTCTGAGCTCGGGGTTACCCGCTGAAAAGTGGTGGGGTAGTTGTCGAGAACACTCCAGCGCTCGGTTGGCCAGCTGATGAGAAATGCGCGCCCGACGACTGAGCCAACTTTGACGAAACCGCCGGTGGGGTCGTCGCGGTGGGCGGCAGAGTCTGCAGAGTTGTAGCGGTTGTCTCCCATGACCCAGATGGAGTCTTCGGGAACCGTCACGGAGAAATCATCCGGTGTTGCCTTGGTGACGGCATCGGGAAGCACAATGTATGGCTCTTCCAGAGGGATGCCGTTGACGATGAGTTGCCCGAATTCGTTGCAGCATTCGATGGTGTCGCCGGGCAAACCGATTACCCGCTTGATGAGGTGATTGCTGCTGTCCGGCGCGCTGAGTCCGACAAACGCGAGAACGCCATCGACGGCACCGACAAACCAGTTCTCGGGTTGGCTCGAGATCGCGGGAAGCCAGCCACCCGGATCGGTGAACACCACGACATCTCCGTGAGAGATGGGGAAAAATCTCGGCTCGAGCTGATTGACCAAAATTCGGTCATCGATCTGGAGCGTGTTCTCCATCGACGATGACGGAATGTAGAAGGAACGCACCAAATACGTCTTGATGAGGAAAGAGATCAGAATTGCTGCAACGAAGATGATCAGCAGATCGCGCAGGAAAAGTTTCCACCCGCCGCCCTTTTTGGCAGCATCGCGACGGTCACCACGGCCACTCGGCATCGTGTTTTCAGCAGTTTCGTTTGTCATTTAACCCCAAAGCTCCCAGCAAGCATATGCCGCTGGGAGCCATTGGTTTGTGAATTGCGAGAGTGTTAGTTGTCGCGCTTCTCTTTGATCTTTGCCTTCTTGCCGCGAAGCTCGCGCAAGTAGTACAGCTTGGCGCGACGAACGAGTCCACGCGAAACAACTTCAATGTGGTCGATGACTGGGGAGTGAACCGGGAAGGTACGCTCTACGCCGACCTGGAAGCTGACCTTGCGAACCGTGAAGGTCTCGCGAACGCCGTGGCCTGAACGACCGATTACAACACCTTGGAACACCTGGATACGCGAGCGCGTACCTTCGATGATGTTTACGTGAACCTTGACGTTATCGCCGGCACGGAAATCAGGAATGTTGTCTTTGAGGGACGCCTTGTCGACGTCGTCGAGGATATGCATTATTAATCGCTCTCTGCGCCCGCCATGAGTCGAACACACATAGTTAGAAAAGAAAGATTGTGCTTCAAGCGGTTACGACGCCCTCATGGCAGAGTCGTGCGCAAGCACAATCAGCAATTCTGCCACAGATTTAGTCAGAAGTGCGATTCTCATCGGCGTCGAGGATGATCACGTTGCCGTTATCGAGGCGCTCCCCCGAATTCGCGGGGCGCTGCGCATCGCGCTCAAAGCCCTCAACAAGTGTTGTAAAGCGATTGCGAGTCTCCGTGACCAGCTGCCAGAGAGCGATCCAGAAGCCAGCAACGGCAACAATAACGATGAGCGCTGCCAGCAGTGGAGCATCCACAAATCCGTAGGCGATGATCACGGCATGCCAGGCGGCGAGTACTCCAGCATCAATCCACGAGACGGTCCGCTGAGATCGAACGCTCTTGCGTGCGGTGGTTAGACCGGCGACAGCAAGCTGCGCGAAAGCCAATATCGGGCACAGCAGAAGGAAGAGGACAAAGTCCCAACCAACGCTCGACCCGAAGACTCCGCGGCCGATCAACACCCACAGCGGCAATACGATCACAGCGATGAATTGCCAGTAATAGAACGCACGCCTGATCATCATGCTTCTCAGGGTATCTTCGAACTGATTAGGAATGCTGAAAATCTCGATCCGAAAGACCGTGGTGGCCCCCCGTGCCAAAACCCGCCATCGTACGCACCGAACCAGTGCAGCAACGAAGCGCCGAACGACTGACCGTGCTACTCGATGCTGCAGCAGTGTTGCTAGATGAAGTGGGGATCGATGCGATCACCACGAGCGATGTTGCCAAACGGGCACACTCCTCAGTTGGCGTTATCTATCGCTACTTTCCCAACATCCAATCGCTTCTGCGCGGTCTAGCGACCCGCAACTTCGACAAATACCGCGCCGGACTCTCGGCCACGCTCAATAAGAGAGCAACCAATGCGCTCGACGCGCTCAATGTTGCGATCGACGTGTATATCGAACTCAGTCGCACCGAACCTGGGTTTCGCATTCTCTCCTTCGGGAACATCATTGACCGCAGATTCAACGTCGATCGCAAGAGCAACAACACTGCTCTTGCCGAGATCTTGACCGAACTTCTTGTCACCACCTATGGGGTTCCGAGGTCTGACGAACTCACTTTCGACATCGAAGTCACCGTACAAATAGCGGATTCACTGCTCGAGCGTGCATTCTTGTATGACCCGCGCGGTGAAGAGCCGTTTATCGACAAACTTCGAGAGTTCATTGCGCAACTCTTGGCACCGCACATGAAAGAGGCAACCACCGAATGATCGAGTTGAGAACGCCAGCCGAAATCAATGAGATGAAAGCTGCGGGAGAATTCGTCGCCAGCGTGCTCACAGCGACCCAAGCGGCATCAAAGGTTGGTGTGAATTTGCTGCAGATCGATGCCCTCGCACACAGCATGATCCGTGAGCGCGGCGCCGAAAGTTGCTACATCGACTACCACCCGTCGTTTGGAGCATCGCCGTTCGGCAAAGTAATTTGCACCTCGGTAAACGATGCTGCGCTGCATGGACTCCCCCACGACTACACCCTCAAAGATGGTGACCTACTGAGTCTCGACTTTGCCGTCGCCGTCGACGGTTGGGTCGCTGACTCTGCAATCACCTTTGCCGTGGGAACGCCCCGCGACGAAGATCTCAAACTGATGGATGCCACCTCTCGCGCCCTCGACGCCGGCATTGCCGCTGCCGTTGTTGGCAACCGCATCGGCGGCATCTCGGCCGCGATCGGTGACGTCGCCTACGGCGCTGGCTACGAAGTGAACCTCGATTTTGGTGGACACGGGGTTGGTCGCGAAATGCACGGCGACCCCCACATCCCTAACGATGGCAAAGCGCGTCGCGGAATGCCGTTGAAGCCGGGCCTCGTTTTCGCGATCGAGCCCTGGCTCATGATCGGCACAGACGAGATCTACACCGATGATGACGGCTGGACGCTGCGCAGCATTGATGGCTCCCGAGCCGCTCACTTCGAGCACACCGTCGCCATCACCCCAGAGGGACCATTGGTCCTTACGGCGCGCAATTAGCCGCAGAAGAACTGCCGGCCCCGAAGTTCGCTGGCGCTGAAAGCTACTGGTCGTCGGGAAGCAGATCGGGGCGCACTCGTCGAGTGCGTTCCCGTTGCTGCTCAAGACGCCAGTCGGCAATTGCTTTGTGGTTACCGCTGAGTAAAACAGCGGGCACTGATCGCTCGCGCCACGTTGACGGCTTCGTGTAGCTGGGGTATTCGAGTAGCCCCTGCTCGTGGCTCTCTTCAGTCAAACTTTCAGGATTGCCAATTACGCCGGGCACGAGTCGACCGATGGCCTCAATCATCGCCATCGTCGCAACTTCGCCGCCATTGAGCACGTAATCGCCGAGGCTGATTTCACGAACTCGAACGGTGGATGCCGCGTAGTCGATCACTCGCTGATCGATTCCCTCATAGCGCCCACACGTAAAGACGAGATGCTTCTCCAGCGCGAGCTCACGGGCGGCAGCCTGCGTGAAAGGCACTCCGGCAGGAGTCGGAACGATCACTACTGTTTCTGGCGTAAGAACGGCATCCAGAGCTTCGCCCCACGGTTCTGGGCGCATCACCATGCCTGCGCCACCGCCATAAGGGGTGTCGTCGACGGTGCGATGACGATCGTAGGTAAAGTCGCGCAGGTCGTGAACGCCGAGTTCGATGATTCCACGCTCGCGCGCTTTGCCAAGCAGAGAGATGTCGAGCACCCCGAAGAAGTCGGGGAAGATCGTCACGATGTCGATGCGCACGCAGTCACCCTAACGGCTATGTGGTTTCTGGTGTCTCAGTGTCGTCTGCGAGGTCTTCGAGATTTTCGAACAGACCAGGCGGAGGAGTAACAACCATTTCGCCGGTCTCGAGATCGACACTGGCAACGATCGACTTAACGAACGGGACAAGTACGTTGCCGTTTTCTGTATCGACCGTCAGCAGATCTTGCGCAGGAAAATGATCAACCTGCGCGAGAGTGCCAACTTGGATGCCGTCGCGGATGACCTTGAGGCCGATGAGTTGGTGATCAAACCACGCATCTTCTTCTGGCTCTTCGTTGGGATCGTGATCGATCCAGAGGATGGCCTTCACTAAAGTTTCGGCCTCGCTGCGGTCAAGCACTCCTTTGAAGAAGGCGACCGGCTGCGCGTTAAACCACTTGAGCTCAATGAGTTCAAGTGTCTTGCCATGCCACGCAGAACTTGTCGGCACTTGCAGAGAGAACACGGCGCCCGGAACGAAACGTCGTTCCGGGGCATCCGTGTACATCTCTACTTTGACGGCTCCCTTGAGCCCATGAGCCTTCGTCAGACGCCCCACTCGCAGCTGTGTGCGACCTTCGCGGGGTGTCTTTACTTCGCCCACTGGTTAGAAGTCAGTGTCGACTACGTCGACACGTACCTTGCGACCATCGGCCAAAGCCGTGATCAGCGTACGCAGTGCTTTCGCGGTGCGACCAGCACGACCGATTACACGGCCGAGATCTTCTGGGTGCACGCGAACCTCAAGAAGCTCACCGCGTTGCGTGTTCTTCGCAACGACCTGAACCTCTTCGGGGTGGTCGACGATACCTTTGACGAGGTGTTCGAGGGCGGGAGCGAGCAATTGCTAAGCCTTGTCTGCGTCAGCGGCTGGTGCTTCAGCAGCAGCCTCGTCAGCGACGGGAACTTCTGCAGCAGGTGCCTCTTCAGCCTTAGGTTCAGCCTTCTCAACCTTGGGCTTGAGAACTGGCTTCTTCTTCTCGTCGGCTTGGAACTCTGGCTTAGCTTCCTTGACCTTGACGGTGCTAACAGCGTTCTTGTCACCCTTGAAGATGCCCCAGTCGCCGGTCAGCTTGAGGATTGCCTCAACCTGCGGGCTAGGCTGCGCGCCAACGCTCAACCAGTACTGGGCACGCTCGGACTCGACCTCGATGAACGAGGGCTCCTCGGTGGGGTGGTACTTTCCGATTTCTTCAATGACACGACCATCGCGCTTCTTGCGCGAGTCGGCAATGACGATGCGGTAGTAGGGTGCACGGATCTTGCCCATGCGCTTCAAACGAATCTTTACAGCCACAATTCTCCTGATTTAAATGTTTTGGTGGCGAACCGCTAGCCGTGAGCGTGGGGGCACACTCGGCACAAAAGCTCTAGTGGATTCCATTCGGGCCGATTAGAGGGTCGGGCTACGAAGGACTCAACCGCCTATTCTGCCAGAGTTTTGAGCGCTTCGGGAACCGATAGCGAAGAAAGCCCCAAAGAGGTGACCTTAGTCGTTCTGAGAATCCCGCCAAGAAAGCCACTGCTTGGTGCTCGTGAGGTCATAGTCGGGGCCCGTAATACCCAAAGTAAAGAGCGTGATGCCCTGCTCGCGCATGCTGTCGGCATCTTCGACACTCTTGTCGCGAAGTTCGTTCGACAGCTCAATCTCATTAATATCGCGACCGACGGCCTCGCAGTGACCTGCCAACACGCTCAACTTGTGAACGAGCGCATCTCCGGTGGCAAAGCTGTGCCAAATGTCAGCGTGCTTCGCGACGAGCTTGAGAGTTTTCTTCTCTCCGCCGCCACCGATCAGCACGGGAATCTTGCGAGTGGGTGCCGGGTTCAGTTTGCCCCAGCGCGACTCGATGCGAGGAAGTGCCTCGGCGAGAGCATCCAATCGTGAGCCGGCCGTGCCGAACTCGTAACCGTACTCGTCGTAGTCACGCTCGAACCAACCGGAGCCGGTGCCGAAAATGAAACGGCCCCCACTGATGTGATCGAGCGTGCGAGCCATATCGGCCTGAAGGTCAGGATTGCGGTAGCTGTTGCAGTTAACGAGGGTGCCGAACTCGACCCGGCTCGTTAGCTCAGCCCAGGAGGCCAGTTCCGTCCACGCCTCAAAGTGCAGTCCATCCGGCTCTCCATACAGTGGGAAGAAGTGGTCCCAATTGAAAAGCACATCAACACCAAGCTGTTCGAGTTCACGAACCCGGTCTCGAATGACCGAATACTCGGCATGTTGCGGTTGAAGCTGGACGGCAATGCGAACGGGACGGCTCTGAGTCATAACTCCACAGTATCCGGTCGGAGCGACACCGCGACGATGCAGTGGCGCCCGCCACACCGACTACTCAGGATGCGCGAGAAGCGCAGCAGCCTAGCGCCCGAGGAACTTTTGCAGACTCTCTAACTCTTCTGCCGATGGGCCGCCAGCAGCAGGTTTCGACCCACCAAGACCAAAGCCTGAGCCTGCTGCCGCTGCCGGAGCGACAGCGCCTTGGGCGCGGGCTGCCTCTTCTGCAGCGCGCTTGGCAGGGTTGCCAGACTTGGAGCTTTTCTTCTTCTGACCCTTTTTCGCCTGCGCTGATTTTCCGCCATGACCACCAGGAATCGGGCCCATGCCAGGAATCTGCGGCGTTCCGCCCTTGGCAACGGTCTTCATCATTTTGGCGGCCTGCTCAAACCGGTTCACGAGGGCGTTTACCTCAGTGACGGTCGTTCCCGAACCGCGAGCAATGCGCACCCGTCGCGAGCCATTGAGCAGCTTCGGCACGGTGCGCTCTTGCTTCGTCATCGACTGGATGATGGCTTCAGTGCGCGTAATTTCTGACTCGTCGAAATTCTCGAGCTGCTCACGCATCCCCTTGGCACCGGGCAGCATGCCCAACATGCTCTTGATGGAGCCCATGTTCTTGAGTTGCTGCATCTGCTGCAGGAAGTCATCGAGGGTAAAGCTGTCAGTCGCAAATTTCTCGGCAACCTTGCGGGACTCTTCTTCATTGAAGGTCTTCTGAGCCTGCTCAATGAGAGTGAGGATGTCACCAAGGTCAAGGATGCGGCTCGCCATGCGGTCGGGGTGGAACGGCTCAAAGTCGTCGAGCCCCTCACCCGTTGACGCGAACATGATGGGGCGACCGGTGATCGAAGCAACCGAGAGAGCAGCACCACCACGGGCATCACCATCGAGCTTTGAGAGCACGACACCCGTGAAGTCCACGCCATCTTGGAAGGCTCGGGCAGTCTTGACCGCGTCTTGACCGATCATCGCGTCAATAACGAAGAGCACTTCGTCGGGATCGACAGCCTTGCGGATGTTTGCTGCCTGCTTCATGAGTTCGGCATCCACACCCAAACGACCAGCGGTGTCAATGATGACCACATCATGCTGCTTGTCTTTCGCAAACTTGAGAGCCTGCTTGGCAACCTTGACCGGGTCACCCTTGCCGTTGCCAGGCTCGGGAGCAAACACGGCAACACCAGCCTGCTCACCAACAACCTGGAGTTGCGTTACTGCGTTGGGGCGTTGAAGGTCGGCAGCGACCAGCAGCGGCGTGTGACCATCTGCGGCAAGCCACTTCGACAGCTTTCCGGCAAGCGTCGTCTTACCTGCACCCTGAAGTCCGGCGAGCATGATGACCGTCGGTGGCTTCTTCGCGAATTCAATGCGACGAGCTTCGCCACCCAGAATCGTGATGAGTTCGTCGTTTACGATCTGTACCACCTGCTGGGCAGGATTCAGAGCGCCAGAAACCTCGTGACCAAGGGCACGTTCACGAACGCGGCCCGTGAACTCCTTGACTACCTCGAGCGCAACGTCAGCATCCAGCAAAGCACGGCGAATCTCGCGAACGGTGCCGTCGACATCCGCTTCGCTGAGCTTGCCCTTGCCTCGCAGGTTTTTGAACGTATCCGCGAGGCGGTCGGTGAGATTTCCAAAAGTGGCCATGATCACACCAGTTTAAGGTGTCTTGGCACTGGGAGCGAACGCAATGCGCTGACAGCGTGCCCGAGTAGGGTGTGAACGTGAGATATGGCATCGTAATCCTCCCCCAACAGCCGTGGGCTGAAGCCAAAAACCAGTGGATTCGAGCTGAAGAACTCGGCTTCGATCACGCGTGGACCTACGACCATTTGTCGTGGCGTTCGCTCGCAGACGAGACGTGGCACGCCACAGTTCCCACCCTGACGGCGGCTGCGAGCGTCACTAGTCGCATCGGGCTCGGCACTTTCGTCGCCTCCCCCAACTTTCGGCATCCCGTAACCTTCGCCAAAGAATTGGCAACGCTTGACGATGTGAGCGGTGGCCGCTTTCTCCTCGGCGTCGGTTCTGGCGGCACCGGTTTTGACTCCACAGTGCTCGGAATTCCTGAACTCAGCCCGCGCGAACGTCACGCCCGTTTCGAAGAGTTCGTTCGCGGCCTCGACGAACTGCTTCGCTTCGAGACACCGGGCAGCGGCGGAATCAGCTTTAGCGGCGACTGGTTCACCGCAGTGAATGCGCGGATGGTCGGGGTTCCAGCCCGGGCACCACGCTTGCCATTCGTGGTCGCGGCGGAAGGGCCAAAGGGTCTGAGGCTTGCTGCGGAACTCGCCGACGGCTGGCTCACCCTCGGGCGCACCGCTGACACGCTCGATGAGTGGTGGCAGGTAGTCGGTGAGTCATCCGCGCGAATGGATGCCAGCCTCGAAAAGGCCGGCCGGGCATCCGCAAGTCTCGATCGCTATCTCAACCTCGATGGCGCACCCGTATTCAGCCTCGACAGCGTCGGCGCCTGGGATGACGCCGTTGGTCGCGCCGAAGCCCTTGGCTTCACCGATGTGATTGGCCACTGGCCACGCAAAGAGGGCATCTACGCCGGTAAGGAAAGTGTGCTGATCGAGATTGCTTCCCGCTTCTCTCGGTAGGGTGACGCGATATCGCGATAGCGTGGAGGAATGACTGCACTCATCGTGACTCTCGCCGGACAGACGCCTCAGATTGCCGACAGCGCATTCGTCGCACCAAACGCAACACTCATCGGGCAGGTCACCCTCGGCGAACGCGCGAGCATCTTCTACGGTGCCGTCCTGCGCGGAGACACCGACTCAATAACCATCGGTGAAGGCTCAAACCTTCAAGACAACGTGACCGTGCACTGCGATGAAGGCATTCCCACCACCGTAGGTTCTGGCGTGAGCGTGGGCCACGGCGCCGTTCTCCACGGCTGCACCGTCGAAGACGACTGCCTCATTGGGATGAGTGCAACAGTGCTCAACGGAGCCGTCATCGGCACCGGATCGCTCGTCGCCGCCGGCGCTGTTGTGCTCGAAGGCACCATTGTTCCGCCCCGATCACTTGTTGCAGGCGTTCCCGCGAAAGTGCGGCGGGAGCTCAGTGATGACGAAATCGCTGGCGTGCGCCAAAACGCGACCCACTACCTCGACATCGCGGCCGCGCACAAAGCAGTCAGCAGCTAGCCGACAAGGCCCTGAACAAACACGTGCGGGGTAAAACCGGTGAGGTCGTTGATGCCCTCACCCTGCCCAACAAGTTTGATCGGGATGCCGGTGCGCTCCTGCACAGCAAGCACAAAGCCAGCCTTAGCCGAACCATCCAACTTCGTGATCACCAGACCCGTGACTCCCGCGTGCTGGATGAAGGCTTCTGCCTGAGCGACACCGTTTTGGCCGGTTGTCGCGTCAAGCACGAGCAACACTTCTGCGATCTCGGTCTGCTTTTCGACGACACGACGGATCTTGCCCAACTCATCCATCAGACCGCTCTTCGTCTGCAAACGACCAGCCGTATCGATAATGGCGATGTCGATACCCTCGCGCTGGGCACGCTCAACCGTCTGAAAAGCAACGGATGCCGGATCTTGACCCTGCTGCTGCGGGCGCACAATCTCGGCTCCCCCGCGCTCAGCCCACGTCGCCAACTGCTCAACCGCTGCGGCACGGAACGTGTCAGCAGCACCAACAACAACAGTGCGGCCGTGGCCAACCAAGAACTTGGCAAACTTGCCAATCGTGGTGGTCTTTCCCACGCCATTGACCCCAACAACCAGCACGACCGCTGGGCGGGCGCTGAGAGTGAGGGTGGGGTCGAGGCGAGCCAAGCGTTCCTCGAGGGTTTCGCGCAGCATCCGCTTCAGGTCTGCCGGGTCGTCAGTTTTGAATTTGGCGACGCTCGCCCGCAACTCATCGATGACCGACTCGGTGATGTCTGGGCCGAAGTCAGCGGAGATCATTGCGTCTTCGAGATCGCTCCACGTCTCAGCGTCGATCGTGTCGCGCGCGAACATAGATTTGAGTGCGCCCGAAAGCGACCAAGATGCTGCCATAGCTACAGGTTAAGGCAGGTGAAGTGACATGCCCTAACCGCGCTAGGGTTTTTGGATGCTCTCATTGATTCGCCATGGCCAAACTGACTGGAACGCTGCCGGACGCATGCAAGGTTCCAGCGACATTCCGCTGAACGACATCGGTCGCGAACAAGCCCGCGAGGCTGTCGAGTTGCTGCGCGGCACCGAGTGGGATGTAATCGTCAGTTCTCCCCTGAAGCGCGCCCGTGAGACCGCGCAGATCATCGCCGACGGTCTCGGGCTTGAGTTGGGTCGCAGCTATGACCTCCTCATCGAGCGCAACTACGGTGAAGGCGAAGGACTCACAACCGCGCAGATCAACGAGCGCTGGCCTAACCACAGCGGCTACCCCGGGCTCGAGTCTCTGCACAACGTCGTCGAACGCGGCATCGCAGCCCTCAACGAGGTCTCCCTCGACTACCCGGGCAAGAAGGTTATTGTCGTCTGCCACGGCACAATCATCCGCTACACACTGTCCGAGCTCGCTGGCCGCGACTTCGACCACATCCTCAACGGGTCAATCTCGACCATCGAAAAACTGCGCAGTGGATGGTGCGTGCACACCGTCAACGGCGAACCGCTCGAGGGCGTCGACTAACCAACAACACTCATCAGGAAGTCCGCGCCCTAGCTTGTTTCGGCAGACACAGTCTCTTTAGCGACCCGCTGACCGACAACCGCACTGATTCCGTCTGAGCGCATGCTCACGCCATACAGCGCATCGGCGATTTCCATCGTGCGTTTCTGGTGCGTGATCACAATCAACTGACTGGTCTGACGGAGATCTTCAAAGATCGCGAGCAGACGGCCAAGGTTCGCGTCGTCGAGGGCTGCCTCAACCTCGTCCATGATGTAGAACGGGCTCGGGCGGGCTTTGAAGATCGCGATCAGCAGAGCAACCGCAGCCAGCGACCGTTCTCCACCGCTCAGCAGCGAGAGGCGTTCAATCTTCTTACCCGCAGGCTTTACCGTGACTTCGATACCCGTTGTGAGTAGCTCATCCGGGTTCGTCAAGAAGATGCTCCCCGTGCCCCCCGGGAACAGGATGGGGAAGACATCGTTGAACGCGTTCTTGGTGTCTTCGAAAGCGCTCGAGAAGATGGCCTGCATCTTCTCGTCGAGCTCATCGATGATCGTCAACAAATCCTTGCGCGTGTTCGTGAGGTCAGTGAGTTGCTCGGTCAAGAACTTGTGGCGCTGCTCAAGGGCTTCGAACTCCTCAAGCGCGAGAGGGTTGACCCGCCCCAGTCGCGCGAGCTTGCGTTCAGCCTTCTGTAGGCGAAGTTCTTGCTCAGCACGAACAAACGGGCGACCGGGTGCCGCGGGCTCAACGTCGACGCGAGTGCCAGCGTCAGCGTCACCGTCTGTGTCAGCGTCTGTGTCTGCGTCTGCGTCTGCGTCTGCGTCTGCGTCTGCGTTGATCGCGATGTCGTTAGGCACCGCGACCTGCGGGCCATATTCCGCAACGAGCACATCTTCGACTAGGCCGAGTTCTTCACCAGAGCGTTCAAGCAAACTGGAGAGGTGCAGCTTCTTTTCGTAGATCTGCATCTCTAGGCCGTGCACACTTTCGCTCACGGCCGATAGTCGTTCACGCAACGCTGATTCTTCGCGACGAAGCCCAGAAAGTTCTTGGTTTTGGGCTGAGCGTTCTGATTCTTTCGCCGCGAGAACGACTCGCGCTTCTGACAGCGAGCGGTCGACAGAGTCGAGCACCGCCGGCAGCATTTCTCCGACGCGCGTCGCTGAGGCGATCTGCCGTTGACGGATGACGGCAAGCCTGGCTTGCTCTGCGGCGGCTTCGCGCTCGCGCACCAGCTGGGCAGCAAGCTGCTCAGCCCGGGCACGCTCAGCACGCACCCGCTCCCGGATAGTCTCAAGCTGGATGCGTTGCTCAACCTCGTGAGCCCGAGCGGTCTCCACTTCGTCGAGCATCGGATCACGCTGCGAGACATCGAGCATGGGCCGAGGTGCCGACTGGTACTCGTCGGCGGCGGTCTGAGCTCGCCCCACTTCGGCAGTGGCATCGGCCACCGATTGAGACGCGATATCGACGGCACGGGCAAGGCGGTCGCATTCCGCCTGGGCGGCATCCGCCTGGATACGGTGTCGGCCGAGGAGCTCTGATTGCGCGGCCAACTGAGCGTCGTATTCGCGCAGTTCTACGAGAGCGGCTTCGGCATCCGTCTTGGCTGAGACCAGCTCGCGGCGCTTCTCAGCGAGTTCGAAGCTGGTGCGCTCGATTTGTGTCGTGACGACACCGAGTTTCTCGGCTGCGGCATCCCGTTCGGCAACAAGTTCGAGTCGTGAACGCTTGGCACCAGAGCCACCGCGCAACACGAATTGAGTGAGCACGTCACCGTGGAGTGTGACAAAAGTGATGTCGGCGGCATTGGAGAGTGAGCTGTAGGCGGCGCGGGCAGCCTCGAGGTCATCGGCAATGAGCACGTGAGCCAAGAGCCCGTGCACGCCATCGGGTGCCGTAGCAACCTCAGATGCCGGTACCGTTCCGGCGGCTGTGCCAAGCGATACTGCTGACGTCGCGGCGTTGGCTATGACAACTTCAACTCGACCAAAATCACGACGGGAAGATTCGGCGAGCGCGTCGATCGCGGAATCACGATCGTCGGCCAGTACGGCATCCGCCAGTGTTCCGAGGGCTGCAGCAATTGCCGCCTCATAGCCGGGGGTGATCTTCACATGCTCGGCGACGAGCCCACGGATGCCCGAAAGTTTGGCAGCAACGAGCGCGCTCGAGCCATCTTTCTGATCGACCGCGAGAGACAGTGCCGAGTTTCGCGCGGCGAGAGCATCCCGTTCACGTTCGGACGCGTGAAGGGCATCACGAAGGGACTCGATGTCTACTTGGATGCTCGCGACTTTCGCCTCAGCAGCCTCGTAAGCCTTATCGAGCGACCCGTCAGATTCGGTGGTCGAGTTGTTTGCTTCACCCTCGAGGGCCTCAAACTCGGCCTGAGCTGCTTCACGACGAGACTGCGCTTCAGCGAGAGCCTGTTGTTGGCGAACGAGTTCACCCTGCGCGGCAGTCAGGGTTGACGTGGCGACTTCTACGCGCGCGGTGAGGCCTGCACTCTCCAACTCATGGCGCGAGACTAGGGCGCTCTGGGCGGCAATTTCTTCGTCGAGCGAATCGAGGGCCGCTTTGGCCGTTGCCGTCGCAGCTGCGGCAGCGCCGACAGCCTTTTCGGCGTCCGCAACTCCGGCGGCGAGAGCGTCGGCTTCAGCTTTCACTTCGTCGACGAGCGTCTGGCTTACGGTGTTGCCTGAGGTGGGAGCATCACTCTGTTGACCGAGTAGCGATAGCCGCTGGTTGGCGAGCGTGTACAAACTACGCAGGCGTTCTTGCACAGACTCGAGACCAAATGACACCCGGCGGGCCTCATCAACGGCATCACCAACCTGTGCTTGCTCGAGGCGAGCTTCACGAAGCTTGTTCTGGTCGAGTTGTTCCTGCAATACGATGCGCTGAGTTTTGCGTTCGCTTTCGTTGCGGCTGAAATCGTTGATGCTTGAGCGCAGTTCTACGACCTCGTCGGCGAGGAGGCGGGCGCGAGCATCCCGCACAATGGAGGCAATCGATGCTGCCTCTTTGGCAATCTCGGCCTGCTGTCCGAGCGGCTTGAGCTGGCGACGGATCTCCCCCGCCAGGTCAGAGAGCCGCGTGAGGTTCGCCTGCATCGCGTCGAGCTTGCGCAGAGTCTTCTCTTTGCGACGACGGTGCTTGAGGATGCCGGCCGCTTCTTCGATGAATCCGCGACGATCTTCGGGGCTCGCGTGCAGCACCGCATCGAGCTGGCCTTGGCCAACGATGACGTGCATTTCGCGGCCGAGACCGGAATCGCTCAGGAGTTCTTGAACGTCGAGGAGGCGGCACTGGCTGCCATTGATCGCATATTCGCTGCCGCCATTGCGGAACAGGGTGCGGCTGATGGTGACTTCGCTGTATTCAATCGGCAGCGCGCCATCTGCATTGTCGATAGTGAGAACTACCTCGGCACGACCGAGGGGACCCTTCGTGGCGGTGCCAGCGAAGATGACGTCTTCCATCTTGCCGCCGCGCAAAGTTTTGGCACCCTGCTCGCCCATAACCCAGGCGAGAGCATCCACGACATTCGACTTGCCAGAACCATTGGGGCCGACGACACACGTCACACCCTGCTCGAAAGCAAAAGTGGTTGGTTGAGCGAACGACTTGAACCCCTTGAGGGTCAAACTCTTGAGGTACACGTCACCGCCCTGTCTCTGCTGGCCGAGTCTCTGGCCAAGTTGCTGGTCAGAACCTTGGTATACGGTACCGGATGCGCGGGGTTCCGCCGTTCTGCCGCGCAGGAAGCCACGCGCAACTAATGACCATTGACATCGGCACATCCGAGGAGTCAACTGGTCCCAGTCGCGTGCGCGTCCTCGTGCCGCTGGGGGTAAGGATTTGGAGATCCAATGCGTCCCCCACTGCCAGCAAGTACAGCTCTCGACGCCATCGGAAACACGCCGGTTGTTCAGCTTCGGCGCCTTGTTTCGCAAGATTCCGCTGCGGTATTTGTCAAGCTCGAAGGTTTCAATCCCACCGGCTCCTATAAGGACCGAATGGCACTCGCCATGATCGAAGAGGCCGAGGAACGCGGTGCGCTAACCCGGGACCTGACGGTGATCGAATACACCGGCGGTAGTACCGGATCGTCACTTGCCTTTGTTTGCGCGGCAAAAGGTTACGGTTTTCACGCCGTCTCTTCAGACGCCTTTGCTGTTGCCAAGCTCAACACCATGCGGGCATTCGGGGCTCAGCTCACGGTCGTTCATAGCCCCAGTGGGGAAATTACTCCCGAACTCATCCCGGAGATGATTTCGGTTGCCGCCACCATCGCAGCGCAGGGTGGCTATTACCAGACCGACCAGTTCAACAACGCCGACTCCCTCATCGGGTATGCCGGGATCGGGCACGAGCTCCTCGCCCAATTCCCGGAAGGAATCGACGCTTTCTGTGGTGCTGTCGGTACCGCTGGGATGCTGATGGGGGTCGCGGGGGTACTCAAGGACAACTCCTCAAGCACTCAAATAATTGCGCTCGAACCCGCGTCGGCGCCCCTGCTTACCCTCGGGCACCCCGGACAACACCACGTTGAGGGCATCGGGGTAGGTTTCCTCCCTCCCCTCCTCGACAGCGAGCTGTATGACGACGCTCGGGCAATCGACGAGGCCGTGGCACGAAAGACATGTCGGCAGTTAGCCGAGCAGGAGGGGCTCCTGGTCGGCACCTCTTCTGGGCTGAACGTTGCTGCCGCACTCGAGCTTGCCAGGGAGCTCGGGCCAGGCAAAGTAGTCGTGACCGTCGCGTGCGACACCGGCCTGAAGTACCTCGACGACGATCTGTTCACCCGCCAAGCAATCGCTTGATCCTCTGGCGTCCACGAGAGTATTCTGGTCGGCTACCTCAGTAGCACCCAACCAGCCAGATTGGTGCGCTCATGTCAGAGTTCGATATTGCTACCGTTGAGATTCCGCGGGAACTTGATCCCACCCGCAGCGACAAATTTTGCCAGGCCATCGCGCTGGGCAACCTCAGCTACGAACTTGCGTTTGGCACGACCGATACGGCCTTTGATCTCACAGAAGAGCTCGGGCTGTGGCAGCCAAGTGAATTTGAGAAGTTTCGGATGATCGTGGCGACGATCGATGGCCGCGTTGTCGGCTCCGGCACCTACGAGACAACGGTTGGCGACGACGTGGATACTGCATGGGTGATCGCTCACGTGCATCCTGACTACACACGGCGCGGGCTAGGGAGCGCACTACTCGCCGAACTAGAGAGTATCGCGCGGGCTGACAACAAACGTCAGGTGCACATGTACGCTCCGGCCGCCTTGAGCGATGGCCCTGTCATTGCAGCACCTACTGGGTTTGGCGCGGTGCCGAAAGACAACTCCGAAACTCAGTTCTTGTTTGCTCACGGCTTCAGCTTTGAACAGGTCGAACGAGTCAGTCGACTTGTACTACCCGTGACGGGTGTGCGATCACTAGTCGACGATGCAATTGACCATCTCAATCGCGACTACGCCGTACACGAGTGGGTCGACATCTGCCCCGAGCGGTGGCAAACGGATCTCGCGCTTCTCTACACCCGCATGAGCACCGATGAACCTTCCGCCGGCCTCGAGCCCCCAGAAGACATTTGGTCGGTGAAGCGACTTCTGGAATACCAAAGTCGTCTCGCCGAAAGCTCACTCACCATGGTTTACGCTGCAGTCGAGCACGTCGAGACCGGCACTCTTGTCGGGTACACCGCGCTGGCCGTGCCGCAAGAAACCAACCGCGCCGTCAACCAGGGAGGCACCATTGTGCTCGACGAGCATCGAGGACACCGCCTGGGGATGTTGCTTAAGGTTGTCAACCTGGCTCACCTCGAACGAGTCGCGCCGGGACACCCCTCTGTGATCACTTACAACGCAGAAGAGAACCGCCATATGCTCTCCACCAATGAGGCCGTCGGCTTTGTCCCTATCGGATACCAAGGAGTGTGGAAGCGGGTTCTCACCGCGGGCGACTAAATTGCAGCAGAATCCGTATGAGCTGCGAGAGCCATGGCACCCTCACGGATGCGATGCAAGCTGTGCTGATAGCGCTCCTTGTGAATCCGGGCGTGCAGCCACGTCTCCAGCGACTTCACGCTGGTCAGCGCGCGAAGTTCCGCCACAAAGTCATTGAAATCACTGAGAGTAGGAAACGAGATGGTTGTCACGAAATCGAACCGACCTATCGTGCGTGCCATGAACTCCACCCCCGGTTGCTCATCAATAAGTCGCACGAGCGGGTCGGCATTTCCCATGGTGATGAATCCAAAACCGAACGTTAGATGCGAGGTCATATCGGTGCGTTCACGCAAGAGGCCAATGCGCATCGCCCCGGTTTCGGTGAGGCGGCTAATGCGGGTGCGACATCCACTGATCGATAGGTCAACGGCTTCAGCGAGTTCGGCGTAGCCCATGCGTCCGTCAATTTGGAGCAGTTCCATCAACTTAAGATCAGTCGCATCGAGCGGCAAATCTGCCAGGGCAGGTTCTTCTCCAAGGAAGAAGCTTTTGAGCGTTCGTTCATAGATCATCACCTGCACGTCGACTACGCCGTCGCAGGCGCGAATCGCGCGAATCTCTTCGTGCAGTTCCGCCATCGTCGCAGTGTGTACTTCGGTAATCAGTTGGTACTTGCCCGTGCGCTCCGAGACGAACACGGGCGAATTTAGCTCGCAAATTCGTTCCGCGAGCTCTCCCGCATCGCCTTCTGTCTGAATCGACAAGTGAGCGAGAACGTGCAGCCCGAGAAGCCGTGGGTGAACGGCCGCGATGATTCGGATGTCGCCAGAAACGAGTAGCGGGTTCAACCGCTTAGCGACACTTGCCCGGTTGGTGTCAAGTTGGCGCGCAATATCGCTGAACGACGTTCGGCCGTCCTGGCGCAGAATTGCGAAAGATTGCTCGGTTAGCTGGTCCACGGGGCCAGACTATTTCAACCCACTACTAAAACGTAGCGTTTTGTCACTTTATTGAGTGAAATTCCACGTTTTTCCCTCCATAAACCTCTCTTTCGTTTCATATTTGCGTCTTTTTGGTTACAGGACTGCAAATATGCATTGACTTTCGTGCCGAGTGTGAACACAATGGTCAGAACCAAATCACCCTCCCCAGCACATCCGGGGATGAATCGTTCTGCAGCCACAGGAGAAACAATGAAGAAATCGATCATGGGCATCGCCGCAGCAGTATCGCTCGCGGTAGTGCTGACCGGATGTGCCGCTGGCACTGAAGCCACGACAGACACCACAGACTCCACCTCATCCAACGCCCCTGAAGGTCTCGTTAACGCCAACGCCTTCACCGCGTGCATCGACCCGGAATACGCACCCCTTGAGTACTACGCAGACTCGACTGGCGGCGACATCATCGGCTTCGACGCTGACGGCATCCGCGCCGTTGCTGACTACTGGGGCGTCGAAACCAAATTCGAAATCACCTCGTTTGACGGACTCATGCCTGGACTCCAGACCGGCCGCTGCGACGTCATCTTCGGCGGCCTCTACATGAGCGAAGAGCGCCTACAGATCGCCGACGCCTCCGCCGTCATGAATGCGGGTCCCGCAGCGCTGGCAGCACCCGACCTCGCAGCGAAGCTCAAAGAAGGCGCCGACCTGTGCGGACTGCGCGTTGCAACGCAGGCAGCATCCAGCAACACGGTGAGCGTTCAGAAGCTCAGCGACCAGTGCATCGCAGATGGCAAAGAAGGCATCACCAATACCGAGTACCCCAAGACTGCAGAAACCGTACTCGCCGTGATCAACGGCAAGTCCGACGTGCTTGTCGAAACCAACGTCGCAGCCGCCTACATGGCCACCCAGAATGACGGACTACTCGCCGTAGCCAACGGCGTCTTCGACCCAGACACCACCTTCGGAGTCTTCACCCCCAAGGACGGCGTACTCACGGCTGCAGTTGCTGAGGCCCTCCGCGCCCTCTACGACAACGGCACTCTCGAGAAGATCGCCGCCGATTACAACCTCGACGCCTCGATCGTCGACGTCTACTAAGAACACTCGACTGTGGGTGGTCACCTCGCGTGACCACCCACAACCAGGGAGTCACACCACATGATCTTTGATCCAGAAATCTTCTTCACCCAACTCGTCAACCCCGCCTACCTCTGGGGTGCACTCATCTCCGTCGGAGTCGCAGCGTGCTCGCTCGTCATCGCCACAGTGCTCGGCTTCTTCCTCGCCATCGGGCGAACCTCCAAGCAGCGCTACCTTCGCGCTCCAGCACACCTCTACGTCTGGTTCTTCCGGGCACTGCCTGCGCTACTCGTTCTGCTCATCATGTGGAACGCACTCCCCCAGATGTTTCCCGCCCTTCGCTCTGACTGGTACACACCGTTCGTGGCAGCATCCGTCGGTCTCGGTTTGGTCGAAGCAGCCTTCATGGCAGAAATCATTCGCTCAGCGTTGAGCAGCGTGGATGACGGTCAAGAACTTGCCGCTCGCGCTCTGGGAATGAAACCTGGCTCCGTAATGCGCAGGGTGGTCTTGCCGCAGGCGATCCGTACCGCGCTGCCGCCGACTGGCAACGAATTCATTGGACTCATCAAGTACTCCTCCCTGGCATCCGTGATTTCGCTCAAAGAGTTGCTCACCACCGCCCAAGTCGGGGTAAACATCACCTTCCGCTACGCCGAGTACTACACCGTCGCGATCATGTACTACCTCGTCATCGTGACGATTATCACTCTCGTGCAGAGTCGGATCGAGAAACGTTTCCTCTGGACGTCTCGTGGCGTCAAGAAGAACACCGACCCGATCAGCCTGAGCACACGGGCACTCGCAACGGTCTCGAAGGAGAAGTAAGCATGAGCACAGAAACCGTGAACACCGTTCCTACCCTTCAAGTTTCGAACCTCCACAAGGCGTACAACGGAACCGAAGTTCTCAAGGGCGTCGAATTCCAGATCAACAAAGGTCAAGTCAAGGCAGTTCTCGGTCCATCCGGTTCCGGTAAATCGACGATGTTGCGCCTGATGGCACTACTCGAGCCTGCCGACCGGGGAGAAATCAGCCTCGATGGCAATCGAATCGGCGCCTCAGACAACAACGGCCGCATCGCGCACCACTCCGAGCGCAGACTCGCAGTGCAACGTCGCGATATCGGCATGGTGTTTCAGAAATTCAACCTATTTCCGCATCTCAACGCGCTCGAAAATGTGGTGCTCGCACTCACCGAAGTGCAGAAAGTCGGCAAAGCCGAAGCTCGCGAGCGCGCCTTCCTGATGCTCAACAAAGTGGGCCTCGGCGATCGCGACCGGCACTTTCCCTCCGAACTTTCCGGAGGTCAGCAGCAGCGGGTTGCAATCGCGCGGGCACTCGTCCTGAACCCGCACGTCATGCTCTTCGACGAGCCGACATCCGCACTCGACCCTGAGCTGGTCGGTGAAGTGCTCGAGGTCATGGAAAACCTCGCTGCCGGCGGCATGACAATGATTGTGGTCACCCACGAAGTGAAATTTGCGCGTCGCGCGGCCGATGAGGTCACCCTCTTCGACAGCGGAGTGATTGTCGAACAGGCCGAACCTGGCGAGTTCTTCGATAACCCGCAGCATGAGCGCACGAAGCAGTTCTTGAGCCATGTCCACTAACACCGGCGGCGTGCTTCGCGCCGTCTACACCGACCTCGATGGCACCGACTTCAGTGCCGGGCGGGAGCTTCTCAGCTCCGCCGGGTTCGAGGTCAGCTACCTCGATTCGCTGGATGCTGAAACGATCGTCGCCGGGGCCGCTGGCGCCAGTGCGTTGCTTGTCGGTTATGCCGAAATCACGCGGTCCATGATCGAGCGGATGCCCTCCGTGAAGATCATCGCGCTGATGTCGATGGGCTTTGACAACGTGGATGTGGATGCGGCAACCGAGCACGGAATCTGGGTAACGACAATCGTCGGCGCAGCCACCGAAGAGGTCGCGACTCACGCGCTGGCAATGGCGCTTCACTTGGCACGCGGCATCGCGTTCTCACAGCAGGCCGTCGTTTTCGGCCGGTGGAACGACCGCGATGCTCTCGTGCAACCGCGCCTTAGCGAGTGCACTCTCGGCCTTATGGGGTTGGGCAGGATCGGCATGAAGTTCGCCGAACTTGCACGCCAGCTATTCGGCGAGATTATCGGCTACGACCCGTTCATTCCGGACACTGACGAGACTCGTGCGCGCTTCGCAGCGGCTGGCGTGCGCCGGGTCGATGCCGCGACGGTTCGTTCGAGTTCACATTTCCTCTCGCTGCACCTGCCGCTCACTGCCGACACCGCCGCCATGGTCGACGCCGCGTTCCTTGGCTCGATGAAACCGCTGTCCTATCTCATCAACGTGAGCCGCGGCGGACTCGTCGATAGTTCAGCACTGTGCGAAGCGCTCGACAGCGGGCACCTTGCTGGCGCTGGCCTCGATGTCTTGGATGCCGAACCGCCGAGCCCCGAGCATCCGCTCCTCGGTCATCCTCGTGCTCTCATCACACCGCACATCGCGTACTTCTCTGGTCGCAGTGAAGCAGAATACGTGCGGCTGCAAGCCCAGAACGTTGTCTCATGGGCCCAACGCGGCACACCAGACACGCCTCTCGTGCCCTTAGCGGCACCCTCACTCTCCACTCACTAAGAACCCCACCGGAGTACTCATGCGCAAGCTTTCGGCCTTTGATGTGCCACTTTCAGAATTCACCCCCACGGTAGTGACCGCGCGAGCCATCCACACTCTGGATGCCGCCAACACTGTCGTGGATGCCATGCTCATGTTTGCTGGCACAATCGCCGCGGTCGGAACCGTCGACGAATGTCTCGACGCGGCCGCACAGCTGTCACCAGCGTCGCCGTCGCGTGTCGACCTCGGAGCTCAGGTCATTGTTCCTGGCTTCATTGATGCGCACGCTCACCCGTTGATGCTCGGTCAGCTGATGAGCTGGGTGGATTGTGGTCCAGACAAAGCGTCGAACATTCCTGAGATTGTCGCGCTTCTGAAGGCTGCGGCTGACACTGTACCTGAGGGCCAGCCGATTCGCGGTTACGGCTATGAACAGCGCAATCTTGCCGAACAGCGTCACCCTCATCGCACCGAGCTTGACGAGGTCGCTCTCGACCGCGAGGTGTACCTCATGAATGCTTCTGGCCACGGTGGTGTCGTCAACAGCTACACCTTCGAACTTTTTGGCATCAATCGTGACACCAAGAACCCCGATGGTGGCGAATTTTTCCGCGATGTCGATGGCGATCTCACGGGCGAACTTTCGGATGCCGCCTGCAACATTCTGACTGGTCTCGGCGGAGTGAAGGTCGGCCATCATGGCCCCAACTTTCACCTCGCCGACACCCCGGCTGAGCACGTGCGCCAACTTGCTGTGGCACAGGATGCCTTCCTTCAGGGTGGCGTCACGACAATCGGTGACGCCCAGGTGTCGCGTCGCGAATTCGACACCTACTTGCGCCTAGCCGAGGAGAACCAGCTCAAGACGCGCATTTCGATGTATCTGCTGTCTCACTTGCTCGAGGAAGCGATCGAGACCGGGATGCACGGCGCCTTCGGTAACGCCCACTTGAGTTTCTCGGGCATCAAGTTCTACGCGGACGGTACGCTCGGCGGCTGGACCGCGTACTTCCCCGACGGCTACGTCGGAGACCCCTGCCGCACCGGTCAGCTGTACCACGAGCCCGCCGACTACAAGGCGCTCATCAGCCGCGCTCACGCCGTTGGCCTCCAGACGGCAACCCACGCGCAATCGCCGACCGCAATCGAGATGGTTGTTGACGCGATCGAAGCGGCCCAAGCCGAGCACCCAGACAGCGACGCCCGGCACCGCATCGAACACTGCGGCCTGCCCACCGCCGACCACATTTCACGGATGGCGACGGCCGGCATCCGGCCCGTCAACCAGCCGCAGCACCACTTCAACTGGGGTGAGGGTGTTGAACAGGCCATCGGCACTCCCGGCGAGCGCTTCAACCCTCTTGGCGAGTTTGCTGCTGCTGGCGTTCCGATCACGATCAGTTCGGATGCGCCAGTCGCCGACCCGCGCCCGCTCGAAGCCATTCAGGCGGCGACCACGCGCATCACTCGTCGTGGCACCCAGCTAGGCCCAGACAGCCTCGCGATTTCTCGGGAACAGGCGTTGCGCGCTCACACCATCAACGCCGCCTATTCTCTGGGTCGCGAAGATGACCTCGGCAGCCTCGAGGTCGGCAAACGTGCCGACTTTGCCGTGCTCACCGCCGATATTTTCGAAACCGAATGTGCCCAAATTGGCGAGATCGCTGTCGCTGAAACCTGGGTTGATGGCGTTCGCCAGTACAGCGCCGAAGCGAAGTGAGCACGGCGATGACTACGACCACGAACGACAACTACACCGCTGAGGCTGCGGCAACGGCCTCTGCCGTGGGCGTCGATGTCAACAACGCAGGCCTTGCCATCATGACGGTGCTGCGCAACTACGGAATCGACACCGTGTTTGGGATTCCCGGAACCCACAACCTCGAGTTGTACCGCCCTCTGAGCGCACTCGGCATCCACCCGGTGACGACTCGCCATGAGCAGGGCGCGAGCTATGGGTCCGATGGCTGGTCGCAGCAGACCGGACTGCCCGGTGTCGTGATCACCACCTCCGGCCCCGGCCTGCTCAACGCTCTGTCGGGCGCGGGCACCGCATATTGCGAATCCCGCCCGATGATCCTCATCTCCCCCGGCGTCGCCGAAGGCAGCGAGTTCGCCGACAATGGCGCCCTGCACGAGACGAAAGATTCCACGGGCGCCGCTGGCGCCATCGTGGAGTGGAGCCGTCGAGTGACGAGCGCAACGGATGCCGTCACCGCCGTTCACGACGCCTTCGAGCTGTTCCGCTATGGTCGCCCGCGCCCCGTGCACATCGAGATTCCTCTCAATGTGCTCGAGTCAGCGAGCGATTGCCCGGAAGAATTGCTGCAGGCCCGCCCTGAGCGTGCCCGCGCCGCCGCTGATGCCGGTGCCGTCGAACGCGCCGCCGAGATCTTGGCCGCTGCCGCGCATCCCGTCATCATCGCTGGTGGCGGTGCGAGCCGTATCGGCAGCGAGCTCACCGCTCTCGCCGAATCGCTGGGCGCGCCCGTCGTGACAACACTCAACGGCAAGGCGTCGATTCCGGAGACTCACCCGCTTTCGCTGGCCTCCGAGATCCGTTTGCCCGTCATCCACGAGCTCATCAATGCCTCGGATGCCGTACTCATCATTGGCTCAAAGCTGGGCGAAGCGGAGCTGTGGGGCGGCGTTATCGCGCCGGCTGGCACGGTCATCCGCATCGACGTCTTGGAGTCGCAACTCAACAAGAACGTCGCCAGCGATCTCGGGCTGGTGGGAGACAGCGCGGTGATCGTTGGTCAGTTGCGCGACGCTCTGGCGGCACAGCCCATCACGGGCAACGCGACAACGGCTGCGGAACTCGACGCCGTGCGCGAAACCGCGGTTCGTGAAGCTCAAGAAGTGTCACCGACGCTGCACCGAGTGGCGGCCCTGATTAACGATGCGATCCCCGAGAACGCGATCATCGCGGGTGATTCCTCACAGATCACGTATTTCGGGATGGCGAGTGTTGTGCGTCAAGACACTTCGCACTCGTTCCTGTACACGCCGGCCTATGCCACCCTCGGTTATGGTCTGCCCGCGGCAATCGGGGCAAAGGTGGCCTCACCTGATCGCCCCGTAGTGTGCGTGGTTGGCGACGGTGCCCTCATGTTCGCGGTGCAAGAGTTCATCACGGCCATTGAGCAGGGCCTCGATCTCACTATCGTGTGTGTCGATAATGGTGGTTACGCCGAGATCAACCAGAACGAGCGTGACCGTGGAATCACCCCGGTTGGCGTCGTTTTGGCCCAACCCAACTGGTCTGTGCTCTCGGCAGCTTTCGGTGGTCACGGCTTCTCGGTCACTGATCCGACACAACTCACCGACACCGTTGCGCAAGCAATTGCTACGCCGGGATTCGCTCTCGTGCATGTGCCGCTGGCTGTCTTCGATGCGCCCAGCGCGTAGCGGGCCACTGTCTCGCTCACCCCGCTTCACCAATTTTTGAACGCTCTCTTTTAGTAAAAGGATCACCTCATGACCGAATCCGCTCTCGCCGCCGACGCTAAAGCCACCGCCCGCACGTGGGTGGATGACAACATGCCTCGCCTCTCCGAGTGGCACAGCCACATTTGGCAGCTCGCCGAGCCGGCCTGGCGCGAGTTCCGTTCAGCCCAGTGGTACGTCGAGCTACTGCGCACCGAGGGCTTCACGGTTGAAGAAGGTTCGGCCGGGATGCCGACCGCTTTCAGCGCGGAATGGACCAACGGCACGGGCGGGCCCACGATGTTGAGCTACGCCGAATACGACGCGGTGCCCGGCAACAACCAGTCGGCATCCGTCACCGAAGACAGCCGCGAGGGGATGAGCCGCTTCGCGCCCGGCCACACCGACCCGCACTCGGCGCTCGGCATTTCTACTCTTGCCGGGCTGCTCGCCACCAAGCACGCCATGGAGAAGCACAACATCCCCGGCACCCTCAAGTACACGGGCGAGCCCGCCGAAAAGATGCACGGCTCCAAGGTCGTTCATGGACTGCGCGGTTACTACGACAACGTGGATGCCATCGTGAGCTTCCACCCCTTCTACATGCTTCCGCTGTGCAACACCGCCCGCTGGGACACCCAGTGTGGTGCGTACTACAGCAAGGTCTACACCTTCATTTGCGACGAGCCGGAGTCGTGGCAGCTCAACGCCAACCCCAACTCCCCCATCCCGGCCTCGCACTCTGCGGCACGCGCTCCCGGCGCCAACGTTGCCCTGATGTCGATGTACACCTCGTCGCGCATCATGCAGGATGCCATGCTCCCGAGCTTTGGAGGGTGGAGTCTCAGCGACGCCATCTTGCTCGACGGTCAAGCAACCGCCGACAATCTGCCGGCGCGCGTTGCCCGCATCCAGTATTCGTGGCGCACGCCGAACATCGAGATGGCGGAGCACGTGCTCGCTGTGCTCGACCGCAACGCTGAGCACGCCGGTGCCATGGCGCACTGCGATGTTGAGACGACCTGGGTGGCACGCAGCCGTCCCGGTCGCACCAACCACGCGATGTCGACCGTTCTCTACAACAACCTCGAGACGGTTGGCGCTCCCAGCTACGGCGCTGACGCGATCGCTGTTGCTCAAGAGATTCAGCGCAATCTCGGGCTCGACGCCATGGAGAAGCCTTTCCTCGACGAATGCGAGCAGCTCATCACCCCGCAGGATGCCGAGAAGGCACTGCGCGAACACCTCGCCCCGTGGCAGCAGAACTGGACAAGCGACGACTACGTCGAAATGACGCACTACGCGCCGACCGTTCGCTTTTATGTCTCACGCCCCGCGCTCAAGCCTGCGCCAGGCAAAGGCGCCTACCCGGGGTGGGTCATGAATGCTCTCGGCGGCATCCCCGAGACGATCGACCCCACCATCGAGACCGCCGGCAAGACCGTTGCAGGAACTTTCATCGACTTGCTGGTTGACCCCGCACTCCTCGCCGAGGCGAAGAACGAGTTCGACAAGCGAGTCGCTGACGAACCGATGCCCGCCCTGCTGCCGGTGGACTTCCAGCCACCGATCGATCTCCCCTGGCCCGACTACCGCACCAGCGGTGACGCACGCACCTGGGGCTAAAACGCGCTCGCTAGATTGCCGGCATTGGCGATCTAGCGAGCTGCACCACGAGTATGGTGTCGTGCTTGTTTCCTGCCGCACTGAAGACCCTCGAAAAGCGACTTGGCTTGGAATGGTGATGTGCTAGCCGATCCTCCGCGCGCCAGAAAATCTTCGGCATTTCCTCGTCTGTCTACCTGCGTTGCTTACGCATCCCGAAAGACTGCGCTTACCAACGAAAATGATGAGTTCCAGTGCGGTAGGTAAGCATCTACCTCCGATCGATCGAGATCGATATAGTCCTCAGTCCAGCCGCGGAGACTAGTGACATCTCCCGCAAAGAAGGCGGCGGAATCCGCGCGCAATACCAACTCTCCTGCGGGCGGCCACAAGCCCAGTACCAGCTCGAACGAATCAGAAGATCCACCTAGCTCGGAGCCGTCTATGGTCCAACACGTCATGGCGGTATCGCGACTCGGCCCTGACCAAGAAAAGTCCCGAACACCAGAAGCCACAAGTAGTCCGGTGGTTGCTTCCCGAAGTTGGAGCGCCATACGAAGATCGAAAAGGATTCCAACTTTCAGTCTCAGAGCGTCGAATCGCACCTCGAGAAGTTGCGCTTCTTGGAGGGCATGTTCCTCCGTCAACGGATTCATTTCCGGCTTCGCTTGCCACTTCCGAAGTGCCGGATCAAATTCAAGGAGTTCATGGAGCTTCATCATGGCAGCGGCAGGCGGGCAAAGGGGTGGTTACGGTCGATTCCCGCCCCACTAAGTGGATTAACCGTGTCACCGCTCTTATTCATGTAAGCAGCGTAGCCCTGCGGATACGGATACTTGCCGGTCGTCGTAGGATCCATAATCCGAACGCCAGTTACGTTCGGATGGAGCTCCGGGGTGCCCCGAGGGATTTCGTAAGTCATCATCAGACACAAAGTTCCACAGACCGGTGGGATCAATTCTCAACAGCGGATTATTCGAGACATACGCGTACGGGTCACCTGTGAAGTACAGAGCAGGGTCGACTGTAAGGAACTGGCCCGTCCTCGGGTCGTAGTCCCTCGCGCGCATGTAGATCAGACCAGTGTCGACATCGGTCAAATTACCGGAAAACCCGAATGCAGAGTCCTTAGTTCCAGTATGCGTTCGTTTACCGAACGGGTCATAAGCATTAGTCGAGGTGACCACACCTGCTAACCCAGTATGTTGATCGGTTGAGCAATTATTTTCGGTCGCCGCCGAGGCTACAACTTGTTTCGTGTTCGCCTGCGCCTCATGGTTTCTGCGCGACGTGCGGTGGCTTCTTGGCCCACTACGGGATCACTCTTCAGAGAATCAATGAGGACTTCGCCCCTGGCTCCGGCGAGAGCCAAGATGGGCTTCACAAATAACACTCGGTTCTTGCCGCTTGATGGGCTTGTGATCAGCTCAATGAGCGAATCAATTTGCTCTTTAGTCGCGCATGCGGCGAGTGCAGCTGCTAACCCGTCGCGCTCGTCACTCTCATTCGCCATCTTGTAGAGCGTTACGAGACGTTCCCAATATTGAACAGATGGCTTCACTGCGAGCGCACGCGCCAAGCCCTCATTCACTCGATCAGGGTATTTGCCCCGCTCTAAGTGTTCGATGAGGACCGGCAGGGCGCGTGGATACGGCGTGCTCGTATTAATAAGATCCCAAACCGAATCCACCTCAACACCAGCAGAGTGAAGTGCCTTGACTATAGGGCGTTCAGCATTTCGCCACTCGGCGGCATGCGCTTCGCGCGCTGATTCACGAGCAGCTGAGGCAGCCATGAACTCAGTGTCTGTGGACAATTCAGCCATGAATCCCCCGGCCGTCGTCCCGCGCGGTCGTCTCTTTTCGCGCGTCATGGAATAAACTTTAACTCAATGTCACCTTTGGCAATCGCGGTGAGTAGAGATTTTGTCAATTCAGCACCAGTCTTGACGTAGAGGTCGAACTCAGGCGACAACCCAAGCACGCGATCGCCTGACTCTGGCTGACATTCCCGGCTACGAAAAACCACTATCCGCGCTCAAACGCATAGCCAGGGAACGAAGTGACTCAAGCCGTCCATTGATAATCCCTTTTCGCTGCGCGAACTTCTCCGCAAGCTCAATCGAATCAGCAATCAGTGGCAAAAGAACTTCTTTCGGATCGAGCGGTACCGGCGATTGGGGAACAGCGGCTTGTATTAAGAGCAAGCGCTCGTTTCGCGAGTATCGCCCGGTCCTGACGCCTGAAAAATCCACCGGGAGGACCTCGCCCGGCACCTGAAAGACCAAGTTCACGCGCAGGGCGGACTCGACTTGGGCTCTTTCTTCTTTGACCCTGCGCGCCAATTCCATTATTGCATCACCCCATGCTCGGGAGTCGGCACTCGTGCCACCCACGACTACCCCAAGCGAGAACGCCGGAGTTGATTGAATATTATTCATGGAACATCCTTAGCAAAGCTGCCCGCCCACCGTTCGAAATTGAGGGGACCTGGATCCCGCTCCACGATGAAGCGCTCTAAGTTAAGCATGTTCGACCGTGGGCCGCTCGTTAGGAACTCGAGTTTCTTGTCCGATAGGAAATTCTGTGTGTATCTTCCGCCAGGGTTGCTCGTGACTCCCGTCTTCAAGTAGTTGCCTGATTCGTCCGATAACCTGTACAAGAACGTAGTTTTTGGGCTGAGCCGCGAGTTGCCGTGCACTGCAGGCCTGATTTCGGGTGCTACTCTCGCCGCGCCAGCGGCGCGGGCGGCTCCAGACACGAGCCCACTGAGGACTGTGATGCCGGCGACTCCTACGACACCACCTCCGAAGTACCAACTGCCTTTATCTACGACACAGTTCGTACCGGCGGATTCCCTGAACAAGTCGGTGAACCCAAGGCTTGCACCATCCCCGAATCCCACTATTGCGCTCGTGGCGCCTGCCAGACTGCCTCGCATCATGCTCACCGCGAGAGGGTCAATGACATCAGACACAAGGTCCCACAGACCGGTGGGATCAATTCTCAACAGCGGATTATTCGAGACATACGCGTACGGCTCACCTGTGAAGTAAAGAGCAGGATCAACAGTAAGGAACTGGCCCGTCCTCGGGTCGTAGTCCCTCGCGCGCATATAGATCAGACCAGTGTCAACATCAGTCAAATTACCGGAGAACCCGAATGCAGAGTCCTTAGTTCCCGTATGCGTTCGTTTACCGAACGGGTCATAAGCATTAGTCGAGGTGACCACGCCCGAGCCACTAGTTGTCATCCGGGTCGAACCGATAAGGTCCGCATGCAAATAGTCAATATTGCCAGCACTATCAATCTGCGCGAGCGGAGTGTGTGATGGCCCGTACAGATAGCTAGTCGAGCCTGCTTCGACCAAGAGCGGCAGACTGCCACTGACATCCCACAGGTATCGTGTAGTCGCCGCACCCTTCGTACGCGACTGTCGGAGATTGTCCCCATCAGCCGTGTAAGTGACCGCCGTTGCCGAGCCCGGCAACGCCACAGAAGCGAGCGCATCGGCTGCGTTGTACGCGTAGCTCGTTGTCTGGGCAGGAGTACTGCCTGCAGCCGCAACGATGGCGGATGTTCGCGCTCCGTTTGCGTCGTAAGCGAACGCGGTGCTCGCACCGCTGACCGGTTTCTGAGTGATAACTTGCTGAGCGGCGTTATAGGTGAACTTGGTACCGTCGGCAACCTTCGTGAGGTTCTTTCCCGGAGTGGCAGTGTAAGTGAGTTTCGCTGCGGTGCCAGATTTGGACGAAGTGAGTTGCGAGATGGGATCGTAGGTGAATACTCGAGTCAGCGACGCTTTAATCGCATCGGCGCTGACATCCGAAGTGATTTGCCCAGCAGCATCGTAGTTGTAGGTATACGTCCCCAACGTCTTTGACGGGGTTGCAGTCTTGATCGTTTTGGTCTGGCCCGCAGGGTCGTATATTCGTGATTCGGTGACAGCATTGGGAAGAGTCTGACTGGTGAGTTGTGAATCAGCCGACCAACCGAAAGTAGTTGTTCTGTTCTCCCAGTCAGTCATCGAGGTCATTTGTCCAGCGGCGTCCCACGTGTAGTCGACAGTCTTCACCCCTGGATAGGTGAGTGCGCTCAGTTGATCTGCGTCGTCGTAGGCATAGCTGAGCGATCTACCTGCTGCAGTGTATTCGGTGAGGTTTCCCGACGAGTCGTAAACGTAGGTAGAAGTTCCTGACTCATCGACCATGCTTGTTCGGCGCCCAAGCTCGTCGTAGGCGACAACAACATCAGTTGATCCAGTCTCGCTGAAGTGTGTTCGCGTACGCTGCCCGGCGTCATCGTAGGTGTAGGTAATAGAAGACGAATCAGGCGAAGTCACACGCGACGGGCGATTGGCGGCGTCATATTCGTAGCCACTGACTAGCCCGCCAGGCTCTGTGCGACTAACCATGAGATTCGCGGAGTCATAGGTGTAGGAAGTCTGTTCCCCATCAGCGTTGATGAGCAAGATTCGATTCCCGGCAGAATCGTAGGTGTACGCCTCGGAGGTGTTGTTGGGGTACTCGATCGCGGCGAGTTCGCCGTCGGGTGTGTAGAGCATGGCCGTATACCGACCGAGCGGATCAGTTACAGACTCAAGTGTTCCGTCGGCGTTCCATATTTGCAACGTTGTTTTGCTGTTGGCGTCAGTTTGCGTGGCAATATTGCCGTTCGGGTCGAACGTGCGGGATGTTATCGCGCCGCTAGGCAACGTAGTGGACACCTGTTGACCTGCTGCATCGTATGCGTTGATTGCAGTGCGCCCCAGGGGGTCGGTTGTGGAGACCAACTCTCCTCTGAGGTTGTAGCCAAAACTAGTCGTTCGACTAAGTGAGTCCACAACAGACGCAACCTGTCCACGAGGGGTGTACAGGAGGGTGGTGGTCTTTCCCCGCGCATTGGTTACTACGACTGCCTCATCAGCAAGGTTGTAAATCGTCCCCGTCACCTGCTGCTTTGCATCGAGCGTTGAAACTAAATTGCCACGCTGATCATAGGTGAATGCGGTAGTTCGATTGATGGGGTCTGTGATGGATAAAACTCGGTCCATCGCATCGCGTGTATACGTGACGGACTCGTCGAGCCCGTTTGTCGTCGACACCACTCGTCCGGCGAGATCATATGCGGTCGCCTCAGTATGCGAGTTGGCATCTGTCGCGGAAACGACGCGACCTGCATCGTCGTAAAGGTACGTCGAAACATTTCCATTCGCGTCTGTCCAAGACGCGATCGAACCATCAGAATTGCGCGTCCAACTTTGGGTTCTTCCGCTCGGGCTATAAGCGCTTACAACTCCACCGTTTGCGTCATACGACCAACTGGCCTCCCTCCCCAGCTGATCTCGCTGACTTATCAACTCGCTATTGAAGCTAAACCATCTCGTAACCACGGCTCCGCGAGGATCCTTAATGGACGTCTGATTCCCGCGCTCGTCGTACGTGTACGACGAGACTCGTCCCAGTGCATCGGACTGCCGGATCAGGCGGTTTTCATTGTTGTATGACATCCGGGTGGTAGCGCTTTCAGGCGTCCCCGCGGCCAGTGTCTGCGCGACGAGGAGGCCCTCCGAGTACTCATCGACGGTCAGGGATCCGTCAGGATGTTGAACCGTTGTTGTCGGAGGCGTGTATTCGAATGTGGTGACTCTGCCGACAGGGTCACTCTGTGACACAACGCGTGAATTGGTATCGTAGGTGTTCGTTGTAGCGGCACCCCCGGGCTTGATGACTTGAGTCAAGCGATGCGCGCCGTCATATACGTAGTGGGTCTCGCTGCCGTCCATACTCGTGACTGATACGAGGTTTCCCGCGATGTCGTACCCGAATTGAACTTGCCTGCCCGCATGGTCGGTCAGACTGGCCACGCGCGAGCCAGACCATCCGATGTCAATCCGGCGATCTCCTGAGCCGACCAGAGATGTCAGAACGCCATTCTGATCATGCTCAAAGCTAACGGTGTTGCCTCGCCTGTCGCTGACATTCACGAGTCGACCGTCAGGGCCAAAGTTGATAATTTCGTTCTGATTGCGTGTATAGACCCAATCGCCAAAGCTATAGAGCAACGAAGCGTTGATCCGAGCAGGAGCAACGTAAGAATTGGTGCTATCGAGAGCAAACTTGACGATCGAACCGTTCTCCTGAATAACATCCACCGCAACAGGCCGGCCGTTCGACGCCTTTTCAGAACTTGCAACCAGATGCGCTGAGAAGCTTGCATTCCAACCGAACCCGAACGGGCTTGAAACAGCTGCTAACGTCGATGAGTAATTGCGACCCACGACGACCCCCGGCCCTATGCCGCTTATCGCAAGGTCGGTCAAGGTCTCGTAATACTCACCATTGGACGTATTCACGGGGTCAGCTTGTCCGCAGGCCTGGCTACAAGAACTCTGAGCTGGATTGTTCCCCCCAACTTTTTCGCCTGCCCATTGAGGTTCCCGCGGAGGTCCGGGTATCGCGAGTTTCGCAGAGATCCCGTTGATCGTCTGTCCTTGGAATGTCAACGAGACGGGAGTTGACGCCCGAATCGAATCGGCCTCTTCCCACCACTGGGTTTGGAAGGGAGTCGACGGAGCTACTACGCCGTTGTATCCGCGATATGAGTACGTGCCTCCGCGTGCCTCATAAGTTGTAAAGGCGACGAAATAAGGGCCAGTCACAAGTTCACGTGCGGCCCAAGTTCCATCTGCGGAGATGCGAGCGCTTACGACTAAGCTACTTTCGCTGTCACGATTGCCCGATTGGTACAGCACGGCGTATCCGGCGAGGGGCGTTCCCGCGGTGTCTGTCATTCGACCAGTTATTGCGCCAGATGGACTCACGTCTTCGTCGTCCAGTACGAGGTTCTGGCCTTCCGCCAGGGCGAATCTCGTGCCAGTAAGCGGAGCGGCGCCCCCACCAAGAAACTGGGTCCGCGCGTACGTTTCGCCGACATTGCTCGAGTCGTACCCAAAGTGGAAGGCCAATGTGTACGTGCCGGGTGAGATCCCAGTAATTGCGTAATTACCGCTCACGTCCAGCGAAACTGTTCGGTACACCGGCACTACGTCTTCGACTCCGACCACCTGATACAGCGATACGGTGTTTGGTTTCCCCGGGTACACGTTCGGGGCCCCATCGATAAGTACATGCCCGGAGATTGTGCCTGTAGCAATTGCGTGTGCGGGCACAGTAAGCCCAAAAGCAAGTTGACCAATGACAAGCAAGAACGCCGTGGCGAGAACTATCGGACGCATCAGCGTATTCGCTCAACCCTCTGTCTGCGGGAATACGAACACCCGACATGAGAAAAATACAAGAAAAGTTGCTTCTGCAACATAGCTGTGGATCGATTATTCTGCCCCACTACAGGGGTCAAAGCCGCGGGAATCTTCAGCAGTCAGTCATAACTGACAGTGATATCTGCCACAAATCAAGCGCGATAGATCGCGAACAACCTTCAACGAATGCGCTGACAGAACTTGCAGAAGTGCGAACCCCGGTTCATGAAGCTCTCGCGCACGACCTCGCGACCGCAGCGCGGGCACGCCCGCCCCTGCTGGCCGTAGACATTGAGCGAGTGGGCGAAGTAGCCCGATTCACCGTTCACGTTGAGGTACTGGGTGTCGAAGCTTGTGCCGCCCTCGGCGAGGGCCTTGGTGAACACCGCCCGCACTTCGGCGAGCAACTGCATGGCTTTCGGGCGACTGAGGCTCTCGGTGGGCTGGTTGTAGTGCACACGCGCGGCCCAGAGCGCTTCGTCGGCGTAGATATTGCCGACCCCGCTGATGAGGGTCTGATCGAGCAGCGCCCGCTTCACCGTCGTGCGCTTAGCTTTCAGCGACCGCAAAAACTTCGCATCATCGAAGAAGGGGTCGAGTGGATCACGCGCGATGTGAGCGACTTGGCTCGGCACCGCGAAAGCGGGCTGATCAACGGTGGGCAGCATGCTGTCGATCGCCATCGAGCCGAAAATACGTTGGTCGACAAAGTTGAGGCGCAGTGCGCCGTGGTCAGGATGATCAAGTTCGATGCGGATGCGCGTGAGCCGGTCATCCGTACTCCGATCGCGCAAAAGCACCTGCCCGCTCATGCCGAGATGCGTGACGAGCGCTTCATCTTGCGCTTCATCGCTATCGGCGAGAGGCAGCCACATGAACTTGCCCCGGCGCTGAGGCGTCAGAAAGGTGCGGCCGGTCAGACGGTCGACAAAGTCTTCGCTTGGCCCCTCATGGCGACGCAGAGAGCGCTCGTCAAAGACGGTGACGGATGCCGCCATCGCGCCAGTGACGGCCGGTTCGAGCCCTGCGCGCACAACTTCAACCTCGGGAAGTTCGGGCACGCCAGCTACTTCACTGCGGTTTGGAGGAGGGTCCAGGCTTCGAGCGCCGCGGCCATCTCGGCCTGCTTCTTGCTGGAGCCGACGCCAGTCGAAATGACCTTATCGGAGAGGACAACACTGGCGTGGAAACGTTTGGAATGGTCGGGGCCGCTATCTTCGATGCGATAGTCGGGCACACCACGACCCATTTTTGCTGCGAGCTCTTGAAGACTCGTCTTCGGGTCCATGGCGGCGCCAAAACGTTCAGGATCAGCCAACAGCGGTGCCACAAGTCTCAAGACGAGCGCAGTTGCTTCGTCACCGCCCAGATCAAGGTAGGCGGCACCGATGACCGCCTCGACGGTGTCTGCCAGAATCGACGGCTTTTCGCGGCCACCAGTCTGCTCTTCGCCTTTGCCAAGACGGATGAAGGCGCCCAACCCAATTTGGCGCGCGATTTCGGCAAGCGCAACAGAAGAAACGAGACTAGCCCGGCGCTTGGCAAGGTCGCCCTCATCAAGATCCGGGTTATCGCGATACAGCTTGACCGTAACCGCCTGGCCAAGAATTGAATCACCAAGAAACTCGAGCCGCTCATTGTTGGCAATGCCGCCGTTTTCGTACGCGAAAGAGCGATGCGTTAGCGCAAGCACAAGCAAATCGGGGTCAATACTGACCCCGAGCACGGCGGAGAGCTCAGCCGGTGCGCTAGAGCCCGTGACCGCCATGATGTGACCCGAGAAAAGGAAACTAGTTAAACGTCAGCTACCTTGCGGCCCTTGTACTCCATGTACAGAGGCGTGCCAGCGGAGTCTTCGACTACCTTGGCGCGGTGCGGGAGGCTGTAAACGGTCTTGCCGTTTTCAACGGTCTTGACGAGTGTGGGAGGGGTTGCCTTCCACTGGGCGCGGCGCATGCGGGTGCTGGCCCGCGACATCTTGCGCTTTGGTACTGCCATGACTAACTCTTTTCTTCTTGGGTCTCAGGTGAATCGTTCGCGTCGTTCAAATCGTGATCGTGCGAGTCTTGCGTGAAATCTTGGAGGCCAGCCAACGCTGCCCAGCGGGCATCAATCGGCGCTTCGTGTTCGTGTCCTGGATTATCGAGCAACCGAACCCCACACTCAGGGCACAGGCCAAGACAATCCTTCTGACAGACCGGCTGGAACGGTAATGATAAAACCACCGCATCCCGCACTACAGGTTCTAGATCGATGTATTCGTCGATAACCGTGTAGTCGAAAGCTTCGTCCTCAGAATACGCGAAAAGTTCTTGAAACTCGACTCGAACCGGCAGCGTGACATCAATGAGGCAGCGAACACACTCTGCCTTAGCTTTTCCCGCGACAACGGCATCCACCAAAATACCGTCATGAAGTGATTCACAACGGCCATCGATGGACAATTCCGCGCCCTGGGGAACCTCAATTACGGTGGTCCCAAAGGTTTCGGGTACGACGATGTCGAGCGAGTGCTCTCTCATCTCACCTGGGCGGTGCATGAGATCGCGCACCAACACGGCATACGGACTCTCGTTGATTCTAGACACGATCGTCAATTCTACCCTCGCAACAGCCTCGCTGTCGCCCCCGGTCAGCGATCGCACAGCCACTCGGTGCTCGTATGAAGGGCGACCATGACATCTCCGCCCTAATAGGATGGTTTCTACAGACCCGTGCGCTTGGTATGGCGTGGTTGGTTTGCCCAGGATTGGGCTGCCGGTCTTCTCGAAACACTATTCACCCTGTTCCGCGCGCCCAGCGCCGAAATTCACGGTTTTTCGGAGGCCCCTTTGTCTGTACTTTCCCGCACCGCGCTTGTCGCCGGTGTCTCACTTTTTGCTCTCAGCGGATGCGCGGCTACCGCCACCCCGTCAACAGCTCCGTCGAGCGACTCCTCAACCGACACCGTCGAGCTGAGCAATTGCGGTTTCGATGTGAGTTTCGATTCCGCACCAGAACGCGTAATCACCATCAAGTCGTCCACTACTGAGCTGCTGCTGGCGCTCGGGCTCGGCGATCGCATCATTGGAACCGCATTCCAGGATGGTCCGGTGCCCGAGGAATGGGCATCCGAAGCTTCAGGACTCACCTCGATCGCGGAGCGCGTACCCAGCGAAGAGGCCGTGCTTGACCGTGAACCCGACCTAGTCTTCGCCGGCTGGGAATCAACATTCAGCGCTGATGGTGCCGGTGAACGTGCCGACCTCAGCGCGCTCGGCATCAACACCTTTGTGGCACCCTCCGCCTGCCAGAGCGCTGAACAGCCCGCACAATTGACATTCGACAACGTGTTTAACGACATCGAAACTGTTGCCTCAATTTTCCGCGTCGATTCGAGCGACCTGATCACCGACCAGCGTGATCGACTCGCAGCAATCGATGCCAATGGTGATTCGCGCACAGCACTCTGGTTCTCGTCCGGGTCTGACACCCCCTACGTTGGCGCCGGAATCGGTGCCCCGCAGTTGTTGCTCGACACCGTCGGCCTCACCAACATTGCCGCCGATGTGGATGCCACCTGGGCACCATACAACTGGGAAGCCGTAGTCGACGCTGACCCCGATTTCATCGTGCTGGTGGATGCCGCCTGGAACAGTGCCGAGAAGAAGATCGGCGTTCTCGAGGCGAACCCCGCAACCGCAAACCTCAGCGCGGTGAAGGCTGGCCGTTACCTCGTGGTGCCCTTCGCGGCAAGTGAAGCTGGCGTGCGCAGCGTAGAGGCAGCAGAAAGTTTGACTGCTCAAATTGCGGAGCTCGATGGCTAAAGTTTCTCCCTTCGCGCTCGGCGCCGCTCTTGGGGTCGCACTTCTGGTGTCGATCACGATTGCGGTGACGATCGGGCCTGCCGACATCCGATTTGATGAGGTGTGGCGGTCAATCGGCAGCCATCTCGGCATCGGGGTGAGCCCGTTAACGGAGCTGCGCGATGGAATTGTGTGGCAATTGCGGTTGCCGCGGGTGCTCACTGCGGCTGCGGTTGGAGCCGGGTTGGCGCTAAGCGGTGCCGTTATGCAGGCAATCACTCGCAATCCGCTTGCCGACCCGTATTTGCTCGGGCTGTCTTCTGGTGCTGCGCTTGGTGCGGTCTCGGTTTTGCTGCTCGGCGCGGCCATCCTTTTGCCGTTGGCGGCGTTCGTGGGTGCACTTCTTGCGCTGACGTTGACGCTGCTGCTCGCCGGGTCGCTTGGCTCGATCACTCCCTCACGCACTGTGCTTGCGGGGATTGCTGTTTCGGCCCTCGCCTCCGCAATCACGAGCTTTGTGATCTTCTGGACGGTCACCGGTGACTCCTACCGCGAAGTTCTTTCGTGGCTGCTTGGTTCGCTGAGCGGTGCACGCTGGCCCGCTGTCGCCATCACAATGACAGCGATCATTGTTGTCGGCATCCCGGTGATGCTCACGGGGCGCTTGCTCGATTCTTTTGCGTTTGGCGATGTGCAAGCCGCGTCGCTCGGCGTCAACGTCAGCGCGACGCGGTGGGGGCTTCTCGCGGCGACTGCGCTCGTCACCGGAGCCATGGTCTCAGTCAGCGGCTCCATCGGATTCGTCGGACTCATCTTGCCTCACGCCGTGAGACTGCTCGTCGGGCCCGGCCATCGAGCGCTGTTGCCCCTCAGCGCACTATTGGGGGCAGTGTTCCTCGTCTGGGCAGACACGCTCGCCCGCACGCTTTTTGATCCACGAGAGATCCCGGTGGGGATCGTGACCGCGATGATCGGCGCTCCCATCTTTGCCTTCCTGCTCACTCGTCGAAAGAGTTCAACATGAGCGAGCAGAATGGCCTCGTTGGCGAACGCATCAGCGTCACGATCGACGGCACCCTCCTCATCGACAATGTCGACTGCACCGTCGCCCGCGGCTCGCTGAGCGCGCTCGTCGGGCCAAACGGTGCCGGAAAGTCCACCCTGTTGCGTGCCCTTACCGCCGTGCAGGTTCCGGCATCCGGCTCCGTTCACTTCGATGGAGAAAACCTCCTCGGGATGCCGCGAAGACAACGCGCACGTTTGGCGGCGTTTGTGGAGCAGGATGCAACCACAGACTCATCGCTCACCGTCGACATGGTTGTGCAGCTTGGCCGACTCCCCCACCAGTCACTGTGGGAAGCGGATTCCGCCGAGTCAGCAGCTGTCGTCACCGAAAGCCTCGCCACCGTGGGTATGACCGACTTTCGGGGCCGAGAATTCCAGAGTCTTTCTGGCGGCGAAAAGCAGCGTGTAATGCTCGCTCGGGCGCTCGCTCAGCAACCACAATTGCTCACGCTCGACGAGCCAACGAACCACCTCGACATTGCCGCGCAACTTGCGGTCCTCGAGCTGCTTGCAGAGCTCCGCACCACCGGGGTTACCGTGCTGGCGGCGTTGCACGATCTGTCACTCGCCGCGAGCTACTGCGATCACATCATCGTGCTCTCGCACGGTCGCGTTGTGGCTGCTGGCCCTACCGAAACGGTACTCACTGAAGCGCTTATCGCTGACGTCTACGGCGTGCGAGCCTCAATTCTTCACAACCCGGTTACTGGCAAACCGGTCATTGGTTTTAGTCCCGCCTAGCGGGACCGTTCGACCGGCCCAAACGCTGTGCGCGGTGCCCAGCGTGCCCGCAGTCGCGCTCGCCAATTCGCAGCGGACCTCAATGACGTCAGCGCCGATCTCACAGCCGCCGGTCGCAACGCAGTCGCGCGCGGACCAAAGGCAGCAGCTTCGACACTGGTCAGAAGGCTTGCCAGTGCGCTCGCACTCGACGAACCCAGCTGAGCTGCCATCTGTTCATATTGCTGGCGCGGGGTGGCGGTTGCACTAATGGCTAGCCCCAGATCTCGGGCGGTGTCACGCACTTCGCGCCAGGCCGGAGCGACACCTCCTCGAGAGACGGCGGTCAAGCGCAGCCCACGACGAATCGCCCTCACGAGCGCTGGTATCAGCAGGAGAACCGGTAGCGCGAGAAGCAACCACCAGAACGGGGATACCGCAGCGGGGCCAGTCGGTGAACTACTCGGTTGCTCATCAAGAGGGAGATCGGGGCGGGCTCCGGAGGTCGCTGTCGGCGTGGGTGCTGGCGTTGCGGCAGGCTCTGGTTGGGACTCATCTACGTCTGGCGTATTGGGATCGTCAACGATGCTTTGCGCGAACCGGGGCTCAGTGCCCACAGAGACCGTTGGTTCGAACCGGATCCACCCGACGGTCGGAAAGTACAACTCCGGCCACGCGTGCAAATTGTCCGTCGTCACGACGAACCGAATCTCGTCAGTTTCCTCATCTGCTTTCTTTTGACCGGGCGTGAACCCGACAACGACGCGGGCAGGGATGTCGAGAGTGCGGGCCATCGCCGCCATAGCGGAGGCAAAATGCACGCAGTAGCCGCTGCGCGCGCTCAAGAACTCGGCGAGGACCTCTGCCCCAGAACCGTCATAGTCATCGGTGAGCGGCGCACTCTCGGAATACTCAAAATCGGTGTCTTTGAAGAACGACTGAAGAGCGAGCGCTTGATCAAAACGCGTAGGCAGGTCACCAGCCACGTCAAGCGCCGTCTCGCCAACAACGGCCGGTAGCGTTTCGGGTAGCGCCAGATATTTGTCAAAACCGTCTGGCAGCACTGTCGGAGCCGCCTTCAATTGCTCGATCGATGGCGCTGGTGTGACGAACGACACTTCATACGCTTGATCTTTTGAGTTGGCATCCACAGTGGAAACGGTGAGGCCCTCTGGTTCCCAACTCCAGTCGCCATCCAGCCCCGAAATGCCAGACGTCGCATAGGGAACAGGCAAATATTTACCTCGGATGCGCTCAATTTCGATCTGCATCATGTTTTCGCTGCGCGGCACCTCTGGCGTAAGCCCCGCAGGCTCGGGGAACGTGTCAATCGCATCACTACGTGCATCGTCGTTCTCCGATGGCCGCCACGTGTCATCGTCGAACGTGTCGAGGGCGGCAACCCGGAGGTACTCGCCCGTGCCCTCAGCGGTGTACTGCAGGGCAAGCAGGGGTGCGTTACGCCGCAGATCACTGCTCAGGTTGATGATGGGATTCACGCCAGTCGAGATCAGGCCAGGACGACTTCCCGCGTCAACCGCAGGCTCAACGCTTGGCAGCAACACAGGAACGATGAGCGAAATCACGAGAGCTACCGCCACTAAAGGCCACGCTGTGCGCACGCTGGCCCGTTGAGAAGCAACCAACAAGATCGCGACATACGCCAGCGCCGTCGTCGCGAAGACAAAAGCATCATGCAACTCGCTGCGAACCAGACTCGGCACCAGCAACAGAATCAACAACGGGATGCCGGTTAACGCCGGTTTGCGCAGCACGAAGGCTGCAACATCCATGGCGAGCGTCACCGCTAGCGCACCCAAACAGATCAGAAAGACGATGCCAATTTCGGCATCCGCAGGAAAACGTTGATTCGCGATCGACTCATCGCCGTCGCTGACGAGTTGCGCAAAGCGGGCAAAAGTCTCGCCCGTCGGGATGATCCCGGCAATCGCCGTGTCGGCCGCAAACATCAGGATGAGAATGACTCCGCCAGAGAGGAAGGCCGCCATCGTGCCGACAAGACGACGCTTGGTCACACCGCGAACCGCAGCGGCGGTGGCTAACATCACCATCACCATTGCCATGAACGGGAACCACCATGCCCCCTCCGTCAGCACGGCCCCAAGGCTGCCGGCTGCGATGCCAACAGCCAACGCCATGACACCGGCCATCGACCACAGTTGAAGCCGGTAGGTGTGGCGCTCGATGCTAGCCAAACGTGCGCTATCAGTGACGTTCACGCGCCACCATCGATTCCGCGACGAACAGATTCCAGGCGTCAGCGACATCGTCAAACGACTGCACCGAGATGACTCTCCAGCCTGCGGCACGAAGCTCCACAGCGAGAGGCGGACGCTGCGGTGCGTTCGTCCGCTCCCGATCGCCAAAACTAGAGGTCGATTCCACAATGAATACCACCGCGAGCACAGTGCTGGTCGATTGACTCACGAGGTAATCAATCGTCGCCGGTTCAGGCCGTGCAACCAACGCGATGACCGGACCACGCGCGAACGAACGAGATGCAGGGTCACCCCACCAGTCGGCCGGCGTTTCAATCGGAGCCAGAGCCGCGAGTCGAGTCAGCAATTCTTGCTCAGCAGACGATCTGCGGTGCAGCGTTGCGGCATCCGTCAGCTGCGATTGCCCCGTTTCAATGATCTGAACAAGGAATCCTTCTCGACGCAACTGCACCGCCGCGGATGCCAGCATGCCAACAACCCATTCAAAGCGGGCACTGTGCGCCGGCGATACCCGGTCGCCGCCAACAGCCCGCAGCGCTGTTGCCCGACTCGCATCGGGATAACCCTCCAGTCGGGTATCGACAATGATTCGGGCCTCGGGATAACTGTGCTGCTCCTCTTGGCGAACCATCAAGCTGCCGTGTCTGGCGGATGCTTTCCAATGCACCCGGCGCATCGCATCGCCGCGCCGGTACTCGCGCGTCATTGCGTCGTCATCATCGCCGGCCGACCGGCGCTGGACAACGCGTGCCTCACCATCACCCGACTGAGCAACAAGCGCACTCGTTGCGAGTTGTGCGACCCGCGGAGTCACGATGAGCGAGGACTCGGAGCCAACGTTCCAGGCGCCCCACGCAAGCTCGAATGGATCAGTTGCCTCAACGACGAGAGGACCGATCTCAAAAATTCCCCTGCTGGCTGGCGTCAATGAATAACTCAATTGCGCCGCGCTGCGGTCACTCGCCAAGCGAGTCTTGACCGACAACCGCGGAAGCCAACCGCTGTCTGTCACCCAGGGCCGCCACGGCAACGCATCTCGCCACCGCACAGGCGAAGTCGCTCGCTGTGAATGATTATCAACGCGCAGGGTTACCGCAGTGGTGTTTCCCGCCTCAACAACGGGGAACGAAAAACGACGAGAAACGCTCAGCGCCGACTCCCGAGTTCGCACAAACAACAGCGCTACAAGGGGCAACGCAACCGCGAAGCATCCGACATATAACAAAATTGGCATACCAACGCCGAAACCCAGAAGAACCGTCACTATCCCCCACACCACGAAGACAATTCCTCGGCGCGTCAGACGGGCACCGCCAAGAATGATGCGGATAGATCGCCGAAAGTCTGCGCGGGGCATGATGAGTGATCTAGGAAGCGGCAGCGATAACAGGAACGGCAGTCTCAGCCACAATGCGCTCAATCACATCGGCGATCGAGTGACCCGAGAGCACCGCAGCAGTGTCACCAGCATGGCGAGCCGGAATCATTCGGTGCGCGAGCACAGTCACGGCGAGTTCATCAATGTCATCCGGAAGAACAAAATCGCGACCGTCGATAGCCGCCCTGGCCTTCGCCGCCCGCACAAGGTGAAGCGTTGCCCGAGGGCTCGCCCCCACCCGAACCTCACGATCACGACGCGTCGCCTGAGCAATAGCAACGGCGTATTCTTCCACCGCGGTGCTGACAAATACTCGCCGCACCGTGGCAATCAAGTCGCGCAACTGCTCGACGCTCACAACGGGCGTTAGCGAATCAAGTGGGCTCGAGAGCTCGCGCGACCTCAGCATGGCCAACTCGGACTCCGCATCCGGATACCCCATCGAAATCCGCGCCATGAAACGGTCTCGCTGCGCTTCGGGCAGCGGATACGTTCCTTCCATCTCGATCGGATTCTGCGTGGCAACGACTATGAATGGGCTCGTCAGTTCGTAAGTGTGGCCATCAACCGTCACACTCGACTCCGCCATACATTCGAGGAGCGCAGACTGCGTCTTCGGGCTGGCCCGGTTGATCTCGTCGCCGATCACGATATTCGCAAATACCGGCCCCTTTTTGAATTCGAACTCACGCGTGTTCTGGTTGTAGACCGAAACACCGGTGATATCGGCGGGTAGCAAATCTGGCGTGAACTGAACTCGCGAAACAGAGCAGTCGACAGTGCGGGCCAGCGCCCGGGCCAGCATGGTTTTGCCAACTCCGGGAACATCCTCAATGAGGAGATGGCCCTCCGCCAGAAGTACCGTAAGCGCCAAGCGCACGGCATCAGCTTTGCCGTCGATCACCGTCGAAACACTGCGCACAATGGCAGCACAGTGATCATGGAACACGTCATCGGGCATCGGTGTGGAAGTCACATCATCCATTCGTTGAGTCTGCCAGCGCTAGAGCACTACGGCAATTGCTTACGCTCGCGGAGCTTCTCTTCAAGATCGCGAATTTTCTTTTGATTCTCAAAAAATGCGATCTCCGCATCGAGCTTGGCCAGCTCAGCTTCGGTGTTGCTTGTGTCTAGCGGGGGCAAAGATTCGCGACGTTGGGGAGCGCCGAAACTGCTGGACTGCGTGGCCGGAGCATATTCGCGACCAAGCACGAACCAGAGGATGCTGCCGATCAGGGGCAGGAAGATCACCAAGAAGATCCACGTAATTTTGCCTAAGTGCTTGATGCGCCATTCGTCGATCAGAATGATGTCGATCAGAACCGCAATGAGCAACGCGAAGAACGCAAGCGAAATCAGACTCCCCATGGGATCAGGATAGGGGCAAACAGACTCACAGTCGAGTATTAATCTTCTTTACTGCCGGCCCGGTTGGGCTGGCCGCGAGTGAGGCCAGTATCGCCGTCGACGTCAACATCGGTGTGAGCTTCGTCGAAGCCTGCCAACCACGCTTCCTTGGTGCCCATCCGAAACATATCGTCCGCGCCAACGCGCACCAGCGAACGTGCTCCCGGCACATCGATCTCAGCTACGTGCTGCGCAAGGCCGCGCACCACAGCAACAGGCAATCCCCCGGCCTTGCCCTTCACGAGATCTGTCGCTGCAGCGATCTCATCGGCAACGGCAGTAACGCTGACGGCAAGTGGGCGCCCCGACGCATCAGAGGTGCCGCGAAGGTCATCGAGAACGCGGATGCCCGCAGCACCAATCGCAATATCGGCTTGACCTCGCCGCCACGGACGGCCAACGGTATCCGTAATGATGATGCCAATCCGCACACCGAAGCGTTCACGAAGCGCCGAGCACAATTGGCGAGCAGTCGCATCGGGATCGAGCGGAAGCAATAACACGATGCCGTCGGGCGTATTGCTCGAATCGACACCGGCCGCAGCCATCACCAGCCCGAGGCGATTCTCGACGATGCGGGTCACACCGTTGGGGTGCTCCCGTGACGCCACTACACGAACGGTTTCGTCGGTGATTGCCTGCTCACGATCAGCCGCCTTCACTGCGCGACCCTCGGCCTTGCTCACAATCTTGGAGGTGACCGTGAGAATGTCGCCATCCTCAAGCCCACCGTCCGGCGAATCGTTCGAGTCGGCAATCAATGCCGCCGATATCACCTGCACGAGGTCGTCACCGGACATAATTTCGGGGATGCCGGGCACGGCCCAGGCGCTCATTCTCACGTGTCTAGTCTGCGGCATTGGCAACCGCGACACTATTTGCGCAATGCGGGAAGCACATCACGACCGAAAACATCAAGAAATTCCCGCTGATTTCGACCAACGTTGTGGAGGTAAATGCGGTCGAAGCCGAGGTCTAGGTAGCTCTGGATGTAGGCACGGTGCACGTCAGGATCCGCGCTGACGGGCATCCGGCCTTCAAAGTCTTCAGGACGAACCATTCGGGCGAGTTGTTCAAGCTCGAATGGTGACCGGATGTCGTTCTTTGCGAATCGCAGACCACCATTAGGCCACTCGGTGATGGCGTTCTTCATCGCCTGCTCGTCAGTGTCCGCCCAACTGAGATGCAGTCTCAAGACGCGGCTCTGCTGTGCAGTGTCACGGCCGGCTTCACGTGCACCCTCAGCGAATCGTTTGAGCAGCATGTCAATCTTTTCGAGCGGCGCGGCCTCGGTGATGAGCCCATCAACCGTTTTCCCTGCGCGTTTGGCTGCGACGGGACCGGCGGTGGCGACCAAGATCTCGGGTGCGGTCTCGGGCATTGTCCAGAGCCGAGTCGACTCCAGCCGGTAGAACTGACCATCGTGGCGCACATCTTTGCCTGCCAGCCCCGAGGCGAACAGTTTCTTGATGATTTCGACGGCTTCAAACATGCGGTTGATGCGTTCGGGCGCTTCAGGCCAGTACTGGCCGACCACATGTTCGTTAATGGCCTCACCACTGCCAAGGCCCAGCCAGTGCCGGCCCGGATTCATTGCGGCAAGAGTGGCCGATGCCTGAGCGACCATCGCGGGATGCCAACGAAATGTGGGCGCTGTGACTCCGGTGCCTAAGTCACCTATCGTGGTTTGGCCAAGCGCGCTCAGCACGTTCCACACGAAGGAAGCTTGGCCCTGTTGCGGCGTCCACGGCTGATAGTGGTCTGCGGCCATCACCCCACGAAAGCCGCGTGATTCGGCGTGCTGGGCAAACGCCAACACGTCGCGCGGATGAAACCGCTCAAGCATTGCGGCATAGCCAATGTGGGGCGCAGAAACGGAGGCGGGCATCTGTCTATTGTCGCGCGGACTGCGCCTCTGCCGTGTCACAACGGATGAACCAGCGAATTCCCAAACCGCTGACCGGATACTTGGCCGTTCACCGGGCTGGCTCATGCTGAAGAACGGCGGCAATTATCAACGGTGTGGATGATTCCACCGAAGGCCCAGCCAGCATTGTTCTCGAAGATCCAGACGGCAACCCCGTCCTGATGGACCAGCACTGGCAGCACCGGCAGCACCGGCAATAGATCGTCGCCAAATTGGGTCTTGATTCTCAGTTGGCGATAGTTCTACACTGAGCAAACGCCAACAATCGAAAGGAGCCTCGCGTGTTTATTTCAACTATCGGAATGATTCCGACTATCGCCGGCTCCGTCGGCACCCTCTCCGCCTAACCGGCTAGCGATCTCCGCCAACCGGTTCTGACGGTGGCGGCGCTCACGGAGCACACGACTCAACTCGATCATCACGAGACTGCGTTCGACTGACGAGTCTGCGCCCACCTCATCTGGAGCGCCAGCGCATCGCGATGATCTCTCCTTCTTCTGCAACTCGCGATCGCCGAGGGATGACGTTGGGTCGCCACCCGAACCGGCGCGCTTTTGCGCGCCTTCCGCATCAGCTTCTGTCACGAAAGATCACCTCATGAACACAACTCTGGCGGCCCCTAAGGACCGCCCTAACCATCCGCCCGAACCCAGCAACAACGCCCAGTCGCGCCCAACTTCGGCGCACCGCGTGGGACTCATCGACCGAATTGCTCTGCATCTCGGCGTTGCGCTCATCACGTGGAGCCGCCGTCCTCACCGGGCTCGACTGATCGCAACCGCTGAATTCCGGGCCGAACACCAACTCCGTCGCGAGCGCCTGGCTTTAGCCCGGACTCGCGCTGAGCAGAACTATCCGCGGTTCATCATCCGATGATTGCGCCGCACCCGACCGTCGCCGGATCGCTCCGGCGACGGTCGCTTCGTTATCAGCGAACTGTGAGCGAAATGACTTGGCACTCTCGGGGTGAGAGTGCTAATTTCTGATTATTGAGTCACCGTGACTCAACTTTGAGAAAGGGGTTTCCCATGACACTGTCATTTGATCCTTTTGCCGAACTCGACCGGCTCACCGCTGCAGCCCAGTCCCGCGTCGGCACCCAGCCCATGCCCGTGGATCTTTACCGTCAGGCCGACGAGTACGTTCTCACCGCCGACCTTCCGGGCGTAGACCCCGGCTCCGTCGACGTTGACGTCGATGGCCAGCTGCTTACCATTCGTGCCGAACGCACCGCCGGCGAGCGCGAAGGAGCCAAGTGGCTATCGCAGGAGCGTCGCTACGGGTCCTACCTGCGCCAGTTCAGCATTGGCGCCGGCATTGACCGCGAAAACATCAGCGCCAGCTACGACAACGGCGTACTCAGCGTCATCATCCCGGTGTCGGAGAAGGCAAAACCTCGCAAGATTGAGGTCAGCACCAACTCCGCGAACCAGGCTCGATCGTCCGAGACAGTCGCCGTTACAAGCTAGTCAGCACGCCGCTGTCGACGCGCCAACGCCACACACCAACGATGGGCGGATGCTTCACGCATCCGCCCATCGTTCGTTAAGTACTTCGCGCTCTAGTCGCTACAGCGCCCGCAATCGCGGTGCGATGTCGCGCTCGAAGAGCTCGAGGAAACGACGCTGGTCGCCCCCGGGCGCGTGGAACACGAGGTGATTGAGTCCGGCATCCACATACTGGCGAATCTCTTCAACAATCTTGTCTGGGTCGTTGCCCACGATCCACCGCGAAGCGATTTGTTCGATCGGCAGCGCGTCAGCAGCCTTCTCCATCTCGATCGGATCAGTGATGTCGTGCTTCTGCTCCTTCGAGAGCGCAAGCGGGGCCCAGAAACGTGTATTTTCGAGGGCGAGCTCGGCGTCGGTGTCGTAGGAGAGCTTGATTTCGATCATCCGGTCGATGTCCTCGAACTTGCGGTCAGCCTTAGCCGCACCCTCCTTGACGCCAGGAATGAGCGCGTCGTTGTAGAGCTCCATGCCCTTGCCAGAGGTGCAAATGAAACCATCACCGGCACGACCGGCGTAGCGGGCAACCATCGGGCCGCCCGCAGCAATGTAAATCGGGATGGGCTGGTCGGGGCGGTCATAAATGCTGGCTTCGTGAGTGGAGTAGTACTCTCCCTCGAACGACACCCGATCCTCGGTCCAGAGTGCACGCATGAGGCGCACTGATTCGCGCAAGCGCGCAAACCGCTCCTTGAACTCGGGCCAGTCCTGCGCGCCAGCACCACGGAATCCGGTAGCGACCTCGTTGAGCGCTTCACCCGTGCCAACCCCCAACATGATGCGCCCAGGATAAAGGCAACCCATCGTGGCAAAAGCCTGCGCCAGAACGGCAGGGTTGTAACGGAAAGTGGGGGTCATCACGCTCGTGCCAATCCGAATCGTGCTCGTGCGCTCTCCAACAGCAGCCATCCAGCTCAGTGAGAACGGTGCATGACCACCCTCATGACGCCAGGGCTGGAAATGATCGCTTACCGCAACACTCTCCATGCCATGGGCTTCGGCCGCGACCGCAATCTCTACGAGCTCACGTGGGGCAAACTGTTCAGCTGAGGCTTTGTATCCGAGAGTAAGAGTCATAGACCCATTGTGCCCGTACTACTCGCGAGGCGCCTGCAAAAAATCAGAAACTGACCGCGGAACGTACGGCGCAACATCGCCGCCCAGAGCGGCAACCTGCCGCACAAGCGAGCTCGAAACATAAGCGTGTTCAGGGTTTGGCAGCATGAAAATTGTTTCGACAGCAGCAAGATCGCGGTTCACGATCGCCATCGGGGTTTCGTACGCGACATCCACTTGAGAACGGATGCCCTTAACAATGACACTCGCCCCAACCTCGGTGCAGTAGTCGACGAGCAAACCCATGCTCCAACTCGTGACCCGAATGTTGCCGGCAAGCCGTGCATCCGCCACCGCCTGCTCAATGAGCGAAACCCGCTGTGCGATCGGCAGAAGCGCCGTCTTGCCCGGGTTGTGCACGACAACAACGTGCACCTCGTCAAAGGTTCTTGCTGCCCGCTCAATCACATCCAGGTGGCCCAGGGTGACAGGGTCAAAGGACCCAGGAACGACAGCGATCCGACTCATGCCTCAACGATAGTGGCTGAGTGCTGCTCACCGCGTGGGAGTTCGCTGTGCGAGGAAACTCGCCAGCAAGGTCACAGGGACTTAGTTCTTGCCGAGGAAGGCTTCTGCGCTCTCATCAAGGCGACGCGTGAGTGCTTCGGCGAGCGCCGGATGCTCGGCCAGAGACGGATCGTCAGCCAAGACCGCCTGCGCAGCCTCCCGCGCTTCCGTAATGAGTTGCCCGTCATTGGCCACCCGCAACAGCTTCAAACTCGAACGCCCACCCGATTGCACACCGCCGAGCACATCACCTTCACGACGAAGCTCAAGGTCTTTGTTCGCCAACTCGAAACCATCAAGAGTGGATGCCACAGCCTCAACACGTTCGCGGGCAAGCGACTCCACCTCCGCTGCAGTCACAAACAGGCACAGGCCCGGCACGCCACCTCGGCCAACACGGCCGCGCAACTGGTGCAACTGGGATACCCCGAAGCGATCAGCGTCAAGCACGACCATCACAGAAGCGTTTGGCACGTCAACGCCAACCTCGATCACTGTCGTTGCGACAAGAACATCGACATCACCGGCAGCGAACGCCCGCATAAGGTCATCTTTTTCGTCGCTCGACAACTTGCCATGGAGTGCCTCGATGCGCTTACCTGCGAGCACCTCGTTGCTGCGTAGCGAAGCCAACACCTCAGTAACGTTGGCGATAGGTCGCGGCGGTCCGGCATCCGGATCATCAGCCGCTGCCGGCGCAGGGTCACTGCCGGGCTCTTGCGTCTTGGCATCGATAGCGGGGCACACGACGAAACCTTGCCTGCCAATAGCGAGTTCCTCGGCTAAACGCTGCCACACACGAGACACCCAACCGGGTTTTTCGGCCAGCGGAACCACATGACTGCTGATGGGTTGGCGACCAGCGGGCAATTCGGCGATCGACGAAATATCGAGGTCACCAAAGACTGTCATCGCGACCGTGCGAGGGATGGGTGTCGCCGTAAGAACGAGAACGTGTGGTGGCTTGGCCCCCTTCAGTCGCAGTGCTTCACGCTGATCAACACCAAATCTGTGCTGCTCGTCTACGACAACTAGGCCGAGGTCAACGAAGCTCACCGCATCGCCCAAGAGTGCGTGGGTGCCGATCACAATGCGTGAGGCGCCAGACACGCTCGCGAGAAGCGCCTTCTTGCGCTCGGCCGTGGAGAGCTGGCCTGTGATGAGAGTCGGGCGCAATTCTGCCGCAAGATCGGGGCCAAGAGTGCGCACGATGGATCGGAAATGCTGATGCGCCAACACCTCGGTTGGCGCAAGCAGGGCCGACTGCCCACCCGACTGGGCCACCGCCAGCATCGCTCGCAATGCCACGAGAGTCTTGCCAGAGCCCACTTCGCCCTGCACCAGACGATTCATCGGAACCGGCTCGGCCAGATCGTGAAAGATCTGCTCCCCCACCGTCTGCTGATCACCAGTCAGCACGAACGGAAGCGCCGCATCAAAACCGTCCACGAGCGACCCAGCCGTGCGCGCAATCGCCTCAGATTCACGCTGCCTCTGTCGTTGCTGCAACAGTGCAGACTGCAAAACGAACGCCTCCTGAAAACGCAGAGTGTCCCGAGCTGCTCGCCAATCCGAGTCAACCTTCGGGCGATGCACTTGCTCAAGCGCCTTCGCAAATGGAAGCAGCTCACGCTCGCGACGTACGGCATCCGGAACAGGATCGTCGAGAGGTCCAAGAGTGTCGAGCACGACCTCGACCGCTTTCTGAATCTGCCAACTCGCCACGGTTGACGTTGCCGGGTAAATCGGAATGGGTTGCTCAGCCCACGCCTTCGCCTGCTCAGGTTTCTTCAGCTCAAGCGCATCCCGATCAAAAAGTTCGTAATCAGGGTGAGCGAGCTGGCGCGTGCCCCGATATTGGCCGACTTTGCCAGCAAAAATTCCGCGGACGCCCGGTGACAGTTCATTCGCTCGCCAGGCCTGATTGAAAAACGTGAGAGTCAGGATGCCCGTGCCGTCGCTGATCGACACTTCAAGGATCGACCCGCGCTTGTTGCGCATCGGGCGATTGCGCACCTCGCGAACCTCAGCCACGATCGTGACGGCCTCATCGAGCGGCAACTGGGCCAGAGCAGTGAGCTCACCGCGCCGCGCATAACGCCGCGGATAGTGCGTCATGAGATCGCCGACAGTCACCAAACCGAGCCCGCGTTGCATCGAGGTTGCGGTGCGCCCGCCCAGCACGGCACTGAGCTTCTGATCGAGGGGCGAGGTCACTCTCACAGAGTACCGGTGGCCACCGGCGTTCCCTTGTCACCGGGCACTGAACTACGTGCGCGAGGGCTCTCGGCTAGGCTCGACACGCTATGACACGCATTATCGCCGGCTACGCTGGCTCCCTCACCATTGCCGTCCCCAGCGCGGGCACGCGCCCCACAAGTGATCGCCTTCGCGAAGCAATCTTCTCGGCCCTCGAAGCCCGCGACGCCATCGATGGCGCCCGAGTTCTCGACCTCTATGCCGGCACCGGCGCCCTCGGCCTCGAATCGGCATCACGCGGCGCACCCCATGTCACGCTCGTGGAGAAAAATCCTCGTGCCGCCGATGCCTGCCGCAAGAACGCGACCCTCATCGCCGCACAAGCTCCCCGCGGCTCAAAGCCGATCATTCTGACCGCCGCCCGCGCCGTGCACACATTCTTAGAGACATCCGGTGATCAATGGGATCTGGTGTTCATTGACCCACCGTACGAGCTGGGCAACGCCGAACTTCTCGTGGCTCTAGAGCTGCTGTCAGGCCAACTCAGCCCCGATGCTCTCGTCGTTGTGGAACGCAGTTCGCGCGACCCTGAGCCCGAATGGCCCGCCGGTCTCGAGCTCGACCGCCGCAAAGACTACGGCGACACAACGCTCTACTGGGTTCAGCCCGAAGCGCCATCCCAGCCAGCATAAGGATCCCAGCCACCACGCTCGGTGTAGGCCACCCCATCGACGAGAAGGCCCTCCCCCTCGACAACGCGGCCGATCGCACGGAACCCCGCCGGCAATTCGACCGCCTGCGGAAATGTCGCGAGCAGCGAGTGATCTTCGCCACCGTCAAGCTGCGCCCGGCCACCCACCGACTCGGATGACAGATCGAGAGCAACACCGCTCGCGGTAGCAATACGGCGGGCATCAATCGCGAGCCCATCGCTCAGGTCGAGCATGGCTGTGGCTCCCCCGAGCGATGCTGCTTTGCCATCCGCGATGGGAGGCGATGGCCGGAGTTGGGCGGCGATGGCCTCGGGATACTGCGTCGCGAGTGAAGCAGCGGCGGCAGCATCCGGTTCGCCCTCAACTACTCCTTCGGTGAAGAGCAGACGAAGCCCTTCGGCGGCGAGGCCGAGCGTTCCAGAAACCGCGATGACGTCACCGAGTTGTGCACCGGACCGCAGCACGGGCGCACGCTCCTCTAGGTCACCGAAAGCCGTAATGACAATGGTGAGCACCGGTGAGACCGAGAGGTCGCCGCCGATCACTCCGCTGCCGGGCGCTAGCGCTTCGCAACCCTCACGGAGCCCGTCGGCGATCGCTTCGAGCGAGGCGACCGGGGTGTCGTTGGGGGCGGCAATCGCAACCACGAGGCCAGTGGGCACAGCGCCCATCGCTGCGATGTCTGAGAGGTTCGTGGCAGCAGCTTTCCAGCCAAGATCGTAGGGAGTCGACCACGCGAGTCGAAAATCGGGGCCGTGAATCATCATGTCTGTCGTGATCACCACACGCCTGTCTGGCGTTGCCAGCACTGCGGAGTCGTCGCCGGGCCCGATTAGTTCGGCGGCAGCGGAGGGTAGCCGCGGAAAGATGCGCTTAAGGGCATCCAGTTCCCCGACCTGGCCGAGTGTGTCACGGTGGTCGCCCTCGCGGTCTTTCGTCATATTCTCACGGTAGCCTGAAGGCGATGAGATCGACGACCCGCACCCCCGTTTTGGCCATGCTCGCTGTGGTCCCGCTTGTTGCTCTGCTTACCGGATGCGCGTCGATTGTTGCTCTCGAGCCAGCGGATGATGCGGCGAACCCTACCTGCGCCGAAGTTATTGTGCGCTTGCCTGACACTGTTGCGGGTCTGGATATTCGTGAGACTAACGCGCAGGGAACTGGAGCTTGGGGAGAACCAGCCAATGTTCTCTTGCGTTGCGGAGTAGCCGTGCCCGATCCGACGGCATCGTTGGCGTGCGTCACTGCTCCCGACAATGGCGTCGACTGGCTGCGTGACGATAGCGATGCACCGAACTATGTCTTCACGACGTATGGCCGCGATCCTGCCGTGCAAGTGATCATTGATAGCGACGGTGACCCTGATGTCGAGGGCGACGAGGTGTCTGGGTTCGATGCACTCGTTGAGCTTGCTGGCGCGGTAAGCCAGATCGTTCCCGATCGTTTCTGCGTTGCGCTGTCAGAGACGACAGGTTAGCGCACGGTTTCGAGCCCCAACTCGATGAGTTCATCGATGAGTTCCGGATAGCTCATCCCGCTGGCAGCCCAACACTTGGGGAACATCGAGATCGGCGTGAAGCCCGGCAGGGTATTGATTTCGTTAACCACGAACTCGGTGCCGTCAAAGAAGAAATCGACCCGGGCGAGCCCTGCTCCCCCGATCGCTTCGAAAGCGCGAGCAGCGGTGCGTTGCATCTGCCACAGTTCTCCATCATGGAGCGGCGCCGGGCAAATGAGTTCGGCCGCCGAAACGTCGAGATATTTGGCCTCAAAGTCATAAAAGTCGCGCCCGGTGACAACAATTTCCCCGGCAACGCTCACACGGGTATCCGTGCCGTCGCGCCCCGAGAGCACACCACACTCAATCTCACGGCCGGTCATCGCTTGTTCAACGAGAGCAGTCGAATCTTCGGCAAAAGCGATCTCAAATGCTGCGTCGAGCTCGGCCCGAGCGTTAACTTTGGTGACGCCGACCGATGATCCTGCGCGAGCGGGCTTGACGAAGACAGGGAACCCGAGAGTCGAGGCACGCTCACGCCAGGCAGAAGGATCGCGTTGCCACTGCACCGCAGATACCGTCACCCACGGAGCAACGGCAACACCGGCAGCTTCGAGCGCGAGTTTCGTGAAGTGTTTGTTCATCCCCATCGCCGAGGCGAGGACACCGTTGCCGACGTAGGGCAGACCGGTCAACTCGATGAGGCCCTGAATTGTGCCGTCTTCACCAAAGGGGCCGTGCAGAATCGGGAACACTACATCAACGTCGCCGAGACTGCGGGTAGAGCCATCGGCTTCCGTAATCGTCAGCTCGCTCGAGAGCGACGAATCCGGCCAGTGCACCCGAGTGCCATTGTCGGCAACTTCAGGCATCGCCTCGGGGTTCAGCGCAAACCCCTCAGCGTCGTCAGGCTGCAATGTGAAAGCGCCGTCACGCGTGATCCCCACCGGAATCACCGTGAACTTCGCACGATCAATCGCCGAAAGTACGCCCCCTGCTGTGGCACAGCTGATGCTGTGTTCCGAAGAACGACCACCAAAGAGGAGAACTACAGTCACCATGGACTTGGCCGTCGTTGTGGGCGCGTCCGTCATCGTTTACTCCCCCTGAGGAAGGTCGTCAGTTGTCAAATGCGGAGCAATATCCCGCGGAGCGAGCGTACCGGCCAAAACCTCAGCAACCTGGCTCACGATCGGCATGTCGACGCCCTTCGACAGCGCCAGTTCAAGAATGGGGGCAACAGACGAGAGACCTTCAGCGGTCTGATTCATCTGCTTGATGACTTCAGAGAAGCTGTAGCCCTGACCGAGCAAGCGCCCTGCCGTGTTGTTGCGTGAGAGCGACGATTCACACGTGGCGATGAGGTCTCCGAGACCGGCAAGGCCCGCAAGGGTTTCTGCTCGAGCACCGAAGGCGACCGAGAAATCAGTCATCTCGGCAAGTCCACGGGTGATGATCGACGCCTTTGTGTTTTCGCCGTAGCCGACTCCATCGACGATTCCGATCGCAACAGCGATCAGGTTCTTGAGGACTCCGCCAAATTCGGTGCCGATGACATCCGTGTTGACAAACGACCGGAAATAGCGATTGCGTGCGGTTACCGCAACGGTGGTCGCGGTCTCAAGACTCGCACTGCTCATCACTGCCGCTGTTGGCTGCTCTTTGGCGATCTCTAGAGCAAGGTTGGGGCCGGATGCCACGGCAACCCGGTTGGGGTCGACACCCAGTTCTTGCAAAATCACTTCACTCATGCGCGCGCCAGTGCCCTTTTCGACACCCTTCATGAGCGAGACGATGAGGGCATCCTCGGGAATCAGCTCGCGAACGATCCGCAGATTCTCGCGCAAAGACTGGCTAGGCACAGACAGGTAAACCTGCTCTGCGCCTTCGAGAACTTCGTGCAGCTTGTCGCTCGCCCAAAGTGACCGCGGCAAATTGATGCCCGGCAGGTAGTCACTGTTGCGCTTAGATTGCGAGATTTCGCGGGCAAGCTCAGGGCGGCGAGCCCACAGCGCTACGTCGTTGCCGCCGTCGGCAAGAATTTTTGAGAACGTCGTGCCCCAAGAACCAGCGCCAAGAACTGCTACACGGCGGGCGGGGGCATGATCGGGTCCCGCGTTAACGTTGCTCAAAACGACCAACCTCACTCTGGCCATGGTCGGCCGGGTTGTAGCGCATCTTCGGGGCAGTTTCGCCCCGAAGCTCTTCGAGAAGGGCCGTAATTGCGGTCATGAGTTTCTCCGTTGCTTCAGCAAGCGTGCGCGCATCTAAATGCTTGCCCTTAAACTCTGACAGGTCTACTGGCTCGCCAAAACGAATGTGAACAGTCTTACGGGGAAAAACGCTGATCCGTTTGGAGTATCGCGGCAAAATTTCTTGCGCGCCCCAGCTTGCAGCGGGGATCAGAGGAATACCCGCTTCGAGCGCCGTTCGCACCGCTCCCGCTTTTCCACGCATCGGCCACATATTGGGTTCGCGTGTGAGCGAGCCCTCCGGGTACACCACTACGGCGAGTCCCTGGTCGGCGATGTGGCGGGCGGCTTTGAGCGGGTCGCCGCCTTCGCGACTGCGGGAGGCACGCTCGACAGGAACTTGACCCGATTTCTTCATCAACCACCCGAGAACGGGAACCGTGAACAGCGACGCCTTGGCCATGTAGCGCGGCATCCGACCAATCTTCCACATGGCAACACCAATCACGATGGGATCGATATTGCTGTAGTGATTGGGCGACATCACGAACGCGCCGTGAGCGGGAACGTTGTGCACGTCATGCAGTGTGTACTTCGCCAAGAAGGTCATGGCGGGGAGCAGCAGGAATGCGAGCAGACGAAATGCAGCTGTCTTCTCAGATTTCACGCGTGCTCCCGCCTTTGGGCTTGACGACACTGCTGGTTATCCCTCGTAGATGAAGTCGGCACCCAAAGATTCAAGCTTGTCAACGAAGTGCTCGTAGCCACGAGCAATGATGCCAATGTTGCTGACAGTTGACTGCCCCTCGGCGGTCAGTGCGGCAATGAGGTGGCTGAAGCCGCCGCGAAGGTCAGGAATCTCAACATCGGCACCGTGCAAAGGCGTTGGTCCGATGATGACGGCGGCCTGTTCGAGTGGGCGACGGGGAACACGACGGCTGATTGATTCCAGCCCCTCTTCGTGCACCACAATGTTGGCGCCCATTTCGATCAGCGCTGAGGTGAATCCGAGACGGTTCTCGTAGACGGTCTCGTGCACAACAGAGCGACCTTCCGCCTGCGTGAGAGCAACGATTAGGGGCTGCTGCCAGTCGGTCATGAAGCCGGGGTGCACATCGGTTTCGATAACGACCGGCTTGAGCGGCCCGCCTGGATGCCAGAACCGGATGCCGTCTTCGGCAATATCGAACGCACCGCCCACTTTGCGGAAGATGTTCAAGAAATTCATGAGCTCTTGCTGCTTAGCGCCCTCAACGAAAATGTCACCACCGGTTGCAAGAGCAGCGGATGCCCAGCTTGCGGCTTCGTTGCGGTCGAACAGTGCGCGGTGGTTGTAGCCGCTGAGCTTCTCGACGCCCTCAATGAAGATGACGCGGTTGGGCTCAACGTTGATGATGGCGCCCATTTTTTGCAGGATAGCGATGAGATCCATGATCTCGGGCTCGATCGCCGCGCCCTTGAGCTCGGTGACTCCCTTAGCCAGTACAGCCGTGAGCAGTACTTGTTCGGTCGCTCCGACGCTGGGGTACGGCAGTTCGATGTCCGCACCGTGAAGACCTTCAGGAGCTGTCAGGCGAATGCCTTCGTAGCTCTTGTCGACGATCGCGCCGAACGCTCGCAGAGCATCCAAGTGGAAGTCGATGGGGCGGTCACCGATGCGGCAACCACCGAGGTCGGGAATGAGAGCTTCGCCGAGGCGGTGCAGGAGTGGACCGCAGAACAGGATCGGGATGCGGCTCGAACCTGCGAGCGCGTCAATCTTGGCAAAGTGGGCCTTGAGCACGTTTTTAGGGTCGAGGGTCAGCTCGCCATCGCCCGTTTCTGTAACGGTAACGCCATACGCTTCGAGCATTCCGGTGACGACGCGAACGTCACTGATGGCGGGAACATCCCTAAGCACACTGGGGGTGTCGGCGAGAAGAGCCGCGACCATTGCTTTGGTAGCGAGGTTCTTAGCACCACGCACGTTGATGCGTCCCCGAAGGGGCTTTCCGCCGTTGATAATGATCTGGTTGGAAAGCAAGCCGGTTCGCTTGGCTGCCGCTGTGGCATCTTGAGCCAATGGATTCATCGTTACCTCTACTTCGCTGGCAAAGTTTTAGGTCGCCATGATTCTCGGCGGCTTTCGAACTCCGTGATGTCTGTTTCGTTTCTCAAAGTCAGGCCGATGTCATCGAGCCCTTCGAGCAAACGCCACCTAGTGTAATCATCTATCTCGAAAGTGAACTGCGCAGCACCTGCAGTTACCGTGCGAGCTTCGAGATCGACTGTCACCTCGAGCCCGGGATCTGCTTCGATGAGAGCCCAGATTGTCTCGATTTCGTCTTCTGTTAGCTGGGCTGCGAGCAGACCCTGCTTTCCAGAATTGCCACGAAAAATATCGCCAAAACGGGAACTGAGAACTGCCTGAAAACCGTAATCGCGAAGCGCCCACACAGCGTGCTCGCGGCTAGAGCCCGTGCCGAAGTCGGAACCGGTAACCAAGATTTTGCCCTGATTGTATGGCTCACGATTGAGAATGAAGTCGGGGTCTTGGCGCCATGCAAAGAAGAGCGCATCATCGAATCCGGTCTTGGTTACTCGTTTGAGAAACTCGGCGGGGATGATCTGGTCGGTGTCGACATTGCTGCGCTTGAGCGGAACGGCGATTCCGCTGACGGTGGTGACCTTGTCCATTAGCGTGACTCCTCAGCGGTCGTTGCGGCGAGCGCCATCTGCTCTGGCAGGGGGCTGTTGTCGAGATCCCAGGGGCTAGAGAGGGTTCCGCGGATGGCGGTGGCTGCGGCAACGAGTGGAGACACCAGGTGGGTGCGCCCTCCTTTGCCTTGGCGGCCTTCGAAGTTGCGGTTGCTTGTTGAGGCGCACCGCTCGCCAGGCGCCAGCTGGTCTGGGTTCATTCCGAGACACATCGAGCAGCCTGCGAAGCGCCACTCTGCGCCGAACTCTTCGACGATCTTGTCGATGCCTTCGGCTTCGGCTTCGATGCGCACGCGCGCGGAGCCTGGCACGACCATGACGCGAATGTGATCCGCTTTCTTGCGCCCCTGAATGATGGACGCGAATGCGCGCAAATCTTCGATACGACTATTGGTGCACGAGCCCATGAAGACAGCATCCACGCGGATGTCTTTCATTGGCATGCCTGCCTCAAGCGCCATGTATTCGATCGCGCGTTCTGCGGAAGCGCGTTCGTTGACGTCGGCAATTTCGGCGGGCACGGGAACGTTGTCGCTGAGCGAGACGCCCTGGCCGGGGTTGGTTCCCCAAGTGACGAACGGCTCTAGCGTGTTGGCATCGAGGAAGACTTCGGCGTCGAAGACGGCGTCATCGTCGGTGGCGAGCGTGTTCCAGTACTCAACAGCGGCATCCCAGTCGGCACCCTCTGGTGCGTGCGGGCGACCCTGAAGATAGTCGTAGGTGATCTGGTCTGGGGCGATCATTCCGGCGCGGGCGCCAGCTTCGATCGACATGTTGCAGATTGTCATGCGCCCCTCCATAGAGAGGGCACGGATGGCGCTTCCGCGGAATTCGAGAACGTAACCTTGGCCTCCGCCGGTTCCGATCTGCGCGATGACGGCAAGGATGATGTCTTTTGCGGTGACGCCGGGGCGCAGTTCGCCTTCAACGGTGATGGCCATTGTCTTGAATGCTTTAAGAGGAAGGGTCTGGGTGGCGAGCACGTGCTCGACTTCACTCGTACCGATGCCGAAGGCCATGGCACCGAAGGCGCCGTGCGTGCTGGTGTGCGAGTCGCCACAGACCACGGTGATGCCGGGCATCGTGAGGCCAAGCTGCGGGCCAACGACGTGAACGATTCCCTGCTCGATGTCGCCGAGTGAATGCAGCCGCACACCGAACTCCTTCGCGTTCTTGCGCAGGGTTTCAATCTGGGTACGACTGGTGAGGTCAGCGATCGGCTTGTGGATCGCGAGAGTCGGAGTGTTGTGGTCTTCGGTGGCAATGGTCAGGTCGGGTCGACGAACGGGGCGCCCGGCCATCCGAAGTCCATCGAATGCTTGAGGGCTCGTGACTTCGTGCACAAGGTGAAGGTCGATGTAAATGAGGTCGGGAGTGCCATCGGCACCCTTGACGACCAGATGGTCATCCCACACTTTTTCTGCCAGGGTCTTGCCCATAGCGCACCTCTTTCGAATCGACGATCGTGCCGCAAAATGCGCGGCTCAATCTCTCTAGTCTACTTCTGTCTGCGTCGGCAGTATGCTGGCCACAGCGCACCACCCTCGCGCTACCACCACTTGCCATTTTGTTGTTTTGCCCACAAGGCCCACTCGCAGGAGAAGTTCATGATTACGCAAGCGTCAACGACGTTAGAAGCCCCCGTATCCGCTATCGAAAATGCGGAGTTCTCGCACGAGAATGTCCTCGTCTCTACGGGCAAACGTTCCGGCCTCGTTATTAGCGTCGCCGTCCACTCCACCGTCCTCGGGCAAGCCCTGGGTGGAGCACGAATGTGGAACTACCCGCACTGGACGGATGCCGTAGCCGACTCCCTGCGCCTCTCGGCCGCGATGACTCTCAAGAACTCTGCCGCCGGGCTCAACCGCGGAGGCGGCAAGTCGGTCATCCACGTTCCGATGGGCATTGTTCTTACTCCCGCGCAGAAGCGTGACGCAATGCTTGACCTCGGCGATGCCATCGAAAGCCTCAATGGTGCTTACATGACGGCGGAAGATGTTGGTACGAGCGCCGAGCTCATGTCCATCGTCGCCGAACGCACCGAACACGTGTGCGGCCTTCCCGCCGATCAGGGTGGAGCAGGGGAACCGGCAGATGCCACTGCAGCCGGCGTTCACGCCAGCATTCTTGCCACCTGCGAGGCCCTCTTCGGCACTCGCGACCTTGCCGGACGTCACCTCGTAATTTCGGGTCTCGGCCAGGTAGGCGGACGTCTCGCTCGCTCACTGACCGCTGCCGGTGCTGTGCTGACGGTCACCGACGTCAACCTCGACCGCAAGCTACTCGCTGCCGAACTCGACGCCAACTGGGTCGATGCGGATGAAGCCCACAGTGTTGTCGCAGACATTTACGTTCCCTGTGGAATGGGTGGCGCTCTGAGCCCCCGCGTTATCCGCGAACTCAACGTCAGCGGTGTCGTCGGAGCCGCCAACAACCAACTCGCCCAGCATGATGGCGCTGAGGCACTTGCCGAGCGCGGCATTCTCTGGGCACCAGACTTCGTCGTTAACGGCGGTGGTGTGATTTACCTCGATATGGCATCAGAACCGGATGCCGATGCTGACGAAATCGCCAAGCGCGTCGAGGCTATCGGTGAGACCGTTGCCACGATCTTCCGCGATGCAGCCGACCAGGGAATCACAACCTTGGACGCCGCAGAACGACTCGCGCAGTCACGACTAGCCACTACCGTCTAGGCAGAGAGTGCGCGTCTGGCTGGAGCCGGGCGCGCACCACAACGAGTTTGCCGCTCGTTAGTCGTTGTCGACGCTGACGAGTTCCCGCTTCTTGTCATGGTTCATCTTTACCAGGCTCGCGATGACCGCAATCGCCATCGCGACCAGGATGACGATGAGCGAAGTCCATGTGCCAATTTCTGGCGCCCACAGTGCTGGCTCTCCCCCGTTGATGAACGGGAGTTCGTTCACGTGCAGTGCGTGGAGGAACAGTTTCACGCCGATGAAGCCGAGCACGAAGGCAATGCCGTAGTGCAGGTATACGAGTTTGTCGATGAGGTCGCCGAGCAAGAAGTACAGCTGACGTAGCCCCATGAGCGCGAAGATGTTGGCGGTGAACACGATGAAGGGATCTGTCGTGATTCCGAAGATCGCGGGAATCGAGTCGATCGCGAACACGAGGTCGGTGATACCGAGGGCGACAAACACGACGAGGATCGGGGTGAAGACCTTCTTGCCGTCGATCACGGTGCGCACTTTTCCGCCATCGAATACCGGTGAAATGTTGATGTGCTTCCGCAAGAAACGGATGATTCCGCTCTCAGTTTGTTCCATGTCATCGTGATCTTCGAACACTTGGCGAATGGCCGTGTAAAGCAGGAACGCACCGAAGATGTAGAAGATGAAGCTGAAGTTTTCGATCAGTTGCGCGCCCAGCAGGATGAAGATGCCACGCAAGACGAGGGCGATCAGGATGCCGACCATCAGTACCTCTTGTTGGTACTTTCGCGGCACCGAGAAGCGCCCCATGATGATCACAAACACGAACAGGTTGTCGATCGAGAGACTGTATTCGGTGACCCAACCGGCAATGAACTGCCCGGCCTGCTCGACATCGCCGAGGAGGAACATCATGAGGGCGAAGATAAGCGCGAGGCTCACATAGAAGCCAACCCAGAGCGCAGATTCGCGAGTGCTCGGAATGTGCGGACGCTTGTAGGCCATGACGAGGTCGGCTGCGAGGATAATCAGCAGCACCGTCAGGGAAGTTGCTTCGAACCAGATAGGCAGAGTGGTCAAGATTTTCCATTCGGGGGTTTCGAGGTGCCGCAAGTCTCGAAAGTCTCTCCCGCATCCAGCTGAATGGTGGATGCCGTTGCCCCGGAGCCACTACTGAGTGGTTCGTATTGACGAGTACAACGAGGTGGGATACTCCCCTTCGCGTTCACAATGATAGCTGACCGACACTTCTGCGCTGCCTGCGAATTCACAGGTTGCGCAGAGGACTTTCGCGTCGAGCCGAAACAATCGCGGTGGACGCCTGCTGTACAGTCTTCCCATGCTGACGATTGCCTCTCCGCCGCCGTCGCGCGCAGATGCACTGCCACCGTGGTGGACGGATCGTGCTCTTGCACTGCCTGCCGCCTCTGGGCTTTTGCTCGTGGCGGCATTTACCGTGCAGCTATGGGGAGTAACCGGCTGGCCAACAACGCTGCTTTATAGTCTCGGCTTGATTGCCGGTGCAATCACTTTCGTGCCGGGCGCTCTCCGCCGCTTGGTGCGCGGGTCCCTTGGTGTTGGCTTGCTCATGACGATTGCGGCCGTGGGAGCCGTCGCACTCGACCACGTTGCCGAAGCAGCCGCACTCGCCTTCCTCTTCTCGATCGCCGAGGCCCTCGAAGATCGTGCAATGGACCGTGCTCGCCACGGACTGCGAGCGCTCCTGTCTCTTGTGCCAGAGACTGCAATCGTGGAACGCGAGGGGAGCATTTCGCAGATTGCAGTAGCCGACATCCTCATCGACGACATCCTCATCGTGCGTGCTGGCGAGCGGGTAGCCACCGACGGAATTGTCACAAGCGGGCGCAGCAGTGTCGACACCTCGGCAATAACCGGAGAATCGATGCCCAACGCAGTCGATGCTCACAGCGTCGTGCTCGCGGGGTCCATCAATGGAATCGGCACTCTGCGCATCCGGGCAACCGCTGAAGGCACCGACAACTCCCTCACTACGATCGTGCGACTTGTCGAAGAAGCAAATAACCGCAAGGGTGAGCGTGCTCGCCTCGCCGACAGAATTGCCCGGCCGCTTGTGCCCCTAGTTTTGGGAGTCGCCGCCGCGATCGTCGGCTACGGTTTCCTTGTTGGCGAACCCGCACTATGGACGGAACGCGCCTTAGTGGTGCTCGTTGCCGCCTCTCCGTGTGCTCTCGCAATCGCTGTACCCGTCACCGTGATCTCAGCAATCGGCGCAGCAAGCAAGCTCGGGATAATCGTCAAGTCTGGTGCAGCCTTCGAACGGATGGGCAGCATCCGCACCGTTGCTTTCGACAAGACCGGAACGTTAACGCAAAACCGTCCAACCGTTGTCGTCGTGGAAACCATTGCCGGAGTGACAAGCACCGAAGTGCTCAGCATCGCGGCTGCACTAGAGAGTCACAGCACACACCCACTCGCGAATGCAGTGCTCGCAGAACGACCCGAGTATTCCGAGGCGACCGATGTGCGCGAAGACGCCGGGCGAGGAATCTCGGGAACACTCAACGGCGTGCCCGTGCGAGCCGGAAGCGTGCGCTTCCTCGATGTCGCAGGACTCTCCCCCGTCGCGCAGCGCCTCGCGAATGAAGGCATGACTGTGATAGCCGTGGAACGAGACGGTCAAGCAATTGGGCTCATGGGTGTGCGCGACGAACTTCGGCCAGAGGCTGCCGAAGCAGTCGAGCAACTTGCGCAGGCGGGCATCCGCACCCTCATGCTCACGGGAGATAACGCTCGCACCGCCGAGACACTCGCTCGCCAGGCAGGAATCACCGATATTCGCGCCGAGTTGCTGCCGGCAGAAAAGTCGAACGCCATCGCAGCGCTCGCCACAGAATCACCAACCGCGATGATTGGCGACGGCATCAATGATGCGCCAGCACTCGCCACCGCCGATGTCGGCATTGCGATGGGAGTGGCAGGCTCAGCGGCTGCCATTGAATCTGCCGATGTGGCCTTCACCGGCAACGACCTGCGCCTCATTCCCGTTGCTTTGGCTCATGCCCGCCGTGGACGACGAATCATGACCGGCAACATCGCACTCTCACTAGCGATCATTGTTGTGCTGTTTCCGCTTGCCCTCACCGGAACGCTTGGTCTCGCAGGAGTCGTTCTGGTGCACGAGCTTGCCGAGCTCATCGTTATCGTCAACGGAATCCGCGCGGCGCGACTCTCGCCAAGCTTTGCGGAGGTTCCGCTCAGTGTCGACAAACCACGCGCACGCATCGACATCCGGCCTTAGGTATACCAGCTAGGCTCCGGCACCTCATTGAGTAGCACGTACTGACCGACCTCGCGCTTCTTATAGGGCGCTGGGTCGTGCAAGCTGTGGGTTCGCAAGTTGCGCCAATAAATATCCAAGCCGACCGAATTAGCGGATGCTCGCGCGCCCGCCAGCTCAAATACCTTCGTCGCCGTCTCAAGTCCGTCTTCGCTGATTCGGAGTTTGCCCGCAGCGATGCGTACAGCGATGTCTCCGCGACGTCGTGCGGTGAGATCCGCGCGAGGCGCATGCAAAACCGCGCTGATTTCGCTCCCGACAGCGTCAAGAAGCGCCTCATCCGCCCACAGCTTTGATTGCAATTGGCCGTAGCCCTCAAGGATGTACCACTCCTCTGACGCGTGCGCTTTGTTGTCTCCGCCATAAGGCCAGGCGCGACTCTTCGTACGTGTATACGCCGAAGCGTTCTCGATTGCCCCCTGGGCGATACCGAGATAGAAATTTGCGAAGACCAGTTGGATGGCGGGAACGTTGAGGGTGCCGTAAGTGAGCGGCTGGAACTCTTTGTTAACGAAACCCAAAGCCGAAGCCCAACTCGTGCGCACGCCGTTGATCTGCACTGAACCTGACTCGGTAAGGCGCTGGCCGAGATTGTCCCAATCACCATTGAACACGATAGCTGACTGATCGGTCGGAACGATCGCGAACACGTGGGTGTTGGTGCCTTCGAGGATGCCCTCAAGCACCGTGAGATCCGAAACGACACCGCCGGTGGAGAATGACTTATTACCGGTGAAGACGATGTCGTCTCCGGCCTCCGTGACCGTCAAATCGGAGTCGCGGGGATTGACGGCACCACCAAAGAGGAAGTTCTTTTCGGTGTACAGCTGCTCGATGTCAGCGATCTGCTCATCCGTGGCGACAAGACGTGCTGCCCACGCCCACAGGTAGTGGTAACCAAGAAGCTGGCCTATTGAACCATCGCCCCGAGCTATCGTGCGGATGATCTTGTAGGTCGTCTCCCATGACTGCCCTCCGCCGCCATGCGCGATCGGCCCGAGCACGGTCACAAGTCCCGAGTCCTTGAGTAGTTTCACTTCTGCGTGCGGTGGCTGGTTAGCGGCGTCGCGATCACTAGCGTCGGCGGCGAGGATGTCAGACACCTCAACTGCGCGTTGCAGCCAGCTCTCTGGCGTGGTCGGTCGGGGTATGGATGCCCAACGATTGCCGATCGCGTGGCTGGTGATGGTGCTGTCTGACATGGTCGCTCTCCTCAGTTGTAGACCCCCTTTTCTGGGTGGTGTTGGCTACATCCTGTGCCTGATTTCAGTGACCGTCGAGTTTGTGTCGACTTCATGTCGTTGCGCTACCGCTTGTTACGCATCGTGTGCTTTCGTGACTAGTCTCGATCGCTGTTTTTGGCGCGAACCCGCTGCCACAGCGACCGCACCCGACGTCGGTCCCTACTCCAGAACGCTCGCGCTCGCGCTCGAGCTCGGGCTGCCGCGTGCCGTTCGGCGTCTCGCGACTTGCAGGCAAAGGACAGACTGCGGAGCCACTTCCCGGCTACCCTTGAGCGGAACTCACTGTCAAATCTCAGTCGGAGACTCCATGAAAAAGGCCCTTGTTCCTACCCTGGTTGCGCTTGGTGTGCTCGTCGCTCTCGCCGTAGGCGTGTTTATCTACGTTTCCGTGAACGCGGCAGACACCAGCCCCACCAATGACGCGAGCGGCGGCACTGCGCAATCACCAAGCTCTGCGGCAGCAAGCGACTCACACTATCTGGACACAGCGGATTCGGATGCGGTGACCGTAGTCGAATTTCTCGATTTCGAGTGCAGCGCCTGTGGCCAGTTTTATCCCTACGTCGAGGCAATGCGCGAGTACTACGACGGCAAGATCAACTATGTTGTGCGCTATTTTCCCCTGCCGAATCATCCGCACTCGATGGAAGCGGCCATTGCCGCTGAGGCGGCAGCACAGCAGGGTGAATTCGAAGCGATGTATCAGCAGCTTTTCGAAACCCAGGCGGAGTGGGGCTTTGCCGATGGTTCGCAAGCGAGCGTATTTCGTGACTATGCCGCCGAGCTCGGGCTTGACCTCGCTGCTTACGACGCAGCCGTTGACGATCCAGCGACTCAAGCTCGCGTAGAAGCAGACTTTGAGGACGGGCAGGCGCTTGGCGTCAACAGCACTCCATCGTTTTTCGTGAACGATGAGCTCGTCAATACCCAACGCGTTGAGGATCTGCCCGAGGCGATCAACGAGGCGCTCAAGACAGCGCAGTAGGGCGCGCTAAGGGTGGGCAGAAGGCCGTGCAGGCGGCCGTCGGCGCACAGAGTTGCCACCGACGACCGCCTTCGCGAGCTCGCGAAGCTCGACCGTTTAACGACGAAAGTCCCGGCCCTGTTCAAACGAACATGACCGGAACTTTGCTACTGTGACCCCAGCGGGATTCGAACCCGCGTTACCGCCGTGAGAGGGCGGCGTACTAGGCCTCTGTACGATGGGGCCGTCACAACAACTAGAAAAGTATGCCACAAATTTGGGGCAATATTTTCCACCACTGCCAATTCCGAACCACAGGACCATTCTTGACTACTATCACGCGCGCCACCACTGCCACCATCGTTGCGACCGCAGTGCTCGCCGCCCTCGCGGGGTGCTCGCTGCTTTATCCCGAACTTGCGCGCGACGATAACGGTCAGGTTCTTGAGCCCGCCATTATCGGCTCCACCGATTTGCTCGTCGGAGACTGCTTCAGCTTCGTTGACGGCAGCAATCTCAGCGAAGCTGAAGTTGCTCCATGCACCAACGCTCACACCCACATCGTGATCGGCAAGGGCGAGCTAGCGAAAGCAGAAATCAGTGAAGCTGGTGGCCTGCAGAACGCTGTGTCGTCATCCTGTGCCGAGACATTTAGCGAATTCAAAGAGACCGTCGCTGACGGCGTTCGCCCCGATCAAGAGTTCATCGTCTCAGAACGTACGACAGAAGACGACGTACTGATGACCGACTACGCCTGCATCGCGACCGATGCAGCCGTGCCTGCAGCGTAACTACCAGCGGCCGAAACCTCGGCGGATTATTCCCGCTGGTCGAGGATGCGAAGCACGCCAGGAACCATAGTGATGTCGATCGGTAGCGCAGCAAACCGCTCACCATCGGCATAGGCCGTGACATCCTCAGACTCAATGCGGATGCGTTTTCCGCGATAAACCGTCACCCGAGGATCGCTGAGATGTGTGCCCGAAAACACGCGCGGGAACACGCGCAAGAAAGCCAACCGCGAAAGGGCCTCGACGACAAGAACGTCAGCGAGACCGTCATCCACGAGCGCGTCCGGCGTCACTTTCATGCCGCCACCCAGCGAAACGTTATTGCCGACACTAATGAGCGCACCCGTGGTCTCGATCACCATGTCATCGATCGTGAGTTTGTAGGTGATGGCGCGCAATCGCAACAACTCGATGACGAGAGCGACCGTATAGCGGCTCGCACCCTTGGGCCACGACATTAGGTTGGCGCGTTCGTTGACAATGGCGTCAAATCCGGCAGACAGCACACACGCAAACCACCGTGTTGCCGGAGTGCCCGTGGCTTCATCAACATAGGCAACGCTGCCAGCATCGATCGCACGCGACGGCCGACCGAGGCCGCGCACGATGCTCGCGATAGCGGCATCTGTGTTTGCAAAGGGGATGCCCAAACCTCTGGCCATATCGTTGCCGGTTCCCGACGGGATGATTCCCAACGGAACCTTCGTCTTCGCCACCAAATTGGTGCCGAGATTGACCATGCCATCGCCGCCAACAACCAGAAGAGCATCCGGCTTCTTAGCGACAGCTTTGCGGCCGCGCTTCAGTAGCAACGCAAAGTTCGGCTCCTCAAGAGCGGTGACCTCATGACCGAGGGCACGCAGCGCCTCAACAGCCTGGGGGCCAACATGTCTGCCTTTACCAAAAGACGCTGTCGGATTGATCGCGACAATAAGACGCAGGGGTTTGATCGACTCCACCTGATCAGTATGTCGCACTGATTCACATCGGATGCACCACTGACATCACCGGTCTAGGCTCATGACATGAATGTCACCAAGTATGAGCACGCGTGCCTCGTTCTTGAGCACGAAAACCAACGACTCGTCATCGACCCCGGTGGGTTCACGGAACCACTACCGGAACTCGACAACGTGACCGCGATCATGATCACCCACCAGCACCCCGACCACTGGACGAGTGAGCAACTTGCGCGCATTCGGGAAAACAATCCCGACGTGCGCATCTTCGGCCCTGCCGGTGTCGCGGCCGCTGCCAGCGACTGGAATGTAACGACAGTTGTCGACGGCGCGACCGAAAGGATTGGTGTCTGGACACTCGAATTTTTCGGCGGCGAACACGCTGTCATCCACGAATCAATCCCGGTGATCGACAACCTGGGTGTGCTAGTGAATGGTGAGTTTTGGTATGGCGGAGATTCATTTACCGTGCCACCCAAGCCTGTTGTCAGCGCCGCAATCCCCGCTGGTGCACCGTGGTTGAAGATCAGTGAGGTCATGGATTACGTGGCTGAGTTGGCACCGAAGCGCGCATTTCAGACGCACGACGCCGTGCTGTCTGACAAAGGACTCTCGCTGTCGGCCGCCCGAATAACGGATGTCATGGCAGGCTACGGCGGCGATTTCACTGTGCTGCAGCCCGGCGAATCGCTTGCGCTCTAGGTAACTTTCGCGGCTCGTGGGTGACCGTTCGGTTCGCCCCAGAGACGATTCCGCAAATCTTCTGAGCATCCTCCCAGCTTTTTGCAGTTGTGCATTTTTGCAGTCCCTGCAATTATTGCTGAGTGCCTGATACTCCTCCCCTCGGTCTTCGCGACCGCAAGCGACTCGAAACGCGACTGCGAATTGAGACCGCTGCGGTCGAGATCGTCACGACTGAAGGGCTTGATGGCGCCACGGTCGACATGATCAGCGACCGCGCCGGCATCTCGCCGCGCACCTTCTTCAACTATTTCGAGAGTAAAGAGGATGCCATCCTCGGCATCCAAGACATGGGCGAAGTTCAGCGCGCGATCGACGCCGGAGTAGCCGGCGCAGAAACCGACGACTTGGTTGCTGCCATCGTCTCCACCATGTTCCACATCTTTGGCCCTATGGCCGCCCGAACTCAGCTCAAAACTCAGCGGATGGCTCTTGTTCAAGAACACCCGCGTTTGTTGAGCCGACAGATTCACCAATTCACGCAACTGAACAGCACAATGGCTGTCGCCGTTGTCGAATTCCTCACCAAGCGAGAAGCGACGCTTCCCCGCGACCCCGAACAGGTCGCTGAAATTGCCGTAGCCACTTGCGTCGCATCCGTTCGAATCGCAATAAAGGAATGGATCGCTGATGGCGCTACCGCCGACATCGACTCCATGTACCTTCGCGCGGTCGGACTTACACGAGAAACACTGAACACATTTCAATGACAACTACCAATGAACCCGAAGTCATGACTACGAGTGATCCGGCAACAAAGCGCAGCATCTTGCTCTTGTTCGCGGGCCTCATGGTCACCATGCTGCTTTCGGCACTCGACCAGACCATTTTCAGCACCGCTCTGCCCACCATCGTCGGCGAGCTCGACGGCGTCAACCACATGCTGTGGGTCACGACCGCTTACATTTTGGCATCCACAATCATGATGCCGGTCTACGGAAAGCTCGGCGACCTCGTCGGTCGCAAGGGCCTCTTTATCGGGGCAATCTCGATCTTCATGATGGGTTCCGTCGTTGGTGGCCTTGCTCCCGATATGACGTGGCTGATTATCGGTCGCGCCGTTCAGGGGCTCGGTGGCGGTGGCCTCATGATTCTTTCGCAGGCGATCATCGCCGATGTGGTTCCTGCTCGCGAACGCGGCCGCTACATGGGCGCGATCGGTGGCGTCTTTGCTCTAGCGAGCGTTGCCGGTCCGCTGCTCGGCGGCTGGTTCACTGAGTCCATCGGATGGCGTTGGGCATTCTGGATGAATATCCCGCTTGGTGCACTCGCAATTTTCGCTGCTGTGACCCTGTTGAAGCTTCCGAAGACCTCGAAGCGCAAGCCGACGATCGATGTTGCCGGCATGATCCTGCTCGCTCTCACCTCTACCGCGATCGTTCTCGTCACCACGTGGGGCGGAACGCAGTATGACTGGGATTCGCTCATCATCATCGGTCTGATTGCGCTCGCCGTCGTTGCCGGATTCTCCTTCGTCATGGTGGAGCGCGCTGCGGCTGAGCCGATCATGCCTTTGCACATGTTCAAGGAACGCAACTTTGTTCTGACCACGGCATCCGGCCTCATCACGGGTATCGCCATGTTTGGTGCCCTCGCCTACATGCCCACCTACCTCCAGATGGTGACGGGCGTGAATGCTACCCAGGCCGGATTGTTGATGATCCCGATGATGGGTGCTCTGCTCGTGAGTTCGGTGACGGCTGGTCAACTGGTGAGCCGGACGGGTCGCTACAAGTGGTTGCCGTTGACGGGGTCAATAATTGTGGCGATCGGTTTGGCACTGCTCTCGACGATGACCCCTGATCTGCCTATTTGGATTCTCTGCTCTTACCTTGCGGTGATGGGGCTGGGGCTAGGTATGAGCATGCAAATTCTGGTGCTCATTGTGCAGAACACTTTCCCGAACTCCCAAGTGGGTACCGCGACGGCATCGAACAACTACTTCCGTCAGATTGGTGCTTCTATTGGTACCGCAGTTGTGGGCAGTCTCTTCGTTGCTCGCCTCACGGAACTTTTGGGCACTCGCCTTCCGGCCGCTGCCGCTGGGGCCACTGGCGACACCAACTCGTTAACCCCTGCCGCAGTGCGCGACCTGCCGGATGCGGTGCGCGAGATCATCGTGGGTTCGTACAACGACTCGCTGACCCCGGTGTTCCTCTACATGGTGCCGCTCGTGCTTCTCTCGGCTGTGCTGCTGGCCTTCGTGAAAGAGGTTCCGCTGGCGACCACCATCAAGCGTGACGAACCAACCGACACCCTCATTGTGGCCGGCGAAAGTGATGCAGAATCCCACGCCGAATCGGATGTGGACTCGGATGCCGAATCTCACGAACTGACGACAGTGAGTGATCAGTCCGGCGCGATTTCCATAATTCGCAGCCAGCCTTAACTGTTGGTGGCGGTGACCACAAGGTCACCGCCACCGGTTGAGGGGCCCGTCTGGACCCAACACGAGTTCTCTTTTCGAGCTCCCCCAGCTTCTCGATAATGAAGCCCCGAATGGAAGTGATTCAGAAGCGTCTGACGACCCCGCAGGAGATTCTAGATGCCCCAGAACACCCCAGTGGCCTCACCCCCACCAAGTCGGCTCGCTACGTTAATCGGGTCACGTCACTGGTGACTCGCTCGCTGGCCGATATCGATTATTTTTGCGCGAACCTCTTGGTTGGAGTGAGGGCACCACGGTGGTGTGGGCGGGGATGCGCGGCACGTCGACGCTTCAGGACACGATCCGAACGGGGCACGAATACAGTGGTTTAAGTGGCGCTGAGGGTAGATGATGTCCTCATGACGCAGCAATCCGTTCGACCAGATAGGACGCTCATCGCGATCCTTTCCATCATTGCCGCCATTGTGGTAATTGCTCTCGTGGTGGTGTTCACCCGGGGCGGGGCCGCGGAGGTCGACCCCACAACGCCGGAGGGGGTTGTGCAGTCGTATTCGCTGGCAGTTGTTGATAGCGACTATGCGGCGGCGCGCGATTTTTTGTCGACCGAGCTGCGTGAGAATTGCGACAAAGCTGACCTGAACACGATTCAGGGGCTGCGGATGACCGTCATTTCGTCAATCATCAACGATGACAATGCCGTAGTGCGAGTATCGATGGAGCGCGGCAGCGGTGAATTCGGTGGATCAGGCTACGTTTCTGAGGAAGTTTTCGCCCTCGTTCTCGAGGACAGATCATGGAGGATTGAGTCTGCTCCCTGGGATCTGACCCTCTGCTACAACCAAGGGATAAGCGAATGACCTCAATGAGCGCGACTCCGGCGGTCGGGGGCGTGCAAACGGTGCGCCGCGTTATCACGTACCTGTTGCTCGCGACGACGGTGATTATTGCCGCGAGTGGTGTCAGCGGGCTCCTCGATCGCTTGTTCTCGGCGAGCCGTGTCGAGGTCAGTTTCGATAATTACGGTCTGGCGACATCGTTGGCTTCTGCTCTGATCGCTGGGCCCCTAGCTGCTCTGTTGTGGTGGTTGACGTGGCGGGATGCGGCAATGGCCCGCGACCGAGCATCCGTTGTCTGGCCTGTTTACCTCATGCTGATGTCGACGGTGGCTTTGCTGGTGTCGACAATTTCACTCTTTACGTGGGCTGCAGAAGCCATTGTCAATGGTTGGCAACCGTATGGGCTCGCGGCGGGCATTGTGTGGGCGCTGGTGTGGCTGTGGCATTACTGGATGTGGCGCCACCCCAGCAAGGCTCCGACCCGGTTGCCAGGCGCGGCACCCGCAATCGCTTCTCTTATTGGCCTCACGTACGCTGCCGGTGGTGTGGTGTGGGCTCTCGGTCAACTCATTGATTCTGCGGTGGATGCGGTACTCGGCTCGGTAGTGATTAGCGATCCGGTGTGGCAGCTGGTCTTGCAGGGGCTGGTGTGGGCTGTTGGTGGTGCGCTGTTGTGGTGGTGGCATTGGTTCCGTGTAGGTGTGAGGGAACAATCGCACGGTTTTTCGAATGTGCTACTGGTCTTTATTGCGGGAATCGCCTCGATTGCGCTGTTTGCGGCGGGCATCATGGTCACGCTCACCGCCATTCTTGAGCTGATAACGGCGTCGCCGCAGCCGATCGCTGTCACGCTTGAGCCTCTAGGGATCGCGATTGCCAATGCGGTCGTCGGCGCGCTCGTGCTGGTTTATCACGCCCGTGTTGTCTCGGGACGTTCGGCCGGGGTGCGTTCGGCTACGCGGCTCGCGAGTGCCGGTGTTTCGCTCGCGTATGCGGCGTCAGGTATTGGCGTGATGGTAAACGCATTGCTCGCTACGTCGAGTAGTTCACTTATTGAGGGCAACATCCGCAGTCTGCTGCTGGGCGGCCTCAGTGCTCTGATCGTGGGTGGCGTGCTGTGGTGGATGTTGTGGAAGCCGCTGCAGGCGTCACTCCCTGAGCGTGTTGCCACCCCTGGCCGACGCATCTATCTCGTCATCATTTTTGGTGTCAGCGCGTTGGTGGCGCTCATCACGTTGCTCGTGATCGGCTTTCAACTGTTCTCGTTCTTGCTCGATAGTGGCAGTGGCGAAAGCTTCGTTGAGCGTTCACGTCAGGCTCTCGGGTTGCTCACGGCCACGCTCCTGGTTGCCGGCTATCATTTTGCGGTTTGGCGAAACGATCGCCACTCTGATGTTGCCGAGGAACACGTTCAGCGCATCGGTCGTGTAACGCTCGTCGCTTCTGGCGATAGTTCCAAAATTGTGGATGCCGTTCGTGCCTCCACGGGAGCTCGGGTCACGGTGCTTCAGCGTGCAGATTCAGTGCTGCGGGAGCCGGATGTCGCGGCAATCGTTGCCGCACTCGACGGCGTTGAGGCAGCTCATGTGCTCGTCGTGGCTGGTGTGAAGGGCAAAGTTGCGGTCATTCCGCTCGAGGGCTGAGCTCGCTCCAGCTTCTGTTTGACGGGTTCCAGAGAGAGTCTTCGATTTCCCCGCGGAGAACTGGATCGAGGAACCTGTTCATCAGTTCCATGGCGGTAACGATAGTGGTGGATTCAGCACACGCGGGGGTCGCGCGCGCCATTCGCGAATACGCGGGGCCCCACGATTGAGGAACGACTAGCGCAACTATTTCGGGTAGCTTTCTGCGCGCGCTTTCTCTCCAAACAGCGCGCAGTAGCGAGTCTGAGTAGATTTCCTGGGTGGTCGCGAACACCACAAGGTCGATGAGGTCTTTCTCACGCGTGGATGCCCCTGTTGTGTAGGTCGCTAATGTTGCACAAATTTTGTCCGCGATTTGATCGACGACGGGGTACAGCCGATACGGTGCACTCCTCAAGCGTGGCAGGTCAAGCGCGCCTGCAGGGTGTTGAACCGTGATCTCGTCCGTGAGCCCGGCTCCGGTGGCGAGGTCAATTTTTATGTGGTCTCTCTGTTGAGCTCCAAGATAGACGGCGAATGTGACGCGCATCCCTTCGGTGTATGCCTGTTGATCACCCGCGAGAATCAGTTCGTGGGAACTGTAGACGAACTGAAAGTGGTCGCCGAGGTCGACTTCAGCAAGTCGGCGCACTTCAACCAATGACTGTTCGAGCGAGTATCCAGAGCGACATAGGTCTATGTCGAGCGTTGACCGTGCATCAGGTACGCGTGCGAGCATCCCGGTGCCGCCTTTGAGTATCCAGTCGGAGGTGGGTGCAGCGAAGACGCGGCTGAGGAACCGACGAAAATCTTCCTGCCGCAACCGTTCTTGCACGCTCACTGTTGAGTCGGCGGCGTGTGCCTTCGTCGCCGCGTCTTTGAGGGCTTGCGCAACTCCACTGCTCGATGAGTATGGCTCGCTCACCGGTGAGGCCGTTCACCGACATCGTCGAACCCGCGGCTGTGGGATGCGATGCTCACTAGCTTCGCCATTTCGCCGAGCGGGGGCAGAGCTCTATCCGCTTGCATGGCAATTGGTCTTGTTGCGAACGCTGCGGTGATTGCGTCCGCAATTCCTGGAATGGCGACGAGTTGCTTTGCTAGCGACACGGTATCAACTCCTGCGGCTGTGAGTATGTGCTCGAGAAACGCTTCTGCGTCACCGTCATTAAACCCATTTCTTGCAGCGAGGGGCTCGAGCAGCACGAGAAGTCGCCGTCGATCTAGCGAAGTTTTCCGCGTCGCATCACTTACTACCGCCCCGAGGAGGCTCAGGTCGGTTCGCGCTTCCACAAGGCCGGCGATTGTGCGCTCGATAGTTGTGACGGGAAGGCCCGCAACGATGGTGATGTCTTTGCGGTCTAGCGCGCGCTGCCGATAGCGGATCTCACGGCGTTGGGTTTGTCGCCTTGTGGGCACAGTGAATTCGTGGCGACGAGCCCGAATGTCGCCAATCCCATGAAGGGAGGCTGCTGATTCCCCTGAAATAACGACCCCTTTTTCCGCATCGCGAAGTCGTTCCTCAGCCAGACGAGTTGGGTCAGTGCTGAGCCACGCAGCCTTGAGTTCTTCGCTCACATCGTTTGGTGCAGCGGTATCCCGGTAAACCCCTTGAGTAAGTCGTTCAAGTGCTCCCCGTTCTTCGGAACGCGCAAGAGTCAGTCGAGACACTCCCGCCCGCGCCGCTTGCGCGGTGGTCACCATTCCCCACTGACTCGCCGTAATCGCGGCGAGAGCATGTTCAACTTCTCGCATGTCCATACTTGAAATGTATCCTCCATAGTGAAACAAATCAAGCTTTCTTGCAGAAGAGTTCAGAAGCCGGCTGCTAGCTGACTATTCAGCGCACTCCCAGTACGGTCAGCCCAATCACGCTCTCGTACGTTGGGGGCGGTGGCGCGGTGCACGAGCTCAGGCCGATCGTTAGGGCAACTGCGGAAAGCCCGAGACCTGCTGCTCGTGCCCCCTTCAGAAACGCTCCGCCTCTAGACGACAACAGTTGCACCGATAAACGTTAGAACTGTCGGACATGGGCGGGACGTAGTTCTCACTGCAACTCCCTCGTTGGCACAGCTTCGATGCGATGATCGTACCTGTCTACCCCGTCATTGCGCGATAGTTTTTCACCCGCGGTTTGAGGTGTTAAGTGAGATCTGCCGGATCATCCTAGGCCGCACGAACCACTCCCGCCGAGGCTCGCGCTGGCGAACAGTAGGCTCAAGCTATGACGCAGCTGATCGTGCTCGACACGGTGTTCGATGCCCCTATCGCTGAGGTGTGCGCGATGTCGCTGAGCGTGAATCTGCACCTCGATTCAATGACGCACCACCGCGAAAAAGTTGTCGCGGGCCGCACGACAGGCCAGTTCGTCGAGGGCGATGTTGTGACCTGGTCGGCGCGACACTTCGGACTGCCGCTGCGACTAACCATCCGAATTTTCGATGTGGATGCTCCGCACCGGTTTGCGGATGAACAAGTCCGCGGCTCTTTCGCCGCCTACCACCACGAGCATCTCTTCGAAGAAATCGACGGCCGGACCCACATGCAGGATCGGCTCACCTTCGCGGCTCCCTTCGGGCCGCTCGGGCGTCTCGCAGAGAAACTGTTCCTCCGCCGCTACATGCAGACACTGCTCGAGGAGCGCAATGCTGCGCTTGTGGGTGCTTATAACCGGTAGGCCTGACGTCCCAGGCCAATTGGGTGCCTCGAAACCAGACGATTGAAAACCACTTGGGTCCCTCGGGTCTCGCTGTAATCGACGAACGGCAGCCGTGCATCTCGGCCATTATGAAGCACTTGCTGCAGTAGGCGACACAAAATAGTGACAAAAATTTGCGACTCTGTCACTATGACAAGATGACAGCCGCGACCGAATCCTCTGTTGAATTTGCTATCGGCAGCATCGTCGACTGGGCTGAGCGGCAGCCCCTCTGGGTATCGGCTGCTCTAAAATCGATCGCGAATGGAGTTGTCAATGACGATGAAGTGATCCGAATTGCAGATCTTGCGATCTCGGAAGCTGAAGGCGCTGAAGCAGAAACGAGAGTCGTAGCTGCCGACCTTATCGACACGATTTCGACATCACCGTCCGTCTCCCTTGCACACATAAACAATGTCGTGAATGTGAACCGCTTGGCATCCGGCGAGCGACTAACGTTCTCTCCCGACGGGCTCACCGTCATCTATGGCCGAAATGGGTCAGGAAAATCTGGCTACACCAGGATCTTGCGCCAAACTTGCAGGGTGCGGGGCGGAAGCGGCCAGATTCTTCCCAATGTCTACCAGTCGGCCAGCAACCTACCAAGCACCGCGTCGATCGCAGTGGTGGCTGACGCCTTTCCCGAGACTGTCGAGTGGAGTTCAAACTCCGCGTCCGAATCACCGTTGAAGCACGTAAGCATTTTTGATTCCGCGGCTGCCAGCCGTGCAGTAAGCGACGCCGCTGCTGCTCCGTTCGTGCCTTACCCAGTGCGATTGATTGAGGAACTGGGGAAGGTGATCCCGCAAGTGCGAGACCGGTTGGCCTTTATTGCTTCAGAGGTTGAGTCCGCAGTTCCACAAATTAGCGGAGTCATTGAGAACTCGGCTCTTTCTCAACTCCTCGCTCGCGTAGGTGATGACATTTCCGCGACAGATTTTTTGCGCGAAATCGGCCTGAATGCGGAAGAGGAAACCGAGCTTTCCGCGCTGAGTGTTGCTGCCGAGTTACTTTCGAAGTCAGCCATCCCAGAGCAAATTGCCGCACTCGACCGGCGATCGAACGAACTCGGAAAGCTGAAAACAGCAGTACAACAATTGGTTTCCTTGGTTGGAAGTGATGGAACGTACTCGACAGAAGTCGCCCGCGGCCAGATGGAGACTGCGCTACAAACCGCAGCAGAAAGCCAGCGTCTACTCGAAGGCAATCTGCTGTCAGGCGTCGGCGAACAAACTTGGCGCAGCTTGTGGGAGAAAGCTCGGGCATTTTCCGAGTCGGTCGCTTACCCGGGTGAACATTTTCCGCATACCGGGAACGATGCTGTCTGCGTTCTATGCGAACAGCCATTGAGCGTTACTGCCGTAGCGAGATTCAAACGGCTTGAGGAGTTTGTGAGCGAGGCCTCGCAGGCTGAGCTCAAGGCGCTACGCGACTCTGCGGCGGAGTGGGCCACCGAAGCAAAGCTTGCTATCGGAAATCCACTGCTAATCGCACCGCTGGAGCTGTGCGCCGCGGCGAAAGACGAGGGCGCGGAGCTCGAAACATGTCTTCTCGAGCTGGTGACGAGCGCAAAGAAGCTAGTTTCAACCTCGATTTCCCAACGAACGGACGGCAAGCTCCTAACTACTGCGTCTGAGTCACTGGACACAACGACGGCAGATACCTATCTCGCTAATTTGCAAGAGATTTTCACCAGCCGACGGAACACGTTAGATAACTTATTGGACGCCGAAAAACAAGCAAGCGATCGAGAACGTCTCGCGCTGCTGCTCGAGCGGAAAACGGTAAGCGACTGTTCCGCGGAAGTCGCCTCGCTCGGCGTGTCGCGGGCTAGGCTGACCATTGCGAAAACCGCGAAAGCGAGCTGTACTACGAACTCAGCAACTAGTCTGAGTGGGCGCCTATCTGAAGCATTGATAACCGAACGCTTGCGCGAAATCCTAACCAGCGAGCTCGAACAACTCGGTGCCGATCGCTTGTCAGTTTCAATAAGCAAACGCACAGATCGCGTGGTTTCTTCGTTCCAGCTATCCCTGAACTCCCTTTCGGGAGATCCTCTGGTCGGCGAAGTTATGAGCGAAGGCGAGCTTCGTGTCTTAGGTCTCGCTGCGTTCTTTATGGAGCTTCGTATGCTCGAGTCCAGTTCAGCCGTAGTATTCGACGACCCTGTGTCTTCGCTGGACCACGGTTACCGCGAGAAGGTAGCTAAGTATCTAGCGAGAGAGTCTCTAAATCGTCAAGTAATAGTCTTTACGCACGATTTGGTTTTCCTCGATGAGTTGTCCGAGGCGGCGCGCCTCTCCGGCAGCCCAGCGAGCGTATCCGCTATCCAGAACACCGCGACTGGCACGGGTGTCAAGTCAGTTGATCTGCCGGCTGCCGGCGGCGACTTCGAGACCCAGATGAGTCATATTCAAGCTCTGCTGGATGAAAGTAAGCCAATATGGGACGGAGGAGATGATGGCGATTGGGAGCGGGCATCACGTCGACTTGCTGGCGATTTGCGCATTGCGTGGGAGCGCGGTGTTGAAGACATCCTCTTGTTCAAAAGCGTCGTTAGGTTCCGCTCGTCCATCCACACCTCGAGACTAAGAAACGTCGACGTAACTGACGAACACTGGCGCGAATTGGAAGTGGCGATGACCGAGCTCTCGGGAAAAGGACCCCATGATCAGGCAACCGCGAGCCTAAGACTTCCATTGACGTACTCCGAACTTGTTTCGGAACTAGCAAAGCTAAGAGCGTGGAAGAAAGCAGTGAATGCTAACCAGAAGGCAGCCAAAACGCGACGTGATGCATTACTCCCCACTGCTTAGCGACGAGCTAACTCTGGCTCGGTTCTATCGGCTCAGTATCCGTTGTGGCTATCAGGAACGTTCTTGAACCCCGAACCAAGCTGCTCGCCATCGAGAGACCACCGGGCGTTCGAACATTTGGTTAGAGCTGTCAAACTCTAAATATCCAAGAGTTTGAGGGAGGCGAGCAGCTGCGGTACTGAGCGCTGCAGGTCTGCTTCGTTCGGATGCAAAGAAAGGATTGAGTTCAGCCAAATCAAACGGCATACAAGCTAACCGGCAAAGAAAAAGCCCGGCGTGAGCCGGGCTGGGCGGGAGTTGCTCTCTAGGTGTTTTGCTGGGGTACCTGGACTCGAACCAAGAACAAAAGAATCAGAATCTTCCGTGTTGCCAATTACACCATACCCCACAGGATTCAGCCGAAGCCGAACCGATTTACTACTTTAGCGCATCCTGAGCGGGCTGTGGTTCACCCCTTGACGTCATATAGGACTTGTCCTATATTCAGTACATGTCCCTCCTCCACGCTGTGCTCGGCTTCGTCGCGATCCAACCCATGACTGGCTACGAACTCGGCAAAGCATTCTCCACAACGGCCTCACACTTTTGGCCAGCCGATCAGTCACAGCTCTACCGCACCCTCCACCGCGCCGAAGCCGACGGCCTCCTTGAAAGCACCACCGTCGAGCAGACAACACGACCCGACCGCCGCCTCTACTCGATACTCGAACCAGGTCGAGAAGCACTCGACACCTGGCTCAGATCCCCCCTCGAACCAGACAACTCCCGCGAACCCTTTTTGTTGAGGCTTTTCTTCGCCGCATCGCTCGGCACCGCGGGCGTTATCGAACTGCTCGACCAACGTCGCACCTCTGCCATCGAACTCCTCACCACGCTCGACGCTCTCGCCTCGAGCGCTCCCCAGAAACCCTCGAAAACGACTCTCGCCATTCACCTGCAATACGCAACGCTCGAATCGGGACGAACCCACGCACGCGCCGAGATCACGTGGCTCGATGAGCTTCGTGCCCAACTCACCGACCACAAGGAGTCCTCCCGATGAACGACAACGCCAACCCCATCCACCGCGCTGCGCGAATCGGCGCCACTATCGCGGCCGTGCTCTTAACCCTCGTCGCGCTCTTCCAACTCGCAGTCGTTCTCGGAGCACCCCTCGGCGACTACACCCAAGGTGGGTCGAACAAAGGCACCCTCCCCGCTCAGGGCCGCATCTTTGCGGGCGTCTCTGCCGCCCTTGTTCTCGTCATGGCGGCAGCAATGCTCGCTCGCACCGAACGCGGCCCCGCGAGATTCGCCCCACGCCGACTCATCGCCGTACTCGCCTGGATCACCACCGCCTATGCGGGTGTGGGCGTCATCCTGAATCTCATCACGCCAAGCGCCGTCGAAAGAGCCGTGTGGGCCCCCGTCACAGCGGTGATGTTCGTGGCGTGCCTCGTCACCATGCAGCTGACGCGTGGCCGGGCCGCGAAGTGACTCCTAGAGCAGGTCGCGGTTGATGACCGCGGCAACCTCAGCACCGTCACCCGCGGCAACAATGAGTTGCTGGGGGCCGGGCGGAGTGGCATCGCCAATCGCATACGCTCCCGCCGTGGTGGTGCGGCCGGCAGCGTCCACAACAATTAGCCCCTCCGCGTCGAGTGCGAGCTGCAAGCCCGCCGCATAGTCGAGCGCCGTCTCATAGTCCGGGCGCACAAACGCGGCCTCGCGCGCAACCGTCTCGCCGTCAGCGAGCACAACGCCGGTGAGTCCATCACGATCTCCTGCGACATCCGCCACCTCACGACGATCCACTCGGATGCCGCGCTCAGCCAGCATGGCCTCGTCAGCCTCGCTCACGCGCCCAACGCCCTGCGTGAAGACAATCAGGTCGCGGCTCCACTGCGAGAGCAGCAGCGCCCGCTCGGCGAGGTCATCCGTATGCCCAATCAGTGCGATCGGACGATCCGCATACTCATACCCGTCACACTCCATACACGAGTGGATGCTCGTGCCATAGAACGCGCGCAGCGTCGGCAACTTCGGCAGCACCTCACGCAACCCCGTCGCGATCAACACCTTGCGGGTCGTAACCGCTCCCCCGCGATGTGTCACCGTGAAGCCGGCGCCAACGGTCGCCGACGCGGCCTCAGCACCGCTAGCGGCATCCGCTTCATCAGCCACGGCAAGAGGCTCAATACCCTCAACGATCGTGCGCTCGAATGACACGTTCGGATACTGCTCGAGCTCCTCCCGCCCCATCTTGCGCAGCTCGAGAGGAGAAATACCATCGCGGCTCAAAAAGCCGTGCGAGTGAAACGTCGCCGAATTACGGGGGCGATTGCTGTCGAGCACGAGAGTGCGACGACGCGCTCGCGCCAGATTCAGGGCAGCGCTGAGTCCGGCCGGTCCGCCGCCGACAATGACAACATCCCAGTCGAACTGCTCACTCATAGCTGCGCGCGCAACGCCTTCAAACGAACCAGCGACGACTCTTTACCGAGCAGTTCCATCGACTCGAACAGCGGCGGGCTGATGCGGCGACCAGCGATCGCACTACGCAACGGACCAAACGCCAAACGTGGCTTCATTTCCTTCACGTCAATAAGTTCGGCGCGGAGAGCCGCTTCGATTGCATCGTGCGTCCACGTATCAAGATCAGTCAGTACGGCGATCGACGCGTCCAGGACCTCGGGGCCTTCGGCCTTCGGCATTGCATCGGCATCAACCGTGAGTTCAGCATCCGGAGTGAACAAGAACTGCAACAGTGCCGGCGCATCGCCCAGCAACTGCATGCGCTCCTGCACGAGTGGCGCAGCAGCAGCGAGCGTCGCCAGCTCAGCCTCAGTGGGCTCCGCCGAAATTACGTCAGCAGCAACGAGATACGGCACGAGACGGCCAGCAAATTCTTCCGCCGACAGCAGACGGATGTGGTCGCCGTTCAGCGACTCCGCCTTCTTTACATCAAAACGGGCCGGGCTCGGCGTCACATTCTCAACATCGAACGCCGCGATCATCTCTTCGACCGAGAACACGTCGCGGTCGGGAGCAAGCGACCAGCCGAGCAGCGACAGGTAGTTGATGAGGCCCTCGGGGATGAACCCGCGGTCACGGTGGTGGAACAGGCTCGCCTCAGGGTCACGCTTGGACAGCTTCTTGTTGCCCTCGCCCATCACATAAGGAAGGTGACCGAAGCGCGGAATCGCATCCGTCAGCCCGATCTCAATAAGTGCCGTGTAGAGGGCGATCTGGCGAGGAGTGCTCGAAAGCAGGTCTTCACCGCGCAGCACGTGCGTGATGCCCATGAGTGCGTCATCCACGGGGTTCACGAACGTGTACAGCGGAGCACCATTCGGGCGCACCACAACGAAGTCAGAGAACGAACCGGCGGGGAACGTGATGTCGCCACGAACCAGGTCATCAAAGCTCAGATCAGAGTCGGGCACGCGCAAACGCAGTGCCGGCAGGCGACCCTCTTCCTTGAATGCCGCGATCTGCTCAGCGGTGAGGTCGCGCTCGAAGTTGTCATAGCCCTGCTTGGGGTCGCGACCGTTAGCCACGTTGCGGGCCTCGATCTCTTCACCCGTCGCAAAAGACTCATACAGGTGACCGGAAGCCTTCAGCTTCTCAATGACCTCAAGGTAGATGTCGGTGCGCTGCGACTGACGGTACGGCTCATTCGGGCCACCCGTCTCGACGCCTTCGTCCCAGTCAAGCCCCAACCAGCGCATCGCGTCGAGAAGCTGCAAGTAGCTCTCTTCGCTGTCGCGAGCGGCATCCGTATCTTCAATACGGAACACCATCTTGCCGCCCATGTGGCGCGCATACGCCCAGTTAAACAGGGCAGTACGAATCAGCCCAACGTGGGGCGTACCCGTAGGTGACGGACAAAACCGAACGCGAACGTCGGAAGCGGTTGCAGTAGAAAATGGCGCAGACATTGCCACCATTCTATGCGAGACAAGCCTGTGCGGCAGAGGCTGCCGAAAGCAGCCCCTGCACCCAGAATTGTGCGTTCTAGCGCGAAGCCCGGCGCACCGGGTTGCTCAGCGTGCCGATGCCCTCAATCGTGATCTCGACGGTGTCGCCATGCACCAGAGGTCCGACGCCCGCGGGGGTTCCCGTGAGAATCAGATCGCCGGGCAACAGCGTGAATGCGGCCGAAGCATACGCAACCTGCGCCGCCACCGAATGAATCATCTGGTCAACGGTTCCATCCTGCTTGAGGTCACCGTTAACAGTCGTGCGGATGCTCTGCGACGCCACCACGAACTCGGTCTCGATCACAGGTCCCAGTGGGCAAAACGTGTCGAAGCCTTTCGCGCGTGACCACTGGCCATCCTTCTTCTGAAGATCGCGAGCGGTAACATCGTTGGCAATCGTGTACCCAAAAATCACACTGTCAGCATCTTCGACCGCGACGTTCTTGGCGATGCTGCCGATGATTACGGCAAGCTCACCCTCAAACCCGATCTCTTCGCTCTGCGGCGGCAACATGATGGCATCGCCGGGGCCAACCACCGAAGTGTTGGGCTTGATGAACATCATCGGCTCGTCGGGCACTTCATTGCCAAGCTCCTTGGCGTGCTCGGCATAGTTGCGACCGAAAGCGACCACCTTGGAACGCGGAATTACCGGCGCCAACAGCTTGATGTCCGACAGCGGCAAACGTTCCTCGGTGGGCTCAAAGCCATTGAACATCGGGTCGCCGGTGAGCACGACAATTTCGTCGTCATCGATAATCCCGTAGCGGGCGCCTGCACCTGCGCTGAAACGAGCTACCTTCATGCGTCGAGCCTCATCATCCAGCCGTGCTTGTCTTCGCGACGGCCATATTGGATGTCGGTGAGCTCTTCGCGCAGCGACATCGTCAGTTCACCGGCCGGAGCATCCGCCGACCCAAATTCAACGCCATCGCCCTTGAGCAGAGCGATCGGAGTGATAACGGCAGCAGTACCGCACGCAAACATCTCGGTAATGTCGCCAGACTCAACGCCCTCGCGCCACTCTTCGAGCGTGACGCGGCGACGCTCAACCTTGTGGCCGCGGTCTTCTGCAAGCTGCAACACGGAGTCGCGAGTGATTCCCTCCAGAATCGACTCCGACTGCGGCGTCACAAGCGTGCCGTCCTTCTTGACGAGAACCACGTTCATGCCACCGAGCTCTTCGATGTATTTGCCCTCTTCGGCATCCAAGAACAACACCTGGGCACAGCCCTGAGCGGATGCTTCCTGCTGGGCAATCAGAGACGAAGCGTAGTTTCCGCCCGTCTTTGCCGCGCCAGTTCCACCCTTGCCTGCACGGGTGAAATTCGTGGAAATCCAGATCGACACCGGAGCAACACCGCCAGCAAAGTAGGCGCCGGCGGGGCTAGCGATCACGTAGTAGTTGACCTTCTTTGCCGGGCGCACCCCAAGGAATGCCTCCTTGGCAAACATGAAGGGCCGCAAATAGAGGCTCGTCTCGGGAGCGTTCGGAACCCAGTCACCGTCAACAGCAATGAGCTGCTTGAGTGAATCGATGAACGCCGGGATGGGCAGCTCAGGCAATGCCATGCGTCGGGCCGAACGCTGCAAACGCGCACCGTTAGCTTCGGGGCGGAACGACCAGATCGAACCATCCTCATGCCGGAACGCCTTCAGACCCTCAAAGATCTCCTGGCCGTAGTGCAACACTGCAGCGGCCGGGTCAAGACTGATAGGACCATAGGCCTGCACGCGCGGTCGGTGCCAGCCGCCCATCTCCGACCAACACACATCAACCATGTGGTCAGTAAAGTTCACGCCGAAGCCGGGGTTAGCCAGAATCGCGTCACGCTCTTCGACCGAGCGAGGTTCTTGGTTCTTCTTCACCATGAAAGTGAGGGGGCGATCAGCCAGCAGATTCTTCATCAAAAGTCCTTAATGACGTACAGCCACAATGGCGGTGGGTTAATTCTGCGCTACAGCGTCGGCAATTGCACTGCCAATCTCAGACGTCGACCGTGCGGAAGTGCCACGGGCGCTGAGATCAGCTTCAACGGCCGCAGTAACGCGGGCCGCAGCATCCGATTCACCGAACTGTGAGAGCAACAATGCGATCGACAGGATTGCCGCCGTGGGATCAGCGAGTTGTTTGCCCGCAATGTCGGGCGCTGAACCATGAACCGGCTCGAACATGGAGGGGAATGCCCCGCTCGGGTTCAAGTTGCCGGAGGCGGCCAAACCAATGCCGCCGCTGATGGCTGCTGCGAGGTCTGTGAGGATGTCACCGAAAAGGTTGTCAGTGACGATGACGTCAAATCTACTCGGATTTGTGACCAGATAAATCGTCGCCGCGTCGACATGCATGTAATCGACTTCGACCTCGGGGAACTCGGCCGCAACCCGGTCAACCGTCGACTGCCACAAACCGCCCGCGTGAACGAGCACGTTGGTCTTGTGCACGAGCGTGAGCTTCTTGCGCGGACGCGACATGGCCTGCGCAAACGCGAAACGAACAACGCGCTCGACACCGAACGCCGTGTTGATCGACACCTCAGTGGCGATCTCATGAGGCGTACCAGTACGGATGCGCCCACCATTGCCCACGTAGGGGCCCTCGGTGCCCTCCCGAACAACCACGAAGTCAACCTCGCCGGCGTCAGCCAGCGGTGACGTCACGCCGGGGAAAATCTTGGTGGGACGCAGGTTTACGTGGTGATCGAGCGCAAACCTCAGTTTCAGCAGCAGACCACGCTCGATGATGCCGCCGGTGAGGCGCGGATCGCGGGGATCCCCTCCAACAGCTCCCAGCAAGATTGCGTCGTGCCTGGCGAACTCAGCGATGTCGGAGTCTTCGAGAATCGTGCCCGACTCGAGGTAATGGCTCGCACCAAAAGGGAACTCGGTGGTGGAAACATCCACACCGGTTGCTGTCAGCACCTTGAGAGCTTCGGTCACAACTTCTGGCCCAATACCATCACCGGGGATGACTGCAAGCTTGATCTGAGAAGGCATACAAATACAGTACCGCTGTGGGCAGCGCGCGAGCAGCAGCCTCTAGCCCATCGTGACTGTCAGAATTTCATAAATATGGCTTTCCTGAGTGTTTTCTGATTGCGCACTGTACGAGGCGCGCTAAAATTGGGCACATGAGTATCGGAACCGGAATTGTATTAGTAGTTATCGGCGCGATTCTTACTTTCGCGCTCGACCTTCAAGTGGCAGGGGTGAACTTCGACCTCATCGGCTACATCCTGATGATCGCCGGAGCTGTCGTCTTCATCATCGGCCTCGTGCTGATGATGCGTAAGCGCACCTCAGTAACCACCGTGCACAACAACGACGGAGTCAACAACTCCGTTACCGAACGTCGCACGACCACAACACCTGACGAAACCATCTAACGACTAGCTAGAACCAACACAAAAGGCGCGTCCCGATCACTCGGGGCGCGCCTTTTGTTGACTCTGGGCCGCAATCAGCGGCAACCACGATTATGCGTCGACGATGTCAATCGCGTGCACGTAGCGAGCGTCAATGCGCTCCGCCACGGTGGCGAGAACTTCAGCGGATGCCTGCGAGTCGACGGTGAGCACCGACAGCGCATTGCCACCGACACTTTCACGCGCGATCTGCATGCCAGCGATGTTGATCTCAGCGTCGCCGAATTCCTTACCGAAGACAGCGACGATTCCGGTGCGATCTTCGTACATCATCACGATGAGGTGGTCCGCGAGCGGAACCTCAATGTCGTAGCCGTTGATCTCGACGATCTTCTCGAGCTGCTTGTTTCCGACTAGCGTTCCTGAGACCGAAACCTGCGAACCGTCTGCCAGCGAACCACGGATGGTGAGCAGGTTGCGGTATTCGGGGCTCACGGCATCCGTAATCAAACGAACCGTGAGGCCACGCTGCTCGGCAAGAACCGGTGCGTTGACATAGCTAACTGTCTCCGACACGACGTTGGTGAAGATGCCCTTAAGGGCAGCAAGCTTGAGCACGTTGACATCGAACTCGACAATTTCGCCGCGAACTTCAATGTCGACACTCGTCAGTGGGCTAGCGGACAGACCAGAGAAGACCTGGCCAAGCTTTTCCATGAGTGGGATGCCGGGGCGCACGCTCTGATCGATGATGCCACCAGCAACATTCACGGCGTCAGGCACGAGCTCGCCGCCGAGGGCAAGTCGAACCGACTTAGCAACCGAAACACCAGCCTTCTCTTGCGCTTCAGCGGTCGAAGCGCCGAGGTGAGGGGTGACGATGACATTGTCGAGGCCGAGCAGCGGGGAACCTGTTGGCGGTTCGCTCACGAACACGTCGAGGCCAGCGCCCGCAATGCGGCGCGACTTGAGAGCTGTGTAGAGGGCGTCTTCATCGATGAGGCCACCGCGGGCAACATTGACGATGTAGGCGGTCGACTTCATGTGAGCGAACTGCTCAGTCGAAATCATCCCGGTTGTTTCCGGGGTCTTGGGCATGTGGATGGTGATGAAGTCTGCACGCTGCAACAGCTCATCAAGCGACACCAGCGTGACCCCCATCTGCTGCGCACGAGCAGAAGTGACATAGGGGTCATAGGCGATGATGTTCGTGCCGAAGGCCTGCATCCGCTCGGTAATCAAGCCACCGATGCGGCCAAGGCCAATGATGCCAATGGTCTTCTCAAACAGTTCAGTGCCCGAATACTGCGAACGCTTCCACTGCCCCTGTGCCAGAGCGCTTGACGCAGCCGGAATGTGACGTGCCAGGCTCAGAATGTGCCCGACAGTCAGCTCTGCAGCCGAGATGATGTTCGAGGTTGGCGCATTCACCACCATGACACCGGCAGCGGTAGCCGCCTTGATGTCCACGTTATCGAGCCCAACACCGGCACGCGCAATAACCTTCAGGTAAGGCGCTGCGGCAAGGGCTTCGGCATCCATGGTGGTTGCAGAGCGGATGAGAACGGCCTGCGCATCGGCGAGCGCAGACTTCAAAGCGGCACGGTCGGTGCCATCAATGTTTCGTATCTCAAAGTCGGGCCCGAGGGCGTCAACTGTTGCGGGGGAAAGTTCTTCGGCGATCACAACGATCGGCTTAGCCACAGATCTGGTCCTTCAATTCGCGGGGACTTCGCGCTGACACCACGAAGGCTGCTTGAGTACACAACTACAGCAACTTTAGCGGCGACGGGAAGCCGCCGTTGCCATGTGACAGCGCAGTGCGACGATAGACCCATGATGGATGCTGCCGAAATTGCCCAGCGGGTGTTGCGTGTTGCCCTCGCACTCGCCTTTATCGGCATGGGAGTCAGCCACTTTGTCGCCGCCCCCGCCCGCACAATGCGGGCCATGATCCCTCCCGTGCTGCGCCAGAAGTGGATGCCCTCCCCCACGATTCTCGTCACCATCACTGGACTCTGCGAGGTTGCTGGCGGTCTTGGGCTGCTGTGGGAACCCGTGCGGTTTATTGCCGGAATCGCGCTCGTGCTCTTTTTGATTGCCGTCTTCCCCGCCAATGCCTATGCGGCCGAGCATCGCGAACGCTTCGGAAAAGCCGCAACCCCATTTTGGCCGCGCTACTTCGCGCAACTAGCGCTGATCGCACTGTGCCTCCTCGCTGCACTGTAAGGACCCGCTCACTGCGCTGAAAAAGTTTCGAACCCCACCCAACGAAACCGAGCGTCCCTTCGTCTACCTAGGTAGGAGGAAACAATGACCAAGAAATCAGTGCTCGCAAAATTCACGCCACTATTGGCTGTTGGGCTACTTGCTCTCAGCGCCTGCGCCGGGTCCATCTCGGATGCTGATGCCGACGAGCCGTCGATCGATAGCGGTCCGGGCATGGGCGTCGAAGAAACGCCTGGCGATGCCATTCCCATCGAGGGAATTGACGGCACCTGGATTTACGCAGACGGCAGCGACCCCAATGGCCCGCTCACCCTCGACGAGTCTGCAACGGTGATCCTCACGATTTCAGGTGACGAGCTCATGGGCCAATCGACGTGCAACAGTTACAGCGCGACATTTATTGGCGAGCCAAACGACCTGGCGATTGGCCCGTTGGTGTCAACTCGAATGGGATGCGAGAACTCCCTCATGGAGTTCGAGTCACGCTACTTCGCCGCGCTATCGGCAACGACAACTGCTATTCCCACGGGAGGCAGCCTCGTGCTGCAGGGTCAGGGAATCAACCTCAACTTCTTGCCGTCGTCATCGCTTCCGGAGGGGTAATCTTGCCGCTCGTGACCACTCAGTGCGCGCACTCAAGACCCCCAGTTCACGGGCAAACAGCTCTGAAGAGGCTGTTTTCAGACGAATAATCAGGTCGGCGGTGGAAGAATCAGATCATGGATCAGCGGTTCAGCCGCCAGCTCTCATTAACCGACTTCGGAGAGCAGGCGCAACACAATTTGGCGCGCGCACGCGTGCTCGTCATCGGGGCGGGCGGTGTCGGCAGCACCGCTATACCTTCGTTGGCTGCAGCCGGTGTCGGCACCGTTGGTGTCATCGATGACGACCGTGTTGAACTCAGCAACTTGCACCGCCAACACATCCACGGACTGTTGGATGTCGGCCACAAGAAAGTGTCATCCGCTGTCGCCCGCATTGCAGATCTCAGCCCCGCAACTACTGTCATTGCGATCGACGAGAAGCTCACGCCGGAAAACGCTCTCGCTATCTTTGCCAACTATGACCTTGTCGTCGACGGTAGCGATAACTATCCCACCCACTATCTGGCGGCTGATGCAGCAGAGATCACCGGCATCCCGGTCGTCTGGGGTTGGGCGTGCGAGTTTGGCGCAGAAGCTGGTGTTTCTTGGCCTGCCCGCGGTGTGGGCTTTCGCGACCTGTATCCGACACCGCCGGAACGCGCCGCCATTGACACCAATCTTTCTCACGGGATCTTTCCGGGAGCAGTGGCAGTTATTGCTGCGATAGTGGCGAGTGAAGCGATCAAAATTGCGGCGCAGATCGGCACACCACTGATCAACCGCACGACGCGTTTCAATGCGCTCAACGGTGACTTTTCCGAAAAGCGTTACACGCGCTCAGCCGGAGCAATACCCATTACTGCGCTAGCCGACTATCGGGAACTGTGCGGCTACACCTCAGACGACGACTGGCCGACGAGCTAGCGGCGACGCGACGCCCACAGGCGACCGGTGCGTGCCCAGCGCGCACGACTGACCGCAATCAGCACCACCGAAATGCCAATGATGAATGCGGCAATGCCAAGCACGTAGACCGCGATCCCACCCCAGCCGTCTGGACCGTTGGGCTGCAGGAACGGGTAAGGGAACCACCCGTCAAGTGCGCCGCGCACGAAAGTGAACGCCAACCATGCGAGCGGGTAGATGACGACGATGCGCACGTCGCGCATCCTCAGCACGGGCCGTGATGGGGCCACGAGCCAATCAAGAAGTAAAAAGAGCGGCACCCACACGTGGATTACTTCGTTTGGCCACTGAATCCCCACATAGCCTTCGTCAGGAATGCCACGAAGCAACACGTTATACACGCCAGCGGTGACGACAGCATAGGAGACGACGGATGCTCGCAGCACCGACAACAGCGTCGATTCCCGTTCACGGCGCACCGCCACCAGCCCGCTCAGCGCAAGAATCACGACGTTAATCAGGCTCGACTGGATGGTGAAGTAGCTGAAGTATTCCTTTGCCACAAAGTCGTTGTGGATCGACTCGTCAATCACTTGAGTGGCGATGCTGGCAAAGACGAGGACCGCAACGGCGAGTCGAAGGATGCCGAAGATCCGGACGACGTCACCGACATCACGCTGAGGTTCTGAGGATGCGGCTTCTGGGGAGATTGGCTGCGCGTTCGCTGTCACTCCGACAGACTAGTCTCCTCAAACAGGTTCACACAGGTTCACACAGGCAGACGCACATTCGATCGAGGAGCTCACAATGCCGTTTACCGACCGCAACGGATTTGAGCTGAGCAGCCTGCCGTTGGTGTACCGCCTAGGGCGAGACTTTCAGGTCTCGGAGGAGTTCTGTTGGCGCGACCCGCGTGATTGGGATCGCGTGCTCACCATTCCCGCCCACGATCTCTCGCTTCCCCCTGGAGAGGGCAACAGCACCGATTTCGCCTCCGTACCGCCATTTCTGTGGGGCCTGATCGCCAGTTTTGGCAAACAAACACTGCCAGCCGTATTGCATGATTCGCTCACTGCTCAGTCGAGGCTCGCACCCCCAGATCAACGTCTCGAGCTGAGGCGCACAGCTGACGAAGACTTTCGGGTGTCACTCATCGATAGTGGTGTTCACCAATTGCGCGCCCGTGTCATGTGGGCATCGGTGGGAATTGAGCGGTACGCCCGCCATGCCGGGGCGCTGGGAGCCGCGATAATCACGCAACTCAGTCTTGGTGTGCTGGCGATCATTGGCGCTGTCGTGCTCGCGGTGATCGTGCATCCGCTGTGGCTCATTCTCGCGCTGGCTCCCGCAATTGCCGCCGCAGTCTGGGGCAAAAATCTGGATCTCGTTCTTGCCGCCACCTATCTGGGCGCCCTGTACGCGCCGCTGGTTGCCGCCGCCTTCATCGGGTCGCGCCTTGAACAACTCTTGGCGTTATCCATCTGGGTGGGAACAGGCACCCCCGGCCCTGCCCCCAAGGCGGAGCCGACACTGCGTTGGCCGGACCGCGGAACAACACTGCCGCCCAAGTAGCAGCACAGCTAGCAGCACACAGCTAGCAGCGCACAGCACAACGGCCGCCCCGCAGTAGCGGAACGGCCGTCGTAGTGACTAGCGAAAGTTAGCGTGCAGCTGAACCGTCGGTGTAGTCGGAGTCTTGCTGCTTCCAAGCGAAGAGAGCACGCAGCTCCTTGCCAGTTGCTTCGATGGGGTGGTTCTGGCCCTTTTCACGCAGGGCGAGGAACTCAACTCCGCCAGCATCCTGGTCCTTGATGAAGCGGTCGGCGAAGGCACCCGACTGGATGTCTGCGAGAACAGCCTTCATGTTTTCCTTGACCGAGGCGTCGATGACGCGGGGGCCCGAAACGTAGTCGCCGTACTCAGCGGTGTCAGAAACGCTCCAACGCTGCTTAGCGATGCCGCCCTCCCACATGAGGTCAACGATGAGCTTGAGCTCGTGAAGTACCTCGAAGTAGGCGATCTGCGGCTGGTAGCCAGCCTCGATGAGGGTTTCGAAGCCGTACTGTACGAGCTGCGAGGTTCCACCACAAAGAACAGCCTGCTCACCGAACAGATCGGTCTCGGTTTCTTCGGTGAAGGTGGTCTTGATGCCACCGGCGCGGAGTCCGCCGATTGCCTTCGAGTACGACCAGGCCATGTCCCACGCAGTACCGGTGGCGTCATTCTCGACGGCAACGATAACGGGAACGCCACGGCCAGCTTCGTACTCGCGGCGCACGGTGTGACCCGGTCCCTTGGGAGCAACGAGGATGACGTCAACATCGGCGGGAGCGTCAATGTAGCCGAAGCGGATGTTGAAGCCGTGTCCGAAGACGAGAGTGTCGCCAGCAACAAGGTTGTCCTTGATGTCGTCGGCGTAGAGTCCACGCTGGTGCTGGTCGGGAGCAAGGATCACAACAACGTCAGCCCACTTGGCTGCTTCGGCGCTCGTGAGCACCTCGAAGCCGGCGTCGGTTGCCTTTGCGATGCTCTTCGAGCCCTCCTTGAGGCCAATCTTGACCTCAACGCCGGAGTCACGCAGGTTCAGTGCGTGGGCGTGGCCTTGCGAGCCATAACCAATGACAGCAACCTTTTTGCCCTGGATGAGCGCGAGGTCAGCGTTATCGTCGTAAAAGATCTCGGTCACAGTAGTGATTCTCCTTAGTTGGTGGTGCTGTTAGTTCTTGAAAACTCGGTCGGTGATGCTCTTCGAACCGCGGCCCATGGCCAGCAATCCACTCTGAGCAATTTCTTTGATCCCATAGGGTTCGAGCACTCTGAGGAGTGCCTGAATCTTGCCCGAGTCACCGGTGGTTTCGATGATGAGCGCATCAGATGCAACATCAACCACGCGGGCCCGGAACAGGTTTACCGCTTCGAGAATCTGTGAACGCGTCGTGTTATCGACGCGCACCTTGATCAGAAGGTGTTCGCGCGTTACCGACTGCGCGGGGTCAAGCTCGACGATCTTGATGACGTTGATGAGCTTGTTGAGCTGCTTGGTGACCTGCTCGAGCGGCAGCTCTTCGACATCCACCACAACGGTGATGCGCGAAAGGCCTTCGATCTCGCTTGAGCCCACAGCCAGCGATTGGATGTTGAACCCGCGCCGCGCAAACAACCCTGCGACGCGAGTGAGCAGACCTGGTTTGTCTTCTACCAGCAGAGAAAGTACGTGACTCATCGCTCTACTCCTCTTCCCACTCTGGGGCGTGGTCGCGGGCGTACTGCACGCTCGAATTTCCGACGCCCTGGGGCACCATCGGCCACACCATCGCATCTCGACTCACCACGAAGTCGATCACGACGGGGCGATCGTTGGTCTCAAGCGCGAGCTTAATGGCCGGATCAATCTCTTCTTTCTTTGTGACGCGGATAGCGAGGCAGCCATAGGCCTCCCCAAGCTTCACGAAATCGGGGATCATCTCGGTATCGTGCCCGGTGTTGAGATCGGTGAACGAGTGGCGTCCGTCATAGAACAGGGTCTGCCACTGGCGAACCATGCCGAGGCTCGAGTTGTTGATGATCGCGACCTTGATGGGGATCTTGTTGATCGTGCACGTGGCCAATTCTTGATTGGTCATCTGGAAGCATCCATCGCCATCAATCGCCCACACATCGCGCTCAGGGTTAGCGACCTTGGCGCCCATGGCCGACGGAAGACCGTACCCCATGGTGCCGGCACCACCCGAGTTGAGCCACGCGTTGGGGCGCTCATACTTGATGAACTGCGCAGCCCACATCTGGTGCTGCCCAACGCCGGCGGCAAAGATGCCCTCCGGGCCAGTGATTTCACCGATGCGTTGGATCACATACTGCGGTGACAGCAGTCCGTCATCGGGTTCGGTGAACCCGAGCGGGAACTGATTGCGCAGAGAATTGAGCCGCTCCCACCAGGCGCTGTAGTCAGGCTTCGTTGTCTTGCTCGCGTCGGTGAAGGCAGCAATCAGGTCGACGATCACATCTTTAGCATCGCCAACGATGGGCACCTCTGCCGCACGAATCTTGCCAATCTCGGCGGGATCGATGTCGACGTGGACAACCTTGGCGAGAGGCGCGAATTCGCTCGCCTTGCCCGTAACGCGGTCATCGAAACGAGCACCGAGCGCGATAAGAAGGTCAGATTCTTGGAAGGCGAGAACAGCAGGCACCGTGCCGTGCATTCCCGGCATCCCCAGGTTCAAATCGTTCGAGTCAGGGAACGCACCGCGAGCCATCAGCGTTGTCACGATGGGCGCCCCCACGAGAGTCGCGAGCTCCAACAGCTCTGCGGCTGCGCCTGAGCGTATGACGCCGCCGCCCACATAGAAGACAGGGCGCTCGGCCGCGGCCAGCATGTGAGCCGCAGCCTGAACCTGCTTGCCGTGTGCCTTCGTGATGGGGCGGTACCCGGGCAGATCAACCTTGGGTGGCCAAATGAACGGTGCGGATGCCTGCTGGCAGTCTTTCGTGACGTCTACCAGCACCGGACCAGGGCGACCCGTCGTTGCAATGTGGTACGCCGCGGCCAGTGTCGCCGGAATGTCTTCCGGCTTTGTGACGAGGAACGAGTGCTTCGTGATCGGCATCGTGATGCCCGAGATATCTACCTCTTGGAATGCATCGGTTCCCATCGAGGTCGAAAACACCTGACCGGTGATCGCGAGTAGCGGCACCGAGTCCATGTGGGCATCCGCAATTGCTGTGACGAGGTTAGTCGCGCCCGGACCGGACGTTGCAATACACACGCCAAGTTTTCCCGACGACGAAGCGTAGCCCTCAGCTGCGTGCCCAGCGCCCTGCTCGTGGCGGACCAAAATGTGACGAATAGCCGTAGATGCCATCAGTTCGTCGTAGAAGGGCATGATTGCGCCTCCGGGCAAGCCGAAGACGTCCTTCACCCCCAGCTTTTCCAAACTGCGAAGAATCGCACCAGAACCGGTCAAAATTTCCGGCGTCGTGCTCTTGGGCCGCGGTACGGGGTCAGAGGACATGTACAAATCCTTTAAATTTCACTGGTGAGCGTGGCGCTAACTGGTTACCGCGCCGCGGGCAGCGGACTGCACAAGCTTCGAATACTTGGCAAGAACGCCTCGCGTGTAACGCGGAGGTAGGGGGGCCCAGCCTTTTCGGCGGGCTTCGAGCTCAGCGGAGTCGACAAGTAAATCGAGCGAGCGAGCTGCGATATCGACCCGTATCAGATCACCATCGCGCACGAATGCAATAGGACCTGCGTCTACTGCTTCGGGAGCTATGTGGCCGATGCACAGTCCGGTTGTGCCGCCTGAGAATCGTCCGTCCGTTAAGAGTAGTACATCTTTTCCGAGTCCAGCGCCCTTGATGGCCGCCGTGATCGCGAGCATCTCGCGCATACCCGGCCCACCCTTGGGGCCCTCGAACCGGATAACCACAACAGAGCCGGCCTCGATGGTGCCGGCGGTAAGAGCATCCAACGCTTCGCGCTCACGCTCAAACACACGAGCAGGGCCCTCAAACTCGGCGCGATCAAAGCCTGCCGTCTTCACAACAGAACCTTCGGGCGCCAACGAACCGGTCAGAATCGTGAGACCACCGGTGGGGTGGATGGGGTTGTCAAACTTTCGAAGAACTTCGCCATCGAGCGGGTCAATGTCCATCTCGGCGAAGTTTTCGGCAACAGTTTTGCCCGTCACTGTTAGCGCATCACCATGGATGAGCCCCTCATCCATGAGCGCCTTCATCAGCACCGGTAGCCCGCCGTGACGATCGACATCATTCATGACGTACTGGCCGAAAGGCTTGAGGTCTCCCAAATGGGGAACCTTGTCACCGATGCGGTTGAAGTCGTCAAGGGTGATCTCGACCTCAGCCTCATTAGCGATTGCCAAAATATGGAGCACAACATTTGTTGAGCCACCGAGAGCCATCGCAATAGTGATCGCGTTCTCAAACGCCTTCTTGGTCATGATGTCTCGCGCGGTGATTCCCTTGCGCAGCAGGTTGACGACGGCCTCGCCGGAGCGGTGCGCAAAGTAGTCGCGGCGGCGGTCGGCGGATGCGGGGCTTGCGGAGCCGGGAAGGCTCATACCCATCGCTTCCGCAACGCTCGCCATCGTGTTGGCCGTATACATGCCGCCGCAGGCTCCCTCGCCCGGAGCGAAAGCACATTCGATGCGCTTGGCATCAGCTTCGCTCATCCGGCCGGCCTTGACAGCGCCAACAGCTTCAAAGGAGTCAATGATCGTGATGTCTTTTTCGGTGCCGTCGCTGAGCTTGACCCAGCCCGGTGCGATCGAACCCGCATACAGGAAGACGGATGCGAGGTCGAGGCGTGCCGCAGCCATGAGCATCCCTGGCAACGACTTGTCGCAGCCCGCGAGCGTGACCGAACCATCGAGGCGCTCGGCCTCCATGACGACCTCTACCGAGTCGGCAATGACTTCGCGACTAACGAGCGAGAAGTGCATTCCCTCGTGACCCATCGAGATGCCGTCAGAGACGCTGATGGTGCCGAACTGCAGCGGATAACCACCACCAGCATGAACGCCCTCTTTCGCTGCTTGGGCGAGACGGTCGAGTGAGAGGTTGCAGGGCGTGATCTCATTCCACGAACTCGCAATACCGATCTGAGGTTTCTCCCAGTCAGCATCACCCATACCGACGGCGCGAAGCATTCCGCGCGACGTTGTTGCTTCGATCCCGTCAGTTACCGTGCGGGAACGTGGCTTGATATCAATAGAATCGCTCTCAGACATGCTATGAGTTTAGGGCGTTACGATACTTCAGTTTTTCCGGGCCGAAACTGCGGTTGCACGCCCATCGGCGAGTACCTTCAGAACTGCAGCAATTTCGCGTGTTCCCGCCACACGAAGTCTCGCAGCTGACGGTGCATCTCCCACTCGAACGCCGAGGTCATTCTCGCCGAGCACGGCGATGGCATCTTCATCGGTGGTGTCGTCACCGGCGAAGAAAATCGCGTCAGCACCCACGTAGTCGCGCAACCGGTCGATCGCATCGCCCTTGGTGGCGGAATGGACCGCAAACTCCACAACGTTCTTGCCGAATCGAGTGGTCAGCCCCGGCATTTCAGCCGCGCCCCTAGCCAAAGCTTCCGCGTGAAGCCGTTCGGCGTCTTCGGGAGTTGTCATTCGAAAGTGCAGCGCGCGCCCCGCCGGTTTCAGCTCCACCCACGCGCCTTCGGCGCTGGCGGCAAGTTCGTGCATGAGCACGTCAAGTTTCATGAGCGCTGCGGTATGTCCTTCGCTCATTGGTAGGGCTGAGTCGCCCTCATCGAGCCGGTATTCCAACCCGTGCGATCCACCGAACAGCACGTGGCCGGGAAGGTGCGCCACATGTTCGAGACTGTCGAGTGCACGCCCCGAAATAAGGGCCACACGAGTGTCGGCGAGTTCGAGCATCCGCATCAATTGCTCTTGGGCTTCAGGAAGCGCACGAGCGTCAAGTGGGTTATCAACCTCTGGCGCCAACGTGCCATCAAAATCGAGAGCGATCAGCAAAGTAGGCACCACGACAAGAGCATCAATCGCCGCCGCGATCTCCGCATCCGAGGAGTACTGCACCACTACTTGACCCGCTTTCGCTCGACGGTCCACTCAACCTCTTCCGCCATCTCCAGCGGCGCGATGCGACGATGACGGTCAGATCGAGTAGCAGCCAAATTCTTGAGGAAGGCATTCGACCAACGGGCAACATCGTGCTCGAGAACACGTTTACGCATGGAACGCATACGGGTCGCGCGATCAGGCTTGGGCATGTTGATGGCCCGCATCATCGCCTCCTTGACCCCATCGATGTCGTGCGGGTTAATCAATAGCGCCTTGCGCAACTCTTCAGAGGCGCCCGTAAACTCACTCAAAATCAGAACACCGTCATTATCGAAACGGCTCGCCGCATACTCCTTCGCAACCAAGTTCATGCCATCGCGCAGTGCGGTCACCAGCAGCACATCAGCGGCCAAATACAACGCAACCATCTCTTCACGCGGAAAACCCTGGTGCAGATAACTGATCGGGGAATGGCTCAGCGTGCTGTAGTCACCGTTAATGCGACCCACCGTGAGCTCGATTTCGTCACGCAAATGCATATAGGCCTCAACGCGGCCACGACTCGGACTCGCGACCTGGATGAGCGCAACATCGCCGACCTCGATCAAGCCATCACGCAACAACTCGCCATATGCCTTCAGACGGTGGCGGATGCCCTTCGTGTAGTCGAGGCGATCAACGCCGAGCATGATCGTCTTCGGGTTACCGAGACCCTTACGAATGTCGCGAGCACGCTGCTGAATAGTAGGCTGCCGCGCCAACTCCTCGAAGCTGTGGGAATCAATTGAAATCGGGAACGCCTTAGCAACCACGCGGCGCGTAGATTGCCCGGCAATGGTCACCTCAATCGCCGGGTTCTTCGTTGGATGATTCGTGAGCCGACGAACCGCCGACGAAAAGTTGGAAGCGTCAGACGCACGCTGGAACCCAACAACGTCAGCACCGAGCATGCCTTCTATAATCTGCGTGCGCCACGGCAACTGGGCAAAAATCCCGTATGGCGGAAACGGAATATGATTGAAGAAACCGATAGTGAGATCGGGACGCTTTTCTCGCAGCATGCGCGGCACGAGCTGCAGCTGGTAATCCTGCACCCACACAACAGCACTCTCGGCACTGATGGCGGCTGCGGCATCCGCGAACCGCTGATTGACCGTAACGTAATCATCCCACCACTCGCGGTGGTAGGCCGGTGGCGCAATCACGTCGTGATACAGCGGCCACAGGGTGTCATTACTAAACCCCTCGTAGTACTCCTCAATATCTTGAGAACTCAGCGGCACCGGAACAATGTGAATACCGTCGTGCTGGAACGGCTCGATCTCAAGATCGGGACGCCCCGCCCAGCCGACCCAGGCACCATCGGCAGCCTTCATAACCGGCTCGAGCGCTGTAACCAGTCCACCGGGCGAGCGCTTCCAACTGATCGCTCCGTCGTCACCGACGATGCAATCGACCGGCAGCCGGTTGGAAACAACGACGAAATCGTACTCGGAAGGAGAAGAATTCTTATGAGCTTCCATGCATAGACATTATCAGCGGGGTGGCAACTGAGGCTGAGGATCGGAACGCGCAATTCCCCGCGCCATTAGATAGCTACGCTGGCAGCAATCAGGATGTCACGCTAGCGTTATACGACATCAACCTCGGAGGAAATATGCGCAAGTACCTGTTCAACGGCAGTCTCCTCAGCGCAGTCGCGGGCGGCTGGAGCGTCTTCCAAACTACCAAACAGGGCCCGCGAGACTGGCGTCTCATCCTTATGTGGATCAGTTGGGGCCTCACCATCGCGATCGCCGTCGGCACCATCGCCAAACAGGCTCAAGACTCGTACGACCTCGAAAAGTAGTCAGGCGCGCTGCGAGCGATTCTCACGATAGCGGGCTGCCGCCTTAACAACGCCGTCAAAGAGACGCAAGTCTCGTTTGGCATCCTCTTCTGGATGCCACTGCACGGCAACCCCAAAGTCGACGCTCGGCAGTTCAACGGCCTGAATCACGCCGTCGTCGCTGCGTCCGGAGACGATGAGCCCGTCGGCAAGTGTGTCGATCGCTTGGTGGTGGTACGACTTCACTGCCACGCTGTCGTCGCCGCCGAGAAGGGAGCTGAGTGTGGTGTCGCGTTCAACCGCAACATCGTTCACTAAGAAGGTGCCGCCCCCCGCGCTATAGCGACTTGAGCCGATCACGTCGGGCAGGTGCTGAATAATTGTTCCGCCCAGCACCACGTTGAGCACCTGCGCACCGCGGCAGATTCCTAAAAACGGAACGTTTTGCTCAATAGCCGCCCTCACGAGCGCATCTTCGAAAGCGTCGCGATCTTTGCGGGGAACATCGGTGGTCGGGTGCGCTTCTTGGCCGTATCTGGCCGGGTCAACGTCTTTGCCGCCCGTCAGGATCAAGCCGTCAAGCCCCTGGATGATCGACGATGCGATCTCGGAATCTACGGGTTGTGGTGGCAACAGAACGGCGATACCACCGGCATCCGTCACTGCTTCGAAGTAAATTTTCGGCAAGAACGACGCGGGGAGATCCCAGACACCGGTTTGAGCCTGTTCGAGGTACGAGGTGAGCCCGATTACTGGCCGTGAACTGGTGCCCATGCGGATTCCTCTCCGTTAACAAATAGAACGTTTGCATCCAAAGGATATAGGGAACTGTGAGTGAATTGTGGCTTCCTGAGAGTGGTTCTCAGGAATCTGCGCTAACTTCGTCTACTTACTCGCCTGTCTAACCGCATCGAAGCGGTTTCGGCCAGTGTGCTGCACTGCGAACCAATCTGGCTCTCGAGCGCTCACCCTAGTGGCCGCTGAGCCAACACCAGATTGTTGTCGCTTTCGCAGCACCGCACCCTGCCCCAAACCAAGGAATGCTGTTGAAACGCTCGTTAACTATGCTCGCCATCGGGGCGATCCTCATTGGCGGCACAGTACCCGCCGCAGCCTTCTCGAACTCGGCGAACCAAGTTGTGCTCGCGGGCCCCGAAAATTCCGCCGCAAGCACACCCAGCGTCGCCACTGCTACCGGCAGCCGCGACGACATTCAGACGTTCGCGTCGCCCGCAACCACCGCCCCCGCACCCATCGTTCGCGACACGTTTGCGGTCGAACAGGTTCGGCAAGAAGTCATTATCACCGCCTCGGGGCCAACTGGCTCCCTCGACATCACCCCTGCTAACGGCCCCATCAAAGACCTCTTCGGCTACCGCGGCACCGAGTTCCATGGCGGCATCGATATCATGGCCCCAGAAGCTTCGGCAATTGTTGCGGCCTCTGCTGGCACGGTCGAGAGCGTCACCTTCGGTGGCGGCTGGGGTCGTCACGTTATTGTCGATCACGGCGGCGGAGTGAAAACCTTGTACGCCCACTTGATCGAAGGCTCACAGGCTGTTGTCGCCGGCCAGTGGGTTGCTGCCGGCCAGTTCTTGGGTTCCGTTGGCAACACCGGCTATTCCACGTTCCCGCACCTTCACTTCGAGGTCTACGTATTCGAAACACGCGTCGACCCGATGCCTTGGCTGCCGTGAAATTACTTCGCTCGTGCGGGCTTTAGCCCGCACGCCTCGCGCATAGTTGTGGCCCCGTCGCTTGCGAGCAGCGGGGCCACAACTTGTTAGTGGACGTCTAGCTCACGGCATCCAATCGGCGTCGCACGTAGACGGCAGCGGCACCGAGCAAGATCATCCCCGATGGCACTAGCCACCAGAGAGGCCCAGCTCCCCCGCTTCCGGTGAAAGCGAGTGTCGGCAGCCCTAGGGCAAGGGTTGGTAGCCCCAGAGCAAGCGTCGGCAGATCAGGGTCGCACGCGGTGCCCTCGGGAACTACGAAAGCGAACGCTGGCGGATCAACCCAATCAAACTCGAGTCCATTCGGATCTACCACCTGGACGGTTACTTCAACCGATCCCGGGGCCGCGACCGTGTAGGTGCCAGCAACGATCCCAGCAACACCGTTCACCGTAAACGTGACGAGTGCGGGGTCATAGCCAGGAGCAACACCGAGCCGGTAGCTTCCGGCTACATTGCAACTGGTCTGGCTGAAGGTGACCGCGGGCATGACAAGGCCCAGGGTCTCCAGATCACACGCGGGATCCGCCGGATCCAGTTGTGGGTTGAGTGTTCCGGCAAACGTGAGGGTTGTTGTGCCGGCCGCGACTATCAGTGCGGGACCACCGCTGGTGAACTCAGCTCCAGGATTCGCTGTCGCCGTCACGCGGTAGTCCTGAGGGCCCACAGGGTCGGTCACCGCCCCCCACGTGGCATTAGAGATGGCACCGAGGATGAGTTGCTGAGGAGCATTACAGGATGCGTCAATTAGTGACACTTCTGCGGTTGCTTTGGCTAGTTCCACCGGCGAGCAGTCGCGCAGCTCGCGCTCGGTCAGCCCACGAACTTCCTCAGCCCTAGTCTCTGTGACCTTGACCGTTCCATAGAAGACGCTGCTCACCGTAGTGACGATTGCGCGCCCGTCAGCGCTCACGGTGGCACAGATCACCTCGGTGGAACGTTCCACCAGATTCGAGGTACACAAATCGCTGTCGTCACTTGCGACGATAAAGGATGGCTGGTTGATGTCGTAGTCGCCGGTGTCGTTGACATCATCGCCGAGCTCGCTCCGCAGGGTGAGAACCGGCTGGTCGCCCGGCGTCAGTACCCAGCCACTGGGATGATCCTCGCTCGCCACAAACTGGCACACAAACACCTCCTCGGGCGGGTCACAAGCTACACGCTCCCCTACTGAGAGAGCACGAGTACCCTGCGTGATCGTGAAGTCAACCTGAGTCGCACCGTAGAACCACTTCGTCGCGGTCGTCATGTAGACCCGTCCGCCATACTGGTATGTCGGGCACTCGACTTCTTCGTCAACAGTTACTTCAGTAGACGAACACAGGCTCGCATCGTCATCGGGAACGACGAATGACGGCTGGCTGTCATTGAAGTCTCCGCTGTCGTTAACATCGTCGCCAAGGGCGTTGATGCTCACATGGATCGGTTGTTCGCCGTCCTTGAGTCGGTAGCCGGAGGGTGAATTATCGCTTGAGACAAACTTGCACACCCACACCTTCTTTTCCGTGTACGTGGTTGAGCGAGATGGGGATGCGGGTGCTTCGACTTCAGTTGCCGGCGCGTCAACGACAGGAGCAGACTTTTTCGCGACCGGCGCGGGAGCGTTGGCGACCGCGACACTGGAAGTGGATTGTTGTGCGGGTTCGGGTGTGGGGGCGCCGCTCTCTGCGTCGAGAGCGGACACGCCCGGAGCGGACACGTTGGGAGCGCTGGGGGGTGCACTAGCCTCATCGGCGAATGCGGGGGCGGAGACTCCGAGGAGTGCGCCACCGGTGAGGGCGATACTGGCTACCGTCGCCAGCAGTTTCTTCATGAACATGATGGGCAGCTTTCTGCAGGGGGATTGCGTTTTCGGCGCATCGGCACGCAGCTGCAGAATCGTGATCACCATTGGCGCACGATGGGGAGTGCGAGCGCATTCACGGGGGTAAAACGCGCCGCTGGGGTGAGATTCGGGCATCACCTTCTTCAGCACCGTCGGGGTAACCGATTCGGGTCGGTCAAGTGCTGACCACAAAATAGCATGTCCCCCCATGCAGGGGGCAGTAGACAAACTCGTCTGAATTCACGCCGCAGATCGCGTGCCCGCAAGCTGCCTCAGGTGAACCAGAGAGGGGCCCGGATCACAAAACCGAGATTGGACCAATCACTGCAACTTCAGTCATGGCGCATCATGGAGTTCCACCTCGACGAACGTCACGGTCTTGTCGCCTTGATTGGAAACGTTGTGCTCCACGCCAGCTTCCCGAAAGTAAGCGCTGCCCGGTGACAACGGCACCGAGACCTCCGCATCTTCACTCTTCTGAAGAAGCGCGCCGTCCGTGATCGCTATCACGATGTAGTCAAGTTCGTGTCGATGATGGCCGGTCTCTGCCCCTGGGGCGAGATCCCACCTAGTGACCCTTGCCTTCGACCCGTCGATTACCGGTTGCGGAACTGCGGTATCCATTTTTAGCGCTCCTCTAGTTACCGTAAGAGAATGTGGACTGTCAGAGAACGAGCTTCGCGAAGACGCACGTCGTCGCGCCTAGACTAACCGCAGACCCACAAAGGCTCTGGTGTCCGTCGCAAGGCCGATCGTGCGCCGCGGGGGTTGATAGCTAGCTTGCATACTCAGGTAGAGCGGGCACGCTGCGCGAGAAAGACACAAAAAGCCTCCAAATCTTTGTGATTGCGAGGCTTTTCGAATTGGTACACCCCCCGGGACTTGAACCCGGAACCCACTGATTAAGAGTCAGTTGCTCTGCCAATTGAGCTAGAGGTGCTTGGCGCGGTTGACCTCTCAGGCAACCGAGGATCAACGTTACCATGAGTTAAAGCGACCAAGGAGCACAATGACTACGGAATCAACTCGACTTGCTGCAGGCACCCCGGCACCAGGCTTTTCTTTGCCTGATCACGACGGAAATCTGGTGTCGTTAAGCGACTTTTCTGGCACGAAGGTGATTCTCTATTTCTACCCAGCAGCGATGACTCCCGGATGCACGACACAGGCGTGTGACTTCCGAGATCAGCTTGGCGCCCTGCAGTCTGAGGGTTATGCCGTGCTGGGTGTTTCTCGCGATACTCCCGAGAAGCTGTCCAAATTCCGGGACAAAGAGGGCCTTACTTTCCCGCTCCTCAGCGACCCCAACCACGAAGTGCACGAAGCATATGGAACGTGGGGCGAAAAGAACTTGTACGGCAAGCAGGTTGTTGGCGTCATCCGCTCCACCTTCGTCATTGGCGAGGACGGCAGCATTTCACTGCCTTTGTATGCGGTGAAGGCCACAGGGCATGTCACGTCACTGCGCAAAAAGCTTGGGCTCGATTAACCGCTGATGGCGCGGGGGCGATGATTCGCGCAAACGACGTCGCTCCCGACTCCGCTCAGGCGGATCTAGAACAGAACTATTCAGCCTTACCTTTAGCAAACATCGCCAGCAGCTCCCCCACGCGATAGTCCGTGTCGAGCGGATGCCTCAAGGGCATCGACGTATTGAGTCGGTACGAGTTTCGGCGACCCTCACGTTGCCGCTCAAGGTACCCAGCTTCTTCAAGCTCCGTGACGATTCGCTGCGCTGCGCGCTCAGTGATTCCCACCTGAGTGGCGACATCCCGAAGCAGTGCATTGGGGTTCTCCGACACACACATGAGGACATGCGCGTGGTTGGTGAGGAACGTCCATTTTGCCATGCCCCAACCATACCTCAGACGAAAAAATTAGCACCACTTGCAATTCAGGACTTATAACGTGTGCTACGTTTTTCGCGTATTAGTTTTCGCCAACAGTGAGGGTGTGGAGTGGACGTTGTAATTCTGGGCGCCGCCATGGTGTCACCGTGGTTAGCAGCAGTTGTTGCGGGAGTTCTGTCACGGGCCAAGCTGACCCCACACACCGTGGGAGTGTCGGCAAGCGTAATCACTGGGGTGGGGCTGCTCGCTGTCGGTTTGCTCAGTATCTTCAGCAGCACAACGAGCGCGGACACCCGTACGATCGAATTTGGCGCGCTGCAATGGGATCCCCTAGCCCTCATCATGTCGCTGCTGGTGCTCGGTCTCAGCATGCTCATCCAAGTCTTCGCGCTCCGTTACCTGCGCGGAGACGCGCGGCAAACCTGGTTCATCCTGAGCACCAACATCGTCACTGGGTTCACTATTTTCCTGGTGTGCGCAGCGACTGTGACAGCTTTCGTCGTCGCATGGATTGGAGCAGGAGCCGCCCTTGTGGCACTTCTCGCGACCTACCGCCAATTGAACCAGGCACAAGACGGAATTCGCCGCACAGCACTGCGATTCGGGATTGCCGATTCGGGACTGCTGATCGGCCTGGCAATCGTGCTCGTCGCCGCAGGAGGAGACGTGCCACTCAACGAAGTAGCCTCGCAGGTTATCGAGATGCCACTGCCCCTGCAGTTCCTTGTGGCAGCGTTGCTCGTCGTGAGCGCTCTCGCCCGCTCAAGTCAGATCCCTTTTCACGGCTGGCTACCTTTTACCCTTGCCGCACCCACACCGGTGTCTGCGTTGATGCACGCTGGGGTCGTCAACGCCGGCGCAATCCTGCTATTGCGGTTCTCCGAAACAGTGAGCCTGCATCAATCCGTGATGATCGTGATCTTCCTTGCCGGATCAGCCACCGTGGTCTACGCCTCCGCGGTACGGCTCGTGCGACCCGATGTCAAAGGCCGGCTTGTGTTCTCCACCATGGCCCAGATGGGTTTCATGATAATGACCTGCGGTCTGGGCCTATACGCCGCGGCAATCTTCCACCTCGTCGCTCACTCGCTCTTCAAATCGACACTCTTCCTCAGCGCTGGCACCGGCGTGCGGGAACACACCATTGACCGCAACCTTCCCGTTTCGGTGCCCACCAGTCGCGTAGTCATTGTGGCATCAACGGCTGTGGCGGTCCTGGCGCCCGTCGCATCCCTCATCGCAGCTAAAACGATGTTCGCTCCCAACATCACGGATGCTGAACTTGGTCTCTTCGTGTTCGTCGCGCTGACTCTTGGTGTCACGCTCGGAGCCGGATTGTTGACCCACTTCTCGCTCCAGAGCCTCACCCTCGGAATCGTAGTCACCATCGCGGTATCTTTTGGATACACGGTTGCCATTCACCTGTTCGGCCTAGTGCTCGACGTCGCTAACAGCGGCATCGGAGCACCTCCCTGGCTCCTCATTATTCCCGCGGTCGGACTCATCGGCGTTGAAGTTCTGGCACGAGCTCGAACGAGAAACTCCACCCTTCGCGAGTTGGTATATGCCCGGTCACTCTCGGCAACAATCTCGCGAAGCTCCCTGTCGAAAGGACTAATCTGATGAGTTTGATTCTCCGCGCCAACGTAGCGTCAGCGGCCCATGAGGTCGTGCCATCATGGCCGCTCGAGTCCTTCATCGCCATCAACCCTCTGGCCGGCCAAGAAGCTATCCCCTTCGACTCCGCCGAACTGGCCGGCTCCACCACGACCCGCACTATCAACGCGTATTTAGCTGACCTCAAGAGAGGACGCATTCGTCCGGAAGATGTGGAGCTGGCACTCTTGGAGAGGGTCCCCGAACTCGCAGGACGCACCACAATCGGCGCATACAACGTGCCGGTAGTGGGCCTCGCCGCACTCGATATGCAACTCTCTCCCCCAAGCGAGAGCTCACCGGAGACTGAGTTGACCATCGACCCGGTCGATGCCCGCGTGTCAGCGTGGGTCGCCGCTTACCTCATTCGGGATCCGCTCTGGCCGATGCCACACCGTGAGGAAGGTTTCTATCGGTCCTGGAAGCGGCTGGCACGGTTCGACCGATCTTTGCCGCAGCGGGCACGCAGAAAAATCACCGATCTTCTCGACCAACCAGATAGCGCTCTCGCGCACGCCCTCAAACACTTCGCCGTGGCAAGTGACGAGACTACGCCAACGCTGCGACGGGAGCTCACATCCTTGCCGGGCTGGGTTGCCCACATCAAATGGCGTGCAGCTAAACATGGCGACATCGATTTGACCAGCTACCTAGCCGTGCGCCTGAGCCTCCGTATGATCCTTGACCTTCCGCCGCGTTCTGTTAAAGAGAACAACACTCCCTCGCAACGTGACGAAAGCGTGTGGGCTCGCGCGCGTCGAGTGGCGGATAGCGTCACCGGCGATACCGCACACAGCCACGATGTCGCAATGGTTGCTCGTGTACTGGCGGCACACGGCACTCGTGAGCATCCGTTCACGTGGCAGAAGGCCTACGAACTCAACTACCGCAACTCACTCATCACGTCGCTCGTTCCGAGTGCACCAGCTCACGATAGCGCTCAGGTTCAGGTAGTGATGTGCATCGATCCGAGGTCTGAAGGAATGCGCCGTCACCTTGAGTCAGACACTTCCGTGGAAACAGTCGGGTTCGCGGGGTTTTTTGGCATCCCCATTCGCTTCTCCCAGTACCAAGCTCGGGGTGCGATCAACTCATTGCCCGCGCTGCTTGAGCCACGCCATCACGTCACAGAGCGGCCATTCACTCCCGAAAACGCTGCGAAGAATATGCGGTCACGGCGACGGCGGAACGCGCTGCGCAGGGCACTGCACGCTGCCGACACGAACACTACAACCCCATTCGCGCTTGCCGAGATCGCGGGATGGTTCTACGGAGCAGGGAGCATCCTGCGCACGTTCGCGCCCGCTCTCACCGGGCGACTCAACGAATTCGCCTCCCAACAGATCCCCGCGCTCGAGAGCACAGTCACCGTCGCAGATGCGTTCACGCTCGAGGAACGTGTGTCGCTTGCCGAAACTGCGATCCGGATGATGGGGCTCACCTACTTTGCACCGCTCATCGTGATCACCGGACACACCTCCGAGTCAATGAACAACCTGTATCAGTCTGCGCTCGACTGCGGTGCCTGTGGGGGCAATCCGGGAGCGGCCAATGCGCGTGCCGCCGTTGCACTATTCAATGATCAGGAAGTTCGAACCCTTCTTCAGCGCCGCGGAATCGCGATTCCGGAAGACTGCGTCTTCGTTGCAGCCGAACACAACACGGTGACCGATGCAATCACGGTTCTCGATAGTTCCCTCATTCCCGAGAGCCACAGTGAGCGGGTGCGCGACTTCCGATTGCTCCAACGGTGTGCAGCCGACCAACTGCTTCAGGAGCGGGCTCGAGATCTCCCTGGTTCCAACACACGATCAAAGCCCGCGAGCATCCGGCGTCGAGCGCACGACTGGTCCGAGGTCTATCCAGAGCTCGGATTGGCCGGGAACGCCGCCATGATTATCGGCCCCCGCGAAATGACCCGCGGCGTCGACCTCAAACGTCGAGTTTTCCTGCACTCCTATCGGCCGGAGCTGGATGAGAGCGACTTGGCGCTTGAAACTATCCTGACCGCACCGATGGTCGTCGCTCAATGGATCAATCACCAGTACTACTTCTCCACCCTCAACCCCGAAACGCTGGGTGCGGGAACCAAGACGATTCACAACGCGATCGGAGTAACCGGAGTCCTTTCCGGCCACGAAGGTGACCTGCGCCGCGGCCTCCCCTGGCAGTCTGTCGGTGTCGGTAAACACGCGTTCCATGAACCGCTGCGACTTGCCGTACTCGTGCAGGCTCCCCTCACAAAAGTCGGTCGGATTGTTTCCCGCAACCAAGTCCTGCGCGATCTTTTGGACAACGATTGGATCACGCTGACCGCGCGTGAAGACTCAGACGCTCCCTGGTACCGGCACACGTCGGTCGGATGGAAAAAACACACAACCACAATGGAAGGACCACACTCATGAACGGCCTCACCAAGATGACTCGAATAGAAATCATCGTTCCGGCGCGTCAAGCACCCGATCTGCGTGAACTCATTGCGTCCGCTGGAGCGACCGGCTACACCTCCGTATCGGGCGTTTCAGGAATTGGGCATCATGGCCAACGCTCCGGAGATCTGCTCTTCAACGAGTACGACACCTTGACCATGATCATCACTGTGCTTCCCCAGGCCAAAGCCGAACAATTGGTTGAGGCAGTCAGAGCAATGCTCGATTCGACGAGTGGCGTCATGTTCGTTGCTGAAACCTACGTCAGCCGACCCGAGTATTTCAAGTGACGCCGCCGCAAGGCAGATATCAGAACCAACCCATCACATTTGCCACCATGCATGGAAAGGAACTGCTGGCACGCCACGCCTTTGCGGATGTGCTCGGCGCCAACATCGTCGCTGCCCAACAGCTCAACACCGATCTGTTTGGCACCTTTTCGGGAGAAATTCCCCGCACAGCGAGTCCCCGCAGCACAGCGCTAGCCAAAGCTCGACGAGGGATGGAGCTAGAGCAAACCCACTACGGGCTCGCATCAGAGGGCACCTTCAGCACTGGGTTCGGAACAATAGTTGAGAATATTGAGGTGCTCGTATTCGTAGACGACATCCTGGGGTTGGAGCTTGTCGAAGGAAGCATCATCATCTCCCCCTTGCTGGCAGGACGCACCGTTCGACACCTCAACGACGCACTCCACTACGCCACCGCCATTGGTTTTCCCGAACAGCGGGTAATCCTTCAAACCGGGCACAACGGTGTAGCGACGTCGTTCAAAAATATCGATGACCGCGAAACGCTGCTGAGCATCGGCGAGAAGGTGTTCCGTGAAGCGAACGACTCCGTGTCAATAATGCCCGACTACCGAGCACATCACTGTCCTTCGCGAGCGGCCGTTATCCGCACTCTGTGCGAACAAATGGCTCACCGGCTCGCAACAGAGTGCCCACTGTGTCTCACTCCCGGTTTTGGGCAGGTCGACGTGGAATACGGCGTTCCCTGCGAAAGTTGCGGAACCGCAACCAACATCATCGCCGCAGACATCCATGGATGCGGAAAGTGCACGTATCGCACGCGAGTTGCACGCTCGGTGAAACGCGCTTCGCCGCAGTGGTGCAACTTCTGCAATCCCTGAGCGGGCGGCGCGCGACCGTCAGTGATCGCCGTCAGTGATCGCCGTCGGCTTTAGCCCTGAGGCCGTGCGGTGTGAAGCAATACCGGTTTCGTAAACAACAACACGAGCACGACTATCGAGGGCATGAGCAAGAGCCATCCGATGTCGGGTCGCGCAAATACGCCCTGAAAACTGCCAATAGCCACGGAGATCTGCAGCACCTGCCAGACCACAGCTGCACCACGAATCCACGACTGGCGTCGCAGCACGCTAATGCCGATCACCGCCACCCACATAGCCGCCAATGCCGTGAGAACCGTCAACGCGATCGCGCTCGGATACGACTGCGGAGTCTCACTTCCCAACTCAAAAATCAGATAGCCGAGGGCCACAAAAAGTAGGGCACTCTCCAGAAAGATTACGAGAGCAAGGACAACCAAATATGGATGCCTCCGGCTCGGTTTTTCATCTGGGACAAGTTCGTCTACCATTCGCTCCCCGTTAAATCGCTGAAAAACCATTGCTTTGCTTAGGCCGATATGCGATTCTAGTTGAGGTTGATTTCTGGCTCCCAGTGTTGCGAGCGAGACCCACTTTCTTTCTCAAGCTCGACGCCAATCAGGGCGTATTTTTTGCGCGCTCGAGCAACGCAACACGCTGTAAGGAGCAACATCATGGACTGGCGCGATAACGCTGCATGCCTCACCGCTGACCCGGAACTTTTCTTCCCGGTAGGAAACACCGGTCCGGCCGTTGACCAAATCGAAAAAGCAAAAGCCGTTTGCGGTCGCTGCTCGGTAACTGAAATGTGCCTCCAGTACGCCCTCGAAACAAACCAAGACTCCGGCGTCTGGGGTGGCCTCAGTGAAGACGAGCGCCGCGCTCTCAAGCGTCGCGCTGCACGCGCACGCCGCGCATCCTAACGCTGCACAGCGTCACAAGACGGCGCAGCGTCACAAGACGGCGCAGCGTCACAGGACTGCACAGCGTCACAGGACTGAACAGCGTTGCAAGAATGCAAAGTTCGTAGCCCGCACGGGTCTAGATTGAGACCGATTCTGGCTCTCGCGCGCTAAATTACTTGGTGCGCGTCAACCAGGTCAGCGGAATATCGATTGTTACTTCGGTGCCGCTGCCCATGAGCGTGTGCCAGTCAATGGTTCCGCTCAACTCACCCTGAATCAGGGTACGGACGATTTGTGTGCCGAGGCCTTCGCCAACTCGGCCCTCAGCTAGGCCAACGCCGTTGTCGCGAACCTGCACGGTTAGCTTGTCTTCGGTGCGTCTGGCGTCAATCTCCACCGTGCCGTCCGCGCGACCAGCAAGACCGTGCTCTACAGCATTCGTCACCAACTCGGTCAGGGCCAAAGCCAACGGTGTGGCGTACTCACTGGGCAGTGCACCAAAGCTTCCCACCGAGGTGGGATGCACTGTCGTGTTGTGACTCGACGCAACCTCCGCGATCAGCTTCAGCACTCGATCGAAGACAACATCGAAATCTACGCTCTGGCTGAGTCCCTCAGAAAGTGTGTCGTGAACCACAGCGATAGCGGCAACTCGACGCATCGCATGCCCGAGCGCTTCTCGTGCAACCTCACTGTGCGTTCTGCGCGCCTGAATTCTGAGCAACGATGCCACGGTCTGCAAGTTGTTCTTCACTCGATGGTGAATCTCACGAATCGTCGCATCCTTTGTGATGAGCTCACGCTCTTGATGGCGCACCTCGGTGACATCGCGACACAGAACAATTGCTCCGACACGTTCGCCACGATCACGGATCGGAATGGTCCGCAGCGAGACCGTGACTCCGCGAGCTTCAATGTCTGTGCGCCAGGGGGCTCGACCAGTGACGACCAGCGGCAGAGATTCGTCTACCTCCGGCTGCCCGGCAATGAGCGTCGTTGTGACGTCGGCGAGAGATTCCGCTTCCAGTTCGCCAGAGAAACCGATGCGGTTGAACGCTGACAACGCGTTTGGACTCGCGAATGTGACGAGGCCGTCAACATCCAGACGAATCAGTCCGTCGGATGCTCGGGGTGCTCCGCGGCGCGGGGCCGCAGGGGCCCCCATATCCGGGAAGTCGCCTGCAGCAATCATGGCGAACAGATCGTTTGCGCAACCGTTGAAGGTGAGCTCTTGCCGGGAAGGCGTGCGGGCATCCCCCAGATTGGTGTGTCGCGTGATGACAGCGATGGGGGTCTCCGCCGTGGCATTGCCGCTGACGTTGAGCCTGCGCATCACGGGAACAGCACGCACCCGAGTGGGAGTTTCCTCGTACCAAGAAGGGGCAGCAGCATCAACAATTCGAGCCGTTGCGAACGCTTCGGTGACTTGCGCTTTCCACTCGGGCTTCACATTTTGCCCGACAAAGTCGCGGTAGAACAGGGTCGCTGAGCTGCTGGGGCGGGCGTGGGCAACCGCAACAAACTGCTCATCGTCACTCGGCACCCACAACACGATGTCGGCGAACGCAAGATCGGCGAGCAACTGCCAGTCGCCGACGAGCATGTGCAGCCATTCGATATCGGCCTCGCTCGAATGGCCCTGCTCTTGGACTAGATCACTGAGTGTCGACACCCCTACAGATTACCTGCGCGCCAGCACCCTGTTGAACAGAGAGCGTCGAGGCGCTGGTTCGTCGATTTCGGGCACGAGGCGGGATGTGACCAGATCGCGCACGGCGAGTCTCGCAGGTGAACGCGGTGCGGCGTCCACGAGTGTCTTGCCGCTCAGAACAGCGCCGTCGAAGCCTGCAAGGTCGTGAGGTACAAGTATCGGATGCTCGATGCCGCCGAATCTCGACAAAGTTTGGGTTACCTGCCCGTGCGGGTTCAATCCGCTGGCGCTCACCCTCACCTTGTTCATCACTACGCTCACACTTCGCGTCGAGACCGTTTCGAGGAGGTCTACGTGTGCTCGCAAGAACCGTGAGAGCCCTACCGGATCTGCTCCCCCGACGGCAATCACATGGTCGGCAGCTCGCACCGCAGTAACCGCAGCGGCATTGCGTCGAGGCGCGAACAGGTCACTCGTAATCTCTTCATCGTTTTCCAGACTGGAGCTGGTGTCGAGCACGGTGTAATCGACCCACTGACGGCACTGCGCGATGGTGGTTCCGACCCTCTCGGCGGAAAGCTCTGGCCAACGACTCGGCCTTCCTATACCCGTAAGCACCCAAAAACCACCGACTGGCGAGTCATAACGCTGCCCGATGCGGACTAGTTCGTCCGTCGTGAGCGTGTCGGTACCTGCAAGACGGCAGGCAGCGGCAAATCCCGGCGCCTCGTCAAGCATTCCCAGGGCCGGCGCCACCGAAGCACCGTGAGTGTCCACATCTGCAAGTGCGACGCTGTGGCCGAGTGCCGCCAATTCGGCGGCAACCGCAATAGCTATGGATGTGCGCCCTGGAGCACCTCCAGGACCCCACACCGCTATCACTTGGCCCAGAGTGCTTCGCGGCGAAGTCTCGGGCTCTGAATTCCACTGCGACTGCTCAAGCAACGCGTGTACCGCTGGCCACCCCGAGGCACCATCGATAATGTCAAAGAGGCCGAGATCACTGGCATAGCGCTGCTCGCGCTCGCTGCTGGCAACCGCAATGAGCCGAACGCCTGCGTGATCGCACGCAGTGATGAGTCGGTCTGTGAGGTAGCGTGCCTCTGCAGCAACTAGTGCGATATCTGCGTGTGCGCCTGCGACCCGAGACGCTAGTTCTGGCGCACTTACCGCTCGAACAACGATCTCGTGCCCGTGTTGCGCAGCATCAAACGCGAATTGATCTTCTAGGGTGACCGGCATGGCCAACGCGAAATTCGCCACGTCAGCCCTTCGCCGGGAGGTTGGCCGGGAGGACCGAAAGCACGTCACCGCTGGCCATTGCTTCAAGCAAGCGGGCAACGCGCGATCGAGGAACGAGCAACTCTAGTGCGCTATTACCAGCCGATGAGACGAGCGAGTCATTGTCGATAAGTCGCACAACAATGGCACCCGAGATAATCACGCCCGGAGCCCCATGCTCACCGTCTTCCGTCTCCGCGCTGGCCCAAACATCGACGGATGCCCCCGTCGACACCGACTCCGCGAGACCGCCCTGTGGCGATACGACTACCGCAGTCAATGAGAGCCCCTCGTGGCTACCTAAAGAAGAGCTCGGGATCAACTCCCCTGCGCCGATCGGTCGTGTAGCGATAAAGCCTTCCGCGGGTAGTTCACCCCGCCCGATATAGAACTCACTCGACTCGTTGAGCTTCACGCTCCGCACTACGAGATCGCCGCTCAGCACACGATCACCCGGATTGAGAGGGGCGGCGGCCGCATAGACCTCGATTGAGTCATCGGCGCTAGCGACAAGCGAAACAACGCCAATGATGGATGCCACAACGAGCACGATGCCAATTGCAAGTCGCGGATCAAGAGCGAGGGCTCGCGCGCGAGCTTGAGACTGGGTACGACCGGAACGGCGGCTCACAGCGCGCGCCCCAGAGGTCGGGTGTTGATCATGGCACCATCGTTGGTTACTGCTCATAAGTGGCGCGAGAGTTATCCACATCAGCCCCATTCACAGGTGCACGGGAGCATAATCGAACCATGAACGCGATCAATCCTGCAGAAGGCCTCGGGCGATTTCTCACCCTGGCCGATACTGCTGAAGTGCTCAGCGTCTCACCACACGAAGTTCTCGACTTGGTGCGCTCCGGCGAACTGCCCGCGATCAAGGTCGGCAGCAAAGGCCAATGGCGAATCGAGAACTCGGTTCTTGAGTCCTATATCGAAGCTCTGTACGAAGAGACTCGACGCATGAGCCTCTGGAATCAGTCAGATATTGCCACAGTGACCGAAGTGAACTTCGGCGAACAGCGTAAGCGATAGCGCAGAACGACCCGGTACGGGGCTGTGACGGCTACGGCCGCACGACCACCAGACTCGCGAACGGGACCAAGCGATACTCGGTTACCGCGGTCTCGCGTCGAGCCGCCCCACGTTCGTGCACTGCAATATCAAGATGGTCGCGCCCTACGCGGTCGATCGTGCCATGCACTTCGCCCGCGACCAGCAACAGCGAGACCGCTCGGCGACGACGACAGAGATCTCGCAGAACATAGCTCAGCCCCAAACGCTGCGAAAGACTCGGATGCCCACTCGACGGCATCGTGGCAAGGCTCGGCGTGATGTGCGCTGCCCCTAGTGAGATTCCCGCCACCGCCGCGAATGGAACGATGCATTGCGCTGGGCGTCCACTCTCGTCGACAAGATCGGCGGACATCCAATCGCGACCGATAATCGCTGGCCTCACAATGAGTCGCGTTCCCGTGATGAGCACAAGCGACATCGTGAGAGGTGATTGGTCAGAGCTGCGGGCATGAAGCGACACAATACGATCCCGCATGCTGAGCCGGCCGAGCCGCAACCGTTCCTCTTCGGCATCGACTTCGAGGTCATCGGCCGTGATTTCGTTCTCAAGCTGACTTTCGAGGTCATCAAAAAGTTTGTCCCAGCGCATGGGCTGACGGTACTGGTGAGGTGACACAACTCAGCAAGGTTATCCACAGTTGAAAATTAGTCATAGACAATTGGTCTCAGTACTGGTTGAGTGTGGTCTACCCCCTAAAGGGGGTATACATCGCCGTCTTGACCTTTTACCCGGGAGATCATGAGTACCGAGCCACTCCGAAAGCTTTCGCCGAGCGAGGAACCCCCTCGCCCTCCGCGACAACGCACCGGAACCCTTCCCTCCAAAATCATTCGCCCGCGCTTCGTGCCCGACGAGTTTTTTGGCCACCAGCCCACCCCAAGCGCCGAACTACCCGATCCGGCACCCCTGGTGGAAAACCTCACCCGCTGCGTCATCGAAATTCTTGCTGGCGCCCGCGACCTGGAGCAGATTGCACGATGGGTTACTGACGACGTCTACCGTCATCTACTCAAGCGCACCGTCCTCTCGGCGCGTGCCCGTCGCGCAAAGGGGCAGCCAGTCACGCGCCCAAGCTTCACCATGGGTTCAATCCGACTGTGCGAGCCTCGCGATGGCGCGATAGAGGCTGTGGTGATCGTTCGCGGTCGAGCGCGCACTCGCGCTGTAGCAGTACGCCTCGAAGGGCTCGATCGGCGCTGGCGCGCGACAGCCATCAACGTCCTCTAGCGCGTCGGGCGCACCGACCCGCAACGCCTCTAAGGCAATGCTGGTCCAACGCGGATCCAATGCCATGCGGCTCTCACCCGTCCCGGGTCCAACACGACCCCGGCTTAACGAGATATGCCCCCACCGACCGAGCGATGGGGGCATACCTTACTGATGATTTCTACTTCTTGCGCTTCTCCTGCGCGCGACGCTGTGAACGGTTGAGCGGAGCTTCCGCCGCACCGTCCGAACCCTCTGCGCGTTGACCGAATGCACCACGGTCACCGCCTCGAGCCGGCTGCGGTTGCTGCGGTGCCGGCTGCTGCGTCTGTCGCTTTTGCGCATTGGCAGTCGCAGTGCGTTCGACCTGGCCGCGCTCATTGCGAACTTCGACCTCGCCGGCAGCGTCTGCGCTCGGCGCCGAGTAGCTGAGCGCTGCGGATGGTGCACTTGCCGCTTCCAAACCTCGCGCCTGGACGGTCGTGGACTCGCCACCGCCGCTCACTTCGACATCAAGGTTGAACAGGAAGCCGACAGACTCTTCGCGAATCTGTCCCATCATCGTCTGGAAGAGAGCGAAACCTTCGCGCTGGTACTCGATGAGGGGGTCGCGCTGAGCCATTGCGCGCAGACCGATTCCGTCTTTCAGGTAGTCCATCTCGTAGAGGTGGTCTCGCCAGCGGCGATCGATAACGCTGAGCACCACACGACGCTCGAGCTCGCGCATCGCGGTCTCGCCAAGCTGCTGCTCACGACGCTCGTACGCAATCACGGCGTCAGAATGAATTTCCTTGGCGATGAATGCACTGGTGAGTTTGCCGCGTGATCCGCCCTCGGTCAGAACCTCATCGACGGTAATACCGATCGGGTACATCGTCTTGATTTCGGTCCAGAGACCGTCAAAGTCCCAGTCCTCAGAGTGACCTTCTGCCGTGTGTACGTCGACAACTTCGGTGACGACATCGCTCAGGAATCGCTGAACGCGATCCTTCAGGTCATCTCCCTCAAGAATGTGGCGCCGATCGCTATAGATAGCTTCACGCTGGCGGTTCAATACATCGTCGTACTTCAGCACGTTCTTGCGGATTTCAGCGTTGCGCGACTCCACCTGTGATTGAGCACTGCGGATGGCGCGGCTAACTACCTTGGATTCGATCGCGAGATCGTCGGGAACTGTCGAGCGCCCCATGAGTGCTTCGGCTGCGCCACTGTTGAACAGGCGCATCAGATCATCCTGAAGCGACAGGTAGAAGCGGCTCTCACCTGGATCACCTTGGCGACCTGAACGACCACGCAGCTGGTTGTCGATACGGCGCGACTCGTGACGTTCTGTACCCAAGACGTAGAGGCCACCAACATCGACGACCTTCTTGGCTTCCTTCTCAACCCCGGCTTTTACCTCGGCAAAAACTTCGTCCCATGCGGCTTCATAGTCGTCAGGAGTTTCGGTCGGGTTGAGGCCGCGGCTGTTCATCTCAGCGACAGCCAAGAACTCGGCGTTTCCACCGAGCATGACGTCAGTTCCACGGCCGGCCATGTTCGTAGCGACGGTAACAGAACCGAGGCGTCCTGCCTGAGCAACAATCGCTGCTTCGCGAGCGTGGTTCTTAGCGTTCAAGACCTCGTGCTTTACGCCCTTCTTGGCGAGCATGCGCGAAAGAAGTTCGCTCTTCTCAACGCTTGTTGTTCCCACCAGAACGGGCTGACCCAGTTCGTGCCGCTTGGCGATATCGGCAACAACCTGTTCGAACTTTGACTGCTCGTTTTTGTAGATCAGGTCGGACTGGTCAATGCGCTGCATTGGCTTGTTGGTCGGGATCGCGACAACACCAAGCTTGTAGGTGGACATGAACTCGGCTGCTTCAGTTTCAGCAGTACCGGTCATTCCTGACAGCTTGTTGTAGAGACGGAAATAGTTCTGCAGGGTCACCGTAGCGAGAGTCTGGTTTTCTGCCTTAACAGCAACACCCTCCTTGGCCTCAATCGCCTGGTGAATTCCTTCGTTGTAGCGACGGCCCTGAAGAATACGACCGGTGTGCTCGTCGACGATCAAGACTTCGCCGTTCATGACGACGTAGTCCTTGTCTTTCTTGAAGAGTGCACGCGCTTTGATGGAGTTGTTCAAGAACGAAATCAGCGGTGTATTCGCCGACTCGTACAGGTTGTCGATACCGAGGTAATCTTCAACCTTTTCGATGCCGGGCTCCAGCACACCAACGGTGCGCTTCTTCTCGTCAACCTCGAAATCGACCTCGGGGATGAGCTTTTTGGCAAGGCTAGCGAATTCGGTAAACCAACGGTTCGCCTCACCCGATGATGGGCCCGAAATGATGAGCGGCGTGCGAGCCTCATCAATCAGAATCGAGTCAACTTCGTCAACGACAGCAAAGTAGTGGCCACGCTGGACCATGTCGCTTGCCTGCCACGCCATGTTGTCGCGCAGGTAGTCAAAACCAAATTCGTTGTTCGTTCCATAGGTGATGTCCGCGGCATACTGCTCGCGACGTTCCACTGGAGTTTGACCGGAGACAATGCATCCGGTGGTCATCCCGAGGGCGCGGAATACGCGGCCCATCAGCTCTGACTGGTAGCTAGCCAAGTAGTCGTTGACCGTAATGACGTGCACACCTTGCGCGGCGATCGCGTTCAGGTATGCCGCGAGCGTCGCGACTAGGGTCTTGCCCTCACCGGTCTTCATCTCAGCAATGTTGCCAAGATGCAGTGCAGCACCGCCCATGAGTTGAACCTCAAAGTGACGCATGCCAAGCGTGCGGCTCGCTGCTTCTCGCACCGCAGCGAAGGCCTCCGGGAGGAGGTCGTCAAGTGACTCCCCTGCGGCATAGCGCTCGCGCAACTCCGTGGTCTCGTGCTTGAGCTCATCGTCAGTCAGCGTCTTGAAGTCTTCTTCAAGGTGATCAACCGCGTGCGCATAGCCTTTCAAGCGTCGAAGAAGCCGACCCTCGCCCACACGAAGTGCGCGTTCTAAAACATTCGCCACCGAATACTCCCATTCTTGTCGGACGGGTCCGACACTGGCCCTGCTCGACGAAGCGCAACCTTTTTAGACGCTTACGTCACGGTAACGCGGTGCGTGCATTCAGCGCACGGCCGCGTTACCGGTTCGTAATCGTATCAAGTTCACACCAAAAACTTGGTGTGCTTAGCCGTTGGCGACCTTACGCTTGCGCGAACGACCCCCATCGGCGACCTCATCGGCCTGCTCTTCAAGACCAATAACACCGTAATCCCACCCCTTGCGACGGTAAACAACGCTGGGGCGATCCGTCTGGCTATCCACAAAGAGGAAGAAGTCGTGACCGAGCAACTCCATGTGGTCAAGTGCCTCTTCAACAGTCATGTGGCTAGAAGGGAACACCTTGCGTCGGATAACAACGGGCGAGTAATCGTCGTCGCCAGGTTCTGGTTCGGCCGTCTGTACCGGCACTGATCCAGTGGAAACGCTCTCAATTACTTCGGGGCTTGCTGGAGTGATATCAACAACGGCGAACCCACCAGCACTTGCCTCACGCAGAGACGTAGGGCGGTGATTCCCCCGATGCACTTTCTTGCGGTCGCGAGATTGGCGGATGCGCTCAATGAGCTTTGACATCGCCAGATCGAAGGCAACATATTTATCCGAACCAGCAGATTCCGCTCGAACAAGCGGTCCTGGTCCGATCAACGTCAACTCAACACGATCGTCGCCACTAGACCCATTAGTTTCGTGGTGGCGGCTTACCTTGATCTCGAAAGCAATCGCCTTATCAGCGAGATGATCTACCTTCTCAGACTTTTCGATCGCATACTCACGGAAACGATCCGTGACTCCTACATTGCGTCCGTTGACGGTGATTTCCACGGCGACCTCCTAGCCATCATGCGCGGCCACCCCGTGAGGCAGCTTTTATTGTGCGCCCTTTTCCTTACCGTAGCCCTCGCTGCTGGCAATGTCACGAGCCGCACCGGTTCTTGGAGTGAACCCGATGGTTACGGCTGCAATGACCGTCCCTCCGGCCGCGGAAATTGCCCGCATTGCCTCGTCAATCGTGGCGCCTGTCGTTAGTACGTCATCCACGATGATGACTCTCGTTGCTCCAAGCCAGCGTGTCGCCGCGAAAACACCATGTACATTGATGGCCCGCTGAGACGCGTTAAGAAGCTTTTGGCTGCCAGTTTCCTTCGCGACTCTCAGTGCTCGCACATGGCTTATTCCCGACGCCCGAAGGACCGCTGCTATCGGGTGGTAGCCCCGCGTTCGAAAGGCGCGCTTACTCGTGGGTACCGCAACGATCTGAATCGGACCGCCAGCTTTCTCGTTCACCGCGCTGAGATCGTCAAGCGCCATCCGAAGCGCGACAAGGAGTGCCCGAGAAAGTGGACGCGCTTGGTCAGTGCGGTGATGATTCTTGAAGGCAAGCAACACTCGGCGAACCGTGCCCTCATAGCGCAGCGCTGCATAGACACGAACGTGTTGCGGGGTCGACTGAATTGTGGGGGCAGCGATAAGGCTGCGAGCGCACTCCGCACACAGTGCGCGGTCATAGCTCTGGCATCCGGCGCACTCGACTGGCATGAGCACAGCCCAGGCGTCTCTGACTGATTCGCGTGCACTCGCCACCACTTTGCGCAGCGTTTTTTCGATGTTGTTGTCTGAGGACGTCATTCTCCGAGCTTGCAGCCGCACCGTCCCGAACGCAGAGCACCCTGTGGTGTTGGTGGAGAGACGCTACTGCTGTACGGCCATGAAGGAGGCGTCGAGTCCAGTGCGCACCCATTCTTGGCTGCCCTGAGGGCGCCACACCTCTCCGTCAGCAATGAGCCTGAGCGCGTCGGTGTTGGTTCCACTGCTCACGAGTTGTCGAGCGCCGTCGACATCCCCGAGGCTCTCAGTTGGCCCGCCAAGGCTGAACGCGGTTATGGCTACAGAATCGTCGTGTGTCGAAAGCGTTGCCACTGAGCTCGAACCCACCCAGCTCGCATCAATCGGCGTGCCCGCCCGAGCCGGCAACACGGTAGGTTCCACAAGTTGGACGGGCACATTGCCCTGCTGCCTCACGATCCCGTACACGAGCAACTGGGGCCCAGATGGCGAGGAGAGGTACACCAGCAGTCGCGCACCGTCGCGGGAAACATCCAGCGACACTATTTCTGAATCTGATGGCAATGATGACTGAATCGGATGCTCGGTGCCGTCTACCTCGAAAGTCGACAGCGATGCGGCGTTTGAGCGCTGCGCCGACCAAATGAACCGGAACGGGTCGAGCGATGGTGCGGCCAACCCCGAACGACTGTCAACAATGCGGGGAGAGACTCCAACCGAAGCGAAGTAGGCCGCACCGTCTCCCGCGCGGTACGCAACGGACAGACGGTCTGCCGACAGTGCTGCAGCCGTTGCCCCCGAGTCAGCAACAACAGCGCTCAGCTCATTTATTTCTGTCAAGCCGTCACTCGTATTGAACCCAAACTCGGTGGCGGTTCCGACCACAAGCGGTCCAGCGGATCCTGGTTCGATGACGGCAGCATTCTGGCCAGAACTCGTACTTTGCAGTTCTCGGCCATCAACAGTGAGCACCACAATCGGTGTGTGAAGCGTCGCCGCCAATTGCTGTCGCATACGTTCGCGCGAAACCGTGTCAGCAGAAAGAACTTCTGAACTGAGGTCGACGACGGAGCGACCGCTCGTCAGACTACTCGTTGTGCTCAGGGTCGTTGCTGCCGGGAACGCCGTCAGCACAACGCCCTGTTGCAACCACGGAGAATCAGCCGCGAGAAGAGCTTGGATTGCGCGCGCCTGCGAAGACTGGCGCACCGCAAACCAGCGCGAATCAGGAATCAGATAAGCAAAACTGGGATCGAAGTAGTAGAGCACTTGCTGCTCAAAACTGACTTCAAAGCCATTGCTTGAGAGCACAATCCCTGGGGGTGCCGACGCGATGCGCCATTCGCCATTTCGGCGCTCAAAGTCAAAAGTCAACGTCTGTGCTGCCGGCGAGCGCAACTCTGCGAACACACCTCGCTCGTCAATCACTGCTTGAGCAGAGAAGGAATACGTGAGCGCATTCTCTTCGAGCGCTGGCGCGATTGTCGGAAGCTTGTCACGCTCGCGGATGGTAGCGCTCGCCGCAGGATTCCAGGCATCACTCATTTCGCTAGTCAAGAATTCTCGCGCAACCGAATAGTCACGACTGGGAGCGCGAACCGCATTCATGAAGTCGGTAAGGATTTGCTCTTGCGTCGAACCCGCAACGGGACCCTCGGCCACGATTTCGAATCGTCCGTCAATCTGCTCATCGATGAGCGGGCCAGCTTCGACCTCGCTCGACGTAGGCACGCCAACACAGCCACTCAGCACGGCGATAGCTACGCTCGCAACAATGAGGAGGTTCAGTCGCGATGTGTTAACCATCCGTAGCCTCCAAACTTGGTACTTCGTCGCTTGGGGGAAGCTCAAGAGGCGACGAATGCAGTTCGGCGCCTCGAGCGCGCGGCAGAGTCAGCCGGAAGCATGAGCCGTTGTCTCCATCCGACCACACCTCGAGCCAACCATCGTGCAACACCGCATCCTCGAGAGCGATTGCTAGACCGAGCCCTGTTCCGCCGGTGGTCCGCTGCCGCGAAGGGTCCGCACGCCAGAAGCGGTCGAATACGCGCTCAAGCGCTGCAGCGCTCATCCCGACGCCATAGTCACGCACCGCAATCGCAACGGCGTCCTGATCACTGTCGACCCAAATGACAATCGGCAGACCATCACCGTGGTCAATGGCGTTGCTGACGAGATTCTGAAGGATGCGACGGATGCGACGAGGATCAACGTCTGCCTCAAAATAGCCGCCAGGCGCCACCAGACGCAGCTCTGAGCCCTTGCTGGCTGCTAGCGAAGTGAGACTCTCAATCGCGTCCTCTGCGAGCCTCACGAGGTTCGTTGGCTCGGTCTCCATATCGACAGCACCCGCGTCATAGCGGCTCATCTCAAGAAGGTCAGCCAGCAGGAGTTCGAATCGCTCGACCTGAGTGTGCAGCAATTCCGCAGTGCGTGCCGTTGCGGGGGGGAAGCTTTCGCGCTGATCGTAGAGAACATCACCAGCGAGCCGGATTGTGGTGAGCGGAGTGCGCAACTCATGCGAAACATCCGACACAAATCGTTGCTGCACTTGAGACAGCGCTGCCAGCCGGGTGATCTGCTTTTGCATGCTCGTTGCCATGCCATTGAAGGAACGCGCCAAAGTGGCGATCACATCGTCGCCGTGCACCGGAATTCGCACCTCGAGTTCGCCTGCTGCCAACCGTTGGCTGGTTTCGGCCGCCAACCTCACCGGCGCAACCACGAGACGGACCACGAGATAAGTTACCGCTCCGATAAGGGCGAGCAGGGCGAAACCACCCAGCCCAAGAGTGCGCTGAACGACAACGAGAGTCTCTTGAGTGTCGCTGATGTCATAGACGAGGTACAGCTCGTATTGCGCACCGCGAATGTCGAGGGTCGAGCCGACAATGAGGCCAGGGTGAATCGTGCCATCCGTCGGCTGGGTGAGAGCAACAGACTGCCAATACGTGCGCTGTTCGGTCGACTCAGCAACGGTGTCGCGAAGTTCTTCGGAAATTTCGACGTACGAGGCCAATCCCTGCGACTGAACGTCTGTTGGCACGCGAGCGCCATCTTGGTTCGGGCTGCGCAGGATTGCATAGCTCGTGCCTCCCGTGCTCGAGGCAACACTCTCGATGACTCGAGCCGCGTCCCCCATCATTCCGTCGAGGTCTTCGAGACCAAGACCGTCATCTGCCGCATCAAAAACCTGCTGACCGGCCAGCGTGGCATTGGCAGAGGTTCGGGTGAGTTGCTCACGGCTCGCATCAAACAGGTTCGCGCCAACACTCAACGACATGTAGCCAGCAATGACCGCAACCGCAACCGAAGAAAGCAGCACTGTAATCGCAACAGTGCGCAACTGGAGCGACGAGCGCCAGAGTGCAGCGAGCCGCTGCACTAACTCGCGCCAGTCGAAATAGCGCATCCTTGTTACGCGCTGCTGCCGGCGCGGTAACCAACGCCGCGAACCGTCATCACAATCTTGGGGTTGTCAGGATCTTCTTCAACCTTCGCGCGCAATCGCTGCACGTGAACGTTGACAAGACGAGTGTCTGCCTTGTAGTGGTAGCCCCACACTTGCTCAAGCAGCATTTCGCGAGTGAATACCTGCTCCGGCTTCATCGCCAAGGCAAGGAGCAACTCAAATTCGAGCGGTGTGAGATTGATTTTGGTGTCACCACGGCGAACCTCGTGACCCGTGACATCCAGCTCAAGGTCACCGACCGTCAGAGTGCCGGTGGCCGCATCGCTCGCGGGACGCAACCGAGTGCGTACCCGAGCAACAAGCTCCTTCGGGTTAAACGGCTTGACGACATAGTCGTCTGCACCGCTCTCGAGCCCCTTCACCACATCAGCAGTGTCGCTCTTTGCTGTAAGCATGATGATCGGAACACCCGATTCTTCACGGATGCGCGCGCAAATCTCGATGCCGTCCATGCCTGGCAACATCAAGTCGAGCAAGACAAGATCAGGGGCTGCTGATTTAAATGCATCGAGAGCTAAGGCGCCATCTTGACAAAAAAATGGTTCATAACCTTCGGTGCGTAGAACGATTCCGATCATTTCTGCCAGGGCAGTGTCGTCATCGACTACAAGAATTCGCGGGTTCACGTGTCCTCGGTACTTTCTAGCTCTCGGGCTAACAGAGTGAGAAGCTTTCGCATAAGAGTAGTCGAGTGTGAAAGCATGAGTGCGATTCAATTGGCACAGTTGGTTAATCAAAGGTGAGACGTGAGCAATAACAGTCCGTGGCAATCGCCAGATAGCAGCGCAAATAACAGCGAGTCCGGTCTCTACGCCCCACCAGAACCTGCCGCGACACCTCCGCAGTACGGCACTCCCGCGCCTGGGTGGACTCCCCCGCCGAAGCCCGGCCTCATCCCACTGCGGCCCATGACGCTTGGCACAGTCCTCTCGGCATCCCTGATGGTGTTGCGTCGCAACCCGCGCCCCATCTTCGGTCTGTCGTTGGCCATCATGGGCATCGTCACTGTCGCTTCCCTCATTCTGGTGGGGATCATTACTTTCTCCGGCCTAGAACGAACCCTCAGCGCAAGCGACGTGGATGCGGCAACCATCGAAGCCGGGGCAACAGCGAGCGTTATCCTCGCCGCGCTTTTCGCCGTCGCGCTGTCACTCATCGGCGGTTCGATACTTCAGGGCATCGTCTCCCTCGAGGTTGCTCGCGGTGCCGTCGGCGAGAAATTGCGGTTGCGCGGACTCTGGGCTGCGGCGAAGGGGCGCCTGTGGGCACTCATTGGCTGGTCTGCCCTAGTCGCCGTAGCGACCTTCATCGGCATCGTCGCGCTTGCTCTTGTCGCCGCACTCTTCTTCGCCATCGGCGGCACTGCCGGAACCATATTCGGGGTGCTCGCCGTGATTGGCGGAATAGTTATCGGTCTTATCGTCATGGCCTGGCTTGGCACTTCTCTCGCGCTCGTCCCCAGCGCCCTCATGATCGAACGCCTGACTCTCGGTCGCGCGATACGCCGCTCGTGGTCGCTCGTGTCTGGCAGCTTCTGGCGCACCTTCGGCATCCTCGCCCTCATTCTGGTGATTGTGCAAACGGTGTCGAGCGTCGTGACAGCACCGCTGAGCTTTATCGGTGGACTTGGCGTAAGTCTCCTCAACCCCACCGGCAATGAAGAGGCCGCAATGGCGTCGTTTATCGGCCTCTATGTCGTGACCATGATTCTCTCCGTTGCTATCGGCGCCGTCACGATCATCATCCAGTCGGCGGCACCTGCACTGCTCTACATTGATTTGCGGATGCGCAAAGAGGGGTTCGACTTGGAACTCACTCGCTTCGTCGAAGCTCGTCAGACAGGGGACAATTCCGTGCCAGACCCTTACCTCACCTTCGACAGCACAGCAGCGCACTCAACTGAGCCGTCACCGCACACGGCTTCATGACGCTAGCGACACTCTCGTCAACCGCGCCCGCAGCGCTGCCAGAGTGGCTTGCGCGCGTGGTCTTTAGTGAGGTTCCGGTCAACCCCGACTCGGAACAGGCAACCGAGTGGCTCATCAATGAGCTATCGAAGGCGCCATATCAGGCCGCCAAGCCAACGCTGTTCGACCGCATCTCGAAAGCTTTTAGCGACTGGCTTGCTTCACTGACGATCGGTAGTGGCGATGGAATCCCCATCGTCGTGTTCGTTGTGCTCATTGCGTTGGTCACAATCGCGATAGTGGCAGCGGTAATCGTCTACGGTCTTCCCCGGCTCAACCGCAAGAGTCAACACCATGACATCCTGTTCGGTGAAACCGATCGACGAACAGCAGCTCAGCTTCGGGATGCGGCCGAAAAGGCTGCAGCACGAGAAGATTTTGAGAGTGCGATTGCCGATATGTTTCGCGCCATTGCGCGCGGACTCTCAGAACGCACCCTCGTCACGATGACACCAGGCACCACCGCTCATGGTTTTGCGATCCGGGCCGCGAAAGTTCTCCCCGATTGCGCTAACGAACTTGCCAGCTGTGCCAACATTTTTGACCTAGTCCGTTACATGCGTAAGCCAGCAACGCGAGAACAATACGTACAACTTCGCGACCTCGAGCTTCGAGTGCGCGCCGCAAAGCCCCTGCTCAGCGAGGCGGCACTGTGAGCGCCCCCACGATCGTGACACCGCGCCTTCGCACCACTGTGAGGCGTGCCCTTTTTTGGATCATCGCAGCGCTATTTCTCCTGAGCGTGGCGGTCATTAGCCTGAACTTGGCAGGCACAGCAGCCGAAGGGCCTCAGCTCGACCCCACCAGTCCTCGCGAATCAGGAACCAAAGCGCTTACCGAAGTCCTGCGGCAACAGGGAGTCGACGTCATCGTCACCGAAAGCCTCGACGACACTCGTGACGCGCTCGCCACCACCGACGAGAGCACTCTCTTCTTCTCCAACTTTGAGGGATACCTCACCGACGCGCAGACCGTCGAGGCATCTACGATTGCGACGACCGTCATTCTGGCCGAGCCCGGAGTTGCTGCACTGCTCGCTATCGCACCCGAAGTTGCCAACGCTGGAACCCGAGTTGGCACAGTATCGGCAGAGTGCGCATTGCCGATTGCCTCGAAAGCCCCCGAGATTACGGCCGGCCCATCTAGTTTTCGTGTCATCGAGCCTGAGGCCAAAGCGACGGGCTGCTACGGGAACGACGACCGCGGCTACGGACTCATCTCTGTTGACCGAGGAAACACCCAATTGGTGCTGCTCGGTGCAACCACAGCGCTGACCAACGGTGGCATCACAGCGGCAGATAACGCCGCTTTCGCGCTGCGGCTTCTCGGCCAACACGACACCCTCGTTTGGTACACGCCCAGCTTCGCGGATCTTTCCTCCACGAGCGGTGCCAAAACCTTTGACGAACTCGCCCCAGACTGGGTGCTGCCCGTCGTGTGGCTCACGGCGGTGACGCTCCTCACGGCTGCACTGTGGCGAGGACGCAGATTCGGTCCGCTCGTCATCGAAAAATTGCCCGTCACCGTGCGCTCTAGCGAAACCATGCAGGGTAGGGCTCGCCTCTACGAAAAAACGGCGGCACGGCTCCATACCCTCGACGCGCTGCGCATCGGCTCCATCCGCCGACTTGCTTCGCTGTGCGGAATGGCGAGCACCGCATCCGTCGATGACGTCATCAATCGAGTCGCGACACTTATCGACCAGCCCGCCGCCCCACTGCGAGGGCTCCTTATCGACATTGCCCCCACCAACGACAGCGACCTACTTGACCTATCGGATGAACTGCTCGCGCTCGAACAGCGCGTCGAGTCTGCCGTCCGCCCCACTTAGCACCCTTCCACTCCGAACACTCAGCACCATCAAGCCAAAGATAGAGAAGAATCGAGATATGACTGACGAGCAACTGCGGCACGCATTCACTCAACTCCGCACCGAAGTGGGCAAGGCTGTAGTCGGCCAAGATGCCGCGGTGACCGGGCTCACGATTGCTCTACTCACTGGCGGTCATGTGCTGCTCGAGGGCGTGCCCGGTGTCGCCAAGACTCTGCTGGTTCGTACGCTTAGTCGTGCGCTCCAGCTCGACACCAAGCGCGTGCAGTTCACCCCAGACCTCATGCCGGGTGATGTCACCGGCTCACTCGTTTATGACTCCAAGTCTGGTGAATTTGAGTTTCGCAAGGGGCCAGTGTTCACCAACATCCTCCTGGCAGACGAGATCAACCGAACGCCACCCAAGACACAATCTTCCCTGCTTGAAGCAATGGAAGAACGGCAAGTTTCTGTAGACGGCCAGACTCTGAAGCTGCCAGTGCCGTTCATGGTTGCCGCAACCATGAACCCCATTGAGTACGAAGGCACCTACACCCTTCCCGAAGCGCAACTCGACCGCTTCCTGCTCAAGCTCGTGCTCGACCTCCCAGAACGAGATACCGAAATTGAGGTACTCACGCGCCACGCTGCGGGATTCAACCCCCGTGACCTTGCTGCGGCTGGTGTCACTCCGGTGCTCGATGCTGCGATGCTTGCTGCTGCCCAAGCTGCCGTCGCTCAGGTTGGCGCGAGCCCCGACGTCATCGCGTACGCCGTCGACCTTGCCCGCGCCACACGACAAAGCCCCTCAGTGAAGCTCGGAGTGAGTCCGCGTGGCGCAATCGCACTGATCTCCGCCGCGAAAGCGTGGGCCTGGCTGACCGGCGCAGACGCAATCACGCCAGACCACATCCAGAGCATGGTGCTTCCGGTACTCCGTCACCGCATCCAGCTTCGCCCAGAAGCCGAACTTGAAGGCGTCTCCGCCGATGTCATCCTGCGGTCGATCGTGCAGCAAGTGCAGGTACCGATCTAACGATGGCTCTCTCTGGATGGTTCGTTGCCCTTGTGGCGCTCGGTATCGTACCGATCGTCATCACTGGCGAACCCGTCGTGTTAGTGCTGTGGCTCGCGTTTGCGATCGCTGTCGGCCTCATCGACATGGCGTTTGCCGTATCGGTGCGCTCGCTGCGATTCGACCGCACATCTCCGGATCGACTTCGCCTCGGCGAAACGACAAGCGCAACCCTGCGAATCACCAACCCCTCTCGTCGGCGACTTCGCGCAGTAGTTCGTGACGGCTGGCAGCCATCCGCCGGAGCACAGAGCAACCGTGCACGCTTGTCAGTGCCGGGGCATGAGCGTCGCGAACTCACGACCGTGCTCACTCCACTGCGCCGCGGAACCCGAGAGGCGGCGCACGTGACCGTGCGTTCCTACGGACCGCTCCGCCTCATCGCGCGCCAGACAACGGTCATTGTGCCCGGTTCATTCACCGTGCTGCCGCCATTCAATTCCCGCAAACACCTGCCGTCGCGCTTGGCACGCTTGCGCGAACTCGACGGTGCCACGAGTGTCATGATTCGTGGCCAGGGCACCGAGTTCGACAGTCTGCGTGACTACGTTCGGGGAGACGATGTGCGCTCCATCGACTGGCGTGCCACCGCGAGGCGATCCGAACTGGTAGTCAGAACCTGGCGCCCCGAGCGTGACCGTCGAGTAGTCATCGTGGTCGACAGCGGCCGCACCTCTGCTGCCCGCATCGATGACGAGCCACGCATCGACACCGCGTTCGAATCTGCCCTGCTGCTAGCAGCTCTCGCTTCTAGCGCCGGCGACCACGTCGACTTCATCATCTATGACCGCCGAGTACGCGCCCGCGTTCAGGGAGCCACCGGCCCCGACCTGCTGTCAAAAATGGTCACCGGTATGGCACCGGTGCAACCGGAACTCATCGAAATGGACTGGAACTCGGTGCCAGGCCTCGTGCGCCAAGCTACCTCTCAGCGCGCTCTCGTTGTGCTCGCCACCACAGCAGAGTCCCCCGGCGCGAGCCGCGGATTGCTCGCGATGCTCCCCCAGCTCACCACCAAACACACCGTTGTGGTGGCATCCGTTGCTGACCCCACGATTCTGGATGCTACGCGCGACCGTTCGAACCGTGACGCTGTTTATCAGGCCGCTGCTGCAGAGCGCGCGCTCCTCGACCAGTCACGAGTGGCCACTGCGATCACCCAACTCGGAGCATCCGTCGTCTCACAACGCCCCTCTGATTTGCCACTGGCGCTTGCGGACCACTACATCGCTTTGAAGGCTGCTGGAAAGCTCTAGTTTGCGACGATGTGGGTGGCGCCAGCGTCGAATTCGCTGAGGTCGCCCGTGTTTCCTGCACGCGCACTGCGCCCACCGAGAATCCACTGGTATGCCAAGAATCCACCGAGTGCGATAGTGCCGATACCGATCTTGATCGGCCACGGCCAGTCCTGACGCGTGACGTATCCCTCGATGATGCCCGAGACAAGTAGGGCAAGGATTAGTCCGACGACGATGGTAAATAGCGCACGCCCGTCTTGCGCGAGAGCTTGAGCTCGCGTGCGGGCACCGGGGGCAACCCACGACCAGAAGATCATTACCCCCGTGGCGCCAGCGACAAAGATCGCGTAGAGCTCTAGTTGTCCGTGCGGTGCGATGTAGAGAAAAAATACATCGAGGCGGTCGAATTCATTCATGATCGCCGCGGTGAATCCGAGTTGCTGGGCGGTGTTGAACAACAAATAGGGGACGTAGACCCCCACAATTCCGAAGGCAATCGACTGCGCCGCGATCCACGCGTTGTTGGTCCACACGAATCCCGTGAATGACCCACCAGAGAACTCCGAGTAGTAGCCGACGAAGTCATCGCGGGCGAGGGCCTCGCGTTCGGCCGGGCTGCCAAAATTGGCGAGCACTTGGGGGTTCGAAATTGCCCACCACGCAAAGAGAAACCCCACAAGGAATGTGGCAGCGGCGAGCAGCAGTGACATCCACCGCACTCGATAGAGCGCAGCCGGAAGCTGCACGACAAAGAACTGCGGCAATTGGCTGAGGAGGTTCGCCGAAGCTCCCGTGAAGCGCAGGCGGGCACGGCTCAACGTCAGCGACAAGCGATCTGCCTGCGCAGACTGGCCGGTACTCGTCTTCATCGCCGAAAGATTCGTGGCGCCCGACTGGTACAGGTCGATGAGTTCATCGACTTCCGCGCCCGAAAGTCGGCGCTGTGAGCCCAATTGGGCAAGGCGATCCCAGTCTTCGCGGTGCGCGGCTGAGTACGAGTCGAGATCCATCTGCTTAAATGATGTCATGTCCGGCACACAAATGAGCAACACTCTCGCCTATGAGGATGAACCCGACGAGTTGATCACCGGTGAAGCGGTGGCGTTGGAGCTTCGTTCAGCAAGTTTTGTGTTGCGTGCTGCCGGGTCGATCATCGATTTCTTGGCCTACGGACTTGCGCTCATTGGGTTGCTCCTCGGAACCTTTGCGTTCGCGACGAATGCCGGCCTCGACACCGCGATCGGTCAAGCGCTCACAGTAAGTTCGCTAGTGATTTGTCTTGTTGTTCTTCCCACCGCCGTTGAGACTCTTAGCCGAGGAAAATCCTTGGGCAAACTCGCGATCGGCGCACGCATTGTTCGCAACGATGGTGGAGCGATCGGGTTTCGCCACGCCTTCATCCGCGCTCTCATCGGTTTTCTTGAAATCTTCATGACCGCTGGCGGCCTCGCCGCTGTCGTCGGTTTGCTCAATACTCGAGCGCAGCGCCTCGGAGATCTCGTTGCTGGCACCTACAGCCAGTACGAGCGAGTGAAAAAGTTTGCCAATCCTGTCGTGCAACTTCCTGGGCAACTCGCTGAGTGGGCGCGCACGGCCGATGTGGCCAAGATGCCGGATGGACTCGCCAGACGAATCTCGCACTTCCTTGTCGCCGCAGACGGCTACACCGCGGCAACTCGACAGCGGCACGCCACCAACCTTGCCAACGAGGCTGCAGCGTTCGTGTCACCGCTGCCATCGGTTGAAGCTGAACCCTTTCTCTCAGCTGTCAGCGCTCTGCGGCGTGAGCGTGAATCGGTAGCGCTTGCCGGTGAAAAGGATCGGCTCACCACACTTGAGCCAGCGCTCACGAGCGTGCCGCGTGGATTTCCGAGCAACCGGGGTTAGGCGCGAATGATCGCGAGAGCTCGATCGCGAATATTTTCGAGCTGCTCTTTCGATGCGGCTTCAACATTTAATCGCAGCAAAGGCTCCGTATTCGAGGCGCGCACGTTGAACCACCAGAACGGCTCTGCACCCTTCGTGACTCCCGTCACTGTGAGGCCATCAAGCTCATCAAACTCTGCCTCGCTAGCAAACGCAGCACGGATACGTGCCGTAGCCGCGGGAACATCAGCGACAACCGAGTTGATCTCACCACTGTTGGCATAGGGAGAATAGCGCTCCGAGAGCACCGAAAGGGGCTGCGGTTGCGAACCAAATTCTGCGAGTAAGTGCATTGCGGCGAGCATCCCGTTATCGGCGCCCCAGAAATCGCGGAAATAGTAATGGGCAGAATGTTCGCCGCCGAAAATCGCCCCCGTCGCCGCCATCTGATCCTTGATGAGCGAGTGACCGACATTGGTGCGCACCGGGATAGCACCCGCCGCAGTGATTGTCTCCGGGACGATGTTCGAAGTGATGAGGTTGTGGATCACAAAAATGTCACCGTCGGGCTGCGAGGCCCGCACCCGCTGAATTTCGCGCAGAGCAACCACTGCCGCTACTGCGCTCGGGCTCATAGCCTCGCCGCGCTCGTCGACCACGAAGCATCGGTCAGCGTCGCCATCGAAGGCAAGCCCCACATCTGCGCCGTGTTCGATTACGGCTTTCTGGAGATCGACAATGTTCGCCGGCTCAAGCGGGTTCGCCTCATGGTTAGGAAAGGTGCCATCGAGTTCGAAATACATCGGGATGATCTCAATCGGAAGTTCCGGGAGTCCCGCCGCCGTTGAGAGCACCGCAGGCACCGTCATTCCGCCCATGCCGTTGCCGGCATCTACGACAACGCGGATGGGCCGAATGCTGCGCAGATCGACAAGCTCCCGCAAATAGCCTGCATAGCCGCCCAGAACATCAACCTCACGCTGAGAACCTAGGACCGCGACCGCATCGATTCCTGATTCAAGGTAGGACTGCGCGCGATCACGAATCGCTTTGAGCCCCGTATTGAAACTGATGCCCTGAGCACCCGCCCGACTGAATTTGATGCCGTTGTAAGTTGCCGGATTGTGGCTAGCGGTGAACATTGCGGCAGGCGCATTTAACGAACCGGATGCGAAATAGGTTTCGTCCGTCGAGCAGAGCCCGATCAGCACAACATTGCCTCCGCGAGCGCGAGCGCCCGCCGAGAAGGCCGCCGCGAACCCTGGCGAGGAATCTCGCATGTCGTGGCCGACGATAATTTCGCTGCCTGCAGCATCCACTTCATCGACAAATGCAGCGCCGAGCGCTTCGACTACGTCGTCGGTGAGTTGCGAGCCAACAAGACCGCGAACGTCGTAGGCCTTGATGAAAGGGGTGAGGTCAATCGGACTAGCTTTACTCATGCCCTAAAACTACATGGCGAACGACCTGCCAGCCCTGCGGCACAGAGAGTCGATCGCCATGACGAGCGCACAAATCGTAGCTGTGTGGCTCTGCTGTGTAACTGAGCGGTCCAAGCACCGCCATTGAATCCGCATAGACATACGTGAGAGTGGCCTCGGCTTCTTCATTGCAGGAGACCTTGCTACACGGGCGCTGAATCATTGTGGTCCCTAGCCTACGACTGTGCACCCACAGGAGGGCAACTGCGGCCCGTAGAATGGTCTCGTGGCTAGATCATCGAAGCGAGAGCAAACGCGCTCTGTGCGTGGCAACTGGCGAGATCGCCATGGCCGCGGCATCCGCGCTGCCGTCACCGGGCCACACCTACCGCTGTTGCGCAGTCGCCACGGCAACTTCGAGCTCACGGTCGCTTCTGCCGCTCAGTTTTTGAAAGAAATGTGGCCAGAAGAACTCGCCAATGCGCGCTTCGAAGTTGGCCTCATGCCCGGCACCAGCCCAGAGGGCACAAAGGTCGCACGTTGGAAAGTGGTTGCCGATGAGCACCGCATTATTCTGTTTCGTCTCCCCATTGAGCGCATGGTGCGCTTGCACCGTGACGACGAGCTACACCGACGGATGCTGATCGAAAGTTGCGTATTCCGTGCCGTAGCTGAATACCTCGGCAAAGAACCATGGGAACTAGCGCCCAACCGTTTTCGACACTTCTAGCCGTCGACCGCTGAGAAGCCCCTACGGGAATACGGTCAGTGGGGAGGATCCCGGAGTTTGCGGGTCAATCGCATACGCCGCGATGAACCCGTCCTCCGCTTGCGTAACGCTGACATGAACCGGAGAGCTGTGTTCAAGCGTGTACGTCGTTCCGTTGGACACGGGAACGCGCAACGTTAGTCCGGCCTCAATCGCGAGTTCCTTAGCAACACCGTCAGCGGAGGTGAGCGTCAGGTTCACCACATCGTCGCCAGGATTCACAATGTTGAGCAGCGCATCCACCCCTGCAGCAACCGTGAACTGAGTGTCATCATCGAGGGCCGGGCTCGCTGAGAACCAAGCAAAATCTGTTGCCGTGACGGCCCCGCCAGACAACACAGCAGAAGTGGTTCGCGCAGAGGCCACAACCGGAACGTCAGACTCAATCTGCAACGAATAGGACCCCGTTTCGAGCTCTTCAAGCGGAATATCCGTGACAACGCCCGCGCTCAGATCGAGGCTGAAATTAATGGGGTCTCGGGCGTCATCTGCCGGCGTCAACGTCGCGGAAATAGTTGCAGGTTCTTCACCGGGAACGAAAACTCGAACGGCGGCGATGACATCGTCACCCTGCGCGACTGTGCCAAGCAACGCCTGAACTGCCTCAAGATCTGTGATGACAATTCCCGGCACGACTACGGATCGCGACGGCGGCTGCGTCGGGCCCAGAATGTCTACGCCGCCCGGATCAAGCCCGCGAACGATCGACTGTTGAAGTTCCGCCGTTATTTGGCCGCCCGTGCTTGTGACATGAACTACCGGGGACAAAACACCGGGAGCAAAACCCGCCAAAGAAAGCACGCGCTGCCCGTTGGGAGGAACCACAATTCCGGCAGTTCCCGCCGCAGAAACAAGCCCACGCTCGTCGAAAATTTCCAAGGTAACCGTTGCAGCAACTTCGGTCGGGTTTGTGAGCGCAATCAGAGTGGTGCGACCTGTCGTTGTCGCTCCACCGACAAGCCAGCTATCTCCACCGACCGCGCGGCACCCTGCGGCAGCAAAACCGACATAGTCACCGACGTTCACGTACTGAGACTGCGCGCCACTCAGCCGCACCAAACTTTGCGGATCCTGCGCATCAGGGGCAGCACTGAGAACTAGCGGTGCAGCAATTGCTTCGCCTGTTTCCGCATCCGAAGCGGTGATGCGTGCTTGGTCCACTGCGCCAGAACTCGATGAGAATCGCGTGACAGCCTGACCAAGAGTGAACACTGACGATGCCGCGGCGCCAGACTCGTCAGACAACCGCAAAAGCGGGCCAGGACACGTGAGCTGCTGTGCAGTAGGAACGGGAACTACTCGAGCACTCGGCGGAGAGGTACTCACTGTTGGAAGGTCGATGAAGGTCGCCCCAAGCACGACAGCAGCTGCCGTAGCGATACCGACAATGCCCACAATTACGCGCGCTCCGACAAGAGCTGCAGCTTTTGCCGATACCGGTCGCCGCGTGCTCGACTCCGGTTCGGCAGCTCCCGTCAGCTCCGAATCATCGTCAAACTCGCTGCCCGTGGGCTGCTCAGGCAGGGCTGCTGCCTCGTCGTGGGTGGGATCTGTGCCGGTCATTCGCTCGCCTCAATCACGGTCACAGCGCTCTCTGCCTTCGCCGCACGCAGCCGTCGACGACGCGTTGTCGGGATTGCCAACAGCAAAGTGAGCGTGAAAATCACTGCCTGGCCGGCAAGAATCGCTTGCCCAAGTTGAGTGCCGACGTTGCTCGGCCCGATGGCGCTCGTCACGTCGCTTACGTCCGGATAGTGCCAGAGATAGCCCTGGTCGGTACTACCGATGGGGTTGAGAAGACTGTTGCCGTCGAGGGCTTCAATAATGCGTTGACGAGTTGGCGCATCATCCTGACTGGACTCAGGAGTGAGCACAATGAACGCAATCTGAAGATCCGTGAGCTCGCCCGCCACATCAAAGCCGCTGCGTGAGGCGATATTGCCCGCCAGAGTCGCGGTCTGCTTCGCTTCAGCGGAAAGCGCGGTGCTCGTCGCTGCGACCGTCGACTGCTCATCAAGACCGGAACCGCGACCACGATGGACATCTACCGCGATCGTTGAATCGGAGGTGACTGTGATCTGGAGTGTTCCCAGCCCATCGTGCTGAGTCGACTCTGCCGCAACGAATGCGGGGAGGAGGCGGCCGTTGCTTACCGAGACAGTCGCGGCTCCGGATGCCAAAACCCACAACGGTGCTGCTGCAAGCACGAAGACCCCGACCAAGGCAACCAACGCCGGGAGCGCCGCATGGCGTTCGAGGCTTTCAACGGCAACCACGACGGCACCACACAATCCCAACCAGTAAAGGCTGAGGGCCGCACCCGCCCACACCACAACCGACGATTCACCCGTCGAACTCACGGAAACGTGAGAGACGGCGACGGCAGTCACAAAACCTAAGAGCGCCAATGAGAGGGCCGGAATCGCTCGACGACTTCCCGGAACAAACAAACTCATTATCGCGAGCACCGCGAACGGTGACAACAGTGCCGCAACGAGCACCGGACCATACTGGCCATTAAGCCCAAGCATCTCGAGTAACGGGCTCCAGCCGTTAGCGCCGGGAACGACGCTGCCAAGCGCCAGCTGCCAGCCGGTGGATGCCACGCGAGCCACGGGTACGCCAGGATCCGCAAAAATCGCCAACAGTGTGCCCCGCGCAACCTGCTGGACGACGAGCGGAGCAAACAGCGCGGCGGCAGGAATCACAATCCACAACAGGCGGTGCGATGCCTTGGGCCGGGCAATGATCCACGCCACGAGGGCGATCAGTAGTGCAGGGATGAGGCTAGGTGCCGACGCAGCGATCACAGCGAACAGAAGCGCGGCGATCGCCGACATCGCCCAATTGTGCGCGGCTCGAAGCACGGTGAGCACAAGCCACGGAAGCAGCAAGTGCACGAGGACGGCCCCCAGTTGCCCCTCGCCGAGAGAGATCAAGAAACTGGGCGCCAGCGTCCAGGCCACGGCCGCAAGGGTCGGTGCCCACGTTCGTTCCGAAATGGATGCAGCACAGAGCCACGCAGCAAGGGCAGCAAGCGGGAGCGCCACTAGATACAGCACAACGATGCTGAAGGATGGATTCCAAAAAGTCAGTGACCCCATCACGGCGAGAACAACGGCAAAGGGATCAGCCGCAACAACCTGCTGCGCCAAATCGTTCCAGCCGTAACCGACATGGGACCAGAGTTCTGCCGGGCTTGATGAGAGCGGAAGCAGCCCTCCCCCGGTCAGAGCCGGAACGTCGACAAAGCGGGAAAAGCTAATGACGCCCGCGACAGCAGCGAGCAAAACAACCCAGGCGCCTCCATTACCGAAGAATTTGGGGCGAGCGACTTCGAAAGCGGCATCTGGCGCATCGCCGCTGCGTTCGTGAGCGCGCAGCTCGCGAAGCTCGGCCCACGTGATTCGGAGCGGATCGACCGCGCCAAAACTGAGACGCTTATTGCGCTTGAGGTTGCGTCTGGCGGCGACAACACCACCACCATCAAAGATTGCCGCAAATGCGGCAGCCAATTCACCGGCAACCGCAGTGGGCCGTTTTCCGACAAGGTGCCCGAGCGAGCGCATGATTGCCAACGGCAGGAGGGTGAGCCAGTGCAATGGCACCGCGAATCCTGGGGCATAAACCAAACGGCGGTGCAGTTGGGCGAAGCGCTGAACCCGATTGTGGGCAGCGGCCGAAACTGACCGTTTTCCGAAAAGCTCGGGGCCTCCGGCGCTGGCGACGCGGGCATCAGCGACGGCGATTACCCGATGACCGGCCAGTCGAGCGCGAACACAAAAATCGAGCGCGGCATCCACCGATGGCAGTTGGGGATCGAAGCCGCCAAGCGCTGTCCAGACTTGCCGCCGGACAAGCATTCCGGCGGCTGCTACGCCCAAAGTATCTGTTTGCACATCGTGCTGAGCTTGGTCGAGCTCATCACTGACGAGGCCGAGCGAACGTCCGAGCGGAGTAAGCGATTCGCCGAAGTTTGAGATGACCGCAGGATCGTCCCAGCGAACGAGTTTTGGCCCGGCCACGGCTACCGATGGGGCAATTTCAACAGCGCCAAGGAGGGCGCGGAGAGCATTGGGTTCTGGAGCACTGTCATGGCTCAGCAACCAGAGCCACTCGTTTTCTGCTGATTGAGGTGCAGCAGATTGCAGCGCTTGGGCGATTGCTCCGCCAAAGGTGCGCCTACCGTGAGCGTCTGCGATCTGCGCTGGTGCAGACTCAACCATGATCGACAACGACTCGTCGCTGGAGTCTGCATCAACCGCAATGACCGAATCGGGTCGCCGAGTTTGCGCCGCAATCGCGGCTAGCGTTCGTGGCAGATATTTGGCGCCGTTTCTGGCGACGATGACTGCTGTGACTCTCGGCTGCATTTGTTTGAGACTATGCGTCGAGGGCACTCAATCCGACTCGACTCGCTGCGCTCGAGCGAGTCTGAGAGTTGCCCTCAACGAAAGCTGCGTAATTAACTGGCGCGTTTGCGCAGTTTGCGACGTTCGCGCTCGGAAAGCCCGCCCCAAATACCGAAACGCTCGTCATTTTCGAGAGCATATTCCAAGCACTGAGTGCGTACTTCGCAGGAAGAACAGATCTTCTTCGCGTCCCGCGTGGACCCACCCTTTTCCGGGAAGAACGCTTCAGGATCAGTTTGAGCACAGAGCGAGTCTGTCTGCCACGAAAGTGCATTGCCGTCTTCGTCGGTGAGCGGTTGCCGCACACCAGGGACCCCGAGTCGAACGGGGTCAACGAACCAGTCGTCAGGAACTCCCGAGCGGTATCCGCTGTTGCCCATCTGGTCTCTCTCCCCTCCGCTTTCAATGCTTCGCATCAAATCGCGTTACATAATTACACCGGTGTAGTTCCCGAGAGTCAAGTCGCAGATCATAATTGCCTCGACCAGAACTTAAGGGTTATGGCGCGCCGTGAGTTCAGTTAACTCAGCAAAGCGAGATCGTGATCGACCATAGTCGCCACGATTTCCTCAAACTTCACCGTTGGAGACCAACCTAGAATCTTCCGAGCCTTGCTCGCATCCCCCAGTTGGAGGGCGGCATCCCCCGAACGCAGCAGTGTGCCAGAAACACTAACTCGGTCTTGCCAATTATCGACACCAGCACGATCGAACGCAGCAATCACGAAGTCACGAACGGAATGAGAAACACCGGTCGCGATCACAAAGTCATCCGGTTCAGGATGTTGCGCTGCTCTCATTAGCGCATCCGCATAGTCGGGAGCCCAACCCCAATCCCGTTGTGCATCCATGTTTCCGAGTTCTAACGTCTCTTGCAGTCCCGCCGAAATTCGGGCCGCGGCAGCCGTTATCTTGCGGGTGACAAACGCCTCAGGGCGACGCGGAGATTCATGGTTGTACAGGATCACTGAGGAAGCAGCCACGCCAGCGGTGCGATAGGCGCCCACAAGGCCGTGTGAGTACGCCTTAGCCGCCCCATAGGGACTTGTGGGGCGTATTGCCGTCTGTTCGTTTTGAGGCGATTCTGTTGGCGCACCGAAGATCTCAGCACTCGACGCCTGAACGAAACGGATGTCGGTATTGCCGCGATCGTGAATTAGCTTCACCGCCGCCAACATTTCGGCGACCACCGAACCATTCAATCGCGCAGTAAGCGCCGGATTCTGCCACGACTGATATACCGAACTCAGGGCAGCAAGGTTGTAAATCTCGTGCGGTTCGATGTCCGCAATGAGTTGAGCAATGGCGCTGTCAGTGCCGAGATCCAGTTCGTGAGCAACAACTCCGCTGGTGACGACCTCATCGGCATCACGTGTGACGCCGTGCACCTCGTAGCCTTGCGCAAGCAGGAGCTCGGCAAGGTACGAACCATCCTGGCCAGTGACTCCCGTGATCAGTGCCAGTGTCATTTGAGTCCGGCAAGCGCTTTCTGCTCCGCTACGTCAGCGTCAACCATCATCGCGATGAGCTCCGGAAACTTGACCGTAGGCTCCCAACCCAATTTGGCTTTGGCTTTTGCTGAGTCGCCAACGAGCAGATCGACCTCGGCGGGGCGCATGAATCGCGCATCCAGCTCGACATAGTTTGTCCAGTCATCGATTCCTACAGCGGCAAAGGCGTGGTCGAGAAGCGCACGGATGCTCTGAGTTTCGCCAGTCGAAATGACATAGTCGTCTGGCTCATCCTGCTGAAGCATCAACCACATTGCTTCGACATAATCTCCCGCGAACCCCCAGTCGCGCTGGGCGTCAAGGTTGCCGAGGGTGATCTTGTCTTGCAGACCCAACGAAATGCGGGCAACGGCGCGGCTGACTTTGCGAGTGACAAATTCTGGGCCACGGCGCGGCGACTCGTGGTTGAAGAGCACACCAGACGAGGCGTGCATCCCGTACGACTCGCGGTAGTTGATGGTCATGTAGTGGCCGTAGACCTTGGCAACGCCGTAGGGCGAGCGCGGCCACAGGAGCGTGTCTTCGTTTTGCGGCACGGTTTGAACCTTGCCAAACATTTCGGAGCTCGATGCCTGGTAGAACCGCACATCTTGACCAGTGGCCGCCATGTGAAGCCGCACTGCCTCGAGAGCATTGAGCACTCCCATGCCCGTAACTTCACTGGTGAGGTGTGCGTTCTCCCACGAGTAGGCGACGAAGGAGATCGCGCCCAAATTGTAGAACTCATCGGGCTTGGCGACGCTCATCGCACGCATGAGGCTCGACAAGTCGGTGAGGTCACCGGTCAAAATTTCGACATCCGGGATGAGCTGCTCAAGCAATTCGCGCTTCGGGTTGTTCTGCCCCCGCATTAGGCCGAAAACTTTGTACCCTTTCGAGAGAAGCAACTCTGCAAGATAGAGCCCATCTTGGCCGGTGATACCTGTGATGAATGCGCGCTTCATAGTTGTCTCTCTTGCTTGCTAGCGGCCGGCTGTTCCCGGGTTCTGAGCCGATATCTCGGCGGATGCAACGCTACTGGAACTTGAGCATCTGTGCAGAGCCCGATTGCGTCCGCGGCATTGAAGCCTAGGACTCAGTCTGGCTGTCTTTCGTCCTCGTCGTTGCCACGACAAAGGAGCCCGCCTTGACCCTTAATCGCCAGACGAAGAGCGCTTGAGTACACACCGATACCGTTTCGCCGATAGCTAACCCCCAAGCGCCGCCGGCGGCTCCATAGGTTGCGCTAAGCACGAGAATGGCGGGAACGCCGACTGCTGCAGCGAGCAGCACGCTCAGCATGAATTGTCGTCGTGCGCCCATTCCGACAAGTGTGATGCGACCAAGCGACGTGCCGAGTGCGATACCCAGGGTTGCTACCCCAAGACCGAGGGCAGTGGCCTCATTGATTGCGACTTCCGCACCGAAGAGCACCTCAGAGAGCCAAGGACCAAGAAGAGCAAAGGCGGTGAGGCCAGAAAGCCCAAGGCCAGCATGCACGATCAATGAACGGCGGATGCGGCGACCAAACTCTGCATCACCCTCTTCAACAACCCACCCTTGAAGCGCATTGCCTAACGCCGAAACGGAATACTGTCCTATGCGATACAACTTGTCGCCCGAAACATACGCAGCAGCCTGGGCGCTTGCCGCGGTAGCTCCGACGAAGGTGACGGCAAGAGAGTTGTACGCTCCCCCGGCAACCTCGGTGGTTACGGCCGAGCGATTGGCACAAAACACTTCGCGAATAGCGGCGCCATCTCGACGGCGCAGTTCAGCTATCCCTGCCGTGCGCAGAGCAAAAAGGCCAACACTGACGACAGACGCAAGAACAAGGAGAACCGGATACCAGAGCACATCGCCAGCATTCAACACGATCACGGCAGCGATGATCGTGGCAACGATGCGAGGCGATATCTCATAGATCGCGATCAAACTTGCGCGCCCGAGCCCGATCATGAACCAGGCACTCGATAATCCGGTCAAGCTCATCGCGACCGCCATCACCGCGGCATCCACCCGATAGTCGCTTGGGGATACAGCGGCAGCGATAGCGCCCGCGAGTACGGCACTGGGCAACCACACAAGCAATCGCGCCTGCACACTCGTCGCTAATATTCGGGGCCGGATGCTCGGCTCAGCAAGCGCAATCAGCGGAGGCCCTACCGTGTTGAATCCGAGCGCAACAATGAGCGCGAAGAAGCCACCGCTGGACTGCCCAACGGCTATCGCAAGCCACGCATCAGCCCCAGCGACCCTCGCCAGAATCGGCAAGAACAAAAAAGGGGTAATCAACGATAGGAACGGCAGCCCCGCAAAGCCGAGGATGCGTTTGACGAACATACGTCGAGGTTACTGCGTTGACTAGCCGATCCAGTCGATGCCATTCCAGCCGCGTCCGACAATGAACGAGGTCTTCCAGCCTCCGCGGCCATTGCCCGCGTACACGCGCAGTAAACCGTCAGAGAAGCGGGCGACGATATCGGGATTGTCATCGCCATCAAAGTCGCCTGATGCGGTTATCGCGGTTGCCTTGCCCCAGCCATTGCCGATCTTTACCGGCGATTTCCAGACCATGGTGCTCGTTCCCCCGTACAGCAGGAGGTCGCCATTCGATGCACGCGCGACAAGATCGGTATACCCGTCACTATCAAAGTCGCCGATGTTGAAGATAGCCGTCATCGTTCCCCACCCGCGACCGATTTGAGTGCCAGCGTCAAAGGTTCCATCAGGTTGACCGAGGAATCTCATCATGACGCCGCCGGAAGTGACCGCAAGTAGGTCGGGTATTCCATCGCCGCTCGGATCGCCTGCGGCGATCAACGTCTCGTATGCGTCCCAGCCGTCGCCCAAGTTGGTTGCGTCGCCGAAAGTGCCGTCTGCGCCGATGGAGTAGCGCGACAACGCACCGGACTCGTCACGTGCAAGCAGATCGGGCGAGCCAGTTCTCGAAAGATCACCGATAGCAACGAGCGCGGTGGAATCGGGAAAGTCCTGGCCCGTATTCACCATTCCACGCCAGCCGCCCGCGCCATTTGTGGGATAAAGCAGAACGCGACCGCCGCTAGTTTGCGCGACGAGGTCCGCGTTGGTGTCAATGTTGAAATCGCCAAACCCCGGAGGGGCCATGTAGGCGTCGCCTGCCGAGGCACCCGGACCAGTAATCAGATCGAAATCGGACCAGTCCCCGGGAACAGTCTTGCTACCGAGCCAGCCACCGCGGCCGTTGCCAAGATAAACCAGGATGGAACCGGAGGAAGTACGAGCGAAAACGTCTGCCTTCGAGTCGTGATTGTAGTCTCCAGCTGCGAAAATTGATGTGAGCTTCGACCAGTTGTAGCCGATCTTGTAGGTGCTCTTGAAGCTTCCGGAACCGTTGCCCGTGTAAATCCGAAGGTCGCCCCGGCTGTCCCTCGCGATGACGTCGCTCTTCTTGTCCCCATCAAAGTCACCAGCAACGAAAACTTGGTCTAGCGAGCTCCACCCGCGACCGATCTGCTTAGGCGCGGCGAACGAGCCTCGCCCGGTTCCGCCGAAGAGCCACAAGCCTCCGGCGCTGTCGATCGCCATGAGATCCGACCATTCATTTCCGTCAAAGCGGTCGGCGCTGAATACTCGAACATAGTCACCCCAATTTCCAGGGACCTCTGTCCGGGCCTTCCAACCGACGACACCGTCAGTCGGGTAAAGCCACATCGTTCCCGAGCCATCAATCGCGAGTACATCTCTGTGTCCATCGCCATCGACATCGCCCGCAGTGATCACTGAGCTCATGGACGACCAACCAGAACCGATGCCTTCAGCTTTCGCTATCTGACCCTTGGAGTTCGGTTGGAAAATTGACAGCGATCCCGATGCGGTGCGCGCGAGCAAGTGCGAACCGGTGTCGGTCGAGACGATCGTCGGCTCTACAGAACTACCGAACCAGTTGGAGTAGTACCACCAGAAATTTCGGTTCCCGTAGGACGAGCAGGAGTCACCGACTCCACCCAAGTTGGCCAGCGCTGCGGCGTTGGGGCGATATGGGGTGTAGTTGTACAACGCCGCTGTTGCATAGTTGACAATATTTACTGAGCTGCTGCCACACGAGGTATTCGGGTGGTACTGAATCTGGTGCACTCCGGGCTGCTTCGCAAATGCCGCGGCCTTGTAGGCCTTCAGCTGTCGTGCCCCTAAATAAACTTGGTTGCCGAACCCGAGAGCATATTCGGCGCACGGTGCAGTATCGGGGCATGCCATGCCCATTGCCCGGTCAAGGGCCGCTTCACCCGGCGCCCGGCTGGAGACCAAGCCCTGTTCCTTTTGTAAAGTAACGAGAATTACTTTCGCGCTAATTCCACAAGCTACCTGTGCGCGATAAATGATGTCAGCAGCACTGAGGGTTCCCCCGGTGAACGCTTCACAGATGAGGTTTCCCGTCGTCTGCGATACATCCTTCGCGCGGCTGCTTACCGGAGCAGTAAGGACATTCAAACAGCGACCGTTGATGCACGTGCCAATTTTGGAATTCAGGAAAGCCTGAATCTCGTTTTTGGTCATCGCTTGACCGTCATAAAACAGGGCGTCGCTGATAATGTTTCCGGCGCTGAATTCAGAACCCGTAACGGCACTCGCCGGAGCGGGAGATGGCGCGACAATGAGTGTGCCAGCTAGCGCAAAACCTGCAAGAGCTGCGGCAAGCATTTTCAATCTGGTGCGGCTGTTGCCCATCGCGATTGTCCCCCTACTGAACTGCCCAGTGCTAAGAAACACTAGACGTATCTCTAAACACTACGTTCCCTGACGCTCCTCCGCATCAGGATTGGCAATCTCCACCCCCGTTTTGGGCGCGAAAACTACTGGATTGTCGCCACATAGAGGGTTCCTTCGCCACGAAAACGCACCCTCCGCTCATGCTCAGTGATGAACGTAGCCTCTCCGCGCTTGAGCACCGTGGCGTTCTCTTCACCGTCAAGGGTGAAGTCCCCATCCACACAAACAGCGATTGCAGCGCCAACCAATTCCACAGTCTGATCACCCGTGAGTACGAGCAATTGGAAATCACGCACCGGTGGCTGGAAGACCTGAGCGGTCGACCCCAACGCTCGTGCGGGCAAATAGGGCACCGGGCTCGCCGAGAAATCAAGCACGCTCAGCAACTCGCGCACATCGACGTGCTTCGGAGTGAGACCGCCGCGCAATACGTTGTCGGAGGATGCCATCAATTCGATTCCCAAGCCCCCTAGATAGGCGTGGATGTTGCCAGCCGCCAAAAACAGGGCCTCGCCCTTCGCCAGAGTGACATGGTTGAGCATCAACGCGATAAGTACCCCTGCATCCCCGGGGTAATGCCCAGCGAGGGTGCGGACAAGCGCAAATTCTTCCCCGGCATCATCGGCGAGCGCGCTCACCAGTTTCACGAGCTCCGGCACAGGGTCCCCCGCCGAGATCAGCCACTCGAACATCGCGCGCATATCGGTGTCGTCGCGAGCGAAAGCCAACCACTCGGTAAACAGAGCCGGCCTGGGGTTGGCGGTTGCGGCATCCAACTCAGCTAGTCGTTCAATGGATGCTCGGGTGTCGGCCATTGATCGAAAGCCGCACAGCGCCTCGAAGGTATCGCTTACTGCGACGATGAGTTCTGGCTTAGCGGAAGCATCTTTGTAGTTGCGGTGCCCCGCTGTGAGGGGAATGCCCTCAGCGTTCTCCCTGGCGAACCCCTCGACGGCTTGCTCAGGGGTGGGGTGTGCCTGCAGGGAGAGCGGCGCTCCAGCGGCAAGCACTTTCAGAAGGAACGGGAGCCGACTGTGACCGTAACCAAGGATGCGGGCAGCGTCCTGCTGGATCCACTCATTGAGATCTGTCGCTCCATCTGTCTGAGTTGGATCGACGATGACGCTCGGGCTCCCCGGATGCGCACCAAACCAGAGTTCAGCCTCAGGCTTTCCTGTCGGTTCCGTGCCCAATAGCGCGGATATTTCGCCAGCTGAACCCCACGCGTAATCACGGGGCGTGTTAGTGATGCCTACAAACATTCAGTCCACTCTTCTCTCAGCATTAGCCCAAAGTACCAACCGTCTAGAAGCGACGTGTACTCACGCTTTAGGATCACAGTGATTTCGATAAGCAATGGAGCGACGACTATGTCATTTGAGACCCTCAGCAGCGACTTCTACGGTTATGAGAATGCGCTGACCGATCAGGAAAAAGACACCATCCTGAAGCTGCGCGCATTTCTCGATAAAGAGGTGCGCCCGATTGCGAACGATCTGTGGGCAAAGGCCGAGTTCTTCGACCGCGACGTAGTCGTCAAGGGACTCGCGGCCCTCGGGCTCTTCGGACTCCCCTGGGCTGAAACCCAGCAGTTCCCGAACTCTGCCGTGTTCCGCGGCTGGGTCGCCCTCGAACTGGCCCGCGTCGATGCCAGCGCTGCGACGCTCGTTGGCATGCAGAACGGCCTTGTCATGGGCTCCATCGGGGTCGCTGGTTCACAAGAGCAGCGCGACGAGTGGCTGCCCAAGTTCGCTTCCGGGGAGTTGCTCGGCGCCTTCGGACTCACCGAACCACTCTCGGGTTCCGACACTGCCCAAGGACTCCAGACCGTCGCCAAGCGTGACGGTGACAACTGGATCATCAACGGTGCGAAGCGCTGGATCGGCAACGGCTCCATCAGCGACGTCACCATCATTTGGGCTCGCGACGAAGCCGACAACCAGGTCAAGGGATTCATCGTTCCCACGAGCACCCCCGGCTATTCAGCGACGCGGATCGAGAACAAGCAAGCTCTGCGCATCGTGCAGAATGCTGACATTGTGCTCGAGAACGTTGTTGTTCCCGAAGCTAACCGTCTGCAGAAGTCCACATCATTCCGCGACACTGCCGCCGTGCTTCGACTCACTCGGGCCGAAGTCGCCTGGGCCGCCGTCGGAAACTCGATCGGCGCTTACGAAGCCGCCGTCAAGTACACCGGGGAGCGCATCCAATTCGGCAAGCCCATCAGTAGCCACCAGCTTGTTCAAGAACACCTCGCCAAGAGCCTCGGCAACATCACGGCATCCATCGGCATGGTTACCCGAGTTTCTGAGATGCTCGATGAGGGCACCCAAAAAGATGAGCACGCCGCGTTGGCTAAGGAATACACGGCCAGCCGGATGCGCGAGACCGTCGCTTGGTGCCGTGAAGTGCTCGGCGGCAATGGCATCGTTCTCGATTACGGCGTAATGCGTCACTTCGCGGATGCCGAAGCGATCTATTCGTATGAAGGAACTCGTGAAATGAATACGCTCATCGTGGGCCGTGCGATCACAGGTAAGGCAGCATTCGTCTAATCTTGCGTAATGCGACTGATTGAGCACCCACGGGCGCGGCCCTGGTACCTCGTTCTCTCGCTCTTGATTCTGTTCGGCGGAGATGCTTGGCGATTCTCTGTCGGCTGGGTGGTTTTCGGTGCCGTGGCAATTGCGATTGCCACGGCATCCGCAGTGATTCTGGTTCAGGCTCGGCACCGCTGGAGTATTGGCGGGCTGCCCTACCCCTTTGTTGTGTTCATGGCGTTGGCGACAGTGTCACTGGCCTGGTCGCAGTATCCGGCCGCGAGCGCCCTCGGTCTGCTGACGACTTGGCTCACGGTTCTGGGCGCACTAGCGCTGGCGATTAGCTTCACGTGGCAACAGTTGCTCGACGGGCTCGCTCGAGTACTGCGCATCTTGATCGCCGCATCACTCGTTTTCGAACTGATCATTGCGACAATAGTTCGCGGTCCGATCCTGCCGTGGACTGCTCAACCAGAAGTCGCGGTGCCCGGCTACGACACTATTCCGAAAATGCTCTACTGGTCGCGCAACGAGCTCTTCGAGACTTTCGATCAGGGGCGCATTCAGGGCATCGTTGGCAATGCCAACCATCTCGGATTTTTGGCTCTTCTTGGCCTGATTGCTTTTGCGATCCAATGGGCCACCGGGAGCGTGAGCAGGCGGTGGTCAATTTCGTGGATCGTGCTGGCCGCAGTCACTCTCTTCTTTACGCGTTCCGCGACGGTGACGGTGGCGCTAGCCGCTGTCGCCATCACTGCAGTGGGGTTATTCGTCATCCGTAGCCGTGGCAGTGAGCGTGGACGCCGCTGGAGCGCTGTGGGGTTTGTGGCTGTTGCTGGCGTCGGCGCCGCGGTTGGCTTCGCACTGCGGGGCACCATTTTCGAGTTGCTCGGCAAGAGCAGCGACCTCACCGGCCGCTCCGAGATCTGGCAAACGGTCATCGGGCTTGCCGAGCAACGTCCAGTGTTTGGTTGGGGCTGGATCAGCTTTTGGATGCCCTGGACCGAGCCATTCAAGGGGCTTGTTATTCGCAACGGTGTTGTTCAGGTTCAAGCTCATGACACGTGGCTTGATGTCTGGCTTCAACTAGGAATTGTGGGTGTCGTGGTCTTCGGCGCGCTCGTGGCTTCAGCCTTGCTGCGAGCTTGGCTTCTTGCCGTGGATCGCCCACGCACGATGCCCGGAGTAACAGATCCATATTCTGCGCTCACTTTCTTGCCCATTTTGATAATGGTCGCTCTGGTCGTGCAAAGCATCCCCGAGAGCCGGCTGATCGGCGAATACGCTCTCGCGATGCTCGTGATCATTGCGGTCAAGACGAAACGGCCCGACTGGACGGTCAGCATCACATGATTCAGCCTCCGCCCCGCTACCGAGCGATCATCGACACGGGCGCAACAGTGCTCGGTTCCGCTCGAGTGTCTTCGGTTCTCTCAACGGCGACAGTTGGTACAGCACTGTGCGCGTTTGCTCTTCGCAACACAATTGGCGGGCCAGGGCTGCTCGCCATTCTGGTCGTTCTTGTCTTGTTCGTCGGCGCATCGCTAGCAGCGCAGTGGGGCAACATCGGTTGGCGCGCACTCGTTCCGATTTCGTTGATGGTATTCACGCTGTGGTCCTGGCTCACGATCTTCTGGAGCCAATACCAGTGGGCATCCCTAGCAGCGCTGAGCTACCTGCTTGTATTCACAGTGCTGGGGATCTATATCGCTCTGGTGCGCGACACCATCCAGATTGTTCGCACTTTTGGGGATGTGATGCGGTTCGTTTTGGTCGTATCGATTGCTTTAGAGATCTTGACGGGACTTGTCTTTGATACCTCATTCAAGGCCCTGGCAATCGCTGGCAACCTCGGCATTGCGGAGCCAATCCAGGGCATCTTTGGCTCACGAAACCAACTGGGCGTCATCGCTGTCATTGCCCTAATCACGTTCGCAACCGAGCTGCGCACCAAGTCCCTCCAGCGCGGCTACGCTATCGGCTCACTTGTGCTCGCCGGTGTTGTGCTTGCTCTCTCCCAATCTCCCCTTGCCTTTGGTACTGCATTGGTCGTCTTGGCCGCTAGCGCCGCTCTCTATGCACTGCGCCGGGTTCCTTCCGGGCGACGCCGGTATTGGCAGTTCGTTTTGATCGGATTCGTTGCCGCTGGTGCGATCATCAGTTGGCTATCACGAGTCGCCATCGTTGCCTCATTTGATGCGAGCGGCGATCTCACCTATCGCTTGCGGGTGTGGCGTCAACTCTGGGACCTCGGTGAGGTACATCGCCTCGAAGGGTGGGGCTGGATCGGCGCGTGGAATGCTGATCTTGCACCGTTTACAGCGTTCGGAAACTTCGGGAGTCGCGTCCCTGGCTCGGCACACAACGCTTACCTCGACGTCTGGTTCCAACTGGGCTTGGTTGGCTTCCTAATTTTTATTGGACTCCTGGGGCTCGCCTTTATGCGCTCGTGGCTGCTGGCGTCACGTCGCCGCAGTGTCGTTTACGCGTGGCCCGCTTTGGTTCTCTTGACGCTCATCCTCAGTGCGAGCGCCGAAAGCTCGTTACTGATCGAGTTTGGATGGCTGACCTTTGTCGTGTGCTGTGTCAAGGCCGCGCGAGAGCTGAGCTGGAGAAATGCGCTCGACGCAAAGCCCACATCGATGGTCTAACCAAGGCACCCTAGATTAGCGAGGCTGCTTCTCGGTGACCAGCGAGCCTCTCCGGCGAACGACTACCCGTTTAGTGCTCGCCAGAGCGCTCCGGATAGAAGTCGCGAGTACTCCACGGTGATGTGGTGCGAGTCCCGATAGACAAGCGTCGAGCCAACAATGGTTCCGCATTCTGCTCGGTAACAGAAGTAGTCGGTCAGGTCGACATAGGTGGCACCAATCATCGCGGTAGCATCGCGATCAGCGACCGCAAACGTCTCGTCGATGGCATCCGCTTCGGCGATTGAGCACTCATCAGCAGACTTCAGGTTCTTGTCTAGGCAGAGTGCGGGAGTCGCCTCAAAGCGGGGCGTGTCTGCAATAACCGCTATCGCAATGGTCGGGTCTATCTGTGCGCGCAATTCGCTATACCCTTCAGCCCACATTGTGGGGGTGACCGGTTTTCCGTTGAGCGCCGTGTACCTACTGAGGTTGGAAATGACGAGCAAGTCTGGCTTCATCTCATTTATTTGACCGACTGCTGCATCGCGCCATTCGTCGCAAGCCGAGTAGCGAACGTTGCGGAGCAGCAAATCGACAAGAACAGAGGGGCATGACGACTTGGTGAAGCTCCGCAGCGAGAATTCGTTTACGACGGCGGCTTGCTCTAAGGCAGGAAACCATTGTGCAGCGTGGGAGTCTCCGAAGAGTGCGACCGTGGCGCTGCTGCCTGCCACGTCTCCAAACTCACAGCGCTGAGGCACGGTGTCGGATGCAGAGAGGTGGCAGCCGTCAGAATAGATAACGGGCACGCTCTCGCTGGCCGTAGCGAGTGATGGCTCGAGATTCGATGGAACGTAAGACGTGAAGTTCGGGCCCAATGTCGCTTCTGATACTGGGCTAGCTTCGACCCCGGAATCGGTCGGCCGGAGGCTGACAAGAAAAAGTGACGACAACGCAAGCGCTGCCACTGAGACCGACGCCCCGAGCGTATAGGCGAGGGTGCGTCGTGAAGAAACACTCGTTTGTACCTTGCTGCGGATGAAGGGCTTCTCCACGAATCGATACATCACCCAGCCCGCTGGCACCGAGAGCAGACCAACGATCAGCAAGGATGCATCGAGTTGTTCCGGCTTAATCCAGTCAATGTTTTGCGTAAACACTAGAAGCGGCCAATGAACGAGATACAGCGAGTACGAAATCGTGCCCAAGAATTGGAAAATTCTCAGCCGTAGAAGGCTCAGAGGACCGAGAGCGCCAGCTCGCTCCCCAAAAGCAATCAGACAAGCCGCACCGAGCACGGGTCCAAGCGCCGCAACACCGGGAAAAGGCGTTCCCTCTCCATAGGTAACCGCAGAAACTATGATCAGCGCCAACCCCAGCCAAGAAAGGACTGCCGCGAAAGCCGGGCGGAGCAACGTGAGTTGACCGTAAGCGAGCGCGATCAGGGCGCCAGTGCCGAGCTCCCAGGCACGAGAGGGCAGCGAGAAGAAGGCCCACGGTCCGCTCAGGTCAACAAGAGTCACGCTCAGGGCAAGCGAGACGATAACGAGGAGCGTCACCAACGCTATGCGCACGCGGAGAGATTTGGTGACTTTCCAGATCAGGAATAAGGCCAGTGGCCAAAGTAGGTAGAACTGTTCTTCGACCCCAAGAGACCAATAGTGCTGAAAAGGAGATGGAGCTGTTTCAGCGAGATAATCGGTTCCTCTAATCGCGAAAACAAAATTGGGAACATAGAAAACCGTCGCGATCGCATCCTGAACTGATGACTTCACAAGCTCGGTCGGCAACACCGCGAGAGCTCCGAGCACAGTAAGTCCAGCTACGGTCAAAGCCGCGGGAAGAATTCGTCGCGCTCGCCGGGCGTAAAAGCGAGCAAACCTGATCCGCGCCGTACTGGCTAGTTCGTAAATCAAATGGTTCGTTATTAAAAATCCAGAAATGACGAAAAAGACGTCGACACCGACGAATCCACCCGGCACCGGAAGTCCTGCGTGATACAGCAGCACCAATAGCACGGCAATGGCCCGCAAACCATGAATGTCAGGGCGAAAACCAGCGCGCACGAATGACCCCCCGGTCGCGGTAGCTGATTTCATTTCATGCAACTTTCGTTTAGCGCAGTCATTCGGCGCTCGCGTGCGGGTTTCTGCGAGCCACAGGTGTTTTTGCATATGCGCTCAACCCGCCCGTGTTGGCCCATGCGGGCAACAGACGATTGCGCGCTAGGCGCCGCGCGAGAATGTTGTTCGAACTGCCAATGCCGCCCTGAGGGATTTTACAGAACCCTTCGCTGAGAAGGGGCAAAGACTTGGGATCAGAATGTCTGTGCGGATCTGACCCTACGTTCGCGAACGCGACTCAAAGTATTGCCGCGACTGCCATGCGGAATTGACAATGTCCTCGACAGAGTAGCGAGCGCTCCACCCTGTCAGCTCACGGATGCTGTCCACGACACCAACGACTGCTGCCGGATCTCCTGGACGACGATCGAGAACCGTCGCCACAAGATCGCTGTGGGAAACCTGCAGGATTGCGTCCACCATCTGTCGCACTGTTGTGCCGACGCCGGTGCCGATATTGAGAACGGTGTTGCCCGGCTGCACTGGCAGAGCGTCGAGCACCGCTAGATGCGCTTCTGCAACGTCACTGACGTGCACATAGTCTCGAACGCACGTGCCATCGAGAGTGTCATAGTCGTCGCCAAAGATTAGCGGCGGTTTGCCAGCGGCAATTTGTTCGAAGCAGATCGGGATGAGATTGAGCGCTTGAGTGTCGCCAAGTTCTGGGCTGCCAGCACCCCCGACGTTGAAGTAGCGGAGGCTTGCGGCACGGAGGGGCCATGCCCGTGCTGTGGCGCTGATCAGCTGTTCGCCGACGAGCTTTGTCGCGCCGTAGGGGTTGATGGGATCAGTCGGTGACTTCTCATCGATTGCACCCGAGGCGTCTCCATACACTGCGGCGGAGGAGGAGAAAACGAGGCGATTTACCCCTGCCGATTCCATAGCGAGAAGTACCTGAGCCACGCTTGCGACATTTTGGGCGTAGTACCACGCAGGCTTGCGCAGCGACTGCAGTACCTGCTTTTGACCAGCGAAATGAATCACCGCATCGATTTTCTGACTGCGCATGATTTCTGCGAGCTCGCCAGCACAATCCGTAGCGAGGTCTAATTCGACGACAGGAATGGTCGGAACGCGATCCTTCGTGCCGGTGACAAGGTCATCGACGATAACGACAACGTCGCCACGTGCCTCAAGCAATCGGGATGTATGGGCGCCGATATACCCGGTTCCGCCGGTGACGAGTACTCGCATCTTGACAGTCTAAGAGAATCGTCAGGTCTGCCCTACGACAACCCCCTGCCCGATCCGCAGACTAGGTGGCTAGGAAAGGACGAAGTGCAGCAGCAGAGCGAGCACCATCGTGAAACTCAGCAACGAAGCTCAGACCATCAGCAGCTAGGTCTTGATAGCGCTTTCGGTCATTCAGAACTCGACGGATCGTGTCCTCAAGTTGGTCCGGCTCTGTATGAACGATGGGCAAGTCTCGCCCAGTTTCGCTCCGCACGAACCGAGCAACCTGCGGGTCAACATAGGAAACTACCACGCAACCCGACGCCATTCCCTCGCAGGCAGCTACCCCATAGTTTCCCGTGCCGACTGCATCAACGAGAACATCTGCATCGGCAAAAATCGCAGGAATCTCAGAGTTGGGCAAGCCAGCGATTCTGCGATATGAGATCAGACCCTCGCCATCTAATTTGGACAGAGCAGCATCGATCAAGTCCGAGCGTTTGATGACTTCTCGACTCGGAGCATGAACAACAACCGGCACCTCTCGCACCAACGGAACGTGTGCACTCGACCATTCACTGGTGTCGATAGCAACAGGCAACCACGTGGCCTCAGGCTGCTCAATCATTAACGCCGGCGTAGAGACAAACGTGGGAACCCCTAATTCACTAAGGAGCGTCTGGTTGCTGCGCGCGACCTGTTCCATTGACGACACCTGATTGGGCTCCATCACATGAAAAGGAGAGAAAGGATGCGCGGCCGCGTGACGACTGGGAAGGCGCACTTCACTCCCATGGCTGATCATTCCGACTCGAATGCCACGCTCCTGAAGAGCTGCCACTTCGCGACGAAGGTCACCCTCAAATAGGGATCCAAAGATTGGCCGCGATGCCTCAATGAGCACGTGAGTCGTTCCGCTAACGATGCTGGCAAAGTGCTTCTTCTGCCAGCGACTCGATGCCCTCGAGACAGTGAGCGGGACAGTGAAATCGGAGCTAAAGCGTGCGGGTGCTCGCAACAACATCAGGTTCGCAGCGACGACGCCCGGAAGCGATTCGGCGGCTCTCGCCCATCTGTAGCCTTGGCCCGCAAAATTTGCTTGGGCAATGTAGAGGCGCACCTCTCCGCCTACAGTGCGCGGAACAGGAGGCACGTCTCTCGGTGTGTACCGAAAACGTTTGGCACGCAGCCGGCCCGAGATCCGTTCGGGAAGAACATCGCGAAGAGCGACGAGAGTACGAAGCAGCTGACGTTTCATTACTCGCCATCATGCCAGAACCTCAGCTAGCATCCGTAGAGTTCCTTCTGGATTTGACTCAGTTTTCACTCGCGCCTCTCTTTCAGTGGGATTCCTAGGAGACTCAGGACGACGCGATAGGATTCGTGCATCAAGTTTCCCCAATTCAGATACTCCGGAGATCTATGACTGTGCCCCGCGGCTTTGTACACGACACCGCAGATGTCGCCGACAGCGCGCTCATCTCAGAGGGATCAAAAGTTTGGCACTACGCACAAGTCCGCGAGCACGCCCAACTCGGTGAGAATTGCATCGTAGGTCGAGGCGCATACGTCGGCACCGGGGTCGAAGTTGGCCCGAACTGCAAAATCCAGAACTACGCTCTCGTCTATGAGCCGGCCAAGCTCGCCGCTGGCGTGTTCATCGGCCCAGCAGTCGTTCTGACCAACGACCACTTTCCGCGCGCTATCAACGCGGATGGCACCCCCAAGTCGGCGGATGATTGGCACCCTGTCGGGGTCGACATCCGCGAGGGAGCATCCATCGGCGCTAACGCAACGTGCATCGCACCGTTGGTAATCGGGCGTTGGGCGCTAGTAGGCGCCGGTTCCGTCGTCGTCAAGGACGTGCCCGAATTCGCGCTCGTCGTTGGCAGCCCCGCTAAACGAGTCGGCTGGGTCGGCACTGCCGGGCATCCGCTAAAAGAGACAGCTCCTGGGGAATGGACTTGCCCGATAACCGACGCGAAATATCGCGAAATAGCTACAGACCAATTGATTGAGGTGCAGAGTAAGTGATTCCCGCAGCCAGGCCAGAAATCGGCCAAGAAGAACGCGATGCCGTTGACCGCGTAATGCGGTCAGGAATGCTTGCGCAGGGCCCAGAGGTTGCCGCGTTCGAGACTGAGTTCTCGGCAATCGTCGGCGGCGCACACTCCGTCGCCGTCAACTCGGGGACTTCCGCGCTTCATATGGCGTTCGTCGCTGCCGGAATTGGTCGAGGCGACGAAGTTATCGTTCCCTCGTTCAGTTTCGCGGCGACCGCGAACGCCGTTGCACTTGCCGGCGCGACCCCCGTCTTCGTCGACATCGAGAAGGACTACTTTTCCATTGATCCCGCCGCAGTTGAAGCCGCGATCACGCCACAGACCCGGGCAATCATGCCTGTTCACCTTTACGGACATCCGGCCCTCATGGTCGAGCTCACGGCTATCGCGAAGAAGCACGATCTGCTCGTCTTTGAGGATGCCGCTCAAGCACACGCCGCATCGGTCAATGGAATCCCGGTCGGCAACTGGGGAATCGCTGGTTCTTTCTCGTTCTACCCCACCAAAAACATGACTTCGGGCGAGGGCGGGATGATCACAACCTCGTCCGACGAGCTGGCTCGTATGGCGCGCGTTCTGCGCAACCAGGGCATGGAACGTCGTTACGAGAATGAGGTCGTCGGCTTCAACACCCGCATGACGGATATTCACGCCGCAATTGGGCGAGTCCAGCTCGGAAAACTTGCCGGCTGGACCGAGCAGCGTCAAGACAACGCTCAGTTCTTCAACGAGAACCTCTGCGGTGTTGTCACACCCCCAACTGCCGATGGCTCAGTTCACGTGTACCACCAGTACACGATCCGCGTGGTCGATCACGACCGCGATGCATTCGCGGAGGCACTCGCCGCTCGCGGAATTGGCACGGGCGTGTACTACCCAACACCGATCCACCGTCTGCCCTCGTTCAAGCTCGAACTCGACCTTCCTGTTACTGAAGAGGTCGCTACTCAAGCGCTCTCGTTGCCCGTCTACCCCTCGCTCACTCAGCAGGAACGTGACACCATCGTCGAGGCAGTAAACGACGTCGCAAAGGCAGGCAGCTAAATGACATTACGCGCAGGCGTTCTCGGCCTCGGAGTAATGGGCCGCCACCACAGCCGGGTTCTGAACGAACTAGAAGGCGTTGAGTTTCAGGGGGTCTATGACCCATCACCGGCAGTGGCCGATCAGATAGAAGGAAAGCCGGTTGTCCGTGATCTCGAGAAATTCCTCGACATGGGTTTCGACTACTGCGTTGTTGCAGCGCCAACCATTTATCACCTCGATATCGGCCGCACGCTTGCCGAGCGAGGCATCCACGCGCTGATCGAAAAGCCTGTGGCGTCGACAACAGCAGATGCAATTGCTCTGCGCGATCTCTTTGCTAATGCGGGACTCATTGGCGGCGTAGGCCACATCGAGCGTTACAACCCCGCACTGCAGTCAGCCAGGCAGCGAATCGAAGACGGACTGATCGGCGAGATCTATCAGGTCGCTACGCGCCGTCAAGGCCCGTTCCCTGGTCGCATCGCGGATGTTGGCGTGATCAAGGATCTCGCGAGCCACGATATCGACCTCACCGCTTGGGTAACTCAGCAAGAGTTCGTTACTGTCAACGCCCGCACGGCATTCCGCAGTGGACGCGAACACGAGGACATGCTCGTCGCTGTCGGCACCCTCAGCGATGGCACGATCACGAGTCACACGGTGAACTGGTTAACGCCGTTTAAGGAACGCACAACGATCATCACCGGTGAGAAGGGCGCGCTCGTTGCCGACACTCTCACTGCAGATCTGACTCATTACCAAAACGGTGTGATTCAAAACACGTGGGATGACATTTCTCGTTTCCGCGGTGTCAGCGAAGGAGACGTCACCCGTTTCGCGCTCGACAAGAAGGAACCGCTTCGGGCGGAACACGAAGCCTTCCGCGACGCCGTCATAACCGGCAATGTCGAAGGAATCGTTACTCTCGCAGAGGGTACAAACGTTGTGAAGATCGCCGAAGACATGGCTCTCGACGGACAGAACTACCGCATCCAGTAGTGTGCGCTGCAGCCCTTTAGCGTCAACAGAAAAGTTGTCGAGGGCGAGTGTCATCCATTGATCTAGTCCCAGGAGCCCATGAAAGATTCAAAGTCAGCGCTGGTAATTGTCTTTTCAGAAGCGCGCAATGATCCTCGAGTTCGCCACCAAATCACTTGGCTAGCTGAGGACGGATGGTCCGTAGACACCATCGGATGGGGCGGGCGGCCCTCTGAAGAAGTCAACAAGCACTTTGATCTGCTTCCACAACGTGAGTGGGTAGGCACAAAGTGGGGATCTGCTTTTGCCTATGGCCTCTTCCCTTTGAGATACCTCTTTAGAATTCTGACGAGCGACCGCATCCCGAAAGCCGCGCGCGATCGGATACGTGACGGCGCATACGATCTAGTGATTTTTGACGATTTTGACTTCCTCCCCATCATCAAAGATCCAGCAGTTTTTTCGCCAACTGCGACCGCCAAGACTCACATCCATCTTGATCTTCACGAGTACCACGGTGCCACTCGCCCGCTTAAGTCCGCTTGGAGATATCTCACTCGTCGTTTCTACGTGTGGCAGCGAGGGCTCATCGGAGATACGAGTATCGCTTCTCGGAGCACCGTCGCTTCTCGGATTGCAGATTTGTACGCGAAAGACTTCGCCGTCGAGACTCCCGCACTCGTTCGCAACTGTCCGCCATACGAAGATCAACAGCCCAGCGATCTCGAGGCTGGTCGAATTCGCCTGCTCTACCACGGCTTGGCAAGCGCCAGCCGTGGGTTAGCAGAGATGGTCGAAGCCATGAACGACCTCGATGACCGCTTTCGTTTGACCTTCATGTTGACGGGGAATGAACCATTTCAGCGGAAGCTTCGCAGCCTCGCCGAGCCGCATGGGGAACGTATAAATTTCGTTCCACCGGTAACGATGCCCGAAATTGCATCCGAAATCAACAAATATGACTTAGAAGTCATGTTCTATAAACCTCTGACCGCAAATCTAGAGTTCGCATTGCCTAACAAGCTTTTCGAAGCAGTTCAAGGTCGGCTCGGTCTTATTATCGGCCGGAGCCCGATGATGGTGGAAGTAGTGGATCAGTTCGGAAACGGGATCGTCATTCAGGACTGGACCGTCGAGACCATGGTCACTACCCTGAACGCACTTACAGCGGACGACGTCGTCGCGATGAAGTCGCATTCGCATAAAGCGGCACTTGAACTAAGTTCACAGTCCGAGGGTCGGGTTTTTCTCGAGCAATTGCCCCAGTAGCCGCAGTATCGCGACTGCCAATGGTCGCCCTCGTGTTTGGCCATGCGAACAAGCAGAACTGTTCAGCTACTCGCTTCGCTGATCCTCATCAGCCCGCGCGGATGAGCTGGCGGCAGTTGGTGGGGTCTCCGAGAGTAGTGCAACCTTGCGAGCCAGCTCGGTGACGTCGTTCTCGCTACGTCGAAAACGGCGGTAGGTGGTCGCGATGAATCCAAGAAATGCCAGCACGGTGATGTAAAGCAGTAAGTCTGTTCCGCGGCCGACACCGACAAGCCTCGCAACATAAGTCCAAATCTGTGGAAAAAAGACGGACGAAGTCGCTGCCGCCATGAAGACCAAGAGCATGATGCGTTGCATTGCCTGATGACGGGCCCCGCCGCCGCGGAGCATGAAATACCCAACGACGAGGATTACCAGGACTGCAAGGATTTGAAACACGATCGTCATTGAGTCACCTAAACATTATTTCTACGAGGATGTTGACAGAATTGAGGAGGGACTGACCCTTCTTCTTCGAGTACTCGGTATAAACGATGTGGGTGGGAAACTCAGCCCACCGAGCTCGACACGAACTGATCTGATCAATCAGCTCTGAAGCATGCGCCATGCGATTCTGCTCGAGGCGAATTCGGGAAAGAAGATCTCGACCTATCACCCTCAGGCCATTGTGGGCGTCTGTGAGGGCCATTCCTGTCGTGGCTCTCGTGTACGCCGCCGCTGTACGGAGCACCAAGCGCTTCGCTCGCCCCATAGACGTTCGGTCGTCGAGGAAACGGGATCCGATCACCACATCCAGGTCCTCTGCACGCAACTTCGCCACCATAGCGATCGCATCGGTCACTTGATGTTGGCCGTCGGCATCGAACGTGAGGACCTCAGTCATCTCCGGGTCGGAAAGCGCGAACTCGAAGCCCGTCTGTAAGCTTGCGCCCTGCCCCAAATTGATCGGGTGCATGACCACTCGCGCACCGGCTGCTCGAGCGACGACGGCTGATTCGTCTGACGAGCCGTCGTCCACGCACACGATGTGAGAGAACGACTTCTTAAGATCTTCGATCACGGAGCCGATCATGCTGCCCTCGTTGTACATCGGCACAACAACCCAAGTTCGACCCATGTCGTCCAGTCTCCCACAACAGAAATCACAAACTTAACCGTGATCGGGACAATGAGAGCCGTTCCCGAAAGAACCACTCGGAGTGCAAGAACGACCGAGTGAGCAGCCCAGAATATAACAACACCGGATAGTACCGAACCTGCGGTCCCAACGAGTCCTAACTATGCCGCCAGCTTGGCCCCATAGAATTAGGTGATCAGCATAAAATCGGCGCGACATCGCGCAAGCGTTCCCAAGGGCTCCTAAGGTCGCGCAAGAACCCAATCGAGATGTGTCGTGAATTACGCGATCAAGGTGATTGATGTTCTAATCAACTGAACTTTGGGACTGATCACGAGCGCTTAGAGACCATCAACAGACTTGTGAACACAGGAAATCTATGAACTTCAAGGCAATGGCAGCTACGTACCGCGAGGTACTTCGCTTGCTGCCAAGCTCAGCCCGCCGCTTTCTGGTGTGGTATTCGATTGGGCTCGCGCTGCTCTCCGTGGTCGATGCTGCGGCTCTTGCTCTATTGGCTCTCGCAGTCGCGCCACTAGCATCCGGCAGCGCTCTAGAACTGCCCATCATTGGGTTGATCGAAGGTTCAGGCATCCTGGCCCTATTCGGCACAATCTGCCTACTGATAATCGGTAAGAGCGCGGGAACACTCGGCATGATGTGGCGCGCAACACGGCGATTTTCCACCTACGAATTGGAATTGGGCTCACGCCTATTCGACAGTTATTTGGAGTCAAACTGGGTGGATAGGCTCAAGAGAAACTCCGCGGACATCGTGAGGCTTACGGATAGCAGCGTCAGCACAACTGTCTCTGGCTTTATCCTCCCCGCGACGACCCTAGTTGGCGAATTTTTAAGCTTCGTGATGGTCATCACCGTGCTCGCTGTCGCACAACCGATGGTTGCCATAATTGCCATCGTGTATCTGGGCCTGCTTGGCGCTGCGCTGTTCTTCTGGGTGACGAAGCGGGCACGACAGGCTGGACTTGTTGCGCTTCGTTTCTCGTTGAGAAGCTCGAGACTAATTACTGAAATGGTCGGCGCACTAAAAGAGGTAAGCCTGCGCAATAAGACCGCGGAAGCCGCCTTGGTCGTACGAGGAAACCGATCTCGATCGACCCGCGCTCGAGCGAACTCGCAGTTCCTCGGTCAGGTCCCCCGCTTTGCGCTTGACTCCGGCATTGTCGGCGGTTTCGCGCTCGTGGGTATCGCCGGATACTTGACCGGCGGAATTCTCGGTGCGACCACCGCAATCGCGCTGTTTGGGCTTGCAGGATTTCGACTCGCTCCGTCAATTGTTCGGTTCCAGTCCGTCGTAACCCAGATCTCCGTCAGCCATCCTCACGCTCTCGCGGTAGTAACAGAAATTGAACGTTCAGAATTGAACCGCCGGTTGAAAGCGAACGTGACCCAACGAGATCTTCCGAAGGACCCAACCGAAATCCGTTTCGATGAGGTTTCGTTTCAATACAATGACAACAGTCCAGAAGCCGTCTCCGAGGTTAGCCTCTCCATCCCGTTTGGCTCGACTGTCGCATTCGTAGGTGCTTCTGGGGCTGGAAAATCAACTCTGGTGGATCTCATACTCGGACTGATCGAGCCGACTAAAGGTGCAATCTTCATCGACGATGTCCCTCTGACCGAAGCGACTGTGGGATGGCGGAAAAGCATTGGCTATGTACCCCAAGACGTCTCCTTATTCGACGCTAGTGTGCTTCAGAATGTTGCTCTGACATGGACAAGCGATGCGGACGCCGATCGTGCCCGTAGCGCGCTTGAACAGGCTCAGATGTTGCCCATAATTGAAAAACGGGAGAACGGTCTCAACTCGCGAATTGGCGAACGCGGGCTCGCACTATCCGGTGGCCAGCGTCAGCGTCTGGGAATCGCACGGGCGCTCTACTCGGACCCTCTCGTGCTGGTAATGGACGAAGCGACTAGCGCCCTCGATACTGCGACAGAAGCGGCCGTCACAGACGCTATCCGACAGCTCAAGGGCTCACTAACGATTATTACTGTCGCCCACCGTCTCGCGACCGTCAAAGAATCGGACATCATCTTCTTTATGAAGGATGGTCGCGTCGAAGCGCAAGGGACTTTCGACGAACTGGTCGCATCGGTGCCCGATTTCGCCAATCAAGCCCGGCTGGCTGGCCTCGGAGGCGACCAAGGCCCGCCTTCTTCCTGACGTGCAAGGAGGGAGCTGGAGCTAGGCTGGAAGGCACCATGGAGCAAGAGAAAAACGCACTCGTCATTGTGATGTCGGATATTAATCGTGACCCGCGAGTTCGCCGGCAGGTCGATTGGCTTGTTGCGGAAGGCTGGACGGTCGACACCATTGGACTCGGGAGTGCGATCGCTGCGGTTCGAGACCATTTCGCACTTTCCCCGGAAGCGAGTTGGACAACCACTAAGTGGGCAACCGCGCTCATCTATGGCCTCTTCACCCACAAAGCGAAGTTTCGCACGCTAACCCAACGTCGGATTCCCGTCACTGCACAAAATAGAGTACGCAATGGCGAGTACCAATTTATTCTCTTCAACGACCGGCATTTCGTTCCTTGGGTTGCGGATACCCGCACATTCGCAGACCAGAACAAGAGAACCCACATTCATCTCGATCTTCACGAATACTTCGTGCCTGAAATCGAACGAATCACCCTATGGCAGCGTGTCTCTGCTAACTACTATGCGTGGGCGCGAGCACTATTCGCGCACGAACGGTTCACATCCCGCTCTACGGTAAATGAAGGTATCGCCCGGCTTTACGAAACCGAGCTATCGCTTCCCACTTTCTCGATCATCCGAAACAGCCCGCATTTCGAAGACCTCACGCCGTCAGTACCGACGCCCGACACGATTAAACTCATTCATCACGGGCTCGCCAATTGGGATCGAGGCTTGCGAGAAATCGTGGACGCGATGCGTACTCTAGACGAACGATTTCATGTCACTTTCATGCTCTTAGGAAGCGACAAGGTGATTGCGGACCTTAAAGAGTATGCAGCGCCGTTAGGAAATCGAATAAGGGTCGTTCCGCCCGCCCCGATGCATGAGCTCAGCGCGACAGTTAATCAATATGACCTCGAAATAATGTTTTATCGACCCACTACCAAGAACTTAGAACTAGCGCTGCCCAATAAGTTCTTTGAGGCGATTCAAGGCCGGTTGGGAGTCGTCGTAGGACAAAGCCCCATGATGGCCAACATTGTCCAAAAGTATGGCAATGGGCTCATTATCGATGGCTGGAAGTCAAGCGATCTAGCTGACGGACTCAACAAGCTCAGTCACAACGACGTCGTTGGCTTCAAAAATGCCTCTCATACCGCAGCAGACGACCTCAACGCGGAAGCCGAGAGGACGACCTTCCTTCGCATAATCAAGTCAGCAGACGCCGACTCCTCGGCAGTCAGCTAACTGGACGAGCGTTGGGTTTGGAGCGCTTACCGGCTGGAATCAATCGCGCGCCCGCTCTAAGAGTGCATCAACGACCTTTGTCGCTGCCGCCCCTTCACCATATGGTGCAGCTTCAGTCTCTAGAGGCGAAGGGCGTTCGACCATTGTCTTGAGCGATGAAAGGTCATCGCCGATCAGGACGTTCCACCCCAGACTGACTGTCTCAACCCACTCCGTTTCAGGACGAATTGTCGTGCAAGGGACTCGAAGCAAGAATGCTTCCTTTTGCAGTCCACCGGAGTCAGTAATTACGCCCGCGCTCGCCATCACCGCTGACACTAACTGCGGGTAGCCCAATGGCTCAATTGGGCGGATGACTCCCCGCTCCAGGGAAATTCCGTGCTGCTCAGCCAACGAAGCCAGTCGTGGATGCACTAGGAGGAACACCGGATATTGGAGTCCAGAGAGTTGCGCAATAATTGCTGCAAGCCGTTGAGGATCATCCGTGTTGTCTGGACGATGCAGTGTCGCCACATAGTACTCACCACGATGGGAATCAACCGGCGATTCGACCGGGCTGGATTCCACCTGGTCACGCACGCTGAACAGCACGTCGGTCATTACATCTCCGACAAGAACACTGCGGCTTGAGAGCCCCTCTCGCGTGAGGTGCGCCATAGCCACTTCGGTTGGGGCGAGCAACAAGTCCGAAGCGTGATCGGTGAGGACTCGATTGTGTTCCTCGGGCATTCGTCGATTGAACGAGCGAAGTCCCGCCTCCAAATGGGCTACGGGGATATGCATCTTTACCGCCGCAATTGCCGCAGCCAGAGTCGAATTCGTATCGCCGTAAACCAAAACCCAATCGGGAGAATATTGGGCAAACAAAGGCTCAAGACCAGCGAGCATTGCGCCGGTTTGTGCTCCATGAGCGCCCGATCCCACTGCGAGATTGACGTCAGGTTGAGGGATCCCTAGATCCGCAAAAAAAACATCGGACATCAATGCGTCATAGTGCTGCCCGGTGTGCACAACAATGTGCTCTGCTCGACCTTTCAACGCTTGGGCGATCGGCGCTAACTTTACAAACTGCGGGCGCGCGCCCACGACACTCAAAACTCGCATGGTTCCAATCTAGTAGGGCCACGTGCGCTGCCCATTCGAAACGACAAAGCTTCTAGGATAGAGACGATGAACTCCACAAGGCCTACGCATGATGAAAGCTCGGCACAGCCACATCTTCTTTACGTCGCATGGGGCTATCCGCCCTCTCGGGGTGCAGGAATGTATCGGGCGCTCGCGACAGCCAACGCCTTCGTGCGAAACGGATGGAGCGTTACCGTGCTCACCGCCACGCGAGACACTTTCGAGAGACTTACGGGCAGCGACCCGGACGCAGAATCATCGATCGATCCCCGCATCAAAGTGGTGCGTATACCTTTCGACCCACCCCGCGGTGAACCCGATATCGCGAAGTGGAGCGGCTGGCGAATCTATTCGCCACTCCTCTGGAACTATGTTCGCTGGAAGTGGGCTGGTCTCAAGTTTCCAGAACCCAGCTACGCGAGGTGGCTTCGCCCTCTCCTCGATGCGGCTGACCAGATCCACCGTGCAGATAGTGTCGATCTAGTTCTTGGCACTTCGAACCCGAACGTCGATTTCATGCCTGGCTACGAGCTCCATCGCCGCTACGGCGTGCCCTACGTCATGGATCATCGTGATACCTGGCACCTCAACGTTTACTCGGGAAAGCCGACGGGCGGAAGCCGGTCGAAGCGACTCGAACGAAAACTCTTTGCTCAGAGCTCTGAGGCATGGTTCGTGAACGCTGCGATTCGCGATTGGCACTCGATGACCTACCCCGAACGCGCTGAAGAGTTCCACGTCGTCGCCAACGGCTACGATCCCGATTTTCTCGATTCCAGTCGGCCAAGACCAGCAGACGCCTCCGGACTCGTCTTCGGTTTTCTAGGAACAACATACGGGCCGATGCCGCTTCGGGAAACTCTGGAAGCGTGGAAACAAGCGCGAGAGTCATCTGAACTCGTGGCACACTCAACCCTCGTTTTTCGTGGGCGTCTTGGCCACTTTGCTGAGCCTGATCCCGAGACTGCCGCGCTCCTTGAAGAATATGCTGACGCGGGGGTGCGGTACGAGGGCCCGGTAAGCAAGACAAATATCTCTCAGGTCTACCAGAGCTTCGATGCACTCATGCTTATTCTTGGTCGCAGTAAGTACGTAACAAGCGGGAAGGTTTTTGAATACGCTGCCACTGGTCTCCCCATCGTTTCAGCGCACCATCCGGAGACTGCCGCCTCGGAAATCCTTTTAGGGTATCCGCAGTGGTATCCGATTTCAGAAGTCACCGTGAGCGAGATCACGCGCGCCATAGTCGAGGCTGCAGAAGCTGCGATCAAAATGGAAACAGACGACTTTTCCTCTAACCAACAGTGGGCGCGCCACCTTGCCCGCGACGAACAACTATTGCCGCGAGTATCTGCTCTCAAAAATCTTGTGAGAGAGGGCCGCAAATGAGTGCGCAGGCGGAAACAGTGAACATTGTTGTATTGCTGGGTTCAGGGCTAAATTCCTCGCAGCTGTCGTCTGTTGCCGGTGAACCTTCCATTCTGGAACGCATTCTTGACGAAGCAGGGGAAACCGCAAGATTGTCGGTCATATCCCTTGGGCTTTCAGAGCCCATCGAGGGTGTTGAAAATCACGTTCGGCTCTTTGCGACTGACTACAGCTTGGCCGACCGCCTTCTCGGCAGGTTCGGGCTTTTCACTCTCCGCCAGAAGCTTGCCGGATATCCCATCGGCCGACTTCTCAACTCAATGGCACCGTTCGATCAAGGACGCGTGTTCTGGAGAACTGTGCGGCGGGACGCAGCATCTCGCACGCTGTTGGCGAGCTCAGACATTGCGATAGCGGCGGACATCCAGAGCACTCGAACAGCGTGGGTCGCAGTGCGGCGCCAATGGGTCAGTCAGGCCTTGTACGATCACCGGGCAACCTCTATCTGGGAAATGACGTCAACGCCGTTGACAGACTCGTGACTCCGCGCAGGGCGATCATCGCCACCCGCGTCTTCGAGCCGGAAGGAGCAGCAGCTGCCTACCGGCTCGGCAACCTCGCGCGCTCACTCGATGCCGCCGGATTTGAAACCAAGGTCTTAACCACCAGGGCTCCAGGAGCCACTCACAGCACAGATAGGATCCGGCGATGGCCGGTGCTCCGTGACAAGAACGGCGTCGTTCGTGGTTACCTGCAATATCTGAGTTTTGATGTGCCCCTCTTTTTCCGGCTCCTACTATCCCGGCGCGTTGACGTTGTAATCGCAGAGCCTCCCCCCACTACGGGAATGGCAACTCGCTTGGCATGCTGGGTGCGCCGCACCCCTTACTTCTACTACTCCGCAGATGTGACCACCGCTGTAGTAAAGAAACTCGGGGTGCACCCCCTCGTGCTTTCAGCGGTGTCGACGATGGAGCGCCTCACGCTCAGCGGAGCGCGGGGTGTGCTCGCAATCTCTGAAGACATCCGGCATGAAGTCGTCGCGCTTGGCGCCGAACGGGCGAGGGTCACGGTAGTCGGCACCGGGGTCGATACCTCAGTGTTCTCTCCTGATGGCCCGCGGAAGACCGAAAAGTCACCGTATTTCATCTACGCCGGCACGATGTCGGAAGTTCACGGAGCCTCAGTTTTCGTGGACGCGTTCGAAAGAGTCTGCCGAGAGCATCCCACCGTGACTCTAAAGATGTTCGGAGGCGGCTCAGAGCTCGAAGCAATCAAGACACGGTCACGCGCATTCGCGGATCGAGTCACGTTTCATGACGCAGTAGAAGCCGCCGAGATCTCAGCGTGGCTTCGAGGGTCGACCGCGATCCTAGCCTCGCTACGACCAGGCCAGGGCTATGACTTCGCTTTCGCGACCAAGGCTCTCGCCGGGCTAAGTTGCGGCGTTCCCGTGATCTATTCAGGAGCGGGTCCCCTCAACGAACTCGTCACAGAGAACCACTTGGGCTGGGCGACAAACTGGGAAGCCACGCAGGTCGCTGACGCGATGTTAGATGCACTGTCTACACCGCGCCAGCATCCGGATAGGCGGCTCTCCGAGTGGGTTGAGGCCAACTATTCATTGCGCTCCGTAGCTGATCATGCCGCGACGGCGATCGCACTCTCCCTAGATCAGGGGTGAAAAAGGTCCTCAAAAACTGCAGCTGAGAATCGTCCGTCGTGTACTTTGGCGACGAATGCCGCACCTGCGCGAGCGGTCTCACGGGACCCTTCCCGATTGTGGATGACTCCCAGAAGAACCTCTTCGAGATCTTCCACCGTCGACTCCACGATCGGCAACGACTCCCCCGTCGACTCCCTGACTCTGGCCCGGTTCTCATCCGTAATGTGGCCAACGACTACCCGACCCGCCGCCATCGCCTCGCACGCAGCGACTCCATACGACCCGAGCCGAAACTGATCGAGCACAATGTCTGCGCTCCGATAGACGTCAGGCATCTGTGCAGACGGCACACCGTTAACCCGCCGATATTCGATAACGCCTCTCTCGTGCATCCGCTGGAGAATGGGATCAATAAGCTCAGATCCTTTGACCGCACCCTTGCTGGGGGCGTGGGCGACAACCGGAACTGCACGATCAAGCGGCTCAGACGTCACACTCCACCGCGCAGCATCAACGACGACAGGAAGCCAACGCGCGACGGGAACATCAGCCAAGAGATCTGGCGTAGAGACGAGTACCGGAAGTGCCAACTCGTCGAGAATCTGACGATTAGTTCTGGCGAGTTTTTCAAGTTTGGGCGCAACGCCGGCGAGGGAATCCGCGAACGGAGAATTCGGCACAAGTTCACGATGGCGACTCGGCAACCGGATGTCTGTTCCATGACAGAGCATCGTAACGGTGAGGCCGCGCGCCTGGAGCCTTCGAACTTGAGAAGTGACCGATTCGTCGAGAACGGCACCGAATGGCTGCTGTTCCGCCTCAATGATGACGTGAGTAAAGTTCTTAACCACCCAGTCAAACTGGCGGCGCTGCCAGCGTCTCGATGCCGCGTAGAAACCTAAAGGGACAGCGCTGTCAGCCTGATACCGAAAATCGGCCTTTCGCTGGTAGACCATATTTGATGCTTGGGCGCCGTCGATGTAGCGGTCTATGGCGCGAGCCCACTCCCATCCTTGACCTGCATAGTTCGCCGGAGCAATGTATACGCGAATCGCGCCAATAGGCGGTGTCGGAAGTTCAGGCAGGTCACGGGGGTCGAACCGAAACTCGCCTGGAAGCAAACGACCGAGCAGCGGTTCGGGAATAACACGCAGAACTTTACCCGCAACCCACTTGATCTCTTTGATCATCTCGCCACCTTTCGTGCATCCTTAGGTTATCGTTCTCGACTCCCCCTAGTTCCGTGTACACCAACTGTGAAGCCATCGCACAAGAGCCACCTCTGGCGCTAAGGGCAACTAGACTTAACCTCCCTGCGCTTGACGCCTTGCGCAGCCCTCGACAGAAGGACTCTCCCCAGTGAAAATCGCAGTTGTCGCCCTCGGTAAGATCGGCCTCCCTCTGGCCGTTCAGTTTGCCTCGAAGGGTCACGACGTCGTGGGCGTCGACATTAACGCCGAGTTCGTCGACCGCATCAATAAGGGCATCGAACCCTTCCCCGGCGAAGCTCACTTGCAGGAGCTCCTGAGCGAGCTAGTTCCAGCAGGAAAGCTCCGAGCGACTACTGACTACGCGGACGCGATTCCCGGCGCCGATGCCGTTGTACTCGTCGTGCCGTTGTTCGTCGACAACGATGCGAAACCAGACTTCGGCTGGATGGATGTTGCCACGCGCTCGCTCGGCGAGCACCTCACTCCCGGAACGCTAGTCTCCTATGAAACAACGCTTCCTGTCGGCACTACCCGCAATCGTTGGAAGCCGTTGCTCGAAGAGGTTTCGGGCCTTACGGAGGGGAAGGACTTTCACCTTGTCTTCTCCCCCGAGCGCGTCCTAACCGGGCGTGTCTTCGAGGACCTCCGCAAGTACCCCAAGCTCGTTGGTGGTTTGTCACCCGAAGGCGCGAAGCAGGCTACCGACTTCTACAACGCTGTACTCGATTTCGACGAGCGCCCCGATTTGGCCCGCGAAAATGGTGTCTGGGATCTCGGCTCTGCAGAGGCATCAGAACTCGCAAAGCTGGCCGAGACCACGTACCGCGACGTCAACATCGGTCTTGCCAACCAGTTCGCTCGCTTTGCCGGTCAAAACGGCATCGACATCTACGCCGTGATTGAAGCCACAAACTCACAACCCTTCAGCCACATTCATCAACCGGGAATCGCCGTCGGCGGTCACTGCATTCCGGTCTACCCACGCCTCTACCTGTGGAACGATCCTGACGCCACCATCGTTCGGGCTGCACGCGAAGCAAACGCCGGAATGCCGGAGTACACCATTGGGCTGCTCGAGGGCGCACACGGCGACGTTGCCGGCGCCCGCGTTGTAGTACTCGGTGCTGCGTACCGCGGTGAAGTCAAAGAGACCGCGTTCTCAGGAGTCTTCGCAACCGTGGATGCTCTTACAAGCCGCGGCGCAACAGTTCTTGTGCACGACCCGCTCTACACCGACGAAGAACTGACCAAGCTTGGCTTTGCGCCGTACCACTACGGGGAGCCTGTTGATGCGGTCGTCGTGCAGGCCGACCACAAGGAATACCGGACTCTCAGCGCTGCGCAGCTGCCCGGCATTCGCACATTCGTCGACGGACGCCGCGTGAGTAGTGCCGATCAGTGGTCTGGAGTAACGTACCGCGTTATCGGGAAACCGACACCGTAGCTTTTTCGCCGATCTTCGGCTCAGCCACTACCGCCGCTGAAAGTGACATTTCGCGCGCCAAGATAACGACCAATCCGGCAAAGGCCAGCGAGCCGATTGCCCACACCACCATCGGTGCAGGTGCGCCGGGCCAGAACCACTCAGCGCCCGCGTTGAGGTTCCATCCCGGAACGTCGTTTCCCGTTACATACCGGCGCATATTCATGTGAAGAGCCACAAGGTTTGCGGCGCTCAATGCGAAAACAACCGCGATTGTTTGAACGCGGCCCAGTGAAAACTGTTTGCGTCCCGCCTGCAGAACTAATATTCCGCCCATCAACACTATGAGCGGAAGAATGTAACGAGGCTGCACTTGCTCCCCCACCTTGTCACCGCCCTGAGTGAGAACGTACGTAGGCAAGGCGAGAAGAACAAACCCAACCCCGGCAATGACAAAAGCCTTGCGCCACGTCAATACGGCCAGCCCGGCGAACCCGACCCCCACAAAAGTAGCGATACCGAAGAAAGTAACCGACGCAGGAATAGGAGTATCGAGCCAACCGAGCGCCCAGCCTCCAAACACACCAGTCCACAGCGACGGCACGTTGAGAAGGTTGTACGCGAGCAGACCGAAGCCAGCGAGATTATCCAAAGCGGAGGAAGCCTGATCGGAAGCGGGTGCAGCGTCTTGCCCCCCAAACCCACCAGTCCCCGCCGCAGTTTGACGTGCTGCCAAGAAGAATGCTGCCGAAACAATGAACATCACTGCGGGAAGCACCGAGCGCAACCAGAATTGTCGTCTGTTTTCGAACGCCACAATCGCCGCTACACCGAGCGCTCCCACTACGTAGAGAGCCGAGTCGCCCCGGGACCCTGCCGCCATCAGCACGGAAATCACGACGAGCACTCCGGATGCGACAAGCACCAACCGATTTCGAGCTTCATAGAAACTCAACAGAGCTAGCCACGCTGAACCGACCCCAGCCACCGCCCACCCGCTGGGGTTATTCGACGCCAACAAGAACACACCCAACGGCATCGTCGTAATTAGCCAACCCCAAACAAGAGCCGGCCGACGAGTGATAGGCAGGAGCAAGTACAGCGCTGTTGTAATCCCGACGAACAAAGCAACGTTAAATAGTCGCATCGCCATCACCGAGAAGTGCTCGTCATCGCTGACGAAAATACTCATAACGGCGTAGTAAACCGGCGGGTAAGCCCCCACAAAGTTTCCGCGCTTCGTCTCGACGAGAGTTTCGCTGTCGAAATCGAGACGATTTTGACACGCTGCGCTCTCCTCGCTGTAGAACGCGTAACAAGGAGAACTCAGAACCGCCTGCGGCACCATCCGAGTCGAGTCCGCTGAACCTGGCGCACAGTAAGCGTCATCGCCCGTCGCGCACCAAATACTGACCAAGTGATAGTCATCATCGGGCGCTGCACCCATCGGAGATGCGAACGCCCAAGCGGAAAGGGCAAGCAACGCCAAAACCGGAGCTAAGTAAATGACGCGAAAACGGTGGAGAAATCGAGTACGCGCGGACGCGACAACAGATTCAGAGCGGCCGGGTAGCATCCGTACAGGCTATCTCAGAGAGCGCGAACGCTGGGGTCGCCGTGCAGAATGGTCTGCCCCGAGAGCATCAGTCAAGGCTGGAGCTGTCGTTCGGTGTAAGGGAAGCAACACGACGAGCGCCGCAGTAAAGCAGAGCGAGCCAACCAGCCACACCACATTGGGCGTGATGGCCAACGCCCACCACCACTCGCGGCCCGCATCAAGGTTCGGACTTAGTGCATCGATTCCGGTGACGTAGCGGCGGATGTTGAGGTACAGCGCGATGAACTGAGCGCCAGACAATGCGGCAACAATTGCCCACACTTGCACTCGGGAGATGTGCACAAACTGGCCTCGTGCGGTGAAGAACACGGCGCCCACGAAGACAATGATCAAGGGCAACAAGTATCGAGGCTGATAGTCATCACCGACGTCTTTTCCGGCGAGCACGAGAAGCGCAACGGGAATCATGGCAAGCGCTACAGCCCCCAGCGCCACAACGAGAGTCTTTCTCCCCGAAGATGCGCGTGCAGCAACAAAACCTGCCCCGATAAGCGCGGCAACACCGCTCACCCACACGATCGCGGGCATCGACGTATCGAGCCATCCCAGACCCCACGACTGCCCAAAGATGCCCGTCCAAATCGACGGAACCTCCGTGAGGTTATAAGCGATTCGGGGCAGGATGACGCCCAGCCCCAGCTGCTCATCCACTCCGCTCGTTACGGCATCCGCTGATCGTGAAGCACGGAACAAGAGTGCACAAATGACAAAGCCGGCAACCGGCAGCAACGATGAAAGCCAGAAACGTCGAGTGTTGCGTGCCACAAGGAACACAGCAGCAAAGACCGCAACCACGAAGAGGACAGTCGCATCACTACGAGAACCGGATGCCATGACCGCCGAAAGCAGGAAGAGTGCGCCAAGAGCTATCCGCTTTCGCCCGTTCGCTTCGTAGAAGCCAAGCAGGGCGAGCCACCCGTAGCCGACGCCCATAAGAGCCCACGAGCTTGGGTTGGTTGACGAGAGCACGAATAGTCCGAGGGGGACTGTCGTGAGCGCCCATTGCCAGACCACAATTTGCCGACGGTTGACTGGCAGAAGCAGGTAGAGCGCGACGCCCAGTCCCACGAATAGTGCGATATTGATGAGGCGCATTATCAGAACGGAAGCATGAACATCCGGCCCAACAAAGACGCTCATGGCACCGTAATAGACAACAGGGTAGCCGCCAGCAAAATTGCCCCGCGCAGTCTCTTTGGTGGGACCCGCCGCGAAATCGATGCGGTCTTGACAGCCGGCGCTCTTGTCGGCGTCGTAGGCGAAGCAGGCAGGATCGCCCACTGCAGGGGGAACAAGTCTTGTGCCCGAGTCTCCGCTGGACGCACAGTAGTCGGCGTTACCGGTCGCGCACCAAATACTGGTCAGGTGAAAATCGTCATCGGGACTTGAGCCAACGGGCGAAGACAGCGCCCACGCCGCAAGAGCAACGAACACCAATAAGGGCGCCACAAGCAGCCCGATTCGACGGTCTGACCGTGAGAGAACGGAACGCAGGCCAGTCAACATTGCTCAAAGCTAACGGCAGTAAACTTTGAGATTGCTGTGAACGAGAGCTATCGCCGCACCCGGGCGACCGCTTTGTCTACCGTCGCCTTCACACCCGTATGGCGCAAGTGATGCCAGGCCATCCGGAGATCATGGCGCAGACCATAAGGTTTGCGCACTTTTCGGCCAAGCGTGACGCCACGACGACGCGTTGCAGCGTGGTCTGCGGCGTGCTGCGGGTTGGCAACAAAATTCACCAAGGGCGCGAGCGTGCGCTCCCAGTAGAAGTCCTCACGAACCCGAGCGACGTTCTGCTTGCACTCGGCAATGAACGCTTCGTCGTAGAGAACACGGTCGAGGGCTGCGGCGAGAGCATCCGCGTCTTGGGCAGGCACGGTGAGCCCCAACCCCTCGGTTTCAATCAGGTCAGCAAAGCTGTCACCCTCGGTAACCACCATCGGCAAGCCAGCCCACAGGTAGTCGAGGATGCGCGTGCGGAACGAGAACGTCGTCTCGATATGCGACATGTGAGTGCTCACGCCGGCATCCGCTTCGGTCAGGTAGTTCTGGCGGTCGGCATAGTCGACCCACTCCTCGTTGAAGAACACCGAGGTGTTGAGGGCACCAAGTTCGCTCGCAAGATCGTGCGATTCGCGCACGATACCCATCTGGTCGACTCCCGGATGCCGGGTGCCGAGAAAGTAGAGCTTGGCCGTATCGCGAGTTTCAGCCAGTTTCGCAACGGCGCGGATCAGAGTCTTAGGGTCGAACCAGCTGTAGACGCCGCCGCCCCAAATCATGAGCTTGTCGTCGGCGTTGATGCCAGGCAGAACAGCCTTGAGGGTGTCGCGCTCGTGGGCGGGTGGTGTGTGCTCGAGCCCGAATGGCACGACACTCAGGAGACCTTCGAGATGCGGATCGTTTTCGTAGGTGGTGGGACTGAGGCGCCCCAGGGCGGCCATCTGGCCGAAGTAAAAGAGGCGCTGCCGTTCGGAGGCGCACATGAAGAAGTCACCGAGCGCGAGTTGCTCGTTGAGCACCTCAGTGGCCGTCGTGACGCGAAGCTCCCACGTGGCCCTCGCGAGCTCGCGGCCCTGCTCAAGCATCTCGAGGTGCATGGGGTCATAAATGTCGACCACGGTGATCTTGTCTGTCGTGCGCAACACCTCGAACTGACGCATCGCGTGCCCTTGGAAGACAACGACATCGCACCACTGCTCAAGCTTCGCAAAGGCGTCGTTCTCCCCCGGCGTCACAAGCGTGAGCTCAAAAGGAGCATCCACCGTCTGCAGCTTGGTGGTCGTCATGAGCGTGACCTCGTTGCCCGCTTCGGCGAGCGCGAGAGCCATATTCCACGAGCGAATCGCGGGCCCGGCCATCCGGGGACCAATCGGGTCTCCCGTGATGATCAGTACTCGAGTCACTTCGCCGCCGCCAACAGTCCTTCGAGGTAGACGCCATAGCCGCTCTTGACGAGAGGAGCGGCGAGGGCAGCGAGTTGGTCATCCGATATCCAGCCGGCGCGCCACGCGATCTCTTCGATGCAGCCGATCTTGTAACCCTGACGGTCTTCAATCACGCGCACGAACTCGGTGGCTTGAACCATCGACTCGAACGTTCCCGTATCGAGCCACGCTGTGCCACGGTCAAGTACGTTGACCTGAAGCTGACCCCGGTTGAGGTAGTGCTCGTTGATGGTCGAGATTTCGAGTTCGCCACGCGCGCTCGGCGTGATCGACTTGGCAATCTCAATGACCGAGTTGTCGTAGAAGTAGAGTCCGGGAACGGCGTAGTTGCTCTTCGGCTCGAGGGGCTTCTCTTCGATCGACTGGGCGATGAAGTTTTCGTCAAACTCGACAACGCCGTAGGCCCGCGGATTGCGCACGTGGTACGCGAAAATGAGCGAACCATCGACGTCATTGTGCTTGCGCAGGTTCGATCCGAGCCCCACACCGTGAAAAATGTTGTCGCCAAGAACGAGAGCGACCTTCTCGTCACCGATGAACTCTTCACCAATGATGAACGCCTGCGCTAGTCCATCCGGCGACGGCTGCACGGCATACGTGAGCTCGATGCCGAGTTCACTGCCATCGCCAAGCAGTCGCTGGAACTGCGGCTGGTCATCCGGTGTCGTAATGATCAAAATTTCGCGGATGCCCGCGCTCATGAGAGTCGACAAGGGGTAGTAGACCATGGGCTTGTCGTAGATGGGCATGAGCTGCTTGGAGATGCCCTTGGTGATGGGCCAGAGGCGCGTTCCGCTGCCGCCGGCCAGAATGATTCCGCGCATTAGTTGCGTTCCTTTCGGTTCGCCTCGTAGTACTCCTTCACGGCAGCGTACGACGGCAGGGAGCCATCGGCGAGGCGCTCGGAAAGAGTGGGCGCAATTTTGTCTTTGGGCGAAAGAACTAGGTCGCCAAGTTCGGGAGGGAACACCAAACCGATCTCAGGGTCGAGCACGTTGATGTCGTGTTCAGCACCGGGCTTGTACACGTCGCTCACCAAGTAAGTGAGGGTGGCGTCATCGGTGAGCGCAATGAAGGCATGGCCAAGACCCTCAGCGACATAAACGGCACGACGGTCGACGGTGTCGAGAATGACAGAGTCCCACTGGCCAAACGTCGGCGAACCCTCACGGATGTCGACCACGAAGTCGATGCCGCGGCCGTGCGTGACCGTGACATATTTGCCTTGCCCTGGAGGAACATCCGCATAGTGGATGCCCCGCACAACGCCGCGCTGCGAAACCGACGTATTGGCCTGCCGAAGGTCGAGCGGGTGCCCCACTACCTCTTCGAGCTTGTCGAAGCGGTACCACTCCAAGAAAACGCCGCGGTCGTCAGCGAATTGTTTAGGGGTGATTTCGTAGGAATCAGGCACCGAGAGTTCACGTATCTGCACACCCGGAATCCTACCCGGCGAGGCTTGGAACTCAGTTCAGCGTTCCGCTGCGGGCAATCCGGTGACGTATGAGCTAGACACGGATCTGTCGAACCCGCGTGATATCCGCGCCGACTCAGTCCACGGGTTGCAGAACGTCGCGCACAGCGTCGAGCGGGCCACGGGAGAACCGACCGTAGCTACCGGCGAAGAGGGCACGCGTCACTGCAGGAATCCGTCGCATCCGCTTCTCCGGTAGGGCATTTCGCATACGTTCATGCTCCAACTTGGCGAGCGCGCGGTTCACTTTGTCGTCGCTCACCCGGGAGCCGAGTCGCTGTAGCCGGTCGACCAGTACCGAGATGTTGGTCTCGAGACGAGCGTTTCTCGCGCGACGCGGTTCCATCATTCGCCCAAATTTGCCGGCAAGCGTCAATTTCGTCGCGCCGATTTGGTTTGCTCCGTGCTGACGGTAGTCAATGGTTGGCTGCTCAAGGAAATCGGTCGAGGCGACAGCGGCTGCAATCACGCCAAGCCATTCATCGTGCACCCAAGACGGAGGAAAAGGTGCGGCATATTCCACGAGGCTGCGACGAAAGACTGTGCAGGCGCCCGTAACCAGATTGCGGCGAAGTAATACCGAAAATGCGTCACCGGCATGGATGCTCGCCGTCTCGACTGCGTTCACTCCCAGTGCCTCGGCGAGAGTGTGACCGAGCGGCTCCCCCGCGGCATCAACGAGTCGAGCATCACTGTGCAGAAGGGCGACAGTCGGATGCGCTGCGAACTGCTCCCCAAAGAGCGCGAGGCGCCCCGCATGCCAGAGGTCATCCTGATCGCTCAAGGCGATGAAGTCACCGGTGCAAGCCCGAATAGCCTGCTCAAAGTTCTTGGTTACGCCCAGTGGCGGAATGTTTTCGAACACCGTGAGTTCAACGGCGGGATAGCGGGCCGCAACTTCGCGAACGTGGGCGATCGTGTCGTCGCTAGAGGCGTCATCCGACACGACAAGTTGCGTCGGCGCCGGCACTTGCTCAAGGATGCTGACAAGTTGTTCCCGGATGTAGGTTGCGCCGTTGTGAGTGCAGAGGGCCACCGAGATGGACGGGGTGGGCTCTGTTGCGCTCATTGCTCCAGCCTACGGCTCGCACCCGGCGGTATTGCGCAACGCCAAGCCAACTATCATTGTGGAGTTATGCCTGCCGATTCCACCCCAGGGGTGCTCCCCCGCGTCGCAGTGCTGCTGGCGACCCACAACGGTCGCCGCTGGCTTCCCGAACAGCTCGAGAGTGTGTTTGCTCAGCAGGGCGTGGATGTCGAAGTGTTCGCGCGAGATGACGCATCAACGGATGGCACTGCCGAATGGCTTGCCGAATGTGCCGCCTCAGAGCCACGCCTCACAATTATCCCCAGCGACGGCGCTTCTGGCAGTGCCGCCGCCAACTTTTACCGCCTCATTCAGCTCGTTCCCGCTGATCGCGAGTATTACGCATTCTCTGATCAGGATGACATTTGGGTACCGACCAAACTTGCTTCCCATGTACGGCTGAGCGCCGCTTTGGGGGTCGATGGTGTCTCGTCAAACGTGACGTCATTCACGCCAGACGGCGGACAAAGTCTGGTGAAGAAAGACTTTCCCCAGCGCCGCTTCGATTATTTGCTTGAGAGCCCGGGTCCTGGCTCGACTTTCCTCATGTCCAATCGTCTTGTTGCCTTGGCGCGGGACTATTTGGACTCTCCAGAAACCACGAAACCACCTCAGTATCACGACTGGTTGCTTTATGTCTTGGCGAGGGCACACGGCTGGACGTGGCACATCGATGCGGTGCCGACCGTCGAATACCGTCAACACGACGCCAATGTCATGGGCGCCAATGTGGGGGCACGCTCCGCCCTGTCACGGCTCTCGTTGGTTCGCGAACAGTGGCACCGCGGTCAAGCACGGCTCTTGACGCGCGTCGCGCTCAGCGTTGCCGACGATGAACACCGCCCCGAATTGCTCCGGATGCGCGACCTCGTCGACCACCGAAACCTCCGAGACCGATTCGCTCTGGCTCGCCGCGCGTCGCAACTCAGGCGACGCCCAAGAGATCAGTGGATAATTGCGCTGTTGATCGGCGCTGGTGTCTGGTGAACAAACTGTCTGTCGCACACAACGAAAGTAACTCTATGAAGATTCTCGTCGTCGGCGGTAGTGGCTTTATCGGCACTCGCCTTCTTGAAACCTTGAGCGAACAGGGTCACAAGTTCACGAACTTCGACCGCCACATTTCGACTCGCTTTCCAGAACAGTCCATTGCCGGCGATGTTCGTTCGGCAGAAGAGCTCACCGCAGCGAGCGCCGGTCACGACGCAATCATCAACCTTGCTGCCGAACACCGTGACGATGTGACCCCGTTGAGCCTCTACACCGAGGTAAATGTCGGTGGCGCACATGCTCTCGTCGCCGCAGCAGAAGCCAATGGCATCAATCGCATCGTGTTTACGAGCACGGTCGCGCTGTACGGACTCGACAAGAACAATGCTGCCGAAGATTCTGTGCCGGAGCCGTTCAATGAATACGGCCGCTCCAAGTTAGCCGCCGAAGTCGTCTTTAGCGCTTGGGCGAACGCGGATGCCTCACGTTCGTTGGCAATTGTTCGCCCGTCTGTGGTGTTCGGAGAAGGCAACCGCGGCAACGTCTACAATCTCGCCAAGCAGGTTTCTTCTGGACGATTCATCATGGTCGGCAAGGGCGAGAACAAAAAGTCGATGGCCTACGTCGGCAACATCGTTGGGTACATTGCGAGTCGCCTTGATGCCCCCGCCGGAATCGAGATCCGTAACTTTGCTGACAAACCTGACCTCTCGACCAAGGATCTCATCTCGATTCTTCGCGATGAGATGAATGTTCATGCTGCTAGCGGTCTGCGGTTGCCATTGGGGCTGGGGATAGCGGCTGGCTACGTTTTCGATGCTGCCGCTAAAATCACCCGACGCACTTTTCCGATTAGTGCGGTGCGCATTCGCAAGTTTGCCGCGGATACAACCGTGAATACTGACCGACTACGCGACTCCGGCTACACGGCTACCTATAGCTTGCAGGAAGCTCTCAAACGAACCCTCGCGTCTGAGTTTCCGGCCACCGGCGCCTCGACTCACAACTCCAGCTCACCGCGTAACAACGACAGGAACCCCTCATGAAAATTCTCGTGACCGGCGGTGCCGGATTCATCGGCTCCAATTTTGTTCGTCGCACAATCGAAGATGCCTACCCCGGTCTCGAGGGTGCCGATGTTGTCGTTCTCGATGCTTTGACCTACTCGGGCAACCGTGCGAATCTCGCTCCTGTTGCTGATTCCCCTCGCTTCACGTTCGTCGAAGGCGACATCCGCGATGCTGACCTGCTCGACGGGATCCTTGGCGACATCGATGCGATTGTGCATTTCGCCGCCGAATCCCATGTTGACCGTTCGGTACGCGATGCGAGCGCTTTCGTCGAAACCAACGTTCTTGGCACCCAACGACTGCTCGATGCAGCACTACGAGCCAAAACTCCCCGTTTCGTTCACGTCTCCACTGATGAGGTTTACGGGTCGATTGCCGAGGGCTCGTGGGATGAACAGCGGCCGCTCGAGCCCAACTCGCCATACTCCGCGTCGAAGGCAGGTAGCGATCTTCTCGCGCGCAGCTACTTCCGCACTCACGGAATGAACCTCTCGATCACACGATGCTCGAACAACTATGGGCCCTATCACTTTCCCGAGAAACTGATTCCGCTGTTCGTCACCAATCTCATTGACGGCAAGCACGTTCCCCTCTATGGCGAAGGCAACAACATCCGCGACTGGCTCCACGTTGACGACCACTGCCGCGGAATCGCGCTCGTAGTCACGGGTGGCCGCGCAGGAGAGATCTACAATATCGGCGGCGGCACCGAGCTCACCAATAAAGAACTCACCCAAATGCTCCTCGATCACACCGGAACCGACTGGTCGTCTGTCGACCGCGTCGAGGACCGGCTCGGTCACGACCTCCGCTACAGCGTCGACATTTCCAAGATCAGCGCTGAGCTCGGTTATGCCCCTCAGGTTCCGTTCGAGAAGGGCCTCGCAGACGTAGTGCAGTGGTACCGGGACAACCGCGAGTGGTGGGAACCGCTCAAGGAAAAGGCCGCCCTGTGACCCGGATTGCCGTTGTCGGTGCCGGCGGGATGCTCGGCACTGACCTCATGCACGCTCTGAGTGGCCGCGACGCCACTGCTCTGACGCGCAATGAGCTCGACATTACCGACCGCGAAGCCGCCCTCGAAGTTCTGAGCGGTTACGACGTGATCGTCAACACCTCTGCTTACACCCGAGTGGATGATGCAGAAACCGACGAAGAGAACGCCAACGCCGTGAACGCGGTTGGCCCTCATAACCTCGCCATCGCCGCCGCACAGCACGGGTCACGACTTGTGCAGCTCTCGACGGACTACGTCTTCGACGGCACCGCTACTGAGCCTTATGCAGAAGATTCGCCGCGGCATCCAGTGTCAGCGTATGGCCGCACAAAGGCGGCTGGTGAGCTGCTGGCCCTTGAGCACAATCCTGGGCGAACCACCATTGTGCGCACCGCCTGGCTGTATGGAACGAAGGGCTCAAGCTTTCCCCGAACGATGCTGAAGCTGGCAGCGGATCGCGAGACACTCGACGTCGTGAATGATCAGCATGGTCAGCCGACGTGGACCGGCGATCTCGCCGCTCAGCTTGTGACCCTCATCGATGCCGGAACGCCTGCTGGCATCTTCCACGGCACCAACTCTGGTCGCGCTTCGTGGTTCGATCTTGCGCAGGCAGTTTTCGTTTGTGCCGGGCTTGATCCTGATAGGGTCAAGCCGACCGACAGTTCAGCTTTCCAACGGCCTGCGCCGCGACCAAGCTTTTCTGTTCTTGGCCACCAGGCATGGCTCGACGCGGGGATTGAGCCGATGCGCGATTGGAAACAGGCTCTTCAAGCCGCCTTTGATTCAGGAGCATTGACTGCAGAATGACCACTCTCCGCGTCATCATCGACGAGATGCTCTCGCCTACTCATGGCAGTGTCGCCCGATATTCAGAAGAGTTGACGCGGGGACTTATTGCCAGCGCACCGAGCAATTGCTTTGTTGAGGGCTTCGTCTCTGCCTCGACCGAAGAGGAATATGCCCTCATCGAGGCGCGTCTGCCCAACCTTGCGAAGCTTCACAAGAGTGCCCTGAGCCGTCGCGAACTTCGCGCATCGTGGCAACACGGGTTCACGAAGGTCCCGGGCAGCGGCATGCTTCATGCGCCAAGCTTGCTTGCACCGCTTCGTCGTCATGATCGCCTCAATCGCGGTGATCAGATCGTCGTTACCGTGCATGACACGGTGGCCTGGACGCGGCCAGAGTCGATCGGGAGCCGTCAGGCCGGCTGGAGTCGCGCGATGCTCAAGCGCGCAGAAAAGTATGCCGATGCGATCGTTGTCCCCAGCCACACGGTTGCGCAACAACTCGAGGGCATCGCCAATTTTGGCGACCGCGTACGGGTCATTAGCGGCGCCGCAAGCACTAGCCTCCGGGTGCCAGATAACGTCGAAGAACGCGCAGCAGAGCTTGAACTTCCAGAGCGATTCTTGCTCGCCATCGGCGGCCTCGAACCGCATCGGGGAATGGATCACCTGATCCGCGCCCTTCGCGACCTCGATGACGACGTCGTCCTGCTGATGGTGGGGCCAGAGCCCGAGGATGAGGCTGTCGCGGCCTTCGTCGAGGCAGAGGGCGTCAGCGCGGAGCGCGTTCGCTGCCTAGGCACTCTCAGCAACGAGGATCTTTCCGTTGCCTTCGACCACGCGTCCGTATTTGTGTATCCGAACCTTGATGTCGGGTTCGGAATGCCTGTGCTTGAGGCACTCTCGTTCGGAATTCCTGTTGTGCACTCCGATGCGCCCGCGCTGGTAGAAATCGCGGCCGATGCTGGAGTTGTCGTCGAACGTGAACCGGCCGAGGGTTACGGCGACGCACTCGCCGAAGGTATCGGTCGAGTGCTGAACGATGCTGCCTTCGCCGAACGCTTGTTTTACGCCGGTCAGGATCGTGCTCGCGCCTTCAACTGGCGTATGTCTGCTGAGAAGGTGTGGCAGCTCCACGCTGACCTCTAACCGCCCGCTCGGTGCCACTAGCGCCGTTAGGTTCCCGTCGCGCCGCTTGCGAGCGCCGATCAGTGCGCGTGCGAGCTATTCGGTGTTCTCGTCGACGACCGTGGATACTGTCGCCGCAGCAACGAGCTCACGGACGTAGTCAAAGTCCGGGTTCTCCGGGACGATATCGTTCGCTGGCACCAACTCCAGCGATCCGATGGGAAGCGCTCGTGTCTTCGAGGCAAGATTGACGAAGTAGCCCAAGCTCCCCTGCGGTATGTCAGTCGTCACAACTTTCGAGCTTGCCGCGGCTATCGCTTGCACCTTCGTCAGCACGTTCGCGGGGGTGAACTGCTCGATAACGGCCTGCTGAAGTTGGCGCTGCCGTTCCATGCGGTCGTAATCAGTAGTGTCGTGCCTCGATCGTGCATACCAGAGTGCGTGATAGCCATCCATTACTTGCACGCCAGCCGGAATCCACTCTGCGACAATCGTAAATTCAGCATCCGCGTGAATTGGCACAGCCTCTTCGGCATTGATCGTCACACCGCCGAGCGAGTCAATGAGATCTGAGAAGCCCTGCATATCGATGAGGGCGTAGTACTGGATGCCGAGTCCGGTGATTCCTTCAACCGCGTCACGCATGGCTTCGATTCCCGGCGAGCTGCCGTTTGCCGCAGCATCCGGGTAAAGATCGGGGGTGTTCAGCTCGACTTCGGTGTAGATCGAATTGAGAAGACAAACGTCGACGTCACAGCCGTAGGCGCCATAGCCATCGGGATACTTGTCAGCGAGCGGAGATCCGGCAACAAAAGGGGTGAGTTCCATGTTGCGGGGCAGGCCAATTATTATGGCTTCTCCGGTTTCGGCATCAATACTGGCAACGCTGATGCTGTCGGGGCGCAATCCATCACGATCAACTCCGGCGTCTCCACCAAGGAGCAAAATGTTGTAGCGCCCGTCAATAGGTTCTTTGGTTGGTGCCGCGATGAACACGTCGCTGAGGAACGAGTTAGCGGTAGTCGCTACGTAGGCGCCGTATCCTGCCGTGCCAGCCACAACGACTAAAACAATGGCGCTGAATGCCGCAACAGCGGAGCGACCACCGGGTGTAGCCCGACCAAGGTTCGCGAGAGACCACGCGTTGACGGTGAGGATGAGCCACAGCACTGCATAGAACGCCAGAATGAGCGCGATCGCCCAGAGACCGAGGGTGCTGCTACCCACGGTGAATATGACGGCCGGTGCAACGAGCGAGAGCACCACACCGACAACGACGAGGAGCAGGAAAACGAAACTAGCGACGACGCCGAAGCGACCGAGCTTTCGGTTTCCGGCAAGAAGTTGAGCAGAGCCGGGGATGAGCACGTTGAGCCCGAGCAGCCACCATGCTCGCTTTGTCATCGTCTCCGGCGAACTGTCGGCCGGTTGGCGGAGGGAGCTTGCTGCGCTCACAGGCTCGCGTTCAGTGCAGCGTTCTTGTCGTCAACAAGGGCTTCGAGCTTTGCGGCGTAGTCGGCAAGCTTCGTGGTGAGTTCAGCATCACCGGAACCGAGAATTCGTGCAGCCAAAATTCCCGCATTGCGAGCTCCGCCGATCGATACGGTAGCCACAGGAATACCCGCAGGCATTTGCACGATCGACAACAGCGAATCCATGCCATCGAGTCGTGAAAGCGGAACAGGAACCCCAATAACGGGAAGAGTTGTTACGGAGGCAAGCATTCCGGGCAAATGTGCTGCGCCGCCCGCGCCAGCAATGATGACTCGAATTCCGCGACCAGCTGCTTCTTTGCCGAAAGCGATCATCTTCTCGGGGCTGCGATGCGCTGAAATCACACTAACTTCGTGGTCGATTCCAAAATCGTTCAGCGCAACGGATGCTTCGACCATGACGTTCCAGTCAGAGTCTGATCCCATTACGACGGCTACTTGCGGTTGAGTCACGGAACCCATGGTAGGTGTCAATCCTTCAGAATTGCTGCTGCGGCACGCGCACGGTACACCACGTCATCGAGGTCGTCACCGCTCACATTCACGTGACCAACCTTGCGCCCAGGGCGAGGCGCTTTGCCATATTCGTGAAACTTGGCTGTCGGTTGATTCGCGAATGCTGCGGGGTAGCGCTCCGCAATGGTTCCGGATGTCGGTCCCCCGAGCACGTTGATCATGACGGTCCACGGCGAGCGCGCATCGGTCGCACCGAGAGGCAGATCGAGCACTGCACGCAAGTGTTGTTCGAATTGGCTCGTGACCGCACCATCCATCGTCCAATGCCCGCTGTTGTGGGGCCGCATCGCAAGTTCATTGATCAAGAGGCGACCGTCAGACGTTTCGAAGAGTTCAACCGCGAGCACTCCCGTTACGCCCAGTTCGTCGGCGACGGTGCGAGCGATGGTTGCCGCCTCCGCAGAGAGCGGCGCGGCGAGCGACGGTGCCGGCGCAATGACTTCGGCACAGACGCCGTCTTGCTGAATCGACTCGACCAACGGCCACAGTGCGATTTCACCGCTTGGGCTCCTCGCCGCCAATTGCGCAAGCTCTCGCGTAAAGGACACGAGTTCTTCGGCCAAGAGTGGATTGCCCGCCGCGAACCAATCAGCAACATCGCTCGAAGCTGAAACGACACGAACGCCTTTGCCGTCGTAGCCGCCTCGAGGAGTCTTGACGATCACCCGCCCGCCGTTGTTGCTCAGAAACTCGTCGAGTTCAGCCGGTGTCGCTACGCTCGCCCACTCGGGAACGGGAAGTCCAAGTCGGGTCAGTTCTTGGCGCATCAGAATTTTGTCTTGCGCAACCGCGAGCGGTGTTGGTCCCGGATGCACGGCGATTCCGGCCTCAATAAGCTGAGCCAGCACATCCTGGGGTACGTGCTCGTGATCGAAAGTAATGACGTCGACGTCTCGCGCAAATGCGAGAACGGTCTCAGCATCCGTGTAGTCACCGACAGCAGTTGCCGCCAACTTGGCTGACATTCCGTCGCTCTCAGCGAGCACACGAAGCTCGATACCGAGCTCGATTGCGCGCGGGATCATCATTCTGGCCAGTTGGCCTCCGCCAATTACGCCCACGATCGGTGGCACTAGTGACTCCTGCACTGTCTAAGATGATGCCCAGCTTTGGGCCTAGCTTGGCAGGTTAGACTTCCAACCGCCCTGCCCCATTCTTGTCTACTGCGGAGATCACATGCGAAAGCTGCTCGGCCAATTCCTACGTTTCGGCGTAGTGGGGCTCGGCGGGCTTGTGATCGATGTCGCAGTATTCAATCTGTTGCGGCTCACAATTCTCTCACCCGATGTGCTTCACGAGGGACCCGTGATCGCCAAGGTGATCTCCACGACCCTCGCGATCGGGGCCAACTGGGTCGGCAATCGACGCTGGACTTTCGCCACTGCTGGTCGAACTGGCGCAGCACGTGAGGGCGTCGAGTTTGCCCTTGTCAGCGTCGCCGGTATGGCAATCGGTGTGCTCTGTCTCTGGGTCTCCCACTATGTCCTCGGATACACCTCGCTACTCGCCGACAACATCTCCACGAATGTCGTCGGGCTCGCGCTCGGTGCTTTCTTCCGATTTGCGCTGTACCGTTTGTGGGTCTTTAGCCCCAGTCGTGGCGTACTGACTGCCGAGCACACCGCTGTCACTGCTGCCGTTCACGCCGCCACTAGGACTGCGGATGCCGCGGCAGACGCTGCGCTAGGGGCGACCGAGCGCACGATAGGTCCAGCCGGCTTCACGCCACTGCACCGGGTTCAGACAGTTTCGACCGTCGAGGATCGCACGCACCGAAACGACTGAGCCGAGCTCGTTTGGATCAATGTCGCGGTACTCGCGCCATTCGGTGAGCACAAGAACGACATCCGCGTCTCGCGTTGCTTCAGCTGCGGTAGAGACATAGTCGAGCTCCGGGCGCAGACGCCGTGAGGTTTCAATGGCCTGCGGGTCTGTTGCCCGAACGTACGCACCTAACTCCGCGAGACGCGCAGCAACATCGAGCGCTGGGGAATCTCTCACGTCATCGGAGTCGGGCTTAAACGCAAGACCAAGGACCGCGATTTTTGCGCCTTCGATGGTTCCGCCAAGCACCTCACGACACAGATCGACCATGCGCTCTCGTCGACGAAGGTTGATCGCATCGACTTCGCCGAGAAAGTTCAAAGCATCACCCGCCCCGAGTTCGGAAGCGCGCGCCATGAATCCACGAATATCTTTGGGAAGGCAGCCTCCACCGAAACCAAGACCGGCATTCAAGAAACGACGACCGATGCGCTGGTCATAACCAATCGCATCCGCGAGCTGAGTGACGTCAGCTCCCGTGACCTCCGCTACCTCCGCCATCGCGTTGATGAAGGAGATCTTGGTTGCCAAAAATGCATTGGCCGCGACCTTCACGAGCTCGGAAGTGGCGAAGTCAGTTACCACGCGAGGGATGTCTTGAGCGAGCACCGTGGCGTAAACCTCGTCAAGAATGGCGACAGAATGGTCGTCCCCTGGGCGAATCCCGTACACAAGGCGGTCGGGGCTAATGGTGTCTTTCACGGCGTAGCCCTCCCGCAGAAACTCTGGGTTCCAGGCCAAGTGGGCGCCTACGGCCTCGACACGAGCAGCAAGACGCTCAGCGGTTCCTACCGGCACGGTCGACTTTCCAACAACGACATCGCCGGGAGAAAGATGGGCGATGATCGCATCGAAGGCCGACTCCACCGCGGTGAGATCGACCGCATTGGAATCCTCCTGTTGAGGGGTACCCACCGCGATGAAGTGCACCCGCGCTCCATTCGCACGGCTCAGATCAGTCGTGAATGCGAGCTTGCCCGTTGCGAGGGTTTCGCCTAAAAGTTCTGGCAAGCCCGGTTCGTAGAACGGCGCCTGTGCCGATGCCAAGAGATCGACTTTCGCCTGGTCGATGTCAATTCCCACAACATCGTGGCCAAGTTTTGCGAGCGAGGATGCATGAACGGCTCCGAGGTAGCCGCATCCGATTACTGAGATCTTCACGTTGCGCACCCTATCTGATCAGAGTTGACAGAAAGTAGCGCGGTGCGGAAACACGATCGATAATGTGCGTTGTCAGTGGACGTGCAGGCTAGCGAGTGCCCCACACTGTCGTTTCGTCTGAAGCGTGAGATTCGTCTCGCTGGCGCCGCATCGAGACAACATTCTGGTTGTTCTCCATAAGGTCGTGCAGCGCCGCTTGGGTGATCGCTACCGACGGGATGTCGCGCAGGGTGACCGGATAGTCATGACCGGCGTTGATCAGAAGATCACCGCTGCCGAACATCCGCTGCACCCAATTTTGGCGCACCGTCACGTCATAACCACGGCTATGAAGCAGCTCTTGCCTGACGCGAACGAATACTCCACTTGAGAGCACTACTCGTCGCGTCGTGATTGTGTAGTTTCGCGCTAGCCACCCAAAGAATGGCAAAAACCACGCGACAACAATCAGCAACAAGCCGGCCGTGAGCAAGGCAAGATTCTGCCAATCCTCGGCGAAACTGCCGAAAAAGTAGCCGAGTGCTCCCGCCGTGGCGACCAAAACAATGCCGGGAAAGATGAGCGCTCGCGCGTGAGAACGCACACGGGCAACAATTGCCTCGCGTTGAACGCTCACAGTCTCATTAGGCATAGGTCATTCATACCGCAGGTGGGTGATGTCCCCAGCCGCGACGTGCTGCAAGCGGCCGTTCGCATCATCCATCACGACCAATTGTCCGTGGTCATCGATCGTCTCGGCCGTTCCGAAAATGCGCTCACCGCCGGGAAGCTCCACTCTCACTCGACGCCCAATGGTTCCGCACTCTGCCCGCGCCGCATCCGCAATTCCGCTTCGAACCGCATCGAGACCACCATCGCTAAATCGTTTGTAGAGTTCGACAAGTTCGCTGAGATAGCTGCTGAGCGCCAGATCAACTCCGGGATCAACGCCCTCGATCAGTAACGATGTCGAGACGGATGTCGGCAGCTCAGCGGGCTCAATCGTGAGGTTCAGCCCTGCCCCAACGATCACGCCTGAGCCTCCCGCGACAAGTTCAGAGAGCAGGCCAGACACCTTCAGTGACTCAATCTGAACGTCGTTAGGCCATTTAAGGGTGACTTTGCGATCGTTGACGAGGCTGCGTACTGCCCGCGCCATGGCCAGGCCGCCAATGAGCGGCATCCACGCTAATGATTCGATGGAGGCTCGTTCTGGAGCAAATAGCACGGAGACGGCAAATGTTTTTCCCGGTGGCGCGATCCATTCCCGTCCCAACCGGCCGCGGCCCGCGGTCTGGTTCGTCGTGACCAGCGCAGAAAAGTGCTGTGCGGTGGAGTTAGCGGCCCGCGCCATCAGTTCGTGGTTGGTTGATCCGACCTCATCGAGGTGCTCAAGCAGCGGGAGAACGGCGGAGCTTAGAGGGAGTTGCATCGCTTCAGCGTAGAGGCAGCGCTCTGTCTCTAGTGTTTCCTCAATGAAACGGGCCTCAAACTTGTGGGTTCCGCCAACCACACAAGCGGTGGATGGGTGGGTAAAGTGACACAGTGACCGAAGACAATACGACTCCAGACATGTTCACGACCGCCGGCCGGATCGCCGATCTCAAGAACCGCTATCACGAAGCCGTGACCGCCAGCGGTGACGCGGCAATCGAAAAGCAGCACGCTAAGGGCAAGATGACCGCCCGCGAGCGCATCGAACAGTTGCTCGATCACGGTTCGTTTGTCGAACTCGATGAGTTTGTTCGCCACCGCACTCACGCCTTCGGTATGGAAAAGAAGCGCCCGTATGGCGACGCTGTTGTGACCGGTACCGGCACGATTCACGGTCGCCAGGTTGCTGTTTACGCGCAAGACTTCACCATCTTCGGTGGCTCGCTCGGTGAGGTTGCTGGCGAGAAGATCATCAAAGTCATGGATCACGCCATGAAAACGGGTGTTCCGATCATCGGCATGCTCGACTCTGGCGGAGCCCGCATTCAGGAGGGCGTCGTAGCCCTGGGCAAGTATGGCGAGATTTTCCGCCGTAACACTCAAGCTTCTGGTGTCATCCCGCAGATCTCCATCATCATGGGCCCGGCGGCTGGCGGAGCCGTCTACTCCCCCGCGCTTACCGATTTTGTGATCATGGTCGACAAGACAAGCCAAATGTTCGTCACCGGCCCCGACGTCATCAAGACAGTCACCGGCGAAGACGTCGGAATGGAAGAGCTGGGCGGCGCACTCACGCACAACAAGGTTTCGGGCGTTGCTCACTACCTCGCGAGCGACGAAGAGGATGCTCTCGATTACGCTCGCACTCTCATCGGCTTCTTGCCAGACAACAACATGTCTGACGCTCCCCTTTACGAGAGCGAAGTGGAGTTGGAGATTACGGATGAGGATCGCAAGCTCAACACGATCATCCCCGACAGCCCTAACCAGCCGTATGACGTGAAAACGATCATTGAGCACATCGTTGACAACGGCGATTTTCTCGAAACTCAGCCGCTGTTCGCGCCAAACATCGTTGTCGGCTTCGGTCGCGTCGAGGGCCGCTCGGTCGGTATCGTCGCTAACCAGCCACAGGCGATGGCAGGAACCCTCAACATTGAGGCTGGCGAGAAAGCAGCACGTTTCGTGCGCTTCTGCGATTCGTTCAGCATTCCGATCCTCACCCTCGTCGATGTTCCCGGCTACCTACCGGGCACTGATCAGGAATGGACCGGTGTCATTCGTCGTGGCGCCAAGCTTCTCTACGCTTACGCCGAAGCAACCGTGCCCCTCGTGACCGTCATCACGCGCAAGGCCTATGGCGGGGCATACATCGTCATGGGATCCAAGCAGTTGGGCGCTGACCTCAACTACGCGTGGCCGACCGCTGAGATCGCCGTCATGGGCGGCCAAGGCGCCGTCAATATCCTTTACCGCGGCGAGATCAAAGCAGCAGAGGCCGCTGGCGAGGATGTCGCCGCAGTTCGTACCCGCTTGGCAAACGAGTACACCTACAACGTGGCAAGCCCGTTCTTGGCTGCTGAGAGGGGCGAGCTCGATGGAGTCATTGAGCCTGCTGCAACTCGAGTGCAAGTCGTGAAGGCGCTCCGCGCTCTCCGCACGAAGCGCGCAAGCATGCCCCCCAAGAAACACGGAAACATTCCACTGTGATGGGGAGGCACGCGCAAGACGAGCCCGCCGACATCCGCATCGTCTCGACCAACGTCACACCAGAAGAAGTCGCTGCGGTCACTGCGGTTGTACGCGCAGCACTGGTTGAGTCTGCCGAGTACGCCGGTGGGGATGAGACAGCTCCCATTTCAGCGTGGGCGCGTAGCCAACGCCCCATTCGCGCCCCGCTTCATCCGGGCCCCGGTGTGTGGAACGCAAGCGCTCGACGTTAAATCTTTTGCGGATGGCACAACAGGACTTTTCGCGGTCGTACCCCAATTGCACGATGCGGAATTCGTTGAAAACCACAGAAATACAGTGATTTCCACACGATTCTGAAAATATTGTCCCCCGAGGGTCCCCCAAAGAACCGACTTTGCTCGTCACTTTCTTGATGCAGAATATTAAGTGCTAGGTGTCTCTCCATAGGAGTTACACCGCCAAAGGTTAGCCGACTAGGGTAAGCGGGCTAATTCTTTGGGGGCGGGTCAGGACGGTATTCGGGTTATCGTCCTGACCCGGGTTCTAGCGAAGAGCCGGAGAAGTGCTTCTGATAGCCACTCCGGCTCTTCCGCCTATAACGGTGGTTTGAGTCAGCCAGCAGCGTCTGCGTGAGCAGCGCCCGCATTGGCAGCGTCGACGCGAGGAATCTCGAGCCAAATGTCGACGACGTCTTCTTCGAGGGAGTCTTGGCCAAGGGCGCTCGACTCTCCATCGCCGCTGCTGTGCAGTCCGACGACCGTCACCGCGACGTCTGAACCCTCAGGAACCGTGCGGGCAATGACTTTGTCCGCGCTCGTGGATTGGATAGCCAGAGCGAGCCTATTGAGAACCCGATCAAGATCGGCGTCAGAGAGATCGTCGATGCCGCCCTCATCGAGCAACGTCACAGTGGCCCCGCGACGGCGCGCAATCATCACCTGATCGCGCACAGCGTCGTTCAGAAGCTTGCGACCGCGGATCTCATCGCGAATGGCACCCTCAAGATTGAGGCACTCGCGGCGCTCCTCCTCAGAGAGATTTCCGTTGGTCTCCTGGATTCGTTCCAACATTGCCAATGCCATACTGCCGGTCTGTTCCAGCCGGAACTGCCGCTCATGAACGTGCGCGTCTTGAGCGGCCTGCCAATCAGTTGCTTCCTGTTCGGCAAGGACAAAACGTTGAGCATCTTTGGATGCCTTAGCGAGGCCACTGCTCAGCACGTGCGAGACGGCAACCCACGAGGCGCTTCCGACGATTCCGAGGCTGAACAACCCTGCCGGTCCAACGGGACCAAGGCTAAAGGTGTGCGCGACTAAGAATCCGATCCCCAACCAAGCGAAAGTGTGACGGCCTCGCGTGGAGGTAATCGTCAGCAACGTTCCGCTCGCTGCTACGTACCAGGTTGCATACCCGGTGCCGCCCTCACGGGCGAAATCGAGCTCGTTGGCGACAAGAAGAGTGATGGCGACGACGATCGCAAAGTTGAATGTCGCCATCCAAATGGGCATCCGAAGCGGACCAAAGGGAAGAAGACTGATGATCGTTGCGGCGCCATACAGTGCCATCGCGACAAAGATGGGGCCAGGTCGATCAGGAATGTCGATCGTGTAGAGCGCCAAGAGGATGTGGTACGCGGAGAACAGCCCCGCCATACCGACGATCAAGTAGCGCGGTACTCCAATGTTCACAGGACACCCTCTTCGCCGATGTCGTCCGGGGTAAGGATTTCGTCGCTTTCGTTGCCATGCGGCCACTGAATACAGACTTCGGTGCCAGCACCAGGCACCGACGCTACCGCCGTGCGACCGCCAGCGTTCGCGACGCGCTCCACTATGGAGACGCGCACCCCTAGGCGCTCTTGAGGCACATGATCGAGGTCGAACCCCCGGCCAGTGTCTGTGACGACAACCTGAATACCATTACCCTCAAGTCCACGAACTTCAACACTGCGCTGGACATCTGCGCCACCAGCGTGCTGCAGACTGTTGACCATTGCTTGGACGGCTGCGGAATGGACGGCTTCTGCTGCAACAGCCGGCAACGATCTGGCACCAACGCTTCGAATCGAGAATTGGAAGTTCGACGCGAGCAATTCAGCCGAGGTGACGACTCTTTGAGCAAGCTCCGTCGCCTGCACTGTCGATACATCATCGGGAGACGTCGACGCTGCCTCTTTCAAATGGCCGATGGCATTGCCTGCCATGACCGCGCCAAGGCGTTGGGCTTCTGGCACGTATGCCCGGGCAGCGGAGATCAGTGTGGTCAGTACGCTATCGTGCACGATCGAATCGACCTGAACTCGTTCGACCTCAGTAGCGTGTTGCCGCACCGCGTTTCCATAGCGGGACAGAGCTGTCGCTTGCGCGTTGTCGACGTTGGATGCCGCCTGGCGCAGCATCGTGACGATGATCATGATTGCGCTACCCAAAATGAGTGCATAGAACGCTTCAAGCACTGCCAACTGCCATGGAGCTGCGCCACCGACGGGAAGAAGACGAACGACAAGGTAGACGAACGGCGCAGCGAAAAGATAGACGGTAGCGAGCACACGCCCAAATGCGATCGCTGCCATGGCGGTCGCGACGGTGATGAGATAGTTGAGCCAGTGAATGCCGCTAAAAATCTCGACGCCGGGTAGAACGGTAAATGGCCAACTCAGCAAGGCAAGGAAGTACACCACCGCGAATGTGCCGTGCGCTTGGCGAACCCAACGATTGGCGAATGACACGATGACCACAATGATCAACAAGCCGAACAGTGCGGGAACAACGATCGACAACCACCACGGTTGCGCCTCCCGCGCCTGACTCAATAGCCAGGGCACAGTTTGCGCGCCGAAAACTAGCCCGATCACGGCAACCGAGCGCGAAATTACCCGCTCAACCTGCTTGCGGCTGATCGGATTACGTGGCTGCTTTGCCGACGGTGGTTGGCGTGCAGCGGAGAGGCTAGTGGCCATCGCCGCCTTCGGAATCCAGACCTGGCAGGATTCCGTCTTCGACAGCACGACGCAAAAGATCGACCTTGGTGGGAGCTGGGCGACCGACTTCGACGTACTTGACGCGGATGCGGTCAAGATATTCGCGCGCAGTCGAGTAGCCAATTCCGAGCTGCTGTGCGGCGAGCTTGAGCGGTAGGCCCGAGGCGTAGAGGTGGAGAATTTCTCGTTCACGGCGACCTAGCTGGGCCTTCGAGAAGTCGCGGTCTGCGTCGATGGCAGTTGCCCACTCAAGGTTGTTCAATACTTCGCCGCGCGCAACGGTTGCTGCCGCGGCGAGCACTGTCTTGGTGGCGGAAGACTTCGGGATAACTCCGGCGGCGCCAGCGGCGAGTGCCTCACGAACGCTTGCGACGCGGTCAGCAATGCTGTGCACGAGCACGGCAGAGCCGGTAGCTTGAACGTTCTTGACGTTATCGGTGACAGTCGATCCATCGCCGAGCGACAGGTCGAGCACGACAACGTCGACTTCGCGACCATTGAGTCCCTCAACGAGTTCCCTCACCGTCGCGGCGGCAAGAACAAAGTCATAACCGTCGTCGATGAAAGCAGCTTTAAGCCCGAGCCGAACGGATTCGTGGTCGTCGACTACAGCGACGGCAATATTGCGTTTGGCGCTGTCATTGGGCGCTTCGGTCCCGGATGGTTCGGTCTGGGCCATGTGGCGTCCTCCTGAGTTTCTGTCCCCCATAGTAGTCGGGTTACGACGAAATCATGCGTGAACGACGCCAACACGCGTTCAGTCGCGGGTAAACGTTCCGACGGCTTCAACGTGGTGCGTATGGGGGAAGAGATCGAACGCCCGCACGGTGCTGAGGCTATAGCCCTGCTCGGCAAAGAATGCAACATCCCGAGCGAACGCAACGGGGTCACACGCCACGTAGACCACTTGAGCGGGCTTGGCTGCTCCAACTAACTCAACCACTTCGCATCCGGCGCCAGAGCGCGGGGGGTCAAGAATAATCGTGGCTCGCTCGAGCCGCGATTGCTCACTACTGGTCGCGTTCCTGACCAGTTGACGAAGCCAACGATCGACGCGTCCCGTCTCTGCGTGAGCGCCCAACCATTCCGAGAGATTCTTTGCGGCGTGATCGGTAGCAGTGGACTCGGCCTCAACCGTGGTGATCTTGGTCGCGGAACCAAACTTGTCTCCGACCGCAGCGGCGAACAAACCAACGCCACCATAGAGATCCAAGTTGGATGCCGCTGGGTCAAACAGTTCTGGGTCAATGGCGTCTTGCACGGCAGCGGACAACACTTGGGCTGCACCATGGTGCACTTGCCAGAAACCCGAGTCGAGCAGCGTGAATTCGCGCTCTCCCACGATTTCGGTAATGACTTGTGGCTTTTGCTTGCCCATGATGAGGCGCACTCCACCGCTACTCGGGTTGAGCACATCAACGCGATCGAAGCCCGAAAAGTTTTGGCTGAGCGGGGCCCCTGCGGAGAGTTCGGGGGTTGCTAGCGGAAGGTCGGCAACGGAAACGACGCGATGAGAGCGCGCCGCGAACGGGCCAACATTGCCGTGTTCGTCAACGTGAAGGCTCACGCGGGTGCGCCATCCGAGCCCGTTGCGTTCGTCGTCGCCTGACACTGCTTCGACGATGGGCGCCAGCGTGAGCTTGGCCATCCGTTCGAGTGATTCGCCAAGAATTTGAGCCTTGAGGGCGCGCTGGTGGCTGAGCTCTATATGCCCAAATTCGGCGCCACCGGCGCGGTTGTCTGGATCGCGGTCAACACTGGCCGCCGACCACACGTGTTCTCTGCGGTGTTCACTCGCGGTGACAACCTTCACCGTTTCGGCGCGCCAAAACGACTTCTTCTTGTCGTCGGTCACACGCACAAGTACGCGTTCACCGGGGATCGCGTCGGAAACAAAAACGACACGACCATCGTGACGCGCAACACCGACACCCCCGTGCGCAATGTTGGTAACGTCTACTTCGATCATTCGGCCAAGCCATTCACCCATCCCTTGAGCATAGGAGCCTTGTGCGCCTTTATCTTGCGTCTACCTCTCCAGCACGGCTCGCAACGCTGCGCGCCGCCGGTGTTGACCCGGTACTTTTGGCTTCCGGAGTAGATGAAGAAGCTGTTGCGGCTGCGGCGCCTGGCCCCCTCGATGGCCCCGCCCTTGTTCACTTGTTGGCGAGAGCGAAGGCTGAGGCAGTCACCGATTCGCGTATCAATGGTGAACCGATTGATGGCTTCATTCTTGGTGGAGATTCTGCTTTTGAATTAGACGGCGAACTATTTGGAAAGCCGCACGAGCCGGAAATCGCTAAGCAACGTTGGCTCGCTCAACGCGGAAAGACCGGAACCTTGCACTCGGGGCATTGGCTCATTGATCACCGCGGTGGCGAAATTCGCGGCGCAACCGGTGCTGTCTCGAGCGCGCGCGTCACCTTTGCTTCCAATATCAGCGACGCTGAAATTGATGCCTACGTCGCTACAGGCGAACCGTTGAAGGTCGCTGGAGCATTCACAATCGATAGCCTGGGCGCAGCATTTATCACCAGCATTGAGGGCGATCCTCATGCGGTTGTTGGGCTCTCGGTTTCTCTTCTCCGTCAACTCTTGCGCGAATTTGATGCGCAATGGACCGATCTCTGGAACATGGAGCGCCCCGGTCTGTAGGCATCCACAGTGCTTGCGTCCTATTTTTGTGTGCAATACCTCAAGGCTTCGGCCGTAACCCCCTTAAGCTAGGTAACTATGGCTCGAATTACGAAGGTACTCATCGCCAACCGCGGGGAGATCGCCGTTCGCGTTATCCGCGCAGCTAAAGACAGCGGCATCGCTTCGGTTGCGGTCTATGCAGACCAAGATCGGGATGCTCGGCACGTCAAGCTCGCTGATGAGGCGTATGCACTCGATGGCGCGACGAGCGCGGAGACGTATCTCGTAATTGACAAGATTTTGTCGATCGCCCGCCGCTCGGGTGCTGATGCGATTCACCCCGGTTATGGCTTTTTGGCTGAGAACGCCGAATTCGCTCGCGCCGTGATCGATGCCGGCATTATGTGGATCGGTCCATCACCCGAAGCCATCGAGAAGCTTGGTGACAAAGTTTCTGCTCGCCACATCGCTGAGAAGGTCGGAGCTCCACTGGCTCCCGGAACGCTCAACCCGGTTTCTGGTGCAGCCGAAGTGCTGGATTTTGTTGATCTTCACGGTCTTCCCGTTGCGATCAAGGCTGCTTTCGGGGGCGGTGGTCGTGGCCTCAAGGTTGCGCGCACTCGAGAGGAAATCCCCGAGCTTTTCGATTCCGCCACCCGCGAGGCTGTTGCCGCGTTTGGTCGCGGTGAGTGCTTCGTTGAGAAGTATCTCGACCAGCCCCGCCACGTTGAAACGCAGTGCTTGGCGGACGCTCACGGCAACGTCGTCGTGATTTCCACCCGTGACTGCTCGTTGCAGCGCCGTCACCAGAAGCTCGTAGAAGAGGCCCCGGCGCCATTCTTGAGTGACGAGCAAAACAAGGCTCTCTATGAGTCCTCTAAGGCCATTCTGCGCGAAGTCGGCTACCTCGGTGCCGGCACGTGTGAATTCTTGGTCGCCAAGGACGGCACCATCTCGTTCCTTGAGGTCAACACCCGTCTTCAGGTCGAGCACCCCGTTTCTGAAGAAGTCACGGGCATCGACCTCGTGCGTGAACAGTTCCGCATCGCTGAGGGCGGCGTACTCGACTACGACGACCCCGTCCCTCGCGGCCACTCTTTCGAGTTCCGCATCAACGGTGAGGATGCCGGACTCAACTTCATGCCCTCACCCGGCCCCGTGCACGTTCTCCGAGTCCCTGGCGGCCCCGGCATCCGTGTCGATAGCGGTGTCACGACCGGCGATGAGATCAGTGGTGCATTTGACTCGTTGCTCGCCAAGCTCATCGTCACCGGTTCCAGCCGCGAGGATGCCCTCGAGCGCTCACGTCGAGCCCTTGACGAATTTGAGATTACAGGGCTTCCCACGGTGCTGCCGTTCCACCGCAAGATCGTTCGCGATCCGGCGTTTACCAGCAACCCATTCACGATTTACACCCGGTGGATCGAGACCGAATTCGACAACGACATCGAACCGTGGACTGGCTCACTCGGTGAACCAACTGTTGCTGCAGCACGCCACAACGTTGTCGTTGAAGTTGCCGGCAAGCGCATTGAAGTGAATTTGCCCTCGAAACTAGTTCCCAGCACCACGACGGGTGCCACGCTCTCCGCCGCACCCAAACGTCGCGCTGCCTCTGCCGTGAACACCATCACCGGTGACTCGGTGAAGGCTCCGATGCAGGCAACCATCGTGAAGGTTGCGGTTGCTGAAGGAGACAAGGTCGTCAAGGGCGACCTGATCTTGGTGCTTGAAGCGATGAAGATGGAACAGCCGCTTGTCGCACACAAGGATGGCGTCGTTACTTCTGTCAACGCGAGCGTTGGCCTGACGGTATCGTCTGGCCACTTGCTGCTGAACATTGCTGACTAAGCAAAACGAGTGGTGGACCCTAGGAGATTTGAACTCCTGACCTCCTCGATGCGAACGAGGCGCGCTACCAACTGCGCCAAGGGCCCGTACTGCTGAAGCAACAATATCACTCAGCGTCAGGCGCGAGAGACGGAAGTGAGTTGCGCTAGCTAGCTCGACGGCGACGCGCGAGTGCGGCGTCCAGATCGGGCGCGCTCCCATCAATGTCGACGATTCCCATGCCCGCGAAACGGCTCGGGGCCGGCGCTGCAGCAATATCGGTTGGCTTCTCAGCTAGCCGCTTGGCATCCCTCGCGAGCTCTGTCTCTCGAGTCGCTGCCGCCATCGCAGCAGAATTAGCCCGCAATGCATGTTCGGCCGACTCTGCGGCCTTGCGCAACTCAGTATCAATATCAGCAGCGTGACGTGCCGCAGCCAACGCTGCTGCTGGGGCATTGCTTCGCGTCAAGTACATCGGCTTGGGAACCGGAACCGGAGTCCAGCTAACTTTTGATGCTGGCTGTTCAATGGGGGCATCCGACGAGAGCACGATACGACGCCGCGGAGCCGCAGCGCGGGCAGCCGGAGCCGCATTTTCGCGGCGAGCGCGTGAGCGTTCTGCGAGTCGCGAAAGCATCGCGCTTGCGCTGATACCTGAGACAGTCGCGGTAGCGAGCACCAGCCACGCACCAGAGACGATCGCACCGCCAGCCGTCACAATCATCATGAGCTGCACAGCCGCCACAACAATGCTTGCGAGAAGCACGAGTGCGGTAAATGCGCGAGTACGACGAAGTCGTCTCGTCGACAGGGCGAGTGCTTCTTCTCGAGTCGGTGGCTTTACTGCGCGACCCACAGCTACCGGACCTTGGAGCGCACGAACCCTAGAGAGTTCAGCAGCACGACGGGCGACAGCCTCGGCACGCACCTCTTCTGGCACCTCAGCGGTCTGAGCAAGCACGCGAATCGTCTGCTGAAGGCGAACCGCATTGCGCTCGGTCGCGAGGTACTCACGGTTCTTAAACCAATTGGGAATCAAGTACACCAGCCAGAGCCCTGCTGCGAGCGCGATCATCACGCCGCCGCCGATGCTGGTGAATTCCATGGCTATACGCTACGAGCATCCGAGCAAGACTCGCTGTCGGCACGCGGCAGTGAAATCAAAAGATGCTGAGAATCACCCTCGCTGGGCGCGGAGTTCCGTAGCAGGCACGCTCGGCGAGACCACAAAATCGCTGCCGTTAGAGGCGCGGGGGCAACAGCGGGTTGGCAGCGCGCGTGCGATCCGCGGTGGGAATATGCGCATCCTGTTCAGGAGCATCGCCTGCCCGCCAGCGACGCAAGACTCCCTGCGGCACCTCTTCGACAGTGAGCGCGAAACAGAAGTGATCGCGCCAATCTCCATCGATATGGATGAAGCGTCGCCGCAGTCCTTCGTAGCGAAAACCGAGCTTCTCCACGACACGTAAACTCGGCGCATTTTCGGGCCGAATGCAGATCTCCATGCGGTGCAGGCCAAGTTGGAAGAAACAGTAGTCAGTAGCCAATGCCACCGCGGTCGGCGTGAGCCCTTTGCCCGCAAAGCGCTCAGAAACCCAATAGCCGATCGTTGCCGACGCGAGAGAACCATAAGTGATCGATGACACGTTCAGTTGACCGGCAACCTCACCTGCTTGCTCAATCACAAATGGCAAGCCTGCGCCAGAACGAGACTGCTGAAGCAGACCCCGGATGCTCGACTTCACGTCAAAGCTGACCGGCCCAACGGGACTGGTCGCCTCCCACTGGCGAAGCCACCCCCGGTTATCGCGGAGCTCTCTCTCCAACGCGCGTGCATCTCGAACCCTGATAGGCCGAATGCTGATCTCTCCGTCGCTGAGCGTCGGAATGCCAAACGCCATGAACTAGTCCAGGGTCGCGCTGAACTGTTTGAGCCACGGGCGCAGATCAGGGCCTAGGTCTTCGCGCTCAACAGCGAGTTGCACAATTGCCTTGATGTAGTCGAGGCGGTCACCGGTGTCGTAACGACGTCCGCGGAACACGACACCATAGACGCCTCCGGCAATGTCGCTTTCGGCCATCTCTTGCAGAGCATCCGTCAACTGAATTTCCCCGCCCTTGCCGGGGTCAGTGCGCTCAAGGATGTCAAAGATTTCGGGGCGAAGAACGTAACGACCAATGATGGCGAGGTTCGAGAGAGCGGAACCCTGGACTGGCTTTTCTACGAGGCCTGTAATGCGCACAACGTCGTCGTCGTCTGTCGGCTCGACCGTGGCGATGCCGTACATGTGGCTCTGTGCCGGGTCGACTTCCATGAGGGCGATTACTGTCGCGTTGCGACCGTCTTGCTCTTCCAGCATTCGGGAGAGAAGAACGTCGCGCTCATCAATGAGGTCGTCACCGAGGAGCACAGCGAATGGCTCGTTCCCGACATGCATTTTTGCCCGAAGGATGGCGTGGCCAAGACCGCGCGGATCACCCTGACGCACATAGTGCATGTCAGCGAGGTCATTTGAGAACTCAACTTTGGAAAGACGATCGGTGTCGCCCTTCTGCTCAAGAGTTGCCTCAAGCTCCGTCATCCGGTCGAAGTGATTCTCCAGGGCATTCTTGTTTCGCCCCGTGATCATCAGTACGTCAGTCAGGCCAGCTGCGACAGCTTCCTCGACGACATATTGGATAGCCGGCTTATCAACAACCGGCAGCATCTCCTTCGGCATAGCCTTAGTCGCCGGAAGAAATCGTGTGCCCAGACCTGCAGCAGGAATAACCGCTTTAGTAATCTTCTTAGCCATAGGTACAGCGTACTGGGACAGTCTCGTAGAATGGTTGCATGACCGACGACGTCAGTCACGATAAACGTGCACTTAGGGCCGAATTACGCGAACGCCGCCGCATCTGTACCGCCAAAGAGCGGGAAGAATCTGAAGCGGGTGTGACCGCGAACCTTATCGAACTCGCAACACGTCTCGGCTCAACCTCGGTCGCCGCCTACCTGTCTACGACAGACGAACCCCAAACTCGCGGATTTCTCCGTTGGGCCTGCGAACACGACATTCGCGTTCTGCTCCCCATTTCCCGCGCTGACGGCCTCCTCGATTGGGCGCCCTATGACGGTGAAGAAGAAGACGAAGACCTCATCGGCATGCCAGCGCCCACCAGCGAAGTACTGGGCCCGATTGCTATCAACGATGTCGACCTCATCATCGTGCCCGCTGCATCCGTGGATCGCACTGGGATGCGCATGGGCTGGGGCCGCGGCTACTTCGATAAAACTCTCGGCTCCATGGAGACCAAACCTCCCATCTATGCCGTGATCTTCGAGAGCGAATATGTCGACGCCGTCCCCACGGAACTTCACGACCAACCAGTCAATGGCATAGTTACTCCCTCGGGAATTGTGACCATTACCGATCACAACTAAGGATCTAGTGCCTACCTATTCATACCGCTGTACCGAGTGCGACAACGCTTTCGATATTCAGCAGTCGTTCACTGACGAGTCCCTCACGGTGTGCCCCACCTGCCAAGGCAAGCTGCGCAAAGTATTCTCCGCAATCGGCGTGACATTTAACGGCTCAGGCTTTTACCGCAACGATTCGCGAGCCACGAAGAGTTCAAGCGACTCCAGCTCGAGCTCATCTGGCTCGGCTGGCTCGGCTGGCTCGGTTGGCTCGTCGACGAGTTCGTCATCCGAGTCCAAGAAATCGGGCTCTGCGGCCGCAGGAACATCCACCTCGAGTTCTTCGACGTCAGGTTCGTCGAACTCCTCTTCCTCGTCATCTTCTTCTGCTCAGGCCTCCACAGCGTCATAGTTGACGTATCCCCACGAGAAGGAGCAACAATGTTAAGCGGATTCAAAACATTCATTTTGCGTGGCAATGTCATCGATCTCGCAGTCGCGGTGGTCATTGGCGCCGCGTTCACCGCAGTCGTCAACACCATCGTCGAGGCCGTCTTTAACCCGCTGATCGGCGCACTCTTCAATGCTGCGACACTCTCCACGGCACTCCCCGTTGCGATTCCGACCGCTGGCGGCGAAGGTGCCGTCATCTACTTCGGTGCGGTAATCGCAGCGCTCATCCAGTTCTTGCTCGTGGCGGTCGTCGTGTACTTCGCGATTGTTGCCCCCATGAACTACGCCAACAAGCTGGCTGCCGCTCGCAAGCCGGTGGTCATCGAACCAGAAGCTGGCCCCACCGAGGCAGAGCTACTTCTTCAGATTCGCGACCTTCTTGCGAAGCAGAACAACAGCTAACACCCCCCTCGAGTAGCCCGCGAGTTTTCGACGGGCGGCAAGGCACTACCCCCAATGCGGAGGTTTGTCGCCCTTGAGCCGCTCGTCGTTTTCGTGAGCCAGATGACGCTCGGGTTCTGACGTCGGATGCGGATCGGAGCCCTCCGGCGGAGTGGTCATCACACGGCGACGTTTCTTCGGAATCCGCCCTTGCGCAGGCGCAGGATCACCTGTGAGCTCAACATCAGACTCGACGTCGGGGTCGTCGTGCTGCTCGCTCCGACGTGAGCTATCAGTACCACCCACGAGCTACTGCTGGGGACGTATCGTGGGGATGATCGTGATGGGCTCAGTTGTGGGAGCAGGCTCAGCCCCGAGCATCCGGGCCACCTTGTCTGCTACCTGATCGGGGTCACTGAAGAGCTCGAAGGCGTGTACTCGCAAGTAGTGCCAGCCGAGGCGGCGCAAGAGTTCAGGGCGCAACCGCAGTGACTCTCGCAGGCTCGACTCATGCACCATGGCATCGGTCTCGATGGTTCCGCAGCGGCCGCCGCGAGAGGCAACAAGTCCGAGCTTGGCGCGGTGGCCGAGTGCAACACGGAGACCGCGCGCCTCAAGCCGGCGAGCGAGATCAACGAGCATCGGATCGCTGTCGTCTGGAACCGGAACTTCGGCGTAGCGGGCATCCACTTCGTCGAGCACTTCGGCCAGAGCGACGGCACCATGTTTCATGCGACCATCATCGAGATCTTCCGAACGGAACGACGTCACGATTTCGAGCGAGCGACGAGCACGAGTCATGGCGACTGCAAGCAAGCGCTCTCCCCCGGGCTCGCCGAGCGAACCGAAATCAGAGAGAACGCGACCGTGTGGCGTGCGGCCGTATCCGATAGAGAAAATAACCCGGTCGCGGCTTTGGGCCACAGCCTGGTCGATTGTGGTGACAGTAAACGGTTCTGCTCGATCGCCGATGATGACGTCGAGCAGTTCTGGCCGACGCCGGCTCACAGCATCCAACACTGACTGCATGACCCGCACTGAGTGCAACGGGCTTGCTGTGATGACCATGAGCGACTCTTGTGGCCGCTTCGTGGCGTGGTCAAGGACGAGTTCGACTACGCGCGAAACTTCGGCGTCAGGGCTTTCGACTGCACCAGAATCGGGGTCGGGCATACCGACACCATCCTTGACGTAGCTGACAGCAAGACTGCCGTGCCCCAAGAAGCTTCCGGCCCACGGCAACGACTCAATCTGGCCGCCGTAGAAACGACGGTTGACGAGCTCGGCGAGTTCTTCACCGCCAGGACGGTAGCTGCGAGTCAAGGTGAGAGTCGGCAACAGTACGCTCAAGCGAGCGAAAGCCGAGTCTTCAACCAAGGCTTCTCGCACCTCATCATCAACGGGTGGCGGTGCGTCAGCGGTGACATCGCGAACGGCGATCTCAAACGGTGTCGGCGACTGGATGACAGGGTCGCCAACAACGACAACCTGCTTCGAGCGGCGGATTGCGCCTGCCGCTTCGGCAACCGTCATCGCGCCGGCGTCAACCAGAAAAACGGTGTCGAAGGGCATCGTGTCGACGACGGAGTCGATCTCGTATGGCGACGCAAGCCAGACGGGGGCAATGGTGCGTGAAAGGTGCGGTGCCGACGTTTGAACGTCGAACGAGGTGAGCCGCTCTTTGGAAAGAGCGCGCTTGAGAGCACTTGCTTCGTCTGGCCAGTCGACGAGCCCAATTTTCCAGTTTTCGGCAATTTGCCAAGAGAGTTGCTTGGCGTTTGCGGAGGCGTGCGCTTCATCGACGAGGCGGAAGTCAGCTTCGAGACGGTCAACAACCGACGTGTTGGCATTGAGCAGCGCACGGTCGGCTTCGAGCATGGAGTCGAGTGCAGATTTCCACCACGACAGTTCAAGTTCAGCCGCTACTTGGTCCTCGGGAACGTGGCGCTTGGCCAGGTCATCGATGAGGGGGTTGAGCTTCAGCTCGCGAAGGCTTCCCATGAGCACAGTGCGCTCTTGCAGATTGTTGAGCACATCAGACTCAGCGGCGAGCGACGCAACCTTGTCGATGAGGAAGGGAATGGGCAAGCTCGCCAGATTCACGTGAGAGTCGGCGATTCCGAGCGGGATGTCGAGGGTCGCCAGATCTTCTGACACCTGCTGGTATGAGCGCTGAACTTCGCCAATGCCCACCGGAACGGCGGGGCTTGCGCCTTCCGCGACAAAACGATGCCACAGCACACGCTGCTTTTGGATGCGAATGAGCGCGGCATGCATGTCATTCACACGAACGCCCGGGCGAACATATTCGAGGGCGAGCTTCTTGAGGCGGCGACGGTTGGCACTCGTCATGTCGGGGAAATCGCGGCGCGGTGCTGTTGCGGCGATAAGTTCGGTGATCGCGCGATCAAATACTGTCGGCACAAAACGGTCGAGGGTTTCCCTCAGATCGACGAGAAGACGCAAGTAGACGCCCAACTCTTCGATGCTCTGGAACGGTCGCATACGTGTATTCGACACAAGTCGGTTCGCGACCCCGAGCAGTTCTGACAACTGAGAATTAACGCGCTTGGCAACCTCGTGGGCCTTAAGCGCTTCCCCGCCATTGGCGAACTGTGCGCCGTACCACGGTGAATCGCCTGGCCCATATTTGAACTCACCGAGCTTGGCTGCGGCAATGATTACGCCGGTGGCCGAACTGCGATCCTTCGCGAGCTTCTCGACGGCTTCTCGCGAGAGTCGAGCGGTCGTCGATGGCGGGTTGGGCAGCAGCGCGAGGCGGCTCAGCTCTGCGACACAATCGAGAACGGAGACACCGAGTACGTCATCGGCGATCGACATTGACCCGCGGTAGTCGAGCATGATCTTGCGAAGACGCAGCAGCGCATCATCCACATCTTCAATTTGTGGTCGTGACGCCTTTTCACTGCGTGAGATAGAGCGGATGATGTCGCGGCGCAGCGTACGCGGGGAGACAGCGAGTCCCGGCAAGCCAATGTCACCGAAACGGTCAGCTATGGAGTGCAGCGAAGCGCGCCGCGGCGTGACGACGAGCACGCGCTTATTTTGGGCAACAAGTGCGCCAACAGCGTTGACAATCGTTTGGGTTCCCCCTGTGCCGGGAAGCGTGCGAACGACAACAGAGTTGCCAGCTTCGATCTGAGCAATCACGTTCTCTTGTTCAGCATCGGCGTCGAGCAGCAAGTTATCGGTCTGCGGCGAGCGCTCATCTGCCGACAGAGCAGGAACCGGAGCGTAACCCTCCTTGATGGTCCACGCAGCCGCGGTGTTTCCTGCAAGGGCATCGAGAATCGGATGCTGCAGCTCGGCGGCATCGTCAGCAAGGCCCGGCGCAACATCCGCAAAGGACGACACAACGAGGCGAGGACTCACCCCGAAGTTTGGCAAGTGCGAAGTGAGGCCGCGCAGTCGATCGATCACCGGGTTCGGCTTGAACGTACCATCAGCATCCGTCAGAGCAACAAAAGATTCAGCATCCAGACGCAAGTGGAACTGGTCATCAAGGGCGCGCGCAAGTTCCGGATTGAGATAGGCGGCACCACGCAGCTTCAACTCAAAGTCACGACCGTGACGACGAATAGCGAGCGGTCGAAGCAACACAGGCGCGCAATACTCAACGTCGTCGTGGTTCCAGCGAGCAATTCCAATTCCCAAATGAACGGAGTCGATTCCGCGGGCCGTAGCCAGCTCAAGACCCTTCGCAGCCACCGCGCCAGCGGCGACCTTGGCGGAGCGCAACGCAACATCATCACGAATAAGGCTCGACAGCAGAGTGCGCTTGCCGGTAATGAACTGGGCGAGCCCACCCGGGTGAGTCGTAGACAACTCAACTCGAGTGCGAGGGGAATCCACAAAATGCAGGAGCGGTGACTGACCGCCTAACTCTGACAATTGCGAACGCCAGTGCGTCCACGTGGGCTCTGCAACGTTTCCGGCCATGATGTTCGGCTCACCAAAACTCAGCGTATGAGGCGCTGTTACCTGAATGTGGGGATGTGAGTGCTCATTTTGCGCGTCGTCAACGGACTCGTCAACCGAATCTGGGTCGACCGAGAAATCATCTGAAACTTTATCTGCACGCCACACACCGCCACCTTAAGCGTCTAACTGCAATAAATGGTGCAACAACCACGAGTTTCGTCAGACTCACTGCCCGCCCGTGCCCCCAGTTCTCGCGGCACACAGCCGTAGAATACGAGCCATGGTGCCCGTAGCCCTCCCCCTGGTGGCCCTCACCGCTGCCTCCGAACTTGCGCGCGGAACCACGATCGCCGTCGTCGCACTGCTCGTTCTTGTGCTGGGGTTGGGAATTGGCGCATTCATTGTCTTGTTCCGCCGCGGCGGCGATCGCGGCATCCGCGGTTCGACTTCACAATCGGAGTTGGATGCCCGCGCTGCCGCACTTCTCGTCACGTTGGATGACCGGGTTCGTGACGCCGAAAACGAAGTCGGTTTTGCCATTGCCCAGTTTGGTGTCGCCGATACCCATGAGTTCGGCGCTGCCCTCGCGGAAGCGCGGCTCACTCTGACTGAAGCTTTTCGGCTTGGACAACAACGAGACACCGCAGCGAAGGACGCCGAACAGCTGCGCCGCCGAAACACGCTGCAGATGATCGCGCTGTGCGATCGCGCCCTCACAAGTCTCGACCGCTTCGAGAACGCGTTCGCGCAACGGCGACGCACCGAAGTGGATGCGGGACACACCGCCCAAGAGCTAAGTGCGCAATTGAGGGCACTCCGCGATCGCCTCTCCCACGATCAGCAGAAACTCACTGAGGCCGCTGAGCACTACGTGGCGGCAGTACTTGCCGCACCACAGGAGCAGCTCGCTCGCGCTGACGCACTACTGACTCACGCCGAGCGCGAGTTGGAGGGGGTGTCAGCAGAGATCAGCCCGACCGGCGTAAATGCCGTCGCGGACCTGCTGCAGGCAGTAGCGGCCGGCCTGCACCGTGCCGGCCAACACCTGACGGCATCCGAATTCTCACTGAGAGAACTCGGCACTGCGGATGCTGCGGTCAAACAACTGCGAGAAACGAACTCTAATGACCTAAGCGAGGCGCGAGCGGCACGAGAACTCGCCCCGGATCCAGACACGGGTGCCATCATTCTTGCGGCGATTGCCACCGTGGAGCGCTCGTTAGCAGTAACGGCGGACGAGCACGGTGTCGCGTGCGATCCATTCCGCCAACTTGCGGTGTTGAGTGATGATGCGGAGCAGTTAGATGCTGCACTGGCGACAGCGCGCAATCAGCAACAAAGGCTTGATCACGCGCGCGCCGCATATCAAGGGACGCTCGTCGCGGCGAAGAGCCAGATCAGCGTCGTACGAGACCTAATCGGCCGGGGTGGAGCAAGCGCGAGTGCACGCACCCGACTAGCGGAGGCAGAGCGCCAGCTGATGATCGCTGAAGCCGAGACAGATCCTGTGGAGGCCCTAGATGCCATCCGTAGATCGGTAACTCATGCTCGAGATGCTGACGCTCTCGCCCGCTACTAGAGACAGGGATTAGTCGACCGTGCGCCGACAAACCCTGAACTAGCTACCAGCTGCTAGCTAGTAGCTACACGTGGTGAGCGTGACTACGCGTTGTCGACGATGGCGAAACTTACCGCGCCATTCTCGCCAACCTCAGCATCAAGTGTCTTGTCACTGAGAGCGATAGCCGCGTTTTCTTCCAGGAAAACCTTCGCGCCTTCGGCCTCTACGACCGCATCGCCAGCCTCAGGGGCAGCAACTACAGCAACGGTGAGGTTGGGGGCACCAGGCTCCCCATTGATACGGAGACCAGAGGCCTCAGTGTTGGGATCTTGTTCAACAATCGTCTTGACGACCGTGGTGGCTGTTTCGGTGAGGGTGAGCATATGTTCGTCCTTCCAGGTTCAGCGAATTGAACAATCCACGATCCTCTAGTCAGCAGCACACATCAACCGTGAGCGCCGATTCTGAGGCAACTCCCATACCCCGTGGATGGCGCAGTCAGGTGCGCCTCGATTCGACAGTCGCCCGTGTATCGCGTGCGACGCTGGCTGTTGCACCCGGTAGAATTACTAGTGGAGTGCCGGGAAGTCTGGTCGGCGATTGTGTCGGCGACCCCGCTGACGAACCTCAACGTCTGGAATTTTGTGACCGCATCCACGAAGAAGCCGAGCCCCCGCACGCGAGTACGTCGGTGGGTGACTATGGAGACCACCAGTGGAATTCTGCTGATGGTTGCCGCCGCGATCGCCCTCATCTGGGCGAACTCCCCCTGGCGCGAAGGCTACGCAGCACTCGCAGAGACCGTTGTCGGCCCCGCTGCGCTACACCTCGACCTCTCTCTTGCTACCTGGGCCGCTGACGGCCTACTCGCCATCTTCTTCTTCGTAGTGGGCGTTGAACTCAAGCAAGAACTTATTGCTGGCAGCCTGCGCAAACCTCGCGAAGCTGCCGTTCCCGTGTTCGCCGCAATCGGCGGGATGCTCTTCCCCGCGTTACTCTTCACGCTCGTCGTTCTCACCATGGGTGACTCATCCGCACTCGGCGGCTGGGCGATTCCGACAGCGACAGACATCGCATTTGCGCTCGCCGTTCTGGCAATCTTTGGTCGCGGGCTCCCCCGCGCGCTCCGCACCTTCCTGCTCACAATGGCCGTTGTCGATGACCTCCTCGCGATCATCATCATCGCCCTGTTCTACACCGAGAGCATCGACCTGCTGTCGCTCATGTTCTCCCTCATCGCGATCGTGCTATTCGGACTCGTAGTTCGCTCACGCAAGCCGCGCTGGTGGCTGCTGATTCCTCTCGCGCTCGTGGCGTGGGCCTTCATGCACGACTCTGGCGTGCACGCGACAATTGCCGGCGTTGTGCTCGGTTTCACCGTTCCTGCCAAACTCGTACACGGTGAGAAGGAAACGCGAACACACGCCTTCGACGACGCGGTTCGCCCCACCTCATCCGGAATCGCGCTCCCTGTCTTCGCCTTCTTTGCCGCCGGTGTTTCTTTGGGCGGCGACGAAAGCGTCACAGACGTGCTCGTGCAGCCCGTTGTCGCAGCGATTATTATCGGCCTGGTTGTCGGGAAGATTATTGGAGTGCTGGGAACAACAGCCCTCATCACCAAGGTCACCAAGTTCCGGTTGGCCGACTCGATCGGACTTCGTGACCTGCTGCCGATTGGCTTCCTGACCGGTATCGGCTTCACCGTGTCCTTGCTAATCTCCGAGCTCTCGTTCCCCGACAGCGAGCACACCACCGGCGCCAAACTCGCGATCCTCATCGGCACAGGCATTGCCGCGATCCTTGCCGCCATCAGCCTGCGCTGGGACTCCCGCCTCGCCCGCAAACGCGACATGAACGAAGACGGCATCCCCGACAAGAACAAAAAACTCATCGAGGATGCAGACTAGCGAGAAAGCTACACCGCACCGTCGAGAGGAATCACCGTGTCAGACCCACTGAGCCAACACACCGACTACGGCCAGTTGCCACTCAACGACACCGACGTGCTCGACAACCCCCTCGACCAGTTCCGGTTGTGGCTGGCGAACGCGAGTGAATCGAACGTCTACGAGCCAAACGCAATGGTGCTTTCAACTGTGGATGCCGACGGCTCCCCCAGCGCCCGCACCGTACTGCTGCGCGCCATCGACGATGCCGGGTTTGAGTTCTTCACGAACTACAGCTCCATCAAGGGCCGCGCGCTGCTGGCAAACGCTGCCGCAGCTCTTGTCTTCCCGTGGTATTCGATCCACCGGCAAGTGCTCGTGCAAGGAACTGCTCGGCCCATTGCCGCAGCGCTATCAGACGACTACTTCGCCACGCGACCGCGAGGCAGTCAAATCGCGGCGCACGCCAGCGAACAATCGCAACCCATCGCATCCCGAGCGCTGCTTGAACAGCGCGTCACCGAGCTTGAGGCCGAGTTTGACGGCAGCGAGGTGCCACGCCCGGATGACTGGGGCGGCTTTGTTGTAGAACCTCACACGATCGAGTTCTGGCAGGGCCGCAGTTCGCGGTTGCACGATCGCGTTCGATTCGTGCGTGCAGAGTCTGGCGAATGGGAGCGGATGCGGCTCCAGCCGTAGCGTCGCCAGAACCGCAACGCTATAGGCACCGTGCGAAACCCTGCGACAGTTGCGGCTCGTGCCGTGCGGCAGGCATCCGCTCATCGTCCCGTTTGTTAACGCCAAAAGAGGGACACAACTGCGATAACAGTCGTGCCCCTCCCGAGGTTGTGGGCTTTACTCAGCCGGTACGGATCCCCGTGCCGACATTGCGTAGCCCGACTCGCCGTGGACTGCGAGGTCGATGCCGGCGATTTCTTCTTCAGAAGTAACGCGGAATCCAATGGTCTTCTGAATGGCGGTTCCGATCAACCAGGACATTCCGAAGGAGAAGATTGCTACGGCGAGCACGCTGATCGTCTGAACGACAAGCTGTCCGGCATCTCCACCGACGAAGAGTCCAGTGTCGGTTGCGAAGAAGCCGAGGTAGACGGTTCCGATGACTCCAGCAACAAGGTGGAGTCCAACAACGTCGAGCGAGTCGTCGAAGCCCAAGTTGTACTTGAGTTCAATAGCGAGAGCACACACGGCACCGGCGACAGCACCAAGAACCAGCGCCCAACCCGGTGTCAGGTTTGCACAGGCCGGGGTGATGGCAACGAGTCCAGCAACAGCACCCGAAACGGCGCCCACTGCTGTGGCCTTACCGGTGCGGAGCTTCTCGACAACGATCCAACCGAGAATTGCAGCGGCAGGTGCTGCAAGAGTGTTGAAGACGATCAGTCCCGCTTCGTCAGGCGTACCGGCGGCCCCAGCGTTGAATCCGAACCAGCCGAACCAGAGCAGTGCTGCACCGATAAGAACCAGAGGAACGTTGTGAGGCTGGGTGATGTTCTTGTTGAAACCAACGCGCTTGCCGAGAACCAGGGCGAGACCAAGAGCGGCAGCACCAGCGTTGATGTGGACCGCAGTACCACCCGCGAAGTCGATCACTGCTGGCAGACCACCGAGCGTGTCTCCGAGGTTCTGGATCCAGCCACCGCCCCATACCCACGCGGCGACGGGGAAGTAGACGAGCGTTGCCCACACACCGGTGTAGATCATCCACGGTCCGAAGCGTGCACGGTCGGCGATGGCACCCGAGATCAGTGCGGTGGTGATGATGGCGAAGGTTCCACCGAATGCAACAAACAGGAGGTCAGCGCCAGCGACACCCTCTTGCCCAAAGTTGCTGAAGGGGTTGCCCGAGAATGACCAGATCGAACCATCGATCGAGCTCATGTTCGCGCCGATGAGGATCCAGAGAACGGCCACGAGGCCGAGAGCTCCGAAGCTCATCATCATCATGCTGACTACTGACTTCTCTTTTACGAGTCCACCGTAAAAGAATGCCAAACCGGGGGTCATGAGCAGTACTAATGCAGTGCTAATGAGTACCCATACGACTGTATCCATCTCAACCTCTTTCGCTTTGTGCGCCCTGTGCACACGTAATGCTGTGGCGGATGTCGATGGGTGTCGGGTCATTCCACGCCCACCGTCCCGCACGACAAAGCATTCCGTCTTAGCGTTTCGTCTGGCCCACAGTTATGTTTCGCGCACGTAAAACGTGTGGTGCGGGTGTTACAGAAACGTTTCGCGCACCCTGAGGTGTTCGGTGAATCCGGTGTCAGATTTGGCTCTGGTGCGCTTCGGTGTTGAGAATTTCGCCGTTCGCGGACCAACTTTCCCAGCCCCTACCGAGAGAACGTAGAGTTGGCGCATGCCCGAAACTACGCCCACGAATGCGCCCGAGCCAGCGACGCCACCAAAGCAGCCTTCGGCGGTCAAGACTCGCATCCGCCAGCTAACGACACCGTGGTGGCGGCTGGTCTGGCTCATCGGCGGTCTTATCTGGGCTGTGGTCTTCAACGTGATCTATGTCACCACCGGCGCAACGCAGGAATGGTTGGGTGTCGCCTCAGTCATCCCCATCGCGGCACTGCTCGTTGATGTCTTACGCATTGAACGGCTCGAGCGTGCTGCCGAGCAGAAACGTAAAGCGAAGCTCAGGCCCTAGGGAACTACGAACGCACTGGCGGCAGGGGATGGTTCTCCGCCCCCTGCCGCCATATTCTCTTACTGCGGCTCTGTCCATTTCTGGCTCGAGCCCGAGAAGCAGTCCCACAGATGCAACTTCGTACCGTTGGCGGTTGCAGCACCTATCAGGTCGAGGCATTTCCCCGAAGCGGGGTTTCGAAACTGCGCCTGGGTCGTGTGTTCCCAGACTTGCGATTGAACAGCCTCGCAATCCCAGAGATGGGCCAGCGTGCCGTTAGTCCCTCCCCCTGCCACAAGGTCGAGGCACTTACCTAAGGCGCTGAGCTTGTTGTTCTGAAAGCTCCACTGTTGTGCAGCAACAGACGCACAATTCCACACCTGTACTGAAGTTCCGTTGGCGCTACTGCCTCCGGCCACATCCATGCACTGGCCATCTTTCCCGACGATGTTGCCGTTACCTCGTGTGGAGCTCCCCATGTACACGAAGTCCCAGTTTTTCAGCTGGGGGACCGTGAAGCTCACGTACGCACCCCCAGAATCGCTTCCGCTCGTGAACGCAAGCGAGGTTGAACGACCGCCATCCCGGTCCGGGCTCGCGAGGTTGATGCTCGGCGGTACCGGTTTGTCGCCCAAATAGTACTTGACGGGGAGATTTGAGAGTGTCGGGGCTCTTGCGGCTGGCTCTCTCCAGTTCGAATCGTTGCCCTTCAGGTTTATGAGATGGATGACGTCGACCCCATTGTTGCGCATCACGTTTGTCCAGATTGTGTTGGCGCCGCCGTCGTTGCTGGTGGCCTGCCCCGTGACGACTACCTGATTATCGATCTTTTTCAACGTAGGTCCGTAAAAGAGGTTCTCGTATCCTGTGATTACGTCGTAGTAGGACTTCATCCATGATTGGAGCCCGAGATCCATCTGCTTCGAATGGTCTAGGAAATATGGCGCAACCAACATTTGGTTTCCCTGACCCATCTCAATATGGCTCGCGCCATTGGCCGTCAACGCCGCGTCGGTTAGTTGAACCGACGGAGTATTGAAGGTTCCGAGAGTCATACTGTCGAGGTTGACAAAGCCAGTATCGGACGATTCGACGGAGATTTTAATTGTGTGAGAGCCGACGCTCAAGTACGCCGGGATCCCTGCCTCGCTACTCCAAGAATCCCAGGATGGCGTGCTCGGTAGTTTCAACTTGCCGATATTCACTCCATCAACGGTCACGGTTCTCGTAGCTGTCGACGCGGTTGCACCCGCCCACGTGGGAACGATTCCGTAGCGGCGTGACTCCGGTGCGGTGACGGTGAAGGTGACCGAGTCCCCTATCTCTCCGAAACCCTCTATAAACCCCGTGCCGCTATAACCGGTGTGATTGTTGTTGGCCGTCACCCCTACCTTCGTGGTCGCCGACTCCGCTTCACTTTTGGCTCCAGTGTTGCTCCCATAGTTAACGTAGGCGGCGACGACAGCACCTTTGCCTCCGGATGCTGCGCGCTGGCCGTCGAGATATGTCTGAACAGACGAATACGTCTCATGATCACCCCAAAGTTCCGTATACAGGTAGTCGCTAGCCGAACCAGCCAAGGCATCTGAGCCAAAGCCATCCACTGCATTGAACCCCACCGCTTTGTTGGTCTCAGATTTCGTTGCGGCGACGAGGTCCGAGAATCCTTGCGGCAAGTCGACCGCATTGCCACTCGCATCGTTCATTCCGCCGTCGGACGCGCCTCCCCAGTTCCCGAGTTGATCGATGTGAGTTCCATCAAATCCGAAAGTGTTGATCTGGTCGGCGTACTGACCGGTGATGTGATCTTTCCAACCAGCATTCGCGGGGTTCATGATCCACAAGGTTGTGTCAGGTCGGTTGGGAAGCATCTGGAATTTCCAGTCAGTGCCGTCAGAACGATATTTGAGCCTCCAGTCGCTGCTCACACCATTCTCGGCAAAACCTTCCAGCGCGGCGTAGCTCATCGAGTAAGGCAAAGCCGCGATATTCGCTGAATGGCTTGCGTTGATCAATCCCGACACCGTGGATGGTGCGATGACATCGCCGTTCCATGCCGTCCATGTCGATACGACGTTGCCCGAACTGTCCCGCTCGATCGGCGCTTCGTGCCGCCACATCCAGTCGTAAAACTGCAGTGAGTTCACGTGGTACTTCCGAGCCAGTTCGTTGACGGCGGCTTGCTGTTGAGCCGGTGTGAGCGAACTTGCGTAGCTTTCTAGGTACCCGGTCCTCGGGAAGCGGGTCCAGTCGCTGGATACGTCAATCGCCGTTTCCAACGCGGTGGTTCCTGCATCAATGTGAACCATGTAACCGGTGAAGTCCTGCGTTGGAGGGGTCACCGCCCAGTTCACCGACCCGGAGCCTGAAGTCTGAACGGTGGAGGACTGAACCACTATTCCAAGATGGACGAGCGAGAACGTAACGGGGCCACTTCCCGAGACCTCAGCAGTGATGACGGCCTGTTCTCCCGGCGCGTATCGAGCTTTGTCCGTCCACGCATCGGTAACAGTCGCGGCGGAAGCACTAGTGAGGGGTAACACGATTGAGGCGCTGGCGAGCGCGGCACAAAGTGCAGCGGCGGCGGCGAATCTGAACCGCTTCCGCTGTCGTAGACTCAACATCGATTGGTTCCTTTCGACGGACGACGATCGGAATGACCGACGTCTCGGGGCTGCCCGACTGTGTGTCGGGCCCGGCGCCACGCTCATTCCACTGGCCGTGTCGCCGGGATCAACCGCAAATTTCAGCGGCTAAACTCTCGTATTCGCACCGTCGCACACGGCTGGCCTCTTCGTGCGCTGCGGATGACGCAACGATGGTTGGTCATGAGATCCTTCCCGTGCGGCTGGCTTGACTACTTGTCGAGGACGTATTTCTGGATCGCGAGTACGGCAGCACCGCGACACCATTCAGTGTTGTCGCCGGAAGTGGCGACGAGGTCGATCGCGGATGCGCGCGCATTGCGGTGGCCATTGATGCCTTCCTGGATCGCCGCCGACGCAACGTCTACAAGGCGAACACCCTCGCCACCAAGGATGATCCGCTGCGGCATCGTGAGGTTCGCGATCGCAGCCAACAGTGTTCCTAGCCCGGCTCCGGCCTCGTCGATTATTCGCCGTGCGGCCGGCTCTCCGGCCTCCGCGAGGTCCAGTGCTTGGTCGTACGTCACTTCCCGGCCTATTACGGCGGAAACATTGCGAACGATAGCGCCCTGTTCAAGCACACTCTTCGCACAACCGCGGTGCCCGGCAGGACAGACTGGACCAAACGGGTCCAGCGGCCAGTGGCCTACCAATCCGATTCCAGAATCGACACTAGTAACGATTTCGTTGTGGATAACGACCCCGTATCCGATGCCGGCGCCCAGGGTGAGCACGGCGAAGTTCTGCAGTCCTTTGCCTGCACCAAACCAGCGCTCGTACTCGGTGAAGGCTACGAGGTCGTTGTCAATGACCGTGGGAAAGCCGGTTGCGTCCTCGACGAGGGCCCGGATGGAGACGTCGGTCCATTCCAAGAATGGGGCACTCTCGACGATTCCGTCGGCGCCTACCAAGCCGCCCAAGCCGATGCCAATAGCGGTCACCGATGGCACGCGGGCGGCAAGGGTCTGGACCAGATCAGCAATTACCGCGATCACCGCAGAGGGATTGCGCGACGTGAGCTTCGCTGAGCGTTGGTGAAGCACGCTCGCCCTGAGGTCTGTCACCACTGCGAGGACCTCTGTCGAAGTGATTTTCATCCCAATGAAATTTCGCGACCGAGCAACGACGTCAAGCAGGGTCGAGGGTCGGCCTGCGCGTCCGTCAGCGCGTTCTCCGACCTCGACTAGGAGCCCACCGTCGATTAGCGGCGTGCTCAGGCGGGTTAGCGAACCCGGGGACATGTCGAGTCGGCGAGCAATATCGCTGCGAGAAATCGGGCCGTTAATGAGCACTTGAAGAGCGACAGATAATGACGCTCCGCCGTCTCTGGTCCACGATTGATCCTCAATAGTCACGAAGACCCTCTCTTTATCGGCGGACCGTCTCACCATAGCGCCTATTCCTTTTGCAAGGGAAGTAAGTAGGGCTCAAAACTTGTTAAATGACAACAATTGACACGGCATTACTTTTGCCGTAGAACTAATTCGCAAGCACATACCCGGCTCTGCCCTGAGTCAGAATGTAAACATCAATGAGGAGAACTGCAATGAAGCGTTCCAAAGTCATCGCGGTGACAGCTGTCGCCGCGACCATCGCCCTCGTAATGGCGGGTTGCTCGTCAGCGCCCGAGTCCGAAGGCACTGCCGACGAGCCCGTGACCATTACTTTCTGGGGCGCGTACGGCAACGGCGGCAACTCTGCACAAGCAGACGTGCTCAACGACACGCTGATCCCGTCGTTTGAAGAAGCGAACCCGGGCATTACGGTCGAATACGTCGACGTACCGTATGACGACCTACTCAAGAAGCTCACCACGAGCGCGGCAGGCGATGAATTGCCCGACCTCGTGCGTGCCGATCTGGGATGGGTTCCCAAGTTCGCCGACCTCGGTGTGCTCGTACCCCTCTCGGACGAAATGGACAACTTCCAGGAACTCGCTGACGCAACATTCCCCGGCGTCCTTTCAACCAACCTCTACGACGGCAAGTACTACGGGCTCCCGCTAGATACCAACACCCGCGTGCTCATCACTAGCCAAGAAGCTCTCGACGCACAGGGACTCGACGCTCCACCCGCAACCTTCGACGAGTTCGTCGCAGCAGCAGATGCACTTACTGATTCGGGTGTCCAAGTGTTCGCCGATGGTGGCTTGGGTGCATGGAACATCTCGCCATGGATCTGGTCGGGCGGCGGCGCTGTCACCGACGACAAGGTCACGACGTCGACTGGCTACCTCGACAACGACAAGTCAGTGGCAGCAGTGCAGATGCTCGTGGATCTTTACAAAGACGGCCAAATCTCTAACGGCATCATCGGCAACGCCGGCGCAACGTCGACATCAGAAGGCCTTCCCGGAGGAAACTACGCAAACATCCTCGACGGACCGTGGATGAACGGTATCTGGAGCGAGCAGTTCCCCGACTTCACCCCCATTTATGCGCCAATGCCCGCCGGAGACGGTGGGTCGGTCAGCGTCGTTGGCGGCGAGGACATCGTTCTCACCTCGACGTCCGAGCATAAAAAAGCAGCCATGAAGTTCATCGAATTCACTCAGTCAGAAGAATTCCAGATGGCGCTTGTTCCGACAGGACAGCTGACGGTCATCAAGGCTCTGGGTGACAAGCAGGTCGAGTTACTGCCGTACCTTGCTCTGTTCACGGACCAGCTCGCAACCGCCAAAGCGCGAGTGGCAATCCCCCAGGGGTCTGAGGTTGACACCATCCTCAACCAAGCACTCGTTCCCGCCTTTGAAGGATCTGTAACGGTGAAGGACGCGCTAACTGGCGCCGCCGCGGAGATCGACGCAATTTTGGCAGGAAATTAGCTTCGTGTCTGTACTCTCAACCGGCGAAAGCCTGAGCGCTGGCGTGGCGGAGGTCCTCTCCGTCACGCCAGCACCACCCAAAAAACGGCGCCGGCGCTCTAAAGGCCGAGCAGTCCTCGCTGCAACGCCCTACCTATTCCTCGCGCCCGGATTCATCCTCTTTGCTGTCACCGTGCTCTATCCCACGGTCCAGGCATTCCAGATGAGTTTCTTCGACTGGAAAATCGTCGGGTCTGCGGCCAGCGAATTCCTCGGACTAGACAACTATGCGAAAGCATTCGCTGACGATCATTTCTGGCTCGCTCTGAGCAACAGCGGAATCTACATGGTGCTCACCGTGGCACCGCAGATCATCATTGGCCTCGCGATCGCGCTTCTTATTCAGAAGAAGAGTCCAACTCAGCCCCTTTTCCGCGTGCTCTTCTACCTGCCCGTGGTGACCAGTTGGGTTGTCGTCTCGTTCCTCTTCAAATTTCTCTTCTCCGATGACGGACTTATTAACTTCGCGCTCGGCGACCTGCTTCAGATCACCAACGGTGACACTGCATGGTTAGCCGACCGGTGGACAGCCCTCATCGCAATCTGCGCCCTTGGCGTCTGGAAAGGTATCGGCTGGTCGATGATGATCTTCCTCGCAGCCCTCCAAGGCGTGCCCCAAACGCTTGTCGAAGCAGCGACCATGGATGGCACAAACCGATGGCAACGATTCAAGGTCGTCACCGTTCCCGCGATCTGGCCCGCGCTGCTCTTCGTCACTGTCATGCTCGTGATTGGTGGCTTCAATGTCTTCGTATCCGTGTATCTGATAACGGGTGGCGGGCCAGCGGGGCGCACCGACGTGCTCCTCACCTACATGTACGAACAGGCGTTCAATAACCTGGACTTCGGATACGGATCGGCAATCGCCGTCATCCTGACCGTGCTTGTCTTCGCTCTCTCCGTCGTTCAGATGAGGGTCTTCCGCGATCGCAATGGAGGAGGTGCGCTGTGAGAACACGACGCTTCGCAGCCGGAAATGCGGTCCGGATTCTCGTACTGTCAGTCGGGGCGATCATCATGATCATCCCGTTCATCTACATGCTCTCGACCTCGTTCAAGGAGCAGACATACGTCTTCACCAACCCACCGCAGTTCATCCCCGACCCCGCAACCACGGCGAACTACGAGCAGGCAATCGAATCGTCGGACTTCGTCAGATACTTCATGAATTCGCTGATAGTTGCGGTCATTTCGACCGCACTTTCGCTGCTTGTTAGCTCGATGATGGCCTACGCCTTCGCGCGATTCCGGTTTCGTTTCAAAGAAACTCTGTTCCGGGTTCTCCTACTCGGGTTGATGATCCCGGCGATCATGCTGATCATTCCGCAGTTCATCCTTGCCAAGAATCTGCACCTGTTGGATTCGCTCGTGGGGTTGATCGTGTTTTACGTCGCCGGCTCTCTCGCCCTGAATACGTTCCTCCTCCGGGGGTTCTTCGAATCTATCCCGGCAGAACTTGATCAAGCGATGCAGGTCGACGGAGCCAACGCTTGGCTGCGCTACTGGAAGCTCGCTCTACCCCTAGCCAAACCCGGCCTTGCTACAGCGACGATCTTCACCTTCCTGGCGTGTTGGGACGAGTTCACCATCGCGCTCACCCTCACTATCTCACCAGAGAATCGAACATTACCGATTGCGATACAACTCTTTGCCGGTCAGGGGAACAACGCCGTGCAGTGGGGACTCGTATTCGCGGCATCAATGATCGCGATCGTGCCGGTGATCATCGTCTTCCTCGTATTCCAACGCTATTTCGTGCAGGGCCTCACATCAGGAGCAGTAAAAGGATGATCGAACTCCTTCCCACCAAGTCAACCTTTACCCCGGGAGAGCTCGTCGAGATCGAGATCAGAGGAGATGCGCCTCGAGGAAAAATGAGCGTCTGGTACCTCGGGGATTCCGTGCTGGAACTCGACTACGACGGGTCAACCACAATCGCACTCCCCGGACTCGGTATTGGGTCCTACGGAATCGAGCTCAGCGACGGAACGTCCACAGTGCGGAGCGCTGTACAGGTGGCGGAGCAGAGTGCAGCGCGTCTTCGCTACGGCTTCGTCGTGGACTACTCCCCGAACCGAGACCTGACCGGTGTCTCTGATACCGTGCGTCGACTCCACCTCACCGGAGTCCAGTTCTACGACTGGGCATACAGGCACGCAGAGCTCATGGGCGGAGGCGAGAACTACACGGATGCCCTCGCGCAGCCGATCTCGCTCGCAACCGTTCGAGAACTAGTCCAGGTCGTACAGCAGGCAGGAGCGAAAGCCCTTGGGTACGCCGCCGTCTACGCGGTAGGGCCGGATGAATGGCCGGCCTGGCAACATCAAGCATTGCTGAATGGCTCGCAAGCACCCTACGGTTTGGGAGACTTCCTGTTCCTCGTCGACCCAGCCGCACCGGACTGGCTGGAACACTTCGTCGGCGACCTCACCGCAGCTGTCGATTCGGTCGGCTTCGACGGATTCCACCTCGACCAATACGGTTACCCGAAAATGGCACGACGCCCTGATGGTGACATCGTTGACGTGGCCCAATCATTCACCACGATGATCGATACGGTGCGGAGCGGACTTCCCGAAGCCACGCTCGTATTCAACAACGTCAACGACTTCCCGACGTGGAGCACAGGCTCGTCGCCGCAAGACGCCGTCTATATCGAAGTCTGGTCTCCCCAAGAAACACTGGGCTCTCTAGCGTCAGTGGTCACGCGTGCACGAACGGTGGCCGGATCAAAACCGATCGTCATCGCGGCCTATCAGCACGTCTATGACTCCGCGCCAACTGCGGAATCCGATCGAGCAACCGCGCTGACGATGGCTGCCCTCTACTCCCACGGCGCCACCCATCTGCTCGCCGGCGAGGCCGACCGAATCCTCGTTGACCCCTACTATGTGCGCAACCACACCGTCGAACCCTCAACTGCAGAGCTCCTGAAACGGTGGTACGACTTCCTCGTCGAGCACGATGAGCTGCTGCTCGACACCTCAATCGTCGATGTCACCGGTGCGACCGTGGGTGCATACAACGATGACACGGATGTCACTTTCGAGTCCGCGATCGTGGGCGAAACTGGCCTGCCGGGCGAGATCTGGCGACGAGTCACCGAATCCAATGGTCGCCGGATCATCCATCTCATCAATCTGGTCGGCCAGGTCGACTCTCTATGGGACGCGCCCCGCAATCCGACCGCCGACGTCGGCGCTGGCCGAGCAAAGATCCGTCGAATCCCCGGCTGCGTGCCACGAGTGCAGGTCGCCGACCCAGACGGACTTGGACGATTGATCGATGTGGAGGTTACGGTCGACGGCGAATTCGCCTTCGCTGTGCTCCCGCCCTTGGCCGTATGGCAGCTCGTGCTGATTGATCCCACGAGCAGACAGGGCGAAGACAATGACAATCGTTGAGAAGACGAACACTGTTTTAGTTCCTAACGCCGAATGGTGGCGCAGTGCCGTTGTTTATCAGGTGTACCCGAGGAGTTTCGCCGATAGCAACGGCGATGGGATCGGAGATCTCCCGGGAATCCGCAGTCGCCTAGATTATCTCCAAGATCTCGGAGTCGACGTCATCTGGCTCTCTCCGATCTACTCGTCACCCCACGACGACAACGGCTACGACATCAGTGACTATCAGGCAATCGACCCAGTATTTGGCACGATGCAAGATTTCGACGATCTACTCGCAGACATCCATTCGCGCGGGATGAAGCTCGTAATGGACCTCGTCGTCAATCACACCTCCGACGAACATTCATGGTTTATAGATAGCTCATCCTCACGCGAAAGTCCGAAGCGCGACTGGTACATATGGCGGGACAAGCCGAACAACTGGGAGTCGTTCTTTTCTGGATCTGCTTGGCAATGGCACGAGGAAACCGAGCAGCACTTCCTTCATCTCTTCTCGAAGAAGCAACCAGACCTCAACTGGGAGAATCGAGAGGTTCGCGAAGCGATCTACTCGATGATGCGCTGGTGGCTCGACCGTGGGGTCGACGGTTTCCGCATGGACGTGATCAATCTGATCTCCAAGGAACCGGGCCTGCCTGATGGCGTATCGCATCCCGGTTCACGCTTCGGTGACGGCTTCCCGCATTTTAGCTACGGACCACATATTCACGAGTACCTCCAAGAGATGCACGAGTCAGTATTTAGCGGGCGGCCCCAGGCGTATCTCACTGTCGGAGAGATGCCCGGAGTCACCGTTGATCAGGCTCAACGTTTCACCGATTCATCCCGCGGTGAAGTCAACATGGTTTTTCAGTTCGAACACGTCGGTCTCGACCACGGGCCAACCGGCAAGTGGGAAGGACGCCCGCTCGACCTCGTCGAACTTAAAGCGTCGATGGAGAAGTGGCAAATCGGGCTCGGAGAGGTTGGCTGGAACAGTCTCTACTGGAACAACCACGATCAGCCACGGGCGGTAAGCCGTTTCGGTGACGACGGCGAGTATCGCGAAAAGTCCGCACAAGCGCTTGGTGCGGTACTGCATCTGCAACGCGGAACGCCGTACATCTATCAGGGCGAAGAGCTCGGCATGACCAACGTTGCCGGGCTGAACATCGGCGACGTTCGTGATATCGAATCACTCAACTACTACTCTGAAGCAGTTGCTTCGGGAACACCTCCCGACGTGGCGATCGCCTCGATCCAGCGAATCGGCAGGGACAACGCTCGGACGCCGATGCAGTGGAGCTCCGCCGGAGGCTTTACCACGGGTGATCCATGGATCGCGATGAATCCCAACACGGTGTCGGTGAACGCAGAGTCGCAGGTGGGAGTTGAGTCATCGGTCTATGAGTTTTATCGTTCCCTCATCGCGCTGCGCCACGCTGATCCTGTTGTTGTTCACGGCAATTTTCGACTTCTCGAGCCGCTTCATCCTTCACTTTTTGTCTACGAAAGATTCTGGGATGGGGTTACGCTCACTGTCGCAGCAAACCTGAGCGGGGACAACGTCGATCACAATGTCGTCGGCGAGTGGGTCCTCGGAAATTACGACGAGAGCATGGGCCTTCTTCGGCCGTGGGAGGTCCGAGTGCTGCGAGTGAATCACGGCCCACACGACGATATCGGTTAGTTCGAGCATCCTTATCGGAAATCTCTAGTACCGGTTGCCGCGCTCAGTTCGCGAAGACCAGGCGACAAATCAGATCCGAACCAAGGTGCTCTGCTTCTTCTCGACGCTCAGCGGCACTCATCCCGAGATCACGACAGATCCGGCGGTGTCGGCGCTCGAGTCGGCGCCTAGTTCTTCACATCCTTGAGCGCTGAGCCGTCCCCGTACTTACTCGCAGAGATCACGCTGAGTTTCCCGTTGGATTCCAAGACGACGCTTCGAATGTCCGCTAGGTCACCCGCTCCGCTTTCCCGGATCGCCTGATGCACTTCAGACTCGGTAAGGCGGGCGCGCCTTAGTGCCTGGTGGCGGACCGTCCCGTCGCTAAACAGCAGCACTGGGGTGGAGGTGACCACGCCTCGGGCACGCGGCCACCTAGATGTAGCCCACGCAACAATGAACTGAAGAACAGCAAGAAGTGCGAACGCTGCGGCGCCCTCCGACCATGACACATCCGTGTTCGACAAGACTGTCGCCAAGATGGAGCCGAGCGCGACCGTCACGACAAAGTCAAAGATATTGAGCTGTGACAGGGTGCGTTTGCCCGAGATACGTAAGACGATGATGAGAGTGGCGTATCCCGCTGTTCCCGCAAGCGCGATACGGATGAGGTCAGACCACGAATCGAACCACATGATGTGTCACCTTTTCCCCTGACGGCAGCGCAACGCTCCTCTGCGTCACACCATAGTTGGGTCATCCTGCTACTGGTTCTTGAACTCGCCCAAAGTAGGAACCATGATCCGCGACCGATTCACAACCGCATGGGCTTGCTGCGCTTACCTGCGTTCGCCGCTAGCAATCGCGTTTAGGATGCGCAGCCTTCGAACCTCAACAAGTTCCACGCTGTCGAGTCGGTGCGGTACATACGTCGGCAGACCAGTGGGCAGTGGCGACGACAGGAACCGTCGAACGGCAACCAGAAGCGGACATACGGTTTGCTAACAACGCCTTCTTGACTATTTGATATATGTCTAATAAGTGCCATACTGGGACCATGCCTAAAGCTCTCCCGGTCTTGGATGATGTGTCGCCGATCTGCTGCGCGCCGCTGTCATCAACTCCGGACTTTCCCCTAGATGATGCGGTGCGTCTCGCGGTGCGATTGAAGGCACTGGCTGATCCTGCGCGTCTTCGGCTCATCGCGTTTATGCTCAACCAGCCCAACAAGGAAGCCTGCACTTGCGACCTAGCACCGGCCGTTGGGCTTTCGGAACCGACGGTTAGCCATCATCTAAAGACGCTGGAGAAGGCCGGACTTGTCTCAAAGGAGCGCCGGGGTATGAACGTGCAGTACGCGGTCGAATCCAAGGCGATCCGGGCCCTCGGCGTCGCTATCCATGTGGACGCGCCCGCCAACTTCGCCCCCCCGACCTGTTCTACCTAAGCGAGAAAGAGAACCTCATGCCCACGATCCATATTTACGAAGCTGCCCTCTGCTGCGACACCGGAGTGTGCGGTGCCGACATCGACCAGTCACTCGTGACCGTTACCGCAGACGTTCGCAGCCTTCAAGAACTGGGCGCAGACATTACGCGCCATAACCTGGCCAACGACCCCACGGCGTTCACAGACGATGAAACGGTGCGCGCATTCATGCACACCGTCGGGTCGAAGGGACTGCCGCTGACCGTCGTCGATGGAGTCACCGTTGCCACCGGCGCATATCCCACTAAAGAGGCGCTGCACGACCTTGCCGGCCTCGGCACCCCTGCCACGACATCCGCTGAGCGTCTCGACCTCGGGCTCACCCAGAAGACGGCCGGCGGCTGCTGCGGTGGAACTGGATGTTGCTGAGTCGACCGTGAAGTTTCTCGAAGATCCACCCAGATTCCTCTTCTTTACCGGCAAGAAAGGCGTCGGCAAAACCTCGGTCGCCTGCGCGACCGCGCTCGAGATCGCTGCCCGCGGCAAGCAAGTTCTGCTGGTGAGCACCGACCCCGCATCCAATATCGGTCGTGTACCACCGAGATCGCCTCCTTCGACGAGTTCACGAACCTCCTCACCGATACTTCCAGCTACGGTCGCTACGACCACATCATCTTCGACACCGCCCCCACCGGGCACACCATCCGGCTGTTGGATGCCACGGGCTCCTACCATCGCGAGATCGCCCGCCAGATCGGTGACAGCCTCACGTTCGTTACGCCGCTGATGCGCCTGCAGGATCCGGCGCAGACAAAGGTCATCCTCGTCACCCTGGCAGAAACAACCCCCGTACTCGAAGCCGAAGGGCTACAGCAGGACCTGGAACGTGCGGGCATTCACCCATGGGGCTGGGTAGTCAACAATTCGATCGCTGCCACGCACCCGGTGTCGCCGTTTTTGCGCAAGCGGGCCGCGAACGAAGTCGAACAGATCGCCCGCGTGCGTGCGCTCAGCCCACGGATCGCGCTCGTGCCGCTGCTCGCCGAAGAGCCGATCGGTGAGGTGAAGCTCTCCAGATTGACGCAGCGTGCTCACCAGCCTGTCTAGACCGCAGTCGCACTCGTACGCCGAGCCAGCATGCGTCGCACAAATTTTTCCGTCTCGATGAACCCCAGCAGGGTCGATGCGGCTAGTGCACACCCCACTCACTCGCTGAGGGTGAGCGGCACAAGCCCCAGCACGCCCGCGCTGACCGGCCAGGTCATCACGAGCCACTGCAACCCGAGCGAGCCGAGGGCGGTCGCGATGAGAAACGGGTTGCTGAATGGGCTGATGGTGAAGAGCGAGCGGCGCTCGGTGCGCGCGCTGCCCGATTGGAAGAAACTCATGAGAACGAACACCGTCATCGTGATGGTGCGTACGTGCTCGATTTCATAGCCCGCGGCGAGCGCCATTTGGAAGGTGATGAGCAGCACGGTCGCCATCCAACTCGCCGACATCACGGTGCGCACCCACAGTTCGCGGGACAGGATACCCTCGCGCGCGGCCCGCGGAGGTCGCCGCGGCTCGTCCCCCTCCGCAGGCTCAAACGCGAGCGCAACGTCTTGTAGGCCACTCGTAACAACGTTAATCCACAACACCTGCACGGGTATCAAGAGCAACGGCTGCTCAAAAAAGAAGCTGATGGCGACGGCGAGCATGATCCCGAATCCGGTCGACAGTAAGAAGAAGGTAGCTTTGCGGATCGCCGAGAACACAATGCGCCCCTGCCGCACCGCCTCGACAACGGTGGCGAAGCGGTCATCGGTGAGCACGACATCTGCGGCCTCGCGCGCCACGTCCGTGCCCGATTCGCCCATCGCGACGCCGATCGCGGCCGCCTTGAGCGCGGGCGCGTCGTTCACGCCGTCGCCCGTTACAGCAACCGTGTCGCCATTGGCCTGCAGCGCCTGCACGACGCGCAGCTTGTCTGAGGGTGAGACCCGCGCCACCACTCCGGCGTGAGCGACACGTTCGGCTAGCGCTGCGTCGTTGAGGTCGTCGAGTTCGTCGCCCGTAATCACGTTGTCGTAGTCGGCGATGCCGAGCCGACGCGCGATTGTGGTGGCGGTCAACGGGTGGTCGCCGGTCACCATAATGACGCGCATCCCTGCTCCGACACAGAGTGAAATCGACTCGAGGACCTCCTCACGCGGCGGGTCGGTGAGCGCAACGAGCCCGAGCAACTGCAAGCCGGCGGGGTGCGGCAGCTCCGGCCCTGACAGCTCGTTGTCGGCCACCGTACGGCAGGCGATTGCCAGTACCCGGTAACCGTCGCCGGCCAGTTGATCGTGTGCATCCTGCACTCGCTGGCGCGCGGCAGCGTCGAGGGTACTCCCCCCCAGCTTCTGAGCTGCACATCGATAGCACCAGTTCGGACGCACCCTTCACATAGAGCATGAGCGCGGCATCGTCGCCGTGCCCGCCACGGCGCAGTGACTGCGAGTAGCGGTTTTGCGGCTCGTACGGGAGTCGGGCCACTTGGTCGGGTAGGTCGTCATCATCGCTCGTCCCCCCGAGCGAGCGCGCAAGCACGGCGAGCGCCACGTCGACAGCGTCACCGATGAAGCCACTCTCATTATCACCGTGCGGGTGCGCCTCGTTGACGAGGGCGCCGGCCATGACGATCTCGCGCAGCACGCCGCTCGGCTGGTGAGGCAGGGTCGACACGACGATTGCATCGCCGCCGGGTATCCACACGCGCTCGGCGGTGAGCCGGTTTTCGGTGAGCGTTCCCGTTTTGTCACTCGCGATCACGGTTGTCGAGCCCAACGTTTCAGCGGCGGGCAGCGTGCGCACAATCGCATCCTGGGCTGCCATTCGACGCACACCGATCGCCAGCGCGACGGTCATCACTACCGGCAAAGCTTCAGGAATCGTCGCGACGGCCATGGCGATCGCTGACAGGAATACTGTTTCGAGGTTTTCCCCCAGCAACAGGCCGGTGATGACCACAGCGACAGCGACAGCGGCCACGAAAATTCCGATACGGCGCTCGAGGCTGCGGATACTCTGCTGCAGCGGCGTGCGCTCCGAGCTGGTCTGTACGAGCTCGTTAATGCGCCCCAACTCGGTATAGCGGCCCGTTGCCACGACAACACCGCGGCCGCGACCGAACGTGACAAAGGTGCCACTGTAAAGCATCCCGTGACGGTCGCCCATTGCGGCATGCTCGGAAACGGGCGCGGAAGTCTTGTGCACCTGCTCTGACTCGCCGGTCAGCATCGACTCGTCGACCTGCAGGGCATGAGCCTCGATGACGCGCACGTCGGCGGCCACCTGCTCGCCACTCTCGAGCGCGACAACATCGCCCGGCACGAGGTCGACCGCGGGAAGCCGGATGATGTGGCCGTCACGCACAGCGCGTGCAGCGGGCACCGTGAGCGAGGCAAGCGCACGCATCTCGCGCTCGGCGTGCGTCTCTTCCCAGAACCCAATCGACGCGTTCAGCACGAGCACGATGAGAATCGCCGTGGCGTCAACCCAGTCCTGCAGCAACAGTGCAACTGTCGCCGCAACCAACAGAATTGCGATAAGTGGCGACCGAAATTGTCGCGCTGCCACCACCCACGGGGGCGTCGGCTTGCGCACTTCCAGCTGGTTCGGCCCAACCCTAGCGCGGCGCGCGTCGGCCTCGGCCGTCGTCAGCCCGTGCGAGCTCGAATCAAGCTGTGTGAAGGCCCCCTCGGGGCGAGCGCATACCACGGTGTCTCCGGCTCGCCTGTTGTCATGCCACCACGCTACCGCGGTAGGGGTTTTCCACAGCCGCAAACAGTACCGTTTGCGTATGACTTCGCTCGCAGGATCATCCATTCTTGTCGTTGGAGCCTCAGGGGGCCTTGGCTCCGCGATCGCTCGAATTTTGGCTGCTGAAGGCGCTATTCTGACCCTCCACGGGCGATCAGAAGAAAAAGTGCGCGCCCGGGCCGTGCCAGGAACATTCGTGAAATCTGATCTTCGCGATTCCGGCTCTGGCGTCGAACTTATCAGTGCCGCCCTAGGCGCCCATGGGCAGCTCGATGGTGTCATCAACGCGGCCGGAGTAGTAGCCTTTGGTCCGGCATCTCACGCCGACGACGAGACAATGGATGCGCTCTTCACCGTAAACGCGCTTGGGCCGATGCGCCTGCTCCGTGCAGCACGCCCCGCCCTGCTCGAGTCAGCGGCAGCGAAGCGCGACCCATTCTTTCTTACCCTGAGCGGCATCGTCAGCGAATCCCCTACAGCGAACATGGCCGCCTACTCCGCATCCAAAGCGGCCCTCGCCGCGTTCGGGCAGGCGGCTGGCCGCGAATTGCGCCGCGACGGCATTCGGCTCGTTGATGCCCGACCCGGCCACACCGAGACGGGGCTCGCCACTAGGCCGGTCGCTGGCACCGCGCCCACTATGCCCACCGGCTTCGACCCCGCCGACGTTGCTCGCCGCATCGTTGACGCAATCGTTTCCGGTGAAAAGGACCTACCGAGTGGAGCTTTCACACCGCAGTCCGCAGCCTGATCTGCTGCGAAGCTCACTAGTCGATCGGGATGCGCTCGTCATAGATCGCTGCCTGGCGGTCACCTAACCTGCGATGAACAGCTCCCAGAGGATCGCTAGGAAGATCACGGTGAAGATCGCCGGGGTGACGAACTTCACGATCGTCGTCCACCATGCGGTCTGGATGATCTGCTGCACGAGCCGGGACGGACTCTCGATCTGCGCCAGATCGACCGCCACGGCTTTCGCTTCGCTGGCGGCCGTGTACTGAGCGATGGAGCCAAGAATTCCCGAGGCGAGTAGGATTCCCGCCGCCGCTATTCGCACGGCCACCGGGCTGCCATCGAATCCGTCTAGAGCAAGCGCGGTAATGACAACAGTAAGCAGGAAGGTTGGCGCAAATTGCGCCATTACGATGTGCAACCGTGCTCCCGACCAGAGGCCGAGCAGATCTTTTTCATTCACCCTCTCGACTATACCTAAGCGAAAGCAGTCGGCCCGGCATCCCGCACGCTGCCATGGTCCCAACCGGCTCCGTTGCGGGCGTGGTCTCGACCTGGTGAGCGTGTTCCGCACCTCAGCCCGCGCGTGAGGCTAGCACCCGAATTTCCCCCAGCCACGCCGCGGCGCGCGACGGACTAGGTTGCTACCGGAGTAGGGTCGCCGCGTGCCCTTCCTACGCTCTCGCGTCGTTCTGTTTCTTGCGTTCGCGTTCACGCTCATGGCTGACCCTGTATCCTCGGTCGCCTACGCGGTCGAAGCGGCGCTCCGGGCGCTGGATGGTCGGCTCGACCTGCTCGTCGCGACGATGGGGCTCGTGGTGTCGATCATCGCGCTCGTTGTCCTGAACTACCGGGCTCTGATCGCCCGCTATCCGGATGGCGGTGGAGCATCGGCTGCCATCGGTGAAGCCTTCGGTGACGGCTGGTCGTTTCTGCCAGTTGGCTCGCTCGTGGTCGACTTCGTACTGACCATCGCGATTAGCGTCTCGGCAGCCGCATCGGCCGTCATTGCCTACTTTCCCGTGCTTGCGCCGTGGCGCTTGCTGATTGCCCTCGCGCTTGTGGCCGTTGTTGGCGGGTTGTCCCTGTTCGGAAATCTTGGGCGAATCCTGTTCGCGCTGATGACGGTGAGCTTCGTCGCGGTGGCAGCGTCGGTGCTCCTGTTCAGTGTTGTTGCCGCGCCACTCGATTCGGCAGTCCTCGACGATTCGGCAGCCGCCGACCCGAACGCGCTTGCGGGCGCTGTCGCCGTCATACTGGCTTTTCCCGTCGCGATGGCGCTCGCGACCGGTGTCGAGGCTCCCTCGACGGCGATTGCGCAGCTCGGCGGACTCGATTCTGATGGTCGCCGCTGGTTCGGGCAACTCACACTGTGGCTCACTCTCGGCATCGTTGGCGTACTCACGCTCACCTTCGCAGTGCAAGCGACACGGCTTGGCATCAGCATCCCCGACGAGGGGTCGACTCTCATTGCCGACTTTGCCCGGCACGTCGCCCCGGCCCCGCTGTTTGGACTCTTCCAGCTCATGACCGCGCTGCTACTGCTCGCCGCGGCAAGTTCTTCCTTTCAGGCGGGCCCGGGGCTACTGAAAGCGCTCGCGGTGCATCCTTCGGGCACGAACGCCGTGGGCATTCTGCCTGCGGCATTGGGGAGTGTGAATCGGCGCCACACCCCATATTGGGGTCTCGTACTCTTCACCGCTCTCTCGATGGTCGTCCTCGCTGCCACCGGCGCTGACGACCAGCGGCTCGTACTGTTCTACGCGGTGGCTGTATTTTTGAGCTTCCTCTCCGGCTTGCTAGCGATGGCTCGGTTCACACATCTGGCCCGCCAGCACAAACGCTTCGTCCTCAACGTGATCGGCGCGGCCATTGTGGCGTTCACGCTTATCGTCAACCTTGCCCGCGGGTGGCCCCTCGTGAGCCTCGCGGCTGCAGCGCTCATAGCAGCCACACTGTGGGCGCTATGGGTGCGCGCGGGCCGCCCAGAGGGCATCCGATCGATCGAATCCCTTCGAAAACAGGATGGGGATGGTCGCGATGCATCGGAACTCTAACGCCGATATCTGAAGACCGCCGAGCAGACCGTGATGTCGTTGGCGCCAGCACACAGTCGTTGCGAGAGTTTGATCAGGTCAAGTTTGTTTCTGAGCTGCACGAGGACGAGTCACAACCGCCAGCGCCAGCCCGCCAATTAGCGCGAGGCCCTGTGCGACAACTGCTATTACCTTGTCGGGATACCACACGGGTTCGTAGATCACCGGGAACCCGATTGCGCTCAAATCCAATGGAACATATACCGATGCCACCAGTAGTGCGAGGCCGCCCGCCGCAATCACTGCCACGACCAGCCCAGTCCACCACCGATATACCACCAGAATCAGGACGGCCGCGAGGATGTTCACTACACCTTGGATGCGGAACAGGGCACCCTGACTGACTAGTGAGCCGACGATGGCATCGAAGGGAGACGCGAGGACGAAGTGCACGTAGGCGTTAACCAAAAGCGCTAGTGCAATCCAGATTCGTGCCGCAATGATGAAAATTTTCATGTCCTTGCTCTCTCTCGATAACTTTCTGGAAATGCTGAAGCCGGCGGGGAGCGATTCGTTCGCTCCCCGCCGGCGTCATTCACAGAGTGGTTTTACTGAATACCCTTGTTGGCTGCGATTCCGCCAGCGAGTGCCGTTGCCGTCATCGGCATGTGGCCTGCAGCTTCCTTCAACAGCGAGAAGTAGGCAGGGTCACCGGCGATGTTCGCGTCAATCGCTGCAACGAGCGACGTGGCGTGCATCTCAAGCTCAGCCTGTACGGCTTCGGCCGGCAGTTCAGGAACAACAGAGTTGATCAGCTGGCCGAACGATACCGCGTAGCCACCCAGGTCTGACATGGCCTGTTCGATGCCAGCCTCGTCTCCCGTTGCCTTTGCGACCGCGTAGTTCACGAAGAACGGGATGTGCGAGCGCCATGAATCAAGGAAAGGCTGCTCAGCGTCCGGGTAGGCCGAGCCTACGAGGGCTGCGATCTCAACCGAGTTGCTGTCGAGGGTTTCAACTGCTGCAGCGACGTCTGCCGTCGTGAGGTCGCCACCATCGGCTAGTGCCTGGTCAATGGCTGCACCGGCGAGGTAGACGTGGTCGGCGAGCAGTGCGGTTAGCGTTGCACGCAACGTCGAGCCGTCGCTGTTTACCGTGTCAGTGACCGCTGAAGAGGTCATGTCGTCGGTAGTGGCGGGCGACTCTGCTGCAGCTGAGCAGCCCGAGAGTGCTAGTACCGCGGCGAGTCCGAGACCGGTGATTGCTGTGATTTTACGCATTGTTTCTTCTCCTTGATGATGGTGTGTTGTGTCGTACGGATTGTTACGGTTCGACCGTGACGCTTGCGTTCATGGTCAAGTGCGGTTGGCAGTAGTAGAAGTACTCGCCGGGTTCGTCGAAGGTGTAAGAGAACGTGTCGCCCTCCTGACCCTTCGGCGCTAGATCGTGGTCAAAGAGGCCGTCGGGTGTCTGCGTACCGCGGAGACCCGTTGATTCGTTTACATCGCCCCAGGCTCCGGAGGTCACGGTGTGGCCGATCGTCTCGCCGTTCTGCCAGGTAACCGTGGTGCCAACCTTGACGGTGAGGTCTTTCGGCATGAACTTCAGGCCGATAGTCGTAACGACGTTTTCGCCGGCTTCGGCAGACTGCTCGGTGCCACTTGTCGCTGACGGCATCGTTGGGGACGGTTGCGAACCTGCGCATCCTGAAAGCGCGACGAGAAGTGCTGGCAAGATGAGCGCACCTGCGAGGGTGGCTTTCGGTGCCCGAAGTGTTCTGGTGAGTGACATGTAGATGATTCGGCGCCCTGCGCGAAGTGGTTTGGTATCAATTTTTGGGCGCAGAAAAACTGACCTCGAGAGGGGTGCCCGAAGGCACAACGCCGCTCGGCGCGCTGCTCAGGCCCACGCCGCTGTACGAATTCGCCGCACGGGCTGGCCGACGACGTTAGGCACTAAGGGTTCTGCGACGCACGTTTGACCCGGGATCGGGTCCGGATCGATGACTGGTCCCGATCCGAGGCCGAAGCTGCGGCCTCGGGCAGGTCGGCGTCGTTCGTCTGATACTGGTTCATTGTGCTCGCTGGCAGCAACCAGTGGAAGGTCAGGCGCTCGTCCTACCGGCGGACGTCCGGCATCGTTTCGGTGACGCGAAGTCCAATCGGGGCGCCGATGTGGCTGAAGGAGATTACCTTCTTCGGGCGAAACTACGGGAATTTTCACCGTCGCCCCCCCGTAACGAAACCCGAATGCGCAAAATAGCTTGCGCTATACTATAGTGGGATGAGACCTGCCGCCCGATCCGAGGCGTTCGCAGATATAAAGGACTATCCTCCGGGAGAGTTGAGCAAAGGAGCTCCATGCACGTACAAGACGTCGCGGCGCCCTCGTCAGCACAGCTGACAGGCAAAGCCAGCAAAACCGAGCGTAAGCACCTTCGCGCCCTCAGCTGGGGCCACGCCCTCGAATGGTACGACTGGGCGATCTTCGGGCTACTCTCTTCGTACCTTGGGGCCGCTTTCTTCCCCGCAGACAGCGCGCTCGCATCGACGCTGAATGCACTCGCCGTCTTCGCCGTTGGATTCATCGCTCGCCCCATTGGCGGCGTCATCTTCGGGTCTATCGCCGACAGAGCCGGCCGCCGCAAGATCATGATCTTCGCCATCACAGCCGTTGCCTTTGGCAGCTTTGTCATCGGCGTCTTGCCGGGGTATGAGACCATCGGTGTCGCCGCGCCGGTCATAGTCGTCGCCATGCGTCTGCTGCAGGGTCTGTCTGCCGGCGTTGAGGCACCCCTTGGCACCGCCTACGCACTCGAACTGGTTCCGAACCGTCCCGGTTATGTCTCCGGCTTCTTCGGATTCTTCAACAACCTCGGAAACTTGCTCGCACCACTGTCGATCTTTTTCCTCACGCAGCTGCTCGTGGGTGACAACCTCGCAGAGTGGGGCTGGCGCATTCCGTTCATCATCGGCGGTCTCTTCGGTCTCATCGTGTTGTGGCTGCGCACCACGCTGCCTGAGACGCTCAACATCGACGGCGCACGCGAAGCGAAGGTTGTGAAGAAGCAGCTCCCCTCGGTATGGGGCGACGTGCGCAAGTACTGGCTGAGCGTTTTGGCGACCGTCTTCATCGTCGGTGCCATTCAGGCCTATAACTACACGTGGATCGCCGGTCTGCCCAACCTCGCGCGCGCTGCTTTCCAGGAAGACCCCGCCGCTGTTTTCGGTATCACCACCGGCTTCGGAGTCTTCATGACTCTTGGCGCACTGTTCCTCAGCAAGTATCTTGACCGCTTCCCGATGTCGAAGGTATTCGTCGTTGCTCGCGTCCTGGCAATTCCGACGATCTTCCTGTCATTGCTCTACACACAGCCCGGCATCGGAACTTTCGCAGGGGTTATGTTCGGCGGCGCAATCGTGTTGCTTCTCAACATGACGATCTTCGTCACGGTCTCGAACTCGCTACTGCCCCAACACATTCGCGGCACGGGCCTCGGCCTCGGTTACGGCGTAGGCGTTGCGCTATTCGGTGGCACCGCTTCGTATCTTTTGCTGTGGACGCAGGGCGAGGGCACGTTCTGGATGTTCCCGATATACATCGCCACCCTGTGCGCCATTAGCGTGGTTCTGTACCTCGCAGCGAAGAAGCGCAACGGCATCTTCGTCGGTAAGTAGGCGAACTCTCTGCGCGGTACCGTCGGCGACGTCGGCGGTACCGCGCAGAGGTTCCCCACCGATACAGGCACCCTAGAAAGAACGGAACCATGGAACGCTTCATCATCGACACTGATCCCGGCATCGACGACGCCGGCGCACTTTTCTGGGCACTCGCAACGGACGAGTTCCATGTCGAGGCGCTCACCACCGTCTTCGGGAACGTGAACGTTCAGAAGGCAACCGCCAACGCACGTAAGATCACGCACCTGTCGGGTCGCCCGGACCTGCCGATTTGGGTTGGTGCTCCCCGCCCTCTCGTAGGCGAGCCAAATTTCGCCGAGCACATTCACCGCCCCAGCGGAGTTGGGTACTGGGAATACCCCGATCCAGCTCCCGGCGCTGATGGCCCCACCGAGGCCGTGCAGAAGATGATCGAGCTCGTCATGTCGAACCCGGGCGAGATCAGCATCATGGCGCTCGCACCGCTCACGAACGTCGCTCTCGCGATCTCGTTGGAGCCGAAGTTTGCTGAGAACGTTCGCCGGATCATCTATATGGGTGGAGCAGCTCTCACATGGGGAAATGCCTCTCCTGTTGCCAGCGCGAACATCTTCAACGATCCCGAAGCTGCCGAAATCGTCATCCAATCTGGAGCGAAGCTCACACAGGTCGGTCTCGACGTGTGCCGCAAATTCTCGGTTACTCCTGAACGGGTCGAGAAGCTCTGGACATCGGGTTCGCCCATGGGCCGGGCCCTGTGCGAGATGATCGGCTATCCTGACCGCCACCAGGACACCACTGAGATGCCCGAGTGGAAGATCGAAGGCATGCACCTGAACGATGTTCCGTGTGTTGCATACGCCATCAACCCCGACTGGTTCCAAATGCGCCATCTGCGCGTCGATGTCGAACTCGACGGCAAGCACACCCGCGGACAGACGGTCGTCCAGATGGTTGACCGCTGGGGCGGAGTCCCCAATGTCGATGTGTTGCTGGACATTGACGCGGCAGCTGTTGCAGACGCGCTCGTCGAGTCCGTCACCGCTTTCGGAACCAAGCACTAGAGCGACGGACGGCTGCACACTCTGAGCGCAGCCAGCAGCACAAGCCTTCGGCCGTGGATTTTAGACACGGTCGAAGGCTTCGTCTTTCTCCCGGACACTTAGAAAGGTACGACTGTGACTCAAGAACTTCTTGCTTCAGACGCGGAACTCATCGATGCCGCCGCCGCACTCCTGTCACGGGTGCATGATCCTGGCGCGGTTCGAGTTGCCGCCGCTGCACGTGGCGTCTCGGGAGCCGTGTATCTCGGCGTGAGTCTCGCCACCCCGCGCGTCAAGGTGTGCGCAGAAAGCAGCGCGGTCGCCAACGCGAAAATTGGCGGCGAGGAAGCCATCACCACGATCGTTTCTGTCGGACTCAGGGGTGACGATGTTCCGCACGTCATCAATCCGTGCGGGGTGTGCCGTGAACTGATCCCGAAATTTGGTCAGGATCTACGCGTCCTCGTCGACACTGGGGACGGTGTCGTCGCCGCAGCGGAACCCATCGAACTCCTGCCCATGCCGTGGATACGCGCTCGCTCCTACGACGATTAAAGAAGCAATAAGAAGGCCCCCTGAACTCAGCTCGAGTTCAGGGGGCCTTCTCGTTGTTTTCTAGCGCCAAGGAAGGGGGCTGCGCAGGGCTTCGCCGATCATTCGCAGAACGCCGTCAAAGTTCATGTCCACCACAACGCGGTGCAGGGGTCGCGTCTCATCCTCGACGGGGTGTACACCGGCCAAGTAGCGGTCCCCCGTCGCTGGATCTTGGAACGTCTGCAACGGGCGCTGCACGGATGCCGTGATCAGATCAGGTCGCAGAAGGGCAGCGACGGCCATGCTGTCGTTGATACCCATGACGCGCTCGTCCCCTGGTTGTGGGTACGAGCGGCTGTAAAATCCTGCGTAGTCCGCACTGATCTTCGTGATCAGGTTGGCGGGTGCGTAGCCCGTCGACTCTGCGATCTCGAGGAAGAAGTTCTCGGGAACGAGAGCCTGGCGCGTGACATAGGGGCCGCACCATGTCACATCACCCTCGTGAGCGGCGACAGATTCAGCGGCGTCGATGTCAAACGTCACGTTGGGATCACGCGACACTCGGAAGCGGCGATCAGCCCACGGTTCGGTGTCGCGGTAAAGCGCGGGCCCCAGCGTGCCAACGATCACGGTGCTGCGTAGCATCTTCAGCAGATCAGGTTCACTCTCTAACGCGCGAGCAAGGTTCGTCTGCGGGCCAATGGCGAGATAGTCGATCTCACCGGGATGCTGGCGCACAAGTTCGAGCACTACGTCAACACCGCTGGGCTCGGTCGCAACGGAGACCGCGGGGCGCAAACCGGTGTTCCCGAACCCGTCTTCGCCGTGAATGCCCGGGTTCAGGCGCAGCTCCTGCTTAACGGGAACATCGCTTCCGCGGTAGACCGGAACGTCACTGCGCCCGCAGGTGTCGAGCACGTATCGCGCATTGTCTGCCGCACGTTCGCCCGTGCAGTTTCCGAAGACGCTGACCACCGCAAGGATCTCCACGTCGGGTTCCGCTGCAAGCAGCATGATCGCCAGTGCGTCGTCTACACCCGTATCGGTGTCGATAATCACTTTTCTCTTCGTCATGATTCCTAACTTTCCGCTGCGTCTGCGCAGCAGGTTGTGAGCGTGGGGCCTTACGGTGCGCTGAGTCCAACGCTCGCGAATGCCGCTTGCGCGCGCGCTTCGGTGAGCGTCGCCGCGAATGCCAGGGCAGATGCAGGTGCAGAAACGCCAACGCCGATCGCGAAGCGACCGTATGACTGCAGCGCGTGCGGAATCGGAGCCACCACGTGCGCACCTGTCACGGAGCGCAACTCGGATACCTGCTGGATGGCAATATCTGCACGACCGTCGACCACGGCTTCAGCGGTGAGACCTGCGGGAAAGTGCACGGCACGCTCGTCGATAATGTCGAGCAGGTTACGTTCGCGCAGCACTTTCATGAAATGAATACCGCTGGCGCCAGAGAGCGTGTACGCGACTCGAAAGTCGCAAAGATACTGAAGAAATTCCTCTTCGGTATCTGAAGCAGGCGCCCGTGTGTCAGTTAGCCGCGCGAACCCGACGGCCGAGACTGCGATGTCAGAAACGGTTTCCTCATCGAGAATGCCCTGAGCTGCTAGGTCATGCGCGGAAGCCGAAACGCCCAGAAACAAATCAGGACGCTCGCCGCCAGCGATCTTGTCGAGCAGCACAGTGGTCGGCTCAAACGTTGCCACGACGCGATCACCCGTAGCGGCTTCGAACGCTGGAATAAGTTCTTCAACGAGCGGCTGTCGAACGACGAGTCCGCTGTATAGCGTGATCATGCTTTGGGCTCCTGAGGGGGCTGAGGCTGCAGGGCAGCGAGGTGTTGCGTCGTTAGGGGTGCGGTGCGCATCCCTGATGTGAGGAAGAAGATTTGCGCGGTGTGTTCGAGTTCTTCGAGCGCATCCAACGCCGAGTCGAGGTCAGCGCCGGCAATCACTGGCCCGTGGTTGCGCAACAACAGCGCGTGCGAGCGCGTGGCAGCTCGCTGGACGGCACGGGTCGCTGCCTTATCGCCTGGCGCAAAGTACGGTAGGACCTGCAGTGGCGCAACGCGCATTCCGTAGTACGCGGTGAGCGGTGGCAGCGCGTCATCTTGGTCAAGATCAGCCAGGCAGGATAGCGCAGCAGCGTGCACCGAGTGCGTATGCACGATTGCGTGCGCCGACGGTCGAGCCCGAAGAACGGCAACGTGCAAAAACGCCTCTTTTGTCGGTGGAGGACCTTCGAGATGACGACCCTCACCATCGAGCACAGATAGATCGGTGCTCGAGACATCGGCCAGGCTCACACCTGTTGGGGTCACCAAAATGCGATCTCCTTCGCGTACCGCCAGATTGCCCGTACGACCATGAGTGAGCCCGCGCCTGTGGATAGAGTGTGCCACGCGTTCGACAGTTTTACGTAGGTCAGTCATCGCTTGCATCTCCCACAACGGAGGTGAACATGTCGATGTCACCAAAGTTTCCTGACTTCAGCACGAGGTGCACGCCATGGGTCACGTCATGAATCCAGGGCGCACCTACGGCAGCCTCATCCCCCACAACAGCAACCGTGGTTCCGAGTTCACGGATCACTGCGCCCGACGTCTCACCACCTGCGACGAGCATGCGCTGAACCCCACGGCACGCCAGTCCGTGGGCGACGATTCCTGCCACTTGTTCGTACAGCTCACCGGCCTCTGGCAGTTCGTCATTGCGTTCTTCGTCCGAGCTTGACGAGTAAATCAGCGCGGAGATTTCTGCGGGCTGTTTATCCCACCACGTCAACGCTGCCTCAGCCAGTTCCAATGCCGTCTGGCCTGGTTCTGCAATGACGCGGTGCGAGGGTCCACCAGATGTCTGAAACGCGGCAATCTGCTCAAGAGTCCGTCGCGAACAACTTCCAGCGATGATCGCGGTGCGTCCGGCGGGCGGTGCGGAAATTGTGCGGCCGGATGCGAACTGACGTCCGGCAATTGCACCGATGAGACCGGCAGACCCGGCGGTCAGCACTGCGGTGTCTACAGCTTCGGCGATTGCCGCGAGATCGGCGGCGTCAACGGCATCTGCGATCACGTGTGCAATACCTGCGCTCTCGGCTGCGGTGATCGTGGCGCGTGCTACAGCCGCTCCAGCATGCACTGCAGAAAGCGGCAGCGTTGTGACAGTGCCCTGCACCTGCGGAGTGAGCAGGCTCACGAGGTTCGAGTCTCGCATCGGCGTGATCGGATGGTGCGCCATGTGCGTCTCATGCAACGGAACGTTAAAGACGTACAGATTTCCGTCACTCACGGTGCGCCCGTGGATGGGGGCCGCAGGGGTCGTCACCACCGTCGACACTCCCAGAGCCTGGGCGAGCGCCTCAGTGACGGGCCCGATGTTCCCCTCATCCGTTGAATCGAACGTCGAGCAGTACTTGAAGTAAAAGCGCGTGGCGCCAGCGTCCTGCAACGTACGTAGCGCCACCAGGCTCGTCGCTACGGCGTCAGCCACCGGGATCGAGCGGGTCTTCAGGCCAGTCACGATGGCGTCAGCATCTCCCGTGACGGGAGTTTCTGCATTGAGGGTAAGCAGCGTTCGCAGGCCCTCGCGGCTGAGGGCCGCAGCCACATCGGTTGCACCCGTCACATCATCAGCAATGACGCCAATCATCGTGGTGATCCCTCGATCACGGCGCGCAAGCGCGAAGCGGCAACACTCGGACCGTCGAGGACAGGCACGGTGATATGGTCACGCAGCACCTCGGCCGCGGGAGCGAGTGAATACTGAGCGAGCACGACCACGTCGTAGGGCTCGCTCGCCGCAGAAATAGCGGCGCCCAGGTGGGCGGCTAGCTCGGCAACGGCGAGAGGTTTGGCCGCGGCGGGCACCACGATGGGGTGGATGGAGGTCGCCGCGCCTGCAGCTGCAAAGACAGCTTTGAGGCGCGCGGTGCTGTCTTCAGCCGCTGACTCCAGTGACGCGACGAGGAGAACGCTCGCGGGCGAGAGCGCTACGGTGTCTTCGAAAAGCGGTCCGTCCGCGGAAAACACGGCAACACCGTCGGTTGCGGGGTCACGGTAGTCGGCGCGCACGCCGTATTGGGAGCACGTCAGCAAGATACCGTCCGCCCCGCCAGCGAGGGCGGACTCGATCAGAACGTCCATGCGAGCAGCGAGTGGTGCGGTCATCTCCCCTTGCTGCTTCAGATCGGAAAGCAGATGGTCGTCAAGAAGATTCCACACCGTGCTGTTCGGAATTGCCGCGCTCACCGCGGCTGCTGCCGGTGCAATGGCCAGCGTTGTCGCACTAATCAGGGCGATTTTCACGGCGTTCACTGGGTAATCCTTTCGATCCAGTTGAGGCCTTCGTCAGTGTCGCCGACGGGACCATACTCGCAACCAACCCATCCGGAGTAGCCGCTGGCGGCAATCCGTGCAAGCACCTGCTCGTACGCAATTTCCCCTGTTCCGGGCTCGCCTCGGCCGGGATTATCCGCAATCTGTACGTGCTTGACCAGTGGGGCAAGCCGCTCGAACCGCTCGATCACGTTGCCGCGGTCGGCCTGTGCGTGATAGACGTCGAACAGCACGCCCACGGTGCCAGGGTCAACGGCTTCAGCTACTGCGGCCGCCGTCTCCATCGAAGCCAAGCCGTAGGTTGGCTGCTCGCGCTTGTTGATCGCTTCGAGCACGATGTGAACGCCAGCCGCGCGAGCCTGCGCTGCAGCCCAGCCAATGTTGGTGACGTATGTCGCAAAGGCGAACTCCGGGTCCACTTCCGCGGGACGCAGGCCAGCCATCACGTGGACGATGGGGTTGCCGAGCACATCTGCGTAGTGGAGTGCCCGCTCGACGCCCTCACGAAATACGGTCTGAGCGGATGGCACATACGCTGTGCCCATGGCGGTAGCGGAACCCGCAGGACCACCGGGGGTGTTGATCAGCGCCTGCGTGAGGCCGGCGTTATCGAGCAACTCTCGCACGCGCGCAGCAGGGAGCTCGTAGGGGGATGCAAATTCAACCCCCGTGAAACCTGCAGCCGCAGCCGCGTCGAATCGTGCTTCGAAGGGCAGCTCGGTGTACATCCATTTGAGGTTGGCTGCCAGCCGGAGCTGCCCGCCCGATGTCTGGATGATCATGCTACGTCTTCTCGGTATGCCGGATTCACAACGAACTGCGCATCGCCCCCCGCGAGAACGCTGATCACGTTGGCTGCGGCCATACGACCAGACTCGCCACGCGCTTCACGGGTTGCGCCCGCGACGTGGGTCGTGGCGAGGATGCCAGGCGTGTGAAGAAGCGCACTGTCTGCAGGCAGGGGTTCCTGCTCGAACACGTCCAGAGCTGCGCCGCCAATCACACCGGCGCGAACAGCGTCGACAACGGCCGCTTCATCAACAATGCCGCCACGAGCCGTGTTAACCAGAACCGCGTCGTTCTTCATGGAACGCAAGCGCTCCGCATTGATGAGGTTTCGCGTCGAGTCATCGAGGAACAGATGCAGCGTCACGAAATCGGCCTGCGAAAGAACGTCGTCAAGCTCCGCACGGGCAATATTGTGTTCTGAAGCGAATTCGTCGTCGAAGTACGGGTCATAGGCGATGACCTTCATGCCGAAACCTGCGGCAATCGTGGCCACGGCCTTGCCGATGGATCCGAGACCCAACACTCCCAACGTCGCGCCACGGAGCTCGCGGCCCGAGAGCTGCTGCCAGGTCCCTGCTCTCAGGTTGGTGACGTTCTCGGGAACACGACGGGCAACACCCAACATGAGTGCGAAAACGTGTTCGGCAACGGCCTGACGATTAGCGCCCGCCGTGACACAGACTGGAACACCCTGAATCGTTGCTGCTTCGACGTCAACGCTGTCGTACCCGACACCCGTTCGTACGACGATCTGCAGGTTCGGAGCGCTGGCAAGATCGTTCGCTGTCAGCGGCTGAGTTCCCGCGATGATGGCGCGCGTTGAGGCCAAGATCGCACGACGGTCTACCTCAGAATAGGCAGCAAGGTTCGGCTCGTGGCGCGTCGTCAGACCGGCACCACGCAGCAGTGTGTCTACCTCGTCGCCCGGGTTGAGGAACGCGGTAGTGATTATGACATCGTGGGACGTGGTGTTTTCGCTCACCAGATTCCTCCTTGGTACTCAGAGGCGGTGAATGCACCGCCGTGATACTGGGGGGCAGGAACGTCAAGGTCGACGTCCTGCGCGTGCTCCGCCGCATTGTCTTGCGGGGTGAATCCGATAGCAGCCCAACCGGCCTGCGCATCCCACCAGCCATCGGCGTTTGCCGAGACACCATAAACAACCTGGCATCCCACAGGACCGTTTTCAATCGCGCAGCGAGTCAGCTCAATGCCATCTCGCCAGCTCAACCACAGCGCAAGCTGGCGCACATCTTCGGGCTCGGGACGGAACGTTCCGATGCGCAATAACACCGATTCCACTCCCCACTTGTCGTAGTACAGGCTCGCCAGTGCCTCGCCAAACGCTTTCGAAACGCCGTAGTACGAGTCTGGGCGAATCGAAGCGCTCTCGTCGAGACGTTCGGAGGCGGGGTGAAACCCGATGATGTGGTTGGAACTGGCAAACACGATACGGCGCACTCCCGCGCGGCGCGATGCCTCGTAGACGTTGTATGTGCCGTCAATGTTGGCTTCGCGGATGCGTTCGAATGACGCTTCGTCTGCGACAGCTCCAAGGTGCACGATCACGTCGATGCCTTGGGCAGCCGCGGTCAGGGCCTCCAGGTCGCTGAGGTCACCGACGACGACCTCTTCGTGTGCGAAGAGGTGTTCGACCGGTTCGCTGCGCACGTATAGGACCACGCGTTCATAGTTCCCCGCGAGTCCTTCTCGGATCACGCGGCCCATGCGGCCAGCGCCTCCTGTATAGAGGACGGAAGTCATGATTGTCCTTTCATCCGGCGTCGGCGCAGCCGATGCTGCGGTCCGCCTCGGGGCTCAGTGCGTCGGCAAAGAAACTGATCTGGGCGCGCTGTTCTCGCAGGCGCTGCACCTCACCATCGATAATTCTGAGGCCGACATCATGGCCGGGCAGCAGAGTCGCGCTCGTGTCGGTCAGAAGCGAACGCAAGCGATCGATTGTGCGAACGCTCGCGTCTTCGTCCATGGTGGAGTCAACGTGCGCAGTGGCCAGCTCGTGAATGTTTTTCACTGAGTCCCCCGAAAAAATGAGGGACTGCTCAGCGCGCTCAGTGAAGAATGCCAGGTGATGAGGCGTGTGACCGGGGGCGGCAATCGCGTGGATTCCTGGCAGCACTTCTTGCCCCGGCCGCATCCGTTCGACACGCTCGGTACGGCGCATGAGCTCTTGCACATGCAGGTCAGGGATGAACTTGGTTCCTGCTGGCTGCTCTGCCGCCCATGCCAGTTCCTGCTCGCCCACCCAGGTGACGGCGTTCTGGAACATCGTAAAGTTTGCGACGTGATCCCAGTGCATATGGGTCAGCAATACGTCCGTGATGTCTGCCGCGGTCAGACCCAGACGTTCGAGCGACTCGTGAATCAGAGGAATGTAGGCGGGCTGCCCCGCATCGACCAGTACACGGCGTGTGCCATCGTCTAGGAGCCAGAGGCTGCTCCAGCCAAAGGCGCCGTGCGAGCTGGACTTGCCGGGAAACCCTTCAACGAGAGGGTGAGCGGTATACCGCGCCGCGGCCTGCTTCATCTGCTCCATCGCATCTCCTTCCAATACTATTGACTATAGTATTGGATTCTCACTGGTTTGTCCATGAGCGCTGCCGCCGACTTAGCTCCCCAAAAGTCGCTCCGTAGCACCGAGAACGTGCAGGCGCATCGCTTCTGCCGCACTGTCCGCATCGCCCGCCACGATCGCATCGAAGATCGCACCGTGCTCGGGCGCTGCCTGACGTGCTCCCGTGCGACCAAACTTGGAAAAGAGTCGGAACCGCTGAATCTGGCCGCTGAGCGCCGCGTACGCGAGTGCCAAGAACTGGTTACCCGACTGTTCCGCGATCAGCGTGTGAAACTGGTTGTCCGATCGCCAATACAGGTCAAAACCTTCGGTCTCCATGTCAGCCGCATCCGCTGACTGTTCGAACTCGTTCAGGCTCTCACGCAACGCGGCAAGAAACTCAGGCGTGATTCGCAACGCGGCGCAGTAGGCGAGACGGGGCTCCAGCACAAGACGCGCTTCCTTCAGCTGCTCGACTTCGGCGCGCGTCATCATTGGTGCGACGCGGTACCCACGAAGCGCCTCACGCTGAACAAGGCCCGTGTACTCCAAGCGCGCGAGCGCCTCACGCAGCGGCGTCTGACTGACATCGAGCTCGCGAGAGAGTGCGCCAATGTTCAGACTCTCGCCCGCTCCGCGCTCCCCCGACATGAACTGATGTAGCAACACGTCGTACATTTGATCTGCGATCGGTTTTCTCGCTGACTTGCGCTCGGCCATTAGCTCTCCCATGCGTCGACACCCTCAATCAGGTTTGAGCCTACCGCCCGCGCGCTGCGGCCCCCTGACTAACGGTCCAACACGACGGCGATGTGTTCAAAGTCCACGCGCCGAATCTATCGACCAGTAGCCGTGTGGACACGCTCCTCGGCGTTTGCGGGCTTTACGTGTCGACCGGCTCCTTTGCGCCGCCTCGGTCCTCGCACCGGGTTGGGCCCGAAGCTTGCTGAGAACGCGGCCGTCCAGGAACTTCGTCAACGTCTGACAACCTTCGCGCCAGGGACTCAGAGAGCAGAATGCTCAGTTCTTTATCGAGCCAAGAGAGTTTCGAAACGCTCGATTTCGGCGTTCTGAGACGACGAACGAAGCGCAATGGACGCCATAGAATCTGGCTCGAGTTTGCCGTCAGAGTTTTCTAAGAGTGGGCAAAAGGTGGGCAAAAACGGATTTTTCATGGTCTGACCACAGAACAAATACCTGGTCAGAAGGCAAAAAAGGCTGTGCCCCTGGAGGGATTCGAACCCCCAACCTGCTCCTTAGGACTGCGGCTTTTAGCGATACAACTAATTACCAGATGACGCTAAATGTGGCCAAATCCCGCATAAACACTGGCGAGTTCGCAGTTCTCGGTCACCACCGATTACAAGCGATTACCACCCTTTACCACCACTAAAGCCACCCGTTTGCCACCGGCGTTGCCACCGGCTCTGCCGTTGTTTCTCCGACCGAAGGGAGCGGCGACGTGCACGCCGCTCGGCCTGAAGCCTGTTCTCGCTACGCTTAGGACCCATGGAGGAACTGGACGTCAACGACGCATCGACCTTCCAACTGAAAGCTAGGAATTGTTGATGACCGACGAACAGTCTGGCGAACCAAAACCCGAGGGTAGTTCAGACCCGCACGCGTACACCCATGACGAGCTAGTGGCGCTCGCTTCCCACATCGACTCCTTGAGTGAGGACGCGCCAGAGCCATGGGAACTCCTCGCCGGTCTGACGGCTGTGCTTGGCGGTGCCGCGGACACCACGAAGCGGACCGCGCTAGTCTCGATGTGCGAGCGAGCATTCGCATATTCGTATACGGCCGATCCGAAGAAATACGGCGCTATAGGGCTCGGGCAGCGATTCTCATCGGCTGGTGGCGACTGGCCAATGGCCTTCGACAAAGTTGACCCGGCAGAAAAGCAATTTTGGGCAGAGCTGGCCGATCAAGTAACGCATGCCCTCCCGAAGACGCACCTGACTGATCTCGCGTTCAGTGCGGGAGCGAAAACCGGGCGAGAAGTCGCCGAGGAAATCGCCGACGCGTACATGGGTCTCGGGGCCCTGTCGACGCTAGATCCGTACTATCGAGCATCGTGTCTTCGTCGCGCATGGACCCTGGGCCGGCAGTTCTCAATGTCACTAGAAGCGGACACTCGTCGCGCACTCTACGAGATGGCCGTAAGCGCGACCGCGATTGCTGGGGTGCCACCCGGTGTTCTCTTTCAATCAGTCGAACCACTAGCGATAGCGCCGCGCACGGGAGAGTTTGTAGAACCTAGTAGGCGGCAGGTCGGCGGGCTGCTCGATGCAATCGAGACGGATCACGGCGCCTCAGCGCCAATGTTCGAGGCGATCTTTGAGGTCCGCGAGCAGTTAGCCGAAACACCTCTTGAGCGAACAGCCGCTCGCCGATCTTTAGTTCAGCACTACCTCGCTCTCGCCGACGCAACGGAGGGCTTTCTTCGGCTGACGTGGCTTCACACTGCGGCAGCAGAAGCTCAGAAGTTCGGCCTCACCGACATGCGTGGAAACGCCGTCGCCGCGATGCAAGAGATGTCCGCCGATGATCTAGACCTGCAGTCAGTGAGCGCTGAGTTGCTCCTCCCGCGCCATATTATGGATCAGCGATTGACACGGTTCCGTTGGTCGAGAAGCCCCCTGGATGCCCTAGAGATGTGGCTCACGACTCCTGCTCCCACGGGCTCGCATGACGCAAACCTCCGATACGCTGCCGAGGCCAGCGGGAAGGGCATCCTCCAACTAGTGTCACGGATGACGCTCAGCGACGATCAGATGCCGGTAAAATCGAGTGTCGGTCCAGAAGCCGCTGTCAACGAATGGCTTGAGCGGGTGGAGCGAATGAATGCGTCTTCGTACGGGATAGTTCTTGCGAACGAGCTCACAGCGATCAACACCGAATATGGCATGGTTGCTGGTCAGGAAATTGGCGCTCATCTCGCGACAAAGTTCAATTGCGACGCGAAGATGGCAACGGCTCTCGGCTACGCCATCGAGAGTTATTGGGAGGGGCGGCACGCTGATGCTGCACGTGCGGCCTTTCCGCTGGTTGAAGCTGGCGCACGCGGCTTGTTGCTAACGCTGGGCGAACCTATCTACCGGATCGAAACAGGTCGTTCTGAAGGACACTTCCCGGCGCTTGAAACATTTGCCGAAAGGCTGGAAACGTTCGGTCTAGATGTCGATTGGCTTCGCACGATTAGGAATCCGGTGGCTACGCTGCGGAACTCCATGGCACACGGGCGCGAGCTATGCCCCACGGCTGTTGATGCAGTCATCCTGCTCCGAACTGCTGGCATGCTCGTCGTCCTCACAGCACCAAATTCCTCAGCGGTCGATCGGGACGAGCTCCGGGAGCATCTCGGCGATCCCATCGCTTTCGCCGCTCAGCGAGCGGAACTGCGCAAACGATGGCGTCGGGTATGGACTGTGGAGCGCCGCAAGCCGAAGAACAACTACCGCAGTAGACAAACACCCTGAGACGCACACAATCGCACAAATTTACTCCCAGATCGCCCGATATTTTTGGACGGTCTGGCCCGTGGGAAGAAATTGAGTGACCACAAAATAAAGTGCCCCCGACAGGACTCGAACCTGCAACCTAACGCTTAGGACGCGCACGCTCTTCCATTGAGCTACGGAGGCGGAATTTCTTTCTGGAGGAGATTTCGGACTCTGCCATTCTTTTGCCACTCAAAATTGGAGAAAATCCCGGAAAATCAAGGGAGATTGGTAAAGTTTCTCCCCTTAGGACGGAGTTGCTCTTCCGTTGAGCTACAGAGGCTGGCGCTACGAGTGTAGTCGAGTCAGGCACTCGGATGCCGAAGGCGACCGGCCCGGACTCAGTGCGATTCGCTGGTCGGCTCGCCAGCGAGCTCAGGGATCGGCCACTTCAGCGGATTGAGGTTTGGTTCGAGCCACTGCTCGCGACCCGAAGCAATCCGCCCGGCAGAATAGAAATGCTTGATGATCGACTTACCGAACAGCTCAGGCGCCGCATCAACATCTCCTACCGAGGAGATGAGCTCGAACCAGGCTCGCGTGAGGGTGACGTGGAACGCATCCGGCTTGCCAGCCCGAACAGCGAGCGCCTTTATCCCGATAGTGAGCAGTTCAAGCCCATCAGCCTTGCCGTAGTGGCGAGCGAGGCCCCACGCTACACGGACATGGTTTTCATGAGAAAACTCTGCGGGAGAAATCTTGCCAGCCTCAAAGGCGGCAACGAGTTCGGTGTTGTTCATAGGCGCACATTCACCGCGCACTCCAAGCGGATGCTACTGCCCAGGTGGGTAAAGGAACGCCTCAACATCAACAGAAGCAAGCGTGCGCTGGCTGTAGACGCGGTTCACGTAGTTGTACTCTTCGAGCAAAACAGTGCCGTCGGCATTTACTGCCTTGACGTAAGCGACGTGGTTATCCCAACCGAACCAGGCAACAGAACCGACCACGGGGGTGGCGCTGACTGTCCAGCCGTGGGCATCCCAAGCGGCCTTCCACTGCGATGCGTTTCCGCCGTTCGGAGTCAGGTCAGCCCACGCCCAACGGAAGGGTGCCGAGAACGAACCGACATCGCGGTTCAGACGCCACGCCACAAAGTCGGTGCACTGGCGGTAGTAGTAGTTGAGAGGAGACAGGTTGTAGCCCGCTGTCGCCCACGGGTAATCGTCGCCCAACGCTCGAGCGCCCGATGCTGCGTAAACCGCGTTGGCCGAAGCAAGTGCGGTTTGCTGACGGATGAGAGCCAAATCTTCAGGCGAGGTCGCCTCGAATTGGTCGCGCTTCAGCTCAGGAAGAGTGAGGTCTGCGCTGACAGTAAGCGACTGGACGCTTACCGTGGCAGCATCTGAAACCTCGGCAGAAGCGACAACCGAACCCTCATCAGCAAAGAGGCCACTCTCTGCGTAAGCCGGCAACCCTGCGACCGCAAAAAGCCCGCCGATGACAACCATTGACGCCATAGCTCGCACGGGGTTGCGGCGAGCGCGCTTTGGCGAACCGGTACGTGGTCGCGCCACCGCACGATTCGCAGCTTTCGCTACGGGGCTGGACGCAGCAACGTTTGAGCGCACCACAGCATCGGGAGCAATCGGAATCTCGGGCACGACCGCTGGCGCCTGGATGACTGCCGAAATCTGCGGCGCCTTTTCCACTGTTGGCTGTGCACTCGGAGATTTTGCTACCGCCGTGTGCTTCGCGGCAGCCGCGTCACGGGCAGCACGCGCTTCGCGTCGCGAAAGAAATACTGGTGCATTGCTGTCGGCTTCTCCCGCGGGGACGCCGAGAGCATCCGAGCTATCAGAGGGCAAGCGCGACAAACGAAAACCTAACAGTTAAGAGAAGTCGAGACAGATCTAGGGAAAGTCTCGGGCTACGGGAATAATCACAACAGCATAACAGTTATGCGGCTGGAGCCAAATATTCTTCCCAATCTGGGAGTGCCCTTTCAATTCCCCTCACAAGCCACGCGCTCGTGTGTGGTGGGCGCGGCTTAATCAGCAGGCGCCACTTCATCTCAGCAGGGGTGCGATTGCTCTTGATGTTATTGCAGCGCAGGCAACACGCCACCAAGTTTTCCCACGAGTCTTCGCCCCCTCGCGACCGCGGCATTATGTGGTCAATGGTGTTCGCCGAGCCGCCGCAATAGCCACAGCGGTGGCCATCTCGGCGCAAAACTCCCCGACGGGACACTGGCAGTCTTCTCGCAGAAGGAATGCGCACATAATTTCGCAGGATGATCACCGACGGGCGATCCCACGATCCGCTTGAACCCCACACCGGATGCTCCGAATCGGCAGCAATGATCGTCGCCTTCTGATTCAAAACGAGCACAATCGCTCGCTTGAAAGACACGACCGCGAGCGGTTCGTAGCCGGCGTTCAGTACCAAAGTACGCATTGTCATCCTCTCGAAAGAGCCTGCACGGCTTGCAGGCAATCGACTTCCTTGAGGCTCAGCGAATGGGAGGCAGAAAACAAAAAGGCACCGTCGAAAGACGATGCCTAGTGATTCAGCGCGCGAAAACTGCCGCGCACAATACTGCTGTGTCGTATGTAGAAGTGGGCACGCGCATCCACGGTTTGGACGCTGCACCTACTCAACATGCGATTCTCCGGTTCATTCGTGAACTCCAAGAGCTACAGGCTAACCCAATTTTTGGCACCTTTTGCACGGAGGCGCGCCGCACAGAATGACAAGACGATTACGTCTTGGTAAACACCAGATTCAGAGAACTAGACGCGCGGCTTCTCAACGAAAATGTGAACGGCAACCTCGTTTGGCAGTTCGAGCCCCTCACCAAATCCTTCGACGGTGACCGCAACATAGGAGTCGGCGGCAGAGAACGTTGCCGTCTTGCCTGGCATCACGCCGGCATTGAACAGTTGCTGCAACAGTTCTGGTTCGAACTGCACAGGCTCTCCGAGTCGACGGATGAGCCCCGAAACTGGTGCAGTTGTCTCCGCAACCAAATCAACGATGTTCACCATTCCCGCGCTGAAGGAGGGAGCAGCGACGCCACCCAACTCTTCAAGGCCAGGGATCGGATTGCCGTAGGGCGACTCAGTGGGGTGATCAAGCATTTCGATGAGCTTGCGCTCAACCTGCTCGCTCATCACATGTTCCCAGCGGCACGCCTCATCGTGAACCAGAGCCCAATCGAGCCCAATAACGTCAGCGAGCAGTCGCTCAGCGAGACGGTGCTTGCGCATCACGTGCGTGGCACGGCGGCGGCCTTCCGCAGTAAATTCGAGGTGACGGTCGCCTTCAACAACGACAAGGCCGTCACGTTCCATGCGGCCGATAGTTTGCGAAACGGTTGGCCCAGAGTGGCCGAGCCGTTCAGAGATGCGTGCCCGCAACGGAACGATGTTCTCTTCTTCAAGGTCAAGAATCGTGCGCAGGTACATCTCGGTGGTGTCAACGAGATCGGTCATGAAATAAGACTAGCCCGAATGGGCCAATAGAATCGGACGCATGGCAAGCCTGACGATTCCCAATGACCTCCTTCCCGCCGATGGACGATTCGGATGCGGCCCATCCAAGGTGCGCCCAGAACAGATCGAATATCTTGCGTCAGCCGCCCACACAATCCTCGGCACCTCTCACCGTCAGGCACCCGTTCGCGACCTCGTCGGCCGCGTACGTGCGGGGCTTGGCGACCTGTTCCAGATTCCTGACGGCTACGAAGTTGTCCTCGGAAATGGTGGCTCGACCGCCTTCTGGGATGCCGCAGCCTTCGCCCTCATCGAACGTCGCAGCGCCCACCTTTCCTTCGGAGAGTTCGGGTCAAAGTTTGCGAAAGCAGCCGCAGCACCCCACCTCGAATCGCCTCATGTCGTGAACGCCCCGGGCGGGTCGTTCGCTGAACTCGACGAAATCGATGGCGCCGATGTGTTCGCGTATCCCCACAACGAGACCTCAACCGGTGTTATGGCTCCTGTTCGCCGCTTTGATGACAGCAGCGTGCTCACCGTTGTTGATGCCACAAGCGCTGCAGGCGGCATCCAGTTTGATGCCAGTCAGGCTGATGTCTATTACTTCGCACCGCAAAAAAACTTTGCGTCGGACGGCGGGCTGTGGTTTGCCCTCTTCTCGCCCGCTGCGATCGAACGCGTCGAGCGTATCGCTGCTTCGGGTCGCTACATTCCCGAGTTCTTGTCGATCAAGAATGCGGTCGACAATTCACGCCTCAACCAGACGCTGAACACCCCGGCACTCAGTACTTTGCTACTTCTCGAGAACCAGATCGATTGGATCAACGGCAACGGCGGCCTTGCATGGGCAGATGCTCGCACCCGTGAATCCTCGTCAGTTCTGTATGACTGGGCTTCGGCAAGCGACGTTGCCACACCCTTCGTCATCAACCCGGAGCACCGCTCGCAGGTTGTTGTCACGATCGATTTCGATGATGCCATCGATGCTTCGGCAATCGACAAGACGCTGCGAGCCAACGGCATTGTTGACACCAACCCGTATCGCAAACTCGGTCGCAACCAGCTGCGCGTTGCCACCTTCGTTGCGATCGAACCGGATGACGTACGCAAGTTGGTCTCATCAATCGACTTTGTGATCGCCAATAGCCACTAGCCTGAAACCGTGCGTATCTGGCTCAAAGACTCGGAACGACGGCCCGACCCCCAGCCGGTCGAGACTGACGACCGCAAGGCGATGCTCGTTGGCATTGTCGCGTGGGTCATTGCTCTTGCCGTTTTGTTGCTCTTTATCGAGCCATTGAATGCTGCCGGCAACCTGTGGTGGTTGTGGACAGCGGTCGCAGGACTCGTGCTTGGGCTAATCGGACTCGTCTACACGCACGTCAGGCGTGGCAAGGGTTCACGCTAGGCGCGAAGTGCTACTCGTCATCGTCTAGATCGTCGTCGTCATCGAGGGCGTCGTCGTCGTCAGACTCTTCGTCATCATCCGAATCGTCGTCGTCATCATCGTCCGATTCGTCGTCGTCATCATCGCTCGAATCGTCGAGGTCGTCGACGCTCACGCCGTCGTGGTCTCCGCCACGAAATGCACCAGTGTCGTAATCGTCGTCGTCTTCGTCGTCAGCCACATCGTCGATATCGACACCATCTAGATCGCCACCGTGTAAGACGGCGGAGTCAAAATCGTCGTCTTCGTCTTCGTCGTCGTCAAGGTCGTCGTCACCGACGACTTCGTCCGACTCCGCCTTCTCTGCACCTGCGGCATCCGTTGCTGCTTGCGCAGCCTTGTAGTCAGCAAGTCGTTCAGACCACGGAACCCAGTCTGGCGAAAGCAGTGCGCCTTCGGCCGGCATGAGCTCTGCTTCGAGAACCGTTGGCTCAGCGCCCTCTACGTGGGCGATGCTGACGGTCCAATTCCAGCCCGGATAGCCTGGCATGGCCGAGGCAAAGATCACCGAGACGGTGCCTTCGCTTTCGACCTGCTCACCGACGAGTGCACCAATCGACGCATCGTTAGTGATCTCGAGGAGTGCCCCTCGAGCAAGCTTTTCGTACTGGCTATTAGGCATCTAGTTCGTCCGCTACCTTTCGCAGCATTGAAGCAATTTTGGCGCCGTGCGCCTTGTCTGGGTAACGACCCCGCTTGAGACCAGAACCGATGCCGTCCATGAGCTTGACCAAATCTTCAATGATCACGGCCATATCATCGGCTGGTTTGCGATTGAGCTTGCTCATGCTCGCAGGAGCATCCATGACGCGCACGGAGAGCGCCTGAGCACCCTTCTTGCCGTCAGCAATGCCGAACTCGAGGCGCGTACCCGCCTTTACCCCTGTCGTGCCCGCAGGCAGCGCAGAGGCATGCAAGAAGACCTCTTGGCCTTCATCACTCATGATGAAGCCAAAACCCTTCTCGTCATCGTAAAACTTAACCTTGCCGGTGGGCATGGGCATGCTCCTTCGTATCGTGACTCAAGCTTAGAACGTAAACGGGCGCGTATCCTTGTCAACGTGACAAATCATTCAACTGAACGCGACCTTCGTATCGAGCGTGTGCTCGCCTACCTCGTCGCCATCTCGATCGCACTCGCCGTGATTAGCTTTGTCGCCGTAGTTGTTGCCACCGCAGCTGGTCTCAGCGATTTCGACACAGGTGCGTGGCCCGCAGTCATCACTATGCCCTACTTTGCTCTCCCGTTGGGCGTGGTTTTCATCATCACCCTCCTGGTGCTGAATGGGCGCCGCCGCCAACGCGAATATAGGAATGGCCACAATTAGCGACGCTGCTCTTCTGCTCGCTGCTCAACTGCGCGCACTAGACGATAGTCAACTCCTTCATCTGCTGAGCTCGCGCGTTGTTCGCAGCAACTCTGTCAGCGACTTCTTTGACCTCGCGGATGCCCTGCAGCAAACGACGTCACTAGAGCGGGTTCTTCGCACTCTTGACCGCCCAACCTTGGCGACAATCGCAGTTATTGCCGATACGACTTCGCTGACGGCGGAAGATGTTGCGGCTGCCCTCGGCAGCTTCGGCACCGACCCCGTTGCTGTGCAGTCACGCCTGGATCGCCTAGTTGAGCATGCGTTGCTGATTTTCCGTGGCGGTCGCTACAGCGCCCCAGACGGCGTTATCGACCATCTCGCTGGGTGGCCGTTCGATGATCTGCCTTCTACTGGCGAGTTGCTCGATACAGCTCCCCCGTCGACGCTCACTTCTGTTGAACCGTCTGAGCGTGCCTCCCTCGATCGCATTGCGGCCGAGAATGCGTTCTCGACCACCAATGAGGTAACCGAGCTTCTCAACCAGCTTCGCAGTTCTCCTGTGCGTGATCTTGCCCGCGGCGGAGTATCGCTGCCTGACTCAAAGCGCCTCGCCGTATCAATGTCTGTGCCGCTTGAGAAAGTTGCCGGGCTAGTCGATATTGCCGAGCGTGCCGGTCTGGTCGCAACAACCAACGCTCAATGGATGCCCACCGCTAACGCCACCGAGTGGATGTCGCGCTCGGCAGATCAGCGCTGGCTACAGCTTGCTGAAGCGTGGCATCAGGGTGTGCCAGATGAGATCCGCACCATCTTGGCCGACCGCACTCACAGCTTCTGGGGTGACGGAGTTGAAGCGTATGTTCGCTGGTTGTTTCCTGCCGGCGTGGAGTGGATGCTCGAAAAAGTGCGGCGCTACAGCCGTGACGCACAATTGCTTGGCGTGACGGCGGAGCGGCTCCCGAGCACGGCAGGCATTGCGCTTCTCACTCAAACCCCGGCCGATGCTGCAGCCGCGATGGCTGCACTGTTTCCGAACGAAGTGCACCACGTGTATGTGCAGCCCGATCTCACTGTTATTTCGCCGGGGCCCCTTGCGCCGCAGCTTGATGCGCGCTTGCGCACTATTGCCGATGTCGAAACTCGAGCTTTGGCATCCACTTATCGGATTTCCCCGTCGAGCCTTCATCACGCGATGACTCTGGGCGAAACGCTCGAAGGAATGCGCGAATTCTTGGCCGAGATTTCGTTGACCGGTGTTCCGCAACCGGTCGAATACTTGCTCGCTGAGGCAGCGTCACGGCATGGGCTGGTTCGGGTTGGTGTTCACGGGTCTGTCGGCAGCTACGTCACCTCACCAGACAGGTTGTTGCTGCAGTCGATCGCTGTTGACCCCAACTTTGGTCCGTTTGGGTTGCGACATGAGGCCGACCGTTTGGTCTCGCGTTTTGGTGTCGAGCAGCTGTTTTGGGCTCTCAGCGACGCCCGGTATCCGGTCGCGGCAGAAGACAGCACTGGCAAGATTTTGTCGCTTCGGCGTGATCAGGTGAGCGATGTGAACGAGGCAGAAGCTCAGGATCCGCAGCCGCAGCAATTGTTGGCGAAGCTTCGCAACGGCCAAGGTGGCGCTACGGGCGATGAGGATCAGGCGTGGCTGTCTCGACAGATCGAGGTCGCTATTCGCAACAAGCTGTTGCTCAAGGTCACAGTGAAAATGCCGGACGGTCGAGAGGTTGTGTACACGCTCGAACCGTCAACGGTGGCAGCGGGGCGGATGCGCGGTCTCGACCGTGGGGCAGACATCGAGCGCACCCTGCCGCTGTCGAGCATCATCGGGGTTGAGGCAACGACCGAACGCTAAGCATGCGGGCGTAGGCTAGGTCGGATGAACACAGCACCCGACGGACCTCTCATCGTGCAGTCTGACCGCACGGTTTTGCTTGAGGTAGCGCACCCTCTTGCAGAAGACGCACGTCACGATTTGGCTGTCTTTGCTGAGCTAGAGCGTGCGCCAGAACACATCCATACCTATCGCATTACGCGATTGGGGCTGTGGAATGCGCGCGCCGCTGGCCATGATGCTGATGCCATGTTGGAGACCCTCGAGAAGTATTCGAAGTTTCCGATTCCGCAGAGTGTCAGCGTTGATATCGCTGAGACTGTTGGGCGCTATGGTCGTCTGGTCATCAACCGCGACGATGACGGCGCTCTCACTCTGACGGCAATTGATCCCGCTGTTTTGCGCGAAATTACGCGGGGTAAGAAGGTTGCGAGTCTCTTGTTCGAGCGTCGCGGCGAGCACACTTTTGTCGTGCAGCCGTGGGCTCGTGGTCAGCTCAAGCAAGAACTTTTGAAGTTGGGCTGGCCGGCAGAAGACCACGCTGGTTACACGCCAGGCACTCCCCACGAGATGGAGTTGGATGCTGCGGGCTGGGGTCTGCGCGAGTACCAGCAGCACGCCATCGACAATTTCTTCCACCACGGTTCTGGCGTTGTTGTCTTGCCCTGTGGTGCCGGCAAAACGCTCGTGGGTTTGGGCGCCATGGCCCAAAGCAAGACCACAACCCTGATTTTGGTCACAAATACGGTTTCGGCGCGACAGTGGCGTGCCGAAATTTTGAAGCGAACGACTCTCACAGAAGAGGAAGTTGGTGAGTATTCGGGCCAGGTGAAAGAGATTTTGCCTGTGACGATTGCGACTTACCAAATTCTCACCGCGAAGCGTAAGGGTGAGTATGCCCACCTTGCGCTGCTGGATGCTCTCGACTGGGGTCTTGTCATTTATGACGAGGTCCATTTGCTTCCCGCCCCCGTCTTCAAGCTGACGGCCGACCTGCAGGCACGACGCCGCCTCGGCCTCACCGCCACTCTTGTTCGCGAAGACGGTCGCGAAGGTGACGTGTTCTCCCTCATCGGCCCCAAGCGCTTTGATGCGCCGTGGAAAGAGATCGAAGCTCAAGGCTTCATCTCTCCCGCTAGTTGCTTCGAGGTTCGCGTAGATCTTCCGGAGAACCAGCGTCTCGAATATGCGGCATCCGCTGACGACGAGCGATACCGACTTGCTGCAACGGCCCCAGCAAAGACCGAGGTTGTGCGGGCACTGGTAAAGAAGCACGCCGGCGAACGCATTCTCGTGATCGGGCAATACCTCGATCAGATTGATGATCTCGCCGAACAGCTGAATGCGCCCCAACTGACCGGCGCTACGTCCGTTGTGGAACGTGAACGCCTCTACCAAGAATTTCGCGAAGGCATCACGAAGATATTGGTCGTCTCCAAAGTCGCCAACTTCTCTGTTGATCTACCCGAAGCGACTGTTGCCATCCAAGTCAGTGGCTCCTTTGGCTCCCGGCAAGAAGAAGCCCAGCGCCTTGGCCGCCTCTTGCGCCCCAAGGAGAGTGGCCTGCCCGCCAACTTCTACACGCTCGTTGCGCGCGACACTGTTGACCAGGACTTCGCACAGAACCGCCAGCGGTTCCTCGCCGAGCAGGGTTACAGCTACACGATTCTAGATGCCGCCGACCTGACGTAAGCCACGCTTCAGACTTTTGCTTGGCGAGTCGTGAGCGATTCGCGGATGAGCCCAACGCTCACACAGAGGAGCAACGCCACAACACTCAGCGCCATAAGGGACATGGCCGCTAGGCCGACGCTCACGGGCCACATCGGGGTCATCCTGTCAACGCTTCCCCACCCGGTGCTGTTCGAGTGCGCATAATTTGCGATGAACGCGGTTGCGAGAAACGACAATGCCCCAATACCAAATGCGATTAGTGTGCACCGAACTAGTCGTGTCATCACGCGTCTCCCCTCACCCGAAATCCCGTATACCCACCCTATGCTTAAAATTAATTAATACTCAAGGAAAGTTTGAGTGAACAACGTGCCGACACGCCTATGCTCATCAGCCAACGTTCAGGAAACACGCAGATACTAAGGGCATGGCTGACGGACCCAAGATTCTGATTGTTGACGACGAACCCAACATTCGCGACCTACTCACTACGAGCCTGCGCTTCGCAGGATTTGCGGTGCGTGCGGTAGGGAGTGGGGCACAAACGATCTCGGCGGTTCTTGAAGAAGAACCCGACCTCATCATCCTCGACGTGATGTTGCCCGACATGAACGGGTTCGGGGTGACCAAGCGCTTGCGCGCCTCCGGGTACACCTCCCCTATCCTCTTTCTCACGGCGAAAGATGACACAGAAGACAAGATCACCGGCCTCACCGTCGGTGGCGATGACTATGTCACCAAGCCATTCAGTCTCGACGAGATCGTTGCCCGCATCAAAGCAATTCTTCGCCGCACCATGGCAGACGATGAAGAGACCATCATCCGTGCCGGTGACCTCACCATGGACCAGGACACCCACGAAGTAAGCATCGGCAGCGAGCAGATCGAACTCAGCCCCACCGAGTTCAAGCTGTTGCGCTATCTCATGCTGAACCCCAACCGCGTGCTCTCGAAGGCTCAAATTCTCGACCACGTCTGGGAATACGACTTCAACGGCGACGCCGGCATTGTTGAGAGCTACATTTCCTACCTCCGTCGCAAGCTCGACATTCACACCGAAGAGCCGCTCATCCAGACGAAGCGTGGCTTTGGTTACATGCTGAAGGCTGCAAAGGTCTGACCTAGTCAGGTGGCCGGTTCGACACGAAAACGTTGTCGAGCTGGCCATAACTGTTTCCCGATTCCCAGCCACGCGAGGTAGCGTTCACAATCATGCAGGAGAACATCCCAGACGCGTGGAGCCGCATCTCGCTTCGCACGAAAGTCACCGGAGTGACGGTGCTTCTGTTGACCATGGGGCTCCTCGTCGCCGGCGTCGGCACTGCCGCCGTATTACGCGACTACCTGCTGCAGCAAACTGACGAAAAAATTAGCGCAGCAGCCGACGGACTTGATGGCCGCATCCAGTACACCGGAACAGCACGCGACCCCCAGTGCAGTGTCTCTCGACTGCCAAACGATCTCTACTTTGCAGTGCTCAATCATGACGGCAGCATGCGCTGCAACAGTCGTGAAGAGGATGCCGCCCGCCCCGTGCTTGAGGGTCTCACGATTGCTGTTGCCAGCCAGCAAACTTCGGCATTTACCCTGCCAAGCACCTCTATCGGAGGGCAGTGGCGAGTCATTGCCTACCCCGCTGCCAGCACTATCGGCATCGATTTTGTGACCATCGTGATCGCCCGAGATTTGGGCGACTCAAACGCCATCGTCGCCCGCTATGCCGCGATCTTTCTGTTCTTCGGACTCACAGTGGTGATTGTCGGTGGCGCCCTGACACGTCTCCTTGTTACCTCCACGTTTTCCCCTCTGCGCGAAGTGGAAGCGACCGCTGCCCGTTTTGCCGACGGAGACTTCGACCAACGACTATCCGGCGCGACTCCCAATACTGAAGTGGGGCGGCTCAATCGTTCCCTCAACTCGATGCTTGGACGAATCGATCGTGCCTTTGCTGATCGCGCGCGCACCATTGACCAGATGCGCCGCTTTGTCGGCGACGCCAGCCATGAACTGCGCACTCCCCTTGTGACAGTGCGCGGCTATGCGGAGCTGTACCGCATGGGCGCGATTACCAAGCCCGACGATGTTCTGCAGGCAATGGAACGCATCGAAAAGGAAGCCATCCGCATGGGTGGGCTCGTAGAAGACCTGCTCGAGTTGGCCCGCATCGATGAAACCAAGCCGCTGCAACTCACCGAGGTCGATCTTTTGCCGCTCGCAAACGACGCTGCAATGGATGCTCGTGCCTCCGCTGGCCGTGTCGTGAATGTCATCAACACTCACCCCACCATTAGCGCTCACCCCGTGGTTAAGCCAGACCCAGATTCTGCCGCTGACGCCGACACAGCAACCAAGGCGATTACGTTGCCGGAGAGTTCCCACCCGCAACCGAGTACGCCACCGCGCGGGGTTGCCGCACTGGCAACAGGTCCCATCGCCGCTGCCGGCGCTCGGCTCTCCCGCCTTGCCTCACGCAAAAAATCAGTTGCGGTGGCCAAAGCTGCGGCTCGAATCACCCAAATCTCTGCACCGCCAGCGAAGGATCTTCACGCCGTTGTCATGGCTGAAGAAAACAAGATTCGCCAAGTGCTCACCAACCTTGTGACCAACGCCCTGCGTTTCGCTTCTCCCGATACTCCCGTCGAGATCGGTGTCGGGGTTGACCGCGAACGACAGCTCGCGGTGCTTTCCGTCATCGACCACGGCGAGGGCATTCCCGAACAGATTCGCGACAAAGTTTTTGAACGGTTCTGGCGCGCCGACAGCTCACGAAACCGTGACACTGGTGGCAGCGGCCTTGGCCTCGCCATCGTCTCGGCAATCGTGCACGCCCACAAAGGCACCGTGCAAGCGCTTGAGACCCCCGGAGGAGGCGCAACCTTCCGCGTTGAACTTCCTCTCCTCCCCAGCGAACCTGACGCGCCTGAGGCAACCGAAGAGGATTAGGCTGCGCGAGCATCGGTATCGAAATCTACGGTTGAGCCATGACTCGATACCAAGTAGATAGCGATGCCGTTCTCAGCGCAACTGGAGCGGTACAGAACTCCATCAGCAGAATTCAGGCCGAAGTTTCTGGACTGCATGGCCAACTCACCAACCTTCAGGGTTCCTGGACCGGGCAGGCAGCGACTGCCTTCTCTACCGTCGTTACTGATTGGAAGGCAACTCAGCAGCGGGTTGAAGAGAACCTCGCTGCGATCAATCACGCGCTCACTCAGGCTGGCCAGCAGTATGCGGAGATCGAGGCAGCTAATGCTCGCCTCTTTGCACGCTAGCGCGTGAGGGCATAAGGGAGGCTGAAGAAGCCCGCTCGGCCGCGCTGACGCCCCTGTGCGGGCGAGTTGCGGCCGTGTTGCGGCTGAGTGGCGGGCGTTAACGCCAGAATGGGCGCCTCCCGCAGGAGACGCCCATTCTGTTTACTGCGGTGGGACTACGTTTAGCGGCGGGACTTAGAAGTCCATGCCACCTGACGGGTCGCCCATCGGAGCGGGGTTCTTCTCTGGCTTGTCAGCAACAACAGCTTCAGTCGTAAGGAAGAGTCCAGCGATCGACGATGCGTTGAGCAGAGCCGAGCGGGTTACCTTTACCGGGTCGTTGATACCTGCAGCGAGCATGTCGACGTATTCGCCGGTTGCCGCGTTGAGGCCGTGACCAATGGGGAGGTTGCGGACCTTGTCAGCAACAACACCTGGCTCCATGCCTGCGTTGAGTGCGATCTGCTTGAGCGGTGCGTCGATAGCAACGCGAACGATGTTCGCTCCGGTTGCTTCGTCGCCGACCAAGTCAGCCATTGCCTGGCTGTCGAACGCGATCTTGCCAGCCTGAATCAGGGCAACGCCACCACCGGCGACGATTCCCTCTTCAACCGCTGCCTTTGCGTTACGGACTGCGTCCTCAATGCGGTGCTTGCGCTCCTTGAGTTCAACCTCAGTTGCGGCACCTGCCTTGATTACTGCAACGCCACCGGCGAGCTTGGCGAGACGCTCCTGGAGCTTCTCACGGTCGTAGTCGCTGTCGGTGTTGTCGATCTCGGCACGGATCTGCTTGACGCGACCTGCGATCGCCTCTTCGTCACCCGCACCTTCGATGATCGTGGTCTCGTCCTTGGTGATAACGACCTTGCGGGCGCGACCGAGGAGTTCGAGCGTTGCGTTCTCGAGCTTGAGGCCAACCTCTTCTGAGATGACCTGTCCACCGGTGAGGATTGCAATGTCAGCGAGCTGAGCCTTGCGACGGTCACCGAAACCGGGAGCCTTGACGGCAACCGACTTGAAGATGCCGCGGATCTTGTTCACGACGAGAGTTGCGAGTGCTTCTCCGTCAACGTCTTCAGCAATGATGAGCAACTGCTTGCCGCTCTGGATTACCTTGTCGACGATGGGGAGCAGATCCTTGATGTTCGAGATCTTGCCGTTGACGATAAGAACGTAGGGGTCTTCGAAGACCGCTTCCTGGCGCTCCTGGTCAGTGACGAAGTATGCCGACAGGAATCCCTTGTCGAAGCGCATGCCTTCGGTGAGCTCAAGCTCGGTGCCGAACGTGTTCGACTCCTCAACGGTGACAACACCTTCCTTGCCGACCTTGTCGATCGCCTCAGCGATAAGTGCACCGATCTCGGGGTCACCAGCAGAAATTGATGCGGTAGCCGCGATCTCTTCCTTGGTTTCGATCTCCTTGGCGCTCGCAATGAGTGCCTCAATGACCGAGTTGGTGGCCTTTTCGATTCCGCGCTTGAGGCTGATGGGGTCTGCACCCGCAGCAACGTTGCGGAGGCCTTCGCGCACGAGTGCCTGTGCAAGAACAACAGAAGTAGTCGTACCGTCTCCGGCAACGTCATCCGTCTTCTTTGCTACCTCTTTGACGAGCTCAGCACCGATCTTCTCGAACGGGTCGTCGAGCTCGATCTCCTTGGCGATGGATACACCGTCGTTTGTGATGGTGGGAGCGCCCCACTTCTTCTCGAGAACAACGTTGCGACCGCGCGGGCCGAGTGTGACCTTTACGGCGTCAGCGAGAATGTTCAGGCCGCGCTCAAGGCCGCGACGGGCCTCTTCGTTAAAAGCAATGATCTTTGCCATGTGTGTTTCTCGTCCCTCCCGGACGTCGTACAAGCGAATAAGTTGGCACTCGAACTATGCGAGTGCCAAGGTCAAAATTAGCACTCGACAGGGGCGAGTGCAAGACAGCCCAGCGCACTCGACAGGGGCGAGTGCAAGACAGCCCAGCGCACTCGACAGGGGCGAGTGCGCGTGTTCCGGGTGTGGTCGTGTGGTGTGGGGGTTGGCTGCTTATTGTACGGCGGTGAGGTAGTCGGTTCCGAGCACGATGGTGAGTTGTGCTGCGGGGAAGACGTCGGCTTCGATGAGTCGTATTTCGCCGATTCCGAGGGCGTTGATGAGGCCGGCGGCTACGTCTTCGTCTTCGGGGTTGCTGTAGTAAACGTAGGTGTCTTCGATGTCGCGTTGGGAGGCTGGTGCGGCGCTGCCCATGGGCCAGCCGACGGCGGTGAGTTCGTCGAGGACGCTGGTTTGTACTCCGGTTTCGGGGGTTCCGTTGAGGATGTCGATGGTGAGTGCTCGTGCGGGGTCGATGGTTGTGGGGTCGGTGAGGGGTTCGACTGTTTCTATGGGTTCTGGGGTGGCTGCGGGTTCTTCTGGTGAGGCGAAGAGGGGGATTCCGAGGTCGTCGTCGAGGTATTGACTGAGGGCGAAGAGGCCACCGAAGACGAGGATTCCGGTTGCGAGTAGGGCCCAGGCGAATCCGATCCAGCCGCCTCCGCGTCGTTTGGGTCCGCGGTGTGCGCCTACGCGTTCGATGTCGTCGGGCTGTTCGTCGAATCGATCTTTCGGGTAACTAGCCATTGATTAGTCTGTCAATTCTTCGTTGTGGTGGTGTGTTGTGCGCACTGTGCGGTTGCGCATCCGGTTGTCTCGGTTGCGTCGTAGTCGCGAGACGAGCATGGGGTCGTAGGTGACGGCTGCTGGTGCGTCAATTACGGCGTTGAGCATTTGATAGTAGCGCGCGCTTGATACGTGGAACTGGCTGCTGATGGCTTCTTCTTTTGCCCCGACGTGGCGGGTCCATTCGCGTTCGAAGTCGAGAATCTGGGTCGCATTTTCGGGTAGCCCGTTGGAGGCGTGTGTTGTTGTTTCGGGTTCTGACATGACGACCTCCAATATTGTGGCAATTCTAGGGCGCGCAACCTTTGGGATTGCCTAACGACGCGGCTTGCTCGGTCAATCAGCGGCGGTCGAGGTTAGGATGTCCTTAGTACCCGATGTCTTCGATTGGTCTTCATGCGCTTACGACTTTTCGCCACTGCAGTGGTGGTGTCTTGTGTTGCGCTTGTGGTGAGCGGTTGTTCGATCTCGACGGTTGCGGAGCAGCCGATGGTTACGGTCACTGCTGATGCGAGTTCTCCTTTGTCTCAGTTGACGGTGTTGGATGATGCGAAGGATTACAGCGGGTTGGTGCGCGCGGCTCTTCCGACGGCGGGTATTTCTGCTCCTGATTCTGCGCCGGAGCAGTCCTTGCCGACGACCGTGATGTCACATGATCTGAGTGGTGATGTCTCGGTGACGGTTTCGTCGGCCGACCGCGTTATTGCGATGGATATTTCGGGGTCGATTGCGGCGACGGTTGCCGGTTTGGGTTTGCTTGATTCTTTGGTGGCGCGCGATATTTCTACGACGTTTGATGAGGCTGCTGCGTTGCCGGTAATCACGTCGAGTGCCCATACGGTCAATAGCGAAGCGATTTTGGCGATGCGTCCGGATCTGGTTGTGACGGATGGTTCGATTGGTCCGATCGATGTGGTGTTGCAGTTGCGGGATGCTGGCATTGCTGTGGTGTTTGTGGAGACTGATCCCTCGGTGAATGGGGTTGCTGAGTTGGCGCGTCAAACTGCAGCCACGTTGGGGGTTCCGGCTGCGGGGGTGGCGCTCGGTGAGCAGTTGGCTGCGGAAATTCAGGCGAAGATTACGGAGATTGCGGGCATTGTTCCGCGCGGTGATCGCTTGCGCATGGTGTTTCTTTATTTGCGGGGAACGTCAGGTGTTTATTACCTGTTTGGTCAGGAGTCTGGTTCAGATGTCTTGATCAATGCTCTTGGCGGGGTGGATGTTGCTGCCGAGATCGGTCTCGAAGGTATGCGTCCGATGACGGATGAGGCGATGGTTGCGGCGAATCCGGATCTCATTCTGGTGATGACCAATGGCCTCGACAGTGTTGGTGGCGTGAGCGGCTTACTTGAGGCTCGCCCGGCGGTCGCGCTGACGGAGGCTGGCAAAAATCAGCGCTTTGTCGAGATGGATGATGGCGAGATTTTGAGCTTCGGCCCACGCACGGTCATGGTGCTTGATGCGCTCGCGCGTGCCATTTATGCACCTGGCTCTGGTTCGTAGTTAGGGGCGTTGGCGCGGCGAACGTTTGGTTCCGCGCCACCGGGTGACGAAAAAGACGAGGCCTGCAGCTGCCGCGGCAGCGACGACCGCCAATGCCACGACGGTGTTCCGTTCTCGCGGGGTGACGCTCGCTTGGGGCGTTGGCATGCAGTTGGTCGTCGCGCTAAACGTAACCGTGATGGGGTCGAGTTTTTCACCAGCGGGGTAGGTGCCGAACGCGGCAGATCCTGCCTCTGTGAGCGTCACGGAGGCGGCGGCTAATTGTGCGGTGCCGTTATCGACTGCGACGGTGGATGTGTCAATGGTTGCGAATTCCACGCCGGACTGGTCGACGGGCGTCCCGTCTTGAGTGGTTCCACTAACGTCGAAGACGAGCTTTGCGCTGGTGGTGCCGTCGAACTGCAGTTCGAGCGCGTCGAGCGTGGTGTCGAGAATTCCGTCGTGGCCGGTGAATCGCAGGGTGCCGTCAAAGGCGAGGGTGCCACGGCCCGCGTCGAGTTGGCCTGCACCTTCGCTCCAACCAAAGTTGGGGGTGTCATAGGTGGCACCGTCGCTCACCGCCCATTCGCCGTTCGCGATGGTGCCGCTGATGTACGACCGAAGCGACTCTTTGACACCCCAGGTGATGGCGGCATCCGATATTTGGCAAGTGGAGTCGTCGGCGGCGAGGTTCACGTCAGTTGTCGCCGACCGTGTGCCGGTGCGGGTATCTGGCGCATCCAATTCTGTGGCGTTGCTTGTCATGGGGGTAATGGCAATAGCGACGGCAGTGATGATGAGCGCTGCGGGGCCGAGAACGCAGACGTTGAGGCCACGCATTACTGGGCTGTGCGGTACATCGATTGATGCATGATGGTGGCTTCTTCATAGAGCTCACCGAATGATTCGAAACCAAATTTGGCGTAGAGCGGCACGATGTATTCCTGGGCGTGGAGCAGCATTGCTTCGCCGCTGAAGTCGCCAATGATCCGCTTCATGATGATCTGCGCTAAGCCTTCACCACGACGATCTTCGCGTACAACAACACGCCCAATGACGCGGTGGCCATCTAGGTATTCTGCGGTCTCGTTGTAGAGAACACGGATGTAGGCAGCGACACCGTGGTCGTCGGCGATCCAGTAATGAGCCGTTGCGTCTTCTTGGTCGCGGTTGTCGAGTTCTTCTTCGTCGACTTTTTGCTCAACAAAAAACACGTCTGTGCGCAGTTTCATGATCGAGTAGAGCTCGGTTGTTGTTAATTCGCCCCAAGACTTGGCGATCACGGAATCATTAGGCACAACCACGAGTTTAATGTACTGGGCAGCGAAAGCTGACGAACTAAGGAGACCACCATGACCTACAAGGTGAATAAGACAGAAGAACAGTGGCGGGAAGAGCTCGGCCTCAAGTACTCGGTGCTGCGTGAAGCCGGCACTGATCGCCCGTGGTCTGGTGCTCTTCTTGACGAAAAACGTGAGGGCACCTACCGCTGTGGCGCCTGCAGCGCTGAGCTCTTTAAGAGTGGCACCAAGTTTGACTCCGGTTCGGGGTGGCCCAGTTTCTATGAGGCGATCAACCCGGATGCTGTTGAACTGCGCGAAGATCGCTCCTTGGGCATGGTTCGCACCGAGGTTGTGTGCGCAACCTGTGGTTCACACTTGGGTCATCTCTTTGATGACGCGCACCAAACGCCAACGGGTGACCGTTTCTGCTTGAACTCGAGCTCACTGGAGTTCGAAGAAGACAACTAGCTAGACAGCTTCTTTTTTGGCGGTCGCTGACTCGAAAGTGAAGCGATCGCTACGGCGATGAGGGTGAGCACCACACCGATTACGGTGGTCGGTGCCACCCCATCGCTGTCTGTTGGCACGAAGATTTCTAGTGCTAGTGCGCCCATCAACTGCCCCGCGATGGATCCGAGTGCGAAGAACAGCACCCCGGTGATAGGTACGAGCACTGCAGCGACGGCAATGAAGATCACGCCGATTGCTCCCCCGATGTAGAGCGTTGGGTCGGTCGGAAACTCGTGTTGCCACCCACCAAAGAATCCGAACGTGATTGTCGCGATGGCGAGGGTTGATGTTCCGACGACAAAGTTGACGTAGGTGGCGGTGAGTGGCGAACGGGTCACGTGACGCACATGACCGTTGATGGCTTGTTGCCAGCCGATGCCAAATCCGCCAACAAGCGGCAGAAACACGAGCAAGAAGGGTCCGTCGAGTCGCAAATCAGAGAGCCCAGAAAAAATTACGGCACCAACTGCGAGGGCGGATGCCGCGACTCGCAATGCGGTGACTGGTCTCTTTTGTAGGCTGCCGATCCCCACTCGGTCGATGACGGCGGAGCTAATTGTTTGGCTAGCCACGACCGCAACAGTGAAGAGCGCAACGCCGAGGGCGGTCGCCGCGAGGCCCTGAGTCAGGACGAAGAATGCTCCAAACGCACCACCGGTGAGGTACCACCAGGGCAGTCTTTTGCTGGAAACTTCGGTACGGAGGGTGCGAAATCCAGCGCGGGCGGTTGGCACGAACGGCACGATGAGCGTGAGGATGATGAGGCCCGATCCGAAAGAAATCAGGGCTGCGAGGGTCGAGTCGTGAAGCTCAACCGCAAGTTCTCCATTGATGCGACTTTGGGCCGAAACGAGGGCGCCAGCAGCGACTGCAGCGAAAATTCCGGCCAGTGCACGACGCCGACTTTGCGGATTGGTTGGGAGCATAGGTGTAGTCATGTCTAAAATAGGACGTTGGTCCAAGCCTCCTTAGCTCAGCTGGCTAGAGCACCGCTCTTGTAAAGCGGGGGTCGTCGGTTCGAATCCGACAGGAGGCCCAGCAAAGATGTCGAAGGCCGTCGGGGTTATTTAAACCCTAGCGGCCTTCGACATCGCTGTTTAACGGCGACTCTTGTTCCACAGCAACTCTTGTCTCGTAGCAACTCTTGTTTCGCCGCGACCCTGTTTCGCGGTTACGACGGGAACAGTGCCGGCGCCAGGGCACACGAAGGGCGGGATCCGCTCAGCGCTCTACGACACTGCTTGTTTGAATACCGCTGCTGCATCGGCAAGAGATCGCAGATGTTCGGGAATTTCACGGCCCTTAGCCTTCATCGACTGCGCCCAGAGCCTCCCGGCACGGTACGAGGATCGCACGAGCGGGCCGGCGAGCACTCCGAGGAATCCGATATCTTCTGCTTCTGCCTTGATATCGATGAATTCTTCTGGTCGCACCCAGCGGGCTACTGGCAAATGGCGAGCTGTTGGTCGTAAATATTGGGTGACGGTGATGATGTCGGTGCCCGCGTCATGAAGATCATGCAGGGCTTGACTGATCTCTGCTCGCTCTTCGCCCATCCCCAAGATGAGGTTTGACTTGGTAATCATTCCCGCATTACGAGCTTGGGTGAGAACGTCCAGCGATCGTTCGTAGCGAAATGCTGGGCGGATGCGCTTAAAGATCCGCGGCACGGTTTCTACATTGTGGGCAAAGACTTCCGGGCTTGCCGAGAAGATTTCGCCGAGATAGTCCGGATTTCCCGAAAAGTCGGTAGCGAGAATTTCTACGCCAGTTCCGGGAGCACGGGTATGGATCTGTCGGACGGTCTCGGCGTGCAGCCACGCGCCCTCATCCGGGAGATCGTCTCGAGCCACCCCGGTCACAGTCGCGTAGCGAAGCTTCATTTCGACGACAGATTCGGCGACGCGACGAGGTTCATCTGTGTCGTAGTCGGCGGGTTTTCCCGTGTCGATCTGGCAAAAATCGCATCGCCGAGTGCACTGTGCACCGCCGATCAAGAAGGTTGCCTCCCGGTCTTCCCAGCACTCGAAAATGTTGGGGCAGGCTGCTTCTTGGCAGACCGTGTGGAGGTTTTCACTTTTCACCAGTTCTTGAAGCTGCCGATACTCGGGACCCATTCTGGCTGTCGTTTTGATCCACTCGGGCTTGCGCTCGATCGGAGTCTCAGCGTTGCGGACTTCGAGGCGAAGCATCTTGCGGCCGGACGGTGCGGCGCTCACGATTGCACCAGCTCCCACATGTCAGAAAACTTGGCTTGAATGAGCTCAACGATGTCTCCCGGTTGCACTGTGCGCCCCAATTCTCGAGAGATCGAGGTGACGCCAGCATCGCGGATGCCGCACGCGACGATGTGTTCGTAGGCATCGAACTCATTGGAACAGTTCAGGGCAAATCCGTGCATGGTCACTCCGTCGGCAACGCGGATGCCGATGGCAGCGATTTTGTCTTCGATTGCGCCATTGGTCACCCACACCCCCGAGCGGTGCTGCACCTGATGCCCGGCAACACCGAGTTCGGCGAGCACCTCGATGAGAAAGCCTTCGAGCCGTCGAACATAGGCGACGACGTCGACCGGATCGGGCAATCGCAGGATCGGGTAGCCGATCAGTTGCCCGGGACCGTGCCAGGTGATTTTGCCCCCACGGTCAGTGTCGATGACGGGAGTGCCGTCATCGGGGCGTTCACTTAGCTCTGTGCGTTTGCCCGCCGTATACACGGACGGGTGCTCAAGCAGAATGAGAGTATCGGTGCGCTGGCCCGAGACAACAGCGGCGTGCACGGCACGTTGCAGGTCTAGGGCCGTCAAATACGGCACGGAGTTGGCGCTTAGCCCCGCGACGACAAAGTCGACCACGTCAGAAGTATAGGCGTCGACGTTCAGAACTCGGACGCAACCATCCACATCGCCCGGTTCCAGGCTTCGGCCTCACGGCCATGCCCGCCATCCCGGCCATCCCGGCCATCCTCATTGCAGGCAAAACTCGTTGCCTTCGGGGTCTCTCATCATGATTGCGAATTCGTTAAACGGCCCCCACGCTCCCTCGAGTACCTGCTCTACTGAGGCACCGAGAGACACGAGGCGTGCGCACTCGACCTCGACCAAAACTCGGCGAGGGCATCCGGATTCTCAGCATGAACGGAAATGTTAGAGATCCTGGCGGTCATGCGAAGAGAATAGCTCCAGAGGGCGACCCGATGTGAGAGCTACGTGGGATCGACCATCACTTTGAGGGCCGTGCGCTCATCCATGGCGGTGTAGCCATCAGGGGTCTGTTCGAGCTTCACGGTCTGGTCGAAGACAAGGCCGGGGTTCACCGTTCCTTCGAGCACGGCGGGCAGCAGTTGTTCGATGTAGGCGCGGGCGGGAGCAACACCACCGGTGAGAGTGACGTTCTTGCCGAAGAGACTGCGGCGGCCAACGGGGGCTTCCTCATACTGAGGAACCCCCACTCGACTGATCACTCCGCCAGCACGAACGACGCCGAGGGCCTGCTTGTAGGCGGGCATGAATCCGACAGCCTCGAGTACAGCGTGGCTTCCTGTGCCGCCAGTGAGTTCGCGCACCTGAGCGATTCCCTCCTCGCCTCGCTCAGCCACGACATCCGTCGCACCAAACTGGATGCCGAGATCGGTGCGTGCCTTGTGGCGGCCCATCAGGATGATGCGCTCGGCACCCATTTGCTTGGCCGAGAGAACGGCGAGGAGACCGACCGCCCCGTCGCCGATCACTGTGACGGTCTGACCAGGCGAAACGCGTGCCTTGTAGGCGGCGTGCCACCCCGTGGCGTAGACGTCGGAGAGCGTGAGGAGACCGGCATACTGCGACTCATCAATGGTGCCAGGCACCTTCACGAGAGTGCCGTCGGCGTAGGGCACGCGCACTGCTTCAGCCTGGCCACCCGTGATTCCACCGTTGCCCCAGTAGCCACCGTGGATGCACGAGGTCTGCAGCCCCTCGAGACAGAACTCGCAGGTTCCATCGGAGTACGCGAATGGGGCGATGACAAAGTCACCGACCGAGAGAGTAGCCACGTCTTTGCCGACTTCCTCGATAACCCCAATGAATTCGTGGCCGATCGGAAGAGCATCCACATCCGCCCGCATCGAATGGAAGGGGTGCAGGTCACTGCCGCAGACGCACGCGCGCGTGATGCGCACAACGGCGTCAGTGCTCTCGAGGAGCTTGGGGTCGGGGGCGGTGATTACGCGGACATCGCCCGCGCCATAAATATAAGTAGCTCGCATGGGTCTATTCAACGCCCGATTCGCGCCCAACAACGAATCAGGGTTCACTCAGCGACGAGGAGTAGCTGAGATTCTTGACACCAAAAAGTATTGACATGACACCATAGTGGTGTCACTATGGTGTTATGGAACTGGGACAGTACATTAACGACCTTCAGCGTCAGCTCGTGGATGCCGCAGAGAACGGCAGCGACGAAACTCGCGTCGTCGCCGAACGCCTCGTCACCAAGCTGGACTCCGCTGCACGGCTCGTTCTGCTCGACGTACTATCTGCCGCTGCCGGCGAAATCACGCGCGATCTCGCCCCCAGCTCGGTTGACGTTCGCCTGCGCGGTCGCGAGGTCGACTTCGTCATCGCCCACGCGCCCACCGAAGACGATGACCACGGCATCACTGCCGCCGCAATCGACTTTGATGACGCGAGCACTTCACGCACCACACTTCGCCTCCCCGATGCCCTCAAAGCACGAGTAGACGAAGCTGCTGCTATTGACGGAGTCTCCGTCAACACCTGGTTGGTCCGCGCTATCGCGGCCGCCGCTCAACCCATCCATCAGACGCCACCGCAGCCGCCCGGGCAACCGCAGCGGCCGAAGACGCCGCAACGACCCTCCGCAATAGGCGACTCCTTCGCTGGCTGGGCGCGCTAAGCCGCCCACCCCACCACATCCATCAACCCCGCGCAGCCGCGAGGTCTCTCCACCACGCCCACAGAAAGGCGCCAGCATGCCCACCTTCACCACCCCGATCCCCATTGATCTCGCGATTAACGCAAAAGTCGGCACCATCGACATTGTCGCAAGCGAGCGCGAAGACACCATCGTGACGATCACTCCCACCGATGCAGGTAGAGAAAGCGATCGACGGGCCGCAGAAAATACCACTGTGGACTTCGACAACAACCGCGTCACTATCACCACTCCACGCCCCCGATTCAGCCTCGTTGGGCCAAGCGAGTCCGTAGATGTGAAAGTTGAGTTGCCGGTAGATTCGCGGTTCACTGGAGAAATCGCGCTCGGCGACGTGCACACCGTCGGACGCCTCGGTGCAACGCGCATCAAGAGCGCGATGGGCGCAGTCAACCTCGATACCACCGGTGACCTATGGCTTCGCTTGTCCCACGGCGGCACCACCATCGGAACCGTCGAAGGTGATGCCGAACTCACCGTCGACAACGGCCAGATGCGCATCGGAACCATCACCGGAGATGCCACGCTCAAAGCCTCACACGGCAACATCCGCCTGGGAGAAATCAGTGGCGCCCTCGAAGCCAAACTCTCCTACGGCGACCTCGAGATCAACAAAGCCCTCGCCTCCGTAACGGCAAAAACGGCATACGGCAGCATCACCCTCGACGAAGTATCGAGCGGCACCATCGATGCCAGCAGCTCCCTCGGGCAAATCCGAATCGGAATCGAGAAAGGCGTCGCCGCGTGGCTCGACCTCGTCTCCAAAACAGGCCGAGTGCATAACGAGCTCGAGCCCGGCAGCGGGCCGGAAGACTACGAGCAGTCGGTCTCCGTGCGCGCACGAGCCCAGGTTGGCGATATCCGGATTCGGCGGGCCACGATGTAGTCGACCGAACGTCAGTGGCCTTTACTAGCATCAACCCATGGTCAGCTTCGCCGACAAGCCCATCCTCGATGTGACAATCGCTGAGTGGACGACCTTTCTCGAAGGAGCGCCCTCGCCAGACGGAGTGCGGCTCAAGTTGCGCAAGAAACTCTCTAAAGCCGCAGGGATGACCTGGTCAGAAGCGCTCGATGTTGCCCTCTGCTTCGGCTGGATCGACGGCCAAAGCGCACGTCTCGACGACGACTTCACGCTGCAAGCTTTCACTCCGCGCCGCAAGAACAGCCCCTGGTCGCAAATCAATCGCGACCACGTCGCTCGCCTCATTGATGCCGGCCAGATGCGCCCCGGTGGTCTCGCAGAGATCGAACGGGCCAAAGCCGATGGACGCTGGGATGCCGCCTACAGCCAGAAGAACATGATGACGCCCCCAGACCTGCAAGCTGCGCTCGACGCTAACCCCGCGTCGGCGGAGTTCCACGCCAGCCTCACGAGGAGCGTGCGCTTTCAGATCTACGCGCGCGTGACTGCGATCAAGACGCCCGCTGTGCGAGCCGCGCGCATCCGCGACATTGTCGAGAAGGGCGCTCGGGGCGAGCATCACTACGCGCAGCCCAAGCCACGGAAATCACCACCAAACTCACCTTCTGCTCCGCAGTCGAACTAGGCCGATAGCGTCGGCAGAACGACCTCGACTGCGAGCCCGATACCGGACTGGTTGTTGAGACGTATCTCGCCCCCAGCCACTGCAACGATCCCCGCAACAATCGAGAGCCCAAGCCCGGCGCCTGAGCCTCCCAGGGATTCTTCCGCGCGCGAAAAACGGTGGAACGCGTTCGACACAAACACTTCGTCCATGCCTCCAGCGTTGTCGCTGACTCGAAGCACTACGTGGGCTGCACTCCGGGCAAGAGAGATCTCAATCAGCCCCACCTCTCCCATCGCCGCGAGCGAGTTTCCGATGAGGTTGTCACACACGCGCCCGAAGTCGGCGACACTCACCGAAACCAGTTCTGCATCAACAAGGCCCTCGACATCGTATTCAACTCGGATGTTGCGCCCTGCCACACGCACGCGACCTCGGTCAGCGGCATCCGCCAATTCCTCCGAAAGCGCCCCCACATGTGAACTACCCGGAACAACCTGAGCATCAATACGAGACAGCTCAAGCATTGACGTCGCGAGAGCAGTCAGGCGCGCGAGAGTGCGTTGGGCTGCCGCTACATCCGCCTGCATCTGAGGCAACGAGGATGCCTCGCGCTGCGCCAGTTCAAGTTGGGTGTGAACGATAGCAAGTGGTGTTCGAAACTCGTGGCTCGCATCCGACACAATATTTCGTTCGCGCTCGGCCGAAGCGCGCAACTGGACAATCAACTCGTTGAGGGTGTTGGCTAGTTCGGATATCTCGTCTTGTGCCAGGCCAACCGGCAGCAGCTCGTCACTACGTAAGTGCACGAGTTCAGCCGCGCTGCGTCGGAGACGTGCGACTGGTGCGAGCGCTGCGGATCCGATCAGCCACGAGGCTGCTCCGAACGCAATATTGATACCCGCGATGCTCGCGACGAGGAGCAGCGCCACCTGATTGAGCACGCTCGCTTGCGCATCATTGCGGGTCGCACTCACGACGCTGAACGTTCCCGAAGTGGTTTCGACAGGACTTACGCGCACCAAAAAAGATTCGCTTCCGATGGTAAGCGGCGTTGTCTCGCTTGAGCCCTCGAGCACTGACGGGAGCAGCACACTGAGCGAGCTTGGCAAAGTATCGAGCACGGTTTCTCCGCCGGGAGCCACAATCGCGACCAGTTGGTCAGCACCGGGAGGGTCGATGTCTTCGGCGGGATCCTCCCCCAACGCCACCAGATAGGGTGCTTCTACATTGTCGAGCACTCGCTGCTGCCCATCGGTGACTATGCGATGCACTTGGGCAAAAATGACAATGCCAGCGACTAGGGAAATAAGGATCGCAATTATCAAACTTCCGCCCGTGATCCGGGCGCGAATAGTGAGTCGCGAGAAATTCACGAGACGGCTTCGCTGAGTTGAAAACCTAGCCCCCGCATTGCGACAATTCGGACTGGTGACTCCACGGCATCCAACTTCTTGCGTACATAGCGAACGTATTGGTCAACGATATTCGGGTCGATGTAGGCGGCGGAACCCCACACCACGTCGATGATCTCAGTGCGAGACAGCACCCGGTCGCGATTGACGGCTAAGAGCCGCAGCAGGTCAAACTCAGTGCGACTCAACCGCAGAGGAGCGCCTCCCGCGTTAATCTCGTGACGCGTGAAATCTATGCGTAAGCCTCCGATGTCGAGTCGCGACGATCCCAGTTGATCGCGACGCAGCAGAGCACGCAAGCGGGCAGCCAGTTCAGCGAACTCAAACGGCTTGGTGAGGTAGTCATCCGCCCCAGAGTCGAGGCCCCGCACACGATCGTCAAGAGCATCCCGCGCGGTGAGCAACAGAATAGCGACACCGGTGGCTTCTTCGCGAAGCCGACGACACAATTCAAAGCCCGACATCCCCGGAAGCATGATGTCGAGAACAGCCGCGTCGAAGCGGATGTCACGGCTCAATGTGATCGCCTCGATGCCATTAGCGGCGACGTTGACCGCGTAACCCTCCGACTGAAGGCCGCGCGCCAGCAGCGACGCAAGTTCAGGCTCATCGTCGACAATCAGGATGCGTGGGACCACGCGGTCAACAGTACGGTGCATCGGATAGTTGGAACTATGCCGCCACAGTAACGACGTGCGCAGAAAGAGCTTCGGCCTCGCGGCGCTGACGACCAATCTTCACGCCGAGGTAGGCCGCGACCGCAACGATGATCGCCAAGAAGGCGACACTCGTCGCAGTCGTTCCAATGCCTAATCCGCCGTCTTGCGGGCTCTGCGACAACAGGTCACCAATCGACGCCCCAAGCGGGCGGGTAAGGATGTACGCCGCCCAGAAGCAGAACACTACATTCACGTTGAAGGCATAGCGGGCAATCACGATCACGCCGATGAGTGCTGCGAACAGGATCACGCCAACGAGGTAGCCAAGCCCAAATCCTTCCGTGATGAGGTCGCCAGCGGCAGTACCCAGTGCGAATGTGAACAGGATCGCTATCCAATAGAACGCTTCACGGCGGCGCGTAAAGATGGTGTGGATGGAGAGCGTGCGCTCCCGTGTAAACCAGATTCCGAAAGTCACCGCGAGGAGGACGCTGAAGAACAGCGTGCTCGCCCAAAGCTCAACGCCGAAGACATCAGTGAGGGTGTCAGTGACGAGCGTGCCGACAACGCTGATGAGCACCACTGCAGTCCAGTAAATCCCGGAGGTGTAGCGCTTCGTCATGAACTGCCCGATGAGAGCGGCAACCAGCAACGCCCCCATAATCCAGGTGGTAAAGGTCAGGCCAAGCCCAACATCAACGTTGAGATAGTCGGCGAAAGTTTCGCCAGTCGTGGTCGAAAGAATTTTGATCACCCAAAAGGCGAACGTGATCTCAGGCACCCTGTTCAACAGGATGGTGCGGGTGTGGTGGGAAAGGGTCTCAGTCATGAGCCCTAGAATTTCGTTCGCCGCTGAAGGTTCGCCCTCGAATCCAACTCTTTTCTGTGAGCGTTCTTTCAGAAAGCGAATCTCGCGGAGACCTACTGCCTCAGTTGCGCAATCTGCCGATCGAGGTGCTGCTGTTCGGCACCGTTGGTGGCAAGTTCGCGGGCACGCGCGAAAGCCGGAGCCGCGGCATCCACATCACCCGCACGCAACAGCAGCTCCGCTTTCGTTGACCAGTACAAGTGATAATTCTCGAGACCGGTCACGGTGTCGAGAAGCCGCAGTCCGGCATCCGGGCCATCAGCCATCGACACGGCGACCGCCCGATTGAGCGCAACAACGGGAGAACTGCCGGTCATGGTCAGCAGCACAGAATAGGCGGATGCGATGGCCGCCCAGTCGGTATCGGCGGCGATGCGCGCGGTGGCATGGTGGCGCGCGATGACCGCTTGGGTTTGGAAGGGCCCTGGCTGCAGCCGACCGAGGGCACTGTGCAGGAGCCCGTTGGCTTGCTCAATCAGCTCGCCGTCCCAGCGGGTGCGATCTTGCTGTTCGAGCAGGATGAGTTCGTCGCCGCGAAAGCGGGTGTCGTGGCGGGCGCGAGCGTAGAGCTCTAGCGCAAACAGGCCTTCTACTTCAGCGTTGCCGGGGAGGAGTTCGCGAGTGGTGATCGTGAGGCGAATCGCTTCTTCCACGAGGTCAACGCGGCCACCGGTTGCACTCCCCCGCGAGAGGTAGCCCTCGTTGAAAATCAGGTAGAGAACGGTGAGCAGCGCATCCACTCGCAGCGTGAGGTCTTCGGGGATCGTCAGCGGGATGCCGGCGTCGCGAATCTTGCGTTTCGCCCGCACGATTCGCTGAGCAAGAGTCTGCTCGGGCACCAAGAATGCGGCCGCGATCTCGGCGGTCGTGAGCCCGCCAGTAAGGCGCAGAGTCAACGCCACTTGAGCCTCGCGACTGAGCGCCGGGTGGCAACAGAGCAACAGCAGTCGCAGATGTTCGTCGCCCGAATAGTGAGCGTCATCAATCATCTCGGGTGGCACCTCCTCGCTGTCGTTACCGCCGTAGCCGGTGCTGTGGTTAGAGCGCACCAAATCGGGGGCTGCCCGAGCTAGCCGTCGCGCTGTCGCAGCGTCACGCCGCACACGGTCGACCGCGCGATTACGCGCCACCGTGTAGAGCCACGCAGCAGGGTTGTCAGGAACGCTGCCCCAGTTCAGCGCTTCAACGAGCGCATCCTGCACAGCTTCATCGGCCACATCGAGGCCAAAGCGATGCGTGAGAAGAGCGAGCACGTGCCCACTCTCCTCACGCGCCAGGCGGGTGACCGCCTCTGAGTTATCAGGCACGCTAGGAGGGCACCACCGGGCGAACCTCGAGCGAGCCGGCCGGAATCGGAACCTCGGCAGCGAGCGCAAGCGCCTCATCCAGGTCTTCGGCTTCCACAATGTAGAAGCCGCCGAAGTGCTCCTTGGTTTCAGCAAACGGGCCATCGACGATTGTGTCGCCGGCACCATACGCCCGACGAATAGTGGTCGCGGTCTCAACACCCTGCAGCTGATCGGCGGCGATATAGTGGCCGCCATCAATGAGCTTCTGGTTGTAGGCCATCCACGGCGCCATCATTGCGTCGAAGGCGTCTGTACCCGGTTCTGGGCCATCAAACGGTTCTGAATGAATCAGGATCATGTACTGCATGTTTTTCTCCCTAACCGATCTGTGAAGTGTGGCCAAAAAGGCCAATAACGACGGACATGACGATGAGAACTGCAAGCTGATGACCCATATTGATCGCAAACAGCGTCGGGGACTTCTTCTCAAAAAGATACTCGACAGCATTACGCGACGCGGTAAACCCGAGCCAGCTAACGGATGCCACAGCCAGCGTGACGGTCAGGAACGAGCCACCCAACGAGCATTCCCGCGGCGGTGGCGATTGCGATCGCCAGCACATTCAGCATCATCATGTCCTTTCGGGGCCGGAATTTCTTGCCCTTCACTGACATGACGCAGCGCACGTGCCGAATCGACACGTGCGCTGGAAAAACTTTCTGCAATCGTCAGGACTTCCTCTTCCTCGACCTCCGCGCATCCGAACCCCTCTACTACGGGCATCCGGGCACGCAAAAACGGGACCCGTAACCGTTGCTAAGGAATTACGAGGCAAGAGACGTGAGAACAGCATCGCTGAGGTAGACGGTTGCACCGTTGACGATGGTCAGCTGCGAATTGTTCAACGCTGGTACCGCAAGCGAAAGCATTGAGGCGTGCTCGTACACCTTCGGCTGACCAACACTCCTCTGCACGACACTCCGCTGTATGACACAAAAGGTGCCCCTGGTCGTATGACCGGGGGCACCTTTTGTTGTGCGCTAGAAGAACCTACGGGGTAGGTGTCGGCGTCGGGGTCGGAGTCGAGTTGGCGTTGAAGTCATCGCCCGCCGCCTGAATAACGAAGGCCTGGAAAGCAGCGAGGTCGTTTACTGCACCCTCATACTTGAGCCCGTTGACAAGAACCGTTGGGGTTCCCGTGACCTGAGGCACGTCAGTGTTAGGAAGCGGACCCGACAGAGCGCGAGCCGTTGAGTTCTTTACCCACGACTTGAACGTCTCATCTTGAATGCACTCGCTAATCGCTGGAACGCTGTCAGCTCCTATTGTGTCGAGCAACGCGATCAGGTCGTCGTCGCTCAGGCCGGAGGTGTTCTCTGCTGGTTGGACTTCCTCAGAAAGCAGCAGCTTGTGGTACGCGTAGAAGTCGTTTGGCGAAGAATCGGCAACACACGCGACAGCATTTACTGCACGGGATGAGTACCGCTGCCCCTGAGAGAATCGGTCAAGAATCGTGATGGGGTGGACTTCAAGAGTTGCCGCGCCGTTGTCGACAAGACCTTCGATGTACTCTGCGTTTGTCTGCTCAAACGAGCCACAAATCGGGCACAGGTAGTCGACATACATCTGGATATCGAGCACGCCTGAACCTTCATCGGGAACGCTAGCGATGGGCTCAGCATCCGCGTCGAGGGCATCAGTCGGGGTAGCAATGAAGCCTTGATTGAGTTGGATACCGTCGCTGGCAAAGTTCTTGGGGCCAGGACCAGCGGGCTGGTTCGAGTTCACGAGCACGAGGGCGATAACGGCAACGATCGCGATGAGTGCGAGGCCTACACCGCCCTGAAGGAACAGCCGAGTGCGGCGATCCTTCTTCTTTTGTTCGTCGCGCTGAACGCGAGCCTTTTCACGTGCTGCTTCGCGTCGCTCATTCTTGCTGAGTCGGCCGTCGCCGGAATTGCCGTTGCTCAATCGAACCTCATCTGCCGTGTATTTCGCTGTGGCGAGCGCCAGAAATGGCGGCGCACCCGTCGAATTCTAGGAGAAATCTCTGGGAATTGCCCAACTGGATCCTGAGACTCACCCTGTGAGCGCCCACATAACCCGGTAACGCGACCCCCAAAAGAGTGCAATAATGACCCAACGTGGTTTCGACCACCGTCCATTCACTAAGGATCGTCCGGCACGTACCTGCCGGTGAAGGAGAAAAATACAACAATGGCGTCTGTAACTTTTGACAACGCAACCCGCCTCTACCCCGGATCAACAGTCCCGGCTGTAGACAAGCTCAATCTTCATGTTGAAGATGGCGAATTCCTCGTACTTGTCGGCCCATCGGGTTGCGGTAAGTCCACTAGCCTTCGCATGCTCGCCGGCCTCGAAGAGGTTAATGACGGCAGCATCCTCATCGGAGACCGTGACGTCACTGATGTTCCTCCGAAGGACCGTGACATCGCCATGGTCTTCCAGAACTACGCTCTCTACCCGCACATGACGGTTGCCGAGAACATGGGCTTCGCGCTCAAGATCGCCGGCATCAATAAGGAAGAGCGTGCAGCCCGCGTACTTGAGGCAGCAAAGTTGCTTGACCTTGAGCCTTACCTGAGCCGCAAGCCCAAGGCACTCTCGGGTGGTCAGCGCCAACGTGTTGCTATGGGTCGCGCTATCGTTCGCCAGCCTCAGGTGTTCCTCATGGACGAACCGCTCTCGAACTTGGACGCCAAGTTGCGCGTTCAGACTCGTACGCAGATCGCTAGCCTTCAGCGTCGACTCGGAGTCACCACGGTTTACGTGACTCACGACCAGACTGAAGCACTCACCATGGGTGATCGCATCGCAGTTCTCAAGGATGGCCTCCTCCAGCAGGTTGGTACTCCTCGTGACCTCTATGAAGCACCACAGAACATTTTCGTTGCTGGCTTCATCGGCAGCCCCGCGATGAACCTGTTCAGCGTCGACATCGTCGATGGTGGCCTTCAGTTCGGCGATGCAGTTGTACACGTTGACAGCGAGACCCTCGGCGAGACTGACGCTAAGACCGTCACCATCGGCGTCCGGCCAGAAGACGTCATTGTTTCGACGACAGGCAGCGGCCTTCCGGTTGATGTTGACCTCGTTGAAGAACTCGGCGCCGACGGTTACCTCTATGGTCACGCAGAGATCAAGGGTGAGCGAGTCGACATCGTTGCTCGCGTTGACGGCCGTTCACACCCGAACGCCGGCGACAAGGTCTTCCTGACCCCTGAGCCGCACCACGTTCACGTCTTCGACACCGAGTCAGGCCTGCGCTTGACTAAGAAGCCTGTGGTAGCGAGCTAGTTCCGCTTTACGATCGAGCCCGTCAACGTCGAACTGTGTTCGGATGCGTTGACGGGCTCGTTTCAGCTTAAGGAAACGTGAATGTCTGGTTCAGTCAACATCACCTCGGCCACCGCCGATCCCGCTCTGCTCGATCTTCCGTGGGAGTTGCCGCTAGAGCTATGGCCGGATGATGCAATCGCCACCCTCCCCAAGGGCATCTCTCGACACTTGGTGCGGTTCGCGAACCTCTCGGGGTACATCGTTGCCATCAAAGAGACATCGAGCGAGCTGGCCAAACGCGAGTACGACATGTTGCGCACTCTGCAGAAGCTCGATGTTCCGTGCGTTGACCCCCTTGCGATCATCACCAACCGCACGGCAAGCGACGGCGAAGAACTCAAGTCGGTGCTTGTCACTCGCCACTTGCGCTTTTCGCTCCCCTACCGTGCCGTTTACTCCCAGAGTCTGCGCCCTGAGACCGCTCGTCGTTTGGTTGATGCGCTGGCAGTGCTGCTGGTTCGTCTTCACATCGTCGGTTTCTTCTGGGGCGATGTCTCACTCTCCAACACGCTCTTCCGTCGGGATGCCGGCGCCTTCGCCGCCTACCTCGTGGATGCTGAAACCGGTCAGCTGTACGACCGGCTTTCGAACGGTCAACGTGAGAACGACCTCGAGATCGGTCGAGTGAATATCGCGGGCGAACTCTTCGATTTGCAGGCAGGTGGTCGGCTCGAGGAAGACATTGATCCGATCGAGATCAGCAACGGAATTGTCGCGCAGTACCGCACACTGTGGCAGGAGCTCACTGGCTCGGAGCGATTCGACCACTCTGAGCGTTGGCGCATCAACCAGCGCGTCGAACGACTCAACGCGCTGGGCTTCGATATCGAAGAACTTGCCATCAAAACCGAAGATTCGGGAACTCGAGTGCGCATCCAGCCCAAGGTTGTGGACGCCGGTCACCATTCACGTCGTCTCTTGCGTCTGACGGGTCTTGATGCCCAAGAAAACCAAGCGCGCCGTTTGCTGAACGATATGGATTCGTACCGTGCAGCATTCGATAAGCAGGACATGGACGAAGAGATGCTGGCGCATGAGTGGGCCGCGCGAGTCTTTGAGCCCGTGATCCGTGCTATTCCTAAGTCCCTACGGGGAAAGCTCGAACCTGCTGAAATTTTTCACCAACTGCTCGATCACCGTCGTCAGCTCGCCCAAGATTCAGGTCACGACATCCCACTGGCTGAAGCTGTGGGTAGCTACGTCGAAAACGTGCTGCAGTTCCGACGTGACGAAGCAACGATGATCAACCCTCCAACGGGGGCATTCACTTCGCCCATCTCCATTGCCGTCACCGCAGGGGCCGATGAGGACGATGATGACGACGAAGGCGATAGCGAGGATTGGCGCCTCAAGGTCTAGCCGGGCTTAACCACGACTACGAAAGTAGCTGCTCAAGACCGCGCCCTGTCACGTGTTCAAAGACAAGGTTCGTTTCGGTGTGAGAAACAGCCGGATGACTCGCCAGATAGGTGAGCATAAAGTCACGCAACTCGGCTGCGCTGTGAGCGGCAACGTGCAGCAGGTAATCGTCCGCGCCGCCCGTGTGGAAGAAGGCGAGCACACCTGGCCAGTAGGGCGCCGCGCTGCGAAATGCGTCCACATCTTCTCGCACGTGCTTGACGAGCTTGATCGAGATGAGCGCCTGCACACTCATTCCGAGCTTGGCGACATCAATATCGGCGTGAAAGCCACGCAAGTATCCGTCCTCGTGCAGTCGGCGCAGTCGCTGCGACACTGTGGATTCAGCAACGCCGACCCGTGCCGCGAGTGCCGAGCCCGACATGCGGGCGTTGGTGGCCAAGCTGGCCAAAATCGCCCGATCTATCGAGTCGATCGGCAAAGATTTTTGCTCAGTCACGGTGTCCTCCTTGACCGCAGCTTATGCGAATAACGTCACAATCCGTGAAGAAGCTGCATCGGTAGTTGATTTGTGTCGAATTTTCTGCTGATATCAGAGGATGCTGCCTCACGACATTCGTCTCGAAACCCTTGCTGTTCACGCGGGACTGGAGGGCGTACACGAAAGTGGCCAACACGTTCCCTCCATCGACCTCTCGACCACCAACCCGCTACCCAGCGTTGAGGTCGGCGGAGATTCCTATGAGAACCTCGCCACCGGAAACCCCATCATCGATGGTCATTCCGCTGTCTACCAGCGCCTGTGGCAGCCGGGGGTTGCGCGCTTCGAAGACAGCCTTGCTGCATTGGAGGGCGCGGAGGCCGCCGTGGCGTATGCCAGCGGAATGGCTGCACTCGCTGCAGTACTCATCTCCATTGCCTCCGCTGGCCGCCCCCACGTTGTTGGAGTTCGCCCCCTGTACGGCGGAACCGACCACGTGCTCGACAATGGGCTACTCGGAACGACCGTCACTTGGGCTGATGCTGACTCTATAGCGGATGCCATCCAGGCCGACACCGGACTTGTTGTTATCGAGTCCCCCGCCAACCCCACGCTTGAGTTGGTCGACATCAAGAAGATTGTTGCGGCAGCCGGCACCGTTCCTGTGCTCGTTGACAATACGTTCGCGACTCCAGTGCTCCAGCGTCCCCTCGAGCTCGGTGCCGCAATGGTGCTTCACAGCGCCACCAAGTACCTCGGTGGCCACGGTGACGTCATGGGTGGCGTTATCGCAACAAGCGAGGAACATGCCAAGAGCTTGCGCAACGTTCGCGCCCTCACCGGCGGTGTGCTCCACCCCTTCGCCGCATACCTTCTTCACCGGGGACTTCGCACCCTCCCACTTCGCGTTCGCGCGCAGCAGGAGACTGCCGGAGAACTCGCTCGTCGTCTAGACGGACATCCGGCTCTCGCCCGCGTTCTCTACCCCGGACTCCCCGGTCAAGATCCTGCCGGCCTCATCGGGACTCAGTCGGCAGGCGCTGGCTCGCTCATCGCTCTTGATCTCGCTGGCGGTTACGATGCTGCCGCTAAGTTCACGGAGTCGGTGAAGCTCATCACCCACGCGGTGTCGCTTGGGGGAATCGATACTCTCGTGCAGCATCCGGCATCGCTCACCCACCGCCCGGTCGCTTCTGAAGCGAAGCCGGGTGCGGGGATTGTGCGCATCTCGATCGGCCTTGAACACATCGAGGATCTCATGAACGACATCACCGCCGCCCTCGACGCTGTGACAGGCAAGTAGCCAGGCACACTCGCCTCGCGCAACGCGAAGAGCCGCTGTTCCCGAGGGAACAGCGGCTCTTCTGCGTGGGGGCTGAACTACTTTTTCTTGCGTGCCGCTGCGCGCAGTTTCGAGATTTCGTAGAGCGTGACACTTGCCGCGATACCCGCGTTGAGCGACTCGGTCGCTGCGCTAATCGGGATCGAAACGATCGCATCGCAGTTTTCGGTGACGAGGCGCGACAGGCCCTTGCCTTCGCTACCAACAACGATCAGCACGGGCTCTTTGGCCAGTGGCAATGACGGAAGTGAAACGTCGCCATCACCGTCGAGGCCGAGCACGAAGACGCCGCGCTTCTTGTATTCCTTGATCATTTGCGTGAGGTTGTTTGCCATGGCGACAGGGGTGCGAGCAGCAGCCCCCGCTGACGTCTTCCAGGCGGATGCTGTCATTCCCACGGAACGACGCTGAGGAACGATGACACCTTGGCCACCAAACGCGGCAACCGATCGCACGATCGCGCCGAGGTTGCGCGGGTCGGTAATTCCGTCCAAGGCAACGAGTAGCGGAACTTGCCCGCGCGACTCAACCTTGTCGAGCAGTTCCATGGGGTGCGCGTACTCGTACGGTGGCACTTTGAGGGCGAAGCCCTGGTGCACTGCATCGAAACCCGCGAGGCGGTCGAGTTCTGGACGCATCACTTCGAGCACGGCGAGGTTGCGTGCTGTTGCCAACTTCAGAATCTCTTTGACGCGGTCATCGTATTCGATGCGCGCTGCCATGTAGAGAGTGTGTGCAGGGATCTTGGCTCGCAGTGCTTCGAGCACCGAGTTGCGGCCGGTAACCATCTCAGATTCGTCCGCAGACTTTGCTACCCGCGACCGGCCGGGTTGACTCGGACGCTGTTGGCCGCCCTCAGAGGGCTTGCCACCATTGCGGCGAGTTCCGCCAGCGGCCTCGTAGCGCTCGGCCGCAGCCTTGCGCTTGCCTGCGGGGTGGTACGGACGATCTTCTGCTTTGGGGGTGGGCTTGCGACCTTCGAGAGCTTGACGTCCCTGGCCTCCCGAGCCGACTTGGGGGCCTTTGCGGCCCTTGCGTACCGCTCCTGCGCGGGGTGTGTTAGCTGGGTTTTTCACGAGTGTTGCTCCTGTCGGAAGCGCCGATTATTCACGGCAAGCTCCAATGCGATCCGGTCGAGTCATCCTCTACAGTGATTCCCGCCGCTGATAGTTCATCACGGATTCGGTCCGCTACAGCAAAATCCTTTGCCGAGCGGGCCGTATTGCGATCCTCGATGAGCTTCTCAACCAGTGCTGACAGTGCAGCAACGGCTGGTTCTGAACGATCAGAACCCCATCGTGGATCTAGTGGGTTGATACCCAAGACCTGTGCCATAGCGACCACTTGTGATCGCGCGGTGGCGACTGCCGCGAGATCTCCATCGTCGAGCGCGGCATTGCCTGCTCGAATTGTATCGTGAACAACGGCAAGTGCCTGCGGCACAGCAAGATCGTCATCCATAGCTTCGCCAAAGGCGTCGGGAACCTCATTGGTATTAGCAACATCGAATCGCGTGTCTCGCAGTCGACGTGCCGCGCGTTCGATGAATACTTCAAGGCGCTCGAATGCCGCTTCGGCCTCATCGAGCGAACCATCTGTGTAATCAATCGTCGAGCGGTAGTGGGCCGCCCCAAGAAGGTAGCGGACCACAATCGGTCGTGCCGCATCCAAGAGATCACGTGCAAAAACGGAGTTGCCAAGAGACTTCGACATCTTCTGGCCGTTCACGTTGACCATGCCGTTGTGCACCCAGTGCTTGGCAAAGTCATCGCCAGCAGCGGTTGACTGCGCAAGTTCGTTTTCATGATGGGGGAAGCGCAAATCAAGCCCACCACCGTGGATGTCGAACGCACCACCCAAATAGCGGCGAGACATGGCAGAGCACTCGATGTGCCAACCCGGGCGCCCGTTGCCCCAGGGTGACGACCATGAGGCAGACTCTGGCTCGGTTGGTTTGCTGCCCTTCCAGAGCGCGAAGTCGCGAGGATCACGCTTGGAACGAGGATCAGCGTCGGCGGCGGCAACCATGTCGTCGAGTTTCTGACGCGTCAACTCACCGTAAGCAGGCCACGACTGGGTGTCAAAGTAGACATCCCCTGAGTCATCCGCGGCGGCGTACGCATGGCCGCGCTCAATGAGGGTGCTGATCAACTCGCGCATTTCCGAGATGTTGGCGGTGGCACGAGGCTCATAGGTTGGTGGCAGAATGCCGAGTTCGTTGTAACCAGCGGTGAACTCGAGCTCAATGCGGTAAGCCAAAGCCCACCACTGTTCGGTCGAGCCAGCTGTTGCGGCATCCACTGACTGATTCAGAATCTTGTCATCGATGTCGGTGACATTGCGCACCAAGGTGACGTCGAGGCCGCGGTAAGTGAGCCAGCGGCGCCAGATGTCGTAGACGAGCGCGGAGCGAAGGTGACCGATGTGCGGGGCAGCCTGAACGGTAGGGCCGCACACGTAGATACCTACTTTGCCCGGCTCACGGGGTTCGAGGTCGACGAGGCTGGCACTCCGAGTGTCATACAGGCGAATAGTCACTGACCAAGTTTAGCGACCACTGCTGGGTATTACACGGTTAGCGGCAAGCGCGGGGCGAGAGAGCCCCGCGCTGCAGACAATTACTTTGTGTAGGTGTAGAAACCGCGCCCCGATGCGACTCCGAGGTATCCCTTGTCGATGTACTCGGTCTTGAGCCACTCGGCGAATTTCTTCGTTTTGTCATCGCCGTGAGACATGATGTTGTACGGAGTCATGAGCCCGATGACGTCAAAAATCTGGAACGGCCCCATCGGCGCACCGGTCGCAATGCGCCAGGTATTGTCGACGTCTGCTGGCTCGGCGTAGCCGTCTGCCGCAAGTTCTGCGGCAGCGTTGAGGAAAGGAACGAGCAACGAGTTGAGGACGTAACCGGCCTTCTCCTTGTGGATGGGAATCGGCACCATCCCGATCTCGGAAGCGAATTCAACGATTGTGTCAAAAACTGCCGGATCGGTGTCGCTGGTACCCATGACCTCTGCGGTGTTGAACTTCCAAATCTGGTTGGCAAAGTGCAGGGCTAAGAACTTGCCAGGACGACCGGTGGACTCCTTCATATCGCTTGGCAGCAGGGTGGAAGAGTTTGTCGCAAAAATCGTGTGCTCGGGAGCGAGCTTTCCCAGCTCGGAATAGGTTGACTTTTTCAGCTCAAGAATTTCGGGAATCGCTTCAATGACGAGATCGGCGTCCTTGACCGCGTCCGCGAGATCCGAAGAGAACCGTACTCGCCCCAACGCTTCTTGTGCCTTACCGTCTTCGGCCCCAGTGACCTTGTCCTCAACATAGGTATCAACGAGGCCAGCGAAGCGGGAGCGCGCCTTCTCCAATGCCTCGTCATTGATGTCGTAGGCAACGACGGTGAAACCGCTGAAGGCGGTCTGGAATGCGATCTGTGAACCGAGCACACCCGTGCCGAGAATCGTCACGCTCTTAATACTTGTCATTGTGTCCTTTTTCTCCAGTCCGTCGGTCTGAACCGTTCAGGCCCGCAACTGCGTCTAAACCAAACCATACGCTTCGGTTCTTAGCGTTGGCTTAGTGCACTTTCGTTCGAGTTCCCACGACCCGTCGCCACCTACGCCGCGAACTCTAGTCCCCACGAAACGCAAAAAGGGCCGCACCATAACGGCGCGACCCTTCTTCGAAATCGATTATTCGACTGTAGTGAGCAGCTCCACCAGCTCGTCGAGCACGGCATCCGCGCCTTCATCATCCGACGCGATCGTCACTGACTCGCCCTGAGCTACGCCGAGCGAGATTACGGCAAGGATGCTGGCCGCGTTTACGGCCTTGTCGCCCTTAGCAACAGTGATGGCGAAGCCGCTCTTGCTGACCGCCTGGGTGAAGAGCGCAGCGGGGCGGGCATGCAACCCGGAGGGCGAAACGATGGTGGTTGTGCGTTCTGGCATGGTGTCCTCTTTCGAAACGTGGTGACTAGTTGCGGGCACGCACGAGAGCAGTTGCGATTGCCGCCACACCCTCGCCGCGCCCTGTGAAACCAAGTGCATCGGTTGTTGTGCCGGCAACGCTGACGGTCGCGCCAAGAATACCGCTCAAAAGAGCCTCAGCCTCAACTCGGCGACGAGACACTATGGGGTGATTACCGATGATCTGAACCGACACATTGACCACATCGAAGCCAGCATCGTGCAGCAAGCGCAGTGCTTCGCGCAAGAAAACATCTCCGTGCGCCTCAGCAAATTGGGGATCGCTAGTACCGAAAACGCTGCCGAGGTCACCAAGGTTGGCAGCGGAGAGGAGCGCATCACACATGGCATGAGAGACAACATCTCCATCACTGTGCCCACGCAGGCCGACCTCATCTGGCCAGTGCAAACCGGCGAGCCAGAGCGGCTTGGTTTCGTCATAGGCATGCACGTCAGTGCCGGTACCGACACGAACGTCTGTTGAAGCCGGCGTCATGAACAGTTGCTCAGCCCGACGCAGTTCCCACGCCGTCGTGATCTTAAACGACAAATGATCTCCTGCAATAACGGATACTGGATGCCCTGCGGCCGCGAATACGGCTGCGTCGTCAGTGAACTCTCCAGTTGCCGCATTATGTGCAGCGACGAGTTGCTCTCTCGGGAACCCTTGCGGTGTTTGAACTGCGGTGAGTTCAGAGCGGTCAACAGTTTCGACAATATGGCCAATACCGTCGATACGTTTAATGGTGTCGGTGACGGGAAGCCCGGGCACAACACCGGCACCCGAACTGCGCACAGCGGCAACAACCGAATCGAAAATGGCGCTGGGGGTCAACGGGCGCGCTGCATCATGCACGAGCACGACATCCACGGAAGGCTGCAGGTGCGTCAGAGCAGCGACGACTGACGCTTGGCGGGTGGCGCCGCCGACAATGACGGTGGATGCGCGGCCATCGAATCCGGGAACGTCTCTCAATAGCTTCTCGGCGACTTCAACGAACGACGAGGGCACTGTCACGATCACTTGAGCTAGCTCTGCCATGGCAAAGACAGCGTCAAGCGCGCGGCTGAGATTAGGGCGGCCAGCGAGCGGAACGAACGCTTTAGGTTCGCTTCGACCGAGGCGAGTGCCACTCCCAGCCCCTACGACAATTACAGCAATGCGGGGTTCAATAGTTGTGCTCATGTGCGAGACAGCAAGCGCCCTAAAAACTTAGGAAGCAAGAACCTCGTCGAGGACGAGCGAAGCCTTTTCTTCGTCAGTCTTCTCAGCAAGAGCAAGCTCGGAGATGAGAATCTGGCGGGCCTTAGCAAGCATGCGCTTCTCTCCTGCAGAGAGGCCACGATCTTGGTCACGGCGCCACAGGTCGCGAACAACCTCAGAAACCTTGATGACGTCGCCGGAAGCGAGCTTCTCAAGGTTTGCCTTGTAGCGGCGCGACCAGTTGGTCGGCTCTTCAGTGAACGGTGCGCGAAGCACCTCGAAGACAGCGTCAAGACCCTCGCGACCAATTACGTCGCGAACGCCCACGAGATCAACATTCTCAGCGGGCACTTCGATGGTGAGATCACCCTGCGTTACGTTGAGCTTGAGATAAACCTTCTCTTCGCCCTTAATGGTGCGCTTCTTCACCTCGGTGATGGTTGCAGCACCGTGATGGGGATAAACGACAGTCTCGCCGACCTCAAACAACATGAATAGTGGTCCTCTCGAAGAAAACCCAGTTTATCACAGTAAACACGTGGTAAGGGTGGCCTAACTAAACCACTCAGCGCAGCTATCGATAGTATGGCTGTGTGACAGTACGCACTCGCGCAGCACGCGCCGCAGCATCCGCCCTTATCGCCGGCGCTCTCCTTGTGGGCACCGCAGGTTGTTCGTTCATTACGCCAACCGCCACGCTCAATCACTACGACCCCAGCGACGGCATCGGTGCCTCCGTTGGCGAGCTCAAAGTGCGCAACGTGTTGGCGATCAGCAATGATGACAACTCCGCCGTGAGCATCATGGTGACCATCATCAACACGAGCTCATCAAGCGGCAGCCTCCACCTGCAGTACGAAACAGCCGACGGCGAACTCGCCGATATTTCCAAGCCGCTCTCAGGCAACGAGGTCAAGAGCTACGGCACCGAGGTTGACGGCGACACGATCATCATCACCGATGCTGGCGTCATGGCCGGCCAGCTCATGCCGATCTACTTTCAGTACGGCAACGACAGCGGAACTCAGCTTCTCATTCCCGTGATCGCTGGGGACAACGAGATCTATTCCGACCTCGCCCCCGCAAGCTCACTCGGCGAATAAATCGACCGACGTCGCTCGCCTAGTCCTCGAAGCGGTAACCGAGCCCACGAACAGTAACCAGCATTGTGGGCGCCGACGGAGTTTTCTCGATCTTCGAACGGATGCGCTTAATGTGCACGTCGAGTGTCTTGGTGTCGCCGAAATAGTCAGCGCCCCACACACGATCAATCAGCTGGCCTCGCGTAAGCACTCGACCGCCATTGCGCAGCAACAGTTCAAGAAGCTCAAACTCCTTTAGCGGCATGCTGACGTCGTGTCCGTCGACAGTGACCGTGTGACGTTCCACATCCATCCGCACTCCCCCGGCTTCGAGAATGGATTCGTGCTCATCAACGTCTTCGGTGCGACGGCGAAGCACGGCGCGGATGCGAGCCAAAAGCTCGCGGGTGGAATAAGGCTTCGTGACGTAGTCGTCCGCTCCGAGTTCGAGGCCGACCACGATGTCCACTTCGCTGTCTTTTGCCGTAAGCATGATGATGGGCACGTTAGAGCGGGTGCGGATCTCTCGACACACTTCCGTTCCCGAGAGAGCAGGGAGCATCAGGTCGAGAAGCACAACGTCTGCACCGTTGCGGTCGAACTCGGTGAGGGCAGCTAGCCCGTCCTCAGCAATTGTCGTTTCGTAGCCTTCACGCTCCAGGAGAAACGCTAGGGGTTCGCTGAGCGATGACTCATCTTCGACAATCAGAATTCGGGTCATGATTTCTCTCCTGTTGAGTGAACTACGTCGTGGTCGATTTCGGGCAATCGAATAGTGAAAGTTGAACCTTGGCCGACTTGTGACCACACGCGGATGTCTCCACCGTGGTTTTGGACAACATGTTTGGCAATACTGAGCCCGAGCCCGCTGCCACCCGTGTGCCTGCTGCGTGCTGGATCGCTGCGATAGAAACGTTCAAACACTCTGTCGAGCTCATCTTCGGGAATCCCCAGACCTTGGTCGGTGACTGAAATCTCGATGGCACCCTCTTTGCGGCGCACCCCGATCCCGACTCGAGTGTTCTCCGGCGAGTACTGCACGGCGTTCGAGATGAGGTTGTCGAGGGCAAGAACGAGGAGGGTTTCGTCACCAAATACTTCGACGCCGCTTTCTCCGCCACTGATAAGAGAAACGCGGCTGAGGTCGGCGACAACACGATTCTGATCGATCGCGACCGAGACGACGTGATCGATGTCTACGGACTCGGCCTCTGCAAGCCCGTCAGCGGACTGCAATCGCGAGAGCTCAATGATCTCTTGTGTGATGCGTGCAAGCCTCTGAGATTCCTTCGTGAGCCTCTTGGCAAAACGAGTGACCTGCTCCGGCTCGTCTGATGCGCTGACGAGAGCCTCTGCGAGCAATCCGACGGCACCGATCGGCGTTTTGAGTTCGTGGCTGATGTTCGCCACAAAGTCTCGCCGCACATTATCGAGGCGGTACGACTCGGTGCGGTCTTCGGCCAACAAGAGGACGTACCGCGTGCCGAGCCGAGCAACACGAACAAAGAGATAAATGTTTGCATCACCAAATGGACCGCGCGATAGGTGCACTTCTTGAGCAATTGGCTCACCGGTGCGCCGCACTTGATCAACATATTCAACAAGCTCTGGATGCACGAGCGCGTGGTTCCACACCAAACCGTAGGTCAGCGCGGCGTGCGATGCCTTCATGATGTTGTTTGACGGGTCGAGCACGATTCCCGCGGATTCCAGCGCATCAATGACCTGATCGACGCCATCCGGCACCGCGGAAGACACCACGTGGGCAGCCCGCTGACCGCGTCGCGCGGCCGCATAAATGATGAAGGACATACCTCCGCCGAGAAATACCCCAAAAGCGAGGGCGGCCGGCACGAGCCACGCAGAGTCCATAGCGACTAGATTAGTTACATCTGGAGCATTCACTTGCCGCGAGTTCGCGACGAGTGCTCACTTCAGATAAAGTTCAGGCCGCCAACACCTGTTGTTAACCTAACGCGGGCAGGGTGGCCTAAGCCGTGCGGGCTTCGTCATGCCCGTATCGAAGGGACGTAGATAGCGTGCGCGAAGTATTTCAGCAAGAACTACGCGAGGTGCAAGACCGCCTTGTCGAAATTGCCAGCCTGGTGGCGGTCTCAATTGAGAACGCCACTAAAGCATTTAATGAATCAGATGTCTCACTCGCCGAAACGGTGATCGCAGATGACGATGAAATTGATGTTGCAGCGGCAGAACTCGACGAGCTGGCGATTAACATCCTCGCTCGTCAACAACCAGTCGCCCGCGACTTGAGAATTGTGGTGAGCGCTTTGCGCATCAGCGCATCACTTGAGCGCATGGGTGACATGGCCGAGCACATCGCTCAGCTAGCGCGGTACCGATTCCCCGACAAGGTGGTGCCCAAGTCTTTGCGTGGCACATTCGCCGAACTCGGTGCACTCGACGTTGCGGTTGCCAAAAAACTCGTCGAGCTGCTCAAGCATGAAGATGTGCGCATTGCCGAAGAGATTCGCAATGACGACGACAAGATCGACGCTCTGCACTTGAGCGTGTTCGACAAGGTGCTCGGCGAGACCTGGAAGGGCGCAGCGGTCGATACCGTTGATGCCACTCTGGCTTCGCGTTACCACGAGCGTTTCGCAGACCACGCGGTCTCGATTGCCAAAAAGGTGCAGTACCTCGCCACAGGCGACTGGGTGCCGACAGACGACTAACGTCGCCTCACAACGCAAGAAGCCCCGACGAGATTCGATCTCGTCGGGGCTTCTTGCGTAGGAGCTAGTGGCAGTGAATTACTTGGCTACTTCTTGCCCTGCGACGCAACAGCTGCCGCTCCGGCAGCCGCCGCCTCCGGGTCGAGATAGTAGGCGGGTTTGATTGGCATGAAGTTGTCGTCGAGTTCGTAAACCAACGGAATTCCGGTGGGAATGTTGAGGCTAGCGATGTCGTCATCCGAGATGCCGTCGAGGTGCTTCACTAGCGCGCGCAGCGAGTTGCCGTGGGCGGTAACGAGCACTGTCTTGCCTGCTGCGAGATCCTTGGTGATGTCGGATTCCCAGTAGGGCAGCATGCGGTCGATAACGATCTTGAGGCTTTCGGTGCGAGGAACCTCACCATCGATGCCCTCGTAGCGACGCTCGTGCACTTGGCTGTATTCAGCGTCGTCTGCGAGCTCGGGTGGCGGTACGTCAAAGCTGCGGCGCCAGGTCATGAACTTTTCTTCGCCAAACTCTTCAAGGGTCTGGGCTTTGTCTTTGCCCTGAAGCGCGCCGTAGTGGCGCTCGTTGAGTCGCCATGAGCGCTTAACGGGAAGCCAGTCGAGGTCTGCAACCTCAAGGGCAATGTTTGCGGTGTGGATCGCTCGCTTCAACAGCGATGTGTAGAGCACGTCTGGCTGCTTGTCGAACGCGGCAATCATTTCGCCGGCGCGGTTAGCTTCGCCTCGACCTTGATCGGTGAGCCCGACATCCACCCATCCGGTGAAAAGGTTCTTCTGGTTCCATTCGGAGTTGCCGTGGCGCAACAAAATCAGGGTGTGAGTCATGCGTCAAGCGTACCGAGAATCGAGGGATGCCGCTGCTAGCGCTTGACCGCTCCGAGGCGGGGAAGGCGCGGAACGTTGGCTTCGGCTCCAGCGTCAGAAGGCACGATTACTTCTTGCGCTGCCGAAATTTCGCCGACGTCGGAGGCTACAGCGAGCGTTTCTGCGGCATCCACTCCCCGTTTGATCGTGGCGAGTGCAATGGGGCCGAGCTCAAAGTGGCGGGCAGCTGCGGTGACGGTGCCTACAGTCTTCTCGCCAAGCATGACATCGGCGCCAGCTTCGGGCAACGCACCCTCTGAACCGTCAAGGTGCAGCATGACAAGGCGGCGAGGAGGATGACCAAGATTGTGCACCTTGGCGACGGTCTCTTGGCCCCGATAGCACCCCTTATTGAGGTGCACTGCAGAGCGCATCCAATCAAGTTCGTGCGGAATGCTGCGCTCGTCGACGTCTGTGCTGAATCGTGGTCGCCAGGCAGCGATGCGCAGGGCTTCCAATGCGAGAGAACCGGCGGCAGCGAACTGGCCCAAATCGGTGCCGGCGGCAACGAGGGATTCGCGGTAATTCCACTGGGCTGCAGGATGATTCTCGGCCCGAGAGTATTGGTGACCTCCACGAGAAACGCTCGCCCACGGGTCGTTCCACACCAAGCTGATGCCATTCGACTCCGCAACGGGAATGGCGAGGTCGCCGAAACTTCCGATGGTCATAAAGTCAGCGCTGCGGTCGGCGATCTCGACACGAAGCATGAAACGCATACGGTCGAGCCACTTGGCGAGTGCTTCACCTTCAGACCCGTCGACGAGTAACCACAGAGTTTCCGAATCATCGACGACCCGCATAGCGTGTTCGATGCGGCCGTTGGGGTTCAGTAGCAGTGTTTCGGCACTCTCCCCAGCGGCAAGGCCGGTGAGAGATTGAGTAGTGAGGGAATCGAGCCAAGTCAGCCGGTCTGGACCGGTGATCGTGATAACGGCGCGATCGGCTAACTCGACAACAGACTCACCAGCGGCGAGCGCACGCTGCTCGCCAAACGGATTGCCGTAGTGCTCAGGTGGTTCTCCCACAGCACCGGGCCGGGAAGTGAAAGTACTATTCGACACGAGTGAGCCGTCCTGATGCGTGGTTGCGAAGGTCTTGACCGTGGGCTGCGATATCCCACGCCCATAGTAGGTGAGCATCCACGAGCCCATAGAGGCGCGTCGCTGCCGTGTATTCCTTGGCGCTCTCGGTTCGCATGACCGCATCTGTCGCCAAATCGATGCGCGGACCAGCGACTTCGCCAATATAAATCTCGCTAATGCCGCTGGGATGCACGATCGACACTTCGATCTCGAAGCCGCCTGTCGGGGTGCGCAAGGTTTCGACTTGCTCAGCTGTTGTGAACGGCTGCGCGCCGACTGCGGGGAGAAGACCCGGGCCCGGATCACCGTCTGTCGCACCGCGACGCAATCGCCAGTAACCGGTTTCGGTTACGAAGGGAGTGTGATTCTCATCGAGCAGCCACGTGTACGAGTTGTAGTTGAGATGGGGAAGGCCATCCTGCGTAAAGCTGATGCGCTGGCCAAACTCGACGCTGCGCGTCTCATCCCCAATAGCGTAATCGACGACACCAGTGCCCTCCCACAGGCCAATAAGCCAGGAAAGTGGGGCAAGTTCGGCTGTGCCGGAGGTGTCTAGCTCGATCACAATTCGGCGCGGTTAGCGCTGGCCGCGAAACAGGTTGTAGACCACGACGACCGACACGTAGCCGATCGACAGCGTCGCGAGACCGAGAAGGCCGACGAAGAAGAGCTCAAGTGCGAGAAGCATGTACTAATCCTATCTCTGTGCAGCGCATCCGCACTAAATGAGGGCGAAAATCGCTGTAGCGGCGGCGACTATTGCCAGCGCGCCGACCATGCTGGCCGTTGCCCGGGCAACGAAACGTTCTTTGCGCTGAATGGCGATCTGAATCACAAACGTCAGCACAACGGCACCGGCCAGAGTGATTGCCAACCAAGTGATCCGCATGTGTGGCGCCGCAACAGCGCCGATGATGATCGCACCGGTAAGGCTCAATACCCACACCGGAACTACGCTCCACTTTAGCCAACTCATACCTCTATCGTATCTAGCTCGCGCTGATCGCCACGCGTTCAGCGGCAGGTAGATCGGTGGGTAGAATACTTTTTACGCAGTGGGGAGGCCATATATGGCACACATCTTGATGCTTAGCTCTGCGCCCGATGCTGAACCATTACCCGCCCTGGGTTTGCTCAGCCATACGGTCGAAGTAGTAGTCGCTGCGCCCGCAACTCTCGTCGCTGCTCCGACAACTGATGTGATTATCGTCGACGCGACCACCAATCTTGCCGCCGCCAAAGGCCTCTGCAACGTGTTGTACTCCGGCGGAATCGCCTGCCCGTTGTTCGTTGTCGTAACTGATGGTGGCATTGCCGCCGTCAACAGCCAGTGGCACATCGATGACCTTTTCGTTGTCGGCGCTGGACCAGCTGAAGTGGATGCGCGCATCCGTCTGGCAATGGCCCGCCGAGAAGGAGAGAGTTCGGCATCAAAGATCCGAGCATCCGGAATCGTCATTGACGAGGCCAGTTACTCGGCCAAAGCCAAAGACCGCTCCCTCGACCTCACTTTCAAAGAGTTCGAGCTTCTGCGTTTTCTCGCCTCGCACCCCTCGCACGTCTTCACTCGTGAACAGCTCTTGAGCGAAGTCTGGGGCTACGACTACTTCGGAGGAACCCGAACAGTTGACGTGCACGTGCGTCGCTTGCGCGCCAAGCTCGGCGACCTCGAATCGCTCATCGGCACCGTGCGGAACGTCGGCTATTGCTTCAACATTGCTGAAGAAACCGAGAAGCCAACCAACACGGTCGCTGCAGCGGTAGCAACAGTGGCGAGCGACGCTTCAGACGCAACGGTGGAAACCAGCGAACAGCACTCGATCGCCGTCTAGGGCCTCCGCGCACCGGCAGACTGAGGAACACGGGCGGCGAGTTAATCAGTTGTTCACGACTGCGTGGCAGGATGATCCAATGGAAAACGACAGTGCGATAGCCGACCCAAGCTCTGCTACCGATTCGCTCGACGAATACGATGACGACGAATCGTCGAGCGTCGACGACGGCACACTGATCCCCGAGCGCTACCTAGATCGCGAACTGAGCTGGCTCGCGTTCAACCAGCGCGTGCTCGAACTGGCAGAAGACGAAACCCTGCCCCTGCTCGAGCGCGCTAATTTCTTAGCCATCTTCGCGAGCAATCTTGACGAGTTCTTCATGGTTCGGGTTGCTGGCCTCAAACGCCGCATCGTGACGGGGCTTGCCGTTCCCACAAATACGGGTCGCGCTCCCGTCGAGGTGCTCGACGAACTCAGCCTCGCCGCGCACGCACTGCAAGAACGTCACGCCGCCGAATTTCTCACTAGCGTGAAGCCTGCACTCGATGCCGAGGGCATTCATATCGAAACGTGGGCCGATCTGGACCCAGAAGATCGCGAGCGCGTTCACGAGATCTTCTCCAACCAGATTTTCCCCGTGCTTATGCCGCTGGCTGTCGACCCCGCGCATCCCTTCCCCTACATTTCCGGGCTCTCTCTGAACCTGTCTATCCGGGTACGGAATCCCAAGACGCAAAAAGAAGAATTCGCACGCCTGAAAGTTCCAAGCGTTCTGCCGCGCTTTATTCAATTGCCGGATGACGGCAGCGATCAGCTGCGTTACATCCCTCTTGAAGATTTGATCTCCAACCACTTGGGCGCGCTATTCCCTGGCATGGAGATTTTGGCGCACCACGAATTTCGGGTGACGCGCAACGAAGACGTGAACGTTGACGAAGACGAGTCAGAGAACCTCATCAAGTCGCTCGAGAAGCAGATTTTGAATCGTCGCTTTGGCCCGCCCATTCGCCTGGAAATTACCGACGACATGGATGACGTCACGCTTGGTCTGCTCGTGCGCGAGCTCAAGATCACCGAGCAAGAGGTGTATCGACTGCCAGCGCCCTTGAACCTGAGCGGCCTCTTCCAGCTGACCCGTATCGACCGCCCTGCGTTGAAGTATCCACGCCATGTGCCCATTACGAGCCCAAGCCTGATGCCGACGGAGGGCAACGAGAGCGCAGACATTTTCCGTGCGATCGCTCGCAAGGACATCCTGCTTCACCACCCCTATGAGTCGTTCTCCACGAGTGTTCAAGCATTCTTGGAGCAAGCGGCAGCCGATCCTGATGTTCTGGCCATCAAGCAGACGCTGTATCGCACGAGCGGTGATAGCCCGATCGTTGAAGCACTGATTGATGCCGCCGAAGCAGGCAAAGCTGTTCTCGCTCTTGTCGAGATCAAAGCACGCTTCGATGAGACCGCCAACATCTCGTGGGCACGCAAGCTTGAAAAAGCGGGAGTGCACGTTGTTTATGGGCTCGTGGGCCTCAAGACGCACTGCAAGCTCGCGCTTGTCGTGCGCCAAGAAGAAGGCAAACTGCGCCACTACGCCCACATCGGAACCGGAAACTACAACCCCAAAACCAGCCGCCTCTATGAAGACCTCGGGCTACTGACTGCCGATGATCAAGTCGGCAAAGACCTCACGAGACTCTTCAACGAGCTATCCGGCTACGCGATCGAGAAGAAGTTCAAGCGTTTACTCGTAGCCCCCCGTCACTTGCGCAAGGGACTGATCAAGCAAATTGAGGCCGAAGCGTCGAACGCACGAGCTGGACTGCCGTCTGGCATCCGAATCAAGCTGAATTCGATGGTGGATGAAGCGATCATCGACGCTCTCTACCGGGCAAGTAATGCCGGGGTTCCGATCGATATCGTCGTGCGCGGCATTTGCTCGCTTCGCGCCGGCGTTCCCGGGCTCAGCGAGAACATTCGAGTGCGTTCAGTATTGGGGCGCTACCTTGAGCACTCGCGCGTTTTCTTGTTCCATAACGCCGGTGATCCACAGGTCTACATTGGCAGTTCAGACATGATGCACCGCAACCTCGACCGCCGCGTCGAAGCGCTGGTGCGCATCGTTGAGCCAGAACACATCGTAGAACTCGAAGACATCTTTGACCTCGCTGTCGACGAAACAACGGCATCATGGTGGCTCGATTCTGAAGGAAATTGGGTGCGTCACGGCCGGTCGGAGAACGGTGAACCCCTCAACGACCTACAGAATGTTCTTATGAAGCGAATCACGCAGCGCAAACGAGGCGGAGCTCGCCGGTGACCGCGGCGACAACACCAGTCCTCGCCGCAGGCATTGTGTGCTGGCGAGTAGTCGACGGTAAGCCCCGTGTGCTGCTCGTGCACCGCACGGTGCACAAAGATGTTTCGCTACCCAAGGGCAAGCTTGATCCCGGTGAGACGCTGCCTGAGACTGCGGTTCGCGAAATTTTTGAAGAGACCGGCCTTCGCGTAGATCTGGGTGCACCCCTCGGTCACGTTCACTACAAGCTCGGCAACGGACGCGACAAGTACGTGCACTATTGGTCGGCCGAAGTGAACGACCACGACCTTGAACGCGCCAAGTTCACCGCGAACGACGAGATCTCGTCACTCGAATGGCTATCGCTTTCGAAGGCCCGCAAGAAGGTCAGCTACACCCACGATGTGGATGTGCTCGATCGCTTTGCCGCCCGCTATGAAGCGGGCAGTGCGCGCACGTTCGCGATGATTGCGGTTCGCCACGGTAAAGCCGTGCCCGGAGAGACCTGGGACGGGCCGGATGCCACCCGCCCGCTCATGCACCGCGGAATCGATCAGGCCGCCATCATCGCTGGTGGAATCGCGGCCTTCGCCCCGGAACGCATCCTGAGCAGCACAGCGGCCCGGTGTCTCGCGACGATTACTCCGCTTGCCGAACGCACCGAACTTGCGATCAAGTCCACAGACGACCTCAGCCAGGATTCCTACGCTGGCAACGGACAGGCCGTCACGGCTCTCGTCGACAAGCGGCTCAAGAAGCAGCAGACTACGGTGCTGTGCAGCCACGGCCCCGTGCTGCCGCAAATTGTCAGTGCACTAGCCAATGCCTCAAATACGAAACCGGATGCGGGACTGCGCGCCGCCGCCATGCTGAGCACTGGCGACTTCTCAGTGCTGCACTTTGCTCGAGATAGCAAAAAGCTGCGGCTCGTAGCCGTAGAAACCCACCAATCCTGACGCTCACACCCTAATTTCGAGGCGAGAACACCAAGTCAGGTGAACTGACGGTAAATTCGATCCCAATTCGCGAGAGAATGGCGTGCACGCCAGTTTCTTGAAGGGACCCCTGTGAAGTTCAGCCGCCTCGGTACCGCCAGCATCATCGCGATGGCCAGTGCACTCACGCTTACCGCGTGCGTTCCCGCTGCATCTATCGACCCATCGGAGCTGTCTGGCACCATCATCGGGGCTGGAGCTTCCTCACAGCAGTCGGCGCAAGAGGCGTGGGTTCGCGGATTCCAGCTCGCCAATGTGCACGCCACGATCGAATATGACCCCATTGGCTCGGGTGGCGGGCGAGACACCTTCGTTGGTGGTGGCGCCGTATTTGCTGCCTCCGATCGCGCATTCACGATCGATGAAATTGAAGAAGAAGAGTTCGTTTCGTGTGTTCCCGGCACGGGCATCCTCGAAATTCCTGCCTATATCTCGCCAATTGCCATCATCTTCAACCTCGATGGTGTCGAATCTCTCGACCTTGACGCGGCCACGATCGCCGCTATCTTCACGCAAGAAATTGATCGCTGGGATGACCCGGCAATCGCCAACCAAAACCCGAACGCTGAGCTACCGAACCAGCGGATCACGGCGGTTCACCGCGCCGACGACTCTGGCACGACAGCGAACTTCACAAGCTATCTGGCCGAAGCAGCACCAGACACTTGGGAGGTTGGATCGATCGAAAAGTGGCCACTTGAGTTCGGTGGAGAAGCCGCACCGCAGACATCCGGTGTCGTGGATGCCGTCACCAATGGAACCGGAACGATCGGCTACGCCGACGCCTCACGCGCCGGAGACCTCGGAACCGTTGCCGTCAAGGTTGGCGACGAGTACGTGCCCTATTCCCCCGAAGCCGCAGCAGCCATCGTTGACGTCTCGCCATTCGGCGAAGGCCGTGGTGCCACCGACTTCGCGGTAGAAATTGATCGAGCATCCACTGCTGCCGGCGTCTATCCTGTCGTGCTCATCAGCTACCTGATCGCCTGCAACGAATACATCAACGATGAAGACGTTGATGTCATTCGGGGCTACCTCGAATACGTCATAAGCCCAGAAGGTCAGCAAGCAGCAGCAGCCGGTGCAGGTTCGGCACCGATCTCGCAACGACTCTTCGATAAGGCCAACGCTGCGGTGGCAGCAATCAGCTAGCAACCCAGCGTTTCGGTTTCGTGTTGAAGCCGCGTTTACCTGCTGTTTACCTAACAAGGTAATGGTGGTCACTTGCGCTGCTTAGGTTTTCTATTTGGGTCGCACCGACCTGAAACCTGTAATCAACATCCCGAAGGGAAAACTGTGAACTTCAAGCGTCTTGGCACCATCGGTGCCATTGCTATCGCAGGAACCATCCTCCTCTCCTCATGTGCAGCTGCAACAGACAGCGGCACCGATGAAGGAACCGCATCAAACCTCACCGGCACCCTCGTTGGCGCCGGCGCATCGTCGCAGCAGTCAGCCCAAGAGGCCTGGGTTGCTGGCTTCCAGACGGCAAACCAGAACGTCACTGTTGAGTACGACCCCATCGGTTCCGGCGGTGGACGCGACACGTTCATCGGTGGCGGAAGCCAGTTCGCTGGATCCGACCGTGCATTCAAGGACGAGGAAATCTCCGAAGACAACTTCGCATCCTGCGTACCCGGCACCGGCATCCTTGAGATCCCTGCCTACATCTCGCCCATTGCGATCATCTTCAACCTCGACGGTGTTGACTCGCTCAACCTCGACGCTGACACGATCGCCGGCATCTTCAACGGCTCGATCACCAACTGGAACGATGCAGCAATCGTTTCGCAGAATGACGGCGTAGAGCTGCCCGACCTCGGCATCACCGCCGTGCACCGTGCAGACGACTCGGGAACGACCGCGAACTTCACCGACTACCTGTCGGCTGCTGCTCCCTCGGTCTGGACCGTCGGTTCGATCGAGACCTGGCCAACCGAGTTCGGTGGCGAGGGTGCACCTCAGACCTCAGGGCTCGTTGACGCAGTAACCAACGGAACCGGAACCATCGGCTACGCCGACGCATCGCGCGCCGGAGACCTGGGAACCGTTGCCGTCAAGGTTGGCGACGAGTACGTTCCGTACTCGCCAGAAGCGGCAGCAGCAATCGTTGACGCCTCGCCGTTCGCAGAAGGTCGTGGAGACACTGACCTCGCTGTAAACCTCGACCGCGCATCCGACGCCTCTGGTGTCTACCCGGTAGTCCTCATTAGCTACCTGATCGCGTGCAACGAATACACCTCGAGCGACAGCGTCGACCTGGTCAAGGGCTACCTGTCCTACATCATCAGCGACGAGGGACAGAGCACCGCAGCAGACGCTGCTGGCTCGGCCCCAATCTCCGCCAGCTTGTTTGAAAAAGCACAGGCTGCGGTAGACGCAATCAAGTAACACTCTGAGTCTGCTTCGACCCCGTTGCTACTGGCAGCGGGGTCGGGCAGACTTTCCTCTGGGCGGTGTAGTTATGCCGCCCAGAAACCAGCATGATCCAGCACCAACCAGTCACAACGCAGCACACCAAGCCAGGGATAAGGGATACTCGACACATGACCTCGACCGCGGCCTCTCGTATCCGCGCGAAGCAGCGCCCAGGAGATCGCCTCTTCTCGGGCACCTCACTCACCGCTGGCGCGCTCATCCTCGCGATCCTCGCAGCCGTCGCTGCCTTCCTCGTAATTCAGGGAATCCCGGGTATTGTCGCTGACCCCGAAGAAACCACCCTGCTTGAGGGCACCAACTTCTGGGCCTACGTTGGCCCCTTAGTCTTCGGAACCCTGTGGTCTGCTGCCCTTGCGCTGATCATGGCTGTTCCCATCGCAATCGGCATCGCGCTGTTCATCTCGCACTATGCGCCCCGCCCGCTCGCGGCAACCCTCGGCTACATCATCGACTTGCTTGCCGCAGTACCCTCAGTGGTTTTCGGCCTGTGGGGTGCCAACGTTCTTGCCGTCGGAGTTCAGCCGTTTTACGCGTGGCTCGCCGAAAACTTCAGCTGGATCCCCCTCTTCGCTGGGCCCGCCTCAGGAACGGGACGCACCCTCCTCACCGCATCAATCGTGCTCGCCGTCATGGTGTTGCCGATCATCACCGCAATCTGCCGCGAAGTCTTCCTGCAAACTCCAGTGCTGCATGAAGAAGCGGCGCTCGCCCTCGGTGCCACGCGCTGGGAAATGATCAAAGTAGCGGTACTCCCCTTCGGCCGCGCCGGCATCGTCTCTGGTGCCATGCTCGGTCTCGGCCGCGCACTCGGCGAAACAATGGCTGTCGCCATGGTGCTCTCGGCATCGAACGTGATCACGTTCGATGTGATCAGCTCCATCAACCCCTCAACGATTGCCGCCAACATCGCGCTGAGCTTTCCTGAGGCCTACGGTCTCAACGTCAACGTGCTCATCGCAACCGGCCTCATCCTCTTCGCTATCACCCTGATCGTCAACACAATCGCGCGCTACATCGTCAACCGCCGCAAGGAATTCTCGGGAGCGAACTGATGACCACAACAACGCCAGCGCGCCCCATTGAGAACGCCTATTCTGCAGGCCAGCTACCCCGCTGGGCACCCATAGTGATGCTCATCAGCAGCCTCGCCACCTTCGTCATCATCTTCATGTTTGTGCAAGCCGGACAACCTGCGAGCGAATTCAACATCGTTGGTGCCCTGCTCTTCGGTGTGCTGCTCTACGCGATTGTGCTCACCACCGTCTCACGACTCGTAGAAGGCCACCGTCGCGCGACCGACCGGCTCGTAACCACCCTCGTGACGCTCGCCTTCGTCATCGCACTGTTGCCGCTGATTTCGCTGATCTTCACCGTTGTCGTGAACGGTTCGGCGCGGTTCGACATCGACTTCTTCACGCTCTCGCTGCGTAACGTTGTTGGTGAAGGTGGCGGTGCACTCCACGCCATCATCGGCACCCTACAGATGACCCTCGCCGCAACAATCATCTCCGTGCCGATCGGCCTGATGGCCTCCATCTACCTCGTCGAGTACGGTCGTGGCCGCCTCGCGCAAGCCATTACATTCTTCGTGGATGTCATGACTGGCATCCCCTCGATCGTTGCCGGCCTCTTCGCCTACTCGCTCATCGTGTTGTTCTTCGGCCCTGGAGTTCGCGTCGGAATAGCCGGAGCCGTTGCCCTCTCTGTGCTGATGATCCCAGTCGTCGTGCGCTCGAGCGAAGAAATGCTGCGACTTGTTCCCAACGAACTGCGCGAAGCCGCTTTTGCACTCGGTGTGCCCAAGTGGCTGACGGTCATGAAAGTTGTGCTGCCGACATCCATTGCGGGAATTACGACCGGTGTGATGCTCTCCATCGCCCGCGTGATCGGCGAAACCGCACCGCTTCTGATTGCTGCGGGCTTCACCAACAACTTCAACTACTCACTATTCAGCGACCGCATGCAGAGCCTGCCCGTATTCGTCTACAGTTCCTACATTTCGCAGGGTACAGACGCCCAGGCCTACATCGATCGGGCGTGGGCCGGAGCGCTCACCCTCATCCTGATCGTGATGGCACTCAACCTCCTGGCACGCATCATCGCCAAGATCTTCGCCCCCAAGACCGGTCGATAACCGAAGGAAACCCTAATTCGTGTCTAAGCGCATCGAAGTCAATGATCTCGACGTCTACTACAGCAAGTTTCGCGCTGTGGAAGGGGTCTCGCTCACGATCGAGCCCCGCACCGTGACCGCCCTGATCGGCCCATCCGGTTGCGGCAAGTCCACCTTTCTGCGCACCCTAAACCGAATGCACGAGGTTATTCCTGGCGCCTACGTTGACGGTGAAGTGCTGATCGATGGCAACAACCTCTATGCCCCTGGCGTCGACCCGGTAAGCGTGCGCCGTCAAGTTGGCATGGTATTCCAGCGCCCCAACCCCTTCCCCACGATGTCGATTCGCGACAACGTGCTTGCCGGTGTCAAGCTCAACAACACCCGCATCAGCAAGAGCGACGCTGATGACCTCGCCGAACAATCACTGATCGGCGCGAACCTGTGGCAGGAAGTCAAAGAGCGACTAGACAAGCCCGGTTCGTCACTCTCGGGTGGACAGCAGCAGCGACTTTGCATCGCTCGCGCTATCGCAGTGAAGCCCGATGTTGTTCTGATGGATGAGCCGTGCTCGGCCCTCGACCCCATCTCCACCCTGGCCATTGAGGACCTCATTGAAGAACTCAAACAGGATTACACGATCGTGATCGTGACGCACAACATGCAGCAGGCATCACGCGTCTCCGACCGCACAGCTTTCTTCAACATTGCGGGAACCGGCCACCCGGGCAAGCTCATCGAATACGACGACACCACCACAATCTTCTCGAACCCCAGCATCCAGTCGACTGAAGATTACGTTTCGGGCAAGTTCGGCTAACGAGCCGCCTGACCGCAAGTTCGCTTCGCAGAAAAGCCCCCGCGCCTGATGGCCGGGGGCTTTTCGCGTTGACGCAAAAGGTGGTGGTTGCTACGCGCTCTCGAAGACGACGATGGGCTGGGTAGTCGGGGCATCCGATCCGCCCTTGGGCTCGATCGTCACACCGACGACATCGCCGGGAGCCATCTCGCCGTCAAGAACACGCCACGTTGTCCCGCTTTCGGCAGCATCCATGAGGCCAGCCGGACGGGCACCAACACTGTCGATGTACCAGAGTTCGTACACCTGGTCAGCAGGGAGCGTCTCTAGGCCATCTACGATGACTGCCGACAACGCGAGCTCTTTCGACCACACAAAAGTGGCAGTAGCCCCACCGGTGACCGTAGAAACCAGACGTTGCGAATCACTCGCCGCATTGATAGCGGCAAGCTGGTCAGCCTGTTGGGCCGCAAAGCTCGTTTCTTGGAGGGTTCCGCGATTGATGGAGTCCGCAACAACACCCCCGGCAACGATAAGCGCGACGGCGGCAGCAACGGCCGCTAGAGCCGTTGCTGGCCGTGTGAACCACCGTGCCTGAGCTTTCGTCTCAGCGCGAGTTGCCGAAGGCATCGCGCCCATCACGTCAGCGTCAGTAGTGGCTGGCGCCGCGACGGTGGCAACGGATGCTAGCGGCGTGACCGGCGCAGAAGTATCCGCTGCGGCATCCACCGTGTCGATCTCACGAGGCAGCTGCGACGTCTGGGCAATCATTGCCATGAGACTCGACTTGAGGGCAGGAGGCGGCGTAACAGGGTCGATAGCCATGCCGAGAGCCACTGCGGTGTCCGAGAGTTCTGTAGTTTCGGTGCGGGTTTCGTCGGAAGCAGCGAGGTGCTTCTCGAAGGCTTCGCGCTCTTCTGGGCTCAGCGCGTTGAGGGCGTAGGCGCCAGACTGGGCCGCGAGATCGTCGTTGCGGTCGTTCATGATGCCACCCCCATTTCGTCGCGCAAGCGGATCATTCCATCACGTAGTCGGGTTTTGACTGTGCCGACAGGAACCCTAAGCATGGTCGCCACCTCACTGTGGCTATAGCCGCCGTAATACGCAAGGGAAACAGCTTGGCGCTGGAGTTCAGTCAGTCGGGACATGGCCTTCTCTACCCTTTCGTGTTCGAGTCGGACTTCTATGGTTTCTGAGACGTGATCGTAGTCCGGGTTGTGATCACGGATGCCGATGCGAACGTCACGGTCGCGGGACGACTGCGATGCACGCACACGGTCAACAGTTCGGCGGTGAGCCATCGTGAGAATCCAGCTCACCGCTGCGCCCTTATTCGAATCGAATCGGGTTGCGGTTTGCCAAATCTCCAAGAAAATTTCTTGCGTCACTTCTTCAGACTGCGAGTGGTCGCGCAGGAGCCTCTTGACGAGTCCAAAGACTCGGGGGGCCAGCTGGTCGTAGAGCTCACTAAATGCGGCTTGGTCACCAGTGGCAACACGCTCGAGCAAGTCTTGCGGGGTCGAGACAGAAGCTCCCGGGTCTTCAGGAAACGCGCTGACATCAGCTTCACGAGACATAACTACCAGCATGACAGGTTCCTCTGCTCCTTCATCGCAGTTTGATAGGTTCAGCGCGAAATTTCAGGCAGTGGATGCGCAATCAACGATGGTTTTCGTTGATTGCTTTCACTGGTGAGTGATTCGGCGCCGTCTGCCAAGTGGATTGGTCGGTGCAGAAACTGGATGAGCGCTGGCCGCAATTTGGCAACCGGAGGGCCCAGTCGCGGCGAAGAACTGTCTCGGGGCGCGAAAAAGCCGGGCCACAGAAAACGCCTCACGACGCGAGGCCGCTCTAAGCGGCTAATATTGGAGCCCGGGGTTACTGTGGCCCGGCAGATAAAGTTTAGCAAAGTGCTTCCTGTGTGCGCTCTCAGCCCGCGACAGATTGTGGCGACAATAACGCTATCCGCCAAGCCGTGCAATGCGTTCTCGCCGCCGCCCGGAACGAGGTCTTAGCGCTGAGGCAGCCGCGTGCTTGTTTCCGGCTTGTGCGGATTCCGTGACAAATAGATTGCAATACCAACGTTTTCAGCATTTTTTAGTGATTTTACGGGCCATTTGTGCAACTATCAGTCATCCCCGCAGCGTAGCGGGACCGACCGCGTGAGTGTCGAAAATGCTAGGAGAACCTCTGATGAAGCCCAAGCCGCTACCCGCCGACCCTATGATTCGTGAGCTGATTCGCCGTGCGCGGAATTCCACTATGAATCGACGCACTTTGCTTTCTGGCGCCGCTGTCGGCGCGACCGGCCTCGCCCTCGCGGCCTGCTCGACCGGATCTGAGGAACTCACCGCAGCTCCCGACACGAGTGCCACTAACAAGAAGATTCGCTGGGACAACTGGGCGCTGTATGTAGACGTCGATGACGCTGGCGGCTATCCCACGATCGAAGCCTTTGAAGCCCAGACCGGCATCAACGTCGAATACACCGAAGCGGTCGACGACAACAACACCTACTACGCCAAGGTGAAAGACCAACTCTCACTCGGCAAAGACATTGGGGCAGATGCTGTCTGCCTTACCGACTGGATGGTCGCTCGGTTAATCCGCTTTGGCTACACCCAGAAGCTCGACCGCGCGAATATGCCGAATGTGGCCAACCTCATACCATCACTGCAGGACGTCGACTTCGATCCCGGCCGCGAACACAGCGTGCCTTGGCAGGGCGGTTTCGCCGGCATCGCGTGGAACAAGGAACAACTGCCCAACGGGATCAAATCCGTTCAGGACCTCTGGAAACCTGAGCTTAAGGGTCGCGTCGGTGTGTTATCCGAGATGCGCGACACGATGGGCCTGATCATGCTCGATCAGGGTGTTGATATCTCTGGAAAGTGGGGCGATGAGGAGTTCAACGCCGCAATCGATGAGTTTACAAAGCAGGTGTCTGACGGTCAGATTCGCAATATTAAGGGCAACGCCTACAAAGAGGATCTCGTCAACGAGGACACGCTCGCCGCGATCGTGTGGTCGGGTGACATTGTTCAGCTGAATGCCGAAAACGGTGACAAGTGGGACTTCATCGTTCCTGATGCTGGCGGAACCCTGTGGAACGACAATTTCATGGTGCCGATCGGTAGTGGCGCGAAGTCAAACGTCGAAGAGATGATCAACTACTACTACGACCCCGCAGTCGCAGCGGAAGTCGCAGCGTACGTGAACTACATCACTCCTGTAGTCGGTGCTAAAGAAGCAGCAGCAGCCATTGATCCTGAACTTGCTAACAACAATCTCATTTTCCCGGATGAGGAAACGCTTTCGAAGGCTTTTGTGTTCCGCGGGCTCGATAACTCAGAAGAACAGAAGTACAACACCGCATTCCAGAGCGTGCTCCTCGGCGCAGCGTGATGGGGATAGATACTTTCGCCGAGAGCGGTGCAGACCTTGAATTGGTGGGGATTCACAAACGCTTCCCTGGCTTTACCGCAATCGACGACCTCAATCTGACTATCCCCGCCGGGTCATTCTTTGCCCTGCTCGGCCCATCCGGTTGCGGCAAGACGACAACTTTGCGGCTCGTGGCCGGTCTTGAGGCCCCGAGCGCTGGTCGAATCCTTATCGGTGGCAAAGATGTGACCAACCAGAAGTCGTTCCAACGCCCGGTCAACACCGTGTTTCAAAGCTATGCCCTGTTCCCGCATATGACCGTGTTGGAGAACGTCGCTTTCGGGCTGCGTCGCCGCAAGATGACTGACCCGCTGGACAAGGCGCACGAGGTACTACGTCTCGTGGAACTTGATCATCTAGCGAGTCGCCGACCCCAGCAACTTTCGGGTGGGCAGCAGCAGCGGGTTGCGCTGGCTCGCGCTATCGTCAACCGTCCGGCGTTGCTTCTTCTTGATGAACCGCTGGGTGCTCTCGACCTCAAACTGCGTCGCCAGATGCAACTCGAACTCAAAACTATTCAAGAGGATGTCGGCCTCACCTTCCTGCATGTCACTCACGATCAGGAGGAGGCTATGACGATGGCCGACACTATCGCGGTGATGAACAAGGGTCGTATTGAGCAAATGGGCGCCCCGCAGGAGCTCTATGAACTGCCGAGAACTTCGTTTGTCGCAAACTTTCTTGGCCAGTCGAATCTGTTCACTGGCCCTGTCGTCGGCACAACCAGCACCAGTCTCTCGGTCGACGTAGCTGGGCAGACGGTCATCGTGCCCATCGACCGCGCGCATCGCACCACGGGCGAGATCACGATCGGTGTTCGCCCCGAGAAGTTGACGCTGCACAGCAGAGAACCCGCCCACAACGCCGATGTTAATGTGATGGGCCCCGGTCGAGTGATTGATGTCTCGTTCAGCGGTGTGAGCACGCAATACTTGGTCGATATTCCGGGCGCGGGCAACCTCATCGTTTTCGCGCAGAACACAACATTCGGTTCGGATGTTCGGGAAGACGACAAGGTGTGGGTCAGTTGGGCCATCGGCCACGGTTTCGGTCTCGATGACGAACCGGCGGATGCGCCGCGATTCGCCCCCGATCTCGACACTCGCACGATCGCTGCGCAGCACCGACTAGAAGGCGCATAGCGATGGCTTTCGCGGCGTTCTCTTCATCGACTGCTCCCGCCGCAGCTGATACTTCTCGCAAGAAGAGCCCGATAGCGCTGCTACTCCTGCTCCCCGGCATCCTCTATCTTGTTCTCTTCTTTCTGACGCCACTGTTATCGCTTCTGCTGACGTCGTTAAAAGCGCCGGCAGAGTTCGGCGACTTCGGTGAATTTAGTTACGCATTCCGCTGGGAGAACTACGTTGACGTCGTCACCACTTACTGGCCGCACATTATTCGTTCGTTCGGCTATGCAATAACCGCCACGTTCTTCGCTCTGATTATCAGCTACCCGCTGGCGTACTTTATTGGAGTTAAAGCTAGGCGCTGGCCTCTGTTGCAGAGCCTCGCTCTGGTGTTGATTATCGCGCCATTTTTTATCAGCTTTCTGCTGCGTACCCTAGCTTGGAAGCAGCTTTTCTCCGACGAGTCATTCCTCGTAACGTCCCTCAAAGCCATGTCGCTGCTTGCGCCAGACGCCCACGTCACCGGAACCGCATTCTCGGTAATTTTCGGCCTCACCTATAATTTCATCCCGTTCATGACACTGCCGCTGTACACGACGCTGGAGAGGCTCGATGTGCGCTACCTCGAAGCTGGTAGTGATCTTTACGCCAGCCCATTCCACGTATTTCGCAAGGTAACTATTCCGCTCTCCATGCCAGGCATCGTGGCGGGAACCTTGCTGACGTTCATCCCGGCCGCGGGCGACTACATTAACGCGAGTCGAGAGTTTCTTGGTGGCACCGGCACCCAGATGATCGGCAATGTGATCGAGGCGAACTTTCTGGTGCTGCAGAACTACCCCGCGGGAGCAGCTCTCTCCATCATTCTGATGACAGCAATTCTGGTAATCGTCAGCATCTATGTGAAGAAATCCGGAACGGAGGAGCTTCTGTGAAACTCTCCATCGGCAAATGGGTACTCCCCGTTTACACAGCGCTTGCGCTGCTGATTTTGATGATTCCGATCGGCTACACCTTCGTCTATAGCTTCAACGATTCACTGAAATCGAACATCACGTGGCGTGGTTTCACCTTCGACAAATGGCTCAACGTCTGCAATGTGCAGAATGGTGCTGTTTGTGAGGCCTTCGGCAACAGCATCTTCATCGCGGTGGTGTCGACGGTGGTGGCAACCACGCTCGGCACGATGATCGCCATCGCGATGGTGCGTTACCGGTTCAAGTTCCGCTCGCAGTTGAGCTTATTCCTCTTTCTGCCGATGGCTACGCCAGAGGTCGTACTGGGCGCGGGACTCGCGGCGCAGTTTCTGTCGATCGGTGTTCCCAAGGACATGACGACGATCATCCTCGCCCACACGATGTTCAGCATCAGCTTTGTGGTGGTTGCCGTGAAGGCCCGCGTCGCAACCTTGGATCCGGCTCTTGAAGAGGCCGGTCGAGACCTTTACGGGTCAGCGCTTCAAGTATTTATGCGCATCACGTTCCCGTTGTTACTTCCCGGAATCCTTGCTGCAGCCTTGCTGTCGTTCGCGTTGTCATTCGATGACTTCATCATCACGAACTTCAACTCAGGCAATGTGACCACGTTCCCGAAGTACATCTGGGTTTCAGCGGCTCGAGGCATTCCCGCTGAGGCAAATGTCGTTGCTTCAGCCGTGTTCATTCTGGCGCTGGTCATTGTGGTGACCGTGCAGGTGTCTGGCGCTGCCCGCGCCAAACGTCTCGCCAAGATGAACTAGGTCTCGCAAGCTAGTCGAGGGTTGCTGCCCGAAACAGTTTGGCGCAGGTCGCGAACTCCTCCGCTGTGAGCGAGTAGCGGTGGGCCCGAGTCGTGAGCTCGCTTGCGCGTTCAGGGTTCAGTAATTCTTGGTCATCTGCGATGCTGCCGGCCCCGGATGCCAAAATGCGGCTGAAGGATGCAGCCCGATCGAGAGCAACACCAAAATCTCCGCGAAAGACTCCGCGCAAGATTTGGTCGGCTAAGTCTTTAATCTCTTTCGGCCCTGTGGGATTCACTGCGCCAGTTACAGCAGCATCAATGGTGGGGAGCGTGTCAATGCCGCGCTGAAAGAGAAGGCTCGTTCCCACAGCATCCTGCTGGATGACGGCCCGCAAGAGGTAGATACGCCAAAGAGCGCCAGGGAGACTGCCGGGGCTTGAGCGAGACCACAACTCGGCGAGCGCATCGATGCCATGTTCGTCGGTGTAGGCGATAATTCGGTCGAGCACGGCAGGATCATCCGTGTCGCGTGCACCATCAACCAGCGCGTGGGCTGTATCGTGGGCTGCGCGCATTATTTGGGCGGGATCTTGTCCGCCCTCAAATGTGTCAAACTTATCTGTCGAGTACTGCGTGGGCTTATGGAAATTTTCTGCCATAACCTCACGGTACGCTTAACATGTAGGGCCTGTAGCTCAGTTGGTAGAGCATCGGACTTTTAATCCGCGGGTCCCGGGTTCGAGTCCCGGCGGGCCCACATTTTTCTTCGCCTTCGAGGCAGCGTGTTGCGATTGTTCTCCGTCCTCGAGAGCATGCCGCGATTAGGCTCCTGAGCATGGAATTGTGGGACGCCGACGGAACGAACTATCTCAGCATCGAGCCGATGGCGTACCAGTTCGAGGACGTACGTGTTGATCCTTACGACGCCAACTGGCTGCTGATCGACGGGCGCGCGCGTTGGGGTTCCGAGGAGTGGAACTTTCTCGAGCCCTGCTTGCTCGTGGATGAGGCACGCAACCTGGGCACGTGGTTTACGCGTGCCGCTAACGGGCTTGTTGCGCCGATCGAGCTAGTCGGCGCAAGCGCGCTAGAGCCCACCATTTCTCACGTCGAACCAAACCTCGGATTCGGCCTCGTGAGCTTCGCCCCCTCTGCCGTCGTGCTGCGCGTGTTCCTCTGGCTTGAGTCACAACCTCCGAGCGTGACGAGCGACATGGAATTCTTTATGGACCTCACACTCTCGCCGAGTGAGCTTAAGCGCGCGGTTGCAGCGTGGGCGTCGGAACTCGCGGAGTTTCCGTCGCGTTCGTAGCTGTTGCAGCGAGATACACCCGAGATTGAAACAACCTCGTTCACGACATCGGATCGTACTGAAATTCCCGTAGCTCTTGAGCGCACCGGCAGGCGGTCGCAATTTTTGCCGCCCACGCGACGGCGTCGTCGCGGCTTGCCAGTTCGAGCACGGTGAACCCTCCCTTGAGGTTCTTCGACTGCGGATAGAGCTCAGCGCGCACTTCGCCGCCACCAGTCACGCTGACCGCTGCGACATCCTCATTGATACCACCGCCGAAAACGTAGACGCCGGCGTCCTTTGCCTCTTGAACGACCGCTCGCGCGTCATCCGCCACTTGGGGCAAGTCGTCATCGGAGACGATCATTGCCTCGCTGGGAAAAGAGATCAGAAATTTCGTCATTGCGCGGCTCCTTCGCATGGTCTGGCGTGTGCTGTGAGCCGAGCGTACGCCGCTCAGCATCCGACCGAAAGCGCGAGTTAGAGTTGCTCGTGGCTGCCGAGAAAGTTGTGTAGTCGCACCAAGCAAAGGAGCCCACCATGTCATCCACTCCCCTTCGTATCGCTGTCACTGGCGGAAACGGCAAGCTCGGCCGCGCCACTGTTGCCGGTCTGCGTGCTGCCGGCCACACAGTGACGGTGCTCGATATGGCTGGCCCTGACCGCAACGAGTTCACCTACGTTGACCTCACCGACTACGGCCAGGTAGTGGATGCTCTCGCCGGCATCAACGATCGTCACGAGGGTCTGGATGCTGTTGCTCACCTCGGTGCGATCCCCGCGCCCGGCCTCTGGTCTGACGCTGCCACTTTCCACAACAACATGAATGCAACGTTCAACGTATTTCAGGCGTGCAAGCGCCTCGGCATCAAGACAATTGCGTACGCGTCGAGTGAGACAGTACTGGGTTTGCCGTTCGAGACTCCCCCTCCCTATATCCCGCTCGATGAGGAGTGCGAAACTCGTCCGGAGTCGACCTATTCGATGGTCAAGCACCTCGAAGAGCAGATGGCGCAAAAATTTGTGCGCTGGGATCCCACACTGAGCATCACAGCGCTGCGCTTTTCGAATGTGATGAACCCGGCCGACTACGAGAAGTTCCCTAGCTTCGATGCGGATGCCCGGCAGCGGTCCTGGAACCTGTGGGGCTACATCGATGCCCGCGACGGCGCCAACGCCATCCGTTTGGCGCTGGAAACCTCCCGCCCCGGCTACGAGGTCTTCAATATCTTTGCGAGCGACACCGTCATGACGCGTTCCAACGCCGAGCTCGTTGCCGAGGTATTCCCTGACGTTGAGATCCGCGGCGAGCTCGGCGTCAACACGTCGTTGGCGTCGATCGCCAAGGCCGAGCGGTTACTCGGCTGGGTGCCGCAGCATAGCTGGCGAGACTAGCTCAGAGATCGCAAGTCGCGCGGGCGTGCACCACTAGAAGCGGACGCTGCTCTGCAATCAGAAGCCAGCAGTTAACGACGTGAGGAATGAAATCGCGGTGGCCCCTGCCGCGATAGCGATACCGAGTGACCACGCCAATCGGACTAAGTAGGCTTGGTTGTCTTTCCGCTCGAGCTCGAAGAAGCGATCGAGGTAAGTGGGATCGATCGAGAGGTCTGCGGTCGGGTGCCACGTTCGAATTTCCGTCGCTGCATCGATAATTCGCGCAAGCGCGTCCGGATCGAGCACGGTCCTGCGGCGCTTCAGCCAACGCGGCAATCGGCGGGCATCCATGATGGTCACGTCTGCAGGACGCTGCCGAAATGTGAACGATGCCGGTTCGACAATCGCCAACACCGGATACACATCAACAGGAAATCCGGTGGCTCGCGTCAATAGCTTCGCTGCCCGTTTAGCCTCGTGGCGGGAGTTACGAAGGTGGTCCGTTTTCTGACCGGCCACCATAAGCATCCGCTCCCCTACCCAGATCTTTTTACCCCGATGGCGTTTGGTGTTGATCGTGAAAACTCCGGCCGGGCCGATGACCACGTGATCAATATCGCTCGCGCCCGTACCCACCGGGACCGCATGCAACACAGTCCACTCCGGCCCAAGTCGCGAAAGAAGCTCGCCGACTTTCAGCTCCCCGAGCGCCCCGGCGAACCAGCTCTGGGCATCTTCGTGAACGGGTCGGGTGCCAAAAACTCGCCGAAGCGTGCTGCGCGGCTCCATCGTGGCCTGAACGCGAAACAGTTCTTCGATAACCGAGTACGCCGCCGGGCGATCGATCAAATCATCTGCCTCCTCGAGCGGTGAAACGAGCGGCACAGTGTGAACTTCTTCAGTCATTCTTCCCCAAGGCACGCTCCCCGAGCGCACTAGTCGAGAGTATCTCGCTTGCGAGGGCTGACGCCTCCCCCAACAAGGGCTACGCGAGCCGAAGCATCCGCCGTTCCCACAGCGAGACCGTGTACCCCAGCACGCACGGAGACCCCCAAACCGGGCCACAAACCGCGGTGCGACCTGCCGAAACCCTTGTATCGGGCCGCAACTTGCCGCAGGATGTTCACCTTGCATCCATGTTCAAGTGTTGGACTAGACCTATGACCGGCTACGTGTCGCAATACCCTCGACCCGACCATTTCGTGTTGCATCTCAGCGACACTCACTTCTTGGCGGGCGATGGGCGACTCTACGACATCCTCGACAGTGAAGCTAAGCTTCGTCAGCTGTTCGCTGAGTTGGAAGCATCCGGTTCTCGACCCGAAGCAATCGTCTTTACTGGCGACCTCGCCGACAAGGGCGAAGCGGGCGCCTACCGCGCCCTGCGCGACATTGTTGAGCCTGCCGCTGAGCGTCTCGGCGCGCAAGTCATTTGGGTGATGGGCAACCACGATGATCGCGCGACCTTCAGTACCGCCCTCCTTGACGATGTCGCCACCACTGACCCGATCGACAGCGTCATCAACGTAAACGGGCTGCGCATCATCTCTCTCGACTCCACCGTCATCGGCCACCACTACGGTCAAGTGACGGATGCCCAACTGCTGTGGCTGCACAATGTGCTTGCCACTCCGGCACCCCACGGAACGATCCTCGCGATGCACCACCCGCCGGTTCCCACCGTGCTGGATCTGTCGGTCACCGTTGAGCTTCGTGCCCAAAAGGAACTCGCCGCAGTGATTCGCGGCAGCGACATCCGCAGCATCATTGCTGGCCACTTGCATTACTCGACCACGGCCATGTTTGCGGGCATTCCCGTGTCGGTCGCGTCAGCTACCTGCTACACGCAAGACCTCAATGTGCCCACGGGCGGAACCCGCGGCCGCGATGGCGCCCAATCGTTCAACCTTGTGCACGTCTATGACGACACCGTCATGCACTCGGTGGTGCCGCTCGGTGATTACGGCAGCCTCTCACACGTCACAGCCGAAGAGACTGCAGCGATTCTTGAGAAAGAGAACATCACCATTGGCCCGGCGGTCAACGAGCACGTCAAACCGGTCGCCATCGCTGCTGCCGTCTCTGCCTAGCGGACATCGCACCCAGCCGTGCCGCACGCTTGCACGAGGCGCAGGCGCAGGCGCAGGCGCACGCGCACGCGCAAACCTATTGCGGGCCAGCGGTAACGCTACTCCGCTTCGGGAAGCTCCCAGGGCGCCGCAATGGGGTAATACTCGTCAAGGAACGTGCGCACAGCAGCCGCACGGTCTTCCGCTGACACCTCCGGAAAGCTGCCATCATTCAGGCAGAAGAAGTCACTCGACCGTTTGCGCAGCAGCGACCGCATCTTGCGTAAACCCTCAAGCGATGTCGTATCAACATACTTGACCTTGGCATCCGCCTGAATCATCGCCTTGCCGCTCAACAGCGCGTAGTAGTGGTACAGCGAATTGGTCACTGAAACGTCAGTGGCTTGGCGGAAAGCACTCGCACTGGTGCGCTTGAAATCCTCAGGGAATTCCTGCTCCAACTCCTTCAAAACCGAAACCCGCAGGGGCGTTGCAGCATGCTCGAGATGGCGCGTTATGGTCGCGCCAAACTTCTGCTGCAATAGTCGACGATTCACCCGCGCCGCATTCTCAAAGCCGGAACGCTCGACACTGCTCTCCCCCAGACCAATACGGGTGCGCGCCTCAATAAACTTCGACACCCCACCGGGCGTGAAGAAAGCCGACGGGCTCACCGAACGACCAAAGAACATGTCGTCATTCGAATACAAGAAGTGCTCGCTGAGGCCCGGGATGTTGTGTAGCTGACTCTCCACGGCATGCGAATTGTGGGTAGGCAGATCGTCGTGGTTAGCGAAAAAGTCTTCGCTGCGCATCAACGTGACCCGCGGATGCTCGGCCAACCATGCCGGACGGGGCGAGTCAGTCGCAATATAGATATTGCGAATCCACGGTGCGAACAAGTGCACCGAACGCAGAGCGTATTTCAGCTCATCCAACTGCCTAAAGCGTGCCTCGGAGTCGTCACCCTCACCAACAACAAAGTTCGCCATACGGGCAGCGCGAGCTTTTTGCCACTCCAGCTCGGCGCCGTCAACCCACGAGAACACAATGTCGATATCAAATTGAATATCGCTGGCAAGCGGATCGAACATTCCCCGCAGCGTCGGCCACGACTGGCCGTAAAATTCGACAGTGTCGTCAATCGCTTCGCTGCGCGGCACCCACCGACGCATCAACGCATTCGGGTTAGGGGCTACTACTTCGTCACGAACGTATTCCCACAGTTCAAGGCGCACACCGAATGGCGCATCGAAACGGAGACGGCCCGCAGGCTCAACCCTCGGACGAAACAGCATCATCGCTTTCGCCTTAATGGCAGACACCAGAACGCCATCCGCCACGAGAACAGGACTGTCACGGGCATCCGATGCCACCGGCTTGCCATTCTCTTTAATGCGGGCCGGCTTCACATAAAATGGTTCATTTTGGCACGCGGAAACTAAAGCAAATCCGAGCGCTTTGCGGTCTTTCCAATCGACTGCCAACACAGGTGTTTCGCCGTCACCGCGCACCAACAAAAACTTGATGCCCGCATCATCGAGCACACCGCGAAGAAACAGGAGATCGTGGCGCACCGCTTCCCGCGGTGTCAAAGTGTCATTACTCAGAGCCAAAAGCCCGTCGTGCAAAACAACATCATCGCGGTCAACAACCGCGGGAGAAGAAACATGATCAATCATGGGGGCCCCTTCGTGAAAGCGTGAGTGAGCTGCCCAGCGACCGAAGTGCCGTTAGCTTTTCTCAGAATAGCCTGACCCACTGAGAATCGGCCGGATTGCGCCCCGCGTGCTAGCTCAAGAGCGGCATCCCTCCATGAAACACACACTGTTTTATTGAGTCATACTCGGTAGAGTTGAGCTACCCACCAAGGAGGCACCATGACCGACTTCTCCCTTCTCTGGGGAATCATTCCGATTCTCGCGGTCGTTGCGTATCTCGCACTGATTGTCATTGCGCTCATGCAAGTCTTCAACTCGACAATGCCGACTAATACCAAACTGCTCTGGTTGATCGTCATTCTCGTCGCACCATTTATCGGATCACTCATCTGGTTCGCTATCGGGCGAAACTCGGCACTGCTCTAGCGCTACCAGAAATGCCGCTCTAGACAATGAATCCCTCGGGAGCTGCGCCCAACAGTTCTCTCGTGTGCACGATGTGAGCGAACTCGTCATGAAGGTTCACTCCGGTTATGCGGGAGAGTTCATCGGCGGTGACTTCTTCGCCATACGGTCCGACGCGATCGAAAGTATGGGTGGCATCCAACACGAACGTCACCTCATAACCGAGATTGCCACCGACCCTCGCAGTGGTTTCGCAACAGTGGTTTGTGGTGATGCCGCAGATTGCGATCGAGTTGATTCCGGATGCTTGCAGCCACGAGTCGAGATCAGGGCTGCCATGAAAGCTAGAGTTCACTGATTTCGACACAATCAGGTCGGGAGTGCCCGACAGTACATCCTTGAACTCATTACCCTGCGAGCTCGGATGCAGGGGTGATTCAGGATCGGCGGAATCGTGGCGAACATACACAATGGGCCAGCCTTCGCGACGCCAGTGACCAATCAGCATGCCAATATTTGATTCGCAGTCGGGGTTGTTGCGATCGCCCCAATAGTCGGAATCGTCGAAGCCTCGTTGAACATCCACCACTATCAGTGCTGTAGCCATCGCGGCCTCCTCGCCGTAACCGTCGCTACCGAACTAGCCGACGCTTACCCCAAATAGTAAACCTAGGAGATAGGTTGCCGCAGCGGCACCATAACCAATCGCTAGTTGGCGCAGCGCCCGCTTCAGCGGCGAAGCACCCGAGAGCAGCCCGACGATAGCGCCAGTAATGAGAAGCGCGATACCGACGAGGCCGCTGGCGATGAAGACAGCAGTGAGCCCTTCAGCACCAAAGAGGTACGGCAGCACTGGGATGACCGCACCAGAGGCAAAGAACATGAAGCTGGATGCGGATGCTCCGACGGCCGACCCGATGGGATTGTGCGCAGAAGTATCGCGCTCGGCCTGCTTTTCTGGGCCGGCTAACACTTCAGCAGCGTGCACGTCAGCGTCTTGCTCGCTCATTCCGCGAGCGCGGTAAACGAGGGCCAACTCGTTTTCGTCGACGTCGAGGTGAGAAACCGAATCGGTCGCAATGGGTCCATGGGTGGCAGCATTCTCGAGTTCGAGTTGCGACCGAACAGAGACGTATTCGCCTGCCGCCATTGAGAGCGCACCGGCGAGGAGCCCGGCAACACCAGAAAGCAACACGATCGAGTTGGGCAATCCTGCCGCACTCATACCGAGCACGAGGGCGAGGTTGGAGACGAGCCCATCGTTGGCTCCGAACACGGCGGCGCGGAACGTACCCGAGAGACGTTGGCGGCCACGCGTCGCGAGAGCGCGCACCACTTCCTCGTGCACCGCTTCGTCGGCGGCCATCGAGTCTGTTGCGTCAGCATCATCCATATACGGCGATCGGGATTCTGCCCGCTGCGCAAGCGCGAGCACAAAGACTGAACCAAATCGCCGAGCCAAGAGGCCAAGCAGTCGGGTGCGCGGGTCTGTCGCCAGTGGACGACCAGCATGCTCGCCAAGCAAGGTTAGCCAGTGATCTTCGTGACGTTTTTCTGCCGCAGCAAGTGCCAACAGAATCTCGCGCTCTTCGCCGGTGCGACGGGATGCAAGATCACGGTAGACGGCGGCTTCGGCACGTTCGGCCGCAAGATAGCGTCGCCAGCGCCGAACCTCGCGAGGGGTGGGGGTGCGCGTCATGCGGAGTACTCGATTCCCCAGGTAGCCGAGAACTCGACCCCCGGCTCAAGCCAGAGGAGCCCACGGCCAGTGTTGAACGCGTTCGGCGCTGCCGTCATCGGCTCAATCGCGACAACCTGGCCGACACCCGCAAGCGTCGGAAAATTGCGAGGAGTGAAGAGCTGCACGAAATCGAACTTCTCATCGACAGTGACCCGAAGCTCGCGGCCATCCGGTGCGGTGAGACGAGCTGCGACACCGTCAACAACCTCGATACCGGCGAACGCAGTATCCAGATCTAGTTCGCCAATCAGGCGTCCACCGCTCAGGTCAAATTCGGTACCCGCCACAGCAACTTCAGCGGTGGGGATGAGGCGCTCATTCGACTCGAAGCGAGTGGCGGCGCTCATTGTGAGTGTGAGCTGCGCGATCGGGGTCTCACCGAGCTTGAAGAACGGATGAGCACCGAGCGCATACGGCGCTGCGGCATCTGAGAGGTTTGTGGCGGTGTGAGTGACGCGCAAGCCCTTCTCGACCAGTTCGTAGCGCACCGTCGTCCGGACGTGAAACGGGTATCCGTGCTGCGGAAATATGGTCGCGCCCAAAGTAACGGACTCTGGTGTGCGTTCGACAAGCGTGTAACCGGTGTTGCGGAGCAGACCATGAATGGCGTTGTTGCGGTCGCCCTCAGTGATATCGAGTTGCTGAACCTCACCATCGAGCATCCAGCGACCATCTTCAACGCGGTTCGGCCACGGAACCAACACGATGCCATCAGCGAAGGGAGGCATCGCCGATTCGGCGTACGATTCCACCAGTTCAACGTCACCGATGCTGAACTCCCGCAACGATGCCGCTAGTTCGGTGATGGTCGCCCGCGCCTCTCCCTGCTCAGTGGCGCGAGTGATGATGTACTGGGTTCCGGTAGGCGCAATCACCGCACTAGCCTACCGGCGCAATGCACTCACGAAAGAAGCACCCATGTCAGATATTCGCGACGACGTACTTTACGACTTCGAGGCCGTCTTCGGCCACCCCGCCACTGGCGTGTGGTCAGCCCCCGGTCGCCTCACCCTCCTCGGCACCGCCGATAGTCCAGAGACGGATGCCGAACTGGCCATCGCGATCAATCGCCGCACCGTGCTCGCCGCCGGGCTTCGCTCCGACCGTACCGTACGCATCGCGAGCGCCCTCGTTGATGAGCTCGTCACGATCGAGCTCGACGAGTTGGCCTCGACCGAGGTTCAGGGCTGGAGTCGTATCGCGCTGGGTATCGTGCAGGAGGCACTGACGGCATCCGCGGACGCTGATTCATTGAGCGGCGTGGACGTGTTCATCGACACCACGGTGCCCATTGGCGCCGGATTGGGTTCCTCGGCCGCGCTGGAGGCCGCGATCGCGCTGGCCCTGACTGACCTGTGGAACCTGAGCAAAGACGTCTCCCACTTGCCAGAGCACCCCGAAATTGCGGCGTGCGTGTTTGCGCTCGACGACCACGCCCTCGTGCGGTTAGAGCGCGAGACTCGGCCAGAGCTCCTCCCCCTCGACTGGACGACGGCCGGGCTCGAACTACTCGTCATCGACACTGATGCCCCAACGGCGGACGCCCTCGAGACGGTGACAGCGGATGACGAGGTACGCCGAACCTTGCACACCATCACAGAGAATCAGCGGGTTCGTGACGCAGCGCTCGCCATTCGCGATGAAACACCGCGGCTTCTTGGCGCTCTGCTCGACGCCTCGCACGCGAGCCTGCGCGACGACTACGGCATCTCAACCACCGAAGTTGACCTCGCCGTCGAAACAGCTCTCACCGCCGGTGCTTTGGGCGCGCGGATGCTCGGTCGTCCGTTCAGCGGAGTTGCTGTCGCCCTCGTCGACACCGATACGGCATCCCGGGTGCGAGTAGCTCTCGATGGAGCTTTCGCCGAGCACGCAATGGGGCAACCCACCGTGGAGGCGTTCTCGCCGTCGCAGGGTGCCCTGCGCGATCGTTAGCCGTTGATCTTGAATACAACGGCGATCGCGAGGCCGATCGCGACAATCGTGCCGGCCCAGACCCACACTTGAGCCCAAGGAAAACGGCGCTTACGTGGAGTGCGGGGGGTCACTCGCTGTGGCCTCGGCGGCCGTTCTGCGGTCACCGCTACAGCCGTTCAGCCGCGTCGACGACGTTCTTGACGAGCATCGCGCGAGTCATCGGACCAACCCCGCCTGGCATTGGTGAGAGGAATCCTGCGACCTCTGCCACGCCGGGATCAACATCTCCAACGAGTCGGCCCTTGCCTGTTTCATCGTTGATGACGCGAGTGATTCCGACGTCGAGCACTGCCGCCCCTGGCTTGATCCACTCGGGGCGGATAAGCCCAGCAGAGCCGACAGCAGCTATCACGATGTCGCCTTGGCGAACGTGGGTTTCGAGTTGGGTCGTGCGGGAATGGGTGAGGGTGACAGTGGCATCCAGACCCTTGCGGGTGAGAACGAGGCCAAGGGGCCGCCCGACCGTGAGACCTCTACCGACAACAACGACGTGCTTGCCGGAGATGGGCACGTTGTACCGCTCCAACATTTCGACAATTCCGGCTGGGGTACATGGCAGCGGGGAGTCGAGTTTCGTGCCGACACCTAGAACGAGGCGACCCAGGTTTGTCGGATGCAGTCCATCCGCATCTTTGGCCGGGTCCATGAGTTCGAGCATCGCGTTCTCATCGAGACCGGCAGGCAGCGGCAACTGAATAATGTAACCAGTGACGGCAGGGTTTTCGTTCAGGGCAATGATGGCATCCCGAACTTCATCAGCGGATGCCGTGGCTGGCAGATCGACCCGAATAGATTCGATGCCAATTTCGGCGCAGTCGCGGTGCTTACCGGCAACGTAGGAACGGGATCCCGGGTCGTCACCAACGAGCAGGGTGCCGAGGCCCGGAGTGATGCCACGGGCTTTGAGGGCGTCGACGCGAACACGCAGTTCGTTTTTCACTGCGGTTGCCGTGGCAACACCATCAAGTTTCACTGCGGTCATCATTTTCCATTCACGTTGGGCCACACGCTCGAGTGGCCGCTCCTACACACTGCTCTGTCTATTAAACGCTAAAGAGCTCGTCGCCAAGTTCACTCGGCAACGAGCTCTCTAGTTGTTCCTGTCCGGGCCTGTTCGGGCCCGGTTAGTCCTGGTGGTGCTGCTTATGCCCAGCTGCCTGGGCTTTCGAGTCCTTCATAGAGCGGGAAGGCATCGGCGAGCGCGCGGGCGCGAACCTGCAGTGCGGCGATGTCGGCTCCGGGCTTGAGGGTTTCGGCAATGATGTCGGCTACCTCGGTGAATTCGGCGTCACCGAATCCGCGGGTAGCAAGCGCTGGCGTTCCGATGCGGAGCCCTGAAGTCACCATCGGTGGGCGCGGGTCAGCGGGAACAGCGTTGCGGTTGACGGTGATGTCGACGGAGTGCAGCAGATCTTCGGCTTCTTGACCGTTGAGCTCTGACTTGCGCAGGTCGACGAGCACGAGGTGCACGTCGGTGCCTCCCGTGAGCACGTCGATGCCGAGCTCTGTCATGTCGTCGCGAACTAGACGCTCAGCGAGAAGCTTGGCTCCACGAAGGGTGCGCTCTTGGCGATCCTTGAACTCGGGCGTTGCCGCGAGCATGAACGCGGTCGCCTTGGCGGCGATGACGTGCATGAGGGGTCCACCCTGTTGTCCGGGGAACACATTGGAGTTGATCTTCTTGGCGATGTCGACGTTGTTCGTGAGGATGAAGCCCGAACGTGGCCCACCGATCGTCTTGTGCACTGTCGACGAGACGACATCCGCAAAAGGAACGGGATTCGGGTGCAGTCCGGCAGCAACGAGCCCAGCGAAGTGAGCCATGTCGACCCAGAGCACTGCTCCGACCTCATCGGCGATCGAACGGAACTCGGCAAAGTCGAGCTGACGCGAGTATGCCGACCAGCCAGCGATGATCACGTGCGGCTGAACTTCGATGGCCTTGGCGCGAACGTCGGCCATGTCGAGAACGCCGGTCTCTTCGTTTACTCCATAGGCGTGCGCTTCGTAGAGCTTGCCAGAGAAGTTGAGGCGCATACCGTGCGTGAGGTGCCCGCCATGGTCGAGAGAGAGCCCGAGGATGCGGTCGCCGGGCTTAGCAATAGCGGAGAGCACTGCGGCGTTGGCCGATGCTCCCGAGTGCGGCTGAACGTTGGCGAATGCAGAGCCGAACAGGCTCTTGGCGCGCTCGATGGCGAGTTTTTCGGCAATATCCACAAATTCGCAACCGCCGTAGTAGCGGCGTCCCGGATAACCCTCTGCGTACTTGTTGGTGAGAACCGAGCCCTGTGCTTCAAGAACGGCACGAGGAACAAAGTTCTCGCTCGCAATCATCTCGAGGGTGTTGCGCTGGCGACCGAGCTCTTGAGCGAGCACTGCAGCGATCTCGGGGTCTACCTCAGACAGAGGAGAAAGGAATGTTGACACAGATGAGCTCCTTGCGACTTGGGTGGATACGTCAAATCTACCGGGTGCTGGTCAACGTAGCGAGAACCTGCAAGAATTAGTCTTAGTTAGTTAGGACCCCTGACAAACCCCTCGCCGATCGGAACTCAATGACGACTGCCCCCGTGATGCCCACCCCCGTACACTTCAGCGCCGGAACAGGCCACTGTGCCCTCACTGACACCACGGTCATCCATGCCACCGGCAGCGCACAGCCCGTCGCCGAATACTTGGCCGAACTGCTTCGTCCGGCAACAGGATTCCGCCTTCCCGTTGCCACCGCAGCCACCGCAGCCGCCGCAGCAACTCCGGACTCCCCAACCATCGAGCTCACCGTCGGCGACACCGCGCAGCCGACACCGGGTTACCTCCTCAGCGTCACCGAAACTCGAATCGAATTGCGAGCGGATGACGCGGCTCAACTTTTTGCAGGAGTTCAGTCGCTGCGCCAGTTGCTTCCGCACGCGATCGAACACCACACGGTGCAGGATGTCGCCTGGCTCGTGCCGTGCGTCGACATTAGTGATTACCCTCGCTTCTCCTATCGCGGCGCGATGCTCGACGTTGCGAGACACTTCTTCGATGTGACCGCCGTCAAGCGCTACCTCGACCGGATGGCGCTGCTCAAGCTCAACGTGCTGCATCTGCATCTGACCGATGATCAGGGCTGGCGCATCCACATCGACTCGTGGCCGAATCTGACAGGCCTCGGCGCAACCACGGCCGTCGGCGGCGGGGTCGGCGGCTTCTATACCAAGGCCGACTACACCGAGATTGTTGGGTATGCGGCATCCCGCTACATCACTGTCGTGCCCGAAATTGATGTGCCCGGCCACACCAATGCGGCCCTGTCTGCCTACCCCGAACTTAATTGCGACGATGTTGCGCCTGCGCCGTACAGCGGTATCGAAGTGGGATTCAGCTCCTTGTGCATTGAGAAGGAACTGACGTATCAATTTCTGGATGACGTATTTCGTGAGATTAGCGAGCTAACCCCGGGCCGGTACCTTCACCTCGGTGGTGACGAATCACTCGCGACAAGCGACGAAGACTATCTCGAGTTCATCCAGCGCGCGACGGCGATTGCGGCAAGCCATGGCAAGACTCTGATCGGCTGGCACGAGATGGGGCGCAGCCGCGATTTGCCCGCCGGAACCGTTGGTCAGTATTGGAGCTACGTCACCCCTCGCGATGATGCCGACAAACGGGTGGCCTCCTTCATCGAGCAGGGCGGCCAGATAATCATGTCCCCCGCAGATGCCATCTACCTCGATATGAAATATGCGAGTGACGAAAAGCTGGGCTTGGAATGGGCTGACGGGCCGACCACTCTCCACAATGCCTACAACTGGGACCCAGCAGCCATCACCAGCGGGGTGACAGATGAGCACATCCTCGGCATCGAAGCACCACTCTGGACCGAGACAATCGACAATGTGCGCGATCTGGAATATATGGTCTTTCCGCGCATTATCGCCGCCGCCGAAATTGCGTGGTCGCCACGCTCCGCGCACGACTGGGCCGATTTCACTCGCCGTCTGGCAGACTGGTCGCCGCGGCTCGATGCCGCAGAGATCACCTACAACCGCGTCAATGAAGTGAGCTGGCCGAAGTGAGCTGGCCTGGAATGAGCAGCACATCGTGAACGACCACGTCATCCATTCGGCGCAGCTAGTTACCGGCAGCGAGATCGTCGACGATGGTTGGGTGGCGTGGCAGAACGACACGATAGTCGCGATTGGCGCTGGCGATGAATGGCGAGCCAACACGACAAACGAGACAACAGTCACGGATGCCGCCGGCAACTTTCTCACTGCCGGTTTCGTTGACATTCACTGTCACGGCGGCAACGGTGCAGCGTTCGATGCTGGCCCAGAGGCCATTCGCACCGCTCTCCGTGCGCACCGGGCCAAGGGCACAACCCGCTCCGTAATCTCACTCGTGAGCGGAGACCATGCGAGCCTCGTTCGAAACCTGGCGACAATCGCGGAACTTGCCGCCAGCGATCCTCTGGTACTGGGCAGTCACTTGGAGGGCCCATTCCTCAACCACTCGTTCAAGGGAGCCCACAGCCCTGACGCGCTGCGCAACCCCACCGCCAGCGAGATTGACGAACTGCTTGCTGCCGCCAATGGCACGCTGCGACAAATCACTCTCGCCCCCGAACTCGACAGGGCAATGGAGGCCATCTCCCAGCTGAGCGCCGCCGGTGTAACCGTTGCGATCGGCCACACCTCAGCCGATTACGACCAGACGCTCGCCGCGATCGATGCCGGGGCGCGACTGCTCACCCACACGTTCAACGCCATGCATGGCATCCACCACCGCGAGCCTGGGCCCATTACGGCGGCGATCAGTCGAGAATCCGTGGTTCTTGAGGTCATCAATGACGGCGTGCACGTGCATCCCGATGTCGTAAAGATGTTGTTTGCGTCGGCACCAGGGCGCGTCGCGCTTGTTACCGACGCCATGGCTGCGGCGTGTTCCCAGGACGGGCAGTACCGGCTGGGGTCGCTCGACGTCACCGTCACGAATGGGGTCGCTCGACTCAGCAATGGCGGCTCAATCGCTGGATCTACGCTGACGATGGATGCCGCGGTGCGTCGAGCTGTAAACGAAGTTGGGCTAACTCTGCCGCAGGCTGCTGCCGCGGCTTCCGCTGTGCCGGCGAGGGCTATTGGGCGCTCCGGCGATCTGGGCACTCTGGCTCCCGGATTTGCCGCCGACGCCGTGCTGCTCGATGCCGACCTTAGGGTGCAGGCGGTGTGGGCTGCTGGTCACGAACTGCCGCAGTCCGAGCACTCCGACGCCTAAGGAGTTCTCCTCCGACGATCGCGAACACCACGGCAACGCCGAGAATGGCGGCGTCGACGTAGGGTAGCGAGATTACGCCGTACTGATCGAGCAGGATTCCGCCGAGCAGTGCGCCGCCGCCGATGCCGATGTTGAACGAGGTGGTGAGGTAGGCCGAGCCGACGTCGCGCATACGGGGTGAGGCCAATTGCAGGAGTCGGGTCTGCATCATGGCGGGGACTCCGCCGAAGGCGATGCCCCAGACGGCAATGACGGTGAACATGATTGCGGGTTGCGCCGGGAACATTCCGAGCAGTGCTGCGCAGATCGCGACGAGCGCAACGGTGACGGGGATGATGCTGCGTGGGAAGCGATCAACGAGCAGCCCGGCTAGTGCAAGACCGACAGCACCAGAGGCACCAAAAATGAGCAGCACACCGGCGACAGCGCCGCCCTCGATCCCGGCAGGACCAATCAGATAGGGAACGATGTAGGTGTAGAAGAGGTTGTGGCCGAGCATTGCCAGAGCAACCAAAATGCACACGTAGATCACGCCGGGCACTGAGCGGTCTTTGCGCAAGGGAATCGAAATTTCGCCAGTGGCGAGAGGCTGCTGGTGATCAACGGGAGGCAGAATCCGCACGACCATGATCGTGAGCGCCAAAATGATGATCGCGATTACGACGAAGGCGAGTCTCCAGCCGAGGGCATGGCCGAGAGCGGTTCCCACAGGCACACCGAGCACGAAGGCTGCGGTGGCTCCGGCGCTCGTGACGGCAACAGCTCGCCCGACCTGATGCGGGGGAACGAGGTGTGCCGAGTAGGCCCCTACGACGGCCCAGAACAGTCCGTGCGACAGCCCGCCGATAATTCGGGCGATAACCAGAACGGCATAGTTCGGGGCGGCAGCTGCCAGAAGGTTTCCGACTACAAAAACCAACAACACCACAATGACAAGCTTCTTGCGGGGCTGATTTCGAGTGAGCGCGGCAAGCGGTGCGGTGGAGATCACGACAGTGGCCGCAAAGATCGTGATGAGCAACCCGACTTGCGACTCAGAAACCGAGAGCTCAGAAGCAATCTCCGGCAACAAACCGGTCGGCAACCACTCGCTAGTGACCGAGGTAAAGATCAGCGCTGAGAGGGTAAAGAGACCCGCCCACGGAAACGCTTGAGAAGTGGCGGATGCTGGTGACGTGCGTGGCGTGCTCATATCTGCCTAAGCCTATCGCTGGCACCGGTACGCTAATTCTGTGACCACCTCAACGCACTGGATAGTAACTCTCACTTGTGACGACAAGCCCGGCATCGTTCACGCCATCAGTGGGGCCATTGTTGACGCCGGTGGCAACATCACCGAATCCCAGCAATTCTCCAGCGGCGACACCGGCCGCTTCTTCATGAGACTCCAAGTGGAATCGGATGCTTCGCGCCACGATTTCGAGACAGCCCTCGCACCCGTGACCGAGCGGTACGCGATGGAATGGCAACTCGATGTTGTGGGGCGCCCCCTGCGCACTCTTGTTCTGGCATCCAAGGCTGGACACTGCGTCAATGACCTTCTTTACCGTCAGCGTGCAGGTCAACTAGCGGTCGATCTTCCGCTGATAATGAGCAACCACCCTGATCTGGGTTCTCTTGCCGAGTTTTACAAAGTGCCGTTCGAGTCACACGCAGTGACGACGCCCGGCCAGAAGTTGGCGTTCGAAGATCGCATCCTCGAGGTAGTCGAACAGCACGACATCGAACTCGTGGTGCTTGCCCGCTACATGCAGATCCTCTCCCCCGAGCTGTGCGAACAGTTGAGCGGCAAGATCATCAACATCCACCACTCGTTCCTGCCCGGCTTCAAGGGCGCAAACCCTTACAAACAAGCGCACGCTCGCGGCGTGAAGCTCATCGGCGCCACCGCCCACTTCGTGACGAGTGACCTCGACGAGGGACCCATCATTGAGCAGAACGTGGTGCGCGTCGATCACGCCAGCACCTCAAGCGAACTGGTCTCGATCGGTCAAGACGAAGAGAGCCGCACCCTCACGCAAGCCGTGAAATGGTTTGCCGAAGACCGCGTACTGCTCGACGGGGCGCGCACAATCATCTTCCGCTAATCTGCCGCGTCGAGCATTTCAAGCAGTCGATTAGTCGTGCGCCAGTTGCGCACCGTCATTCGCTGAGACAGTCGCTTGCTCCGAAGACGAGCAATTCGAGACTTCGAAGAATCGACGACCGTGCGCGAGAAGTAGAGCGCATCCGGCCCCGGTGAAATCGAATCGACTTCGTCGTTGAGTTCTGGCAACTGGTCCATTGCTTCGGCAGCGGTAAATGGTCTCTTGAGAAACAGCACATCGCTGAGCAGCTCTGCCGACCCGTGATCGCTCGGGGCCGCCGCTACCGTAGCCGCGAACTCGTCGCGTGAACGCACGACGGCAAGGATTTCTGTTCCCACCAGCTCGCGCAGCATCAGCTCGATCTCGACCTCAAGCTCGGCACTGCTGGGGACGGCAGAGGAGAACACAACGTTGCCACTCTGAATGTAGGTGCGCACATCGCCGAATCCGGCAGCGCTGAAACATTCCTTCAGCGCCGACATGCTGATCACGTTCGAACCGCCAACATTGATCCCGCGAAGCAGCGCCACGTAATTCGTCATGAGCTAACGATGGCACGGAGTACCGACACGAGCCATCGCCCGGCGGGAAAACCCGAGTGCTCTAGTGCAGCCGTTCCCAATCGAGTCGGTTGTCCCACGAATAGCGATAATACTCAGCAAACTTCAACTCGGATGCCGCAGCCTCATCCACAATCACGGTGACAGTGGAGTGCAACTGAATTGCCGACCCCGGAAGGCTCGCCGTTACCGGACCCTCAACAGCCCCCGCGAGCGCTGCAGCCTTCGCCTCACCAAACGCCAACAACACCAGGTGCCTAGCGCGCTGGATCGTACCGAGCCCCTGAGTGACACAGTGTGTAGGAACATCATCTGGAGAATCGAAAAAGCGCGCGTTATCGAGACGGGTCTGTTTCGTCAGCGTCTTCACACGGGTAAGCGAGGCAAAGGACGACCCCGGCTCGTTGAACCCAATATGGCCCGTCGAACCGATGCCCAAAATCTGCAAATCGACACCACCCGCTGCCACAATCGCCCGCTCATAATCGTCACCCGCAGTCTCGATAGGCCCGCTCTCGGCCGGCACCTGCACGAGCGCGGGCGTCAACCCGAGCGGCTCAACCACTTCGCGCGTGATTACCGAGCGGTAGCTTTCGGGATGCCCAGCAGGCAATCCAACATATTCATCGAGAGCAAACCCCCGCACAGCAGACAGATCAAGACCGCGAGCCGCGAGAGCAGACCACGTCGTCAAGGGCGTCGATCCCGTCGCTAAGCCGAGGACGGCATCCGGAACCCGGCGCACGAGCGCCTCAATCAGATCTGCGGCAACCTCGCCTGCCGCCTGCTTCGAGTCAACAATTACTACTTCTGCCAATTCGCTACCTTCTCGCTACTCACCATTGCAGCACCGACCGCCGCGGCAGGGAACCCCTGCGGCAACCCGTGCACCCGTCCACCCAACCCGATGGAGGCGAGGAACGGCGAACTTTTCTCCCAACGCGCAAGCACTGCACGCACATCATCAAGCAAGTCGGTGAGCGTACTCACCCCGCCGCCAAGCACAACCGAATCCACATCAATCGTCAAAACGAGCATGCGCACGGCGGAAGCCACGCTCTCGACCAGTCGAGTGCGAACAGCGATCGCTGCAGAGTCCCCGGATGCCGCAGCCTCAAAGAGAGCCGTTGTCGGCTGATCAGAGTCAGTGGGCCACATGCGCGCCACGCCCGACCCTGAGGCTGCAGTTTCGAGGCACCCACGCTGACCACACCGACACTCAAGCCCATTCGGATCGATCGGCACATGCCCGATCTCGCCCGCAGCACCGCGAGAACCACGCCACAATTTTCCGCCAAGCACGAGTCCAGCGGCGAGACCGGTGCCCAAGTTGAGGAACGCCATTGAGTGACTCGAATCAGTCTCCAAGAGATGAAATGCGCCGAGCGCTGCAGCGTTGACATCGTTATCGATGCTCACACTGCGTCCAAGTCGCGAATCCAGTTCTGCTCCAAGGTCGAGACCATCAATGGCCAGATTCACCGCGTGCGAGACACGACCATCCACCACGGTTCCCGGAATGCCAATTCCAATGCTCGTGAAATCAATCATGCTCACCCCCACACGACTGGCCAACTCCTCGAGCGCCAGAACAGTGGATGCGACGAGCGCGTCAGGCCCGATACCGGAACGAACCCGAACTTGCCCGGCAATCGCTCCCTGTTCGTCGATCGCGACGGCATCCGTTTTGGTTCCGCCGATATCGACACCGACTTTGTAGAGCCCAGTCACCCCTTCACCGCCCCCGAAACGAGACCGCTCGTCATCCGACCCTGAACGATCAAGAAAAAGATGATGACGGGGATTGCCATCAAGGTTGAGCCGGCCATGATCGCCGCCCAGTTAGTGGTGCCGTTTGCGATTTGGAACGTGCGCAACCACACCGGAAGGGTCATCATCTCTGGTCGAGAGTTCACGACAAGGGCGAGCAAGAACTCGTTCCACGCCTGGATGAATCCGAAGACACCGGTAGCAACGAGGCCCGGCGCGAGCAACGGCAGAGTGATTCTCCAAAAAGCCCCCGACCTGGACAGCCCATCGATCATTGCTGCCTCTTCAAGCTCGACAGGAACCCCGTTTACGAAGCCTCGCAAAGTCCAGATAGTGAAGGGCAAGACCGTAGCAACATACACAATCGTGAGGCCCATGATCGTGTTGAGGAGCGACCAGCTATCAAGAACTCGATAGGTCGACACGATCATCGCCTCTGCCGGAATCATCTGCACGATCAAGATTGTCAGGATGAAGCCCTTACGACTTTTGAACCGAAACCGAGTGACCGCAAGCGACGCCAAGAACGCGAAAACGAGCGCAATGATCACAGTCGACACCGTTACGACAACAGAATTGCCCAGAGCCGGCATGAACTGCGAACGCGTCGTATCAAACAACACCGTTTCGTAGTTGCGCAGCGTGAAATTCTCTGGCCAAAAGTTAACCTCAGAGCCGAGGATCTCGTTATTGGGCTGAAATGAGGTTTGCACCATCCAATAGACGGGAAAGATCGAGAATGCGGTGACGACCGCCGCAATGGCGCTCAAGACAACCTTGGTGACTCGCCGCGAGACCAAACCTGCGCGAACGGGGGCTTTCGCCCGTGGCTTCGCTGCTGGCGTCGCCCGTGATGCTGTTGAGACACTCACAGCTCTTCCTCCTTGATGCTCTGGCGGACGTAGTAGAACGAAATCGCGGTAATGACGATTACGGTGATGACCGCAATCGCACCACCGGTGCCGTACTCCCCAGTTCCGAGCGAGTTTTGGTAGATGTAGACGCCCAAAGTGGACGTCTGTTCTTTGATGCCGCCGATTCCCTGCAGAGCGAAAATCTGAGTGAAGACTCGAAGATCCCAAATGATTTGCAGGATGAAAACCACAAGGAAGATGGAACGCAGGTACGGGAAAATGATTAGCCTGAAGCGCTGCACAGGCCCCGCGCCATCCAACTGTGAGGCCTCAAGAACTTCGTCGGGCACCTGCGTTAGTCCGGCATACACCGTGAACACTACGAACGGGATTGCTCCCCAGATCACGATGAGCGCCGCCACGAAAAAGAAACTGAGTGGCTCAATCAGCCACGAATGACCGATGTAGTCAAGACCAAACCAGTGAGTGAGAACGTAATTCACCACTCCATAACCGGTGTCGAACATCCACCCCCACACAATGGTGGCGGTCAAGGCTGGCATCGCCCAGGCCAGAAGCAGCCCGATGGAGAGAATAAGCCGCATGACCTTGCCGAGGGCCGACATCAATAGGGCAATGAGCGTGCCCATGACCATGGTGCTGACAACACACACCGCAGCAAAGGCAAAGCTGCGGAACATGACCAACCAAAATGCCTGATCGGTCAGGACCTCAACGTAGTTGTCGAATCCTATGAATGGTGACGGTGCGCCAAACACCTGCGCGCGCCCGAACTCCTGAAACGACATGATCACGAGTTGGATCAGCGGCCAGCCGATCACGGCAGCGAGAACGGCCGTCGCCGGAATGAGCAAAGAGTAGGGGGTGAACTGCGCGCGTGGCTTCTTTACCGCACGCTGACTGCCCGGCTGCGATGGAGCAACGAGGCGATCACCGTCGACATCGCCCGGAGCGACATCAAGGGTGGGGTTCGGTGACATAAGAGCTCCCGGATATTATTGGACTGTGCCTCGAACCTTTTCCTAGGGCGATGGCAACGAAATGGGTGCTCGACCCGATCATGCGCGACCGAGCCGAGCACCCTTTTGCTGGAGCCTGTGCCGTTTCCGGCCGGGCTGACTAACCGTTGAGAATGCTGTCAATCTTCGCGTCGAGATCCTTTGCGAGTGATGACACATCGCCACCCTGAGCAATCTGAACAAAGAAGTCGGTGAGTGCACCCGAAGCTTCAACGTCTGCCCACTTGGGCGATGCTGGTGTCAATCGGGCGGCACCGGCGGCTTCAGAGATTGCCACAGCTACCTCATCCGTTCCGAGGGTGTCTGCCAGCGATAGCTTTGCTGGCACGAGCCCATTGGCGCCGTAGATTGACTGGAACTCGTCGCTCAGAATGATCGCCAAAGCCTTCTTGGCGAGTTCGGGGTGCGCTGAATTCGCCGAAACGGCAATGTTCGATCCACCGGCAAAGACCTGCGCTGCGCCACCGTCTTTACCTGGCATTGCATAGACGCCAAGGTTTGTTTCCTCATCGGGGCAACCGGGGGTCTCGGCGTCGAGCGGAGCCAAAATCGACCACTTCACCCAGCTCGGAGCCGACAGCTGCAACGTCGTTCCCTCACAGAAACCAACCTGCGGGTTGGTTTCATTGGCGTCCTTGGGAGCGCGCGACGCCTTCGTCATAACCTCTTGAACCTGCTCAAGGCCAGCGATGGATTCGGCCGACGAGAACTGCGACTTCCAGTTGCCGCCATCGAACGTGGCAACTTCGCCGCCGTTCTCCCAGATGAAGGGAAGAGCGTTGTACCAGTCTTGACCTGGCCACCAGATTCCGGATGCACCCGGATTGGCTTCGGCCAGTGCTTCACCATTGCTGACGTACTCGTCGAGTGTTGTCGGAACGCTGAGACCGGCTGCAGCCAGAGCATCCTTCTTATAGAAGACAAGTCGCGACCCCGAGTAGAGCGGAGCAGCGTAGAACTTGCCATCGTACGAACCGGCCTCAACGAAACCGGGAAGGAGATCGTCGCCGCCGAAAGCGTCATAATCACCCGTGATGTCGAGGAATGCGCCCGCCGACGTGAATGCTGCTGCTTGAGTGTTGCCGACCTCAACGAGGTCGGGGCTATCACTGCCAGAAAGATTCGTCGTGAGAAGGTCAACGAGACCGCCCCACGCCTGTTCTTCGATAGTGAGAGTAGAACCGGGATTCTCCGACTCGAAAGTATCAATCAAGTAGTCACGGGCCTCTTGGGGCGTATCCGTTCCCACCAACCACACGCGCAAATCGGCGGTGGCGTCTTCGCCGCTGCCGCTGTCACCCGCTGAACAACTTGCCAGCGTCAACGCTGCCACGACGCCAAGCGCCGCGATGCTGAGTTTCCTCACTATGTTTCCTTTCCTAGGGCGATGGTGCCAGCGGACAACTGGACACCTCGTGGTGCATAGAGTCCAACTATGAGACTCCGAGTTGCGCGGAGAGAACCATGACGGCTGCGCCGCGCATGACAATGTCCTCTCCGAGCGCTGTCATCCGTACGGTGAGATCGCCGTGGAATTTGGCCATCGTTCGCGCGCGGAGTGTCTCGACGGTGGCTTCTTTAAGCGCACCCTCAAGCAGTGAGGTCGGTCCGCTCAACACAATCTCCGAGAGATTGAGAGCGCCGACGACAGGGGCCAGCGCAATGCCGAGGCGTTGCCCTGCTTCTGCCAAAACTGTGTTCCGAGCTTCGTCACCGGATGCCGTCTCCAGAGCCGCATCGAGTCGCGGTGCCGCCAACCACGTCTCCAAACATCCGGTCTTGCCACACGCACATTCCATGCCGTCATCGGTGCCGACAACAACGTGCCCGATCTCGCCGGCAGCGAAAGTGCTCCCAAAGAGAGGGATGCCGCCGAGCAGCAGCCCGGCGCCGACACCGTGGCCGACTTTGACGAGCATCGTGTCGCTTGCTGCACTGCCGAAGCTGTGTTCGGCGAGCGCCGCGACGTTGGCGTCGTTGGCAACGACGACGGGGAGACCGAATTGTTCGGTGAGCATGCTTTGCAACGGCAGGTCGTTCCAGCCGAGGTTGGGGGCGCTCAGCACAACACCGGCGAGGTCGACTATTCCGGGTGATCCGACACCGATACCGAGCACGGGGCGCGTAACGTGGGCGAGCAATGCCTCAACGAGCGAAATAACTTTGGCCGTGGCATCCGCCCCGCTGCTGTCGGCGAGGGGAATTTCGTGACGGTGCAGGATGGCGCCGTGGAGGTCCATGACGGCACCACGGAAGGTGCTGTAGTCGCTGAGGTCTATGCCGACGATGTCGAATGCTTCAGAGTTGAGCTCGAGCATTGTTGCTGGCTTGCCTGGTCGGCTGCCTTCACGTTGCCCAGTTTCGATGATGAGCCCGTCGACGATGAGTTCGGCGACTAGGTCGGAGATGGTCACACGAGTGAGTCCGGTCTCGCGAGAGATGTCTGCGCGGCTGAGTTCACCTTGCCGGTAGAGGGTCTGGATCACGAGCGATCGGTTGTGATTTCGCGCGTGCTCCGGCAGCACTTTTGCCGTTGGCCGTAGTGCTTTTCCGTTCGTGAACCCCATTGTCATGTTTGTTAGTAAACTTTACGAACTAAAGATCCGCAACCCTCGCGACAGAATTGTTATCAATCGCTCGCGCGAACGCGAACACACCTCTCAGAAGAACACCAGCCTCTCAACAGGCTTGCTCGGGCATACTGAACTCTCGACGATCTCTGGGAGCCCCATGCGAAGCCTCACCGACAACAAGACCGCCGCCGCACTCTTTGCCGGTGTCACGCTGGTGGGAGCGCTCTCCGCGTGCTCCTCCCCCGCCACAGGAACAGACGCTTCCGTTACCGAAGGCGCAACCCCCGCGACCAACGGTGACTACGCCGACGGCACCTACACCGAAACCGGCGACTACACTTCACCGAATGGTGCCGAGCAAGTCGAGGTCACCCTCACGCTTGCCAGCAACGTCATCACCGACGTAACCGTTGTCGGATTCGGCGAGAGCCCCAACTCCAAGCAATTCCAGGGCGAATTCATCGGGGGCATCGCAGATGAAGTTGTCGGCAAAAACATCGACGAACTCTCCGTAGATAAAGTAGCGGGGTCGTCGCTTACGAGCGGTGGCTTCAACAATGCGGTCGAGGCAATCAAGGCAGACGCCCTCGCCGAGTAAACAGTTCGATGCCATCGGCGCGCCCTGGCAGATCGATACGACCCAGCCGCTGAACGCTGAGGTCGAAACGGCCGTGCACGCACGCATCGACCGCTTCGACCGCACCTATTCGCGCTTTCGTGACGATTCTCTCGTCAGCACAATCGCGCGCACTCCCGGCAACTACCCTTTTCCCGCGGATGCACCACCGCTGTTTGAGCTCTACCGTCGGCTTTACGACGCCACCAACGGGGCAATGAGTCCCCTCGTCGGACGGGCGCTCGAAGAACTCGGCTACGACCGCACCTACTCCCTACGACCCACCGCAACACGCACCCGCATTCCCGAATGGAACGAAGCCCTCAACTGGAACGGCACCGAACTCACTACCCTCACCCCCGCCGTGCTTGACGTCGGCGCGGCAGGCAAGGGCTATCTCGTGGATCTCGTCGCCGCTGAACTGCGCGAACACGGCATCAGCGCCTCGACGGTGGATGCGAGTGGAGACATCCTGCACCGCGGCGAGACGCCACTCCGGGTCGCGCTTGAGCATCCACTCGACACCAGCAAAGCCATCGGCGTAGTGTCGATACAGAATCAAGCAATTTGCGCGTCAGCCCCGAACCGGCGAGCGTGGGCGGGGCTCCACCACATCCTTGATGCCCGCACAGGCCAGCCGACCGATCGGGTTATTGCTACGTGGGCCATTGCCGCCACAGCGCTAGAGGCCGACGGGCTTGCAACCGCACTGTTCTTCGCCGAACCGAAAACTTTGGCCCACGAGTTCGACTTCCACTGGGTGCGGATGTTGTCAAACGGACGAGTAGATTACTCGCCAAACCTCAACGGAGAATTGTTCTTATGAAACGTTGGCTCGATCACACTCTCGGCGCCATTGCGATGTACAAAATCGTGGTCATGTCCCTCGTGGTCATCGCAGTGGCCGGTATCGCGCTGTCGTTCTTCGATCTTGTCTCCCCTGACCCGTTCGCTCTGCTTGCCAGCCTGCCCGTCGCCGTCGCCTTCAGCTACGGCGCGAGCTGGATTGGCGCCAGAATCGTGCGGCAACGAGCTCATATCGAATCGTCGCTAATCACCGGGTTACTTGTCTTCTTCATCATGGCGCCGAGTCTTGAACCGGCTGGTCTGGTGGGAATAGCGCTCGCGTCGACCATCGCCGGCGCATCCAAATTTCTCATCGCATTCCGTGGGCGCCATATCTTTAACCCCGCAGCGATTGGCGCCTACGTTTTCATCTTTGCCCCACTGGGATTCCCCACCTGGTGGGTCGGCACACCACTGCTTCAACCTCTCATCGTTGTTGCCGCGTTTCTGATTCTGTATCGCACTCAGCGGCTTGATTTGGGACTCGTGTTCGTCGTCATCGCGGCAAGTATTCGCATAGGCCTCACGCTCGCGGGCGGCGGAACAATCATTGACGCGCTCAGCTTCACCTTCGCGTCGTCTCAACTCATTTTCTTTGTCGGATTCATGCTGAGCGAACCCCTCACCCTGCCGCCACGACGGTGGCAACGACTCAGCCTTGCCGTGCTCGTGGCCCTGCTTTTCGCCATCCCGTTCTCGATCGGCCCGCTCTACAGCGACCCGCTGCTTGCCCTCCTCATCGGCAATCTCGTTGCGTTTTTCTTCACCCAGCGCCGCACCATCCGGATGACGCTCACTGAGACCGAACAGATCGCCCCAGGCACGTGGGAACTCACCTTTGCCCCGCACCGCCCCATTACGTTCCGTGCCGGTCAATACATCGAGTTGTCTCTTCCGCACGCCAGAGCAGATTTCCGTGGGGTTCGCCGCTACTTCACTATTTCGTCTGCTCCGGATGCCGGGGCGACGCTGTCTGTCACTTTCACCGCACCAGAAAATGCGAGCAGCTTCAAGGCTGCACTCCTCGGCCTCCCGCGGGGATCACAAATCAACGCAACCGGAATTTGGGGAGACTTTGTCTTGCCCCGGGATACTGCCGAACCCCTCCTTCTCGTCGCTGGCGGCATAGGAATAACTCCCTTCGCGAGCCAGCTTGCCCACGCTCATCGTCAAGACGAAGGCCGTGATGTCGTCGTCGTGTATGCCTCGTCACAGATCGGGCAACTGCCGTTTGCGCAATTGCTGACCGAGGTGGGAGTGCGTGTTCTGGTCTTTGGACCCCAAGCAGCCACTGCACTTCCCACCGGGTGGGAGCACGGCGGGCCCGGACGCGTCAACGGGGCAACCCTCGCAAAACTTGTTCCCGATTTGAGCGATCGCCGCGTCTACCTTTCCGGCCCACCCGCCCTCGTGAATGATCTCAAGGCTGCGTTGCCCGGCAACGGCGCTCGGCGCATCCACACTGACTATTTCTCGGGGTATTAGCGAGCCGACGTCACGCTCTTACTCGTCGCTGTTCGGGTGGCAGGCATCTCACGTTTGAGGCCGAGCGCGCGCAAGGCGTTGAGAATCGTCACCAGATCCACCACCTCTTGTAGTCCCGCTCCGACCACAGCGGGTAGCGCCCCTGTCATAGCGAACAGCATGAGGCCGATGCTGATAGCAATACCAATCCAGATGCTCTGCAGCGCAATGTGCACCGTGCGCTGGCTGACTTCGATTGCCGAAACGACCCGGTAAAGGTCATCGACCAGAAGCACGACGTCGGCCGATTCACTCGCCGCGGTCGACCCTTTCGCTCCCATTGCGATTCCCACATCGGCGGCGCCGAGCACGGGCGCGTCATTCACGCCGTCGCCCACCATTACGACGGGGCGAGGACTCGTCGCCTGCACGATGCGCACTTTGTCGTGCGGCAAGCACTCGGCATGCAGTTCGCTGATCTGCAGCTCGTCTGCGACTTTGCGCGCCGTTTGCTCTACATCGCCGGTGAGCATCAACGTGTTCTGGATGCCCAGCGCCCGCAGTTCGGTCAGAGTACGCGCTGCTTCCGGCCGCACGGCATCGCGCAGAATGATCGCCCCCGCATATTCCTGATCGATCCCGATATAGACCGCCGCTTCACCGCTCTGCAATTCCACGCGCGTGAGCCCGGGAGCGTGTCCTGCAACAAACGCTGGTTTGCCGACGGTAATAACGCTCGACCCGATGCGCGCTTGCACTCCATGCGTGGCGACCTCGCGAGCATCCACAACCTCCGCTAGAGCGAGCCCCCGCTCCTTTGCGGCGTCGACAAGGGATGCCGCAAGCACGTGCGAAGAATACTGCTCGGCTGCTGCTACCAGGGCGAGCAGTTCGTCGGCACTTAACGTGCCCGCCGGACGCACCTCTACGACAACAGGATGACCGCTCGTGAGGGTGCCAGTTTTGTCAAAGACAACCGTTTTTGCCCGGGACAGAATCTCGAGCGTTCCGGCATTTTTCACCACGACGCCATAGGTCGACGCGCTCGACATCCCCGCCATGAATGCAACGGGGGCAGCGATCAGCAGCGGGCACGGCGTCGCCACCACGAGAACTTCGGCGAACCGGACGGGGTCGCCCGAGATCCACCACGCGATCGCACCCAAGGCAATCGATACGAGAGTGAAGGGCACGGCGTACCGATCGGCAAGACGCACGATCGGCGCTTTGCTTTGCGTCGCTTCGGTGACGAGTTCGACGATTCGCTGATATTGGCTGTCGGATGCCCGTGCGCTCGCCTGCACCGTGACAGCTTCTCGCCCATTCACCGATCCGCTCAAGAGCACATCGCCTGCGACCTTGTCGACGGGCATGCTCTCGCCCGTCAACGATGACTCATCGACGGAAGTGGTGGCAGAAACGAGCACAGCATCCACTGGCACAATCTCTGAGGGGCGAACGACGAGTCGGTCGCCCACCTCGACCTCAGTGGCAGCAATGTCGATGATGTCGCCTGACTCAGTCACCTGGTGTGCTGTCTGAGGCACCCGGTTCAGTAACGCGTTGAGTTCTCGCTTCGCCCGCCCCGCCGCAAAGTCTTCGAGCGCTTCCCCGCCCGTGAGCATCAGTACGATGACGAGACTCGCCCAATACTCGCCGACAACTGCTGTCGCCACGATCGCCGTGACCGCGAGCACATCGAGACCAAACTGCCCACGCATGAACTTTCGAACCATGAAAACTGCCTCGCGAGCAGCAATCACAAGTGCGTAGAGGGAAAGCAGCCACGGAACGATGCCGGATGCTGGAGTCCAGTTAAGCGCGAGTCCCACCACGCCGACCACGACTGTGAGCGCGACGAGCGGGTAGCGGCGCACTGCCGCGCGAATAGTTGGCATGCCCTCGTTGTACTCTCATTCGCCGCATTCGGCCAGCGAGCACAGCCTGCCCTTAGCGGTGACGGCTGAGGGGCGCCCTCCTCAGAAGACCGCTAGACGGCGACTGACTCAGACGAGCCGGTGCGAGGCTCATCCCCAGAAATCTTTGCGGCTAGCACCCCGACGAGGGTCGCGACCTTGCCTGGGCTCTCCCAGTACTGCGCTGAATCTCCCTTGACGTGGATGAGAACAACCGAAGGATCGGTCTCGCCGCCCTCGAACCACACATCGGTAAACGTGTGCCAGAGTTCCGCCTTCTTCGCCTGATCACGAACGACCTCAGCTGAGCCTGCGAGCGAGAGCCACTGCGAGGAGCCGGAATATGAAACGTTGACGTGCGGGTGTGCCTCAAGCTGCTGCACAGCATCCGCATTCTCGGAGGCAAGGAACCAGCAGTCTCCGTTGAAGTCCGCTTCCTGCACTGTCATCGGGTGACTGTGCAGGGCGCCGCCAGCTTCGGCCGTGGTCAGCATCGCGATTCGCGTGCTCTTCATGATGGATCGGATGGCGTCGAGTTGGTCTGCTGTTGCATGGTCGTGAGATGACATGGTGTCTCCAATTCGTCCACGGTTGCGCAATTGTGCTGCCCTTCGACCGTATGCAGCGAGTCTCCACGCCACCCGAGTGCTAGCCGAACGTTGAATGAGAGCGCGAGTTGCTATCGCGCATCGCCACTCCCGTGAAACAGGGGCAGTTAGCCGTTCTTGTTGCCCTTGTCGTCCTTCTTGTCGTCTTTGTTGCCCTTGTCGTCTTTGCCGTTGCCGTTGTCGTTCGACGGTTCCGCGGTGGGTGTCGGAGCAGGCAACGCCGCAGTTAGGTCTGCGCGCACAAGATCGAGTGAGGCTTGAATTCGAGCACTCCGCTCAGCCCCAATGGCACCGGTCGAGGTGTTTTCATTCAATTGCTCTTGGAGCACATCGAGGGCGACCAACGCCGCAGCGGGATCACCCGCCGCGGCCGCATCAGTCACGTCCGCCACCGATGATTGCAACAGCGATGCCGCATCGAGATCAAATTCTGGCGACGTTGGCGCGCACGCGCTCAATGACACGGTGAGCAGAACTGCCGCGCATGCAGCAGCGATCCGAGGGGTCCGGAACGTTAAGAGATTCATGGCTCCACACTCTCTTGAAGCTGTTGAAGATGGGTTCCCAATGGCCCTGGAACCGCCGGATAGTTAGGGGATTGCGGATCTGACTGGGTAGCCGGTTGATTCTGGGTATTCGACCACGCGACCGCTCCTACAGTCAGCACAAGAACGATAGCCGCGACGATACTGAAGGCCTTGACGCTTTCACGCTTGAGCCTAAACTTTCGTTTCGGCGGCGCCGCTGCAGAGGAGGAGGTGGCTGCCGGTGACGTCGATGGCGAAGAAACCGAGGTGGGCGAACTCGCCGGCACCGCCCAGGCCTCTGTCGCTTGAGTATCGACGCGGGTATATGCCTTGGTAGCTGCGAGCTCTGTGGCTGCGAGCTCCGCGGTTTCGAGCTCTGTTGCCTCATTCGCCTCATCTCGAGGCGGAACGAGCGAACGGGTCGGCACCACTTCGATCGTGTGCACGCCCTCCATCGAGAAGGCAAGCGCCCGCAGTACAACCGCGACGTCCATCGGAAGCGGACGCTGCTCAGCATCCAGAGCCGTCATGTTCACGAGCACGTCTCGCCACTCTGAGGTGAGAGCATCCGAAACCCGTGGTGACGTGTTCAGTCGTGCAGCGATCGTCTCGATTGCGGTTCCCGGAAAGGCGTCTTCGCCCGTCAACGCTTCGTGCAAAACGAGACCGAGCGAATAGACATCGGATGGCCCCAACGCTTCACTACCTCGCGCTTGCTCAGGGCTGAGGTAACTCGCGCTACCGATGATGGTTCCCGTCGACGTCATTTTGGCGCCGTCAACAAGTCGAGCGATGCCGAAATCTGCAAGCTTTGAATGAAACTGGCGGTCAGGAAGTTCTGAACTCGCCAGCAAGATATTGGCGGGTTTGACATCCCGGTGCACGATTCCCCGAGCGTGCATGTAGTGGAGCGCTTCGGCAATGTCGGCGCCGAGATGCGCGACCAGTTGCGCCGGCAAGGGCGCTGTCATCACTTCACGCAGGTTGGGCCCATCCACGAACTCCATGACAAGAAACACGCGATCTGCGACGTCAGTCGGCTCCGTTACCGCGTCGAAAAGGGTCACTAAGGCGTGATGATTGAGAGCCGCGAGAGTCTCGACCTCGTTGCGCTGTCTGCGGAACTCATCCGGATCGGCCATTCCTGGCAGCATCAGCTTGAGCGCAACTTCTCGGGGAAGAGATTCGTCGAGGGCGCGGTAAACCGAAGCCATTCCACCGCGACCGATCAGCTCTGTGATGCGATAGCGGCCGCCGATCACCGTGTCGATGAGCGCGTCATCCGACTGCGAGGATGAGCGAGAACGTTTGACTGTTGGCACGCGAACCCCCTTAGTTGTGCTCGGGAGAGCTTAGACCAGTTCTCTGGGACGCTAGCGATGGTGGACGCCAGCTCCCGCCAGCACGGCCGTATAACCTTCGCGGTAGCTCGGGTAAGTGAACGAGAAGCCCGTGGCTCTCAGAAGATCATTGCGGCACCGCTTGCCTTGCCCCCGGCCATCACTCGTTACGTCAGCGCTCAGCGGCGGCACCGGGCGGCTGATGCTGCGAGCCAAGAATTCGATGATCTCGCGTTGATCGCTTGGCTCATCGTCCACTCCGATGTAGAGGCTGTCGGGTGATGTCGTCATGGTGGCAAGGTGCACGATAGCTGCTGCGGCATCATCGCGATGAATCAGATTGGTGAACCGCGGCGTTGGCGACATCGTTTCGCTGCCCTCGCGAATGCGGTCAATCTGCCGCGTGCGACCGGGGCCATAGATTCCCGACAGTCGCAGAATGGTGGAGTTCTCGACGCTCTCGGCCAGCAGCAATTCGGCTTCGCGCAAGACGGATGCTGTGCCCGAGACCGGGTCGGCCGGCGTCGACTCATCGACCCAAGAACCATCCTCGATGCCGTAGACGGCGGTTGAGGAGACGTAGATCACTCTCGGCGCAACCGCACAGTCTGCTCGAATCGCGGCGGCAATGTTGCGCACGCTTTCGACGTAGGTGGCACGATAGCCGTCTGGCGTTCGCGCATCCGGGCTCACCGCAATCATGACCACGCTGGTGTCTGAGGGCAGCGTCGGAACCTGCACGGACAGGTCAACTGATTGCCCAGTGATCTCCGGGGGCAGTTTTTCAACCGAACGTCGCAATCCCATGACCGGATGCCCCAACGCCGCAAATCGAAGACCGGCCTCTGTACCGAGGTCGCCGCATCCTGCTAGAACAATGGTCATTGATGTCTCCTTACGCCGCACCGATTGGCGCGCTCTCCAGCCCTGAGCGAGCGGGCGGAGAAGTCGCGGCTGAGGTCAAGCGTATCCAGAGAGACCTGTGTTTTTTCTTCCCTTGGAGTTAAACGAAAGAGCCCGGAAGCGGAAGCTTCCGGGCTCTTCATGAACAAGCTGACCTCAGTGAGGTGCAGCAACCCACGCGAGTCGCGCTAGCGCGACGGGCAGGTTACGCCAAGCGCGTTGCGAGGTTCTTGTCGAGGGTGTCGAGGAACTCTTCGGTGGTTTCCCACTTCTGGTCCGGTCCGACGAGCAGTGCGAGGTCCTTGGTCATGTGACCGCCCTCTACCGACTTGATGACAACGTCTTCCAGGGTCGAAGCGAACTCGATGAGCTCCTGGTTGTTGTCGAGCACACCGCGGTGAGCCAGTCCACGGGTCCACGCGTAGATCGAAGCGATCGGGTTAGTGGAGGTGGGCTTGCCCTGCTGGTGCTGGCGGTAATGACGAGTCACTGTTCCGTGAGCTGCCTCTGCTTCAACAACCTTTCCGTCTGGCGTAGCCAGAACGGACGTCATGAGGCCGAGCGAGCCGAAGCCTTGAGCTACGGTGTCGGACTGTACGTCGCCGTCATAGTTCTTGCAAGCCCAGACGTAGCCGCCCTCCCACTTCATGGCCGAAGCGACCATGTCGTCGATGAGGCGGTGCTCATAGGTGAGGCCGGCAGCTTCGAACTTGTCCTTGAACTCGGTCTGGAAGATCTCCTCGAAGATGTCCTTGAAGCGACCGTCGTAGGCCTTGAGGATCGTGTTCTTCGTCGAGAGGTACACGGGGTAGTTGCGCGTGAGGCCGTAGTTGAGGCTGGCACGAGCGAAGTCAACGATCGAGTCATCGAGGTTGTACTGAACCTGAGCGATTCCATCGCCCGGGGAGTCGTAGACCTCAAACTTCATGGGCTCTGAACCATCTTCGGGAGCGAACTCGACGGTCAGCTTTCCCTTGCCCTTGAAGCGGAAGTCAGTGGCACGGTACTGGTCGCCGAAGGCGTGACGGCCGATGATGATCGGCTTGTTCCAGCCCGGAACGAGACGCGGGATGTTCGAGATGATGATGGGCTCGCGGAAGATAACGCCACCAAGGATGTTGCGGATGGTGCCGTTAGGGCTGCGCCACATCTTCTTGAGGCCGAATTCTTCAACGCGGGCTTCGTCGGGGGTAATGGTTGCGCACTTGACGCCAACACCATGCTTTTGGATGGCGTGAGCCGCATCAATGGTGATCTGGTCGTCGGTGGCGTCGCGGCTTTCAATGCCGAGGTCGTAGTACTCGAGGTTGACGTCAACGTAGGGATGGATCAGGGTTTCCTTGATCCGGTGCCAAATAATGCGCGTCATTTCGTCGCCGTCGAGTTCGACGACGGTGCCTTCTACCTTGATCTTGGACAAGCTTTGCTCCTTAGTTAGTGGCCTCTACCAGCTTACTCTTTTTCTTAAGTATCTCGACATCGAGATACCTTGGCGCATCTGTCTACCGCGGGTTAGCCTGTATCTATGGGTGAGCTACGACTTGAAGAATTATCGGCAAACACCATTGTTGCCGCCAACAATCTCTCGCTACGTCGCGGTCAAGAGCAATTCGTCACGCCGCCCTCGTACGCGATTGCGGATGCTTTCATCGATCCGCTGACGTCGTGGCCCCGAGTCGTTCTTGACGGAGACAAGGTCGTTGGGTTCATTCGCGGCAACTTCGACCCCAACGCTTCGCAAGAAGAATTTCGCAGCTGCATCTGGCGGGTTAGCGTCTCCGGTGATGCTCAGGGCGAAGGCGTTGGCCGGTTTGCGGTGAAGGCTCTCGCCGAAGAGGCTCGCAGTCGTGGCTTCGATCGAGTCACGGCAATTTGGGAAGAGGGCGATGACGGCCCCGAAAAGTTCTTCCTCAAGGTCGGCTTTACGGTCGTTGGAGAAACCCAATATGGCGAAAAGCTGGGCGAGTACACCCTCTAGACCCCTCGTAGTGCCCGCGTAGTGCTTTCGCGGACGTGGCACCGCATAGTCGGCAGCGCCCAACATCAGGAAGCGATCTCGTGAACACCCTCAACGACGACTTCGTGAGCCGTGTGCTTGCGGTAGTCGAGGCAATTCCTGAGGGTCGCGTGATGACCTATGGCGATGTTGCGGCGACAATCGGCTCCCGCGCGGCGCGCGGCGTTGGCACCGTGATGGCCCGCTACGGTTCAAACGTGGCGTGGTGGCGCGTGATTCGTTCGGGCGGGCATCCGCTGATCGCTCATGAGGACCGCGCGCTCGAACACTATGAGTCCGAATCAACACCGCTCAGCTGGATGCCAGACGGCAGCTATCGCATTGACCTGCGGCTGGCACGCTTCCGGCCCTAGCCGCCGCCCTCCCCTCTGGGGTGCGGCGACTAGGGCTCACTGCGAAAGCGCTCTACACGAGCGAGTCACGCCAGGCCGCGTGCAACTGCGCGAAGCGCCCAGTTCCGGAGATCAGATCCTGTGGAGTGCCATCTTCGACGATGCGGCCGTGCTCCATGACGAGAACACGGTCAGCGATCGCCACCGTCGAGAGGCGGTGGGCGATGATGATGGCCGTGCGATCGGAGAGCAGCGTCTGGAGGCCAGCCTGCACGAGACGTTCACTCGGAATATCAAGTGAAGCCGTTGCCTCATCCAGAATCAACACCACCGGGTCAGCAATGAACGCTCGCGCGAACGACAACAGTTGTCGTTGCCCGGCGCTCACTCGCCCACCACGCTTATTCACGTCAGTTTCATAACCGTTGGGTAGCGCTTCGATGAACTCGTGAGCACCAACCGCTTTAGCGGCCTTGATGATCTCTTCTCGAGTGGCATCGGGCTTGCCGAGGGCAATATTGTCTGCGACGTTTCCCGAGAACAGATACGCCTCTTGCGTGACCATCACGATCGCGCGGCGCAGATCTTTGGGGTGCAGCTTGCGCAGATCAACACCGTCGAGAGAAACGGTGCCCTCGCTGGGGTCGTAGAAACGTGAAATCAGCTTGGCAAGGGTCGACTTTCCGGCACCAGTGGTTCCCACCATGGCCACCGTTTGACCGGCGGGCAGCTCAAGATCGAACTTGGGCAGAATCACCTTGTCGGAGTTATAGGCAAACTCAACACCGTCGAACTTCACGGTTCCGATTGCCTTGCGCAAATCAATCGGAGTCGTGGGGTCAGCAACGCTCGGCTGCTCTTCAAGAACACCAGAGATCTTTTCGAGCGCGGCCGCGGCCGACTGGTACGAGTTGTAGAACATCGCCATCTCTTGGGCCGGGGCAAAGAATTGCCGGGCATAGAGCAACGCCCCAAGCAGGGCACCAATCGCGAGCTCACCCGTCGAGACGCGCAAGCCACCGATCAGCAGGATCATCGCCAGAGCAACGTTTCCGATGAGAACCAGACCCGGATCGAAAATTCCGAACAGTTGGATGACGCGGGCATTGGCATCCCGATAGTTCTCCACCAACCCACCGAAGTGTTCCCGGTTGCGCTCCTCCTTGCGGAAGGCCTTCACCGCACGAATGCCCGTCATCGTCTCGACAAACTGCACGATGAGTTTGGCTGAGGCCGTACGGGTTTCGCGGAAGTGCAATTGCGAACGCAACTGGAACCAGCGGGTGAGGAAGGCGAGCGGGATGAGCGCGCAGAACAACACCACACCACTCACCCAGTCGAGGGAGAACATCGCAATCGCAATGAACACCATGTACAGCGCACCCTGCACGAGCTGATTGATTCCCGAATCGAGCAGTTCGCGAATCGCATCGAGGTCGCTCGTCTGTCGCGCAATGATGCGCCCAGAGGTGTAGCTTTCGTGAAACTCAAGGCTCAATCGCTGAGTGTGCAGGAACACTCGCTTGCGCAGGTCGAAAAGGATCGCTTGGCTCACGCGTGCACTCAACACGGTGTACCAGGCGATCATCGTCGCGCCGGCGATACCCGTTATCAAGTAAGCCGCAACGGTGAGAACCAGCGGCACGCTGTTGCCATTGATGAGCGCCGGAAGGGCACGGTCAATACCGAAAGCGATGAGCGCCGGGCCAGCTACCTGCGCTGCCGTGCTGACGACGACAACAGCCATCGTCAGAATAACGCGGGCGCGCAGCGGCGAGATCAACGATCCGAGTAGTCGAAGTGAGCGCTGCCGAATCTGGCGGCTCTCGTCTTTCGTGTAGTCGTTGCGCTCTTCTCCAGAGGTACCGAGAACACTCATGAGCGCACCTCCTGCTCTTCCTCTTCAAGACTGGATATGACGTACCGATAGTGACTGCTGGTCGCCAGCAGGTCTGAGTGTTTTCCGACCGCGGTGACTTTGCCGTCTTCGAGAAGAGCGACGCGGTCGGCGAGCATGACGGTTGACGGCCGGTGGGCAACAATGAGTCCGGTTGTTGAGCTCAATACGCGGCGGAGTGCCGCTTCGACGAGCGCTTCGGTATCGACGTCGAGTGCCGATAGCGGATCGTCGAGCACAAGCACTGCTGGTTGCGCGGCCACAGCTCTGGCCAGTGCGAGGCGTTGACGTTGACCTCCCGAGAGACTCAGCCCTTCCTCGCCGACCAGCGTGTCTAGCCCTGCTGGCAGGTTGTAGACGAAGTCTGCCTGCGCAATGTCGAGTGCAGACCGCAATTCTTCTTCTGTCGAGTCAGGGCGGCCCATCAGTACGTTTTCTCGCACACTCGATGAGAAGAGTGTTGCGTCTTCGAAAGCCATCGCTAGGTGGCGGCGAAGCTCAACGAGGGTGAGGTTTCGGATGTCGACTCCGTCGATGGTAATTGCGCCCTCGGTGACATCGTAGAGACGAGTGGTCAACGCCGTAATGGTCGACTTGCCTGAACCAGTGAGCCCAACGAGGGCCATCGTCTCCCCCGGTTCGATACGGAGATTGATTCCGTTGATGAGGTCGGGAACGTTCGCTGGCGAATCGGGGTACCGGAAGTGCACGTTCGTGAATTCGAGCAATCCCGTGCTCTCCGTGATCGTTTCGGGATTCTCGGGGTCGGTGATGGGATTCTCCGAGTCCATCACTTCGAAGAAGCGGTCGGCAGCCGTGCGAGTATCGAAGGTCATTGACAGCAGGAAGCCGATCGACTCCACAGGAAAACGCAAGACGGTCGCTGTGGCAAAGAAAGCGACCAAGTCGCCGGCAGAGATGTTGCCCTGCACGACAAGCCACACGCCGCCAAGCAAACCAAGCGCAAACATCACGTCGGGAACAAGAAGCAACCACAGCCAGATTCCCGCGATCGCGCGCGCCTTTTCAATCTCGGTGCCCCGCAGACTCTCGGCCTGCGCCGAGAAACCAGTCAGCGCGTGATTGCCCCGCCCAAAGGCCTTCAATACACGGATGCCGTGCACTGACTCCTCCACAGCGGTAGCCAAGTCACCGGTTTGGTCTTGACTACGGCGAGCCACGATCGAGTACTTCTTTTCGAAGACGTAGCCGTAAATCCACAGCGGAATTGACGTGACAATGAAGATCACGCCAAGCACCCACGAAATGTTGACGAGGAAGATAAGCCCGACGATGATCGTGAGCACGTTAACCACGAGCAGCACGAGTCCGAACGAAAGCCACCGACGGATGAGGTTGAGATCGCTCACAGCGCGCGACAGCAGCTGTCCACTCGGCCACCGGTCGTGGAAGCTCACCGGCAGATGCTGCAGCGTCATGTAGAGAGTGTTGCGCATTCGGGCTTCAACGTGCGTTCCCGGCGTAAGCACGAAGAATCGACGCAGGGCGATCATGATCGCTTCGACAATTCCCAGCCCCAAGACAATGAGGAACGCGGGCCAAATCTGCGAAGAGTCCCCCGATTGCAGCGGACCGTCAACGAGCGAACGCAACACCTGGGGAATGAGCAACGCGACAATGCCCGCAGCAAGAGCAGCACTCATCCCCAAATAAATGTGCGGCATCGCCGGTTTGACATAGGGGTAAAGTCGGCGGATTGCCGCAAAGGTGCCGACGCCTTGTGAGCGCTCGGGCTTGACTGACTGTTGTGACACCGTGGTTCCTTGACGAGAAGGGATCGCCGCGCAGGGCGATCATGATTACTGCGGGTCGCGTCGGTTGCGACCGTGAACCGCTGCGATTGTCGGGGTCGACGCTAAGCAGACAGCTTTTTAGGATATGCCTGCCGCAGCGTATTCACAATCGTCAAACCACGATTTTCTGAAATTGGCTCAAATCAGCGAATGCGCACCGACAGGCACGTGACGCAGCCTTCCATTTTCTCAAACTCAGAAACGTCAACCGTGACAACGCGGTACCCGAGACTTTCGATGAGTGCCGCAGTCTTGGGTGCTGACGACGACATGAGCACAGCATCATCCGACAGCACAACAACAGCGGCACCTTCAGCTTCGGGAACTGCCAAGAAGCGATCGTAAAGGTCAACATTGTCGACCAAGGCGGGGAAACCGATCACCGTTCCATCAGGCAGAGCAGTGACACCACTCTTCAGGTGAAGAACCTTCTCTACGGGAACAGCGATCACCGTGTAGCCAAGAGGAGTAACAAGAGCACGAAGCTGACGGATGCCCTCAGCATTCGTTCGCCCACCGCGACCGACGTACACGGTAGATCCGACCTTGAGCACGTCACCACCATCGAGCGTGCCAGGCGAAGTGATCTCGTGCAGTTCGAGAGGCAAAGCGGAAACGCTTGCCCGCACTGCGTCAATCTCGGCCTGACGGCTTTCAGCGCCGGGGCTTGTGAGCACTGCGACATCTCCGAAGATCACCACGGTGTCTTCAATGAAGACGGAATCGGCGAGCTCATCGGCAGCGGCTACCTCAATTGTCTCGAAACCGTTGGCCCGAAGAGCCTCAACATAGCCCTCCCACTGGGTGTCAGCGAGGTCAGCATCGACCGGAACCCGGTCAAGGTGTGTCAGTTCGCCCTCGGCCATGCGCGAAGACGGTGCGCGAACCAGAGCGATCAACTGAGTCGGCTGGACGGCACTCACAGTGAAGGCATTCCAGACCCGGCGGCCCACCGTGATCGCCGCAATGATAGTGACGACAACGAAGATCAGGTTCGTGCCGATCAACGTCGCGAGAATGAACGTAAATGCTTCAGCATTCAGTTCTGCTCCCGTCGCAATGATGCCGAGCGCAGTGCCAGCAACGGCCGAGACGACACCAAGCACGAGGCCAACAACGGCTGCCGTGAACCAATAACGGTGAATCTCCAAGGCTGAAACAAGCGAATACAACACGAAAAGCACCAGTGCCATCGGCAAGAAGTACTCAGCAATAGCTGGCAGATTCGTTGCCGATGCCCCATTCGCCGTGAAGAACGCCAAACCTGTTGCCAAGTAGACGGTGCCAGCGACGGCAATTCCTGAAACAAAAGCTGCGCCGAAGCGCCGACCAACACTAATCATGGTCCCCAACATATCGGTGAAATTATATGGATTTGCCCTACGCGAAGTTCGCCCCGCTTAGTGGAAGAAGTGACGCTCACCCGTGAAGTACATCGTGACGCCAGCTTCGATCGCAGCAGCAATCACTTCTTCGTCCCGAATCGATCCGCCCGGCTGAACAACCGCACGAACACCAGCATCAAGAAGCAACTGCAAACCGTCGGCAAAAGGGAAGAACGCGTCACTCGCCGCAACCGAACCCTTGGCACGATCACCGGCACGCGAAATTGCCAACTGGCACGAGTCAACCCGGTTAACCTGGCCCATACCCACACCAACGGATGCTCCGCCATCAGCCAACAAAATCGCGTTCGATTTCACAGCACGCACCGCTCGCCACGCAAACTCAAGATCGGCGATGGTCGCGGCATCAGCGGGGTCGCCTGCCGCAAGCGTCCACGTCGAAGGCGCAGCGAAGTGGTTATCGAGTTCTTGCACAAGCATTCCGCCCGAAATCTGGCGAAGCTCACTGCCCTCACGCGCATAACCCTCAGGCAATTGCAGCAAGCGCAGATTCTTCTTCGCCTGCAAGATCTCTAACGCTTCAGGTTCGAAACCAGGAGCAACAACAACCTCGGTGAAAATCGGCGAAATCGATTCTGCGGCCGCCTTCGTGATGATGCCATTTGCGGCAATAACTCCGCCATAGGCCGAGATGGGGTCGCAGGCGTGCGCCAAAACGTGAGCTTCTGCGATGGTCGCCGCAGTGGCGATTCCACACGGGTTAGCGTGCTTGATGACCGCGACGGCGGGAGTCTCGTGGTCGTAGGCGGCGCGCAGAGCGGCGTCGGCATCCACGTAGTTGTTGTATGACATTTCTTTGCCACCAAGCTGGGTAGCCTGGGCGATTCCGCTGGAGCGAGCAATGCCATAGAGGCCCGCCTGCTGGTGCGAATTTTCGCCGTAGCGCAGTACCGCGAGCTGGTCGGCAGCAACATCGATGTGCGTCGGGAAGGTAGGGGCGGATGCCGCGGCATCCGATTCGCCGAGCAGTGCGCCGGTCAGGAACCACTGCGAAACGGCGGTGTCATAGGCAGCAGTGTGGGCGAAGGCCTGCGATGCGAGTGCATATCGCTGTGCAAAAGTCGTGCCGTCGCCAGCAGCGGCCGCAATGATTTCGTTGTAACTGTCTGGGCTCGTGACGATGGCAACATTGGCGTGGTTTTTGGCCGAGGCACGCACCATGGCAGGGCCGCCGATGTCGATCTGCTCGACAATGTCGGCGGGAGCGGCCCCCGAGGCGACGGTCTCGACGAAGGGGTACAGGTTCACGACGACGAGGTCGAATGCCTTGATGCCGAGTTCTTCGAGTTGAGCTTCGTGCGACTCAAGTCGGAGGTCAGCAAGGATGCCGGCATGCACGGCAGGGTGCAGGGTTTTTACGCGGCCATCGAGCGACTCGGGAAATCCGGTGACACTCGAGACCTCGGTGACTTCGTGGCCAGCAGCGGCGATCGTCTTGGCGGTCGACCCGGTCGAGACCAGCTCTACGCCGGCGGCTGCGAGCGCACCAGCAAGCTCAAGGAGCCCTGACTTGTCGCTCACCGAAATGAGGGCACGTCGGATCGGAACGATGTCTCGTTCGCGGAAATCGGCTGGGTTGTGGCTTGGGCCGCTCATAGGATTCAGAGTTCCTTTAGGTTGATGCGATTGTGAGCAATGTCTTCGATCGTCTGCACGAGGAGGCGGCGCTCGACCGGCTTAATCCGCGCGTGCAGGTGCTCTTCGGTGTCTCCCGGTTCGATTGCTACGCGCTCTTGCACGATGATCGGACCGCTATCGACACCGTTGTCGACCTTGATAACGCTGGCACCAGTCTGAGTAGCCCCGGCAGTGAGAGCATCCCGAACCGCATGAGCGCCAGGGAACTCGGGCAGATAGGCCGGGTGCGTGTTGATGATGTTTGGCGACAGCGCCTCGACAACGCGCGGCGGAAGCAGCTTCATGAAACCGCTCAGCACCACAAGGTCGGCATTCCACAATTGGATCTGCTCGAGCAGTTCATCGCCCCACTCTTCGCGACTAGCGAAGCTCGACATGGGCACGGTAAAGGTGGGGATGCCGTAATGCTCGGCATGATCGAGACCGTCGGCTGCGCGGTCGGCGCCCACCGCGAGGACGCGGGCGGGAAAATCGGCGCTTTCGGCCGCTTCGAGCAGGGCTGCGAGGTTAGACCCGCCCCCTGAGATCAAGACAACGAGTGTGAGCACAGACCCAGCCTAGCGTTGCGTGAAGCCGTCATCTGCCCGCTCCGGGCGAGCAGAAGTCAACAATCCGAGACCGGCAGCCACCGAGAACTCCACGAAGGCCCACGCCGAGACGATCCACGGCTGAGGGCCGACCTCGATGAGTCGCCCCGGCCCGGCAGAACCTGCCGAAGCCCACACGAGTAGCCCGATGATCGTCGCGGCTGTTGCCCCGATACCGAGCGCAACAATCGCCAGCTCGCGTCGACGAAGTTCGCCAGCGATGCGGGGGCCGAGAACAGCTGCCACCAAGAAACCGACGACGACGGGAGCGAGCAGCCCTACGTAACCAAAGGAGAAATCTCCCGTAGGTAATGCGCCGAACACCGGGATTGCCGGAATCGGCCCCAGAGCAGTCGCCAGTGGCGAGACGGTTGAGCCTGCGCCGATCGCGAAGCCGGGACCTACGAGCCATGACGTAGCCCAAAGCACAATGTTGGGTAGCAGCGCGATTTGCCCCAGAGTCACCGCAACTCCACCAAGCACTTCGGTATGCAGGGCTTCATACAGACTGATGATTTCGGCATACGACGTGATGATCGCCAGCATGGTCGCGATGGAGGCAAGAGTCAGTAGCCCGGCCGCTGCGATCGCCCCACCTCGCAGCGAAGTAGCCAACACGGTGCGAACAGTTATGGGCCAGCCAAGAACCCAACGGCGTAAGGGGCCGACGGCGCGGCTCTTAGTAGTAACGACCTGGCTGCCGATGAAGAGTCCAACCGCGAACACCAGTGTTGGCAGCAGCGTGCCCTGCCAGAGCGAAGGATTGGCAACGGGATGCTGCGCCGAGAGGGTGACCACGAGCGACGCAAGCCCAAACGTGACGAGGGACGAAAGAGTGCCGAGTAGTGCGTGCGAGGTCTCCGCAACGCGGCGACCGGCACGAACTCCCAAAAGTACGGTGAGCAGCGAAAAACCTAACAACGCCATCGTGATTGTGACGGGGGTACTAGCTTCGGCGAAACCCAGCGATTGCGACACTGTCGGGTCCAAGACCACTGTGATATCGACTCCGTGGCCAACCAGCCAGATGTCGACGGCTCCACGCCAGAACACAGTCCAGTCGATTGAAAGACCGTAGTGGATGCCCCACAGGAGCGTCAGCGGAACCAGCGGTATCGCAATACCAATGGCGGCCACCAAGAGCGCCTCAAAGGCGGCGAAAAGGAGTGTGAGCTGGCGATTCATGTCGAACGTGAGCGTACCCGCACTCTCCGCGGCCGTGGTTGCGGCCTACCGCAAATACGCGATCTGTCAGGGAGCAATTGTCTCGCCCCACTGACGACTAAGGGCAGCTCGCGACTGGCAACCAGACTCACGACTCGGAACGGCTCGCCCAACCAACAACGGCCAGCCGCCTGTGGGGACGACTAGCCGTTGTTGTAGTGCGTGAGGTGTGTGCGCCTAGAAGACGATCCACACCCAATCGTTGCGACTCGTCGAGCCAGTCACATTGTCACCGGCTGGCATAAAGTCGGCCTTCACTTGGTGCAGCCCGCGATCGAGTTTCGGTAGCTTCACCGTCACCTTTCCGTTGTCGGCTTCCCCCAGCTTGACAGTGTCGACCTTCTTGCCGTCAACAGTGATCTTGACGGTTCCAGTGGGAGCCGCCTCCTCACCTGTTGCTACTCGGATGCTCGCACTGACCGTGTTCCACGAGAATGCGATGTGACGGCTCACCGACAGGCTAACGCTCGAGCTGTAATTGATCATCACAGCTTCAGAGGTCGCACTGGCACTCGGCACATCCTTCTTGCTCGTGGTGACAACGACAGTGATCGCCTTGCCCTCATCCGCTTTCGTGACCGTGTACTTGCGCTTGTCAGCACCAGCAATTGCGGTACCGTCTGCCTGCCACTGGTAGCTGAACTTCAGTCCGTCAACATCCCACTCGCCCGGATTCGCGGTGAGCTTTTTGCCAACGATGGGCTTGCCGGTGATCGACGGCAGCACGGTGTTTACCGGAGTACCGGGAACAACATCCTCTTGAGTAACTACCTCAAGTGCTGTCACCGCACCGGTGTCGCCGTAGCTGATGAGACCGAGGTAGCTCGTGAAGGGCGCGAGGCCTTCCCACGATGCCGTGTACGTCGCCGGTTCACCCTGCACGCCCGAGAGCACTGCCGGGGTCAATCCGAGTGGCGCACCAGCTCCAGGGACCACCGCGAAGGTCCGGACGTCGAACGCTGTCGATGGGTTCGCGGCATAGACCGAAGCGATCACCAGGTAGTTTCCCGGGGTCGGATCAGCAAGGTTCACTCGCTCATCCGCATCGCCTGTGGCCGACTGCCAGCCCGCGATCGGTGTTCCCGCATCGTTGAGCAGGTACACGATTAGGTCGAGGTCGGCCGTGTCATCGATGGAGTCGAGATCGAAGCGCGCATAGGTCGTACCCTCCGGCACGATCATTGTGTACTCGAACTCATCACCGCTGGAACCCGAACCCGAGTGCTCGGTTTCGACTCCCGTTGGGTCTTCATAGAAGACTCCAGCAGTCAGCCCGGTCGAGGTCAGCGGGATGTCGCCGGTTCCACCAGGAGTGACGGTGATGTCAACGGCGCCGTACGTTCCGGTTCCGCTAGCTGACGACGGTGCCTCGATCGTGACGGGGCGCACTGCGATGGGGCTGTGCGCGACTGTGTCGCCGCTGGTCCACGTAAGCGAGCCAGTGGTGAACTGGTCGAGCGGAGCATCCGTTCGGCTGAATGTCACTTCGTAGCTCTGAGTTTCACCGGCAGCACCGAAGGTCAGTGTTGATGGTGAGACGGTTGCGTCGATTCCCGGTACTGAGATTGATGCTTCGAAGGTGCCCGCCTGAGTGGAGGTCACGGTACGAGTAATCGTCTCTGGTGCCGTCAATGAACCGATACCAATCGATGCCAGGTTGAGATTGCTGGGATCAATCGCGACGACCGAGGGGTCGAGCACGTCGTAGCCGGCGCCCTCGATGTAGGACAGCCAATCGCCGATTCCGTTCAGGTAGAGCAGGCCAGGTTCAAAGAACTTGGTCGGATCAATGTGGCCAGCGCCCTGAGTGAACGGATCGGTGACGGGGTTGCCGTCCCCATCAACCGTGTCGTAGGCGGTAGTCATGAACGCTGACTTGATTTCCGCTGGTGTCGCGTTGGGACGCTCGCCGAGGTAGAGCGCGGCGAGACCGGCCACATGGGGTGATGACATCGACGTACCAGACAGGAGCTGGAAGGTCGGTTCTGCACCTTCAGCATTAGCACCGGCGGCGAGGATTCCCACGCCGGGTGCCGAGATGTCTGGCTTGACGATGTCGCTGCCGTCAGCCTCGACCGGTCCGCGTGACGAGAAGCCAGCGACCTGTGGTGTCGGCGGCTGGTACGCCGTTTCGTTGCCCGGCGTGAAGGTTGCCGTTGCACCCTCAGTTGCCGCATAGGCGATCACTTGATCGTGGTAGCGAGCATCCAAGTGCACTGTGGGGATCACGTGGGTGTCGAGGTCTGTCGAGCTCGGCGTGACGTTTACCAGGATCGCGCCAATACCGCCGGCGCGTGCAACCTCTGCTGACTTATCGACGCGGGCAATTACGCCGCGTTCGCAGACTACGATTTTTCCGGTGACGAGCGCCGGGTCGAGGGTGTCTGGCATGCAGAGATTGGGATCAACCGCACCGGCGAGAGCGACAGCCGCCGCATTGACGAGTTCACCCGTCAACGGTTCAGCTGCAGGGTCGAGGTCGACCGTGATGGAGGCACCCGCAAATTCTTGGCCATCGCCGAGGGTGACGGTGGCTTCGTAGTTGGGGATGGTGCTGGCAGCAACCGTGGTGATCCACGGCGCTGCGTTGTCGAGTGTTGAGGCGCCTGGGCCGTCGTTGCCTGCAGAAGCAGCAACAAAGACACCGGCAGCGGCAGCACCCAAGAATGCTTGGTCGGTCGGCGATACGGTGCTGCTGGCAGCTCCTCCACCGATTGAGTAGTTGATCACGTCAACGCCATCGGCAACAGCCTGGTCAATTGCGGCCAGTAGGTCAGTGGATGCACAACCGTCGTCGGTCGTTGCGACCGGGTCTGGTCCGCTCCAGCAAACTTTGTAGGCGGCGATTTTGGCTGCCGGAGCGACGCCGGAGAAGTATCCAAGCGCGTTTCCGCCAACGGTGGCGTCAACTTCGAGGTTTCCTGCTGCGGTGCTCGCCGTGTGGGATCCGTGGCCATCTCCGTCTCGAGGAGACACGTATTCTCCAACGCTGGCGTCACCGAGGTTGCCCGCGCCGAAACCATCGACGAAGTAACGCGCGCTGATTACTTTTGTGGTGCAGTCATCGGCGGTGAATTGTTCGCCTTCGATGCACGCTCCGACAAAGGTTTGGCCATCGGCCTTCGCAAAGACGGTTGCGTCACCGTCGCGGTAGGGCGCCGCCCCCGGTGAGGTTCCGAGCGGGTCGCCAGCGAACGCGGGGTTCTCAGGGGCGAAGCCGGTGTCGAGAACACCAACAACGATGCCTTCTCCCGCAGTTTCTGCGCCGCCGATGGATGCCCACAGCCCGTCGGCGCCTTCCAGCCCGAGGAATTCAGTGGAGCGCTGCGCTGCCGTGATCTTCTTGAGTTCATCGGGCACGATCGAGGCTACAAGCTTGTTTGATGAGAGCTCGACAGCCTGAGCGGCTGTGAGGTCTGCAGCGAAGCCGTTAGTGGCAAGCGTGTAGGAGTATTCGATGTCGGCACCGACTGAGGCTGCGACATCGTCCTGTGTCTCTTGCAAGTATTCGGTGTAGTCCTGCACGACTTGTCGGCGGGGATTGAGCTGCTCACCGTCGGGTGGAGTTGTCGCGTCAAAACCGCGAACCCCGCCGTCGTAGGTTGCTGCAGCCTGATCCACCATGGTGACGATGTAACGTCCGGGGGTGAATTCAGTTTGGCCGCCGCCACCAATGGATGCTGGTGCAGCTGTGGCGCCGAGTGCGGCGCCCGTAACCAGGGAAGTGGCGACGAGTGTTGTCGCGGCCACCGCCGATATGACTCTTCGAATGCTCACGAATGTTCCTATTCTTCGCTGAATGGGACTACTAATTTGGTCATGCGTTGTCGGCGGTCGGGCACTCGCCAATTGCCACTATAGGGGCGGTCTACCCCTTTATAGGGGGCCCCTGTTACCCCATCGTTATCAAAACGTGACACATTGTCCACTCTTTGGGGGACGAGGAACGAGTCGTCTCTGGTAATTGAGGCGAAAGAATGCTGTCGCAGAAAACCGCCATCATCCATCGAGGATGACTCATAATGGGATTATGAAGTCCGCGCCGATTTACGTTGAAATCGATATCGCCGCAGACATCGACACCGTCTGGCAACTCACCCAAGACACCGACGCTCATGCTCGCTGGGATTTGCGCTTCAGCCGCATCGCCCCTACCGAAACGCTGGATAGTGATGGCTACCGTTTTCGCTACGAACGCCGGATGCCCTTCCATACGATCGTGGGCGCGGGCACCACACGAGGTGAGATCACCAGACCAGACGGCACGCGCACCTCCGCTCTGAAATTCACCACCACGGATCGCCTCTCGCCGCTTGGCGACGGCCGCGGATACTGGCGCTATGTGCCCATCCCCGGCGGCACGCGCTTCATCACCGGCTACGACTACCAACCGGCCTGGGGCAGCTTTTTCGACCGCATCCTCATCAGGCCCGTCGTTGGCTGGCTCACCGCGTGGAGCTTCGACAGCCTGCGCCTGTGGGCCGAAAGCGACATCGAACCGCACTCACCCTTTGCCTTCTGGAAGCCCGGTCGTCCACAGGCTCGGCACTGTCGCCGCAGCCCACGACGCGGTCACGCCATGGATGATGCCCCCGCGACCCTCAACACTTTGGAGACACCGTGACTTCGATGTTCGCAACCGTTCTTGGCGATGACTTTGATCGGCTGCACCCGATGCTCCAGAAGCGCTTTGGAGTCGGACTTGAGGCGAGCTACGGGGTTGTTGGCACGGGCACCATGTCGAGCATCCGTCGTGGACCGTGGTGGACGGTTCCGTTCTTGTGGATCGGGTGGTTTCGCAACATCCTGACGCCAGATATCGGCGACAACGTTGCCTTTCGCATCGAGAACTATCCCTACCGTGACCCGTTTGGCCGCGAAACTGTCACTTTCGTGCGCGAGTACTCGGTGCGGAGGAAGCCAACGCGTTTCGACGCGACAATGGTCCTCAACACCGCCGGCGACCGCATAGTTGACTACTTGGGCACGCATCAACACTTGGCCGTCGATCTCGACCTTGCTGTCACTGAAAATGGTTCCCTGCATTTGAGGTCGGATGCCCAACGCTTCTATGAGGGCCCGTTCGCGTTCCGCTTTCCCATGCTCTTCAGCGGTCGCGCCGACCTGACGGAGTCATTCGACGATGAGACCAACGAGTTCGTGATCTCTCTCGAAGTGCGCAACCGTCTGTGGGGGTTCCTCTTTGGCTACTCGGGTCGCTTCACGTGCGAGTTTCCGGAGGCCGCTGACGCCCCGCAGCGGCTAAAGCCCGTAAGGCACGAACACCGCGAGTAGCGCCAAAAACGACAAGCGCCGCTCGTCACGAAGACGAGCGGCGCTTGATCGTAGCGAAGAGTGCTTGCTACAGCTTCTGAAATCTACAGCTTCTGAAATCTACAGAGTTTCGAGAATTTCGCGCATGAGCTTGGCAGCTTCAGACGGCGTCTTGCCGACCTTCACACCGGCAGCTTCAAGAGCTTCTTGCTTTGCCTGAGCGGTTCCGGCTGAGCCAGAAACGATCGCACCGGCGTGGCCCATGGTCTTACCTTCGGGGGCTGTGAAGCCAGCAACGTAGCCGACTACGGGCTTCGTGACGTGAGCCTTGATGTACTCAGCGGCACGCTCTTCAGCGTCTCCACCGATCTCACCAATCATGACGATGGCCTTGGTCTCGGGGTCAGCCTCGAACGCTTCAAGAGCGTCGATGTGCGTGGTGCCGATGATGGGGTCGCCACCGATACCGATTGCGGTCGAGAATCCGAGATCACGGAGTTCGTACATCATTTGGTACGTGAGCGTTCCCGACTTGGAGACGAGACCGATCGGGCCCTTGCCGGTGATGTTCGCTGGCGTGATGCCGACGAGTGCTTCACCTGGTGTGATGATTCCGGGGCAGTTCGGACCAATAATGCGGGTCTTGTTGCCCTTCTCCTGCGCGTAAGCCCAGAACTCGGCCGAGTCACCGACGGGAACACCCTCGGTGATGATGACGAGCAGTGGGATCTCAGCGTCGATAGCTTCGACAACGGCATCTTTGGTGAAGGCCGGAGGAACAAAAGCGATCGAAACATCCGCTCCCGTCTTCTCCATTGCTTCAGCAACAGTGCCGAATACGGGCAGCTCAACGTCACCATGAACGACTGTGGTGCCAGCCTTGCGGGCGTTGACACCGCCAACGACCTGGGTGCCAGCGGCGAGCATGAGAGCGGTGTGCTTGGTGCCCTCACCGCCGGTGATGCCCTGGACGATGACTTTGGAATCCTTGTTGAGGAAAATTGACATGCTCGGTTCCTTACTTCGCGGCGTTGGCGAGTTCGGCAGCCTTGGCGGCGCCCTCGTCCATAGAGGCGGCTAGTGTCACGAGGGGGTGGTTCGCTTCAGCGAGAATGGCGCGACCTTCCTCGACCTTGTTTCCGTCGAGACGGACAACGAGAGGCTTGTTTGCTGAGCTGCCGAGTTCTGCGAGCGCGCCCACGATTCCCTTAGCAACAGCGTCACAGGCGGTGATTCCACCGAAGACGTTGACGAACACGCTCTTGACCTGAGGGTCGTTGAGGATAACGTCGAGCCCGGCAGCCATAACTTCTGCGGATGCTCCGCCACCGATGTCGAGGAAGTTGGCTGGCTTCACATTTCCGTGGTTTTCGCCAGCGTAGGCAACAACATCCAGCGTCGACATGACGAGGCCGGCACCGTTACCGATGACACCAACTTCACCATCGAGCTTGACGTAGTTGAGGCCGTTAGCCTTCGCCTTCGCCTCGAGGGGGTTGGCTGCCGCTGCATCTTCGAGCGATGCGTGCTTGGGGTGACGGAAGTCAGCGTTCTCGTCGAGCGATACCTTGCCGTCGAGAGCAACGATGTCGCCGTCTTCGGTGATGACGAGGGGGTTGACCTCAACGAGAGTTGCGTCTTCGCCCTTGTACACGTCGTAGAGCTTCACGAAGACAGGGGCGACCTTGTCAACGAGCTCGGCCGGGAAGTTCGCAGCCTTCGCGATTTCGGTGGCCTTAGCGAGGTCAATGCCCGTGAGCGGGTTGATCTCGATCTTGGCGAGAGCTTCTGGACGCTCAACAGCAAGAACCTCAATCTCCACACCGCCCTCTACGCTGCACAGCGAAAGGTACGAGCGGTTTGCTCGGTCGAGCAACACAGAGAAGTAGAACTCTTGCGCGATGCGGGCGCCAGCGGCAACCATGACTCGCTTGACCGTGTGGCCGTTGATGTCGAGACCAAGGATCTGCTCAGCTGCAGCGAAAGCATCATCAGCGTTGTGAACAACCTTGACACCACCTGCTTTGCCGCGACCGCCGGTCTTGACTTGAGCCTTGACGACAACGGTTCCACCGATTTTTTCGGCTGCTGCTTTGGCTTCTTCTGGGGTGTCGGCAATCAGGCCGGCAAGTACTGGTACGCCATAGGACTCAAATACGTCTCTGGCCTGGTACTCAAATAAATCCACGCTGCTCATTCCAATCCGCGCGTAATGGTGAGTGGGGAAGGCGGCGAATCGGTGCCAAATTGGTCGGCTCCATGAGTCGCACGCCAATGGAAAAGCTTACCGTGCCTAAGGTTGTACGTTTTCCGATAGCGGGCTGTAGAGAGCGAAAGATCGGCGAATATTGTGGTTCGGCACTCCTAAACTGGCCGTGTGCCCACATCCGACCCCCTCAGAATTGCGGATGTCTCTGCCGACGTCGCCCTGTTGGCCGGTGGCGGCACGGCCATTCTGTTGCAAATCGCGCACCCTGCTGTTGGTCGTGCGGTGGCTGAGCACAGCGACTTTGCGCGGCGCCCCTTGGATCGCCTCAACGGCACCCTCACGTATCTCTATGTCACGGTGTATGGCACGCCGGAGGAGGCTGCCGAGGTTGCGCGGCGGGTGGGTGCGGCTCATCGTCCGGTGCGGTCGGAGAGTTACGATGCCCGCGATCCCGCTCTGCAACTCTGGGTAGCTGCCACGCTCTATGACACGGCAATGCGGGTTCGTGAAGCCGTTTTTGGTCCGCTGCGCGAGGAAGATGCCGAAGCTCTACTCGCTGACTACGCGGTGATTGCGACTGCGCTCGGGGTTCCGCGTGCGCTGTGGCCTGCCGACCGGCCGGCATTCGCCCGCTACTGGAACGAGAGCCTGGCCTCGTTGAGCGTCACGGACGCGAGCCGAGGAGTCGCCGAACAGTTGCTGCATCCGACTGGTGGGCCGTGGTGGTTACGGTCATCGATGCCCCTCGTGCGCGTACTCACGGCCGGGTTTCTCAGTGCCGAGCTGCGCGATGCCTATGCGCTCCCCCACAGCCAGAAACGTTTCGACCGGATCATGCGGGTCTCCCGTACCGTGTATCCGCGTCTCCCGCAGTGGGTGAGGTTCGCGGCGCAACGGCGCTACCTCGCTCAGTTCCGGCGTTCAACCGCTAACGGTGCTGCCGCACTCTAGGCGAGAACGAACTCCACCGTTCCGCTAGCGATGTCGGCGGTCACGAGCCGTGCTCGCACCGTCGAGCCGGCCGAGACTGTGCCCTCAATGCGGGCGGTAATAACCGGATCTGCGATCTGGATGATGCCGCCACCAGCGCGCTCCGAAACGACCGTTGCATCAAACTCGTCTCCCACTCGCGCGCTCAAGAGTGCTGCCTCTATGGCATTGACCGAGGAACGATCCAACTGCGAGGCTAGTGAGCTTGTGCGCGCCATGATCTTGGGTAGTTCTGGGAGAGCTTTGCGCACCCACTTGGGCACACGGCGGTCAGAGATGATGGCTTCACAGGCGACGAGCACGAAACGATCGACGAGGCGGCGTAGCGGTGCCGTCGCGTGGGCATACGGTGCGGCGACCGCAGCTTGAATGGTTTCTTCGGGGTGTTCGCCGTCGAATACCGTGTACCCGGCTCCCCTGAAGAGTGATGTGGCGGCATGAATCGCGGCGAGCGCACGGGGATCGCTGTGGTCAAGGGCGCGCAGATACTCGCCATAGTTCTGGTTCTCGGGCCATGGGCATCCAAGACTGGCAACTTGGCGGCGAAACTGGTCGAGCGTTTCAGTGTCGGGTGCTGGCATTGTGCGCAAGATTCCCACGTTGCCTTCGAGCATGATGCGCGCGGCTTCCATGCCCGTCATGAGGGACACGTGAGCGTTGTACTGCTCGACGGGCAGCGGGCTGCGCCGCTCAAGAACATACGTGCCATCAACGAGCATTACTTCTTCGTCTGGACGGTTGAGACTTGCCCCGCCCCGCTCACGCTCGAGCTCGGCGCGCAGCCGGCCGAATTCGGGCAGCAACGATAGTGACTCATCAGCGAGTTCATTGTCGAGCAGATCTTGTACTTCGTCATAGTTGTATTGGCGACGGTTTCGTACGCGGGCACGCACCAGAGTTGTCGAGGTGACCTCACCCCTAGCATCCAAGTCAAAGGTCCAGACGAATGCTGGTCGTGTGGCACCGGCGAGCAACGACGCAGCGTTTTCGCTGATCACTGTGGGATGCAGCGGAATCCGGCCATCCGGCGCATACAGGGTTTGTCCACGCTTTCGAGCCTCCGCATCCACCGCCGAACCCGGCCACACAAAAGCGGGGACCTCGGCAATCGCATACAGCACCCGCAGTGTCTCGCCCGTGCGCTCGAGATAGAGCGCCTGATCAAGATCGGTCGCACCCTCTGGATCGATCGTGGCGAAGGGAATGTCGGTCAGATCAAGTTCTGGTGGCTCATACGCTGCGACGGCAGCCTCAGCCGCTTCTTCGACTTCAGCACTGAACCCGGTCGGCAGTGTGAGTTCTACCCGAACCTGCACGAGCGCTGCGGCAAGCGCGTCATCGGTGTCGTGCGGTCGAACGCGCGGAACGACAAGCCGCACTTCTCCGTGCGCCATGGTGCCCGAATAGTCGTGACTTTCGGAATCAAAGTTTCTCAATGGGAGCAATCTTGATCAGCAGACGCTTCCGTCCGGCGGTATCGAATTGAACATCGGCGATGCTCTTCGGGCCGTTGCCGGTCACCTGATTTACCGTGCCATCACCGAAATCAGTGTGACGGATGCGGTCGCCAGCCGCCAGAGTGAGATCACCATTGTCGCGAACCGTTGCTGTAATCGCATTGGCCCACTCGGTCTTTGCGCGCGGCGGTGCCGGAGGCAATCCACCAGACGCCGCTTCGCGAAGCGAGCTGGACCATGAGCCTCCGCCGCCGCCGTTGCCACGCCGCGCGTTGAGCGCCCGAGATTGGGGTCCGCCTCGTGAGTTCGACATGCCCGGAGACTGTTTCCACTCGATAAGGTCGGCCGGAATTTCTTGCAGGAAGCGACTCGGCATCGCAACGTTGACCTCGCCAAACTGGGCGCGGGTCATCGCAAGCGAAAGGAAGAGCCTCTTGCGCGCTCGTGTAATTCCGACATAGAAAAGTCGACGTTCCTCTGCTGGGCCGCCTGGCTCATTCGCCGACATGCGGTGCGGGAGGAGATCTTCTTCAACGCCGGTCAAGAATACGGCGTCGTATTCGAGTCCCTTTGCGGTGTGCAGCGTCATGAGGGAAACGGTTCCGCTGGAATCGTCGAGGTCATCGGCCGCGGCGACAAGTGAGACCTCGGTGAGGAAGTCCAGAAGAGTTCCGTCGGGATTGTTCTTTCCGAACTCCTTCGTGACCGCGATCAACTCATCGACGTTCTCGGCGCGAGCCTCATCCTGCGGGTCTAGCGATGCGCGCAACGCGCGAACATAGCCTGAACGATCCAAGAGTTCATTAAGGATGTCGGCAGGCTTAGCCGTTTCGACCTTCGCCATAACGTCATCAAGAAGTCGGGCAAGGTCAATAATTGCTTTCGTTACCTTCGGGCCGAGCCCTAGTTCGGCGGCATTGCGCATCGCATCCCGCAGGGTTACGCCCCGGTCATCCGCCCACGCCTGCAGCGCGGCTTCGGTCGCCGGACCAATGCCGCGCTTCGGGGTATTCATGATTCGACGCAGCGCCAGCGGATCTGCCGGGTTCGCGACCGCAATCAGGTAACCAAACGCATCTTTGATTTCCGCACGCTCGTAGAACTTCGTTCCGCCGAGCACCCGGTACGGCAGAGCTGCCCGGATGAAGATCTCTTCAAGGGCACGCGTCTGCGAGTTGGTGCGATAGAAGACCGCGACGTCTTTGTACGCAACGCCTTCGTCGTGCAGCTTCTGAATCTCATCCGCAATGAATTGCGCTTCATCATGACCCGAATAACCGGTGAAGCCGACAATCTTGTCGCCCTCACCGATCGTCGTGAAGAGCTTCTTGTCTTTGCGATCGAAGTTGTTCGAGATCACCGCATTGGCGGCATCCAAAATCGTCTGCGTCGAGCGATAGTTCTGTTCAAGCAGAATCACTGTCGAGCGGGGAAAGTCTCGCTCGAATTCAACAATGTTGCGGATGTCGGCTCCGCGGAACGCATAAATGGACTGGTCGCTGTCGCCGACCACGGTCAGCGACGCGGCCTCCGCTTCAGCGCCGGTGCTGCTGCCCTGCACGAGCATGCCCTGCGACGATTCAAACTGTTCAGGGGCTGGTGGTCTCGTGAGCTCGCGAATCAGCGAGTACTGAGCGTGGTTGGTGTCCTGATATTCGTCGACCAGGATGTGCTTGAAGCGGCGCTGGTAGGTGGCCGCGATGTGAGGAAACGCCCTAAACAGGTACACGGTTTGGCCAATGAGGTCGTCAAAGTCGAAAGCGTTGGCGTCGCTGAGTCCACGCGTGTAGCGCCGGAAGACTTCAAGGAACTTCTTCTCCGCCGGGTCGCTCATGTTGGCATCGCGAGCAAAACCGTCAACGTCGGTTAGCTCATTTTTGAGCTGAGAGATGCGGTTCGCCGCCTTGCTGACCGTCAACCCATACATGTCGGCGTCGAGCTCTTTGAGGATCCGCTTGAGCAGGGCCTTGCTGTCGGCAGAGTCGTAAATGGTGAAGTTTTTGGAGAACCCGAATGCTTCAGCTTCCCGACGCAAAATGCGCACGCAGGCGGAGTGGAAGGTGGAAATCCACATTCCCTCGGCGGTGTTGCCCACAATTGCCGCGACACGTTCGCGCATCTCGGCCGCAGCCTTGTTGGTAAAGGTGATCGCCAGAATCTGGCTCGGCCAGGCCTCTCTCGAGCGCAGCAGCCCCGCAATTCGGCGAGTGAGCACGCTCGTTTTTCCCGAGCCGGCGCCGGCAACAATCAGCAACGAGGGGCCACGATATTCGACCGCTTCACGCTGACGAGGGTTGAGCCCATCAAGCAGCGGGTCACGAACGGAATCGCCGTCTGCAGAACGGCCAGGGTCAGAGGGGTCAAAAACTGTCGTCATGGCTCCTCGACTCTACCCGCGCGCGGTGACGGCGAGGTCGGGTTGGTCGGCGAATACTCCGTCGAGACCGGAATCCATGAGGGTGCGGAACTCGCCGCGCCAGTCGCCAAACTTCTCGGGCTGTTTGCTTGAGCGATAGTTCTTCGGCAGAAAACGGTTCTCGGCTCGCAGAGTCCAACAAAATACGAGGAGCCCCGCGCTGTGAGCTCGCGAAACTAAGTCATTAGTCCCGGTGAGGTTTCCGGTGAGGTCCTTGGTCATGAGCATCTTCTTGTCGACACTGATTCCGTCAACCTCGCTCGCCAGCTGGGCTAGCCCGTCAGCAGTCAAGTGCTCGGCATAGTTGCGCGCTTGAGCTCCAAAACGCGCAATCAAGTCCGATGGCGCTCCACTACTTTCGAGCAAGAACACGAGCTTGCCGGGAATGCCTCGATCGCGGATGCGGTGCAGAACGCTCTGTTCGAATGATTCGATGATCAGGTTGTCTGCTGTCGCCCACTCGCTCACCTCTCTGGCGAAGAGTTCGTCGAGCGGCAGGCCAATCGACTCAAAGTAGCTCGCATGCTTGATCTCGGCCACGACTCGCAGTTGGCGTCGCTGTGCTTCGGGGTGCTGTTTCACAATTTCCAGCAGATCGCTCAGCCGCAGGATCGGTTCGGTGTCGTTGTACGCGACGTTCGCTGGGCGAATCTCCGGCAGGCGTTCGCGGGCGCGCAGGGTGGCGAGTTCGGCCCACGTGAAATCCTCGGTAAACCAGCCCGTCATCACTGTGCCATCGATCGTCTTTGACGTTCGGCGATCCGCAAACTCCGGATGATCAGCGACGTTGGTCGTTCCCGAGATCTCGTTCTCGTGCCGCAACACCAGCACGCCGTCACGGGTCGCGACAATGTCAGGCTCTACGGCATCCGCTCCCAGGGTGAATGCGAGATCGTAGGCGGCTCTGGTGTGTTCTGGGCGGTAGCCGCTGGCTCCGCGATGCCCGATCACAAGGGGGCTGGTGGTGGTGCTCATCGAGTCAAGAATATGCCGAAGTGCACCTGCGACTAATATTTAGGTATGCCCGAATGCGCGTCGTGCTCTGCACCAGTGCGGCCGGAGTGGAAGTTCTGTGTCTATTGCGGTGAACCCACCTCGGCAGATGCAGTGCGCCCTGCCCCGATTGTGGCCCCTCGCACTAATCCCGTCGCGATCCTCGCTCTCGCCCTGGCAGTGATTGGTGGGGCTCCGGCCCTAATCTTTGGGCACGTGGCGATCCGGCAGATTCGTGAGACCGGCGAGCGTGGACTGCTGATCGCTCGCATCGCTACCGTTCTCGGTTACGTCTGGCTTGTCGTCTGGGGCATCGTGTTGTACTCCCTGCTCACCAATGGCCGCTAGCGTTTCGGGAGCAACGGAGGGTTGGGAACCCGCCAGGCGCCTCCCACTGAAGTGGGGTCGCTATAACGACCGCTACTTTGTTGGCCTCGTGTTGATCATTGCCGGCGCACTGCACCTCCAGGGAGCCAACAACTACACCCTGATCATCCTGCTCATCGGCACAACGTCAACGGCGGTGGGCTGGTCGATTATGCCGTCGAGAGGATGGCGACGGATGATCGTGGTGCTGCCCACGATTACCCAAATCTGGCTCATGCTTACTGGCCCGATGTCGATGTGGACACTCACGATCCCTGTGCTGTGTTGGTTGATCGTTCGGCATCGGCCCCTTGTGTCGTATCTGGCTCTGGCTCTCCCCATTGCCAACGGCATCATCCTTCCTCGGTTCTATCAGGAGTACTCCTCCATGCCTGAGGCGCTCGCAATCTCGGCGGTGGTCGTCGTTGCTGCCGCGTGGCTCGCCCGAGCGATCGCTCACAGCGCAGCATCGCGGCGTTGAAACCCGGCATTTCTCAGCAATTTCCGGTAGTTTTATCGTGTGTCACTAACGTGTGACGCCACACCAAACAGAGGAATCATGGCACTCAATAACCCCGCTTTCTCCCGCGATGCTGCGTTTAGCTCGCGCGGCGGAGTCGCCGTAGCGAACCAGGTATCCAACCAGCAGCTCAACGACATGTACAACCAGGAGTCGGCCCCCGCCTCCAGTGATGTCATGACCGTTGAAGACACGATTGCCAAGACCGTTGGAGCCTTCGCGCTCCTGCTCGTCGGTGCAGCTATCGGCTGGATCGCCGACATGCCGCTGCTCTGGATCGGCGCCGGGCTCGTGGGCTTCGTACTCGCCCTCATCAACATCTTTAAGAAGCAGCCATCTGGCGCACTCGTGCTCGCGTACTCCGCGGTTGAGGGTGTCTTCGTCGGCGGCATCTCGCGTTACTACGAAACGGCCTTCGGCGGTGTAGTCACTCAGGCGGTGGTCGCCACCATCATCGTGGTCGGTGTAACGCTGGCTCTCTTCGCTAGCGGCAAGATTCGCGCATCAAAGAAGGCCACGAAAGTCTTCATGATCGCGCTTATCGGCTACGTGATCTTCACACTACTCAATGTTGTGTTGATGGCGACGGGCGTCGTTCAAAGCACGCAAGGCCTGCGCGACTTCAGCTTCATGGGCATTCCGCTCGGTGCCATCATCGGGGTACTAGTCGTGATCATGGCGGCGTACTCGCTTGTGCTCGACTTCGACCTCATCCAGCGTGGTGTCGCCAACCGCGTTCCCCGTGCCTACGGGTGGAAGGGTGCTTTCGGCATCATGGTCACCGTGATCTGGCTGTACCTCGAACTGCTGCGCTTCTTCTCGATCCTTCGCGACTAGCGCCACACAAGGGAGCAACGATAAGGTCCCGTCATTCCGGAATTAGCCGGAGTGACGGAGCCTTTCCATGTCGCTACGCCATCTGGCACACATCCCCAAGAGCGAATACCTCTCAGCGAGCACTTCTTAGATCGAATCGCGTGGCCAATGTGCAGAGTTGAGATCGATCCGAATACGCGTCGCTCAGCAGCCCGCGGTCGATTCATGAGCAATCATGGCCATGCAAGAAAGGGTTCCGATCCCTTAAGTTGTGTATCCAACCTTTTCTTCGAGTGAGCTCGAAAGCGGAGCGGACGCGGCAAAAGTATCCGCGGAACACCCCATTCGACCCCCATGCTTCAATCCCTTGAGCAACGTGGCGGAACTACCTAATCTCGGGATCAACACGCCATATCTGAAAAGTGCCTCCACACCAAGATCCTGGAACGAATGCGAGCGTTATCGAACTCCCAGCGCGAACGTTAGACCATCCTGTGTAACTTCTCCCCGCGACAAATATCAATGGAACGTTGTAACACGTTGCGCGAATCCGCACCTGTCCACTTGACGCAGCGTGGCATGTTATTCTCGCTGAGGAATTCCCGCTATAGACCGGTTCGTTACAATCAATGTACGGTGCCGCGCTTGCTGACTCGACGGGGTAAAGAGGCGCAACCCCGCCCAGCACTCCCAAAGTTAGCGCTGAAAACAATGCTACGACCCAGCGCGTTCTTGACCCAGCGTTGGTTTGTGTTTCGTTTGCCAGAATGTTCAATCTCGTCCTCCTTGAAGTTGTCTACTCAATTTCAAGATATTCGATTTAAATTCATTTTGCAAAAATGGAGGGTACCCCCCTCTCAAAAACCGCCGATCATTGCGCTTCGGCACCTCACCAGACCTAGATCGAGTCCTTCACGCGAGTCGCGTTCCGACGAGTTGCACATGCGCAAAGAGAACATCGGCTTTCCCTGCGCAACCCACGCACGCCCTAAAAACCGTCTAAGTTCAAGCGTTCAACCCGAGCGGGCTATTCCCACTCAATCGTTCCTGGCGGCTTCGACGTGACGTCGAGAACCACGCGGTTCACCCCATCCACCTCATTGGTGATGCGGTTAGAAATCTTCGCGAGCACGTCATACGGCAACCGAGTCCAGTCGGCGGTCATCGCATCCTCAGATGAGACCGGGCGCAACACGATTGGGTGACCGTAGGTGCGACCATCGCCCTGCACACCCACCGAACGAACATCGGCGAGAAGCACGACCGGGCACTGCCAGATCGTGTCATCGAGACCAGCAGCGGTCAGCTCGGCGCGCGCAATCGCGTCGGCCTTGCGCAGTAGTTCAAGACGCTCGAAAGTGACTTCACCGATAATGCGGATGCCGAGGCCGGGGCCAGGGAACGGCTGGCGGCCAACAATGACCTCCGGCAATCCCAGCTCGCGACCGATCGCGCGCACTTCGTCCTTGAACAGGGTGCGCAGTGGCTCGACCAGGTCGAACTGCAAATCTTCGGGGAGCCCACCGACGTTGTGGTGGCTCTTGATGTTGGCGGTTCCGGTTCCTCCGCCACTTTCGACGACATCCGGGTACAGAGTTCCCTGCACGAGGAACTTCACGGTCTCGTCGCTGCCCTGTGTTTCGAGCACGAGTGCCTCAGCAGCATTCTCGAAGCTGCGAATGAACTCGCGGCCGATGATCTTGCGCTTCGTCTCGGGGTCAGTGACTCCGGCGAGAGCATCCATGAACTGGTCAACAGCATCGACGGTGACAAGGCGCACACCGGTCGAGGCGACGTAGTCCTCTTCGACTTGGCGGCGCTCATCCTGACGCAGCAAGCCGTGGTCAACGAAGATGCAGACAAGTTGATTGCCAACAGCCTCGTGCACAATCGCGGCAGCGACAGCAGAGTCAACTCCACCCGAAAGGCCACAAATGACGCGTGCCGAACCTACCTGCTCACGGATGCGCGCGACTTGCTCAGCGATCACATTTCCGCTGTTCCAGTCGGCAGGAATTCCCGCAGCATCGTGCAAGAAGTTCTCAAGCACGCTCTGGCCGAATTCGGAATGCTTCACCTCGGGGTGCCACTGCACTCCATAAAGTCCGCGCTCCTTGCTCGCGAACGCGGCAACCGGGGTCGCTTCGCTACTGGCAAGAACATCAAAACCTGCTGGCGCTTCCGTCACAGCGTCGCCGTGGCTCATCCAGACCGTCTGCTTGTTCGGCTGCTCGCCCAAGAGTGAACCGCCGTCGCCCTGAACCGTCATGTCGGTGGCGCCATATTCACGCAACCCGGTCTTGGCGACGGTGCCGCCGAGCTGACGGGCCATAACCTGGAAGCCATAGCAAATACCGAAGACAGGAATGCCGAGCTGCAGGATGCCAGGGTCGAGGTCGGGCGAACCCGGCTCATAGACACTCGACGGTCCACCGCTCAGCACGATGCCAGCCGGATTCTTGGCGGCGATCTCTGCCGCAGTGATGGTGTGAGGAACAATCTCGCTATACACGTTCGCCTCGCGCACGCGACGTGCGATCAGCTGGGCGTACTGCGCGCCGAAGTCAACAACGAGAACGGGGCGAGCGTTCGTGTCTGCGGAAGTGGCCGAGGAATCGGTCATGCGGAAGCCTTTGCGGAGTCAGCGCCCGCCGCTTTCACGGCTGCAGCGGATTCAATACGGGCAAGTTTCGCTTCAACGAAACGAGGAACCTGGCGCTCAAGAAAGAACGACAGAAGCGGAATAACACCACCAAGGGCGATGTACAAGAACCGCAAGAACGAGAAACGCGACAGGCGCCAGAGCACAAAGTCAGCGGCAACATAAAAGACGTAAAGCCAGCCGTGAACAATCAGGATGATCGTCGACACGTTGATGCCCTGCACCAACTCTTTCGGCGTGAGTGTGACAAACCCTGCCGGGCCGTTCAGCTCGATGTCTCCACCGAGCCCATAACGGAACACCATCATGAGGCAGAGCACAAGCAAGAAGCTGCCAGTAATGATCGACGAGACCTTGTAGAAAGACAGGGTGCGACGAATGCGCGGAAAATCAGAAAGCCGGGGACCAAGAGCCATAGCTCTAGTCTACGGCCGCGTCGGGCTCCAACTCTTCGCGCTCTTCTTCCCACACATCTCGCACGAGGCGGTACCACAGGAAGACGGCGAAGCCAGCGAAGACAACCCACTCGACGGCATAGAACACGTTGAGCAGATTGAGGGAAACCTCTGTCGACGGTGGCGGTGAATCGATGGCCTCGAGCCCGGCGGGTGCGTCAAAACTGACGACGTAGCCACCATAGGTTCCCGCCGGAACGTCCTCCCACAGATTGACCAGCTCCGACACCGCGAGGGCGCTGCGCACTCCCGACTCGAAATCGGACTGTTGCGGTGACTCGGTTGGCAGCAGACGGCCGGTGAACGTCGACTGAGGCGACGAAGCCTCCAGTTGAGCAATGGCGGATGCCGCAGCATCCAGAGAAGGAGCCCACCCGAGCGCGATAGCGATGCTTGCCCCACTCTGCTCAACGCCATGACCTACGACCCAGTAACCCATACCGGCGGTGTTGCGCCGTTCCGAAAGCACCACGTAGTCGCCAGCCACGAGCTCTGCACTGAAGCTCACCGATTGACCGGTCGTGGCCGACGCCAAAGGATCTTGAGCCTTCGCCACTGAATCGAGGGCGACAAGGCTCTCACTCTGTTGCTCGGTGATCTCGCCGCCTTCAAGGCTCCGGCTGAGCTGCCACTGGCCAAGCGCGGCGAAACTAGACGCTATGACCAGCGCGAGCACGAGAGCACCAATCCAGCGCGGGCGACGTGCAATCTGCCACATCGTTGCTGGCGCTACCGGCGCAGCCGCCACTGGTGTCGTGCCTTGTGCTCCTGGCGCAGAATCCGTCGTACTCACTCGCTAACGATATCTGGTGCTTCGAGCCTCACCCGATCAGCCGACTCATCATCTAGCTGCTTCTGGCTCGCAAGTTCCGCCTCAACCCGCTGGAGATAGCGCTCGACTTCAACCGTTGTCTTCGCGGAGTCCCACCCCAATACATTCGCCATGAGCTCTGCCGCGACCGGGGCCGCCGACACGCCACGGTCCCATGCCTCAATCGATATACGAGTGCGACGAGCCAACACGTCGTCGAGGTGGAGCGCACCCTCGTGGCTGGCCGCATAAACAACTTCGGCCGCAATGTAGTCATCGGCGCCCGGGAGTGCCTCTGCCAGTTTCGGGTTGCTACGAACAAGTTCGAGCACTTCAGTGGCGAGCACTCCGTACCGATTGAGAAGGTGCTCAACGCGAGAGCGGTGAAGACCAAAGGTGCGGGCGAGAGTGGAGCGTTTGTTCCACGCAGCCCGATACCCTTCAGCGCCGAGCAGCGCGACATCTTCGGTGATGCTCGGGGAGATCCTGCCATCGAGCGCATCCACCGCGGCATCCACGGCATCCTTCGCCATGATTCGATAGGTCGTCCATTTACCGCCAGCGACAACAACGAGCCCTGGAACGCTGTGAGTCACAATGTGCTCGCGGCTGAGCTTGGAGGTCAGGTCTGACTCTCCCGCGAGCAGAGGCCGCAATCCGGCAAATACACCCTCGACGTCGTCGCGAGTCAGCGGCACGGCGAGCACTTTGTTGACGCGTTCAAGTAAATAGTCGATGTCGGCTGCGGTAGCCGCCGGGTGCGCTTTGTCAAGATCCCAGTCGGTGTCTGTCGTTCCGATGAGCCAGTGCCGGCCCCACGGAATGACGAAAAGAACGCTCTTTTCCGTGCGCAGCAGTAGGCCGAGTTTCGACTGGAACCGATCGCGAGGCACGACCAAGTGAACGCCTTTAGACGCCCTCACTCTGAACTGTCCACGCTCACCGACCATTGCTTGAGTGTCATCAGTCCACACGCCGGTCGCATTCACCACCTGCTTAGCGCGGATCTCGAACTTCTCGCCGGTCTCAAGATCGTGCGCCATGACTCCGACTACGCGCTCGCCGACTTTCACGAAATTCTCGACCCGAACTCGGTTCGCCACGTGGGCGCCATAGAAGCTTGCGGTGCGCGCGAGCGTTGAGACATATCGTGCGTCGTCGACTTGGGCATCGTAATAAGTGAGCCCGCCGCGGAAGGCATCCGAGCGCAGGCTCGGTGCCGCTCGTAACATTTGCTGTCGTGTCAGGTGCCGGTGATGCGGAACGCCGGGAGGTCGTCCCCCGGAGTAACTGAGGATGTCGTACAGCAACATTCCCGCACCGATATATAGCCGCTCGAAGATCGGCTTCGTCACGGGATAGAGAAAACGCACCGGGCGCACGAGATGAGGTGCAATCCGTTGCAAGAGCAATCCGCGTTCCTTGAGAGCTTCGCGAACGAGTCGAAAGTCGAGCTGCTCCAAATAGCGGATGCCGCCGTGCACTAACTTCGACGATCGACTTGACGTGCCAGAAGCCCAGTCGCGGGCCTCAACCATGCCGACGTTCAACCCGCGCGTCGCAGCATCCAGCGCACTGCCCGTGCCGACGATGCCGCCACCGATCACGAGAATGTCGAGTTCGTTTTCACGAAGCGCGGCGATTGCACTCGCGCGCTGTTCTGCGCTCAGTGCTGCTGTCTGGGATTTCGCTTGGGGTTTAGCCATTCATAAATCCTCTTGCGTGCGGCTGATCTCTGGCTGTGAACGTGTTGCCGCAGCGCTCACCGTGACTGCGCGTTACAGGGTGTTGTAGGGAGCCACAACGACGTCGACCCGCTGGAACTCTTTCAGGTCGGAGTAGCCAGTTGTTGCCATTGAGCGACGCAGGGCACCAATCAGGTTGGACTGGCCATTCGGGTGCGACGACGGTCCGTTGAGGATTTCGGCGAGAGGCGCGAGCTGGCCAACCTCGACACGATTGCCGCGAGGGAGCTCGGAGTGGTGCGCTTCTTGACCCCAGTGGTATCCGCCACCCGGGGCATCCGTAGCGCGCGCAAGTGTGCTGCCAAGCATGACGGCATCGGCACCGACCGCGATTGCTTTCACAATGTCGCCGCTTGTGCCGAGTCCGCCATCGGCGATCACGTGAACGTAGCGGCCGCCGGACTCATCCATGTAGTCGCGGCGTGCACCAGCAACGTCGGCGACTGCGGTTGCCATGGGAGCGTGGATGCCCAGGCTTGAGCGTGTGGTGCTTGCCGCACCGCCGCCGAAGCCGACGAGCACTCCGGCAGCACCGGTGCGCATGAGGTGGAGTGCTGCGGTGTAGCTAGCTGCACCACCGACGATGACGGGAACATCGAGTTCGTAAATGAACTCTTTAAGGTTGAGTGGTTCGCTTGACTTAGATACGTGCTCAGCGCTCACGGTCGTGCCGCGGATGACGAACAGGTCGACGCCAGCATCAAGAACTGTCTGGTGGAGTTCTTTCGTGCGCTGTGGGCTGAGTGCTCCAGCGACGGGCACTCCGGCTTCACGGATTTCGGCGAGACGCTGAGTGACGAGTTCTGGTTTGATCGGCTCGGCGTAGAGCTGCTGCATGCGCGCCGTTGCCTGATCGGCCGGCAGATGACGGATCTCTTCGAGCACTGGCTCGGGGTTCTCATAACGGGTCCAGAGACCTTCGAGGTCGAGCACTCCAAGCCCGCCGAGCTTGCCCATCGTGATCGCGGTCGCTGGCGATACAACGGAGTCCATGGGAGCCGCGATAACGGGGATATCAAAGGTGTAGGCGTCAATCGTCCAGCTCACCGACACATCACGAGGATCACGCGTTCGGCGCGACGGCACGATAGCGATGTCATCAAAGGAGTAGACGCGGCGAGCGCGCTTGGCGCGGCCAATCTCGAAATCATTCACTGCTCTAGCCTACCCGGCCAGCGATTGACAGCCATTGAACAAACGTTTAGTTTATTAAACATGCGTTCAAGAGTCGATGATTCCACCACCAAAGCGCGCATCCGCGACGCCGCGATTCGACTCATCGGGCAGAACGGGTTCGCCGCGACAAGCGCCCGCGCTGTCGCGACTGAAGCAGGAGTGAGTGCCGGCCTCGTCATCCACCACTTTGGAAGCATGCGTGAGCTCAAAGCCGCGTGCGATGACTTCATCATCGGCGAGGTCACCCACCGCAAAGCCGGTCTCGGCGAAGGAGACATCAGTGCGGCAGTCAGCGAGTGGTACGCCGACCTCCCCAAATTTGAGCCGTGGCTCAACTATCTAGGCCGCCTCTTCACCGACGATTCTGTCGCCGGGGCAGACCTTTTCGACCGCTTCGTCGCCATGTCCCACACCATGCTCCTTGAGGGAGTTGCCAGCGGAGCCGTCACGCCAAGCGCCGACGAACACGCCCGCGCCATACTGCTCGTCACCCACAGCCTCTCGACTCTCACGCTGCAAAGTCACATCGCCCGCAGTCTCGGCAGCGGCCAACTCAGTCTCGACAGTCTTAGCCGCATGGGCAATGCTGCCCTCGAGCTCTATACCCACGGGATCTACACCGACAGCACGGCCCTTGATGCGTCCCGCGCCGCTTCGCACGCCGCCTCGCAAGCCGCATCACCGCCACCGCGACACGTGCATGATCCGGATGCGGATCCTCCGGCCAGCGAGGCTCCCTCCAGCACGCACACCCCCTCAACGACTCCCTCCTAGGAAGGACCGGGCTCCGCCCCACCCATGACTTACGCGATAGAAACTCAGGCACTCACCAAGCGTTACGGCAAAAACACTGCCCTCGACGGTGTGGATCTCGCCGTAGAAACCGGCAGCGTGTTCGGCATGATCGGCCCCAATGGTGCCGGCAAGACGACCGCGATGCGGCTACTGCTCGACATCATTCGCCCCACCTCCGGCAGCGCAACCGTGCTCGGCCAGTCCCCCATCGCTGGCGGTGCTGCATTGCGCCGCGACATCGGATTCCTCCCGGGCGAACTTCTCCTCGAGGGCCGCGTCACTGGTCGCTCACTGCTCAAGCACTACGCCGAAATCAGCGGCCGCGTTGCGCCAGACCGCATCGACTCGCTCGCTGAACGGCTGGGGCTCGACCTCACCCGCCACGTGCGGACCCTCTCCAAAGGCAACAAGCAGAAGCTCGGCCTCGTGCAGGCGTTCATGCATGAGCCCAAGCTGCTCGTACTCGACGAACCAACGAGCGGTCTCGATCCGCTCGTGCAACAAGAATTCCTCTCGATGGTGCGCGAAGCCCAACACAAAGGCCAAACCGTGTTCCTCAGCTCTCACGTCTTGAGCGAAATCCAGAACGCTGCCGATCAAGTCGCGGTGCTCCGCAACGGCACCGTGGTGAAAGTTGGTCACGTCGCCAGCCTGCGAGCGAGCGCCATCCGTCGTGTCGTCATCGACTTCACGGATGCCGCAGCCGACGACATCCGCACCGCCTTGCTTGCCCTGCCGCAACTCGACAACCTCACCGTCGCTGATGGCGAGCTGATTCAGGTCACTGGCACCGTCGAGGGACACATCGACGCTCTCGTCAAGACCATCGCCCCCTTCCACGTGGTCGACCTGCGGGTGGAAGAGCAAGATCTCGAATCGTCGGTTATCGACCTCTACTCGAATGAGGCAAACAAATGAGCGAGAACATGACCCGCAGTATTTTGCCCCTCACGCGCCGCAACCTTGCGGACTCGTGGCGAGGGCTACTGGGCTGGACGGCAGGAATCACGGGAGCCATATTTCTTTACGTGCCGCTCTACTCCTCATTCTCGGGCGACAACGCGGGCTTTGACGAAGTAATCAAATCCCTCCCCGAAGGCCTAGCGAGCACTCTCGGCTTCGAAGACCTCACAAGCGGAGCTGGCTACGTGCAGGCGACATTCCTTGGCCTGATCGGATTCGTCCTCTTCACCATCGCCGCCACGCTCTGGAGCTCGGCGGCGATTGCGGGCGACGAAGAATCCGGTTCGCTCGAACTCACCCTTGCCCACAGTGTCTCCCGTGTGCAGATCATGGTCGAGCGCAGTCTCGGTGTCATCCTGCGACTGCTGTGGCTCAGTGTCGTTTCGGCGCTACTAATTCTCGCGCTCAACGACTCCTCCGGGATCGACCTTGAGCCTGCCCGTGTGATCGGCGGATGCTTGGCGCTGTTCGGCTTGGGAGTGCTCGCGGCCAGCTGTGGGCTCGCCGTTGGCGCCATCACGGGCCGTCGGAGTTTTGCCTCTGCGGCGGCAGCCGGAATCGCCCTGCTCGGGTACATCCTCAACTCACTCGGCAACCAAAGCGCAGACGTCGAATGGCTGCACAACCTCTCGCCGTACCACTGGGCGTTCGGCAACTCTCCACTGAGCGAGGGAGCCGACTGGGGCTCCCTCGGGCTCATCTTCGGCATCTCCGCCGTCGTGCTCGTGCTCGGCGGAGTCGTCTTCAACCGTCGCGACGTCTCCGCCTAGCGGCGCGCGCTGAGGTTCTAGCGACGGTAGTTCGGTGCCTCAACAACCATCTGGATGTCGTGGGGATGCGATTCTTTCAGCCCGGCGGCAGTGATCCGCACGAACTTGCCCTTCGTTTGCAGCTGATCGATAGTGCGGGCACCCGTGTAGAACATCGACTGGCGGAGGCCGCCGAGCAACTGGTACATCACCGTGGAGACGGGGCCGCGATAGGGGACCTGGCCTTCGATGCCCTCGGGGATCAGCTGGTCGTCGGAAGGAACATCCGCTTGGAAGTAACGGTCACGCGAGTACGAGGTCTTCTTGCCTCGTGTTTGCATCGCACCGAGTGAACCCATGCCGCGATAGCTCTTGAACTGTTTTCCATTAAGGAAGATGAGATCACCAGGGCTCTCATCGGTACCAGCAAGCAGAGAACCAAGCATGACAGTGTCTGCCCCGGCTACGAGTGCCTTGGCAATATCTCCGGAGTACTGAAGGCCACCGTCGGCGATCACCGGGATTCCGGCTGGTCGAGCGGCCAACGATGCCTCGTAGACGGCCGTAACCTGTGGAACCCCGACACCAGCAACAACGCGGGTAGTGCAGATCGAGCCGGGCCCGACACCAACCTTCACGGCATCGACACCCGCGTCGATAAGTGCCTGCGCTCCGGAACGTGTAGCGACGTTGCCGCCGATCACGTCAATAGCGTCGAAGGAGGAATCAGCTTTCATCCGTCGGACGATGTCGATGACTCCAGCTGACTCACCATTTGCGGTGTCAACGACAATCACATCGACGCCGGCATCGCGGAGTCGCTCAGCACGTTCCCACGCATCACCGAAGAAACCGATGGCTGCGCCAACTCGGAGTCGACCTTCGTCATCTTTTGTCGCGTTGGGGTACTGGTCGGTCTTCTCAAAGTCTTTGACAGTAATGAGGCCGATGAGCTTGCCGCTGTCGTCAACGAGCGGCAGCTTCTCAATCTTGTGCTGATTGAGGAGTGCAATAGCGCCGTCGCGGTCGATACCGACCGGGGCGGTAATGAGGGGCATCACCGTCATAACATCGCGCACCAGCGTTGAGTCCATGTCCTCTGGTTCGATGAAACGCATGTCGCGGTTGGTGACGATTCCCACGAGGGTTCCGTCCTCCTCGATTACGGGTACTCCCGAAATTCGGAACTGACCGCACAAAGCATCAACTTCCGCAAGGGTGGCTTGTTGCGTAGTTGTTACCGGATTGGTAATCATGCCGGATTCGCTGCGCTTGACCTTGTCAACGAAGGCGGCCTGATCGTCGATCGAGAGGTTGCGGTGAAGCACTCCGAGGCCACCATTTCGGGCCATCGCGATCGCCATTCTGGCCTCGGTGACGGTGTCCATTGCCGACGAAATGAGGGGCGAAGACAGCCGAATCCTGCGGGTAAGACGTGAACTGGTGTCAGCATCGCTCGGAATCACATCGGTGTGACCGGGTAAGAGCATCACGTCGTCGTAGGTGAGTCCGACAAAGCCGAAGGGGTCAGGCTGTTCCATGTTAAATCTTCCTTGCACCAGGAGCGTGAAACCGGCGATCTTGTGTTAAATCTGCGGCCAATCAATATTAACGGGTTTCCTGCGAGAACATTCCCCCGCATAATGGCTTCACCGCTTTGTACCTGACAAGCATTTGTATGTCAGACACAATCGGCCGGTGTCTTCAATGCCGTAGACACGTCAGAACCCGCGGGATTCTTGATCCCGGCTGGGTCCCTTCCTGGAGGTCCTGTGAACACAGCGGAATATCGCCGCACGCGGCGGAAAAATCGACGGGGAGTGCTCGTCGCACTCATCGTTGCTCTTTCCGCTGCCTTCTCTCTGATGGCCATGCCCGCCATGGCCGACGAGGTTAATGTCGACGAATACGACAACAGCATCATCGGTAACGTCAAACTCGAAAGTGTGCCTCTCGAAGGTGTGCTGCTCACCATCTCTGGTGGTGGCTACGAGGTTGAAGTTGAGACTGATGCTGATGGTCAATGGAAAGTTGGCGTACCCGACGGTGACGAGTTCAGCGTCACGCTAGATGAATCGACACTGCCAGACGGCATCGCAGTGATAGATGAGACTGGTGCAGACGACACCCCAAACGTTAAAGAAGCGATGATCGGCCCGAGTGGCTCGACAGTCATGAACTTCTTTATCGGGCGCGGTGAACGCAACGTCACCAGCTTCTTCGACCAGTTCGTCGAGCGCATTGTCAATGGCCTCAACTTCGGGCTCATGCTCGGACTTGCCGCAATTGGCATCTCGCTCGTCTACGGAACTACAGGTCTCTCCAACTTCGCTCACGCAGAAATGGTGACATTTGGCGCGGTGATGGCACTGATTGTGTCGGTCGACCTTGGTCAACCCGTCTGGTTTGCCATACCGATAGCGGTGTTATTGAGCGCCGGCTTTGGCTGGGCGCTCGACGCGGGTCTCTGGAAACCGTTGCGCAAGAAGGGCGTAGGAATCGTCCAGCTGATGATTGTCTCCATCGGCCTCTCGCTGGCACTTCGCTACACCTTCCAGTACTTCCGCGGTGGCGGAACCGAGCAACTGCCCGGCTCTGACTCCCCAGACATCCCCCTCTTCGGATCGGTGTCGCTCAGCCAGACCAACATGATCAGCATGGTTGTCAGCATCGTCGTGATCTGCATCTTCGCGTGGTGGTTGGTGAAGACCAAGATTGGTAAAGCTACTCGGGCCGTCTCCGACAACCCGTCATTGGCCGCCGCATCCGGTATCGATGTCGACCAGGTTGTTCGGGTCGTGTGGATCTTGGCAGCAGCAATGGCCGGTCTCGCTGGCGTGCTGTGGGCTTACTTCCGACCAGGAATCCGCTGGGACATGGGTGCGCAGATCCTGCTGCTCGTATTCGCGGCGGTCACCCTCGGTGGACTTGGCACAGCGTTCGGTGCCCTGGTTGGTTCGATCATCGTCGGAATCCTCGTTGAGACCTCGAGCCTCTTCATTCCATCCGACCTGAAGTATGTGGGTGCCCTAGTCGTGCTCATCGTCATCTTGTTGTTCAGACCTCAGGGCATCCTGGGTCGAAAAGAGAGAATAGGTTAGGGGCCGCTCATGGATATTCTGCAAATTCTCTCCAACACCGGGTCATCACTGATTGCACCAGCAACCATCGGATACGCCCTCGCGGCACTCGGTCTTGCTATGCACTTCGGTTTCACCGGACTGCTCAACATGGGTATGGCGGCCTTCATGGCCATCGGCGCCTATGGCTACGCGATCTCAATCCTCACCTTTGGTTTCCCGTGGTGGGGAGGCATGCTCGTCGGTGTCGGTGGCTCGCTCATTTTCGCCCTCATCCTCGGAATCCCCACGCTGCGTTTGCGCGGTGACTACCTCGCGATCGTGACGATTGCTGCTGCTGAAGTTGTGCGTCTGTTGTTCCTGACCACAACGTTCGACAAGTACACCGGCTCGGCCGATGGACTCAGCGGTTACCACGCCAGTTTCCGAGCGTTCAACCCGATCCCCGATGGCACCTACGGCTTCGGCCCGTGGGTGTACAACGCGAACGGCTGGTGGGTGCGCATCTTCGGAATCGTCATCCTTGCTCTCGCAGCACTCATCCTGTGGTCAGTCATGCGCAGCCCCTGGGGCCGCGTCATTAAGGGAATCCGTGAAGATGAAGACGCCGTGCGCGCCCTCGGAAAGAACGTGTTCTCCTACAAGCTGCAGTCGCTCATGCTCGGTGGTGTCTTCGGTGCAATGGGTGGAATCATTTACGCCCTCCCTGCCTCGGTGAACCCCGGTGTTTATGTGACGTCGCTGACGTTCTTCGTTTACACCGCGCTACTGCTCGGTGGTGCTGCCACAATCTTCGGACCAATTATTGGTTCGGTGATCTTCTGGGGCGTTCAAACCCTGCTCAGCAACCTGCTTCCCGCTCTGGTCAACATCGGCGTGCTGCCGTTCATGACCACAACGCAGTCGCAGACGGTGCGTTTCATCCTTGTGGGTGTGGCGCTGATGTTGCTCGTGATCTATCGACCACAGGGCATCCTCGGCAATAAGAAGGAGCTGACCTTTGTCAAATAACGACACACCGGCTGCACCGGTACAACGCGCAAAGACGACGGGGCTCCACAAGGGCGATATCGCTCCCGGAGTTGCCAAGGTCGATCCGATCATCATTGCCGATGGAGTGCGTCGCACATTCGGTGGCCTCACCGCGGTCAACGTTGACCACATTGAGATCCCCCGCAACGCGATTACGGCCTTGATCGGTCCAAACGGTGCCGGCAAAACGACACTCTTCAACCTCTTGACGGGATTCGACAAGCCAGACGAAGGCAAGTGGACGTTCAACGGTCACGCTCTCGCCGGAATGGGCGCGCACAGGGTTGCTCGACTCGGCCAAGTGCGCACGTTCCAACTCACGAAAGCTCTCGGGCTCTTGACCGTTCTCGAGAACATGAAGCTCGGCGCGAAGGATCAGATCGGGGAAAACATTTTCCGCGGCATGATTCCTCGGCTCTGGCGCAAGCAAGAAGCTGAAATCGAGGCACGCGCTGAGGTGCTGCTCAAGAAATTTAAGCTCGATGCAAAGTCATCAGACTTCGCGGCCAGCCTGTCAGGCGGGCAGCGCAAGCTACTCGAAATGGCTCGCGCCCTGATGAGTGAACCGACTCTCGTGATGCTCGATGAGCCGATGGCTGGGGTGAACCCCGCTCTGACCGAGTCACTGCTTGATCACATCCTCGACTTGAAAGAAGAGGGCATGACTGTGCTCTTCGTCGAGCACGACATGCACATGGTTCGGCACATTGCCGACTGGGTCATCGTGATGGCGGAAGGTCGGGTTGTTGCTGAAGGCCCGCCAGACGAGGTTATGAAGAATCAGGCCGTCATCGACGCTTACTTGGGATCGCACCAAGATGTGGACCTCGGTGTTGTCACCGGTCGCATCGAAGGCGAGCTCAACACGGCAGCAATCGATATGGCAGCAGAGGTTGAAGAACTCGACTCCAAGATCGCCAAGCGCAAGGAGCCCCGCAAGTGAACGCAATTCCCACCGAGAATGCGGTAGTCCATGTCAAGGACCTCACCGCGGGCTACCTTCCCGGAGTCAACATTCTCAACGACTGCAACCTGGTCGCTAACCCGGGCGAGCTCATTGGAATCATCGGACCAAACGGTGCCGGTAAGTCAACGCTGCTCAAGTCCATTTTTGGTCAAGTGCAGGTGCGTGGTGGTTCAATCACGCTCAACGGCGATGACATCACTGGACTCAAGGCGAACAAGCTCGTGTCGCGCGGTGTTGGTTTTGTTCCACAGAACAACAACGTGTTCCCCAGCCTGACGATCGAAGAGAACCTCCAGATGGGGCTCTACCAAAACCCGAAGATCTATGACGAGCGTCTCGAGTTCGTCACCAGCATCTTCAGCGAACTGAAATCGCGCCTCAAACAGCGCGCTGGTTCGTTGTCGGGTGGTGAGCGTCAGATGGTCGCAATGTCTCGCGCCCTCATGATGGACCCGCACGTGCTTCTGCTCGATGAGCCATCCGCTGGCCTCTCGCCCGTGAAGCAAGACGAAGCGTTCATCCGGGTTTCAGAAATCAACAAGGCTGGCGTTACGACGATCATGGTGGAGCAGAATGCACGACGCTGTCTCCAGATCTGTGATCGCGGCTACGTTCTTGACCAGGGCAAGGATGCTTACGAAGGCACCGGGCGTGAACTCTTGAACGATCCCAAAGTGATCGGGCTGTACCTCGGTACGCTCGGCACCTAAGCACTCTCGCTCGCACAAAAGGGCCCCGCTCAGATTCGTCTGAGCGGGGCCCTTTTCTGCGTCCGCGCAGAGACTTGGCACCGACGAATCATGCCACTCACCAAGAAAGTAACTCGTCACAGCGCTGGATGCCGCTGTGAGGGGTCGTTTCGGCCCAAACCATCCAGAGGCACCCGCGTGACTCGTTAGGCGTTGAGAGCGCGAACTGATGGCGTTTCAGGTTCCCTACAGAACCAGGGCCATCCGTGAATCTGCTTCAGCATCGCTCGGGGTAGAACGGCCCCGGCAGCCGTCAGGCGTGTTAGCCGAGGCGTAGGCGCACGAAAAAGGCCCCAACCCTAAACGGGTTGGGGCCTTTCTCTTAGCGATGCTTAGCGGGTATTAGCCGTTGTATGCGCTGTACGTGTTGTCGTCACCGTACTGGTAGATACCAACCTTGGCCTCGGTGGGGTCACCGAGTTCATCGAAGGAGATCGGACCAGAGATGCCGTCGTAGTCAGCTACGCCGCCACCGTTGATGATTTCTGCACAGTCGGCGAAGGTGGTGCACTTCTCGCCGTTACCTGAACCGCCTGATACTTCCTGCAGCTTCTCTGCGATTGCTGCGGAGTCGGTTGAACCGGCTGCGAGCGATGCGAGAGCGAGCAAGATGACCGAGTCGTAGGACTCAGCTGCATAGCTGAATTCTGAGAGCTCGGGCTGGCCAGACTCAACCCAGAAGTCGTTGACTGCCGACGTGAAGTCAGCAATCGTGTCGACGCTCAGGCCGGGCAAGGTTCCCTTGGCGCCCGTGAGGGTACCAGGAGCCAGCTCGTCACCGAAGTTGGCGAGGTTACCGTCTACGAAGTAGAGGTTCTCGGCCGGGAAGCTGCTGACAATGCTCGGAAGCATGGTCGAAACTTCTTCGAAGGTGATCAGTGCGATTGCGTCAGGGTCAGAAGCAAGAACTTCTGAGATCTGAGCATCGAACGTGGTGTCACCGGTGTTGTAAGTGGGCTGTGAAACAACTTCACCACCGGCGGCTTCGAACGCTTCCTGCGTGAACTTGGCAAGGCCAGTTCCGTAGGAGTCGTTGAGAACGATCATGCCGAGGGTCTCGTGACCGTCAGCAGCGATCAGGTTACCGAGAACCTCACCCTGAAGCACGTCGGAAGGAGCGGTACGGAAGTACAGGCCCTTGTCGTCGTACGTCGTGAATGCGGCCGAGGTGTTTGCCGGCGAGAACTGAATAACTCCAGCGCCAACAACCTGGTCAATGAACTGAAGTGAAACACCCGAGGATGCTGCACCAAGAATTGCGGAAACATCTTCATTGAGCAGACGAGGGATTTCAGTCTCGTATGCCTTGTTGTCGGTGTCACCGGAGTCGCCCTGGATCAGGTCGATCTGGATGCCTGCATCTGCCTCGTTAACCTGAGCAGCTGCGTACTCGGTTCCTGCGATCTCGGGCGGGCCGAGGAATGCGAGGTTACCGGTTACCGGGAGTGCCGTTCCGAGTTTCAAGCTGAGGTCGCCACCACCGTTGCCAGAAGGAGTTTCCCCTCCGTCAGTTGCACAGCCAGCCAATACCAGTGCGCTTGCACCGACGATTGCGAGACCGCTCAACAGGGTCCGCTTGGACCGTGATGGGGAGGCCGTAGCCTTCGCGAATACGCTCATGTTGCTCCTTGCGTTTCGAATGTGTTCAGGAATCAAATGTGGCACTGCGGTGTCGCCACACAGTCAAGCTATGCCCACTCGGGACGTATGCACAATACGTCTGTACTACAGCCTTGTAACACTCTTAAGAATCGTTACCATACGTAGACTCTTCAGAAACGCAGATGTTACTCAGTTAATCCGGGTGTACACGTTGTCGCTACCGTACTGGTAAATACCAATGATCGCGTCCTGAGGATCGCCATTGTCACTGAGGGTTATCGGGCCCGAAACACCGTCGTAATCTACGGTTCCGCCATCGAGGATAATCTTTGCGGCATCCGCAAAATTGGTCACGACCTCACCGTCACCAACACCACCCGAGACTTCTTGCATTTTGCTCGAGATCGCTTTTCCGCTTGTCTTCTGCGCCGCCAAAGCGGCGAGGCTCGCCAAGATCACCGCGTCATAGCTCTCCGCGGCGTAGCTGAAGTCTTTCAAGCTCGGGTTGATCTCCAGGAGCCTGTCAGTGAAATCAGAAATCGTCAAAATTTCTAGTCCGGGATGAGTGACGATCGACCCCGTCAGACTTCCTGCAGCAAATCCCGAGCCGCGCTCCCCCAACGACAGTCCGCTAAAGAAGAGTTGATCGCCCGAGTAGCCGGCCGCGATGAACGCCTTGGCAATCTTCTCGGCCTGAGTGGTTCCCAGAATTGCAACGGCATCAGGCTTTGCGGCAATGGCATCAGCGATTTGATCGTCGAGGCCCGTTGCCTTGTCGTCGATAGTCTCTTCGACAATGACTTCGCCACCACCGCGCTGGAAGGTTTCACCGACTGCGCGAGGCAGGAGGGGGCCGCACAACGCATCTTCGGAGAGAATCGCGATCGAGCCGTCAACGCGGTCAGCCATTTCGGCGCCGAGAGCAGAACCTTCGAGCGCGCACGATGGCGATGTTCGCCAGTACAACATGCTGTCGTCATAATTCGAGAAATCAGGAGAATCGTTCGCTGGCGAAATCTCGACGACGCCCGCGCCAGTGATCTTGTCGATCACCTTTTTGGAGACACCATTCGACAGGCCACCAATAATCACGGTTGCTCTTGCCGCAAGCAACTCAGTGGCAGCATCTTCTGCAGTCGTGCCTGTTGAGTCGCCTGAGTCCTGCGTCTCGACGGTTACCGTGAGGTTGGCGTTGGCATCATTGACGTCCTGGGCCGCCAACGCAATCGCAGCCGAAACGGCGGGGGCAAACTTTTTGAGTGACCCGGTCTCGGGAACGAGAGCACCAATGGTGAGGGTCAAATCTTTGGGCGCGATGGGCTCCGGTGGGGCTTCTTCAGCCGAGCATCCGCTGAGAACAAGAACTGCGGCGAGAACGCCAGCAACTGCTGTGAACCCGCGACGGGTCCGCAGCGATACGCGTGATCCACGGTCTATGGATGTCATCACAGTCGCTCCTATCTACCGCTCGAAACAGAAAGCGGCATTGTTACGGTAGTGGGCAAATCGCGAAACACGAACTCAGCAAAGCCAATTCGCGGCCAAAAAGTGCCCCCAATCCGGGAGGCACTCGTTCTATCCGACGATCGATCCCGCCGTGAACACGAACTTATTTTCGCCGTTGTAGGTGTACTTTCCCCAGTATCCGGGCTCAATGTTTCCGTCTGGCGTGAAGTTGACTGTTCCCGAGACACCGTCATAGTCGATGTCATTTGTTGTTTTCAGGACCTCTAAACACTCAGCGAAACTCAGGCACTTCACTCCGCCCTTTGAGACGTCATAGAGGGAACCAGCAACCTGCTCCCCCGCGTCATCCTGGGCAACGATCGCCGCGAGAGCAGCCAACATGGTGGCGTCATAGGACTCCATTGCATAGCGGTAGCTCGTGAGTTTCGAATTGGTTGCCTTAAACGTCGCGATTAACGTCTTCGATGGCTGCGCACCCTCAATGACCCCCCGCACCCCTTTCAGCGTGCCGTTCGTGAACGATTGCGAATAGTCACCAGTGTTCAGTGACGTAAGCCAAAGCTTCAAACCCTTATACCCAGCGGCCACAAGTTTTGCGATAGCAGCCTTGGTTGCCTTGACGGCGTCATACGTCGACCCGACAACAACAAAATCGGGCTTCGCTTTCTTAAGGTTGGCAACGATCGAATCAAAGTTGGTGGTTGAGCTGGTAAAAACTTCGTCGGCTACGAGTTCATTGCCGTACTCGGCGAGGGCAGTGACGAACGTGTCATGAAGCGCAATACCCTCGTCATCCGCGACATAAACAAATGCGATGCGCTGAGTTGTTTCGCCACCCGCAAGGGCTTCTGCGAGCGCATAACCCTGCTGGTCGTAGGCCGGTATGGTGCGGAAGAAGTAGCCATCGTCGAAAACATCGCCCAGGGTCGAGAAGGTGGCAGCAGGAGAAATTACCGGAATCTTGGCTTCGATTGCGAGAGGGATAGCCCTTTGCGCGAGAGCCGACGACGACGGCCCGATGACCACATCAACCTTCTTAGACACCAGCGTCTTAAACGATGACTCGAGCTTTGTGGTCTTTGCCTCACCCGAGTCTGCACTCACAATCTCAACGGGGGCACCGTTTACTCCGCCAGCCGCATTGATCTCCTTGACTGCAGCAGCCACCCCCGCCGCTTGCGCAGCAGCGAGAAAGGAGAATGTTCCACTCGTCGGAAAGATGGTGCCCACTCGCAGCACGCCATCACCCGCAGGAGTTACAACCGGGGTCGGAGTAGGTGACGCTGCTGCCGAAACCACCGGAGTGGGCGTCGGTGCGGGTGAACTGCACGCTGCAAGAGCGACGGCAACGGATGCCGCAACGATTAGACGTCGACTTGCACGAAACCTCGTCATTGACTTACCTCTCTCGGCACCGCAACCTTCGGGCGATCACGCACCTTCACAGGAATACTACGGTGCGCCAGGAGCTTCGGCTGGCGAACCAAGCCGAGTACGAGACGAGTGACGGAAGAGATCGAAGGTGAGGATAGCCAACGCCACCCACACAATGGCAAATCCTAACCAGCGTTCCGGCGGCATAGCCTCATGGAAGATGAAGACGCCAACCACAAGCTGCAGTATTGGTGCCAAGTACTGGGCGAGGCCCATGTAGGTGAGCGGCAGACGGCGGGCGGCGGCAGCAAAAAGGATCAAGGGGATCGCGGTGATGGCGCCAAGACACAGCGTCAAAACCGTGTGGCTAGTGCTAACGGAGCCAAGCGAAAGAGTGCCATTGGCGCCCAATACAAACAGAACTATTATGGCGATTGGCGTCAAGAATGCTGTTTCGACTGCTAGTCCACCCAGCGCATCCGCCTTCGGTCCAACGCTCTTCTTTACGAGTCCATAGAGACCGAAGCTGAAGGCCAGAGCCAAAGCGATCCAGGGGAATTTTCCGTAACCGATCGCCAGCACAAGAACAGCGAGCGCACTGATGCCAATCGCGACCCACTGTAGAGGGCGGAGTCGTTCTCGAAGAATGATGACGCCAAGCAATACGGTCACGATGGGGTTCGTGAAGTAGCCAAGCGATGCTTCAACGATGTGGCCGTTGAGGCTTGCATAAACGTAGACAAGCCAGTTCACGACAACGAAAGCGCCGCCCAAACCCAGAGTCCAGAAAGTTCGACGATCGCGCACAATCACCATCACCCGCGCATAGCCACGCGTGACGAGCAAAAGTGCAGCACAGAAAACGAGTGAGAGAACAATCCGCCAGGCCACAATCTCGATGGCGCCTGAGTCCTTGAGGAAGAAAAACGCGATGGGCATCGCGCCCCACAGGATGTAGGCGGATACCGCAAAACCGAGGCCGCTCGGTGATACGCGGTCAGTAGCGTGAGAAGTCGGGGGCACCGTTAAAGTCTAGGGCTGCGCCGGCTGCACCACTGACATCCGCCCAACACAAAAGCCCAAGGCAATTGCCTTGGGCTTGAGTGATGCCGAACAGCGAAGTTCGGCGATGATTTGCGCTTCGCCTTAGCGAACGACCACAGCAAGAACGTCGCGAGCCGACAGCACGAGCAGGTCGTCTCCGCCGTACTTCACTTCGGTCCCGCCGTACTTGGAGTAAATAACCTTGTCGCCTACGGCGATGTCAAGCGGCACGCGGTTTCCGTTGTCGTCGATACGACCGGGACCTACGGCGACTACTTCACCCTCTTGGGGCTTCTCTTTCGCAGTGTCAGGAATGACGAGCCCAGACGCGGTGGTCTGTTCTGCATCGACCTGCTTGATAACAATGCGATCTTCGAGCGGCTTAATGGACACCGACACGTGTGACCTCTTTCTCAAGTTCTTGGGTTGGCACACTCCCTGTGGGAGTGCCAGATCAACTATACGGCTTGGTTGGCACTCGATCAACGTGAGTGCCAATACAGATGCGGATACGGTTAGAGAATGAATCAGAGCGAATTGCGCGAGCTACTTTCAGCCGAAGGCCTCCGCCTGCTCGACTCACTTCCCGCTTGGCAATCGAGCGACGAGATTGTACGCACTGTCGGCGAACTGCGAAAAGCTGGCCACAGCGCCGGCCTCGTCGCCGCCGTGCTCAGCCAGTCCAAATTGCGGGCAAAAGCGGCGAACAAGTTCGGCCCATTTGCCGAACGGATGCTCTTTACCGAAGCCGGCCTCGAACAAGCAACTCGACTTCCTGTTGCGGCGCTCCACGCCGGCCGCTTCAGTAACGCCAATGTGAAGTGGGTCGCCGATCTCGGCTGCGGAATCGGCGCAGACGCCCTCGCGCTCGCAGGCCTCGGCCTCACCGTCACGGCTGTCGAGTTGGACGAAACCACCGCAGCGCTCGCGAGCTTCAATCTAGCTCCCTGGAGCAACGCTCACGTCGTTCACGGCGATGCAGAATCGGCAGATCTCTCAGGGATCGACGGCATCTACCTCGACCCAGCGCGGCGGGATGCTCGCGTTCGCCTGACCAATCCGGCGGACTGGACACCATCACTCGATTTCGCTTTCAGTCTTGCCGAGCGCTATCCCACCGGAATCAAGCTCGGCCCCGGCATCGATCGCGATCTCATTCCCGAAAATGCTGAAGCCCAGTGGATCTCAGTCGGCCGTGAAGTCGTAGAGCTCGGGCTGTGGTTCGGTGCAGTCGCTCGCGACGGCATCCGTCGCTCCGCACTGGTCATCGGTGAACACGGCACCGCCGAAATGACGGCAGCCTCCGACAGCGCAGATGAAGCCACGGGAGAATTAGGGCAGTTTCTTTATGAACCAGATGGGGCAGTCATCCGGGCGAGGCTTATCGGAGATCTCACCAGACAGCTGAACGGACGGATGCTCGACACGTCGATTGCGTACTTCAGTGCAGACGCAGCAGTGGCCTCGCCATTCGCAACCTGTTTCGAGATTGTCGCTGACTTCGCACTCGATAAGCGCTCCCTCAAGAAGGAACTCGCTTCCCGCAAGATTGGCACTCTAGAAATCAAAAAGCGCGGGGTCGATATCGACCCCGCGACTTTCCGAACATCGCTCTCACTGAAGGGTGAGCACAGTGCAACGCTGATTCTTACTCGCGTGGCAGGCAAGCGTCGGGCGCTACTAGCTCGCCGCGTTGTTTCGCCTGCGTAGCGGGCTGGTGGCTGCTAGAAATCGCGGCGGAAGCTGGGACCCATCTGGCTGATGCCTGCAGTAAATAGCAGGAATGCGCCAATAATAATGATTCCGGTGATCAAGCCGATCGCGACGCTAATGTATCCGGTGATCAAGCCCGTGAGCCAGAAAGGACGCGACTGAGGTTGCTTCTTCTGCGCCATGTGGCCCATGACTACCGCTGCAACGCCCGGCAAGAAACCAAAAGCGACGAACGACAGCAGGATGCCCGAGATTCCGGTAACCATCGAGGCGATGGAGAGCCCCTGTGGGGGACCGGCCGGAACCGGGGTGAATGGTGCCTGACCCGGAGTAGCTGCACTCTCGTAGCCGGGGATCGGGGTACCGCTTGGCGCGGAGTACGGATCGTTCGACGTCGCGGGAGTGTCGTTGGGCGTGACGGGAGGCACCGGCGGGGTCGAGGGAGCTGACGTCGCCGATGCCGGAGTGGCCGCAGCAGCACTTGTCGCCGACACTGCGGACTTTGCCGGTGCCGGTGCCGCTGCTGACTTCGGTGCTGCGCTGGTAGCGGCGACTGGCGCTGGAACGGCAGCCTTCTCCGTTGCGGGTTCCGCAGCATCCATCTTCGCTGTAGGGGTGGCCTTTGCCGCAGTGCCCTTAGCCGCGGCGGTCTTGGTGGTGGAAGTCTTGGCAGGGGAAGTCTTGGTGGTGGAAGCCTTGGCAGGGGAAGTCTTGGTGGTGGAAGCCTTGGCAACTGAAGCCTTGGCAACTGAAGTCTTAGTGGGGGAAGCCTTCGCTGCAGGTGTGGACTTCGCTGCGGCCGGCGAGGCGGTCGTCTTCTTCGTTGCCGCAGGCTTCTTGGCTGACGGAGTCGCCTTTGCCTTGGGCGCGCTTGATGCCGCAGGAATAGCGGGAGTGGGGATCGACGGCGTCGAGCCGTCTGAGTTGTTAGTAGCCATTCGGCCACTTTAGCAAGCGAACATCAACATTTTCCCGTTAACAATTCGCGTTAACGCCGAAGGGCCCGCACACCTGTGCAGGCCCTTCGAACAGGAAAAATCTAGTACGAGGTTACGGCTCCGCCGAGTGCCAACGATCCGATGATGATCGCGCCAAAAATAATGGCTCCCAGTAGACCGAGGTAGCCCAGGACAAGTCCGATGATGGCGAGCACGTTGCCCTGTTCGCCAGTCTTTTTGATCTGGCTTAGTGCGATGTGACCAGTGATGATGCCGATGAGGCTAAGCCACAGAATCGAGGTCACGAGGGACACGATGGAGAGTACGTTCCACTTGGCAACCGGCGCGCCTGTTGGCGTCGAGGCGTAAGGCGTGGGTTCTGACATGACGGAATGCTCCTTAGTAGATGAAACCGAAAGCGGCGCGACCATATTGTCAGCCTGAAAGAACGCTGTCAATGTGTCTGGGTTCGAGCCTAGCGCGAAACTACGCCTGAATTTGGGTGACAGGAAGAGTCGAGTCCGCACTGAAGCTCAGCGTCGACGGTTGTTTACCTGCCATTACCAATTGGGCACCTAACGCTGCGATCATCGCGCCGTTGTCGGTGCACAACGACAGCGGCGGAATCCTGAGTTGGATGTTGGCAGCGTCGCACCGCTCCTGAGCGAGTTCCCGCACCCGGGCATTCGCAACAACCCCGCCACCGAGAAGCAGGCGAGGCACCCCTCGATCAACGCACGCCGCGACTGCCTTGGTCAGCAGGACGTCAACGACTGCCTCTCGAAAGCTAGCGGCAACATCCGCGATCGAGAATTCTGTTCCCGCATCTTGCTCGCGCTCCACCCACCGGGCAACAGCGGTCTTGAGACCCGAAAAGGAGAAGTCGTAGCGATGCCGCTCCAGATCCTTGGCATGACTGAGGCCTCGAGGAAAGCGAATCGCACGGGGATCTCCCCCGACAGCAACCCGGTCGATCTGTGGCCCGCCCGGATATGGCAATCCCAGCAGTCTCGCTACTTTGTCAAAGGCTTCGCCTGCCGCATCATCGATTGTCTCGCCGAGCAGTTCGACATCGGAAACGAGATCACGCACGTGCAGCAACGAGGTGTGTCCACCCGAAACGAGTAGCGCAATTGTCGGAAGGTCGATCTCGGTTCCGTCATCACGCAGCACATCCGCTCCGACATGACCGACGAGATGGTTGACGGCATAGAGCGGCTTGTCGGTCGCGACCGCAAGTGCCTTCGCTGCAGCAACTCCGACCATGAGCGCACCCGCCAACCCTGGACCGCTCGTGACGGCAATGGCGTCGACTTCGTGGAGCTCCACTCCCGCGGCGGCGAGCGCCTGCTCGAGCGCTGGCTGCATCGCCTCAAGGTGCGCGCGTGCAGCAACTTCGGGAACGACGCCGCCATAGCGTGCGTGCTCGTCCATGGAGGAAGAAATCACATTGGCCAGCAACCGATTTCCTCGAACAATGCCAATACCGGTCTCATCACAACTGGTTTCGATTCCCAGCACGAGCGGTTCCGTCGTGTTCATCGGCAGGCTGCGCGTGCTCGGAGCCTCGCGATACTCCGAGCGGGAGCTATCCCCTCCAGACAACTCAGTCATCTGCCGACCGCCGGGGAAAGTTTCGGCTCAGGAATAGTCAGTCGCATCACGATCGCATCAACGCCATCAGGCTGGTAGTAGTGAGGCCGCACAGCGATCCGTTCAAAACCGAGCGAATCATAAAGGCGTTGGGCGGCAGGGTTGTCGTCACGCACCTCCAAGAAGAGCTCACTTGCCCCGCGATCGCGAGCCTCAACCATGAGCGCGTGCATCAGGGCACGACCGATACCGTGGCGTCGAGCATCCGGTGCGACAGCAATAGTTTGGATGTCCGCCTGCCCGGAACGGAACGGCGCACGCAATCCTGCATAGGCCGTCACTTGCGTGGGATCCCCTACCGGGTGTGCGACAAGGTAATAGCCGTGGTTGTCGACAATCTCTGCCGCCATCATGTCTCTCGACCACGCGTCATTGGCGAACTCGCTCGACTCGATAATCATGATGGCGTCAAGGTCGTCTGGGGTAGCGCGGCGCAATTGCCAGCTCATGCGGTTACTCGTTTCGGTCCTGCGGAAAGACTGATGTCAGGCGAGCGCAAGTAGAGCGCTTCGTGGCCGGCGAACTCGCGTCCGTTTGCCTTCAGTAGTTGCGCCAGTTGAGCCAGTTGTGCTGCGTGTACTGGTGCTGCTTCGTGCGCGGCATAACGTTCATAGTTCGGCACATGATCGGCCAATTCGGCGGCAGGGGCCAGGGCTGGGCCAGCGACGCGGATCGGCAACCCCGCGTCATCCGTTCCCGCATAGGTCGACCAGTAGAACTCTTTGCGCCTCGCGTCAGTGGCGATGAGAGTTGGTGCGGTTTCGCCGAGCGCGATTGCATCGTGGGTGACCACCGGGTAAAGCGGGAGACCGGCCCCAAACGCGAAAGCGCGGGCTGCGACGATTCCCACGCGGAGCCCCGTGAAAGGACCGGGGCCCATCCCCGCGACGACACCGGTTAGGTCGGTTACCGAGAGCCCGGCATCAGCGAGGCAACTATAAACAAAATCGCCGATGACTTCGGCGTGTTTGCGGGTGTCTGCAGAGTCGCACGCGGACCGGACCACGCCGGTCGCATCGACGATGGCAACGCTGGTGCCCGCTGATGTATCAATTGCTAAGAACATCAAGCCACCCCATTTCTGCCCACTTGGCACCATGACCGGTCACGGTGACGGTGCGTGGTTCAACAGCTTCTTCGGAAAAGTCGTCGCCAGCGTCGCGTTCACGACTGGCTGTGGGCGCGGTGCCTGCTGTGGGCGCGGTGCCTGCTGTGGGCTCGGTACCTGCACCGGTTGGGCGAACAATGTCTACGTTCAACCACGATGGGCTGACCCCATCGAGCAACCCTGCGCCCCATTCGACGACAACAATGGATGCTTCAAAATCAATGTCGAGGTCATCGAGCTCGACCGCACTACCCAGTCGGTAGGCATCAACGTGTACGAGCGGCGCTAGGTCGGCTGCTGCATCAGGATTAGAGGCCACTTCGCCTGCTTCGAGCCTCGGGTGCGTGCGTGCAAGAACAAAAGTGGGGCTCGTTACGGTGCCGCGGATGCCTAACGTCTCACCTATCGCTCGAGTGAGGGTCGTCTTTCCAGCACCGAGTTCGCCGTTGAGGAGAACAAGGTCTCCGGCTCTCAGTTGCCCGGCGATCGCTGCCCCCAGTTCAGCCATCCGTTCGGGGGAATCAATTGTTAGCGTTGTCACTGCTCGTACCTGCGCACCACACGCTGCCCGATGCGCGTCACAATTTCGTAATTAATGGTGCCAGCTGCTGTCGCCCAGTCCTCGGCGCTGGGCACCGTAGTCGGCGCTCCGTCCGAACTCGAGATGGAGCTACCGAACACCACGGCGCGATCGCCGACGGCAACCGGGGTGTCTCCCATATTGACCACGATTTGATCCATAGCTACTCGCCCAGCGATGTGGCCGGTTACCCCATTGATGGAGACGGGGCCGCGATTGGATGCCTGGCGCGGAATGCCATCGCCATAACCCAGGGGCACTAGGGCCAAGTTGGTATCGGTCTCGCAGCGGAAATCGAATCCATACGAGACACCTTCGCCTGCGGCAGCGCGTTTCACCGACACGACAGGAGCGCTGAGGGTCATCGCTGGCACCAGACCGAGAGCCTCGGCATCGACGTCGTTGGCTGGGGTCAGTCCGTACGTGCTGATTCCGAACCTCACAAGAGTGAAGCGGGCGTGCGGGTACTTGATTGCGCCCTCAGATGCCGCCAAGTGATGAAATTCGGGTCGTAATCCAACCGATTCTGCGAGGGCAATGGCGGCGGAAAAATGTTCAATCTGTTTGGTGTCGTTTGCGGTGCCCGCGTTCGCAAGATGGCTCCAGATGCCCCGGACTTGGATGCGACCGGCCAGTTCGTGGGCAACCGCCTCCTCAAAAAATTTCTGCCAGTCGCCGAGAGCCGCACCATTGCGATGCAAACCGGTATCGACTTTGAGGTGCACGTTGGCTGTTCCGGATGCCGAGGCAACTTCTGTGAGCTGTGCGGTGCTACTGATCCCGAGTTCGATGTTCTTGCGGATCGCTTCGCTGAAAGCCGCCCCAGGCTGATGCAACCACGCAAGGAGCGGGGCATCAATACCGGCGCCTCGGAGAGCGAACGCTTCGGTCAGGTCGGCTACACCGAGCCAGTCTGCACCGCCGGCGAGCGCTGCTCGTGCGCTCTCAACGGCGCCATGGCCGTACCCATTCGCCTTCACTACTGCCATGACTTTGGCCGGGGCAACGAGCGCGCGTAGGACTTGCATGTTGTGGCTGATCGCAGCGGTACTGATGGTTGCGAGGCGTAGATCAGTCATGGTGCGCCTCCGCGACAACGTAGGCGATCGCGATGCCGGCATCGTGGCTCATCGAGAGGTGCACGGAAGTGATTCCTCGGCGCTCGGCAATTGTCTTTGTGGAGTTGAGCAGTTCAAAGGACGGATTCCCTAGGTGATCTGACACGACACGCATGTCGTGCCAGGTGACACCGGTTGAATCACCCAACGCCTTTATGAGCGCTTCCTTGGCGGCAAACCGGCCGGCTAGCGAGCGCAGCGGGCGAGCCACACCATCCTTGAGCTGTTCGCTCTCAGAGAACAGGCGAGAGGTGAGGGTCGGCGTGCGCTGCAAAGCACGCTCGAAGCGTGCGATGTCAACGATGTCCACACCGATCCCCACAATCACGGTGAGACCTATTCGACGGTGACAGACTTCGCGAGGTTGCGAGGCTGGTCGACGTCGAGTCCCTTCGCTGCTGAAAGCTCCATACCAAAAATGTGCAGCGGGATGACGGCAAGCAACGGCTCAAAGAACGAACCGGCTAGGGGAATCGGGATGACCTCATCGGCGAATGGCAACACCGCAGCGTCACCCTTTTCAGCGATAGCAATAACGCGGGCACCCCGAGCACGGATCTCCTGAATGTTGGAGACAACCTTCTTGTGCAGCGAATTGGGGTCACGCGGGCTCGGAACAATTACGAAGACAACCTGACCGGGCTCGATGAGCGCGATCGGACCGTGCTTCAACTCTCCAGCAGCGAAGCCCTCGGCGTGAATGTAGGCCAGTTCCTTGAGCTTGAGGGCACCCTCGAGCGCGATCGGATAACCCACGTGGCGGCCGAGGAAAAGAACCGACTGAGTGTCTGTCATCCAGTGTGCCAACTGCTTGATCGACTGTGAAGTGACCAAAACCTCAGAGATCTTGTCTGGTACGGCCTGCAACTCGGCAACATTTTCACGAATCGCTTCCTCGCTGAGCGTTCCGCGAACACCCGCGATGTGCAGTCCAATGAGGTACAGCGCCGTCACCTGAGCGACGAACGCCTTTGTGGATGCCACAGCGACCTCGGGGCCAGCATGCGTGTAGACGACAGCATGCGACTCGCGGGGAATCGTTGCGCCGTGCGTGTTGCACACCGAAACGACTTTTGCCCCGGATTCCATGGCGAACTTCACTGCCATGAGGGTGTCCATGGTCTCGCCAGACTGGCTGATCGAGATAACCAACGTGCGATCGGTGAGAATCGGGTTTCGGTAGCGGAACTCGTGCGCGAGCTCAACGTCGACGGGAACGCGCGACCACGCCTCAATGGCGTACTTGCCGAGCATTCCGGCATAGGCAGCGGTTCCGCATGCGATAACAACAATGCGGTCGATGTTGGCGATAACGTCATCACCAAGCGGCTCAAATTCGGTGAGCTTAACAAGCCCATCCTGAACACGGCCCAGAATTGTGTTGGCTACGGCATCAGGCTCTTCGCTGATTTCCTTAGCCATGAAGCTAGACCAGCCGCCCTTCTCTGATGCCGAAGCATCCCAAGCGATATCGAACTCTTCGACCTCAACACGGTTGCCATCGAAGTCGATAACGTCAACAGAGTCCGGACGAATCGTAACAATCTGGTCCTGGCCAATAGCGACGGCACGACGCGTGAACTCAACGAACGCTGCAACGTCGGAGCCGAGGAAGTTTTCACCATCACCCAAGCCGATGACCAACGGTGAGTTGCGACGAGCGCCGACAACAACGCCAGGCTGGTCCTCATGAACGGCGAGAAGAGTGAATGCTCCCTCTAGGCGAGCAACAACCCCACGCAGCGCCTCAGTGAGATCGCCAGTCTTCTCGTATTCGCGACCGACGAGAATTGCTGCAACCTCAGTGTCAGTTTCGCTGGCAAAGGTTTCACCCTCGGCAAGCAGCTCGTTCTTCAGCTCAGAGAAGTTTTCGATGATGCCGTTGTGAATAAGCGCGAGCTTCGAATCGCGGCTCAAATGCGGGTGCGCATTGACGTCCGTCGGGCCACCGTGGGTAGCCCACCGGGTGTGCCCGATGCCCGTGGCACCGTTGCCGAGAGGGGCTTCGGCTAGGTCATCCAGCAGCATCTGAAGCTTGCCAGCACGCTTGCGCGTACCCAGCACCCCCGCGTCGTCAATAATGGCGACACCTGCGGAGTCATAGCCCCGATATTCGAGACGTTTGAGACCGCCGAGGAGAACCTCAAGGCTTTTTTCGTTACCGACGTAACCGACAATTCCACACATGGAAACGAGTTTAGTTGCCCAAGCTGGGTATCCGCGCGCAGATAGGATGAACCCGATGCACGAACATAGCTCCGCACACGGTCAAATCTCTCCTTTTCTCGAAATCGATCGGAGCGATTGGAGCGAGCTCGCGCCAAAAATGAAAGTGCCCCTCACACAAACGGAACTCATTGAGCTCCGCGGGCTCGGAGATGAACTCGACCTCACCGAGGTCTCGGAGGTCTACCTCCCCCTTAGCCGTCTGCTCAATCTTTATGCAGAAAATGCTCAGAGGCTCCACGCCGCAACCACTCAGTTCTTGGGCGCATCCACCACCCGAACGCCCTTCGTGATCGGCGTTGCCGGATCAGTAGCCGTGGGAAAATCCACCATTGCCCGACTGTTGCGCGAACTGCTCTCCCGTTGGGATGGAACGCCCAGGGTCGAACTGATCACAACCGATGGCTTCCTTCATCCGAACGCCGAGCTCGAACGCCGCGGCATCTTGGAGCGAAAAGGGTTTCCCGAAAGCTACGACCGCCGTGCCCTGCTTCGCTTCGTCAGCAAGATCAAAGCGGGCGAGCCAGAAGTACGAGCACCGTTTTACTCCCACCTCGCCTACGACATCATCCCCGATGCGGGTGTCGTAGTCCGCAAACCAGACGTACTCATCGTCGAGGGGCTCAACGTCCTACAACCCCCAACACCGGGCAAAAAACTCGCCGTCAGCGACCTCTTCGACTTCACGATCTATGTGGATGCCCGCACGAGCGACATCGCCCGCTGGTACGAGGAGCGCTTCCTTCGTCTCCAGCGCGGAGCGTTCAGCAATCCGCGCTCGTACTTTCACCGCTTCGCGGACCTCAGCGGAAGCGCAGCCCGGGCACGCGCGCAACAGGTATGGAAGCTCACAAACGAGCCAAACCTTATCCAGAACGTTTTGCCTACCCGGCCGCGCGCATCACTGATTTTGCGCAAGGATGCGAATCACGCGGTGTCGAAAGTGCTGCTGCGCAAGACCTAATAAGGCCGCGCGGTAACTACGAACATCATTGCGCTAGCGCGGCAACTCGCAGTATTTCGCAGGTCAATCGTGACTAGGCGCCGAGTTGAGCACGCACGACCGCGGCAAGTCGCTCCGCCATTTGTTGAGCGATCTCTTGGTGCTCTGCTTCTACCATCACACGAACCATCGGTTCGGTTCCCGAAGCGCGAAGCAAGACTCGGCCGGTATCGCCCAACTCGGCCTCAACCTCAGCAACGGCGTCGGCGATTACGGTGTCTGATCCCAGCGAATGATGATCAACGCCTCGAACATTTTCGAGCACCTGAGGGTAAACGGTCATCACCGAAGCCAATTCGGCAAGCGTCTTACCCGTTCGCTCCATCTCAGCAACAAGGTGCAATCCGGTCAGGATGCCGTCACCGGTCGTCGCAAACTTAGTCATGATGACGTGACCAGATTGTTCACCACCGAGCGATAGGCCGTGCTCACCGAGTGCTTCAAGCACATAGCGATCGCCGACCTTAGTTTCGAGCATCGTGATATTGTGCTCGGCCATGGCACGACGAAGCCCCAAATTGCTCATTACTGTCGCAACCAGTGTGCGGTCATGAAGAACACCGCGCTCAGCCATCGATACGGCCAGAATCGCCATGATCTGATCGCCATCGACGACCTTGCCATCTTTGTCGACGGCGAGGCAGCGGTCGGCGTCGCCGTCGTGAGCGATTCCGATATCGGCGCCGTGTGAGAGCACCGCTGCAGCAAGATTGTCTAGGTGAGTTGACCCAACTCCGTCATTGATATTGATGCCATCGGGGTCAGCACCAATGACGGTGACTTTGGCACCGGCATCCGTGAATACCTGTGGCGAAACTCCTGATGCCGCACCATGAGCGCAGTCGAGCACTACATGGATGCCGCCGAGTTGGTTGGGGAGTGTCGACAGCAGGTGCACGACATAGCGGTCTTCAGCATCGGCGAACCGTCGGATGCGACCCACTTCTATGCCTGTGGGCGCGAGGCTCGGGGCTGCAAGCGCTGCTTCGATTCGGTCTTCGACCTCGTCGGGAAGTTTTGTGCCGCCCTGACCAAAGAATTTGATTCCGTTGTCTGGGGCGGGATTATGCGACGCGGAGATCATGACTCCGAGGTCGGCTTTGAAATCGGCAACGAGGAACGCTGCTGCCGGGGTGGGAATTACTCCGGCGTCGAAGACATCGACACCTGAGCTCGCGAGCCCCGCGGATACTGCGGCAGAAATGAATTCGCCGGATACGCGGGGGTCGCGTGCAACAACTGCAACCGGTCGGCGGCCTGAAGCGCGCCGACCATCAGCAACCCGGCCTTGGCCCAGAACGACTGCTGCCGACTGAGCCAAGCCGAGCGCAAGCTCGACAGTAAGATCGCTATTCGCGAGTCCGCGAACGCCATCTGTACCAAAAAGACGTGCCATACGTTGCCGCTAGCAGGGAAAGCGGATTAACGCTTCGAGAACTGCGGAGCCTTGCGGGCCTTCTTGAGTCCAGCCTTCTTACGCTCCTTGACGCGAGCGTCACGGGTAAGGAAGCCAGCCTTCTTGAGGATCGCACGGTTGTTCTCTTCGTCGATCAAGTTGAGCGAACGAGAGATACCCAAACGCAGCGCGCCGGCCTGGCCGGAAGGGCCACCACCGGTGATGCGTGCGATTACGTCGTAACCACCGAGCAGGTCAAGGACCTTGAACGGGTCGTTAATGAGCTGCTGGTGAAGCTTGTTGGGGAAGTACTCGGCGAGCTCACGGCCGTTGACCGTGATGGTTCCCGAACCGGGAACGAGGCGCACGCGGGCAATTGCCTGCTTGCGACGTCCAACGGCTGCACCGGGAACGGTGAGTACGGGGCGAGGCGCAGCAGGCGCCTCGGTTGCTGCCGATTCAGTCGTGTACGACTCGGGAGCACCCTCGGTGATTGAATCTTCGATCTTGGCCACAGTAATAAGTCCTTAAGTCTTGGCTACGTAAAGCGCGGGCGCTACTGAGCGACCTGGGTGAGGGTGTACGGAGTTGGCTGCTGAGCAGCGTGAGGGTGCTCAGTGCCTGCGTAGACCTTCAGCTTGGAGAGCTGAGCGCGACCGAGGGAGTTCTTGGGGAGCATTCCACGGACTGCCTTTTCGACGGCGCGCGTAGGGTGCTTCTCCAGCATCTCGGAGTACGTGGTGGCCGTGAGTCCGCCCGGGTAACCGGAGTGGCGGTAGGCCTTCTTCTTTGCGAGCTTGGAGCCGGTGAGGGCAACCTTCTCAGCGTTGATGATGATGACAAAGTCACCCATGTCCATGTGAGGAGCAAAGGTTGCCTTGTGCTTTCCACGGAGCAAGATGGCTGCGTGGCTGGCGAGACGGCCGAGAACGATGTCGGCGGCGTCGATGATGACCCATTCCCGCTTGACGTCGTCGGGCTTGGGCGAATATGTACGCGTCACAATAGTGCTGCTTTCATTGATCGAGTGAGGTGTTCGTGAATCCCGCTCCGATGGTTGTTTCAGAAGAAACAATTCAGGTGGAGGGCTCATGATCGGATGCCGCGCTCTTATAGCGCAGACACCAAGGGTCAACAATAGCGGAACTTTGGCTACGCAGCAAACACTCCGCTGACGCTAGTCCATCGGATCACGGTGCGATCGGGTGAGTTCTGCGCGTGCCGCCAGACCCTCGTCCGGTGGATAGCCGACCTCGACGAGCGTGAGTCCTTTCGCCGGCATGACCTTGTACTCGCTCCCCTTCGATCGTTCATCACGAATCTCGAACGGACGAGCAACATCAAGCTTGCCCTGGCCAACGAAAACGCCAGCACCAACAAGCGATCGCACCATGCTGTGGCAAAACGCGTCAGCACGCACCTCGGCAACGATAATTCCTTCTTCATTGCGTCGCCAACTGAAATGTTCAAGCCACCGGACCGTTGACGCACCCTCGCGCGGCTTACAATATGCCGCCCAGTCGTGGAGCCCCAGTAGTTCCTTTGCCGCAGTGTTCATGGCATCGACATCGAGCGTCGCGGGATACCACACCGTGTGGTTTCGATAGCGCGGGTCCCGCGGCGACTCATTGTCAGCGATGCGGTACTCGTACCGACGCCACAGCGGAGAAAAACGTGCGTCGAAGCCTTCAGCGGCAATCTCAGAGCTCGAGACATGGATATCAGCTTCGAGCCCGGCGATTCCGTTGATACGCCGGGCCAACGATGCTGGCCCGTCATAACGCTTTCCGCCCATATTCCCCCGACGTGGCCGATCAAGGCTGCGGAGCTGGGCATCAGTCAGATCAAGGTGAGCGACCTGCCCGCTCGCGTGCACCCCGGCATCCGTTCGACCGGCAACGACGAGGGAGGGGATCACCCCGAAGCGGCGAAAGATCACGCCGAGTGCGTCTTCAATTGTGCCCTGAACGGTGCGGAGAACTGGCTGCTTTCCCCACCCAAAAAAGTTTGTGCCGTCGTACGAAATATCGAGTCGCAGACGGGTCATCTGAGGATCAAGAACGTCACCATTGTCGGTGTGAGCAATCGGCTGATCCATTAGTCAATCCTATTTCACGAAGAAAACCCCGGCCCGCACGAGGCGGAACCGGGGTTTTCTCTAACGAAGAAAGTTACTTCTCTTCTGCAGTCTCTGCAGCAGCGTCCTCAGCAGGAGCCTCAACGGCTACGTCTTCGGTTGCGACTTCTTCGACGGGAGCTTCCTCAACGGCGGGCTCTTCTGCAGCAGCCTTGGGCTCAGCCTTGGCGGCGGCCTTCGGCGACTTCTTCTTCGGTGTAACGGGCTCAAGAACGAGCTCCATCTGAACCATCGATGCGTTGTCTCCCTTGCGGAAACCAAGCTTCGTGATGCGGGTGTAGCCACCATCGCGGTTCTCAACCTGCGGTGCAATGACCGTGAAGAGTTCGTGGATGACAGTCTTGTCGCCGATGATTCCGAGCGCGCGGCGACGGTTGTGCAGGTCACCCTTCTTCGCGAACGTGATCAGGCGCTCAGCAACGGGACGCAGGCGCTTGGCACGCATTTCCGTTGTCTTGATGCTCTTGTGAGTGAACAGGGCTGCTGCCAAGTTGGCGAGCATGTGGCGCTCGTGCGCCGGTCCACCGCCGAGACGCGGGCCCTTAGTAGGTGTAGGCATTTTCTAATTCTCCAGTGTCAAAGGTTCGAGCCAGTGGCTCAAGCGTTGGTCTCGTCGTCGGCGTATCCGCCGTAGAAGTGCGCGCTGTCGAATCCGGGAACGCTGTCTTTCAACGACAGTCCCATTTCGACAAGCTTGTCGCGTACTTCGTCAACCGACTTCTGACCGAAGTTGCGGATGTTCATGAGCTGGGTCTCCGACAGAGCCACCAGTTCACTTACGGTGTTGATGCCTTCGCGCTTGAGACAGTTGTAGCTGCGCACCGAAAGATCAAGATCTTCGATCGGCATGCTGAGCTCGGTCGAAAGCACGGCGTCAACCGGTGCTGGACCAATCTCAATACCCTCAGCTGCAGTGTTGAGCTCGCGAGCGAGTCCAAACAGCTCGGTCAAGGTACGACCGGCTGACGCGATGGCGTCACGTGGGGTGATTGCCGACTTAGTTTCGACATCAACAACGAGACGGTCAAAGTCAGTGCGCTCACCGGCACGAGTTGCCTCGACACGGTAAGTGACCTTGAGTACTGGCGAGTAAATCGAGTCGACCGGAATTTGGCCGGCTTCGCTAAATTCGCTGCGGTTCTGCGTTGCGGTGACGTAACCACGGCCACGCTCGATCGTCAGCTCAAGTTCAAACTTGGCCTTGTCATTGAGCGTTGCGATGACGAGTTCAGGGTTGTGAATCTCTACACCGGCAGGCGCAGAAATGTCAGCAGCCGTGACCTCACCAGCGCCCTGCTTGCGCAGGTAAGCGGTGATGGGTTCGTCGTGCTCGCTGGAAACGACGAGGTTCTTGATGTTGAGGATGACCTCGGTGACATCTTCTTTAACACCGGCGACGGTGCTGAACTCGTGGAGTACGCCGTCAATACGGATGCTGGTGACAGCTGCTCCGGGGATCGACGAAAGAAGGGTACGACGGATGGAGTTTCCGAGGGTGTAACCGAAACCGGGCTCAAGCGGTTCGATAACGAACCGTGAACGGAATTCGGAGATGTTCTCCTCAGCAAGGGTGGGACGCTGTGCAATGAGCACTGGTGATTCCTTTCGGCAAAGTGTCCGCTATATGACACTTGTGGGCGACGGGTGGCTGGCCCGACGTTGTATTGAGTTGTGCGCTGGAGCGGTGAGCGAGGGCCACAACGGGCCCTCGCCACGACGCCAGCACTAGCTAGTTACCTAGCTAGTACGGCGTGAAACTAAACGCGACGACGCTTGGGCGGACGGCAACCGTTGTGCGTCTGCGGTGTTACGTCGTTGATCGAACCCACTTCGAGGCCAGCAGCCTGCAGCGAACGGATCGCAGTTTCGCGACCTGAACCCGGTCCCTTGACGAAAACGTCTACCTTCTTGACACCGTGCTCCTGAGCCTGGCGCGCAGCCGACTCAGCGGACATCTGTGCTGCATAAGGGGTCGACTTGCGCGAGCCCTTGAAGCCGACGACACCTGACGATGACCAGGCAAGTACTGCACCGGTGGGGTCAGTGATGGTGACGATGGTGTTGTTGAAGGTTGACTTGATGTGAGCCTGGCCCACTGCAACATTCTTCTTTTCTTTACGACGCGGCTTACGAGCGGCCGATTTTGGTGCTGCCATTGTTTTCTCCTAAAACTTTGATGGCGACGACGCTGGGAATGAACCCAGGGTCTATCGGGCCTTCTTCTTGCCGGCTACGGTGCGCTTCGGGCCCTTGCGGGTACGAGCGTTGGTCTTCGTGCGCTGTCCGTGAACGGGCAGTCCCTTGCGGTGACGGATACCCTGGTAGCTGCCGATTTCAACCTTGCGGCGAATGTCTGCTGCGACCTCACGGCGAAGGTCACCTTCTACTTGGAAGTTTCCTTCGATGTAGTCACGAAGGGCGATGAGCTGGTCATCGGTGAGATCGTGAACGCGGATTTCTCCGCTGATTTGTGTGTCGGCGAGGGTTTTGAGTGCCCTCGTGCGGCCAACACCGTAAATGTAAGTCAGTGCGACCTCTACACGCTTGTCGCGTGGGATGTCGACGCCGGCTAGACGTGCCATAGTGGCTTCTCCTGTTAGTGAGTGGAGGTCTGTAGCAGCACCTGTGCACCGGCCTCCAACCGGTGGTGTCCCTGCTTCTCGCTCTCGTAAGTTGCAGATCTGGTGTTGCTATTTAGCTGTATTTAGTTGTGTGCCGCGACGATTTCTCGTCGCGCGCGGTGCGATCTGTTCGCGGAACCTTAGCCCTGGCGTTGCTTGTGACGCGGGTTCGACTTGCAGATAATCATGACGCGACCGTTGCGGCGAATAACGCGGCAGTGGTCACACATGGGCTTGACGCTGGGTGCTACCTTCATAGTTTTTCCTTGTGAATCGCTGTCGTCGTTCCACTTGTCCTGCAAAGGAACAGTGGACGTTACTTTCCAGCGCTCGTTACTTGTAGCGGTAGGTGATCCGGCCGCGAGTCAGGTCATACGGGCTCAACTCGACAACCACACGGTCTTCCGGAAGGATTCGAATGTAGTTCTGTCGCATTTTGCCGGAGATATGAGCAAGCACTACGTGGCCGTTACTTAGCTCAACACGAAACATCGCGTTGGGCAGAGCTTCAACTACTGCTCCTTCAATCTCAATGACACCGTCTTTTTTGGCCATAGCCTCTTCGTCGCTATAAGTGGAGTTCGCTGGTCTGCGTGGATTGTGGTGAGTGACTTTCGAAAAAATCTAGGCACGAAAAAATCGGCCTGAAACACCAAAGATCAAGCCTACGCTAATCCCGGGCGTTTCGCCAAGCTGGGGCTAAGATTGCGCCTTCACAGTTTCAACGGCATCCCCATAAAGCGGATCCCCCTCGTGCAAGTCCATAACCTTCGCCACGAAATCCTCGGCGGAAAGCGATGCGCGCAGCTCCAGCATCCTCACGCTCTCAGGATCGCCGGCGACATCAAACTGAAGCGCTGCACCCACGGCACGCAATAATGCGCTTGGTCTGGTGCCCGCTGCGGCAAGCACTGCCGCGGGGCTGATGAAGCGTTCGTTGCGCGAAAGCTTTCGTAGTGGGCTACGCCCAACTCGTTCTGGAGTATCCGGCAAGTATTGATTACCGAACCGTCGGATGCAGGTGCTCACGTACGCCGCATGGTCGGCGGCATCGAACCCATGCTTTGCGATAAGCATTTGGCTGGTCTCAGCCAGAACGGCGTCGACTTCGGCAGCGACCTCAGCGATCGCCATCGCCGCAACCAGGGTTTCCGCCCCTCGGACATGGCCATGGTAGGCGAGCGTCGCATGACCCGTATTCACCGTGAAGAGTTTCCGCTCGATGTACGGCTCAAGATCGGTCACGAAATGAACGTCGGCAATCTCCGGAACACTGTCGCCGAATGGTCCGCTTTCGATGGCCCACTCAAAGAAGTCTTCAACGGTAACGTCAAGCCCTGCCGCTGGGTCCTGCGCTGGCACGATGCGGTCGACAGCAGTGTTGGCGAAGATTGCCTTGGCGGCCAAGATCTCCGCGTTGACAGAAACAGCAATTTCAGCCCGCAGGATGTTCGTTGCATAGAGCGCGTTCTCACATGCCAACACGTGCAATGGTGCTCGGTCTGCCGATCGCGCCTCGATTGCTTGTGCGATGAGCGGCGCTACGAACTTGAGAATGTTGGGACCAACAGCCGTGGTGACCATGGCGGCGGTGGCGATCTCCTCGACCACGGCTGCTTCATGGGTTGCACTGTTGAGTGCCCGAAAGTTATCGACGGTCCACGTGTGGGGCTCTGCGCCAACTTCGTGGACTTGATAGCTGTCAGCCGAGGCGAGGCGGTCGATGAGTTCTGCCGCGACATCCGCGAACACAATCTCGTAGCCCGCTTTGTGCAAAATCAATCCGACAAAGCCGCGACCGATGTTTCCTGCTCCAAAGTGAACGGCCTTCATGCGTTGTTCAATTCGCTGAGCAGCGAGAGGAGCTCTTCTTTGCTCGAGGCGTCGATGAGCTTCTGCACTTCATCGTTGTCGCTAAAGATTGTGGCAACAGCGGCGAGGGTGTCCATGTGGCCACCGTCTTTTCCAGCGATGCCGACAACGAAGCGAACCTCGTTGCCATCCCAATCGATGGGATCCGCGTACCGCACGAACGAGAGCGCAGACGACAAGATCGTGTCCTTGCCCTCGTTCGTGCCGTGCGGAATGGCTAGGAAGTTGCCCATGAAGGTTGAAGTCAACTCTTCACGGGCCTTCATGAAGCCAAGGTACTCGGGCGTTACCGCACCAGCAGCGATGAGAATCTCGGCCGCCTCAGCGATCGCTTCCTCTTTAGTGCGGGCGGTGCCAGCCGCTGTGATCTGGTCTAGCTCGAGTACCTTGCTCATGATGTCTCCTGTTACTTGCCAACCATGTTTACGACTTCATCGTATTTCGGACTGTTCATGAAGTTATCAACAGAAACATGGATTGCGCCGGGAACCTTCTGCTGAGCGCGTTCCGTGAGCTTGTCCTGAGTGATGACGAGGTCCTCAGTGCCATCAAGGTTCGCGATCGCCTTATTCGTGACGTTGACGCCTTCGATGCCAGCCTTAGCGAACTTGTTGCGCAGAACTGTCGCGCCCATGGCGCTCGAACCCATACCGGCGTCGCAAGCGAAGACCACATTCTGGATCTTCGTAGCGGTAGCCGTTCCGGCAGCGGCACCAGCAGCTGCGCCGGTTCCGAGCAGGTCGCCTACCGAGCTGTCGCGACCCTTGTTGGCAGCGTTCTTAGCAACGGCTGCAGCAAGTGCATCGTCGCCGTTAGCCATTGCCTCGAGGTCACGCTTGCGACCGGCACGGATGATGACGGCAGCGACGGCAAACGACACTGCAGCCGAGAAGACAACCGACAGCAGAACGCCAACGATGCTTCCCGGAGGCGTCTGTGCAATGACCGCGATGATCGATCCCGGGGATGCCGGAGCACGCAGACCGGACTGGAAGATGACGTTCGTAAGAACACCAGTAGCTCCACCAGCGATCGCCGCAACAACGAGAAGCGGCTTAGCCAGTACGTAGGGGAAGTAGATCTCGTGAATACCGCCAACGAACTGAATCAGGATCGCGCCGGGAGCGCTCGCGCGCAGCAGACCGACACCGAAAACAACGAAGGCAAGCAGGATCCCGAGGCCGGGGCCAGGGTTTGCTTCGATGAGGAAGAGGATCGACTGTCCCTTGTCCAGCGACTCAGCGGTACCGAGCGGCGTAAAGACACCGTGGTTGATCGCGTTGTTGAGGAAGAGGATCTTACCCGGCTCAACGAAGATGCTCGCGAGCGGCAGCAGGCTGTTGTCAACGAGGAAGCCAATGATGCCTTCGAGCCCCTTGCTAATCGCGGTAACGATCGGCGCAATCAGGAAGAACGAGGCAATCGCAAGCAACATAGCCACAATCCCGGCGGAGAAATTGTCGACGAGCATTTCGAAGCCGGGACGAATCTTTCCCGCCCACAGCGCGTCAATCTTCTTCATGACCCAAGCCGAGCTGGGACCAACCAGCATCGCACCGAGGAACATCGGAATGCCGGCACCGACGATGACGCCGACGGTAGCGATCGTTGCGACAACTCCACCTCGGGTGCCGTAGACCATGCGTCCACCGGTGTTAGCGATCAACAGAGGGAGTAAGTAGACGATCATCGGCCCGACAAGACCGGTGTTCGTTACTTCAGGATCGAGACTCCAACCACCGAGCTGTTGAACCCAAACCGGGTCGATGCCGAGCAGCGGCAGCCAACCAGTCTGAATGAATAGTGCGGTGATGAAGCCCCAGGCGATGAATGCCGCAATATTGGGCATCACCATTCCACTGACGAAGGTTCCAAACTTCTGGACTCCTACGCGTGCACCGCCTGTCGAGGCGGTCGTAGACGACGTTGTCATTTTTTACTCCGATATCTGTGATGTTGGGATACTGCGAGGGAAGCGACCGAACACGACTAGCTTTCGTCGTGATCGGTACTGAGAATTTCGGTGAGTTCCGCAATGATCGCGTCGGCGCCTTCGCCGTCTGCCGCAATTGTGACTTCGTCACCGTGGCTGACGCCGAGCGAAATGACGCTCAAAATGCTGGCAGCGTTGACTGACTTGTCACCCTTTGAAATGGTGACGGCAATCCCGGATGCTGCGGCCGCTTGCGCAAAGAGCGACGCCGGACGGGCGTGAAGCCCATGCGATGACGCAACCTGAAGAGTATTTTCAGCCATGATTTCTGCTTTCTGTTGTTGCGTGAGGGAGAGAATCGAGCAGGTCGAGCGCAATGTCAGCGCCCGCGGCAGTGAAACTCAGCATGGGTAGCTGCAGCGCAGTCGCGCCGATTAGTTCTGCTGCGGCTTTCGCTTGCTCAAAGAAGTCAGTGACGTGCGCACTCACCAAGACGACATCCACCGAAGTCAACGGCATGCTCAAAGCCGAGACGCTAGCCGGAATGAAAGTGTGTTTGATGCCGCGGACGGCCGCTTGATTGCGAAGAGCATGCGCCAAGAAAGTACTTGATGCACCTGCACCGCACACAACCAGCACTGATGACATGTTGTCGCCTCCTTGCGAGCACCACTCGAACTCTTTCCAGTCTCTATGGTGGCGTGAAGACGTAGGACAGCTCCAATAGAGAACATTCCGCACCCGCGGAAGCGTTCATACGGGAGAATGGTTACCTGATGCTCGATAACCATGCACGACTAATCGAACACCTCGCCCAGGCCGAGGGTTGGGTGACTGCGGCCGAACTCGCAGACAAGCTCGGCGTGACCACCCGCAGCGTTCGCAGCTACGTCACCGCGGTTAAGTCGTCGGCGCTCCCCCTCGAAGTCATCGAGTCATCGACAGCCGGCTACCGTCTGCACCGCGATAACTATGCGGAATTTCTCAAGAGTGCATCCAATCGGGACACCGAACGACCTCGAGATCGCCAATACCACCTCGTTCGACGGCTTGGTGATGCCCCTGAGGGCATCGACATCCATGCTCTGGCAGATAGTTTCTTTGTGAGTGAGTCGACGATCGAGGCGGATCTCCGCAAGATCAAGACGGTCGTTACCGAAGAGGGTCTCTCGCTCATCCGACGCGGTGCCTTAGTAGTGTTGTCGGGCACTGAGCCAAATCTGAGACGACTTCTGAGCAAGATGTTCCGCCACGAAGACACTCAAGGTTTCTTAGAGCTTGCAAGTATTCAGCGCGAATTTGAGTCATCAGACCTTCGTGCCTTCAAAACCTCACTGCTCGACCTTCTCGACGCCCACGGCTATTTCGTAAATGAGTACGGCATTAATCATGTGCTGCTTCACGTAGCCATTGCCGCAGATCGAACCTCACCAGCGAGCCCGGCACTTGCCGATGCGGCACCTGAGTTCACCAACGAGCTCGGAGCCCTGATCGCGGCACATTTCTCCGTGAATCTCGCTCGTGATGAACTCAACGAAATAGAGATCCTTCTCACTACGCGGGTGATTACCCGCGGCACGGATGCAAGCTCAACTTCCGATGTCGATCTCGAAGAACTCATCACTCGGATTCGCCGAACCGTGCACCATGTGGGCGAGGAGTACCTTGTCGACCTCGACGACGACGACTTCATCATGCGATTGTCACTTCACGTTCGCAACCTAATCTTGCGCGCTCAAGACCTCTCGTATTCGCGAAATCCAATGACTCGGTCGATCAAGACCAGTTATCCCATGATTTACGAGTTGGCGGTCTTTATCGCGGCGGAAGTCCAACGCAGCGAGCGAATCACGATCCACGATGACGAGATCTCGTATATCGCCCTTCACGTCGGATCACATTTGGAGCGACAGGCCAAGCGCGAGGTCCGACTGACGGCGGCGCTCGTCTGCCCCAACTATCACGACCTTCACGTCATCCTTCGTGAACGAATCGAGACTGTTCTTGGAGACGAGCTTCAACTCCGCATCGTGATCACTCGCACCGACGTGGATCTCGCCGAGCTGTCTACCGATCTCGTGCTCACGACTATCGACCTCCGCTCGTTCGCCGACAACGTTGTGCTCATTCAGCCGTTCCTGACAGAAACGGATGTCGACAGCATCCGAAAGACCATCGGGCGGGTGCGCAGGTTGCGTCGTCGTCGCGCCCTCACCGATGAGCTTCTCCGTTTCTTTGATCCGGCGCTATTCCTGCGAAATTTCAGTGCCCCAAGCGAAGAGGCCATGATCGAAGCGCTCGGAAACCGGATGATCGAAGCTGGCGTCATAGAACGCGACTACATCACGGGAGCCATCGAACGAGAACGGATGTCGTCAACTGCATTCACGGACGCTCTCGCGGTTCCGCACGCGATGACGATGAACGCCCATCGAACCGCAATCAGTATCGTCATCAACGAGACACCAATGCAGTGGGGCGAGAACCGCGTGAATGTGATCGCGTTGATCGCGTTTAGCGCCGCCGGCCGAACAACTTTCCAAACAGTGTTCGACCAGTTCGTGACAGTATTTTCGGATCGCGATTATGTGCAGCAGCTCGTCAGAAAGGCCGTCGACTTTCCAACGTTTATTGACGAACTAGTGCGCGGTATCGAGAACTAGGCGGTTTCGAGAACTCGGCGGTTTCGAGAACTAGGCGGTTTCGAGAACTAGAGAGACGAGGAGTCTGCCGCGACGATTCCGCGCTCAATGAGAGCGTCGGTGATGCGTGCAGTGACGGCATCGATCTCACCAAGTGCATCGATCGTGACGAGCACGTCGCGAGCGGCATATACCTTGATCAGCGGCGCGGTCTGCTCGCTGTAGACCTCAAGACGATGACGAACGACAGCTTCGGTATCGTCGCTGCGGCCCTGTTCAAGCGCACGTTTACGCAGTCGATCGACAACGACCTCTGGGTCTGCTTCAAGCTCAACGACGACGTCGAGGGCAGCACCATGGCTAGCCAAGAATGCGTCAAGCTCACGGACCTGGTCGGTCGTTCGCGGGTAGCCATCGAGCAAGAAACCGTCTTGCGCATCGGCCTCTTCGAGTCGGCTACGGATGAGCTCGTTTGTGAGGGAATCAGGGACGTTATCGCCGGCATCCATGAATGCCTTCGCTTTGGTTCCCAGTTCGGTGCCATTCTTCACATTGCTGCGAAAAATGTCACCGGTGGAAATTGCAGGGATTCCATAAATTTCAGCGAGACGCGCTGCTTGCGTGCCCTTGCCCGCGCCGGGTGGGCCAATCAATAGGAGTCGTGTCAACGCAACAAACCTTCGTAATGGCGCTGCTGCAACTGCGAATCGATTTGCTTGACGGTCTCAAGACCGACACCAACGATAATCAGGATGCTTGCTCCGCCGAATGGGAAATTTTGGTTGGCCCCGATGACGACGAACGCGATCAACGGAATCATTGCCACTAGGCCCAAGTAGAGCGAGCCAGGCAAAGTAACGCGAGTCAAAACGTAGTCGAGGTATTCTGCGGTCGGTCGACCAGCGCGAATACCGGGGATGAAGCCGCCGTACTTCTTCATGTTGTCGGCAACTTCTTCGGGGTTGAATGTAATAGCAACGTAGAAGTAGGTAAAGCCTACGATCAGCAGGAAGTAACCGATCATGTAGATCGGGCTATCGCCGGATACCAGGTTGTTCTGGATCCAGACGACCCATGCTGCAGAGGTCTCACCAGCTTGTGGCTGGTTGAAGTTTGCGATCAATGCTGGCAGGTACAACAGCGAGGAGGCGAAGATCACGGGGATCACGCCGGCCATGTTGACCTTGATCGGAATGTACGTGTTGTTGCCGCCGTAGGTGCGTCGGCCGACCATGCGCTTTGCATACTGAACGGGAATGCGTCGCTGCGATTGTTCAACAAACACGACTGCGCCCATGATGAGAATGCCCATCAGCAGCACGAGAACGAAGATTTCGATTCCGCTGCTGACGTAGATGCCCCAGAGCGCGCTCGGGAAGGTTGCAGCGATCGAGGTGAAGATCAGCAACGACATTCCGTTACCGATTCCACGTTCGGTGACCAATTCACCCATCCACATAATGAGGCCGGTGCCGGCGGTCATCGTGATGACCATGAGCAGGATGGCGTACCACGCGTCGTTGGTGATCAGTTGGCTACATTCAGCAACACCGGCTGACTGGAAGAGTGCGCCACTTCTGGCAACCGTGATCAGCGTCGTTGACTGAAGGATTGCGAGAGCAATGGTGAGGTAACGCGTGTACTGGGTCAGTGTTGACTGGCCAGACTGACCCTCTTTGTGAAGAGTCTCGAAGTGTGGGATTACCACACGCAGTAGTTGCACGATGATCGATGCCGTGATGTACGGCATGATTCCGAGCGCAAATACGGAAAGTTGAAGGAGCGCCCCACCACTGAAGAGGTTGATGAGGTCATACAGTCCGCCACTGGACGAGTTAGCTGCAAGACACAGCTGAACATTGCCAAAGTCGACGAACGGCGCTGGGATGAAGGAGCCAAGCCTAAACAGCGCAATGATGCCTAGTGTGAACCCGATCTTCCTGCGAAGGTCAGGCGTGCGAACAATCCGCGCGACAGCTTTAAACACAAGGCCTCCGATTATCTATGTACTGCGGGCGAATGGGGAACCCCTATGCGGGATTCCCCACCCATCCTGTCTGCTTTGGTCACCGGTGTGACCAGCGCGACACTAACGTCTCGCGCAGTGACAGTTACTGAACCGAACCGCCGGCCGCAACAATCTTCTGCTCTGCTGAGCCGGAGACTTTGTCAACTGCAACATTCAGCTTAACCGCAATATCACCCTGACCAAGAACCTTGACCTTTTCGTTCTTGCGAACGGCGCCCTTGGACACGAGATCAGCGATGGTTACATCGCCACCCTTGGGGTAAAGTTCCGCGAGCTTCTCAAGGTTTACAACCTGGTATTCAACGCGGAACGGGTTCTTGAATCCGCGCAGCTTAGGTGCACGCATTACGAAGTTGATGTTTCCACCTTCGAAACCAACACGCATGTTGTAGCGCGCCTTGGTTCCCTTGGTTCCACGGCCCGCGGTCTTACCCTTGGAGCCTTCACCACGGCCGACTCGCATGCGGTCTTTCTTAGCACCGGCAGCGGGACGGAGGTGGTGCATCTTCAGAACCTGCGGGCGACTTGCCACATTGTCACTCGACGTCGTCTTAGCGGTCGAGGACTTTGCAGCAGGAGCCTTGGTTGCAGCCTTCGCAGGTGCAGCCTTAGCTGTCGTTGCCTTGGCAGGTGCAGCCTTAGCTGTCGTTGCCTTCGCAGGTGCAGCCTTCTTGGTGGCAGCAGCCTTGGGGGCTGCGGCCTTCTTTGGAGTTTCTTTCTCGTCAGCCATTAGTCAATCTCCTCGACCTTGACAAGGTGAGCAACCGTGTTGACGTAACCACGGTTCTGCGAGTTGTCCTCGCGCACAACAACGGATCCGATGCGCTTGAGCCCGAGGCTGCGCAGCGTGTCGCGTTGGTTCTGCTTCTCACTAATTTTGGACTTGATCTGGGTTACCTTCAGGCGACCAGCCATCAGACACCTGCCTTAGCTTCAGCCTCGGCGCGCAGCAAGCGTGCCGGGATAACGTGTTCTGCATCGAGGCCACGACGAGCGGCTACCGAGCGAGGCTCTTCGAGCTGCTTGAGTGCTGCGACCGTAGCGTGAACGATGTTGATCGTGTTCGAGGAACCGAGCGACTTGCTGAGAACGTCGTGAATTCCGGCGCACTCGAGTACGGCGCGAACGGGACCACCGGCGATAACACCGGTACCAGCGGATGCGGGACGCAGCAGAACTACGCCTGCAGCAGCCTCTCCCTGGACCGAGTGAGGAATCGATGCGGCGACGCGAGGAACGCGGAAGAAGTTCTTCTTCGCCTCTTCAACGCCCTTAGAAATCGCGAGAGGAACCTCGCGAGCCTTGCCGTAACCGACACCAACCATGCCATTTCCGTCACCGACGACGACGAGCGCGGTGAAGCTAAAGCGACGACCACCCTTGACGACCTTCGATACACGGTTGATGGTGACGACGCGCTCCAGGAACTGGTTCTTGTCGTTGTCGCGGCTGTTGTTTCCGCCACGACCACCACGGTCGGGGCCACGCTCACGGCCGCCACGACGAGCCTCGCGAGGCTCGCTTGTGACGTCGGTTGCTGGGGCGTCTACGACGACCTCAGGTACGGAGATGGCGCTAGTCGCCTCAGCGGCCACGGCCTGCTCCTTGTTAGTTGTCTTGTTGTCCACGTTGTCGCTCACAGGTTCAATCCACCCTCTCGCGCTCCGTCGGCGACAGCTGCAACGCGACCTGCGTAGCGGCTTCCACCACGATCAAATACGACAGCGTCAACGCCGGCATCCTTGGCGCGCGCGGCGACCATTTCACCGATCTTGCGTGCCTTAGCGGTCTTGTCGCCGTCAAACGTACGCATGTCCGACTCCATGGTCGAAGCTGAGGCTACGGTGACTCCCTTGGAGTCATCCACAACCTGAACGAATACGTGACGCGCTGAACGCGTAACCACGAGACGGGGGCGCACCTCAGTGCCCACGACCTTCTTGCGGAGACGTGCGTGCCTGCGGCCCTTAGCGGCCGACTTGCTCTTACCTCTGGTTCCGAGAGCCATGTCTACTTACCACTCTTTCCGGCCTTGCGACGAACAACTTCGCCGGCGTAGCGCACACCCTTGCCCTTGTAAGGCTCTGGCTTGCGCAATTTACGAATGTTGGCTGCTACTTCGCCAACCGCCTGCTTGTCGATGCCGCTGACAACTAGTTTGTTGTTTCCCTCGACCGCGAAGCTAATGCCTGCGGGCGGGTCAACGGTGATCGAGTGCGAGTACCCGAGAGCAAACTCAACTGAGCTGCCCTTTGCCGTAACACGGTAACCAGTACCAACAACCTCAAGGCCCTTGGTGTAACCGTCGGTGACACCAACGATCTGGTTAGCGATCAGCGTACGGGTGAGGCCGTGAAGCGAACGCGATTCGCGCTCGTCGTTGGGACGGGTTACGAGAACCTGGCCCTCTTCAAGCGCTACAGCGATGGGAGCCTTGACGGTGAGCGCAAGCTCACCCTTCGGGCCCTTTACCGCGACGTTTTGTCCATCGATGGTGATTGTGACACCAGCGGGGACATCAATAGGAAGTCTTCCGATTCGTGACATTTTGAGTTACCACACGTAAGCGAGGACTTCCCCACCTACGCCCTTCTTAGTCGCCTCTTTGTCGGTCAGAAGACCAGAGGAGGTGGACAAAATTGCCACGCCGAGTCCGCCAAGAACCTTGGGGATTTCGGTTGAGCGAGCGTATACACGAAGGCCAGGCTTCGAAACGCGCTTGATTCCCTTGATGGAACGCTCGCGAGTGGGGCTGTACTTGAGTTCGATCGTGAGGGTCTGGCCCACGCGGGCGTCCTCGGTGCTGAAGCTGAGGATGTATCCCTCTGCTTTGAGCATTTCAGCCAGGCGCGACTTCAGCTTGCTGTTAGGCATTGAAACGCTGTCGTGGTGCGCCGAATTGGCGTTGCGCAGTCTGGTCAGCATGTCAGCGACCGGATCTGTCATTGTCATTATGTTGTTTCCTGTCTCAACTGGTTTCGGCATCCGTTACACGAAGGCCGACCTGGTCGATTGGTGATACTTGGTTAGTTAGATGCGTTCTCTGCTGAACGGAACGGGAATCCGAGTGCCTTCAACAGCGCACGGCCCTCTTCGTTGTTCTTTGCAGTGGTAACGATTGTGATGTCGAAACCACGAACGCGGTCAATCTTGTCCTGATCGATCTCGTGGAACATTGACTGCTCCGTGAGGCCGAACGTGTAGTTACCGTTGCCATCGAACTGCTTGTCCGAGAGGCCGCGGAAGTCGCGGATACGGGGAAGAGCAAGCGAGATCAGGCGGTCAAGGAACTCCCAAGCGCGGTCACCACGAAGGGTAACGTGTGCGCCAATGGGCTGTCCTTCACGAAGCTTGAACTGAGCGATCGACTTGCGTGCGCTAGTTACATACGGCTTCTGACCGGTGATCGCAGTGAGGTCCTTGACGGCCCCATCGATGATCTTTCCATCGCGAGCAGCTTCACCGACACCAGTGTTCACGACGACCTTAACGATCCCCGGAATCTGGTGCACGTTGGTGAATCCAAGATCCTTCTTGAGCTGCGCCGCAATTTCAGTGCGGTACTTCTGCTTAAGGCGCGGCTGGATTTTGCCAGCTGCAGGTGCAGTCGTCGTCATTAGTCTGCGTCCTTCTCGGTTGCCTTCTCGGCATCCTTCGTCGAAGCCTTGGGCTCAGCCTTAGCTGCCTTCGACTTCTTGGTCTCTACGCGGCGCGACTTCTTGAAGAAGCGCTCGCGTGTGGTCTTTCCACGGTCATCGGTGCCAACAGTGAAGCCAACACGAGCCGGGAGCTTGGTCTCGGGGTCAACGAGAGCAATGTTGGACACGTGAATCGGTGCCTCCATCGTCTCGATACCACCGGTCTTGGTGCCACGCTGAGTCTGACCAACCTTGACGTGCTTGGTGACGAAGTTGACACCCTCCACGACGACGCGGTCTTTTCCAGCGATTACACGGATAACGCGACCCTGCTTGCCGCGGCTTCCGCCACGTTCTTCGGTCGGGCCGCTGATGACCTGTACGAGGTCACCCTTGCGAATCTTTGCCATAACTACAGCACCTCCGGTGCGAGAGAGATGATCTTCATGAACTTCTTGTCACGAAGTTCACGGCCGACCGGTCCGAAGATACGAGTACCGCGGGGGTCTCCACCCTCAGACTTAAGGATTACGGCTGCGTTCTCATCAAACTTGATGTATGAACCGTCTGAACGACGAGTCTGCTTGATGACGCGAACGATGACGGCCTTGACGACCTCACCCTTCTTGACGTTTCCGCCAGGAATCGCGTCTTTTACGGTTGCCACAATGACATCGCCGAGACCGGCGTAACGACGGCCTGAGCCACCGAGAACGCGAATCGTGAGGAGCTCCTTGGCGCCGGTGTTATCGGCAACCTTTACTCGGGATTCCTGCTGAAGCATTACTTAGCCTTTTCGAGGATCTCGACCAGACGCCAGCGCTTCGTGGCGCTGAGCGGACGGGTCTCGCTGATTAGAACGGAGTCACCGACGCCGGCCACATTGGCCTCGTCGTGAACCTTCACCTTGGAGTTACGGCGGATGACCTTGCCGTACAACGGGTGCTTTACGCGGTCTTCAACGATGACAACGATGGTCTTGTCCATCTTGTCGCTCGTTACGATTCCGCGACGGGTCTTACGGTACCCACGAGCGACCTCGGCGGTCTCCGCGGTCTTCTTGTCTTCAACTTTGGCCATGACTACGCCTCCTTCGTCTCGTCAGTGGCGTCTGCTGCGGTTTCATCCGCTGCGACTGCCTTCTTGGTGCTGCGCTTCTTGGTCTCCTTGGCAGGAGCCTCGATAGCAGCAGGAGTTGCACGGATGCCCAGCTCGCGCTCACGGATAACCGTGTAGATGCGAGCGATGTCGCGCTTGACAGCGCGAATACGTCCGTGGCTTTCCAGTTGACCGGTTGCGGCCTGGAAACGAAGGTTGAAAAGTTCTTCCTTCGCCTTCTTCAGCTCGTCAATCAATCGTTCGTCTTCAAAAGTGTCTAGCTCGACTGGGGCTAGCTCCTTGGATCCGATCGCCATTATGCGTCGCCCTCCTCGCGCTTGATGATGCGTGCCTTGAGGGGCAGCTTGTGAATAGCACGAGTGAGTGCTTCGCGCGCAGTCGTCTCGTCCACGCCGCTGAGCTCAAAGAGCACGCGACCTGGCTTGACGTTGGCGACCCACCACTCGGGCGAACCCTTACCGGAACCCATGCGGGTTTCGGCGGGCTTTTTGGTGAGCGGGCGGTCGGGGTAGATGTTAATCCACACCTTTCCACCACGCTTGATGTGACGCGTCATAGCGATACGAGCTGCCTCAATTTGGCGGTTCGTTACGTATGCCGGCGTCAGAGCCTGAATTCCGTACTCGCCGAACGACACCGTGGTTCCACCGGTAGCGTGGCCGCTACGGGAGGGGTGGTGCTGCTTGCGGTACTTGACCTTACGCGGAATCAACATTGTTATGCCTCAACTCCTGCTGCAACCGGTGCGTCGGCCTTGGGGGCTTCTGCCTTGGGTGCTTCAGCTTTCGGTGCGGACGAAGGGCCACCGGTGCGACGACCGCCACGGTCGCCACCATCGCGACGCTCTGGACGCGACGACTTCTGGTTAGCCTGCTCGCGAGCGAGCTCCTTGTTGGTGATGTCGCCCTTGTAGACCCACACCTTGACACCGATACGACCGAACGTGGTCTTAGCCTCGTAGAAGCCGTAGTCGATGTTTGCGCGCAGCGTGTGCAGCGGAACGCGTCCTTCGCGGTAGTACTCTGAGCGGCTCATTTCTGCGCCACCCAAACGACCCGATACCTGGATGCGAACACCCTTGACCGAACCAACGCGCTGGGCGCCCTGAAGACCCTTGCGCATTGCACGACGGAAAGCGACACGAGCAGCGAGCTGCTCGGCGATTCCCTGTGCAACGAGCTGAGCTTCAGCCTCGGGGTTCTTGACCTCGAGGATGTTCAGCTGAATCTGCTTACCGGAGAGCTTTTCGAGCTCTCCACGAATACGCTCTGCCTCGGCGCCGCGGCGACCGATCACAATGCCCGGACGGGCAGTGTGAATGTCTACGCGAACGCGGTCACGGGTGCGCTCGATTTCAATGCGAGCAACACCTGCGCGGTCGAGGTTCGACTTGAGCAGATTGCGGATTTTTACATCCTCTGCAACGTAGTCGCTGTAACGCTGACCCGGCTTGGTGCTGTCAGAGAACCAACGCGACACGTGGTCGGTGGTGATTCCTAGACGGAAACCGTAGGGGTTTACCTTCTGTCCCATTACTTCTTCCCTGCCTTGTCGGCCTTGGCTTCAACGACGTGGTCTGGCGTGGCCAGAACAATCGTGATGTGGCTGGTGCGCTTCAAAATCTGGAACGCACGGCCCTGGGCACGCGGCTGGAAACGCTTCAACGTGGCTCCATCATCGACAAACGCCTTCGAGATGATCAGATCCTGCTCGTCCAAGTAGCTGTTTGCTGCATCTGCCTTGACTCGCGCGTTGGCGATTGCAGACGCAACAAGCTTGTACACCGGCTCGCTAGCACCCTGAGGTGCGAACTTCAAAATAGCCAATGCTTCCTGTGCTTGCTTGCCGCGGATCATGTTGACAACGCGACGAGCCTTCATAGGGGTCACGCGGATGTGACGCACACGTGCGATCGACTCCACCATTTCTCTACCTCCTACGCCACCGCGTTAGCGGCGACGACCCTTCTTGTCGTCCTTCACGTGTCCGCGGAAGGTACGTGTCGGCGAGAACTCGCCGAGCTTGTGACCAACCATGGTTTCCGTGATGAATACCGGAATGTGCTTGCGACCATCGTGAACCGCGATCGTGTGACCCAGCATTGCTGGAACGATCATTGAGCGGCGCGACCAGGTCTTGATTACGTTCTTGCTCTTGGCTTCGTTCGCCTTGACAACCTTTTGTAGGAGGTGATCGTCGACGAAGGGGCCCTTCTTCAGACTGCGTGGCATCTTCTGACTCTCCTACTACTTGCGCTTCTTGCCGACATTGCGGCGGCGAACGATGAGCTTGTCACTGGGCAGTTTGCGCTTACGAGTGCGCCCCTCTGCCTGGCCCCAAGGGGAAACGGGGTGACGTCCACCGGACGTCTTACCCTCACCACCACCGTGGGGGTGGTCGACGGGGTTCATGGCGACACCACGCACTGTTGGGCGGACACCCTTCCAGCGCATACGGCCGGCCTTACCCCAGTTGATGTTCGACTGCTCGGCATTGCCGACCTCGCCGATCGTTGCACGGCAACGAACGTCAACGTTGCGGATTTCTCCGGAAGGCAAACGCAGCTGCGCGTAGGGGCCTTCTTTTGCAACGAGTCGAACAGATGCACCAGCGGAGCGGGCCATCTTGGCGCCACCACCGGGGCGAAGCTCGATCATGTGAATGACCGTACCCACGGGGATGTTCTTCATCGGCAGGTTGTTGCCTGGCTTGATGTCAGCACCGGCACCCGACTCGATGATGTCGCCCTGCTTGAGCTTGTTAGGCGCAATGATGTAGCGCTTTGTGCCATCAACAAAGTGAAGCAGTGCGATACGTGCGGTGCGGTTGGGGTCGTACTCGATCTCGGCAACGCGGGCGTTTACGCCGTCTTTGTCGTTGCGCTTGAAGTCGATGACGCGGTACTGGCGCTTGTGGCCACCACCAACGTGACGGCTCGTGATGCGACCTGCGTTGTTGCGGCCACCAGTCTTCGGCAGAGGGCGCAGAAGCGACTTCTCTGGGGTCGAACGGGTGATCTCAGCAAAGTCTGCAACCGAGGATCCACGACGACCAGGCGTCGTGGGCTTGTACTTGCGAATAGCCATTAGTTTCTCCTTGGTCCCTAGCCGACAGCGGTGAAGATGTCGATGGAACCGGACTTGAGCGTGACGATGGCGCGCTTGGTGTCCTTGCGCTTGCCCATACCGAAACGGGTACGACGGGTCTTGCCCGTGCGGTTCAACGTGTTGACCGAATCGACCTTGACGCTGAAGATCTTCTCAATAGCGAGCTTGATCTCGGTCTTGTTCGCACGGGGGTCTACCTCGAAGGTGTACTTACCCATGTCGATCAGGTTGTAGCTCTTCTCGGAAACCACGGGAGCGATGATGATGTCGCGTGGGTCCTTGTACGTGACGGTCATGCGCTGACCTCTTCCTTGTTCGAAGACTTGGTGTTGAACGCAACGAACGCGTCGAAAGCGCCCTTGCTGAACACGATGTCGTCGCTGACGACGACGTCGTAGGCGTTGAGCTGGTCGTAGGACAAAACGTGAACCGAGTCGAGGTTACGAATGCTCTTGAGGCTGATCGCATCTTCGCGCTGAAGCACGACGAGAACGTTCTTGCTCGGAGCGATGCTCGTGAGCAGTGCCGAAACAGTCTTCGTCGAAGGCTTGTTGTCTACGGACAGAGCGTCGATGACGTGAATGCGCTCACCGCGAGCCCGGTCGGACAATGTGCCGCGAAGTGCTGCAGCAATCATCTTCTTGGGGGTGCGCTGTGAGTAATCACGCGGGTGTGGACCGTGAACGATTCCACCACCCTTCATCTGAGGAGCACGGATCGAGCCCTGACGAGCGCGACCGGTTCCCTTCTGCTTGAACGGCTTGCGACCTGAACCCGAAACTTCACCGCGACGCAGGGTGTTGTGCGTACCCTGACGTGCTGCTGCGCGCTGAGCGACAACAACTTGGTGGATCAGGGGAACGTTGGTCTGCACGTCGAAGATTTCGGCGGGAAGCTCAACAGAGTCGACCTTCTTGCCCTTGGCGTCGATGACGTCGATGGAGGTAGCCATGTGTACTACGCCCCCTTCACTGCGTTGCGGACGAAGACGATGCGACCGCGAGCTCCGGGAACGGCGCCCTTGATGAGCACGAGTCCCTTCTCAAGGTCGATCGCGTGGACGGCGAGGTTCATAACCGTTACACGGTCACCACCCATACGACCGGCCATGCGCATGCCCTTGAAGACACGGCTGGGGGTCGACGAGGCACCAATGGAACCAGGCTTGCGGTGGTTGCGGTGCGAACCGTGGCTCGCAGATACACCCTTGAAGTTGTGACGCTTCATAACACCGGCGAAACCCTTACCCTTGCTCGTGCCGACAACGTCGACCTTCGAGCCTGGGGTGAAGATGTCGACCGCGAGCTCCTGACCAACGGTGTACTCCGCGGCGTCAGGGGTGCGAATCTCGGTGATGTGACGGCGAGGCGTAACGCCAGCCTTGTCGAAGTGACCGGTGAGCGGCTTGTTGACCTTACGAGGGTCAATCTGGCCGTACGCGATCTGAACTGCACTGTATCCATCAACCTCGGGCGTACGCAGCTGCGTAACAACGTTCGGGGTGATTTCGACAACAGTCACGGGAACGAGCTTGTTGTTCTCGTCCCAAACCTGAGTCATACCGAGCTTCTTGCCCAGCAGACCCTTAGTCGTCTTAGTTATAGACATTATTTTCCTTATCGGCTCTGTCGCTCAATAACTGCGCGAGCTAAAGCTTGATCTCGATGTTGACGTCGGCCGGCAGGTCGAGACGCATAAGCGAATCCACAGCCTTGGGCGTCGGGTCGATGATGTCGATGAGCCGCTTGTGGGTGCGCTTCTCGAAGTGCTCGCGGCTGTCCTTGTACTTGTGGGGAGAACGGATGACCGCAATCACGTTCTTCTCGGTGGGCAGAGGCACTGGGCCTACTACCGTGGCACCCGCGCGGGTAACCGTGTCAACAATTTTGCGTGCCGACGAGTCGATGACCTCGTGGTCGTACGACTTAAGTCGAATGCGGATCTTTTGTCCCGCCATGACTGGCTCTCTTCCCTTAGTACTTTGGCTGCACTGCGTGCACCTGGGCTGTTCGACGCCGGATGTTGCCACCCGAAGACGCTCAGCACTTCTGCTTTCGCACCACTATTTATCTGTCAAGTTCTTGCTGTCGCTGCTCGTAGTACCAACTCGCGTAAATGCGAGGAGAATGTGCTGGCTAGCCGGCACACACTTTCCCCGCAAATCATCTTTCTCAAGACGATGTTCTCTTTCGAGAGGTTGTGGGGAGTTGGTTAAGCTTGGTTCTGCTCCCCGCGGCCTAGCTACTACACCTTGCATGACTCACGCTCTGCGTAAGGCACACCTTGTGGAACTATGCACTGCCTGGGAGTGATTCGCACACACGAGGTGGCGAAATGTTGAACTAGAAGAGTCTGTCACATCCGGGCATTTGCTGCAACCCGGGCGTGTCGGAATTGTGCACCTATTTAGTGAGGGCGCTTCACCAGCTCGTGCACGCCATCCACAAAGATGCTCGCGACCAGCGGAACACCGGGACGATAGGCCAAATGACGATAGTTCGGAGCATCCAGAATTTGAGCATTTGCGCGGGCACCCAACGCCAAATGCCCGACATCGTCGAGGCGCAAAGAACGGGCACCTCCCATCGTGGCCGCCGTAACCGCCTCGAGAGATGTCATCCCCATGTCTCGCACCGCGAGCGCTATACAGAACGGGATGGATGACGTGAAACTGGAACCCGGATTGCAATCACTGGCCAGAGCAACCGTCACTCCGGCGTCAAGGAGACGCCGCGCATCCACAAAGGGGTGCTTCGTTGAGAACTCCACCCCGGGCAGCACTCCAGCCACTGTGTTGCTGCCAGCGAGCGCATCAACATCAGCATCGCTGAGATACGTGCAGTGGTCGACACTTGCCGCCCCCAACTCAACGGCAAGCTGCACAGCGCCGGACTCACCAAGCTGTGCGCCATGAAGTCGTGCACCAAGCCCACGCGCCTGCCCAGCGCCGATGATGGTGCGCGTCTCTTCTTCAGTGAAGGCCCCGTTGTCACAGAACACGTCGATCCAACGTGAATACGGCGCACAAGCATTGAGCATCTCCCCAACGACCAGCCGCACGTAAGCGGCACGATCATCAGCAAACTCCGTAGGCACAACGTGAGCTCCCAAGAACGTTGTCTCCGACGTGAGCGTAGAGGCGAGACGCAACATCCGCGCCTCATCGTGCACGCTCAAACCATAACCACTCTTGATCTCTGCCGTCGTTGTCCCCTGACGGCGCATCTCTGCAACCAACTTCGCCGCATTCGCGAGAAGCTCGGCGTCACTGGCGTCACGGGAAAGTGCAACAGTGCGACGAATCCCGCCAGCCTCATACCGGCGCCCCGCCATCCGCGCCTCAAACTCGTCCGAACGATCCCCGGCAAACATCAAGTGACTATGACTATCGACGAAACCAGGCAGCACGCACCCGCCCCCGGCATCGACCCGGACATCCGCAGTTGGTGCCGCTGCAGACGCACCCCACCACGCAACGCGACCATTCTCAAAAACGATCGCAGCATCGGTCAACTCTGGCCGCTCAACGTCATGAGTCAGCAGAACGCCAATGTTGTCAATCACTGTGCTGCGCGGTGCAGCGTTAGGGAGCGGGATGCCGGTGGTCGCGGTCATCGCAACGCAACGCCCGAAATCGCCTCAAGAACACAGAGCGCGACCAAACGCACCGTTCGTTCATCTGCCGAGTCGGAAGCGGCATCCACTTCAACGAGGTCAATCGATGAGACCGCAGAGTGAGCGCCCACGATTCGAGCCGCAGCGCGCAACTCAATCGCCGAAATACCCCCAGGAACCGATGCTGGGCACGCCGGAGCTACAGCGCGATCGCAGACATCCACATCAAAGTCGACATGGATCGGGCCACCACCGGCCCCAGCAATTTCTAGCGCCTGAGCCATGACATCTTCCATAGACCGCACCCGCAGTTCATCACGCGTGATTACCGTAATACCGGCATCGCGAGCACGCTCGGCATACGCGAGCGAGTTCGCCAAAGGCTCGATGCCGATTTGAACAACACGACGCCCATCAAGGCCAGCCTCCAGCAAACGCCGCACAGGAGAACCATTGGTGGTGCCATCGCGCAAATCATAGTGAGCGTCAAGAGTGATGAGACCAGCAGTATCAACAGCATCACCCCACCGCCCCAGCGCCGTCGGCACAGTCGTCGCATTGTCGCCCCCCAACGCGATTACGAAGTCTGCCCGCAACGCCGCGACCGCATCGATCGCCCCCTGCTCGTTGAGATCCGGCTCGCGCACATTACCCACATCCACGATGCGGAGCTCAGTCAGCGCTGCATAGCGACACAACAGTTCACGCACCGCAGCAGGAGTCGTATGCGCCTGCGTCGGCGAGAGTGACGTGCGCGACGTCGGCATACCAATGAGCGCGACATCCGCCCACTCTTCATCAACCGGCGAAGGCCAGCCCCCCGCACGCGGCCAGAGCGGATCAGAGTTGAGCATTGTCACCTTCCGTCATCGGGATGCGCACGCCAAGATTGTCAGCGACAGCAATGGCTTCATCGTAGCCAGCATCGACGTGACGGATAACGCCCATTCCCGGATCGTTCGTCAGCACTCTTTCGAGTTTCTGTGCTGCGAGTTCTGTCCCGTCAGCAACCGTCACCTGGCCAGCGTGAATCGATCGACCAATACCGACTCCACCTCCGTGATGGATCGACACCCACGTGGCACCAGACGAGGTGTTAACAAGCGCGTTCAATAACGGCCAGTCGGCAATCGCATCCGAGCCGTCCTTCATAGCTTCCGTCTCGCGATACGGCGACGCGACCGAACCACTATCGAGGTGGTCACGCCCGATAGCGAGAGGCGCCGCCAATTCACCAGAAGACACCATCTCGTTAAACAGAAGTCCCGCCTTGTCTCGCTCGCCATAACCCAACCAGCAGATACGCGCAGGGAGTCCCTGGAATTTCACCCTCTCCCCCGCCAGCTTGATCCAGCGAGCCAACGATTCGTTTTCCGGGAAGAGCTTGAGAATCGCCTGATCCGTCTTGTGGATGTCACTGGCTTCGCCACTGAGCGCCGCCCAACGGAACGGGCCCTTGCCCTCAGCGAAGAGGGGACGAATATAGGCAGGCACAAAACCTGGAAAGGCAAACGCGTTCGCGTAACCCGCCGCGAGCGCTTCAGTGCGGAGATTGTTGCCGTAGTCGAACACTTCGGCTCCTTGCTGCTGGAAGCCGACCATTCCCTCGACATGGATGGCCATTGACTCCCGCGAGCGCTGCGCGAAGCCCGGATCACGGCGAGCATCCTCCCAGTCAGTGAAATCGACGCCGAGCGGAAGATAGGCGAGTGGGTCGTGAGCGCTCGTCTGGTCGGTCACGATATCGATGGGCGCACCCATGGCAAGGAGCTCGGGCACCGCCGCCGCCGCATTCGCGAGAACACCGATCGACAACGGTTTCTTGGCATCGCGGGCAGCAACCGCCAGCTCCACCGCGTGAGCGAGTGACTTCGCCTCCACATCGAGGTATCCATGATCAATGCGACGCGTGATGCGGCTCTGATCAACATCGATACAGATAGCAACACCATCGTTCATGGTTACCGCGAGGGGCTGAGCGCCACCCATGCCTCCGAGGCCAGCAGTGAGAGTAATCGTGCCAGCCAAAGTTCCACCGAATCGTTTCGCCGCGACCGCCGAGAACGTTTCATAAGTTCCCTGCAGGATGCCTTGCGTGCCGATGTAGATCCAAGACCCCGCCGTCATCTGGCCGTACATTGTGAGCCCCAACTGCTCAAGGCGGCGGAACTCATCCCAGTTCGCCCAATCGCCAACCAGATTCGAGTTAGCGAGAAGAACTCGAGGCGCCCACTCATGCGTCTGCATGACGCCAACCGGCTTTCCCGACTGAACGAGCAGAGTCTCATCGCCTTTGAGGGTCGTGAGCGAACGAATGATGGCGTGATAGCTTGGCCAGTCGCGCGCCGCCTTACCGGTGCCCCCATACACAACGAGATCTTCAGGATGCTCGGCAACCTCAGGATCGAGATTGTTCTGCAGCATGCGCAATGCGCCCTCCTGCTGCCAACCCAAAGTATTGAGAGTGCTTCCACGGTGTGCGGTAATCATGACTGCTCCTAATGACGGTCGAGGCTAGTGAAGCGTGGTGACGGATCTGGCGGCTTCCAGCAGCGCGCCGGACTGAACAAGCTCAACGCTCGCGGCGATATCCGGCGCCAAATACCGGTCTGGCCCAGCACCGGGAACGTGCTCGCGAATCGCAGCAATCACTGACGCCGAAACTGGCGATGGTGTCTCTCCCCGCATCTCAATTCCGCGGGCGGCGGTGAGGAGCTCGATGGCAATGACTCGCGAGAGACCGTCAATGCTTCGGCGCAACTTGAGACCAGCACTCCAGCCCATCGACACGTGATCTTCCTGCATCGCACTCGTCGGAATCGAATCGACGGATGCCGGTGCCGCCAGCCTCTTCAACTCACTCACGATTCCCGCCTGGGTGTACTGCGCAATCATGTGGCCGGAATCAACACCGGGGTCGCCAGCGAGGAAGGCGTTGAGTCCGCCATTACGGTTGCTGTCGAGAAAGCGGTCGGTGCGACGTTCGCTCATGCTCGCGACATCCGCGGTCACGATCGCAAGAAAATCGAGGGCGTAGCCGACAGGGGCGCCATGGAAGTTTCCGTTGGACTCCAGTCGCCCATCGAGCGTGACCACAGGGTTGTCTATTGCGCTTGCTAGTTCACGATTCGCGACGACCGTGGTGTGCTCGACGGTGTCGCGGGCTGCACCGTGAACTTGGGGTGCGCACCGCAGCGAATACGCATCTTGCACTCTCGTGAAGCCGGTGCTGGCGTGCGCTGCAATAGTTCCGGAACCTGCGAGCACGGAACGCATGTTGGCTGCGGACAGAGCTTGGCCCGGGTGTGGTCGCAGTTGTTGAAGATCCTCGGCAAACACGCGATCGGTGCCAGCAAGCCCCTCAACGCTGAGTGCTGCAGCAAGGTCGGCGGTCGTCAGCAAAGCCTGCAGGTCCGTGATCGCGAGAGAGAGCATCCCGAGCATCCCATCGGTGCCGTTGATGAGCGCAAGCCCCTCTTTCTCGTGCAAGACAACTGGCTCAATGCCTGCGGCGCGCAACGCTGCCGATGCCGGCAGCAGTTCGCCAGCAACCCGCACGTCTCCTTCGCCCATGGCAGCCAGCGCACAGTGCGCGAGCGGCGCAAGGTCCCCGGAACAACCGAGACTGCCGTACTCCCCCACAATTGGCGTGATGCCGGCATTGAGTATCGCAGCATAGGTTTCGGCCACCACTGGTCGGACTCCTGTGCGGCCGGTCGCCATCGTCGAGAGGCGCAGCAGCATTGTTCCGCGCACGACCTCGGCGTCAATTTCTGCACCGGAGCTTGCTGCATGACTGCGAACGAGTGATCTCTGCAACTGCAGGCGCTGCTCTGGCGCGATGTGTTTTGTCGCAAGAGCCCCAAAACCTGTCGAGACACCGTAATGGGGTCTCACGTCGTCAGCCAGCGCGTCAATCACAGCGCGGGATGCAGTAATCGCCTCGTAGGCAGCGGGATCTAGCTGCACGGGTGCCCCGTGTCTGGCCACCGCAACAACATCCTCGATGCTCAAAGGTCCTACGCCGATGGTGATGGCCATGTCTGGGTCAAGAATCATGCTCCCAGTGAACGCCTATCGACCATCCACCGCGAGAGCAAAACGCGATATGGTGTCTGAGATCTCAGACAGGAGCGTTGTGCCCGAAATCCCTGCAGCCCGAAACACCATGGCCGTACTGAAATACCTCGCATCCCGACCGGGCCCCGTCCAGGCATCGAGCCTCGCGCGCGAACTAGAGCTGCCCCGCTCATCCGTGTATCAATTGCTCGCCGTCATGATCGGCGAAGGCTTCGTCGTGCACTATCCCGAGGATCGCACCTACGGTCTCAGCGCCCTCGTCTCCGACATAGGCACTTCGGCATTGCGCAGCGAACGCCTGTCGCGTTTGGCCACCGCACTCATGCAGAGCCTCGCAAACCAAGCGCCGATCCCCGTCGTCGCCCACCTCGCCGTTCTCAGCGGCGCCGAAGTTAGCTATGCGGCTCGAGTGCAGGGCGCGCGCGCACCGACGACCGTATCTGCCGTAGGGGTACGACTCCCAGCGCACCTCACCGCAACCGGTCGCGCAATGCTCGCCCAACTCACGTCATCTCAGGTGCGCGCAATTTACCCTTCACGCGCGTCGCTGACACGACGCCAAGCTGTGGGGCCCCAAACTCTGGCTGAGCTCAGCCAACTGCTAACGACAACTCGCGAACGCGGCTGGGCAGTAGAAATCGGTGACGTTACTGTCGACTATGCATCCGTCGGTGCCGCAGCCTTTGACCGAAACGGCTACCCCTCAGCAGCCATTGGACTCACTTTCAGAGCGGATGCCGTCGACGAGCACTGGGACGAACTCGGTGCCGCAACCGTGGCAACTGCGCGCGCACTCACCGCCCGACTTACGGGCCGAATTGGCTAATCGACGGCACTAGTCACTCGTTAAACGACTGAGGGCCGAGCCTTTCGGCTCGACCCTCAGTCGTAATTAGTGCTGGAGTTACGCCAGAACCTTGGTTACCTTACCGGCACCTACGGTACGTCCACCCTCACGGATGGCGAAGCCGAGGCCCTCTTCCATGGCGATGGGCTGAATAAGCTCAACGGTCATGTCAGTGGTGTCGCCAGGCATAACCATCTCGGTGCCCTCAGGCAACGTGATGACGCCGGTGACGTCGGTGGTGCGGAAGTAGAACTGTGGGCGGTAGTTCGCGTAGAACGGGTTGTGACGCCCACCCTCATCCTTTGACAGGATGTATGCGGTTCCCTCGAAGTTCGTGTGAGGTGTAACGGAACCAGGCTTAACAACAACCTGTCCACGCTCTACATCTTCACGCTTGGTTCCACGAAGAAGCAGACCACAGTTCTCGCCAGCCCATGCTTCGTCGAGCTGCTTGTGGAACATCTCGATACCAGTGACCGTGGTCTTCTGGGTCGGACGGATTCCAACAATCTCAACGTCAGAGTTGATCGACAGCGTTCCACGCTCGGCGCGGCCCGTAACAACGGTTCCACGACCAGTGATCGTGAAGACGTCCTCAACCGGCATCAAGAACGGCTTGTCCTTGTCGCGGATGGGGTCAGGAACGTTCTCGTCAACAGCGTCCATGAGGTCGAGGATGGACTGGGTCCACTTCTCGTCACCCTCAAGTGCCTTGAGGCCCGATACGCGAACAACAGGAGCGTTGTCGCCATCGAATCCCTGACTGGAGAGGAGTTCACGAACCTCGAGCTCAACGAGCTCAAGGATCTCTTCGTCATCAACCATGTCGGACTTGTTGAGTGCGACCATCAGGTACGGCACGCCGACCTGCTTGGCGAGCAGTACGTGCTCGCGAGTCTGAGCCATCGGTCCGTCGGTCGCTGCAACCACGAGGATTGCACCGTCCATCTGAGCTGCACCGGTGATCATGTTCTTGATGTAGTCAGCGTGGCCCGGAGCGTCTACGTGTGCGTAGTGGCGCTTGGTGGTCTCGTACTCAACGTGCGAGATGTTGATCGTGATGCCGCGCTGACGCTCTTCCGGAGCCGAGTCAATCGACGAGAAGTCACGCTGAACGTTGGTCGCCGAAGGGAACTTGTCTGCAAGTACCTTCGAGATCGCTGCGGTGAGCGTGGTCTTTCCGTGGTCGACGTGACCGATGGTTCCGATGTTTACGTGCGGCTTGGTCCGCTCGAACTTGGCCTTAGCCACTGTGGGTCCTCCTCAGGACTCGGTTGCTCTGCACTCGACGACTTTTCACTGCCGAATGTTTCGCAAGTTGGTGTGTATCTATGTTAGTTGCGCGCTGGTAGTGCGGCGATTACTCGCCCTTGTTCTTTTGAATAATCTCGTCAGCTACCGCACGGGGAACCTCAGAGTAACTGTCGAACGTCATCGAGTACACCGCGCGACCCGAGGTCTTCGACCTCAAGTCACCGACGTAACCGAACATTTCCGACAGCGGTACGTGGGCGCGAACAACCTTTACGCCGGTCGCGTCCTCCATGGACTGGATCTGTCCGCGGCGACTGTTTAGGTCACCGATGACGTCTCCCATGTACTCCTCGGGAGTACGAACCTCGACCGCCATGAGCGGCTCGAGGAGAACTGGGTCAGCCTTGCGCGCTGCCTCTTTGAATGCCATGGTTCCCGCGATCTTGAACGCCATTTCTGACGAGTCAACATCGTGAGCAGCACCATCGAGGATGATTCCCTTGACGCCGACCATCGGGAATCCTGCGAGGACTCCGACACCCATTGACGCCTGGAAGCCCTGATCGATCGATCCGATGTATTCACGAGGAATACGGCCACCGGTGACCTTGTTCACGAATTCGTAAACGGTGTCGCCGGAAACTTCCATCGGCTCGAGCGAAATCTGGACCTTTGCGAACTGACCCGATCCACCCGTCTGCTTCTTGTGGGTGTAGTCGTGCTTGTCCACAATGCGACGGATCGTTTCGCGGTACGCAACCTGCGGCTTACCAACGTTGGCTTCAACGTTGAATTCGCGCTTCATGCGGTCTACGAGGATGTCGAGGTGAAGTTCACCCATTCCCTTGATAACCGTCTGGCCAGTTTCCTGGTTCTGTTCGGTACGGAACGTGGGGTCTTCTTCAGCAAGCTTCTGAATGGCGAGACCAAGCTTTTCTTGGTCAGCCTTCGTCTTCGGCTCGATCGCAACCTCAATAACGGGCTCCGGGAACGTCATCGACTCAAGAACAACTTGGTCGTTCAGGTCACACAGGGTGTCACCGGTGGTCGTGTCCTTGAGGCCGATAACGGCGTAGATGTGTCCAGCGGTAACGCTGTCGACAGGGATTTCCTTGTTGGCAGCCATCTGGAAGATCTTCCCGATGCGCTCCTTCTTTCCCTTGGTGGAGTTAGCAACAGCTCCACCAGAGTCAAGGTGTCCCGAGTACACGCGAATGTACGTGAGGCGACCGAAGAAGGGGTGCACTGCAACCTTGAAGGCCAGAGCCGAGAACGGCTCCGAGGAGTCAGGCTTGCGGATGACGATCTTGTCTTCATCGCGGGGGTCGCGTGCTTCCATGGGAGGCACGTCAACCGGCGAAGGAAGGTAGTCGATAACGGCGTCAAGCATGGGCTGAACGCCACGGTTCTTGAATGCAGAACCACAGAGAACGGGGTAGATCTCGCTGTTGACTGTCAGCTTGCGAATCGCAGCCTTGATCTCAGGAACAGTGATCTCTTCGCCGGCGAAGTAGCGCTCCATGATGGCGTCATCAGTCTCAGCAACAACCTCGAGGAGAGCGGTGCGGTATTCCGCAGCCTTCTCCTTGAGGTCTTCTGGGATCTCTTCGATGGCGTACTTTGAGCCCATCTCGACGTCACCCTTGGAGTCTCCACGCCACGTCAGTGCGCGCATTTCAACGAGGTCAACAACACCCTCGAACGCAGATTCGAGTCCGATAGGGAGCTGAAGAACGAGGGGGCGAGCGCCGAGGCGCTTCACGATGGTGTCTACGGTGTAGTAGAAGTCCGCGCCCATCTTGTCCATCTTGTTGACGAAGCAGATGCGGGGAACGTCGTACTTGTCGGCCTGGCGCCAAACAGTCTCCGACTGCGGTTCTACACCCTCTTTACCGTCGAACACGGCAACGGCACCGTCGAGAACGCGGAGCGAACGCTCCACCTCAACCGTGAAGTCAACGTGGCCGGGGGTGTCGATGATGTTGATCTGGTTCTTGTTCCAGAAACAGGTAACAGCAGCAGACGTGATCGTGATGCCACGCTCTTGCTCCTGCTCCATCCAGTCAGTAGTCGACGCACCATCGTGAGTTTCACCAATTTTGTGGTTTACACCCGTGTAGTAAAGGATGCGCTCAGTCGTTGTGGTCTTGCCAGCATCGATGTGAGCCATGATGCCAATGTTGCGGACCTTAGTCAGGTCGGTGAGCACGTCCTGTGCCACAGGTTCCTCCGAAAGTTTGATTGAAAAGAAAGAAACTCAATAGTGAAGCGAGTCAGACAAAGCCTGACTCGCTTCACTACGAGCAGCTACTACCAGCGGTAGTGAGCGAATGCCTTGTTCGATTCGGCCATCTTGTGGGTGTCTTCACGACGCTTTACAGCGGCGCCAAGTCCATTCGATGCGTCCAGAATTTCATTGGTGAGACGCTCAGTCATCGTCTTTTCACGACGACCCTTTGCGTAGCTCGTGAGCCAACGCAATGCAAGAGTGTTTGCACGGTGCGACTTGACCTCAACAGGAACCTGGTAGGTCGAGCCACCGACACGACGCGACTTGACCTCAAGGGTCGGACGCACGTTATCGAGTGCCTTCTTGAGCGTGACAACGGCGTCTTGGCCGGTCTTCTCTGTAACGCCTGCGAGTGCGCCGTAAACGATGCGCTCTGCGAGGCCCTTCTTGCCATCAAGAAGGATCTTGTTGACAAGCTGGCTGACAATGGGGGCGCCGTAAACCGGATCCGCGACTACGGGACGCTTTGGTGCTGGTCCTTTACGAGGCATTACTTCTTATCCTTCTTCGCGCCGTAGAGGCTACGAGCCTGCTTACGGTTCTTAACGGCTTGGGTGTCGAGCGCTCCGCGAACGATCTTGTAGCGAACACCGGGGAGGTCCTTTACACGACCACCACGGATGAGCACCATCGAGTGCTCTTGAAGGTTGTGACCTTCTCCGGGAATGTACGCGGTGACCTCGGTGCCGTTGGAAAGCTTGACACGAGCAACCTTGCGGAGAGCCGAGTTCGGCTTCTTCGGGGTTGTTGTGTAGACACGCGTGCAAACGCCGCGCTGCTGCGGGTTGGACTTAAGGGCGGGAGCCTTGGTCTTAACGACCTTCGGCGAGCGTCCCTTACGCACCAACTGCTGAATGGTGGGCACTAAATTACTCCTTGATTTTGCTGCACGGTGACAGCGTCATGATGGTTAGCATTCGAAGCTCCTCTCAGAACTTCGAGTTCATCTGGACCCACGCCCCAGCCGAACTGATCGGATGGTTTGCGAATATGCCGTGGGGGTCAGCCAGAAGACTGAACCCTATGGTGTGAAGTGACTCACGCATGAACCCCGCAATAGCGGTTTGGGCCGATGGCACGGTTCAAGCGCACGACAAAGCGCACACCTCAGAAAGAATAGCCCCCCGGACCGGCCGGGGTCAAATGGTCACAGCGCGCACGCAGCAAGCAAAACTTCCTGATGACCGCGCAATCGCGACTAGTGCTGAGCTGCAGATTTCTCTGCGACCTCTGCTTCCCACTGCGCGCGGGTTTCGCGGTTGCGCTCGGTCACCTTGCGGCCGCGCTTGGCGACGAGTGCACCGGTCCACAATGCGACTTCGCGTGCGATCAATCCGCCAGCAATCACTCGCGGATCAATGAGTGCGAGGGCGAAGAGCAACTGAGCCTGCTCTGGAGTGTTCTGGATGACGCCGTTAGCGAGTAGAAGCACTCCAACCGTGCCGAAATAGACGACTAGTCCAACAATGATGCTGGCGAACACGTGAGCTGCCCAGCCCGCACGGTTCACGAGGAGGGCAATAATGATCGACCCGAGAGCGAAGAACGCAATGGGCACGTAAAACGCAGGTTGCTGCACGAACCCGATATCCACTCGACCTGCCTGTACGGCGTTAACAATCGCAACGGCGATCGCGAAGACGATGGCGAAAACCAGGGTGGAAACGAGGGCGATGAACACACCAAAGCCGCGGTTGCCTGCCGCCTTGGGCGGTGTCGGCGCGGTTACGTAAACAACGCGCGGTTCGCCGGATGCCGAAGCGCTCGTGGCGCCAGCGGCACTCGTAACGTTGGGCTCATACTCGGTGACGATCTCGGGCTCATACTCAACCACTGGTTCTGCTAACGGTTCGGCTTCGGCCTCGACCGTCGCGTCGTCGTAGACAGGGTCAGCAGATGCAGCAGATGAGTCGACAGCAGGCTCTACAAGCGGCGTGGCCGTCGTTGCTGTTGCTGCGTCGGTGGCCGTCTCGTCAACGACTACGGCATCCTCAATGTTGTCGTGGTTCAGATCGGAAGAACCACGCTCTACAGATGGATCGGTCATGACTGTTGCCTCCTCGTGCCAGCGACTGATGAGCCTAGTCTACTGAGCGAAGGTTCAAAAATGAGGAGAACGCCACGACTGAGTGCATCGTGGCGTTCTCGAGTCTCATCTGCGTCTAGTTGACGTTGGTTCCTTCACCGGTGGAAACAATCGTGGTCGGGCCATCAAGCAGCACATAGACGGCGCCGCTAATTGTCATCTCCCACGTCGTCAGGGTGCTGTCAGCCTCGACCGAAACATTCGCGACGGAAAATGATCTATCGGCAGACTGGACACTCTCGAGGAATGTGTGAATGGCGGAGTAGGAGCCAGCGATCTGGATGTCAACACCAATAGCTACTAGACCCGGCACTGAGGGCACCGACTGTGAAGCGGATGCTACATCAGGAGCGGGAGCAGGGGTCGCGGCATCCGTTTCAGCAGTGCCAGCTTCGTCGCCTTCAGCAGGCACGACCGGCGCAGCTTCCTCCTCGGGTGCTAGCGCATCCGCAGCGCTGACATAGCTGATTTTGACCAGCGTAACGCCAGCTGCTGCGGCTAGGGAGCCGAGTTTGCTTGCGAAGACCGACGTTTCGTGGCCGGTCGGAATTGACCGTTGCACTTCTGCCAAGTCTGCAAACAACGTGTCCGAGTTCTCCGACAGTGCTTTCAAATCAGCAAGCTCGTTCTTCTTTAACGAGTTTTGGAGTTCAACACTCGCAATCTCTTCGTTTGCGCTATCGGCCGCCGCGAGCGCGGGCGCTACTCCGGCGGCATAGCCCGCCAGCAGGATCACAATGACCGCGACGGCCCCGATCAGACTCCACATTCGTGTCAATGTCATGAGCCGTTCTCCTCTTCATTCGTGCCAACCTCCGGAGCGGGAGTTTCACTGGGTGCGGGTGTTTCTGTCGGCGCCGGAGCAGCCTCTTCCCCTGACTCGGCTTCTTCGCCTTCTGGCACGAAACCGTCGAAGCGATGAAGGAGCGCGTCGCGACTAATCAAAACTGCTACTTGACCGGTGTAATACCCCGCCTCGTCCCATTCTGCCGAGACAACCGAAATGTCAGCAACGCCGGGAACGTCAACTCCTGAGCGAACCCAAACATCAAGTTGCGCGAGCGTCGGGGCGAGAATTCGGATGTTGAACATTGCCATACGTTCCGGGTCTAGCGGTGAGACAGACTCCCCGTATCCCAGAAGCGGAGTGGCGGTTTCAAAATCGTAGGCACCAATCGCCATGCCGGAAGAAAGCTTGCCGCCCAGACCACTCACAATAGTTCTGACCGAAATCTCGGTAGATGTCGCGAATATTCGAGCACTCGTGCTCGATTGGAGCTTCTGGTTCGCCGTGCGTACCTCGGTGTACTCGCCCTGTTGTTGGGTGAGTGAGAGGGTGGTCGCTCGAGCGTTATCTAGGGCGAGAACACGTTGCAGAGAGACCAGGTTCGCGCCACCCGCCGCAAGAATGGCGACTCCTAGCGCGATGATGGCGACAAAAATTGCTCGCCCTCTGGCACGATTGGCTGCCTTACGTTGGCCGACTTCTGGTGGCAAAAGCCTGACATGGGGTGGGTACGCAATTGCGACCTTTACCTCACGACGTGCTGCTGGTTTCTTGTCGCTCATGCTGAGACCCCCGTAACCAATCCAAGTGCGAGAGACATATCTTGAGCGTCACCCGTGCCACGAAGGCCACGAGCCACAGTCACCAGCGAGAACGGATCAGGCTGCGTCGCCGGTACTTTGGTGAATTCGGAGACTGTCTCAACAAGACCGAGCAAGCGTGAACCGCCCCCGCTCATAACGATGCGATCGATTGCGCGGTTACTTCTCGCGTTCTGGAAGTACTGCATCGTGGCACGAATGGCCAAGAGCGTTTCGTTGACGAGTTCGAATGATACTTCGAGTGCTGGGCGCTGCTCAGGCGTTGCGCGCGCGGCAACAACACCAACCGAGCGTTTGATCGCTTCGGCATCACGCGTCGAGATGTCCATGCGCTGCGAAATTCCCTTGGTGATGTCGGCTCCTCCGCTGGGGAGAAGACGCACAAAGTGAGGTACGTGGCCATCGAGGGCGACGAGCGTAGTGGTAGCGGCACCGATGTGAACCAAAAGAGTTGTGAGGTTCGCTGACTCCGGCCCCGAGAAAAGCCTCGTGAGCGCGAAGGGTGAGAGATCGACGTTCTCCGGGTGGACGCCAGCAGCAACCGCCGCGTTCACGTTCACTAGGACAGGAGCCTTGATCGCAGCGACGAGCATTCCCGAGAGCATCGGGCCGTTTTCGCCCTCTGCCTCTGCGGCGGGGTAGAAGTCGAGGAGGGCCTCGGTCGCTGGCACGGGAAGAAGATCCTGCACCTGGAACGGAAGCGATTCGCGCACCTGGTTGAGTGGTAGTCGGGGAACTTTGATGTCACGCGCGAGCACCTTGGAGTTGCCGACTCCCAACACGACTTCCTTCGTACGGATGCCAGTCTGTGTCCACAGTTTGCGGATGGCTGCAGTTACGGTCGCAGAGTCAATTACCTCTCCGGCACGCACGGCACCTTCGGGCAGCGGGACTTCACCAAAGCGAAGAATCGTTGGTCGTGGTTGTTGTGGATTCTCGACCTCGACAGCACGAATGGCTGTCGTGCCGATGTCCAGTCCTACTAGTTTCTTTCCCATATATCCCCCCGGTGACGATCAGCTAAGACCGCTCGCCACCATATATCCGTTCCAAATTTGTGATCCGAAAGCAATTCCCAACCACGCTCCCGCTATCATCCACGGCCCGAACGGAATTGCGGTGCGACGACGCGCCCGTCCGATCAGCACCAGCACAACAGCGAAGACGCCGCCAAACAAGAATGCGGCGAATGCGCCAACCGCAAGCACACCCCAACCGAGCCAGCCCAAGTAGAGGCCAAGAACGGCGGACAACTTCACATCGCCCATTCCCATCCCCCGTGGAGAGATAAGCGCCACAATGAAGTAGAAGACGAAGAGCGCTGCCGCACCGGCTAGGGCACCGAGGAGCGCACCCCAATTGCCGGTACCTACGCTCGCGAGAGCCAAGAGCGCAACTCCGACCAGAATCGACGGCAGCACGATCTTGTTTGGCAGTGTTTGAGTATCGAGATCGATCAGCGTCAAGGCGATCGAGATCGCCGCCAAATAGAGAAAGGCCGGCAAGGTCCAGATCAGGTTCGTCTCAGCGCCAACGACTGCCGCGATGACACCAAAAGTAATTGCCGTGCTCGCTTCGACGAGCGGATAGCGAGCAGAGATCGGCTCACCGCAGTCTCGGCACTTTCCGCGCAGCAACAGCCACCCCAAGACGGGAATGTTGTCGTACCAGCGAATAGCGTGCTCGCATTTCGGGCACGCGCTCGGCGGTGTCGAAATCTTTTCGCCCCGTGGCACGCGCCACACTACGACGTTCAAGAAAGAGCCGACGGCTAATCCAAGAAGCACCGCAAAGATAACGAGCAAGAAAGTTGCGGTCATCAGAGCTTGGCACCCGTTGAGGCGAACGCTGGCGAAACTTCAATCCACACGTTGACGCCATACGTTGTGGTCACCGGCGACAAGAACTTCGGAGGCGCTGTATAGCGCAGTCGCGTGTCATAGACGTAGTCCTTCGAGTATCCGCCGCTGCCCGAGCGCACGATTCCACGGAACTTCTGCGCAATTGCTCCGTTTACCGTCAGCGTTCCTCGCCCGTTTCCCACACCGGGATTCTGCACGGCGAACGTGTGCCCGACAGACAGAATCGCGGCATCGATGTGACGGCTGTTGTCATTAAGCACAGTGTTGTAGCTGTTGCGAGCAGGGTTCCAGACCCACACAGCGTCGTTTCCGACGAGACCCAAAACATCCTCTTGGGCGTCGTTGTAACGAATGTTTCCCGTTATATACACGTAGTGCTCGGCGGAGAGAGTTGCCTGCCCGCTGAGCGTGCCCTTCACGAAGAGGTCACCAGACCGACATCCGTATGAGCTGCTGGATGCCGACTCATTGTGAGTCGGGTAGCCAATGCCATTGCCGTTGTTCTGGCCGTCTTCACCCTCACACTTCAGCCCGGAGGGAAGGTCCTTGTTTTTAGTTCCCGAGTAGTTGGGGTCGGTGGAGACCGCGGGAACATCCTGAACGTAGATGACGTTGCTCGGCGGCAATGTGAATGTGTCGCCGGAGCTGCCAGTGATTCGGGAAATGTTGCCGCACTCTGACGGGGTGCTTCCGCCTGTCGCGGGCGAGCCCGTGATCCGAGTTTTCTTTGTCCACGGCGAGTGGACCGTGATGGTTCCGTTCGAGTTCAGGGTGATCTCGGTTGGCCCGGTGTAGAGGCAACCAGGACGAGGAACACCATTGGTAACTAGATCTGATCGCGTTTCCCGAAGATGCTGAGAGTTCGTAGCAGGCATTCCAATTACCGGGCTGAAGGCCGGCGAATTGGGGACGCCGAACGACTGTCCGCTGCAGCTGTAGCCGCGCGAGTCTCGGGGGTTGTACCGAAGCCCACTTGACGGCGCGTAGCTCGTCGTTACAGCACCGAGGAACGTCGCGTTACAGATCCGGATGGTGTCGTTGGAGTGGGCTGGACCGTCGACGACGTCGTTGCTACCGAAGGCAATCTCACCGCAGTTTCCTGAGATGCCGCTGCGGCCATCCCACCAGTATTTAACGCACGAGCTTGATTCGCCCGAGAATGCCGGATCCTGAATTTCATAGTCAGTGAAGTAGAGGAAGTCGATGAATCCAGACTGCCGAAGGTCGGCCACGATGGTGCGAGTTTCTGCGCCGACTTTTCCCGTCGAACGCACACGAATGACGCCGCTGCCCGCATAGTCGGAGTTGTCAACTTCGTAGCGGAAAGAGGAAGCTCCGGCTCCGCCAGGAATGGGCACCCAGGGCTGACCCGCTGCGACATTGAAAGCAGGATTTGCATTCGCCCCGGTCGGCAGTCGCACGTCACTACCGGCAGAAAATGTCGCTGCCGGGTTTCCGTACTGCACATAGGAGGTGTCTTCTGAGAGCCGGCTCTGGTAATCCTCTACGCCCGCGTAGGCAGCAGCGAGCGATGCCGACCATTGTTGCGTCGAAGCAGCCTGGCGGAACCCACCAGTGGCGAAGGCGACGGCGCTAGTGACGAGCAGTCCCAGCACCACGGTAATGCCGATCACCATGGGCAGAGCGGCACCGCGTTCTCCGGCGATGCGAGCGCGCAATAATCGGATCATCGGTTGATTCCAATCCTAGAGAGACCGAGGTTCGGGATACCTACGGTATTTTCCAGACTTGCTGTTTTCGCACGTCCGGTCGGGTCAGTTTGTACGGTCATCGACACCTTGACAGCCGCCACCTGTCGACGCTGCGCCAGGGTGAGAGTTCCGCCAGAAGGGACAAGTTCGACGTTTTGGTCATTAAAGAATCGGAAGACCGGGGTCGTTCCGACCGCAATTTGGCGAACTACTGTCCGTTCGGATGCCACTGTTGGCTCAAAAGTGAAATAGCCAGACGTCAAGAGGCGGGCACTCCAACGCCGCTCAACGAGGGTGCGGTCGGCAGTAATCACGAACTCGACCTTGACGGGCTGGGGGTTCACCGCATCCGTATCCAGGTAGGCCTGCAGCACGACGTGTTCTGCGCCTGCGTAGCTAAACACGGGATCGTTGAGCGTTGAACTAGCCACAGGGTTTTCAGTTCCCGAACGAATGACTCGCGTGAGCTCATTCATCGCGATAGTCGCGCCAGCAGTGTTCGACGTCGCGGAACGCTCGCTCGCAAAGGTGGTAGTAAACGTGATGAAGATGGTCATCACCATGGCCAAGAGCATTCCCATGAGAGCGATCGTGACGATGAGCTCACTCAGGGTGACTCCGGCGTCTTCACGACGGACTCGCGAAACATGAGCGAGCAGCGCTGTGCGAAATTTGTTCATTATGGTGCCACCCGGGGATCAACAGTCACTATTCCCGGAATGGCGGCGGTGCCACCAACAACGGGAGAATTGGCCTCACTAGACCCAAGATTCGTCCAGCCGCTGCCGCTGGCTTTTTGCATCTGCCACGTGCCGTACGGAAGTGCGATGTGAGTTGTGTCAGAAGCCAGCGAGTCGAAGGTCAATACATTGCTCGTGGTGCAGCCAGGATCGGCACTCCCCAATACCGGGTTGGTTGAAATCGCCCGAAGAACCTTCCCCGATAGGCCGTTCACAGCTACGAGCCCCATCGGAACAGTCAGATCGACGGTGTCCCCCGGATTCGCTGCGACCGGAACAGGGGTTGGCGAGCGATAGATGGTCCCTGCCACGTCGACCTCTGGCCACAGTACGGGGTTCGGTGATGCGCAATACGGCGCAGTGCTCGTCGTGTCTTCGGGTTTCGCGACATATTTTCCGGCATAGCCGATGTAGCCCGATCGCCACGGGAACAGGTCAACATCGCGAGAAAGGTTCGCGTTGCTGGCGCTGCTCAAATGAACCCCATAGGAACTACTAAAGGAGGTGGTCAAGTCCTTAGGAATCTGGATCTTGGCAGGAACCGGGTCAGAAATGTACTTCACTCGGAACTTCGCTGCTTTGTCGTAGTTGAAAGAGACTGAGCTGGCGGTGCCGGCGACGACCTGCGTGAGCTTGGTTGGCGCAGTAATCTGACCGGCATCCGTGATGTACCCGGAGCGTGAAACTTTGACGTTGTAATTACCCGGCGCCACCTTCAGGATGTAGCTGCATCCCTGAGCATCAGTTGCCGGTGGCGACACGGAAAGGTTTTGGGCACCGTTGGCGGGGGACGCCGGAGTGGCAGTCACTTGCACTCCCGCAGCACCTCCACCGGAGCCACCAATTACCGAAACCAGAATGGTTCCGAGCGCCGGGTCGTTAATTCGATCATCCGGAGCTAGGAGGGTGTCAAAGCGAACGGGCTGAGTGCCCTGGCGCATGTTCGGCCACGTCACGGCGATGTTGATGCGCTTGTACTGAAGGGTTCCGCCGCCGGTGCCACACGATGCCGAAGTGTTGCTCGACGACACCCACTGCGTGGAACGGGTCACGGTGAAGACATCGCCGTTGAGAGTCTTCGTGTAGGTGTCATCGAAGAGGGTGAAAACGTCGCCAGCATCTCGAGCCAAGTCAATTTCTTGAGAGGCGAGGTTTGCTGCAACGACGCGAGAACGGTTATCGCGGGTAACGCTGAGAACCGTGGTGAGTGTGTGAAGCACGCCAAGCGAAACAATTGCGAAGATCATCATCGCGACGAGTACTTCTAGAAGGCTCATTCCTGCGTCGGAGCTACGAAGACGCTGTAGAACCTGATGCATGATGAGCCCTTTCGTACGGGTTTAAGGGTTTCGGGTGAAACGGGAGAGAAGGGTTCTCTCGTGAGAGCGATCACTCCCGAGGTGTGAAAACGGGGCGCCGCCGCTTGGCGACGCCCCGTTCACGGTCTAGCTACGGGTTACGGTGTGTCACCCGAGAAAACGGTCGTACCGTTCGAGCTGGTGTACGTCCAGGTTTCATCGACGTAGTCCAAGTGCGAGAAGACGAGAATGTACGAGGTGGCAGTGGGCGTGACGCTGTCGAGCACAACTCGCGGAGTTGGCTTGTAGCCGTTGTCCTTGAGACCAGTTTCGTCAAGACCAGTAAACGAACCGTTGTTGCTCACCGCGAAGGTCTCAGCCGCGATAACCGAGTTAGCGATATCTGACTTAACCTGCGATTCCCAAGCGCCCTGGCGCTGGTTGAGGAAGAACGGGATGGCGATCGCGGCAAGGATGCCGATGATCAGAACAACAACGAGGAGCTCAACAAGAGTGAAGCCCTTCTGGTCGTTCTCGAGGTCGTTGCGCTTGGTGCGCAGTGCTTCATGCATACGAGTAATCATTTGGATTTCCTGTCTGTGGTTCGGATCTTGGACAGGGGCCCCCAGAAAAATGAGCTTCTCAGCCCCCCACAGAAATACTCTCAACATGTGCACCGGCTGAGAATCCCACAAACGGGGGTGAACTGGCGGAATTACGACCCCAGTGCGAGGGGGTAAACGCGAGTCGTGCCGGAATAGTCAGTCATCAGACGTGATATTGCAGGGCATGGTGCGCCCTGCCACCCGCGCTAAAGCCAGACGGGGACGCTGCGGCTCGGGCCACATCGTCCCCGCCTGGGGCTGCTAGGTGTTACTTGATCTGGTCGAAGATGGCGAAGATAGGGAGGTACAGCGCGATCACCATCACGCCAACGATCGCGCCGATAACGCCGATCATAAGGGGCTCAATGAGAGCCGTGAGCTGCTCAGTGGTCTTTTGTACTTCGTCGTCGTAGAAATCAGCAATCTTAGAAAGCATGACTTCCATCGAACCGGCATCTTCACCGACCGCGACCATCTGCGTCACCATCGAGGGGAAGACACTTTCGCGGGCTAGCGGAGCTGACACCGACTGACCTGAACGCACGGAGTCCGCTACACGCTTAAGCGCTTCTTCAATCACGTAGTTGCCGGAGGTTTCTCCAACGATCGACAGCGCTTGAAGAATAGGTACGCCGGCGCCCAACATTGTTCCGAAGTTACGAGTGAATCGTGAAATCGAAACCTTGCGGAACAATGGCCCGAACACGGGCATCCGAAGCTTCCAGGGGTCGAGGAACTTGCGCACACGCTCAGTGTGCTTATTCTTGCGCCACCATGCGGCAAAAATTACTCCAGCAACGACAAGAATCGGCGCCACAAACTTCATTCCATCTGACATCCACACCAAGATCTGGGTCAGCAAAGGAAGTTCGCCACCGAGGTCAGCGAACATTTGCTGGAACACCGGAACGATGAAGATAAGCATGCCAACGACAGCGGCGATCGCCATGATCAAAACGACAACAGGATAGGTGAGCGCGGACTTAATCGTTCCGCGAAGCTTTACTTCTCCCTCAAAGTTGTTCGCGATTGACTCGAGAGCGTTGTCAAGGAATCCGCCAGTCTCACCAGCGCGAACCAAATGAATCATGATCGGCGGAAAGACTGTGCCGTGCTTGGCAAACGCGTCGGAGAGCGTTCCACCAGTCTCGACGTCCTGACGAATCTCGCTCAGAGCCTTCGCGAGAGTCGGGTTTTCCGTCTGCTCCGAGAGGATTACGAGAGCGCGAATGAGGGAGAGGCCCGACGAGATCATCGTCGACATCTGCCGGCTCATCACGGCGAGGTCATCGAGACCAACACCCTTCTGCAGAAAGCCGAGGTTGATCTCCATGTTGAGACCGGTGCCAGAACCCGCCTCGGTGACAGAGATCGGGCTGATCTCCATCGAGCGAAGCCGCATCAGAACCTGATTCTCATTCAGAGCATCAATGCGACCCTTAACGACCTTGCCCGACTGATCGCGGGCCTTGTACTCAAAGGACTTCGTCGTCGCAGCAGTAGAAGCCATTAGTTCGGTACTCCTGTTGCGCTATCGCCCATCAATCGGTTCATTCCCTCAGGATCGTGAGCCTTAGCCATTGCTGCTTCTTCAGTAATGGCGCCAGACTTCGCGAGGCCAGCAAGGTGCTGGTCCATGGTGTGCATACCGCCGCTACGGCCGGCCTGCATCGCCGACGGAATCTGGTAGATCTTTCCCTCACGGATGAGGTTTCCGATAGCAGGAGTCATCGTGAGCACCTCAGTGGCCACAACACGACCCTTGCCACTTGCGCGCCTAACTAGCGTCTGGCAGATAATGCCCTGCAGTACAGCCGCGAGCTGAGTGCGAACTTGCCCCTGTTGGTGCGGCGGGAAGACGTCAATGATGCGGTCAACAGTTTGCGCGGCATCCTGAGTGTGCAGTGTGGCAAACACAAGGTGGCCGGTCTCTGCCGCGGTCAGTGCAATCGAGATCGTTTCTAGGTCCCGAAGCTCACCGATCAGGATGACGTCGGGGTCTTGACGAAGAACGTGCTTGAGCGCCGCCGTGAACGAGTGCGTGTCGCGGCCGACCTCACGCTGGTTGACCAGCGACTTCTGGTTGCCGTGCAAGAACTCAATCGGATCTTCCACCGTCACGATGTGGTCAGCGCGAGTGCGGTTCACCAAATCGATGAGAGCAGCGAGCGTTGTCGACTTGCCAGAACCGGTTGGACCCGTCACGAGTACAAGGCCACGAGGAAGAGTCGCGAACTGCGAAACGGACTCCTGGATACCCAAATCCTTCAACTGCTTGATCTCAGTCGGAATGATTCGGAAAGCAGCGCCCATGTTGCCGCGGTCCATGTAGAAGTTCACCCGGAAACGGGCAGCCTCAGAAAGCTCAAATGCGAAGTCAAGCTCGAGAGCCTCAAGGAACTGGGCCTCCTGCTTCTCATCGAGAATGCTGAAGAGTGCGTTTCGGGTGCGATCCTTGTCCCACTCGGCTGAACCCTCAAGCTGCTGAAGGCCACCATCAACGCGAATCATCGGCACCGCACCGGAAGCAATGTGGAGGTCAGAGGCGCCCGTGTAGACGACCTCCTTTAGCGCGTCGAGAAGTTCTGGGTTTGCCCCTTCCTTCGCGGTCAACTCCATCTCGGGGCGCAGATCGCGCTCTTGCTCAACGATCTTCGGAACCGAGAGCAGCTGAGACTCACGCGGAGCCGCCGCTTGCTCGGCACCGAAGCCGCTCGTGAAGGTCAAAAGACCCTCGGTCACGCCGGGAGGCGGGAAACTAGTGAAATCTTCCGTCGGCGCATCAGAGCTCGACACATCGAGGAGTCGCGTTGCCGCATCTTCCGCAGGCGCAGCGGCTGGCGCTGGCGCTGGCTTCTCGGCGGCCGGGGGCGCGGCGAATGTTTGAGCGGCGGCTGCCGGAGCATCCGATGCTTCAGAATCTGATGCGTCAGAAAAATACGGAACTTCGGCGGCCGTAGCCGACGGCGCTGGAGGCGGAGTGGGAATGGAAGCACCCGCTGCTGACGTAGCGGCAGAGGTCTGAGACATTGCTCCTGCTGCAGCCTGACGGAACAGCTCATCAAGAGAATCGATTGACGTCACGGGCTCAGATGCCATGCGGCGCGCGCGACGCCCACCCTCAGCGGCGTCCGCAGAGGGTGCGGATGCTGCTGGCTCGGCCGGAGCTGCAGGTGGCGGTGTTGGAGCGGCAGCTGCCGGAGCCGCCGGTGGGGCGGATGCTGGAGTCGGTCCTGGCACACTCGCTGGCTCATTGCTGTTGATCGAGCCAGAAGGCGGTGGAATTGTCGGAAGCGGTGAGGCCGGCACGGTCGCTGCCGAAGCCGCGGGTGCAGCGCCAGTCTGCGCCCACTCCGGGAACGGAGTCGACGACGCCTGCGGGTTGCTCGGCCCGGGAACACTCGTTCCCGCAGCCGGAGGTGGAGAGTTCGTGGGAACACTCTGCCCAGAAGGCGCACTGTTCCCCTTCGGTGTGAACAAACTTTCGTCTACCGATTGCGACGGGATGTCGTAAATCCGCTTAGCCATAATTCCCCCAGATACTTCGTCTTATGCGACGACGCGCAAAATCTCTTCGATGGACGTCAAGCCCAGTTGAGCCTTAGCCCAACCATCCATGCGCAGAGTGCGCATCCCCTGCTCGATCGCGACGCGGCTGATCTCCGCGCTAGATGAACGAGCAACGGCGAGACGTTCAATCTCTTCAGACACTGCCATCACTTCGTGCAGTGCAATTCGACCGCGGTATCCCGTCTTGGAACACACGGTGCACCCGACAGGTGCGTACAAAGTCGGCATCGGACCTTCTGGGTTGAAGCCGACCTTCAAGTTAACGAGATCCTGCGGGTTGTGAGCTGCAGGCTGCTTGCACCGATCGCAAAGGCGTCGGGCAAGTCGCTGAGCGACAACACAGTCAATTGCGGAACCAACCAAGAATGGCTCAATGTCCATCTCAATCAGTCGCGTGATAGCGGCTGGTGCGCCGTTGGTGTGAAGCGTGCTCAACACAAGGTGACCGGTGAGTGCTGCTTCGATCGCAATCTGCGCCGTCTCTTGGTCTCGGATCTCACCGATGAGAACAACATCCGGGTCAGAACGCAGAATTGAGCGCAGCGCACTAGCGAATGTGAGCCCAGCTTTAGGGTTGACCTGCACCTGGTTGATGCCAGCCATGCGGTACTCCACCGGGTCTTCAACCGTGATGACGTTGATCTCGGGACGCGCAACAGCGTTAAGCGTTGTGTAAAGCGTCGTCGACTTACCAGAACCCGTTGGCCCGGTAACGAGGATCATTCCGTAGGGCTTCGTGTACGCCTCTTTGTAAATCTTGGCGTTGTGCTCAAGCAGGTAGAGCTGGCTCAGGTCGAGTGTCGTGTTCGAGTTGTCGAGGATTCGCATAACGACTTTTTCGCCGTAGACGGTCGGCAACGTTGCCACGCGAAGGTCAATCTTCTTTTGACCGTGGATGACCGAGATGCGGCCGTCTTGAGGCTTGCGACGCTCGGCAATGTCCATTTCGGCCATAATCTTGAGGCGCGAGATCACGCCGTTCTGGATCTGGCGGGGTGCACGCTGCATTTCGTGCAGAACACCATCGATGCGGTAGCGAACACCAAGGTCGTGCTCGCCGGGTTCGATGTGAATATCGGATGCCTTGTCTTGGATGCCCTGGCTAATCAGCAGGTTCACAAAACGAACAATGGGGGCGTCGTCTTCTGTCGGCTCGTTGTTCGAAGCGAGGGCAACATCTGTGGACGTTGCCTCTTGCTCAAGCTCGCTACTGAGGCTCGAAAGCTCGCCATCGGCACGGTGGAAACGATCGAGAGCTGTCTGAAGGTCGCTGCGCTCAGCAACCACGACACGGATTTGGCGTCCGGTAGCCGAACGGATGTCATCTAGGGCGAAAATGTTGCCAGGGTCGACCATGGCCAACACGAGGTATCCCTCGGAGAACGCAATGGGCAGAACCTCATGGCGACGGCAGATTGCCGCCGGTGCGAGAGCGACCGCCTGGTGGTCTACAGCGAAGTCAACAAGCTCGACAAACGGAACTCCTGCTTGCGCAGCACGCGCCGATGCGAGTTGCGCCGGCGAAATTGTTCCGCTGTCGAGTAGATTTCTGACGAGTGCTTCTTCATCAGAATGTGAAGTGCCCACAGAATCGATGCTCTCAATCGGCATCATTCCACGAAGAATCAATACTTCAGCAAGTGTTGTCACGCGTGCCTCCCCCCAAGGTCCTAGCAGAGTCCCACGCTAATCGAGACACATCAGCACCACTAGTCCCACATGCGAGGGGTAGTCAAGACGTTTCAAGAAGCCCATTCGCCGCGAGTCGCAGCATTGATTACCAAATTCGTGTTTTTTTCGACGTAAGCAGCCAATCGAGGCAACGCACACTCGTTGATCACGTCGGCGATGTCTTGACTCTGGCGGTGAGCGCGTTCGCTGACGGTCGAACGCGCTTCGTCGATGCACGAACGGCACGGCAGAGTGGCACGTCCGCCTACTCCAGTGCAGTGACGATCTTCATGGAGAGCAACAGCGAGCTGCATCGATACAAGCTCGAGCGTCTCAACGAGGGAATGTACAAGGTCGTGCGGCCAGTGTCCACGCCGATCGAACGCGGCGAATTCGGATGCCCGGCAGTTCACGCATCCCGCGGCAGTACCCGCCTCGGGGCTGCGCCATTCGGAAACCAGGCGGTACCAGCGCTGAAGTGAACACTCAATGAGATCGTTAACCGCGTGACGATTCACAAGCCCTTCGCCCCCTTGATAGTTACGACTAGTCGATGGTCGCACCGCGGGGCTCATTGTGGCAGTCGTCACTATGAATGACACCCGTTTGGGGGACAGACAGAAAGTTCCGGTACGGTTGTCGTAGGCAGGTGCGAATCTGTGACACTAGCTAGTTCACCCTGATCCGAACGGGGACCTGATTGACAACGCAGGATAATGTTCAGCGCACTTATCGCGTAGGACACGTGGATGACCACGAGACAGTGCAACTGGGCTTCGCCTCCCTACTTTCGCAGTGCCCGGACATCACTCTCGTTGAATCAGTTTCACGCGTGAGCGAGCTCAGTTCACTCGCTGATGGCCTCGACTTGGTCGTGCTCGACATACGCCTCTCTGACGGCAGCACTGTTGAGTCGAACGTCGCGTGGCTACGCGAGCAGGGAGTCAACGTTCTCGTTTTCACCGCAGCAGACAATGCTGGTGAGGTGCGGGCGGCATCCCGGGCCGGGGTCTTGGGCATCATGCGAAAGTCTGAATCCCGAGACGTGATTGTGGATGCAGTGCGTGAAGCCGCCCGCGGCAACCCGGTAGTCACCACCGACTGGGCTGCAGCCCTTGACTCCGACCCTGAACTCGCAGCTGCCGGACTGAGTCCCAAAGAACAAGAAGTACTGGCTCACTACGCCTCTGGGGACAAATCGATCGCTGTCGCTCATCGCGCTGGTCTCTCGTCGAGCACGGTCGCAGAATATGTGCGCCGCATCCGCCACAAGTACGCCATGGTCGGTCGCCCGGCCCACACCAAGGTTGACCTCTACAAACGCGCCGTCGAAGACGGCATCCTTCCCCCACCGAACTCGTGACTTACGTCTCGTGAAGTCGCCATTGTCACGCCAGCCGATAACTGCCAGCGCAGAACTCGGTGTGGTTCGCGTTATGAGCGCGGTACTGGCCGCAACCACGATGCTTTTTCTCGCATTGACGGTTGGTTCGCTCACGGATCAGAAACCGTTCGTCGTTGAGCACTGGCAGACCGTGGCCGCGATGACAGTTTTTGGGTTGCCGGTGTTGATGGCGGCAGCGTCACCATGGAGTTCACTCCGCGTTCTCCGTGCGATGCACGGCACTTATGCGCTTCTCTTTACCGCCGTTGTGCTGAGCTGGATCCCCGCCTTCATCAACGGCCCCATGCCCGCCGAGATGGCACCCTGGACCGTAGGCATGACTGCTCTCGCGACTGTTCCCGCTGCAATCGCTTGGCGCCCGACGATCACGTGGACCTTTCTCATTGCAAGCTCGCTCGTCATTGCCCCCATTCGAATCATCGCTGACGGTGGTGCCGACGTTTCTCTCGCCTTTCAGTTCGCGTTCTTCACCATTACGGTGTGCGCGGTGTTCACCGCGGTAGCCACTGTCGCGATTCGCGCCGGCCGAGACGTGGACGTGGCAACCGCTGCGGCGCGGGCATCATCAATGCGTGCCGCAGCGTTGACCGCACGCGCCGAAGAACAAGCTCATCTCGATGCGCTCGTTCATGACGAAGTAATTGCCACCATCTTCGCTGCGGCAGGCGCCGGGAGAAGCGATTCGGAGTCGACGCGGACACAGGCCGCGCGCACGATCGAACGACTGAGCGAGCTTCACGAGGCCACAGCCAACGTTCCCGAACTCATCCACTCTGACCACCTCGTGCAGGGGCTGGCAACCTCCATCGCAGAGACGACGGATGCCGCAGAATTTACCGTGACCGGCGTGCGACATCCCCCGATCCCGTCGTCAATTGCCAGCGCGCTCATTGAAGCGACAGTCGAGGCACTGCGCAATAGTGTCGTGCATGCTGCACTTGGCTCGGCACTCGTCACTCGCACCGTCGCGCTTCAGCTGAGCGATGACCGCGTTGACGTCTCGATCACCGATGACGGGCGTGGATTTGATGCTACCCAGGTGCCGAAGAATCGCCTCGGCATTATGGTGAGCATCTTGGGCAGAGTCAATGCGCTACCTGGTGCAAGTGCAACAGTGTGGTCGCAGCCGGGCGAAGGTACTCGAGTGAGCGTCGGGTGGCACGGATGAAGCCCTATGTGGGCGTTCCGCAACGGCTAGAACTACCCGAACTGACCGGTCGTGGAGCCCATCTGCTGATTTGGATCTACTACGCCACAATGTCGACGCTCGCCGTGCTCTCTCTCGACGATGTGCACTCCCCCACAATCGTCTATCTTTCCGTGGTCGTCTTCGGCGCGATCTGGTTCGCACTCACTCAAGACACGAGCGAACGAGTCAGTGTTCGAGTGTGCGTGTTCGTTATCTCGGCCAGCGTCTTCACCACGGTGCTCTCGTCGTGGAATGCGATCAACGGCGGTTTCTCGCAGTGGTATGTCGGTGCGGGGGCGCTCGTCATGTTCTATCTCAGTCTTCGCGGTCGTGATTTGCTCGCGTGGGCCGGTTTCGCCGCTATTGGAGCGGCCGCTATCATCTGGGGCCTGACCACCGATGATCGTTTGCTTGAATCAATTCTCTTGGTAGCCCGCCAAGCGCCGATCGTTCTGGTCGGCTCCCTCTTTGCCTACGGCATGAAGAGAACCAGTAAGAGGCTAGAAAACGTGCACGACGCCGACACCGCTCGGGTAGCGGCCGAGGCTGCGGCCCTCGCCCGAACCGCAGAACGTTCACGTCGTCTCGCAGCGCTCGATGCGGCGGTTGGTCCTCACTTGCAACGCATCGCTGATGGTTCCCCGCTGAGCGATGACGACCGGCAGGAACTCCTCGTCGCAGAAGCACGACTCCGTGACAGCCTGCGTGCCCGCCAGCTGGACTTACCGGAAATCGTTGCGGCCGTTCAACGCGCTCGACGACGTGGTGTTGTCGTGCTACTGCTCGACGATCGTTACCCTCTGGCACTCCCCGCCGGGGCACTATCGCGCGTCATCGATGCGTCGGTTCGGATGCTCGACAATGCGAGCGACGGCACAGTCACCATTCGCCTGCTTCCCGCCGGCCGGCAACTTCTCGCAACTCTCGTGGCTGACGGCCATGAGTATTCCAGAGCCGAACTGCCAAGCGCTCTCGCAGATACCGACGCCTCAGAGCCAGTAACCCGCAACTGGTAGCGGTAGCGGTAGCGATAGCGGTAGCGGTAGCGGGTAGCCAAGAGCGGGAAGCGCGAAACCGCTACAACACCGAAAACGACGAAGGGCCCCTCGTCGCGATGACGAGGGGCCCTTCGGTGGTATCACCCGCAGGTGACTCCGAGACTACTTAGTTGTAGGTTCCCGGTGTTGAGTCATTTGAGCTGAAGCTGTCGAAGTCGACGAAGCTCAAGTCGCTCTCGCTGAGGCTTGCGTCATCAGCGAAGATGCGGTTGGGGTAACGTTCGGCTTTCGCCTCTTCCGTTGCCTCGACCGATACATCGCGGTAGCGCGGCAATCCCGTACCAGCCGGGATGAGCTTACCGATGATGACGTTCTCCTTGAGTCCCATGAGCGGGTCAGACTTGCCTTCCATGGCCGCCTGCGTAAGAACGCGGGTGGTCTCCTGGAACGACGCGGCCGACAGCCACGACTCGGTTGCCAGTGAAGCCTTGGTGATACCCAAGATCTCCTGACGCGCGGATGCCGTTGCCTTGCCCTCGGTGAGTACCGACCGGTTGAGGTCGTTGTACTTCGAACGATCAACAAGCTCACCAGGAAGCAGACCGGTGTCACCGTGGTCAACAACAGTCACCTTGCGGAGCATCTGACGAACGATGACCTCAATGTGCTTGTCGTGAATCGGTACACCCTGCGAACGGTAAACGCCCTGAACACCATCAACAAGGTGCTGCTGAACGGCACGGACACCGCGGACTCGAAGAACTTCCTTCGGGTCAACGTTTCCGACGTGCAGCTGCTTGCCGAGTTCTACGTGCTCGCCATCCTCGATGAGGAGGGTTGCGCGACGCAGGATCGGGTAAGCGATGGGCTCGTCGCCATTGTCTGGCGTGAGGATCAGCTTGCGACTGCGGTCGGTGTCTTCAATCGTGACGCGACCAGCGGCTTCTGCGATGGGGCTTGCACCCTTAGGGGTACGAGCTTCGAAGAGTTCCGTAACGCGGGGAAGACCCTGCGTAATGTCGTCTGCCGAAGCAACACCACCGGTGTGGAAGGTACGCATGGTCAGCTGGGTACCGGGCTCACCGATCGACTGTGCGGCGATAATTCCGACAGCCTCACCGATGTCAACGAGGAGACCAGTTGCGAGCGAGCGGCCGTAGCAGACTGCACACACACCAACAGCGGACTCACACGTGAGCACCGAGCGAACCTTGATGCTGTGAACTCCAGCAGCAACCAGCTTCTCGAGCAGAACGTCTCCGACGTCGGCGCCAGCCGAGGCTACAACTACGCCCTTGTCGTTGGTGGCGTCAGCAGCGAGGCTGCGTGCGTAGACCGAGTTCTCAACGTTGTCGTCGAGGATCCACTTGCCATCAGCGTTCTGAGCTGCGATCGGCATGTCGAGTCCCTTGCCGGTGCCACAGTCGTTTTCACGAATGATGACATCCTGCGACACGTCAACGAGTCGACGCGTGAGGTATCCCGAGTCTGCGGTGCGCAGTGCGGTGTCAGCCAGTCCCTTACGGGCACCGTGAGTCGAGATGAAGTACTCGGCTACGGTCAGGCCTTCCTTGTAGGAGTGAACGATCGGGCGAGGAATGATCTCACCCTTCGGGTTCGATACCAGTCCACGCATACCGGCGATCTGACGAACCTGCATCCAGTTACCACGAGCACCAGACGACACCATGCGGTTGATGTTGTTGTCAGTGCGGAAGTTTGACTGCATGGCAGTTGCCACTTCTGCGGTTGCCTTGTTCCAGATCTCGATGAGCTCCTGACGACGCTCAGCGTCGGTCGTGAGTCCCTTCTCGAACTGGCCCTGAACCTTGGAAGCCAACTTCTCGTAGCGACCGATGATCTCGGGCTTGTTCGGCGGGGTCACGATGTCAGACAGCGCAACGGTTACACCGGAACGAGTAGCCCAGTGGAAACCAGCATCCTTGATCGCGTCTAGAGCCGCAGCTACATCTACCTTCACGTACCGCTCAGCGAGGTCGTTGACGATGGCCGAAATCTGGCCCTTGTCAGCGAGTGCCTCAATGTACGGGTAGTCCTTCGGAAGCGCCTCGTTGAAGAGGGCACGACCGAGGGTCGTCTCCATGAGCTTGGACTGACCCTGTACGAAGCCCTCAGGGGCATCTTCTTCAGAGAGGTACACGTTGTCGAGACGCAGACGCACCTTGGCGTTGAGATCAAGCGAGTGCTGATCGAACGCGAAGATCGCTTCAGCAACCGACGAGAACGCACGGCCTTCCCCAGCAACGCCTTCCTTGAGCGTGGTCAGGTGGTGCAGTCCGATGATCATGTCCTGTGTTGGCAGGGTCACCGGGCGACCGTCAGACGGCTTGAGGATGTTGTTGCTTGCGAGCATGAGGATGCGAGCTTCAGCTTGCGCTTCCACCGACAGCGGGAGGTGAACAGCCATCTGGTCACCGTCGAAGTCAGCGTTGAATGCAGCACAGACGAGGGGGTGAAGCTGGATAGCTTTACCTTCAACGAGCTGAGGTTCGAATGCCTGGATGCCCAAACGGTGCAGGGTTGGTGCACGGTTCAGCAGAACTGGACGCTCGCGGATGATCTCTTCGAGTACGTCCCAGACCTGCGGACGTGCACGCTCAACCATGCGCTTAGCGCTCTTGATGTTCTGCGCGTGGCTCAAGTCGATAAGGCGCTTGATAACAAACGGCTTGAACAGCTCGAGAGCCATCTGCTTCGGGAGACCACACTGGTGCAGCTTGAGCTGCGGTCCAACAATAATCACCGAACGACCGGAGTAGTCAACGCGCTTTCCGAGCAGGTTCTGGCGGAAACGACCCTGCTTACCCTTGAGCATGTCGCTCAAGGACTTGAGGGCACGGTTACCAGTACCGGTGACGGGGCGGCCACGACGACCGTTGTCGAACAGTGCGTCAACGGCTTCCTGAAGCATGCGCTTCTCGTTGTTGACGATGATCTCGGGAGCACCGAGGTCAAGGAGGCGACGCAGACGGTTGTTGCGGTTGATCACACGACGGTAGAGGTCGTTGAGGTCAGAGGTCGCGAAGCGGCCACCATCCAACTGGACCATCGGGCGAAGCTCCGGAGGAATAACCGGAACAACGTCGAGCACCATTGCGGCCGGCGAGTTGCCGGTCTGCAGGAACGAGTTGACTACACGCAGGCGCTTGATGGCGCGGATCTTCTTCTGACCCTTGCCGTTAGCGATCTGGTCGTGCAGTTCAACGCTCTCGAGTGCAAGGTCGAATGCCTGAAGGCGCTTCTTGATTGCCTCGGCTCCCATGAATGCCTCGAAGTAGCTTCCGAAACGATCCTGCAGTTCCTGGAAGACGGAATCCTCAGGCTTGAGGTCACCAATCTTGAGGCTGCGGAAGTCATCCCAGACACGCTCGAGCTGTGAGATCTGCTCGTCGATCGACTTGCGCAACTGAGACATCTCTTTCTCAGCTGCATCCTTGACGCGACGCTTCTGGTCGGCCTTGGCACCCTCTTCTTCTAGGGCGGCGAGGTCTTCCTCGAACTTGGTCAAGCGCTCGGCAATGCGGGAATCGCGCTGACCTTCAAGCGTCTTGATTTCGAGACGGATCTCGTTCTCAAGCGCAGGCATGTCAGCGTGACGGCCCTCTTCGTCGACCGAAATGATCATGTAGGCAGCGAAGTAGATGACCTTTTCGAGGTCCTTCGGTGCCATGTCAAGCAGGTAACCGAGACGGCTCGGAACACCCTTGAAGTACCAGATGTGAGTAACCGGAGCAGCAAGCTCAATGTGACCCATGCGCTCGCGGCGCACAGCCGACTTGGTTACTTCAACACCACAGCGCTCACAAACGATGCCCTTAAAGCGGACACGCTTGTACTTGCCACAGGAGCACTCCCAGTCACGGGAAGGACCGAAGATCTGTTCGCCGAACAGACCATCCTTCTCCGGCTTAAGTGTGCGGTAGTTAATGGTCTCTGGCTTTTTAACCTCACCATGCGACCAGCGACGAATGTCGTCGGCGGTAGCGAGACCGATTTTGATTTCATCAAACGCGTGAACGTCGAGCAATTTATCTTCTCTCTTCGAAAGTTCTGCAGTCGGTTTCGGTCTGGTTAAATCTCGTCAACAGACGAGGACTCGAACCGGGCTGAAATATTGATGCCCAACTCTTCGGCGGCGCGGAAGGCTTCGTCATCCGTGTCGCGAAGGTTGACCGTTGAGCCGTCGGCCGAAAGAACTTCGACGTTGAGGCACAGCGACTGCATTTCCTTGATAAGAACCTTGAAGCTCTCGGGGATACCGGGCTCCTGAATGTTCTCGCCCTTAACGATGGCTTCGTACACCTTGACGCGACCGAGGATGTCGTCCGACTTGATCGTCAGAAGCTCCTGCAACGCGTAGGCGGCACCGTAAGCCTCGAGCGCCCACACTTCCATCTCACCGAAGCGCTGTCCACCGAACTGAGCCTTACCACCGAGTGGCTGCTGAGTAATCATGGAGTACGGACCGGTTGAACGAGCGTGGATCTTGTCGTCAACGAGGTGGTGCAGCTTGAGGATGTACATGTAACCGACCGAAACGGGAGCCGGGAACGGCTCGCCAGAACGACCATCGAACAACGGGGTCTTACCCGAAGAGTCGATGAGACGAACGCCGTCACGAGTAGGAGTCGTTGAGTCAAGAAGACCCGCGATTTCCTCTTCGTAAGCACCGTCGAATACGGGGGTAGCAACCTTGGTGCCTGGCTCAGCCTTGTAGGCCTCCGCTGGCAGGTTCTTAGCCCACTCCGGGTTGCCTTCAACTTCCCAACCCTGCTTCGCAACCCAACCGAGGTGAGTTTCGAGTACCTGACCGAAGTTCATTCGGCCGGGGATACCAAGCGGGTTCAGGATGATGTCAACCGGGGTTCCATCAGCCAAGAACGGCATGTCTTCGACAGGCAGAATCTTGGAGATAACACCCTTGTTGCCGTGACGACCAGCGAGCTTGTCACCTTCGGTGATCTTGCGCTTCTGGGCGATGTACACAACAACACGCTGGTTGACGCCAGAGCCAAGCTCGTCATCGTTGTCTGCGGAGAATTCCTTGACAGCGATGATCGTTCCCTGCTCACCGTGGGGAACCTTCAGCGAGGTGTCGCGAACTTCGCGGCTCTTCTCGTTGAAGATGGCACGGAGCAGTCGCTCTTCAGCCGAAAGCTCAGTCTCACCCTTTGGTGTGACCTTGCCGACGAGGATGTCGCCTGGGCGAACCTCAGCACCGATACGGATGATTCCACGCTCGTCGAGGTCAGCCAAGAGTTCTGGGCTGACGTTCGGCAGATCGCGCGTGATCTCTTCTTTACCGAGCTTGGTGTCGCGAGCATCCACTTCGTATTCTTCGATGTGGATCGACGACAGTACGTCATCCTTGACCAAGTTCTGGCTCAAGATGATGGCGTCCTCGAAGTTGTGACCCTCCCACGGCATGAATGCCACGAGGAGGTTCTTTCCGAGGGCAAGCTCGCCGTTTTCGGTTGCGGGACCATCAGCGATGACCTGACCGACTTCGACGCGCTCTCCAGCACTGACGATAACGCGGTGGTTGTAGCTCGTGCCCTGGTTAGAGCGGTTGAACTTGCGCAGGAAGTAATCCTGCGTTCCACCCTCATCAAGCTGAACAACAACGATGTCTGCAGATACCTCAGAGACAACACCGGGCTTGAGGGCAGTGACAACGTCACCGGAGTCAATTGCGGCGAAGGCTTCCATACCGGTTCCGACAAGCGGGCTCTCGCTGCGCAGCAGCGGGACAGCCTGACGCTGCATGTTGGCACCCATGAGTGCGCGGTTTGCATCGTCGTGCTCGAGGAAGGGGATGATCGAGGTCGCTACCGACACCATCTGGCGCGGCGAGACATCCATGTAGGCAATGTCTTCAACGGGAACGAGGTCAACCTCGCCACCCTTCTTACGCGCAAGCACGCGAGGCTCAGCGAACCTCATGTCCTTCGTGAGCGGTGCGTTTGCCTGCGCGACAATGTAGTCATCTTCATCGCTGGCAGTGAGGTAATCGATCGTGGTCGAAACAACACCGTCAATGAGGCGACGGTACGGGGTCTCGATGAAACCGAAGGCGTTAATACGTGCGAACGATGCGAGCGAACCAATCAGACCAATGTTGGGGCCTTCAGGAGTCTCAATCGGGCACATACGGCCGTAGTGAGAGGGGTGAACGTCTCGAACTTCAACACCAGCGCGTTCACGGCTCAAACCACCCGGGCCCAGCGCCGAAAGGCGACGCTTGTGGGTCAGGCCCGCGAGCGGGTTGTTTTGGTCCATGAACTGCGAGAGCTGCGAAGTACCGAAGAACTCCTTGATCGCAGCGACGACGGGGCGCACGTTGATCAGGGTTTGCGGGGTGATCGCTTCGATGTCCTGCGTTGTCATGCGCTCGCGAACAACACGCTCCATACGGCTGAGGCCGGTACGAACCTGGTTCTGGATGAGCTCACCAACAGCGCGGATGCGACGGTTGCCGAAGTGGTCGATGTCGTCAATGTCGAGACGAACGTTGACCTTCTTGCCATCGCGGACGCCCTTGACACTGGCTACTCCGCTGTCACTAACCGAGACACTGGGTGCCGAGTTGTCGTGAAGCGAAACCATGTACTTGATGGTCGCGATGATGTCTTCAACGGTGAGCACCGACTCTTTAATGTCAGTGTCGAGACCGAGCTTGCGGTTGATCTTGTAACGACCAACCTTCGCGAGGTCGTAGCGCTTGGAGTTGAAGTAGAAGTTGTCAAGAAGCGCGCGTGCGGCTTCAGCAGCAACCTGCTCGCCTGGGCGAAGCTTGCGGTAGATGTCCTTGAGCGCTTCTTCCTTGGTGAGGATGTTGTCTTTCTCCAAGGTGGCTTCGATCGACGGGAAGCCCTTGAATTCTTCAAGGATTTCTTCGCTCGAGAGGCCGAGGGCCTTCAGGAAGACCGTGACCGACTGCTTGCGCTTGCGGTCGATGCGAACGCCGACCTGGTCGCGCTTGTCGATCTCGAATTCAAGCCAAGCACCACGGCTCGGGATGATGCGAGCCGAGTAGATGTCCTTGTCGGACAGCTTCTCGGGCTGGCGGTCGAAGTACACACCAGGCGAACGGACGAGCTGCGAAACTACGACGCGCTCGGTTCCGTTGATGATGAAGGTACCGCGAGCGGTCATGAGCGGGAAGTCGCCCATGAACACGGTCTGAGTCTTGATCTCACCGGTGAGGTGGTTCATGAACTCGGCGTTGACATACAGGGGAGCAGCAAAAGTCTTGCCGCGCTCCTTGCACTCATCGATGGAGTACTTGGGCTCTTCGAGCTCAGGCTCCGTAAACGACAACTGCATCGTCTCGCCGAGGTCTTCGATCGGTGAAATCTCTTCAAAGATTTCATCGAGACCACTACGAGTTGGCAGATCGGTACGACCAGCGGCAACACCGTCAGTTACACGGTTCTTCCAGATGTCGTTTCCGACCAGCCAATCAAAGCTCTCGGTCTGCAACGCGAGCAGATCGGGAACCGTTAGCGTGTCAGTGATTTTTGCGAAAGAAAGCCGCGAAGCTGAGCGGCCGTTTTTCGGGGACTTATTGGTGGACGCATCGCGCGCAGCAGCCAAGGAACAACCTCCGTGAACCCCGTCGGGTTCGTCTGTCAAGATAATTGACGGTCGGTAATGAAATGCTCACCAGAAACACCCCGCCGCTATACTCGGGGCACCCAGCTGTCCGCAATATGACTGCTTAATTTGTCTGGGAGCGCAAGGATCTACTATAAGCCGGTTTGCCGCGCCGTGTCCACCCGATTCTTGACCAAATTCACGATTTCGGCTAGGGGTTTGCTGTGAGTCCCGAATTACGATTCTTGGCGGCCAGCGCTCCGAATGCTTCCCAGATCAAACGGTGGGCATTATTCACCGTGATATCGGCGTGGTCATAGGCCGGGGCGACCTCCATGACATCGAAACCAACGACATCCATTTCGAGCACAATTTGGCGGATGATACGCAGTAGATCAATGGGAGCGAAGCCACCGGGCTCTGGCGTTCCTGTTGCCGGCGCGAAACCAGGGTCGAGTACATCGATGTCGATCGAAATATAAACCTTGGATGCCCGAGCCTTCGCCGCAGCAATGATGTCGGGAATGACGGCCTTGACGCCGCGCTCCCAAAACTCTTGCATCATGAAGTGCTTGAGGCCGTTGTCGCGCATCCACTTCTGATCTTCTTCGCCAGGCCAATAGCCACGCAGCCCGACCTGCAAAAAGTTGGGGCCCGGAATCGCGCCAGACTCAATGAGTCGGCGCATGGGGGTTCCGTGGCTGGCGAGGTTGCCCTCAAGAATGTTTGCGGTGTCGGCGTGCGCGTCGAAATGGATCATCACGACATTGCCGAAACCGTGATGCTCGGCGACCGCAGTAGCCGCCGGCCAGGTGATCGAGTGATCCCCGCCGATGATGAACGGCACGATGCCTCGACTCGCCACTTGCGAGACGCGCTCGTGGATGGCCGCCTTCGATAGCTCCCACATACCGTGACTCGTAATGGCATCCCCATAGTCGACAACATCGAGATGGTCGAAGATCTCAACACCGAGATCGAGATGATAGGTGCCGGGGTAATAGGCGCTAGCCCGCAACGCCCGTGGCCCGAAGCGTGCACCAGGGCGGTTAGTGGTGCTGTCATCCCACGGTGCACCCACCACGGCGACATCGGGCATCCACGCATCGAGCTCTTCAGGCTCGCTCAGCATCGGCCGCATGCCAAAAGTTGCGGGGCCAACATAGGACTGGGCGTTCAGCTGTGCTTGCAGGTGAGGAGGAAGCTCACGGTTCTTATCGGCCATGCTTCACCGTAGCGTTCACCGCCGAGCCTCACGAAGAGGCGGCACCGACGACAACAAGACTGTGGCAAAGTCAATGACATGGCCGAGCATCCGACAATCACCTTGAAACTCAGCGGCCACCTTGCCGAGATTGCCCCCGACCGGTGGATTGACGGCTCCTACACACTTACCGTTGATGGCACCCCGCAGTCACACGTGAACATGGACGACCCCACCCAGCTGTTCTTTGAATACGTGCAGCGCATGGGGCACGTCATTGACCAACTCACCGAATCAGGGGCCCCCATCACCGCGGTGCACCTCGGCGGCGGCGCATTGACGCTCCCCCGCTATGTTGAGGCCACCCGCCCCGGCTCACGCCAACAGGTCGTTGAGTTGGAATCGGATCTCGTCGACTTTGTGCGCACGGAACTTCCCTGGTCAAAGCAGGCATCCATCCGTGTGCGCCATGGTGATGCGCGTGAAGTGCTCGCGAAGTTCCCGCCTGGCTTGCGCGGTGCCGTCGACCTGCTCGTGGTCGATATCTTTAGTGGCGCCCGCACCCCGGCCCATGTCACCAGTCTCGAGTTCTACACAGAAGCCACGACTTTGCTTGCACCCGAGGGAGTGATCGTTGTGAATGTCGCCGACGGCCCAGGGCTTGCGTTTGCGCGAAGCCAGGCGGCGACCCTCAAGCACACCGTTGGTCATGTGGCTGCGCTCGCTGAGACTCAAATTCTCAAAGGCCGACGTTTCGGCAATATCGTGCTCATGGGTTCACCTTCTGCACTCCCCCTGAATTGGATGCCGCGGCTCTTGGCCGGCGGACCGCACCCCTCAAAGGTGATTGCGGGGGTTGAGCTGCTCGACTTTATTGGCAGTTCTCCGGTCGTAACCGACCAAACTGCGGTCAAATCACCCCCTCCGGCAAAAAGTATTTTTCAGGTCAAGCCCGGCCGTAGGTAGACCGTTCCACCCCTCTAAGGATCTTGTACCCCAGTTTATTTAAGACTTTCGGGGTACAAACCTGTCCCCCCAATTGCCTATTTCCGGCAACTTTCGCGCAAAACCGGGGTATTTCGTACCCCAAATAGAAATGGCTAGTCCCCCATCATGCGGACTAGAATTGCCCCCCATTACTGGGGACTGTCCTCTATAGTGAGGACAGGTAGATTCAATTCAGAAGTTGAACGCGAGCCCCGAAGCTTGCGCAGGAACCCGAAACCAGCACACAGCTTCTTGAATCCCGATAACCCGAACCTCAATCACTCCCGGCCAGCATTACTGCGCCGCGAAAGGAAATCATGAACAAGCTCGTTAAAGGCTCCATCGCAGGCGCAGCAGGAATCGCATTGCTCCTCGGCGGCGCGGGAACACTCGCAACCTGGAACTCCGCAGTAACGGTCAGCGCACCGGGCAGCATCACCGCAGGAACGCTCGACATCGTCGCAGCAACAGGTGCGACGGACGGCTGGAAGCTCGGCTCCGCAGCAACTGTTGCCTCACCTGCTGGCTTCAAGATCGTTCCCGGCGACACCGTCACCTACACGAAGACCTTCAACGTCACCGCAACCGGCGACAACCTCACCGCAGGAATCGCCCTCGGCACGCTCGCAATCGCACCGGTCAACTCGGCAACCGCTGCAGACACCGCCCTTGCAGCAGCGCTCACCAAGTCGGCAACCTTCACCGTCAATGGTGCGACCGCGACGAGCATCAGCCCGGCCGCTGGTACACAGCCCGTAGTTGTGACCGTCACGATCACGTACCCGAAGAGCACAACCGCTGGTGCCGAGAATGGCTCGAAGACCGGCGCTGTTTCGCTCAGCAACTTCAGCATCACGCTCACACAGAACTAGTTTTACCCGGCTGGGTGTGCGCCCTGAGGGATGCACACCCGGCAGTTTTCCTTGCTTCACTCTCATCTAGATTTCACCTGAAAGGCGGTGCACCATGAACTCTTCACCAGTTCGCGGATTGCGCCGTCTTGACGTGGTTGACGGCCGCCACCAGAGCCGTCGCACCTCGCCTCTCGCTCGACTCGGTGCTGGCACATTCGGCGTCATCAAAGCGGCAGCAATTCTTGCGATTACCGTCTCCTTGGGCCTCGTCGGCACCGGCGGCACCTACGCCTACTTGAACTCCTCAGTAACAGCAGCCCCCGGATCGACCATCAGCGCAGGCACCGCCGCCCTGACCGTCGGCTCACAAACCCTCAACTGGACTGCACTTGCCCCTGGCAAGTCAGTTACCGGAACTTTCACAATCACCAACACCGGTGACGTTCCCCTCACACTTTCTGCGACAATCGCAGCTACCATGACTCCCGCTGCGACCGCGAACCCCTTCACCATCACGGTGGCCAACGGCGTCTGCCCCGCCTCCGGCGTTCCTTCCGGAACTCTCAACAGCACGATCGCCGCTGGCGCGACAACGAGCGCGTGTCTCGTGGTGACTCTTCCTGCGAACGCACCCGCGACAGCACAGTCCGCAAGTGCAGCAATCGTGGCAACGATCGCCGGAGTTCAGCCATGATTCGCCACACAGCGGGCACAGCATCCGCCGAAGGCCGTGGCATGAAGCGTTCAACTCGCATGTCGTTGATTGCCGGCGTTGCGGTGTTCCTCACTCTGGTCTCTGGCGTGAGCTTTGCGGCCTGGACAGCCTCGTCCTCAAAAAATGCAACAGCTACGGCCGGTGCGGTCTCGGTGACGACAGCAGTTGCTTCAGGCGCCGCCACGATTACCGCCTTCGGCCCTTTTACCTACACCTCAACGAATCAAACCGTGACCAAGCCAATAACCGTGCGCAACACCGGCTCGGTTGAAGCGTCGGTGAGCAGCATCACGATCACCCGTTCGGGCACGCTTGCCGGCAACCAGATCGCCGTCAAGTTCTGGGCTGGCACTAGCGCCGCCTGCGCCGCAACGACCCCGGTCGTCTCAACGACGCTCAGTGGCGGAACAGTATCGCTGACAACCTTGAACATGACGGTGGCTTCTACCGGATCAGCATTCTTGTGCGCCTCCACCAGCTTCACCGGCAGCATGACTACCCAGGCCGGAAAGTCGACGAGCGCAACATTTGCGGTTAACACCACCGCCGGAACCAACTGGAATGCGACCGACTCCCTCGCCGCAGCAAGCCGCACCTTCGCGCAGGACATCTTTATCACTACCGTTCCTAACGCGCCGACCAACACCCAGTGTGTCAACGAGCGGGACCAGAACGTGATTACAATCTCGTGGAGCACCCCGAGCGGGTTTACGACACCCAACGGCGGCTACAACGTCTATTGGCAGGGCAGCTACCTCGCGAACACCTCATCGAACTCCATGGGTCTGCAGGGTAGCGGTGTAACGGGAAACCTCACGGTTCGAGCAGTCGCATCAGACGGAACGGAGTCCGCGGACTCAGCCAATATCCCCGTTGAACCTCGTTCATATAACTGGTGGGGACAGGGCTCGGGGCTCTCATGCGGATAGCAACCCGCCGGACATCCGGACTAGCGATTCTGGTGGCACTAAGCGCGATGCTTGGTGCCACACCTGCAAGTGCTGCCAGTGGTGCCGGGGTGGTTGAAGTTAGCGATGACGGCGTCAACTTTTCACGCACCTACTCGGCCGCAGTCTTTGACAACATTGCCCGGCTGAGCCCAGGCGATAGTCAGTCCGAGACGATCTACGTTCGCAACACGGGCACTGTCGACGGCTACTTGCGCATCACCATGCGCGAGGTGAACTTCTCCGACCAGCACTACGGAAACGCGCTGAACCTGACCACGAGCACTCCAGCGATTGCCGGCACCGCTAAAGCGATCAGTTCAGCAAATCCGTGCCAGGTCGTTCACGAAGGCACCATTCTTGCGCCGGGCGAAATCGTCCCGGTTGCGGCAACGCTGGCTTTGGGAAACCTCAGTGGCACCGACGGTCAAGGCGCAACGGCATCCCTCTCACTGCGATTTGCCCTCTCAGACACAACTCCGGGCGCCTTGCCCCTCACTCAGTGCGACAGCACAGGCACAACGGTTCCGCTGACCCCGACGAGCCCTGGCGCATCAGACCCCCGCGCACCGGCAGGCACGCTATCTGGCGCCCTCATCGTGCCCGCTCCGAGCCCAAGCCCGACACCTGCCTCACAACCCGACGGAGCAACGGATGACGGAGCACTGCCCGCCCTGCCGTCAACTTTTAGTCTCGACCCCAATACGTGGCGGCTCTACGAGGAGTACCTTGTACTCATTCTGGTTCTGGCAGCAATGATCGGTGCCGGTATCTCATGGTTCGTCGGTCGGCGCTCACGAAAGGACACGGAAGATGCCTGAGCTCACCGCGCGAGCCAACGCTCGTAAGACAGAACGGGCAGAAGAAGAGAAGCCAAAAAGCTTGCTCTACTACCTCGGTGTTGGCATCAGTGCTGGCCTCTTCGGACTCGTGCTGCTGATTGGCGCACTCGTCATAGTGATTCCGAATCTCGCCGGAGCCCTTCCGCTTACCGTGCTTACGAGCTCGATGGAACCGGGCCTTCCTCCGGGAACACTCATCGTCGTCAAACCCATCGACACCAATGACATTGAGATGGGCGATGTCATCACCTACCAAATCGAGTCTGGCAAGCCAGGTGTCATCACTCACCGCGTCTCCGGCATCACAAATTCAAGCGATGGAGGCCGCACCTTCACCCTCAAGGGCGACAACAATGACGTCGCCGACGAACTTCAAGTGCTGCCCATCCAAGTGCAGGGCAAGCTCTGGTACAGCGTTCCGTGGATCGGAAACGTGAGTAACTTTGTGAACGGCGAAGGCAAAACGTGGCTCGTTCCCCTCATCGCGGTTGCACTCTTTATCTACGCCGGATTCATGATCATGAGCGGCTCGATCTCTAGCATCCGCAAGCGCAAGCGCCGCCGTGCTCGTGCCGAACGCGAAGCCGAGCGCGAAGCATCCATCGAAGCTGTGACTGCAGCGGATGCCGTAGAACCTGTCGACAATCGCGTGCGGCTGGGCTGACCCACGTCGATTAGCCTCAATAGGTGGCCGATCTTTCCCGAGTGCGCGTGTGGGCTGACGCGCTCATCCGACTTCATCTGACTGACGAGTGGCAGTTCACGTTTGACAACGCCAAAACGCGTGCCGGCCTCTGCAACTACACCCACAAGCGCATTTCGGTCTCAAAATACTTGGCCGCCCGCTATGAGGATGATGAGATCCACCAGGTCTTGCTTCACGAGATTGCTCATGCCATGGCAGGGTCGGAAGCCGGCCACGGAGCCCGCTGGAAGGCTGTAGCCAAGGAGCTCGGCTACGAAGGAAAACGACTTCACAGCGGAGCGATAGCCGACGAGTTCGCACCATGGGTAGGTTCATGCCCCGCGGGCCACCAGCATTACCGGTACCGCCAACCCACGCGGGTGCTCGCGTGTGGTCTCTGCGCACGCAAATTCTCTAGCGCCAACCGCATCGAATGGGTGCACCGCACCGTCTCCGTAACCGGCGATAATGGTTAGGTGCAACATCCCGATACTTCTGCTCTCGCCGGCGGCACACGCACCACCGGCACCTCCACCCCCGCTGGCGCTACTGGCCAATGGTTCACGTCAAGCACGTCACGACAGTGGTGGTTCGACTCGGGCTCGCGAGCCCTCGACTTTGCCTACACTGGCGCAATGGGCAACAACCCGGACTGGGAAAAGTTGCACACCCCCAGTGACCTTGCCACCTGGCTTGACGAACGTTTTGACGCTTCGGATGGCACCGTCAGCGAGCGCGACCTGACCGACGCCACCGGACTGCGTCACGCAATCGCAACTATTGCTACCGCGTTAAGCGTGAACGAGACTCCTGATCCTCAACAGATCGACGTCATCAATCTCTTTGCCGCGACACCGGATGTTCCGCCGCGACTTGCGGGAGGTGGAATGAAGGCTGGCCGAACCACTGTTCGCACCGGGCAAGCACTCTCGACAATGGCCCGCGAAGCCGTCTTCCTGTTCGGTAAAGAACAACATGAACGAATTCGTGAATGCGCAGCCGACGATTGCGCTCTCGTCTTCTACGACGAATCGCGTTCCAATAACCGCCGCTGGTGCTCGATGCAACGCTGCGGCAACCGCGCAAAAGTGCGCAGCCACCGTGCCCGAAATGCGGCACGCTAACTGCGCACAATGCGAGGTTCCGGCCTAACGACGGTTCACGTTCACGATCGAACGCAGGGTCGCTAACGGGATACGGTCAGTTGTCGATTAGTCGACGAACTGAACCTCTTTCCAGAACGTGACGTAGTTGGAGAAGTCCTTGCCAACCCGCTCGGCAGCCCCCGGGAGAATATCGGGGTAGCTGAAGGCGCGATCCTGGAACTTCTGGCCGTTGGCGCTAACGGTGAAGTACTGGCAGTCACCCTTCCACGGACAGTGGTATGGGGTCGGGCTCTTTTCCAGCAGTTCATGGTTCACACTGGCCGGCGGAAAGTACCAGTTGCCCTCAATCTTGAGGAGATCTTCCTTCGGTGCTTCTGCGATGACGGTGTCGCCAATTACTGCCTTCATACTGTCCTCCATTGAGTCGGTGTTGGTGATTCAGTGTCTGGTGAATCCAACGCTCGAGGAACAAGCGTCATTCCCGAACCAGTTCCCCACTGTGCCGAATGATGGCAAAACTGGCTGCAGCGTTGCTGACAATTGCGGCATCCAGTAATTCGCGTCCGGCATCCTGAATGAGCTGCTGGCCAGCGGTGCTCGCCGACAAGAGGTGATTGTGGGCAGGCTTCAAGGTCGTAAAGGCAGCGACGGCGGATGCTGCTTCCGGAGAAATGTAATCAATGCCAGCGTCGGCGAGGGCATCGATGATCGCTCCGGCGGCCAGGAGGTCGTCGACGGTGAAGCCTCCATCGGCGTCGCCAGCGGCGATGACAGCGACGGTGAACCGGTCACCTTTGAGTTCTTGTTGCGCAATGACCCAGTCGGCGACAGCTGTTGCTGCCCCGGTTCCGGCGCGGAGAATCGAGAACGATTCGGGCAGCTCGGGAACGGGCGTCGAGCCGTCGGCAAGAGCATCCGCCCACACCACAACATCGGCGCCGGCACTCAGCTCGAGCGCCTGACGGCGGCCAAAGCCAAAACGGACCTGATACTGGGGTTGGGTGCGGGGATCGTTCACTCAACGAGGTTAAAGCCAGAGCGGGCGGCAAGCATGTTTGGTTACCGAATGTGACACCAGAAACACCGTTGCTACGCGGCAGAGCTGCCCGGGACTACAGCGATCTTGCCCGCCCCGTGGGCCGAGGCGATCTGGTCGATGGCCGCAGCAACGCCATCGAGGCCCACGACGCGCTCGATGGCGGGAGTGATCTGCCCCGAAGCGAGGAACTGCGCGAGGAAGGTGAGATCCTCTGGCGTTGGGCTGGCCGTGAACTGGTGGAAAGTGGCATCCGCTCGCTTAAACGCAAAACCCATGCGCATGAGATGGAATACTGGGCCAACCCACCGATTTTTCATCGGACCGCTGACCCCAACGAAGCGGGCACCTGGCGCCAAAATGCTGCGCACTTCGGCGGCACTCCGGTTGCCCATGATGTCGAAGACAACGTCATACTGACTGTCGTCAGCACTGTAATCTTCGGTCTCGTAATTGATGACGCGTGTTGCTCCGAGCGCTTGCGCTTGCTCGGCGTTGCGGCCGCTACACACAGCGGTAATCTCCGCCGCCCCGAGTAAACGCGCGATCTGGACCGCGAAAGTGCCCACTCCGCCCGCTGCCCCATTGATGAGCACGCGGTCGCCAGGCTTCACTGCCCCGTGGGTGCGTAAGCCCTGCAGTGCCGTCAGCCCGGCCACCGGAGTCGCGCCCGCCGCCACAAAGTCGACCCCCTTCGGCAGTTTCACGAAATTCTTGGCTGTGCCAATGGCAAATTCTGCAAAAGCCCCACCCGAAGCTTCACCGAAAACGGCATCGCCGACCGCAAAATCTGCGACACCGTCACCGACCGCAACGACAACGCCCGCAACATCCGCCCCCGGGGTCTGTCGCTTCGGGGTGCGCAACCCCATCACCAAACGCACAAACAGCGGCGTGCCACTGAGGATGCGCCAATCAAGGGCGTTGGCAGAAGACCCAAGCACCCGCACAAGAAACTTGCCTGGTGCCGCCGAGGGCGTCGGTATCGTCTCGATCGAGAGAACATCTGTACCGCCGTACTGCCGCGCCATAACAGCAGTCATGGTCGCTGGAACGGTTGACGACGAGGTTGACGGCGCGGGTGACGGCGCGGTCGTTGGCACCGGATGCGCGTTGCCCGAGTTGTGCGAGGAATCATTCGAATCTGGGCTTGCGGGCTGAGAAATAGACATCATGGCTCCTGCCGAATCGATGCGTTCAGTGTACTTTCAGGGCCCACCGGCACAACAGGCAGGCTACACCGGGGGCTGGATTGGTGGGCGACTGGATAGGCGAGACCACTGGATAGGCGAGACCAGTGGATTCGTGAGAGCAGTGACTAGTGAGACCAGTGGATTCGTGAGAGCAGTGGATTCCTGACTCAGACGAGCGCAAAATAGGAGCATGCGTGTTCTCCTGAAGCTCGTACTCGATTGCGACCCCGATGATGCGTGGCGCGCTATCCGCAGCCCCCACGTCTTTCGCGAGGTTTCTGCCCCTCTCACCCAGTTCACGTCGCTTGAGGTTGGCGGGTTTCCTGAGCTGTGGCAGCCGGGCGAGCATCCGGTGCGCATGTCTGCTTTCGGGTTGTGCCCCGTTGGTCAGCAAGTGATTGACGTGTCGTACCCGCAGATGCCTGATGGCGTTCGCGTGATGCGCGACAGTGGGCGAGGCCTCAGTGGTCCTCTCGCTCTCGTCGATCAGTGGGAACATTCCATGGCGATCAGTCACGCTCCCGGGGGCAAAACTCTCTATCGCGATCAACTGAGCTTTAGCGCTGGCGTGCTTACTCCCCTGCTGTGGCCGCTCTATTGGGCGTTTTGGCAGTGGCGTGGGGCAGCGCTTCAGCGTCTTGCTCCGACATGGGGTTCGGGCACAACAAGGCGAACTAATCTGAGTCTTTAGGTTGGCCGTTGTGGCTTCAGCCGTCGGCTCGTGAGCCGAATCGTGGGCGCGAAAGGACAACGCGGTGCCTCGACTGCGGCGGAGCAATACAACAGGGCGCGGTTATTCGCGCGTGCGATCAGGGCGAGGCTTCAGCTATCGCGACCCGGATGGTGCAACGGTTACCGAAGCCGCCCTCAAGGCGCGCTTCGGGGCGTTGGGTATCCCGCCAGCGTGGACTGATGTGTGGATCTGCCCCTACGAGAATGGTCACGTGCTGGCCACCGGTTTCGATGAAGCTGGCCGCCGGCAGTACATCTATCACCCGGTCTGGCGTGAGCGCCAAGATCGTGTGAAGTTCGATCGTGCCCTTGAGCTTGCGGCCGTGCTTCCCGCCGCTCGCGGTGTTGTTACTCGCACGCTGCGCTCAAGCGAAGACCCTCACCTTCGCACTCTTGCGGCAGCATTTCGGATGCTCGACACCGGCTCATTGCGTGTCGGCAGCGAACGCTACGCCGAAGAGCACGGCAGCCACGGCCTCTCCACTTTGCTGTGCGATCACGTCACCGTGGTTGGCGACCGCGTGCAGCTCTGCTTTCCCGCCAAAAGCGGCCAACAGTGGGAGAGCGAAATTGTGGATGCCGACCTCGCCGAGTTCATCCGGCGGCGCCTGCGCAGCGCTCCAGACGTGTCAGTGCTGTCGTGGCGAGAAGGCCGCGAGCGCCGGTCGCTGACCGCGGCTGACATCAACGACTATGTTCGCGAGCGCACAGGCGGCGACTTCACGGCAAAGGACTTTCGCACGCTTCGTGGCACTGTTGCTGCGGCATCAAGTTTGGCGGTGAGCCTAGCGGTAAGCACTGCAGAAGGCGGCCCGAAGCAGAGCCAGCGGGCACGCTCGCGGGCGATTCGGGAAGCAATGGAGGCAGCCGCTGAGGTGCTCGGCAATACCCCAGCGATCGCCAAGAAGAGTTACGTCGACCCCCGCATCGTCGACCTCTTCTCGGCGGGCGAGACCATCGACCCGCAGCGACTCGCCTCTGCCGAAAGTGAAGTGCGCGAGCTGCTGACCCGCAAGACCTAGGCAAGACGGCCACGCATGGCGAGACCAAAACACAAGGGAGATCACCACCAAGCTCGCTGTCGGCTGCGCGAGATAACCTGAAACCATGACCGCACTTCAGGTAGCCGACTGGCGCCGCCGCAACTTTGCTCTCTACGCCGCCGTCCGCGAGAACCCGGATGCCGCGAGCGCCCACGCCGACTGGCGTGCGGGACGAGATGAGATGTTTGCCACGCATCCAGCTTCGCCGCTGTTGCCTGAGGACCTGCGCGACTTTATGGGGCTGCCGTTTGAGGCGTACGATCCCGACTGGCGTTTCGAGGCATCCATTGTTCCGGGCGACGGTCGTCGCATGGACGTCGAGACGGGAACGGATGGCGTGGTGCCGTTTGACCTGCTCGGCACGGTCGAGATCGACCAGGTCGGCACGCTCGATGTGTGGCGTCTTGCCTCGTACGGCGGCGGCATTTTCATCCCCGTGAAGGATGCCCTGTCTCGCGTTAAGGGTGGAACCTACGGCGGTGGCCGCTACCTTCTCGATACCGTGAAGGGTGCCGACCTTGGAGCGGGCAGCACGCCAGAGTCACTCGTGCTCGACTTCAACTTTGCCTACAACCCGTCATGCGCTTACGACCCCGCGTGGGCGTGCCCGCTCGCGCAGGCCGGGAACACTCTGGCTGTGCAAGTGCCGGTAGGCGAGCGCTACTAGGGACATAACTGCTAGGGTTGCAGTACTTGCGAAACAATTATGTTTCCCTGCGTCGTAGAACGCTTCCCTCTTCTCGTCCACGTCAATCAGAAACGTGTGGCTCGTAGATAACTTTCTCCGGCGGACTGGAGTCATCCGCGCCGAACGAAAGTTCGAGATCTGACCTGTGTGCCGCACCCGTGCGAAACGCCTGATTGGGTCGGTGTAGATCAGCTCAGTGCCGTTCCTCGTGAACTGCAACTGAGCTTTCTGAACCTGTGCGCCTCCGGTGTAACGCCCATCTGTTACTTATGCCTGAAAGGCACCATTACTTTGACTGATCACACTTTTAGCTCGCTCGGCGTACCAGCCGCGCTTGTTGCTGCACTCGAGGCTGACGGCAAGACGTCACCCTTCCCCATTCAAGTTGACACGCTTCCCGACACCCTCGGTGGTCGCGACGTGCTCGGCCGTGGAAAGACTGGCTCGGGCAAGACCCTCGCTTTCGCTCTTCCCATGGTGGCTCGTCTCGGCGGCAAGCTCGCCGGTGGCAAGCGCCGCCCGGGTCGCCCGCTCGGACTCGTCCTTGCGCCAACCCGTGAACTCGCAACGCAGATCTCTGCTGTTATCGAGCCTCTCGCTGCCGCGTATGGCCTCAACACCACCACGATCTTCGGTGGCGTGAGCCAAAACCGCCAGGTTGCGGCCCTCAAGGCTGGCGTCGACATTGTTGTTGCCTGCCCCGGTCGTCTCGAAGACCTGATGAAGCAGGGCTTCGTAAACCTCGACGCCATCGAGATCACCGTGCTTGACGAGGCCGACCACATGGCCGACCTTGGCTTCCTGCCCGTTGTGACCCGCATCCTCGACAAGACCCCGAGCAATGGACAGCGTTTGCTGTTCAGTGCCACCCTCGACAACGGTGTAGACAAGCTGGTTCGCCGCTTCCTCCACAACGAGGTACTGCACTCGGTTGACGAAGCAACCTCGCACGTCTCGGCCATGACCCACCACGTCTTCGAGACCGAAAGTGTCGAATCGAAGCGCGTTCTTGTTGAGAAGCTCGCTTCGGGTACCGGCCGCCGCATCCTCTTTATGCGCACCAAGCACCACGCCAAGAAGCTTGCGCGCCAACTCATCGACGCCGGCATCCCCGCGGTTGACCTGCACGGAAACCTTTCGCAGGTTGCCCGTGACCGTAACCTCGCCGCCTTCTCCGCCGGTGACGTCAAGGTGCTTGTCGCCACTGACGTTGCAGCGCGAGGCGTGCACGTAGACAACATTGAGCTGGTCATCCACGTTGACCCGCCAGCAGAACACAAGGCATACCTGCACCGCAGTGGCCGTACCGCTCGTGCCGGAGAAGAAGGCGACGTCGTGACGATCGTTCTTCCGACCCAGCGCAAAGACACCGCAGCACTGTTGCGTAAGGCCGCCATCACGGTGACCCCGCAGCACGTGAACGCAAAGTCGGATGCCGTAACCGCGCTTGTCGGAGAGGTCGCAGAATATGTGACCCCCGCTCCTCGCGCAGCAGCACCCGTTCGTGGCCAGTCACAGGGCGGACGCTCGCAGGGTGCAAACGCCCAGCGTAAGCGTGTTCGTCGTGATGGCGAAGGCGCCGGCCGCGATGGCGGCCGTGACGGCGCTCGTGAGGGTGCCCGCGGTGGCGCTCGTGGCAGACAGTCGCGTGACGGACAGGGGCGCGATGGCCAGGCTCGTGATGGACAGTCGCGCGGCGGCAACGCAGGCAACGGCAACCGTGGCGGACAGCAGCGCAACGATCGCCAGGGTTCAGGCCGCGGCGCAGTCGTAGCCGGTTCCGGCTCGAGCGAACAGCGCTCAACTCACCAGCCACGTCAGCAGCAGTCCGAAGCCCCCTCGCGTCCGCGCGGTGGCAAGGGCCGCGCTCAGGCCGGCAACGGCGGACCCGTTCGCGTAGGCCAGGTCGTACGACCCAACCGTCGCGCATCAAGCAGCGGACGCTAACTCCTCTCGCTACTTGGCGCTAGTCGCTAGTCGCTAGTCGCTAGTCGCTAGTAACGCAGCTTTACCGTCTCAGGGCGGCGAGTTTTCCCCAGCACTGCTGGGCGGGGACTCGTCGCCCTGAGGTGTTTAACGGGGCGCCTGCGGCGGGGTGCTGCGGGTTTCGCGGGGTGCGCGGTGCGGATTCCGCGGCTCGTGCTGGCGCAACCTGTCCTTGCGTGGCTGCCGCTGCCGCTGCCGCTGCCGCAAGGTGTAGTGGCGCAACTTGATTTCGCAACGGCGCCCCTTCGGAAATTCAGGAGATTTCGTATCGCCGCTTGGCTACTCGCCGATAAAGGCCCGGTTTTGCGGGCATCCGCGCTCGACGGCGTTTCTGGCTGGGCGATTTTTCCTGAGTTTCCGAAGGGGCCACACCTTGGGTCACCTTGAGCCACACCTTGGGTCACCTTGGGCCACACCTTGGGGCCACACCTTGGGTCACCCTTGGGCCACACCTTGGGGCCACACCTTGGGTCACCCTTGGGGCAACGCCTCTCGGCAACACGGGTGGGGCTGGCGCCAGCAGCACACAGCGCGAGCCAACGGCAGCAGCACGCAGCAGCTGCGCGCCTGGGGATCGCCGCGGGAGCGGGCGAGCAGTTACGGCAGTACGCCGACCGAGGCGAGCGCTGCGCGCAGTAGTGACCCGCGGCCGCCCTCCATGTCGGCGGTAACCGCTTCGGATGCCGCTTCAGCTGGGCTGAGCCAGGTCAGTTCGAGAGCATCCTGGCGCGGTTCGCAGGTACCGGTGACCGGGACAACGTAGGCCATCGAGACAGCGTGCTGGCGAACATCCGTGTACTGACTGTCGCTTGGCCACGGGAAATATTCGGCGACGGTGAATGGTGTCGGGCTTGCGGGGAGCAGCGGGAAGGCCATCGGGCCGAGGTCTTTTTCGAGGTGGCGGAAAAGTGCGTCGCGCAGGCTCTCGCCGAACATCACTCGGCCAGAGACGAGGGTGCGAGTGATCTCGCCATCATTGCCGCGAACGAGTGTGCCGACCTCGGTGACGCGACCGAGCCCATCCACGCGCACAGGAACAGCCTCAACATAGAGAAGCGGGAGTCGTCTGCGGGTCTCCGCAAGTTCCTCATCTGATAGCCAAGCAGAGTTGGGGTCTGGTGTGCCGACGGAGCTCATGCTCCATTGTCACCCATAGTGCGCGGTTATCGTGCGCGCGGCGGGACACTGGATGCCAACCAGTGTCTCCGTCGCACGTCAACTTAGCCGAGCAGGTCTTTCATTTTCTTGGCAATCAGCTCGGTTGCGCGGCGGGGAGAGAACCGCGAGAAACGGTCCATGAACTTGGCGTCACCGCCGATGACGACCCGGAAAGCACCCTTCTGTAGGCCGTCAATGATCTGTTGGCCCGCATCCGCTGGGCTCGTCGTTGTGTATTCCTTGCCCGAATCAGCACCCTGAATTTCCGGCATTTCTACGCCGGAGTTTGCCGTGATGTTGGTGCCAACACCGCCAGGGAAGACGATCGTGACGGCGAGGTTCGTTCCCAGGCTCTCTGAATACAGAGCCTCGGTGAACAGCTTCACTGCGGCCTTGCTGGCGCCATAGGCGGCTTGGCCGGGAACCGGAAGGAACCCACCCATGCTCGACACGTTCAGAACGGCAGCCTCGGGTCGCTTCATGAGGGTGGGCAGGAATGCCTTCGTCATGTTCACGACTCCCCAAAAGTTCACGTTGAACACCCGCTCCATGGTGTCGAAGTCGAGTTCAGCCAATTTCACGAATGGCTGGATGATCCCCGCGACGTTCAGCACACCATCAACCTGCCCGTGGGCCGCGATAACTTCGCCGGGCAGGGCGAGCACCGCTTGGCGGTCGGTCACATTGAGGGCGTGGGTTGTGAGCTGGGCGGATGCTGCGCCTGCCAGTTTCGCCGTCTCAGCAAGCCCTGGCTCGTTGAGGTCGACCGCCGCGACTCGGGCACCACGGGCAAGGAGTCCGAGCACCACCTCTCGACCCATTCCATTGCCACCACCGGTAACAACAAAAACTTTGTTTTCTAGCTGCATGCTTCGGCTCCTTCGCCTTCGGGCTGTCAACTGCAGTCTAGGGACCCACCTCAGCCTCAGCGGCGCCCCGTAGGCTTTGCTTCATGCAGATTGATTCCTCAGCAGTGCTCTGGTCGGCTCCTGAACGTGAACGAGGCGGGCGTCCGCTGCTCGTGCTGTTGCATGGGTATGGCTCCCACGAGGGCGATCTGTTTGCAATGGCACCCGGGCTTCCGCTCGAACCGGTGATTGCTTCGTTGCGAGCGCCGATCCCCGAAAACGGCGGCTTTTCGTGGTTCCCCATCAATCTCAGTGGTGACGGTCGCCACAATGTTGAACTCGTGGATGACGCAGCCAAAGCAGTGCTTTCCTGGCTCGATGATCAGCAATTCACGAGTGTCAGCCTGCTCGGTTTCTCGCAGGGTGCCGCCATGGCACTTCAGCTTCTGCGGCTCGCCCCGGAGCGTTTCACCGCGGCCGTGGCACTCTCCGGCTTTGTGGTGAGTGCTGAGCACGCGGGAGATGCGGTGCTCACGAGCATCCGCCCGCCCGTGTTTTGGGGTCGCGGTACCGATGATGCGGTGATCCCGGCGGTGAACATTGAGCGCACCGAAGAGTGGCTTGTTGATCACACTCGCGCCGAGTCGCACATCTATGAGGGGCTCGCGCATTCGATCTCGACTGACGAGTTGAACGATCTGGTGAGTTTTCTGCACACTCACGCGTAGTGCGCTGTCAGCGGTTGCGACGAAGATAGAACAATGAGCGATGTGCTCGGCAAATTTTCGCCCGCCACCCGAGAGTGGTTTGAGGGCGCGTTCGATGCTGCCACCCCGGCCCAGCTCGGAGCGTGGGACGCAATCTCTACCGGGGCGCACGCGCTCGTCGTTGCCCCCACGGGTTCGGGCAAGACCCTCGCCGCCTTCTTGTGGGCGATCGACCAACTCGCGTCGAGCCCTCCCCCGGCTAATCCCAAACAGCGCACGCGCGTTCTCTACATCTCGCCACTCAAAGCTCTCGGCGTTGACGTCGAACGCAACCTTCGCGCGCCCCTCGTCGGCGTCACTCAAACGGCCCGCCGCCTCGGGCTCGGTGAAACCGATATCACCGTGGGGGTGCGATCGGGAGACACCACCGCGCAAGACCGGCGCCTGCTCGCGCGGCTGCCTCCCGACATCCTCATCACGACTCCCGAGTCGCTGTATTTGATGCTCACCTCGGCGGCCCGCGAGACTCTCAAGAACGTCGACACGGTCATCATCGATGAAGTGCACGCCGTTGCCGCCACCAAGCGTGGCGCGCACCTTGCGCTGTCGCTGGAGCGGTTGGATGCTCTGCTCGCGAAGCCCGTGCAACGCATCGGGCTCTCCGCGACCGTGCGTCCCATCGAAGAGGTTGCTCGGTTCTTGGGCGGACGCGCCCCCGTGACGATCGTGCACCCGCCGTCGGCGAAAACGTTCGAGCTGAGTGTCATCGTTCCCGTGCCCGATATGACCATTCCGGGCACGGTGGCGTCAGCGCGCGACACTGCGGCGGGAGGCTCCGGCCATGATGATGAGGCGACGCCCGAATCTGCGGGTTCGCTGTGGCCGCACGTCGAGGAGCGCATCGTCGACGCGATTCTCGACCACCGTTCGACGATCGTGTTTGCGAACTCGCGGCGCCTCGCCGAACGCCTCACTGCCCGGCTCAATGAGATCTATGACGAGCGGATGAGCGACGGCACGGTTGACGGTGTCGAGGCCATGACGCGATCCCAAGCCAGTGCGGATGCCGCCGCCTACGCCGCACCGCAACAACCGTGGAAGCCGCCCGCCCAGATGATGGCGCAGGGCGGATCCACCATGGTCGCCGCGCCACTGCTGGCGCGTGCGCATCACGGCTCAGTGAGCAAAGACCAGCGCGCGATCATCGAAGACGACCTCAAGACGGGAGTGCTGCGCTGCGTCGTCGCCACGAGTTCGCTCGAGCTCGGCATCGATATGGGTGCCGTCGACCTTGTGATCCAGGTCGAGTCGCCGCCGTCGGTCGCGAGTGGGCTTCAGCGAATTGGGCGAGCCGGGCATCAGGTTGGGGAAATCTCTAAAGGTCTCCTCTTTCCGAAGCATCGCACCGACCTCATCCACACCTCTGTTGCTGTTGAGCGGATGCGCAGCGGGCAGATCGAAGCACTTTCGGTTCCGACAAACCCGCTTGACGTACTCGCGCAGCAGACCGTCGCCGCCGTCGCCCTCGATGAGATTGATATCGAGGACTGGTTCGACACCGTGCGTCGCAGCGCGCCATTCTCGACCCTGCCGCGCAGCGCGTTTGATGCGACCCTCGACCTGCTGAGCGGTCTCTACCCGAGCGACGAGTTCTCCGAACTGCGACCGCGTGTGGTGTGGGATCGCGTCGCGGGAACCCTCAGCGGTCGCCCCGGAGCCCAACGCCTCGCCGTCACCTCGGGTGGCACCATCCCCGACCGCGGCTTGTTCGGCGTCTTCATGATCGGCGGCGAAGCCGGAGCTCCGGGCCGTCGCGTCGGTGAACTCGACGAAGAGATGGTCTACGAATCTCGTGTCGGCGACGTCTTCGCCCTCGGCACCACCAGCTGGCGCATCGAAGACATCACCCACGATCAAGTGCTCGTTTCCCCTGCCTTCGGGCAGCCCGGCCGCGTTCCGTTCTGGAAGGGCGATGGCCTCGGCCGCCCGGCAGAGCTGGGCGAAGCCATCGGGGCGTTCACTAAAGAAATTGCTACGGCATCCGCTGACGACGCGCGCGCGCGGGCCGAGTCGATCGGGCTCGATGAGCACGCCGTCACCAACTTGATCGCTCTCGTTACCGAGCAGAAGGCATCCACCGGTCACGTGCCGAGCGACACCACCCTTGTCGTCGAACGCTTCCGCGATGAACTGGGCGACTGGCGTGTGATCTTGCATTCCCCGTACGGCATGCCCGTGCACGCGCCCTGGGCGTTGGCGATTACGGCGCGCATTCGCGAACAGCTGGGAGTGGATGGCGCAGCCATGGCCGGCGACGATGGCATCGTCGTGCGCATCCCCGACACCGATGCCGCGCCGCCGGGTGCCGACCTCTTTGTGTTCGACGCTGACGAGCTCGAACAGATTGTCACGGAAGAAGTGGGCGGCTCCGCGCTCTTTGCCGCGCGCTTTCGGGAGTGCGCCGCTCGCGCGCTGCTGCTGCCGCGCCGCGATCCCGGTAAGCGTTCGCCGCTGTGGCAGCAGCGCCAGCGGGCCTCGCAGCTGCTGGATGTGGCGCGCAAGTACCCGAGCTTTCCCATCGTGCTCGAGACTGTGCGCGAAGTGCTGCAAGACGTGTACGACCTGTCGGCGCTGACGGCGGTGACGAAGCGGATCGCGAGCCGCGGCATCCGCGTCATGGAGACTGAGACGGATGTGCCGTCGCCGTTCGCGCGCAGCCTCCTGTTCGGCTATATGGCCGCTTTCGTATACGAGGGTGATTCGCCGCTGGCCGAGCGTCGTGCCGCCGCGCTCTCGCTCGACCCGGCGCTGCTCGCCGAGCTTCTCGGGCGCGCTGAGCTGCGCGAACTGCTCGACCCGGACGTGATCGCCCAGACCGAGAACGAGCTGCAGCGACTGGTGCCCGAGCGGCACGCTCGGGATGCCGAGGGCATCGTCGATCTGCTGCGCGTGCTTGGCCCGCAAACCGTTGCCGAGATCGAGGCGCGCTCGCTTGTGACCGGCACCGCCCTCGCCACCGACTTGGCCGGGCTCGCGAAAGCGAACCGCGTGCTCGAAGTGACCATTGCGGGCGAACGTCGCTGGGCCGGCATCGAAGACTCCGCGCGACTGCGCGACGCGCTCGGGGTGCCGCTGCCTATCGGCGTGCCCGCTGCCTTCATCGAACCCGTCGATGATCCCGTTGGCGACCTCGTGAGTCGCTACGCCCGCACCCACGGGCCCTTCACACTCGCGGATGCCGCCGCCCGCTTCGGTCTCGGAACCGCCGTCGTGAACGACACCCTGCGTCGGCTCGCGGCCGATCGTCGTGTCGTTGATGGCGAGTTTCGGCCCGGTGCGAGCGGCACCGAGTGGTGCTCGGTGGATGTGCTGCGTCGCCTGCGCAGTCGCTCGCTTGCGGCGCTGCGGCAAGAGGTCGAGCCGGTGTCGCATGCGACGCTTGGGCGGTTCCTGCCCGCGTGGCAACACGTTTCCGCTGCCGGTGACTCGCTGCGCGGCATTGATGGCCTAGCACAAGTGATCGACCAACTTGCTGGGTACTCAGCTCCGGCATCCGCGTGGGAGAACTTCATTCTGAGTGCCCGCATTCGCGACTATTCGCCCGCCTGGCTCGATGAGCTGACGACATCGGGCGAAGTGGTGTGGGCGGGGCAGGGTGCGCTGGCGGGCAGCGATGGCTGGATTAGTTTGCACCCCGCGGCGACCGCTGCGCTGACGTTGCCGGAGCCGGACCGCGATGGGCTGAGCGAGTTGCAGCAGAGCATTCTTGAGGCGCTGGCCGGTGGCGGTGCGTTCTTCTTTAGGCAGCTGTCGAATCAGGTGGGCAGCACGGATGACAAGGTGCTGCTGAAGGAATTGTGGGATCTGGTGTGGCGGTCGCTCATCACGAACGACAGCTTTGCGCCGCTGCGTGCGCACCTCGGAGGAACCGTGCGGGCCACTCGGGCACCGCGTCCGGCGCGGGCTCGCGCCTATCGCGGTCGCGTCTCGACGGTGGCGCAGGCGGGGCCACCGAGTGCGTCCGGCCGGTGGGCACTGCTCGAAACTGCCGAGGGTGAGACGACGGTGCGCGCCAAGTCGACCGCCGAGTTGATGCTCGAACGACACGCTGTCGTCACGCGCGGCGCGGTCGTGAGCGAGGGTATCCGTGGTGGTTTTGCTCTGACGTACCGCGTGCTGAGCGGCTTCGAAGAAACCGGCCGGGCACGCCGCGGCTACTTCATCGACGGTCTCGGTGCGGCCCAGTTTGCGACCGGCGCGACCGTGGACCGGCTGCGTGGATTCACCCGGGATCCGGATGCTGCGCCCGAGCTTCGTGCGATCACTCTCGCCGCGACTGACCCGGCGAATCCCTACGGGGCTGCGCTCGGTTGGCCGGGGATTGGTGGGGCGGATGCTGGCGAAGACTCTGGCGGTATTGGCAGTTCTGGTGCAGGTGCTGGCTCGGCGACAGGTACTCCCGCGGGGAGTGACTCGGACGCCCCCTCGTCGTCAGACGAAGGCTGGGCGACAGCCGCTAAGTCTGCTGCGGATGCGCCCAAGAAGCACCGCCCGGGCCGCAAGGCGGGCGCCGTCGTGGTGATGGTCGATGGCCATCTGGCCCTGTACTTGGAGCGCGGCGGCAAGTCCCTCCTCGCCTTTGATCTTGAATCTGCCGTCGTGGACGCCGCGACGCGGTCGCTCACGAGCACCCTCCGCGGCACCCTGCCGAAGCTGCGCATCGAGAAAGTGAACGGCGACTTTGCCGTCGGAACTCCCGTGGGCAAGGCCCTCGTGGAGGCCGGGTTCGTGGCAACACCGCAGGGGTTGAGGCTCCGTGCCTGAGGGTGATTCCGTTTACAAGGCGGCCGCCAAACTGCGGGCAGCCCTCGACGGCCAGGTTCTTACGCGCACCGACTTTCGGGTGCCCGCCTTCGCGACCCTCGACCTCAGCGGCCAGACCGTCACGAGTGTCGTGCCGCGCGGCAAGCACCTGCTGATTCGGGTTGCGCCGGGCTCCGACGCCGCGGCTTCGGCGAGCGCGGGCGCAGCCACAGCGGGCGAACCGAGCGGCGGCCTCACCATCCACAGTCACCTCAAGATGGAGGGCGTGTGGCAGATTTACGGCGCCGGGGAACGGTGGCGCAAGCCCTCCTACTTGGCTCGCGGGGTGCTGAGTACGGCAACGAAAGTGGCGGTAGGTTTTGAACTTGGCCTGCTTGAGGTGGTGCCCACGGCATCCGAAAACAGCATTGTGGGGCACCTGGGGCCCGACCTTCTCGGCCCCGATTGGGATGCCGAACTCGCGTTAGCGAATCTGCTCTCAGACCCCGGGCGGCCGGTCGCCCTCGCACTGCTCGATCAGCGTAACCTCGCCGGCCTCGGCAACGTGTTCGCGAACGAGTTGAGCTTTCTGCGCGGTGTGCGCCCTCACACTCCCATCGGCGAGATCGCCGACCCGAAACGTCTCGTCGCGCTCGGCTACAAGGCGGTCATGGTGAACAAGGACCGCCCGATCCGCAATCTCACGGGCCTGCCGCGCGGCAAGCCCCGCTACTGGGTGTACGGGCGGCGCGGCGAAGCGTGCCTGCGCTGCGGCACCCGCATCGAGTCGGATCAGCTCGGCACCGGCCCCACCGACACCCGCTACATGTGGTGGTGCCCGAGCTGCCAGAAGTAGGGCTGACTGCACGCGAACAGTAGTCTCGATCATGATCGCAGGGAACGCCCCTGCCCAAGCACTCGCGGCGATGACTGCCCGACAACCGCTGCCGCACACCGGCTCGAGAGAACACCGATGGAGGCCCTGCTGTGACTGAGGTTCTTGACCCCGCCCCGCGTCTCTACAGTTTTGGGCGGGGTGCGGCGTTCGCGTTGCTCGCGATCCCGCTGGCGCTAGTGGTGACGACGGTGCTGGCATCGCTCGGCTTCGGATTCGCTTCAGCCTTCGCCGCGGTCGGGATGCTGGCCGTCTTCGCGCTCTTCACGTTCGGCTCTCGCCGCAAAGCCATCAGCGGCGCCGGCTTCGCCCTGAGCGCTCTGATCGGCGCTATCGCCGTGACGCTCGGGTTCATCAGCGGATACCTCGCAGCCGTCTACCGCTCCTTCATCGCGGTCGGCGACAAGGGCGGCCTGTTCGGCAGCGTCTTCGCCCGCCGGGTCGAACTCCAGCTCAGCAATAGCATTCTCGAAGTACTGATCCCGGCGCTCCTCGTGATTGTGTTCTCAGTCATCTTGGTGGTGAGCGCGGGCCGCAGTGCCCTGGCCGCCCGTCGCGAAGCTGCCGACGTTCACACCGCTGACAGTTTGGATCGGTCGGGTGCTCCGGATGCTCGCGCCGCCGCTCCGGAAAGCACTCCCACCTCCGCCACCCCGCGCAGCAGCCCCGGTATTCTGCTGAACGGCGAGCCGCTGGCGACTCAGCCGGAGAAGAAGAGTCTCTGGAATCGATCAGCCGCCAAGAAGGATTAGTCGTGAAGAAACAGATCAACGTCGTCGGCGCGGTCATCGTGCGCGACAGCCTGATCCTCTGCGCCCAGCGCGGACCGGGCGGAGCCTTGCCCTGGATGTGGGAGTTTCCCGGCGGCAAGATCGAGGCCGGCGAGACTCCTCGCGATGCGCTCGCGCGCGAGATCACTGAAGAGCTTGAGTGCGAGGTGGCCGTGGGCGAGCTGATCACCACCACGGCTTACGAGTACGACTTCGGAATCGTCGCGCTAACCACGTTCTACTGCGAGTTGCTCTCCGGCACACCGGTGCTGACCGAGCACGCGGAGGTGCGCTGGCTCGCGCCTGCCGAGCTGAGCGACCTCGAATGGGCACCGGCGGACAGCCCCGCAGTCGCGCTGATAGAGAAAGCGGCGAGCGCGTAAGACTTATTGACCTGCATGAACTCGAGCGGCTAGGGCAAGACGTCAACTTTGGATACACCGGGGCTCAACAGCCTGAGCGGTCGTCAGGAACTGGCCATCAATCGATCCAATTCGGCACTGATCTGGGAGAAAATAGGATCGGAGCTAGGCAGAGCAGCGAGCTCCAGCACTTGAACGTTCAATATCTGCGAGGCCGTGGGAGCCTCTGTTTCGAGCAGGCCCAGCTTTTCCTTAGCTCGCGCCACCCACATGGACTTCGCGAGCGTCGGATCTGCCGGTAGCGAGTTCAGCTGCTGGAGCAACATCGCGTCTGGGCTCAGCACAGTCGGGAGAAAGCCGACGCGGCCTAGATACCAAGCCAATGTAATTTTGCGTGCGGTCAGGAGTTGCAGGTCGCTATCGCCCGATCCGCCATCTCGAATGAGCGATCTCTCCGAGATCTTTAGCCTGTCGAGTTCATCCTGCAAATCGTCATCTGCGATGGAATCGAGATTCTGAGGGAGAACACCAGGCTGCTGATCCCCGTCGAATAGGATCGAGCACCGCGATCCCAGCTGAGCCTGAACAGGGATTACACGCTGGGCGATTGTTTCCGCGCCGCCAGAAACACAGACGACCTCGATTGAACTATAGAAGTCGGCGCCTTTAGACCGGGCAACCCGTTCGACATACGCTTTCGCTAGTTCGTCCTCCACCAGCAGCGTCTTCTGTGAGAATAGAGCCCCGATTCGGGAAAATGCCTCGTTCGAGGACGCTGCCTGTGCAATGACTCGCACACGACCACCCGAGGGATGAATGTCGAGCAGCTTTCTAGCGCGATCTGGAAGCTCCTCGACCATGGCCGGTGAGTGCGTCGCAAGAACGACCTGGTGCTTGCGAAGCCGACATTGACTTGCAATGTAGCGCATCAATTCGCGCTGCGCCCCAGGATGCAACGAAGTCTCCGGCTCGTCCAGGAGAATTAGACTTGCTTTGGGGGCCCTCGCGATTGCAAGAACCATCATTATCGTTGCAAACTCGCCGCTTCCGGCATATGCCTCGGAATACTCCCGGTGTGCAGTCTTCAGCGAGGCTGTGTAGCCCTCAACGCCAAAAAAATCGTGCTTTACCAGGCGGATCGACTTGTATTTACGCTGCAGAATTTCGCTCACTGCTGCAAGTTCCGCCGCAGCGAGCTCTTGAGCTGGCTCAAGAATACGATTGGCCCCGTAGAGCTCGTGTGCAGCTTCCAGATTATCCAATGAACCGCTCACTCGCTTACCTACACGTCGAATGCGCTTCTTTTTCGAGTCGACGTCGTTTTTTTCACGCCGCCAGTTGAAGCTCATCAGAATGTCATACGCGGGCAGCTCTTGACGGAAGTCGAGGTAAACCACGTGTTTCTCGATCGGACGCCATCGAGTCTTAGTCCTGAGTTTGACGTCCGAGGGTGCCACGCTGGATGGCATGGTTCTCATCTCATCCCGCAATCGCGGAGCACTTGTTTCGAAATAATCGAGTCCGCGAGAGGTCTTTCCAACGCGTGCTTTGATGACCTCCACATCCAGCCCGCTCGGTGTGCGGTAACCGTGAATGTATCGATGCGGATCTTTGAAGTCAGCTCCCTCCGCCTCCTCCATTCGATCCAGTGGTGTATCGAACCAATAATCACCAATGTTGTATTGGCTAGGGCAGCCCTGTAGGGCACGAAGAATAGAGCTCTTATTGGTGCCGTTAGGTCCGATCAGCGCGGTGATTGGGTAGTCGAAGATAATCGTCGAGCCGTTTGTCAAGTTCTTAAATTTCGGGAATCTGACGACTCGAAGAAACGGCTCGCTGACTCCATGAGCCACGAAGTTCTCAATCGAATCAAAAACATTCATGCTGCGCACCCCGTTTTCAGCGTGCGTTCACATTTGCGCACTGCATTCGCCGCTGCCACCCAGCAAACGTTAGGAACTAACGATAGATCAACTCTGACCACAGCTAACGCAACCCGCGTCGCTCGCGAGGAGCTTCACCCGCACCGACTTATTCAATTCCGGAAGACTTACAGCATGAGCCCGGGCCTTGACCCCAACACAACCACGCCCGCACTCACTCACTCACTCACTCACTCACTCACTCTAGAAACGTACGCGGCAAGAATCCTTGGGTCCTTCGCGCCTGCACCCGAGGCGCGTCGTGCCTTCCACTAGGGCGACGTCAACGACGATATGATTCGGATATCGTGGGAAACAAAGACATCAAGGTGCTCGACTTATTCGCTGGCGCAGGCGGGCTAACCGCCGGGTTTGCCGCCGCATCTTCGCGCTTCCGAACCGTCCGAGCGGTCGAGATGGATCCATCAGCAGCTGCTTCCTACGAAGCCACTTTTGGCCGCGATATCGTGTTCTCAGGCGATATCGAACACTGGCTCGCTACTGAAGAAGTGCCCCAAGTAGACGTCATCGTGGGCGGGCCTCCTTGTCAGGGATTCTCTACCCTCGGAAAGCAAGATGAGGAAGACGAACGTAACGATCTTTGGTTTCAATATGCGTTGACAATCGTGCGAGCTCAGCCCAAGTATTTCGTCGTTGAGAACGTCGCTGCCTTCGAAAAATCAAAGCAGTACCAATCGTTCGTTGAGGCTGTTCAACCGGGCGGGATCTTGGAGCAATATGACTTTCAGGTTGCGATTCTGAACTCCGCCGATTTTGGCGCTCCGCAAAAACGGAAAAGAGCGGTAATAATCGGGCATTTGAGGGCGCTCCCGTTCCCTGGCTTTCCTGCCGCCACCCATTCCGCGGACCAATATGTCACTGTGCGCGAAGCACTAGCCGACGTGCCTCTAGCACCAAACGGACGAAAACTCCCCACGAACCGATTTGAAGAGTTTCACGGAAGAACCTTTCCGGGCCCCTTCGTGGCCGCTGACTTGCACCTTGACAGAGACTACGCAGAAATCTCATTGCGTCGTTTTGCAGCGATTCCAGCAGGAGGCAATCGATTCAATCTTCCGACTGAGCTGAAGGCGCCTTGTTGGGTGAAGCACCAGTCCGGATCTGGCGACGTGATGGGCCGACTTCACTGGGACCGACCATCAGTCACTATCCGCACGGAGTTCTTCAAACCCGAAAAGGGAAGGTATCTCCACCCCGACCAAATGCGGGCTATCACTCATCTAGAAGCCGCAAAGTTGCAGGGGTTCCCCGCTGATCATAAATTTGTCGGTTCGAAGACATCCATAGCGAAGCAAATCGGCAATGCGGTCCCGATCGCACTCGGCGCTGCGGTGGCAAGGCAGATTCTCAACGCGATCGAAGCGTAAATCGCATCACGGCGCGACCCGGGATGGTGCACCTACTCGCTATCGCTCAAGATTTACGAGCGCTATCAAGAACCGCATCGAAAAAGCCGGGTTGCACATCGCTGCCGATAACCATCGACCGGTCCAAGAAAAGATTGGATCGCTCACAGGACGTTTCTGACGATAGGCAGCATCCGTGGCAAGCTGCGAGGTTTAAGGCGTTCATGCCTTGCCCTTCACTCTCCCTGCAGACTGGGTCATTCGAACACGTATCCGCGTCCTGAAGTGCAGATAACAACAACCTGGCGAGCTTCGGTGGCTCTCCCTGCCGCACTAAGCCACCTAAAGTTCCCTCGGTATCGCCGGCAGCGGTGAAAATCAAAATTCCTGCTTGCCGGTCGATGCTTTCGATCGAAGAATAGACCCGCTCTCTTAGCGATGCAGAGGCATAGCCGCTTTCGAACGAAAGCCGGCGCATTACTAAATGTGAAAGCGTGTGGAGGAGTATCCCGCGTGGGGTAACTTCGGCGTGCCTTGAAGCGATGGGCGAGTTTCGACGTCGGCGCTCGATCGTTTTCGCTCGTTCTACGACTGTGGGTATCGACTCCCATTTATTGAGAGCGATTTCATCGAGCTCGAAGAAAATGCCTTCTCCAAACGCTTCGACCGCTGGAAACCACGTTTGATCATCGAAGTTCACCGGGATCAGGGCGGCGTCTGCGGAGTAACGCCGGTATCCCCACATAGATCTCACCTCGCGCAAACGTTCGACCAGCACGACATCGCCCATCAGGGCTCCCATGCCCCGAAGCACAGCTGCGTCCGATGTGGACGTCAGTGTTCGTGGCGACGTGATGAAGTAAGGTGTGTCGACTGATCCGGGCTGTTCAACTGACCGTTGGAATGCAGCCCACTCTCCGTCTAAGAGGTCTTCACGCACCTCTAACAAGTCCAAAGGCCCAGGGGCTGGCTGCAATGCTAGTTGATGAACAAAGCTCGCCTCCACTCCTATCTGACGCGCGATTCGCTCTACCAATCGTTCCGCGAGGGGGCCAAATGGGTCGCTGGCGAAGTCTGCAAAATCAGGATGCTCCCGGATCTTTATCGAGTGCCCAGCGGCGAGCGGCGACTCCTCGGGGATATCAATCGCCGAAATCACTTCGGGAGTGTGAATGTTGGTTGCCCCGCGCTGGACGGCTTGCACCGGAGAATCACACGCTGAGTTTTCGGTCCGCGCTTGCCAAGGTTGGCGCCCCTCGCACTTGAAGCCGTCTCTCGAAAGCACACCTTTGCCGGAAAGTTCTCCCAAATGACGGCTAGCCCCACAAACAGAGCAGCCAACGCTCAAACTCGATAGGCCTTCATTCCCCGTCGATGAGGACCTGAATTTGAGGTCCACTTCGGACTGACATCGCTTTTGTTCTTCCGTCTCTGCGCGACGGTGCGCCCAGCGGTGCCACTGAATATCCATGACGTGACTGCCGGACTCGCAGACAGCAACGAAACGCATCGGCACCATCAATCCTCCGCAGGAATGCTTAGGGGTTGCCGAAGTTTCCATGGCTGGAGTCGAGCGTTTCATCGCACGGCAGTTCTGACAAAAGAGCCAGGCCGGGAACCGCAGAAAAGTCAACCCTGGAGTCGATTTGGAAGGAAAGCTCGGAACGCTCGGTGCAGACTTCAAGCTGGAGACTCTGAGCGTGCGCTCGAGGCGATCGCAGGAAATGTGCGGCGATCGCTCAGGCCACCAGCTCGTATCCATCGCAATGAGCGAGTTACCTGAAATATCAACCAGAGCGCCGACTCCGAAAGGGGATATCGTTTCGCTGAGCCTTAGCGTTTTCGAGAATGAGACGTTCATTTTCCGATGTGCTCCCCTTTTACAATCACACGAACCGTGCGGTCAACTGACCGCATCGAGTTCATCACAGGCCAAGCTGCGCCCTGTTCACCGAAGCCTTTGAGTAGCGACGGCCCCTTTTTGCTCTGATAACAAAGCAACTCACCTGCCGAGCGTGCGTCCTCGATCTTCGCTGTCCATTCCGCAACAAGCCGGTCGATCTGGTCGGCCGACGAGTCTGCTTCTTTGGGATCGACTCTCGACACCGTTTTCTTCAGAATCTCCACTGCCATCCGAGCTTTATCCGACACAGGATCGAATTCGGCGCACGACTCGTTTGACGCAAGGCCCGCGCCATGACGCACAAGTATCACGAACGCAGCCGCGAGAGCACGATGCCGAGATTGAACCGACCATGGCGTGACGCTACTTGGTTCCACGAATCTATACAGAGATTCGTGAAACCCCTGAAAGGACTCGTAATGGGATCGATCTCGAGGTTTTGTAGCCCTGAAGAGCGTTACGACGATGCCCGGTACAGTCGAGCGGCCAACGCGGCTCGTGGCTTGGATGTACTCGGAAGTAGTCTTAGGCTGCCCGTTCATGAGCATCACCCCAAGCCGGGCAACATCGATCCCGACGGACAGCATATTGGTCGAAACAACTACGTCAACAGCCCCGCCAGCCGACTTCGTTACATCCAACCGTTTCAATATTTTCGGCAGCTCAGAAGCAGACTCCTGGCTGGTGAGTTGAACAACCCCATCACCATCCAAGGAGCGAAGTCTCTCTTCACTGATCGCCCTGTTCTTGAGAAGGCTCGGCACATCATCGCGCGCAATAGTTAGTGTACGACCGAGCTCCCGCAGGCTGTTGTGGTACGCCACGACAGTCCAATAGGCGTCGAGTTCCTCTTCAGGCTTCGAGCCATTGGCAATTGGTGCTTCGAGCAGCGCTGAAAGCGATCGCACAACGGACGAGGACTGTGTGAAAGCCTGTGGCATCAGCCCCATGTACAGTCGTCCCGGAGCGGTCCGATCGATTCGAGCGAAGTAACTATCGTCCGCGGAGATACCACTCGGCGGATACAGAGCAACCGGTCGGGCAAATAGCCCGCTAACCTGCTCAGCTGCAGCACGGATCGTTGCCGTTGATGCGACTATCTTCGGTTTCTTGCCGCTCCAGCTCAGAACGCCCTCGATTGCGGCTTCGTAGACCGCCATAGTGGTCCCGATCGGCCCCGACAGCAAATGCAATTCGTCTTGAATCACCAAGCTGGGAGCATCGAACTGCGCGGCAGAAGCTCCAAGCACCGAACCAGCGCTATCGGAGAGTGCAAGTCGAGCGAATTTATCGATTGTTGCCAGCAGCATCGAGGGCGGATTTGCATAGATTTGTTCATCGATTACCTCGACCGGCAAACGCTCAGCAAAAAAGCATTCGGTATTTGTGCAATGCAAGAAGAAGTCATGCATTGTTGCTACCGCGCCGTATGCACCTTCATCCTCAGTCCGAGTCTTCGGAATTATCGGCGTGGCGCACCACGGACACGCGTCGAGTTGGAATGGGTTCGTCGGATCGGTCATCTTCTTGAGTGCCTCAAGGCGACTTCGCGCATCACTCACTTTGTTAGGTGTTGTGGAGTCACCGAGCCAGAGCCCGATTGTGAAACGAGGTAGTTCTTTTAGGATCGGATGTTCCCTGCGCAATCGCTCGAGAGCGCAAATTAGCGTGGCAGCCCTCTGAAACTGCTGTGTCGTGAGGAGCCTAAGGGTGTAGCGCGTGATGACAGCGGTGCCACCACCGTTGAAGCCGTCAACGAGCCTTCTGCGTACCATCTCGAAAGCGGCCAGCGCCAGATACGCCTCTGTTTTTCCACCACCGGTAGGAAACCAAATCAAGTCGACGGTTTCTCGATCCTTATGCGACGCGTCGGCAGTGGAGGCCAACGAAACAAGAAGGAATCCGAGTTGGAAAGGACGCCATGCAGGTTCTTTATGAACGGGAAGTCGATCAGTTAAGGAAGCGCCGCGCTGCCCAGGAGCATCTCGAAAGTGCGCTGTCTGGAGTATCTGTTCCCTCATCGCCTCCATTGATACCCGGAAGGCTTCCAAATCTCTAGGGGAGTCCACAAGCATCTGAATGCTCTCTCGCATTCGCGACACAGCTTCTTCCATCCGATCGGCGAGTCCACTCGCTTCAGTCGTGAAGTTATCGCCGACGGTCGTAGATAGAAGCGATTCCGTGCCGACCCACGTCGCGTAATCGTCCACGAAAGAGCTAAGGCGCGCAGCTAACTGGCTCGCATTTAAACTCCGGTCCGCGAGCGTGCTGAGCTTCAAAACGTCCCGATCCCCGGTTCGTGCTGTGACCGCAGGAACCACGGTGACCGGCAAGAAATCCAGCGCAATGCGGTTCTCTTCGCTCGCAGCCCGCGACCAGCGCACAGAAGCACCATGCCCGACCCCAAATACGCGGTTCTCGCGATATCGAAGACTCAGTTCCCGCTCTTCCGCCGTCATGCCAATGGAGTCGACGGAACGATAAGGCAAAAGCTCGCCATCAATAACTTCGCACTCTAGAGACACCTGGAACAGACAGTCCTCGGTGGCGATAGGAAGCTCAGTCTCATCAAATTCGCGCAAGTTCTCGATTCCGACAGTGATGAGCCATGTTTCACCCACACGGCGCCATCGTGACGACACTCGTATGCTTGAGGCAACGCCCTCTATAACCGCTTCAGTTGCCATCGAGCTCAGCACGACTTTATGCGGCCCGGATGCGCTTCGGCGCCATTGGACATAGTCTGGCCCGGACTCTTTCTCATAGGTTCCGAAACTCACGATAGCTGCGACTGCATCACCGTTGACAATAAACGACATTGCAGCTGATGAAGCGTGCCAGTCGTTAGCGGTTTCAATTACCAATTCGTCTTCACCATCAGGGCTTTCGACTTCAGAATCGTCCGCAGCATCTTCTAGAGACGCAACCGGTGCGCTCCGTGGGTATAGCGTTCCGACAAGATACGTGTGCTCAGGTCGGCCTCGAATCGCTTCCTCGTTCCCTCCAGCTGGTCCAAGATATTGCGAACGCAGATAGTCCACCGTCTCTTTTCGAAGACTTTCCGCTTTTTCCGGACTAAGACTCATCACGCGCTCCTAAATCTGGGATGGGACGGTCGCTGATTTGTTGCCAGGCTCCTGCTGACAATGCCATCCATAGGCTGATTCGAGGCCGCGTCATCGCCACATATAACAGGTGCGTCGCATTGTCCGCGGTCAAGTCTTCGATATCCACTACGCAAACGTGGGCTGCTTCAAGACCCTTAATCTCACTCGGCGAATAGATTCGCGCAAATCCAGAGCCTGCTGCGGAATCGGCAAATCTCGCACGCCCTCGCCGAAAATTGGAGGTCAACGTCGCAGCTGACTGCGAGATTTCCGCCGCGAGACTGACGATAGCGACCTCGTCAAGCGCGATCCCGTTCTCTGCGAGTTCCTTCAGCCGTTGATCCAATAGTTTCCCTTGATCTTCGCGCGAATCATATTTCTTCGTTTCGACGCGCGGCCCTGCTCCGATCCGAGGAACCCCTAAGTCCGCACCTAGTAGTAGTTGGGTTTGGCGAACCACGGACGCTGTATTCCTGCAGTTCTGATGCAACCTAACGGTGGTTGAGTGCGATGAAAGCAGGTCCAGCATTTCTTGTTCGAACTTTCCATCTACATGAGCCTGATTGTTTGTGTCGCAGAAGAGTCTCCACATCCCCGTTTGCATACCGCCGATCAGAGAGGACTCCGCCACCGCCATGTCATCGAGATTCATAACATCCTGAGCCTCATCGAGCACCAAAACGTCGACCGGCTCATGACGCGGTAGGTCATCGAAGGCGACACACAGGACATCGGAGTCGGCAAGTATCGATTTCACGTGTTTGAGTAACGATGCTGATCTGCAGGAGAAGATCACTGAATTACCAGCACGCGCAGCCCTACGCGCTGTTTCGGCCGCGAGAAGAGTCTTTCCAGTCCCTGCGCCGCCTTTGCACAGCACGCGCTTGTTATCTTCCGCGCTGAGCAACACCGCATACTGATCCTTCAAGAGCTCTACGTATTCAAGTTCAATCGATTGAGCCTCAAGATTCAATTTTGGAACACGGTCAAAATCTGCGCGGAGAATCTTGGAAACTTGTTGAGGGGCGTTTCCACTATCGGAGCGCGGCAGACGCTTAAGGTGAGACCTTGCCGAGGTGAGTGCTTTTTCAATCCCGGCGACCGACATGGACGCAGGTCCCAGGTGCTCCCAAGGATTCCATTCGGGGTCGTCGGGCAGCTGCTGGTCTGGCGTCACAACGAGGAACGCGAAGCCTGAAATTAGGCCAGGAAGCTCACCTCGAAGCCGCTTTTCGAGGGCAAACATTCCTGATTGAGCTTGTTCAAACGGTCCCTCGCGTTTGAGCGAGATCTGGCCATAGCGGTTAGTAAATCTCCAGCTCCCTGCCTCGCGGGCAATACGCCCCCCCTTGACCTCCACAACGACTACACAGTCTTTAAGTACGACCACAAAGTCGACTTCTGACATCCGCTTGTATTCGTGCTCAGGAAGATGAACTGAATGGTACGCGACAGCTTCAGATCCGAGGTTCGCTTGTGAGAGAAGATTAGCCACTCGACGTTCGGCGGTGCTCTTCACATCGCCGAGCTTGTCAACAGCGGGAATTAGTCTCACTTTTTTCCGTCCCAGAGATAGTCGAACTGACGAAATGCGAGTTCTCCGTGGAAGTTCGAGAAGGTGTCGACAACGTCCACAATGAGGCACTCTTCTTGCCCGCCATTTAGCGGACCGCGGAGACCTCGGCCAACCATTTGGATATACGCGTTTGGGCTGAACGTCGGGCGCGCAAGGTACAACGCTTTTACGCCGGGAGCATCAAATCCTTGCGTGAGTACGTCACAGTTTGTGAGCACCTGTATGCGACCCGCCTTGAACTCCGAGATAACTCGACGCCGTTCGTGAGTTCTTGTTTGACCGCTTACCGAGGCAGCAACTACCCCTCGCGCCCTCAATAAGGCTGCAAGTATCTGGGCGGAAAGAACAGACGAGGTAAAAACTAGGACGGGCCAATCTCTATCTAAAGATGCGATGTGATCGACCAGCCTCGAAGTTCGTTCCGTGTCACTTCCGATTCGTTGGAGAACGCTCGGGGCGAGGCGCGAAAAACTGCTGTTGGCAAGCTCGCTCTCAGCATTGTTCAATTCAAAATCTGAGCCGGAAAGCTCTTCATGCCGCACTCTGGCGAGTACACCCATTTCTTGCAAAGCGAGGTACGGGTCTTCGTCGGGAAACGCATCCAGACGATTGCGGCCGAATCTCGCGACGAGACTCTTAGTACGTTCTTCGCTAAGCCCCTTGAACGGAGTTGCAGTCAACCCGAGAAGTGGCGTCTTTGAGTTGCGACCATCGACCTCAAGCCAACGAAAGATCCGGGTGTACATTGTGCTATCGCCAGCTACATGGGCTTCATCGACTATCACCGCAGCAGCATCTTTCAACCAGTCATACTCGTAGTCATCAACCCGCAACCGAAGCTTCGCGTCGGTTGCGACCACAACGGTTAAATCGCTGGCCGCGTCTGTGACTTCATTATCTCCCCATAGGCGACCGATACTCAAAGAACGGGTATCGGCAAAGTCACTCCAAACCTCGGCCCACGTTTGTACCGCTTGCTCGCAAAGTTCCTCTGATTGAGCAATCCATAGCACCGGCCTTTTAATCTCGTTAGCCAGAAAACTACGCACCACGGCCTCTACCGTGACGCGGGTCTTTCCCGCTCCAGTCGGCAAGTACAGCATTGCCTTCGTGGCTTCCCCTCGGGGGGATCGGAGAACTGCTTGAATTTGCTTGGCGAGATCTTCTTGATACTGATGGAGCGGGTGCAGTCCTGGTCGCCCGGGAACGAGCAACGACGACTCGAGGGCACGACCCCGTTCGCCCGCATACGCAGTGCTGAAACCGATCTGACGGACGAAAGAAATTGCTTCTCCCAATCCCGCCCATCGATCTGGCGCCGGGAATCCTTTGTCTTGGAGCTCGTACTTGAGCTCTTGTAGCGCTCCGAAACCATAGACATTCAGGAACAATTCTGCAATGTCAGTCGCGCCCGACGGCGCCCCCATTGCACGTATCGTCTTCATTAACCCAGCAGGCAGCTTTCCTTCCAATTCTGCAGCGCTGAATAGAAGCAGCAACCGCAGCACATCGTCACCCTCGGCTCTACACCGCTCCATCAGAATCTGTTTGTCCGATTCGACCGAGTCCTTCAGCAGCTGAAGTCGGTCTGGAGCCGTGAGCCCCAGCCGGAACTCTGAACTCAGAATGGCGAGCAGCTCTTCTTCTTCCAGTCCACGCTGGTAGTAGACGATCGCCCCTCGCCGGATGAAGTCCACCGGCGAATCTTCGACTCCTTCGGATTCGACGGCCGAAAGCCTTTTGGCGATTCGCTCACACTCTACGAGCTGCACCTCTTTCAGAGGACCACCGGGAAGCTTTCGGACCCCACGAAATCGGTCGACAGCGAGCACTGAGTCGCCCATACCTTCAGTGATTTCACTAAAGGTGACTTGATCGCTCGCCTTTGAACAGCCCGCTCGGTGTACAACGTAATCAACGAGTTCCGGATCAGTAATAACGATGAAAGGGGTACCCTTCGTTCGCAAGAAAGCGGCCTCTTCGCTGGTGCTCGCGATGACGACTGTGTCGACCGGCGCCGAGACGGGAAGCCCATTGGAGACGGCTGGTAATGCATCAATCTGCATCGATAGGCCCACGCTCTTTATGGCCCTGATCACCAACGACCCCAAAGTAGTGACGTCGTCACCTAGGGGATCTCGATTAAGGAATTCGGCCCACACCGATCTCGGCACCAGCTCCAACTCGTCGACAAGAGCCAATCGACTCGCTTGAGCATCCCTTGCGACGGGCAAATAGTCTGCAATAGCGTGAAGTACTGGCGAAAGCGCAACCTTTGGATCCACGGCACCCCAGCTGGTTGCCACGAGACCGAATTCTCGAACCGCCCAGAGATGAGGAGCAAGAAATTCCTGAGGAGCTGTGCGCGCGTCTCCGCGCTTCGTGAGCGACCAGGATCTTTCCCCTTCAGCTCTAAGCAACAACGTGGACCACTGCCCCAGAGCATCGAGATCATTATTAGCTCGCAGAGTCTTCAGGAGCGATATCGGTCCGGGACCGTATTCCTCGACGAACGCGGTCTCGCCAATTGACGCGCTCAGATCACGCATTAGCGTCTTTTGGTATGACGCAGTTGCCCACGCCCGATATTCGTTGAATAGTGAGTCTTCTTTGACGGGATAGCGAGCGTCAACACCGCAGACGACCCCAGCACCTCGAAGTAACCTAGCGTCAGACCCGTGATACTTCACGTCCAATCGAACGCTAGATTCGTGAGGGTCGAATACGCCGAGAGCTGGGAGAACAACCGAGCCAGATGGGCGCCAGTTGCCGTCTTCACATAGAACGCGCAACGGCTCACCCGCGCCTAAATGCGCGCGCAGTAGCCCGATGGCACGATCTTGTGGGATGAAATCTAAAACATCCCACAACGCTGCCCATTGAGCCGATGTCCAGGCGTCGTCAACCCGCGACAGAAGGGTCTGAAGTTCAAGCTCCGCAGTGACCTGCTTGAAGCCCAGATTTACTAAAGCATCATGTATTCCGCGCATCTCCACGAACGACGGGTCCACCAGGTTAATTCCAGGAATATCGCTGACGAGCTCGCCGCCGAGGAAGAGATCCAGATTCGAATTTGCTTTGTAAAGCTGCCCATCCGCACCCGGCACGATACGCGCTTCAGATCCCAGCGCTCGAAGATCCTGATCACGTTGTGCCTCTAGCAGCTTCACTGCTGTCGCCATGCTCTCGGGATCCTGTTCACGCGCGAGAAGGCCCAGCCACTCCGCGAAGTGCAGCGCGCTTCTTTGTTCGGATTCAGCGCGCGTAACGTTTTCGAGCAAGCTACTAAGTCGTGCGCGACGCTCGTTATTCGAATAACAAAATGGGTGAGGGAAATCGGTGGGCGCGCTATTGGCCGTTTGCCAGCCAGCCATCATCTTTTGATCGAGGACGCAACTTGAGGACAGCCATCGAAGCGCAGTCGCTGAGCGTAGGGTTCCGTCCGCGTCAGGGACCATCGCAGCTAAACCCGCGATCTCCGGAACCCGAGTGGAGAAGAATCGGTCGCCCTTACTACGAGCTTCGCGCCCCCGCGCAGGCATGTAGTCAAAGTGGCGTGCTGGGTCTTGAGCTGTCCTAAGCTGCGGAAGAACCTCTACAAAGAGATGAGCAAATCGCTCAAATATTTCCGTATTATATTGCCCGTCCAACAGCGATGTTCTGTCGTCATTGACGCGCCATGGCGCGTTGAAAAGCCCGCTGGCAGTTGTTTCATCCCGAAGGGGGAAGTGGGCCCAGAATTGTCCTACCCCTACTGGGCCGTCAAGTCGGCCCGCGTAGGTCAACTTGACCTCATCGCGTGCAACGGCTTCACCCACCTCCGCTCGCGCGCGAGCCGTTGGTTTGTGCATCGCATCCGCAACAAGCCACTCTGTTTTTTCGCCACTTGGATTCGTAATGTTTACCCGGTTTTCCCCAGCTTGCTCACGCCGGTGTTCCAAGTCCAAGGGTGCTTTGCCGCCTTTCACAACAAGGCGCAATCCGGTGACCAGCGGCGCGAACAAAAGGAATTCAGTGCGAAAGGTTCGCAACTGATCTTCCAACCGAGAAAGGTGGTTCACGCTCGGAAGCCGCACGATTGTGGTCGCCCACGCGGACATCTCACGGAGAACTGGATCCTCCTGCGCATACACATCAAAATTTGCAGTCGAAGGGACTCGAAGTATAGGAATCGGGCTCTTCGGGGGCGAGACTTCGGCGATCATTTGGCGTGAGGACTCGGAGTTGAACTCAAAGCTGATCGATTTGCTGAACACCTGAACACTGTCGGACACCGACAGCACGGATTTGAAACCCAAACCGAATCGGCCGATTTCATCCCCACGTTTATTGCTTATGAAAGCATGCGTTACGGCGCGCAGACCTTCGAGGGTGAATGGCTGGCCTTCATTCGCGCAATAGAGATTTCCTCCGCTTATACGAAGCTCGATCCGCCCGCCTCCAGCCGGGGCACGCAAGATCGCATCAGCTGAATTCTGGACTAGCTCGAGAAGTTGGCGCTCACTGTATCCACCAGTGCGATAGCTGTCCTCTTGATTGACATGTTCTTGAAGCAAATGAGGGTCACTGCGGTACACCTCGAGGGCGGCGTCTCTCAGCGCCTCAACCTCCCGAGTTAGCACATCGTCAGGTTCGGGCCAGGTCGAGTTAAAAGCAGTCATCAGCGCCTCCAGATATTCTCATACTGGCGTAGATGACGAATATTCTCGACCGGGATTTGCCCCCAGTTTTGGTCAGCCTTTGCTAGAAGACGCATTAGCCCCGCACCGAAAAGTCAGCACCCCCTGACACACTAGCCACGTGACAGATACCCGCACTGAGGCCCTGACCGTTCTTCGCACGCTTGTCGGCAATGAGACTGCCGATTTTCATGAGGGACAGTTTGAGGCGATCGAGACACTCGTCGATGGGCGCCGCCGCGCGCTGGTCGTGCAGCGCACCGGGTGGGGAAAGTCCGCCGTGTACTTCGTTTCCACGCTGCTCATGCGCCGGCGAGGTGCGGGCCCTACCGTGCTCGTGTCACCACTGCTGGCGCTCATGCGGGATCAGATTGCCGCGGCATCCCGCGCCGGAGTTCGGGCCGTCGCCATCAACTCCACCAACCCGCACGAATGGGCCGAAGTTCAGCAGCAGCTCGCCGACGACGAAGTCGACGTGCTGCTCGTCTCGCCCGAACGCCTCAACAACCCCAGCTTTCGCGACAACCAACTGCCCGCACTAATCAACCGCATCGGGATGCTCGTCGTCGACGAAGCGCACTGCATCAGCGACTGGGGCCACGACTTTCGCCCCGACTACCGCCGCCTGCGCGAACTCATCGCCACCATGCCCGCCGGCGTACCCGTGCTCGCCACCACCGCCACCGCCAACTCCCGCGTCGTCGCCGACATCGCCGCGCAACTCGAAACCGGGAGCAGCGACAACACCGACAACACGGCCACAGGCGGCACCGAAGTCGTCACCATCCGCGGCCCCCTCGCGCGAGCATCCCTTCGCCTGGGTGTCCTTAAACTTGCGGATGCCCGAGCTCGCCTCGGCTGGCTGCTGAGCCACCTCGCCGAACTGCCCGGCAGCGGCATCATCTACACGCTCACCGTTTCGGCCGCCGAAGACACCGCGCGGCTGCTGCGCGACAGCGGCATGGATGTGCGCGCCTACACCGGCAAAACCGACCCGCAAGAACGTGAAGAGTCCGAGAAGGCGCTCAAGAACAACACCGTGAAAGCGCTCGTCGCCACGAGTGCTCTCGGCATGGGCTTCGACAAACCCGACCTCGGCTTCGTCGTGCACCTCGGCGCCCCGTCCTCCCCCGTTGCCTACTACCAACAGGTCGGACGTGCCGGTCGCGCCACCGACAATGCCGACGTGCTGCTGATGCCGGGCCGCGAAGACGAAGACATTTGGGAATACTTCGCCACCGCATCCATGCCCGATCAGGCCAACGCCGAACTCGTGATTGCTGAACTCACTGCCGCCGCCAACTCCGGCGCCGGCCCCGTCTCCACCCCCGCGCTCGAAGCCCGCGTGAACCTGCGTCGCACCCCGCTCGAGCTGCTGCTGAAAGTGCTCGACGTGGATGGTGCCGTCGCGCGCGTGCAAGGCGGCTGGACCGCCACCGGCCAACCCTGGAGCTACGACGCCGAACGCTACGCCGGAGTCACCGCCGCCCGCCGAGCCGAACAACAACACATGCTCGACTACGAACGACTGCCCGCCGGCACCGAAGGCTGCCGCATGGAATACCTGCAACGCGCCCTCGACGACGACACCGCCACTCCCTGCGGCCGCTGCGATAACTGCGCCGGCGTCTGGTACCCCACCGACATCAGCACGGATGCCACCACCCGCGCCACCGCCACCCTCGACAAAGTCGGCGTGCCCATCGAACCCCGCGCGCAATGGCCCACCGGAGCCGACAAACTCGGCGTCCCCGTGCGCGGACGCATCAACCCCGAACTGCGCGCCAGCGAAGGCCGCGCCCTCGCCCGCCTCACCGACCTCGGCTGGGGCGGAACCCTGCGCACCCTCTTCGCCCCCAGCACCCCCGACGCACCAGCGAGCCCCGCGCTCGTCGCAGCCTGCGTGCGCGTGCTCGCCGACTGGGGGTGGGATGAGCGACCCGTCGCCGTCGTCTCGATGCCGTCACGCAGCAAACCACAACTCGTGGCATCCGTCGCCGAAGCCCTCGCCAGCGCCGGCAAACTGCCCTACCTCGGAACGCTCAGCCACACCGGCGGAGGTCCCACCGGCGAACCCGGCGGCAACAGTGCCTACCGCCTCGCCAGCGTCTGGGGACAATTCGAATGGGCTGGCGGCAACGGAGCAGCCGGAAGCGCCGAGGGGACCGCATCAGCCGCAGGCAACCCGCTACCCCACGGCCCCATCCTGCTCGTCGATGACCTCGTCGACTCACGCTGGACCCTCACCATCGCAGCGAAAGCACTCCGCGAAGCCGGGGCGGATGCGGTACTGCCGTTCGCGCTAGCCCTGCGCGGGTAGCTCCCAGCAAAAAATCGTGTCGGTGCGCCGGCAAAAAGCTACTCTGGAAGCTATCGCAACGCTGCCGCCGCAGCGCGATCAGATGTTGCCATCGATACACAGGGGCAGTTTGCGGATCGCCTCGACGACAGCTGATGCTACAACCCTTGCGGATCGATCCTCGCCAAACTCTTCTCTGGCCTCCGCAAATGCCGCTATTGCTCCATGCCGCGTGTGCTCAACGATCGCAACCGCTTGTTCGGTGGGCACCTTCAGACGGCGGCCCACTTTCACTAGATCGGCAGTTGACACCGTGTCAGATCGATATTTGCCGTTGACGCTCATCGGAAGCAGAACAACTTCGTCGTCCGCACGATATGGCGCGTACGTGGCCAGGTCATAAAGCGGAGCCAGCGCCACAGTTTCGTTTTCCAGGAGGAGCGAGTAGTTCTTAGCATGAGCATCTGTGCCGCCGACGACGACGTTAAAAACAAACGCTTTGAAGAACTCCACAGAGGCTTCATACCGGTCCGAGGCAATCGGGAACAATTCCGTCAGGCGGGCAAAATCTCCCACTCCTGGCCCACCCTCCGTGCGCTGGTATTTTTTGGCCGGAGTAACCCCCAGTGCCTGGCACAAGTCCTCTTGATGGAGTCGGCGCCATCGTCCGCCAGAAATAGCTCTGTCGTATCGCTTGGATACAAAGGTGCTCACGTTCCCGAAGTTCCGAACATAGCTCTCCGAAACATTCAGGCCTAATGTTCGGGCTGCAGTCATCGTCAGCTGTTCGATGACATCGATGTCTTTCATGTCGCCAGCGTTTGGCTTGAAGATGTGTGTCGTCGGAGTCGCGTCGTCAGGCAATCCCCACCGCCCGGGAGCCAGCTCGTGTAGCGCGATCTTTGGTTGGGCCCCTGCCAAGCTGAATCGCCCATCCGCGCGCTTTATCGGCTTGCCGTCGCGATACTCACTTATTGTCTCGTTCAGTTTTTCTTCTACTTGCTGGTCACTTAGCTCAGCAACGCTGTTCCGCGTGCCTACGGCATCAGGCGAACTAGCTCCTTTGGGCATGAACTGAAGCGCTCCGGCAACATCCCTTCCGACATGTTCGAGCATCGCAAAGGGGCTCGCAGCCGACACGGAGTACGTACTTGCGATCGCTGCAAGTGCTTGGGCATTGTCGGGGAGCAGCCCTTGGAGAAACGGTAAAACCACGCGGTTCTTGTGCTCTTTTACTTCGACCGGCATTGATATCGAGAGTGGCGTCGGATTGGCGCGTGCCGCATAAGACTCGTCGTATGAGAATGTTAGTGCGCCATTGGACGTCATCTGAGCGGTCCCGGCGAGGTCGCCGTCCAGATAGACGTCAAGCTGTCGGTTTGGCATGGCCGCCCTCGTTCCGCATTCGGGTCTCCGAGCGCGTTAGCGGCTGGAGTTCTACTTCGTAACCAAGGGCCTGAAGCACATCGAGAACTTTGCTCGCCTCAACCGTAGATTTGCCGCGCTCGAAGTCCACGAGCCATTTTCGAGAAACGAATGCTCGTTCGGCGAGCTGCTGCTGGCTTAGCCCCTTTTCGGCGCGGAGCTGCCTCACGCGCGCGCCCATTGCCCGTACATTTTTCATTGATTGCCCCTTGCCAGCACACGGCGGGTATGTCACCGTACGGTTTTATTATGACTGGGTCACCGTACGGTGTCAATGCCAAATGTCACCGTACACAGACATCCAAGAATGTTCTCGTACGGTGACATTTGTGTTGCACTGAATTCACGCGCCACACGTTGGCAACGAAATGGCTGCATCGTGAAATGCAAGGGGGACGGAGCAGACGGAATCGTGGTGAGCGGAAACACAGCGGCGGCTCTGCACGGAATCGGAGACCTCCTCCCCACCTCCTATGAATTCACTTCGCCCGCCCGTCGACAGTCGCAACGCCCCGAGATCCGATTCAAGCGAAGGCTCCTCGCCGCCGACCAGATCACTCTCGTAGCCGGGATTCCAACCACTGGAGTTGAGTGAACGATCGCAGACCTGGTGCACGACAAAGAAGACCTGAGCCTAGTCGGGGATCTCGTTGGTGAGGCGCTGCGTTCCGGCACCATTCAACTGGATTTTCTTGCAGTCCTACTCAGCCCCTTCGCCGCACGAAATGGATTTCCCAAAGACGACGGACTCGCGCTACTGAGGAAACTGCTAGAGCTCGGTCACGTCGATGTTGCATCCCAGATCAAGCGAACGGCTTCAAACCCAGCGCGGCTCTCAGCGACCTCCCCGCCGACGTAACAGCGCCATCCGAAGCACTCGCAGAGGCAATCGAAAGTTCGCAACGCGTCACATCCGACGACGACATACGATCCGTGCAAGCACTCGTGAAAGATGTCAACTCGCTGCAGCGTCTCGCGACGCAGAGCCAGGCCCCCGATGCAGACTGAAGACTCTCCGCACCCCAACGGACGCGGCGTCCAGGCAGCGATAAAAGTGCCGCCAAGCGAGACGTGCGAGCCAAGACGGTCGGTGTCGGTGATCTGATCCGACAAGCGACGTTTGACCGATTCCTCTACAGAATGTTTTCCGTTCAGCCGCCCAAGTTCGTGCTCAAGGGCGGCCCCGGGGATGCTCGCTTGGCCTCTCTGACTGTTGGATGACTTCCCAACCGCGTCAGCCGCCGAGGAACGAGTCCAAGCGATGCTCAACCCGATATTGGACGAAACAGTTGCGAACGGCTGGTGGGAGCCAGACGCTGGGATCTGGATGAAGTCACACTGAGCTCATCTGCGCAACCTGTCATTAATTAATGGCCGCGAAGCAGGTGCAGAAGCCGTGCTCCCCTTCGCACTCGCGCTTCGCTGTTAGCTCCCCACAATAAATTGTGCCGCCTGTCCGGCAAAAAGCTACTCTGGAAGCTATCGCAACGCTGCCGTTGCAGCGCGATCGGAGGTCGCCACAGTGTCAGATCCCTACACGAAGCCCCACAATTTCGCCCTCGGCGCGTTCCTCTCCGTGCTAGCAATACCCCTCGCAATCGCCGCAGCAACCTTCGTCGGCCTGCTGGGAACAGGCATCGCGGCCGCCGTCGCCGCCATCGGGATGTTTGCGGCATTTCAACTCTTCGCCCTAGGCTCCCATGGCCCAGTCAGTCGAGGCAGCGACTTTCTCTTCGCCCTCATCGTTGGCGCCATCGCCACCGCCCTCGGAGCCCTCTCGGGACTACTCACTGACGCCTACAGTTCCTACGCTGCCGGCGGCGGCAGCGGCATCCTCGAAAACCTACTCGCCGGACGCGTCGAACTCCCCTTCCCCAGCCGCCCAGAAGAGATTGCGGTCCCCCTCACCATCACCGCTGTCCTAGCCGTACTCGCGATCGTCATGAATGCGGCCAAAGCGCTCGCTGTTCACCGCGACAACATCATGGCCAAAGCCAACGCCGTCACAAGAACAGCCACCAGCCACCTAGAGACATCACGAACCGCGCTGACATCATCCGCCAAGAACTCAGCCAACGCCGCGAACCAATTCGCCAACCACGTCATGACCATCAATTCCTCGTCCCCCGGCATCGTGCTCAACGGCAAACCACTCGAACAACTGCAATTCAAGACACACCTGTGGCGCGACCTGCGCGAGAAGATCTACAAAGCAATCCGGGGTTAGGCACAGCCCGCACAACACAGCCGACACAACACAGCACGCTGGCCCAAAAGGCAGAACCCTACCGTCAGCAGCAGTTCGCACCGAGAGGTGTATTCGGAGAAATACTTAGCTATTCTAGGGAGTATCGAAAAGGTGCTCGGTGAGAGATTCCCGCCGCACCCGCAGAGGTGATCAGCGTGTCAGGAATGTACACAAACCCCGGCCCCGGAAACTACGCGACCGCCAAAGGGCGCATGTTCGAAGCCGAAGCCCAAGCCCAAGCCGCGAGCGCCCACATCGGCGGCAACATCCTGCCCCGACCAGAACGCCCCTACAGCTACACCCGCGGAATACTATTCTCGCTACTCACCATTCCCATCGCTGCAGCACTCGTTGCCACCTTCGGACTCAACTCCCCCGCCGCCGCCGTAGCCACCACCCCCATCGCCATGATCGCCGCCTTCAGACTCTTCGGCTACGGATCCGGGCGCACCCCCGTCACCGGGCGAGACTTTCTTGCAGCAACCGGAATCGGTGCCATCACGTTCATCATCGCGATCATCATCAGCCACCCCTATAGCCTGTACCTCTCCTACCTTTACGCGGACGGAGCCGGAAGCATCCTGAGCCCAGCATTCGTCACCTACCTCTCAACACGGCTCAATGAAAACCCCGGACAGATCATCCTCCCCATAGCCCTCGTGACCGTACTCGCTGCAGTAATCGTGTTCAGAAGGGCACGAGCCGCCCGCACCCGAGCAACTTCAACGCCGACGCCAACGCCGTAGCTGTCTGAACTGGATCACACACCCATCAGGGGTTCGTCAGGTCTCCGAACTACACAGTAAGAAGGAACCCGACGCGCATCACCAGCGCACCGCACCCCAGGAGACACCATGGCGATCATCCGCTACACCGGCATCTACAACGCCGACGGGGGAATCTGGGGCGAAACCCGCTACGTCATTGGACATCTCCTCGGCATCACCGCCTGCTCCTTCTGCGACATCACCCACTCGCCGATTCGCCGCAAACCCGAATGGGATGCCATGGTCACCCGCCTCGGAGTGCCCTTCGATGTGCGACACCGCAACGAAATCACCCCGGCCGAAATCGAACACGTCACCACCACCGGGCTGCCCGTTGTGCTCGCCCACCACGACGATGGCAGTATTGCCACCGTCCTTACCGATAGCGAGCTGGATGCCGTCGCCGGATCGGTCGCCGATTTCGCGTTAGCACTAACCAAGGCATCACCCGCCAGTTGACTTTCCGGCTTCCACAGCGTGTAATGGAGATACCCCTTAGGGGTATCCACGTGAAAGGAACGCCATGCCCGGCTACGACGACAACAAAGAGCAGCTGCTGAAACGGCTGCGCCGCGCTGAAGGTCAAGTTCGCGGCATCCACCGCATGGTCGAAGAAGACACCTACTGCATCGACGTGCTCACTCAGGTGTCGGCCGCAACCAAGGCTCTCGAGTCCGTCGCGCTCGCCCTGCTCGACGACCACCTCAATCACTGCGTTGCCGAAGCCAGCCGCGAAGGCGGAGCTGTCGCCGACGAAAAGCTTCGCGAAGCGAGTGCCGCCATTGCGCGCCTCGTTCGTTCCTAACAACAACTTTCGCCCGCGCCTCGCGCCGGCGACAACCGAAGGAGAAACATGTCTCACACCGCTGACTACCTGGTCGAAGGAATGACCTGCAACCACTGCGTCTCTAGCGTCACCGAAGAACTCACCGAAGTGGATGGCGTGACCGAAGTCACCGTCGACCTCGCCTCTGGTCTTCCCTCCACCGTCTCGGTCACCTCCGATGCTCCCCTTGACGACGCAACTGTCGGCGCCGCAATCGAGGAGGCAGGCTACACGCTCGTGAAGAGCCTCTGATGGCCAGCGACCCGCTCACCTCGAGCAACGCGCAATCCCTCAGCGAGGCTTCGGCCATCAACACCGTCAACCTTCTGGATGTCGAACTCGACATCACCGGAATGACCTGCTCCTCCTGCGCGAACCGCATCGAGCGCAAGCTCAACAAGCTCCCGGGCGTCGAGGCGACCGTGAACTACGCGACCGAAAAGGCTCGCGTGCGCGCCCCAGAAGGCACCGACCCGCAACAGTTCCTCGAAACGGTGAAGGCTGCGGGGTATAGCGCCGTCATCCCCGTCCCGATTTCTGAAACACCGGATGCCGACACCGCACCAGCTGGCAATGACCGTGCTCAACAGCTGCTGCACCGCCTGCTCATCTCGACCGCGCTCACGGTGCCCGTCGTGCTGCTGTCGATGATCCCCGCCCTGCAGTTCACCTACTGGCAGTGGCTCGCGCTCACCCTCGCCGCACCGGTTGCCGTGTGGGGTGCGTGGCCGTTCCACCGTGCGGCCGCCGTCAACGCTCGTCACGGTGCCGCGACCATGGACACCCTCATCAGCCTGGGCATCATTGCCGCCTTCGGCTGGTCGCTCTACGCCCTCTTCTTCGGTGGTGCTGGCGAGGCCGGCATGCACATGACGATGACGTTCTTCGGAACCCCGCATGGTGGATCAAGCGAGATCTACCTTGAGGTTGCTGCCGCCGTTACCGTGTTCATCCTGCTGGGCAAGTACATTGAAGCCCGTGCGAGCCGCGAATCAGGAGCCGCTTTGCGCGCCCTGCTGGAGCTTGGCGCGAAAGATGCCACCGTGCTGCGCGGCGGCATCGAAGAACGCATCGCCGTCTCTGCACTCGCTGTCGGCGACCAGGTTGTCGTGCGCCCCGGCGAAAAGATCGCCAGCGATGCGCTCGTCCTCGAAGGCAACTCTGCCGTCGATGCGAGCATGCTCACGGGCGAATCCGTCCCCGTCGAAGTCGGCCCAGACGATCGCGTCACCGGCGCCACCCTCAATGTCGGCGGACGACTCCTCATCGAAATCACCCGCGTCGGCCGCGACACCGAACTGGCCCGCCTCGGTCGCCTCGTCGAAGAAGCCCAAACCGGCAAAGCCGACATCCAGCGTCTCGCCGACCGTGTTTCGGCAATCTTCGTTCCGGTCGTTCTCGGCCTCGCCGTCGTTGCTTTCGTCGGGTGGATGCTCGTCGGCGGGCCAATCGAACTCGCCTTCACGGCTGCCGTCACCACGCTCGTCATCGCGTGCCCGTGCGCCCTCGGCCTCGCAACCCCGACCGCCCTTCTCGTCGGAACGGGTCGCGGATCGCAACTCGGCATCCTCATCAGCGGACCCCAGGTTCTCGAACGCACCCGCACTGTTGACACGATCGTGCTCGACAAGACCGGAACCGTCACGACGGGTGAAATGCGCCTCAGCTCGCTTGAGGTGCTCGAGGGCGAAAACGACGAGCTCGTGCTAGCCCGGGCGGCCGCCGTTGAGGCTGGCTCCGAGCATCCGGTTGGCCGCGCGGTTGTTGCCGCCGCCCACCAGCGCGGCCTCACGCTGCCGAGCGCCACCGACTTCGCCGCCCACGCGGGCACCGGCGTTCAGGCCACGATCGACGACACCGTCGTGTTCGTCGGCAAGCCGTCGTGGCTCGCCACCGACAACGAACAAACAGTGTCGGATGCCGCCCTCACCCTGGTCAAGAATGCTGAAGCTGCCGGGTCGACCGCAATGGTCATCGCGTGGGGCGGTCAGGCGCGGGGAGTGCTGGTTGTCGGCGACACCGTCAAGGCAAGCAGTGCGGATGCCGTATCCGAGTTCACCCGCCTCGGCCTGCGCCCTGTGTTGCTCACGGGTGACAACGCTGGCGCCGCAGCATCCGTCGCCGCCACGGTCGGTATCACCGATGTGCACGCGGGCATCACTCCGCAGGGCAAGCTCGAGGTCATCCGCCAGTTGCAGGCCGAGGGACGTGTCGTAGCGATGGTGGGTGACGGGGTCAATGACTCTGCCGCGCTTGCCGCCGCCGACCTCGGAATCGCGATGGGTGGCGGAACGGATGCCGCAATTGCCGCGAGCGACATCACGGTTGTTAGTGGTGACCTGCTCGTCGTCGCCGACGCCGTGCGCCTCGCAAAGCGCACGCTCGGGATCATTCGCGGCAACCTGTTTTGGGCATTCGCCTACAACGTTGCAGCGTTGCCGATCGCAATGCTCGGTTTGCTCAACCCGCTCATTGCGGGCGCAGCAATGGCCTTCTCGTCAGTGTTCGTCGTGATGAACAGTCTGCGCTTGCGTGGCTTCAAGGGCAGCGTATAAGAGACCGAGACCGAGACCGGTCAAATGGCGTAGATTCGCTCGGCGTTGCCTGAGAACAATGCCACCTGCTCGTGGGGCGCATAGCCTCCGATGAGCGAACGGTAGGCGTGAATCAGGTCGGTGTACGAGCTGAACAGGCGGTCGAGCGGCCAGTTGGAGCCAAACACGGTGCGGTCGACACCAAAAAGCTCAATCGACGTCTCGACCCAGGGCCGAATTGAGTCAATCGTCCACTGCTGGTCAACCATCCCCAGCCCAGAGATCTTGATGAACGTATTGGGTTGAGCCGCAATCGCCGCCATCTCGCGTTTCCAGAACGCGAAGTAGTCGTCGCCGCGTTGGCGAGGAAAACCGCAATGATCGATGCAGAGAACCGTCTCGGGGGCGGCTGCTGCAAGGTCGGCAACTCTGCCGTACGTCTCTGGCAGACAATCTATCGACGCAACGAGACCGCGCACACCTAGCGTCTGAATGCCGTGACGGTAGCGCTCGTCCACCAAGTAGTCGCCGTGAGAAAAGTCGCGTATGCCACGAAAACCCCCGAACTGTGAATGGCGATCGAGCTGCTCGTCAAGATCGTCGGCCTTGAGATCAGCGTGGGCGATGATGCCGTGGGGAATACCCGTGCGGGCGAACGCTTCACTCAGCCACTGGGTCTCGACGACAGGGTCTTTGCTTCCCAACGCCGCCTGCACATGGATGACTTTGCTGACGTTGTTGAAGCGAGACTCGGCAAGAAAGTCTTCGGGGCGATACTGGCGTGACTTGACCGCATCGATGTTGCCAATCACCGGATGATCGAGCTCGGGGTCTAACCAGGAATACTCCAGCGTGGGGTGCCCCAGGTCATAGAAATGCACATGGGTGTCGACGAAGGCTAAATCGGTCACAGGCTGAACTCCATTCGCGGCGCGACAGTGCGCCGCACGGGTAGATGGTCGAGCTAATCGATAAAGAGGCCGCCATCGACGTCGATGACTTCGCCATTGACAAACGCGGCACCATCGGAGGCGAGAAAGCGCACGACGTGGGCGACCTCATCCGGGGTTCCCATGCGACCGACGGGTACTCGGTCGATCATGCTTTTAGAGGGCAAAGCCCCCATCATGTCGGTTTCAATCATGCTAGGTGCGACCGCGTTTGAGGTGATGCCGTTGCTTCGTTCGGCGTTAGCGATCGACTTGGCGAGACACATCATGGCCGCCTTGGAGGCCGCATAGGCACCACCGGTGCTGAAGCCGCCATTCTTTCCCGCCGAGGATCCCACATTGATAATGCGACCGAAGCCTGCTTCTCGCATTCCTGGTAGCACTCGCTTGCTCAATAAAAACGCGCTCGTAAGGTTGACGGCGAGAGTGCGATTCCACACTTCGAGGCTGGTGTCATCAATTCGTCCGGGCGCCAGAACACCAGCGTTGTTGACGAGCACTGTTGGTGTGCCCAGTTCATCTTCAACGCGGGTTACCGCATCGTTGACCGCTGTTTCATCTGACACATCGCAAGCAATGCTGAGGGCACCGTTGGCGATCTCACCGGTTCCGGTGAGATCGAACGCCGCAACGGTGTAGCCATCGCTGATGAGCGCCGCAGCGATTGCAGCGCCAAGACCTCTCGCTGCGCCGGTCACGATGGCAACTCTGCTCGGCATGACACCCTTCCGGAATTTGGTAACGATTCCAGACTCCGCTCTCGAGCCTATCGCCAGAGCCTCACCTGCTGCAATAGAGCGAGACCTCTGCCGCCGTGCCGGCGCAACCCGGCGCGGTTATGCCTCAGGAAATGGGCGACGAGTGTAGAACTCGGTGAACTCTTCACAGCGGCCTTCACTATCGAAACGCAGAAGAAAAACGTTGTCGTAAATTCGCACGATCGGCCCGCCAGCCACGTCACGGTAGGACGAAGCTCCCCGCGCAACAACGACAGCACCGTCAACCGCAACAGGGTGATAGCGCGCATCAAAGGTTCCCGGGTCGTCCCGAGATGACTCGACCTCGGAACCATCGCCCGCACCGTCATCAGCCTCGTCGTCTACCCACGACGCCACAACGGCATCCCGCCCCCGAATCGGCTCGTCGTGAGGGTGGTAACGGTAGGCGATATCGTCACTAAATAGAGCACCAATATCCGCAGGATCATAGGAAACCCACGCGGCAACATAGTCGTCGAGCCAACGCTGAGCGCTCTCATAATTCATGGGCACACGCTACTCCCGGTGCACGACCCCCGCAACGGCGACTGCACGATTCGCCTCAGTTATTCAGCATCATCATTGCGCGTTCGGATGGCAATCGCGGCCGCCTTATCGATCGCTAGGCGCCGCGCCAAAATCAGATTGCGGACGGTGTCTCGAAGCGGCAACTGCACAGTATCCTCGGCAGGCACCCCGGCGAGCAACTGTCGCAGGCGAGTGAATTCGGCATCCACCTCAACACCCGCAACAATCGCGAGGTTGCTGATGTACAGCCAGATGAGGAGAGCGAGAGCTCCGCCGAGCCACCCATAGACGCGATCGTAGTTCGCAATCGTCGAGACATAGAAGCCGAAAGCTGCGGTAGCGAGCCCCCACGTGGCGATCGCAAACACGGCGCCGGTGCTGACCCACCGCATCCGTTCGTGACGAATATTGGGGGTGTAGTAGTAGAGCACCGCAATGATGAGAGTGAGGATGCCGCCAAGCACCGGCCAGCGCCCGTACGACCAGATCGCAACCCAGGGTTCGCCAACACCGAACTCCTCTCCGATGGCGGTCGCCACATTGGTGGTTGTGAGTAGGAGCACCGCGACCGCAGAAAATGCTACGAGCAAAAAGCCAGACAGGATCAGCATGAGTCCACGAAACTTCACGAAACGGCGGCCCTCTTGCACCTCATACACACTGTTCGATGCGCGACCGAAGGCGGTGGCATAACTCGACATCGACCACACGCTGAGGGCGATACCGATGCCTAACGCAAAGCCGGGACTGCCAATCGAAAAGAGCTGAATTAGCGGCTCATTGAGAGCCTCGACGGTGTCCTGCTGCAGCACCTCTCTCGCCAGATCCAGCACCGTATCAACGGCCTGCTCTTTGCCCTGCCCCAGCGCGAATGCCGATACCACTGTCAACGCGGCCGGGAAGATCGCGAGAGCTGCAAAGAACGCGAGGGTCGCAGCGGAGTCGATGCCCCGATGCCGCATGAAGCCGTGATACGCGCGCCGAAACACGTAACGCCATTCGCGGCGGGCCTGGGTGAAACTGAACGAGCTAGTCGTGTTACCCGCGGCGCTCGGGCCCCCGGTGCTGGCGGCGGCGCCGGTGCTGCTATCGCGCTCAGTCATGCGAGAGATACTTTCGGGCGAACGTCGGCAGCACTAGCCACAGCAGCAGGGCGAGCGTTGCCGCGAGCGCACCAGCCGTAATGCCGGCGGTTCGCCCAACGACGACGTCGAAGATCAGCATTGCGGTGCCAGCAACAGTGAGCGAGACCACTACGAGCGTCACTTTGAGGAGCCGGTCGGATACCGTCACGAGTTGGGGTTTAACCTTGCGCCCAAAGAGCGCCCGGTGCAGACTCACGGGCGACAGGGCGAGGACAGTAGCGAGTACTGCGGCCCCGACGAGGGTCAGATAGAGAACCACTTGATAATCATCGAGTTCGGTGAAGCGGGACTGAAATGCGAGGGTGAGAAGGAACCCGGTGAGGATCTGGGTGCCAGTCTGGATGACGCGAAGTTCTTGAAGAATTTCAGTCCAGTTGCGGTCGCTGCGCTCGGTGACGGTTTCGTCGCGGCCGTCGCGGCCTGCATCAGCACCTGACTCATTCACGTTCATCCCGCCAGCTTAAACGAAACTCGCTCATAGCAGCGTGACGCGGCTTACTACCTTTTTAGTAGCCGACGCGCTCCACTGGCGGCCGCAGCAGCGCGCGAAGTTTGGATGCCTCAACCTTGCAAAAGTCGTTGAAGCAGATTTCGTGGTGCTTGTCGGTCAGCCGCAGCCTTGCTCTTGGCAATGACCGCGGCTACGGCATCCTAGAACATCTGCTCAGTGATCCATTCCGGCACAAGGAGCATCGCCGTCCAGTCGAAGAACTAAACTCCAGACCATGCGTGAACCAGGGTTTTCGATACGACGAACGGATGCTGCCGACTGGCGCGAGGTTCGTGATCTGCGGTTGGAGATGCTGGCCGATACCCCCATTGGTTTTGCCGAGCACCTCGAGGATGCTCTCAGCGCTACGGAAGCGGAGTGGCAGCGGCGCGCTGTTCGCGGACAGAACTCGTTGAGCATCGCCGTCGCAGCAATCACCACCGACGGCAGGTGGATCGGCACGATGGGCTGCTATATCCCTGACGCCAAAACGGGCCCGCTTCTCGTGGGGGTGTACGTCACACCCGATTTTCGCGGCCGGAAAGCTGGCGTGACGGATGCCCTGCTCGCCTCTATCGAAGAGTGGGCTTCCCGCTACGGCAGCACCCTCACGCTCGGTGTGCACGAAGACAACGCTCGCGCTCGTACCGCCTACGAAAATCGCGGCTTCACCCTGACACGGCACACGGTTCCGTACATTCTTGACAAGTCGCGGCGCGAACTCGAGATGATCAAGCAGCTGTAGCGCGCGATACCGGTCCTGTCGTCGAGCAGCTAGTGGGCGAGCGGCGGAGTGCGCGGTGGCGCGACCCGACGGCGCGAGACCGCTTCGTAGGCGACGCCAAGGCGCAGCAGGTCGAGGTCGGAGTACGCGACACCGGCGAAGGTGATTCCCACGGGCATCCGGATGTCGCCCATGAGCCCCATGGGAACAGTGACGGTCGGTATACCCAGGTGTCGAATCGCGAGGTTGCCGTTCGCGACCCAGACGCCGTTTCGCCAGCCGGCTTCTGCCGTGGCAGGGTTCGTGCCCATATCGGCGGCGCCCACGTCGGCGACCGCGGGAAAGGCGACCGCGTCGAGCTCGTTGGCGCGCATCCATTCTTCGAGGTCGATGCGACGCGTTTCTTCGAGACCGCGCACGCCCGCTTCCAGTTCGGGGATGTCGGTGAAGTGGTCGTACGGGTGGTCGCGAACCTGGGTCGGGTACACGGCGATGTCGTCTTCGAAACCGTCGTAGCGGTCATGCGGGGCGCCGGGCACACTCGGGAAAATCGTGCTGCCGTCAATACCGACGATCGTGTCAAAGTTCGGGTCGCCGTTGGCCTGCAAAAAATCTTCCCACGCCCACGCCGAGAGGTCGACGATCTCGCGCTTGAGAAACTCTGGGCTCACCAAACCGCGGGTTGCGATCGTGGGTGCCCCCGCGCGATCGGCTTCGTAGTTCGAGACGGCCGGGAAGTCGACATCCACCACCGTCGCACCGGCGGCTTCGAGATCACGACGCGCTTGCTCAAACAGGGTGAGGATGCTCGGGCGGGTGTTGATCGCGGTTCCTGTCGGGCCGCCGACTCCGCGCGTGCCCGAGCCCGCCTCCGTGTCGCGGTTGATGTACATCCGGGGAACGCCGAAGCGCTTGCCCACCAACGGCAGCTCCACTGCCTCAGCCGCCAATGACAAGTATGTCTCCGGCCGCAGGCTCGACGCCGCCGGAATCTCGACCCACGGCTGCGAGCGCCAAAAATCACCCCGAGTGTCATCGTCGTCGAACACGATGACGTCAAGCACGGCGAGAAGGTCGGCCATGGTGCGCGTGTGCGGCACGACGACATCCATCGTGGGAACCAGGGGCCAGTTGCCGCGCACCGAGATGACTCCTCGCGAGGGCGTGTAGGCGCAGAGTGCGTTATTGGACGCCGGTGCCCGCCCGCTCGACCAGGTTTCTTCCGCGAGACCGAAGGCGGCAAAACTGGCGGCCGTTGCGGTGCCTGATCCGTTCGATGAGCCCGAACCATACGCCGCCGTGAGGAAATCAGCGTTATAGGGGCTCTCGGCGCGACCGTAGACGCCAGGCTGCATTCCGCCATTGGCCATCGGCGGCATGTTGGTGAGGCCGAGGCAAATCGCACCGGCTTGGCGCAGTGCACCAATAGTGGCGGCATCGCGCATCGCCCTCAGCTCAGAGAACGCTGGGCTGCCAGCCGCCGCTGTCAGTCCACGATGCAGGTAACTGTCCTTCGCCGTGTACGGGATGCCGTCGAGCGGTCCTCGCAGTGAGCCGGCGGAGCGCCGGGCATCCGATTCCCGCGCTTCGGCGAGCGCTTCAGGATTCGGCACAACGACGGCATTGAGCAGCGGCCCGTTGCGGTCGTAGCGATCGATGCGCGCGAGGTAGGCGGTGACGAGTTCTTCGCTTGTGAGGGTTCCGTCGGCGAGCGCCGCCTGCAGCTCGGCAATGGAGGCGTCGACAACTTCGAAGGTGCTCATACGATTGTTCCCGGTTCTTGCGCGGCAGCAGCACCGTCTGCGCTCACACTAACCCCGGGCATTTTCGGCTGCTGCTGCGTGATGCAGTGGATGCCACCGCCGCGGGCGAAGATCTCGCGAGAGTCGACCATCTGCACGGTGCGGCCGGGATACGCTTCGGCCAGAATTTCGGCAGCGCGAGCATCCGCCGCCTCATCGGCAAAGCCGCCCCCGATAACGCCACCGTTGACGACGAGGTGATTGACGTAGCTGTAGTCGACGAAGCCGTGATCGTCGCGCAGGATGCTCGGCGCGGGTAGCTCGACGATTTCGAAGGCTCGACCGGCGGCATCGCGCTGGCCTTCGAGAGCCTCCCGAATCTCGGCCATCACCTGATGGTCCGGATGCTCGGGGTGGGGTTGAGCGTGCAGCAATATCCGCCCCGGCGACGCAATAGTGGCAACGATATCGACGTGCCCGTTGGTGCCAAAGTCGTCGTAGTCGCGGGTGAGACCGCGCGGCAGCCAGACAGCATGAGTTGCCCCGATCGTGCGCAGCATTTCACTCTCAATGCGGGCGCGATCAGCGAGCGGGTTACGGCGCGGGTCGAGTTGCACCGTGTCAGTCAGCAAGACGGTTCCTTCGCCATCGACGTGCAGTCCGCCGCCCTCCGCAACGAGCAACGAGCTGACAAGCTCGGCACCAGCAGCCTCCGCGACGATCCGCGCGATCTTGGCCGACTGTTCCCACTCAGCCCAAGCGGGAGCACCCCAGCCGTTGAAGATCCAGTCAACGGCGCCGAGCACTCCCGGCCGCGCATCGTCGAGCACGAAGGTGGGCCCGATGTCGCGCATCCAGAACTCATCAAGGGGTGCCTCGAGCAGCTCGATACTGCTGGCGAGCATCCGCCGGGCGCGAAGCATTTCGGTCGGGTCGACGACCATCGACACCGGCTCGAACTGGGCGATGACGTTGGCCACATCAGTCCACGCGGCATAACCGAGTTCGCGTTCGGCATCTGTCGCACCGAGCGTTTCTCCGACGCGCGGGAACGCCATCCAGGTGCGCTCGTGCTCGGCAGTTTCGGATGGCATTCTCCAGCTCATGGCTAGCCTTTCGAGGATTCGATAATGGATGCCGCGAGCCGCTGTCCCACGCGAATGGCACCGTCAACGTGTTGGTACCCTTCAGCCGCAAGGTCGCTTGAACCAAACTGAATCGGCCCGACCGGCTCAAGCTGAAGCGCCCCATACCGGGTGAGGCCGCCGAGGTCGAAGCTCGCGGCATAAGCACCGCGAGTCCACTCTTCGGAGGCCCAGTCGCTTTCGTAATACACGGCTGGGGTGAGTGCTTCGTTGCCGTAGTAGGTGGCGAGCGATTCGAGGATGCGCTGCTTGCGTTCGGCAGGGTCGAGCGTGAACAGTTCGTCGGCCTTCTCCCCCGACACAAAGCCCACGAGGGTGCCACGATCTTCACCGTGGTTGGTGTTGTCGTACGCCTCGTGCACGATTTGGTACGGGCTGAAGGCTGTACCGGAGAGCCCGGCCGCGCGCCAGAACGGAGTCGCATAGGTCGCGTGCACCTTGATCACGAGACCGAGGGACGAGTGCTGCTGCATTTGTTGACGCAGGCGTGGAAGCGCGGGAACGTAGTCGATTCGGTCGTAGAGGTTCGGTGGCACGGCAACAATTACGTGGTCGGCACGCACCGTGAGATCGTCACTCGCGACGATCGCGCCAGTCGCATCCCACTCGATCGTGCGGACGGGCTGCGAAAGCCGCACCACATCAGGGCCCAGAGCTTCGGCCATCCGCAGCGGAACCTGCTGAAGGCCACCAACCACGCGCTTGTCGAGAATGAAGTCAGCATCCACCAGGTTGCTGAAGCTGCCAGCGCTGGCCGCCATGAGCAACGCCTGCAACAGCGAGAACGAATGAGCGGGCTTGGTGAGCATCGCCTCGGCAACGAACAGGGCGATGTTGTCGATCGCTTCGGCATCCGTGCTCTGGCTTTCGAGCCACGCGCGGTATGAGATGCGGTCGAATTCTGCGGCCCGCGGATGCTCCCACGGAGCTTCAAGGTCGAGCTCAGCCACGAGGGCATCGAGCACCGAAATCAATCGGGTAATCTCGGCTTCGGTCGCGGCCCCCGCCGGAAAGATATCTCCCGTAAAGCGACGCGCAACGCCGTCGCTCGACACATAGACGCTCTCGCCTTCGCGATAGCGCTCGTAGGTTTCTAGGCCGAGTTCGGCGAGTGTTTCGATGAGCGCTGTCTGGTCGGGGGAAACCCACTGACCGCCGATCTCGACCATTTGACCCTCTACGAAGTCAGTCCAGAGTCGCCCGCCAATCCGGTCGCGTGCTTCGAGCACGATGACACTCTTGCCGGTGCGGACGAGCGCCCGCGCTGCGGTGAGCCCGGTGGCGCCTGCTCCGACGATGACGACGTCTCGGGTAATGGTGTTCATAGGCTCCATTATTTACCACCTGTTCAATAAGAGTCAAGAACGACTACACTGCGAAGATGGCAGCAGGCACAACTCGACGACGAAACGCCACCGAGCGAGCATCCGAAATCCGCGACGCGGCACAGGCTATCGCCCTGACTCGTGGCCTCGCCGCAATCTCGCTGCGCAACCTCGCCGCCTATTGCGGAGTCACCGCACCCCTCATCACGCACTACGAGCCCAGCATGGAATCCCTAGTCGCCTCGACCTTCGCGTCGATTGCGGAGAAGGAAATTGCCGAAGTCGAGCGTCACGCTCTCGCGCCCGCCGAACCGCTCGATCAGATTCGCGCGCTCATTGAGGCCATCGCAGATCCCGCACGGGATAACGTCGGCGAAGTCTGGACCGATGCGTGGAGTCTCGGCCGTCGCAACGAGCCGCTCGCCGAAGCCGCCCGTCAGTCGATGGATTCCTGGCACGCGCTCGCGATCGGCATCATCCGTGCGGGTCAGAATGCCGGCCAGTTCGCCACCGTGAGCCCCGAGCGTGCTGCGCTCGTGCTTTTCGCTCTCGTGGATGCTACTTCCGCCTACCAACTCGTGAACTTCCGCAGCCGTGAGACCCGCGAGTCCCTCGTGCGCGAAACTCTGGAGGACATGCTCGACGTGTCGCTGGGCTAATTGCGCGCACCCCGTTAGCTGCGAAAGTGCCGAATGCCTCGAGAGATTCCTTGTACGCCATACCGAGTCTCGCTTAAGCTAGGGGAACGGAGGGGAGTAGTCCCCGCGAAGCTCATCGTCATTACGGTCGTGTCATCATGGCCCGGTGCAGCTAGGGCCTGAAAAGGCTCGACGAGACCTCCAGAATTTCTACATTCTGGAGTTGTTTCATGAACGTTCCCCTCTGGGCTTGGCTCGCCGTTGTCGGCGTCATTCTCGTGATGCTCGCCATCGACCTGATCGCCCATCGCACCGCCCACGTCATTGGCGTTCGCGAAGCTGCAGCGTGGTCCGTCGTCTGGGTAGCTTCCGGCGTTACCTTCGGTGGCATCATCTGGTGGCTATTTGGTGCCGAGTTTGGCCAGCAGTACTTCGCGGGCTTCGTCATTGAGAAGTCTCTCGCCGTCGACAACGTGTTTGTCTGGGCCATCATTTTCACGGCCTTCGCCGTACCACCCCAGTTTCAGCACCGGGTGCTGTTTCTCGGAGTTATCGGCGCTCTCGTTTTCCGCGGCATTTTCATCGCGGCCGGCGCAGCACTGCTCAGCAGCTTCGCGTGGGTGCTGTACGTGTTCGGGGCCTTCTTGGTGTTCACGGGCATCCAGATGCTGCGCAAACGCCACGAGCACTACGACCCGGAGAAGTCTGTTGTGCTCAAGATCTTCCGTCGCCGCGTACCCATGACGGATGCCTTCTACGGCCAGAAACTTGTCGTGCGCAAGGCGGGCGTACTGCTTGCCACCCCGCTGCTAGCCGTGCTGGTGCTCGTCGAGATCACTGACATTGTGTTTGCCGTCGACTCGATCCCGGCCATCTTCGCCGTAACCGACGAAGCCTTCCTCGTGTTCACCGCCAACGCATTCGCGATCTTAGGTCTGCGCGCGATGTACTTTCTGCTCGCTGACCTCATGCACCGCTTCATCTACCTGAAGATCGGGCTTGCTCTCTTGCTCGTCTGGGTCGGCATCAAGATGCTCCTCCTCGACGTGTACTACATCTCCACGACCGTGTCGCTCGGCGTGATCTTCCTCATCTTGGCAACCTCCATCGGTGCCAGCCTGTGGGTTACCCGCGGACAACCACGCCACGCGATCGAGACCCCCGCGGGTGCCGGATTCCGGATGGCGACCGACGACGAACTCGCCGAGGTCGATATGCCGCGGTCAACGCAGTCGCGCACTCGCGTGAGTTAGCGGTCGTGCGTGATCGTGCGCCGGCAACAACCCGCAGTTCTCGGGCATCCGTCACAAGGTCGCTACAGCGATCAGAGCGGAGTCGGGATGATCTGGTGAACGAAACGAGCTTCGGTGAGGATGCGGCGGCGGGCGAATACCCAATGCCCGTCTTCGCGAACGTAGTCGTCGTCGTATCGAATCAAGAAGTTGTGAGAGAGATCAAACGGCAGTCGTTCATTCTGATGAAAGTCTTCGTAAATGTGGTGGGCAATGCAGTAAACCTCGCCTGATGCTCGATCGCCATCAACGTTTATCTGCTGGGTCGTTACTGAGTGCAATGTCTTCTTGTAGCGCTTGAGCTGATCCTCGGGAATGCGGAGCACATCGTCATAACCCCGGGGGAGAGATGATCCGCTTTCGAAAACTACATCACGGGAGAAGAGTGATCGCCAGGCCTCAACATCGTTCTTGTCGAGGGCCATCGCATAGCGATGGGAAAGATCTCGGACGGCGAGTTCGTCGAGCAAAGTCTCAAAGGAGCTCACGGCACCACCTTCATTTGATTTTTGCTTAGCAGCAACTTGTTCGGACTTTTGCACCCTAGCAGCCGAGTTTTGGTCGACGCGTGAATGCCACGATCAACGTACTCACATTGGTGATCGTTCTATCCCTCTGAGCATTCCGCACACACAAAAAAGCCCCGCATTCACTAGGAATGCGGGGCTTTTCTTTGGCGGTACCGGTGGGATTTGAACCCACGGTGCGCTTTCACGCACACAACTTTTCGAGAGTTGCACCTTCGGCCGCTCGGACACGGTACCGGGAGAGAGTTTAGTACAGATAACGGGGGCGTGCGTTCACGCGTTTTTGCGCATCCAGTTGAGCGTGTGGGTCAGAAGCGCCAATCCGATACAGATCGCGCCAAGCTGCATTAGCCCGGGAGCGATGGCGATCGCCACTTGTGCCCAGTCAATGCCGGAGGACGAGGAGCTACCGAATCGGTAGTAGACGGCATACACCCAGGCTTGGATTCCGCCGCCAAGCACCATGCCGACACCACCGATGACCCAGAGCACATAAATCCAAGGGCTGCGAGCGAGGCTTTTACCGCGGGTAACCGGGGTCGATTCGGCGAGCGCGCCCGCATCATCCACATAGTGCGATTGCGGAGTTGGACCCCACTGCTGTTCGAGTCCGAGCCCAGCTCCAAGAGGGCTGGCTGGCTGCTCAGAGGGGTGCGCAGTTGTTGCCGCTGGCGATGCTGCCCGTTCTGGCGCCGATGCCTGGTTGCCTCCAGCGGCCACGGTTCTGGCGGGGCGCGCAAATTGCACATCGGCAACATTGTCGCGAAGGGAGTCGACGGTGCGCGCAGCCCGCACCGCGTCGGCGTGCGCTCCCTGGCCACCTTCGGCGTAACCGCGTTGGAAGGCTGGGTCGAATCGAGGATCAATTTTCTTGTCAGTGGCCACGGTGCTCCCTTGTTCGTGTTCCATCGTAGGCACGAACCCCCAATAAGTCGCGCATTCCTCATACAATGTCCCCGTGTTAGAGCATCGGATGGCCGGTTGCTAATGCAGCTCGCCCAGCGTAGGTTCAGCTTCGAGAGAACAACTAGCCGGCGCCATACCCCCGGGGGTATGCTCGACTAATGAGCACCGCCACCACACACCACCCCCGCCGCATCCTCGTTATCGGTGGAGTTGCCGCCGGAATGTCCTTCGCCACCCGCATGCGCCGTCGCGACGAGCACGCCGAAATCATCATCTTCGAACGCAGCGGTCACGTCTCTTTCGCCAACTGCGGCCTCGCCTACTACCTCGGTGGTGTCATCACCGAACGCGACAACCTGCTACTGCAGACCCCCGCGAGCCTCGGCAGCCGCTTCGGCCTCGACGTGCGCGTGAACCACGAAGCCACCGCAATCGACCCCGCCGGCCACACCATCACGGTGCACAACAGCGCCGACAACACCACAACCACCGAGCACTTCGATGAACTCGTCATCGCCACAGGCGCCAGTGCAACTCTCCCCGCAATCCCCGGCAGCGACCGGATGCTCGTGCTCCGCAATATCGAAGATGTTGACGCCCTCCACTCTTCCCTCGGTGAGCTCGACCCCACGACCGCGAACGTCGTCGTCTTGGGTGCGGGTTACATCGGCATCGAGATGGCCGAAAACCTCGCCAAGCGCGGCCTCAAGGTCACTCTTGTGCAGCGCCCCGCCCACGTGCTCGCTACCCTCGACGCCGAAATGGTCACCCCGGTGGAAACCCACTTGCGTGAGAATGGCGTCGACCTCCGGCTCGGCACCGAAGCAGTTGCGGTGCATGACTCAAGCGTCCAACTCAGTGATGGCTCTAGTGTCGCGGCAGACGTTGTCGTCGCGGCCGTCGGTGTGCGACCGGACAACGTGCTTGCCGTTCACGCCGGCCTCGCCGTTGGCGCTGCTGGCGGCATCCGCGTCACTGCTGGCTACCAGACGAGTGCACCCCACATTTATGCGGTCGGCGACGTTGCAGAGAAGGTCGGTGCGATCAGCGGCGAACATGAACTCATCGCCCTTGCCGGCCCCGCAAACCGAGACGGTCGCTACCTTGCCGACACCCTCGCCGGCGATCACGTGCACTCCAAGCCGGCTCTCGGCACCGCCATTGTCGGCGTCTTCGATCTCACCGCGGCAAGCCTCGGCTCCACCGAGCGCGCACTTCGCGCAGCAGACCGCAACATCCGCGTCATCCACACCCACCCGGTGTCGCACGCTGGCTACTACCCCGGCGCAGAATCACTCTCACTCAAGCTCATCATTGACGCAGACACCGACCTCATCCTCGGGGCCCAAGCAGTGGGACGCGATGGCGTTGATAAGCGAATGGATGTTCTTGCCACCGCCGCAAGCGCGGGGCTCACCGCCAGCTCCCTCGCTGACCTCGAGCTCGCCTACGCGCCGCAGTACGGCTCAGCCAAAGACCCGATCAACCACCTCGGCTACGTCGTCAAGAATCTGCGCGACGGGCTGAGTGCCTCAATCCAGTGGCACGAAATCGATGCCGAGCGTGACGCAGGCAGCCTGCTGGTGGATGTTCGAACCCTCGCCGAATTCGGGCGCGGCGCCATCCCCCACGCCGTCAACATTCCTCTCGACGATCTGCGCAGCCGCCTCAGTGAGCTCGGCGATCACCGCGTGATCGTGCACTGCCAGGTCGGACAGCGCGGCCACACCGCCGTGCGCATTCTCGCCCAACACGGTTATGACGCCGTCAACCTCGATGGTGGCTACCGCACTTGGGCCGCCGCCACCGCCTAGTTTTCCCCACAACCAACCGAGTAACCCTTAAGGATCGAACCATGAACACCGTTACCACCCAAACACTTTCCGAACTTGCCAACCCCGTCATCATCGATGTGCGTGAACCCTACGAATACGTCTCAGGGCATGCACCGACAGCAGCAAGTATTCCGTTAGGAGAACTTGTCGCCCGCGTTGAAGAACTCGACCGCGATGACACGGTCTACGTCATCTGCGAAAGTGGTGGACGCAGCGCGCAGGCCGTCGAATGGCTCAGCACTCAAGGCTTCGATGCCGTCAACGTCGAGGGCGGCACCTCGGCCTGGCGCAACTCCGGCTTGCCCGTCAAGAAAGAGAGCTAGCCATGACAAGCACCATCACTCGTGACGAGGTCGAGCCGCCAACCGGACACGATCCCGAAGCGATGCGCAAAGTCATGAACCGACTCAAGCGCGCCGAAGGACAACTGCGGGCCCTCATCGAATCAATGGGACCAGAGTCCAACTGCAAAGACGTCGTCACCCAGCTGGCAGCCGTGAGTAAAGCGCTCGACCGTGCCGGGTACATGATCATCGCCAACGCATTGCAATCCTGCGTCGTCGACGATAAGGATGGCGAAGGCAGCCACGACGGAATGACCTCAGACGACATCGAGAAACTCTTTCTCAGCCTGGCCTAACAGCACGGCACGGCGCTCCTGAACTCACAGAACCGAGCGAGTGCCCTGCGGTGTCAGTCGCCGCGCCTAGGGTTGAAGCATGGCCCGAGCTGTAAGTAATTTTCGCTGCACTGAGTGCGGCTGGTCGAGCATCAAATGGGTTGGCCGCTGCGGTGAATGCCAGCAGTGGGGCACCGTGGTCGAAGCTGGTGCCGCCACCGGAATCACCAAGCGAGTGGCCACCGTTGCGGTGTCCGACGCCAGCGGCGCACGATCCATCACCGAGATCGGTGCCGAATCCGTCGCGCACTGGCCAAGCGGCATCAACGAGTTCGATCGCGTGCTCGGCGGAGGTGTCGTTCCCGGCGCTGCCATACTGCTGAGCGGCGAACCCGGCGTCGGCAAATCTACCCTTCTGCTCGAAGTCGCCTCCCGGGCGGCAGCATCCGGTCAACGCGTGCTCTACGTGACGGCCGAAGAGTCTGTCAGTCAAGTCCGTCTGCGTGCCGAACGCACTAACGCGCTTCACCCCTCACTGTTCCTTGCCGCAGAAACCGACCTCGGTACCATCATCGGCCAGATCGATCACGTCAAACCGCAACTGGTGATCGTCGACTCTGTGCAAACAGTCGCCTCCGCCGCCACCGAAGGCATTGCCGGTGGCCCCTCGCAAGTTCGCGAAGTCGCCTCCACCCTCATCCGGGTCAGCAAAGACCGCAACCTGCCCGTTCTCCTCGTCGGCCACGTCACCAAAGACGGCACCATCGCCGGCCCCCGCCTGCTGGAACACCTCGTGGATGTCGTTCTGCAGTTCGAAGGCGACCGCCAGACCGCCCTTCGCTTCGTTCGCGCGCACAAAAACCGTTTCGGCTCAACCGAAGAAGTGGGTTGCTTCGAAATGACCGGCGAAGGCATCGCCGAAGTCTCCGACCCCAGTGGCCTCTTCCTTTCCCACGCTCGCCAACCCGTGAGCGGCACCTGCGTCACCATCGCCTTAGAGGGCAGACGCGCCCTACCCGTCGAAGTCCAAGCGCTCATCGTGAAGTCGCAAGCTCCGCAACCACGACGCGTCGTCAACGGAGTCGATGCCTCACGAGTTGCGATGCTGCTCGCGGTGCTCGAGCGGCGAGCGGGAATCCCCCTCTCCGGATTCGACGTCTACGTCTCCACTGTTGGCGGCATCCGTGTCACAGAACCGGGAGCCGACCTCGCCATCGCGTTAGCTATTGCCAGCGCCTACAAAGACAAAGCGTTTGCTCCAGCAATGGCCGTCGTTGGCGAGATCAGCCTTGCCGGTGAAATTCGGCCAGCCTCGTCAGCTAAGCAACGACTTGCTGAAGCGGCCAGACTTGGCTTCGGCACCGTGATCGACTCTGAAGCTCTCCATGTGCGCGAAGCCCTACGCCTTGCCTTCGCCGGGGCGACCGAAGAGCGCGTGCAGATCCCCGAGTTCTAAGAAAACCATTCACGCCACTCCCCCAGCACGCAGCAACGGCGGCCCATCCGAGGATGAGCCGCCGTTGCGACGCTAGGTGATGAACTGTTGGTTAGCCGAACAGGGTCCAGAGACCCCAGTCCTCTACGCGCCAGCTGATCCAGCCGTTCTCGCGCTGCAAGCTCACCAGAATCGAGTCACGCTGACCGTTAGATGGCTTCACTGCGCGACACGCGAATGTCTCGCCGATCAGTACCGGTGGAGTGGTTGGACAGTCAAGCTCAATGTTTGCGCCCAACGCTGCAGCCTGCGCCTGGACCGAGTTCTCGATCTGCGTACTGAAGGTTTGAGGAATAAGGGAAATAACCAGTCCAGGAAGAACCAGCATTCCGATTACCAGCGAAACCACTGTTCCCGACCAGGTAGCGATCGGAGCGATTCCCTTACCGGTCTCACGCATCGTGCGGATGCCGCGAATAACCAGATAAACCGGTGCAGTCAAGAAAGCCCACGCAGCATTCGCTGGACGTTCGTGACCCCATACCTGCAGTAGGAGGTTGTCGTAGGCGGCAAGACCAAGAACGACTACGTACGGTGCGATCCACACGACGAGCAGCAGCGGCAAGTTATTGCCGAGGCCCGCAAACGCGATCAAGAACATGCTTGTCAGAAGCTGCACAAGAGGCAGGATTGCGATAAGCCACACAGCCGCGTTGTAGGTGCGGTGTTGGCGAATCTCGCGCGCTGGTGCTTCTTCTTCTTCAGCGTAGGCGCTGAGGGTGGATGCGCCAGGCATCGTGTTCGCGTGGGCAGTTGCCGACTTGGGGAGCAGCTGAGGCTCTTCCGTGCGGTTCTCGTCGACAGGCGCTTCAAGTTCGCGCAGTGTCATCGCGAGCAGAGGCTGAGCGCTCAGTTCGTCATGAACTGGTGCCGTCTCTGGCTCCGGCTCACTGCGAGTCTCGGTGACGAGGTACTCACCATTGACGTTGCGCTCCCGATCACGCTGTTCACGTCGCGACGGAAGTTCATCCGCGTCGTCGTCGTAGTCGTCATCGGCGAAGGCCAGTTTGGTGCTTGGCTGCACGACAATAGGGGCACGAGCATCTGAGGTGTGTTCAGTCCAGGCTTGGGCATCCCACCAGCGCAACTGGGGTAAACCCAAGGGGTCTGGGTACCATCCCGCTGGCACACCGAAACTGTTGTCTTCCACGTTGAACAGAGTAACCGTCACAGACGACTGATAGAAAGCCCTGTTTATAACATTGATGTTCGGCCCTAGCTGTATGTAACCCGAAAGAGTGCCGAAATGGGCCCAAAATGGACCAATTTGGGGCCATTGCCCCCTGAACTGGGACGTCTACCTCAGATCGGCAAACACCAGAAAGTTAACGCAGCTGTGACACAGTCGCGTCGGCAATCACGAAAGTGTTAGCGCATCCACGATGTCATCGGGCGAAGCCTGCATGGTGTGAGGCCCAGCAACATCAAACCAGACAGATTCAATCACGCCGCGATTGGTCTCGAGGAAACCCAGCAGGTCCTCCGCTTGGTAAGCAACGACCTGATGGTCGGATTCTTCAGGAAGCATCGCGACATACGTCTCTACCGACGAGAACAGCAACAGCATGTACTTGTCGGCCTCCCCGCGTCGGAAAACACGCACTTGGGCTGCGTCGTCTTCGCGGTCGCTGAGCATTGGCACGATCACGCGGTCGTTCCGGAGCGCCAAAGCGACCGCGAGCGGGTCGCCAGTCTCTAGCGCCTGCGCGAGCATGGGCGAACTGAATTCGGCGCTCTGCGCCGTTGAGGATGAAGAATCCATGACTAATCCTGGCTAGTTCAACAAGAACTGCTTGGTGCTTTCTGAAGAAATGTCCCCAACGGAGACTTCGAGGTGATAGCTCGCACCGCCGGCCGAAACCACGGGACGATCCGACTCACACGTGTCGGTGGCGGACCGGGTGCGATCCCATTCGATCGAGCTGGATTGAACGGGAACACCCGGTTGCAGGATAACCGTTGTCGCTTCGCCACCGGTCTGGCAGTGCTTGGAGTTCCAAATTTCATCACTGCCACTAGTGATAACAAATTCTTGGATGTCGCTGCCCGCGTCAACAACGCACGGTTCCGTCATGGTGCTCTTGAGGGAGAACGACAACTGAGGCTTTTGACCCTCGGCATAGCTCGTAGCATCGGTGATCGCTTCAAGCGTGAGCTTGGCTGGGTCACAAATCACTGAACCAGTGGAATCGGTGGCGGCGGGAGTGTTCGACTCTGCCGCTGTAGTCTCACCTGGCCCGTTGGCGGGATCAGTTGACGCCTTAGGGCCGAAGACGATCAGCAAGATGATTACGATCACGGCAAGGAGCCCCAGCCCGAGGATCAAGCGTCGGCGCCAGTAGACGCTGCTTGACTGCGGGCCGACCGGATTCCGAAACGTCGACATACGGTAAGGCTAAACGTCTCGGGCCGCTAAAGGCGCTTCAGCATGCGCGTGTTGCCGAGGGTATTGGGTTTCACACGGGAAAGATCAAGGAATTCGGCAACTCCCTCGTCGGGAGACAGCGACAGTTGGGCAAAAACGGCCGGATCAACAAGCTCTTCGATGACGGGCTCAAAACCGTGGCGGGTAAAGAAAGCGGTCTCAAACGTCAGGCAGAACAGCCGTTCGAGGCCAAGAGTGTAGGCATCGCGCTCGATCTGATCGAGCAGTGCGTGGCCGACACCACGACCAAGCCACTCGGATGCGACAGCCAACGTTCGCACTTCGGCTAAGTCTTGCCACATTACGTGCAGCGCCCCGCATCCGATCACCTGGCCCTCAGGAGTCACCGCAACACGAAACTCTTGCACCGCTTCATAGAAGACGACGAGGTCTTTGCCGAGCAGGATCCGTTCGTTGACGAGCGGTTCAACGAGAGACTGAATTGCCCGTACGTCGGCGGTAGTCGCGGGGCGAACGCTGAAGGTGGTCACGGAATAAAGGTACCGCTGCTGGCAACCAATTCTCCGCGTTAACGACGAAGTGGCTGGGCCGACACCTTTCGGTGTGGCCCAGCCACTTTTCGCTAGGGGTGAGGTTTAGGCCTCGACCTCAGCTGGTTCCTTTTCGGGGAGACCAGGCTGGCGGCTGGTGGTGAACACGAACTGGCTGTCAACGAAGTCAACGTGCACGTGGTCGCCGGCGTTGAGTTCGCCGTGCAAGATCTTCTCACTCAGAGCGTCTTCAACTTCGTGCTGCACTGCGCGGCGGAGCGGTCGCGCACCAAGGGCGGGGTCGAACCCGACTTCGATGAGGCGCTCCTTGGCGGGAACAGTGAGCTCGACGGTGAGGTCGCGATCCATCATGCGCTCGGAGAGTCGCTTGATGAAGAGGTCGACGATCTGCAACAGCTCTGGCTTGCTGAGCTGCGGGAACACGATGGTCTCATCAACACGGTTGAGGAACTCTGGCTTGAAGTGCTTTTTGAGCTCTTCAACAACCTTGCCGCGCATGCGGTCGTAGCTTGTTGCCGAGTCACCTTCCACCTGGAAGCCCATCGGGCCAGCGGTGATGTCCTTGGTGCCCAGGTTGGTGGTCATGATGATGACGGTGTTCTTGAAGTCGATCACGCGACCCTGGCCGTCGGTCAAGCGACCCTCTTCGAGGATCTGCAGGAGCGAGTTGAAGATGTCGGGGTGAGCTTTCTCGATCTCATCGAAGAGCACAACACTGAATGGCTTGCGGCGCACCTTCTCGGTGAGCTGGCCACCCTCTTCGAATCCTACGAATCCGGGAGGGGCACCAAACAGTCGCGAAACGGTGTGCTTTTCGCCGTATTCACTCATGTCGAGCGAGATCATGGCCGACTCGTCGTCGAACAAGAACTCGGCAAGGGCCTTAGCAAGTTCGGTCTTACCGACACCGGTCGGACCGGCGAAGATGAACGAACCACTTGGGCGGTTGGGGTCCTTGAGGCCAGCACGCGTGCGGCGAATGGTCTTGGAGAGAACCGAGATGGCTTCTTCTTGACCAATGACACGCATGTGGAGTGCCTTCTCCATGAAGATGAGTCGGCTGGACTCTTCTTCAGTGAGCTTGAAGACGGGGATGCCGGTTGCTGCTGCCAGAACTTCGGCAATCAGACCTTCATCCACAATTCCACTCGCGCCAACGTCGCCCGACTTCCACTGCTTCTCAAGGCGAAGACGCTCGCCGAGGAGCTTCTTCTCTTCGTCGCGCAGGCTAGCGGCCTTCTCGAAGTCTTGGTCTTCGATTGCGCCCTCTTTTTGGCCACGAACTTCGGCGATCTTGTCGTCGAATTCTCGCAGCTCAGGGGGTGCGGAAAGGATGGAGAGACGCAGACGTGCGCCCGCTTCATCCAGAAGGTCAATGGCCTTGTCTGGCAGGAACCGGTCAGACACATAACGGTCGGCAAGGTTTGCTGCAGCAACAATGGCGCCGTCGGTGATGGACACCTTGTGGAAGGACTCGTAGCGGTCGCGGAGCCCCTTCAGGATGTTGATGGTGTGCGGAAGGTTAGGTTCGTGAACCTGAACCGACTGGAAGCGACGCTCTAGGGCGGCATCCTTCTCGAAGTGCTTGCGGTACTCGTCGAGAGTCGTTGCACCAATCGTCTGGAGCTCGCCACGAGCAAGCAGCGGCTTGAGGATCGAGGCAGCGTCGATTGCGCCCTCAGCGGCACCAGCACCAACGAGGGTGTGGATTTCGTCAATGAAGACGATGATGTCGCCGCGGGTGCGGATCTCCTTGGTGACCTTCTTGAGGCGCTCTTCGAAGTCACCGCGGTAGCGGCTACCAGCGATGAGCGAACCGAGGTCGAGCGAGTAAAGCTGCTTGTCTTTCAGAGTCTCGGGTACGTCACCGTTAACGATGGCGATCGCGAGTCCCTCAACAACAGCGGTCTTACCCACGCCGGGTTCACCGATGAGGACAGGGTTGTTCTTGCTGCGACGGGAGAGGATCTGCATAACGCGTTCCATCTCCTTCTCGCGGCCGATTACGGGGTCGAGCTTGCCGTCGCGAGCCGCCTGAGTGAGGTTGCGGCCGAACTGGTCAAGAACCTGCGAACCCTTATCGGGAGTCGCATCGTTGCCACCAACAGCGACAGCCTCTTTGCCCTGGAAGCTTCCGAGGAGCTGGATGACCTGCTGACGAACCTTGTTGAGGTCAGCGCCGAGCTTCACGAGAACCTGGGCAGCAACGCCTTCGCCCTCACGGATGAGGCCCAACAGGATGTGCTCTGTGCCGATGTAGTTGTGGCCGAGCTGCAGCGCTTCGCGCAGGCTCAGCTCGAGTACCTTCTTGGCACGCGGCGTGAAGGGGATGTGACCGGTCGGCTGCTGCTGACCCTGGCCAATAATGTCTTGCACCTGCTCGCGCACGGAGTCGAGTGAAATACCCAGCGACTCGAGTGCCTTAGCGGCAACTCCCTCGCCCTCATGAATGAGGCCAAGCAAAATGTGCTCTGTGCCGATGTAGTTGTGGTTGAGCATCTTGGCCTCTTCTTGGGCCAAAACGACTACACGACGGGCGCGGTCGGTAAATCTCTCAAACATCTCTTCACTCCTTTGATACCGCTACGAATTCGGTACCGATGTAAAGAGACTAACCAGTGAAATCGTGAAATAGTCCGGTGTTCGCCCTAGGCGTGACTGTGCTGGGCTACTGCTCACGAATGCACGCGCCGGGGCCGGGGCTGATCCACGAACATCACTCGCACTCACTTAGAAGTCAGGGATGCACTGTCCAGCGGCAGCGCCATCCAGCAGCGTGACGCCGCTCGCCTGCACCGCGTCAAAGAGTGCTTGATCGTCGTCTGTCTTCTGGACGGTTCCCTCGCAGGTTGAGGTGTGGAAGTAGAACTCTCGGTCGAATGAGAAGTATCGGAAGTCCATCCCCGCGAGCTGAGAAGTGAGTGCGGCAGCAGCGACAATCGCAGGCCAATCCTCCTCGCGGTACTCGCTGGAGATAATCTCCACCCCGCGACCCTGCAGCGCCGTTTCGTCGTCGGACCAACGCACTCCTCCGCCCTCGAAGTCGCTAGTGTCACCACTCGAGTTGGAGGGGAGCCACGCATTTATGAGCAACGGGAAGAACCTACTGATCCCCTCGCTGAGGTCCACCACTTCACGCGGTGGGAGCGAACCTGACGATTGCAGTCCAGGGAAGGACCAGAGCTCAAAACTTTGCCTGCCGGCACGCGAGAGCGCATCGCCCGGGTTTCCCTCAACGGGCGAAAGTGCTGCGAGCGCGTCGTAATTGTCAGAGAGGTGGTGCAGCAGTTGAAGCGGATGCATATTGGACGGAGCCGAGAGCACCCGCAGGTAGCCAACATCGCCGAGGTTGGTCACTTGGAGGTCCATCCTCACATCGAGTTCCATAGCGGCGGTGATTTCACGCCAGTACCGATAGTTCTCCACGACGGTGTCACGAGGAAGGCCGAGGCCCGACACCGTGAAGCCACCGTCATCGTCACCGGGAAGCCGAATGCTGAACGAGACTGGCAACCCAGGCCCGTTGCCGTTGCCGTCGAACTGATTCAGCATCGCCGCGACGGTGCCCAGCCGATCAGCCGCGAATGCCTCGCTCACTCCGACCTCAATCGTCGCGTAGCTCTCCCACAAGCTATCGGGGGTTGCCACCCACGACACTTCGCCCACTCCCGGAATCGTTCTGATCTGAGCCAGACTGTGGAGGAAATCGCGCTGCTGCGACTCCGAGAATCCTTCGATGCGGAGATCGGATTCTGCACCACCGTCAACGGTGCATCCCCCTAGCACTGGTGCGAGCAGAGCGACAGCGGCCAGAGCGTTCACGATCCGCCGAGTAAAAGTCATGATTCAACCTTACGTTTCGGGCCCGCGAAATAGCTCCGAATCACGAGGACTGATCTCGGTTTAAGAGTACGTTTCGCGATGCAACCCAGCCTTCCCCCAAACATGGCTCTCTGGGTCCTGGCCAAAGTTAATCATTCTGTAACGTTATATAGAGGGCGTTTGGCCATAAGGTGTCGTTATGCAGGACGCACCGCACGAATCCGCCACCCTTGACGAACTCACGCGCGCGCTCGATCTCCACATGCTGCGCATCCTCGTTGCCATTCACGAAACCGGCAGCGTTTCAGCCGCGGCCCGTCGCCTCGGATTCAGCCAGCCCGCGATCACCCAACAGCTCAAGCGCAGCGAAGCCCGCCTGAACATCGCCCTAGTTGCTCGCACCCCGCGCGGCATGGAACTCACCGAAGCCGGCGCCCTTCTTGCCCGCCACGCGCCCCGCATCGACGCCGCCATCACTGCCGCCGCCAGCGAACTCACCGCGCACCTCGGTCTCGACCGCGGCGCCGTTCGCCTCGCCGCATTCCCCGCCGCCGTCGCCAGCATCATCGCGCCACTGCTCTCGCGTCTCGATCGAGAGTTTCCGGGCATCCACGTCGAATTCAGCGAAGCAGCACCGGATGCCGCCCTCAAAGCTGTTGCCGATGGTCGCGCCGATATCGCCCTCGACTACCGCTACGCGAGCGACCACACCATCACATCAAGCTCACACACGAGCGCCGAAGGGCTGCGCTCGCGCTTCTTGCTCTCCGAGAACGTGCTCGCTATCGTGCCTCGGGCCACCGCCGATCAGCTCGGGGCGTCAGCGAGTGTCGCAGCGCTTCTTCCGTTTACGTGGATCGGTGGCCCGGCAACGTGCACCGCGCAACTCGTCACCGTCGCGACCGCCCTCGGCGAGAAACCCACCCTGCGGCACGATGTCACGACAGCTGGCGCGGCGCTTGCGCTCGTGGCATCCGGAATCGGCGTGACGTTCCTCTCAGAACTCGCCTTGGCCACCACAGCCCTGCCCGACGGCGTCGTCGCCCTCGATTTACAACCCAAACTTCGTCGACGCATCTATGCGACAACGCTCGACGACTCAGCCGACACTCCCAGCATCGCAGTGGCACTCCGGCTGCTCGCCATGCGAGAAGTGGCCCGGAAAACCAGCAGTGATCGCGCGGCACTGTCACAGCACTCGCACCTCCAACGCGCGAAATTTTCATCCGCACCCTTCACCCCTCCTGTAACGCTCACCGAAAGGCACGAACTTCGCATGAGATCTACTAACTCCACCCTGGCCAAGGGGGCTCGGGCCTCCACCGTCGCCGTCGCCGCCTCGGCCCTCTTGCTCGCGGGCTGCGCCACCTCGAACGCCCCCACCGGCGATGGCAACATTGACACCATCACGGTTGCCCTGCCCGGGTCTCTCTCGAGCCTCTATGTTGGCGCCGAGAGCGGCATCCTCAACTACTACATTGCCTCCATCACTCAAGAAGGCCTGGTCTCGATCGACGCTGACGGGGCCCTACAGCCTGGCCTTGCCGAATCGTGGGACCAGCCGGATGACGTGACCTACGTTTACGAACTGCGCGACGATACCATGTTCCAAGACGGCACCCCGGTGACCGCCGATGACGTCGTGTTCAGCCTCGAGCAGGCGCGCGACGAAACCAGCTCGCCCGGCCTCTCGTACTACTTGGGCGGCGTTGAGAGCGTCGAAAAGACCGGCGACCTCGAAGTCACCGTCACGCTCTCTGCCCCCGACGCAGCATTCGCCGCCAACATGAGCACGGGTGGCGCCGCCTTCATCACCTCGCAAAAGTTCTGGGAAGAGAACAACGGCGAAGTCGGCACCAGCAGCGCCCTGCTTCTCGGCTCAGGGCCATACAAGGTCACCGAGTTTGTTCCCGACTCCCACGTGAACTTCGAACGCGTAGATACCTGGTGGGGCGACCTTCCCGAAGTGAAGAACATCAACGTGAAGTTCATTCCGGATGAGGGAACTCGCCTTCTTGCCGCCCAGTCTGGCGACATCGACGTGGCCTTCAACGTTCCGCTCGCGCAGTCGACCCAGTGGGAAGACCTCAGCAACATGCGTGTCGACTACGTGAACGACCTCTCCTATGTCGGCATGTACTTCAACACCGCGCTCGAGCCGTTCAACGACCCGAAGGTGCGCGAAGCGTTCGCCCACAGTGTTGACCGCACCACGATCGTCGACAAGTTGCTGCGCGGTCATGGCGAAGTAGCCACCGCAATTGCTACACCCGAATCCCTCGGAAGCGTCTACAGCGCTGACGATGCTCGCGACCTGCTCTCGACCATCCCGCAGTACCCGTTCGACCTCGACGCGGCCGCCGCAGCACTCGCGGCCTCCGATCACCCGGATGGCTTCGAGACCGACATCCTGTTCCCCTCCACTGGGCCACAACTCGGCACCGCCGCTCAGTCGCTCGCCGAGAACCTCTCCAAGATCGGCATCACGCTGAACGTGCGCGAAGTTCCGATCGAGGAATGGCTTGCGAGCCTCGAACAAGACAGCAGCTACGGCGTTGGCCTCATGTGGTACTTCTCCACACTGGGTGACCCCGCCGAAGTCTCGACCTACATGCTCGGCGACTACAACATCTCGAACTACGAGAACCCCGAAGTTCTCTCGCTGTTCGAACGTGTCGGCGCCGAAACCGACCAGGCTGCCCGCATCGACCTCCTCATCGAGGCCGAAACGCTGCAGGCAGAAGACATCATCAGCGTTCCGCTCTGGTGGGGACAATCCGCAACCGCGTTCTCGAACGACATCGACATGAGCAACTACAGCTCATTCGCGTTCATTTCGTCGTGGCCGACCCTGCTCACTCCCGCTGGATAATCTGTGACAACCACCCCGATTGCACGCGCATCACACGCTCGGTCCTTGGGCCGCATGCTTGTGGTGCGCGTGCTCGGCACCATCGGCATCCTGCTGGTGCTCTCCATCATCGTGTTCTCGATGCTGCATCTCGCCCCCGGCGACATCGTCAAGAACCTGCTCGGCAATCGGCCATCATCTCCGGATGCTGTGGCGGCGATCCGCGCGCAATACAATCTCGATCAGCCGCTCTATATGCAGTACCTGATCTGGTTGGGCAATACCCTCACCGGTGACTTTGGGCAGTCCATTCGTCTGCAAGATTCGGTGTCGAATGTGATTGGCTCGCGCCTTGGCATCACGGCTGCGCTCAGTGGACTCGCGTTCCTCCTTGCTGTGATCGTCGCCGTTCCGCTCGGCGTGCAAAGCGCTGTTCGTTCGGGAAGCTGGATCGACCGTTTCGCCACCGGCTTCGGCATCGTCGGCCTCAGCGCCCCCACGTTCGCCGTCGGCCTCCTCCTTCTCTATGTCTTCGCTTTCTACCTGCCGATCTTTCCTGTCTATGGGTCGGGCGACGGTGGCCTCGACACTCTCTGGCACCTCGTGCTGCCCGCCATCACTCTGGCGCTCGGACTTGGCGCGATCATCCTCAAGCTCACCCGCACGGCCATGCTGCGCGAACTCGAAAGTGACTATGTAACCTTTGGTCGTGCGCGCGGCCTGCCCGACCGCCAAGTGCATATGATCGCGCTGCGCAACGCCGCCATCCCCATCGTGACCGGCGCGAGCCTTGTGTTGACGTTCCTCGTCGGCGGCACAGTGCTGGCCGAAACGACCTTCGCCCTGCCAGGACTCGGCACTCTGTTGCAAGGCTCCGTGCTGTTCAAGGACATCGCCGTCGTGCAAGCCCTCACCCTGTTGGTGGCCGTGACGATTGCGATCATCGCGCTACTGGCCGACCTTGCCTACATCTTCCTCGACCCCCGCATCCGCGCCAAGGAGAGTGCTCAGTGAGCAGCACCGAAGCTATCGTCTTAGCGAAACTTCCGCGGTCGCGCCGTCGGCATCCGGTCGCCGTGTGGTTGTCGCTCGCCCTACTCGGAGTCGTCGCCTTCTTGGTGCTCTTCGGCAATCTGATTGCCCCGGATGCCACAGCCCAGTCGATCCTCGATTCGCTCCTGCCCCCGGGCAGCCCTGGTCACCTTCTCGGCACTGACGAACTCGGTCGCGACGTGCTTGCTCTGACGATCGCGGGAGCAGCCTCCGCTCTCGTTGGTCCGGTGTGCGTGGCACTCGGGTCGATGATTCTTGGCATTCTGCTCGGCACGGTTGCGGGTTACTTGCGTGGCCCCATCGACTTCATCATCGGGCGCTGGACCGACCTTCTCTTCTCACTTCCGCTGCTGCTGGCAGCGATCGTGGTTGCTGGCGTCTTCGGCGCTGGCTACTGGATGACCGTGCTGCTGCTGATCTTGCTGTTCTCGCCCTCGGACATCCGCATTGTGCGCGCCGGGGTTATGGAACAGGCCGCGCGGCCCTTCGTGGAGGCAGCCCAAATGCTGTCGCTCTCGAAGACGCGCATCATGTTCACGCAGGTGTTGCCGAACGTGTGGTCGTTGATCATCACCAACTCGATGCTCAACGTAGCGTTTGCTCTTGTCGCCTTCTCGTCGCTGTCGTTCTTGGGTGTTGGTGTTGCGCCGCGCACGGCCGATTGGGGCCGTCAGCTCACGGATGGTCGCGCGATCATGATTGACAACCCGGCGGCTGTTCTTATTCCCGCTCTGCTCATCATCGGCGTTGCCTCAGCGGCAAACCTTGCCGGTGACTGGCTTGGCCAAAACTTGACTCGAACGGGACGCTCATGACCGACACCGACGTAGCCAACACTGCCGCTGCAGCCAGGAACAGCCCCAGCACCACCGCCCAAGTGACCGTCACTGGGCTCACGATCGACGGGCCAGCTGGCGTTGTTGTCGCGCCCTTCGATTTCTCCATCGCGCCAGGCGAAACCCTTGCGCTCATCGGCGAATCGGGCTCGGGCAAGACCCTTTCCGCCAAAGCTATCGCCGGGCTCCTACCTGCCGTCTTCACTGCACGTGGCACCATTGCGCTGTCGAGTGCGACGATTGAGCTGCCATCAACGGATGCCATCTGGCGAGCCACTCGTGGTCGCCGCATTTCACTGCTGCTGCAAGATCCGTTCACGAGCCTGAGCCCGGTGCACCGTTGCGGCACCCAAATCGGAATGACGATCGATGCCGCGAGCGCGACCCGTCTCAGCCGCGAGGAACGCACCGCTCGCATCACGCAAAGCCTCGCCGAGGTGAACCTGCCCGCGGATGTCGCGCGCGCCTACCCGCACGAACTCTCCGGTGGAATGCGTCAACGGGTTGCCATCGCGGCGGCCCTCGCCACTGACCCCGAACTGCTCATTGCTGACGAGCCAACCACGGCTCTCGATGCGAGCAACCAGGGTGAGATTCTCGACCTGCTTCGCGGTCTGCAAGAGAAGCGCGGCATGGCCGCCTTGCTCATCTCGCACGACCTCGGAATGGTGCGCGGGCGTGCAGAGCACGTGCTCGTGATGCGCCACGGCGACATTGTGGAGCGCGGTGTCACGAGCTCCGTGCTTAATGCGCCAAGCCACCCGTACACTCGGGCGCTGATCGAAGCCGACCCCTCGTTGACCGACCGCTCGGCTGGGGTCGTGCGTGCGGCATCCGGTGCGGCTGCTGGCGGCGATGCAGCGCAAACGGCCGATCTCGTTGTTGCCACTGACATCACCAAGAGCTTCGGCGATAAGGTCGTGCTGCATGGGGTGAGCGTGACCGTGGGCCGCGGCGAGACTGTGGGCATTGTCGGTGAGAGCGGTTCGGGCAAGACCACCATCGCGCGCTGTGTTGCCGGACTCGAACGAGAAACCAGCGGTCTGATCGAGTTCGATGGTGTCGCTCTCGCGCCGGGCCGTGACTCACGAACACCCCAGCAAATGCAGATCGTCTTCCAAGACCCGTATTCGTCGCTAAACCCGATGATCAGTGTTGGTCGGTCGCTGAAGTTGGCGTTGCGGGTGGCGGGGCGTCCGGCATCCGACCTCAATGGGCTTCTGCAGTTGGTTGAGCTGCCCGCCGACTTTGCGAGCAAACGCCCAGCCGAACTTTCGGGAGGCCAACGGCAGCGCGTGGCGATTGCCCGCGCGCTCGCTGTGCAACCGCAACTTTTGATTTGTGACGAATCAGTCTCCGCTCTCGACGTCTCGGTGCAGAAACAGATTCTCGATCTGCTGGCCAAGCTGCGCGCCGATCTCGGGCTCTCGATCCTGTTCATTTCCCACGATCTCGCTGTCGTACGTCAGCTTGCCGACCGGGTCTATGTGCTGCGCAATGGCGAAGTTGTCGAGTCCGGCCGGTGCCACGACGTGCTCAACACCCCGACTCATCCCTACACTCAGGCGCTCGTTGCCGCGTCCATTCACGAAGCACCCACTCACTGATATCGATGCCACAAGCTGTCGAAATCGTCTCGAAAGGATCCCGTGGAACTCTCCACTTCCGCCCCTGATTCGCCAACCGCTGCGAGTTCTGAAACCGTTAAGCGGCTAGCGCCAGCCGACCTGCCCAAGCACCTCATCCACGCTCTCGGCGCCGACCGCGCCGCCCAGTGGCAACGTGACCGCGAACCGTACAACCCCCAAGTGTGGATGCTCGACTCCCCTGCAGGCAGTGCCGCCGCCCTCACCTCTGGTCGCCCGAATACTCGCTACACGAAGCTCGTTGACCTCTGGGTTGGCGCCGCTCCCGCTGACGCGGCGGACACGCACGCGGCGAACGTGCACGCGCCCGGACGCACTCTCCTCGACCAGGTCATCGCTGCTTCGGTTGCTCGCGGTGACGCTTGCCTCAAATGGCAGCTCCCCGCGGATGCCGACCTTCCCGGTTTCGCTCACGATCTCGGCTTCACCGAATTGCGCGACCCTATTTCCTCTGCTGATGGCACGCAGGGGGTTCGTGGTTTTGTGCTGTGGCATGATGCGTGGCCGCACGATCAATTGCGCTATTACGGCCAGACGACGATGTTCACGTGTGGTGCTGTCGCCGCGATGACGGCCCTCAGCCATCTCGGCCTTGAACCGTTTGCTGACACGGAAGACGAGGATGCCCGCGAGCGCGAACTTGCCTTCTGGCGTGCGGCCACCAATTTTCCGGCCTGTGAACCTCTCGGTCTGGCTGTTGCGGTGCACGATGTGATCGCTCAGGCCGCGACCGGCATCACCCTCGAACTGCACCTCGACACGACCGAACCGACGCTGCTCGAAACGTATGAGGGCGAAGAGCGCGCGTTTCGGGAGCAGTTGCAGGCACAGTCTCGCGCCGAGGCCGCGAGCCGCGGCATCCGGCAGCATACCGCCCCGCTGTCGATCGAGCAGATCACTGCGCGGGTGGCGGGCGGCGAACTCGCAATCCTGTTGATTGAAGAGGAACCCATGCACGATGCGTCTACCCCGCACTGGGTCGTTGCCCACTCGGTAAAGGGCGACACCGTGCTGCTCAATGATCCGTGGATCACTGCCGAGCAGGGCGAGACATGGGTCGATTCTCACGATCTACCGGTGTCGTTGGCGGTGCTCGACCAGATGATCGCGTTTGGTGACCCGGCTTATCGCGGAGTGATTTTTGTGGCACGCTAGCTCTCAGCGACGTGACGATCGGGTGAGGAGTCGCCGTGAGCAACCCTGAAGAGAACCCCGCCGAGGTGGTGTGTGAAACGCACCCCGGCACCGGCGTGCAACTGCTTGAGCCTCGCGAAGTTCCGCTCGGCGGTCCGCGTGCCATGAACGTGCGACGCACTCTTCCCCAACGGTCCCGTTCGCTCATCGGTGGTTGGTGTTTCGTCGACCACTATGGGCCAGAGTCCACGCGGATGCACGTGCCGCCGCATCCGCATACGGGGTTGCAAACCGTGAGCTGGCTTTTCGCCGGCGACATCGAGCACCGCGATAGCGTCGGCAGTCTCGCGACCGTTCGGCCGGGAGAGTTGAATCTCATGACGGCAGGTCGCGGCATTTCGCATTCGGAGGTCTCGCCCGCCGAGCCGACCCTGCTGCACGGGGCCCAGCTGTGGGTTGCACTGCCTGACGCGCACCGCGACACCGCCCCCACTTTTGAAAATTTCGCACCAACCCCCTTCGATCATCAGGGGGCCAGCGTCAGTGTGTTTATCGGTGAACTTGCCGGGGTCTCCTCACCGGCGCACGTCTTCTCTCCCCTGCTGGGCGCACAGTTCAACATCCCGGCTGGCACCACCATCACGCTTTCCGTCAACGCGGGATTCGAACACGGTGTGCTCGTGGATGCCGGAGACGTGACTGTCGCCAGCGTGCAGACCCCCACCGATCACCTCGCCTATCTCGCTCCCGGCCCCACCAAGTTAACGATCACTGCAGCGACGGATGCCCGGCTCTTGCTTCTGGGTGGCGAACCGCTCGGCGAAGCCATCATCATGTGGTGGAACTTCATCGGGCGCAGCCACGACGAGATCGTCGACTTCCGTGCGCAGTGGCAGGCTGACGTGATTGCTGGCGGCAACCCCGCTGGACGTTTCGGCACCGTCGAGAACTTTGACGGGCACCCGCTACCGGCACCAGAACTACCGACGATCAGACTGAAACCGCGCGACTAGTTCTGGGCGACTACTTCTGGGCGATTAGACCGCGGTCACTCGAAGGACGAGTGCTTCGTCGGGGTGCAGAATCGGCAGCGGGAGGCCCACCGATGCGAGTGCCGCACCCGACAGAACGACTTCGCCATCGGGCCACCACGCTGGTACGGTACCGGGGTAGGTTGCCGCCGCCGCGCCAACATCAACGGCACTGACGCGGTAGCTGCGGTGCGCTTCGAGACCGGGCAGACGCTGGGCGGTCGGGACGGCATCCGCGGGCGTCGTGAGGCACGTAATCCAATAAACAGCTTCGGTCACGTGACCGGCGGCATCTTCCGCGAGGATGCCCGTCACAACGGGTTCGGCCACTGCGAGTTCACCGCGAACGACCCGGCCCGAGTGGATGAGATCGCGTAGCGAACGATAGGCGCCTGCCCACACTCGGAGGGCATCCCGCTCTTTAGCGGTTGTGGCGGTGAGGTCCCACTCGATTCCCGAATGCCCCATGAGGGCGGTCGCGAGACGGAAGCCGAGAGACAGCGAACGCCCCGAGGTGTGCGCTGGCGAAGAGCCGACGTGTGAGCCTAGGTATTCGAACGGCACAAGCAGGTTGGTCCAGCGCATGATCGAGAAACGGTCGTGCGCATCGTTGGTATCGGATGGCCAGACGCGCTGCACGCGCTCAAGCACTCCGGCATCCACCCGGGCACCCCCCGAGGCGCACGACTCGATTTCGACGTGCGGGTAACGTTCGCGCAGTTCATCCATCAGGCGATAGGTCGCGGCAACATGACGGTGCACCGAGCCGCCGAGCAGGTCGCGATTCATGTCCCACTTCAGGTAACTGATTGCATACTCATCGAGAAGGGCGCTGATAGCGTCGCGCACGTGGGCGAAGGCGGCAGGGTTGTCGAGGTCGAGCACGAACTGATCGCGCCACGACTTCGGCAGCGGGCGGTCGTCGTCGCGAAGGATCCACTCTGGATGCTCGCGCGCAAGATCCGAGTCGAGAGACACCATTTCGGGCTCGACCCAGAGGCCAAACTGCATCCCGCTGGCTGTCACCCGATCAACGAGTGGAGCGAGACCCTCGGGCCATGCCGTGGCGTCCACCGTCCAGTCGCCGAGGGCACGCTTGTCGTCGGTGCGGTTGGTCATCCAGCCATCATCGAGAACGAAGCGTTCAACACCAACGTCGGCAGCAGCATCGGCGAGCGCCGCCAACTGCTCAAGGTTGTGGTCAAAGTAGACGGCTTCCCACGTGTTGAGGGTGAGCGGTCGCGGTGACGATGGGTGCGCGGGCAGGGCACGGAACCACTCTTGGAACCGGTCGCTCAGTCCGTCGAGTCCCGCATCCGACCAGGCCGCGTAGGCCCACGGTGACTCGTAGGTTTCGCCGGTTGCCAGCCGCACTTCGCCGGGGGCAAGAAGCTCAGCGGCGCCCACGGTCGTAACGCCGAGCGCTGTGCGGTCAATCCACACGCTCGTGTCGCCACTCGTGCCAAGGTGCATCGCCCAGACCTCGCCGTGGCGAAAGCCGAAACCGGGTGTGCCCGTCACCGTGAGGTAGGAGTCGTCGTGACCACGGCGACCGTGACGCGACTCGCGCAACCAGGTTCCGTAGTCAATGGCGGAGCGCTGAGGTTGGCGTTCGGCCGCCCAGATTCCCCTGAAGTCGAGTCGCTCAAGCGCAACGGGCGCGAGCGGAAGAATGGTGGCCAACGACGAGAGCTCGAAAGTCTCGGTGGCGATGTTGGTGAGGTGCGAGCGGCTGCGCAGCACTCCGGAGGCAGCCAGCTCAAAGGTGATCGTCAAACGCAGGGCCACGGCATCCGCCTCGACATCGCTCGAGTCAACGAGCGTGACCGTGATTCGCCCAGACTCCGGATGCTCGATGCTCTCGGTCCGCAGCGCAGGCCGACGCACTCGCGCACGGCTGGCATCCGCCCGCTGGTCGTGGCGGCCCTCAAGCGCCGGCAACCCGGTCCAGCCTTCGGCGAGCACGGGAACGATGCTCAGCCGGAAAGGTTCATCGATGGAACTCGGCCCGACGGCACGTTCGCGTGAATCAGCGAGTGCTGCGAGTTGGGCAGGGTCAAGTTCTCCGAGGTCTGCACCCCAGTGCGTGATCGACGGCACGCCCGTGCCGCGAGCATCCAGCACGAAGCTGGTGCCCGCGGCACGGAGGTGAACGATGTCGTTCGTGTTATTCGTTGACGGCAATCGCGGCAGCCTTCATGGCGTCGATTGTCTTCTGCTGACCGTTGGTTAGGGCCTCCGAGAGGGTGCCCGAACCGGAGATTGCGGCGGAGAATCCGTCAGCAACATCCGTGTAGGTCTGCGTCATGGTCGGGCCCCACGTGAAGTTGGGGTTGACCTCGGCGCCAGCAGCAGCGAACACGTCATAAATGTTCTGTCCGCCGTAGAAGTCCAGGCCTTCGGAGAATGCGGGCAGGTCGCCACCAGTCTTCGTTGCCGGGTAGATGTTTGCCGTCTTGTTCATGCTCGACAGTGCCTCTGGGTCAGTGTTCAACCAGAGTGCGAACTGTGCAGCCTCGTAGGGGTGCTCGCTTCCCTTGAGAACTGCTGTGCTCGATCCGCCCCAGTTGCCGGCAGCTGATTCGCCTTCGTTCCACTGCGGCATCTGAGTTACAGCCCAGTTGCCTGCGGTGTCAGGAGCGCCACTCGTGATGGTGTTTGCTCCCCAGACTGCGGAAACCCAGCTCCAGACGTCGCCCGAGTTGTAGCCGTTGTTCCACTCATCGGTCCACGGCGGGAGAACAGCAACGAGGTCCTGGTCGATCAGGTTCTGCCAGTACTCGGCAACCTTGATCGATTCGGGCGAGTCGAGAGTTACATTCCACGCTTCACCGTCGTTCTCGAACCACTGGCCATCAGCCTGCCAGACGAGACCAGCGAACGCGTTGATGTCGCTCTGCGAGAAGTTGGTGATGTAGCCACCCTCTGCGCGAACAGCCTTGGCTGCCTCTTCGAACTCTGCCCAGGTGGTCGGGATCGCAATTCCGGCGTTCTTGAACAGGTCAGCGCGGTAGAACAGGCCCTCGGGGCCGGTGTCCTGCGGCACTGCGTACACAGCGTTCTCTTCACCGAAAGTGACCTGGCTCCAGGTCCAGTCGATGAACTGGTCTTGAGCATCCAGCACTCCGGCACAGTCGGCGATGTTGACGACGCCGTCTTGCACGCGGAAGTTGGGCAGTGCGTCGTACTCGATCTGGCCGAGGTCAGGAGCGTTGCCTGCTTCAATCTGGTTGAAGAAGTTGTTGTACGTTCCGCCGTTACCGTTTGGTCCGGTCTGAACTTCAACCTGGATGTCGGGGTTCTTCTCGTTCCAGATAGCGACGGCGTCTTCCATGCCGGGCAACCAAGTGGTGAAGCTCAGAGTTACGGGTCCATCTGATGGGGCGCACGCGGCGGCGTCAGTGCCGCCGTCTGTGCCTGCTCCGGTTGAGCATGCTGAGAGTGCGAGCGCGGAAACGAGCACCAATGCTCCTCCAGCGCGAGCTATGCGATTAGCCATGCGATTACCTTCCTTGTGATTGTGATTGTGGTGCGGGGTTTCCCTCGGGGTAAGCCGAGTGGTCGAGAGGGCGACTACTTGATTGCGCCCGTTCCTAGTCCGCTGCGCCAGAAGCGCTGCAGACTGAGGAAAGCGATGATGAGCGGGATGATCGACAGCAGTGCACCGATGATCACGTACGCCCGAATTTCGGGGATCTGGCTGACTTGGCTATTCCAGATGTAGAGGCCAAGCGTGACGGGGAACAGTTTCTCGTCCCGCAGCATGATGAGCGGGAGGAAGAAGTTGTTCCAGATCGTGACGAACTGGAAGAGGAAGATCGTGACCATTGCTGGCGTCATCAGTCGAGTGGCAACCGTGAAGAAGGTGCGGACCTCGCCCGAGCCGTCAATACGGGCAGCTTCAACAAGCTCATCCGGCACGCTCGAGGTCGCATAGATGCGAGCGAGGTAAACACCGAACGGGCTCACGATGCTGGGCAGGAACACCGACCAGAACGTGTTGGTTGCGCCGACCTGGCTGAAGACCAAGAACAGCGGAAGCGCTAGGGCTGTTGCGGGAACCAGCACGCCACCGAGCACAACGTTGAAGAGCGTTTCGCGGCCACGGAAGCTGTACTTCGCCAGCGCGTAGCCCATCATCGTTGCAAAGAGTGTTGCGATGGCAGCACCCGCGCCGGCGTAAAGCACGCTGTTGAGCATCCAGCGGAAGAAGACGCCGTCGCGATAGGCCGCTAGGTTGCCGATGTTCTCGATGAGGTTGAAGTCAGCGAACCAGAGCGGTGCGCTCGTTGTGAAGTCAGCGCGGTCTTTCGTTGCGGCCACAAAGAGCCACCAGATCGGCACCAAGAAATAGAAGGTGCAGATGGCCATCACGAGCATGGCGCCCGCGCGGGAGAAGAGGCTTTCGCGAGGACCGTTGTGCTTCTTCACGGAAGTTGTCGTGGCACTCATCAGTCAGCCTTTCGCTGGGTGAACTTGAGCACGGTGAACGAGAGCGCGAAAGTGAAGAGCGCGAGCACGACCGAGAAAGCGGCAGCGAGGTTCACATTCGGCACGGATGCTGTCGAGTAGATGAGCAAGTTGGGCGTGAACGTGCTAGTCACGGCTGAGGTGAAGCTCTTGAAGACTTGAGGTTCAGCGAGCAGTTGCAGTGTTCCGATGATGGAGAAGATGGCGGTGAGCGTAATCGCCGGGGTGATTAGCGGGATCTTGATCGACCACGCGATGCGTGCCTGAGAAGCTCCATCGAGGCGAGCGGCCTCGTAGATTTCGCTGGGGATCGCGAGCAGTGCCGAGTAGATGATGATCATGTTGTAGCCCACGAACACCCACGTCACGACGTTAGCGATGGCCCACAGCACGAGGTCGGCGCCGAGGAAGTTGATTTCGCTCGTGATCGCAGTGAACGGTGACAGCTTGGGCGAGTAAAGGAAGCCCCACATGACCGCCGCGATAACACCGGGAACGGCATACGGTGCGAAGAACGCGAGGCGGAAGAAACGCTTGCCCCTGACGAGTGGGGAGTCCAGCAGCAGTGCGAGCAGCAACGCGAGGCCGAGCATGATCGGCACCTGCACGACACCGAAGGTGAGCACTCGAAGAATGGATGACCAGAAAGCGTCATCCTGGAACACTCGGGCGTACTGCACGAAGCCACCAAACACCTCCGTGGGCTTTCCGAACGTGCCTTCGCGTTCAACCGTCAGCAGCGACTGATAGATCGCGACCAGGATCGGCAAGATGTAGAACAGGGCGAACAGCACCGAGAACGGGGCGATAAAGAACAGCACCGCTCCACGGTTCTTCGTGGCCTTGGTGGCGCGGCGAACCTTTTTCGTCACCGCCCTCTTTGATGTTGCGGGCGTGGCAATGTCTGTAGTCATCGCGTTGCTCCTTCTTCGACAGTCAGGCGGATGACGCGAACGCCACCAGCGGGAACGGTCACCGAACCTGTGACCATAGTTTCCGTCAACAATTCTGTGCCGTCGGCGGGGAAAGATATCTCGTGAGCGCTGTGGTTAATCACAAAGCGGAAACGATCCGTATCGTTCGATCGCGTGACCACTTCGACTCCGGCAGGAAGATCAAGCTGCTCGACTCCAGCCTCGTTGAGAGCGCGGCCCATCAGGTCAGCAAAACTGGGCTCGTCGAGCGCGGTAGCCACATACCAGGCAGTTCCCGCGCCGAAGCTGTTGCGAGTGATGGCCGGCCCACCGGGCACCGGGCCGCTGGCAAACTCGGCTACGACATCCGCTGTGGTTGGGCGCACATGTTCGGCCCAGGTTGCCGCACGGCCGCCGTCGTTGAGCACAAGCTCGGTGTGGGGCGTGACGGGAAAGAACTGTTCGGTCCACGCACCGATGAGGGCGGGGAACGCACCGGGAGGGGTCTCGCCGGTTGGATCGAGTCGGATGCCGTCAGTCTCATCAACGATGCCAGAGAAGAACGTGACGACAGCCACGCCACCGGCCTCCACGAATCCCGTAATGACGTCGACGCTGGTGTCGTCGACGAGATACAGGGCAGGAACAACAACAAGTGTGTAGCCGCCAAGCGGAGCTCCGGGAGCGACAACATCAACGGTGACTCCGTTGGCGCGCAGCGCTTCGTAGGCAGCGTGCACTTGATCGAGGTAGCGCACATCGTGTGAGGGCTGCGAGTCACCTTCGGCGGCCCACCACGCTTCCCAACTGAAAACAAGTGCGACTGATGCCTCGACCCGAGTGCCCGCGAGAGACTCGAGCGCGTGGAGTTTCGCACCCAGGTCGAGGGTCTCACGCCAAATCGAAGTGTCAGTGCCGGCGTGAGGAAGAAGCGCCGAGTGAAATTTCTCGGCACCGTGTCGTGACGCACGCCACTGGAAGAAACAGACAGTGTCTGCACCCCTGGCAACATGAGTCAACGTATTGCGCAACATCTCGCCCGGCTGTTTGGCGAGGTTGTGGGGCTGCCAGCTCACTGCGCTGCTGGCCTGCTCCATGAGAATCCAGGGCTCACCCTGCGCGAGTCCGCGAGTGAGGTCGGCTGCAAACGACAGTTCACTTACCGGATGCGGCAGTCGGTGATCGAGGTAGTGGTCGTTAGCGATGACATCCATGTCGCTCGCCCACTGCCAGTAGTTTTGGCTGCGGATGTGAGCGGTGACCATAAAGTTTGTGGTGACGGGAATCGTGCTGACCGATCGGAGCAGCGCTGCTTCCCCCCGGTAGTAGTCGAGCAGTTCATCCGAACTGAAGCGAGCAAAGTCGACTCTTTGGGCTGGGTTTGCGGAGGAGAGTGTTGCTCTCGGGGGCAGAACCTGTTGCCACTCGCTGTAGCGCTGGCTCCAAAATGCGGTGCCCCACGCGACGTTGAGCGCCTCAATCGTTGAGTAGCGGGCCTGAAGCCATTCGCGGAACGCGGCCGCGGAAGTATCGCAGTAGCAGTAGGCGTTGTGGCATCCGAGTTCATTAGAAACGTGCCAGAGGGCGAGCGCGGGGTGCGAGCTATACCGTTCAGCCACCTTGGCCACGAGACCGAGAGCTGCTGTTCGAAACTCGGGTGAGCTGGGGCACCAGCCTTGACGGCCACCCGGCCAACGTCGCGTGCCGTCGGCTGCGGTGGGCAAAATACCGGGATGAGCGGTGGTGAGCCACGCGGGAGGCGATGAGGTTCCTGTGCCCAAATTGACGCGGATGCCGGCAGAGTGCAGCAGATCCATGATTGTGTCGAGGCGACCGAAACTGTACTGTCCCTGTCGCGGCTCAATCTCGGCCCAGCCGAAGATGTTGATCGCTACGAGGGTGACCCCAGCCTCCTGCATGAGGGCGATGTCCTGATGCCAGATTTCTTCTGACCACTGCTCGGGGTTGTAGTCACAACCGAGCACTAGGGAATCGGGTGACCAGCTCGCGACGCGATCTGCGCGGGGTGTGGTCACTCGTGCCTCCTTTGGCCTCTGACTCGACTGCTTGTGCAGCGGGTCTTTTTTTCTGCGGACGCTCTCTGTGAACGTGCACAGAACGCGACCCCAAAGAATCTCGATGATTTTCTGGGAGCGTGCACAGACTAAGCGAGGACGGATCGAAGTGTCAAGCTTTCGGCGTGTCTGTGAACGTGAACAGCCCCGGAATGGCGGGCGAGCGCCGACGCCAGTGAGCGCTAGCATGGAGGCATGGCAAGACTGGGTACCCGACCGCGTCGCGCGACAATCTTCGATGTCGCAGCGGAAGCGAACGTCTCACGCGGCACCGTCTCCCGCATGCTCAACGGAGAACCCTACGTTTCAGATTCTGCCCGCGAAGCAATCGAGAAAGCCATCGCCAAAGTTGGTTATGTGCGCAACATGGCCGCACGAAACCTGGCAACACAACGATCCAAAGCCATTGCGCTCATCGTGCACGAGCCCCACTCCGTCTTCCTCGAAGACCCCAACATCGGTGCAATTCTGCTCGGCACCAACGAACGACTCTCCGAAGCGGACTATCAACTCGTGTGCCTCATCATCGGCTCCGACCGCGACAGCACCCGCATCGCCGACTACCTTCGAGGCGGCTTCGTTGACGGCGCCGTCATCGTCTCCGCTCGCGAACACGATCCCATCGCCGATGCCATCGCGCACATCGGCCTTCCCGCCGTGTTCGTCGGCCACCCCGAAAGTGCCCCCGACATGAACTACGTCGGCATCGACAACCGCAGCGCAGCTCGAGATATCACTCGAGAACTCTTAGCAACGGGCCGCAAGCGGGTCGGCATGATCGCCGCCGCCCTCGACCGTGACTCCGGCAGCGAACGCCTCGCTGGCTTTCGGGATGCCATGGGTGACGCTTTCGACGAAAGTTTGGTTGTCGACTTCCCGCTCTACTCGCGCACGAGTGGCGTTGAGGGAATGAAGGCTCTTCTCGCGCGGGCTGGTGACATTGATGGTGTCTTCGCGGCATCCGATGCCGTCGCTGCTGGCGCAATGGATGTGCTTCGCGAGAGTGGCCGCACGGTGCCGGGCGACGTCGGGATCGTGGGCTTTGACGACAGCGATTGGGCCATGCGCTGCCAGCCGCAATTGTCGACAGTGCGTCAGCCAGCCGACCTCCTCGGCCGCGAGGCTGCCTCGATGGTGCTCGACCTCGTCAATGGCGTGACACCAGAAACTGTTGGGCGTATCTTGCCAACCGAAATCAAGTTGCGCGGCTCGATCTAAGAGCGGCTCGGCCTACACACCGTTCGACTCAAGCGGGGTCAAGCTCCATAAGCTCAGGACAGGGGCGACGCGTCGACGCGAGCGGCGGCCTTGGCACGCTCTTCTGCTTCGATCTTGGCGTAGCTGTTTCGTTCTGTGCGGTCGGAGCGAAGGATCGCTGCCATGACAATCCAAAAGATTCCGCCAACGGCAAGCGTCGGGATGACGGAGAAGATCGCGTTCGACCAGAATTCTTGAGGCACCTGTTCAGCCTAACCGTTGACGAAGGTGACGATGGCGATGAGGATCACAAGTCCCACCAGAGTCACAGTCATGATGAGGCGGGAGGATTTGCGGTCCACTACTGCGCTTTCACAAGAACGCCGACGATTCCTGTGACCACCATAAAGATACCGACGCCACCAACCAGCACCCACAGCGCAATGCGCATCGGTGTGATCGTCGACTTCTCAGGCTTCTCAGGCTTCTCAGAATCAGTCATCGCTGCTACTTCACCAACGGGAACAGGATGGTTTCGCGGATGCCGAGGCCGGTAATAGCCATCAGCAGGCGGTCGACGCCGACACCGATTCCACCGGTCGGCGGCATGCCGTGCTCGAGCGCGCGGATGAAGTCTTCGTCGAGGCGCATGGCTTCAACATCACCCTGGCTGGCAAGGAGTGCCTGTTCCACGAAACGTTCGCGCTGAATCACGGGATCAACGAGCTCGGAATAGCCGGTCGCCAATTCGAAGCCACGAACGTAGAGGTCCCACTTCTCGACGACACCTTCGATGGAGCGGTGGTCCCGCACGAGCGGGCTCGTGTCGACGGGGAAGTCCATGACGAAGGTCGGGCGGTCGAGGCCCGGCTTCACGTAGTGCTCCCACAGCTCTTCAACGTACTTGCCGTGGGTGGGCTGGGTGACCGCGATGCCGACGGTATCCGCCAGCACCTTCAGTTCGTCAGTGGGAGTCTGCGGCGTGACGCTCAGGCCGGCTGCTTCGTTGAGGGAGTCATACATCGAGATGCGTGCCCACTCGCCGCCGAGGTCGTACTCGGTGCCATCGGAGAGCGTGACGAGTGTCGAGCCGGTGACCGCAAGGGCGGAGTTCTGAACGAGCTCCTGCGTGAGGTCTGCCATCTGGTTGTAGTCGCCGTAAGCCTGGTAGGCCTCGACCATCGCGAACTCGGGCGAGTGCGTGGAGTCAGCACCCTCGTTGCGGAAGTTGCGGTTGATCTCGAAGGCGCGCTCGATGCCACCAACGACGGCACGCTTCAAGAACAGTTCGGGAGCGATGCGCAGGTACAGCTCGGTGTCGAACGCGTTGGAGTGTGTGACGAAGGGGCGAGCAGACGCTCCACCGTGCATCGTCTGCAGCATCGGCGTTTCGACTTCGAGGTAGTCGTGCGCGGCGAATGTGGCGCGCAGGCTCGCGTTGACCTTGGCACGAGCGCGCACCGTGAAGCGGGCTTGGTCGCGAACAATGAGGTCAAGGTAGCGGCTACGAACACGCTGTTCGTCGCTCAACTCGGAGTGAAGGTTGGGCAGGGGAAGCACGGCCTTGGCGGCGATCTTCCATTCCTTGACCATGACGGACAACTCACCGCGACGGCTGGAGATGATCTCGCCGTTGACGAAGAGGTGATCACCGAGGTCGACAAGGTCTTTCCACTGCGCGAGCGACTCTTCGCCAATTTCTCCGAGAGAGACCATGACCTGGATTCGCTGGCCATCGCCGGCCTGCAACGAGGCGAAGCATAGCTTGCCGGTGTTGCGCAAGTGCACAATGCGCCCAGCAAGACCAACAATGTCACCGGTGGTGGCATCCGTTTCAAGGTCGGGGTACTTTGCGCGCACTGCGGGAATGCTTGTGGTGATTGCGACACCTACGGGGTAGGCCTCTGCCCCAGAATCGATGAGTCGCTGACGCTTCTCAAGCCGAACAGCTTTCTGTTCAGAAACTTCGGCTTCGGTAGGGTCAGGAGCGTTTGCGGCGTCATTCACGCCCTCAATCGTAGCGGGGATGCGGCTGCGGCGCCGCGCCCCGAACTCCGCCGGAAAACTAGCCGACGTAGAGGCTTGAGTTGTCGATCAGTCGAGTGTCACCAACGCGGGCCGCAACGATTGCGGTTGCTGGACCGCGGAAGCCATCGGGTACCGGCATGAACGTCTCAGTGTCGACGACCGTGAAGTAATCGAGCTCAGCCCGCGACTCCCCCATGAGTGCACCCTGCGCTGCAGCGATGACAGCATCAAGGCCGCTATCGGCGGCCGAGGTCGCAGCCTTCAGCGCGGTCGACAGGATCGTTGCTGCCTCACGCTGGCTGGCATCCAAGAACTGGTTGCGGCTCGACAGCGCAAGGCCATCTTCTTCACGAACAGTCTCAATGATTTCGAGACGAACCGGGATGTTGAGGTCGGTGATCATGCGGCGAACCAGAAACAGCTGTTGGGCATCCTTCTGGCCGAAGGTCGCAAACTGCGGTGCGGTGATCGCGAGCAACTTTGCTACCACGGTAAGCACGCCATCGAAATGGCCGGGGCGCGTTTTGCCCTCGAACATGGTGCCGATCTGGCCTGCGGAAATCGTCGTGGAGGTCGGCCCCTTCGGGTACATCTCCTCAACACTGGGCGCGAAGACGTAGGGCACGCCAAGCTCGCCCAGGATGTCGAGATCTTCATCCATGGTGCGCGGATATTTGTCGAGGTCTTCGCTGGCACCGAACTGCGTCGGGTTTACGAAAATCGACACAATCCGAACATCCGCAAGCTCTGCCGCGCGCTCAACATGAGCAACATGACCGGCATGAAGCGCACCCAAAGTCGGGGTCAACGCGATCGTGTGGCCAGCCGCACGTTCGTGCGCGACAACATCGCGCATACCGGCGACGGTCTCAATAACTTGGGGGCGGGGGTGTGAGCTCACGAGGGATCCTCCTGTGAATGGGGCCTCGAATCGGGGTCGAACGAGGAAAGGTCGATCGTAGTCGCAGTTGCACCGGCAAGCGCACTTTCGACTGATGACCGCAACAGCGGGCCGAGCACGCGGGCGGGATTCTCCACACCAACGTCCTTCAACAAATCGAGGGACTGCCCCACAATCGCTGCCGAAAAACTTGTTGCCGTGCTGACCGCTTCAGCCCACGCTGCACGCTCGCTTTCGGCAATGACAATGGGCTCAGCGCCCATCTCAACAACGAGCGCCTGAGCAATCGGCAGCACCGGGGTTGGCGCACTCACGGCGCAATACGTTTCGTGGAGGCGGGTGAGGTCAAGGCTGGTTCCCGTGAATACCATTGCGGGATGCACGGCCAACGGAATTGCGCCGGCAGCCAATGCCGCCGACAGCGCGCCGTAGCCAAGCCCCGGTGCCGTATGCAGCACAAGTTGCCCTGGCTGCCAGACTCCAGCAGCAGCAAGGCCCCGCGAAAATGGTTCGATTTCCGTCTCAGGAATCGCCAAGATGACGAGCTCACTTCGTTCGACGAGAGTGGGGATGTCGAGCACGGGAACGTCAGGCAAGATCGCGCTCGCGCGTTCGAGGTTACGTTCGGAGGTCGCCGCAATTCCGACGATGGCGTGGCCAGCACCCGCGAGGGCAGCGCCGAGGATCGGGCCGACTTTACCCGCACCGATGATGCCGATACCGAGTCGACCTGCTGCCTTAGCCACTAGCTCTCTTCTCCAGACGCGGGTGCGCTGACCATACCGTCATTGCTGCGCCAGCGATGGCTCGTATCAACATTGGCTGCGTTCACTGCCGCACGGGAAACTTTATCGAAGAACTCGATGACATCCGCGCGATCGAGTGCACCGATGGTGGCCGTGATGGGTCCGGCGACAGTGTGCACGCGCAATTCTGCGAGGCCCATCCGGCGCAGCAGTGGGCCCTCACTCATGCTGACGCTCTGCATACGCGCTTGAGGAACCAGCACAAGTGAACGCCAGATTGCTCCCTTACGCAGGGCTACGGCATCCGAGATCATGGTGAAGCCGTTGCGACGCCACGAGAACCAGCGCAACACCGCTGCCCGCTTGGGCGAGGTGACGTAGGCATCGTCGTGGGCACCAGCGGCAAGCCCCGCTTCAAGAAGTTCGCGAGACGCATCATCCGCGAGGCTCGGCAACACAAGCTGCAGTACGCGGTGAACATCAGCCATATCGCCAACGGGCAGAAGTGTGGTTTTTGCCACTTCCCCGCTCGAACTAGACGCTTGCGAGGCCGTATTGATCTTGATCTCCCACCACCCGGCCGGGCGCCACAGGATCGGCTGCGAAACCTCAACAGCGTGAATGCGCCCCGGCGGCAGGGTTTCGTTGGTGGTCGACAGCAGACCGTAGCCGACCCGGATGCCGTCACTCGTCGATGCGATCGAATACCGCAATGACTTCGTAATCCGAGAGAACAGATAGCCGGCAAGTCCAAGCACACCGGGAAGGAACGCAATTAGCCACAGGTATTCCCCCGTGATCGAGATCATCACGATGATGCCGATCGCCACAAGAACCGCAATAATCGTCGCTTCACTCAGCACAACGGAACCGATAAGTCGCGGCAGCCGAATGCGCACGATCGACTCGGGTGGTGCGGCATCCGGGTCAAGTTCTGGGGCAATGAACTCATTGACACGCTTCTCGATGAGACCACGATGCTCGCCGTGGCTGGCGTTCTCACCCGCTGCTGTAGGGGCAGCAGCAGCTTCGGCAGCACGCGTTCCTGAAGCAAGTTGCAGGATGGCGCGGCGCAAGTCATCGGCCCCACGGGAACTCAAGTAGGCGAGCTCAACATTCGCATCTTGACCGGCAACATTCACTTCGAGCTTTGCCGCTCCGAAGAGGCGCGCAAAGAGTGGGCGCGAAATATTGATGCCCTGAATACGGTCGAGCCGACCTCGACGGTTCGTGCGGAACAGGATGCCGCTGCGCACCTCAACAAGCTCATCGGTGATGCGGAAGGTATTCATCCGCCACGACAAATAGAACCCGAGCACAGCGAGAACGAGAACGGCAAGAACAATAAGCACTGCCGGAACCAAGAAACCAGAATCGGCGAGTCGGGTGAACGGGTCGAACTCATTGCGACTGTTGAAAAGGGTGTCAATGAAGAAATCGCGAGCGTTGACAACGATCACACCAATGACGGCAATGAGGGCAATGCCACCGCGAAGTAGCGGGGTGGCCGGGTGAAGTCGGTGCCACTCACCATCGGCGAGACGCTGCACTTCGACCGGCAATTGCGCGACGGGCCCTGAGGCAGGCACTGCGTCGCTAGGTGCCTTGGGACCGGTGTAGGGACCGGCATTGGGCACTGCGTCGGCCGAAAACTCGTCGTCGCTAAGCTCGGTCACAGTCCGGCCCTGCGGCTCTCGGCCAGCGCAACGAGTGTGTCTCTCAACTCCTCGGCGTCCTGCTCGGGCAATCCAGGAATAACAACACCGGTGGATGCCGCAGCGGTCACAAACTTGAGTTCGCTCAAACCAACAGCGCGATCGAGTGGGCCGCGGTTGATATCAACGAGCTGCATGCGGCCGTAGGGAACCGAAACGACACGTCTGAACATCAAGCCGCGCCGAAATACGAGGTCATCATCACGCAGCATGTAGCCGATGGCGCGCACGCGTCGTGGCGTAAGAAGGATGTTGATGAGGAAGATAACGCCAAGCGAAATGGGGATCGCGGCAAACCATTGGATGCCCGTCACAAAGGTGGGGATCGAGGTTGCTGCTGACACTATGAGCCCAAAAATGATGAGTCCGACAACTTCAACAACGATGTACTTTCGCGAAACTCCGCGCCACTCAGTGTCAGGTAGGTCCAGTCGCTCGGTCACGCTGCTCCTTGGGGATCCATCGGATTCTTCGACGACGAGTCTTCGTCATCGGGCGGGAGCGTGCACAAATGTTCGGCAACGAGTCCCGCGATCAGTAACCCTATCGCGGCGCCCGAAACGACAAAACTTACCGTAATAGAGCTTGCGCCCGGCGAGACTGTGCGGCTCAGCAGGTACACCGCGATCGCCACAGCACCACCTCCGAGCAGTGCGCCCGAGAAACTCGACGCCTTGGCCAACACCACCACGCGCAGAGCATAAAAGGGATTCACCCGCTGGCGGCGCAATCCGCGAGAGGAACGGTAGATGGGAACAGCGAGCACGACGACAACAACGGCGATGACAACAAGGGAAATCGCCAGCGAGAGTGATGGGATGACAATCGGGCGACCGGATGCCGTCAACAGCACCTCAAGCAACCATCCGGCAGCAGCTCCTACCGCCGCCAGCATGATCAAATGCAGTGGCGAAGTGCGGCTCACCACAGCGGCTCCGCCTCAAACTCTGTCGCGTCATTCTCAATCCCCGCGAGCAACTCTGAAGCGCGACCGAGACCCGGCAGCGCGGCCTCGGGGTCGAGTTGCAGCCACGGCACAAGCACAAACGCGCGCTCCGCAGCGCGCGGATGCGGAATTGTCAGCACTTCGTCGTCGATCAGCAAGTGGGCGAACGTCACGATGTCGATATCGAGAGTGCGGTCACCCCAACGCTCATCGCGCACGCGACCATGCTCGGTTTCGATGCGCTGCAACTGTTCGAGCAAGGCATGGGGCTCCAGCGCGCTTCGCGCCAACACGACAGCGTTGAGGTACGGCGGTGCCGAGTGGTCGACGCCGGCTACCTTCAGCGCCGGGGTTTGCACGACGCTGGATGCGGCATCCACTGAGACGCCGTCGATGCGAGAGATGGCATGAACGGCATCGCGCAGAGTCGACTCGCGGTTGCCCAAGTTGCTGCCGAGGGCAAGTACGAGGGGCAACTCGACTCGAAGTCGTTGCTGCCGAATCACGAGAGTTGTTGCGGCTCTGCGCTGAAGCCGGCGGTGTGTGCTTGAGCTGCGCGGTGCCGAGTGATGGTGACCGAAACATCATCGAATGGCACGGTGATTGGCGCTGAAGGCTTGTGGATGGTGATCTTGGTACTCACCGCTGCATCGTGGGCAAGCACAATGGTGGCAACACGTTCCGCTACCGTCTCGATGAGATCGACGGGGTTGGTTTCGACGGCAGAGACAATTTGCTCCGCCAGCTCGCCATAGTGGATGGTCTTGCTCAGGGCATCGGTTCGTGCAGCGACCGACAGGTCTAGGTACACCGTCGCATCCACAATAAAGACCTGGCCGGTGCGACGTTCATGGTCAAAGACGCCGTGGAAGGCGGTGGCGCGCAGCCCAGTGAGGGTGATTTCGTCCAGTGCGGGGTTCATTATTTTTTGCCCTTCTGCATCGCCGTATAGACAGCGAGTGCGACCTGTGTTGACGGTACATCGTGCACCCGAACGCCCCAAGCGTTAGCTTGCGCCGCTGCCGAACTGATCACTGCGGTCGCGAGGTCGCGATCGCTAATGGTGGCGTCTTTCGGGAGAAGTTTGCCGAGAAATCGTTTGCGCGATGCTCCAATCAGTAGTGGGTAGCAGAGCGACGAGAGTTCATCGAGTCTGGCCAGCAGTTGCCAATTGTGGCGCGCGGTTTTCGCAAAGCCAAGCCCGGGATCGAGCACTACGCGGTCGGGGTTTACGCCCCACACCATCATCTCGGCAAGACGGTCCTTGAGCTCGGTGCGCACATCGGTGACGACATCGTCGTAGTGCGCAAGGTTCGCCATTTCGGTGCTGTGGCCCCGCCAATGCATGGCGATGTAGAGCAGATCGGTCGCGGCAACGGTGCGATACATTTCGGGGTCGGCAAGTCCACCAGAAACGTCGTTGATGATGGATGCTCCCGCCTTCGCTGCGGCCATCGCAGTTTCGGCGTTCATGGTGTCAATGCTCACCGTCACGCCTTCAGCCACGAGCGCTTTGATCACGGGAATTACCCGCTGTTGCTCTTGGGCTGGCGGCACCCGATCAGCGCCAGGTCGTGTCGATTCTCCGCCGACATCCACGATGTCTGCACCCTGCTCGCGAAGCTCTATGCCGTGCTCTATGGCACGATCAACGTGTTCGAACTGCCCGCCGTCGCTAAACGAGTCTGGGGTCACATTGAGAATGCCCATTACCCGAGGAACGGGCACTTGGGGCCTTCTACGCATCGCCGCCTCGGCCGATGAGCGCCATTACTTCTGCCCGTTCGATCGGGTCGCTCAGCACTCCACGTGAGGCGAGGGTGACCGTTGTACTGGCGGTTTGGCGTGATCCGCGGGCAGAAACACAACCGTGGGCGGCATCGATGACGACGAGAACACCGCGCGGCGATAGCCCTTCGTCAATGGCGTCAGCGATTTCTTCGGTGAGTCGCTCTTGAAGTTGAGCGCGAGCCGAAATGGTCTCCACGACGCGGGCCAGATTGCCGAGGCCGATGATTCGCTCATCGGGCACGTAGGCAATGTGAGCTACACCGAGAAACGGCAGCAAATGGTGCTCGCACATTGACCGGAACTCGAGGTCTCGCAGCACCACAAGCTCACCGGTTTGGTCAGCATTGGCCGTGAACTCAATGCTGCCAGCCAGATGATCGACAGCGTTGACCTTGTTGCCGGCGAAGAACTCGGAGTACGCCTCGGCGACCCGGCGAGGCGTGGCGGTAAGGCCAGCTCGCGAGGAGTCCTCGCCGACGGCAGCAAGAATTTCGGCTACCGCAGCTTCGATGCGTGCGACGTCGATTGACATTGTGCGCCTAGGCGGTCGCGACGCCCGGCGACTTGCGTGGCCGTGGCTTGCGTGCCGGCTGTGACGGTGTGCTGTCGTCGCCCTCTGCTGCTTCGGCGGTCTCGGCGCGCTTCTTGGGCACCTTGATGGGAGGCAGTTGAGAGACGGGGCGGGCGTCGCTCGAGAGCCACTGTGGGCGCTCGGGAAGCTTCGCGATGCCCTTGAAGATCTTCTCGAGTTCTACATGGTCGAGAGTTTCTTTTTCGAGGAGTTCCCGAGCGAGCTTGTCGAGCACCTTGCGGTTTTCATTGAGCATCTGCCAAGCCTCATCGTGCGCTTGATCAATGAGCACGCGCACTTCCTCATCAATAATCTTGGCAAGCTCATCGGAATATTCACGCGTAGCGCCCATGTCGCGACCCATGAAGGGTTCGCTCGATCCGGTGCCCAACTTCACGGAGCCGATTCTGGCACTCATGCCATATTCGGTGACCATTCGACGAGCAATCGAGGTTGCTTTTTCAATGTCATTGGATGCCCCGGTGGTCGGGTCGTGGAAGACAATTTCTTCGGCAACGCGGCCGCCCATCGCGTAGGCGAGTTGATCGAGCAATTCGTTGCGCGTGACCGAGTACTTGTCTTCGAGCGGCATCACCATCGTGTAGCCGAGCGCCCGACCGCGAGGGAGGATCGTGATCTTCGTCACGGGGTCGGTGTTGCGCATCGATGCTGCCGCCACTGCGTGTCCACCTTCGTGGTACGCCGTGATGAGCTTCTCTTTGTCGTTCATGAGGCGCGAACGACGCTGCGGTCCGGCCATCACACGGTCTACGGCCTCGTCGAGGGCGCGGTTGTCGATGAGCTGTGCATTGGAGCGAGCCGTCAGCAGTGCCGCTTCGTTGAGCACGTTTGCGAGGTCAGCACCGGTGAATCCGGGAGTCTTGCGAGCAAGAACCTCAAGGTCGACGCCTTCCGCCATGGGCTTGCCCTTGCCGTGCACCTCAAGAATCTGCTTGCGGCCCTGCATGTCAGGAGCATCCACCCCAATCTGACGGTCGAAACGACCAGGGCGAAGGAGCGCGGGGTCGAGAACGTCAGGGCGGTTGGTGGCAGCGATCAGAATGACGTTGGTCTTCACATCGAAGCCGTCCATTTCAACCAACAGTTGGTTGAGGGTCTGCTCGCGCTCGTCGTTACCACCACCGATGCCGGCGCCACGGTGACGACCAACAGCATCAATCTCATCGATGAAGATGATGGCTGGAGAGTTCTGCTTGGCCTGATCGAAGAGGTCGCGAACGCGGCTTGCACCGACGCCCACAAACATTTCTACGAAGTCAGAACCAGAGATCGTGTAGAAGGGCACGCCAGCTTCGCCCGCGGTGGCCTTGGCCAACAGGGTCTTACCGGTTCCGGGAGGGCCGTACAGCAGTACGCCCTTCGGGATGCGGGCACCAACAGCCAAGAACTTGGCTGGCTCTTTCAAGAAATCTTTGATCTCTTCAAGCTCTTCGATCGCTTCGTCAGCACCAGCGACATCCGCAAAGGTGGTCTGTGGAGTGTCTTTACCGACAAGCTTCGCCTTCGACTTGCCGAACTGCATGACCTTGCCGCCGCCGCCCTGCATGCGGCTGAAAATGAAGAAGAAGATGATGCCGATGATGAGGAATGGCAGCATGATCGACAAGAACGACATGAAGAAGTTTTCTTGCGGAACCTGGTCGTTGAACTTCTTGACGTCTGCGCCATTAACGGCTGAAACGATCTCGGTGCCACGGGGCGCTACATAGTAGAACTGCACCTTGGTTCCGTTGTCGCCAGCGGCCTTCGAGAGTTCAAGATCAACGCGTTGTTCGCCGTCAATGATCGTGGCAGACGTGACCGTCGAACCTTCGAGCAAGCTGAGGCCCTCTTGAGTGGTTACCTCTTTGTAGCCCTCACCAAGCAGCAAGCTCGCTGCGATGGAGACTGCGGCGATGCCGATGATGATGTACGGAACCGGGCCGCGAAAAATGCGCTTAAAATCCATGATGTTCCGGGCCGTGAGACCCAGTACCTCTCTCTGAAGAAACGTGCTGCAAGGTTACCGTTACTGCGCTGCAAGACGACTGCGTGTTTTCCCTCGGCGTAATGCGTTGCGAGGTTCGGCGAAGGCAAAACCAGCGAGCGGTGGATGCCGCGAGCGCCGACTCTGTGAGTCTCAGTGGCTTTCAGTGGTCACGGTGAAGGTTTGAACGAGCGGCGGCAGCTCGGGGCCCATCAGAATGTGGCACTTGATTCGGCCTCGTTCGCCGTCGATGGTCCAGTTGGTTACCGCGGGAGTGTCGCTGAGTTCGCGCGGCACTTCCTTCAGCGGCGCCCCGGTGAGCGGACCAACGTCGGCAATGGCTTTAGCGATACCGGCGATGCGCTCTTCCCAGGGAACATCGAGGGCAACGTTTACTGCGGAGATGTCGTCAGCGGTCGAGGTGCGACCGTCACGCACGAGGCGATCGAAAATGTCGCGCGCCGCGAGTGTCTCCGGCCATGCCGGAGCTGGCGTGTTCAGTTCGCCATACGCATTCAGTGCAGCCTGTAGTGCCTGAGTTGCCGGAATCGAGGATGCCGCAAAGGTGCCATTCTCGAACGCAACAATGCCAAGCCCCGTCGGCGCGTGCCAACGCATGTGAGCGCTCGCACCCGGGTAGCCGCCAGAGTGCGAAATGATCTTCGTCGTGCCCTCATCGATAAACAGACCGTAGCCATAGCCGTGAGCGGTCGGCTCCGAGAACTCGGCAACCTTCGACATGTTGCCCGGCACCGCACGCTGAATCTGCTGAAGCTCGCGACGGCTGGCGGCAGACAAGGGTCCGGCTGAGGTGTCCTCCGGATCGAGGGCGCCAGCGAGCCACAGCGACCAACGCACAAGGTCAGTGGCGTTAGAAAACAAACCACCCATAGAAGAAAAGACTCCGGGCCCGGTGAACGGCTGAACCTGCCACTGCCCATTCGCGAGCCGGTAGCCGAGGGCGACATCGGCATCCGGGTCCTCTTCGAAGCGGGTCGAGGTGAGCCCAAGCGGTTCGAGAATTTCGGCAGCGACAGCCTCGATGTATGAACGACCCGTGATCTCGGCGATCACTTCACCGAGCAGGGCGTAGCCGAGATTCGAGTACTCAAAGCGGGTGCCTGGCGTGCTCGAATAGCGGATGCCCCCCGCCATGAACTCGTCGAGTTCGGCCCGCGTCATCTCCTCCAGGCGGTCGCCGACCGGGTTATCGGTCGGGAACCCCGCCGACATCGTCATGAGCTGACGCACGCTCGGAGTGACAGGAGCAGCTGCGGGCTCGAGCGCGGTGAACGCCGGAACGAAATCAGTGATCAGCGCATCCAGATTCAGCTGGCCGCGGTCGCGCAACATGAGCAGCATCGTGCACGTGAAGCTCTTAGTGCACGACGCGATGCGGAACACCGTGTCACGATCGGGAGCAGTGTCCTCGCCGAGAACCTTCTCGCCGTAGCCGCCCTCCAACACGATGCCATCCGGACCAAAGACCGCAAAATACGATCCCGGCGCCTTCTGCTCGGTCACCCGATTCTCAAACAGACCAACTATGTCGTCGGTCGCCTGATCGATTGCTGCCTTCGCCCTCATTCAGCGGGCCCTACGCGTAGACGTGGGGTGCGAGCACTGCAACGCCGCGCAGGTTGCGGTATTTCTCGGCATAGTCGAGTCCATAACCCACAACGAACGCGTTGGGGATGTCGAAACCGACGTAACGCACATCTACTTCAACCTTGGCGGCATCCGGCTTACGCAGCAGCGTGCAGATCTCCACCGAGGCAGCGCCACGGCTGCGGAGGTTGCCAAGCAACCACGAGAGGGTAAGACCCGAGTCGATGATGTCTTCAACGATGAGCACCTTGCGGCCCTCAAGGTCGCTGTCGAGGTCTTTGAGAATACGAACGACACCCGAGGACTGGGTGCCGGCGCCATACGAGGAGACGGCCATCCAGTCCATTTCGAGCGGCAGGCTGAGTTCACGCGCGAGGTCAGCCATCACCATGACAGCGCCGCGCAGCACACCGACAAGCAACAGCTTTTCGCCCGCATAGTCTTCCTCGATCTGACGCGCCATCACGGCGATCTTCTCGTGGATCTCTTCCTGGGTCAGAAGGACCTCGCTGAGGTCTCCTTCGACATCGCTAAACTGCATCGCGTTCCTCACTGTGGGCCGAAAAGTGGAGAAGGTTCTCTCGTCGTTCAACCCTAACGCCGGGAACGTCTATCGGTCCCTGCCCTCTCCAGTCGGTGACGAGGCGCGCGATCTCCAGCGTGTGGGTGCGACTCAGCGAGACATGGAACTCGCTCGCGACCGCCAACCTAATTAAACGCTGGCGGAGCGCAGCCGGATTCGCGGCGAGAGCGCGCACAGGTAGTGAGATTCCGGCCTCCGAAATGTCGGCCAAATCTTCGGCCATTTCTTCCGCAAAGTGATCGAGAGCTTGCGCATCTTCACGAGCCTGGTCAGCCGTTCGCGCCAATGCTTCGCGGATGCCGGGCCCCAGTTCGCTTTCGAGCAGCGGCAATATTGTCTGCCGAACCCTCACTCGCGTGTAGGACGTATCGAGGTTGTGCGGGTCATTCCACGCCACAATTTCGGAATCTGTGCAGAACTGAACGGTCATGGTTCGCGGCACGGCCAGCAGCGGGCGCAAGTACTGACCGGTGTCGCTGGCCATTCCTTTGAGGCTGCCGGCACCACTGCCGCGGGCGAGACCGAGCAGCACCGTTTCGGCCTGATCGTCGAGGGTGTGGCCGAGCAGCACGCGGATCGCACCATGCTCGGCGGCGGCATCGGCGAGCGCCGCGTAGCGCGCGTCACGGGCGGCAGACTCTGGGCCTCCGGCGTCACCGACGAGAACCGAGCGGATGTCGACGGGGTCAAGCCCGAGGTCGCGTGCCTGCTGGGCGGCGGCGGCTGCGACATCCGCTGACCCTTCTTGAAGGTTGTGATTCACGATCACGGCACCGGCTCGCACGCCAGCCTTGGACGCCTCGAAGGCCGTCGCCGCCGCAAGCGCAAGCGAGTCAGGGCCACCACTCAGTGCAACAAGTACGAGCGGCAGAGATCCGGGCGAAACCGGGGCGCTGACAACCGCAGAACTGTTGCGCGGCAGAACTTTCAGTTCGGGCAGCGCGGCAAGCGCAGTGCGCACGGCACGACGAACATCAGCAATTGCGGGGGTAAGCCGGGGACGACGTTCGGAGTGCATCCAGTAACGTTATTGCAGCAACCCCACATTTTTCTTAGGAGCAGCTACATGGCCGCATACGACGTTGTCGTTGAGATTCCGCGCGGAAGCCGGAACAAGTACGAAGTAGACCACGAAACTGGTCGTGTTTATCTCGACCGCTACCTCTTCACCACCTTCGCCTACCCCACCGACTACGGCTTCTTCGAGAACACTCTCGGCCTCGACGGTGACCCCGTAGATGCTCTGATTCTGCTCGACGCTCCCACGTTCCCCGGTGTCGGCATCTCGGTTCGCCCCGTTGCCGTGCTCAACATGAGCGACGACGGCGGCATCGACTCCAAGGTCATCTGCGTTCAGGCGAAAGACCCGCGCTGGTCGCACATTCAGGACCTGGGCGATGTTCCAGAGTTCACGCGCAAAGAGATCGAGCACTTCTTCGAGCACTACAAAGACCTCGAGCCCGGCAAGTGGGTCAAGATCGACGGTTGGGGCGACGCAGCAGAAGCTGACGCGATCGTTCTCGCCGGCTTCGAGAAGCTCAAGGCCGAAGGCCACTAGGTTTCGAAACCCGGTTTCACCGCTGCTTCGGCGGCACATCGGGTCGCGAGCGCTGGGCGTGCGCGGCCCGTTAACGTTCAATGGCGGATGCTCTCGAGCATCCGCCATTGGCGTTTAACGGTGAAGCGGGCGGGCCCGAACCGTGCTGAGGTTAGCCGAGGCGGATGCCCTGACCAGACATGAACGAGACCGGATCTGTAGTGTTCCAGCCGCCGGGGCGAACCTCGAAGTGGAGGTGGCATCCGGTGGAGTTTCCGGTGGAACCCACCTTGGCGATCTTCGTACCGACTGCCACATTTTGGCCGTAGGAGACGAGGATGCCGCCTGCGACGATGTGACCGTAGGCGGTGCGCAATCCGTTGGCGTGTTCGATGATGATGTAGTTTCCGTAGCCACCGTTCCAGCCGTAGCCCGCATAGACGACGGTTCCACTCGATGCCGAGTAGATCGGGGCGCCACAACCGGCACCGAGGTCAACGCCCTTGTGGAAGCTGGAACCATAGTTTGCGCTATAGCCATACGTGGAAGTGATGTAGCCACCGGCCGGGCGAACCCACCCGCTGAGGCTGATCTCGCCCGCATCGATGTTCGGAACTTGCGCTGCAGCCTCTGCTGCTGCCTGCGCCGCGGCACGTGCGGCTTCACGCACACGCACACCAGCCAAGTAACTAGCTTCGGTCGCTTGACGCGCGGAAGTCAGGGCGGCGAGCTGAGCGTCAAACTCGATCTTGCGCTCCTGCTGCTCAGCGAGAGCGGCCGCGGCGGCCAGAGCGGCCTCCTGGGCCTCAGCGAAAGCCTTCTCAGCAGCGATCTTCAGCACTTCAAGCTCAGTGCGCGCAACCTCAGCCGCATCACTCAGGGACTGCGCCGTGTTTCGCGCCTGAACGGCACGATCAAAGAGAGCGGATGTCTGCTGCGAAATTTTCGACGACATGCCTAAGTTGTAGAGCAGTGCGTCCGCATCCTGCGAATTCGTGAGCAGGTTGGTGGTTACGTCGCCACCACCGGCACGCACGAGCCGCGCGGCAAGCTCACCGATTCGCTTCTCAGCTTCATCAGCTTCAGTGCTTGCGGCATCCGCCTGCTGTTGCAAAGCTTCTGTTTGGGCTGCCTTGGCCTGGTACTTGGTGTCGGCCTCTTGCCAGATGTTGCCCTTTTCTTCGGCATCTTTCTGGGCGGCGACGGCTTGTGACTCCAGCTGAACGAGCGCAGCCTTGATGCGGGCAACGACCTTCTTGGTTGCAGCCTCGTTGTTGCGGGCGTCGGTGACGTCACTCCATGTTGGGTAGTCAGTAGCTGCCGTGGCCTTGCTGGGGTCGCCATAGAGCGCGCCTCCGAGTACAAGACTGAGAACGGCAGTGAAACCGACTACTCGAAAAACTAGTGCGCGCAGCGTGAGCTGTGCTGCGGTCCCCCGACTCGCATGCGTGGCGTTCATTGTTCCCCTCAACATGTTGTGCGCGGACTAATGGCCATTAGTCACAGCAATAACATTGACCACACTAACAACAGGCGGCTCAAAAGTCTCAACCTTTCCATGAATGTAGTATTTGTTGACCTCAGAGTCGAGTACATTTAAGCCTGTTGGAAAAACGCGGTTTTCGCGAGATATCAAATAGCTTGCTTCTCAGTTTGGTAAATCACGAAAGTCACCGTATGCTTTTCCCTCGGTAGCTAAGAAGTTCTGTGACTTCTCGGCCCCATCGTTTAGTGGCCTAGGACACCGCCCTTTCACGGCGGCAGCACGGGTTCGAATCCCGTTGGGGTCACCAGACAAAACACAGAATTAAATAGCTAGGCCCTGTAGCGCAGTTGGTTAGCGCGCCGCCCTGTCACGGCGGAGGTCGCCGGTTCAAGTCCGGTCAGGGTCGCAAAACAGAATGCCTCTTCGAAAGGAGGGGCTTTTTGTGTAGTAGGGGGAAGCCCTTGCGAGTAAGAGGAAACTCTTACGGCTCTGTAGCTCAGTTGGTAGAGCGCACGACTGAAAATCGTGAGGTCACGGGATCGACGCCCGTCGGAGCCACTTGACCCTTTCCCGGGCTTCTACTGGGCGAGGGTCATTTTTTTGCCCTTTCCGGGGCCTGCTTCCGGCTCGCGTCCCGCTCTCGCGCTCTCGCGCTCTCGCGCTCTCGCGCTCTCGCGCTCTCGCGCTCTCGCGCTTAAGCAGTTACAGGCAGCACGCCTTCGGAAACTCAGGAGATTCGAGCGCTCCCTGCGCCCTGACCCGCCAAATAGTTGGGATCACGCCGCTATCTGATTGGCTTTTCCTGAATTTCCAGAGGTGACAGCCCGCTATCCTTGCTCCCTGCCGCAGGACAGGACGGCCAAACCGTCTGCAATCACGCCGTCCCGCCCCAAGGTCGGCGACCTGCTCACGGGTGCTTTCCAAGGCGCCAGAGCACCGGACGGGTCAAAGATCAACCAGGCTTTTCTCTCAGGACTCGCGGGCATGTCGCCGGTTACCCTTCAGAAAAAGCTGTCGGGCAATGCGCCCACTTCGGTGAACGATCTCGCCCTTATCGCCGGCGCGATACCCGGCACAGACGCTGGGGCGATCATTGAGACGGCAGTAGCGCAGCATGGGGGTTACGAGCGACTCCTAAGTGACTCAGTGTCGGCACCGGCAGCAACGGCAACCGATCAGATCTCTTCCCAAGACAGAGCGCAGCACTAGCTCGTATTGGCCTCCAGGCCAAGCGTGTCTTTCGATGGAAATTCAGGAGATGCGAGCGTACGGGCGCCTCGAATCGTCGACTAGCGGGGGTCGAATCGCCCCGGGGAACGTTTTTCCTGAGTTTCCGAAGGTGCGCGAGCGATTCGCGGACCACCGCTGTCTTTGGCGCGCCTCTAAGCCAGAGAAGCGGAGCTTTTTCGGGGCGAAGCAAGGAGCGCTTCGAGCGGCATGATCGCGGCACCGAGAGCGACGGTGTCACCGCCAAAATGACACGCGTGAAGCGAGAATTGTCCGCCCGGGCGCACGAGGGCTTCAGCTCGCGTTGCGTCCTCAACCCGAGTGGCCACCTTTTCCATGAGCCGTAGGCCCACCCAGCCTCCGACAATCACGCGCTCAGGATTGGTGAGGTTGACGAGCCCGCCCAGCGCAGAGCCGAGCGTCTCGATAAGTTCGTCGACGACCCCAACGGCGATCGGATCGGTCGATTCGAGAAGTTGACCGACAGCGCGCCAGCCAGACCCCTCAAAGATGCCACCAGCTTCGCGCCATAACTCGAGAATCGCATCCGCACCGAGGTACGCCTCAACACATCCGCGGCCACCGCAGCGACAGAGGCGCCCGTCGCGGACAATCTTCACGTGACCCCACTCGCCAGCACTGCTGTTGAGGCCGCGGGCAAGTTCACCATTCGACACAATTGCGAGCCCGACACCGCGACCAAGCAACACCACAAGTGCTTCATTCACACCACGGGCCGCCCCATCCCACAATTCGGCCATTGCTTGGGTCTTAGCGCCGTTCTCGGCAAAGACTGGAATGTCGTGAGAGACGAGATCAGCGACAGGGATAGGCGACCAACCAAGGCTCTGGGCGTACAGAACCTGGCGGCCCTCAGCATCCGACTCCACAATTCCTGGCAGCCCGAGCCCGATGCCGACCATGCGGTCCCACGCCGCTGCATTCCGCTCACGCAAAGCGTTGAGCGCTTCATCAAGATCGGCAGCGATCGCCTCAATGGGCTCACCCTCACGGCCGCCGCGAAATTCACGATCAATGCGCGTCATCGATAGATCAAACAATTCGACCGCGACACCACGCTCGCCAACATCCGCGCCCAGAAAATAGGCCCCGCTTGGGTTGGGGGCCAACAAAGTTACAGGTCGCCCACCGCTCGAGGCTACTGAGCCGGCCTCCATGACGAGCCCCTCCGAAATGAGCTCGGAGATCAGATTGGTGACCGAAGCGACCGACAGTCCAGACTCGCGCGCGATGGCCGCACGCGACGTCTCTCCCGTGAGAATCACACTGCGCAGCGCCTGCGAGCGATTACGTTGACGCACATCACTCACCGTTGCCGGCGCCGAAGTTGTGAGTGCGATACGCCCGGTCATAAATCCAGACCCTACCAAGTCTTGTCGCCTCCCGACGGGTAGATCCTCGATACGGTTGTTTCGGCGGTGGCGATGATGCGGATGCCGCGGGCAGCCTGCTCGACGCGTACGGCAGCATCCCGACCTTCGTCGTCGACCACGTGGGCGCCAGAGGAGCCCACCATCTCGTACTCGAGCCAGTCCCCCTCGGAGAGATCGACGACCAGTTCTTCAGCGATTCCGTAGGCACGACCATCCGTCTGCTCAAAGGGATTTGCGGGATTGCCGCCCTCAATAGCCCAGCGCAACGGCACAGAGTCATCACTTCGGATCGCGTCGACACCGCCTGTCACAGCAATCGAATAGGACTCGCCAGATCCTCGATAGCCATAGCCCCACACGGGAACAACGACCGGCCGTGACGCAAGAAGAGCGGAAACAACGTCAGGCTGCCACTGGCAGTTCTCAATCCTCATCGCATCAAGCAAGTCACTAAAGACAGTCTTCGCTTCGGCAGTGGTTATTGCTGAAGGGTCACCAATGCTGGCAACGACACGGTCCCAGCCTTCTGGCGCAATAATCGACGCAGCCGAAGTGCGGGTGTCGATCTTTTTCCAGGGCCAAAAGTTCCAGCCGATACTGTGCGACTCGTAGAGGCGGAATGCCGCATACAACCACTCGAGGGTGTTCTCGCCTCCTTCGCCCATGTAAATGGGTAGCCCGAGACGATCCCGAACCTCAAGGAACGCGGAGATTGATTCGGTGTCTGGCGAAGACCAGTACTTATGAAATTGGAGCAGCGAATTGTCGTCCCACACCTCGGTGAAAATGTCCCAGTTCGTGGCCCAGTGCGCACCCTCATAAACGATGAGATGGTCGGGGTCGATCGCGCGGATCTCGCGGGTGAGGTCGCGATACAGGTCAGTGAGTGCATCCGCGTAGGTGTGCTGCCACTCGTTTGGCAGCGGTTCGTTGAGCAGGTCGTATCCCATCACGACCGTCTCGTGGCGATAGCGTGTCGCAAGATCTTGCCATAACCGCACCGTGAGCTCTCGATAGCGCGGCTCCATGAACAACTCAGGTAGATTGTTCGGCGAATCATCAATGTTGGTGCCCGTCTGACCGCCCGGCGCACCATGCAAATCGAGCATCACCCACAGCTTATGTTTACGGCACCACTCGATGAGCCGGTCGATCATCGCGTATCCAGCTTCGATCGGTTGACCGTGCTCATCCTGAATCGCGCGCGAATTGATCGGCAACCGCACGTGGTCGAAACCGGATGCCGCAATGAGCGCGATGTCAGCCTCAGCAATAAAGTTCGCCCGAAAGCCCTCCCAGAATCGCTCCGCTCCCGCAGCTCCCAGGAGGCGCTCTGTTAGCCGCTCGATTTCCCGAGGAGACTCCGCACCAGGACCGAACTTCCACATGTAGCCCTCTGGCAGCATCCAGTTGCCCAGCCCCACCCCGCGAAGAAGCAACTCGCGGCCTGAGCCATCGACAAGCCGAGCATCCTTCGCACGTACAAATCCTTCAAAGGATGCGGGACGGGGTTCGAACGCCGACGTGGCGAGCGTGAGATCAGTCATGGGTTTCTTTCGTTACTTAAGACCGGAGAGGGCAAAGCCCTGGATGACGTAGCGCTGGAAGACGATGAAGACGATGAGGATCGGTATGACCATCACCGACGCCGCGGCCATTTGCAGCGAGGGGTTCACGGCGAGCTGCTGGTTGAGGAGGGCTAATCCGACAGACAGCGTGTACAGCTTCTGATCAGACGCAATGATGAGTGGCCACAAGAAGCTGTTCCAACCCGAAATAAATGTCAGAACGATTTGCACCGCGAGGATCGGCTTCGACATGGGCAGCACGATCTGCCAGAACGTGCGGAACTCCCCAGCACCGTCGAGGCGCGCGGCCTCGAGCATCTCCGTGGGAATCGTGGTCATGAATTGTCGGAACAGGAAGATCGCAAATCCGCTCACCAACGTCGGGAGGGCTATGCCGAGCAGGGTGTTGGTGAGCTTCATGCCGTTGAGGATCAAATAGGTCGGAATCATCGTGACTTGGATCGGGATCATCATCGTCGCGAGGACGAGAAAGAACATCCACTTGCGACCTCGGAAATCGAACTTTGCGAACGCGTACCCGGCCATCGCCATGAACATCAAACCGATGAATCCGATCAGAACGACCAGGATGGTGTTGACGAGGTAGCGTCCGAAATCCAGCTCAGTGAAGAGCATCTGGAACCACTCAAGAGTCGGCGCCTGAGGCAGGATCGTTGGTGGAAACGTCACCGATTCTCGCTGCGGTTTGAACGCTGTCGTGAGCATCCACAAAAAAGGGAACGCCGTTATCAGGGCGCCAATCCCCAGCGCGATACCGATCGTTACGGTGAGCGCGCGTCTCCGCTTGGCGTGAGTGCGATCAGTAGTCATCGTCGGCCCGTCTCACTCGCAATTGGATGAGTGTAATCACGGCGATGATCGCGAACAGCACGATCGAACCGGCGCTGGCATACCCGAACTGGTTGAGCCGGAATCCCTCCTTGTAGAGAAAAATCGACGCAGAGGTGGTGGCACCGAGCGGCCCACCGTCGGTGAGCACGAAAGGCTCGTCGAAAAACTGGAGCCACGCAATAGTGGTGGTGACGCTCACGAAGAAAATCGCAAAGCGCATGAGGGGGATCACTATCGAGAACGTCTTCTTCCATTCTCCAGCCCCATCGAGCGATGCCGCTTCTAGGTACTCCTTCGGTACGCCCTGGAGTGCGGCAAGGAAGATGATGATGTTGAGCCCGGTTCCGCGCCAGATTGCGACAAGTGCCACAGAGAACTTTGCCAAGATCGGGTCTGACAACCACTGCACCTGGGGAACTCCTACGAGTGAGAACAGGTAGTTGAGGAGTCCGAATTGCGTGTTGTAGAGGTAACCCCAGACAAGCGAAATCGCGACGATGGCGGTGATTGCTGGGATGAAATAGAACGCACGGAGCGATCGGAAAAATCTGCTCTGACTTTGGTTCAGCAGTAACGCGACACCGAGTGACAGGATCACGATGGCCGGCACCCCGAACACTGCGAACAGACCAGTGTTGCCGATGGCCTGCCAGAAGTCTGGGTCTGCAAAAAGCTTTGTGTAGTTGTCGATGCCAATGAACTCGACGTTGTTCCAGTCGGCAAACGCCGAGATATTCATGTTTGTCGTGCTGATAACCGCGGCGACAAGGATCGGGAAGATCCCGAAGGTGATGAGGAGGAGCATTGCGGGCGACACGAACAGGTAGGGAGTAAGGCGATTGCGCACCGTGCCGTCCTTCCTGTTCGTGTCGCGTCGCGACGCCGAGATTGTTAGTGAGGGGTGTTACTTGCTAGTTAATCGTGAGACCAGCGGTTGTGGAGTAGAGGCCGTCAAGTGACGACTTCGTGTCCGCTCCCGTGAGCGCGATCGCGTTGAGAGCATTCAGCAGCTCGGTTCCCACTGCGCCATCCCAATTTGAGACGAGCGGAAGAACCTTGGCCGTCTTGAGCTGGTCGGTGTAGACCTGCACGTTGGGGTCGCTGTTCAGGTCCCCATCTTCAAGCGCGGATGACACGGTCGGCAGTTCACCAGTCATGCTGTACCACTCCAGCTGCTGCTCTGGCTGCGAAACGTACTCGAGAAGATCGAGCGAGGTTTCCTTCTGATCGGTGTTGAACCACACACCGAGGTTCGAGCCGGCGAACAGCGAGATGGAGCCACCGTCGCCTGCAGGCAGCGGGCTTGCTTGCCACTTGCCGTCGAGCTCTGGAGCCGAATCCGCGATTCCTCTGCCGAGGTAGGGTCCACTCACGAGCATCGGTGCAACACCGGAGATAAAGCCCTGAGTCTGATCGAAGTCGCCATTCACTGGCACACTTCCGTCTGCGTAGAGCCCGGTGTAGACGTCGACAGCTTTCTGGAACTCAGGAGTATCGAAGTTGACGTTTCCGTCAGCGTCGATGACCTCGCCGCCCATGCTCCAGGTCATCTCGATCGGCAGCGGTGCATCCCACTGAGGAATGTAGTAGCCGTACTGGTCGTCGCCGCGTGCCGCGAGAGTCTTAGCGTCAGCGCGTAGTTCGTCCCACGTGGCCGGGGGTGCGTCAATGCCAGCTTCCGAGAGGATGTCGGTACGAGTGAAGAGCACTCGGGTATCGCTGGTCCAAGGGACGCTCACGATCTCTCCGCCGACCGAAGTCGCTGTGCCAGACACTCCTGCGGGGAAGTTCGCGGGGTCAATGCCGGGGTGGTTAGCGATTTCGTCGTCGAGGGGCAGGAGGGCTCCGGCATCCGCGAAGGTTCGCAGCTTCGAAAGTCCAATCTGGAGGATGTCAGGCCCGGACCCGGACGCGACAGCCGTGGTGAGTTTTTCGTCGATCGAATCCCACGGTATCGCTACGACCTCTACCTCGATGCCGCTGTCAGCGACAAGCATCTCGAAGTTTGCACCCGAATCGCCCATTACCCAGACGGTGAGTGGACCTTCAGCGTCGCCGCTTCCGGCTGCGGATGTTGTCGAGCACGCGCTCATGCCTATTGTGAGCCCCACTGCCGCAACGGCGGCGACAACGGAGGTTGCTGTTCTCTTCATTGAGATTCCTTCTTCTCGTATTTTGGTGTGCTGTGCAGTGGTGCATGGGCGAGTCATCCAGACTCGCACCATCCGCGTCAGGCTGTTGTGTACGCCACGACTTCCTGATGCTCTGTGATGAGGCGCCGATACCAGTGCGCGCTCAATTTCGGGATCCGCTCCTGGGTGCGGTAGTCGACCCATACAAGGCCGAAACGTTTGCTATAGCCTTCCGCCCACTCGAAATTGTCGAGGAACGACCACGCGTAGTAGCCGCGAAGATCAACACCAGCTGCGATCGCCTCGGCGGCCGCGCCGAGGTAACCGCGCAGGTAGGCAATTCGCTCGGTATCAACGACGTCGCCGTTGGGGTCCACATAGTCTTCGTAACTCGCTCCGTTCTCGGTGACGAAGAGCGGAACGCTAGTGAACTCGCGCGAGACCCTGGTCAAGACTGCGGTGAGCGATTCGGGGATGACCGACCATCCGAACGATGTCGTTGCCGGTTCGGCTGGCATTTCGGCGACGCCGAATGGTGCCGTTTCGTCATGAGACGCGATCACTCGCTGGTAGTGATTGATGCCAGCGAAGTCGGTGGGTGTGGAGATGATCTCAAGATCGCCCTCCTGCACTACATCGCTCAGCCCCCGGCTGCCCAGGGTGTCCCACACGGCATCCGAGTAAGCACCAAGGTAGACGGGGTCAAGGAAGACGCGGTTGCTCGAGGCGTCAAGGCGTACGACTGCTGCCGCGTCATCCGGCGAATCGCTCGCGGGAATGATGTCGGTCACGATATTGGTGATGCCGACGGATGCGCTGGGCATCGCCACTCTGATCCCAGCGACTGCGAGCCCATGGGCGAGGTTGAGGTGGTGCGCGGCGTGAATCGCAGCCCGATAGTCGGTGCGGCCGGGAGCGTGCGCGCCATTTCCGTAGCCGAGGAAGGCACTGCACCATGGCTCATTGAGCGTCAACCAGTCAGTAGCAAGGTCGCCAAGCGCTTCGACAGTTCTTGTAGCAAACTCTGCGAAGCGGTACGCGGTGCTACGTACAGGCCAGCCGCCCTCATCCTCGAGAGGCTGAGGCAGGTCCCAGTGGTAAAGAGTAACTAGCGCTCGGATGCCGCGTTCCGCAAGCCCGTTCAGAACGTCGCGGTAGAACGCGACGGCGATTTCATTCAACTCACCGCATCCGCTTGGCTGGAGGCGTGACCACGAAACGGAGAGCCGATAGTCGGTAACGCCGAGACTCTTCAATAGGTCGAGGTCTGCTTGCCAACGGTGGTAGTGGTCACACGCAATGTCACCCGTATCCCCATGCAAACTGAGCCCTGGCGTGTGCGAGAAGGTGTCCCAGATGCTCGGTCCACGACCGCCTTCGAATGCCGCGCCCTCGATTTGGTACGCCGCTGTCGCGAGCCCCCATCGGAAGCCTGTTGGGAAGGTGCCGAGGGTCTCGAGGGAAGGCTCCGCCGTGAGCCGTGCGGAGGGAGAGGTCTCGGTCATCGGTGATCGCATTCGGGTTGACGTTCAGTGATTCTGGCTTATTTCAATACTTACTATAACCAGTGTCAAAACTATGTCAAGAGTAATTTCGGATGAAGTGCGACGAATTCATCACCTCCAGAGCAACTAACCTTCCCCGCGCGCACGCATGCATGACGCAAGCATGCACTGCAGCTATCGCGTCGCCACCCGAAAAGTTGTTGCACGCCCGTGGCCCGACGTTAAGCCCAGTCAGCAATTACCGCTGGCGTTGGGAACGTGACTGATTCGTCCACGTCTCAGTAGTCACTTGGCCCTGAGTCAATTTCTGGATGCTGTCGTCACCACGAGCCGAAGCTTGACTCAGAGCATCCGCAATTTGGCTACCCGCCGCATGGCCAAGAAAGACCACTTCACGGTCACTAGAAATGGTGGATGCCGCCCCAACCACGCTCCCCTGAAGCAGTCTGCCTGCAGCGCTCAGGCCGGACATGAGCGAGTGAGAGATAACCGAGTGGTGGGCACCCCCTGATGGCCCCAGCAACGAACGTCACGGAAATTCAGGAAATCCTCAAAGATCCGTGCGGCGATGCCCTAGTAGTCAGGGTTGGCATTGCTGCAAGACGAGGTTTTCCTGAGTTTCCGAAGGGTGCAGGCAGCGAACGGCTGAACACGAGGCACTGCTCAAGCTGAGGAAATTGGCAGAACGGCAACAGCACGCACGCGGGGTGCGGACGTCAACGACTATGCGCAGGTGCGTGAGTAAGCTCAAATCCACCGGCAGCACGCACGCTGCCGCACACCGCGAGCAGCAGGAGGAGTCAGCGCCATGAGCGTCATCCTCGAAATGCTCGGAATGCTTATTGGCGCCACTGTCTTTGGGCAGCCGGTCAACGACAGAGGGCGCGACCGTCGCCTCTTGGCCGAAAATAAAGTGCGCTGCGCGATAAGGGCGGCGGATGCTCGCGTTCTCAATATCGGCACCGAGTGGAGCATCGGTGTGTGCGAAATCACCAACCGTCACCTGAAGTTCGTCCCCAGCATCGGAATCGTGGGAGATCGGGACATTCCCGTGTACGAACTTCAGCCCTCTCCAGACGGGCCAAGCTTCGGAGTTACTGTGCCGTGGGGCACGTCCGCACACTTTGTCATTTCTACGCAAGGTGGAGACTTGGCGTGGGCTTTTCCGGAATACATTACCGACGACATACTCAACCTTCTCCTGCCTGACGCTGAAATAACCGGGCAACACAGCGACTAGTGGTCGGCACCATGGCTGATGCCGTATGCGAAAATTCGAAGGTGACTGACAACGAGGCAGAGCCGACCGTCGACTCGCTTGCCGACGACGAAACGCGCATCCCGTGGCTCACGATCGCGATAGTCACTCAAGCGATTGCTGTCGCGTGGAGCCTCGTGCCCGGTGCGGCGTCAGGAGCTTCCCTCGTCGCTGCGAGCATCTTCAATCTCGGCCTTCTGTTACTGCTCAAGCGAGGACAAACCTGGGCGAGCAAAGCGTTTCTCACACTCAGCATCTGGGGACTCGTCGTCCGGGGGCTCGGAGTTTTTGTGATGCGCTATCTGCCGAACGATGACTTTCAGATCGACTGGGCAAATATCTGTCTTACCGTGATTGCCGTTTATGCGGTGCTCAAAGTTCCGCCGCGCCCCCACGCTGCACCCGAGTAGCCGCACGCCGCACGAAGACTACGGCGTCGCCACCTCGAAGGTGTTGCACGCCTGGGGGCCACCATTGAGTCCGGTCGTAAACCACTGCTGACGTTTGTCGCTTGACCCATGCGTCCACGTCTCTGGAGTCACCTGGCCCTGAGTGGACTCCTGGATGCGGTCGTCGCCAACAGCCGAAGCTGCACTCAGAGCATCTGCAATTTGGGCGTCCGTCACAGGGTCAAGAAAGACCACCCCGTCGTCGTTAGTGATCGTGGATGCTGCACCCACCCAGGCGCCCGCGAAACAGTCCGCCTGCAGCTCAAGCCGCACCGAATCTGAGGACGGGCCCGTGTTCTGACGGTCGAGGCCATCCATGATTCCGGTGGAGTTCTGAATGTGGTGCCCCCACTCATGCGCAATGACATACATTTCGGCGAGCGGCCCACCCGTGGAACCGAAGCGGCTGCGCAGGTCATCGTAGAAAGCAGTATCAACGTAGATGGTCTCATCTGGTGGGCAATAGAACGGACCACTCGCGCTCGTGGCACCGCCGCATCCGGTGTTCACTTGACCGGTGAAGAGCACGACGTTAGTGGTGCGGTACCCCTCGATCTGCCCCTCCCAGTAGGTATCGAGCGAATCTGCCGCTCCGGCGATGCGGCAATCGATGCTGCTGTTCGCCGCTTCAGCCGTTGTGCATTCGGAAAGTGGCTGTCCTGGTTGCTCTTGCCCACCGGTCGTTCCGCCGCCCACAAGCCCTGTTAGATCAACGCCGAGTAACTGAGACGCAATAATCAGGCCAATAACAAGCAAACTGCCGCCGCCACCTACGGCAATTCCGGTGTTGCGCCCGCGTCGCGAGACCTTGTTTGGGTTGATGCGGGCGTCGTCGTTGAACGTCATAGAGAGAATTTACTACCAGCCGCGACGTCGTATCCTGAGTTTTTGCAGGTAACGTCAGAGAATGCCCCTCAGCCGCTCCGGACTCCTGTGGGGACTCGTAGGAGTGATCGCGTTCTCGTTCACTCTCCCCTTCACCCGCGTGGCCGTTGGCGGCCTATCCCCCCTACTTATCGGGTCTGGCCGAGCGGTGATCGCTGCCCTCCTAGCCATTGCCGCGCTCGCCATCACCCATCAGCGGCTGCCAACAGGGCGGCAGTGGGTCCGCTTGCTTGCCGTCGCCGGCGGCATTGTTGTCGGCTTCCCTTTGCTCACGTCGTATGCCTTGGTCACGGCACCTGCGAGCCACGGGGCGGTCGTCATTGCGCTGTTGCCCGCCGCTACAGCGGTGCTGGCGGTTATTCGTGCGGGAGAGCGACCGCCACTGTCCTTCTGGATGCTTGCCGCAATCGGCGCCGTGGCCGCTCTTGGATTCGCCTCGATTCAGGGTGGCGGGTTCGGTCAACTCGGGCTTTCTGATCTACTCCTCTTCGGTGCCGTCGTTGCAGCAGCGATTGGGTACGCCGAAGGCGGCCTCCTCGCGCGTGAACTCGGTGCCTGGCAGACGGTGTCTTGGGCGCTTGTCGTAGCGGCGCCATTCATGATTCCGCTCGCGGTATTCTCAGCAATCCAAGAGCCGCCGACTGCCGAGCCAATCGAGTGGGCCGCGTTTGGATATCTGGCCGTAGTGAGCATGTTTCTCGGCTTCTTCGCTTGGTACCACGGGCTCGCCATTGGGCCAATGGCGCAAGTCAGCCAAGTGCAACTCGTACAACCGGTGTTGAGCATCACCTGGGCAGCTCTGATCCTGGGGGAAGAACGCACCATTCCAACAGTCATCGGAGGAGCTATCGTGATTCTCTGCGCCGGAGTCGCGGTTCGCATCCGTCTTGATCGGAGTGCCCTGCTAACCTCTGCTCGTGACTCACGGCGCTGACGACGATCCACGAGCAAAGCACTTTGCTGCCCTGCTTGCTGCCGCGCAGGCCGGAGTCGGATGGGGCTCCACGACCCTCTGGATCGAGTATTCGCCAGCCGTGACAGCCTTCCTCACCGCGCGCGGCTCGCGCGAACCAGAAGACCTCACTAGCGAGGTGTTTCTTGACGTATTCGAGCGGTTGCCGCAGTTCGTTGGCAACGAATCGCAATTCCGTTCTTTCGTATTTTCGGTTGCGTATCGACGTCTCGTCGATGAATTTCGAAAACGTGCGCGGCGAGGAGAGAGTGTGGAGTGGAACGCGGACCACGACTCGAATAGCGCACCCAGTGCGGAGGAAGAAGTGCTTAACCGCTTGCAAGACGACACGACACTCTCACTGCTTAACTCGCTCCCCACGGATCAGCGCGATGTGATGGTGTTGCGCATAGTCGCGGACCTGACAGTGGCCCAGATTGCCACTGTGATCGGCAAACGCCCCGGGGCTGTCAAAGCACTGCAACGACGCGCTCTTGAACGATTGAGAAAGAAAGTTTCCCCAACCCGTATCCCTGCGAGGCTCTCGAGCGATGGCGTGAAGTGAGATGAGAAACAAACGAATTTCCGACAGGGTCGCGCAGGCGGTTCTGTCTGGACGCGCGCCGGAATCGCGGTCCGATCTGACATCGCTCGCAAACTCGATCGCCGAGTTTCGCGAAGCGGCCTACGAATCGACTGCCCGGCCGTCTGAAGAGTTGATGGTGCGGCTAGGCCTTACCAAAGCTCCGTCTGGATCATCTCACCATGATTCGCTACCGATAATCGGGGCGAGTAAGAGGGGGAGAACAATGTTTTCATGGATTGCAGGCTTGGGGATAGCCTCGAAAATCGCGCTCGGCGCGACAGTGGCAGTTGCCGCAACGGCGGGGGCCGGAGCGGGAGGAATTCTGCCAAGCGGAGCGCAAGACGCGTTTGACTCAGTGATATCGACAGTTGTCAGTGAAACCAACGACGGTGACGAATCGACCGAAGATTCCACCACGACACCAGAGTCTGAACCGGCGGAAGAAACCGAAGTGACTGAAGGAGTCGAGGGGCCTGAAGAGGCCGAAGCGACTGAGCACCCCGATAACTTCGGGGGATGGGTCTCCGAGCGAGCTCAGGATCCAGACAAGGTCGGCCGCACCTTCGGTGCTGAGACGTCCGAGGCAGCACACGAAAAGAGTAAAAAGTCCGAATCCGATTCACCCAGCGGCGATCACAATGAGTCAGAAGAGGCTGACAGTGACAGCGGCGACGGTGGAAGCCACGGCAAGTCGGAAAACAAGCAGGGCGGCAAGTCGAAACCGTAGCCGCGCTTGCAGGGATCGAGTGGATGCCGTCGCGCACGGACGCCAGCCAGAAGTAGTCGACGACTTTTAGTTCAGAGCCGGGCTCTATGGCATCCGCTCCTCCGCTACCCTTGAGGTATGACCTTCATCTCTGTAATCACCGTTCTCGGCAAGGCAGTGCTCGTCGCGATGGGTGCGATCGTTGCGCTCACGGGCATCATTCTGCTCGTGAACCTAGCCGCTCCGAGCCTGCTCGCCGGCTTCACGCACTAGACACTTCACGTCTTCGGGCGCGCAAGCTGAGCGACTCCCACATCTCAGCGATTCTTCGGTCAACTCCGCCTCAGGAGTTCTAGGCTTACAGCCAACCCAAGGAGAACGTCATGCGTGAATCCAGAGACGTAGTCAGGCAGATAACGGTTGCCGCGAGCGCGACCTTTGCCCTCATCGGAGCATTCGTAGGTTCGGGTGCTGCAGGTGGAACCCCGATTCAGGATGCTGCGAGCGGTGCGCTCAGCGCGGACGCCACAGTCATCGCTCCCGCCGGCTCAGCATTCGGCATCTGGAGCATCATCTATTTAGGACTCGTCGCCTACGCCGTCTGGCAAATGCTGCCCAAACAGACGACCGCAGAATTACATCGCCGAGTTGGTTACTGGGTCGCCGCGTCCCTCGTGCTCAATGCCGCCTGGATTCTCTCCATCCAGTACGGGCTACTCGCCCTCAGCGTTCCCGTGATTATCCTGCTACTCGTTGTACTGATTCAGGCGTACCTCATCACTGTCAAACTGCCAGCTGCCGGCGCTATCGATGCGATCATCACGGACGGCACGATTGGCCTCTACCTCGGCTGGGTGTGTGTCGCGACTGCAGCCAACATCACCGCGTGGCTGGTCGCTATCGGGTTCACTGGCTTCGGCATCCCCGACGATGTGTGGGGCGTTGCGATCGTTTTCGTCGCCGGCGCCGTGGGCATCGCGCTTGCCGCGCGCGGTCGGGCACACTTTTCGCCAGCCCTCTCGCTGAGCTGGGGCCTTGCCTGGGTGGCCGTCGGCCGCCTCACGGGTGACCTCATCTCAGACCCCACCGCCACCGCCGCGATCGTGGCTGCTGTTGCAGTGCTCGCGAGCGCTGCCGTTTTCACCATCGCGCGACTTCGCGCTGAACAGTCCGCATAGTGAACGACAGTCGCGCCTCCCGCAAACGCTGGTTAGGGCTCCTCTTCATCAGCATCGCGGTCGCGCTGATTATCGTCGACTCCACGATCGTCAACGTCGCAATCCCCTCCGTTGTTGAAGATCTCGACCTGAACTCAACACAGGTGCAGTGGGTGCAGGAAAGCTACACCCTTGTTTTCGCAGCGCTGCTCCTCGTATTTGGCACCCTCGCGGACCGCTACGGCCGCCGCCGCGTTCTGCTTATCGGTGTCGCGATCTTCGCGCTCTCCTCCATCCTCGCCGCTACTGCTGCGACCGGCGAGCTACTCATCGCATCGCGCCTGGTGCAAGGCGTCGGTGGAGCAATGATCCTGCCGGCCTCCCTCTCCACTATCAATGCAACCTTCCGCGGGCGTGAACGCGCCATCGCCTTTGCCGTCTGGGGTTCCACGATCGGGGGAATGGCGGCAGTTGGCCCCTTGCTCGGCGGTTGGCTCACCACCTACTATTCCTGGCGCTGGGCTTTTGGAATCAACGTTCCTCTCGGCGTGATCATTGTCATCGGCGTCCTCATTTTCACTATCGAATCTAAGGAGGCATCAGCACAGCGGCGAGTGGATGTTGTCGGCGCCGCGCTCTCCGTCGTGCTGTTCGCGTCGCTCGTTTTCGCTCTCATCGAAGGCCGTAGCTACGGCTGGTTCTTCAGCGACACCCCACCCGATTTTTGGACGCTAGATATCTCCCCCATCCCGTTTGCGTTCGCCGTTGCCGTGATTTCGGGCATCATTTTCGTACGCTGGGGCTTCGCGCGCGAACGGGCAGGCAAGTCCACGATGCTGGCCTTCGGTCTGCTGCGAATTGCTTCCTTCCGCAATGGAAACATTGCCGCGATGATCGTCTCGCTTGGCGAGTTCGGCATCATCCTGTCACTGCCGCTGTGGCTGCAGAATGTGCTCGGATATGACGCACTGCAGACCGGTTTCGTTATCCTCGCACTTGCTATCGGTTCGTTCGTCGCGAGTGGATTCGCGGGAGCCTTCGGCAACAAAGTCACCCCCGTCACTATCGTGCGTTTCGGTATCGGCGCCGAAATCGTTGGCGTACTCATCGTCGCGTTCGGCCTCAGTCCGGATGCCGCCTGGTGGCAGATCGCCCCCGGCCTCTTCGTTTATGGTTTCGGTGTCGGCCTCGCCACCGCCCAACTCACCAGCGTTGTGCTCAAGGATGTTCCCCTCAGCCAGTCCGGCCAAGGATCAGGAACCCAGAGCACTGCACGCCAAATCGGTTCAGCCCTCGGTATTGCCATCCTCGGCACGGTTCTCTTCGCGAGCCTCGGCACCGGCCTCAATGCCAAGCTCGCCGACCGCGCCGAGATCCCCCCCGAAACACGAACCCAAATCGTGAACCTCGTTGTCGACTCCGCCGGCACCGGCATTAGTGCCCTCGATGCTCAGTCTCCGGATGTCGCAGCCGACGCCCGCCAAGCCTTCACCGACTCGACACGGTATGCCGCCTTCGCGGCTGCCGGTTTTCTGGCGATCGGATTCCTCGCCAGCCTCCGTCTCGACGGCTCACGCCGCGGCGATGACGACACCGAGGGCTCGGGTTCTCGCCCCGGCGAAAGCCAATCCGCAGAGTCATCCGACAGTCCAGTGCACGAATAGCGCGACGCAAAGCGGCAATGCCGCAACGCCGCAAAAAGCCTGCCGCCCCACACAGCGTGGGGCGGAAGGCTTTTTTGAGCAGCGCTGCTAGCGGCGCTTCTTCTGCTTCAGATCCTTCTCATGTACGGGCTCTTCGCCAGAAGCGCGACGCTCGGCGTAGTAGTCGCGAGCCTCATTCTGACGAACAGCCTCAGCACCTGACGCGATCGGCGCACGCACCAACTCGTCGGTCAGGCCGAACGCGGCCACGAGATCCAGTGCCTGCGGGCGCAAACGCGGCAGCAGGCGATCATCGATGTAGTCGGTGATGGCCTGAGCGCGGTTCGTGGAAATGCGACCGTGCATGAGGTACCAGGCGAGGTTCTTCTCGATGAGTGAGAAGCCGAAGAGGTCACGCAGCCAGGTCATGACCTGAGCAGTGTCTTTGTCTTCGATCTTCTCGAGGGCTCGAGTGAACGCCTCCCACTGGAGCAGTTCAGCATGGGCGTAGGCCGTCAGGATGAGCTGATTCTGGTGACTGTTGAAGAGAGCGGCGGCCTCAGCCTGCGGAAGTTTGGTTGCCGCGCGCAGCTTGCCCGCGACATCCGCCACCATCGTTTCAACACGGTCGGTGAGCAGCTGACGCTGCGAATCGGTATCGCGCACGTAACCGATCGAGCGAGCGGTTGAGCCAAAGTCCACGACGTTCTGCGCGAAGCGGCGAAGACCCGAGCGATTGACGGCAGCCTCGTTGACCTGATCCACCACGAAATGGGCCATGGCACCAGCATCCGCGCCAGCAAACTTGCGGGAGTAGTCGGTGAGCAGTCGTTTGGCGACCAACTGAAGCAGCACGTTGTTGTCGCCCTCGAAGGTGGCGTAAACATCCATGTCGGCGCGCATCTGGGTGAGCCGGTTCTCGGCCATGAAGCCAGACCCGCCACAGGCCTCGCGAGCCTCTTGCAGCGTGTCGAGCGCAGCCCACGTGCTGAGGGGCTTGAGCGCTGCGGCGATAGTTTCGAGATCTTGGCGGTCAGACTCGCTATCGGTGCGGCCCGAGAACACTCCATCGAACTTCTCGAGGAACTCCTCATGCGCAAACGACATTGCATAGGTCTGAGCCAACCGCGGCAAAAGGCGCCGTTGGTGACGCTGGTAGTCCAGAATCACTTCTTCGTTCGTGTTGCTGGATGCCGTGAACTGTCGACGCTCCGAGCCGTACTTGATCGCGATCGTGAGGGCCAGTTTGCTCGCAAGCACTGCGGCACCATCGAGCGAAACGCGGCCCTGAACGAGCGTTCCGAGCATCGTGAAGAAGCGACGGCCTGGGCTGTCAATGTCGGAGGTGTAGTCGCCGTTCTCGTCAACGTTGCCGTAGCGGTTGAGCAGGTTGATGCGGGGAACACGAACGTGGTCGAACGCGAGTCGGCCGTTGTCGATACCGTTCAGACCACCCTTGAGGCCATCATCTTCACCCGAAATACCGGGGAGGAAACCGTTGTCGTCGCGCAGCGGAACGTAGAACGCGTGCACGCCGTGGTTGACATCCTTGGTGATGAGCTGAGCGAAGACCGTAGCCGCTTTGCCGTGAAGCGCAGCGTTGCCCAGGTAGTCCTTCCACGCCGCGCGGAACGGGGTGTTGATGACGAACTCATCGGTGTCGGGGTCGTAGGTCGCAGTGGTGGCGATGCTCGCGACATCCGATCCGTGACCGATCTCGGTCATCGCAAAGGCACCGGGCGTCGTCAGGTTCATGATGTCGGGGAGCCACTTGTCGTGGTGTTCCTTGGTGCCGAGGTGGAGAACTGCGGCCCCGAAAAGGCCCCACTGAACGCCAGACTTAATCTGCAGCGAAGGGTCAGCGAGCACTACCTCTTCGAAGGCGGCAATGTTTCCACCGTGGTCGTCGTTGCCACCGAGCTCTGCCGGAAAAGCGCGCTGGATGGCGCCGTTGTCGACAAGGATCGACATTTGGCTCAGCACACGCTCGCGGTGGTCGGCCATCGAGAGTCCGTTGACCTGATGCAACTCAGGGTTAGTCATGAGCGCGCGCGACTCTTTGCGCGCCTTCGCCCACTTTCCGAGCAAGTATTCGCTCAACCATTCAACGTTGATGGCGGGAACCTCGGAGGAGGTTTCGGAAGGTGTGGTGGCATCGTCGGGCGCAGCGATGGGGTGGCTCGGCGCCGTATCGGCGGCCGTGTTGTGAACCTGGGTCATGGCTATCTCGATTCCTAAAAGTTCGGTAATTACACGCTACGACCGGTGTGCGTTGGCGCAAAGTGGGTCGTGCACCGTCAACGAAGCGGATGCCACACCCGCCGCATCCCTTTGTAAGAAACGGCAAAACAGCTGCGGTTGCGTTGTGGGAATCATTGTTCAGGTGACGTTGTTGGCCTCCGTGAAAGGATGTAACTATGTCGACTATCACTCTCACCTCAGAAGACTTTGGCCAGACGGTCACCAAAGAAGGAATCACGCTCGTAGATTTTTGGGCCGAATGGTGCGGCCCCTGTAAGCAATTCGGGCCCATCTTTGAGACCGCAAGCGAAACCCACCCCGACATCACGTTCGGAAAAGTAGATACCGAAGCCCAGCAGGAACTTGCTGGCGCGGCAGGAATCACCTCGATCCCTACCCTCATGGCATTTCGTGACGGCGTGCTTGTGTTCTCCCAGCCCGGCGCACTTCCTGCCCCCGCCCTCGAGCAGGTCATCGAGGGTGTCAAGAACCTCGACATGGTTGAGGTTCACAAGCAGGTTGCTGAGCAGCAGGCTGCAGCAGAAGCTGGCGAAGCGCCAGCAACCCCTGCTAGCTAGTTAGCTGACAGACAAGCAACTCCCGCAGACCACAAAGGGCCCGCCGACGAATTCGTCGGCGGGCCCTTTTCTGTGCGCTCTCTGCTTGCTCGCGCGGCGAGGAATTACTTCAGCGCGGCAGCGATTGCCTCCACAAAGCTGTCAATACCCCACGGCAGCGAGAGTGCCGTGGGCGGCGAGACCGAGGCGACGAGCGATGCGCCGTTGACGGCGACGAGTCCACCATTGGCAACGGCGGGGATGCTCTGCGCGTAGGGCTGGGCGGCGAAAGCGTCGCCCACTTCTTGAGTCTCGGCGTAGGCGATGAGCAGATCGCTGTCCAACTCATCGAGCTTCTCGTAGCTGAGCGTGTAGAAGAACGTGGAGTCACCGTTGGAGAGAGCGTCGACGGCGGGGGCATTCTTTAGGCCGAGGTCGAGGAGGAACTCGACCCGCGGGTCGGCGGGCTTGTAGACGTAGAAGGTTCCGCCTACGTCGAAGGTTGCCGCAACGGTCTTGCCTTCGAACTCAGGATGCTCGGCTGCCTTCTCGGCGACGAGAGCGTCGATGTTGGTGAGAACCTCATCCGCTGCAGCTGTCTTTCCCAGAGCGGTTCCCGTGGTGCTGATCACGTCACGCCACGGGGTCGACCACGGCAGTTCGGGGTAAGCGACAACCGGCGCGATCTCGCTGAGCAGGTCGTACTGTTCCTCGGTGATTCCCGAGTACGTTGCGAGGATCAGATCGGGGGCAGCTTCGGCAATCTGTTCGTAGGCGGGAGCATCCGTGGTGGCGGGGAAGATCAGTGGGGTCTCTGCTCCCAGCTCGGTGAGAGCATCCGCCGCCCACGGCAGAACGCCGTTCTCGCCGCCACCGTAGTTCTGCGCCTCCATACCGACGGGTACGACGCCAAGCGCGAGCACAGCGTCACCACTTCCCCAACCCAGAGTGAGAACACGCTGCGGTTCGCTCTCGATGACGGTTTCGCCGAAAGCGTGTTCGACCGTGACGGGGAAAGTATCGGATGCTGCGGGGGCACCGGAGTCGCCTTCGGGTGTTGAGGCGGCGCAACCACTCAGCGCGATGAGGGCAGCGGTGGCCGCAGCGAAGGCGGCGAGGCGTGGACGGCGTGACATTGATCTCCTAGGCAAGACGTGGGTTGAAAACACTCGTGCAGCCGTTTCCGGCGCTTAATAAGGATAGGCTTGCCTTATCCAATTGCGCAAGACGGGACCGTCGCAATGAGCGAAGCAACGGCGAACCGATGCGCTGCAATGCGATCCGGCTAGGCCCGACCGACAGGAATCACCATCGGCGAGTGCGACACCGGGTCGGCAATGATTTGCGCCTCGAGCCCAAATGCTTGGCGCATCCGCTCGGCGGTCACGACTTCGTCGGGCGACCCCTCGGCGAGAATTTGCCCCTCGCCCATCAGCACCATGTGATCGGCATAGCGCGCGGCCAGATTCAGTTCGTGCAGGACCATCACGATCGTCGTTCCGCGTTCACGGTTGAGGCCTGCAAGCACATCAAGCGCATCAAGCTGGTGGCGCACATCCAGGAAAGTGGTGGGTTCGTCGAGCAACAGAATGTCGGGATCTTGGCTCAACGCCATCGCAATCCAGACGCGCTGGCGCTGTCCTCCCGAGAGTTCCTCGATGCGCCGCGACGCCAACTGGGCTGTGTCGGTTGCGGTCAACGCCTGCTCGACTGCCACTTCATCCGCAGCCGACCATTGCTGAAACCAGCCCTGATGCGGGTAACGCCCGCGCGCCACTAGGTCACGAACGGTGATGCCTTCCGGTGCGATCGGCGACTGCGGCAGAATTCCTACAACACGAGCGACCTCCTTCGACGGCACCGAGTGGATGTCTCGCCCGTCGAGCAATACGCGCCCCGATGCCGGTCGCAGCAGTCGTGACAGTCCGCGCAGCAGTGTCGACTTGCCACACGCATTGGCACCGACAATCACGGTCACCATCCCGTCTGGAATCGCCAAGCTCACGTTCGACACAATGTCGCGCCCGCCATAGTTCAGAGTCACATTGTCGGCGCGAAGTTCGTGTGCAGGCCGCTTCGAATCAGAATCGCCGGGTTGGAGGTGAGCGTGGTCAGGGGCGTCTGCGTTGGTCACGATGTACGTCCTTCACGGTTGGTAGTGGAGATAAGCCACAGCAGGTAAGGGGCACCGATGAGACCGGTGACGATACCGGCCGGCACTTGGGTTCCGGTAGCAAAGGCATGTTGCGCGACAAAGTCAGCACCGAGGACAAGTACCACGGCCACGAGGGCACTCGGCACGAGGGCGAGAGTGCCGCCGCCGATCATCCGTCGGGCGATGGGGGCCGAGACGAACGCGACAAACGCGAGCGGCCCTACTAGAGCGGTGGCGATCGCGACGAGGGCAACGGCAACGATGATGAGCGCGAGCCGCGATCGCTGCACTGAGACACCAAGGCCTGCAGCAAGATCATCGCCGAGCTGTAACATCCGGAGCTTCGATGCAAGCCCAGCGACGGCGGGCAGCAGCACAACGAGACTGACGGCCATGATGGCGATGTCGCCCCAGCTTGCACCGCCGAGCCCACCCACCATCCATACGAGAGCTTGCTGCGCGTCGCGCACGTCGCCGCGGGTGATGAGGTATCCGAGCACCGCCTGGGCCATGAAGGCAATGCCAACGCCGATGAGAACGAAGCGCATGCCGTTCATACCGGAGCGCCACGACAAGAGGTAGATGGCGAATGCCACGACGAGGGCCCCAACCAGGGCCGACATCGAGACTGCTAGGCCGGTTGCCCCGAATACGAGCAGGCTCAACACGGCGGCGACGCTCGCCCCGCCACTGATACCGATGATGTCAGGGCTGGCGAGGGCGTTGCGGAGCAAGCTCTGAAAGAGTGCACCGGCAAGCCCGAAGGCGACACCCACGAGAATGGCCAGTACCACTCGCGGCAGACGCAGCTTGACGACGATGAAGCGATCGGACGTCGTGCCGCCACCGAAGAGAGTGGCCAGGAGGTCTGGCAGCGAGAGCGTATATGCCCCAACCGCAATACTCACAAGGGTAAGCGCGACGGCGACGAGGGCTAGGCCGATGACGATGCGCAGGGTGCGCGGCGGCATTCGCTCTACGGCAATCGGGGAGCGGACTTTCAGCACGCCGCTCATAGCCCAGCCAACTTCACGCGGCGCACAAGCGCGATCATTACGGGAGCCCCGATCACGGCAACCACCAAGCCGGCTTCAAGCTCAGCGGGAGCAACGATGAGGCGACCCACGATGTCTGCGATAAGCAACAGTGCAGGCCCGAGAACGGCGGAGACCGCAATGATCCACCGGTAGTCGGGGCCCGTGAATGGGCGCACGACATGAGGCACAACGAGCCCGACGAAAACGATAGGCCCGGCAAGAGCGGTAGCGGATCCGCAAAGCAAGACGACCGCTCCTGCCGCGATGGCGCGCGACAGATAGATGCGCTGACCGAGGCCGCGGGCCAGGTCATCTCCGAGGGCAACGAGGTTGAGCATCCGCCCCGAAATTGCGGCGAGAATGAGCCCTCCGATGACAAACCCAATCGTGAGGCGCACGGCTTCGAGGTCGCGACTGGCAAGCGACCCGACCGACCAGAACCGAAAGGTGTTGAGAGTGTCGGTATCGGAAATGAGGATGAGCGAGATCACGGAGGTTATGCCAGCGGTGACGGCGGTTCCCGCGAGCACAAGCTTTACCGGGGTTGCGCCCTCTCGGCCCAAGGAGCCAATCGCGTAAACAATGCTCGCGGCAATTGCTGCGCCGGCGAACGCAAACCAGATATACCCGGTGGGGTTTCTGATTGACAGCACGCTGATCGCAAAAACGACGGCGAGTGAAGCACCCGCGTTGACTCCAAGGAGCCCTGGGTCGGCGAGCGGGTTGCGGGTCACCCCCTGCATGACGGCTCCGGCGATTCCGAGCGAGAGCCCGGCGAGCAGGCCGACGATGGTCCGCGGCAATCGCAATTCACGAATCACGAGCTGGTCGTTATTGCCAGCCTCAGGATCGAAGAGCGCTTGCCAAATTTGGGTGAACTCCACACCGCGAGCGCCAAGCGCGAGACTCAGCACGAGCACAATTGCGAGTAGCCCCACGGCTGCGCCGAGGGTGATCCAACGCTGGGGGCGGAGGCTCAGCGTTCTACGCGGAGCCGAAACGGTCTGTGTCATGTCGGGTGCGGGTGTAGTGGTGTGGGTTACTGCGCTTCGGACTTGCCAAGACGCCAGTACCCCATGAACGCGACCTGCTTGCGGTCAACACCGGTCTCGCTCACAAGAAAACGGCGCAGCAGTTTGATGACGCACGCTTCGGCGGCAAGCCACGCATAGAAGTGCTTTCCGGAGGCTTCGCCCGGCGAATCCCAGAGCAGTTCCGTATCGACGTCGATATCACCGAGTGGTTGCGCGGCTGGCGTGAGTGCGGGCAACACGAGTGAGGCGTTGGCTTGCGTCCACGCCCGGACGGCGGGGTCGAGCGCTGAGCCTGCGGCCTGCTCTCCCCGCGGAAGCCAGGTGACGTGGCAATTGCTCGGCAGATTCAGTGGTGGCCGGTCTGCGGCATCCGGAATCTCGATGAAGGCGTGAGCCTCAACGCTGGGGTCGAGGCGCTCGAGGATGCTGCAGATGGCAGGCGCGGACGTTTCGTCGCCCGCGAGGAGCACGGTGCGGGCCGGGCCGGGGTGCCAGTCGATGCCGATCCCTGACTGGATGCTCGCCGCGTCGGGCCCGACGATGATGACTTCGTCGCCCACCGCTGCGTTCGCTAGCCACTGCCCAGCGGGGCCGTTGGCGCCATGGAAGACCATGTCGACATCGATCTCACGGAGCGCGGGTCGCACAGCACGAATCGTGTAGGTGCGGAACGGGTTGCGGGCCTCATCAGGCAGCGCACGCCAACGGGCGTACCACGTGCCCTCGGCGATGGTCTTCGCATCGTTGGCACCGATGTCGCTCAGGCCGATGCCCGGCAGCGGGAAGACGATCTTGATTCGCTGGTCGAAACCGTCAGCTCCGAAGGTCTCAAACTCAGTGCCAGTGAAGGTAACGCGCCTAAAGTGAGGCGAAAGTTCGCGGATGCTTTCCACTCGTGCAGCAAAGGGTCGATAGCCCGGGCGGGCGTCCTTCGCAATGTCACGTTCTAAGGTAAGCATTGCCTAAGTATGGCACACCTAACCTCGGACGAAAAGGTTAGTGCTCGGGCGGTCCGTCATAGGGTGCATCGTCGTCCGAGTAGAACGGAATGTCGTTCTCGTCGACGGGAACTGACACTGCCGGAGCTACCGATGGACGAGCAGCAGAGCGTGAAGCAGCAGGTCGTGACGGCGCAGGCCGAGAAGCAGCAGGACGCGATTGACGAGCGGTCGCCGTAGCAGGCGCTGCCGCAAATGCTGGAGCCGCGTCATCCGTCGCAGTGCCACTGGGCGCCTCAACCGGCTCCCCCGAAACAACCGCGAGTACGGCAGCTCCATAGGTCTCGAGCTTTTTCTCGCCGACTCCGCTGATCTCCGAAAGCTCGGCCAACGACTCGGGTCTGGTCACGGCAATGCCGCGCAGCGTGGCATCCGCGAACACGACGTAGGCGGGCACGCCGTTATCGCGCGCAACCCCCGAACGCCACGTGCGCAGATTCTCGAACAGGTCGGTGGCAGAGTCGGGCAAATCGGTCATAACCTTGCGCTTCGCCGCACCGCCCGCTGCACCGGAACCGCGAGCCTTGCGAGGCGCTTCCTTGCGCAGTTTCACGGTGCGCCCGCCGCTCAGCACCGACGCGCTTTCGGGGGTGATCGCGAGCGTGCCGTACTCCCCCTGCACCGCTAACAACGATTGCGCGAGCAGCTGCCGCACTACCGAACGCCAGTCTTGCTCCGAGACATCCGAACCAATACCGAAGGTGGCCAGATCGTCGTGACGTTGCTGCGTAACCCGCGGCGTGGTCTTGCCGATGAGGATGTCGACCAGGTGCCCAGCCCCAAACTTTTGGTTGCGCTCGCGCTCCAGTCGCACGATGGTGGACATTAGCTTCTGGGCCGCGACCGTGCCATCCCACGACTCGGGCGGAGACAGGCACGTGTCGCAGTTGCCGCACGCCGTCGATTCTTGACCGAAGTAGCCGAGCAACTGCACGCGGCGGCACTCCACGGTTTCGCAGAGCGCGAGCATCGCATCGAGGTGCGCGCTCAAGTTGCGACGGTGGGCCAGGTCGCCACCCGACTGATCGATCATGCGGCGCTGCTGCATGACATCCTGCAAGCCGTAAGCGAGCCATGCCGTCGCGGGCAGTCCATCACGACCGGCACGACCTGTTTCTTGGTAGTAGCCCTCAACGCTCTTGGGCAGGTCGAGGTGCGCGACAAAACGCACGTCGGGCTTGTCGATGCCCATGCCGAACGCGATCGTGGCCACCATCACCATGCCCTCTTCGCGCAAGAAACGACTCTGGTTGCTTGCCCGAATCTTGGAGTCGAGACCCGCGTGATACGGCAGCGCCGGGATGCCGTTCTCGACCAGGAACTGCGCCGTCTTCTCGACCGAGGCCCGCGATAGGCAATACACAATTCCAGCGTCGCCCGAGTGCTCGGTGTTCAACAGGGTCAGCAACTGCTGCAACGGCTGCGCCTTCGCCTCAATGCGGTACTGGATGTTGGGCCGGTCAAAACTAGAAACGTACTGCGTTGCGTCAGTGAGCTTGAGTCGCTGGGCGATCTCTTTGCGAGTGGCTTCGGTCGCGGTCGCGGTCAGGGCAATTCGCGGAACATCAGGCCATAGGTCATGCAGCACGTCGAGCTGCAGGTAGTCGGGGCGAAAGTCGTGGCCCCACTGCGACACACAGTGCGCCTCGTCGATGGCGAAGAGCCCGATCTGACCCTGCTTGAGGAGTGACACAGTGGACGAGACGCGGAGGCGTTCGGGCGCGAGGTAGAGCAGATCCAACTCACCAGCCCGGTACGCGTTTTCGACGCGCGTGCGCTCGTCGGCGGACTGGGTGGAGTTGAGAAACTCCGCACGCGCGCCGACGGCTGCGAGAGCATCCACTTGGTCTTGCATCAATGCAATCAGGGGCGAAATGACAACGCCGGTGCCTTCGCGAACAAGCGCAGGAATTTGGTAGCACAGCGACTTGCCGCCACCGGTGGGCATGAGCACGAGGGCATCACGACCCTGCACGATGGTGTCGATGATTTCGCCTTGCTGCCCCCGGAACGAGTCGTAACCGAACGTGGACTCAAGAACAGACTGGGCAGACACCATGCCGAGAAGTCTAGGCGCAGCCACTACCATTGGCATGATTCGTCCCCATAGCGACAGGCACCATGTTCACCGTATTTCTCGGGCTTTCTAGCGCGCTCACGTTCGGTGCCGCTGACTTCTTCGGCGGTATGGCAGCCAAGCGAATTAGCCCGATTCTGGCTACTGCAGTGGGAGCCGTTGCGGGCCTTGCCGTGTTGCTCCTCATCTTCCCGTTCGTCTCGAACGTGTGGTCGACAGAGGCCGTGATCTACGGCGCCATCGCCGGCGTCAATAGCGCGGTGGCGATCGGTCTGCTCTATGCCTGCCTCGCGATCGGGCCCATGAGCATCCTGTCTCCTGTGACCGCGGTCATGTCGGCAATCGTGCCAGTGACCGTCGGTCTGCTGCGCGGAGAATCGCTCGGGGCGTTTGGTTTCGTCGCGATTCCTGTCGCGCTCATCGCCGTCGTGCTTGTGGGATTCGTTCCCGAAAAAGATGCCGTGCGACCGAGCACCAAAGCACTGCTCATGGCGGTTGGTGCGGGCACCGCCATTGGGATGTTTTTTGTGATTCTGGATGCCGCCCCCGACAACTCTGGCATCATCCCGGTTCTCGGCAACCGCGTCGTCAACGCGCTCGTCATGTTCACGCTGTTCTTTGTGATGGCGGCGTTGGCTAAGCGCCGCCGAGCCGGAGCGCCAGCTCCGGGCCGCTCGTCACTCTGGCGCCGCGGCATCTATTTCGCGATGGTCGGCGGCACTCTCGACGTAATCGCCAACATGGCGATCATCACGGGAGTTCGCATCGGCGACCTTTCGGTCATTGCCGTACTGACTGCGCTCTACCCGGCAGGCACTGTGCTGCTTGCGGCGATCGTGTTGCGCGAGCGAATCGCGCCCCTGCAATATGTCGGTATTGCGTTGGGTATCACCGCGAGCGTATTGCTTGTGGTGGGCGGCTAGAGCACTATCCCTTCGTCGAACCAGCGAGCAGTCCGCGCACGAAGTAGCGCTGCAGCGCAAAGAACACGATGAGCGGCACGAGGATCGAGATGAAGGCGCCTGCGGTAAGCAGGTTCCAGTCTTGACCGCGGCTACCGGTGATCTCTGCCAAGAGTTTCGTCATCGGCGCGACTCTTCCATCGGCAAACACGAGCGCCACGAGGAGGTCGTTCCAGACCCACAGGAACTGGAAGATCGCAAAGGAGGCGATCGCCGGCATGGTGAGCGGGAGAACGATGCGGAAGAAGACTTGACCGTGGCCCGCGCCATCCACTCTGGCTGCTTCAATCAGCTCGGAAGGAATCTCGGAGACGAAGTTGTGCAGTAGGAAGATCGCCAACGGCAGCGCAAAGATCGTGTGCGCAATCCACACCTGCGAATACGAGTTAGAGGCGTTGAGGCTCGAGAACAGCTCGATGTCGCCGATCGATAGCCCACGAGAGAAGAGACTCAGCAGCGGAACTAGCGCCATCTGCAGGGGAACGATCTGTAGTGCGAAGACTCCGATGAACATCCAGTTGCGACCAGGAAATTTTATCCAAGCGAATGCGTAGGCTGCCAGGCTCGCAATGACGAGCGGGAAAATCGTGGCTGGCAACGTGATGGCGATCGAGTTGATAAACGCGCCAGCAAGGTTCAGCGTGCTGTTTCCGGCCGCCAACACCTCGGTGTAGTTGTTGAGTGTGAAGCCAGGGTTTTGGAAGATCGTCCACCAGCCGTTACGCAGAATTTCCTCCGGCGGGCGCAGCGAGGAGACGAAGAGTCCGAACGTGGGAGTTGTCCACAGCACCGCGATCACGAGAGCCGCGATCGTGGCACCTCGGCTCGTGAGGCGCTTCTTGGTGCGCTTGGCTGCTCCCATTTTTTCGCCACGAGCCAGTTGCTTCTCGGTCTTCTTGCCGAGTGGAAGCTTCGCGGGCACTGTCGCGGTCATCGGATCTCCCTCTGCTTGGCAATCTGTCTCGCGTTATACACGACAATCGGCAGCACCATCACGAACAGCACGACCGCGAAGGCGGCAGACCTGCCCACCTCGAAGCCTTGCCACTGCGAGTACATTTCGTTGGCGATAACGCTGGTCTCGTTCGCTCCGGCAGTCATGGTGCGCACAATGTCGAAGACTTTCAGTGAGGCAATCGAGATCGTGGTGAGCACAACAACAAGGGAGCTGCGGATGCCCGGCACTGTCACATTGATGAAACTCTGCCACGCGTTCGTTCCGTCAAGCTCCGCGGCCTCCAGTTGCTCGGCGGGAACACCCTTGATCGCGGCCGACAGGATCACCATGGCGAAACCGGTCTGAATCCAAATCAGCACGACGATGAGAAAGAAAGTGTTCCATGGGGAATTCGAGATCCAGTCGACCGGTTGCCCGCCCATCCAGACCACAATCTGGTTGAGTAGCCCGATTTGCTCTTGGTCGGCCGGGCGCACCGCGTACACGAAGCGCCAGATGATGCTCGCGCCGACGAACGAGATGGCCATCGGCATGAAGACGAGCACTTTGAAGATCTTCTCGCCGCGCGACTTGTCGATGAAGACGGCATAGGCGAGACCGAAAATGGTCGAAACCGTGGGAACGATCAAGACCCACACGACCGTGTTAAGAACGGTGCGGATGCCGGTGTCTTGAGTGAAGATCCAGATGAAGTTTTCGAGGCCCACGAATCGCGTTCCGCGGCTATTCATGAAGGCCTGAATCGTGGTCTGGATGGTCGGGTAGATGAGGCCAATCGCGAGCAAGAAAATCGCCGGACTCATGAAGCCAATGAGCTGGAAGAGGTAGCCCGCGCCCTGCTTCGAGCGGTAATCGAGGATGAAGAAGAGCCCGCCGAAAACGGCTGCTGCTCCCGCCGCCCAGTACACAGACCCAAGGGCCAAGAAGATGAGTGTCGGGATCAGCACGCAGGCGGCGGCACGGATGATCGTGTACCTACGGCCACTGCGTGGGGCGATCTCAATGAAGAAAATCAGCAGGGCGATCACCGCGAAGAATGCCAAAAGCACAAGCGGTATTTGAGCGAGCGCGGGGAGCGTGGAAATCCACGCAAGAAAAGCTGACATTAGCGACCTTTCGAGTGCATCACTGGACTCTTCACTTCACAGGCAGTACTGCTGTTTCGACTCTACCGAGGAGTGGGCACGAGCGGGAGAAAAGAGAGCGTGGGCTGGAAGCTAAAATTTCCAGCCCACGCTCATCGTTAGACGGTGCTACTCAGATGGCCATGAGGCATCGATAGTCGACAGCACCTCTTCAGTTGACTTGCCGTTGACCCAGTCGACCATTCCGGTCCAGAACGATCCAGCACCAACAACACCCGGCATGAGGTCGGATGCATCGAAGCGGAACGTAGTGTCGGGGTCCTGCAGAATCGTGATGGCCTGCTGCAGGATGGGGCTGCTTGCGCTGGCAGGGTCAAGGCCATTGTTAGCGCTAATGACACCACCCAACTTCACTCGAGAGTTAGCCCACTCAGCGCTCGACAGGTATTCCTGCACGGCGATCGTGTCTTCGTCGTTCGAGAAGGCACCCACGATTTCGCCACCACCGGTGACAGCATTGCCGCCGGCTTCAACGGAAGGAGTGACGAAGGCCCAGATGTCAGCATCCGGTCCCACCGAGGCGTTTCCGTTCTTGGGGTCCTGAATGAACCCATCGAAGAAGGATGCCTGGTGGTGGAGTGCACACGTGCCGTCGCCGAGGGCGCGAGCGGGGTCACCAAACGGCGTGGAGTTGATCGACTTCACGTCGCCGAATCCCGCGTTCACGAATTCAGGGTTCAAGAGGATGTCGCCAACGGAGTCGAACGCCGAAACGATCGCAGGATCGCTGAACGGGATCTCGTGAGAAACCCACTTGTCGTAGGTTTCTGGTCCGGCCTCGCGAAGCACGAGGTCTTCTACCCAGTCGGTTCCTGGCCAGCCTGTTGCGGCATCCGAACCGAATCCGGCACACCACGGTGCCGTACCGGTCTTGTCCGCGATGGTCTGGGTGAGCGCGAGAAGTTCATCCCACGTCTCCGGCACTTCTACGCCCCAGTCTGTGAAGTCTGACGGCGAATACCAGACGAAGCCCTTGACGCTGGCCATGAGGGGCGCACCGTAGAGGGTGTCGCCTGTGGTGGCATACGCGGCCCAGTCTGCTGACCAGAATTCGTCGACATTGGCCTGGACGCCTTCAGGTGCCGGTTGGATGTAGTCGCGTGATGCGAGGTCAGCGAGAAGACCTGGCTGCGGGAAGATCGCTAGGTCGGGTGCGTTGCCACCCTGAGCACGGATGCTGATCTGAGCTTCAAACTCTTTGCTCGATTCGTACTGAATGTCGATGTCATTCGCTTCTTCCCAGTCAGCCCAGGATTCTTCGAGAAGTTCAGCTTCGGTGTCTGCGATCGTGCCGTAGATGGTAACGACGCCATCCGCATCACCCGAGTCGCCAGGGCCACCTGTGCCACCAGATCCTGATGCGCAACCGGTGAGAACCATACCTGCGATGCCGAGAGTGGCAATCGGAAGTAGGGCTCGTCGATAGTGGTGGGAAATCATACAAATCCTCCTCGTCGAGGTTTTGCCCGCAAGCCGAGCAGCATGCGGGGGAACAACTGCAGCTCTGAACCTGCCCCATCAGAGTGACAAAACCTCCAGAGAGCGTGTTCATTTATCACGCTAGGCCACCCCGAGAGGGTTCTGCAAGCGCTTACGGTTCAGATTCATCGACCGAAACCGGAATGAGACATTAGGCGATGCGGACTCGGCAATTGGGGCCCTCTTCTAGGCAAAGTTGAGTATTCACGAGTGCGGGTGTTCACTGGATTCATGGAACAAGGACTAGTAATTGACTGGACTCAGATGCCGACCTACAACACCATCATGGCGGTGGCTGCCGGAGCGGGCCTGATCAGCCTTGTCTTGTTCGCGCGAAGGCTCATGGCGGGGACCGAGGTTGAGTTCCGCGGCTACGCTGTCAATTTTGGGGTGCTTGGTCTGATCCTGACGATCACCGGCGCCCATATGACGCTCACGTGGCCGTTCGCCGCGTATTTCCCGTTCGACAACATCATCTTCGGGGAGCCAAGCCTCGCGTTTGGAGTTCTCCTGCTGGCCGCCAGCTTCGTGCTCTGGCGTCGCGCCGACGCATTTGAAGAATCAGCGGATGCCGCACGCTCCGTTGCCAAAACCGCGCAACCGCTCGGCGTGCTCATCTTCGGTCTCGGACTTTCGCTTATCGCAATTGCCTTCGCGGGAATCATCTTCCAGCTCTTCGCTGCTCCGCCGGAGGAACCCATCTCTGGCGCTTTCGCCGAATGGCCGTGGGTTGAGGCAATTTTCATGTCAGGGCTCTTTGGCCTCGTCGGTGTCGGAGCGCTGCTCTTCCCCTTCGCCACCCGCGTTTTTGCTGTGCGCAGTACGCCCACCAAGGTGCAGTGGGTCGCAGGAGTTGCACTAGCCCTCGGCGGCGTCGCATTCCTGCTCTTCGGCGCTCTCAACTTCTTTACCCACATCGGTCTTATCGTCAACACGATGGGCTAACACGAAAGTCGCCGCTTTAGGCGATGCGACTGCCGCGGCTCAACTTGGCTGCTGGAGTTCGCGTTCGCGCCAACGCTCCCGCGAGCAGTGCACTGGCAAGCACTAGGTGAGTCGCGAGCCCCACTGCCCAACCGGGAGTCGTGGACTCGATAACGGTCCGCGGGTTTGAGTACGGCGATGACTGATCAACCTGCCCTACGACGCACTCGGACCCCCCGTAACCGTCAGCCTGAGACAGCTGCGCCAGTCGAACCGAGAACTTGAAGTAGCCGAAGAGATCCGTCGGTTGATCGTCCGAGTCATACGTTGCCGGCACGGCATCCGCCAATATCACATAGGGGTTGGCGGCGAGTGCTCCCCAGAAGAGATCAAATCGGGGCGTTTGGTATTCGTACTCTTCTGGCGTCGAACACGATGTCGGAATGCCCTTGGAGTCGTATTCGAGGGCGTAGCTCGACACCGTGGTGACGGTGGTTTGTAGTGCGAGGCCGCCAAGCGTAAAGGCAATAAGCGTGCCGACGCTGAGGGCGGCAACGACAAGGTAGGTCACGACGATCGAAAACAGTGGTCGATTCATGAGTCCGGAAAGGCCAACGCCAACCGCAGCGACGACGCCGAGCTCAATCGCCAAAACAATGATCGAGACCAGAATTGTATTTGCGGAGAGCTGACCGACAATCGCGGCGTAGATCAGAAACGGCACCGCGGCGATCAAGAAGGCGAGCGCGGTAATCCACGCGGAGAGAAACTTGCCCATGATCAGTTGACCGGTCGTGATGAGCGTCACCTGAGTGGTGGCAAGAGTTCCGGCATCCCGGTCGCCATTGATGGCATTGCCGCTGAGAGCTGGGGCCACGAGCGTGCCGAGCAGCAGCACAAAGTAGATGATCGTGGAGTAAACGCCACCGCCACCGCCGTTCGTGCTCCCGAACCCATTGAGGGCGAAGGAGAGCAACACGGTGACGACAAGAATCAGTGCGACAAATACCGCGAGCAGGATGTACCAGCTCACGGTGCGCACCCGCTGGCGCAGTTCTAGCGAAAGAATTACCCCGACTCCGGCGAAGAATGCGCTCATGTGGTTTCTCCCGAGCTCAGGTCGATAAAGGCATGTTCGAGGTCACCAACGGCGGGAGCGAAGGTACTGATCGCAACACCGGAGCCGACCAAGCGTGCCAGCAGAGCGGATGCCTCGGCTTCCCCCTCAAGGGCAACGATGAGTTCCGTGCGATCGGTCGCAATCGCGGCGTCATCGATGCCGTCGGCGATGAGCGCGGCACGCAGGGCCACGACGTCGCTCGAGCGGATACGCCACGGCCGAGCACTGGCGCGACTGCGCGCAAGCGCCTCGGCTGATGCCGTCACCCCTTGGGAGATATAGACGGCGCCATCAGCCATCTCGTCGAGTTCGGAGAGCACGTGGCTGGAGACTAGGAGCGTCTTGCCTTCAGAAGCGAGGCGCCTCACGAGGGTTCGTAGGCTGGCGCGCGCTACCGGGTCGAGTCCCGATGCTGGTTCATCAAGCAACAACACATCGGGTTCGTGCACAAGAGCGCGAGCCAAACTGAGTCGCTGCTTTTGCCCGCGCGAAAGCACCCGGGTGGGGCTATCTGCGAGCTCGGGAAGGTCAACCAGAGTGATCAGCTCTGCCGCACGCGTTGCAGCGGCAGGTTTATCCATCGCGTACATGCGTGCCGTGTAGATGAGGGTGTCGCGAACGCTGAGGCTAGGCCACGAGCCGAGCACGTCGGGCATCCATCCCAGTCGCGCGCGTACCGCTGCCGTCTCGGTCACAGGATCATGACCAGAGATGCGAATGCTGCCGGCATCCGGTTGCAAGAGCGACGCCAACATGAGCATGAGCGTTGTCTTGCCCGAACCGTTGGGGCCGATCAGCCCCGTTACGGTACCCGGCTTGGCAATGAAGCTGGCGTCACGCACGGCATGAACCGTGCCGAATGAGCGACCAACGCCTTCGACAACGATGCCGGTCGGCGCTGACTCTGTGAGCGCAGGATCGCGAGGGCCTGGCGGGATAGGTGATGCCTCAACTGACGTCATGCAACTGAGCATAACTTACAGAAAGGCACCCCGCTCGACCCCCAAGGGGGAGCGGCTGGCTAGATATAGATCGCGGGATCGGTGTAGTTGAAGTTGTCTTTTGAGACCTTCGTGCCGCGCTTGGGGCGCGCTACCGCAGGAGCACCGACGAGCAGGGAGTCGGCGGGTGCGCTCGAGACTACGACTGCTCCAGCCCCCACTACTGAGCCTGAGCCGACAGTAATGTCGCCGAGAACTGCGGCACCAGCCCCAACAACGATGTCGTTGCCCAGAGTTGGATGCCGTTTGCCTCCGTGGGAGCTTGTGCCGCCAAGAGTGACACCGTGATAAATCAAAACGTCATCGCCAACGATCGCGGTCTCTCCTATAACAACACCGGAACCGTGGTCAATGATTACCCGGCGACCGATTTGGGCCGCAGGGTGAATTTCCACACCGGTCAAGAAGCGAACGAACTGAGAAACCACGCGGGCAAGGAAAAAAGCCCGCGCGGTCCACAACCAGTGCGTGAAGCGGTAACCCCAGATCGCATGCATCCCTGAGTAGGTTAGCCAAATCTCGAAAGAGCCCCGAGCTGCAGGGTCGCGCTGGCGCACAGCAGCAATATCTTCACGGGTTCGAGGAAACAATAGGGCTATCCGTCTGTTGGGATGGTCGGTGATTGAGCTAGCGAGACGCGCTATTAGTCGACGAGGTCTTCGTACAGCAGAGTCGAGAGGTAGCGCTCACCAAAGCTCGCGATGATCACGACAATCGTCTTTCCCGCGTTCTCGGGGCGCTTAGCCAATTCGAGGGCCGCGTGAACGGTCGCTCCGGAGGAGATTCCAGCGAGGATACCCTCTTCTGCGGCAAGGCGACGAGCCATCGTCACTGACTGGGTGATGTTGACGTCAAGAACCTCGTCGTACACATCGCGGTCGAGAATCTCGGGCACAAAGTTGGCGCCGATTCCCTGAATTTTGTGGGGGCCAGGTGCTCCGCCGTTGAGGATGGCAGATTCTTCAGGCTCAACAGCAACAACCTTGATTTCGGGGTTCTGCTCCTTGAGGTAGCCACCAGCACCAGTGATTGTTCCACCGGTTCCGATGCCAGCGACGAAGATGTCGACTGCACCATCGGTGTCAGCCCAAATCTCGGGGCCAGTGGTCGCGCGGTGAATGGCGGGGTTCGCCGCGTTCGCGAACTGCTGGGCCGCAACGGCACCCTCAGTGTTCGCCACAATCTCGGCTGCCTTCTCTACAGCGCCACGCATGCCCTCCCCTGCTGGAGTCAAGACGAGTTCTGCACCGAACGCGCGAAGCAGCATCCGGCGCTCCTTGCTCATGCTCTCTGGCATGGTGAGCACAACGCGGTAACCGCGAGCCGCTCCAACCATTGCCAAAGCAATTCCGGTGTTTCCGCTTGTGCCCTCAACGATAGTTCCGCCTGGCTTCAGTGCGCCGGCTTTCTCGGCAGCGTCAATGATGGCAACGCCGATACGGTCCTTCACACTGGCGGAAGGGTTCTGGAACTCGAGCTTGGCCAACACCGTTGCGCCAGCGCCCTCTGTTACAGCGTTGAGCTGAACCAGAGGGGTGTTCCCGACGAGTTCGGTGACGTTTTTGTAGATACGACTTGCCATGATTCAGGGGTTCCTTCGCAGGTAGGAGATCGATGGGAGCTTGCTCACCATAGTTACTAGCACTCAGCAGGCCAAATTTATTTCATCAAACTGAGTAACCAACGAAAAGAGGGCCCCGCAGTGCGGGGCCCTCTTCGCGTTATTCGCTTAGTTGCGAGGTGCTCTCTAGAAGACGAGCACCAGTCGCGGCCAGCTCGAACTGGACTCCACAGTGTCGTTACCGGAGTATTCGACCCAGATGAAGTGAACACCACGGCTCAACTTCGGCAGCTTCACCGAGTTCTTGCCCTTGTTGCCGACCTCGGTTGTCGCCACAGCGGTGCGACCGTCATACACAGTCACGTCGCCCGCCGTAGTGCCATCCTTGCCGACCGTCACTTTCGTGTCGACCGTGATCGAACGGTTGCCCCACACCAACCAGCTTGACGGACTCGCGCTGACTTTCGACGAGATCTTCTCTACTGATTGTGAGGCGGAGACAGCCACACCATCCGAGTAACCGTCCTTGCTGGCCGTGACTTGCACGCTCAGTTCGGTGCCGATGTCCTCAGCGGTGATGCGGTAGCGGCTGTCTGTTGCACCAGCGATTGGTGCACCATCTCGCAGCCACTGGTAGCTGTAGTCAACAGACCGCACGCTCCAGTTGCCGTGAACAGCCTTGACTGTCTTACCAACTTCGACCTTTCCACGGATGCTCGGAGCCTTCGTGTTCTCGATGGCCTCGGCAGTCGTGGTGACCTCGATCGGCACCGCAATTGCGGTTTCCGTTCCGGGGATCATCACGGTGAGCGCGAGCGCGCCTGCTGGTGTGCCGGCCGGAATCGTGACGGTCACGCTGGCGCGACCCTGCTCATCCGTGGTGTCGACGATGGTGCGGTCGATCGTTGCCGAACCGAGCACAGTGCCGTCAACCGAAACCTCGACCGTGGTGGCGCCTGAGCCGCCGCGGCTGAAGGTGAGCGACGACAGATCGAGCGTGACGTCATCACCGGGGTTGTAGCCGTCAGCATCCGGAGCCGAAACAACAACTCCAATGGCACGCTGTTCGAGCGGAGGCGAAGCCACCGTGTTCTCTTCGAAGTAGTCGACCATGGCCTGCAGGTCGACGCGTCCACTGTCGGCACGGTTCGTTCCCGCTGCGAGAGTGGCGAAGTTGTCGCCGCCCGCTGCGAGGAAGGAGTTAGCAACAATCTTGTAGCTTGCTGCGGCATCCACTGCGACACCGTTGAGGTACATCGCCGTTATCCGCTCACCCTGCGCTGCGGTGGGGTCGTACGCGTAGGTCAACCCTTCCGAAACTCCAAGCTTGAGGAACGGGCGCTGGGCACCGGCCGGCTGCCACTGCTCTTCAAGAACCATTTTGATCTGGGCTCCTGTCAGCGACATGGTCGTGAGCGTGTTTGCGAAAGGCTGCACGTTCGCGGCCTCACGGTACGTCACGTTTCCGTCAGGATCGCCAGCGCCTGAGGACTCGTAGACGAGGTCAGTCCGCAGACCACCCGGGTTCATGAACGCAATCTCTGCGCCCAATTCGGATGCTGCCCAGAGCTGAACATCAGCAACAAAGTTGCCAAGTGTTGACTCTCCACCGCGGTTCTCCGGGAACGTTGTTGTGCCTGCAGGGTTCTGCACCGCACGGAACATGCTGTCGGAGATTTCACCAACCTTGACCGAACCAAGAACGTTGGCGAGCGCAGCGGCCTCATCAACGATCGCCTGCACGGCGGTGTCTGGCTCGAAGCCCGCGATCGGAAGCACCTCGGCGCTGAAGGAGATGATCTCCTGCGTTGCCGGATCAACCGTCAGATCGAAGTGACCGTAATTGGCACCGTACTGTCCAGCCGAAACGACCAAACGCGGGCGGTCCATGCCTGCCACTGCAACCTCGTGATCGTACGCAAGGTGAGTGTGACCGGAAACGATCGCGTCAACCTTCGGGCTCAGGTCCGTGACGATCTGACCAAAGGCCGAGTCGTCGGTCGAGGACGAGATATCCGTGGTGGCGGCACCCTCGTGCACGAGCAGAACGAGAACATCGGCTTCACCATTGGCGTCGTTACCGTCGGTGAGGTAGTCGGCTACCCGATCCACCTCGCTGACGATTCCGCGAACCTCAAGCGAAGCGATGCCAGCGGGGCTGACCAACTCGTTGAGGTCTTCGGTAACAGCACCGATGAATCCAACGGTCACTCCATCGAACTCCTGCAGGAAGAACTCGTCATAGGCCGGAGCATTTGTTGCCCGATCGTAGAGGTTCGCTGCAAGGTAGGGCCAGTCGGCGGCATCCAAGATGCGGTCGTCAACATCGGCACGACCCTGATCGAATTCGTGGTTACCGAAGGAGCTCGTGTCGAGTCCGATTTCGTTGAGCACGTCAATCGTGGGCTGGTCGTTCTGAATGAACGACGTGAACGTGGATGCACCAATGAAGTCACCAGCACCGACAAACGTAGTGTTGGGGTTCAGAGCTTCCCAGTAGTTCACCATTCCACCGAGCTGAGCTGCGCCAGGGATGCCGCGATCAGCTTCAATACGGCCGTGGAAGTCGTTCGTCGTGAGGATCTCGATCTCGACCGGTGCAGCCTCAGTGCTGAGACCAATGCTGATCGGGTCGTGGTCACTGGAACGGAACACGGTGCCCGCTTCGGTAGCCGCATAGGCGTAACCGCGGTCAGACCATTCAGGCGAGTTGATGTTCCAGACAGCAGCGTCCGTCACGTGGTCGGCGAGCGACGGCGAGACGATGATGTGGTCAAGCGATCCCAGTTCACCGTCGAACGTGTAGGTGTACTGGTCATCGGTCATGGCCGCGAGAGTGTCAACATAATCCGCCGAAGTGAAGACCTGAATGGGGTCTTCTTCGGAGTAGGCATTGAAGTCGCCAACGAGCACAACCTGGTCGCTCTTGGCTGGGTCAGCGGAGATCGCGTCAACGAGGCCCTTGACGGCGTTAGCCTGCTCAACACGCTCGATGTTGAAGAATCCCTGACCATCGCTTGGCTCGGTTCCCGAGCCACCCTTCGACTTGAAGTGGTTAGCGATCACCGTGACAAGTTCGCCGTTCGACTCAAAGGTCTGAGCGATCGGCTCACGCGCGATGTCCCACACCGTCTCATCAACAGCAGTGAAGCTGTCGCCAACGGGAGTGGCAGCTGCTGGCTTGAAGATGATCGCGTTCGTGATGAAGTCAGTGATCGCTGCATCGTTAAGCGCTGCTGGCGTACGAACGTAATCCCACGTTCCCGCACCGGCTGCCGCGTTGAGCGCGCCGACGAGATCCATGAGCGCTTCGTCGAGGTCGCCACCCAGCTTGACCGAGTTCTCGATCTCCATGAGACCAACAACATCCGCATCGAGCGAGTTGATGGCGGCAACAATCTTTGACTGCTGGATAGCGAACTCTTCAGCGGTGTCTGCGCCACGAGCATCCGAGTCTTCACTCGTCAGCGTCGTGAAGTAGTTGTAGACGTTGAAGGCCGAAACCTTGAAGTCTCCGCCAACTACGGGAGCCGACGCTTCGCGGGGGTTCGTCGACGTGAACGTTGGACGGTATTCCGCCGGGCTCGCATCGTTGATCGCGATAGTCGGCTGCAAACGCCAGTCGTCGAAGCCATAGCTCAGAATGTAAGGGTTTGCCGGGAACTCAACGGTGTCACCGTTGCGTACAACAGTGTCAGCCGAGAAGTAGGGCTGCTCACCGGGGTGCGACCCGTTCGAGATTTGGATGCTGTAGCCGTCATCGAGGAAGATTCGGCTGGCACGGTTTGCTGCAGCGATCGCGGTGGCGGCAGCTCCGGCATCCGTGGTTTCGGTGCTCTTGACGGCAAGCTCTTCTGGGCTGAGCCAGAGGGTACCGAAGTTGTAGAGCTGGTGGCTCGAGCTGACGAGGTAGTCACCGGTAGGGGCGACGAGCATCGACTCAAGAGGTTCACGGTTGTCTCCGACAACACTGGAGTCAAGCGCCGTTGCTTGAATCAGGTCAGCGGGGTCGAGGTCAGCTGCTGCGGTCACCAATTCGACGGTTGCTGGCGTTGAGCCGGCACCGATCTGGGTTTGACCGAAACGTTCGTCAACGGGGCCGGTTGCTGTGACCTTGTCACCAATAGCGACTGCCGGGTTGAGGTTATTGAGGTAGAGGAAGATTCCGTCTGACGCGCCGGGAGTGGCGTCGCTAGCCCCACCCGATCCTGGAGTCTGGATGACAATTCCGCGGTAGCCGGAAGCTCCGCGATAGTCGGCTGTGACAACACCCTCAACGGTGACGGAAACGCCGACCATTGTGCTAGATGCTGAAGTGCCTTGGACATCGGCAATCGTCGCCGTTGCATCGGCTGCGAATGCGGCCGGAGCGGTAAGCGTGGCCAGAGCGATAGCGCAGGAGGTGGCAATTGCCCCTACCGAGAATCGCGTTGACCTGCTGCGTTGATAGTGCATAACGGGCAGTCCCCTCGAGAATTGTGAAATCTGCGGTCTACCCCCTTAACAGGGGTACCTGAGACCATAGCCCTGCTCACAGCCCATTCCAAGGGTTTAAATCAAATGCTCATGTGCGCGTAACCCGTTGTTCTTGTGCACTTTTAGACACCGTCCTGCTGAACTTCAGATCAGTCTCTTGCCGCTCAGCCGAGCCCGACTGGGGGTCGCCAAGTGCAACCGGCAGGTCAGCAGCCTCAGTGCGCAGTCGACCGAGCGAACGCATGAGCGCGCGCTGCCAGCGAACGGGAGAGGCGACCAAAGAGGTCAAGGCTCGCCTGTCCCGGCCAGTTTTCTGGCAACGCCGAGTCCGGCAATCCCGGATCCAAATAGGGGACGACTCGCCACTGGTCGAGCGCCTGAATGTAGCGAGCGAAAGCCTCAGCATCACTCGCGGCCGGACCTACCTGCGCCGAGTGTTGAGCAAGGAAACGTTCATGGAGCTCACGCAAACGATCCAAGTCCCACCACTGAGCCGCGGCATCCGCCAATGAGCGCTCAGCTTCAGGAGCCCCCGCAATGAACAGCGTTGCGCACTCGCTCAGTTCAAGATCGTTAAGGATCTCCGACACCTCATCCTTGAGGTGGGCAGGGCAAATCCAGAGACCGGTAGCAACCGTTCCGCATCCAATCCAACCGAGACGACGCCGCAGCTGGTGGCGGGCATCTCGGCGCGACTCAGGGATGGAAAACGAGATCAGGCACCACGGGTCGTTCTCGCGTTGCTGGCGGAAATTGAAGATGCGACGGTCGCCGCTTTCCAACATGGGGACGGCATCCGCATTGACTCGATAACCCTGTTGGCCGTTGACCATTTCGGGCACAAGAAGGCCCTTTGATTTCACTCGTGCGATGGCACTGCGAGCGCCATTCGCAGGCACTCCCAACGCCTCGAGGACGTGCACGAGTTGCGCCGACGAGATCCAGCCACCGAGCTGTCGCAGCTGCGAGCCAACAAAGGTGCGCAGCAGTGAGGTGGCGCTTCCGGGGCGGGAGTCGAAGTCATCCAGAATCATGGGCGGCTACTTGGTGAGCTGTGCGTGAATGGCGTCGATGCCCAGCTGCACTTCGGCGAAAGTCGTAGTGAGCGGCGACAACCCTAGACGAATGCCGCTTGGTCGCCGGAAGTCAGGAATGATCCCCTGTTTCCACAGTTCGGCATTTACGGTCGCGAAGCTCTCGTGGTCAATTGTGACGTGGCTGCCCCGTTCGGCGGCGTCGCGCGGGGAGCTCACTGTGACGCCGAGGGGCACGAGTAGCTCGTCGACAAGTGCGAGGGCGTACTCAGTGAGAGCGATCGACTTGGCACGGATCGCCGGAATGCCCGCTTCTTCGATGAGCCCGAGCATGTCTTGCATCGCGAGCGAACCGACGACCGATGGCGTGCCGCTGATGAAGCGACGGATGCCCTGATGCGGCGCATAGCCCGGCCCCATTTCGAAGGGGTTGTTGCTGCCCATCCAGCCTTGGATCGGTTGCGTCATCGCCTCGATGTGCTCGGCGCGCACGTAGCCGAAAGCTGGTGAACCCGGGCCTCCGTTGAGGTATTTGTAGGTGCATCCGGCAGCAAGATCGACGCCCCACTTGTCCAGTTCGGTTTCGACGACGCCGGCGGAGTGGCAGAGGTCCCAGAGCACAAGTGCTCCCGCCTCGTGGGCGAGGGCGGTGATGCCGGGCATATCGGCGAGGTAGCCGGAGCGGTAGGCGACGTGACTGATGACGACGAGGGCCGTGTTCTCGTTGAGAGCGGCCTTCACTTCGTCGGCGGTGACTCCCCCGTCACTCGCAGGGTCGATCCAGCGCAGCGTCTTGCCGAGTTCGGCGGCGATGCCTTCGACCAGGTAGCGGTCGGTCGGGAAGTTGCCGGTGTCGATCACGATCTCGTTGCGCTCGGGGCGCGCCGTGAGGCCAGCGCGGATCAGTTTGTAGAGCACGACTGTCGTTGAGTCGCCGATGAAGGTTTGGCCTGGCGCAGCACCGAGAGTGGCAGCGCCGAGGCGGTCACCGAGCGTTAGGGGCAGGTTGTACCACGACTCATCCCAGCCGCGGATGAGTCGTCCGCCCCACTGCTCGTCGACGAATTCGGCGAGACGGGCCGCACTCGCCGTTGTCGGTCGTCCAAGCGAGTTGCCGTCGAGGTACGCGCGCACCTCAGCCGACCGCACAAACTTCGCAGGGTACTCCTTCAGCGGGTCAGCGGCATCGAGTACTTCGGCAGCCTGAATGCTGGTGTCGGTCATAGGTCGTTCCTCCACGTGATCGGGATGGGGGTCGTTGCGGTGGGGACGGCATCGTCGACATCGCGAGCGGAGCGCGCGCGGGTCGCACTCTCCGCAAAGCTGGGGTGGAGCAGTTCGTGAGCGCTGACGACGGTGGCTGTCATCAACCACGACGCCAAATCAGTGTTGGCCAGAGGAACCGTCGGCAAGTAACTAACGGTGCTGCCGAAACTGGGGAGACACAGTGAACGCAACAGGGCGTCGTAGCGCACCCCGGCATCCTGCAGTGCTGTCAATTCACGCTGGTTGAGACCGGGTGGCAAGTCGCCATTGCCCAGGTCTGTTCCATAGCGCACGGTGCCGCCAGCGATGTGGAAGCGGTGCAGATTGTCGCTCGCACGCTCGAAGTCTGGGCCGCGCTGACCATAGCCGTGGATGTCGAGGGTGCTGATCCACGAGTGGCGCCCGGCCAAAAACCGGGAGCTTGGTTGCGCCATCTCGTCGATGAGGGCGTCACTGAGTTTCTCTGTCCACGGCGTGTGCGCCAGCCGGTCAACACCGGCAGCAAAAGCTCGCTGTGCTTGGCCAGCTCCCTGCACATGGGCGACAACTTCTGCCGCCCGACTGTGAGCGTATTCGACCATGGCATGCAGAGTGTCATCGTCAATGACGGCGCCGTCTTCCGCATTCAACGCAACCTTCACGAGGGTTGCCCCCGCCGCCAACTGTTGCGCGACGGCGAGCATTGCTTCCTCGCCCGTTGAGACTTCAGCGACAGCGAGTGTCGCAGCCCACGCCCGGTTCGCCGGGTAAGCGTGAGGCGCCGTAATGAACGCCCCCGCATAGTTGAGGGCAGGAACCGCATCATCAGAGGACCACTCGTGAAGCCGATCAGGGTGCCCGCCCAAGTCGTCAACAGCAGCGAGACCGCCGGCGATGAGAGCGCGCGGCTCCGTCAATCCGAGGTGCACGTGCGAGTCGCGAAAGCCCGGAAGCAGCACTCCCGGAAGACGGACTGCGGTGGGAATCGGGGCATCCGCTATTGCTCGGATGCCGTGGGAGCTGACACGAACTGTTGCGGGACCGTGCCATTCACGCAGCCAGAAGCCATCGACGGCGTAATCGACGGTGAGGGCGGAGTCGGGCGCTGATTCCGGTCCCGCGTCTGAGGTTGGAGCTGGTTCTTCGGTCACGAGCGGCCGATCTCCGTGCGCACGGCGAAGAGTTCGGGAAAGAAGGTGAGGTCGAGGGCCTTCTGAAGAAAGCCGACACCGCTCGATCCGCCCGTACCGCGCTTCATGCCGATAATGCGCATGACGGTTTTCATGTGACGGAAGCGCCAGAGTTGGAAGTTGTCTTCGAGGTCGACGAACTCTTCGCACGCTTCGTAGGCGAGCCAGTGTTCGCTCTCGTTGTCGTAGATGTGGCGGAAGGTATCGATCAGTTCATCGTTTTGCTCGTAGCCACGAGTGACGTCGCGATTGAGTACCGCGTCAGGAATGTCATAGCCGTGGCGACTGAGGTAGCGCAAGAACTCGTCGTAAACGCTCGGCTCCGCGAGTAGCTTGCTCAGCAAAGCGTGGGCTTCAGGATGCGCTTCGAAGACTTTCAGCATTCCCGCGTTTTTGTTGCCAAGCAGAAATTCCACCGCGCGGTACTGATATGACTGGAATCCGGAGGAGCTACCAAGGTAGTCACGGAACTGCGAATACTCACTCGGAGTCAGAGTCGCGAGCACCGACCACTGCTCGGTGAGGGTGCGTTGGATGTGCTTGACGCGGGCAATGCGCTTGAGCGCAATAGCGAGGTTGTCGTTCGCGATCAGGTCGCGGGCAGAAGTGAGTTCGTGGATCACGAGCTTGAGCCAAAGCTCAGTGGTCTGATGCTGGATGATGAACAACATCTCGTCGTGGTGCTCGGGGGTGCTCTGCGGAGTCTGCGCACTCAGCAACGTATCGAGCTCTAGGTATGAGCCGTACGACATCCGCTCGCTAAAGTCGGTAACTATCTCGTCTTCAAGGGCGCGTTCGTTGTGAGTATCCGACATGACGACACCTTATTGCACTTTTGCGACGGCCGCCACACTTCTGTTCGCGTGTTTCTGCGCAACTACTCTGCACTAGTGCATATGAAGTCTCCCGCAGTTGCCGCTCCGACGCCGAGATCTTCGTATCGGATAATGGCCAAGTGATCATCGACGACTTCCTGACCAGCCTTGCCGCACTCCCGGCTTCACCCGTCCGCGAGTCCTATCTCTCCTTTGTTACGGCGGGCGGGTCGGATGTGCTCAAGCGCGATGGTGGGCCCGAGCATGTGACGGCATCCTGTTTCGTCTTCTCGCCTGACTTCGAGCGCGTGCTGTTGTGCTTTCACCGCAAAGGACAGTTTTGGGTGCAGTTCGGTGGCCACATTGAGCCGCAGGATGCGTCCGTCGCGGATGCCGCACTACGCGAAGCTCGTGAGGAGTCGGGCATCACTGACCTCACCCTCCGCTCTGACGTGATTGCCGATCTCGACCGCCACGAGTTGCACGGCGGCTTCGCGTGCGCCGCTCATTGGGATGTGGGCTTCGTTGCCGTCGCCGCGCCAGATGTAGATTTCGCGGCCAGTGAAGAAAGCGAAGACGTGCGCTGGTTCCCCACCAACGCGCTGCCCGCCGCAGTGCCCGACAACTTTCCGGCGCGCCTGGCCGCAGTGACGACATTGCGAGCCACACGACAGGCTGATCCGACAACAGCTGTGGCCGCGGTGACTGAAAGCGACATCAAGTGATGACTGACAACCGGGCAATGTAGTCGATCGCACGAGAGACGATGGATGTCGCGCGCCAGAATATCCGCGCCAGCCAAACCCTCGTGTTGTGCGGCGAAGACACCTTCAGCTCGGTATCCGGGCGCGAATACACCACAGCCGACGGCATCATCCGAGCCGAAGAGATCATCACGATTGACCTGAGCTCCGAGCGGGACGGCTTCAGGGGTGACTTTGCACGCACGATCATCGTCGAGAACAGTTCGGCCATCGAGGATGCGCGGCTTGCTGCGCGCGACGATTGGAGGGCTGGTGTGCTCGCCGAAGCACAGCTGCATAGCGACTTGATCGAACAGCGGAGCACAGATCGCATTTACCTAGAGAAGGGAAACGCTGCACGGATCGGCGACACTGCTCTCTTTACGTTCGCGCCTCACATCCGTCGCCCCGGACGTGCTGATGGCTTCAAGCACGAGAACAGTTACTACTTCACGAACGACCGGCTCGTGGAGCTATAGCGTCGCTGTCGGTTTCGGCTTCGGCTTCGGCTTCGGCTTCGGCTTCGGCTTCGGCACGTTGAGCCGCACGTCGCTTGCGCTTCTCGTTCGCTGCCGAGAGAGCTTTGCGGGCGATAGCATTTGCTTTGGCGCTAGCCTTCTTCGCAGGCTCAAACTCGGTGCCGAGTAACGCAAGCCCTCCGATAGCAACCAGAGAACCGGGGCCCGGCAGTGGGATGAGCACCACACCGAGCGCGACGGTTGTTCCGCCCACGACGCCAACGGTGGTGCGATAAACGCGGTTCACCGTGGGGTTCTTGCGGATCGCTTCGCGCGTTCCATGCGCAGCCGAACTGGCTGCATGCCCCAGCACTGAACCCGCTCGTGCAGCAGGCGATGGCTTCTCGTTCATGATGCGATTCTACGAGAGTGCCGTAGCTCAAGAAACGAGACGGCTCGCAGCGAGCCGATTGAGCGAAACGTTCTGCTCAGCGGCCTCGATCACTAACTTTCGGTGGGACTCAGGGGTGACACGCACCATAAATTTGCCTGAGTACGTGCGGTCTGCAATCGCGGGGGGTGGAATCTCACCGGTTTCGAGCATGTCGTCAATCACGCTTTGGGCCAAGTCTCTAATGCCTGCAAAGGCGCCCTCCGAGAGGTCGTCGACCCAGGACAGAGATGGCATTTCTGCCACTGTTCCTACGAATGCTTCATCTTCTGGAGACCATCGCACGCGGTAGGTGTAGTGCTCCGCACGTGAAATGTTCACAGCTTTTCTCCCTCCAATTTCGCAATCGCGGCTAGGACTTGCTTCACCTGATATGGCTTTGCTTTGCCAAGGTCGTTCTGAATATTGACGCGCGGATCACCGTGCCACAGCATCCGATACACGCGGTGCGATGTGCCGACCTGCCGTGCCTCGCCGAAGTACTGATCGCAAACTTTTGCAAGATCTGCGAACCGCACCCCTTTCGGAGAGCGCCTCATTTGAGCTAACAACTTCTCTGTACTCGTCACGGTACTTGATATCACTATTGATACTACAGACTACGGAACTTTTCCACACCCCACGAATGCAGAAAACCCCGGCTGCCGACCACATGAGTGGGTCATCCGGGGCTTTCGTGTGCTCGAGTGAGCGGTCTGCTTGTTAGAGCGCAGCCAGCTTGTCGACGAACGAATCGCCAGGCGCTACGTCGACCGACTCTGCATCGATCTCGGCGCGGCCGAGGAGCTCGTCCATCTTGCGACGACGGTTGCGCGGGATGAGCGTGACAACGGTTCCGGCCTTGCCTGCGCGACCGGTACGGCCAGCGCGGTGCAGGTACGTCTTGTACTCCTCAGGAGCGTCAGCCTGAATAACGAGGCTGATGTCATCCACGTGGATGCCGCGGGCGGCAACGTCTGTCGCGACGAGCACGTTGACCTTGCCACTCGTAAGCATCTGCAGGTTGCGGGTACGACGCGACTGGTTGAGGTCACCGTGAAGGCTCGTCGCCGGGGTTCCCCCCATGCTCAAGAATTCGGCCATCTCTTCAGCAAACGCACGCGTGCGGGTGAACACGAGAGTCTTGCCCGTACCAGCGGAAAGCTGCTTGATGATCGCACGCTTGTCGCGCTGTTCGATGAGCAGAACCTTGTGGTCGATCGTGGAAGAAGCTTGGTCTTCACCAGCAACCTCGTGCACGGCCGGGTCAACCAAGAATTCCTTGACGAGAGTGGCAACACCCTTGTCGAGGGTTGCCGAGAACAGCAGCTTCTGGCCGCCCTCGCTCGTCTCACGCAGGATGCGCTGAACAGGCTCAAGGAACCCGAGGTCGCACATGTGGTCTGCTTCGTCGAGAACAGTGACCTTCACCTGGCTGAGGTCGAGACGACCCTGCTCGATGAGGTCTTCAACACGGCCGGGGGTCGCGATGATGACATCGACGCCACGGGTGAGGGCTGCAACCTGCTTGTACTGGGGAACGCCACCCACGATGGTCGTGGTGAACAGGCCAACGCTGCGAGCGATGGGCTGAATGGTGCGGTCGATCTGCTGAGCAAGCTCGCGGGTCGGAGCCAGGATGAGGGCGCGCGGCTTGCGACCCATCTGACGGTCCTTGCCACCATTGTTCTCCATAAGGCGCTCTACGAGGGGCGCACCGAAAGCGATGGTTTTGCCCGATCCGGTCTTTCCGCGGCCAAGAACATCTTTGCCGGCGAGAACGTCTGGAATGGTTGCTGCCTGAATGGGGAACGGCGACTCTGCACCCATGGATGCGAGCTGACGCGAAATGTTCGAGCCGATACCCAAGTCGATGAAGGACTTGCCTTCAACATCGCTGGCGGTAACGGTCTTGGCTACGAGACGCTCAAGAACAACATCTTCTTGCTGCGAGTGGGACGACTTGCCATCGCGGGCCGGGTAGTACGAGCTTTCGCGCGGCTCGGAACGCTGCGGGCGGTCGTTGCGGTCGTTGTACGACGGACGCGAGCCACGGTCAGGACGGTCACTGTAGGAGGGACGCTCTGAACGCTGGGGGCGCTCGTTGTAGGCGGGGCGCTCAGTGCGCTGGGCACGATCGTTGTACGACGGACGTTCGCTGCGACCAGCAGAGGCGCCACGGTCGGGACGGTTACCGTAAGACGGGCGCTCGCTGCGCTGGGGACGCTCAGTGCGGTCGTTGCGGTCGCTGTACGACGGACGCTCAGTGCGACCAGAGTTGTTGCGATCGTTGTAGGAGGGACGCGAGCCACGGTCGGGGCGGTCACCATACGAGGGACGCTCTGAACGACCGGCGTAGCCGCCACGTTCGGGGCGCGAATCACGCTGTGGGCGCTCGTTGCGGTCGCCGTGGGACGGGCGGCCTCCACGCTCGGGACGGTCACCGTAGGAAGGACGATCGCTGCTGCGCTGTGGGCGGTCGCCATATGCTCCGCGTTCGTTGCGCTGCGGGCGGTCACCGTAGGAGGGACGATCGTTGCGGTCGCCGTTATCGGGGCGTCCACCACGGGCAGGCTTTTCGCGGGGAGTCCAGTCGGGGCGACGTTCGTCGCGGCCGCCACGGGCTCCACCAGTGTTGCGGTCCCCGGTACGTGCAGCGCGGTCGTCGGCACTCCAGCGACGCTTGGGCGCTTCGCCCTGGTCTGGGCGGAATCCGCGGTGGCCTTCGCTGCGTGCTCCGCCGCCGCCCTTAGGGGCAGACTTGAAGTTTTTTCCGCCACGGCCGGTGGCAGGTTTATTGAAATTAGGCATAGTTCTTTCCGGGTTATTCGTAGATGGAACACATCTAGTGCGTGGAGTACGCGCGCACGCTAACGCTCACCAATTTAATTAGGTAGACGCTGATTAGGCATCTTCCAACTAGCTTGAGCATTCGTGCACTGCACTTCTGAACCCGGGCAGTCTTTGACCGAGGCCGTCACATACATTCGTGTGATTGTCATCAGCTGGATTGGCTGACAAACCGGCCCGCAAGACTTACAAACCCATACGCGAGATTTCGCGCTGTCTTGAGCCGACTTATCTACATTACTTCATTGCGCTCTCGATAGCGAGGATCGATTGGAGGCTCCGCGCTATTTGAGGCGCGAGTTCACCGCGAATTGCAACGCGAAGGTGTCCTATAGCAGACACGCGAAATTCATGACAGAATCTCCATTTCCCCCAGATCAGCCTAGGCCATCTGAGGAAAATGGATTAGCCAGAAACCTTAGCCGGTGGCACCCACTGCGCTAGTTTCGCGACCAGCCTTTTTGGCGGCGCGACGACTCTTGCGATCTGTACCAGCGGCCTTGCGGTCTTCGCGACGTTCCTTGGCACCTTCAACGAGGTAGTAGAGAACCGGAAGCACGACCAACGTGAGGAGTGTCGACGAGACCAGGCCACCGATCACGATGATCGCGAGCGGCTGCGAAATGAATCCGCCTTCACCCGTGAGGCCAATACCGAGAGGAAGCAGAGCGAAAATTGTCGCCGCGGCCGTCATCAGGATCGGGCGAAGTCGACGAGACGAGCCCTCAATGATGGCTTCGCGAGCGCGCATACCCTTCACTCGGTACTGGTTGATGAGGTCGACAAGCACGATCGCGTTCGTCACGACAATACCGATCAGCATGAGCACACCAATCAACGATGCAACACCGAGAGGGATGCCAGAGATGACCTGGAGCGCAATCGCACCGGTCGCCGCGAAGGGTACCGAGACGAGCAAGAGCAGTGGCTGACGCAAGCTCTTGAAGGTCGCAACCATCACAACGTAGACGATCAGAATCGCGATCAGGAGGGCAAGCCCGAGCTGCTGGAACGCATCCGTCTGTTCCGTGGCAACACCACCCAGTGATGCCGAAGCACCAGCAGGCAGATCAGCTTCATCAACAGCGGCAGCAACCAGAGCGGATGCCGTTCCCACGTCGTCACTGCCCGGTGTCACGCTGAGAGTCGCACTGCGCACTCCCTTAACCGAGGTGATGCTCGCTGGCCCGTCTTCGACATCGACGGTCGCGACATCGGTGAGCGGAACAAGACCGGCGGCACTCGGAATCTGGAAGTCGCGCAACTCTTGAATGGTGACGGGCGCGATCTCGTTCAGGATGTAGATCGACAGAGTCGATTCGTCGATGACGGCGCTGCCGACAGCGCTGGGGTTCATCGCACCGGCAACAATTCCGCCGACAGCAATTTCACTGAGTCCGAGGGCTGCAGCCTTGTCACGATCTACCGTGATCGAGATGAAGGGCTGCTGTTCCGAGAGGTTGCTTGTTGCTTCGGCAACGACATCGAGGTCGCGCACCTGCTCGAGCAGGGCATCCGATGCTTCACGCAGTTCGGCATCGCTCGTTGCGGTGATGTTGATCTCGATGTCACTCGAGGCGAACCCGCTGGATGCCGAAGCAAGAGTTACTTCGCCGGCGTCGTCGATTTTGGCGACAGCATCACGCACAGCTGCTTGAAGCTCGACCTGGTCGACTTCAGGGTCTGTGGTGAGCGAGAAGGTGCTCGCACCGCCGCTCGAGAATGCTGCCCGCAACGATCCGCCACTTGAACCGATGGATAGTTGCACGGTCTCGACTCCGTCGAGGTCGATGAGCACCTCTTCGACCTTCTTCGCTGCTTCGTCGCGCGCTTCAAGGCTTGCACCGAGCGGCAACGTCTGGCTGACGGTGAGAGTGTTTTGGCCGCTGTCACCGATGAAGTTGGTCTTCATGAAAGGGATGAGGGCAACGGTTCCGCCCAGCAGGAGAACGGCAACAAGAAGAGTCGCAACGGGGCGCTTGAGCGTCCAATTGATTACGGGGAGGTACCCGCGCTGCAACGCGGTTATCTTCTCCGCCTGAGGCATGCTGACGGCATGAGCGTGCTCGACGGCTTCCTCGGTGTGACGCGGTGCCACCTTGTTTCCGAGGAACCAGTAGGCGAGCACCGGAACGATCGTGAGTGAAACGAAGAGTGATGCCGCGAGCGCAATTGCCGTCGTGAGAGCGAACGGGCGGAACAGTTCGCCCGTGATGTCTCCGACGAGCGCGAGCGGCAAGAACACAGCGATCGTGGTCACGGTGGATGCCGTGATCGCTCCCGCAACTTCCTTGACGGCAGTCTGGATGGCTTGCAGTTTTGGCTCGCCCATCGACACGTGGCGCTTGATGTTCTCAATGACCACAATCGAGTCATCCACCACACGACCAATGGAGATGGTGAGCGCACCGAGCGTGATGATGTTGAGCGTGTAGCCCGAGACCTGCATTCCAATGAAGGTGATGAGTACGGATGCCGGGATCGAGATTGCGGTAACTAGTGTCGAGCGGATCGACAGCAGGAACACCAAAATGATGATCACGGCGAAGACGAGCCCGAGGAGGCCTTCGGTCGTGAGGCTATTGATTGACTCTTGAATAAAGGGAGCCTGGTCAAAGACCACCGTGAACGTGGTGTTGCTCCCGAGAGCACTTTCGAGTTCGGGGATGAGGTCGTTTACGGCTTGCGATACCGCAACTGTGTTGCCTGCCGGGCTCTTGGTGATGGCGATCGTGAGCGCGTCTTGACCATCGACTCGCGAGATCCCAGTCTGGGGATCATCGATCACCTCGACCGTAGAAACATCCGCGAGAGTCACGACTTCGGTGTTCGTGCCGCCAAGCAGCGGAAGAGCGGCGATCGCATCGGTTGAAATGATGCGGTTTCCGGCCTGAACGGTGAGGGTCTGGCCGTCTTCGGTAATCTCACCGGCCGGCAGGAGAACACCGTTATCGTCGAGGGCCGAGCGAATGTCTGCGTTGGTTAGTCCATTCGCAAAGAGCTTCTCGGCATCGGGAGTGATGACCACACGTTGCGTTGAGGTGCCAAGCAGACTGGCATCACTGACGCCATCCAGCTTGTTGAGTTCAACGAGCGTTGATGCTTCGAGCTTGCGAGACAGTTCTTTGGCATCGAGGTCGCTCGAGACAGCAATCTGAACGACGGGCAGGTCGGTGAAGTTGAACGTGAAGACCTGAGTGGTGGCAGAGTCAGGCAACTGGCCTGAGATGCGGTTGATTGCGAGCTGGATTTTCTGCTCGGCGGTGGCGATGTTGGTGCCGTAGTCGAACGACGCGGAGATGTTCGAGAAGTTGGAGTTCGATGTTGCCGTGGTCGATTCGAGACCGGGCACTCCCTGAATCGCGGCCTCGATGGGCGCGGAGACATCCTTATCGACGACGGCGGGTGAAGCACCCGGGTAGGTCGAGATGATGAAGATCTGCGGCAGCGAGAGCGATGGGATGAGCTCTTGCTTGAGCGACGTCAGCGCCACCCCACCGAAAATTCCGATGACGATGGTGACGAGCGCAATGAGGGCTCGGTTGCGCAAAGAGAATACGGAGAGCAGATGCACGAGGAGACTTTCGTTGCTGTGGGTCGCGGACGCGTCGGTTCACACACGGCCGACCATTTTCACGGGCAACCACATGCTGGTTCAGTCAATTCTCTCAGCACGTTAGGTATTCCGCGTACTCTCGCGAGATTACTTGTGAACTAAACGACGTTGGCGAGTTCGCTACTTACCGGTGAGAACGGATGCCGCATCACTGTCGACCAGGCGGCGGCCAGTGCCGAGACACCCTGTTCCAGTTCTGCAGAGTTTCCGCTGAAGGGAATCCGCAGGAATCTCTCAAAGGCCCCGTCCATGCCGAAGCGTGGTCCCGCAGCAATCACGAGCCCTTCGTTGCGGGCCGCCAAAACGACTTGAGAGCTCACGGGTTGGCCGAGCCCAACCCAGGCGGTCATTCCACCCGGGGTGTGGGGCACTTGCCAGGACGGCAGTTGCTCGGCGAGGAGGGAGGAGAGGTGCTCGCGACCGGCGCGCAGTGATGTGCGTCGGGCATCCAGAATTGACGGGAAATCTTTGAGAACGTTGGTGACGACAAGTTGCTCAAGCAGTGGGGTTCCGAGGTCACCAGCAGAGCGGGCGCGAACGAGTTGGCGAATGGTGGCGTGGTCGGCGCGGATCCAGCCGGTGCGCAAACCACCCCACACCGTCTTGCCGACCGACCCCACCGAGATCGCATTGCCATGAGCAGCGAATGGCAGTCGGTTGCCGGTGCCATCGAGGTTGAGCTCAGCCATCGTCTCGTCAGCAATCACGGCAGTGCCGTGGCGTGCGGCAAGCGAGAGCAGCTTTCCGCGAAGTTCATCGGGCATCGATTGCCCGGTGGGGTTGTGAAAGTCGGGCATCAAGTAGGCCAGCGACGGACTGGTGCGCTGGATGGCCTGCTCGACGGCGAGCGCATCCCACCCCGTCTCGGTCGAGACACCAACGGGAACCAGACGAGCACCGGCAGCACGGAGCGCATCGAGGGCGTGCGGGTAGCTCGGATTCTCCATGAGCGCGCGGTCACCGCGAGACATGAGGGTGCGGGAGATGAGCGCGATCGCATGCTGGGCGCCAAGGGTAACCATGATCTGGTCGGGACTCGTTGGCAGACCGCGGTCGGCATAGCGCTGCGCGATGGCCTCCCGCAACACCGGAATTCCCACCGGATCGAAACCCGACTCGCCCAGATAGGCGGGAAGCTGTTCGGCTGCGAGGCGAGAGGCGGCAATCACTTCGGGCGCCGCCGACATAGTGGACTTGCTGAAATCGAGCATCTGCGGAGCTGCAGCATCGGGGATCAGCGACGATCGATGCGGTAGCTGCGCAACACTTCCCGAACCACGCGTGCTCTCGACGTAACCGCCCTCGCGCAGCGACGAGTACGCCGCCGTCACCGTGGTGCGGCTCACCCCGAGAGCGAGCGCCAACTCCCGCTCAGCAGGAAGTCGCGTCGAGGTCAGGATGCGGCCATCCATGACAAGGAGACGGATGCGGTCGGCAACAGCCACATAAGCCGAAGTGGATGCCGCGGACCTCCATTCGCCCATCATCACAACCAATGCACGCGCAGAAAGGCTATTCATGAGGCCAGAATAGCCGAATTGGCCTCTTGTTCAGAGTCCAATCGCGTAATTGGATATCTTTATGACTCCTCGCCTCATCATGGCTCGCCGTGTGCTCCAACTCGCCTTCGGGCTCTTCTTCTACGGCTTCGCCATTGCGCTCATGATCCGCGCCGAAATCGGAGTCGCCCCCTGGGATGTTCTCGGCCAAGGTGTCTCGCTCACCACCGGCATTCCCTTTGGCTTCGTCACCAACATCATTGGCCTAATCGTGCTGCTGCTGTGGATCCCGATTCGCCAGAAACCCGGAATCGGCACCGTCTTCAACGTTGCCCTCGTCGGGCCGAGTGCTCAAATCGGGCTCTGGTTACTGCCCGATGTTGAGGGGCTCCTCCCCCGCATCCTGCTCTTCGTCGCTGGCTTGCTGCTCCTCGGCATCGCAACCGGCCTCTATCTGGGTGCGCGATTCGGGCCAGGGCCCCGCGATGGCCTCATGACGGGCATCCACCGCAAATATGGTGGCAAGATTTGGGTTGTTCGCAGCAGCATCGAACTAGTGGTGCTCACCATCGGTGCCGTCCTAGGGGGAAACCTGGGCTGGGGCACGCTCGCATTCGCGCTGCTGATTGGCCCGATCGTGCACTTTACGATCCCCCGGCTGATGGTGCGTGCTGCGATCAGTCCCACTGCGGAGACGGCGGCCGAGGCCGCTATTCGCTGAACTGCACCGGAACGTAGACATCCTGAACACGGTCATTGAGTGCCGTGTGGTCATTGCGCGTGTAGATGCCGCAGGCATTAGTGATGCAATCGGCATCCTCACCGAGGGGGTCGCCCAGTTCTAGATAGGCGGTGAAAGTGCCGGCAGAACTGTCATCAAAACTGCGAGCGCCGAAGAGACGCCACGCCCAATCGGCGTTGATCCAATTGCTGGGAGCCCACTGCACCGTGCCAGCGGCAACGTCTTCTTGCTGCTGACTGGGAACGCCACCGATGCAGGGGCCCGGTTTTTCGGCTGCGCTTTCGGGGATGACGCACACAGCAACATAAACGCCCTGCGAGCCGTCATAGCCGGTACCGGTCACGACTACCCGTTCTCCGCGCACGAGAGCCTCAGTGTCGATCGGCTCACCGTCCTCACCGGCAACGCTGAGAGTGCGCGTTCGCCCATCGTCGCCCTTGGCCGTTACGGAGAGCGGCCACTGCTCATCCGTCTGCTGCTGATTCGATTGACCAGCACTCTCGTGCGTAAGAATCGGCACCACAATGATGGCGATCGGCACGAGAAGCACCAGAACAACAACCAGTACGATCCACGGCCACAAGCGGCGACGTGACGCAGTGCGGGGCATGGGGCAAGTCTAGGGCCGCAACACCCCACGGCGAGGTGCCGTTTTGTCATAAGGTGACAGTGCGAGCCAACCGCCACGGACCACCGAAAGGGCACGCGATGATTCGGGACCTTGTTGCTGTTGCGATTGGTGGCGCGCTCGGCACGGGAATGCGTTTCGCTCTCGATCTCGCCTTTATGACGAGTGACGATCTTTTCCCGGTGTCTACACTCATCGCAAACATCATTGGCAGCTTTGTGCTTGCCTTCATCGTGGCAGTGATGTGGCGCCCTTCGCCGTCATGGGCACGCGCTGGGCTCGGTGCCGGGATGCTTGGCTCATTCACGACGTTCTCGGCGCTCGCTGTCGCCGCAGTGCACCTCATCGGTGTCGACCAGTGGATCCTTGCTGTCATCTACATCGCCGCGACAATGGTTCTCGGTTTGGCCGCAGCAGCTTTCGGGCTGTGGCTTGGCACTCGTCGAGCGCCCCTCAACGATGACGACTCTCGTGCGCCTGTTGTGAGTGAACCTATGCAGGCGGACTTGGTGAACGAGTGACCGCCAGCGTAGTTGTCGCAATCCTTGGCGCGGGTGCCGCCGGGGCAGTCTTGCGCTATCTCACGTCTCGCGCCTTCGCCTCGAACACAACTTTCCCCTGGGCTGTGCTCACCGTGAACGTAGTTGGCTCGGCGCTCGGTGGACTTCTCGCCGGCCTCGCGCACGTCGGCACCATCGACCCAAACCTTGAGGTTGTGCTCCTCACTGGACTTTGCGGCGGACTCACCACCTTCAGCACTCTCAGCGTTGAGACGGTGCAATTCATCACAATGAAGCGGGTTCGCACCGCACTCCTCAGCATTGCGGCCAACCTCATCGTTGGTATCGGTGCTGCAGCAGCAACCTACTTTTGGCTCATCGCTCTCGCCACCGAGCGCTAGGCTCTGCGCCGCTCACACCCTGCGCGACTTAGACCCTGCGCGCTGCGTCAACGAAAGCGCGAATCAGGGCAGGGTCTTTCACTCCACGACGTGATTCGACACCGCTTGAGACATCAACACCGGTCGGATGCGCGGCTCGAACCAATTCCACGACGTTGATCGGCGTCAATCCGCCCGCAAGGACCCACGATCTTGGCAGGTCGCCGCCCTCAAGCAAGCCGGGGTCGAAAGTGGCTCCACCTCCGGGCGTGACGGCATCGATCAGCAGCCGGTCGTCTGACTGCAGTTCGCCGGTGCCGCTGAGCTTGCGGTAGTCATCGATCGAGATCGCCCGAATGGTGCCAAAGCCCTCGGCACGAAGACGATCGAAATCGGCAACGGTCTCGTCGCCGTGCAGCTGCACGGTTGCGAGGCGAGCGCTGCTCGCGGTGCGCAGCACGCTTTCGATGGGCTGATTGCGAAAGACTCCCACGGTTTCGATCGATGACGGCAACTCAGCGGCGAGTGAACGTGCATGCTCGGCAGTGACGAAGCGTGGGCTGCCTGGCGCAAATACGAAGCCGATAGCGTCGGCTCTGCTCTCAGCTACCGCGGCGGTGGCATCCTCGGTAGAGATCCCGCAAATCTTTACAAATAGTTGACTCATCTGATTGATGCTCCCGGGGACGCGAGAACGAGGGCGGCAGACTCATGACCGCCGACGCAGGCTTCGTGCAGGCCACGAGTCGCGAGATAGGCAATCAGAAATCCCGCAGCAAAGGCGTCGCCGGCACCCGTGAGGTCGCGAATCTCCTGCACGATCGGCACCGAAACCTCAACTCGCTCGCCGTGGGGTCGGTGCACGACGGTGGGATCGGCGCCCGCTTTGGTGACCACGATGGTGTCCGGAAGCCGAGCGGCGTGAGGGCCGAGCTCGCCGTCAACGACCAAACCCAGAAACGCCGTTTCGCTCCTATTTCCCACAAGAAAGTCAGGGCGAAGATCAGCCATCAACTCAAGAAACGGTTCGACCCCGAATTGGGCGAGCATCCCCGTGGAAGCGACATCGATGGACACCAGAATTCCCCTCGCCTTGGCACGACGGATCACGTCGACTGTGGTCTCGCCAACCGGACTGCCGTTGAAGGAGTACGCCGAGACGTGCAGAAGCTCAAGCCCATCAAGCCACTCATCAGGCACCTCATCGAGCAGCGTCGCCGCTCCCCGGTTCGGCAGCATGCTGCGCTCGCCATCCTGATCAATCAGAATGACGATAGTTCCGGTAGCCCCTGCGCGCTGCACACGCACATCAACGCCCTCAGCCTCGAGGTCGCGAACCAGCGAGTCCCCGAGATTGTCATCACCAACGCACCCGATGAATCGGGTTGGGGCGAGCCGTGCGGCAAAGCTGGCAACATTCGCCCCGCTGCCGCCCCGAGTGTGAAAAATTTCGACATCCGTATCTGTGCCATGCCTGAGTGGTTCCGACAACCAAACAACGACGTCTTCGACGAGATCTCCGAGGATTCCCAACACGATTGCTCCCTGCCCCTAGCGGGTCAGCGCCGCGGCAACGAGCCCGCCGAGAGCAACGTTGCCTCGATAGACCTCGACATTGACATCCAGGCTCACGCCGTGGGTATCCCTCTGAATGAAGTCGAGCAAGAACGGTGTCGATGCATTGCCACTAATGCCCTGCTTGTCGGCCTCAGCCCACGCCCGCGCAAGGATGTCGTCAAGTTGCTCTGGCGGCAGTTGCTTGTCGGCGGCAACGGGGTTAGCCAGCAGCACAGACTGCGGCAGCCCGAGTTCGTCGCGTGCCGTGACAATCGCAGCAGCCTCCTCGGGGGTGTCAACCGAGTAGCCGATCGTGAATCCTGAGTCAGTGACGTAGAAGCCCGGATACTTCGTCGTTCCATAGCCGATGACGGGGATGTTGAGGGTCTCGAAGCGTTCGAGCGTTGCGGGGATATCAAGAATTGATTTCACCCCGGCGCTGATGACCAGTATCGGAATCTGGGCCAGTGTCGTCATGTCCGCGGACTCATCGAAAGTCTCGGAGGCTCCGTGATGCACCCCGCCGAGGCCGCCGGTCGAGAACACCTTCACTCCCGCGTGATGGGCGAGAAATGCCGTCGCTGCCACAGTGGTGCCGCCGTGTTTGCCGAGTGCACGCACGACTGGCAGGTCGCGCAGGCTCACTTTGGCAATGTCATCCGAGTTCGACAGAGTCGTGATCTGCTCCGTGCTGAGTCCTACCGTTGGTACGCCGTTATAGACACCAATCGTCGCCGGAGTGACTCCCTGCGCGCGAAGGCTGGCTTCGGCTTCCAACGCGACCTCAAGATTGCGCGGTCGAGGGAGTCCGTGAGTGAAGATCGTGGACTCGAGAGCGACAACAGGACGATTCTCACGAACCGCATCCTGAACTTCTTGGGCGACATGGATGACGGGTTCAGACATAGTCGATCACTTTCTTCACAGATGCTCTTCGCTGATGCACGGATGGAGGCTCGCCTCACTCCCCACCGTAACGAGTCATTGCGTTTTAGCGGCCGTTTTTCATTGCCTGAATTTTGCTGAGCGTAGCGATGACCTGTCTGGCGATCATCCGCCCCGCCCGGTTCGCCCCAATTGTGGATGCTTGAGGTCCGTACCCGGCAAAGAAGACGCGAGGATCTTTCCAGGCAACGCCTTGCCCGACAGAGACCCCGCCCTCTTTCTCGCGAAGCTTGAGGGGCGCGAGGTGACGCAATTCTGGGCGGAATCCTGTCGACCAGATGATGGCATCCGCTTGTTGGAAGGCGCCGTCTTTCCACCGCACCCCGTCTGGCTCGATGCTGGAGAACATGGGGCGCGGGGTCAGCACACCGCGTTCGATACCGGCTTGGATACGACGGGTGCGCGGAACGCCGGTGCCACTAACAATGCTGGGAAGCGCTCGTCCCGCCCGGGCCGCTTCGTCTTGCATCTGTACTGCTTCTTTGCGAGCTTCAAGGTTGAGCCCGCCGTCTTCAAGAAAATCGATGGGGCGGCGACTGACCCACGTCAGGTTCTTGGCAACATTTTCGAGCTCAAGCAAGAAGCCGATTGCCGAGGTTCCCCCTCCAACAACAACAACGCTCTGATCGGTGAACTCTCGGGCGCTCTTGTACTCGCTCGTGTGGAGGTGGCGACCGTCGAATGACTTGAGGCCCGGGTACCAGGGGATGAACGGAGCACCCCACGTGCCGGTCGCGTTCACAACGGTCGTGGTCGTGACCGATTTCGTTTCTTCGCCGTCGAGGACGAAGGTGACTCGCAAGTGCTCGCCCTCGTTTTCGACAGAGATGACGTCAGCGTCGCGAACCACTTGGAAGTCGTAGTGCTTTTCGTATTCGCGGTAATAGTCTGCGACAACCTTTTTTGCTGGCATGTGTTTGTCAGCGGTCTCGAAACTCAAACCCAACTCGTCAAAGCCCGGAAGATCGTTGATGCGGTGGGCCGAACCAATGCGCAATGCTTCCCACCGAAACTGCCACGCACCACCCGTGTTTGGGCCGCGGTCGAGCAACACAAAGTCGTTACCCGGGTCTAGCCCGAGCCGACGCAAGTAGTAGGCAACAGAGAGGCCTGCCTGACCTGCACCGATGACGACGACTGAAGTGTCGGTTTCGAGAGTGGATGTCACGCGCTAACGTTACCCGCCACCGGGCCACCTGTGCATAGACCACGAAGAGATAGGTAACCGTCGTGCTAAACTGTGGGTTAGTTTTCATCCATCCCTGTTCGCTCGTTCGCTGGCCACCGTCAGTGCACCGGGACAGAAGTATGAGGGGGTCTCGCATGGGACGCGGCCGTCAGAAGGCAAAGCACACCAAGGTTGCTCGGGATTTGAAGTACTTCAGCCCAGACACAAACTATGGCGCGCTTGCCCGAGAATTAAGTGGGTCAGAGAGTTCAGCTCCTGTCTCCGAAGATAGTGAAAAGTGGCCTGAGTATTCAGCTGGAGCTTCCTCCAGCGATGAATACGATGTCGAAGATGACGAAGACGACGAGGAAACTCGAAGCGCCTAACAACATCCTTTGCCACACACGAAACTTCACGATAAACGCAGTTTCACCACAAAAGTCGAACGCCTAACCCCTCGAGGGCCGGGCGTTCGACTTTTTGTGCGTGGGCTTTCGGCTAAAACGCCACCAATTCTTTTGCCTTCGCCACAATCGCCTCAACGGAGGGCAACCATGCCTCTTCCAGCACACCGGCATAGGGCACAGGTGAGTCGGGGCTGGAGAGCAGCGACGGCGGAGCATCCAGAAGCGTGAAGTGTTGTGTAGTCATGCGGGAGACCAATGATGCGCCCCAACTGCCGTCTTGCGGGGATTCCTGAACCACCAATAGCCGCGAAGTTTTCGCCAGTGAACGAGCAACCGCGTCATCATCGAACGGAATCAGCGTTCGAGGATCAATAACTTCAGCCGCGATGCCAACCGCGGCGAGCGCCTCGGCCGCCTCGACAGAACGGTGCCGCATCTGCTGGGTCGCAACAATAGTGATGTCCTTACCGGCACGGACGACGGATGCCACCCCCAGCGGAAGAACCGCTGCGTCTCCCGTTGGCACCGAGCCTTTCAGTGAGAAGAGCCCCTTGTGCTCGAAGAAGAGCACCGGGTCGTTGTCGCGAATAGAGCCACGCAACAGTCCGTAAAGGTCTTCTACTGTGGCCGGAACCACGATCTTGAGGCCCGGAACGTTGAGGAACCAGTTCTCGCCAGCCTGAGAATGTTGAGCCGCGAAACCAGTACCGGCACCGTTTGCCATTCTGATGGTCAGCGGCACGGTGACTTGGCCACCCGTCATATAGCGGTGCTTAGCGACCTGATTAACGATCTGGTCGTAGCAAACCCCCGCAAAGTCGGCGAACATGATTTCGGCCACCGGGCGAAGTCCCATGATCGCGGCACCAAGAGCGGCTCCGACAATTGCCTGCTCTGAAATCGGGGTATCGCGCACGCGGCGCGGACCAAACTCTTCGAACAGCCCAGCAGCGGTTTTGAACGCGCCACCGGCCGCACCGATGTCTTCACCGATCATGAACACGTCGGGATCTTCGCGCATCTCGTCAGCAATGGCGCGCGCGATGACTTGGCGATAGTTGAGGGTGTCGCTCATGAGTAGATGTGCTCCATTCCGGCAGAAAGTTCGGGTTCTGGCCAGGTAAGGGCGAGATCGCGGGCAGCTTCGACATCGGCGTGAGCCGTGCGCTCCACTGCGGCAGCAGCATCCGCTCCACCAGTCGCTTCAATGGCGTTTCGCAATTGCACAATGGGGTCGCGCGCGAACCACAACTTCACTTCTTCTTCTGGGCGATACTTTGCGGGGTCGCTTCGCGAGTGTCCGCTGTGGCGATAGGTATCGGCCTCGATTAGTGTCGGGCCTTCGCCGGCACGCGCACGCTCGACGGCGGTCTTGGTTGCCGAGCGCATGGCAATCACGTCGTTGCCATCGACGAAGACGCCGGGCATTCCGTAGGACGCTGCACGATCGCTCAAGCGATCAATGGGGGTCGTTGATGCCACGGTCGAGTATTCGCCGTACTGATTGTTCTCGATCACGAAGATGGCGGGCAGCTTCCAAATGGATGCCAGGTTGAGCGACTCGTGGAATGCGCCAATGTTTGTTGATCCGTCACCGAAGAAGGCGACGCTCACCTCGGAGGTCCCGCGATAGCTCGCTGCCAGCGCTGCGCCCACCGTTGTCGGGAGATGGCCGCCGACGATCGCGTTCGATCCCAGCGCACCAACGGAAACGTCGGCAAGATGCATGGAGCCGCCTTTGCCTCCACACAACCCACCCGCACGCCCCAAAATTTCTCCAAAGGCGCGGTCTAGAGGGGCGCCCATAGCGAGCACGGCTCCGTGGCCGCGATAGGTGCACGTCATGGTGTCGCCTGGGCTCAGCGCACTGCACACACCCACCGTCACCGCTTCCTGCCCCTGGCACAGGTGGGTGCTTCCGCGCACCAAATTCTGACTGAATAGCCCCATGATTTCGTCTTCGAAGAAACGAATCTCATACATGGAACGCAACAGCTCAAGGGCGTCTGCGGGCATCGGATCGGCAAGCGTGGGGCTCACGGAATGATAGGTCATGGGTTTAAACTTTCTACTTCTGTCGCGGCGGACCGCAACTGTCTGTGGTTCGGAATCCTGTGGGCAGATGGGTTTCTGCACCGGCATCGCCAGAAAGTTGAGCAAGCACAAGCTCAGCTGCTGTGCGCCCAATCAAGGCCGGGTCACGCGAAATGGTGCTGATTGCAGGGGTAAGAAACTCTGACAGCGCAACGTCATCGCACGTCACGAGGCTGACATCCGCGGGGATGCTGAGCGAGAGTTCGCGCAGCGCGCGGAGTACCCCCACGAGAATCTGGTTGCTTCCCGCGATGAGAGCGGTAGGAGCATCCGACGCTGTCATGAGTTCTTTAGTGGCGTTGTAGCCGTGCTCAGCGCTGAAGTCACCCATGCGAATCGTTGAGGTGATATTCGGATGCTCGCCAGCAACTCTTGCGAGAGTCTCGGCTCGTTCCCGCGACGGGCGCACTTGCGAGCTGCCATTCACGAGGGCAATGGATTGGTGCCCCAGAGAAATCAGGTGCTCGACAGCAGCACGGATGCCGGTGGCATGGTCGCTGAGCACGGCAGCGGCTGAGGTTGCTGCGATCTCACGGTCAATGAGCGTGATGGGATAGTGCGCCGATTCCAGTGCCTTATTGAGCGCTTCATCAGTCTCATCGCTGACCGAAATCAGCAGCCCATCAATGCGCCGTTGCTCCATCGACCTCAATTGTTCGAGCGCGAGACCAGGTTCGTTGAATGAGTTGGCGACCAGCATCGAATATCCGCGCTGACGAAGCACCCGCTCAGCGCCCATCGCGATCTGTGCCAACAGTGGGTTGCCAATGTCGGCGGCAACGAACCCGATCGTGAAGCTCTCGCCAGTGCGCAGGCTTTGCGCCAACGCGTCCGGCTGAAAACCCAGCTCCTCGATCGCAGCGAGAACGCGTTCGCGCATCTTGTCGCTGACATCAGGATGATCGGAGATCACTCGAGAAACCGACGAGATAGCGACGCCAGCACGCTCAGCCACTTCACGCATACCTGCTCGGCGAAGTGGCGGCGTTGACCGACGCTCGTTAGCGCCTCGCCGGTTTCCAGAGTGATCGTTCATGTTCTTGTCCACCTAGTCTTTCGAGACCCGATACTGGTCGATGTAGTCCCAGTTCAGATCCCAGCCCAGCCCCGGGCGATCGCTCAGGGTCAGGGTGCCGTTGTTGAGTTTTGGCCTGTTAGTGATCATGTTCCACCAGAACGGGTCGCGATCGGGGTGGAAACACTCGGCGATTGTGCCGTGAGGCTGGCTCGCCAGCAAGTGCGTAGACACCTGCGGTTCTTCATGGTGCCCCATTTGCACGTCGTAGGAGGTGGCGATCGCGGCGGTTCGCAACCATGCGGTCGGTCCGCCTGACCACGACGAGTCAAAGTTGCACACGTCGATTGCTCCGGTCTCCATGAGGTCGCGGCATCCGCTTGCACTGAATTCGGTTTGGCCAGCACAGACTGGGACTGAGCCCTGATAGCGCACGTCGCGCATCGACCGTTTATCGTTGTGCCACTCCACGGGCTCTTCGAACCAGCGGATGTTGAGGTCAGCAATCCGACGACTCAGGTCGACAGCGACGGCAGGTTTGTATCCCTGATTGGCGTCGATGCAGATGATGAAGTCATCGCCAGCGGCCTCGCGGGCTGCGGTGATGCGTGCCGCGTCTTCTGCCGCGCTGAGCCCACCAACTTTGAATTTCACGCCGGCGAGGCCGAGCTCCTGATAGTTGTGCATTTCGTCGGCAATGCTTCCGAGGGGTTCGCCGTAGTAACCACCGATGGCGATCATCGGTAGCTCATTGCGATACCCACCCCACAGTTTCCAGAGGGGCATTTTTAGGGCTTTACCTACGGCATCCCAGATGGCGGTGTTTACTGCGGCGAGGGCGACGAGACCGAGCCGGCGGTCACGGAGAATATCGAAGGTCACTTTGTACCCGGAATCCCACAGGCGCTCGATGGCCATTGCATCTTGGCCGATCAGCGTTGGCGCGAGTTCTTCGTGAATGATGCGATCGATGTCAAACATCGTCTCGTGTTCATCCCCGGTATAGGCCTCTCCAATGATCCCCGCATCGGTATGAACCCTGGTCACAATGGTTGCGCGATGAGTCATGTGGTAGTGGCTACCGCGAAACTCTCGGGCAAGCGGTGCGACCATGGGGATCGTCTCGATGCGGGTTATCGTCAGGCCGTGCGCTTGTGGATCCAGCGGATCGCGTTCAGCGTGAACTCGTTGATCATGCATATTCTGTGAACTCCGTTATTCGCCCACCACGCGTGTGGTGAGTGTGATGGCTCGGTCTCGTCGTCAATCGCAGTTAGCCGCGTTGCTGCTTTTCGAGGTTGTCGAGGAAGGCAGCCAGGTCACCCGAGATCATCGTCTGGGTGAGGTTCGTCCAAGAAGCAGACTGCGCAGCACCGTTGAACTGGTTCTGAGCAACATCGACGCCGCCGACGGCATCAACGATGTCGAGAATCTGGCCTGCGCCAGTGCTCCCGGTCACGCCAACAACATCAACGTCGGTGCGGTTCGGAAACTGGCTTGCTTCCTTCAGCAGAATGGTTTGACCCTCAGCGGATGCCATGGTCTCGATGAGCTTCAGAGCAGCCTCGGGATTCGCCGACTTTGCGCTAACTCCGTACATCAAGACCGGGTTGAAGAACTGACCCTGAAGGGTTGTTCCGGCAACCTTGGGTGCGTTGAAGACTCCATAGGCGTCGGTACCGAGTTTGTCGTCCCACACCTTCCAGTTGATCGCGTTTGAAACGAGACCGGGAACCATCGCAACCTTGCCTGCGGCAAAGTCTGCTTCGACATCCGTGAACTTCTTGCCGGCGTAGTCGTCGTTCCAGCAGTCAGCGTTGTAAGAGTCGAGCAGTGGCTGCAGCGATTCCAGGAAGCGGTCGTCGTTGAGGGCGATGTCTCCCGAGCGAACAGCGTTCACGTCGTCGGTGGAGAAGAACTGCGGGGAGAGTGACGACCAGCCCCACCAGAGGATGAACGAGTCGCTTCCCGACATTCCGATCGGGGAGATACCTTCGGCCTTGAAGGCGTCACACGTTGCGAGCATATCGTCCCACGTTGCCGGTGGCGTTTCGGGGTCGAGCCCAACCTGCTCAAAGAGCGCCTTGTTGTAGTACCAAACGACGCCCTGGGCACCAACCGGAACGCCCGCGAATACGGAGTCGTCGGCGACATCCTTGACGGTGGCGGACCATCCACTGAGAAGATCAGCGTCGGCGAATTGGTCTTTGCTGAGGTCGGCTACCGAGCTGAACAGTGACTCAAAGTTGGCACCGGGCAGCATTTCGACAACGTCGCCCAGTTTCCCTGCTCGAGCCTTTGTTGTTGCGGATGCCAAGAACTGATCGAAAGGAACTCGATCCTGTTCTGCCTCGATTCCGTTTTGTTCTGTGAACAGCGCAATGATGTCGTTCATTGCCTTGCCTTGGCCCTGAGTTGTGTCAGCGTCTCCGCTGGTCAGAAGGGTGATGGGGCCGTCGGCCGAACCTGTGCTGTCGCCACCGGCGCAGCCTGCGAGCAGTGCGCCGACACCGATTGCCGCAGCAATCGAGAGCCCACGTCGTTTCGTAAATATCTGTGACACTGGTCTTACCTCCATAGTGTGATTGTGATGTGCTTCCTTGCCCACCTTGGGGTCGTGCGGGGATGGTCTTGCGATCAACCCATGGGGTAGGGGGCGGTCTGAGATTCAGTCCTTGACCGCCCCCGATATGGCCCCTGCTTGCAGCCATCTCTGTCCTACGACAAAGAGCAATAACACCGGGGCAGTGCCCACGAGCATGGCGGCCGCCGTGAGCGGTCCCCCGGTGCGGAACTGTGACGAAAACTGCGCGATCGCAACAGCGACAGTTGGCGTGTCCCCTGAGGGAAGCAACAGCAGAGCAAGTAGCAGCTCACTCCACTGCAAGAAGCACGTGAGGATGAATGCGGTTGCTAGAGCGGGACGAGCCATGGGCAGTGCAATGGAGAAGAATTGCCGGATCGGGCCAGCGCCATCCACATCTCCCGCTTCGAAAACTTCAGACGGCAATTGTGAGAAGAACGAGCGCATGAAGACGGTTGCCCATGCCGAGAACATGACCCCGTAAACGACTCCGAGCCAGACGAGCGAGTCGAGCATCCCCCACACTTGGAGGAGTTCGAACATGGGGATGACGAGGGCTGCAGCAGGCAGGAACATTGCCCCGGTCGTCAATGCAATGGTGAGCCGGCGGCCCATGAATTGATAGCGCGCTAGGGCGAATCCGGTGCAGGCAGCGAGGGCGACCGCGAGTGTTGCTCCGACCCCGACGGTGATCGTGGAGTGCAGGATTGCTTGAGCCATCCCGCCGGTGACCCACACGGTAGTCAGGTTCTCGAAGGTCCAGGTGCCACCGAAGTTGGCCGGTTCACCCACGTATTCCGCGGTGGGCTTGAGTGCTACCCGCACCACCCACAGGATCGGGCCAAGTACGACGACGAGAGCGACGGCGACAATAACGGTCTCGAACCAGTTGTTTTTCTTCATGACTAGTTCCACTCCTCCGTCTTGCGGATGCGTCGCATTCCCGCCTGGATGAGCACAATAAGCGCGATAAACACGAGGCTGACAACGGCGATCGCGGCTCCGCGCCCCAGCGTTGATCCCTGATTGAGCGTGGCGTAGATCGCATAGTCGAGAGTGGTTGATGCCACACCGGGGCCGCCCTGGGTGAGCCCATAGATCCAGGGGAAGAATCCGGTGACCGTGGAGATCGTGAGCAGCAGGATCCAGAAACGAGTGATGGGCCGAAGCGCCGGGCGGTAGATGTGCCAGATCATCTGCCAGCGGTTCACGCCGTCGAGTTGAGCGGCTTCAATGAAGCTTGGGGAGATTGCGGCGAGCCCGGTGGAGTAAAACAGAACTCCACTTCCGAGTGTTGCCCAGCCGATCACGACGACAACGGTAATGAGCACAAAGTTGGGGTCGGTGAACCAGCCGGGAGCAAGAAATCCCAGTCCCGCCGCGCGAAGGCCGGAGTTGACCGGGCCTTCGTCGGCGAGAACGATGCGAAAGACACCACCGACGATGATGGGTGGGAGCATCGCGGGAATGTAAAGGATCGCGCGAATGGTTGAAGCAGCCTTCATCGGAAAGACCGCGATGGCCATCACGAAGGGCACAAGCACCCAAACCACGACGCCGCCAACGAGGAGGAGGTTGTTGAGGAGGATGCGGTAGAAATCTGGCCAGGTTGCCAAGAAGATGAAGTTGTCGAGCCCGACGTTGATGGGCTCGGAGAGGCCGTCATATTGAGTCGTGGAGTAGTAGAGGACAGCGCAGAGGGGCCAGAAGATGAACGCCAAGATGAGCAGCAGTTGGGGCAGGACGAAAGCTTGACCGGGGCTGGTCACTTTCGATCGGGTGCGCGTCTTTGCTGCCATTCGTGGATTTCCTCGGGAGTTCGCAATTGGGCTTTCGTTGAGAGCGTAAGTTGGTTACATTCGTCCTGTCAACGTTTCTGGAAAGGTTACCGGTTTTGATGAACCTCTTCTCGCATCCTCTCGCCACACCGTCGTGGGAGATGGAACAAGCGGCCCCGATGCGGCTCCATACGCGCTCACTGTGGAGCGTCCCGACAGAGCACGAAGAAGGCGCCCCGGCTGAGCGAATCATTCACCAGCGGGCGATTTTTACGAACAAACCAGCGACTTTTAACCGCCTCTCGGTGGCCCAAGCTCCCGGCTATCACAAGTGTGCGAGCGGTCAAGAAATCGATGCTGCCCTCGACGTAGTGGTCTTCACTGCCGACGGCGAAAACGAGTGGCGTGAAGTAGGCCACTTGCGCTCCACCGCCGAAGAGGTTCTCGCGAATGGAGCCAGCCTTGACCTCGGCGGGCTCGAAGCCAGTTCCCTCGTAGCTCAAGTGCGGCGCGCAGCGACCGATGAATGGTGGCCGGGCTGGAACCTTGCCTCCACCGGCATGATTCTCGAGGGTGAAACCAACAACCAGTGGGAACCTGACAACGAAGGCAGCCTCACCGTTGCCGCAATCGACCTCACCGGCCAATCGGCCGGCGTCAGCGCACGAACAACTCAGACCGAAGTGCGATTCACGACAGACCACCTGCAGGTCGGCTTTCGCCTCACCTCCCCCGCCTGGTCGTACCTCGCTCTCGATGCTGATGGCTACGGAAAGACCCACGTCAACCTGCTGCAGATGCCCCGCTCCATGGACATCGTGCGCAGCGGCGTTTATCCCTCGGGCGTCTACCCAGTGCTGCGCGACCAAAACGCCGAATACCTTGCTCAGGGGCCGCGATTCACGGCAATCGGCGGCCTCATGCCGCTCGGTTTTCTGCACACTGATTACGTCGGCACCACCACGGTGAACGGGTCGACCGTGCGTTATGAGTTCGTGAGTGACGCCGCATCTCAGCGTTACGTTCTTGAGTTCACCGTCGAAGCAGACCGCATCCGGATGCACGTCGAACGCACCAGCGACACTGAACGCCGCGCCTGGACCAGCTCTGCTTGGCACGTCGCTACGAACAATCGCGTGACCCCATCGTGCGCGCTCGGCCCGCTCGCCTACCGTGGCGAAACCGGGCTCCTCACGGGCGCGGTCGCTTGGCATTTTCCGCGCCACGGCACCCTCAATATTTCGGCGAGCGACGGTGCCCAGTGGAGAAGCGACTCGGTGCGCCCCCTCGATACCAACACGCTTGAACTCAAGGTGGGCGAGATCGCCACCGACTTTGGCGACTATATTCTCCCGGCCGGTCAGCACACAGCAGACATTGAGTTGGTCGTAGAGACGCCGTCGCTCGCGACGCTGGCCGATGACACTCCTGATGCGATTCGCCGGATGCTCGAACGTCACACCCTCACAGCGTTACCGTTCCGCGGCGACACCGCTACCTACTCGAACAATGGTGCCTCGATGCACTGCACGACATCCTTGGCCGATGTCTCCGTCATCGCCGAGCAATTAGACGAGACCACCTCCCTGCCCGCGATGGAATGGGTTGGCCGCTCCTTGCAGCGTTGGCTTGACGGCGCGCCCAGTTATGGAAGTGGCACCACCTCGCATGGCGACCACCGCCTCGACGACGAGTACGTGCACATGAGCGGCAACACCCTAGGTGCTGCCGCCCGTTTTGCGGCGTGGGAAAAATCTGGCGACTGGTTTGCTCGCAACCGCACCGTGCTCATCCGTGAACTTGAAGGGATGCTCGCCCGGGATGTTGACGGCGATGGCCTAGTCGAGTCAACCCTGCGCATCGGCAATAGTGGCGACCACCAGTGGAGCACTTGCTGGGCAGACGTGCTGTCGTTTGGTTGGAAAGATGCGTGGGCCAACGCTGTCGTCTTCGAAACGTGGACCCTCTGGATCCCCGTGCTCGAAGCACACGGAGAGAACGAGCTTGCGGCACGAATCGCAGAAAGCCGCAGCAAACTTCAGAGCGTGTACTTCGACACCTTCTACAACCCTGAAACCGGAATTATTGCCGGCTGGCGTTCGAAAGATGGCACCCTGCACGACTACGGATTCTCACAACTCAACGGCATGGCCTGCATGACAGAGCTGTTGCCCGTCGATAAGGCTCGTGGCGTGATGGAGTCCCTCGTCGCCGCCTGGGAATCAATCGGGCTCGATGACTTTCGCAACGGCATCCCTCTCAACATCTGGCGCATTCCGGAATACGACATCGGTGGGGTTGTGTTCGGCCTGCCGATGGGCAGCTACCAGCAGGGTGGGTATTCGCACCACGGAGCACGCGTCATTGTCGATGCGCTCGATCGTGTCGGGCTCACCGAGAAGTCGGCCCAAGTGTTGGAAAACCTCGCGACAACAATTGCTGATGACACCTCGTTCGGCGGGCTTGGCTCCGGTAACGACTGGCGAATGAAAGACGGCACGCCAAGCGGTTATGAAGGCCAGCTTGTTGAAGGCTTCAGCGTTCTCGCTTCGGCACTCAGTCGCTATCGCGTCACCAACTAGCGGGCCCACCCGCTAACCTGCTCACCTACTAACCCGTCAACCGGTCAGGCATCCGGAGGAGTTCAATGAAGAAGATCCGCGTCTCAGTAATTGGTGCAGGCTCGTGGGCGGTTGCTGCCCACCTGCCCTCCCTGAAGTCTCGTGACGATGTTGAACTGGTTGGCGTGTGCCGGTCGAATCTGGATGCCGCCGAACGCATCCGAGACACCTTTGGCTTTGAGTTTGCCTCGGCCGACTATCGCGACGTTCTCGCCCCTGGGGTGGATGCCGTTATTGTCGCGTCACCGTCATCGCTGCACCATGAGCATGCTGCCGCCGCGCTGCGGTCTGGCGCGCATGTTTTGTGCGAGAAGCCGATGACGATTGCGTCGGCGGAGGCGTGGGATCTGGTGGAGATTGCCCGTGAGCACGACCGCGAGCTGTTGATCGCGTTTGGTTGGAACTTCATGGCGATGGTCCGCAACGCAAAGGAGATGATCGCCCGGGTGGGCATCGGAACTTTGGAGCATGTCACCGTGCACATGTCATCGAGCACTCGCGAACTACTGAGCGGCACTGGGGCCTATCCCGATTCGGCCCCGGATTCTGTGCCCCAGACCGCGACGTGGACTGATCCCCTCATTTCGGGTGGTGGCTACGGCCAAGCGCAATTGAGTCATGCCCTTGGCCTGACCCTCGCCTTGTTTCCCGACCGCGTTGTTGCGGCATCCGCACAGATGTTTGGTGCCGCGACGACCCCGGTGGAGCTGCACGATGCGGCAGTGCTGACCTTTGAGAGCGGGGCGATTGGAGTACTCTCGGGGGCTTCAGCTCACGCGGGAGCGTGGAAAGATAAGCACGATTTGCAGGTGCGCGCGGTCGGCAGCGAGGGGCAGGCCATGGTTGATGTTCTGCGCGAAGAGGCCTGGATTTATCGGCCAGACAGCGGAGAACATCGCCTCGATCTTTCGCCGGGCGATGGTGCGTATCAGGCAGAAGGTCCAGCCAACGCGCTCATCGAGATAGCCCTCGGGCGCGGAGACAACCCCGCCCCCGGAACGCTTGGCGCCCTCACTGCAGAGGCGCTCGAACTTGTTTACCGAAGTGCCGCCCAGGGCGGGAGCATCGCCCGATGAGCATCCCCACAATTGCGCGCATCGACGCCTACCCCCTGCCGTACCGCGAAACCAACGACCACGACAGCACCCGCTACAGCTGCCTTGTGCGAGTCGAGGATGCCGCTGGCACTGTCGGCTGGGGCGAGGCCGCCACGATCGTGCGCGAGGCTGCAAGCGCGACTGCCGTTCTGGTTCGGGGTTTTGCTGACGCACTCGCGGGCACCCCGGCGAACCCGGAGTCGGCGAGCGCAACAATGACGGCTCATGCGTGGTGGCACGGCGGTGCGGGGATTGCGAGCTTTGCGGTGTCGGCGATTGATATGGCGCTGTGGGATCTGGTCGGCCGTCGTGAGGGAACCAATCTGGCGGTGCTTCTCGGGGCGGTCTCCGATGCGAGCCTCGACACGATCATCACCTGCCATGCCTCTGTGGAAGATCTGGGCGAGATGACTGCTGAGATGGCTGAGTGGGTGGCGCATCGCGGAGCATCCGGAATCAAAATTGCGTTTGGCAAAACGGGAGCCTCACGTTTGGGCGTGGAACTGGAACGCGATATTGCCTTCATGACTGCGCTTCGCGGTGCGCTGGGCGATGACACCCCCGTCATGATCGATGTGGGTCCCCGCGTTGGCTGGAATGTCGAGCAAGCTCAGGCACGCATCGATACCCTCGCCCCGCTTGGTCTCGCGTGGCTTGAGGAACCGCTCGGGGCTCGAAACCCTGAGGGGTACCGTCAGCTTCACGACAATGCCCGCGGCGTGCTCATTGCCTACGGCGAGCGCGAGTGGAATGTCACCGGGGTGCAGGAGATAGTGAGCACAGGAACGGTGGATGTCGTCGGCATGGATCCGGGGCGCATCGATGGCGTGAGTGGTTTTCGAGCTGCGGCCGCGCTGTGTGGCGCTGCCGGGGTCAAGGCGAATGCTCATGCTTTTGCTGGACCTTTGGTCTACGCCTCATCGCTCGCATTGTCATTAGCGAGTGAGGCGTGCTCCGAGTTCGAGCTTGCTCCGACCCGTAACGAACTGTATGACTTTGTTGGTGCGCCAGAACTTCATTCGAGCGTTGGGCGGCTCTCCTCCCTCACCGAACCCGGTTTGGGTATTGCTGTCGATGGGGATCGTGTTCGCGCCGCGAGCGCGGCATCCGGGTTATGACCTTAGGCCTGGCGACTCCAGCTCACGAGTGTCGGCACAACATCTTCGGCGAATCGTTCGTAGTCGTCTGCTGAGTTGTAGGCGTGCGCGGCGAGACGCAGGTAGCCGGTGTCGCGCCAGTTGGTGATCTGGGTTTCGAACCCGAGTTCGTCGGTGATGCGTTGACGCACGTCGTTCGCCTGCGGGCCGGTTGCTCCTAGCGTTCCTGGCAGGCGCAGCAGTCGCATTCCGGGGGCGGGCGTGCCGACCGCTACGCGTGACTCTTGGCCTGATGCCGCATCGAGCGCGTCAGCCACGACCTCAGTGGAGTAGTCGAGCAGCGACTCAATGTAGGCCCGGATGGCATCCCAACCGATTCGATCTTCGAGACCTGTAATCGCATCTACCGTAGCGAGGTAGGGCGTGTAGTCGAGGGTTCCTTGGTGGTCGAAGCGCGAAGGGAATGGCTCGTCCATTCCCCAGGAATCGATCACGGGATACAGGTTCTTAGCGAACCCCTTCTCAGCAACGAGCACTGCGGTTCCTCGAAAACCGCACGCAAACTTGTGCAAATTTCCCACCCACGCGGATGCCGCGACACCCTCTGCTGGGCGGTTCTTCACGCCGGGGGCGTGGGCGGCATCCACGAGCAGCGGAACTCCGTGCTTGGCGGCGAGTTCTGCGAGGGGCGCCACCGGAAACTCGCGTGCCGTTGAGGAACTTGAGGCGTCAATGACGAGACCAGCTGGTTTCTTGGCGAGGGCTTTGCCGAGCTTGGCGAGCACCTCATCCGCTGACGCATCCAGTTCGATGGGCACGGTGCGCACTTTTGCGCCGCGCTCGCGCGCTTCGCGCTTCGCCGAAAATGCGACGGCACCGTAGGTGTGGTCGGTGACGAGAATCTCGTCGCCAGCACTCAACCCGAGAGCGCGAATGGATGCTGTCATTCCGGCACTGGCGTTGGGCACGAAACCGAAGTGCTCGGCATCCACACCAATGAAGTCGGCTAGGTCCGCTCGGGCCTGCGCAACGCGCGCAGGGGCGGCCATGAACCAGCGTTGGGGGGCGCCTTCGGCCTCTTGCAGGTAGGCCATGCGGCGCAGCTGAGCAAAAACGGGCACCGCACCGAAAGAGCCGTGGTTGATGTGGCGCCAGCGCGTGTTGAGGCTCCAGAGCGCGGCAGCCGGCGACCCGTCTCGCGCCTCTAGTGGCTCGGGGCGGCTCAGCTCTTCCGGCTGCGCGGGCTCAGCGGATCCAACGGGCTCAGCGTCAATAGGGGTTTCGACGTCAGCGGTGGTTTCGACGTCAGCGATGGTTTCGACGTCAACCGAAGTTTCGGGCTTCTTAGGTGCCATAGTGCCCATTCAACCCCACGGCACCAGCGATTCACACTCTTTGCGTTCGGGCGCGGCGACGACGGAGCAATCCTGTGGTGATTGCGACGCCGAGAAGCAGCATCACGCCGCCGCCTGCCTCGGCAAGAGTGGGGACCTCGCCCAAAACTATCCACGCGGTGACCATCCCGACGATTGGCACGAGCATTGTGAACGGCACTACGGCAGATGCGGAATGACGCGCGAGCAAGGTATTCCAGATTCCGTAACCCACGAGGCTCGCAAGCCAAGCCGTATACGCCGTCGACAGCAGTTGCGGAACTGTGAGGTGAGTGAGGGCGAAGCCCACAGCATTCGCACCGTTGAGTGCAAGGGCGAGCAGCACCATGGGCACGGGAACCACAAGCGCCGACCAGACAGTGAGTGACAGTCCTGCCAGCCGTGACGGCGTTGCGCCATCTCGCCCGATTCGACGGGCAATGACATTGCCGATTGCCCAAGAGGCGGCTGCGGCAATCGTCACCATAAAGGCCAGCGCTGGCGTGTCTACCCCGCGCCCGCTACCGACGACGACGAGGCCGAATGCTCCGAGGCTCACCCCGACGAGTTGGCTGCGAGTGGGGATTTCGTGCAGTGCGAGCGCCGCAAATACCACGGTGAGAACGACCTGTGCTTGTAGAACGAGCGAGGCTAAGCCCGCAGGCATACCGATCGCGAGCGCCGTGCAGAGAAGGCCAAACTGGCCAAGGCTCATGAAGAGTCCGACGAGCACAACGTCGCGAAAGCGTGCTGTTGGTCGCGGCACGAAGAAGATGGCGGGCACAATGACGGCGGCGAAACGGATAGCGACGAAGAGTGCAGGCGGCATGTCTTCAAGCCCGAGGTCAATGACCACAAAGTTCAGCCCCCAGATAATGGCGACAAGAACAGCAGCAAGCGCGGAACGAAGGGGCATGGTTCGAGTCTGCTTCTCTCAACCATGTAACACCAGCGCACGATTTTGCATGTTACCCAGTGGGTTTGTTACATAATGGCGTAATGATCGATCTCGCTGCCGTCGACGCTCTGATTGCCGTCTCCCGCACGGGGACGGTGCACGCGGCTGCCGCCGGTCTTGGCTTTACTCCCTCTGCGGTGTCACAACAAATCAAGCGCCTTGAGCGCGACCTTGGCGCACGATTGCTCGATCGTGAGGGTCGCGGGGTCGTACTCACCGCTGCGGGGCGCCGCGTTGTGGATGAAGGCGGGACACTCCGCGAACGTGTCGAAGAGCTCCGTTCGCGGTTGCATGACGCAGGTGCGCGCCCTGCGGGAACCCTCAAGCTTGGGGCCTTCTCTACCGCGGTACGTGGGATGTTGCCGGCGCTCCTCGCGCAGGTCAACGCCGACTACCCGGAGCTTCGCGTTACTGTAACCGAACTCGAACCGTGGGATGCGATCGCTGCCGTTGCCGCTGGCACCCTCGACCTTGCGCTTGTGCACCATTGGGAAGGCGTAGGGATGACGCTTCCCCCGAGCCTCTGCAGCGAAGAATTGTTTCGCGACGTCGCTGACGTTCTAGTTCACAAAGATGATCCGCTCACTCTCAACGCGTTCGTGACACCGGGGGATGTGCGGGATCACACCTGGGCGTGTACGCCGGATGGCACCATTTGTTACGAGTGGTTTTGCCACATGTATCGCGGTGATCCCCACCCGCCACGCATCGACTATCGCTGCTTAGAGTTCGCTTCTCAAGTGGAACTCGTTGCGGCAGGCGTCGCTGTTGCTCTCGTGCCTCGACTCGGGCGCGGACGCCTTCCTGATGGTGTTGTGGCGATCCCGCTGCGCGAACCTGTGCCCACTCGACCGATCTCGCTCATCTGGCGAGCGACGATGACAGAGGCACCTGCCGTGCGCGCGATCCACACACTACTGAGGGCGCCCGCAATCGCGGAAAACGTCTAACAAACGGCTAGCGGGCGAAGCTTCCGCTCAGTCGCACAGCGCCACCGTTGACACCCTTGGCGCCCTGTTCGAAGCCCGAAAGATCATGGGCGGCCATCGAAACACGACCAACTTCCCACGAGGGGATGCCGTCGGCGGTCAGGGCGGCGATCGTTGCGTCGGCGGCGTCTGCAGCCACAATCGCGATCATGCCGATGCCGAGGTTCCAGGTTCCTTCAGCACTCTCGAGGCTGGATCCAGCCAGGTCAGAGAGCACCCGGAAAACGGCGGGCGGCGACCAGGTCGAACGTTCAACTTCGACCCACGAACCGACAGGAAGCACGCGAGCAAGGTTGGCGGCGATTCCGCCACCGGTGACATGACTGAGCGAGTGCACGGCACCCGGCTGCGCATCGAGCAGGTTAAGCAGCGGCATTGTGTAGAGGCGGGTGGGCTCGAGGAGCACTTCACCCACGACTCCACCGAGCTCGTCAAGACGGTCGGTGTAGCTGATCTTGTTGTTGGCCAGAATGTGGCGCACGAGAGAGAAACCGTTGGAATGGATCCCGGATGATTCCATCGCGATGACAACATCGCCGTCCGCAACAAGGTGCGGGCCCAGCTGGGCATCCGCTTCAACAACGCCAGTGGCAGCACCGGCAACGTCGTAGTCGTCTGGACCAAGAAGGCCGGGGTGTTCTGCTGTTTCGCCGCCCACCAGCGCAGTGCCGGTAGCCGAGCATCCACGCGCAATACCGGCAACGATGTCGGCGATACGAGACGGTACAACTTTGCCGCACGCAATGTAGTCGGTCATGAAAAGAGGCTTCGCACCAACAACAATGATGTCGTCAACGACCATGCCCACGAGGTCCTGACCGATGGTGTCGTGCTTATCGATCGCCTGAGCGATTGCGACCTTCGTGCCAACGCCATCCGTTGATGTCGCCATCAGGGGGTGCTTGTAATCCTTGAGGAACGCAACGTCATAGAGACCAGCGAATCCGCCGAATCCTCCGACCACATTGGGCCCATGAGTGGCACTGACGGCCGCCTTCATGAGTTCGACGGCACGGTCACCAGCGGCGGTATCAACACCGGCTGCGGCATAACTGGAGGAAGAGTTCTCGGTCACGGCTCAAGCGTACCGGCAGCTCGCACCCGCCCGCCCGCCCGCCCAGCTGAAAGCAGTCTCTCTAGGGTGTGAGAAACTAGACCGTACTCACACCGGGTACGGTCTCTTCGACCTCAGGGAGCCACGCGAAAGCATGTGCGGCATTGTCGGTATCGTCTCTTCTCAGCCCGTCAACCAGCAGGTCTATGACGCACTGTTGCTATTGCAACACCGCGGCCAAGACTCCACAGGGATAGCCACTGCCGACGGCAGCACCCTGCACTTGCAGAAAGCCAACGGCCAAGTTCGTGAGGCCTACCGCACTCGCGACATGCGCAACCTTGTCGGAACCTCCGGCCTCGGTCACGTGCGCTACGCCACCAAAGGCAATGCCTTTAACGAGAATGAAGCCCAGCCGTTCTACGTGAACGCGCCCTACGGCATCATCCTTGTTCACAACGGCAACCTCACCAATACGCAGCAGCTCACTGACGAACTATTCCGCATTGACCGCCGCCACCTCAACACCACGAGTGACACTGAACTGCTCGTCAACGTGTTGGCTAATGAACTTCAAGAGCAGGTTTCGGGCAACGACCTCGATCCCGAGCAGGTCTTCACCGCTATCTCCCGCGTGCACGACCGCGTCGAGGGCTCCTATGCCGCGATCGCCCTGATCGCTGGTCACGGCTTGCTCGCGTTCCGTGACCCGTACGGCATCCGCCCGCTCGTTTTGGGTCGCCGCCAGACCGGACTTGTCGGAAACGAATGGATCGTGGCATCCGAATCTCTCGTACTCGAGAGTGCTGGCTACGAACTGGTGCGGGATGTTGCCCCTGGTGAAGCAATCTTCATCACGCCCGATGGCGAAATGTTCTCCAAGCAGTGCGCCAAAGCTCCGGTGCTGATTCCGTGCTCGTTCGAATACGTTTACCTTGCTCGCCCCGACTCGATCATGAACGGCATCTCCGTTTATGAAGCTCGACTGCGTTTGGGCAACAAGCTCGCCGACACTATTGCCAAGTACACGCCGATGGGCGACATCGACGTTGTCATGCCGATTCCTGACTCCTCACGGCCGGCTGCCATGCAGGTGGCGCAGAAGCTCGGTGTTGAATACCGCGAAGGTTTCTACAAGAACCGCTACGTTGGCCGCACCTTCATCATGCCCGGCCAGGCCGAACGCAAAAAGAGCGTCAAGCAGAAGCTCAACGCAATGAGCAGCGAGTTCAAGGGCAAAAACATCCTCATTGTGGATGACTCCATCGTGCGCGGAACGACCTCCAAGGAGATCGTTCAGATGGCTCGCGAAGCTGGCGCCAACAAGGTCACTTTCACGTCAGCAGCACCGCCCGTGCGCTTCCCACACGTCTATGGCATCAACATGCCCAGCCGCGCCGAGCTCATCGGTCACGGCCGCAAGATTCCCGAAATCGCGATGGAACTCGGCGCCGACGCCCTCATCTACCAAGAGGTAGCCGACATGCAGGCTGCGATCATCGAAGGCTCCGACGTGACGGCGCTCGAAATGAGCTGCTTCACCGGTGAGTACATCTCCGGCAACATCACGCCCGAGTACCTCGACTGGCTCGAGAAAAGCCAGCTGAGCTAGTTAGGCTGCGGCACAAACCGCTGTAGGAGAGCGTTGGCCGTGACGAATCGAACGGCACGTTAGTCGGGCTCGGTTTCCGTGGGCGCCTCTTGAAGCTGAACCCACGTCGCACCGGAGCTCGGGAAGTCGCAGTCGTCTTCTGCCAGCCACACTTCTATTCGGCCAGCTTCGTCGCTGTCGTCCATGACATGCCCGGTGACTCCGATTCCGCCCGCGCGTCTGTAGCTGAGAGAATCCGGCCGAGTGGATCCGGTGTACTCCAGCAGTTCGAGTCGTGTGCCTACTTCAGCCAGAGCATCAGCTCCTACGAAGACGAAGTAGTGGGTGTAACCGTTCCTTGGTGTGGGCTCACCGCCCGCTCCTTCGCAAATAACTTCGCCAACGGTCGCTGCCTCAAAATCAGCCACAGCACCGTCGAGATTGTCCAGACGATCTTGCCTCCAACTCTGGTCGAACAAATAGCAGCCACTGAGCGAAATGGAGACGAGAAGTATCGTTCCTGCGGCCACCGCGCGCTTCCCCATCATCTTCATACTCGCCTGTGTCATGCAGAAAAGTATCGCAGCCGAAATACCGAATTGAGCCCGTTTTTAAAAAGATCCTCGACTTAGTAACGACTGGTGCGTCGCGGGTGATATCACGCCCGACAACCTCGAATGGCTCGTGCATAAGCAGCCAGACTAACTGCATCGGTTTCGCTCGAAAGCAGCGGCGCCTTCGTCCGAATCACCTGCCGGTGAGCGCCTTCCGCCTAGGGCGACTCTTGAAACTCCACCCACATCGCATCGGTACTCGGGAACTCGCAACCGTCTTCGGCCAGCCACACTTCAATTCGGCCGGCTTCATCGCTGTCGTCCATCACATACCCAACGGCCGCAATTCCGTCGGACCGTGTGTAGCTCAGCGAATCTGGCCGAGTGAACCCGGTGTACTCCAGCATTTCGAGTCGGGCGCCGACCGCTGCGGGAATATCGGCTCCCACAAAGACGAAGTAATGTGTGTACCCATTCTTCGGAGTTGGTTCGCCGCCAGCCCCTTCACAAATAACATCACCAACGGTCGCTGCCTCAAAATCAGCCACAGCACCCTCGAGATTGTCCAGACGATCTTGCTTCCCATTCGGGTCGAACAAATAGCAACCGCTGAGCGAGCCGGCAACGAGCAAAATCGTTCCTGCGGCCACCGCGCGCTTCCCCACCGCAGCAAACGTCGTGCGCTTCATAAAGTGGAGTATGCCAGTTGAAGCAGAACATTAATCCTCTTCGCTAAGAAATCTTCGACTTAGCGAGAACCGGCTAATCGCCGTTATTCGAGCGTGCCCTCGTATGCTTCTGGTTCTGAGATCTCGTGCTCGGCTGTTCCCGACTTGGCGCGACGGCGCGATGAACGGTCGGCGATCAGCGCAACGAGAGCACCGACTGCGACACCGGCAGGAATACCAAAGAGACTGAAGTAGCCAAAGAGCGCCCCGAATCCGACCGAAGGATCAACAGGGAACGCCATCGTGAGAATGAACGTGGCTACGGCACCGAGTCCGCCGCCGACGATCATGAACGCGCCGTACTTGGGCGCGCGGCGGATGCTCACACCCGTTGATTCAACCGTGGTCTTGATCACAGGCTGCTGCGGTTCGGATGCCGCGGGCTCGTGTTCTGGCGTAATACTCACGGCACTATTCTCTCCCACACAACTGGGAGGTATTCGCTGAGGTCGGCACGCGACCCCGAGGCACTGATATCGCCGGAGTCGAGGGCTTCGGCCCACTCTCGTGTTCCCGTGGCTAGGGCAATCCAGGTTTCGGCATTCATTTCGACCACGTTGGGCGGGGTGCCACGCGTGTGGTTGGGGCCTTCGATCGCTTGAACCGCGCCGTATGGGGGAACCCGCACCTCGACGGAGTTGCCCTCGGCATCGCGCCCGAGAACTTGCAGGAGATATCTCACTGCGGTGGCGGTCGCATCGCGATCTGCTCTACCGTCTTTGACCATTCGGATGCTTGCTTCGCCAGCAATTGCGGCAATCTTCAGCTGTGCCATACCTAAACGCTAGCAAGGAACACTGAACGCTTGGTTAGGCTGTGCTTGTGCGAATTCTTGTTCTTGGATCCGGTGCCCGCGAGCACGCCATTGTGACGTCACTTCTCAGTGAGGAGGAGACGCACGAAATCACGGCTGCGCCCGGTAATGCCGGCATTGCGTCTGTTGTTGAAACTGTCGCGCTTGACCCCACTCGGGGAAGCGTTGTTACCGAATACGCCCTCGACAATGACATCGAACTCGTCATCATCGGGCCAGAGGCTCCTCTCGTTGAGGGCGTCGCTGATGATCTTCGCCGCCGAGGCATTGCCGTGTTCGGCCCGGGCAAGGCTGCCGCAGCCCTTGAAGGCAGCAAGACTTTTGCGAAGCGCATCATGGATGCCGCCAATGTCCCTACCGGCCGCGCCCACCGCGCCGGCTCGATCGATGAAGCCATTGAGGCTCTCGACGAATTCGGTGCTCCTTATGTCGTGAAGGCTGACGGCCTCGCTGCCGGCAAGGGCGTTCTCGTTACCGGCGAGCGCAATGCGGCCGTCGATCATGCCAAGCATTGGCTCACCTATGGCAGCGTGCTCGTTGAGGAGTATCTCGCTGGCGAAGAGGTTTCCCTCTTCTTATTGAGCGATGGCCACAGCGTTGTTCCGCTGTCTCCCGCGCAGGATTACAAGCGCGCCTATGACGGCGACGACGGACCAAATACGGGCGGCATGGGCGCGTATTCCCCGCTCAACTGGCTCCCCGAGGGCTTCGTTGATGAAGTGATTGACACCATTGCACTGCCCACGATTCGTCAGCTCGCTGAGGAGCAAACACCCTTCATCGGGCTGCTCTACTGCGGCCTCATTGTCACCAAGGACGGCATCCGCGTTATTGAGTTCAACGCTCGCTTCGGTGACCCCGAGACGCAGGTTGTTCTGCCCCGTTTGGTCACCCCGCTCAGCTCGCTGCTTTACGCCGCAGCAACTGGCGGCCTTGCCGACCACGCAGCGCCCGTCTTCAGCGACGACGTTACTGTGACGGTTGTGCTCGCGAGCGAGGGCTACCCCGAGAACCCCAAGATCGGTCGCCCGATTACCGGGTTGGATGCCGCACTCGCCGTTCCCGGAATCACCATCGCCCACGCTGCGACCGCCAAAAAGGGTGACGAGTTTGTCGCCACCGGCGGACGCGTGCTCAGCGTTGTCGCGACCGGCGAGACCTTCGCCGTCGCCCGCGAACGTGCCTACGAAGCTCTCGGACACATTCACCTCGAGGGCTCACACTTCCGCAGCGATATCGCTTTGCGCGTCGCGAAGTGAGTGACGCTGTGAACGATGCGGCTGGGGCGGATGCTGCTGCCGAGAGCGCCTGGACGCTCAAGTATTCCGGCAAAGTCCGCGACCTGTATGTGCGGTCCGACGAGCCACAGCTTGTGCTCATGGTTGCCAGTGATCGGGTCAGTGCGTTTGACCATGTGCTGGAGCCGGGCATCCCGAGCAAGGGCGCTTTGCTGACGCAACTGAGCAAGTGGTGGTTCGAGCAGTTGGCTGATATGCCGAACCATTTGGCGGATGCTGCTGCTGTGGAGGCTCCCGCTGAACTGGCTGACCGGTCGATGATTGTGAAGCGGCTCGAGATGTATCCGGTGGAGTGTGTCGTTCGCGGCTACCTGTCGGGCAGTGGCTGGTTGGAGTATCAGGAATCACAAAGCGTGTGCGGCATTGCGCTGCCTGCTGGTTTGAGCGATGGCGACCGCTTGCCCGAACCGATTTACACTCCGGCGTGGAAAGCGCCGATGGGTGAGCACGACGAGAACATCAGCTTTGAGCGCACCATTGAACTCGTGGGTTCGGAGGTTGCGACTGCGCTTCGGGATGCTTCGCTCGACATTTTTGCGCGGGCTTCAGCTATCGCTGAGACGCGTGGGGTGATTCTCGCTGACACCAAGTTCGAATTCGGGGCCGACCCGGAGACCGGTGCTCTCGTGCTGGCCGACGAAGTTCTGACGAGCGACTCAAGTCGCTACTGGGATGCCGAACTCTACGCCGCCGGAGGACCTGGTCGTCTGGCGAGCTTTGACAAGCAGATCGTGCGCAACTGGCTTTCCGCCCACTGGGACAAGCAGGGCGTTCCGCCCGAGCTGCCCACCGACATCGTGGAGCAGACCGCTGCGCGGTATCGCGAGCTGATTGAGCGGCTTACGGCGTAGTCGACTCAGCGCGGCAGATGTAAGACACTGCCCTTAATGACTCTCCTCACAGGTTTTCCACAACGCCTACCAGCTGTTTACCGTCCGTGGTAAGTTTTGTCTATCACGATCAGCCCGCTCGCCTTTCGGCTCGGGCTGATTTTCTTTAACTAGGGAAGCTCGTGGCTAAATACACAAAGAAGTGGCTCTCGATCGACGGTCAGCTCGACAAACTCGAGTCTCATGGTGTCACTATTCTGGATCGGCAGGCGGGGTATCAGTTGCTCAGCGCGGTGGGCTATTACCGCGTCACGGGCTATCTGTATCCGCTTCGCGAATCCGAGAGTTACGTGGATGAACACGGCCGTCCACGAGTGCGCGTTCTCAACGAATACCGGACCGGCACGACACTCGAGTACGCCGCTGAGTTGATTAACTTTGATCGCGAGCTTCGCATGCTGGTGCTTGACGGCATCGAACGGATCGAAATCTCCCTGAGAACCCGTCTCGCTTATACGCTCGGGCGCAACTCCGCATTCGCCCATCTAGATCCCACCTGTTTCGTAAGCTCATTCACTGAACCAAAGGTTGACCAGGCAGCGGGAGCGCCCTTGCTCAGTCCGCACCAAGAATGGTTAGAAAAAGTCGACGAGCGTCGCGCGGACTCCCGCGAAGCGTTCGTGGCGCATTTCCGTGAAAACTACAACGACACAATGCCCATCTGGGCGCTCACGGAGATTCTCGAGTTGGGGCAAGTCAATCGTCTATACAACGGCCTCAACAATTCGATCGCCACCGAGATAGCCGACTACTACAAAGTCCCAACTAAGAAAATGATGCACAGCTGGATTTCGAGCCTCAACTACGTGCGCAACCTGTCGGCGCACCATGCTCGGCTCTTCAATCGCAAACTCGTCGCGGCACCCGCTCGCCCGAGTCGCGTTCAAGTGCCGTTGCTCGGGCACATGAAAGACCAAGATTCAGCCAAGCAGACTTTCGGCATCTACAACGCCTTGGCAGTCATGACGTATCTCCTGCGCACCGTGGATGCCAATAGCGGATGGGCCGAACGCCTTGTAAATTTGATCGATTCGTTTCCAACAGAGAACCAGCTCGGGGTTGAGTCGATGGGATTCCCAGAAGCTTGGTTTGCGCTGTCACTTTGGGAGCCTGAAGGTGAGCCACTCATGCCGCTCAATTAGGAAGTAATCTTCAGCTATGGGTCGGCTGCTCCGACTCGCTGATCGGGGGATCATGAACCGGGCAACGTGGATCGAAGGCTTTGTGCTGATTGGCGGCGCGATCCTTAGTCGTCGTACTGCTGAACGGTCGCGAGGCACAGGACAGCCGTAGCCTGTGAGATGGGTCAACGTACTAGTGCACTCCATAGTGCCCCCGGAATTACGAGTTGTGAACGGACCATTCCCCCAACCTCGGGGACTCTAGTTGTAGCCGTAGGTGAAGAGCCCGGCGTAGCGGAACCAGTCGCCCAACAGCGGGGTGTGGAGCCGAACATCCACATGCTGCTGTCCGTCTGCCCACGATTCGTCGACCGTAACGGTGGCAAGCGCGGGAATGCGGAGGCGGAGGCCAGCCAGATGCAGCCACTGGCGATCGGAGCGCAACTGCATGCGGCCATCGGTGACGGTGAGTGTCATGCGCACTTCGTAGCCACCGCGTCGCCCCAAGAAGTCGTGCAGGTGACCGTCGACAACGCGCATCATGTCCTGCAGCGGACGATCGCGGCCCGGAAAGTGGAAGGTGCGCACCGCGCCGAGACCACCATCCGCGGTCGGGGTGTTGACGACATCGAAGGGTACGTTGCGCGCGTACTCCGGGAAGAGGATGCGCTGCCACGCCATAAACGCCAGCACCGGTTTCAGGATGCGCAGCGGCGACCCCGCCACGTCGAAGACTCCGCTGCCAACGCCGACTCGTTGCCCGCCGTCGAAGTAGGGGCGAAGCTCGGGGGCCAGCAGGTCGAGTTCAGCGCCGAGCACGCGCCGGTAGACCGACTCGTTCACGATTGCGCCTGTTGACGGCTGGGGTTCGACCACCCGCTCATCATTACATGGACACACACCCTCGAGCCTCAGACTGGGGGCCGAGCACCAAGTTTTCAGGCTCTGGGGAAAACCCCGGTCAACGGGCACCTCGCCAACGATCGACAAGGCAACGCCGCTTGAGTGATTAATGCTCTACTCTCGCCCTATGGTCAATTCGACGGATGTGACTAGTCGGGGCAATAATCGACCGCCGATTCCTTGGCGTGCGATCACCATCGCAGTCGCCGCACTATCGCTCTCCGGATGCGCGATCTTCGATCCCCAGAGCGTCCTCACCCTTGGCGACGTAATGGACTCCCAATACGATGCTCCTGATGTCACGACTGACGTTGCCGAGATTACGGACACGGCCTGCGGCTCCGGGCTCGACTGCGTGGAGGCGTACAGCACCGCGGAGGCTGACTACTTTCGGTTTGACACTCGACACGGTGCTGAAGAATACGGAGCCACTCTCGAGGATGGCTTTGTCATCAACTTCATCGTGATGGATTTTGAGGGCAAGGATGCCTCGGTCGAGCACCAGCTGTGGGCGATGCAGGCCGTGGCCGGGACCTGGAACGATTATGAGGGCGAGTTCCCTGATCGTTAGCGCCAAGCATCCACGGCGTCGACCCTAGGAAAATTGGCCTGAGGAAAGAGTTGCCGCCGGGCGACTACTGCGGCGGTGAAACACGTGCAGCACCACGCCAACCAGCACAGCAACGACGACCGCGACCGCTAGCGGCGGCACCACAATTTCTGGCAGCGTCGCCGCTTGGCGAAACACTTCAAATCCGGCGCTGGCCATCTCCCGAAGATCATGCGCGTACACCCGGCTCCCGGCGGCATAGCTGATCGCTGTCGCCACGGCCGGCACGATCCAGAGCAACCCGAAGCTCACCAGCACCGCAATTACACGCCCCACCGAGCGGATGCCACACCATCCCACCGCAAGCCCGACCAGTATCGCTGGTACCCAACGCAGCACGCTGGCCGCCCAGCGCCGGAAATCGTCAATCGCCCCATACTGCTGGTTGGTGAGCGGATGCAGGATCTCCCCCAACCACGGCGCCAACGCAACTGCGGCCATCGCGTAGCCGATCAGTGCGCCCGCGCGAGGAGCGCGGGCGATCAACCAAAACACCGCAATTCCCACCAGCATCGCAAGCACGGCAACGCCAGTGACAGCCGCAAGATAGAACGTCGCCTCGCGCCGCTCTTGAAGCCCGCCCTGTACGACAACGTAGGCCTGAACGATCGCGCCCAGTTGCACCACGATGAGCGAAAGGAACATCACCAGAACTCCGCGCCGCGGCATCCGGGATCGCAACAGGCGTGCGAGAAGCCCCGCGACCGCAGCTCCAACCACCATCAGCCCGATCTCTGTGGTCAACGCATATTGGCTAAATGGCAGCAGCACGAGCGGCATTTCATCAGGCGCAACCTCGACCGCCCACAGGTTTTGCAACGGCAATCGCAGTCCCTGAAGTAGCCACGGCAGCAGCCCAACCACAGCCGCGCCCACACCGAGGAGGGCGCTCATCCACACGGTCACAGAACGATGAGCGGATGCCTCGCCTGCCAGCTCCGCGGGATGCTCTACCTCCGCAGCATTCGTCACTGTGTCGGTCTGCTCGGCAGGAATCTCGCTCGTGTTGTCGTCCACAGCGGCCAGTCTATGAACGTGGGCCGCAAGAGGGAAGAGTATCAGTGAGAAATATTCGACACAGCTTTAGGCTCCTAATCGCCCTCAGGCCGAAGCTTTCGCGTCCATTGCGCAGCTGAAGCGACTGCGATAGGCGCTGGGAGTCATCCCCAGTTTGCGCGCGAAGTTCTGACGCAAAACAGCCGCAGAACCGAACCCGCTCTCCCACGCCACTTGCTCAAGCCCGAGTGACGTCTCTTCGAGAAGCCGTTGCGCGTGGAGCAGTCGCTGCCGCCCAAGCCAGGCCGCGGGCGTGGTGCCGAGATCCGTTTTGAAACGCCGCGCGAAGGTGCGAGGAGACATCTGGGCCCGACGCGCGAGCTCCTCGACGGGAAGCTCATCGCGCAGGTTCTGCAGCATCCATTCGGTCACAGCGGCGAATGATTCGGATTGAACAACCGGCAACGGCTTGTCGATGAACTGCGCTTGGCCACCGTCGCGCTGCGGAGCGATCACCATGCGGCGTGCGATGCGATTCGTGATTTCCGCCCCGAGCTCTTGCCGAAAGAGGTGCAAGCAGGCGTCGATCCCCGCTGCCGTTCCCGCGCTCGTGATGATGCGGTCATCCTGCACATAAAGCACGTCGGGGTCGACGTCGATCTTGGGGTACATGTCAGCAAAGGTCTGCGCGTACATCCAGTGCGTCGTTGCACGGCGCCCATCGAGCAATCCGGATGCCGCCAGGGTGAACGAGCCGCTACAGATGGCCAGCACCCAGGCCCCGCGAGCGACCGCCCGTTCGAGCGCTGCGGAGATTCGGGCATCCACCGTGCCCCACGTGGCACGCGGAACGGGAGTGAGCACGATCACGTCGGCGTCATCAGCGAAGGAGAGGTCGTCTTCGACGTTCATCGTGTAGCCGATGCTGCTGCGGATAGCACCGGGTTCGGGCGTGAGCACTCGAAAGTCGAATGATTGGATGCCGTCATCGGTGCGGTCAAGGCCGAACGCTTCGCAGGCCAGTCCGAACTCAAACGGGGTGAATCCGTCTTGCACGATGACCGCGACGCGTTCCATGAGGTCCTCTACTTTTCGTTGAATCCACCATTCTCAAAGTTGGCAGTATTCATTCGATAGGTGGCACACCTGCCACTTTTGGCAGGTTTTACTCGATCATAGTGTTTATGCCATGTTCAGTGCAATCATTATCGCCACCGTCTCCGTTATCGCCATCGTGGGAACCCTCCGCGAACTTCCTCAAGGAGGTCACCGCAGAATCCCTACCGACTGGACACGCCTGCCCTAGCGCGCGAACTGATCCAACTCGGTCACCTTCACGCCCTCGCACTGATTGCCCCCGCCGAACCGCGCATTTTCTCAGGGAGGAATAGTGCCCACCTCCCGATGTTGGACTTGATACGACCAACAGAAAGAGATCTGCTGTGAACTTGTTTTCCCCCACGACCCTCGGTGAGCTACGCCTCAGCAACCGCTTAGTAATGGCGCCACTCACTCGCACCCGATCAGGAAAAGCCGGCGTTCCGGGCCCGATGGTCGCCGAGCACTACGCCCAGCGAGCCTCGCTCGGTCTGATTGTGTCCGAGGGCACCTACCCAAGCCACGCCGGGCAGGGTTTCCCCGGCCAGCCCGGTCTGGTCACGCCCGAACAGCTCGAGGTGTGGAAGCACGTTACCGCCGGAGTTCACGCGGAAGGCGGCCAGATCGTCGCGCAAGTAATGCACGCCGGGCGGGTGAGCCACGAGAGCACCAACGGCGGATACACCGTGGTCGGCCCCAGCGCGATCGCGATCAACGGCCAAACCCGCACCTACGACGGCAAGCAGCCCTACCCGGTGCCGCACGCACTCACCGAGAGTGAACTCGCAGGCGTGGTCGACGAATTTGTGACAGCCTCACGCAACGCTATCGAGGCGGGCTTCGATGGCGTGGAGCTTCACTCCGCAAACGGATACCTTCTGCACGAATTTCTCTCCCCCGCCTCCAACCAGCGCGACGACCAGTACGGCGGTTCCCCCGAGAATCGCGCTCGCTTCGTGATCGAGGTCGTGACGGCGGTGGCGGATGCAATCGGTGCCGGCCGTGTTGGCCTGCGCATTTCCCCTGAGCACAACATCCAAGACGCACTGGAAACGGATAGCGCCGATGCGCTCGCAACCTACGGCGCCCTGGTCGACGCCCTCTCCCCGCTCGGCATTGCCTACCTCAGCGTGTTGCACGCCGAACCCACCGGTTCTTTCGCTCAAGAGCTGCGTGCCCGCTTCGGCGGACCGGTGCTGCTCAACAGTGGCTTCGCGCAGATGACGACTCGTGATGAGGCCCTCAGCCTGGTTCGCGACGGTCACGCCGAGGGCGTTGTCGTGGGCCGTCCGGCTATCGCAAACCCTGACTTGGCCTATCGCTGGCAGGAAAACCTACCGCTGAACAGCCCCGATGCTTCAACTTTCTACGGCGGAGGGCCCGAAGGCTACACCGACTACCCGACCTTCGAGCCAAGCTAACGCGGCGGCCGCGCGACCGGCAGCGCGGCCGGCCGCGAATCACGTTAATGGAGTCTGGATGACACCTAGTCGCGCAAATGTACCAGCCGCGTGTTACATTGAATGTACTTCACCACTAGTACATTTATTGTTCATGGAGCCCCCTCAATGCCCGATTTCGTCGTTCTCATCTGGTTCAGTTTCCGCTCCTTAATCATCGGGCTGGCGCTGGCAGTTGTGTGGTGGCTGGCACAGGGGCGCAAAAGCCAGCTACCCACCGGGCTCACCGCTGCGGTCACGGCGACAGCGGCTTCACTGGCCCTGGCCTGCATCCTTTACCTGAATGCGGCTATCGGATTTTCCGTACTCCGACCTCCGCTGTCGGAGCAACTTCCGCCATGGGTGTTCGAGATGCGCATCCTGTGGGCTCTCGCGGTGGGAACCCTCGCCGTCGCACTCCTCGCCATCCCTATCGGCGCTCACGCCCCGCGTGGTCACGCAAGCCTCACGCGGCGAACACCGTTCAGCTTCGGCCGGCGGAGGTGGTTCGCTGGCCTCACCGCAATTGTCGGTGCGATCGTCACGATTTCGGTGCTGGCGGGCATTGCATCCGAACCAGACGAAGAAGGCCATTGGCGGAACTACACCGTGGATGCCGGAAGCTCTATTTCATTCGGAACTTCCATTTACGGGTGGTATTACTCGATTCCCGCCTTGATACTGCTCACCACCCTCATTGCGGTCACGATCGTCGTTCTTTGGCTCATCGCCCGGCCTTCGCTCACCATCGACCACGACAATGATGTGCGAATACGTCAGCTCAGAACACGAAACACCTTGGCGGTCGCAAGCGGGGCACTCCTGATCCACCTCGGTTCGATATTCACGTCGCTGTCGTCGACAGCATCGCTGCGAGGAGGAGCAGCCATTGGCGATAGCGGCTGGGGCTCTTGGACGACCCCCTTTGCCGCTATACAGCCAGCTCTCTTGCTGCTCGGCCTGGGTATCTCCGCGCTCGGCTATGCATTCTGGTTCGGCGTGCTGCTTTCCGCGCTTTTCAGCCGTCGCGCCAGCATCGCCACGGTTCGATCATGATGATTAGCCTGGCGGGGTCATCCCCCGCCGTCGACCAAATTCGGGACCAAATTCGAGGCCTCATAGCCGCCGGAACTCTGGCAGCGGGCGAGCGGATCCCCTCAGTTCGTCAGCTCGCAAAAGATCTCGGCGTTGCTCCAGGGACCGTCGCAAGAGCCTACAAAGCTCTCGAAACCGAGGGGCACTTACGCACCCACACCGGAGGTGGAACCCGCGTTAGCGCAACGGCGGCGGCCACCCCTCTCGCCGTAGTCGAAGCTGCCCGCATCCTTGCCGACACCAGCATTCGCGGCGGCGTTGACCTCGAAGAGACCACACGAGTACTGCGTGCTATCTGGGCCTCGCAGCGCAAAGGCGACTAAGCCCCATTCGTCACCGTGCGGGCGCCGGGCGCAAGGCCGTGAATTTGTCAGTTTCACTTGACAAATGTTCCATGTCAAATGAAACTGACAACATGGAATCAGGGAACTTAGGCGATCACCTCCGCAGCGCGGATGCCGCGACCGGACTACGCGCAGTCGGCGCGCTTCACCGCCTCGCTGAACGCGTGGAGGCGACGCATGTTGCGCAGGCGAGGCGTGAAGGCTGGTCCTGGGAGCAGATCGGCGATGCTCTCGGCGTAACCCGTCAATCCGTCCACACGAAATACGGAAAGCAGGGAAACAATGTTTGAGAAATTTGCGCAATCCGCGAGAACCAGCGTTGAGGATGCCCGGAGTGAAGCCGCCCTCCGCGGCGACCGACGCATCGGCACTGATCATCTCCTCCTCGCGCTTCTCCGCGAAAAGGATCTCGCTCAGGCAGTTGGCGTTGACGCAGAAACCGCCGCTGATGCAGCCGATCGCCTCGACCGGAGCGCCTTACTTTCGATCGGCGTCGAGCTCGGCACATTCCAGCCGGCTGCCGAAGCGGCATCCTCACAACGAATCCCGATGACCGCCGGCGCTAAGACCGTGCTCCGGCACACTCTTGCATTCGCCGCCGCCGAAAAAGCGCGAACGATCACCTCGCGGCACATGCTTCTCGCGCTCCTCGACCGCGAAGAACCCGATTCGGCCGCGGCACTCTTTTCTGCACTCTCCGTTGACCGACAAGCAGTGCGCGATAACCTGAGCGAAGCTCGGTAATTCGACTAGGCCTACGCCTTCACGTTGCGTGCTAGCGGCTGAACGGATCCAAGCCGGTCGCCTTCACCGACAGCGCCCACAGTTGTTCCGCCGCGGCAGGGTCAATCGCCCACCCTTTCGCCCCACCGACGCTCATGTCGGCGTGGTCATCTGCAACGACGCCCTTGATGGAGCAGTCTTCGCAGTACGCGCCACCACGGTCGGCGAGCTCGAGAGCGGTGGCCGCCCAGAGCCCGGTTGATGCACCTTGGGCCGGGGTCTTGAACATCGGGTTGGGGTTACCCTCTTCATCGATCCACTGGCGGGCTAGCAACTCCTCGCGGGGCATATTCCGCTGCAGCTCAGTCATGATGCCACCGGGGTGCACCGAGAACGCGTGGATGCCGCGGCCGGCAAGACGAGCGTCCAGCGCAACGGCGAGCAGGGCATCCGCTGACTTTGACTGACCGTAAGCAACCCAAGGGTCGTAGGGGGTGGTCTCGAAGTTCACATCGTCGAAGAGCACGGGCGAACGCCAGTGACCCACCGACGAGTACGAGACGATACGGGCACCATCCTGAAGCAGCGGCTCGAGGCCAGCGACGAGAGCAAAATGCCCGAGCAGGTTGGTTCCGAACTGCATCTCCCACCCCTGAGGGGTCTGCTGTTCTGGCGTGGCCATGACTCCGGCAGCGTTGATCATCAGGTCAACGGCAGTGCCAGCGTCGCGCATCCGTTCAGTGAAGGCGGCAACAGAATCAAGATCGCCAAGGTCCATCGGCTCAATCTGAACACCGGCGATACCGGCAAGCGCGTCGGCGGCTTTCTCGGGGCGACGGGCCGGAACGATCACGGAGACACCGGCTTCGGCGAGCGCCTTCACGGTCTCGTAGCCAAGCCCTGAATAGCCACCGGTGACAACGGCGGTCTTGCCGGCGAGGTCGAATCCGGCGATCACTTCGGATGCCGTGCTGCGGTAGCCGAAGTTCGATTCGAGGGGCTGTTGGCGGGCTGTCATTTCTTCGAGGGAGATCATGCTTAGGACTCTAAGAGTTGGAGTGCACTCTAGGTCAAGCCGTGCGGTGGACTCCCAGAAAACGATGCGCTCGACCACCAAACGAGTCCGGGAAGCGAGAAAGCCCGGGCCGACCGAAGTCGACCCGGGCTCGATCCCTGGTGCTAGTTCACGCGAAGGCTATTAGCCCTTGGTGACCTCGTAATACAGCGGGACTGAGTCCCAACCGAACTTCACATTGCTAACGGTTTCTGCGTACACACCGGTCGCGTTGGAGTACCACAGCGGGATGCTGGGCAGGTCCTTCAACAGAACTTCCTGAGCGTCCTGATAGAGCGCCGTTGCGTCATCAACTGTCTGAGCTGCAGCGCCCTCCTTGAGGAGGCCGTCGAACTCAGAGCTGCTGTAGCCCTCATAGTTGGAGCCAGCACCGGTCTGGTAAAGCGGTGCGAGGAAGTTGTACAGCGACGGGTAGTCCGCCTGCCATCCGGCGCGAGTTGCACCGGTCAAGGTGCCAGCGACGCGATCTTCAAGCGACGACTTGAAGTCGGGGTAGGACTTGCCAATCGCCTCAATACCCAGGGTGTTCTTGATGCTGTTAGCTACAGCGTCAACCCATCCTTGGTGGCCACCGTCTGCGTTGTAGGCGATGTCGAACGTGCTGTCGCCGAACGGCGAGATTGCGTCGGCTTCCGCCCACAGCTTCTGCGCTTCGTCAGGGTTGTAGCTCAGTACATCGGCACCCTCAAGCGAGCTTGAGTAGCCGTCGATGACCGGGGAAGTGAAGTCGGTCGCCGGTGTGCGGGTTCCCTGGAAGATCACGTCAGTGATCTCGTCACGGTTGATCGACATCGAGATTGCCGCACGACGCAGCTTTCCTTCCTCGCCACTGAAGTGGTCGAGGTAGTAAGGAATGTTGAATGCCTGGAAGATGGCAGCCGGCTGGTTGATAGCGCGGTCACCGAACTCATCCTCGAAAATGCCGAAAGCACTATCGGGGACAGCATCGAGAACATCAAGGTTTCCACCAAGCACATCCGCATAGGCAGCATCCTGTGAGGTGTAGAACTTGAACGTGACTCCACCGTTGGCCGGCTTACGAACACCCTCGTAGTCGGGGTTAGTGACGAGCGCGATCTGCTCGTCGTGCTGCCACGCGTCATCACCGTCCATCATGTACGGACCGTTGCCGATGGGGTTCTCCCCGAAGGCTTCCAAGTCATCAAAGGCGACTGACGGAAGCGGCATGAATGCCGTATAGCCGAGACGCAACGGCCAGTCAGCTTCAGGAGCAACAAGAGTGACATCAAACGTCAGGTCGTCAACGACGCTGAGTCCGGTCAGTTCCGAGTCTGCTTCGTAGCTGAAGCCCTCGATGTCATCGAAGAAGTACGACGATGCCTGCGCGTTGCTGAACGTCGCGCCATACGTCCACGCATCCACGAACGAGTTCGCGGTTACTGCTTCACCATTGGTGAATGTCCACCCGTCATTGAGCGTGACCGTCCAGTGTTGGCCGTCTTCCGATTCGATCGACTTCGCAACATCATTGCGGATGCTTCCGTCTGCCTCATACGAAACCAGACCCGCGTAGATGGACGTCAGGATCTTTCCACCACCGGTCTCGGTGGTGCCGACGGTGATCAGCGGACCAAGCGGCTCGCTTCCGTTGGTGGTGATGATCTGGTTGACGTCGCCCGAGTCTCCACCATCGCTGCTAGCGCAGCCGGCGAGAGTGAGCGAGACCGCCGAGGCGAGCGCGACAGCGCCCAGCCCGAAACGTGATGTCTTCATGCTTCCTCCTGTGCAGTGAGCGCCTACGGTGCCGGCAGTGAGCGGCTCCGGGCGTTGGAATTACTTTAGGGCCCTGAAACTGTGACCTAACGTAAAGTGTAATAATGTTATCTCGTTGTTAGGTTAGATTACCTAGTTGCCTTACAAACAATTTACAAAACCGACACATGGCCTACCATTACTTTTAGACAAATTCCGCAAAGATTCGCGACAAAGGCACTCAGCCACACTGAGCACAGAAAGAAGTAGAGACGATGACGAGCGCGCCAATCCTCATGTTTTCGAGCACGATGTCCGCCGACATGCGACACGTAATCACCCACGAGGTGCACGACCCATTCCTCTACATTGAGGTTGATGGAAAGCGGTACACCGCCATCAAGTCTCTCGAAGCGGCCCGGATGCGCGACGTCGACAGCATGACCGTGTTCCCGCTTGAAGAACTCGGTTTCGATGACTTCCGCGCCGCTGGACAGGGCCCCGACCTCGCCGAGCTCAACTGTTTGGTTGAGGCATGCGTTCGCACCGGCGCGACGAGCGCCAGCGTTCCGTCCACCTTCCCGCTCGGCGTCGCCGATCACCTCCGTGCCGCTGGCATCGAACTGAACGTCGACAACCACCTCTTCGAAATGCGCCGCCGCGTGAAGTCACCCGCCGAGCTGGCCGGCATGCGCCGCGCTCAGATCGCTGCCGAGGCAGGCGTTGCCCACGTCGCTACCCAGATGGAAGCCGCGACGATCGGCGCCGATGGCGGATTGCTCATCGACGGCAAGCCGCTCACCTGCGAAGACCTGAAGACGGGCATCCGCGCCGCCTTCTTGCGCAACGGCTGCGAAGACGCCGGCCTCATCGTGGCTCACGGCGAGCAGACCTGCATCGGCCATCACGCTGGCTCGGGCCAGATCTTCGAGGGCGAGCCCGTCACGGTCGACATCTGCCCCCGCGACACCGAGTCCGGTGGAAACTCAGACATGACGCGCACCTTCGTCAAAGGCGAAGTCAACGACGAGCTCGCTACCTACTGGCGCATCGTCAAGGAAGCATTCGACAATACGCTCGCAGCCATCCGCCCCGGCCTTCCGGTCGCCGAACTGCACCGCATCTCGTGTGAGCCCATCAGCAACGCTGGCTTCCCCACGCAGCTCACCAAGAAGCCCGGTGAGGTTCTCACCGAGGGCTACTTCCACAGCCTCGGCCACGGAATCGGCCTCGAAGTTCACGAAGCTCCCGGCCTCGGCCAGAACGACGCCGTGCTCGTTGCCGGTGACGTCATCGCGATCGAGCCCGGCTGCTACCGCCAGGGTTTCGGCGGCGTGCGTCTCGAAGACATCGTTCTCGTGACCGAAGATGGTGCCGAGTTGATCACCGACTACCCTTACGAACTCGCCCCCGTCGCGATTTCGCGAGGAGTCTAAAGTGCGCGACCCCCGTATTGATGCCGCTCGCGAGCAGAGCATCCGCGAATGGCAGGAATTCTGTCGCTTTCCCTCGGTGGCTGGCGATCGTGTTGCAATCGAAGCTGCCGCCGACTGGTTGGAGCAGAAACTCCGCCGCCTCAGCGAGCGCGTCGAACGCATCGAGATTCCCGAATACGGGCCGGTCGTTGTCGCCTACTTCCCCGGAGCGAGCGCCAAAACGCTCATGCTCTACAACCACTATGACGTGCAACCCGCCGGCGACCTCGAGCAGTGGACTTCAGGCCCGTTCGACTCCGAAATTCGCGACGGTGCCATGTGGGGCCGTGGTGCCTGCGATGACAAAGCGGATGTCACGAGTCGCCTCCGCGCGCTCGAACTCTTCATCGAGGATCACCCCGGCGGTCTGCCCTACAGCATGATCTACCTCGCCGACCCGTGTGAGGAGATCGGTAGCCCCGGCCTCGAAACAGTGTTGGCCGAGAACGCCGAACGACTGAGTTCCGACGCCGTGCTGTGGGAAAGCTACCTTCGCGAAGATGATGGGCGCCCTGCGGTTGGTTTCGGATGCCGTGGCGGCATGGAGATCAGCCTGAGCCTGAACATCTTGGCCTCCGATCAGCACCCCTCGTATTCGCAGATACTGCGGTCCGCACCGCTCGAGTTGATGCGGGCGATCACGTCTCTCGTCACCGAGGACGGGCTCATCGCTGTTCCCGGTTTCACGGATTCTGCGTTGCGTCCGGATGCCGCAGCGAAGGCGCGCACGCAGGAGCTTTCGCTGCCCGGCGACGCTATCAGCCTCCCCGGCATTAGCCCCCTCAAGGACCTGCCGGAGGCAGAGCTCAAGGAGCGCTTCATCTTCGCTCCCTCGATGAGCCTCTCGGGTTTTGACCTTGACCCGAGCGTACGGCAGACCGTTCCGGCGAATGCCGCAGCGCGGGTACGCTTCGGGCTCATTCCTGGCATGGATCCGCACGCGTGCTTCGAGACAGTGAAGTCGTTCCTCGGCGACACCGCGCCCGATATTCAGGTCGAACTCATCCGCACGATGCAGCCAGCGTTCTCACCGGTAGATACTCCGTTTGCCGTGTCTGTTCTTGAGGCTGCAACGAAAGCTTTCGAGGCAGAACCCGTCATCTACGATGTGATGACTGGTTCCGGTCCCGGAGCATTTTTCCTTGAGCATCTTGGGGCTCCGCTGATCTCGCCCACCGGAACTTTGCGACCGGAGGGAAACATGCACGGCTACAACGAACACGGCTACCTCGAGGACTACCTCACCCACATCCAGTTCACGCTCGAACTGTTGCAGAACCTCGAAGCGAATGGGTTCGCAGAGCATGGCTGAGTCGACCCCAGACAGCGAAGCAACCACAATCATCGATCTGCTCGTGCAGAGCACGCCACAGGTCGAACTCGACAGAGTGGACTTGCAGCTAATCCGTCACTTGCACGAGGACTCAAGCATTTCGCTTCGCAGCTTGGGGGCGATGGTCGGGATGTCGGCGCCCAGCGTCGGTGAGCGCGTCGCCCGCCTCGAACGCACGGGTGTCATCCGCCGACGCAGCATTGAGATGGACTGGTCGGCTATGGGCCGACCGATGCTCGTCGTGATCCCGATTAAGATCACCTCCGATGCCAAGATGCTCACCGTCATTGAGGCTCTGCAGTCAATTCCCTCTCTCACCGAAATCCTCATCCTCAGTGGCACCTACGACATGATGGCGCGCTTCCGCCTTAGGGATCACGCCGAGCTGCAGACCCTTCTGCTTGAGAAGTTGGGCGCAGTCCCTGGGCTCCAACGTGTGGAAGCGATGATCAGTCTCGGCCGGGTCAACGACACCTCGCCGCTCACTCACATTCTTGGCATTGACGAATAACCGCTTCTACAGAAAGTAACTCCGTGCGTATTGATGATTCGTGGCGAGAACTCGCCGCTCCCGATTTTTCCCTCTACGCGGGGCTCGATCCCGAGCGTCGAATCATGATGATGGGTGCCGACCCGTTTGCACCAGACAAGTGTCTGCCCGACCACGTCATTGACGCCACCAAGCAAGCGCTCGATGACGGTAAGACTCACTACTCGCTCGACAATGGTTACGCCGAACCCCGACTCAAAACCGCTCTCGTCAACAAACTTCGCGACTTCAACGGGATGGAGATCGACCCCGAAACGGAGTTGATGGTTGGGCCAAGCTCAGCCTTCACCCTCTTCCTCTCAATTCGCATCTGCATCCGACCCGGTCAGGGTGACGAAGTGCTCGTGACGAGCCCCGGCTTCGCCGAGAACATTAACGACATCCACCAGATGGGTGCGGTGTGCGTGCAGGTTCCGACCTACGAAGAAGATGGCTTCGCCCTGCGGATGGATGAATTCCGCTCGCGCATCACGGACCGCACTCGCGCCATCGTGATCACTAGCCCCAACAACCCCACCGGAACCGTCTACACGCGCGAGAACCTGATGGAGCTTGCAGCGCTGGCTGAAGAGTTCGATCTCGGAGTGATCGTTGACCAGGACTTCGAGCGCCAGGTGTACGACGGAGCCGAGTACGTGAACTTCGCGACTCTGCCCGGAATGCGCGAACGCACCCTCACCGTGTTTGGCACCTCGAAAGACCTCGGGCTCACCGGGTTCCGCGTGGGCTACCTTGTTGCTCCAGCCGAGATTATGCCGATACTCAAGATCGCGACCTTCAACTACGTCGGCCCGACCAATACGTTCGCTCAATACGGCGTTGCGGCAGCCTACGAGAACCCCGCCTACACCGACGAGTGGTTCACGATTTATGACCAGCGCCGGCACGCCATCTTCGATGCGCTCCAGGGCATCCCGGGCGTAGGCGTAACGATGCCGGCCGGTGGTTTCTATCACTGGGTCAACATCTCCGAGCTCGGCACGTCGCTCGAAGTCGTCAAGCACCTCGTGGATACCCAGCAGCTCGGCGTCTCGCCCGGAAACTGGTTCGGCAACGTCGGCGAAGGCTACATCCGCGTCATGTACGGCTCGAACGGTCGTGATGAAGTCTTCCGGGAAGGCGTCGCGCGCTTGGCCGCTGGGCTCCGCGAGTTCGCCGAACTCACAGGTGTGAGCGCAGCCGTTTAGGCTCGCATCCCCGTTGCAACGCGGGGGTTGCCCTTTACTTAGAGGGGCACCCCTGAGTTCGCGATGGTTTCATCGAGGCGATCCATTGTCTTGGCGCAGAACCAATAACCGCCAGCAAAGAGGTACTCGAAAACAACCCCGTCGCTTTGCGTCAACTGACTATAGAGGTCGCCACCACGATACGCAGTAATGGTGTATCCCTGCTCAAGCAGCTGATCTTGCTGCGCAGCGGCCTGATCCGGCGTGATGGGCGAGTAGCCGAAGAGCTCCCCCACGGCGTAGCCATTCGAAGTGAGGCACAAGAGCCCGCCATTGTCGACAAACATAGCGTTTCCGACGGACGACCCGTACATCTCCGCTTCGCTACGAGTTTTGTCGACGTATCTCGTAGTGCTTTCCGCATCCTGCAATGGAAGAGCACTCTCCATTTGAGCGAGAGTGTCCGCATCCACAAGCTGACTGCACTCAGTCGCGAGCTCAACCGGAGCTTCGGAGGGCTCTGGATCTGCGGTCGGAGTCGCAGCAACCGATGATGGAGCCTCACTGTTAGCCGGAGCTTCGGAGGGGCCACATCCAGCGAGAGTGAGAGCCAGCAACGACGCAACAATGAGACGGGGAATCACGGATAGTGAGTTCATGTCATTAGTGTAGCCTCACCTGCCCATTCTCCCGCGAAGCGCTTGCCTCGTGGAGGAATATCAGCAAACCCCGCAAGGTTGTACGGGACATGACCGACCTGCTTGCTCCCGACACTGCCATGGGCGCTGTGACGCTCAGCGTCGCGAACCTCGACGCCCTCACAGCGTATTACCGGGATGCCGTGGCTCTGACGGTGCTCAGCGAGTCCTCCGACACAGTCGTTCTCGGTCGCGGCACCACGCCCGTCGTGATCCTCAAGCATTCGCCTGCGCTCAAGCATGCGAGCCCGCGCGATGCCGGACTCTTCCACACGGCCATCCTGTTCGATACTGAAGAGGCGCTGGCGGCATCCGTGTACTCGGTGGCGACTCGCTACCCGAAGACGTTCACGGGCAGCGCCGACCACCTGGTCAGCAAAGCCTTCTACTTCACCGATCCCGAAGGCAACGGTGTCGAACTGTATTGGGATCGCGACCGCACCCAGTGGAGCTGGACTCACGGCACCGTCGAAATGGGGACCCTCTTTCTTGACCCCAACGGGTTCCTCCAAGAGAACCTCACGGAGGCAGCCGTCGAGCAGCCCGTTATTGGCGGCGCCCGCGTCGGCCACGTGCACCTCCAAGTTGGCGATATCACCACCGCCCGCGAGTTCTACGTCAACCAGCTCGGTTTCGAAGCGACCACAGAAATCCCCGGAAGCGCCGTCTTCGTCAGCGCCGGTGGCTATCACCACCACATGGCCATGAACACGTGGAACTCCAGCGGCGCTGGTCCGCGGTTGCCAGCACTCGGACTCGCCAAAGTCGACATTGCGGTGCCGAGCGCCGACGACCTCGGCGCGCTGAGCGAACGGATGACGCACCACGGCATCCCGCTACGAAACGATGGCGAGACCGTCAGTTTCGATGACCCCTGGGCCAACACCATTCGCGTGAGCACCGCGGCGAAATAGGGCAACGGCTCACGCCAAAAATAGTGCTTGCCAATGCCCGAATCGAGGCGCACACTATCTCCCATGGACGCCGATCCTGTAACAACGAATCCGGAACACTATTCAGTGGTGTTCGAGAATGACCGCGTACGAGTGCTTGAGTACACCGATGCGGCCGGCGACAAGACGACACCGCACGAGCATCCTGACAGCCTGATGATCACCCTCAGTGACTTTCGCCGCCGCCTCCACGCTGGCGAAGGTCATCGTGATGTTGAGTTGGCATCGGGAGCAGCCGTCTGGCTCCCCGCGCAACGTCATGCCGGCGAAAACATTGGTGACACCCCCACCCACGTAATGTTTGTGGAACTGAAGGATGCCGGCCCTCGCAGCGAGGAAACCAGCGAGGCAAAACCAGGCGAATGGATCGGCCCGGCCTAACACCACCGGAACAGCTCGGCCTTTCAGCCGCTCGGCCTCGCCTCAGCCGCTCAGCCGTTCAGCCGTTCAGCCGTTCAGCCGTTCCGCTAGGTGCGCGCCCTACCCTCCGAGAAGTTCGTCGATCTCGCGGATGATCGGCCACGCGCACTCTTCTGAGTTGGAGAGCACAACAACGTCGAGATCCGCTTCAAGATAGTGACGAACGATTCCGGATGCTCCCGGCCCCACACCATCAGCAAAGTAGCTGCGCACAGTGCCGTCTTCATTCATATCGAACTCAAGACCAAAGCCGTACCAGGTCTCTTCGTCGTACTGCACTTGCGGGGTGAGGAACTCCTCCGTGAATTCTGCGTTGAGGAGCTCACCAGCGCGAACGGCCTGAATGAAGCGGATGAGATCGGCCGCCGTCACGTGAGCCCCACCATCGGGAAGACCGATCGGGGGCATGCTGTACACGTTCGAAACCCAGCGCCCGTCGATGAAATCCCAGCCCTCAGCAACTCGCGGTGCGGCATCCCGACGGTCATAGAAACCAGAATCGATCATGCCTGCCGGCGTGAAGACGTCGTCAAAAATCAGCTGACGGTAGTTCTCTTCGGTGACCTTCTCGAGGGCGAGGCCGGCGAGCACGTAGCCGGCGTTGCTGTACACGCACTCAACTCCAGGTGCGGCCAGCGATTCTTTGTTGATGAACAACGGCAACTGATCAGCCGGTTCCATGATCGTGTAACTGGGGAACTCCGACCACAGTTCGGCGTAGGTTTCACCCTCTTCTTCATCCACGTCATCCGCGATACCACTCGTGTGGGTGAGAACATGCAGCAGCGTGACGGCTGGGTCGATTTGCGATTCGGCCAGGTCAACATAGTGATGGATGGAAGTTTCGAGGTCGAGCTCACCCTTCGACGCCTGCTGTAGGACGGCAATGCTGGTGAAGAGCTTCGTGATGGAGCTCGAATCGAAACGGGTGTCTGCCGTGTTCGGCACATCCCACCGGTGGCTTGCCTTGCCCATCACGGCTTCAAAAATTGTGGCATTGCCTCGCTTGATCAAGACCGTGCCAGAGAAGTCGTTTTGCTCAAGAAATTCATTGAGCTCGGTGGTGTCCATACGGTGAGCCTACCGAGAACTTCTGTGTCATTCGTGGAATAAACATCGACTGGGGTTAGTTGCTGAGTGACATGACTACTTCACTTCTTGAACACCCCAGCTTCACCACCGGCACTTGGCAGATCGATGCTGCTCACTCGACGGTTTCCTTCACCGTCAAGCACCTCATGATCAGCAAGGTCCGTGGAACTTTCGATGGCTTCTCTGGCACCATCGTCACTTCCGAAACGCCCGCCGCCAACTCGGTGACGGCAGAGATCGACATGTCGACGATCAACACCAACCAGGCTGACCGCGATGGCCACCTGCGCACCAACGACTTCTTTAACGTGGAGCAGTTCCCCACTGCAACGTTCACCTCAACTTCGGTGGCCATCGTCGGCGACGACATCACCATCGAGGGCGACCTCACGTTGCGCGGTGTCACCAAGCCCGTAACCCTGAAGGGCGAGTTCGGCGGAATCGCTACAAACCCCTACGGCCAGACGATTGCCGCGGCAAGCGCCAGCACCGTCATCAACCGCACCGACTTCGGCGTCAATTACAACGCTGCACTCGAAACTGGCGGCGTTCTTCTCGGCGAGAACATCACCCTCAACTTCGACCTTCAGGCTGCACTTCAGCAGTAAGCAAAACCACCCGAACAACTGACGAGGCCTCTCTGCGCACCACGCGGAGAGGCCTTTGTCATGACGTGCCAGCCGCAGTATCGAGCAACACTTTCTCGGCTGCGGCAACGGCGGCGCTCCGCCACACCACAAGCGCGGCCGCTGTAACGATAAGAACGAGAATTCCGGCACCCCACGCGAGTCCCGCGTAGCCGACCTTTGCCAGAATCGGCCCGGCAAAGCCTCCACCGAGTGCCCCGGCCAGACTCATGATCGTGTCGCTGCGGCCCTGAACGCGCAGCTTAGTTTTTCCCGTCGCAAGGTCAGCAACGAGTGCAGACCCGCCAACGGTCGACGCACTCCAGCCGAGGCCCAGTAAGACGAGTCCGACAGCGACAGCCGCGTTGCTCAGTTGACCCAGTGCGACCACAAGCACGGCGGCAGCAAAGAACGCTTGACCGATGAGGATCGTCGGGATGCGACCGAAATGGTCGCTCGCCCATCCGAAGACCGGCGACAGCGCATACATTCCCGCAATGTGAAGACTGATGGTGAAGCCGATGATCGTGAGGCTCGCTCCCTGGTGGCTGAGGTGAACAGGCGTCATGGCCATGATCGAGACCATCACCGCATGGCTGATCGCGATGGCAGCGACAGCGAAGACGATCGGGCCGCGTCCGCGAACTATTCCGGCATCCGCCACAGCAGCAGGTTCAACCGGGCGTTGGCCGGCGAGCGTCAACGGATCGGGCCGCAACACCACAAGATAGAGCACCATCGCGGCCAGTTGCGCCGCAATCGCGAACACAAACGATCCCGTATTGGTTGGCAGCGACAACCACTGCGCAACGGCCTCGCCTGGTCCAATGAGGTTCGGGCCGGCAACAGCACCGATAGTCGTTGACCAGACCACGAGTGAGAGGTCACGACCGCGGTGCTCGGGAGCCGCAACATCCGTCGCCGCAAAGCGCGCCTGCAAGCCGACCGCCGTACCGACGCCGAGCATTGCAAAGCCAAGAATGAGTAGCGGGAAGAATGCGACACCAATTGCGATCACGGTGATGAGCGAGCCGCCTGCCGCAACACCGGCACCGAGTGCCAGTGCCGGTCGGCGACCCCAGCGGGCGGCAAGCCGAGCGAGCGGAATCGAAACAAGCGCTGCACCGAGCGTGCTGGATGTCGCGGCCGCCCCCGAGAGCGTCTCGCCGCCTAGATCGGCAGCCAGAATTGCGCCAACGGCGACGGTAGCGCCCAACCCCAACCCGGCAAGCACTTGGCCGGCAACCAGGGTTCTGACGATGCGGGATTGCACTGCGCGATCGATGTCCATGGGTACAGTCTGGCGCACCACTGGCCTCCGCTAGACTGGGAGTAATCCGCCCGCGCGAAATCATGGAGTGATTCGGTGCCAATAATCGTTGTCGAGGTAATGCCTAAGGCTGAAATCCTCGATCCTCAGGGCAAGGCTGTAGCCGGCGCCCTCGTCCGTCTCGACAAGAACGAGTTCAGTGCGGTGCGCATCGGTAAGCGTTTTGAGCTCACCGTTGAGGGACCGATCACTGACGAGTTGCTAGCTGAGGCCCGCGAGATCGCTAACGATCTTCTGGCCAACACGGTGATCGAAGATGTTATTTATGTCGGCGAGGCTCGTCCCGCCAACGACGCTCAGGGCGCATAGTGCGCGTCGGAGTCATCACCTTTCCGGGCTCGCTCGATGACCGTGACGCGCAGCGTGCGGTCAAGCTGGGTGGCGGTGAGCCGGTAGCCCTGTGGCACGGCGACCACGACCTCAAAAACGTGGATGCCATCGTTCTGCCCGGCGGGTTCAGCTACGGCGACTACCTCCGTGCCGGCGCAATCGCAGCCCACTCGCCCATCATGAGCGAAGTCATCACGGCCGCTAATGCCGGAATGCCCGTTCTGGGCATCTGCAACGGGTTCCAGATCTTGGTGGAGTCCCACCTTCTTCCCGGTGGCCTTGTGCGCAACGACCACGGCGACTTTGTGTGCCGCGACCAGAAGCTGCGCGTCGAAAACGTCAACACGGCCTGGAGCAACGGCTTCAGAGAGGACGAAGAGATCATCATCCCGTTGAAGAACGGCGAGGGTGGCTACATCGCCGACCAAGACACTCTTGATCGTCTTGAGGGTGAAGGCCAGGTGGTGTTCCGCTACCTCGAGGTCAACCCCAACGGTTCGGCGAATGACATTGCCGGCATCTCAAATGCGCGAGGCAACGTTGTTGGTTTGATGCCGCATCCCGAGCACGCTACCGAGCCTGGCTTTGGGCCAGACACTCGTGCTGCGATGCGGTCGGGCACTGACGGCCTCACGTTCTTCACGAGCGCCATCAGCTCGTTGATGGCCAACGCCTAAGGCTGGCGGCTTCTTCACAATGTTTGCGACCCCCAAGTCACTTTTCCGCGTGCTCGCTTTTGCTGAAGCGGTTACCTGGACGTTGCTCATTACCGGCCTCGTTTTGCGCGCCACAATGGGGCTGGATGTCGCGGTGTCGATCGGTGGAGCCATTCACGGTTTCGTCTTCCTGGCCTACGGTGCCACGGCCGTGTTGTTGACGGTGAGCCAGCGCTGGAGCGTCGGCGCCGCCGTTCTCACTATCGGTAGTGCTGTTATTCCGTATGCCACGATCCCCGTTGAGTTGTGGCTTGCCCGCACGGGTCGCCTTGCTGGCGAGTGGCGCACCGAAGCCTCCGACCACCCGCGTGATGCTGGCTGGGTCGACCGCACGATGCGCTGGGCCCTCAACCACCCGGTTCTGCTTGCCAGCGTGATCGTTGCGGCGGTCGTTGTGCTTTATGTCGTGCTCATCACCCTCGGCCCTCCCGGCGGCGGCGAGTAACGAGTCGCGCTCGGCGCGCGGCACCCCGGTTCGGAGCACCCGACTACAGCAAGAAGAACCCGATCACTCCCGGGTTGCGGGCGTGCACGATCACCAGAAATACAACCGCATCAAACAGTAGGTGCACGCTCAGCACATACACGAGCGACTTCGTGGTCGAGAAGATCCAGCCCTGCAGCAGGGCGAACGGGATTGTCAGCAGAGGGCCCCACGACTGGTAGCCGAGTTCCCACAGGAACGACACGAAGATCACCATCTGCAGCAGGTTCGCCTGCCAGACCGGGAAGTGCCTCCGGAAGAGCACGAAAACGGTGAGGATGAAGAACAGCTCGTCCCACGTGCCGACAGCATTCACGCCCACGAAGAGTCGACCGATCTCATCTGCCGCGGTGACCGCAGGCCAGTTGAGGTACACGCCGCTCGTGATGAAGTAGAACGGCAGGATGAGCCAGCCCAAGAAGAGCACGAGGAACAGGTAGCCCCACTGAACACGGTTCCACGGCCATCCGCCCCGCCACGGAAAGCGGATGACGCGATCCTTGAACACAAAGCGTGACAGTGCGTAGGGCACGGCTACGGCCGCCGACAGCACGAACCCCATGAGAAAGAAGTTGCCCCAGCTAATGTCGGCGGCCACCGAAATGGTGGAGACGATGACCATGCCTGTGGCGATAAGGAACAGGTCTTTTGCGAGACCCTCGCTGAGCTTGCGACTGTCAGTGAACCAGGCGGCAGCGAGCGCCACCGCCACAACGACGTAGCCGAGCAGCGGCAAACGCAACGAGAACATGAGCACCGCTGATCCACTCAGCAGCGCTGCGGGAATCAGACCCCAACTGCGTGAGCTGAGGGGCGGCGAACTGACAGCGCTGTCGAGGGCAGGCATCGTGAAAGGTTCCTAATCGTTGATGACGCGCTTGTCGGTGGAAGCCTGAGCCTCTTCGGCATCGGTCTCTTCTGGCCCGACCAAGTTCTCGGGAATGTTCTCCTGAACGGGAATGGCTCCCGTGAACTCTTGGCGACGGGCCTCTGCTTCAGCGCTTCCGCTGAACAGCCCGCGCTCCTGAGGATCAATGGAGGCACGACCGCGCGGTCGGGCTTCGTTCTCCACCATGAGCACGCGCGTGCGAGGCAGGGCTGCGGGGTTCTTCTGCTGCAACCAGCCGACCATCTCTTCGCGAACGAGAGTGCGGAGATCCCACTGCGCGCCAGAGTCTGCGGCACTGATCAGTACGCGTACGCGCACGAAGCCACCCGTGGCATCCACGACTTGGATGTTGGCGGTGCGGCCATCCCACAGGTCGGAGTCAGCAACGATCTTTTTGAGCTGCGCGCGCATTTGGTCGATATTGACGTGCCAGTCGAGATCGAAGTTGATCTCACCAAGAAGTTCGGTTGCATTGCGGGTCCAGTTCTGGAACGGCGTTGTCGTGAAGTAGGTGGATGGCAGCACGAGGCGGCGCTGGTCCCAAATGCTCACAACAATGTAGGTGAGGGTGATCTCTTCGATGCGACCCCATTCGCCGTCGGCAATGACAACATCATCCACTCGGATGGCGTCGCTGAAGGCGAGCTGCATTCCGGCAAAAACGTTGGCGAGAGCCGATTGAGCGGCGATGCCGGCAACGACGCTGACGAGGCCAGCGGAGGCCAGAACGCTCGCGCCGAGAGCTTCAGCACCTGGCAGGGTCAACAGAATGGCCCCGATTGTGACGATGATGATGACGGCGGCAAGCACTCGACGAATCAGTTGAACCTGAGTGCGGATGCGGCGGGCGGCCCGGTTATCCGGAACGTCGGTGGGGTAGCGGGTGAGCGTGCGATTGAGCAGCAGGTTGATTACGGCGATGAGCAACCAACCGCTCGTGGCGATCACCACGACGAGAATCACCCCATCGATGACGCCGCGCAGGCCCTCAAGGGGAAGAGTGATCGAGATCGCCGCCCACACGGCGAGGAGTGCCATGAGCACGCGCAAACGCTGCCGAACCGGCGCGAGCGTTTGATATACCCCCGGCCGAAGCCGTGCGATACCTCGCACAATGAGAGAGATCACCCCGACGGCAATGACGACCGCGACAAGCGCAATCAGTACAGCTACGGCGAGACCCAGCCACGATACCCATTCAAACACTCGAGTGATTTCCTTTCATTGGCGTCGCCCCAGCCTACGGGCACTTACCTTGATGACCTCTGCCGTGATTAACTGGGACGAATCGAGAGGGGTGCAATGAGCGAGGCAGCAACTCACAGTGCACGACGCAGCTCTCTGCGCCGGTGGACCGCGACCATTCGCGAATCGATCGCCACGGAGTTGTGGCCGTTGCCAACTCTGTTCATCATCATCGCGGTTGCACTGGGCATAGCGCTGCCTCTTCTGGATCGCGCCGTTGACTCGTCTCTTTCTCCCGCGTTTGAGCGTGTGCTCTTTGCTGGCGGGCCTGAGGCAGCGCGAGCGGTACTCTCTGCCGTTGCTGGCTCGCTGATCACTGCAACCTCGCTGACCTTCTCCCTGACCGTTGTTGCATTGCAGTTGGCCAGCAGCCAGGCCTCCCCACGCGTGCTGCGCACCTTCCTCAAAGACCCGACAGTGCATTGGACGCTCGCCGTGTTTGTCGGGACTTTCGCTTACTCCCTGACAGTGCTGCGCACTATTCAGGATGGCTCCGACACGTTCGACCCCGTTGTGCCTCGACTGGCCGTCACCCTTGCATCCTTATTGACTCTCGCTAGCGTTGTCATGCTCGTGCTGTTCTTGGCGCATCTCGCCCGGCAACTGCGCATTGAAACCACGATGCGTCAGGTCTATTTGGAGACCAGCAGCACGATCAACCTAGTGGCGTCCACTATGGCGGTCGGTCGCACAGAGCTTCCCCAGTGGCCACCAGATGAACGCATCGAGTTCAGCTTGGCTACACGGTCGGGGTTCATCCGTTCCACCGATCGTTCGCGGCTGCTCACGACAGCGATCAAGTACGACATTGTGGTGCGCGAAGAGCACACCGTCGGGCACCATGTCGTCAGCAAAACTCCCGTAGCTCGGTGGTGGCCGCGTGACCCGATGCAGCATCTGGATGACGAAGAGCGCGATACCATCAGCCGTGCGATCGCGGGCGCTGTTGACCTCGCCTATGAGCGCACGGCCAGCCAGGATATCGGTTTTGGCATCCGGCAACTCGTCGACATTACTGCACGCGCGCTGTCGCCAGGGGTCAATGACCCGACGACCGCGGTGCACACGCTTGGCCACATTTCGGCGACGCTCTGCTCGCTGGCTGAGTTGCCCATCCAATCGATGGGACTCACCGATGAAGACGATCTCGTGCGGGTCATCATCAAGCCCCACGATTTCGTGAGCCTGCTCGACATCGCCCTGACCCAACCGCGCCGGTATGGCGCGAGCGACCCCGGAGTAGTGGAGCGCCTGTTCCAGCTGCTGCAAGAGGTGGGCTACCGGGCGCAACGAACCGACCAGACGGCGGCCGTGCTTCAACAGATTGAGCGACTCGAAGCCTCCGTTGCTGCGGAAACGTATGACGCGGTGGAGCGCGAACGATTCGTCAGATTTGCCGAGGCCGCTCGCGCTGCGGCCACGGAACACCGCTGGGTGTAAAAGGCTCACGGTCGGGTGTGCCGAAGTCGCCTCGACTATTATTTCCCCATGCCGCCGACCTCCTCTTCACGCCCCGATGCTTACGGAGCAGAGCGGGTACTGATTTTGTCAGCCGGGGTGGGATCGGGTCATAACAGCGCGGCGGCGGCAGTGCGCCAAGCCTGTGCCACACGCACCGATATCGTTGAAGTGGAGGTGCTCGACGTGTTACAGATAAGCAGCGCTCTCTACCGCGACGTGCTGGCGAAAGGCTACTTTGTACTCGCGAAGGGTTTGCCCTGGCTCCTCGAGTGGGCTTACGACGTCAGCGACGCACCGTTTTGGCGCCGCGGACCGATCGACCCGTGGACGCAGGCAAACTCTCTTCCCGTGATCCGCGCGATCAAACGCTTCCAGCCAACCGCGATCGTGAGCACCCACTTTCTTCCGGCCCAACTGATGGCAACACTGCTGATGCGTGGCGTGATCGATGCCAAGACAGCGGTTGTCACGACTGATTATGATCCCCAAGGCCTGTGGATGACCAGCGCGTTTCACTCTTTCAATGTGGCTCGAGAGGAAGGAAGGGTAGAACTGACAGCGCTCGGCTTACCGCCAGACCGCATCGCAGCCACCGGCATCCCGATTGCAACGCACCCGGATGTCGCGCCCGACCGTATCGCCCACGACACCCCCAATATCTTGATTTCCGCTGGCGCAGCGGGCGGAGATTATGCCATCGCCGCAGTGCGGCAGACACTTCATCTGCGCTCTCCGTTCACGGCCACGGTCGTGTGCGGGCACAACGACGAGACTCGCACGAGCATCGAGCAACTAGTAGGGGCTGACGATCGCTACCGTGTGCTGGGGTTTACGACAGAGATGCCATCATTGCTGCAGAGCGCTGACCTCTTCGTCGGAAAACCGGGCGGATTAACAGCGTCCGAATGCATGGCGGCAGGTTTGCCCATGGTGCTGGTGAACCCCATCCCGGGCCAAGAAGTTCGCAACGGTGACTACCTGATGGAACAGGGTGCTGCTGTTCGTTGCAACGACGTCACCACCCTCGGCTGGAAGATCGACCAGATCTTGCGCGAACCTGATCGCCTCCAGCGGATGCAAGCTGCAGCGAAGAGCACCGGCCGACCGGATGCCGCGGCAGACGTTCTCACTGGCCTGCTTGATGGCCCGGCCCGGCCGATCGTCGTGACTCGCGCTGCTCAAAAATCTATTCTTGCCGCCAGCGAACGACAAATGGTGGCGAGCGATCTCAGGGGAGCGTCCGCCCTAGTTCGACTGACTGATCTCACAGACAACAGCACGGTGGCACTCCTGAAAGCAGATGAGCTGGAAGACCTGCAGAAGCGGTACGCGTCTTCTGGTGGAGACCTAGTGCTGAGACCCAACAAGACGCTCGCCTCAGTGCGCTGGGAGGGCCGCCGACTCATTCGGGCAGTGCTCCGCAACGACGATGCGCTGCGTGTTCGCATCGACGCCCTTCCGCAGGTGCAGACACAGTCGCGGGCGTAATCGCAGCCGCAGTCGCAAGCCGCAATCTGTAATCCACTAGGCTGCAGCGGGCCGCAACGGCACTGCTCCGGTCCACTGCGAGGGGCTGTGTTGAGCAGCGATCAGCGCCCAATCGCCCGCTCGCGGGTGCCACTGCCGGGTGCTCGGATCACGCTGAAACGTCGGCCTCGCATCCAACGCAATCTGCACGGTCGTGCTCGCCCCGCGCTGCACAGTCACTTTCTGAAAACCCACTAGCTGGGCTACGGGATGCCCGGCCGACAGATCGGCGGCGTAGAGCTGCACGACAGAAGAACCGTCGCGATCGCCCGTATTGGTCACGAGAACGCGAGCGGTGCCGCCCACGTCAGCAAACGTGTGGTCCAGTAGCTCGTGGGTCATCGTCGTGTAGCCCAACCCGAAACCGAATGGGAACGCGGGAGCAAAGCCCTGGCCATCAAGGTGTCGCTGGCCCCACTTATCGTCGTAGACAACCGCCTTTGCTGTGCTGTCGAACGGCGGCAAATGTGCCGCATCGCTCGGTATAACAAACGGCAAGCGCCCTCCGGGTTCGGTGTCTCCCGTGAGCACGCTCGCGAGAGCATGCCCGCCCTCCATGCCGCCGTACCAGGCGAGGACAAGCGCAGGAACGCGATCCCGCCACTCGTCGGTCAGGATCGCGCTGCCACCGATCAGCACCACAACGGTGCGCGGATTCGCTGCGGTAACGGCACGGATGAGACTCACATCGGAAGGACGAAGTTCGAGCGAGCTCCGATCGCCGCCACGCACGAAGCGTGCCGCCACGTGCGCAAGCCCAATGAAGAGGTGGCGAGACAATCCGGAGTTGAACGCGCGGCCCAATATCCCGACGTCGACTCCCCCTGTAACGACCGACTCACCCTCGTCGTGCTGGTCGAGGCCCACGACAACGACAACAGATTCTGCCTGCGCCGCGAGCTCGGCAGCAGCGCTCTCGTTCTTGCCTGTGTCAGTCGTGATCTGCGCCTCCGGGAACGCTTCGCGCAATCCTTGCAGCGGCGAAACGGTGGATGGTGGCCGAACGCGAGAGGAGCCATGATCGCCGAGATTCGGTTCGTCAGCGAGGCGGCCGATGACGGCAAGCCGCCGCGTGCCGGAAGACAAGGGAAGCAGCGGCGCCTCGCCGACGGCATCGTTCTTGAGCAGCACGATCGACTCTGCAGCGGCTTGGAGGGCAAGGGCTCGATGTGCGGCAGAGGCGATGACGGCCACATTCGGCTCCTGCTGCTCGCGCGTTGCCGCGTGAAGGATGCTGGTCCGCAGAATGCGGTGCGCCGACTGCAGCACGGTCGCACGGTCAAGCTCGCCACGGCGCAGTGCGGCAGGCAGCGCGCGCGCTCGCAACATCCGTAGCGGCATCTCGACGTCCATTCCGGCCTGCAGACTCACAACCGCATCGTGAGTTCCGAACACCCAGTCGCTTGTCACGAACCCGGTAAAACCCCATTCGTCTCGCAGCACATCTGTGAGCAGGGCACGATTGACATCCATATATTCGCCGCGCACTTGGTTATAGGCACTCATCACGGAGTCGGCTCCGGCATCCACCACCGCTTTGAAATGGGGCAAATACACCTCATGCAGCGCGTGGTCGTCGACGGCGACGTCGACCTCGAAACGCTCGTTCTCCATCGAGTTGAGCGCGAAATGTTTCACACACGCCATCGTATGGACCCGAACACCGCGAGTGAGGGCCGAGCCCATCTGCCCGACCAGCACCGGATCTTCGCCGTAACACTCCTGCGCGCGACCCCAAGCGGGATGCCGCAACAAGTTCACACACACCGAAGCAGAGTAGTTGGCGCCCCGCGCGCGGGTCTCGGCACCGATCACCACCCCGACTCGCTCCTCCAGAGCCGGATCCCAGGTTGCTGCTCGCGCCATCGTCACCGGGAACGCTGTAGCGGCACCGATCACGACACCACGAGCACCGTCGCTGAAGCGGATGCCCGGGATGCCGAGCCGCGACACCGCACCGGCCACGAAGGGTCGTCGCCCGAGAAGTGCGGGGATGAAGGGCAGGAGGCGTCGCGGAGAGTCTCCGTCGAGCAAACCGAGGAGTTCTTTGTCGGTTAGCAGGCCAATGAGTTGGTCTGAGGCGGCATCCGCATCGATCTCACCTACGCGAACAGCGTGCACCGCGTCGTCGAATGCGTGAACTGAGGCTTTCATCGCGACCGGCACGGCGTGGTCACTGATCGCCCCACCACCGACGCTCGGCACGATGCCGTTCGCATTCTCCATGATTCGAAGTCTGCACCCTCTAGCTGTGCTCTCGCAAAATCTGAGTGGCATAGTCAGCCGAGCAGACTAGGCTTCTGACGTGGAAGACACTTACGAACTCGAACTCCGTAGCGTTCCTTTCGAGCACGCTGACTCGGTGATGCTGCGTTCTGCGCAACGAGCTGAGCTCACGGCTCGCTACGGAACAGAAGACAGCGAGCCAGGCATCAAGCCCAACTCGGACTCGGTTGTCGTCTTCTTGATCGCCTACGTTGATGGTGTTCCGGCCGGCTGTGGCGGGCTCCGCGAGCTCGATAACGGCAATTTCGAAGTGAAGCGGATGTACGTCACTCCCGCTCAGCGTGGCACCGGTATCGCGATCGCTGTGCTCAAGGGGCTCGAGGAGTGGGCTCGCGCTCAGTCGGCCGCTGAACTCGTTCTCGAGACGGGAACCGCGCAGCCTGACGCCATGCGTTTTTATGAGCGCGAGGGCTACACCCGCGTCGAGAACTTCGATGCCTACGTGGGCGAGCCGCTCAGCGTCTGTTACTCAAAGGCGCTCTAGCTCGCCGAATACGGAACGTCGATCGCCGGGCTACGCGCGCGTCGCGCTCTAAGCTTATTCAGTGCTCGCTCTCGTTGCTCTCTCCGTTGCGGTCGGAGCACTCTCACAACGAATAACAGGAATGGGCTTTGCCCTTGTCGCATCGCCGCTTGTGGTGATCCTGCTTGGTCCTTTTGATGGCGTGCTCGTCGTCAACCTGTGTGGCGTCGTTTCTTCGCTACTGATTATCCCGCGAGTGTGGCGACACATTGAGTGGCGCACGCTGGCGTGGCTTGCGATCCCCGCATTGGTCGCGATCGTTCCTGGTTCGCTCTTGGTGACGCGTCTTCCCGGCGCTGTCATGCAGCTTGGTGTTGGGGTGCTGGTGATTGTTGCCCTCACGGCGACTTTGCTCATCAGGCGCGCGGAACATGTTGTTCCGGCGCGGCCAGCAGCAATTGTGGCGGGAGCGGCATCCGGATTCATGAACACTGCTGCGGGCGTTGGCGGTCCAGCGCTCAGTATCTATGCGGTGATTATGCGGTGGCCGCAAGTGAACTTTGCCGCGACACTACAGCCCTATTTTGTGATTGTTGGCACGGCGTCGCTTGCGACTAAAGCCGTTTTCTCTGGCGGACAACTTCCTGACTTGGACGCTGTGAGCTGGATCATCATCGTGGGTGCATTGCTGGTAGGGCTCGCCCTGGGCGAAGTACTCAACCGCCATGTGAGCCACGGAGTCGCGCGGACCGCAGTCATCATCGTCGCCTACGTTGGCGGCACGGTTGCTGTAATCGATGGGGCCCTCGGCCTCGCATCCTAGCCAGAGCACACCACTCGAACGGCGATTCGCGCTCGGCATCACGCCGTGGGTGCAGCCCTAACGAACGGATGCCCGGCCCCCAACTTTCGGGGACCGGGCATCCGGAGTTCGGCAGTTCGCTAGCGCGAGCAGCTCTACTTCTTGCTAAGCGGTGCTAGTTGGCTGGACCAACTCCGACGGGGTCGGCTTCTTCGTTGGGTGTGTCGCCATTGCCGGGAACGGTCTTGCGGAGCGTGGCGCCGAGTTCGGCATCCACGCTGCCCCAGTACCAGTAGAAACGCTCGAGGATTTCGGGAACGGTGATGCCGCGGCCCTGGCCGGTGAGGGTTTCAATGAAGCGAGCCTTCGACTCTGCGGAGAAGACATCGCGGTAGAGCGTGCCTGCCTGGCCGAAGTCGTCATCTTCAGAGTGCAGGGTTTGCGCACTGCGCATGAGTTCGCCGTCGCTTGCCCAGCCGCCTTCGCCGGCAAGCTCGGGCTGAGCTGCTGGACCACCGAAGGAGTTGGGCGTGTAGGTGCGATCGGCGGCATCACCGATCTTGTAGTTCATGGCGCCTTCGTGCTGGTAGTTGCGCGATTCGGAGGCGTGCGGCTGGTTGACGGGGAGCTGGTTGTAGTTGGCTCCGATGCGGTTGCGCTGGGCATCCGGGTAGGAGAACACACGCGCCATCAGCATCTTGTCTGGGCTGATGTCGGTGCCGGGAACCATATTCGACGGCGAGAACGCTGACTGTTCGATCTGCGCGAAGAAGCTTTCCGGGTTGCGGTTGAGCGTGAAGTGGCCGACCGGAATCAGCGGGTAGTCCTTGTGCGACCAGGTCTTGGTCATGTCGAACGGGTTGAAGCGGTAGGTCTTTGCTTCTTCGTAGGGCATGATCTGAACGGAAACGTCCCAGGTGGGGTAGTCGCCGTTGGCGATGGAGTCGAAGAGGTCGCGACGGTAGTAGTCGGCGTCCTCACCAGCGATGCGCTCGGCATCCGCGGCTTCCATCAGTTCGACGCCCTGGCGCGAGTGGAAGTGGTACTGCACCCAGAAGCGTTCGCCTTCGGCGTTGATCCACTGGTAGGTGTGCGATCCGTAACCATTGATGTGGCGCCATGACTTGCTGAGGCCACGGTCACCCATGAGGTAGGTGACCTGGTGGGCGCTTTCGGGCGAGAGGGTCCAGAAGTCCCACTGCATGTCGCCGTTGCGCAGGCCGGAGTCGCCCATGCGCTTCTGCGAGTGGATGAAGTCGGGGAACTTCATGGCGTCGCGGAGGAAGAAGATGGGGGTGTTGTTTCCGACGATGTCGTAGTTGCCCTCGGTGCTGTAGAAACGCAGTGCGAATCCACGAACGTCGCGCCAGGTATCTGGGGAACCCTGCTCACCGGCTACGGACGAGAACCGCAGAATGGTTTCGCTTGTTGCGCCCTTCTGGAAGACGGCAGCTTTGGTGTACTTCGATACGTCTTCGGTGACGACGAATTCTCCAAATGCTCCACCACCCTTGGCGTGGGGGTTGCGCTCCGGCACACGCTCACGGTTGAACGAGGCAAGCTTCTCGACCAGAAAGCGGTCGTGAAGTGCGGTTACGCCATCGGGACCCGTGGTGAGCGAATGTTCGTCGCTCGCAATGGGTGCGCCGGCCTGGGTTGTCGTGGGTTCAGTCACGATGTCTCCTTTTTGTGTGGGGGATTATTGACATTGTTCTGGCAATCGGGGCAGACGCCCCAGAAGTTCACTTCGGCGGTGTGCACGGTGAAGCCGCCAGCCTCGGATGGGGTGAGGCACGGCGCCGCACCAACAACACAGTCGACGTCACGAACGGCACCACATTCGGTGCACACGAGATGGTGGTGGTTGTCACCGATACGACGCTCATAAAGGGCGGATGACCCTGCCGGTTCGATCTTGCGCAGCAATCCCGCCGTCGTCAGCGCCGCCAGCACCCCGTAAACAGCTTGGAGGGACGTGCCGGGCAAACTCGGAAGCACAGCGCTGAACACCGTGTCGGCATTGGAATGCGGGATGTCGGTGAGGGCGCTCAGCACAGCGATGCGGGGCTCAGTCACTTTCAGACCGGCCTCTCGCAGAGTGTCGGCGAGCGCCGCATCCTTCACTGTTTCCATGGTTAAGACGGTATCAGTTGTTTTGAGTAATTCAAGACAACTTGCGGTGAATTTTCACCTCAGTCGCCTCAACACACCCCAACGGATGCCGTTGCCTCACCGATGCGCGTCGCCGTTCTGCGACGCCGAACTGCACGCACTCCCGTGCCCGCAAAACGATCCCCGAGCGGACGCCCCCGTGCAGCAACGCATCCCCTCCTTCGCCCCAAACAAATGATTGCTTATCCGTGCAGTTATTGATGCTAGAATAAGCGTGCATTGCGCGATGCACTGTTATCCGTGCATAGCAGTTTCGAGCCAGGCAGAGACAAGAGGGACAGGAGCATCAGATGCCCACCATTGGGATCACCAACTTCAAAGACCTCGGCGCGGTCGTGAAGGTCGCGCGCCAAGCACAGGGCATCCGCCAAGAGGACATCGCAGAAACGTTGGGGTTCTCGCGCAACTACCTGCGCGAAATCGAATCCGGCAAACCGAACCTCTTCGCGTCGAGGCTGTTCCGCACCCTCAATAAGCTCGGCATCCGCGTCACCGTCACGTACGAACTGACGCGTCAGGGCTCAGAATTCGACGAGGACCAGAGCGAGTCCGGAGCACGCGATGGCGAGTGAACTCGCAGTATTTCTTCATGAACAGCGCATCGGAACGCTAACGCGGGCCGCACGAGGTGCTGCCGAGCAGGTCCACCTCGCGTGGGCTGCGGACTACCAGCCAGGCGCAGTGCGTTTAACCGAAAGCTTCACCACCGTCCCCGGCGCTCGAACCGACGTAAACCTTGTGTCACGGTTCCTCGGAGGTTACGGGCCCGAGGGCAACCAGCGCGAAGCGATGGCTTCGGAGCGCGGGATACTCCCGAACGATCTTTTCGGCATCCTTCGCGAATTCGGTGGATCGATCGCGGGTGCCCTGACCTTTCTCCCGGCCGCAGACAATCCCGCGAGCTCGCCATCCTACGAACCACTGAGCGACGCCGAACTGAACCGGATGCTGAAGAGGGCAGTTGAGGATCACGACCTTGGGCAGCGAGATGACAGCCGCTCGATGATCCCCGGCTTCCAGCCCAAACTTCTGTTGGCGAACTTCGGAACCGGCTGGCTTCAGCCGCACGGCAGCGCTCATTCCACCCACATCATCAAACCCCAAGTGTCGTCGCGCCCTCACGTGATCGCGGACGAATACTTCAGCCACCAGCTCACCCGCGCCATGGGGCTATCGCGTTTCGAAAGTGAACTCCACACCGTCGGCCGTACCCCCTATCTGGCGATCGAACGATTCGACCGCTCCGTCCATGGCGAAACTGTCACCCTCGTTCACCAAGAAGACTGCGCGCAGGCCCTCGGGCTCGACTGGGTAAACGCCAGCTCAAAGTTTCAAGACAAGAACTGGCCCTCGAACCCGCAACGCCCCAGTGCGGCGAGGATCGCTGAAGCTGCGGCAAGCTTAAACGGAGAGAACCCGCTCTCGGAGTGGTTGCGCCAGCTCACTTACCGGGTGCTCGTTGGCGACAACGATGGCCACGCAAAGAACACCGGAATCCTTCACCTCCCCGGCGAAGATACCCTCACCCAGCTCTACGACTCGGTGCCCAACCTCTATCAGGCAGGCCGTATCGACTGGACCATGGCCTTAGCGATCGATGGGCAATTTGACCACCGCCGCATCAGCGCCGAAAGGCTCATCAACGAAGCCACAGGTTGGGGAGTCATGACGCCGAGATCAATCGAAAAAACGGTGACAGAAACCTTCGCGGCGTTCAGCTCAGCGCTCAACAGCACTCGGCCACCCGCGGACATTTCGCCCGGCCTTCTCGACGGCATGGAATGGAATCTGAGCCGCCTGCTCGCCGGGGATGAGATCAGCGAACCGCGCCGCTAGGGGTAGACGACGCAGTGACACGAGGGGGTGCGCAACTCAGCTGTCGAGGCCAGCTAACCGCTGCTCCGTCGAGGGTGGGCTCGAGCCCAAGTGAGATGCTAGTCACGTGAGTGCATCCGCGGATCCTGAGCACACTGCGATTGCGGTGCGCCCTTATACCGAGCTGGATGCTGCCAGCACGTTGGCTATTTTCGTCGCCGCGGTGACTGAGACGGCATCCGCTGACTACACCGTCGAGCAGACGGAAGCCTGGGCGGATATCGATGCGCGGGACCTGTAAACCTGGGTCCGCGCGATGGCGGCGCGGAACAGTTTCGTCGCCACCATCGATGAAGAGGTCGCAGGGTTCTCCGATGTGAGCGCCACCGGCTACATCGACATGATGTTCGTCGCGCCACGATTTCTGCGGCGAGGGGTTGCGCGGCGACTCCTCGAACACACAGAGGCCGTGGCGCGAAAAGCGGGAGCACGCGCACTGACAGCCGACGTGAGCATCACAGCCCGGCCATTCTTCGAACGCTTCGGATTCGCCGTCACGGCAGAACAGCATCCGGTGAAACGCGGCGTTGAGCTGACGAACTTCGCAATGAGCAAGGACTGCATCGAGCCCTCGAGCCGTGGGGCATAGAGGGCAACCTGCGAGCGAACGGCGATTCGCTTCCCGCGAGACTCAACGCGCTCAGAGACCGGTGGCCGAAGAACCAAGAAGTTGAGAGACTGTCCTGTATGGGACGCAGCAGCTTGCTCTCAAGGATCGGAAGGCAGAGGCGTGAGTGACTACCAGAGACCTCCGATCGACGCGCTCGTGTTCCTCGACGGCGGAGGGCAGGCAATCGCGTACGGCAACCGATGGACTGCGGGACCACCGGACGATACCTACTCGGTAGTGACACATCCGGAGCGGTTCGCACCACTCCACACTGTTGCCGACGCCCTCATCAACTACCTCCGCGAAACCTACGAGGTCGACGTCAACGACAGCGCGGAGGTGGCGGCAGATTTATTGCATCCGCCATTTCACGACGTGGTTCGCGCCGTGCGAATTCAACCGAAAGACCCATTGTGCGCGGCCCTGACTTTCGTGCTTACGGCCTACCCCGGCGTCTATCTGCACGCAGGGCTCCTCACTGACTTTCACTACCCGGTCTGTGGCTGTGACGCGTGCGACGACACCTGGGATGCCCAAGCCGACGATCTTGAGCGGCAAGTATTTGCTGTAGTCGCCGGCCGGTACCGCGAGAGCGTTGAGCACAGGCTAGGCAGCCCCTGGATCAGCTACGCCCTCACCTACCCCAACCGCGAGAGCGGTGGAGGTGGAACAGTCGCGGACGGCATCCCTTTAGAGCGAATTAGGGCGGCCAAACCCATCCTCCGCACGCTCCCCGATGGCTGGGCCGCGTGGCCCCCTGCACTATCTTCCTCGTAGCCACAGCAGCGCTACTCGGAACCCCGGCAGCCGATAATATTGCACAATGACCGGACCTGAGGGCGCGTGGGGAACGGTACTCGAAACGATGTCGTGGGTCGGACTCGTTCCCGGCATCCCGCTGCTGCTTTTCGGCTGGATTCTCGCTCTGCGGGCATGCAAATGGGTCGAGACCCGTGCCGAGGTTTTCGAAGCCGGTGGCTTTCAAGGTTTCCGCTGGTCTGACGGCGACGATAGGCAGTACTCCATCCTTCACGAGCCGTCAGAAGTTCCCATCATGGATGTCGGCGCCCAGGTCGATCTGTACTACGACCAGTGCCATCCCTCTCGGTGGAGTCTTGCGCGGCCGCGCCGCACGAACGGCGCCGTCCTCATCGGCTCGATCCTCACCGGAATCGGCCTCCTGAGCATCGTTGCGGGATTCGCACTGATGGCGTTCTGAGTCAGCGATCCAGCCGACCACACAGCGTCGAGTCGATGAGCTCACGCGCTGGCAAACTTGATGCTATCAATGCTAGCATTGCAACCATCTTTCGAGAGGGGCACTGATGGCTACGCTAATGATTCGCGATCTGGACGACGACGTGAAGGCCCGCTTGCGCGTTCAGGCTGCCGAGAACGGCCGCTCGATGGAAGCCGAAGCTCGAGCGCTTCTTGCAGCCGGAGTACGGGGACAGCGTCCTCCGCGTGGCCTCGGCTCCTTCATCCGGGATCAATTCGCTGAGATCGGTGGGGTCGATCTTGAGACCCCGGCTCGGGATGAGCCCGCGCGCGCGGCAGACTTCAGCTCGTGATCGTTCTCGACACGTATGTCATCTCCGAATTGGTGAGACCAGCGCCAAGCCAGCAGGTCATCGAGTGGATCGACGCCCAAGACTCGGCGGGCCTCGCCATTACAGCGCTGACTGCAGCTGAAGTGCGAGCGGGCGTTGCCCTGCTACCCGATGGCCGCAGGAGACAGGATGTTGGCGTGCGGATGGAGTCGCTACTCACTGAGACGTTTGCCGGCTTCGTTCTTGCCTTCGACATCGACTCTTCGGACCACTATGTGGACATCGTCGCTAGCCGAAGCCGTGCGGGCCGACCAATCGGCGCTTTCGATGCGCAAATCGCCGCTGTCTGCCGCCAACACGATGCCCTCTTGGCAACACGCAACACCGCCGACTTCACTGACACCGGCATCCAATTGATCAATCCCTGGGACCACCGCTGATAAAAAAGCACACATCACCACCGGCATCAGTGTCGAAAGAGGAAAACCGACACGGGCCGAAACCTACGACCGTCTGTGGTCGTTATCGGTCGTAGACTTCGCGCCGATGAGCAGCCCGCACTACGGTGACGGTGAGTTCTGCGTCGAAGATGTCATAGATAACGCGGTAGTCGCCGATTCGCACGCGCCAAGCGGTTTGCTCTCCGACGAGCTTCTTCGCTCCGTGCGGGCGAGGGTCCTCTCCCAAGTTTTCGATCGCGTCGATCACTCGATCCCGCGCGACGCGTGGGAGCTTTCTCACCTGCCGCGCCGCTGCCGTGGTGAATTCGACCCGATAGCTCACGAAGCGAGATCGGCACGCAACTCATCGATCGTGGTGCGAGCACCATCGTCGGTGGCTTTCGCCTCGCGGTAGGCAGCGACATCCTGCGCCATCTCGAACGCCTCGAGGGCCTCCAAATCAGCAACGCTAATGACAACAGCGGCAAGCTTGCCGTTGCGAGTTACACCAATGCGTTCCCCCGCGTACATTGCACGGCCCAGCACATCGGAAAGCTGGCTGCGCAACTCCCTCGTGGTGATTTCATTCGTGACGGTGTCCATGTCAATAGTGTACGCCCTTATAACTGTGTACACAAATAGTGTGGGTTCCCGAGTGTACCCGGGCCAACCAGTGGGGCGCTTGCGGAGAGTGGACTTCGCCACTGCCATTCGGTCGAATTCGTACGACCCGAACCACATCGTGAAACGGCGGATCAACGGGGTCTGCTTTTGCCGCCTCGGTTTCTTCGACTTCAACGTTTCGCTAAGTTGGGTGATGAGGATGTCGGCAACCGTGCGGAGTGGCGCAAACCGCTCTGGGTGCGCGTTTACCGAGTATGTGCCTTCTGGTGCCCCGCGACCCACCGATTCCCGTAAATCATGACCCGTCCTTCACCGTCGCGGAACAGTGCCGCGTTGATCAAAGGTCTCTGGCACGAAACCATGCCTCTTCCTGCCTCGCGCTTCGCGAGATATTGCCAATCATTTCGTTGAGCCGAGGTTCGTCTTTACCCAGGGTGATAGGAAAACCCCCCGCTTCTTCTCGGCGATCTAACACCATCGACGCCTGCCGGCTGGCTGGCTATCGAGGAGCCCCTTCTTACTCCCTAATTCTCACTCCTCTTGCACGCGCGAATGGGGGCACCGACTGAGTGCTCAGCGGACTACTGGCGATGCTGCGAACATCGCGCCGTCTCCGCTAGGCGGTGCAAGAATGGATCGTGGTCGACGATTGGGGACGACATGGCGCGGGTCCGACAGACAGCAGATGTCAGCGATTGGCTTTTTTCGGTGGCGAAGGTTCTCCCGCTTCCGCACCGCGCTTGCCTCCCATATACGCTCGGCGACGCGGTTGCAGAGCTCGGCGCGTACGCGCAGACGATTGATACTTCGGATTGGGATCAGGGTTTCGTCAAGAGCAATCGAAACTCGCTGGAAAAAGAGATCGAGGCGCAGTCGGGGAACCTCGGGAAACGGCTTTTCCCGGTAGTAGATACTTTGCTCGCCGACCTTCTCGATAGCTCTACCCCGGAGACCGTAATTACGGCGGCGGCTCGTTTCAATGAGACGTGGCACTCAAAGAGGGCTGTCACCAACGCGTTCCGCGATCTTTGCGATGCAGCGAAAGACCGCAGTTCGACTAGTCGTGCATTGCGGAAACTTTCGTCAATCATCGCGTCGCAACTCGGCCCCGCGGCACACGGCCACTTCTCGGTTCCAAGCCGTGCGGCCGATGCGCTCGTTGACACCGAGGAGGACTTGACTAGGTGGCGCGACTCACCATTTTCTGAGCCACTTACGGAAGCACATCGGCTGGCGATGGCGACGGACATCCTTGTAGCCGCACCGGAGGGCCGGATAGTTGTGTGGGTAGCTTATTTCCGTGCATTTACTGCGCAGATGCGTGACGTGATAGGCCCGATGACGTTCCTCCAAGCTGAGTGGGCGCTACCAAATGCGTTTGATATCGAACTCAATGATTTTCCAGAGCGCACCGAACTGCGCGAGATACGCATTGGAGTCCCTTGGCTCGATGAACTCAACGTAGAATCGAGAGAGTTGGGGAACCGATTCGTCCTCGTGCGTGTCGATCTCGGCCAAGGGCAGGTCGCCGGTGCGGTGGAAGAAGCACGCCGGCGAATCGAGGCAGTCCTGAGCATCGCCACTGAAGCGGGCGGAACGTCCTGGCGAGACGCTGGCTCCAATGCCGTCCTTCTCGACGGCAAGGTCCATGGTTCGTCGCTTGGGCTAGATGTCCGCGATACTGTGGCACCCTTTGACGACAGCTACGGGATGCGCGCTACTGCGGATACGATCAGCTACGTCGCGGATCAGCTTGGCGCCGCCCTCACCAAGGAACCGATGCCCGAGCCTCTCGTAGAAGCGCTGACCTCGCTTCGCGAGGCGCGGATGACCGATCATCGTGAGATTCTCTTTTATGGCGCGCGTCGCGTCAGTTCGCGCGTTGCGACAGCTCTCGAGGACCACGCGATGGAACTCTTCGCGTCGGTATTGAAGGTGAAACCGAAAGCGTTCGCCGACGCTCTCCAGTATCGAGAAACCTTGAACAGAACTGATCACCGAATCGCTGAGCAACTGATGTCGCCATTCAGAGAAGCATGGTCACTCGAACACCATGAGGGGCGGGAAGATCTGAAGCGGACGATCTCCAAATATAGCCAAGGTGGACTCGTCGTTTCGATTGCGAAGGCGATTACATTTCAAAATGAAATCCGCGCACTTCCCATGTCGAACCTCCAACGTGCTGATCTCGAGGATGCGCTTGCGATCTGCGTGGACCCCAACCGTGAACGGCACTTCGTCGAGGAGATGTGGGGCAGGACACACCTGCTTCAGTCTCGGCACCGACGAGTTCGCAACGCGATCAACCACGGCCTGCCTCTCCACGAGACGACGCTAAACAGCATCCGCGACTACGCCGACTGCACATCGCGCTTCGCGCTAAGTATTGCCCTCACCTGGTTCAAAAATGGCGACACGGGCGCGACCTTGATCCAGCGAGAAAAAGGCGCATGGGACGACCGGTTGGAACGGATACGCCGCGGCGAGAGCTGGGCGGCGCACGACGCACGGTTCGAGAATGAGTCGTAGTCGCAAGCGAGCAGAGATCTGACCCTCCACTTGAGCGCGACATTAGCGCTCAGCGGACTATGTGCCCGATGAGGAATTGCTTTGCGAACGATCAGCACACGATTGCGGCGAACTGCACGCACGTCGAGCGGATGCCGGGGGCATCTTTTGTAACGCCCAACGAGTGAAGTCGCGGAAGCAGCGCCATCACCCGCGCATCACGGGTCGGGTCGGCGTCTGTTCCCCATCCCGCGATTACGGTCCCGCTGATGCCTACGAGCACACTGTCACTCTTCGGCCCCACCGGGTCCGCCGCAGTCGACATTACTTTCGGATCCTTCGTGCGGAACGCGTAGAGGTTGAAAATCACCATGCCGCCACACACCCCATTTGAGCGAATGCGGCGCCATACCCCGCACCGTTCGCACGTCTACTTCTCGGCGCCGGGAGGGGAACTAGAATTTTCAGCATGCTATCCCCTGAGGTCATTACCGGCCTCCCCGTCGAAGAGTACGGATTTCCAGGTCCACTCCGCGATGTGCTCGTCGGCGCGATCCTTGACGGGAGCAAAACGAGCACAACATCACTTGTCGCCCAGTACCAGCTAGACGATGAGCCCTTGCCCGTCGTTGGCGAACGCGGAGTGGTCATCGACTCGGCCGGGCAACCCGTTTGCATTACAGAGGTCACCGAAGTACGCGTAATGCCTCTTGGAGCCGTAGACGTCGCTCACGCAATCGACGAAGGCGAGGGCTACGACGCAGTATCCGATTGGCGCTCCGGCCACGAGGAATTCTGGCATAGCCCCGACTTTCGGAATGCCATTCGTAACCCCACCTTTACAGTTACGGACGCGACAGAGGCAGTCTTAGTACGTTTCCGGGTCACTCGATGACGCAGGGCGCCTCAACCGCGACGCCCACGCCTAGGTAGACTGGAGGCGGCCGGCGTGAGCACCCCGGCATCCATAATCTTCTGGGAGAAGCCCCTCGTGACTGACGTCTCAACCAATTCCCGCCAGCATGTTGCCGACACGGTATCGAACGCGATGGCTACGCCCGAAAAAGAGCAGCCCTACGGTGCCCTCGGCCTCAAGCCAGACGAGTACGCGAAGATTCGCGAAATTCTCGGCCGCCGCCCCACCAGCGGCGAGCTCGCCATGTACTCCGTCATGTGGAGCGAGCACTGCTCCTACAAGTCCTCCAAGAACTACCTTCGCCAGTTTGGCAAGAAGGTCAGCGAGAACATGACCAAGAACCTCATGGTCGGCATGGGCGAAAACGCCGGCGTCATTGACGTTGGCGAAGGGTGGGCTGTGACCTTCAAGATCGAAAGCCACAACCACCCCAGCTACATCGAACCCTTCCAAGGTGCAGCAACCGGTGTCGGCGGAATTGTTCGCGACATCATCTCCATGGGTGCTCGCCCCGTCGCCGTCATGGATGCGCTCCGCTTCGGCGCCATCGACAACCCCGACACCGCCCGCGTCGCCAAAGGTGTCGTCTCGGGCATCAGCTTCTACGGCAACTGCCTCGGCCTCCCCAACATCGGTGGCGAAACCTACTTCGACTCCGTCTACCAAGCCAACCCGCTCGTCAACGCACTCGCCGTTGGAGTGCTGCGCCACGAAGACCTCCACCTGGCGAACGCTCGCGGCGTGGGCAACAAGGTTGTGCTGTTCGGTGCCCGCACCGGTGGCGATGGCATCGGCGGAGCATCCATCCTCGCTTCCGATTCCTTCTCAGAAGGCGGCCCCACCAAGCGCCCAGCCGTTCAGGTCGGCGACCCCTTCGCCGAGAAGGTACTCATCGAGTGCTGCCTCGAGCTCTTCCAAGGTGACCTTGTTGAAGGCATCCAAGACCTCGGCGCTGCCGGCATCAGCTGTGCAACGAGCGAGCTCGCCTCGAACGGTGACGGTGGAATGTTCATCGAACTCGAGAAGGTACTGCTGCGCGACCCCACCCTCACGGCAGAAGAAATTCTGATGTCCGAAAGCCAAGAGCGCATGATGGCAATCGTGAAGCCGGAGAAGCTCGAAGGCTTCCTCAAGGTCGTTGAGAAGTGGGATGTCGAAACCAGCGTGCTCGGAGAAGTCACCGACACCGGCCGCCTCATCATCAACTGGCACGACGAAGAAATCGTGAACGTCGAGCCTCGCACCGTCGCCATCGATGGCCCCGTCTACGACCGTCCCGTCGCCTACCCGAAGTGGATCGACAAGCTTCAGGCCGACAGCGCATCCGGCCTCGCCCGCCCCAAGGATGGCATCGAGTTGCGCGACCAGATGCTGCAGTTGCTCGCGAGCCCCAACCTGGCCGACAAGAGTTGGATCACCAACCAGTACGACCGCTACGTCCTCGGCAACACTGCCCTGAGCTTCCCAGACGACGCCGGCATGGTGCGCATCGACGAAGAGAGCGGCCTCGGCTTCTCTGTCGCGACCGACGCCAATGGTCGCTTCTGCCAGCTCGACCCCTACGCCGGAGCCCAAATTGCTCTCGCCGAAGCGTTCCGCAACGTTGCCGCCACCGGCGCCAACCCCGTTGCCGTCAGCGACTGCCTCAACTTCGGTAGCCCCGAGAACCCCGAAGTGATGTGGCAGTTCAGCCGCGCTGTTGAAGGTCTCGCCGATGGTTGCCTCGAGATGGAAATCCCCGTCACCGGCGGAAACGTCTCCTTCTACAACCAGACCGGCGATGTGCCCATCCACCCCACCCCCGTGGTTGCGGTGCTCGGCCTGATCCGTGACGTTGCCGAGCGCATCCCGAGCGGCTGGCAAGACGAAGGCAACAACATCTACCTCCTCGGCACCACCAAGCTCGAACTCGACGGATCAGCGTGGGCCGGCACCATCCACGACCACCTCGGTGGCCTGCCGCCCAAGGTCGACCTCGCCGCCGAGCGTCGCCTCGCCGACCTCATCAAGGCTGGCAACGAACAAAACATCATCGCCAGCGCCCACGACCTTGCCGATGGTGGGCTTGCCCAAACACTCGCCGAATCCGTCATGCGCTTCGGCGTCGGCGCCCGCGTCTGGTTGGGCGAACTGCTCGAACGCGACGGAATCGACGCCGCCACCGCACTCTTCAGTGAATCAACCGGTCGCATGATCGTCTCCATCCCCCGCGAAGACGACGTGAAATTCCGCGGACTCTGCGAAGGCCGCAACTACCCCGCCGTGCGCATCGGAGTAACGGATGCCGCGGCACCCGCCCTCGAAGTGCAAGACCAGTTCACCCTCACCCTCGAAGAGCTGCTCACCGCCCACCGCGGAACCCTCGTGGAGGCATTCGGCGCCTAATCGGCGTCGCCGCCACAAGCCTCGGCGACTCGTCGCACCAGCAAGATAGATCAAGCAGCACTACGCGATGGCGGCTGCTCTCGGCACAGAGTCGATGAGCAGCCGAGTGTACTCATGCTGCGGGTTAGTGAGCAGATCGGCAGTCGCAGCCGTTTCGACGACCTCCCCTTCACGCATCACCACGCTTCGCTCGCACACCGCGCGAACGACAGCAAGGTCATGGCTGATGAATAAAAGCGTCAGCCCACGCTCGCGTCGAATCTCGGAGATAACGTCCAACACTTGCGCTTGAACCGACACGTCAAGGGCACTTGTAGCCTCATCCATCACCAACAGGCTCGGCTCAATGGCCAGAGCGCGCGCAATCGCCACGCGTTGCCGTTGACCGCCCGAGAGCGTGCGCGGCAGCGCCTCAGCTTGCGTGCTGGCGAGTCCAACATTGTCGAGCAGCGTCAACGCTCGAGAGCAAATTTCCGGCCGACGAAGCTCAGGATGATGCAGCCGCAACGCATCCTCGACTGCCTCGCCTGCCGTCATCCTCGGGTCAAGCGAGAGGTACGGATCTTGAAACACCATCTGCACTTTGCGCGCCCGGTCGAGTCTGTCTGCGCGCCGCCGTGGTCGGCCATGCCGTTCTTGGTCATCGATGATGACCCTGCCAGAGTCGGGCAGTTCTAGCCCAACGATCATGCGGGCCAGGGTCGACTTTCCCGACCCCGATTCGCCCACGATGCCCAGCGCCTCACCCGCCGCAATCTCCAGAGTCACGTTGGCGAGCGCGCGCACGACCTCGCGACCGCGCCCCGGATACGTTTTGACGAGGTCACGCACCTGCAACACAGGCTGCTGCACAAGCTCAACTGAGACGCGTGGTTCGTCCCCGGTGATTTCGATCGTCGGGGTCGCCGCCACAAGGCGTCGGGTGTAGGAAGTGGCGGGATGCCGAAAGATCTGGCGCGCAGACCCCTCCTCCTCCACCCGGCCGTCACGCATGACGTAAACACGTTCGCACAGCGACGCCGCCAAATTCAGGTCGTGAGTGATGAAGAGCATCCCCATCGAACGTGCTTGTCGTTGCTCGATGAGAACCTGCAAAATCTGAGACTGCGTTGTCACATCCAATGCCGTCGTTGGTTCGTCACACACCAACAGTCGCGGCGAGCCCGCGAGCGCACCGGCAATCATTACCCGCTGCAGCATGCCCCCAGAGAGTTCGTGAGGATACTGCCGCAGATGATCTTCCGGTCGCGGCATCTGCACGGCAGCGAGCATCTCAATGGCGCGTTCCCACGCACGCCCGGCCGACCATCCCTCGCCAAGCCGAAGCGCTTCGGTGAGGTGATCGCCGATGGTGCGCATCGGATTGATGCTGGCGCGCGGATCCTGAAAAACCATTGCCGCAGTCGAGCGCCGCAAACCCAAGAGTTCCTTCGAGCTCATCGTTGGTACGTTGTGCCCGTCGACGAGAACCGTGCCAGTAACGACGGAACGGGCGGGAAGCAGACCGAGTATCGACTGTGCGGTCAGAGACTTTCCGGAGCCGGATTCACCAACCAGCGCGACAGATTCCCCCTCGTTCACGGAGAGATCGATGTCGTGCAGCAGCCGCTCGCCTCCCGGGAGATCGAGAGTTAGGCCAGAAATATCAAGCAACGTCACTTGGGTGTCCCTCCACCAATTCGGTCGGAGACTTCTTCGCCGATCACATTAACCGCCACAACCACGATGACGACGGCCACTGCCGGAATGACGGCAGGCAAGAAGTAACCTCCGACGATTCCGGCTTGCGATTCGTTGATCATGGCTCCCCAGTCTGCAGTGGGCGCTTGCACCCCGAGCCCTAAGAAGGAGAGCCCCGCCAGCTCGGCGAGAACATAGCCAAAGTTCAAGGTTGATTGAGCGCCGACAGTCGGTGCGACGTTGGGCAGTACCCGACGTAGCGCGATCCAGCCGCCCGCGAATCCCTGCACCCGGTAGGCCGCGACATAGGGTCGCGCCCGTTCCGAGGCAACGAGAGAACGGGTAAGGCGGGCAACGAACGGGGCGTAGGCAATGCTCATAGCAATCACCGGCGCGACCAAACCTTTACCAAACAGCGCAACCGCCATGATTGCGATCAGCAAGGCGGGGAAGGCCAAAAGAACATCGAGCAAGCGCCCGATCACCGCGTCAAGCCAACCTCCGCGCCAGCCAGCAACAAGCCCGAGTACAACCCCGAGCAATGTTGACGCGATCACCACGACAAGAGGGGCGAGCAGTGCTGTTCGCGCACCGTAGACCATTCGGCTCAGGGTGTCGCGGCCGAGCGCATCTGCTCCGAGCCAGTGCGCCCAACTAGGGTTCGCGTAGATCGCGGTGAAGTCGATGTGGTCGGGATCGTAGGGTGCGACGAGCGGCGCGCAGATTGCGGCAAGTGAGATCGCTGCGAGAACGATGATGCTGATCATCCAACTCGCGTTCACGCGTCGGCGTCGGCTTGACTGCAAAACCCTGATCGCGAGTGTCGGTGTTGGTCGGCTCATCGTCCTGCCTCCCCTGCTGCTGCTCGCGGGTCGATGATGGGTTCAAGCAAATCGACGATCGCGTTAGTGACGACGAACGAGGTGACGACCAAAAGCACGATTGCTTGAACGACGGGAAAATCTAGGCGGTTCACTGATTGCACCAGCAGGGAGCCAACGCCCGCGATGCCGAATGCCGACTCGACGATGGAAGTCGCCACGAGCAGTCCGGCAATCAGCATTCCACCCACGGTGAAGATTGGGCCGAGCGCATTACGAAACACATGACGCCGGATGACCGTAAGTCGACCTAGGCCACGGCTGGTGGCGACGTGCACGTGCTCGCGATTGAGTTGCTCCACCATCGACATTCGAGTGACCTTGCCAATCAACACCGTGAACGCAATCGCCATCGCGATGGACGGCAACGTGAGGTGGTAGATGGTGTCGAGAAACCCCTCACCCGAACCAAAGGCGGGAAACCAGCGCAACTGAACTGCAAAAACAGCGATCAGCACAATCGAGCCAACGAAGGGTGGGACGGCACCGAACGCGGTGAGGACGGTGAGGATCAATCTGTCTGCGAATCGACCACGGTTCAAGGCAGCGACCGTGCCGGCGATCACCCCCACAACAACGATGATGACGGCGGACATAATGACGAGGCCCGCGGTGACCGGCAGTCGATCACCGATCACCGTAGTCACGGCATCCCTGAACTGCAGCGAGCGCCCGAAGTCACCGTGGAACAGGCCTCCGATCCACCGAAAATATTGTTCCCACGGCGGGAGGTCTAAACCGAACTGTTCGATGACCGCCGCCTTCGCCTCCGGTGATGGCTTGCGACCTCGCAAGAGAAAATTCACAGGATCCCCCGGCACCAGAAACCGCGAGAAGAACACCAGGGCAGAGGCAAGCACGAGGGTCAGTACGAGCGACCCCAACTTGCCTCCGACCCGGCGGATGGTCATGTTATCGCTTGCCAATCGTCGCCGCCCAGGGGTAGTAGAGCATTGCGACCGACGGCGCGACACCGGTGATGCGCTCCCCCAGATAGACCGTCATGGGAACTTCATAGAGCGGGAGCCAGGGCAGTTGCTCACTGGCTATTTGCTGCAACCGAGCTGAGATTTCGGCGCTTTCTTGGGCATCCTGGGCGGCTACGCCCTCATCCACGAGCGCATCGTACTGAGGGTCAGTCCAGTTGCCGTAGTTGCTGAATTGCCCGGTCTGCAGGACCCCATACATTTCGAGCGGATTGGGGGTCGAGAGATACCAGGAGGTCAGGAACAGATCGACGCCCTCCCGGGCACTCGGGTCGGCGAACAGCGTCGTATACGCATCCGGGGTCATCGTTTCAATTGTCGCTTTGAGCCCGATTGACTTTGCGGCGGCCGCGGTCGCTTGGGCAACAATGTTGAACTCGGCTCCCATCGGCGCGGTGCGGATCACGATGGTCTCTCCAGCGACACCGGCATCCTCGATGAGTTTCTTCGCAGCATCGACGTCGTAGGGGTACTCCTCAAGACCCGCGAATGTCGAATCACGTGTTTCCGCGCTAGCCTCTCCCCAGACAGATTCGGTCGTCAACGCGTTCGTCAATTGCGCGTAACCCTGCAACCCGGCATCCACCACACCTTGACGATCGATCGCCATGAGGAGTGCTTTGCGCAAGTTCACGTCGCCGAGCACGCCCTCCATGTTGCTGACGATCAGGCTGGCTACCGAACTGTTCAGCCCGAAGTAGAGATCACCTGAAGATGCCTGCAACTTCTCGATCGCCTCGGACGGCACGAACCAGCCGCCGTCAACCTGACCAGAGGTAAGGGCGTTAACTCGAGCGTTGGGGTCGGCCATGAACAGCATCGTGACCTCCTTAGCCTTCGCCATCAGCTCGGGATTCCAGTACTGGTCGTAGCGGGTGAGTGTGATCGATTCGCCCGACTTCCACGAGCTCACCTCGAACGGGCCGGTGCAGTTAACCAGTGCCGTCGAATTGCCGTACTCCCGGCCGGCATCCGCGAGCGTCTGGGCTGACTCGACAACTCCGGCAGCACCGCTCATCCCCTGGTTGAACAGAGAGTCAGGCTTCGTCAGCGTGACAGTGACCTGCATGGGGCCGGTCTCGTCAATCGATGCGACGTTCTGGTAGACGGAGTACCACGACGACCCGATCTCAGGGTTAACGTGGCGCTGCATCGAAGCAACGGCATCCGCTGCAGTGACGGGTGAACCATCGTGGAAGGTGATGCCCGAACGAAGCTCGTACACCCATGTCACGGGGTCTGGGTTAGAAAAAGATTCAGCCAACGATGGCGAGATACTAAAATCGGGGTTGAGTCGCAGCAAGGATTCGCACACGTTGGAGAGCACTTGATTGTCGGGGTAGTCGAACGCGTAGGCATTATCGAGCGAGTACGGTTCGGCGTAGGTAACCCACGTGAAGGAATCGATGTCTCCGGAGGGCGCGGGAGTTTGAGCGGTCAGCTCATAGGTGACCGGCCCCTCTGACCTTGGGCCCGTTCCGGGGGCCGTGCACGAAGTCAACGCCAAGGCGGAGACAAGTGCGATCGCGGGAACAAGGGAATGCTGTGTTCGGGTTCGGGTTTGTGTTCGTGACATTGCGTGCTCCTCAATTGGATGCTGTGGGTCAGTTGCGGACGTAAACGGGCTTGCCGTCGATCCAGGTCGAGACGACGGCGCTCGAATGGATTTCGTTGCTTGGCACAGTGAAAGGATCGGGTTCAATGACGACGAGGTCGGCGCGATAGCCTGGCGCGATAAAGCCGGTGTCGTGGTCACGATGGTTCACGTACGCCGAACCGGAGGTGTACGCCGCGAAGGCCGTCTCGAGGTCGAGGCACTGCTGCTCTCCGCCGAGGGGAAGTTCATTCATTTCTGGCGCGATGCGATTTACCGCGATATGGATGGCCGCAATCGGGTCTGGGCTTGATACGGGCCAGTCGCTTCCGGCGGCTAGCTTTGCATCGAGACGGTGCAGATCACCGAATGGGTACTGCCGTGCCGCCAAGTCTTCCTGCAAGAACGGCAGGGTCAACTCGTCGAGTTGTGCCTCATGGCAGGCCCACAGCGGTTGTAGGTTGGCAATCGCATCCAGCGGGGCAAAACGTGCTGCATCGTCCTCGGAGACAACCTGCAGATGCGCGAGGTGGTGACGGCCATCGGAGACCCCGTTGGTGACGCGTGCCGCCGCGAGCGCATCAAGAGCTTCTTTCACCGCGCGATCTCCGAGCGCATGGAAGTGCAGCTGGAAGCCCTCGCTATCGAGCTCGGTCACATACTCAATCAATCGTTGCGGGTTGATGAAAGAGAGCCCGGAATTGTCAGTGGCATGCCCATGACTATCGAGGTACGGATTCTTCATTGCTGCGGTGAAATTCTCCGCGACACCATCGACCATGATTTTTACGGTGCCGAGCTGCAATCGATCGCTGCCCAGCGCCTCGACTTCAGCACGACGCTGCACCATGCCCGGGATCTGCTCGGCACCACCGGTTCGCTCCCACCACTGCGCGCCCACAACATGGGCAAGCAGCGTTCCCTCAGCGATGGCCCGGCGATAGGCGGGCAAGTTGCTGGGGAGGGTCGCGACGCTGTCGCCGATCATGGCATCCTGCCAGCCGGTAATACCCAGTTTCAGAAGCTCTTCTTGGGCCCGCAACAACCCTGCATACGCGAGGTCTGCTCCGACGCCGGGCTGCGCGTTGGCGAAGAGATCACCGGCGCCTTCATGGAAGGTTCCAGCGGGAGATCCGTCGGCCTCGCGTTCCATTCGACCGTCAATGGGATCGGGGGTGGATGCATCGATACCAGCGGCACGAATGGCGGCAGAGCTTGCCCAAACGCTGTGGTGATCACGGCTGCTCAGCAGCACCGGACGGTCACCAATGATGTCATCCAGTAGCTGGCGCCCGGGAGCACCACCGGGGAAGTGGTCCATTGACCAGCCTCCGCCGCTGATCCAGCCTTCGGGATTCTCAGCGGCATACGTCGCGATCATTGCGAGGGCGTCTACTGCATCTACTGCCTCTGTCAGCGAACACAGCAGCAGCTCCACCCCACCGCCGACCGGATGGATGTGCGCATCCTGGAATCCGGGAGCTAGGAGACCGCCGTGCAGATCAATGATCTGTGTCGCGTCGCTGCGATGGAGGTCGATCGACTCCGCCGGCACGATGTCGATGATGAACCCATCGGCGATCACCACCGCGTGGTCAATCAGTGGTTGTCCAGTGCCCGTGAAGACCTGGCCGCCAATAAAGATCACGTCTGCTTGCGCCACCGTGTACATCCCTTCGTCGTCGAACGGTTGTGGCGATGTTAGGGCGAACGCAACGCCGTTGTCAACAGTGATGACATTGTTGTTGGTGCTCGCTATGATGAAGACGTGGACGCAAAAACTTCAGCAAAAGAGCAGACATCAAAGCGACTAGATCGAGCCAGTATCGTGCGAGCAGGTCTCGAAATTGCGTCGCGCCCCCACAACACCGCTGTCTCGGTGCGTGCCCTAGGAACAGAACTCGGTGTCGACCCGACCGCGGTTTATCGACACTTTAAAAGCAAAGATGACCTCATGCGGGCCCTCCTCGATGAGCTTCAAGCGACCGCGTTGGGCCAGATCACGACAGGCTCCGGATGGCTCGAGCGACTGCGCCATCTCGCGGCGGCCACGCTAGAGACCTACGTCGAGCATCCAGCGATCGCAGTAGAAGCAACAGTGCTCACAACAAATGGGCCGGCAGAAGTCGCGACCATCGAGTTCATCCTTGCCGCACTTTCCGAGGCCGGACTCAGTGGCACTAAGCTCGTGCACCACTACGCGCTCTACTCCTCGTACATTCTCTCGGAGGTCGCCGGCATCGCTCGGGGACGCACAACATCCGACACCGAAACAGAGCTGGACACTTGGTTCGACGGCCCGCTTCTCGTTGACCCGCTGAAATACGTGCACATCGCTTCCGTAGCCGCTGAGCTTCGCAGTTTGCGCGACACGGATATCTTTCGGTTTGGCGTCGATCTCATTCTCGACTCGGCCGCCCGCACCGCCCAACCCGCGGCGGAAGATGCTCCCCAATGAACGCGATCATTGCCGGTGCAGGAATTGGCGGCCTCGCCACGGCACTCTCGCTACACGCCGTCGGGATCACCGACATCACCATCTACGAGTCCGTGAGCGAACTTCGCCCGCTCGGCGTCGGCATCAATCTCTTGCCCCACGCGGTGCGCGAGCTGACCGAACTGGGCCTCAGCGATGAGCTCGCAGCGCTTGGCGTTCCGACAAGCACCCTGAGCTACTTCAACTGTTTCGGCGATCTCATTTGGTCCGAGCCTCGTGGGCTGGCCGCTGGCTACGCGTGGCCGCAATACTCCGTGCACCGTGGAGAGCTGCAGATGCTTCTTCGAGATGCCGTCGAAGCACGGCTTCCCGGTGCAATTGTGCTCGGCTCGCCCGTCATCAGCACAGAGCCGAAAGGCGCCCGCCAGCTCGTTCGCATCCGCACTCGCACTGGCGCCGGCTCCGAAACCGGCGCTGATCGTGAAGAGGAAGCCGACGTGGTCATCGCCGCCGACGGCATCCACAGTGCTATTCGCAAGCAGCACTATCCCGACGAAGGCGACCCGGTGTGGAACGGGCTCATGCTCTGGCGGGGCACGGCACGCGTGAAGCCATTTCTCGACGGTCGTTCAATGTTTATGGCAGGGGACGGGCGACAAAAATTTGTCGCTTATCCGCTCACAGAAGCTGATGACGACGGACTAGCGCGCATCAACTTCATCGCCGAAAAGCGAGTCGAGGATGATGGACCACGCCGCAATAACTGGAATCTCGCCGTCGACAAACAACGCATCGTCGACCTCTTTCAGGATTGGCAATTTGAGTGGATTGACATTCCCTCCGTCATTGCCGCTGCCGACGAAGTGCTCGAATATCCCATGGTCGATCGCAACCCGGTCGAACGCTGGACCTTTGACCAGCAAACGCTCCTTGGCGATGCCGCCCACGCGATGTATCCGATCGGCTCAAACGGTGCGTCTCAAGCAATCATTGATGCTCGGACAATCGCCAACCAACTCGCCACGGCCGATTCCATCGGTTCGGCGCTCGGCGAGTACGAACGCATTCGCCTTCCCATCACCGCCCAACTCACCCTCAACAATCGGTCGCTTGGACCAGAACGCGTCATGCAACTCGCCTACGAGCGCGCCCCCGAAGGCTTCGCCGACATCAACGACGTTGCTTCCGCCGAAGAGTTGACAGCAATCGCCGACCAGTACAAGCGCGCGGCAGGGTTCAACCCCCAGCTACTGAACGAGCGTCCAACACTCTCCGTCGTGCGAGCAGCGAGCTAACGATGACCCTCACTCCGGCGATTCCTGGCCTTGATGCCGTCTTCGATGTCACCGTTCGAGTCAGCACCGTTTCGGACTATGGATTAACGCGCGCCGGGCACCGGCGAGTGATTGACATTGTCGGCGGGCAGATCACGGGGTCGCTTAACGCGACGATTCTGCCCGGCGGTGCCGACTGGCAACTCGTGAGGCCGGATGGGGCCATCGACATTGACGGACGCTACTCGGCCAAGACGTCAGAGGGCGAACTGATCTACATCGAAGTTTCGGGCGTGCGCAGTGGTACGCCTGACGTTCTCGAAGCCCTCCTCCTCGGCGAGGAGGTCGATCCCACCCAGTACTATTTCCGCACCACGCTCAGGATCGAAACATCGGCCCCCGGGCTGGCACACCTCGAGCACTCACTCTTTGTCGCCTCGTGTGTGCGAGAAGCAGACACCGTGCGTTACCGCGCCTATCGCGTCACGTAAAGTGCCAGCGCGAGGTGAGGCTTCACACCGCGTGCTTACGTCGCTACCCGAACTCTGCGGCAACGTCACGAAGGAACTCGGCACCCCATGCAACTCATCAAACGGGTCTACGGCGAAGCGACCGGTGCGCGTCGATGAGCCCCTACCCCGGTTTCCCCTCACGACAGTGGATGGCGACGTTGTCGACAGCAGCGTGCTCACTCACCAACCACACGTGATTATGTTCATTCGCGGCAACTGGTGCCCGTTCTGCATGGCCCAGATGGCCCAGATCGCCGACCAGTATCGCTAACTCGATCGACGCGGTGTTGCCGTCGCGATCATCAGCCCGCAAAAGCCCGAAGACACTGTTGAGCTTTCGCAACGCTTCGACATTGCCGTGGACTTCTACATTGATGCGGATGGCGCGGCTGCGGCAGCGCTCGACCCCGTGCAATCGGGCGGCACTCCGATCATGTTCAGCGCCGGAGGACAAGCCGACGGCGACACCGTCGTACCGACCGTCATCATCACCGATGGCACCGGAACAGTGCTCTGGGCCAAGCAAACCGACAACCACCGGGTACGGCCAGAACCGACAACGTTCCTGGACGTGCTCGATCAGCACGGCATCCGCGCACGCTAGGCGTCAGCGGCAGCCGGATTCGAATCCGAATCCAGTCGCACCGGCCGCCCGAGCTCTAATGATCTGGTTGCCGCAAGAGCAACTTCTAGGGCCACAAGCGCAGCCGGCGTCGGGCAGAATCGCGGCTCAGCCCCTCGGGCAACGCAGTCGAGAAAGTACTCGAGCTGACGCGCGTAAGGATCCTCGGCTGCCAAGGAAACCCGAGAGTCATGCGCCACTGCCGAGAGCGAGTAGCGCGACATCGCTCGTGAAGCCAGGGTTTCAGCCGCATACTCGTACTGCGCGAAACCTCCCGTGCCCACTACCTCGAGAGAGCTGCGAAACGGCGCACCGCTTGGCAGGTCGGCGTAGCTCAACACTTGCCCAATTCCACCGTCACGGTACGTGATTGTTGTCTCCACCGGGCCCGTCACTGCCTCGCCGATTGCGGACACCTCGACGGGGTCGCCGAGAAGCAGATTCATTTGGTCGAAGTCGTGGATGCCAAAGTCGACGAGCATTCCGCCAGCTTCGGCAAAGTCTCGCAGCCAGTCCGCCCAGTCGGGTTTGCTGCTGAGTCGGGTAGCACGTGCTGACACGAGGCGATCAAGTTTTCCGGCGGCGACATCGTCGGCAAGCTGCCGGTACCCCTCAAAGAACCGCACCACCTGCGCGACCATGAACACTTTTCCGCTGCGTTGAGCCTCATCGCGGATAGCCAGGGCGTCATCCATCGTTAATGCAATCGGCTTCTCAAGCAGAACGTTTTTACCTGCCCGCAATGCGCTCACTGCCAGCTCGCGATGCGTTCCGGTTGGGGTGCAAATTGACACCACATCAATCTCTGGATCGTTGAGCACAACCCCGAAGTCACTGATGACGGATGCCGCTGGTGCCGCTGGTGCCACACCCCCTGTCGTACGGGCAACAACATACTTGATCTGCTCAGCCCGGCCGAGGGATGCCAGAGCGCGGGCATGGGTTGACCCCATCGCGCCGCGACCAAAGATCGCGATCCCTGTCATTGTTTCCTCTCGAACACGTTGCCTGGCTGTTCGCGCGCCCGAGAGCAGCGCGGCTACCAGGTTAGAGCGGCACTCGTTCCGCGTCGCGCACCCAGCTATCCGCCACCTCGAGGCGTCCCACTTTTGCGAACGCTAGGAGGGCAGCGCCGATTCGGCCCGCATCCCCGCCAAGGCTAGAGAGCACGACCTCTGGCGCATCGCGCCAGACGAGGTTTTCACGAAGGTGGTGGGTAACGGGGTCGAGCAACGCAGAGCCTGCCTGCGAGAAGCCTCCCCCGAGAACGATGACGCCGGGATCGAGCAGCAACGTGACCGTCGCGAGCCCCTGGGCCAAAGCTCGGGTAGCGTCATCCCACACCGCATCGGCGTCTGGGTCAGTTCCGAGCCGAGCGACGATCTCGCGCGATGATAGTTTGTGCCCTGAGCGGGCAGCATAGCGACGAGCAACGCCGGCACCCGAGACGTACACTTCGAGGCAGCCGCGCTGGCCGCAGGCACACAGCTCTCCGCCCTGAACGATCGGGATGTGCCCGATCTCGCCGGCAGCTCCGAGAGCTCCACGGATGGGGCCGGTGGCGGAGACCAGCGCCGCCGCCATTCCAGTACCGATGGGGATGAGGGTGAAATCCTCAATGCCTCTAGCTGCCCCTAGTCGGCTTTCGGCCAGTCCCGCGGCGCGCACGTCGTGCCCCACAGCAACGGGGATGCTGAGTTTGCTTTGCAGCTCAGCGAGCAACGGCACGTTTCGCCAGTTCAGATTCGAGGCGTATGTAACGACCCCGGCAAGCTCGTCGACCATGCCAGGAGTGACAACGCCGGCGGCAACGACCCGGCACGAGTGACTCACTGCGTCATCCAGCAGTTCTGCGATAAGCAACAGCAGTGCTTCGATGATTCCTTCGGCGGGGGTGGGTTGCGTTCTCGTCGCTACCGTCTCTCCCTTCGCCGAAACCAGCGAACCTTTTAGCGCGGTGCCACCAAGATCGACGGCGACAACGACATCGGACAACTCGCTCTCGCTCGCAGCACTCACAGTGGTGCCACCGCAGCGTGCATGGCGCGAACCAGTTCTGGTGACGTCACGGTGCGGCTTCCGCTGTCATACAGGGCGGATGCTCCCCCCTGATAACCATTGCTCGCGATCTCGGCGGGTGCCCGAAAGTGGAGTTCGGAGACACCCGTGCGGTTCAGGATCTCTTGAGCATTGTGCGCACGAACGCCACCGCCCGCGAGAATCGTAATGCGTTCGCCTGCCTGCTCCACGAGGGTGGCCATAACATCGGCACCCTCGAGAACACTTGACGCGCCGCCGGAAGTCAGCACTCGGGCAATGCCCAAAGAAATGAGCGTTTCTAGGGCCGCAGGCTGGTCAACAACAAGGTCAAATGCTTTATGGAAGGTGACCGGATGCACGTGGCATGCCTCAACAAGTGCTGACGTCACCGTCACGTCCACCGTTCCCTCCGGTGTGAGGGCGCCGATGACGAAGCCCAGAGTGACGCCCTCCCCGCGAGGCAGGTCCCGCATCGAGTGGATATCGGCAACCATCGCATCAACTTCGGCCGGGGAGTACACGAAGTCTCCCCCGCGTTGACGAATCAGCACCATCACGGTCATCGATGTCAGCGAGGCAAGTATCGACGACACCGTACCGAGACTGGGCGTTATGCCGCCAGTATCGAGAGCCGCACACAACTCAATACGTTGAGCTCCGGCCTTCTCCGCATCAAGTGCTCCGCCAATATCATCAAGGCATACTTCGAGAACCGTCACGTTATGCTCGCCCTGCTGTGATGGCGCTACGAAGGTCGGCCCCGATTTCGATCTGACCGACTGGCTTTCCGCCGCCGAGCACAGGCACTTGAGCGAACCGAGCGGCCGCTTCGGTGTCGTAGCCGAGCCAGTCAAGAACTGCCAGAGCGATCACGGTGGTGGCCCGCGGGCTACCGTCGATGATCTTCATTGACACAGCAGCACCATCGCTCGTAGCCACTCCGATAACACCCTCAGCGCCACCCTTAGAAAGCGCACCGGGCATGTTCACCATGAGCTCGCTGTTAGCGTGACCGCTGCCTCCCACATAAAACGGGTTCTCACGCATCGCTGCGGCGACCCGACCCGCGGGGGACTCAGGGTCGGCGAGCACGAGCGCGCGGAACGATGCTGCGACTCCGCGCACGGTCGTTCCGAAGAGGGGAGCCCCGCATCCGTCAACCGCGGTATGCGTAGCGACAACACCGGTCATTTCGGCCATCGTCTTCTGAACTTGCTGCTGCAGTGGGTGCGACGGCTCCAAGTAGTCGTCGGTTGACCATCCGTTCACAGCGCAAGCGAGCAACATCGCGGCGTGCTTGCCCGAGCAGTTCATCCGGAGACGGTTGCGGCCTTCGCCCTCGCGAATCATCCGCTCAAAAGTTTCTTCGTCTTCCGGGCGGTCGACGGGGCATCCGAGTGCATGCTCATCGAGCCCAGCCCGCTCAAGAATGGCGGAGACAATGGCGACGTGGGCGTCTTCCCCGGTGTGGCTACCGGCGGCGATCGCCAGCTCTGGCCCCGAAAGTTCGGCACCGGCAACAAGACAGGCCATTGCCTGTAACGGCTTCACGGTCGACCGCGGCAACACCTCGACCTCGGGTGTTCCGAGTTCAAGCGCAACGCTCCCGTCAGCAGCAAAAGCGAGGAGCGACCCGAAATGGCGGCTCTCGATCATGCCTGAGCGCCGGATGACGGCGAGTTCGGAGAGAGTGCCAGCGGTGAGATCAGACATGGGGTGCTTTCTGTGGTGATGACCCACCAGGAGTGGGGAGGGGCAGTGCCATCGTGGCGCTGGCGACGGTGGTGCGGGTGCGACCGGGCTTCTTCTGCAGTCGAGAGGCTAGCCCCGAAAGGCTTCCGTTGACCAGCAAATAGATGATCGTCACTACGAGGTAAGTCTGAATGAGCAAGTGGTTGAAGCTTGACAGCACTTGACCGCGGTAAAGGAGCTCGGTGAACGCGACGATAAACCCGAGCGATGTGTCTTTCATCAGGCTGACCAGTTGCGTGATCAGCGATGGGGTGACGTTACGCACGGCCTGCGGCAACACGACCAATCTCATGACTTGGCTGCTGCGCAGGCCCAAGCTAAAGGCAGCTTCGGCTTGACCACGCGGCAAGCTCAGGATGCCCGCACGAACGATTTCGGCGAAGACAGCGGCATTGGCAAGAGTGAGAGGAATGGCAAGTTTCCAGAGCACCGGAAAGTTGATGCCCAACTGGGGCAGCCCAAAAAGCATCAGGTAGATCAGTAGCAGCACCGGCACGGTGCGGGCGATCTCAATGTAGCCGGCACAGATCCAGCTCAGCCACCGAATTTTGCTGACCCGGCCGAGCGCGAGAAGCGTTCCAAAGGCAGCACCAAGAACGGCAACGATTGCGGCGGCTTGCAGGGTTCCGAGCAGCCCTACGCCGAGGTACTGCCAGATCGCGAGGTCGAGGAACGGGAGCCACTTGTCGGCATCGAGTTGCCCTCGACTGCCGAACTGCCAGAGCCCGGCGAAGATGATGCCAGCGATGATGAGCGCGCTAATGATCGAGCCGATGATGATTCGGCGACGACCGCGGGGGCCGGGAACCTCATAGAGGTAGGAGGCAACGTTGGTGTTGGTAGTACTCATCGGAGGATCGCCACCTTGCGTTCGATTCGGCCGGCTGTGAGGCCGATGGCGAGAGCAATCAGCATGTACGCGAGACCAGCGCCGGTGAAGATTTCAATGGGCTGCGCATAGACAAGGTTGATCTTGTTGACGCGAGACGTCAGCTCAACAACGCCGACGACTGCTGCCAGAGCGGTGTTCATGGCGAGCGCAATCATGACGTTTCCGAGGGGTTGCACAACGGCGCGGAGCGACTGGGGAATAACAATCAACCGCAGGCTTTGCCACAGCGTAAGACCGAGCGCACGGCTTGCTTCGATCTGTCCGACCGAGACCGTATTGATTCCACTGCGCACTGCCTCGGCAACATAGGCCGCTTCATAGACAGTGAGCACGATGATCGCCGTCGGCAGAAGCGGAAGGATGAGGCCGGCATCCGGAAGAGCAAAGACGGCGAGGAGGAGCAACGCCAAGAGCGGAACGTTGATGAAGAATTGCACGTACAGGAATGCTGCCCGCCGGAGGATTGGGATGGGGCTCACTCGAGCCACCGTCACAAGCACTCCGAGAATCAGGGACCCGACGCCGGCGACGAGCACCATAAGGAGCGTCGTGCCGATTGCGTCGAGGAGAAGCCCTGCGTTCTCCGTGAATATTTCCATCTGTTATCTCCTGGCGTTGCTCCGTGCTCGTTAGGAGCCGGGAACCGATCCGATGGTTGGCGGCGTCGGGATTTCAGATTCGACGACGGTTCCTAGGCTGTACGTCCATGCTTGGCCCCACTGTCCACCCTCTTGGATTTCGAGGAGCCAGTTATTGATGAACTCTTTGAACTCAGCATCGCCGAAGCCGAGACCAATGCCGTAGGGCTCAGCCGTGAACGGCTGTCCAACAACCTTGAGGTCGGAGTTCGCTGCTGCGTTGCTAGCGAGCAGGGTGTAGTCCTGAACGTAAGCATCGCCACGGCCCTGGAGGAGCGCCTGAACTGCCTGCGGGTCAGTTGCGAAGTCAACGAGCTCTGCCGTTGGCTGCTCTTCGGGAACGGCAAGAACGGCCGGAGTGTTGGCGCCAACGATGACGGTCTTGCCGCCGAGGTCGTCGATTCCCGTGATGTCGTCGTTGTCGGCCTTCACTGCAACGGCAAGTCCCGAGCTGAAGTAGGGTCCAGCGAAGCTGATCTGCGCGGCACGCTCTTCAGTGATCGTGTAGGTGTTGAAGACAACGTCGACGGTGCCGTTCTGGAGCAGAGCTTCACGAGTCTCGGATGCCGGTGGCACGATCTCAACGCTGGGCTCACCGAAGATGTAGACCGAGAGCAGCTGCGCGAGGTACGCGTCGAAGCCAGCAACATCATCCGGGTTGGTGGGGTCCTGCTGAGAAAGCAGGGGTGCGTCGAGAGCTTCGCCCACGATGAGGGTTCCGCGGTCGCGGATCTTCTCCATGGTCGAGCCGGGGGTGAAGAGGGCGTCATCGGCAACGGGCGCACCGGCGAGCATCGCCTGAACGTCGGTCATGTCTGCGGCGTCGTTGCCACCGGGAACGTTGCTTGACGAGTCGGTGGAGCAAGCGCTGAGGGCCAGCGCCGTCACGGCGACAGCAGCGCCGAGGACGGCAACCCGTCGGCGTGAGGATCCTGATGTGAACATGTGATTCCTTTTCTCTCGTGGTTGGTGGTTCGTGGTTCAGTGATGCAGTGGTGCAGTGGTGCGTTGGTGCAGTGGTGCAGTGGTGCGTTTGTGCGGGATAGAAGTTAGTGGGCGAGGATCGACGCCAGGAACGTGCGCGCTCGCTCAGACTCGGGGTGGTCAAAGAACTCGGCCGGCGTGTTCTCTTCGACGATCTGACCGGCATCCATGAAGACGACGCGATGGGCAGCTCTGCGGGCAAAACCCATCTCGTGGGTGACGACAACCATCGTCATTCCTTCTGCGGCAAGTGACGTCATCACTTCAAGAACCTCACCGACCATTTCGGGGTCTAGCGCCGAGGTGGGCTCATCGAAGAGCATCACTTTGGGGTGCATCGCCAGGGCGCGGGCGATGGCCGCACGCTGCTGCTGACCGCCGGAAAGTTGGGCGGGAAACTGGTCGGCCTTGTCTGCGATGCCGACCCGGGCGAGCAGTTCGAGAGCTTCGCGCTTGGCGTCGGCCTTGGTCATTTTGAGCACGTTGATCGGGGCGAGAGTGATGTTCTCGAGGATGCTGAGGTGCGCGAAGAGGTTGAAGGATTGGAAGACCATTCCGACTTCGGAGCGCAGCTGGGCCAGTTGGGCGCCTTCAACGGGCAGTGGTTTGCCATCGAGGGCGATCTGACCGGAGTCGATTGTTTCGAGTCGGTTGATGGTGCGGCAGAGGGTGGACTTGCCAGAACCGGATGGACCAACGACCACAACGACTTCGCGCTCGGCGACCTCAAGGTTGATGTTCTGCAGAACGTGCAGTTGGCCGTAGTGCTTGTCGACGGCACGCAGGCTCACCATTGCGGGCGTCGCCGCCTGTGTCTGGGGCTTTTCGCTCTCGCTCATCAGTTCACTCCTTGCATGCGCCGGTGCATCTATTTCGGGGGTATTGCTGGACCCGCCTTCGGGTGGTGTTGAGCGTACTAACTTTTTGTGTTGTGTGCAATTTTGGTGATACTTAGTCCAATAATGCACTAACATGAGTCAGTACACTCGTACGCAACCCGATCTGATTGGTTCACGATGCCGAAACCTGCGACACCGCTACCGTCGACGACGGCTGGATCCCCGGGCGGCATCCTCACCCTTGTAAGAAACGGCCGCGCTACTTCTCGGGCCGAGGTCGCTCGAGCAACCGGACTCTCCCCGACAACGGTCGCTGTGAGAGTCGAACTCCTCATCGAGGCTGGGTACCTCCGGGAGGCGGGGAATGGCGATTCTCATGGAGGCCGACGACCCAGGCAACTTGAAGTCGATCCCAGAGGAGGCCTTATCATTGGCGTCGACCTCGGCGCTCGCCATGCATCATTCGGGCTCTTCGATATGCGAGCACAGCGCATTGCTGACCATCATGTCGACATTGACATTGCGGAAGGTCCGGATGTGATCCTTCCGTGGGTTGTGGCACTCGCGCAACGATTGGTAACCGAAAACGCGCCGTCCGGCCAACGACTTATCGGTATCGGGTTGGGGCTCCCCGGGCCCGTTAGCCAGCCAGAGGGCATTCTGACCTCACCATCGCGAATGCCCGGATGGGACGGGCTCGACGTCGCCGCCGAAATCACTCGACTTTCTGGCGTACCTGCCGTTGTCGATAACGACGCCAACCTCATGGCGCTGGGCGAACACATCAGCCGCGGCGAAGATGTCGACGACTTTGTTTTCATCAAGGCAGGCTCCAGCATCGGCGGGGGCGTGATCGTTGGCGGCGAGCTGCACCACGGTCACCACGGAATGGCTGGCGATATCAGCCACGTCACCGTTCATGGTGCACCCGCAACACCCTGCTCGTGCGGCAGGAACGGATGCTTGGATGCCGTCGCAGGTGGGGCAGCAATCGTCACCAGCCTTCAGGCAGCTTCGGTCACCGTCAGCGACACCCTCGACGTGCTCGAACTCGCCCGAAACGGACACCCACTCGCCACCCAAATGCTGCGAGAAGCGGGCATCCGCACCGGCACCGTACTGGCGACAGTCGTCAACTTCTCCAACCCGCAGCGCATTGTTCTTGGCGGAACCTTGAGTGAGGCTGGAGCCTTCCTCGGCGGCGTGAAATCGGCAATCTACACAGAGTGCCTCCCGCTTGCCACCGAGGGACTAGAAGTCGAAGTCAGTCAGGCCAAAGAAAACGGCGGAATCATCGGCGCCGCCCGTGTAGTGCTCGACAAGCTCCTCGATGCTGAAACCGTCAATCGGCGAGTATCTGAATGAGCGGGGTACTCGACTCCTTCGCCCTCGACGGGCGGGTTGCGCTCGTGACCGGAGCGAACCGCGGCATCGGCCGCGCCCTAGCTCAGGCTCTCGGTGAGGCAGGCGCTACGGTAGCCGTCACGGCGCGAGCCCAAAGTGATGCGGATGCAGCTGCCGCAGAGCTAACTCAGCTGGGTATCCGTGCTATCGGGATCGCCCTCGATGTCACTGATGTGAGCTCTGTCGACACGGCAATCTCGCGGGTTATCCAGGAACTCGGAAGCCTCGACATCCTTGTCAACAATGCCGGCATCAGTATTGGCGGAGCCGCGTTTGACGTCGCTGACGAGGTGTGGCGCGAAGTGATGTCTACGAATCTTGACGGCGTGTGGAACTGCAGTCGAGCTGCCGGTCGCCACATGGCCGCTCACGGCGGTGGCACCATCGTCAACGTCGGTTCAATGTCGGCGGAGATCGTCAACCAACCGCGCTGGCAAGCCTCCTACCTTGCGTCAAAAGCCGGAGTGCACCAGCTCACTAAAGCGCTCGCCGCCGAATGGGCACCCCACGGAATCCGCGTGAACGCGATCGCGCCGGGCTACATCCTCACCGAAGCATCCCCCGTCGATCAACCCGAATATCAGGCAACGTGCGTTGAACCGGCCGCGCTCAAACGCTACGGACTGCCCTCAGAACTGGGCCCAATAACAGTGCTCCTCGCCAGTGACGCGTCGAGTTTCATGACCGGATCAATCGTTACGGTCGACGGCGGCTACACACTGTTTTAGCCCTTCGCCTCGAAGTTTCCCCCTCGTCACCGTCACCTCTAAGGAGTACCCCTATGGCCGAAGTCGTCATTGTCGACAACCGCGAGCACGCAGGTGCACTCGCTTCAGCTGCCATCCGTTCGCTCATCACGCAGCGCCCGAATGCTGTGCTCGGCCTCGCAACAGGATCAACGCCATTGCCCATTTACCACGCACTGGCCCATTCCCTCCGCGAGCATCCACTCGATGTTTCCGCTGTCAGAGGGTTCGCCCTCGACGAGTACGTTGGTCTTCCTGAAGGACACCCCGAGAGCTACCGCGCGGTCATCACCCGCGAAGTCGTTGAACCCCTCGGCCTTAACCCCACTCTGGTGCGACTGCCGGGAGACACCAGGGCATCCATCGAATCCGCAGGAAGTGACTACGAACGTGACATCGTTGATGCTGGCGGAATCGACCTTCAGATTCTCGGAATTGGCGGCACAGGCCACATCGGCTTCAACGAACCCGGTTCATCATTCGCCTCGCTCACACGAATCAAGACACTGACCGAGCGAACACGTCAGGACAACGCGCGGTTTTTTGACAGCATCGACGATGTTCCGCGGCACTGCCTCACTCAAGGTCTCGGCACCATTCTGCGCGCGCGACACCTCGTGCTGCTCGCTTTCGGCGAAGGCAAGGCACATGCGATCGCGGCGGCTGTTGAGGGGCCGCTGACCGCGAGCCAACCCGGGAGTGCAATTCAGCTGCATCCCCACGTCACTGTGCTTGTCGACGAAGCCGCGGCATCCCAGCTTCAGAATGCTGACTACTACCGCTACACCTGGGCAAATCGACCCGCCTGGCAGAGTATCTAGTTCGTGGTCTAGTTGCTGGGTTCGTCAGACGTTGGCTCGCCGCCCGAGGCGAACTGTTCGTGGTGATGAATAACTTCGGCGACCACAAAGTTGAACCACTTCTCGGCGAACGCCGGGTCGAGGTGCGATTCCTCAGCGAGCGACCGTAGCCGTGCAATCTGGGTGCGTTCACGAGCGGGGTCAGATGCCGGCAAGCCCTTAGTAGCTTTGAGCCGACCAACCTGCTGCGTGTACTTGAAACGCTCAGAAAGCAAATGGATGAGGGCTGCATCAATGTTGTCGATGCTGCGTCGCGCACCCAACAGCTGCTCCCGAACCTCGGGGTCAACCTCGGTGGGGGTGCTGTCGATGCCGGTGTCTTCTGCGCCCTGCTCTCCTGCTGCCATACAACGACTTTAGAGCGTGTGGGGGCTGCGTGTTTGCCACATGACCTGCCTGCGGCCAGTTGAAGGTGGAAGACTGGTTCGCATGAATGATCGCGCAGGCACAACAGCCCAGGCATCCGACCTCATTGATGTGAACGAACTTGTGGGGGCGTATTACGCGCTGGTTCCGGATGTGTCGATCCCGGAGCAGCGCGTTGTGTTCGGCACGAGCGGCCACCGTGGTTCCTCGCTCGATACTGCTTTCAATGAAGTGCACATCGCCGCCATCACGCAGGCGATCGTGGAATATCGCGCCTCCCAAGGCATCTCAGGGCCACTGTTTATTGGCCGCGACACCCATGCGCTGTCCCGACCAGTCGAAACCACAGCCCTCGAAGTTCTTGCCGCAAACGATGTGCACGCGCTCAAAGACACGTTCGACGACTACGTTCCTACCCCGGCCCTCAGCCACGCGATTATCGCCTACAACGCAGCGGGTCACACTGACCAGGCAGATGGCATCATCATCACCCCCAGCCACAATCCTCCTCGCGACGGCGGCTTCAAATACAATCCGCCCCACGGTGGGCCAGCCGACAGCGATGCCACGGGATGGATCGCCGATCGGGCAAACACGATCATCGCCGCGGGCAACCACGATGTGAAGCGCGCGGTCGCCGCGGGGGCCGAATACACGCCAGCGGGCAGCTACGACTTTCGCGGACGCTATGTTGACGATCTCGAAAACATTATCGATATCGACGCAATTCGCACGGCCGGCATCCGCATCGGCGCTGATCCGCTCGGTGGTGCCAGCGTCAACTATTGGAAGCTCATCGCCGAGAAGTACAACCTCGATCTGACGGTGGTTAATCCCACAGTCGACCCGACGTGGTCGTTCATGACGCTCGACTGGGATGGCAAGATCCGCATGGATCCGTCGTCACAGTCTGCAATGGCCTCCGTCGTTGCCCGCCGTGAGGAGTACGACATCCTCACCGGCAACGATGCCGACGCCGACCGTCACGGAATCGTCACTCCCGACGGCGGCCTCATGAACCCCAACCACTATTTAGCCGTTGCGATCCACTACCTCTACACGCACCGCGAGGGGTGGAATCTGGATGCCGCGATCGGCAAAACCCTGGTCTCCAGCTCGATGATCGACCGGGTTGCGGCCGCACTGGGCCGCGACCTCTGGGAGGTGCCGGTCGGCTTCAAGTGGTTTGTTCCCGGCCTGGTCGACGGGTCAGTCGCGTTCGGCGGCGAGGAGAGCGCGGGTGCAAGTTTTCTGCGAAAAGATGGATCGACGTGGACGACAGACAAAGACGGCATCCTGCTCGCACTCCTTGCGAGCGAAATTCTTGCGGTCACCGGGAAGACTCCGTCAGTGCTCTACGCAGAACTCGTCGAAGAGTTCGGCGACCCAGCCTATGAACGAGTGGATGCCGCAGCCACGAAGGCGCAGAAAGCGAAGCTGGGCAAGTTGAGCGGTGCGGCAATCGCGGCCACCGAGCTCGCCGGAGATCCGATCATCGCAAAGCTTTCGGAGGCACCGGGCAATGGAGCATCAATCGGCGGGGTGAAGGTGACGACCGAGTTTGCGTGGTTCGCTGCTCGCCCGAGCGGCACCGAGGATGTCTACAAGATCTATGGCGAATCGTTCAAGGGTGCTGAACACTTGCGTCGAGTGCAGGCCGAGGCGAAGTCGATCGTGGATGCGGCCCTGAACTCGTAGGTTCGCCGCTCGTTACGGAATGCTCCAGAAGTGCCCAGTAGCGCCCGGGTGATCGACCGTGATGGTTGTGTCGAGATCGCGATAGTTGGTGTCAAGATTGTGGCCAACCATTTTGATGGTGGTCACGCCGTCAACGGTTGATACTGCCGACACCACTTGAATGTGGTCGAGGTAGTTGTTGTCGTTCCAGTCGAACACGACGAGATCGCCGACTTTCGCTTGATCGCGCTGGTCGAAGGTCAATTGGGTTGCGCCGAGCTCGGGGTTCGAGAGCAGCCAGTTCTCCATGGTTGGCACGTAGCCCCACGCTCCGCTCCAGTCTGCGGCGGCGTTGTGGTTGAACCATTCAGAGGTCATTTTCCAGCCGCGCATGAGCAGTGACTGGCTAGCGAAGTTGGCGCAGTCGCCGCCGACAGGGTTGAGGTCACCGTATTCAGCGATGTTGTAGTCCTGCCAGTGAGCCAGCAGATACTGCATCTGTTTGTCGACCGGGGTGGATGCGGCGTAGCTGTATTCGAGAGGTGTCTCAGAGGGGAGAACTTCCGCATCCACCATCACTTCAATGGCTACGGTTGCTGGCTGAAAGTCTAGGGCGGAGGGCACGATGGCCGTCAGTGTTTCGCTGTCAGCAACAACAATGTTGGTGGCGGGGATGCCGCCGAAAGTGACGGCGGTAACGTCGTCGAGGGCCACGCCGGTGATCTCGATCGACTCGCCACCGACGAGTGTTCCTGTCAGCGCACTGGCCCCCAGAACTTCGGGTGTTGGCGGTGCTACTTCTGCAACATCTTCGCCTATCGGTGCGGCGGTTTCTGGAACCGGAGCCGCCAGAATCACAAAGGCGGTGATGGCTGCCACGACACCGAGAGCGGCAGCGGCAACGCCCAGGCGGCGGATCAGAAAGGTGGAAGGCACTAAGACAGTTTCCCAGAAGATGGTGGGTTGTGCTGCTTCACAGTGTCTATCCCGACTGATCCATAGGAATTAGTTACGTGAGCGGCGCGCGCGACTGTTTCGCCCCGACTGGCCACTTCAGCCGCCCCTGCGCGAGGAGTACCCCAATGATGACGAGAACGGCTCCAACGGGTTCGTGCCACGACATGGTCTCTTTGAGGATGACGAAGCCGAGGATGACGCCGATCACTGGCGTGATGTAGGTGACGGTTGACGTGCGGGTTGGTCCCCACTCGGCGAGCACCCGGTAGTTCCAGACGTAGGCCATGCCGGTGCCGAGCACGCCGAGCGCAAGCAGGCTTGCGAGAACGGGAAGCGTGAGGTTCACGGGGCCAACTGCAACAAGTGGGGTGAGCAGAATGTAGATGACAGCGGCAATGCCGATATTCATGGTTGCGGAGGTCACGCCGGGAACCTTGTATGGCGCCACAAACTTGCGCTGATAACTCATCGCAGCGCCGTAGCAAATTGCGGCGCCAAGGCAGGCGAGTTGCCCGAGGAGGCTGCCGCTGATGTCGCCAGCTTGCCACGGTGCGATGATCACGAACACCCCGAAGATGCCGAGGGTGACACCGGCAATTTGCGAGCGCGTCAGCTTCTCAACCCGGAATATGAGGGTCGCAAAGATGGCCGTCATGATGGGGGTTGTTGCGTTGTAGATGCTGGCGAGGCCCGAGCTCACATACTGTTCTGCCCACGCAAACAGCAGGTAGGGGAACACGGCGAAGAGAAACGCGAGCACGGTGAAGTGCGCCCAGACGATGGGCTTGCGTGGGAGCCGGCGGCGACTGACCGCGAAGACGACGACCAGCGCGATTGCGCCCAGCACGGCCCGACTCCAGGCGACCTGCCCAAAGCTCACGCCATCCAGAGCCACCTTCATGAAGAGAAAGCTTGAACCCCACACAAGCCCGGCGCCCGCAAACCGTAGCCAGGTTCCCAGCGGGGATGCGTTGTCGTGTTTTTCTTCACGCCCCGGCTTGATGACGGGGGCGCTCACGAGCGCGGCTCCTGCCCGAGACGCGCGAGCAGTCCCGCTTTCGCTGCCGGCCACTCGGTGTCGATGATGGAATACACGGCGGTGTCTCGCCACGAGCCGTCAGCCCGCAGGAGGTGTTTGCGTTGAATGCCCTCGAAGGTGGCTCCGAGCTTGAGGATTGCGGCGCGCGAACGATCGTTGATGGAATCAGCTTGGAGACGCACTCGGTTGTAGCCATTGTCGAAGGCGAAGCCGAGGAGCAGGAGTTTCGTCTCGGGGTTCACTGCGGTTCCCCACACGGTGGGGTCGTAGGCGGTCCAGCCGAGGTGGGCGTTGGCGTTGGTTTCGTCGAGGTCGCCGAGGGTGCTCACGCCAATGAGCCGACCAGCGTCAGGGCCGGGCTCAGCCCCAGAACCAGAACGGAGGCGCACGGCGAACGGCATCCGGTCGGCATAACCGAGGTAGCCGGCGCGCATCCACTTCATAAAGGATGCCTCGTCTGCCGGCAACCCGGCTGGGCCTCCGCCATAGCCTCCCGCGAAGACTTCTGGCACACCGAGCGCTGGCCAGAGGGCAGCGAGGTGCGCTTCCGTCAAGGGCTCAACGGAAACGAAAGTTCCCTGAAGGATGCGGGGCTGCGGGCGCGTTAGGGTCACCTACAAATACTCCCACCGGCACACCCTCTCCACGCGCGGATTTCGGACTTTCACCCTCCGATTACTGACGTTGAGTCCAGCAATTCCCGATTGGCTACCCGCGCCCGCACAAACGGCACGCCCCGAATCTCTCCGGAGCGTGCCGCTTGAGTGCGAACGAGTTGCTGAAGTGCTTAGTCGACGAGGTCGTGACGAACGATGATCTCGTCGCGGCCGGGGCCAACACCGATCGCTGACATGCGGGCGCCGCTCATCTTTTCGATGGCGAGCACGTAGTCTTGCGCGTTCTTGGGGAGGTCTTCGAAGGCGCGAGCACCCGTGATGTCTTCTTCCCAGCCGGGGAACTCTTCGTAGATCGGCACAGCGTGGTGAAAGTCGGACTGCGATACCGGCATTTCATCGTGGCGGGTGCCATCAACGTCATAGGCGACGCAGACGGGGATCGTCTTGAGACCGGTGAGCACATCGAGCTTGGTGAGTACGAAGTCGGTGACACCGTTGACGCGCGCCGTGTAGCGGGCGATGGGGGCGTCGTACCAACCACAGCGGCGCGGACGGCCGGTGGTGGTGCCGAACTCGAAACCGTTGGAGCGCAAGAACTCGCCGGACTCGTCGTGCAGCTCGGTCGGGAACGGGCCAGCACCCACACGCGTTGTGTAGGCCTTGACGATTCCGATGATGCGTTCAAGGCGGTTGGGAGCAACACCCGAACCGGTAGCCGCGCCACCCGAAGTGGAGTTGGATGACGTGACGAACGGGTACGTGCCGTGGTCAACATCCAGCATCGTGGCCTGGCCGCCCTCAAAGAGCACGATCTCGCCCTTATCGAGCGCCTGGTTGAGCAGCAGACCGGTGTCGGCGACCATGGGGCGCAGACGGTCGGCATAGCTGAGCAGCTCGGTGACGATCTCTTCAACCTCGATTGCGCGACGGTTGTAGACCTTCACGAGCAGGTGGTTCTTCTGGTCGAGAGCGCCCTCAACTTTTTGGCGAAGAATGTTTTCGTCAAAGAGGTCTTGAACTCGGATGCCGACGCGGTTGATCTTGTCGGCATACGCCGGACCAATTCCGCGACCGGTTGTGCCGATCTGACGCTTACCGAGGAAGCGCTCAGTCACCTTGTCGAGGGTGCGGTGGTAGTTGGTGATGATGTGCGCGTTGGCGCTCACCAGCAGCTTGGAGACGTCGACTCCGCGAGCGATGAGAGCGTCGAGCTCCTCAAAGAGCACCTCGGGGTCGATAACGACACCGTTGGAAATGATCGGGGTGACACCCTCTGTGAGGATGCCAGACGGCAGTAGGTGCAGCGCATACTTTTCGCTGCCGATGACTACGGTGTGTCCGGCGTTGTTTCCGCCATTGAACTTCACGACGTAGTCGATGCGGCTACCGAGGAGGTCGGTTGCTTTTCCCTTGCCCTCGTCGCCCCATTGGGCGCCGATGATCACGATTGCTGGCATAGTGGATCCCTTCGAAAATGTGGGGGGATTACACCTCAGTCTACCCGAGAGCGGCATCCTCGCGGGCGGGAAGGCAAGAGTCCTTGCTTGAGCGAGCGAGACGGATATCCCCACGGTGTACCCCAGCTGGTCATCCTGCAACAAAACTTCTCGTCCACACGAAGCGGTGCCCCGCGGTGTTCACTGGCGATTTGCAGGAGCTCGAGGCGAGCATGCAAAGAGTGGAGTGCCGAAGCAGGTCGTCGATGCGGAGAATGGAACATGAGGTGGCCGCGACAATCCGACATGTCGCGGCCACCTACCCTAAATTGCCCCTGAACTCTATTTGTTAGTAGGGCCAAGCGGTTTGTGAAAAGCCACCCGATCCGACGTAGCCGAAACCTACTGCGGTGCCTCCACCTACCGCTGTGGTGTAGCTGAGTCCCGCCTCAAGCGTCGCTGGGCTCCCTGTTTGCGTAAGGATGTTCACGTATCCTGAACCGGCGTTGTAGCCGATTGCGTCATAGCTCTTTCCTGAGATCGAAGTGATGTGCCCATATCCGCCACCACCACCGACGAAGTAGTAGCTCAGGCGGAACTTGACCATCGAAATCGCATCAGAGAATTTCACTGTGCAGTTTGTGCGGATGTACTTCGAGCCAGACTGGCTGTTAGTGCATCCAGTGATCGAACGCGCATTGGGGTCCGAGCCCGAAATTTCGGTTGGAACTTCTTCGGATGAGAGCGAATAGCTGCCATCGCTAAATGAGTATTTGGTGACCTTCCAGCCGTCCGCTTCCGACTCGTCGACACTGACCGGGACTGCGTTGGGGCTAGTCGAATCGAGTGTTCCTCCGGCGGCCAATTTCGCGAGAATGCTTTCTCGATCATCGTCACTAATGACAACGTCGGCATTCTCGATGTTTTGTTCTACCTGGGCTAGTTCATCTGAGCTGAGACCGTTGGCCTCAGCGGCACTCGCGGGTGCAGCGCCTAAGAGCATGAGGCCTACTCCTGCGAACGCAAGGATCGCTTTACTTTTCAACAATTTGAATATCCAACCTTTCGAATTTTTGACTCATAAGGTGTTGTTGCCCGGCAATGGTCTCAGACATGAGTAAATGTTGAGAGTAATTCTCAGGTCTATTGGAGATTGTCTTCCTGCATACGTAGGGTGGACAGATGCTTAGTCAAATTGGGATCCTTGGAATTGTCATCAACGTGCTTTCCTTCGCCGCAATCGCTGTCCTCATCATTCTCTCCATATGGGCACTCCTGCTCTCGATAAAGGCATTGAGAAAGTACTTAGGGCACGCGGGAACGACAGGCACAAGCACAGCTCACCGAGACTGACCTGCACCCTATCTATGGCGGACTTTTAGCGGCAGCAACGCGCTACAACAGGCCGAATATCTCGCTCGCGCAATATCAGGGATCAGAACTTCGATATCCAGCTTCCGATCTGCGTTCGATGTCGCAATCCCCTCCTGTCGATCTCAAGTGCGAACTTGACCTCTCTAACTCGGGTGCATAATCAGCTGTGTGTAGTACAGCTCCGCTGTATAGATGGCCTAGGTACGCGGTTGCCGCTAGGCGGCGGTTAATCGGTCCCAAATGAGGGTCGGGCAGTTCTCGCCTCAATCGGTTCATGTCTCTCGGTCAATACCAGCAGCGCGACAGAGTGAGGTGTACCCCACTGGACAACCTGCCCAGTGCGGGACTTAGACAGTTCCGCGAAGCGGTACTCCCTGATCCTGATGGCAACGAGTTCCCCGTGAGTCAATTACGAGGCTGAGAGCCTGGCACTCTGACGAGCTAGCGCCCGGTTCGCGCGGCCACTTCGGCGGCAACTCGGGTGAGCGCTGACTCGAACACGATGAGTTCTTCCGGTGCGAGACATGACGTCGATTCCGAAACCATGTGATTGAAATCAGTGTGAATTTCTCGCATTAGAACGTGGCCAGTTTCGGTGAGTTCCAGAAAGTTGCTTCGTCGATCTGAGGGATGCGCGACCCGCTGCAACAACCCGCGGTCCGAGAGCCGATTGGTTATCGCGGTTATCGCACCCGTCGTCATTTCCATATGTTCAGCGACTGCTTTGGGCGTCACGTTGCTGTGTTCGGCGATCCAAAAAAGTGCGCGAAGATCGCTGGCGGACAGTCCGTTGTCGATGGCAATCTGCTCTCGATTCCTTTCGAGAGCGCGCACGAAACGCACCGCCGCCGCCGGAAAACCCTCGAGGGCATGCTTCTCGTTCGCGCTAGTCATAGCACCCAACTTTATTGCAGAATCAGGAAAATTAGTAAATAACTTAATAGGTAAGTTACTTACTAATTGAGGTACTATTCTGGGAGTTCGTAATCCACTCTCTACCGGAGGCTCTAATGATTCCTGACACCCTTACCCAAGGGCAGTACGACACCGTCTATAACTTCCTTTCGCTCGTCATCGCTTCGCAGCTCTTCACCGCTGTGTTCCTGACAATCGCTCTGCCGCGAGTCTTGCCTCGCTACCGGCAGGCAATCACGGTGGCGATTGTTGTCTGCGCAATTGCGGCCTACCACTACTTCCGAATCTTCGACTCATTCAAAGAGGCCTTCGTGTCGGACTCTGTCGGTGGCGCGGGCGTATATACGCAAGCTGTTGGGGCATCCTTCAATGAGGGATACCGGTACGTTGACTGGCTTCTGACCGTGCCTCTTCTGCTGCTTGAGCTCATTGCTGTACTAGCTCTCGCCCGCAAGGTGCAGACCGGGCTGATCATTCGTCTGCTGCCCGCTGCCGCGCTCATGATCATCCTCGGATACCCCGGCGAGATCAGCGGCGACAACACCGTACGCGGAATCTTCGGCCTGCTGTCCACAATCCCCTTCGCGTACATCCTGTACGTGCTCTTCGTGCAGTTGGGTAAGTCACTTAACAAGCAGCCAGTCTCGGTGCGCCGCACCCTCAGTCAGTTGCGCTTCCTCCTGCTGCTCAGCTGGGGCGTTTACCCCATTGCCTACATCCTCCCGATGCTCGACATAAGTGGGGCGGATGCTTGGGTGGGCAAACAGATCGGATACTCGATAGCCGACATACTGGCGAAGGCCGTCTACGCGTTGATCATCTTCTACGTCGCCCGCATGAAGTCGTTCGATGATGACCCAGATTTCGCCACACGAGAGAACTCTCCTGAGGACGCCGCAATGTTCGTCCGCAAGTAGCTAGGCCAACAAGCAACAAACTAGTGAGCGGACTCCGGCATCTGGGCCGGGGTCCGTTCACCCTTGTGCAGGCCGATCTCGTAAATGGCTTAGTCAGTGTTGTCGGTGTTGTCGGTGTCGTCGGCCCGTGTCAGCATGGAGCATGTTCCGGATTACTCAGCACCACGTTTCGCCTGTTGCGCTTCCGCAACCCATCTGCTCGATCGTGCCCCCGTTCCTTCTGGCGCGGATCGCGACGCTGGAGGATCCCCGCTTCGAACGGGCCGCACACGCCGCACGGCGGTCGCTGACCGATGTCGTCCACGATCACCTCGACCATGGCCGCAGTCACAACGTGTTGCCCCGCAGGTCGCTGCGCCCAGGTGAGCCGAGCGTGCGTGGGCAGATCAGTCGTTCTCTCTACGACGCGCACGGTGCTGAAGCATTGCCCGGAACGTTAGTGCGCACCGAGGGTGAACCGGAGACCGACGATGCATCCGTCTCCGAGGCCTATGACGGTCTGGGCAGCACATTTGCCCTCTTTTGGGAAGTGTTCGCGCGTGACTCGATCAACGATCGCTCTGCCCCACTTGAAGCTACCGTGCACTACGGAAATCGCTACGACAACGCGTTCTGGGATGGCACACGCATGGTGTTCGGCGACGGCGACGGCGAGATCTTCGATGGATTTACACGCTCGCTCAGCGTGATCGGCCACGAACTCGCCCACGGCGTGACCGAATACACGGCCGGCCTGATCTACCAAGGCCAGAGCGGCGCACTCAATGAACACCTGTCCGATGTGTTCGGATCATTAGTCGAGCAGCATGCTCGCGGCCAGAACGCAGCAACTGCATCTTGGCTTGTCGGAGAAGGCATCTTCACCGAACAAGTCGAAGGAAACGCGCTGCGCTCGCTGAAAGCACCCGGAACGGCCTATGACGACGATGTGCTCGGAAAAGACCCGCAGCCCGACCATCTAGATGGCTACATCGAAACTCTCGACGACAACGGTGGCGTGCACCTGAACTCAGGCATTCCCAATCGGGCGTTCTGGAGCGTCGCCAATACCCTGGGCGGCAATGCGTGGGAACGCGCGGGGCAGATCTGGTACGACACCCTCACCGGCAACTCCCTTACGCCCCGCAGTAACTTCGCCGAATTCGCGGCAGCAACAGTCGAGACAACTGTGGCACGATACGGGTTCAGCTCCCCTGAGCACGAAGCTGTCGTCGGCGGCTGGGCTCTGGTCGGCATCACCACCGACGAATAAGCACTGTCAAATAAGCGCGGGCGCGGGATAGCATGCACGTGTGAAGGTTCAGGTGTGGCGCAGCGGAGGCCTACTCGGTCGACGCATCGAATGGGATGTCATTGTCGACGAACAACCCGATCCCGAACAGTGGTACCTCCTCATTGCCGAGCTGCCCTGGGAGAAGCGAGTAACGACAAACCCGATGCCGGATCGGTACACGTACGAGATCCACTGCGATCCGCACGAAGTCGTCATCCCCGAGCAAGACCTAGTTGGCCCGTGGCGCGAACTAGTTGACCGCGTGCGCGAGGCCAACGCGCAGTCCGAAGTGCGCCCCGACGCCGCACAGCAACCCAGCCCTGTCGACCACGTCCGCGAGCCGAATCATAACCAACACGACGCACTCGACGGCGAGCGCTAACCTCGCACGTCAGCGATTGCTAGCGCAGCGGGTCGAAGGAAGTGAGCAGGGGATGCTCGCCATTGCCGGTGATGGAATCTGCGAGCATCCGCCCGGTTAGGGGACCAAGGGCAATGCCCCACATGCCGTGCCCGCCAGCAACATGAACGCGCGGCGAACGTGTGCGACCAACCAGCGGAAGCCCGTCGGCGGTGCAGGGTCGTGAGCCGACCCATTCTTCTTCGCGCGCTTCCCAGTCCACGCCGTCAAACATGGGGCTTGCTGCGTTCACGATGGTTTGGATACGGCGAGGGTCTGCTGGAGCGTCGGGGCGACGGAACTCCATCATGCCTCCCACTCGCAGTCGGTCGCCAAGCGGGGTGCAAGCAACACGCTGCGCGGCCAAGTAGATGGGGTGCGTCGGGATCACCGGCGGTTTCACGCTGAAGCTGTAACCCCGACCGGCCTGAATGACTTGCCGCACCCCAAATTGGCGGGCGAGCGACGAAAGCCACGTTCCGGTCGCGATGACCAGCTGGTCGCCCTTCACAGAGTCTTGGCCCTCAACATCAACGACGACACCCTCGGTACCAAGATCGCGCACGCCGGTAACGTTGGCGCCCTCAATGATTCGAGCGCCTCTGGCCCGAACGGATGCCGCGAGCACCTGCATGAACTGGGGCGGGTTGATGAAACGTTGGCCTTCAATGCGCAGCCCATGAGTCACGAGGCCCGAGATGCTCGGCTCGATTTCGCGCAACTCGTCGCCGGTAATTTTCTGGAAGCTGACGTGGCCTCCACGTGCGGCGACTTCGTCGAACTCGTGCACGATTGTTTGCTGGTCGCGTTCGTTGACAAATGCTGCGAGAAACGGGTCAGCTTGGGTAAGCGAGGCCGCGACGCCTCCGTCTTCCATACGGTCGAAGGAATCAAGCCCCCACTTGTTGATCTCAGCAAACGTCGCCATGTTCTTGCGCCACGCGCCAGGGAGTGAGTGACGGGCGAAGCCCGCGAGAAAACGCAGCAGGGTGGCATTGGCGGCAAGCGGAACGTACACCGGCGAGGAGGGGCTAACAATCGCCTTCACTCCGAAACGGAATATCGACGGCTCTGGCAACGGCAAGGTGAGCGCGGGAGCGATCCACCCGGCGTTGCCCCACGATGATCCGGCAGCAATGCCCGTGCGATCAAGAACTGTAACGTCAACACCGCGTTCTTGAAGGAACCAGGCGGTGCAGAGCCCGACCATTCCGGCACCAATAATCGTGACACGGGTGGGTTGCGACATGGCTCACTCCTCATCGGGTCGAACCTTCAGACTAACCCTCGCCGCGTTACCGGCGCGTTTCCGCCGCCGCCAGAGTCCTACTTCGAGAAGCTGACGTGCTGGGTGATCCAGTTGTGCATCGCAACGGCAGCCGCGGCTGAAGCGTTGATCGATCGGGTGGAACCGAACTGGCTGATCTCCACGACATCCGTCGCTGCTTCGATGGCTTCGGGCGACAAGCCCGGGCCCTCTTGGCCGAAGAGCAGCACGCAGCGTTTGGGCATATCGAAGGTTTCGATGATGACGCTGCCGGGCACGTTGTCGATCGCGATGATCGGCAGATCGTTGGCTTCAGTCCACTCCACGAAGGCTGCGACATCCGGATGATGCAACACGTGCTGGTAGCGGTCAGTGACCATGGCGCCGCGTTTGTTCCAGCGCCGCCGCCCAATGATGTGCACGGTGTCGGCACCGAACGCATTCGCACTGCGCACGATGGAGCCGATGTTCATGTCGTGCTGCCAGTTTTCGATAGCGACGTGGAATGGATGACGCGTCACATCAAGATCGGCAACGATCGCTTCCATATTCCAGTAGCGATACCGGTCAATAACATTGCGGCTATCGCCACGCGCCAGAAGTTCAGGATCAAAGTGGGGATCGGTGGGAAATTCGCCCCGCCACGGCCCCACCCCGTTGGTCGACAGCTCGACGCTGGGGTTCGGTTCAGTCACCGTTCCACGATACTCGCCGTGAGCCCAGCCCCGGTACCGCGTTCGCGCTGACGCAGGCTAGCCTTCGTAGCGCTCGACCCGCAGTACACAGCTGAGCTCATCTTCGGCGACAGGAATTGTGGTGCTCCACTCGGTGGTGGCCCCAGGCTCGGTGGCTTCAACATCCACCTGAGTGAGCGCGCGGGTGTCGTTTGCCCCATTGAGCAGCGAAACGTAGATGCGGTACGTGACGCTGGCCGCCGTTGAGTTGGTTACGTTGCCGGACACGGTCCATTCGTCGCCAGCCCGCTTGCATTCGTCAACCGTGGAGTCTGCGAGCGCTCCCTGCAGGTTCTCGCCGGTTCCCGGAGCATCCGTGATGTCGGTGATACCTGGGGTCTGTTCTGCCGCGGCTGAACTCTCGGTGGGCTCGGGTTGAGCATCCGTTCCGTTGTTGGTGCAGCCAGCGAGCGCGAGTGCGAGAATCGCCACAGGTATGGCGGTGGCTGTCAGTCGTGTGCGGAGGTTCATGATGTTTCCTGTCGTTGTCTTCTGCGTGCGAGCAGGATCAGTGCGAGGCCGGCGAGCAGTGCGCCGAGCCCGGTGGCGAGCGTTCCTCGCGGATCTGACCCAGTGTAAGAGAGCGCCTTGGTAGGTAGCTGCAAACTTGTTTGCGCTGTAGCGAATACCGGATCACCCGAGTTGATCTCGGTGCTTGTGACAGTGGCTGTCTCATAGAGCATCGTTCCGGCATCACTTTCGCGGATGACATACGTTGCCGTTGCCGTGATCGATTCGCCAAGCGCGAGCTGACCGATGCCGCCAGGCCAGACGCCGTAGCGCATCGCTGAGAGCCCCAAGCGCGGGTCAGCAATCGTGACGTTGCTCAGCGGCAGCGTTCCGGTATTCGTCGCGACATACGTAAACGTCACAATGTCTCCCGGGAAGCCCTTCTGCCCTGCTCCGAGCGCACCAGACAGCCGCAGTGCGATGCTCGGGAGGTTGGGGATTGCCAAAGTGTTCGTTGCCGATTCCGGAGCGATGGGGCCCGACGGTGCGTTCGCGTTCACGATTGCTTCGTTCGCGGTCTGCTCGGCATCCACATCGCTCTGAGTGATGACGTAGGTTGCTGTCGCGACGAGCTTCTGCCCTGGGGCAAGTTCGCCAGCGGTGCCCGGCCAGGTGTAGTTGAGAGCCGAGAGGCCCACCTTGATGTCGGCAATCGCCACAGAAGTGATGGTCACGTTTCCGGTGTTCACGACTTCGATGCGGTAGTTCACTGTTGCGCCCTGCTGAGCGAAGGTCGCGAAGGAACTCGTCTTCGCAATCGTCATCGACGGGTTCTCCGCAATCGGGGTCGAGCCGGGAGTCGAGTCGATCACGACAGACCCAACAACGGGCGTGCCAGAAGTTGAGGCGTCAGAACTAATCGAGCCGGCATCCACATCATCTTGAGTGAGCACATAGGTGGCTGTCGCAGTCGCGATCTGGCCAGGAGCGAGAACGCCCGGTGTTCCCGGCCACGTGATCGTCACCGAACTCAGATCGATCTGGTCATCGACGATCGTCACACCATTCAGGGTGACATCGCCAGTGTTTGTCACTTCGAAGTTGAACGTCACAGTGTCCCCAGCGCGACCGGTTGCCGCAGCAGCGAGCGCCTGAGTTTTCGTGATCTGGATGCTGGGAGCACCCGAAGCAGTCGGCGTCACGACAGTATTTGACGCGCTGCTCACTGCCCCGCCGCCCGGGTTCGTGCCTGCGACAGTTGCCGTGTTGGACGCCGAACCGGCATCAAACTCAGCCTGCGTCACTGGATAGCTTGCCGTCGCCGTGACCGACTGGCCCGGAGCCAAAACACCAACAGCGGCAGGCCACGTGCCATACACAACAGCGGTAGTGCCGACCTTGGGATCCGAAACAGTCACACCACTAATAGTGGTTTCGCCATCGTTGAGCACCGTAAACGTGTAGTCGATCCACGAGCCAACAACCACGGGGTTACCGGGATCGCGAACCGAACCAACCTTGCCAATATCCAAACTTGAGATTGCCGCGACGAGAGGAACAACAGTCACTGCCGAATCGGCGTCTACCGCTGTCGCGGCGGGAGAGTTGCCCTCGCCGGTCGCGACATTGCGTACTTCACCAGCGTCGACATCCGCTTGATCAACGAGTCGAGTAGCCGTGACGGTGACGCTTTCACCTGGTGCAAGAACGCCGGGCGTTGCCGGGGTTGGCCACGTATAAACGAAGTTCGTCAGACCCGGAATCGTGTTCGAGAGCGTAACGCCGTCGAGCGTCACGTTTCCGTTGTTAGCGATACGGAAGCTGTAATTCATACCGTCGCCAAGCACCCCGGCTGATCCGAGAGCGAGCGCGGCGGTGTGGGTGGTCACGATCGACGGCTCAGCCAACTCAGTCGGGTTCTCGACGGTGTTCGAAACGCCAGTCACCTCGGTGCCATCTGGCGAAGTACCGATGGCTTTAGCGGTGTTGAAAACAGTTCCGTCATCAACGTTCTGCTGGGTAACCGTGTAAATAACAGATCCAACCGCCTCTTCTCCCGGGCCGAGAATACCGGTGGCCGAGGGGAACGTGAGGTCGGAGGGCACAACGTCGATAAGCGGATCAATCACGCCGACCAGTCGCAGCGTCACGTTGCCCGTGTTCTTCACAATGAAGCTGTAGGTGATTTCTGAACCCACTCCGCCAGAACCCGACGTCATCACGCCCGACTTCTGAGCCGTAATGCTGGGGTTGGCTGACTCCGTCAGTTCGCGATCAACGCTCGAGTTAGCTGTGACAGCCTCAAGCTGCGGAGTCTCGCCACGAACGGAGGCCGTGTTATCTACGTAGCCGCGGTCAACATCATCCTGTTCGAGAATGTAGGTTGCACTCGCTGTGGCGGTCTGCCCTGGAGCGAGCACGCCGCTGTTTGCGGGCCAGACGATCGAATTGATCGAAACGTTGTCGATACTGTCGCTGATCGTGACCGACCGCAGAGTCACGTTTCCCGTGTTCGTCACCACGATTGTGTAGTTGACCGTGTCGCCAGGACCGTTTTCACCCGCGACTGCGAGCTCGCTGGATTTGCTCACTGTGAGCAACCCATTCGCCGCCAAGGTGACAGTGGCTGGTGCGCTCGCAATTGCGGCGGCTCCCACTGCGGGGGTTCCTTCTCCGGTGACAACACTGGAGACAGCTCCTGCATCAATGTCGACCTGCGTCAGCGGTTGAACGCGCACAGCGGTCACCGTCTGGCCGGGGGTCAGTACGCCAACTTCGCCTGGCCACGTGTAGTCGCCAGCCGGGAGTGAATCAATGAAGTCGCTCAACTCCACACCAGAAAGCGTGACGTTGCTGTTGTTGGTAAAGCTGTAGTTCCACGTAACGGTGTCGCCGGCGACCGCTGGTCCGGCATTGGTCAAGGCACCAGAGTTCGTGACGGCAACGACAACGTTGGGTTCCTCAGTGGGAACCTGCGCCGTGTTGGACACGGCAGAAACGGGGTCGCCGCGAACCGGAGTCGCATCGACGTTCGCTGTGTTCTGCACAAATCCACGGTCGACATCCGACTGACGGATGTCGTAGCTGGCGGTCGCCACAACGGTCTCGTTGGGTGCAAGGGTTTCTGTCGTATTGTCGACCGGCCACTGCACGACTGGAGTTGTCATCCCCGGCAACGGATCGGTGACGATGATTGACCCGATCGTCACATTTCCGGTATTGCGAATCTCGAACTCGAAGTTGACGGTGTCGCCAAGGCCTTCTTCGCCGACGGTGGCGACGGCCCCCGTCTTCACGATCGTGACGCTGGGTTGCGGCTGGACTGTGTAAACAATGACCTGGTTGGAGGTCGCCGCAACGTCGCTATCATTCGGGTCGGTTGCTCCGACATCCGCGATGTTGGCAATGTAACCGAGGTCAACGTCAGCCTGAGTGAGCTGAACGGATGCTTCACCGATCACCATTTCACCGGGTCGCACAACGCCTGGCTCTGCAGGGTTCGGCCACGTGATTACGGGAACACTGAGTCCCGGCAATGGGTCACGCAGCTCGCCATCGTGCAATGTGACGTTGCCGATGTTGATGACCTCAAGGCGGAAATCAACCCAGTCACCTACAAGACCGATACCGCCGGCGCGCAGCTGGCCGAACTTGAGAGCCTCAAGCTCACCTGCGGCAATGATCGGAACGGTTGCGGGGGCCGTCTCGCTGAAGACAACGCCGGATGGCGGAGTAGCGTCACCGCGCACGGTGTTGATTACCGAGCCAGAATCGATGTCAGCTTGAGTCAAAGCGTAGGTGGCCGTTGCCCTAACAGTCTGGCCGGGCTCAAGGGTGCCCTCCGTCGCGGTTGGCCACGAGTAGGTCAGCGCCGAGACTCCCGTGAGGCCGTCAACCAGCTCAACAGCAGTCAACGTTTGGTTTCCGTTGTTGGTCAGCGAGAAGGTGAACTCGACGAGGTCGCCTTCGAATCCCGTCGAACCTGGAGCTAGTGCTCCGCTCTTTGTGACGAGGATGTCGGCAGCTGCAGCATCCGTCGGCGTTGATTCTTCCGCGGTGTTGCTCGGTACCGGCACGTCAGTCGGGGAGGTTCCATTGGCGATTGCCGAGTTGTCGACGTGGCCAACGTTTACGTCAGCCTGCGTAATGGCGTAGGTCGCCGTTGCCGTAGCCGTCTCTGTTGGAGCAAGAACACCGTTAGCGCCTGGCCAGTTCACAACGGGTGTGCTGAGCCCGGGCAATGGGTCAGTGATGACGATGCCGTCAACGGTGACGTTTCCGTCATTCGTTACGACGAAGGTGTAGGTGATGATGTCGCCGACAGCCGCCGTTGCGCCAGTGCTTCCCGTCTTCGTCAGAGTGAGCACGGGAGCTGAGGGCGCGACAGTTGTCTCGGTGACTGTCGTGCCCACAGTGATCGTGTCGCCGATGGGGGGCTTTCCGCTTGCGGTAGCGACGTTCGACACGGTGCCACGGTCCACGTCACTCTGCGTGATCGTGTAATCAGCGGTTGCCGTAACCGTCTCGCCCGGTTGCAGCTCTCCGGGTGTTCCTGGCCACGTGAATACGGGATTGCTTACTCCAACAAGGGCATCAACGAGGTCGACAAGCGTAAGCGTGACGTTACCGGTGTTGGTGATTCCGAAGTTGTAGTCGATCGTGTCGCCGGCATTGCCTGCGCCATCAACGGTTCCGGCCTTGGTTACGGCCATGCCCGCTTGGGGAGCAAGAACGACGGATGCCGTTGCCGGGTCACTAACGGAATCGCCTCGTGGGGGCGTGCCAGTTCCGGTCGCAGTGTTCGCGACTGTTCCGGCATCGATCTGTTCCTGTGTGAGAGCGGAGGTTGCCGTCGCTGTAACTGATTCACCGGGAGCGAGTTCCCCCGAGGTTGCTGGCCAGGTGTAGGTCAATGCCGATATCCCGGGAAGGGTATCTACGATTTCTACACCGGTGAGCGACACGTTTCCCGTATTGGTTAGTTCGAATGACCAGTTAACGGTGTCGCCCTCATCCGCGCGAGCTGGGTCAGCGAGGACGCCGCTCTTGGTGAGGTCAACGACGGCGCGAATTGATTCGGTGGGAACCGTGTTTGCTTCGGAATCATCCGTGACAGCGGTGTCGTGGGGGTCAATGCCATCGGCGGTGGCGATATTCACCACGGCACCAGCATCCACATCGTCTTGAGTAACAAGGTAGGTAGCGGTAGCTGTTGCGACTTCACCCGGAGCAAGAACGCCAGGCGTCGTCGGCGTTGGCCACGTAATAGTGATCGCCGAGAGGTTCGGCAGCGGGTCGCTCAGCGTGACGGTGTTGAGTGTGACGTTTCCCGAGTTGAGAATCTCGAACGTGTAGTCGATCGTGTCGCCCTCATCGCCAGAACCGCGCGGGTCTCCCGCCTTGGTCACGGTGATGTTCGGAGCAGGCAACACCATCGGCACAATAACTTCGTTGGACGCTTCGACAATGAGCGCACCCTTGGGTGTCTCTGCTGACATGTCTGCGGTGTTGGGGATGTAGCCGAGGTCGACATCCGCCTGAGTGATCACGTACGTCGCAACCCCAACAACGGATTCGCCAACCGGGATTACCCCTGGCCTGTTCTCATCCGGCCAAGTAATAACCGGCACCGACAATCCGGGAAGAGGATCGAGCAGCTTGCCATCGTAGAGCGTGACGTTTCCGTCGTTCTTGACGGTGAGCGTGTATTGAACGGTGTCACCAACAGCGCCAATACCGCCGTTCAAGATGATGCCCTCCTTGAAGGGGGTCAGAACGGGGACGGGCGTGATCGTGACAGTCTCGTCGGCGGTATCGCCCACCGTGCTCGTGTCGGGCGCGGTGCCAGCGGCGGTAACCGTGTTGTCGACCTGCCCTGCATCTACATCGGCTTGGGTGAGGGAGTACGTCGCAACGGCCGTGGCGCTCTGGCCTGGAGCAAGGGTGCCATCAGTGGCTGTCGGCCACGTGTAGGTGAGCGCGCTGAGATTGGGCAGCAGGTCGGTCAGTGTTACCGCGGTCAACGTCACGTTTCCGGCATTGCGCACGGTGAACGAGTAGTCAACGATGTCGTCGGCGAAACCTATTGCTCCCGCTTCAAGCGCTCCATTCTTAGTGACAACAATGGTGGGAGTCGAAGCATCGGTCGGAACGTCGACGGGACCAACGGCATCATTCACCGCGCCGATCGGCGAGGTGGCATCGACTTCTGCAGTGTTTCGTACGAATCCACGGTCAAGGTCGGGCTGGGTAATTGCAAACCATGCTGTCGCTGTTGCGATTGCGGCAGGAGCCAGCTCACCAGCGGTTCCGGGCCACGAGTAAACGATTGTCGTCAAGCCATCAAGCGGGTCGTAAATTGCGACATCCGACAGGGTGGTGTTTCCCGTGTTCTCAATCGTGAAATCGAATCTCACCAGATCGCCAAGCGATGCGCCGTCTGGGGTGGAGCCAACCTTGTCGATCGTTGCCGATGACGTGCGTTCCACTGTCGGGTTGGTCGCCGCGTCAGAGAATTCGAAGTACCAGTCTCCGTCTGGTGTTGCCCCAAGCGCCTGAGCGGTGTTGGTGACCGTGCCCGCGTCGACATCGTCTTGAGTGATCGTGTAGTTCGCGGTGGCGGTAGCAACCTCGCCAGGAGCGAGCACTCCTTCAGCGCCGGGCCAGGTAATCACTGGCGTGCTCACGCCAGCCAGGGAATCAAGCAGAACAACACCCGACAGTGTGACGTTGCCAGAGTTCGCAATCGAGAATGAGTAGTCAATGACGTCGCCAACATTGCCTAGCTGGGCACCGAGCGATCCGCTCTTAGTCACGGTAAAGTTTGGCGCCGGAGTGAGGGGCAGGGTCGCCGATGCAGGTTCAGTCACGGCGGAACCCGCTGGCGGAAGCCCCGAAGCGTTCACGCTGTTCGCGATCGCCCCAGCATCAATGTCACTCTGAAGAAGCGTGTACGTTGCGGTTGCCGTAACTTCGTCGCCGGGGTTGAGCAGACCGGTCGTGCCACTCGGCCACGTTCCGAAGGTCAGCGCCGAGAGGCCAGGGAGCTGGTCGACGATGCCGACGGATGTCAGAGAGACGTTTCCATCGTTCGTCACGGTGAAGCTGTAGTTGACGGTGTCGCCCGCGACTCCGGTAGCGCCAACAGCTAGTGCCGCACTTTTCGTGGCGCTGAGCGATGAATTCGGAGCGACGACCGCTGTCACTACCTCAGGGGAGCTGCCAGAGACTGGCGTGTCTTGCGCACCCGTTCCGCTAGCCGTCGCAGTGTTGCTGACGTCTCCGTTGTTTACGTCATCTTGAGTGATGATGTAGGTCGCGGTGGCCGTGACGCTCTCCGTTGGTGCGAGGGTGCGAGTGGTGTTTGCGGCATCCCAATTGACGGTGAGGTCGGTGAGGCCTGGCAGCGGGTCGGTGAGGGTGATTCCCGAGACGCTGATGTTGCCGTTGTTGGTGATCGTGAACGAGTAGGCGATTTCGTCGCCAAGCTCTCCGGAGCCACCGACCACTGCCGTCTTGTCGACGGTAAGGATAGGAGCGGGACGAACCGTCGGGATTATGACCGTGTTTGTGGTCGCGGGGACAACAACGTTGTTCGGGGTCAGGGCCTGAACACGCGCGGTGTTGTCGCGGTAGCCACGGTCCACATCTTCCTGAGTGAGAGCATAGGACGCGGTTCCCGTTACGGACTCGCCTACCTTCAGAACGCCGGGTTCTGCTGGATTCGGCCACGTAATGACGGGAGGGGTAATGCCGGGAAGCGGGTCAAGCAACTTGCCGTCGTGGAGCGTGACGTTACCCGTGTTCGTGGCGATGAGAGTGTAGTCAATGATGTCTCCGACTTGACCGATTCCGCCACTTCGGAGTTCGCCGAACTTGGTGGCGCTCAGGCTCGCGTTTGGCTCAACGATGACCGTCGCAGCGACCTCGGCGCCATCGACATCCCCGGCGTCAGGATCGAGAGCAGACGGCGTCACCAGGTTGACAACCGATCCGGAGTCAACGTCGCTCTGCTTCAGAATGTACGTTGCTACGGCAGTGGCGGTAGCACCGGGAGCAAGCTCGCCGGCGGTCGCGGTCGGCCACGTATAGGCAATAGCGGAGAGACCAACAAGCGGGTCAGTCAAGGTAACACCGGTCAGCGTGACGTTGCCATCGTTGGTGATCGTGAACGAGAACTCAACAGTGTCGCCGGCGTCGCCCTCTGAACCAGATTCCAGCGCTCCGGTCTTCGTTGCCGAGATGGCAGCGGACTGCAGGACGAGTGGCGTGACCGCGGCGGGCGAGTCATCAGTGACAGCGGCATTATCGCGAGCAGATACAGCATCGCCGGTAGCGACGTTACTCACGGAGCCAGCGTCAACATCCGCCTGGGTAATCGTGTAATTCGCGGTCGCCGAAACAGAATCAGTCGGGGCGAGTTCGCCAGCAACGCCGGATGGCCATTCGCCGTACACGAGGTCGCTGAGCCCTGCGAGAGTGTCGGTGATCGCGGCATCCGTCACGGTGACGTTTCCGCCGTTAGTGAGGGTGATCGTGTAACTGATCGTGTCGCCAACGTTGCCTGCCCCGTTGAGCACAGCGTCCTTCGTCGTGACGAGGAGGGGTGCTGAAGCTTCCGTCGTGACCGTGACGGTGTTGGAGTCTTCGTCGAGAATCGCGCCAGCAGGGGTGGAGGCGAGCACACTGGAGTCGTTGTCGACGGACCCGCGGTCGATGTCCCCCTGCGTGAGGTTATAGGTAGCGGTGGCCGTAACGGTCTGATTCGGAGCGAGCGTGCCGACAGTGCCGCTCTCCCACGTGCCGTAGCTGATTGTCGAGACTCCATCGAGCGGATCGATGATGCTGATCGAGCTCAGCGTGACGTTTCCCGTGTTGGTCACGGTGAATGTGAACCCCACAGTGTCGCCCTCACCGCGAGCTGCGGGAGTCGCGTTCTCCGACTTCACAATCGTGATGGCCGGAGCAGGCACGAGCGGCACTGTTGCCGCGGTCGTGGCCCGGGCTACTGCACCACGGGACGGAGTTCCGGATGCCGTTACCGAGTTCACAACAGAACCGGAGTCCACATCGGTTTGGGTGACGACGTAGCCGTCTGCTGTTGCCAAGACAGAGTCACCCGGGTTCAACTGACCGGAGATTCCACTGGGGAACGCGCCAAAGACCGGAGTAACCCCCGCGAGAGCATCGTTGAGGGTCACGCCACTGAGCGTGACGTTTCCCGTGTTAGTAACTGTGAACGACCAGTCGATCAGGTCGTCAGCTTTACTGGCGGCAGTGCCCGACTTTGTCACGGAGATGGCTGGGGCTGCAGCTTCTGTCTGAGTCGTTACTGATGAGACCGGGCTTTCAACCGGGACTGCGGGATCTGCCGTGGTCTGACCGACAGCTTTGGCAGTGTTCGTTACTGAGCCGGCATCCACATCGGCTTGAGTGATCGCATAGTCGACCGCTACTGACGTTGTGTCTCCAGGGTCGAGAGTCGTCAGCGGAAGCGCTGGCGTAAGAGCGCCAAGCATGGGGTCGTTGAGTACGGTGTTCTCGATAGTGACGTTTCCCGTATTCGTCACAACGAATGAGTAGGTGATCGTTGAGCCAACTATGGCGGGGTTAGGTACCGCGCTAGTCGTCTTGACAACCTTGAGCTCAGGTCGGCTTGCACCGGTAGCGACTACGACATCACCCGAACTGTCAGAGATTTGTGGGGCCCCATTTGGCGGGCTTGCTGTGACCGAAGCTTCGTTGGTCACGCTGCCAAAGTTGACGTCATCCTGCAAAATTGTGTACTTCGCGACCACGTCCGCCGTCTGGCCTGGTGCAAGAGTGTTTGGCGTTCCTGGCCAAGTGAAGATCGGCTCTGACAGCCCAGGAAGGCTATCGATGAGCGTGACAACACTCAAGGTCTGATTTCCCGTGTTGCGAATTGTCATCGTGAAGGTAATTTCATCGCCGGCTTGACCGGTGCCTCCAACCGTCGCTGTCTTCTCAACGTCAATCCGTGGGGCAGCTGTTATCGCCACGGTCTCCGGATCTGTGAGAGTGAACTCGGTACCCGACGGGGGTGTGGCCGCGAGCGTCGCTTCGTTGGCAACGCTTCCGGCATCAACATCCGATTGCTTGACCGTGTAGTTTGCGGTTGCGGTGACGGTCTGTCCGGGCGCGAGCGTGCCATCGGCACCTGGCCACGTGTAAGTGATCGCTCCGAGGCCAGTCAAAGGATCCGTAACCAGCACACCCGTGAGCGTCACGTTTCCTGTGTTCTTGGCCGTAAACGTGTACCGAATCGTGTCGCCAGCGACGCCCACCGAGCCGGGAGCAAGCGCACCGGTCTTCGCGAACGTCGCAAGCGGATTTGCAGCAACTGTCGGAGTAACGACTTCATCAGACGGGTCAGTGATGACTCCGGCGGAGGGTGAAGTGCCCTGGCCTGTTGCCGTGTTCGTTACCGACCCAGTGTTCACGTCGGACTGCTTGATCGTGTACTTCGCCGTCGCAACAACCTGCGTGCTCGGCTGCAGCGTTCCTGTGACGCCACCCGGCCAAGTACCGTAGGTCAGCGCGCTCAAACCCGAGAGCGGGTCGCTCGCCGAGACCGAGGTGAGCGTCGTGTTTCCCGTGTTGCGCACGGTGATCGTGTAGGTGATGACGTCGCCGACAGCACCCGCTCCTGCAACGCTCGACGATTTTGTTGTCAGGATGCCCGGGGCTCTGGTTGCCGTCGGAGTCGATACCGCAGCCGATGAGGCTGTCGTGTTCGCGCCAGTTGGCGACGTGCCCGAGACGGATGCCGTGTTATTTACGACCCCAGCGTTCTGGTCGGTCTGACGGATCACATAGTCAGCGGTTGCTGTGATGATTTGGCCCGGTGCTAGGCGGCCAACAGTGCCGCTCGTCCAGGTGCCGTAGGTCAGTGCGCTAAGTCCGGGGCGCGGATCAGCAATGATGACATTGGTGAGCGTGACATTACCGGTGTTTTGCGCCGTGAAGGTGTAGCGAATCGTGTCGCCAACGACACCAGTTCCTGGGGAAACGATGGCGGCGGTCTTGTCGAGCGTGATGCTCGCGTTAGAAGCAAGAGCAAGGGTTGCCGGAGCTGTCGCCGTCGCGGGTGATCCGCGCGGCGGGGTTCCCGCACCGTTCGCCGTATTCGATACAGCGCCGGCGTCTATATCAGCCTGTTTGAGAACGTACGTGGCCGTGGCCGAGACGCTCTGGCCCGGAGCCAACGTACCGGCCGTCGACGGCCACGTGCCATAGCTGACAGCAGAAATGTTGGGCAGGGTGTCGGTGACAGATACGGAGGTGAGCGTCACGTTTCCCGAGTTCGTCAGCGTGATGCTCCACGTCACAATGTCTCCCGCAACGCCCTGCGCGCCGGGCGCGAGTGCGCCAGACTTTGTCACAGCGATTTTCGGTGTTGAGGTGATGGTCGGGGTGACGAGCTGCGACGACGGCGTCGTCACGACGGCGCCGGTGGGAGGCGTTCCCGAGGCGGTCGCAATGTTCTTGATCGAGCCGGCGTCGACATCCGCCTGACTGATTGTGTAGGTGGCGGTTCCGGTGACGGTTCCGTTCGGGTTCAGCTGGCCAGAGACGCCACCTGACCACACGTAGGTGGGTGTCGAGAGTCCGGGCAGGGGGTCGGTGAGAGTGACACCGGTGAGGGTGACGTTACCGGTATTGCGCGCGGTGAAGGTGTAAGTGATCGTGTCGCCGATCGCACCGGTTCCGGTGCCACCAACAACGGCGCTCTTGGTTGTTTCCAGAGCGGGAGATGAAGCAACCGTCGGCACAACGGCTTCGGTCGAGGTGGCGGTCGCTACTGGTCCCGATGGCGGCGTACCGGATGCCGTGGCCGTGTTGCGCACCGATCCCGCGTTCACATCGGATTGCTTGATTGTGTACGTTGCGGTTGCCGTGACTTGGGTGTTCGGAGCGAGAGTGCCCGTTGTTCCGTCAGGCCACGTTCCGAAATTCACCGTGCCGAGGTCGGGCAGGGTGTCAGCGATTCCCACCGACGTCAGCGTGACGTTTCCGGTGTTCCGCACAACAAACGAGAAGGTGACGGTGTCGCCAACGCGCCCCGTTCCCGCGGTAACGGCACCCGATTTGGAGACGGTGAGTTTGGCGCTCGACACGAGCGGAACCGTGGCATTACTGGTGGCCCCTGCCGAACCGCCACGAGCACCAGTGCCTGTTGCACTAGCGGTGTTTGCGATTGATCCCGCATTAACATCAGCTTGCTTGACCGTGTACGTTGCCGTTGCCGTCACCTGGGTGCCCGGCGCCAGCGTTCCGGCCACACCAGAAGGCCACGTGCCGAAGGTTATCGTCGAAAGATCCGGAAGTGGGTCAGTTATCGCCGCACCCGTGATCGTCACGTTGCCCGTGTTGCGCAACACGAAGCTATAGGTGACGACTTCACCAGCGCGAGCCGTAGAACCCGAGGGCAGCGCGCCAGACTTCGCAAGCGAGAGGGTGGGAGCCGGGGTCGCGGTCGTTGTCACAACATCGTCGGAGTCGTCAGTGACGGGAGTGGCGCCAGGAGCTGTTGCGTCTGCTGTCGCACGGTTCGTGATCGAACCGGAGTCAACATCCGCCTGCTTCACCGTGTAGTTCGCGGTCGCCGTCGCGGATTGTCCTGGAGCCAAGCGCCCGGTGACTCCCGGCCACGTGATAACCGGAGTGGCGAGCCCAGCGAGAGAATCGGTCAGGGTAACGCTCGTGAGGGTCTGGTTTCCACTGTTATTGATCGTGATCGAGTACGTGATTACGTCGCCAACTTTGGCGCCAGCAGTCAGGTTTGCCGACTTCGTTGTGGTGAGCTGCGGTGCCGCTGCGGCAGTCGGAACAACCGCCGTAGAACTCGGTGAAGTGACCGTGGCATTTGTCGGAGTCTTACCCGACACTGTCGCCGTATTCGAAACAGTTCCCGCATCAACATCGGCCTGCTTGACCGTGTACGTTGCCGTTGCCGTCGCCGTCTGACCTGGTGCGATTCGACCGGCAACAGTCGTCGGCCACGTGTAAACCGGAGCCGAAAGACCAACGAGGGAGTCCGCAATCTCAACACTCGTCATCGTGACGTTGCCAGGGTTGGTGATGCTGAACGTGAAGGTCATCGTGCTGCCAACGCCACCCGTTCCTGACGTAACTGATCCAGCCTTCGCCACCGCGAGAGCGGCCTGTGAGGCGAGAGCGACAGCGGCAGGAGCAGTGGCTGACACTGCGGCACCGGTCGGAGGAGTACCAATCGTTGTCGCGGTGTTGGCGATTGAGCCAGCATCGACATCCGACTGCTTCACAACATAGGTCGCGGTGGCCGTGACCTGAGTATTCGGTTGTAGCGTACCGGCGGTTCCGCTCGGCCAACTGCCGAACGTGATCGCCGAGATACCGGAAAGCGGATCGGTTACTCCGACACCGGTCAGCGTCACATTGCCAGTATTACGAACGACAAAATCGTAGTTGACGGTATCGCCAGCTTTTCCTGTAGCGCCAACGGCAAGAGCGCCACTCTTCGTAAGAGTGATTGTGCGAATGGGCGCAACTGTCGGTGTCGTGACCTGAGGTGACGAACCAGATACGGTCGTGCCGCCATACGTGCCCTGTGAGGTCGCGGTGTTCTTGACCGAGCCAGCGTTAACATCCGACTGCTTGATTGTGTAGGTCGCGGTAGAAGTTACCTGCGTGCCGGGAGCGAGGGTTCCGGCAACTCCGCCTGGCCAAGTGCCATAAGTCACGGAAGATAGCCCGACCAGCGGATCGGTTACCCCAACGCCCGTCAGCGAGACGTTGCCAGTGTTCCGGGTGACGAACGTGTAAGTGATGACGTCACCGACTGCGCCGGTTCCCGAGACGCTCGCCGATTTGGTCGTGGTAACTGCCGGCGCTGCGGCAACAGTAGGAACAACGGCTTGCGACGACGTCGCCGAAATCGCAGCGCCGGTCGGAGGTGTTCCGGATGCCGTGGCCGTGTTTTTTACGGAACCAGCGTTCACATCGCCCTGCACGATTGTGTAGGTCGCCGTAGCGGTGACCTGCGTGTTCGGAGCAAGTGTGCCAGCGGTGCCACTCGGCCACGTGCCGAAGGTAACGGGCGACAAGCCAGCGAGAGTGTCAGTGATTCCCACGCTGGAAAGCGTCACGTTACCTGTGTTGCGCACAACGAACGAGAAGGTGACGGTGTCATTGACGGAGCCATTACCTGAGGTAACGGCACCAGACTTGGTGACGGTCAGCGCCGGTCCCGAGGTAATCGGCACAGTCGCTGGACTCGTGCTCGAAACGGCGGGGCCGGTGGGAGGTGTGCCTGATCCCGTTGCCGTGTTCGACACTGATCCAGCATCCACGTCCGTTTGTTTGAGCGTGTACGTAGCCGTCGCCGTAACCGACTCGCCCGGTTTCAATGTTCCGGTCACGCCAGACGGCCACGTTCCGTAGCTGAGAGCGGAGAGCCCGGGAAGGGTATCGGTCGCCGACACCGCAGTGAGGGTGACATTGCCGGAGTTGGTGAGCTTCACCGAGAAGTTGACGGTGTCGCCAGCTCGGCCCGTCGCTCCGGCAGCGAGCGCGCCCGACTTAACGGTCGTGATGACCGGGTTCGCCGAAACGGTCGGGACCGTCACTTCACTCGAGGGCTTAGACACGGTGATACCGGCGTGGGTTCCACTACCGGTTGCAATGTTTTTGACCGAGCCAGCATCCACATCAGACTGCTTGATCGTGTACGTCGCGACCGCCGTCACCGCTTGACCGGGAGCGAGAACGCCCGCGGCGCCAGGCCAGGTGTAGGTCAACGCCGAAAGCCCAACGTGCGGGTCAGCAATCGTTACGCCCGTGAGCGTCACGTTTCCATTGTTCTGAGCACGGAACGAATAGTTGATGACATCGCCAACGGCACCGATTCCGGCACCCGCGATGGCAGCAGATTTGGTGGTGTCAATGGCGCGGATTTGAGCGATCGTTGGCACAACCGACTGCGCTGACGGCTGCGTCGCTGTTGCGCCGCTCGGAGTCTTCGCGGTAGCGGTTGCCGTGTTCTTGACCGAACCAGCATCCACATCAGACTGCTTCACCGTGTAGCTTGCGGTACCGGTGGCAGTTTGACCGGGAGTGAGAACCCCTGCTGCTCCTGGCCAGGTTACGACGATCGGGCTAAGGCCAGACAAGGGGTCAGCGAGCACAACTTGGCTGAGCGTGACGTTTCCGTCGTTCTTGACACTGAAGGTGTAGGTAATTACTGAGCCGACAGCGCCAGTCCCGGTCGAGTAGGAGCCAGACTTGGTGACGAGCATCTTGGCGTCAGCCGTAATCGGCACAGTTGCCGGCGCAGTGCGAGTGACATCGGCACCGGTCGGCGGCGTGCCCTTCGCGGTCGCACTGTTAGCGATTGCTCCGGCATCAACATCCGACTGCTTCACCGTGTACGTTGCCGTGGCGGTTACTGACTGTCCCGGTGTAAGCGTTCCGACGGTGCCGCTCGGCCAGGTGCCATAGGTTATCGCTGAAAGGCCGGTTAGCGGGTCAGTGATTCCGGCATTCGTGAGCGTGACGTTTCCGGAGTTGGTCAGAACGAACGAGTAGTTGACGGTGCTGCCCGCCGTTGAACCGCCAACGAGGGTTCCTGTTTTCGACAGCGACACAGCCGGGGTGCGCGTCTGGAGTGCGGTATCCACTCGAGGGGACGCCGCGGTGACGACGGTGCCCGCCGGCGATGTTCCTGTGCTTGTAGCCGTGTTGCGCACGAGCCCGGCGTCAACGTCTTTCTGCAACACCGTGTAGGTCGCTGTTGCCGTCACGGTCTGGCCCGGAGCAAGCGTGCCTGCCGTTCCTGGCCACGTGTAGGTGAGCGCAGAGAGCCCAGCGAGCGGATCGGAGATCGAGACGCCGGTGAGCGTCACGTTTCCGGTGTTCTTCGCAGTGAAGCTGTAAGTGATGACGTCGCCGACCCCCTTGGGGTTCGGCACTGTGCCCGATTTAGTAGTTGTCAGCGCCGGGGCTGCTGGTGCAGTGGCGAGTGTCACTTCATTGCTGACGCCCGAAACAGCAACGTTCTTGGGGGTTCTTCCCGAGATGCTTGCCTGGTTGACGATTTTGCCCGCGTTCACATCGGACTGCTTCACGGTATAGGTGGCGGTCGCTGTCGCGGTCTGGCCGGGAGTGAGTCTTCCGGAAGTTCCGGGCCACGTGACCGCGATGGCGGAAAGTCCGGTGAGGGGGTCGGTGAGCGCTACGGACGTGAGGGTCACGTTTCCGGTGTTCTTCACGGAGAATGTGTAATTGACAGTGTCGCCAACATTGCCAACACCAGCGCCGGCATAGGTCGCCGTCTTCTTGGTTTCGAAGAGTGCGTTGACGGGGATGGGGGTCGTGCGATTCGCTGTCGAGGTCGGCTTCACGCCGCCATCCGCATCAGTTCCGGTGGCGGTGGCGGTGTTCGCGATGGAACCAGCATCCACATCGGCCTGGGTCAGGGTGTAGGTGGCCGTTCCTGTGGCCGAAGCTCCTGCGGCTAGTGCACCAGCGGTGCCGGTAGGCCACGTGTAGGTGATTGCCGAGAGGCCAGGCAGCGGGTCAGTGACCGCAACGGAAGTCAGCGGCGAATCGCCACTGTTGAGAATAGTGAAGGTGTAGTTGAGGGTGTCGCCAGCGCGACCGGTAGCGCCACCGGCAAGCGCGCTCGTCTTGGTCAGTGCGATTGCCGAGAGCAGCACGCGAGTGGAGTCGCTGCCCGTTGCCGTATTGCCACCAACAACAGTGCTCGCGGATGCGGTTGCCGTTGTGTCGTAGCTTGCTGCTGTTACCCCATTCGCAACACACGTGTAGGTGTATGACTCGAGTGGCTGCAACGTGACGCCCGTTAGCGTGCGCGCACAGTTCGTCTGATCATCAGCTACTGAAATGTTTTGTAGAACACCAACACCGGAGTTGGTGACCGTAATCGTGAATGTCGCCGTTTCCGTCGCAGTTCTGGACTGCTGATCGAGCGTTCCGTCGTATGTTTTTGAGACATTGATTCCAGCGCTTGGCACCGACAGGATCACGTTTCGAAGCAGATAGGAGTCACCGCTCGTGCTCATCCGAAGGTTGACTGACGTGTCACCCGCTTGAACGTTGGGCAGGCTGGCCGATGAGACATCCACGCTCTGGTTGGTGAATGGGCCCGCATCGGTGAGGCTTGTATAGCGGACGGAACCTTCTCCGCGTCCGATACCGATGTTGTTTGTATTGCCTGCGCTGTTCGTTATTTGGCTGTAGGCCGCGTTGCCGCGAGAGTACTCGGCGATGTCCCCACTGAGAATGCGGTCGCCTTCGAAGAGCGTGTAGCCTGCACGGGTTCCTGTGGTGATCGCGCTGAACCCGTTGAAGCCAACGGTGAGAGGCGCTTCGGCTGCAGTCAAGCGAACGTGGCCCTCGTAGAAAATAATGCGGTGAGGATTTGAGTTCGCGTTGTTAGGGATGTAGATGCCGTAGTCATAAACGACGGTGAGTGACCAGCCCGCGTAGCAACCGGCGCCCTGAGGGGTCCACAGGTCACCGGCAGAAATCGTGAGGGGCGCGCCCGTCGCTGCGTTTGCAAAAGCAGCAGTGACGTCGGCGCTGGCGCTGTAGTACAGCGATGACGGCGTACCCACAGGATCTTCAAGCACGCTCGCGGGTGCGACAGTCGTGACGGCGCCTGAGCCAACCTTCAGCTTTGCCGGTTGCGTACGATATCCCGTTGCTGAACCTGCGGGCATCGTCGCTGTTCCGCGACTGGCGTTCGTCGCTGCACAAGCCGTAACGGTCGTGTCGGTGTAAGCACCAGTGTTTGCGCTCCAACTCAGAAACGCCTTTTTGACCGACGCGCCACTAGGGATGGTTAGCGCGGCCGAGCTCGAGTTGGTGGTGAATCCAGAAATCGTGTTCGAGTTCTGCATGTAAAAGTTGTCGTTCGCCGTATTACTGTTGCCCCCGGAGGCAGAGTGTAGGTCTGCACACGTCCCGACCTGCGAAGCCGCATAGAGCGGTCGGTCGCAGGCAAGAACGCCGTTTCCCGCCATCAAGAAGTCACCGTTGACGGTGGTTTGATAATTAGGCGAAGTGCCGGCGTTGGTACCCCACTGCACGACGGCAGCTTCCGCGGGCGCCGAAGGCATCACGGTAAGAACGGAGGCCAGCAAACCAAAAGTGACGACAGCGGCCACGTTGCGCATCCAAGCGAACCGCGCGCGGCCGTGGGATCGCGTTACGCGAACACCGTTGTCGTGCACAGCTGTCTCCCCCGGGTAATTTGGCGATTTTGTGAGTCGTCACATCGTCGCCGGTTTGCCCTTCGGGTGAGCTAGTCACTTACAACCATAAACCGGAAGTTGAAAGAACTCACCAGAATCACGCTAAATAGTTAGGGACTTCTACCCCCATAGCGGAGGCTAGACAAGGTGTTCGCGCTGCAAAACACCAATGCGACGTCACGGCGAGCGCAGCCTGTTAATCTCAGAGCATGCAGCCGCACTGGAATCCCGATGGACCTGACCTTGTGGTGCAGGGCGATAATCTCCCCGCGATCGCCGCGCTGCCCGACGAAAGTTTTCGGCTGATCTACATCGATCCGCCATTCAACACAGGGCGAACCCAACGCCGGCAAGCACTCACCACCCAACGATCTGCCGAGGGCAGCCGTACCGGTTTTGGCGGAAACACCTACGACACCATCAAGGGTGTTCTCTACTCCTATGACGACACGTTTGCCGACTATTGGGAGTTTCTCGAACCTCGCCTGCAGGAAGCATGGAGACTGCTCGATGACCGCGGCACTCTCTACCTGCACCTCGATTATCGGGAAGTTCACTACGCCAAAGTTGCTCTCGACGCCCTCTTCGGTCGGGAGAGCTTTCTCAACGAGATCATCTGGGCCTACGACTACGGCGCCCGTGCTACCAAAAAGTGGCCGTCGAAACACGACACGATTCTCGTCTACGTGAAGAATCCCAAAAACTATTACTTCAACAACGAAGAAGTAGATCGCGAACCGTACATGGCACCCGGCCTCGTCACCGCTGAGAAGGCTGCTCGGGGCAAGTTGCCGACAGATGTCTGGTGGCACACGATTGTGTCCCCTACCGGTAAAGAGAAAACCGGCTATGCCACCCAAAAACCGGAAGGCATTCTGCGTCGAATCATTCAGGCATCCAGCCAGCCTGGAGATTGGGTGCTCGACTTCTTCGCGGGCAGCGGTACAACCGGAGCAGTGGCCCAAGCACTGAAACGGCGGGTGGTACTCGTTGAACAAAATCCCGCTGCCATAGAAATCATCACAGGTCGTCTTTCAACCGATACCGCATTCGCTAACATGAGCGCATGAGAGATCGCGCCGAAATCGAATGCTGGCTCACCGACATGGACGGTGTCCTCGTTCATGAAAACCACCCCGTTCCCGGGGCGGCAGAACTTTTGCAGCAGTGGCGAGACGAAGACAAGCCCTACTTGGTGCTCACCAACAACTCGATTTTCACACCCCGAGATCTGAGCGCCCGGCTCAAGGCATCCGGTCTCGATGTGCCAGAATCCGCAATCTGGACCTCAGCTCTTGCCACGGCGGATTTCTTGAAAGAACAAATCCCTGGCGGTAGCGCATTCGTCATTGGCGAGGCCGGAATCACCACAGCGTTGCACGAGGCCGGGTTCATCATGACTGAAACCGATCCCGACTATGTCGTCATCGGCGAGACCCGCAACTACTCATTCGAATCGATCACCAAAGCGATCCGCCTTATTGGCAACGGCAGCCGCTTTATTGCAACGAACCCGGATGCCACGGGGCCAAGCGCAGAGGGCCCGATGCCAGCAACGGGGGCCGTTGCCGCTCTCATCACCAAAGCCACCGGTCGCCAGCCCTACATCGTAGGCAAGCCGAACCCGATGATGTTCCGCTCAGCGCTCAACAAGATTGGCGCCCACAGCGAGACAACGGGAATGATCGGTGACCGCATGGACACCGACATCGTCGCCGGCATCGAAGCGGGACTCCACACGGTGCTCGTGTTGACCGGAATCAGCGATCAGAAAGAGATCAACCGCTACCCGTTCCGCCCGCACGAAGTGCTCAATAGTGTGGCTGACCTGCTCAACAGATAAGCCACGGCACCGGCAACGCTGAACCCGTGAGAGCGGCGAGCGAAGCTCCGCCTACTCGCCCACTGCTGCTGCAGCAGTCTGGGGTTGCGCAACAGATTCGGTGAGAGCCTCGGAACCGCTTCGGGTGGCGAAACAGTAATAGTCACGGAGACCGGCATCCCAATCGCTGGCGTTGGGGGCGAAACTCGTCACCAATTCGAGGTCGGCAAAGGACTGGGCGGCAGCAAAATTGATGACCGCGTCCGTTGAGCATGACGTTGTGGTTCGGGCCACTAAATCGTCAACTTCGGGAAAGGGCGCCGAAACCGCGTCGTCAAACTGGCCAACCATCAAGAGTTGAGCGGCGTGCGGCTGCGCGCAATCAATAACGGTGTACTCGTCTTGCCACGCTGATTCGAACGGTTCAAGGCATTCTCCGCCGAGCAGCGCACTCCACGCATACGTTCCTGACGGCAATGGCCCTACCGTCGGCGCTGCGCTTGCCGTGTCGGTGGGCACCGGCGTCGCGACCGCGGCCGGTGGCAACGAATCACCAATTTTGGTGCCAGCTAAGAAAAGCGCAGTGAGCGCAAGTGCCGCCACCAGCCCAGCGGCGATAGAGATCGCAATCAGCTGCCCTCGCGGGATCGGTGGCCGCGGTTCTTGAGGAACCCGAGGTGCGCTGAGCGCGACAGGAACCAATGCTCCGCGTGAGACCTCTTGGTATTCGACAAACTGCTCCTCGCCAAACAGCGCGCCAACAGCATCGTGCTCAACTGACTCGTCCTCTGGGCCTGCGGGCGAAACAGGATGCGCACCAAGAACCTCGGTTGCCCCTTCCAGCGCTGGGTCGACCGCTGCAGGCATCCGCAGTTCTCGTCGCGTCACCGCATTCATCGCTGCCGTAGGGAGATCGGCAGAACTGATTGCCGCTGTCGGCAGATCAGCCGAACTGATCGCTTGAGTTGGCAGGTCACGTGCGTTGGCATTGCTTGCGGGGAGATCGGCCACGTCCATGAGCCCCGTTGGCAAATCGGAGACGTCCATGAGCCCCGTCGGAAGATCGGCTACGGAGAGCGCCTCAGTGGCAGGCGGCTCAGTGCGTGCAGGCGGCTCGAGGTTTGGCTGCACCGGGCCTGGCTGCACGGGCTCAGGCAATACAAGCTCGGGAAGCTCGCCATCGCTGCCCGGTATCGCGGTGGGTTCGGGTGGCAACACGAGAAGTCCGGGAACCGCTGGGGTGACAGGAGCGGCTGGCTCGGCCGGCTTTTCGGGCTCGACCGGCTTTTCGGGCTCGACCGGCTTTTCGGGCTCGACCGGCTTTTCGGGCTCGGTTGGCGTCAGCCCCCAGCTGAATACGGGCTCAGGGGGCTGCTGCTCGTCATCCGAGCCGGTCGACCTATCGTCAGGTGTCACGAAGTCAGCCCCAGATCACCAAGCCCGATCGCAGAAAAGTATGGGTAGCCCGCTGCCTCGATGCGCTCTTTCGCTCCCGTGTCACGATCAACGACCACGGCAACACCAGCGATGATTGCGCCGACCTTCTCGAGAGCCTCGATGGCGGCTAGCGGGGATCCGCCCGTCGTAGAGGTGTCTTCGAGAACGATTACTCGCTTGCCCTCAAGCTCAGGGCCCTCAACTTGACGACCGCGGCCGTGATCCTTGGGCTCCTTGCGTACAACGAACGCGTCGTACGTCGCACCGCGCGCGGCACCCTGATGCAAGATCGCAGCAGCAACAGGATCGGCACCCATCGTCATCCCACCGACGGCAGCGATGTCAGGGATATCAGCGATGAGATCAAGCATCACCTGACCGATGAGCGGCGCAACCCGATGGTCGAGACTCACGCGGCGCAGGTCGACGTAGTAGCTCGCCTGCTTGCCGCTGGTCAGCGTGAAGTCGCCGTGGAAGACGGCATCGGCGGAAATGTAGTCAATGAGCTGCTGCTTGGCGTCGGTCACTCGTACAGAATACCCATGTGAGGCGCAGTGCCAGAGAAGAGTCTGGTGAGAGCCGCCGTGATGTGCGCAATTGTCGCGTGAACGGCGCGCGAGTAGAGGTAGACCTATTACCGTTGAGCTATGCGTATTGCCACCTGGAACGTGAACTCCATCCGAACCCGCGTTAGCCGTGTCGTCGACTGGATGCTCCGCGAAGACGTTGATGTTTTGGCGATGCAGGAAATCAAGTGCAAGCCAGAACAGTTTCCCTACGATGCCTTCACCGAAGCGGGCTATGAGGTCGAGCTTCACGGCCTGAACCAATGGAATGGCGTTGCTTTTGCCAGCCGACTTCCCATGGAAGACGTGACTGTCGGCTTCGACACGCAACCTGGTTTCGGCAAGCCGCTTGACGATGGGACCATTCCGATTGAGGCACGAGCCATTGGAGTGACGGTCGAAGGTGCGCGACTGTGGAGTCTCTATGTTCCTAATGGGCGCGAACTCGACAATCCGCACTACCCGTACAAGCTTGAATGGCTTGCCAATCTGGCCACGCAGACGACGAACTGGATGCGCGATCATCCTGAGCAACCCCTCGCCTTGATGGGCGATTTCAACATTGCCCCGTTCGATATCGATGTGTGGGACATGGCCGCTTTCGAGGGGAAAACTCACGTGAGCGAGCCCGAGCGCAACGCTTTTCGGGCATTCGAAACGGCCGGCCTCATTGACGCGCTGCGCAGTCGCGGCATCGAGGGCTACACCTATTGGGACTACCAGCAACTGCGTTTTCCCCGCAATGAGGGTCTACGAATTGACTTCATCATGGGGTCGCCTGCGTTTGACGCTCTAGTAACGGACGCGTCGATTCATCGCGAAGAGCGCAAGGGCGACAGCCCAAGCGACCACGTTCCCGTGGTCGTTGACCTGGCGATCGACACCGAAAACGATGACGATCGGCCCATGTTCCTTTAGGTGTTGCCGACTCTCGCCGCCGCCTAGCTCTGCGTGCTGCCTGGCTGCATCCGCGTTACAACTAGCGCGTCGCCATCAGAAGCAAGCGAAACAAGAACGGTGTCTCCATCGCGAATGTCGCCGGCGAGGAGCGACTTAGCGAGCCTGTCATCGATTTCGCGTTGCATCAGCCTGCGGAGCGGACGTGCACCATAGATGGGGTCGTAGCCGCGTTCCGCAAGCCACGTCCGAGCATCCGGAGTCACAGCCAACTGAAGCCGGCGATCGACAAGACGCTTGCCGAGTCGATCAATATCGAGCTCGACAATCTGGCTCAGGTCGTCGGTTGAGAGCGGCTGGAAGACGACGATGTCGTCGAGACGGTTGATGAACTCAGGCTTGAACGACTTGCGTACAAGGTCGTTCACGGCTTCTTTGCGAGCTTCCCACGGCAGCGCCTGTTCAGTGATGAACTGGCTGCCTAAGTTGCTCGTCAAGATCAGAATCACGTTGCGGAAGTCGACTGTACGGCCCTGACCGTCAGTCAAACGACCGTCGTCGAGCACCTGCAACAGCACGTCGAAGACTTCAGGATGCGCTTTCTCAACCTCATCGAGCAGAATCACCGAATACGGCCGACGTCGCACAGCTTCGGTCAGCTGCCCACCCTGCTCAAAGCCGATGTAGCCGGGAGGCGCACCGACGAGACGCGAGACAGAGAACTTCTCTCCGTACTCGCTCATGTCGATACGCACGAGGGCTTTTTCGTCGTTGAAGAGGTACTGCGCGAGGGCCTTCGCGAGTTCCGTTTTTCCGACACCGGTAGGACCGAGGAACAGGAACGATCCTGTGGGTCGGTCGGGGTCTGAGATTCCTGCACGTGTTCGGCGCACGGCCTCTGACACGGCTTGCACCGCTTCCTTCTGGCCGATCAATCGCTTGCCAAGTTCGGCTTCGAGGTGCAGCAGTTTTTCGGTCTCACCCTCGGTGAGGCGATCGACCGGGATGCCAGTCCACGCAGCCACGACCGCGGCGATGTCTTCTTCGGCCACCTGATCGTTGACCATCCGTGGCCCTGTTGGCTCGTTGCTCTCTGCCGTCGTGATGGCTTGCTCGATCGAGGGGATCGTCTCGTAGTTGAGCTTGGAAGCCTTCTGGTATTCCCCATCGCGCATAGCGCGGTCGAGTTCAATACGGGCATCGTTGAGCCGGGTCTTGAGTTCACCAACACCGGTGAGGCTCGCTTTTTCGATCTTCCAACGCGCTTCGAGTTCGCTCAAGTGCTTGCCCTGAACCGCGAGATCTTCGCGCAATTTCGCCAGCCGTGCCTTGGAGGCTTCGTCTTTTTCTTTCTTGAGCGCGAGTTCTTCAATGCGCAACCGGTCAACGGCACGCTTCAACTGGTCGATTTCGACCGGCGAGGAGTCGATTTCCATCTTGAGTCGGCTTGCAGCCTCATCAATCAGGTCTATGGCCTTGTCTGGCAGCTTGCGACCCGAAATGTAGCGGTTGCTGAGGGTGGCAGCGGCAACTAGTGCGGAGTCGGCGATGGCCACTTTGTGGTGCGCTTCGTAACGCTCTTTCAGTCCGCGCAAAATCGCGACGGTGTCTTCTACGGATGGTTCGCCAACGAACACTTGCTGAAAGCGTCGTTCGAGTGCGGCATCCTTCTCGATGTACTGGCGGTATTCGTCGAGAGTTGTTGCGCCGATCAGGCGCAACTCTCCGCGTGCAAGCATCGGCTTGAGCATGTTGGATGCCGCAACGGACCCTTCGCCGCCGCCTGCACCCATGAGGGTGTGGAGTTCATCAATGAAAGTGATGACTTCGCCGTCGGACTCTTTGATCTCTTTGAGGACTGCTTTCAGGCGTTCTTCGAATTCACCGCGGTACTTCGCGCCGGCAACGAGAGCGGCGAGGTCAAGCGAGATGAGTTGCTTGCCTTTGAGCGAGTCGGCGACGTCGCCAGCAACGATGCGCTGTGCGAGCCCCTCGACCACTGCCGTCTTTCCGACGCCGGGCTCACCAATGAGAACAGGGTTGTTCTTGGTACGTCGCGTGAGCACTTGGCTGACGCGACGAATTTCTGAATCGCGACCGATTACGGGGTCGAGCTTGCCACTTCGCGCGATCTCGGTGAGATTGACGCCGTACTTCTCAAGAGCAGTTTCTTGCTCTTCGTCAGTATCAGGGGCACCCTGCATGTTTGCCATTGCAAACCCTCCACAAAAGTTGAGTTAAGACGACTCAAGTTTATACCGGCGACGGCGCTCGTGGCTAGGTGGATGCAGTGTGCTCACAGAGAACTACCCTCCAATGAGACAATTTCACGGTGACCGCGACTCCCGACGACGATCTCCAATCCTTCCAAGTGAATCTCACGGGGGTTGTCGACCTCCTGAGCAAGCACATCTACTCGAGTCCGTGCGTGTATTTGCGCGAACTACTGCAGAACGGGCGCGACGCTCTGTCCGCACGGGTTTAGCTCGACGGCGACGACGCGAGCCGCGGCATCCGCATCACTCCGTTGAGCAACTCGAACGACACGTTCCGCTTTCAAGATGACGGCATTGGACTGACCGCCGCCGAAATGACTGAGCTGTTGTCGACCGTGGGCCGATCATCCAAGCGCGACATCTTTGACCTACCCCGCAGCGACTATCTGGGCCAGTTCGGCATCGGATTGCTCAGCTGCTTCATGGTGGCCGACCAGATTGTGATTCAGTCCCGCTCCGCTCGCGGCTCAGCCCCGGTCGAATGGATCGGCAATAGCGACGGCACGTTCAGCGTGCGCGAGTTGGAGGGCGAGCTGCCCATCGGCACCACCGTGTCGCTCAAGCCACGCTTCGATCAGCACGACCTGTTGAGCACAACGACCGTGATGGCACTCGCGAAGACCTTCGCCGAATTCTTGCCCGTGAGTGTGCGCGTTGACCTCCCCCACGGCGGCAGCGAGACCGAGACTCACGCGGCACCGTTCATCGAGCCGCACACCACCGAGCCGACCGAGCTGCTGGCGTACGGTCGCGAGCTGCTGGGGCCGATGATTTTGCCGCGAGCCGGGAATCGCTCGTGGATGACGACCTGCTCGAGCACACGCGATCCGCGATCGGTACGACGCTTCGCCAGTGGGTGCTGGAACTTGCCGCCCGCAATCCGGGCCAACTCAGCGACTTTGTGAACCTGCACTCGCTCGCCCTCAAGTCGCTTGTGATTCACGACGACGAGTTGGCGACCTTCATCACGCCCTGGCTCAGTGTCGAGACGACGCTGGGGCGCATGACCATCGAGACTCTCACGCGCGACCACAAGGCGCTGCGGTACGCCGAGTCAGTGGATGAGTTCCGCCAGATCGCGAGTATTGCGAGCGCCGGCCGCCCCGTGATTAACGGCGGCTATGTGTATGACACCGAGATCGCCCGCCTGCTGCCCACGATTGTTGATGGCCTCACCGTTGACCGCGTGAGCGTGCTCGACGAACTCGACTTCCTAGAAGTGCCGCCGCTGGATGCCCGTACCGCTGTTGCGCGACTCGAACACCGTGCCAGCGCCGTGCTCGCCGACGCCAACTGCTCGGTGATCGTGCGCAGCGTGTCGAGCGCCGACGTGACCGGGCTCTATTTGGCCGACCCCGAAGTACTGCGCTCAATCGACCGCCGCTCGGCCCGCGAACTGAACAAGCCCGGCCTGTGGCAGAACGTGCTCGGCAAAGTGGATGCCTTCGCTGACGAACGCATCGCGAGCGACGGCATTAGCAAACGCCTCGCTCGCCTCCGCCTCGTTGTGGACAAAAATCTCCGAACGTGAGTCTCGATCATAAACTGCAATCTCGCATACAACGAAGTTGGAGATGATGGAATGAATGCTCTTCAAAAAGCAACGTATATCGATATCGCTAAACGTTCTTGGGCGGTGCTTGCCGCCGGGCTGCTGGCTCTTACTCTCATCGCAGGAGTTGGCATTGCTGCACAGTCAAGCAACTCCGCAGCAGCACCCGCTGATGTTGCAACGAGCGTTACTTCGGCTGCATCCATAAACCATGAAATCAACTCGCCGCCTGCCCAAGCTGCTGAGATTCTTAGTGATAGCGAATTGGCGAGCCTCTCCGACGCCGAGATCGAATCCATGCTCGCCGAGGGTGAGCACAGGGTTGCTGAAGCGCAGCGAGAGTACGCAGCAAATTCATCACCGGAGGACTACGCAAAGGCAGTGACTGCATACGAAGCAATCAAGAGCCAGATTGACACGATAATTGAGGCCGAAGGCATCTCCGGGCTTCGTGACAAGATTCAAACATTGCAAGAGCAATCCGTTAGCAGTCTCAGCATCCACACCGTTGCGCGAAAGTGCATGGTTGTGTACAAATGGCAGCTCCAAACAATCGCGTGGATGGGAATCGGGTTCGGCGCGTTCTACGCAATTGCCGGCCTATTCGTCTCTGGGACGGTTGTGGGACTTCCAGGCGGAGCGGTTGTCGCCGCACTCGGCATAGGCCTTGGCGTAGAGTCCCAGTATTTCCTGTGGCGGGTGGACCAAGTAACTTGGACCTCAAAACGGGTCTGTTTCTAAGCTCTCAACTGCACAATTCTCACGGCGGGTGACATGTCAACTCAGGTACTGCTCGGCTTCGCAGCCGTACTTTTCATAGCCCTAATAGCAATATTGGGCATTTTCCTTCGAGCACGACGACAAAAGGATCAAGTGAAAGCTCCTCTGTGGGTGGGAGTGATGGCCGCAGTCGGGGCCCTCGCGCTTATCCTCATGGCGGTTCTTATCGTCGCTCTTTTCCCGATCAGTTAGGGCGGATTGAGTGTCGGGAAGTTACTGCCGCCCGAACGATTGCGGAGGGCGCATAGCGTATTCAGCCGGGACGGTCTGATGAAGATCGCACGCAAAGGCCCCGGTCGCGACTGCTCAGCGCAGTGCGGCCGGGGCCTTTTACGCGGCAGCTACGGGCGCTTGACCAGCTTGCGGTTCATGAACTCGTCGATGCCGTGCGAGCCAAGCTCGCGACCGGTGCCGGAGTTCTTGACTCCACCAAATGGCAGCTCGGGAGCATCCGCGCCGACCTCGTTGATGTAAACCATGCCAGCATCGATTCCGTCAGCGATGCGGTCAGCCTGGTCGGCATCCGTCGTGAAGACGTAAGAACCGAGACCGAATGGCGTCGCGTTAGCGAGCACGATGGCCTCTTCTTCGCTAGCCACGCGGTGCAGTTGAGCAACCGGTCCGAAGAACTCAGTGATGTACGCAGGGTTCTCAGGGCTGATGTTTTCGAGCACGGCTGGCGCAAACTTGGTGCCGTCGCGCTTGCCGGTTCCGACGCGCAGGGTCGCACCAGCGGCGACCGCTTCAGCAACCTGCTCCTCGAGGCCCTTCGCTGCGGCTACCGAGCACAGCGGGCCAAGCTCGGTGCCCTCTTCCATGGGGTCACCGACCGTGATGGCGCCCATCGCGGCACTGAACTTTTCGGCGAATTCTTCGTAGAGCGAGTCGATGATGACGAAGCGCTTGGCGCCGTTGCAGGCCTGGCCGTTGTTGTCGACGCGGGCCGCTACTGCAGCCTCAACCGTGGCATCCATGTCATCGGTCGACATGAGGATGAACGGGTCGGAGCCGCCCAGTTCGAGCACGCTCTTCTTGAGGTTGGTTCCGGCTGCGGCACCGACGATTGCGCCGGCACGCTCGGAGCCCGTGAGTGAGACGCCCTGGATACGCGGGTCGTCGATCATCGCGGCAATTTGGTCGTTGTCGGCGAGCACATTTTGGTAGCCACCGATCGGCAAACCGGCTTCATGAATGAGGGCTTCAAGCGCTGCAGATGACTCGGGGCACTGCTGGGCTGGCTTCACCAAAACGGGGTTGCCGAGAATGATGCTTGGACCGGCAAAACGGGCGATCTGGTAGATGGGAAAGTTCCACGGCATGATGCCCAAAACTGGACCGATCGGGCTCTTGCGAATCCACGCGGTGCCCGAACCGGCCGGGATTTGCTCATCGGCGAGGAAGGTTTCGGCGTTGTCGGCGAAGTAGCGGAAAATGTCGGCCGAGAACTCAACTTCACCCACCGCTTGGGCTAGTGGCTTGCCCATTTCGCGAACGATAATTTCGCCGAATTCGTCGGCTCGTTCAGCCAACAAATCGGCGATGCGAGTCACGATTGCTGCGCGCTCTTTTACCTGATCACGGTTCATTCCGCCGTTGTACTCGGAGTGCGCGGCGGCGACGATCTGCTCGATGACCTCGTCGCTCGCAGCGGGGTGGGCGGCACCCTCTTCTCCGGTGTAGGGATTGATCACTTGAAAAGTCTTCATGAGAGGTTCCTCGCTGCTCGAAAAGGTCCGGCGACGCCGCCGTGAATTGTTCGTAGGCTACATGCGAAAACCTAAAAATTGGAAGTGAGATTTTTTGGGCGGCGGTTTTCGGCAGCGCTACGAACCAGCATCACCAAGGTCAATCGCAGCCAACATCGCCCACAACTCGGCGCGACCTTGGAAGGTGTCGAGGCCCAGATTAGTGAGGTCGGCGAGGCGCTGCATCCGCGACTTTAGACCGTGCCGGTGGATGCCCAACTCCCGTGCCGCGGGATCCCACTGCCCGTTGTGCCGAAGCCACACTTGCGCGGCCCGCAGCAGCGCGAGCCCGTCGGCCGATTCGATGACGCTGGCGAGGCGGGCGTGAGCAATATCGGCCACCGAGCTGGAGGCCAACAGGCCGAAAAAACTTTCGCCGACGAGGCTGTCGAATTCGGTAATCGCTCCGGCCGGCGCCGCCTCGAGCGAACGCACCGCCTGGGTGATCGCGACGGTCAGTTCACTCCAACCGAGCACCGCCGAGAGCCCAACCGTGAGTTCGTTTGCCGCAAAGAATCGCTTCTCGTCCCGCAGCTGGCTCGCATCGATCAGCACGAGCAGGTGCCTCCCGTCGGCGACCGCAAAAAACGTGCTCTCGGCGCGCGCGGCCCGACGCTCAAGCACGTCGCGAATACTCGCCGTGGTCTGACTCAATTCCAGCGCCGCGACCGCGAACCGTTCAGCCGGCAAGTCGATGCCCGCCACCCGCACCGCACGCCGCACGCTGTCCACCCGGCCATCCTTCAGAAGCTGAAACAACTGCTCCAAAATCGCCCGATGCCCCACCCGCAAATTTTCGGTCTGCTCGAGCGACACCTCGGCGAGCGCCGCCAACACCGTCATCACCGAATTGTCGAGTGCCCCAAATTCGGTGTCGCGGGACCACGCGATGGCCCCGCACAAGCGTCCGCTCGGGCCAAGCGTTTGCACCACGCGGTGCTCACCTAGCAACTGCTCAACGACGCGCGCGCGACGAGCCCGACCCAGCAGGGTCGTGACCGAACTTCGGATGGCGGGGGCGGCATCCGCTGGTCGGCTGGCGGAGGCACGGTTGGCTTTCCCGCCGCGTTGGGGTTCGGAACTGTCGCTGACGAGCTCGCCGTCGGCGTCGAAGATCCACACGCCACAGTCGAGGTGCTCGGCGGCGCGAGCAGCCGCGGCGGGCAGGCGCCCTTTGCCGACGGCGGCGCTGGCGATGTCGTTCTGGGCGGCGAGGGCGCGGTCGAAGCCGGCGCGCGCTTGCTCTGCTTCGTTGTCAGCGACGAGGCGGCTGATGGCGATGAACGGGATGCGGTACGGCACTTCGAAGAGCGGAAGCCCGGCGGCGGAGCACGCGGCGACAAGGCCGGCTGGCACTCCGTGGGTGATCACTTCGGTGCCGAAACCGATCGCCGCGACGCCAGCGCTCGTGAGCCTGGCGACGTAGGAATCGAAGTCGGGCACGGCATTCGGGGCGGCGTTATCGACGAATTGGCGTCCGGTCGTGAGCAGCAATTGGCCCTCGGTGACGAAGGGAGTTGGATCGTCGAGGTCGGAGTTATGCACCCACGTGACGGTGCGCTCGAAGGTGTCAGCGGCGGTGAGTGGGCGCAGCGCAAGTCGCTCAGTCGCGATCACGTCGGCGAGGGGTGTGGGCATGGCAATCCTCCTTCTGCCATTCTGTCAGTTATTGCCGCGAAGAGTGCCAGTTTGTGCCTGTTGTGCCGGGCATCCGCGCACTAGGTTGAACCAAACGTTTGCACTCCGCAGCTCGCCTGCGCGATCAAACATCGTCTACACAGATTGGATACCGGTGGCCATGTCTACTTCTACTCTCGCTCCCACGGCCCTGGTTGGCGGCCCCTCGCTTCCGCAGAAGCGCGACCTCGTTACCGCGATCCCTGGTCCCCGCTCGCTCGAACTGCTTGAGCGCAAGAAGCAGTCCGTCGCCGCCGCCATCGGAATCACGCTCCCCGTCTTCATCGAAGCAGCGGGCGGCGGCGTTGTTCGCGACGTCGACGGCAACACCCTCATCGACTTTGGTTCCGGCATCGCCGTGACCGGTGTCGGCAACTCGGCCCCCGCCGTTGTGGAAGCCGTCACCGCGCAGGTTGCCCAGTTCACCCACACCTGTTTCATGATCAACGGCTACGAAAGCTACATCGAAGTCGCCGAGAAGCTCAACGAGATCACCCCCGGAACGCACGAGAAGCGCACCGCACTCTTCAACTCGGGTGCCGAAGCCGTCGAGAACGCGATCAAGATCGCCCGCTACTTCACCGGCAAGCAGGCCGTTGTTGCCTTCGACCACGCGTACCACGGCCGCACCAACCTCACGATGGGCCTCACCGCCAAGTCGATGCCCTACAAGAGCGGCTTCGGTCCGTTCGCCTCCGAGATCTACCGCGCGCCAATGTCGTACCCGTTCCGCGATGGCGGAATCAGTGGTGAGGATGCCGCAGCCCGCGCCATCCTGCAGATCGAGAAGCAGATCGGCGCCAGCAACCTCGCCGCGATCATCATCGAGCCCATCCAGGGCGAGGGTGGCTTCATTGAGCCAGCCCCCGGATTCCTCCCGGCACTCGCCGAGTGGGCCACAGCCAACAACGTGATCTTCATTGCTGACGAAGTGCAGACCGGCTTCGCTCGCACCGGAGACATGTTCGCCTCAAACCATGAGAACCTCGTTCCCGACATCATGGTGACCGCCAAGGGCATCGCCGGCGGCCTCCCGCTTTCGGCTGTCACCGGCCGGGCCGATGTCATGGATGCCGCCCACGTTGGCGGACTCGGCGGAACGTACGGGGGAAACCCCATCGCCTGTGCCGCAGCACTCGCCACGATCCGCACCTTCGAAGAGTCGGGCGCCGTTGACCGTGCCCGCGAAATCGGAACCACCTTCCGCGGCCGCCTCAACGGGCTCCGCGCCGGCGACCCCCGCATCGGAGATGTTCGTGGCCGTGGCGCCATGATCGCCATGGAACTCGTCGACCCCACCACGAAAGAACCCGACGCGGCCCTCACGTCGAAGGTTGCGGCTGCAGCGCACGCTGCCGGTGTTGTCGTTCTTACCTGTGGAACTTATGGCAACGTCATCCGTTTCTTGCCCCCGCTGTCGATCTCAGATGAACTGATTGCCGACGGACTCGACGTCATCCGCGACGCCCTCGCCAAGGCATAGCTTCAACTTCCCACCACGAAAGGTGTACACCGCATGACGAACTCCACCGAAACCCAGCTTCTTGAAGCAGTGCCGAACCAGTTGTTCATCGGCGGTGAGTGGGTTGCCGCATCGGGCAGCAAGACGCTCGACGTGACTGACCCGGCTACCGGAAAGGTCATCCGCACCATTGCGGATGCTTCGGCAGCCGACGGCATGCGGGCTCTCGACGCTGCTGTTGCCGCTCAGGATTCCTGGGCCGCAAAGCCGGCTCGGGAGCGTGGCGAGATTCTGCGTCGCACTTTCGACCTCGTGCAGAAGCACCGCGACGACATCGCCCTGCTGATGACGCTCGAGATGGGCAAGCCGCTTGCCGAGGCCAATGGTGAAGTCACCTACGGTGGCGAGTTCTTGCGCTGGTTCAGCGAAGAGGCTGTGCGCATCTCGGGCCGTTTCGGCAACACCCCTGAAGGCACCGGTCGCATGATCGTGTCGCAGCGTCCGGTCGGGCCGAGCTTCCTTATTACGCCGTGGAACTTCCCGCTGGCTATGGCGACGCGCAAGATTGCACCCGCGTTGGCCGCTGGCTGCACGGTTGTCGTGAAGCCCGCAGCGCTCACGCCCCTCAGCACCCTGTTCCTTGCGAAACTCTTCGTGGAGGCCGGCCTCCCCGCTGGCGTGCTCAACGTTGTCACGACGTCGAGCTCCTCCGAAGTGTCGGAGCCGATCATCGCGGACTCGCGCCTGCGCAAGCTCTCGTTCACCGGCTCCACTCCGGTCGGCAAGGCGCTCATCAAGCAGGCGTCAGAGAACGTTCTTCGCACCTCGATGGAACTCGGCGGCAACGCCCCGTTCGTTATCTTCGACGATGCTGACCTCGACAAGGCGGTAGACGGCGCGATGGCGGCCAAGTTCCGCAACATCGGCCAGGCCTGCACTGCAGCTAATCGCTTCATTGTGCACAGCTCGGTAGCTGCCGAGTTCGCCGAGAAGATCGCCGCCCGCGTTGCCGACATGAAGATCGGTCGCGGAACCGAAGATGGCGTCACCATCGGCCCGCTCATCAATGACAAGGCCGTCGACAAGGCAGACGAACTGGTTCAGGATGCCGTGAAGCGCGGCGCGACACTCGTCTCCGGCGGCAAGCGCGTCGAAGGCGATGGGAGCTTCTATGAGCCCACGATCGTTTCGGGCGTTCCTGCCGACAGCGACATCCTGCGCGAAGAAATCTTCGGGCCGGTTGTCTCGATCGTTGAGTTCACCGATGAGGCGGAAGGCGTGCGCCTCGCGAACGACACCGAATATGGTCTCGTCTCATATGTGTTCACCGAGAGCCTTGCTCGCGGAAACCGGATGATCGATGCTCTCGACACCGGAATGATGGGCCTCAACGTTGGCGTACTCTCCAACGCAGCCGCCCCCTTCGGTGGCGTGAAGCAGTCCGGTATCGGTCGCGAAGGCGGCTCGGAGGGCATCCACGAGTACCTCTCTACTAAGTACACGCTCGTCCCCAACAGCTAATGTGCGATTGTCAGCCGTCAACACATCTAGAGGAATGCCCTCTGTGCGTTGACGAGCCCCACATCACACGCGGCTACAACTAGATTCCCGTGAGCGAGTGGCCCCACTAGTGCCGGGGCTGCTCGCTTTCTGGGTTAACGGTGGCACCGCTGATGCGGTCGTGCCGCTGTCGACGGATGCTGTGAGCCGGGTCGCGGCACAGCGCTCGGCTACGATTGGCGTCAGCCGCTCAGCCTTGCTGCGGTGCCGTGCCACCGAAAGAGCTCTCCATGTCTGACCACCTTTTCGACACTCTGCGACGCTGGCCCGACCTCGAAGCTCCGAACCTGTTTGCGGTGGATGCGAGCGATCGGCTGATTCTCGACGAAGCGGCAAGCGAACTCTCCGACCTTCAAGCTGGCGAGCTGGTGGTGATGGGCGACAACTATGGGGCGCTCACTCTGGGTGCTGCTGCGCTGAGCGGATGTCGCGGCATCCGTGTTTTCCAAGATTCTCTTGTGGGCGAACTCGCGTTGGCGTCGAATGCTGGCGAACTTGCGGACAGCTACGAGTCACACACCCTTAACGAGTCGCTTCTTTCTGGGGCCCGACTCGTGTTGATGCAGTTGCCGCGCAGCCTTGCCGAGCTCGACGAGTGGGCACAGGCGATTGCACGCTTCGCCGCCCACGATGTGACGGTCATTGCTGGCGGACGCCTCAAGCACATGACGTTGAGCATGAACGAGGTTTTGGCTCGTTCGTTCAACGAGGTGTCCGCGGGTCGTGCTCGCCAAAAGTCGCGCTCACTGACTGCTGTCGGCGCCATCCATCCTGCGGATGATCTGCGCTACCCGGTGACGTCGGTGCTGCGCGAGCCAGAGATTCCGGTCGATGAGCTTACGGTCAGTGCCCACGGTGGAGCATTTGCTGGCGCCACCCTTGACCTCGGCACCCGATTCCTGCTGACGTTCCTGCCCGAGATGAAGGCGGATGCGACGAGTGCGATCGACCTCGGCAGCGGCACCGGTGTTCTCGCGACATCTCTTGCGCTTGCCCGCCCGGAACTTTCGGTCATCGCCATCGACCAGTCCATCGCCGCCGTCGCATCAACCCGCGAGACGGCCGACGCGAACGGTGTCGGAGCCCGAGTTGAGGCCGCGCGCGAAGACGCCCTCACCGAACGGCCGACAGCCAGTGCTGATCTGATTGTGTGCAATCCGCCCTTCCACGCCGGCGCCACCGTGCACGCCGGCGTTGCTTTGCGGATGCTGGCTGACGCCCGCCGCGTGCTCAAACCCGGCGGCGAACTGTGGGTCGTCTTCAACACCCACCTCGGGTACCGCGACTACCTGAACCGCACCGTCGGCCCCACCCGCCAGGCCGGCCGCAACAGCAAGTTCACCGTGACGGTGTCGGTGCGCGAGTAGGTTCCAACCGGACGTATTCGTGCGATTCAGCTACACACTTTCGCCGGGAGCGCGCTTACAACTTATTTAGAGACCACCATCGAGCATGTTCGTGACAAGTTGGGTGATGGTCTCTTTTTCATCCGGTCTACTCATCGCGGTCATCAGAGTGATAGCGGCAAGGGCATTGCTCGACACTATGTCCACACCTTTGCCGTCCTGCAGCGCGCGATTCAGGCTGAGGTAGTACGTGAATAGTCCGGCAGCGCTTCTCTTATTCCCGTCCGAGAATGGGTGGTCCTTTACTACGAAGTACAGCAGGTGGGCCGCTTTCTCCTGCACTGTCGGGTACAGATCTTCGCCTGCATAGGTTTGCTCAATTGCTCCGAGAATCCCTCGGAACGACTCGCCGCGCTCGGATCCGAACATCGTGTCTTTCGGAAATTGGTGCGAGAGAACATCGACGACGGCCCGCGCTGTCTCATAATCGAGACGCTCGGCGGGCTTAGTGCCTCGCGGTTTCTTTAACGTGCCGTGGTCATACTCGTCTAGAAGCTCGAGTGCCGGCGAGTAGCGGCTCAGAATCTCGGCGATACCAGCCAGCTCCGGATTGTTTGAACGCTCGAGCAAGCGCGCCATCGCGCTGATCTGTTCGAGCCGTGAATCATTGGTAGCGACACCGGCGATCACGTAGCGCGTGAGTACATCGTTCGCCCAGCGACGAAATCGGATACCTTCCGACGACTTCACACGGTATCCGACCGAGAGAACGACATCCAAGCTGTAGTGATCAACCTGACGTTCGACGGTTCGGTCACCCTCCTGTCGAGCTATTGCAAACTTTGCAATAGTTGCGAGGCCAGAAAGTTCCTCGCGCCTAGCATTTGCGATATGCCTGCTGATAGTCGACACATCTCGGCCAAAAAGCGTCGTCATCTGCAACTGAGATAGCCAGACTGCCGCTCCATCGGTGCGAACGTTCAAATTCACCGAGCCGTCGGCGGACACGTACAGCTCAACCTCGCCCACAAGATCTCCGTTCACCGCATACGGTCGCAATCCTGCTGGTCAAGGCTTACGGCCCCGAACAGCTAGGAGCAACTATTGCAGATTTTGCAAGAGTTGGGCTGTCCTCGACAACGGGCCCGAGGATGCGTCCTTGCGTGTCGAATCCCAACCGTAGCTGGCTCGCAGGCGAATCATCATTGAGGTCTTCGATCCAGAGCCGCCCATGTCGCAGCTTGGATTGAGTCCTCCGACCGAACGCCGTGTTTGAGCGCCGAAACGTGAACCTTCACGAGACGTATGACATGAGTGCGTCGCGGATCGCCTCCGACCGCGTCTTGTGCTCGCGTGCCGCGCGGGCGTCAATCGCTGCAAGTTCGTCAGGCGTGAGCCGTAACGCGACGACCTGCGCTCATACGTTTAACGTAATACGAAAATTAACCTGCAGCAGGAAGCTCCCGTTGCTGGCCACCCGCACGGTCTCGCCACGCCACTCTCTTTTCCCCGAACCCAGTGAGACCGCCGGCCTAAGCTGAAGATCGTGATGAATGAAGTCGGCGCTGCGTATTCACTCCGAGCACAGGAATACGTCGAGCGGTTCGGATCGACGGATGCCGTGCATCCGCAAGATCGACAGCTGGTCGAGCTGGGGCTCGCGGCCACGGCATCGACGTGGTGCCCGAGTTCATCGAGCGCGCCGAGCGCAGCTACCCCGAAGTGGCCTTCGCAACTGGATCTCTCAACGCTCTCGATGTGCCGAACGATTCGTTAGCGGCTGTGCTCGCGTGGTTCTCCCTGATCCACCACGAGCCCGCCGGCATCCAGCTCCCCTTGCAAGAATTTCGCCCCCGGCGGTACCCTTCTGATTGGCTTCTTCGAAGGCCCTGTTGTTGAGCAGTTTGCGCACGCTGTCGCTCCCGCCTACCGGTGGTCGGTGGATACGCTCAGCGACGAGTTACGCGCGGCGGGATTCGACGTGGCCGCTTCGCAGGTCAGGCGTTCGCCGGGCGAGCGATCCCAGGCGGCGATCGTCGCGACCGCCGAGTCATTTTTCAAGAACAAGTCACGCTGAAGGACAGCGTGGACGCTACGACGAAGAACTGCGCTGGAGTGGAAGGATCGTTAACAGCAGAGTCGGATCGTGTCACCGGCAATCAGGCTTCGTCATCTGGGCGTTGTCTCGTCGTTCGGTTCCGCGGCACGATTACGGCGGCGTGCGCTTCGAACCATGACGTAGGCGAGGAACGACCAGATCGGGACTATCGAGATGAACCCCAACCAGTCGTTTGTGGCCCCACCCTGTATATAGAGGATGTTGAGCCAGACGGCCCACACGATGGACGCAACAAACCACGCCACAGCCCACCATGGCGAGAAGAAGGTTGTGATTCTGTCCTTTGTACTTGTCATCGCTGTCCCCACAAATCAGTGACCGAAAGCTGGTGCGTGCCGGCACCGGCCGAATATGAGCAATTTACCACTTAGCGGGATCGCGCCGACCACCTGATTTCGCTCCACGACATTCGCCGCGACAGAATGCTCGGCGCCACCCTCACCCCGCAGTTCGCGCGGCATGGAGTGCACTTACTATTTTGAGATGGTCAACGTTCAGATTCGCCCAGCCCATTTGAACGACGCTCCGGACATTGCGGTCGTTCATGTTGATGCGTGGCGAACCGCCTATCAGGGGTTGATTCCGCAGGAGATGCTCGATGCTTTGCGCACCGAGGGCCGTGCGGCGAGATGGTCGCGGTGGATCGAGTCTTCGCTATCGGGGAGCCCACCGACGGCACTCATGGCCCCTCACACCGACTACCGCTGGCGAAAGTCGACGGCCGTGCGGCGGGTTGGGCAACTTTCGGTGGCGGCCGGGACGACGGGATGACCAACCTCGGGGAGCTTGCAGGGCTCTACGTGCATCCGGACTATTGGTCGCAAAGAGTCGGCCATGCGCTTCTCGAACGCGTGGATCAAGAACTGCGCGCCGAAGGATGGAACCAGGCATATTTGTGGGTGTTGCGCGGAAACGCACGCGCCATCCGCTTCTACGACGAGCACGGTTGGCACGCAGACGGAGACGAGAAAGTCGTTGACGTGGGCGGCACCCAGTTGCATGAGTTGCGTCACCTTCGCCAGCTTTAGATTTCAACGGATGCACGTGGCTCCAGCCGCTGCGCACGAAGCTAGCTAGGCGAGCTACCCAACGCCCCATTCCGAGCGGATCGCACTGAGCGCGTCATCAAGGGTGAGCGAGTTGCTGCGGGCAGCTTTCACGAAGCGAGTGGCGGCACGTTGCACCGCGCTGTTGACGGTTTGGTCGTCACGAACCCGAGTGCCGGTAGCACGATTTGTTTCGATGAGTCCTGCAGCTTCGAGTTCGGTATACGCGCGCGCCACGGTTCCGGTAGCGACGCGCAGGTCTCCGGCAAGCTGACGAATCGAGGGGAGTCGCTGCCCGGCACCCAGCTCGCCCGATCGGATCTGGTCGGTGAGCTGCGATCGGATCTGCTCGAAGGGGGGCACCGGGCTTTCGGCGTCAACGGTGATCATGCCCGATCCGCCGCGTGTACTGTATCCGCAGAGAATTGCACTCTCACGCGCAGGGTGAGAGCGCTGGAGGCTGCCGCGGCGAGAAAAACTAGTCCCGAGATTGCGAGAAGCCCACCGAGTACCTGAAGGCTGACACCGATCGCGAATTCTGGTTGCCGGAAGGTGGCGCTAAACGTGTCGCCGATTGCCGTGAACGTTGTCGCTACATTCCGGGTGGCCTGACCCGCAATGAATGCTGTGCCGCCGAAGTAGAGCAGCAGGGCGCTCGTGCTGAGCTTGGTAATCACGAGAGTCGACACCGACCGCCACTGCCGATCAAGTTCAGCAAGACCTTCGTTCGGCAAGGCTGGCGCGGCCGAGACACGGCTCAGGGCCAGCAGAGTGGAGACCGCGAGAACAACCGTTACCGCGATCAACGGAACACCGTAAAACCAGCCCGGGTAGGGGCTTGCAGTAGAACTCGTGGTTGCATCCGCGACGGTAATGGCGCGCGAGAGACCAGCGTCATCAACGCTTGAGGTGAGCCCGGTTCCCACGAGGAGTGCGACGAACGCGGCCGCGATAGCCACCGGGAGCACGAATACCCAGCGTGGGCCGAATGACCACGGATACCGTCTGTTGAGTTCCGCACTATTTCGCGCGGGTTGAGCGATACGCAGCGGCGCGCTCGCAGCGAAGAGCAGCAACCCTCCGCTGACGGCAAGCCCTGGCGCGATTCCGAACGGGACCCCCAGCAGTTGTGGTTCGGTGATTCCCACGGATGCTATTGCGATAAAGAGGGGAATTGCGAAGGCGATCGAGACCACGGCTCGGCGTTGAGCGTGCCTCGCGACATCCGCTGCCACCTGATTGCGCTGCGCCTGGGCGAGATCACCGTCTGAATTTTGTCGAAATCCGGATGCACTGATCACCCGGATAACGAGCGGGACAACAAAAACCGTGGCGATGAAGAGCGCAAGAGCGATGGGCAAGGAAATCATGGAAGCACCTTTCGTGTACTGCTTAATTGATACACCGAAGACGGGCTGTGTGTCAATCTACTGATACACGAGTGTGAAAGCTGAACGCGCTTACTCCCGCGAGAACGCCGATGCGCGCTCAACCTGGTCGGGCGTCGGCGAGACCCCGGTGTACCGAACGAACTGCGCCGCAGCCTGGAGTGCGATGACTTCGGCGCCCGTGATAACGAGTTTTCCGGCATCCCGAGCGGCCCGAATGAGCGGAGTCTCGGCCGGGAACGCCACCACATCGAACACCGTCTGCGCAGCGCGGATGTGCTCGGGCGTGAACGCGAGCTCATCGGCTGAGTCTCCCGCCATCCCGAGCGGGGTCACGTTGACGATCACCGCGTGGCCTGGCTGCGGGTCGACACTCACGGCGCGGTAGCCATACTTCGTCGCGATCGCGTTGCCCGCTTCGACGTTGCGCGCGAGCACAGTCACGTCAGTGAAACCGACACCGTGGAAGGCGGCGACGACCGCTTTGGCCATGCCACCCGATCCCCGAACCAGCACCGACAAGCTCGGGTAGAGCTGGTGGCGTGCGATCAGGCCGGCCACGGCCTCATAGTCAGTGTTGGATGCCGTGAGCACGCCGTCATTATTCACGATCGTGTTCACCGACTCGATCGCTGCGGCCGAGTGCTCGACAACATCCACGAGCTCAAGCACTGCCTCTTTGAATGGCATCGACACGGAACAGCCCCGGATGCCCAGGCCCCTGACCCCGGCGATGGCATCCTCAATGTTGCTCGTCGTGAAGGCTTTATAGATGAAGTTGAGGCCGAGCTCTTCATAGAGGTAGTTATGAAAGCGCGTGCCGAGATTGGAGGGCCGCGCGGCCAACGAGATGCACAGCGTCATATCTTTATTGAGGATCGGCATTGACCCATTATCGCTGGGACGTTCGCCGGTGGTGCGCCGCGGATGGTCCCCCAACGCCGCGGGTGGCTCCGAGCTAAGGGAGATCCCTCGCGGGTTGAAGCCTCGGAGCGACGCCCGATTCTGAAGTGACCGCGGGATGAGAGCGGCGCTTACCGCCGACCATAACTAACGTCAACGCCACAAGTATGCAGCGCGCGACGAGCAAGAGCAGTTCTACAGGCTCATTCGAGGCAATCCCGGAGACCCCCAGATTCAGATATACGAGAATCGCCCCGTACGAAAGGAGGAATATGCACAATGCTCCGATAGAAAGAGCCGCCAAACGTCGCGTCGTCGCCCACCGGCTCAGCCCAGAGAGCGCAACGACGACCGCACCCGCGATTCCGATAGCGATCCACACACCGAGAGTGGTCGAGACCTGACTTTCAAACTGTACTTTGAGCGTCAACCAGTTTTCAAAAAAGGCGCGATTGGAGTCGGTAAAGGGGGCCTCAAAACTAAGCGGTACCCGTGCTTCCCAGAGCGCACTGACGTGCGTGAAACCAACGATGACCGCGGTCGCGACGAAGAGGCCGCCCGAGATCGAAATGAACAACAGTTTCGCGCGAAGGCGCGGTAACGTAATCGGCGCTGTAGGGCTGAGCTCTCGCCAGACGGCCACGCACGCAACAGCGACAAGAGCGATCGCTAACGGATAAGCGATGGCCCCCGGGGTGAAGGGCCAGGGCAACGAGATCCACCACAATTGCGCGTCGATCGCGCCGGAGACCACAGGAGTCGCGCTGGCCAAGGCGAGAAGGGCTACCGCAAGGCGAATCTGGCGCGTTATTCCCGCAGTAGCGAAGGCCACGATCAGTGCCGTTAATGGTGCGAGTATCCCGAACGAGGTCAAGAGCATCGACGCCATGAACGTCGTGAAGTCATACGCTGTGTTACCGGTGAGACCGCCTGCACTCAGTGAGGGGAACTGGGTGATCGCCAGTACGGCAGCACTCAAGGACAGCCCGACGGCGAGTCTCGCCCGGGCGGCTGCTGTCCAAGCTCGCGACGAGCCTAGATTGGGGAGCGCGCGGCCATGAGCCATGGCGAATGCCATTGAGCCCGCCGCGATTTCCGCTGTTCCAATGCCCAGTTCAGGCGCATCACGCAAATCTGCGAGCCATTGCTCCCGGTATCGTTCGCGGGATGTCGCCGGCAGAAGTGACGCCGCCACACGCACGACTACGGTAGAGAATGCACTCACGCTGTCACCACTGACGTGGTGATGACGCCAGCACGGGGAACCGCTGTGGGCCGCCGGGCTGCAGTGAAGGTTGCGATCGCTTGCTGAGCAGCAATGACCCCGCCTGCGGTGAGTTCGTAGTAGCGCCGTCGTGGACCGACCCGCGAGTCGTCCTCCTCCCAATGCGAAGAGAGCCACCCCATGGATTCCAGCCGCTCGAGGATCGGGTACACGCTCCCTGCCGGGCGACCGCTCTCTCTTATCACCAGCAACCCCCAGAGCGGGTCGGAGGTTTCCACAAACGTTCGTAGTACGTCGATGGTGGCGGGGGTAACCCGAGTCAATGGCTGCATGTCTCAAATCTAGCTATATAGAGATAGACCCTCCCGCCCCAGTGCGAGGGTCAGTAATCACCACGCATTGCCGTTGCTTCAGCAGTCGAAACGTTCGCGGCGAACGCGGTTCCCCTTCGGGCGGAAAGTTTCACCGAGAACCATTGTGAGCGGTTCCAGCCGGCGCTAATGTCGAAGTCCGCAGTCTTTACGATTCCGCACATGTAAGGGGGTGGGTCCGATTCTTTCTGTTCCTGTCGATAGTCGGGTGCTCGCCCCAATCACCGCGAGCCGCTAAGGCGGTTCGCTCAATTGACGTGAGCGAAGCATCCGGATGCCCCTGAAAGGCGCCGCTCATGTTGCACATTCACGATTCGTCCCCGACTCCGGGGAGAACCGCCCGCACTCTCACCCTGAACGATGGCATCACTGGTGTTCTCTGGCACGACTCCCATTCCGCGGAACCCCGCCCCCTCATCCTCATCGCTCACGGAGGTGGACAAAGTTCACAAGCGCCCAACGTGCATGCTCGCGCTGAGCTACTTGCCGCGAGAGGCTATGACTCGGTTGCTCTCGATGCACCAGGCCATGGCAGCCGGCCAAAGTCTCCCGCCGAAGAGACCCTCATCGCCCAGATGCGCTCGGCACATGAGCAGGGTACCGAGGCTGTCGCCGAGGCGGTGGGTGCCCTCAACCGCGAACTAGTGCGACGAGCCGTTCCCGAATGGATGCTGCTGCTCGACGATCTCGAACAGCAAGGCGTCCGCGACAACGACGTCGGAATCGGCTACTGGGGACTCTCGCTCGGCGCGGCCATCGGGTTCGCGCTGTTAGCAACCGAGTCACGGATCAGCGCAGCCGTCCTCGGACTGGCCGGCGATAGCCTCATCGAGTTCGCCCCCGCAGTCACCGCGCCCGTGCAGTTCGTCATGCAGTGGGATGACGAGCTGGTTGATCGAGACAGCGCCCTGCGGCTCTATTCAGCCATCGGCTCCCCCGACAAATCTCTGCACGCGAACGCTGGGAAACATGCAGATGTTCCGCGGCACGAACACGCCAGCGCGCTAACATTCTTCGACTGCCACCTGAAAGCAACTGCCTGATCTAGCGGAATCGCGGGAACCGTGCCAGATTAAGTGCGTGCGACCTCTCCGATATTCAATCAATGTCTCGCTCGACGGCTGCGTCGATCATGCGGCCGGCACCCCGGACGAGGAATCTCACAACTACTCAGCGCGGATTATCGCGCGTGCCGACGCGATCATCCTCGGCCGCCCTACCTACGATTTGATGGAGTTTTGGCGCACCGCGAAAGACCTGGCGCCGTGGATGCATCCGTTTCAGGAATCGATCAACGCGGCTAAGAAGTATCTGGTGTCGAGCACGCGCAAACCGGACGGCTGGAACACCGAAGCGCTCACCGGTGACCCCGTGGACGCAATAAGGAAACTGAAGGAGCAACCGGGCGACGGGCTGTACGTCGGCGGCGTCACTCTGCCCCTCGCTATGGCCGACGCCGGACTCATCGACGAGTATGAGTTCATCGTGTCCCCGACGCTCGTGGGCCACGGGCCCCGACTATTCGAGGGTCTCGCTGCGCCGCTCAACCTGGAACTCGTCGGCACCATCGAGTTCGCCTCGGGGGTGCGAGCCGAGCGCTACGTTCCTGTCGGCAAGGCGTAGCCGCGCTCGCCAACGCGACAGGGCATCACCGCCGCATCCCGTAGCTAGCTGGTTCGGCGGTAGCGGATGTGGGTGGCCAGCGGCGATTGCAGAACCTCGACGGGTTCGAAGCCAAAAGTGTCAATCCCGTCGAAGAGTCGCTCGCCAGCGCCAAGCAACACCGGAGCAATGTCGAGCGTCAACTCGTCAACGACCCCGGCGAGAAGTGCTTGCCTAACTGTGGAAGCGCCTCCCGCGATATCAACGCCCTTGCCGTCGGCGGCCTCACGCGCCTGCGCATAGGCGGCATCGAACCCGTCGGTGACAAAGTAGAAGGTCGTTCCTCCATCCATCTCGATCGGCTCGTGCGGATGATGCGTCAGTACGAAAACTGGGGCGTGGTACGGCGGCTCGGCACCCCACCAGCCGCGCCAGTCTGACTCCCATTCGCCGCGGATCGGCCCGAACATATTGCGGCCCATGACATACGCACCGCGCGGACGCATGAGCCAGTCGGCCGCAATCGCGTCGGCGTCATTCGCGCGCTCATCTCCGATATGCCAACCGTGAAGCTCAAGCCCACGCTTGCCTAGCGGGTTGTCGAGACTCTGCTCGGGCCCCGCAACGAAGCCATCGAGCGAGATAGACATGTGGAAGGTCGTTTCCGGCATTCACGACTCCTTCGGCGGATGTTGCAGCTGCTGTTGTGTGGGCAAATATACTCCCGGCGCCGCATCCGGCCTGAGCGAATCACTGATACTTACTCAAGATGGGCCGCTATGCTCGGCCCATGACGACGCACAAAGCTGGCCTCCCCTTCCTCTCTGCGGGTGCTCTGCTCGCCGTAGCGGGAGCCGTCACAACCGTGATCTATCTCTTCCAGCCGTGGCGCACCTGCGACTACGACGACACCCCGTCCGCGTGTGCAATGCTTCCCGCCGACGCCGCAGTGCTAATGGTGGCAGTGCTCACCACTATGGTCGGCGTCTTCCTAGCCATTGGCGGCGCAGTGATCGTGGCGCGTCGTTCAGCATGACTCTGGAGCAACGCATACAGCGCCTAGAAACTCGCTCGGCCGCTGTCCTGACCTCGCTCGACGAATCTTTCACCGCAACAGAGTCAGCGTCAGGCGAATCACCGTGAACTTAATTCAAGCCATCGGGCAATACCTAGTGTGACTAGCGATAACGAGATCATCCGGAGGTCGTGGGATAACCCTGCGGTCTTCGCCGAGATGTACGACCGCCATGCGACATCCGTCTATCGGTATGCGGCACGGCGAGCGGGCGTCGACACTGCGGATGACATCATGGCCGAGACTTTCTTGGTCGCTTTTGAGCGGCGCAACCGCTTCGATAGCGCCTTCGCGAGTGCTCTGCCGTGGCTGCTCGGGATCGCAACAGTGCTGATCCGCAAATAGCGGGGGTCGGAAGCGCGGTTCTTGCGCGCGGTCGTCGCCTCGGGGCCTCCGGCGACGGTCATCGAGGATCACGACGATCGCCTCGACGCCGACCTCTCGATTCGGGCTCTGGCAGGGGCAATTCGCAAACTGCCTGCTCGCGACCGGGATGCACTGCTGCTGTATGCGTGGGGCAACCTCGACTATGAGGGCGTCGCACTCGCCTTGAACATTCCCGTCGGGACTGTTCGGTCACGTCTCAATCGCGCGCGGCGAGTGCTGCGCCAATCTGCTGGCATCACGCCGGCACAGGAGGTGGATCGTGGACGAACTTCAACAGCTCCGATCGTTCGGTAAGGATGTCGCGGATCCGTCTGCCGAGGCTCTGAGCCGCGGTCGACGAGGTCTGGTCGAACACATCGGATCACAGCCAGCAATCGCTAAGCCCAGCTCTAAAAAGCGCTTTGCGTTCTTCGGCGGCACCAGCGCTCTCGCCGCTGGCGCACTCGTGGCCACTCTCGTATTCACCGACGTGCTCGGCTTGGCTGGCTGGAGAGGTGGGGCGGATGCTGCTGCCGCATCCGCGCTCAGCGATGCTGCTGCCGCGGCCATCCAGAACTCCGATCCCGTCGTCGGGGCAGGGCAGTACTTGAAGGTCGACACCGAGGCGGTATTCATGGGCCAGGTCCAGAATGCGGATTGGGAGCACTTTGCCTATCTAGGAACCCAAAACTCACAACTGTATATTCCTGCCGACCACACAAACCATTGGGTTCTCGTAACTGAACCGCGATCCGCGATCAAGGTCTTTGGTGAAGGCTTCGAAGAGGAGGCGCAGGAAGCTGCTCGGGCAACCTTCGATAAGGAGGAAATCAGCCGGGCGCCGTACGGCGGTTTCGACAATTCGAAACCACGCGACTGGAGATTGGATGAGCTGCCGCGCGACCCCCAGCGGCTGCTCAACTACATCTATCGGGTCACCGCAGGCCACGGGGTTAGCGCCGACGGACAGGCCTTCGATTTTATTTCCACAACGCTGCGTACTGGAGTGGTTCCAGCCGAGCTTCGTGCCGCGCTTTATCGAGCCGCGGCGGGGATTCCTGGCGTTGAAATCACCGATGAGGCAGCCACACTGAACGGCCGAACCGGAGTCGCCTTCGGCCGCGAAGAGAAGGACGGCTTTCTTCATGAAATCATCATCGATCCCGATACGGGGCTCCTCATCGGTGAGCGCACTGTGAAGCTTATCGACAGCAAGTTAGTTCCGGTGTTTGCGGGAGAAGTTACCGGGTGGACAGCTGTCACCACAACTGTTGTCGATGAGGCCCCAGCGGGCGGCTCACTGTGCGGTAATGGCGGCGAACCACTGAACGGCCTCGGCAGTGGGCAGTGCACTGACCCCAATAGGCCGCGCACCGACTGACCCTTCACCGGAATCCTCGTGTCGAGCACTTGTCATTTTTCTCGCGGCAGCGCACGATGAGAACATGAATTTCACCGGCGTTCTTCCCGAAGACGCGCCTGACCCACGGGCACACCATGCTGCACTGTTGCGCCAGATGCCCATCCCGGTGATGGGGTTCGCCGCTCAGAGCTCGGTAGACGAGACGGATGTCAGCGTCAGTTCTGCGAGCGACAGTGAGGGCTATTCGTCCATGTCCGCCAGCATCTCAGCCACCCTGTGGCGCAATCCTGACGACAAGTCTGACCCCGCAAACCTTGCTGAGCTGGATGACAGCGCTCGCCGTGCGATCGAAGAGGTGCCGCCGCGACCGGCGTGGTTGATCGAGCGGGTCGAAATGATGCGATATCCGTCGCTGTGGGAGGTGGCCCAGACGCATTGGCACCGCGAGGAATCGGAGTGGAGTGCTGTCGAATTCCTCCTCAACCAACACGCCAACTACATCCTCATGAATCAGTTTCGCGAAGAGCTCGGACTCAGCGCGCACGATGGGGAGGCGCCGACACACTTGCCAGAGCGCAGGGCTACGCGACCCATTGACGTCACGATCGACGGAGAAATGATGCCAGGCGTCGAGATTGACACTGACCCTTTTGTGTACGCGGTGGGTGCGAAGCTCGCGAGCGGCGGAACACTCACCGCGGTAGTTGCACGCGAGTATCTCCCGTTCGTCACACTTGAGTTCACCACTCGCAACCAGCAGAAAGGAGAGTCATGAGTAACCACAACAGACTCGCTCATAGCGGGCTTCTTCTCCTGACAATGACGGCAGCGCTGACAGCATGCACGGGTGGTGGCGATGTGACCATCACCAACGAAAGCTCGAGCGATGTAAGCATCACAACAGGAGACGACACATTTATCGTTCCCTCACGTGGCGCAACCGTCGTCCTCGGCGTTGGATGCATCCCGGACGAAGTGCGGGCAGATTTCGAGTCGGGCGCGTTCGTCGGAATCGCGGGCCCGATCTGCTCGGATCAGGAGCTTTTCATCCCCAATAGCGAAACCGAGACGCTCAACGTGAGACCTGTTTCGTAAGGCCAGCATGGGACCCGCGCCATCGGCTCCGTACTGTGTTCACGGTCGCTCACCGATCGCGCCTAGGCTGCTGGCATGACAACCCTGAGTTTCCGCGCCGCCACAACCAACGACATCCCGGCGCTGCTGAAGCTTGTCACTGCGGCGTACCGCGGCGAGTCCAGCCGCACCGGATGGACGAGCGAGGCCGACTTGATTGATGGCGAGCGCATTGACGCGGAAGCCCTTCACTCTGACCTCGCCAGACCACGTTCAACGATCGTGCTCGCGGAGCGTGGCGATCAGCTTGTAGCGTGCGCCCACGTCGCCGACGAGAATGAGCACGGCTACTTCGGGATGTTCGCGGTCGACCCCAACCAGCAGTCCGCCGGTCTAGGAAGCCTCGTGCTCACGGAGGCCGAGAACTACGCCGCCCGCGAGTGGGGCGTGACCGTTATGCAGATGACGGTGATCGATGCGCGCGCAGAGCTGATCGCGTTCTACGAGCGACGCGGCTATGCGCGCACCGGCATCACGAAGCCGTTCCCCTACGGCGATGAACGCGTCGGCACACCGAGGCGTGACGACCTCCAGTTCGAAGTTCTTGAGAAGAGGCTCGAACTCGTCGCCTCAGCCTTAGCCGACAAGCCGTGGCGCTAGGCTCTCCCAGTAATTTGCGAGGCCTATAGCGCGGCGACGAATCGTGAACGCGCCGACAGTGCCGACCAGCGCAACAACGGCGAGCGTGGCTGTGGCGATCGGAAGGCTTATAGCCCCAAGCCATCCCGCCAGCGGATAGGTGACCAGGAAGCACGCGTGCGACAGCGCGAACTGGGCGGTATAGACGAGATTGCGGTTGTCAGGATTAGATGCCTCTGCAAGCAACCTCGACGACGGTGTGCTGATGAGGGAAGTTCCCATCCCGAGTATCAGCCAGGTCGCGAGAAGCGCCCACCATCCGGTCGAGGTGGTGACAGCGAAAACCGTGACGACGATCGCAGCCGTCAGACCGCTAACCACAAGCACAGTGCCACTGAGCATCGTGCGCGTCACGCCGATGCGATCGACAAGCCTCGGTACGTTCACCGCCACAATGAGAGAACCAACTCCATACGCGCCGAGAGCAATTGCCAACGCGGCATCGTTGAGTTCGAAAATTCCCTTTGCATAAACAACTGAGTTCACGAGAACGATCGCCGTTCCCGCTGCCACAACCACGTTGGTGAACAGCAGGAACCGCAAGCTTGGGGTGCGAAAGAACACCAGCGCGCCGGCCGGAAGCCGCTGCCAGAATGTGCCGGAATCTCCACCTGAAAGATGCGGCGGCAGTGCAGTGGCCAAGACCAGTACCGCAGACCCAGCGAAACCGATTGCCGTTCCGACGAACAAGTGGTTGTAACTGACAACGATCAGGAGTACTGCGGCAATGGTTGGACTCAGCAGGGCCTCGAGATCGTAAGCGAGCCTAGATAGCGACAAAGCTTGCGTGTAGTTGCGTGCCTCTGGCACCACCGCGGGGATCAGCGATTGGAATGCAGGGGTAAAGGTTGCCGATGCAGATTGCAGAACGAATACCAGCACATAGATGTGCCACGCTTCCGTAACGAAGGGCAGCATCAACGCGATTGCGAACCGCACCGCGTCAGCGCCCACCAACACTGCCTTTTTGGGAATCCGGTCAACTAGCGCAGCGACTACAGGCGCGACACCCACGTAGGCGACCATCTTGATCGTGAGAGCCGTACCCAGCACTCGCCCCGCAGCGTCGCCGGCAAGGTCGAAGGCCAGCAGCCCCAATGCGACTGTGAGCAACCCTGTTCCGAGTAGAGCGATCACTTGAGCGCTGAACAGTGCGCGGTACGTCTTATTGCGCAGAACCTCGATCATGCGTGGTGCGCTGGCGATTCATCCACAGTGTGTTCAGCCTGCAGAATAGCCTCGACCACTAGCCGTTTCGCGTGCTCATCGGTGAGGCGGTAAAACACGCGATTGGCGTGCTTGCGCACCAGCACGAGTTTGCCCCAGCGCAACTTTGCCAAATGTTGAGACACGGATGCCGGACTCCGGTCAACGATGTCGGCGAGATGGTTCACCGACAGCTCGTCATCTTGCAGCGCCAGCACAATACGAATCCTTGTGGCATCCGCCAGCAGTCGAAACACCTCGACGGCGATCTCCACATAGTCGCTATCGGGCTGGATTCTTTCTATCTTCGTATCCGCATGCATGCTTAGATACTAGCGCCCGGGACCTCTGCCTTTAGTGATTCGAACGCGTTCGAACCGTCACCACCTGAGCCACAACAATGGCGGCTGCTACCGCGACGGCCACGATCACGGTGAAGAGATCGCTCTGCACCTTGAGAACAGCGAACGGAATCAGGATGGCAAGGTCGAGCACAATCGTCAGCACCGGCAGCCAAATCCGAGCTTCAATTTTCGCCCGCAGCCGGCGGATGACTCCCCACTGCACCGCCATATCCATCGTCAGATACAGGAAGACGCCCATCGACGCGATCTGGCTGAGATCGAGAAAGACGGTGACGAGAATGGCCAGCCCCGCGGTGATGATCATGGGCTGATGAGGAACCGACTTTGGCAACGACGGAGCCTGCTTCATCTCTTGCAGCATCGCGTAAAGCCGCGACACCGAGTACAGACTCGCCAGCAGCCCAGACAGCGTCGCGACCACGGCGATCGCAACGGTAATACCGACACCCCACGCGCCGAAGAACGGTTCCGCTGCTTGCGCCAAAGCGTAGTTGCGAGCATCCACCGCTCCACTCGCACCGATGCTCGAACTCACAGACACCGTGATCAACAGGTACAGGAAGGTGCAGATCGCCAGAGAAATGAGGATGGAGCGAGCAATGTTTCGCTTCGGGTCACGGATATCCGCACCCTGATTGGTGATCGTCGTAAAGCCCTTATAGGCGAGAACGCACAACGTTGTTCCGGCCAGAACTCCAACGATGCTGATCGAGTCCCCCGACGACTTCGACAAGAATCCGTCACCGCCAACCGCGACACCGATAAGCCCCGCAATAGCGAGCACGGCGATCCCGATGATCTTGGCGATTGCCGTAATCGTTGCCGAGCGTTCGACAAGGGTATTGCCGACGAAGTTCACAATCGCAGCGGTGGCGATGGCGGCAACGCCCAGGATGGGAACCAGAATCACAGAATCCTGCAAGCCGAAGGGGCGAAGCAGGTAGGTGCCGAACGTGCGCGCCAACAAACTCTCAGCCACCACCATCGAGACGTACATGAATAGCGAGAATGAGCCGGCCACCACCCCTGGTCCGTAGGCATCCTTCAGCAGCATCGCGATTCCGCCCGAGGAGGGATTCACGCTGGAATAGCGCACATAGGAGTAGGAACTGATAGCGGCGACGATCGCACCAAGCAAGAAGGCGAGCGGGAAGAAGTCTCCGGCGAATTCTGCGACCTGGCCAACGAGAGCGAAGATTCCCGCGCCGATCATCACCCCCGTGCCCAACGACACCGAGCCCATGAGCGAGATTTTATTTGTGCGAGTGGCCATACGAATACCTTTCCGTTCCCAAGCCAATTGAGCAATACGCGAGGGCAATGGCCCGCCGCCCGAGAACGGCGGACCCCACGTCGCTACAGCGAACTAATAATGCTCCGCATGAGCGAAATTTCAACGGTCTGCGCAGCCATGATCTTCTGGGCAAGAGCAAGGACATCAGCGTTTTCTCCCGAATCGATTTCCAACTCGGCCATGTCGATAGCGCCCTCGTGATGCACAATCATCTGCTCGAGGAACAAGCGCGACGCATCGTTTCCGTCTGCTGCTTCGAGGTCGGCCATGTCGGAGTCACTCATCATCCCGTCGCCGTGACCCATACCGTCCATACCGTCCATACCGTCTGTCACCCCGACACCCCAGCCTTCTAGCCACGAGGTCATGAGCTCGATTTCAGGGCCTTGAGCTGCCTTGATCTCTTGGGCGAGCGTGACTACACGCTCGTCAATGCCCTCCTTCACCAACACCATGTCAGCCATCTCAACGGCCTGCTCATGGTGGGGAATCATCATGATCGTAAACATGACATCTGCGCTGTTCGCATCGGCGATCGTGGCTGAATCCGTGGGCGATGAGTCAGAGCTTTGACCAGATTGGGTCATAGCGTTTGCGCACCCCGAGAGCGCGAGCAGCGCAGTCAGGGCAATTGCGGCCGTAGCCGCGGAACGAATTTTCATCTCTCAAGTTCTCCAAATTAGTCACTGATAGGCGCGCGACCAGAACGGTCCCGCGAAGGCGCGTCGAACTAAATCGACAGTGCGCCTCCTAGGTGCGACTGATGCAGAGACTGTCGAGATCAGGGCGCGGCGGTGCCATGCGGGCCCGCCAGGTGAAGCGCGCAGTAGGAATCAACCTCTGCTCGATGTATTGGCCCCACCCCGGCACCAGCCTGGGCGCTGCGAGGAGAAGCGAGACAGTGAGAAGCGCAAGCACACACCACATAAGAACCATTGATGCGTCGTCGCCACATCCCGAGCAGTCGACTGCAGTCAGCGTTGAGGTAATCAACGTAGCTTCCTCGACGGTGGCGCTCCCCATCGACATCGAGGCCGCCATCGCCGACTCAGAATGAGAGGAGGGCGACACAAGTGAGTGCATCGCCACAATGCCCGTGATGAGTGCCAGCGCGAGGCAGGCCATCGCGACGAACCGCCACGTCTCCCCCAGAAGGCGGGAGAAAGAAGCGCCCACGTGCTGTGCGGGCGCAGCGTCAACGCGACGATGTGCTCGTTTTGCGGCGATGGGGGTCATAGCTCTCACTGTTCTACAAGCGAAAATCTCCGGTTGCTCTGCACAGATTCTGGATCATTCCCCTGTGCAATCACCGTGACTCTGTGCCCCAGGAATAGCTACTCCCGGTTCGAAGCCCAGCTTTCAGACTCCGCCGGCGCGAAGTGCACCCAGAGAGTTCTCGCAAGACGGCGCAGTTGCGGGTAAAGGGTGCACCACTGCTGCTTAGTCGGCTCTCCCAGTTCAATTCCCACTGCCCGCACCGCTCCATCCTCGGCAAAGATCGTCACGCCGGCGAAATCGCCGAGCGCCAAGTCAGTGGTGTCTTGGGTGATCCACTCTGCAGGGTCAGTGATCGTGCCCCCACCACCGAGGGACTCTTGCATCGCGAGCAGAGCTTTGTGCAGTTTCGCTGCGTTGAGCTTCTTTCCTGCGGCAAGGTTGTCGGGGTCGTACCGGCGCGGGGCGAGCATGAACTCTGACTCTTCGAGCTCCGCGTAGTCCTTGGGTGAGTTCTTCGGCGTTCCCGGCTTTCCCGGCTTGCCGCCAAGCTTGGGCTCGAAGAACACCGGAGGGCGCTGAACATCGTCAAAGTCGCTCAGTGGCCGGGACACCATCGGTGCAAGAATCGACTCACCGCCAGAATCACCATCCGCCAACTCCGCCCAGTTCGCGAACGAGTTCGCGAACCAACCCGAGATCTTCTCCGGTGGAAGTATCCCGCGGAAGACCTTCCCCAGCGAGAACCACAAATCGACGTCAGAGAGCTGCGGTGTGGCCTCAAACTGAGATTTCGACCGATAGATGAGCTTCTGAAAGTTCTCGTGAGTCGCGTCTCCCTCCATCTGAATACCGAGATGAGTAGTGGGATCTAAACGGCGGAGGACCTCGAGCATGTAAATCGGCGCGGCCTGCGCAACAGAGAACCTTCGCCGGTTGGCGACTTCAGGAGACTCGCCAAACATGATGTCTTGGTCTGTGAGCTGGTCTCGAGGAATCATCTTCACTGCGCGTGAATCAATGAACCTAATCGACCATTCCCACAGCGTATGCACACTCGCCACGGACCCATCCATTTCACCGATAGGCCCCCGGCTTGCCGCCATCCAATGAGCCAGTTCAGTGAGCCTGAGTTCTCGGGTGGCTTCCGTGTGCGCGAGATATAACTCTGCTTGTTCTCTGCTCAGGTCTCTAGGCGTGAAACTCATCGCGCTTGCAGCCAACCGTTGATGCTGACCACGTGCATCCCCTCACCGAATTTAAGAATTGAGTTTCACCCAAGTATACGAATCGACTGAGCAGGCGAGCCGCACTTTATCGCCCTCGCCTCACCCCACTTCGAGCGTCAGCCCCGCGCCGCCAATCGCCATCGCTTCGTCAAGCTCGAGCGCATACGCGTCGAGATCGTCGTAGTGGTCGGTCATGGCGCGGGCCTCCCTGAGCGATGAAACAGTGCTTCTGATAAACGAATGCCGCCCTCACAAGCGTAAGGGCGGCATCCGACTAGCGGCTATTCAGTTCGGCTAGTTGCCGCCCTCAAGCAGGGTGACGTCGATCGGGGCGAAGTCTCCGCCGGTGGTATCGACACCGTCGGCCTCGAGTTCTTCGAGCGCCTTGAGGATCCAGTCGTTTGTCCAAGCGGATGCCGGTGGCGCTGTCGTGATGGGGCTTGCGCCCGTCTCGTTGACGGCACTGATTGCGCCCTCAACGGTGCGGTCCCACGAGGCTTCATCGATGACACCGATTCCATTGGCGGCCGGCCAGATCAGCTTGTTGGTTTCGTTGACCATCCACAGTTCGTGGCTTGGCCCCCAACCGGAACCGGCAGCAACAGTGCCTTCTGCAGCAGCTTCAGGGTTCTCCGCGGCGTAGATCCAGCCCTTAACAACAGCCTTCAAGAACTTGACTGTCGTGTCTTGGTAGTCCTCGTCACTGTCGAGACGTTCGGTGTCAGCCCAGATTGCATCCTGGAGCATCGCACCAACGGTGTCTTCGTAGCTGATGACGTTGAAGTCAGAGGGCTGGTACAGCTCTCCCGTGTCAGGGTCGGTTGACTCAAGCAGCTGCGCGTACTCGTTGTACGTCATCGCCTGAGCTGCATCGATGTCACCCTGCAGGAACGCGTTCATGTTGAAGTCCTGCGTGATGATCTGCACGGTCGAGGAGTCGAGGCCCTCAGCAGCCATGGCCGCGAAGATTTCCCACTCGTTTCCGAAGCCCCACGAACCGATCTTCTTGCCCTCGAAGTCGGCGACCGAGTCGATACCCGAGTCAGCCCACGACACCTGGAGGGTGCCTGACTTCTGGAAAATTTGGGCGATGTTAGTGAGGTTGGCACCCTGCTCGATCGAGCCAAGCACCTTAGGAACCCACGCGATGGCGTAGTCAACGTCGCCATTGGCGAGAGCATCCTGCGGCACAATGTCACCGCCAGAGGGGATGATTTCGACATCGAGGCCCTCTTCTTCGAAGAAGCCCTGATCGGCTGCCGCGAAGTAGCCGGCGAACTGGCCCTGCGGGAGCCACTGAAGTTGGAGCTTCACTTCGGTGAGGCCGTCAGCGGAACCGCTGTCTCCCCCATCGCTCGGTGAGCATGCTGTGAGAAGGAACGCTGCCGTAACGGCAAACGCTCCGGCCGCGAGTGCGCGGCGTTTGGTGAACTTCATGTCAGACCTTCCAGATTCACGGTGCAAGTGGATACTGCTGGTAGAGCTGGTGGTGCGAACTTCTCCTTTCTCGTTCTCTGCTGTTAGCGGGAGCCCCCGGTCGGTACACGACGCAACACAAGTCTTTCAAGCGCGAGCGTCGCAAGATAGAAAAGCAAACCCAAAGCAATGGATGCCCCAACATAGGCCCACGCGCGGGAGTAGGCGCTCGAGGCAGCCGAGGTAGCAATCAGACTGCCGAGCCCACCGCGCGGCCCACCGAAGTACTCGGCGACGAGCGCCGAAATCACGGCAAGCGATGAGGCGATGCGGATGCCCGTCAGAATGAACGGTCGTGCGGTTGGCAGGGTGAGCGACTTCAGCATTTGGCCAGAATTCGCGGCATACGCCTTCATCAGGTCACGGTGCACTGGCTTAGTTTGCCGGAACCCGCGCAACGTATTGATGAAGATCGGAACAAACGACGCGATCGCCGCGATCGCCTGACGACCAAACTGGCTGTCCGCCCCGAACATCGAGTTGAGCACAGGAGCGAGAGCAACGATGGGAACTACAGCGAGCGCCGCGACAATCGGTGCACTCATCTGGTCGGCAATGCGCCAGCGCGCAGAGATTGCCGCAAACACGATGCCAAACAGCGAACCGACCAGCAATCCGATCAAACTATTGCTGCCTGTGAGCGCCGTTGCAGAAACGACGGAGGGCCAGAATTCGACAAGCTCGGCCACGATAGACGTGGGGCTCGGCAGCAGGTAGTCGTCGACCCCACCCACGGTAACGAGCAATTGCCAAATACCGAGAACGATCAGCCCGAACGAGATCGGCGCCACTATACGCAGCGTGGATTCTGTTCTGGGGCTCCACCCCTTGCTTCGGCGCGCCCCGGTTCCGGAACGGCCATTGACGATTGCATTTGCTGATGTGGCTGTCATCGGGTGTCCACTCCCCGCGCCTGGCGCGGTTCGTCCCCGGGAGAATCCGAGGCGCCACCGTGCAGTGCTTCGCGCACCTCTGTCACCATTTCGAAGAACGATGACTCTTCACGAAGATCATCCGAGCGCTCTTGTCGACCATCAATAGCATTCAGTTGCATGGGCACGATCTGGCTAATACGTCCGGGCCGCGGCGACATCACGACAACGCGGTCAGAAAGGAACACCGCCTCCGGAATCGAGTGCGTCACGAAGACAACAGCTGCCCCGGTATCGGCGGCAATGCGCACGAGATCGGTTTGCATCTTTTCGCGCGTCATCTCATCGAGGGCACCGAACGGCTCATCCATCAGCAGCAGTCGTGGCTGCTCAGCCAACGAGCGCGCTATCGCCACCCGCTGCTGCATGCCGCCTGAGAGCTGGTCAGGAAAACGATCAGCGAACTCGGTGAGCCCGACCATGTCGAGAAGGTCGGCAACCCGAGTGCGACGATCAGCGGATGCCACGCCGTGCAGTTCGAGCGGAAGCGCAACGTTCGCCGCCACCGTTCGCCACGGCAGCAGCCCCGCCTGTTGGAACGCGATGCCGTAGTCCTGGTCAAGGCGCGCCTGCGTTGTTGTCTTACCGAACACCATCAGCTCACCCGAGGTCGGATCGTCAAGATCAGCAATGAGTCTCATGAGCGTTGACTTGCCACAACCCGAAGGGCCGATCAGCGAGACGAACTCGCCAGCCGAAACAGTGAGATCGATTGCTTCGAGAGCGTGAACCACCCCGGTTGCTGTCTGGAACTGCTTGTTGACGCCGCGTACCGAAACTGCCACGGCATCCGTCTCGCCTGCAGCAGGTAGCGCATCAGTAGTCGCTGCGCTGTTTAGGATCTGGTCGCTCACGCGGCCTCCTCTGTTCGTCGGTAGTCCTTGAGAATCACGCTGAGCAGAGCGACCGAGCCGGCCGCAACAAGACCAAGCACGATTGCGCCGAATATTGGTCCCCACGCTTTCGCCGGGTCGCCGGAGGCTTGCCCGGCGAATTGGATGAGCAGCCGGCCGATACCACCCTGAAGCCCCGTTGATACTTCGGCGACCACCGCGCCGATGACCGCGTTCGCAGCCCCGAGTCGGAGTGCAGGCAAGAGAAAGGGCACTGCTGCCGGAAAACGCAACTGCTTGAGCGTTGACCAATACCCCGAGGCATAGGTTTCGAAAAGTTCTAGATGGATGCGGTCAGGAGACTGCAACCCCTTAAGCGCGCCGACCGTGATCGGGAAGAACGCAAGGTAGCTCGCAATCAGGGCGACCGACATCCAGTCTTGCCACTCGAAGCTGCCAATCTCCACGCGCGAACCCCAACTTTTGACGACCGGAGCGAACGCGATGAGGGGAACGGTTTGGCTGATCACGATCCACGGCAACAGCCCGAATTCGGCCAGCCGCCAGCGCTGCATGAGTAGAGCAAAACCGACGCCAACGACGACCCCGACTGCCCACCCTGCCGCGGCAATGCCGAGCGTCGTGAGCGCGGCAAGCGCAACCACTGCCCACAGCGGCAATGCACCGTCGGCTCGCGTCACGGGCTCGGCAAGTCGCACCATCATGTCCCACAGGTGCGGCATCGCGAGGTCGGTGGTTCGCGGGAGAACACGAAGCTCGCCGATTGATAGACCATCGGCTGGCCCGAAGAACTTGTATCCCTCCCACACGAGAGCGATCAGCAGCGCTCCAGCCAAACCCCACATAAAACCGCCGACAAGGCGAGGGCGCGCTGTCATCAGCTCAGGCCTTCGCAGCGACGTGATCAGCGAAGGCGGGAATCACCGTCTCGCCGTAGACCCGCAGTGTCTCTTCCTTGTTGTCGTGTTGCAGATACCCAGCGAATTGATCGACACCGAGTGCTCGCAGTTTCTCGAGCTTCTCGATGTGCTGTTCGGCGGTGCCCATCACGCAGAAGCGGTCAACGATCTCATCGGGCACGAAGGCGGCATGGGTGTTGCCCGCCCGCCCGTGCTCGTTATAGTCGTAGCCTTCGCGTTCCTTGATGTAGTCGGTGAGGGCCTTGGGCACGTCACCATCCGCACCGTACTTCTTGACGATGTCGGCAACGTGGTTGCCGACCATGCCACCGAACCAGCGACACTGGTCGCGCATGTGTTCCCAGTCATCGCCGATGTACATGGGGGCGGCGACACAGAACTTGATCGACATGGGGTCACGCCCGACAGCCTCAGCAGCGTCGCGCACCTTCTTGATCATCCATTCGGCAATATCGACGTCGGCTAGTTGCAGGATGAACCCGTCCCCGACTTCACCGGTGAGTTTGAGCGCGAGCGGGCCATAGGCGGCAACCCATACTTCAAGTTCGGAGCCTTTGCTCCACGGAAACTGCAGCTGGGCCCCGCCATATTCAACGGAGCGCGAGTTCGCGAGTTCGCGGATGACATGAATCGATTCCCGCAGATCCTTCAGCGTTGTCGGCTTCCCGTTGGTCACGCGCACCGCCGAGTCGCCGCGGCCGATCCCACAGATCGTGCGGTTGCCGTACATCTCGTTGAGGGTCGCGTAAGTGGATGCCGTAACAGTCCAGTCGCGAGTCGCCGGGTTCGTCACCATCGGCCCGATCTTGATCTTGCGAGTTTCGGCCAAAATCTGGCTATAGATCACGTAGGGCTCTTGCCACAGAATGTGCGAGTCGAACGTCCAGACGTGACTGAAGCCGTGTGCTTCAGCCAGCTTGGCAAGTTGCACCGTTCGCGATGCTGGCGGGTTGGTCTGTAGTACTGCTCCGAAGTCCATGGGGCTCCTCATTCGTGGTGGGAAAGATAGGTCGGATGCCGCGAAGAACGCTCTAGGTCAGGTACTGAGTGAGACCACGCTTCATGAAACGCCCATCACCCTTCGTTCCTAGGTACTGATCGCCATCGACGATGACCTTGCCGCGAGAGATGACGGTGTCCACGTGACCATCGACCTCGAAGCCTTCCCAGGCCGCGTGGTCCATGTTCATGTGGTGCTTCTTGCCCGTGGGGTTACCGTTTTCATCGACCGGCATGCCGATCGAGGTGTGGCCACGAGGGTCATAGACGACGATGTCGGCGTCAGCTCCTGGCTGGATGACGCCCTTGCGTCCGTAAACACCAAACATGCGAGCGGGGGTGGTGCTCGTCAGTTCGACCCAGCGTTCGAGGGTGATTTCTCCCGTGACAACCCCCTGATACATGAGGTCCATGCGGTGTTCGACAGTGCCGATTCCGTTCGGGATCTTGCGGAAATCCGCAAGGCCCAACTCTTTCTGATCTTTCATGCAGAACGGGCAGTGATCGGTAGAGACCATTTGCACATCGTTCGTACGCAGCGACTGCCACATGGCATCCTGATGTCCCTCTTCGCGCGAGCGAAGCGGAGTTGAGCACACCCACTTGGCGCCCTCGAAGTGACCGTACTGCTCGCTCTGAGCACCGAGTTGTTCTTCGAGACTCAAGTAGAGGTACTGGGGGCAGGTTTCCGCGAACACGTTCTGGCCGCGGTCACGAGCGCCGGCGATCTGCTCGACCGCTTGCTTCGCACTCACGTGCACAATATAGAGCGGGGCACCGGTGAGCTTCGCGAGCATGATTGCCCGGTGAGTAGCTTCCTCTTCCATCTCCCAGGCGCGAGCAACACCGTGATAGTACGGGTCAGTCTTGCCCTGCGCCACGAGCTGCTCGGCGAGAACATCGATGACGGGACCATTCTCGGCGTGCATCATCGTCATCATGCCGGTGTCGCGTGACACTTGCATCGCCTTCAGAATTTGCGCGTCATCCGAGTAGAAAACTCCCGGATAGGCCATGAACATTTTGAAGCTTGTGATGCCCTCATCTGGCAGCTTTGCCATCGCTTTGAGTGACTCCGGCGTCACGTCTCCGACGATCTGGTGAAAGCCATAGTCGATGGCGCAATTGCCCGCCGCCTTCTGGTGCCACTCGGCGAGAGCATCCTGAATGTGAGTTCCATAGGTCTGCACCGCAAAGTCGATGATCGAAGTAGTGCCACCCCACGCTGCAGCGCGAGTGCCCGTCTCAAACGTGTCGATCGCCGCAGTGCCGCCGAACGGCAGCTCCATATGAGTGTGGGCATCGATGCCGCCAGGAATGACGTACTTTCCCGTGGCATCAATAACGTGATCGACGGATGCCGCAATGTCGGTTCCAAAAAGCGTGCTGCCCGGTGACAGCACGGCCTTGATTACTTCGCCGTCGATAAGGACGTCTGCTGGGGCTCGGCCCGTTGAGCTGACGACTGTTCCGCCAGAAATGAGAGTGGTGGCCATGATTCGCTCCTCTGCTTGTCTTGTGCCTACTGTTCCCCGGGCGCTAAGACAGCCCGGGGGCTGACGTTATGGCTTCGGGATCGAGGTGTACGACTCCGGACGACGGTCACGGTAGAACTGCCAGTCGTCACGCATCTGGCGAACAAGGTCCATGTCGAGATCGCGAATCATGATCTCCTCGTCAGTGCCCGAACCGCGTTCACCCACGAAGTTGCCGCGCGGGTCGATAACTTGGCTGGTTCCATAGAAGTCGACCGCGAGGTCACCGTATTCGTTGTCTTCGCGACCAACACGGTTCGGCTGCAGCACGAAGTAGCCGTTCGCTACAGCAGCCGCGGGGCCTTCGACCTCCCACAGGCGGTTGGAGAGACCAGGCTTGGTGGCGTTTGGGTTGAACACAATTTCGGCACCGTTGAGGCCGAGCTCGCGCCATCCCTCAGGGAAGTGGCGGTCGTAACAGATGTACAGCCCGATTGGGCCTACGGCAGTGTTGAAAACGGGGTACCCCATGTTGCCTGGACGGAAGTAGAACTTCTCCCAGAACCGGTCGAGGTGAGGAATGTGGTGCTTACGATACGAACCGAGGTTGGTGCCATCGGAATCAACAACGACAGCGGTGTTGTAATACACGCCGGTCATCGCCTCTTCATAGATCGGCAGGATCATGACCATATCTAGCTCTTTAGCCAAGGCCTGAAAACGCTGCACTATGGGGCCATCAGCAGGCTCAGCGTAGGCGTAATACTTCTTGTCTTCAGTTATTCCGAAATACGGGCCGTAAAACAACTCTTGGAAGCAAATTACTTGAGCGCCCTGCTCTTTTGCATCACGAGCGAACTGCTCATGCTTCTGAATCATCGACTCCTTGTCGCCTGTCCAGGTTGTCTGAGTGATTGCTGCGCGGACCGTCGTCATGGTGCCTCCTGCGTTGTTCGGCATCGTTGCCTTGAGCTATTTGCCGAGAAATGATTTACGCACGGGCTACTGCACCCGCACTCTCATTCTGCAGCTTCATCGTTTCAATCGTGTGTTGCATATATGACGTTGTGGTTACTCATCATGTCCCTGTCGGCGCAAAGAGGCAATGCTCATTTGTGCTGATGAGACCACGTTGAACGCCCGTACCACGCATTCCGGATTCAGAAAACCAGAACGACTATGATGAACGCGCCGTGGCCCATACAGTGCGCGCTCGAGGCTTGCGGACACGAATTGGTTGCTGCGGAGACGCAAACACAGTCGACACTTCAGTGGCAAACATCACCGAGTCTGGCGCACGATCCGCAAGCCCCTCGAAGCCAGCAACCGCAAGCAAACCATCGTCGAGATGCACGAGCTCTGCCGGCTGTAACGGCCACCGTTCGTGGTGATTGCGACAGTAGATGGTTGCTCCGCGGTGGGTTTCGTGAAAACCCCAGCGCGCTGTCAAGAACGTCGCAACCGGGTCAGCGGCGAGCGCAACACTCGCCGCCGGATCGTCAATCGGGCGCACGATGATGTGGGATGCGGCATCCGGTTGGCCGTAGCGTTTCGTTGTGTAGGCAACTTTTCCGTCGCGCTGCCCGATCTGCATCGATGCCCACCGGTAGGGCAATCCAAAAGCGGCCTGCGCTGTGAGCACCGGGATGAGATGGGATGCTTCGAGCGAAAGGAAGACCACTCCGCGGCGGCCCTGTTCGTCAATCGAATAGAGCCGAACGTTGACTTCGGGAAAGTCACCGAGCCACGGAATGCGGGGCCCGCCAAAGAACGAACTGCGAGACATCTGAAACGCGATGAGTCCCACCCACGTGCTGCCGTTCATGGTGTCTGGACGGCATCCGGCCGGCATGAAGCGCTCGACGGTGCTGGGATCAACCCGCCAGTGTAAAAATGTGACTTCACTCCAGCGTTGACGCAGAATCGCAGCGCTGCCGAGCGGAGGGGCTTCTGAGGAGATCATCGCTACACGGTCATCGGGATGACATCAGCGCGGAAGTTGATTGTCGCGTCGCGTGAATGGCCGCCACAGCACGACTTGGTCAGTGCGTTCGCCTCTGGTTCCTGCCTTGAGGGAGATCACTTCTCCGGCAGCACCGGCAGCGAACACTCGCCGCCCGGGTTTCGCCAGGAGTTCATCTGCGAGTGCGGCTTCAAGTTCGTGCACTCGGGAGGTGAGCTCACTTACGCGGTTTTCGAGATCGAGGATGCGTTTGATTCCCTCAAGGTTGAGTCCTTCGGCACTGAGGGCGCCGATCTCACGCAACTGCATCACGTCGCGCAGGGAATAACGCCGCGAACGACCGCTGGTTCTCGTTGGTGAGACGAGCCCCAGACGGTCGTACTGTCGCAGCGTTTGCGGATGCATGCCAGCCAGTTCTGCCGCAACAGCGATCGCAAAAGCTGGCGTGGACTCATCCATTGTCATTACCTCCTGGCTTTAGCCATCAGGTCATCCCGCGGGTTTTCTGCGGGCATTGCTTGGGTAAATGCTTCGAGGTGCGCATGTGCCGCTTCCGAGATGTGGCTCGGAACCGCCACTTGCACTTCGGCAAGCAAATCTCCGGTCGCTTTTGTCGTCGTGACACCGCGACCTTTTACTCGCAATACTCGTCCGCTCGGGGTTCCCGCCGCAACCTTCAACTTGACCGGTGTACCGCTCAAAGTGGGAACCTCGATGGTGGCGCCGAGCACCGCTTCCGCGAACGTCACAGGAACAACGACCCGAAGATTGTTGCCTTCACGTTCGAATACCGGATGCTTGCGAACCGTCACAGTGAGAACCAGATCGCCTGACTCCCCACCATTGATGCTCTGCTCGCCTTTGCCTTTGAGGCGGATCTTCTGCCCGTCACTGACCCCCGCAGGAATCTTGACGTTCATCGGACGACCGCCAGCAGGCTGCAATTTAATCGTTTCGCCATTAATGGCCGTAACGAAATCGAGCGTTGTGTTTGCCGCTAGGTCGCGACCCTTTGCTGGGCCGCCACGGAATCCCGCACCGCCACCAGGGCCGCCTTGAGCACCAAACATGCCACCCAAAAGATCTTCGAAGCTGGCACCAGACTGGCCACCGCCGTAGCGTTGACCGCCCGCGCCACCCGCACCGAACATGCCACCAAAGACATCCTCGAAGCCGCCGGACTGGCCACCCGCTTGAAAGCGAGCGCCAGAGCCCATAGCGCGAACCTGATCATATTCTTGGCGCTGTTCAGGATCGGAGAGCACCGAATGTGCTTCGCTGATCTCCTTGAAGCGAGACTCCGCTTTCGGATCTCCCGGATTTGAATCCGGATGAAACTGGCGCGCGAGTTTGCGATAGGTTTTTTTGAGGTCGGCCGCTGAGACATCTTTCGATACCCCGAGCACCTTGTAGAAGTCCTTGTCGAACCAATCTTGGCTAGCCACTACACGCCACCCCCGACCTATTCAGTAGGACCGGAGACAGCAACCCTCGCGGCACGAACAACGCGCTCACCAAGAATGTAGCCCGGCTCAACCACGTCAGCAATCGTGTTTTCGGTTGCCTCCGGGTCGTTCAAGTGAACTACAGCCTCATGGAAAGCGGGGTCAAAAAGTTCACCCTTCTCGCCAATCTTGCGAAGACCGAACCGCTCGAAACTGGAGTGAAGCTTCTGCGAAACCAACGCCAACGGGCTGCCATCGATAATGTCTCCGTGCTTATCTGCACGATCGAGATCGTCCAGGGCAGGAAGCATTGAACGGATGACGTCAGCGATGACCGATTCGCGGTTCGCTGCCCGGTCGCGCTCAACGCGCGTGCGGAAGTTCACCAGCTCAGCCTGTGCGCGCAACATCTGATCGCGCATGTCAGAAACCAGATCGCGGCTAGCGTCATCGAGCAGGCGCTGATCTTCAGCACTCAATTGCGACTCGGCACCTGCTGCCGGCTCGTCGTCTGCTTCAGCGTCAATCGACGCGTCAACGGTCTCGACGGGCTCGTCAGCAGCATCCGCTTCATCAGCGGACTGCCCCCCGGCCGCTGCAGAAGAATCTGCAGCAGCCGAGTCAGCCGCACGAATGTCACCGGTTTCCGGATCAACGCGACGTTTATCGCGAATCACCGGCTCCTGGTTCTCGTCGTGGTCTTTGTTCTTGTCAGACATCTACTTCTTGTCCGCGTCAGCTTCGTCGTCGTCAACCACTTCAGCGTCAACGATGTCCTCGTCAGAGTTCTCGTCAGCGGGAGCCTCTTCGCCTTCTGCAGCCTCAGGGTTTTCTTCCTGGTGCTTGTAGATTGCTTCGCCAAGCTTCTGCTGGCTTTCGGTCAGCTTGTCGAAGGCGGTCTTTACGGCCGCTTCGTCATCGCTTGCCAGTGCCGAGTTGAGCGCATCGACGTCGGCCTGAACCTCAGTCTTGACGTCTTCTGGCAGCTTCTCAGCGTTGTCGGTGATGAGCTTTCCGGTGGAGTACGCGAGCTGCTCAGCGTTGTTGCGAACTTCAGCTGCCTCACGGCGAGCCTTGTCTTCTGCAGCGTGCTCTTCGCCCTCGCGAACCATGCGCTCGATGTCTTCCTTCGAGAGGCTTGAGCCACCCGTGATCGTCATCGACTGCTCCTTGCCAGTGCCCTTGTCCTTGGCGGACACGTGCACGATGCCGTTAGCGTCGATGTCGAACGTGACCTCAACCTGGGGGATGCCACGAGGCGCCGGTGCAATGCCGGTGAGCTCGAACGTTCCGAGGTTCTTGTTGTCGCGAGTGAACTCGCGCTCACCCTGGAAGACCTGAATCGATACGGAAGGCTGGTTGTCATCCGCCGTGGTGAAGGTTTCGCTTCGTTTGGTCGGGATGGCAGTGTTGCGGTCGATGAGCTTGGTCATCATTCCGCCCTTGGTTTCGATACCGAGGCTCAGCGGAGTGACGTCGATGAGCAGAACGTCCTTGCGCTCGCCCTTCAGAACGCCAGCCTGGAGTGCAGCACCGACGGCTACGACCTCGTCAGGGTTGACACCCTTGTTTGGCTCCTTGCCACCGGTGAGCTTCTTGACGAGCTCAACAACGGCGGGCATGCGAGTCGATCCACCAACGAGCACTACGTGCGCTACGTCAGCGAGCTTGACGCCCGCTTCTTTGATGACGTCGTTGAATGGCTTCTGCACGCGCTCGAGGAGGTCTGCGGTCAGTTCTTCGAACTTGGCGCGAGAGAGGGTCTCGTCGAGGTTGGCTGGGCCGTTCTCAGTGAGCGAGAGGTACGGAAGCTGAATGCTTGCCGACATCTGCGAGGAGAGTTCCTTCTTGGCCTGCTCGGCAGCTTCCTTGAGGCGCTGCTTCGCGATCTTGTCGCCAGAAACATCGACACCGGTCGAGTCCTTGAAGCGCTGGATCAGGTAGTCAACGACGCGGGCATCCCAGTCGTCTCCACCGAGGCGGTTGTCGCCAGAAGTGGACTTAACCTGAATGGTCGAGAAGTCGTCGTCCTTGCCCACTTCGAGAAGCGAGACGTCGAACGTTCCGCCACCAAGGTCGAAGACGAGAATGAGTTCGTCTTCTTTACCCTTGTCGAGGCCGTACGCGAGTGCGGCAGCGGTTGGCTCGTTGATGATGCGCAGAACATTGAGGCCAGCGATCTCACCGGCTTCCTTCGTTGCCTGACGCTCAGCGTCGTTGAAGTAGGCGGGAACGGTAATTACGGCGTCAGTGACGTCTTCACCCAGGTACTGCTCGGCGTCGCGCTTGAGCTTGGCAAGCGTTCGCGCGGAGATTTCCTGCGGGGTGTACTTCTTGTCGTCGATCTCCACCTTCCAGTCAGTGCCAATGTGGCGCTTGACGGATGCGATGGTGCGGTCAACGTTAGTGACGGCTTGGCGCTTGGCGGTTTCACCAACGAGGACTTCGCCATCCTTGGTGAATGCGACGACGGATGGCGTAGTGCGCATTCCTTCGGCGTTTGCGATGACGGTGGGTTCTCCACCTTCGAGTACGGCAACCACTGAGTTTGTGGTTCCGAGGTCAATACCTACTGCTCGAGCCATGTGCTCTTACTCCTTTAAGCGTTTGAGTGTGCGAACTTGAGTCGCTTGGTATCAAGTTTCTACCTCCGCGGAGCGAGAGTCAAGCGGGCTAGCTGAAAGTTGAGTGTGTATGACTCAAGTGTGGAGGTCAGTCTTGAGAGATCGGGGCGTTGCGCTGCACACCATCCCGCCCGTTAACGGATAAAGCGCGGTGACTGCGCCAAGAGCTTTCGGCTCTTAGCGCAGTCACCGCGCCAACTCGCTGGTCGTGCCCGCTACTTACCCGAAGTTAGAGCGGACTGCCTTCCACCGCGGACCCGACGTCCTGGCAGGAGAAGCAACAATCCGCCAAGCAATAGCAGACCGGCGAGCGATGCTCCCAACGCAATGTTCGAACCCGTGAAGGCGAGCATCAGCGTTGTGAGACCTTGAATGACCGAGCGTGTACCGAAGGCCGGCAGCTCAACCGTTGACGATGTACCTGTTGATGGGCGGTAGTCCGCACTGACCGAACTGAGGTCGATCGTTGCCGTGTACGTTCCCGCTGGAAGTGTAGTCAGTTCCCACGCTCCATCAGCGTCGGTCGTCACCACAACCGTTACGGGGCCGTTGGGTCCGGCCCAAACAACGTTGACCTTCGCGTTCGGGATGCCGCGATCACCGCGGTCACGCACACCGTTGCCATTCGGGTCATCGAACACAATGCCGTTGAGCGTTGCGCTACCGACCACAATGAAGTCCACATCGAGTCGAGTCTCACCCGCAGTCAATTCGGCTGTCGTTTCGAAGAGAACATCACCGTCGAGGTCAGCGTTGGGAACGAATCCCTCCGTCAACGTCGCAGGGTCGTATGACACTCGAACATCACCGGCGGGAAGTCCCTCTACGGGGTAGTTTCCGTTCACGTCCGTCGTGGTGGTCACGATCAGATCGTCAGCGGTATCGAACAGCCCGTCAGCGCCGGGACTCGTCACGGTCATCACGATTCCGGGAAGACCAGGTTCGTTTGTTCCCTGAACCCCATCGTTGTTGACGTCGAGCCAGAGCAGGTCGCCGACGCCAGCGTCACCGCGGTAGCCAAAGTCCTGATCGAGGTTTTCTTCGCCACCCCGCAAGGTGACCTCAGAGGTGTCATCGAAGCCAGCATCCGGGTCAGCCGTTGCCGTAAGGCCTCGTGGAAGTCCACTCAGGTCGATCCGGAAGAGTCCAGAGGGGAGATCATCGAAGAGGTAGTTGCCGTCGCTGTCGGTGCGCTGGTTCGACACCACATCGTCGGCGTTGCCCAGGATGCCATCGAGCCCCGCCCAAGTGAGCGTCACAAGAACTTCAGCAATTCCCGACTCGGTAGTATCGACAATCCCGTCGCCATTCTGGTCGAGCCAGACGGTGTCACCGATCTTGCCGGTTCCGACGTAACCGAAGTCGATGTTGTCAAGATCGGTTGCCGCTGGAAGCACAACTGCTGTGGTCGAGTTCGGGCCAACGCCGGACGGTGTTGTCGCCGCCGTCGGCTGGTTGGTGCCAGCATCCGCGTCGAATGTCGGCGCAACGCCGCTCGGCAGAGTGTCGGTGTCTACCGTCACGGTGTAGCTACCCTCTGGCAACCCATCGAATAGGTAGTGTCCGTTGGCGTCAGTTGTCTCCACGAAAGTGACATCGTCGGTTCCGCCAGCAACGCCATCCGGACCGAACCAGACAAGAGTGACAACAATTCCCGGAAGGCCGGGCTCGCCGACATCCTGAACGCCATCCTTATTGAGGTCGAGCCAGACCGTGTCAGCAATGCTCGAGTCGCCGGCATAACCGAAGTCCTGACGGAGATCAGAATCGACCAGCGTCACGCGTGATTCTTCGTCTGGCGAGGTCGTTCCACTGTCGTTGTCGAAGGTCGGGCCGAAGCCGGCCGGAACCCCACTGACAACCTCAACAATGTAGTTGCCGTCGGGGATATCTGTAACAGTCCAGTTGCCGTTGCTGTCCGTCGTTGTTGTGAACTCGATATCACCAGCAGCGCCGGTTCCGCCAAGAACACCGTCGGTACCCAGGTACGTGATGCGGATGCCCACGCCGGACAGTCCCGGTTCGTTGCTGTCTTGCACGCCATCTTTGTTGCGATCCCACCACACGCGGTCTCCGATGACGGAAGTAACGTCGTAGCCGAAGTCAACGTCGGTGACGGCTTGACCGATCGTTAGCGATACGGGAGCTTGAGAGTCCTTGTCCCCGTCACGATCGAAGCTGTTCGTCGCGCCTGCTGGCAGTCCGCCAGTGACGGCTACCGAGAAGTTTCCGGGCAGCAAGTTCGGGAAACTGTAGGCACCGTTACCGTCGGTCGTGGTTGTGAATACTCCGTCGTCACCGCCGCCGAGCACACCGTCTTCGCCAAACCAAGTGAGTTCAACGTCAGCGCCGTAGATTCCCGGCTCGGTTCCCTCTTGAATACCGTCACCGTTGCGGTCGATCCAGACGTAGTCACCGATGGATGCGGATCCCGCGTAGCCGAAGTCCTGGTTGACGCGATTTTGGCCGGCCGTCAGCGACGTCGTTGAGCTCGCGCTGGTTCCACCATTGGGATCGGAGACAACGACATATCCGGTGGGCAGGTCGCTGACAGTGACAGTGTAGGGACCGGCAGGAAGCAGGCCGACCGTGTACTTGCCATCGGCATCCGTGGATGTCGTGTAGGTGATGTTGTCGGCCGTCGTGGAGAGATCCCCATCGAGTCCGCCGAAGACAACCGTGACGGTCGCGCCAGGCAAGCCGGGCTCGTTCGCGTCTTGAACGCCATCCTTGTTTTGATCGAACCAGACGAAGTCACCGATCGAACCGGTTCCCGTGTAGCCGAAGTCGACGTCTCGCTTCCTGTCGTTCTCGGCGAGGGTGCCCTGCCAGATGCCGTTAGGCGTCACGGTGGTGCCATCGAGGTCGTAGCTGGGGGTCATTCCCGCGGGAAGAGTGGAAGCATCCACGGTCACTCGGTAGAGACCACCTGGCAGTTGGTTCACAAGGTACAGACCGTTTTCGTCTGTCGTGCGAGGGAATGTCTCGTCGTCAGTGTTGCCAAATATTCCGTCGGCCCCGGCGTAAACAACGGTCACCTTTACACCCTCAAGGGCGGGCTCGCCTGCACCCTGAACGCCGTCATTGTTGACGTCGAACCAGAGGTAGTCCCCGATGGACGCAAGGTCGAGTTCAACGCTCACGACATCCGGAGTCACGTCGTCGTAGTCCTTGTAGTCGATCGTCGAAACCTGATCACTCGGTGCAACACCGAAGTAGTGCGGCACGTCGGCAGTATTGATGATTTCTGCCGAAGCAACAATCTCGCTCGTCTCGTCAACGACCGGCATCGTCACCGTGTACTTGATGGTTACGCTGGCGCCTGCAGCGATGGGGCCTGCGATTTTCCAACCGAGCGTTCCGTCTGACGGAGTGATATCGGTGGGCGTGACGCCAACTACCCCTGCGGAGGTAAAGCCGGTGACTCGAGCATCCGGGGTGTCCGTAACCGTCACGTCATAGGCGGGCGAGTTGCCGGCGTTGGTAACGACAATCGTGTATTCAAGCGACTCGCCTGGCTTGGCACGACGAGTGTCGGTGTCACTGACCTGGCCGGCGACATCCTTATCAATGGTTAGGCGCGGTTCGAGAACGGCGACATTCGCGGTCGATGGCGTCCCTACGCGGTCGAAATCGGTCGGCCCTGGAACGGTTGACGGCGTTCCCAGCTGCTTATTGGTGTCGTTCCAGTAGGGACGAACCGTGTTTGTCAGGGTGTTGCCGGATGCTGCAGCGGTAGTCACGATGCCGGTGTAACGAATCGTGACGACACGTTCGTTTGCCGAAGCGGGGTCAATGTCACCGAGGGCAAAACCAATCGTGCGGTCCGTAGTCGACGGAGTGCCGATAAGTTCGGCATCCACTTGATCACCGGAGCCACAATCGACGCCAGCGACAGTGCAGGCGGAGTCAAGGAACTGGCCGAACCGAACGTTGGTCGGCATGGTGTCGAGTGCGGTCACGTCGTAGGCGATTACCGACTTCGGGATCGTGACATCAACAGAGTAGGTAATGACTTCACCGATGGTGCGCGACGATGGCGTTGCACTCTTGCTGACGCCGACTTCGGGGGCGCGCAGTGTGAGTTCGTCGTTGTCCTTATAGCTTGCCGAACCCGTCGTTGAAGTCGAAGTGCGTTCGTTGGCGTCACTGCCGGCAATCGAGGTCGTCGTGACATCCACCGAGTTGACGATGGTCGCGCCGCTCAAGAGCGGGTCTACTACGCGAGCGCTGTACGTCAAGTTGGGCCCGGAACCGGGAGCCATGCTCGCAATCGTGAATGTGATCGTGCGTGCTGCTTGGTCCCACGCGCCGCCACCGGGCAACGTTTGACTTGTCGTCACAGGATTGTTTGCGACATCGACTGGCTGGATCGTGGTTGGCACGTGGTCGATCACAGTGGTGTCGTGAGCGATCGATACATTCGCCGCGCTGCTATTGCGCACCGCAAGCGTGTACTGCACGATCTGACCAGCCACGATTCGACCCGATACCGCGTTGCTGGTCTTCGAGACCGACACGCTGGGCTCAACAATGCGAATGCTCGCATTGTTGCTCGTTGCGGTCTTGGTGGATCCGCTGACAGGCTGCCAGCTAAAGCTTGCGGTGTTGTTAATCAGGTTGCCGCGAACGGGGCCGGCAGCATCGAGAACACGCACGGTGATCGTGAGAACGACGGGGTCATCGCCACTGTTTGGAGAGTTCACGTAGTTGGCCCCGACGAGCGCCCTCACCGTTTGTCCGCTGACCACCGCATTTTGGCTCGGGCCGCCGTTCACCGTGAAGGTGGGCGTACCGACGATCGTAAAGCGGTTGCTAATCACGTCAGTGACCGTCGGATTGACGTACGCCGAGGAGCCCTCAGGGATCGTCGTCGTCACGGTATACGTGATGGTCTCTCCGATAGTGGCCTGGCCTGCACGATTATTGCTTGCTTCATTGATTGATGTAGTCGCAGCTTTCACAAGGGTGGGAAGGCGAAGGTTTGCCGACGCGGTGTCTTTAGCCTCGACGCTGTTGGCCTTGACTTCGAGGTCAGGGTCGATGTTGTTGACGGGGAAATATTCTTGCGTACCTCCCATGTTGGTGACCGCATCGTAGGTGCGCACGCCAGCGGTGTTGACGAAAGTGTCTCCCGCAGCAGAATCGGCCGGAGTGATGACGTCGTAAGTCACGGTGTAGGAACCACCGGCAGCGATCGTGGGGATGGTCCACTCAATCGTGCGCGGAAGCGATGCCGCGGCTCCACAGACACCGGCGTCGGTGATGTTTTCCACATCGGTGCATTCGAGCAATGACGGAAGGTTGTCTCGCACCGAAACGTTGGTGGCGGTCTGGCCTCCCGTATTGGTCACCACAACGGCATAGGTCACTCGATCGGTTGCTTGCACCGCGAGACTGTTGACGGGTGCACTCGGTACCGGCGTCTCGTTGAGTTCGATGATGCCCTTCGAGAGCGTCACCACCGGCTTCTCGACGAGCGTGTCTGCACTGTCCCGCAGCTGGAAAACATCACCAGCAGTGTTCTTGTACGTCATTTTCATGAGGTTCGACACGATGTCGCCATCGGTGACCGCGGCAGGATCAGTGATCTCGGCCGTCACCAGCACCTGGAAGACCGTTCCGGCATCCACATCTCCGACATTCCAAGTAAGCAAACGCGACTTGTCGTTGGGGTCTTGGGCAACGAAGGTTGAGCCAACTGTGTTTAGCGGGGTCGTAGCGTAGTCAATAAAAGTGAAGCCTGCTGGCAAGAAGTCATTCACAACGTTGTCGAGCGTGTCGAGGCGGCTCGGGAACGTGACGGTCAGTTCGTAGCAAACCCAGTCGCCCGGGTGGAATGCGTTCGTGGCGAGGTCATCCTTGAATTCAAGACCGCTGACGTTCTCACAGGTGTCTGCCATCGGCTTCGGCTCAGAAACTCGCTTCGTTAGCGTGATGCCTTCAGCCTTCTGGCTGGCACTTGACGTGTCGACGATGGCAAGTTCTGTGGTCGTGGTGTCGTTGTCGGTGATGACAGTGGCGGATGTCGCGAGGTCGACGGTGTTCGTCCACGAGTCGTTTGAGCTGACCGGGCGCTCAACGCCTCCGGCTCCTACGAGGCGGTAGGCGGCGCGCGTCGACGTGAAGACCGTTATTTCTCCACTGCTCGACGCCCCGTCAAACGCTGCGGCATCCCACGACACGGTGAGGGTTCCATCGGCATTCTCGGCAGGGCCAGAGGTTGGATCAGGAATGCTGCCCTCGAAGTTGAGCCCGTCAGGAATCGTGTCAGTGATCACGATCGAGCCGGTGGAAAGAGCATATTCAGACGACTGGTACTTGAGCGTCCAGACGCTGTTTGAACCCTGCGTGATGCCAGTCTCGTCAACAGTTTTCTGAATTGACACGTCTTCAGCGGAAACAGTGGCGGTGGCTTCATCGGTGTAGACCACAGCGTCGCCGGAATAGGTACCACTCGTTACGGCGTAATTAGTGAGTTGCTGCTCGTCATAGGTCAAGGCACCCGTGTTGTTGTCGAGGTTTGCCGTAGCTTCGCCATCGAACGCGACGTTCTCACGTAGCGGTATTGCGGCCGCATACCGAATCGTGATGACGCCATCGGTGGCGAGCACGCCAGGAATAGTCCACACAACCTTCGTGTAGACGGCCTCAACTAGAGGGCCAGCTCCGTCTGGGTCAACGACGACGGTGCTTGTGGTCGGAACGAGGCCAGCACAGTCCACGCCGCTCGGGAAACTTGCCGGAAGGATGCGACCGGAACCGTCATATTCTTCGGTGTCGACTGCGCTGTTGTCTGCTGCCGCGCATCCGAGGAATTCAAGGCCAGCGGGGAGGTAGTCGGTAACGGTGAAGTCAGAGCTTGAGTTGACGCCGTTGTTGGTGACGGTGAGCTCATAGACCGTCTGGTGATCGTGGACACCGCGAAGCAGCTCAGACTCGGGGCTCGATGTCTCTGCCTTGTCAAGAACGAAGGGAACGAGCGTGGTGCTCGATTCCGCGCTTCCACCCACGTCACGCGAGCTCTCGATGACCGCGCCAGTGAGCGCGTCGAACTTCACCAGAGTGCGCTCATTGGTGTTAGCGAACGCTTCAGCAACACCCGTGAATGTGTCGCCGACGTCGTAACGGGGCATGTCGTACGAGAAGGAGTAGGTCAATGAGACGACGGCGCCAGACGACAGGTCGGCAACGTTGTTCCAGATGAGCTTGGTGGAGCCTCCCGCGAGCGCAATCTTTTGCGGTTCGCCGTAGGCAGAGTTTGTTTCCAGCGTTGCCCCAGCGGGCAGAATGTCGGTGAAGGTCAGGTTGTAGGCGTTGGAACCCGATGTTTGCTGTGCCGTGAGCGTCACTGACACGTCACTGCCGTACAACGTAGTCGCACTCACCTGCCGGTTGAGGTCGACAGTGATGTCCGCGGGCGCGGCGGTAGCAGCCTGCGCCGGGACGGTGATGCCCGCAGCTAGGAGGGCAGCAATAAGTAGGGAGCGCAGCAAAAACTTCACGGGTAAGGCCTTAATTTTTCCGCGGTGGAAACAGAGAGAATCCACACTGTGTCGGGTTGATCGGTGCACACTGGCCAATGTCGGGGGCCAGATATAGAGATCTTTAGCAACGATAAGACGGCAAACGTCCCCCGAAAAGCCCACCTAGTGGGGTACACAGACTTGTCTACCGTCCCCCGAGCTGTCCTCACTAAGCGGGACCGGGACGAATGTGGCCAAAAATTGCCCAGTTAACGCAATTGTTTACCCCGCACCACTAGCCTGTTCGCATGACGGACAAGACTCCCGACAACGAGGTCCCCAGTGTTCCTGCAGTTCCTCGCGTCGCAAATACCCGGGCGATCGGCACAGTAGGGCAAGGTCTCATCGACGACTCGCCAATCCCCAAGAGCCGGGTTCGCGCCTGGGCACTGTGGGATTGGGGCTCCGCAGCGTTCAACGCTGTCGTCACAACCTTCGTCTTCAGCACCTACCTCGCAAGTGGATTGTTCATCGACCCGGAGGTTCTCGCCGCAGCCGGAGATGACACCAAGAACCCAGCCCTCGTGCTCGCGAAGGCAAACAACACGACCGTCATCTCGGGTGCGCTCACTATCGCCGGTGTGCTCGTCGCGATTCTCGCTCCCATACTCGGACAGCGCTCGGATGGCTCTGGTCGCCGCAAACTATGGCTAGCCATCAACACCGGCCTCGTCGTGCTCGCAATGGGAGCGATGTTCTTCGTCGCCCCCGTGCCCTCCTACATTTACCTCGGTGCCGCACTACTCGCCGCTGGGAACATCTTCTTCGAGTTTGCGAGCGTCAACTACAACGCAATGCTCGTGCAGGTCTCGACACCACAAACAGTTGGCCGCGTCTCGGGCTTTGGTTGGGGCATGGGCTACATCGGCGGGATCTTACTGCTGATCATCCTGCTCGTGTTGTTCATTCAAAACTTTGGAAGCGAGACCGGCAACGGACTGCTCAATGTGCCTTTTGGTGCGGATGGTGGAGCCCTCGATGTGCGCTACGCCGTGCTCGCCTCAGCCGCGTGGTTTGCCATCTTCGCGATCCCCGTACTGATCGCCGTGCCCGAGATCCCTGCGGGTGCACGCGAAAACCGAGTGAGTTTCTTCGCGAGCTACGCCAAGCTCTTTGGCACCATCAAGACTCTCGCCAAGAAGAGCCCCCAAGTGCTCATGTTCCTTCTCGCCAGCGCAGTCTTCCGTGATGGCCTTGCCGCCGTCTTCACCTTTGGCGCCATCATCGCAGCGCAAGTCTTCGGGTTCAGCCCAAGCGAAGTCATTTACTTCGCTGTCGCTGCCAACCTTGTCGCCGGAATTGGAACCTTCATTGGCGGATGGCTCGATGACAAACTCGGTGCCAAGAACGTGATCATTGGCTCACTTGCTGGACTCGTGATCGCCGGCCTTGCCGTGCTGTTTGTTGGAGACGCCAAGACCGGGTTCTGGATCGCCGGCCTCTTTCTTACTCTCTTCGTCGGGCCGGTGCAGGCAGCGAGCCGCAGCTTCCTCGCTCGCATCACCCCGGTGGGGCGCGAAGGTGAAATCTTCGGCCTCTATGCCACAACCGGTCGCGCCGTCAGCTTCTTGGCACCCGGCCTCTTCACCCTCTTTGTCACCATGACCGGCGACACACGCTTCGGAATCATCGGAATCGTGATCGTTCTCCTCGCCGGGCTCGGGCTCATGCTCCCCGTGAAGGCGAAGCAATCCGTCATCGACTAACTCGGGGCTGAGCGTTACGACAAAGTTTGCCGGTCGGGTCCGAAAATCGCTGGCGCACGACATCGCGTCGGGGATGCTTGGCTCATGACCGAAAATGCCACCACCCCCGCCGCCCGCGCAGAACTGTTGCGCTCCCTTCACGTGCCAGGGACTCCCCTCATCGTCTCCAACGTGTGGGACGCCATTACCGCCCGCATCGTCGCCGAAGCCCCAGGAGTGCGCGCCCTCGCGACTGCAAGTCATGCGGTGAGTTTCGCGCACGGTGTGCCAGACGGCGAAGGACTCACCATCGAACAAGCGCTGAATGCGGCATCCGTCATCTGCAACGCCGTCGAGATTCCCGTCTCCGTCGATTTTGAGAAAGGCTACGCCGCGGATGCCGCCGGCGTTCAAGCAAACGTCGAACGATTGATCGCCGCCGGAGCATCCGGGATCAACATCGAAGACAGCTCGGGCCCAGCCAAGGCTCCACTCTTCGACCTCCCCCATGCGACAGCTCGAGTTGCTGCCGCCCGAGCCGCCGGAAACGCAACGGGCGTACCGATCGCAATCAACGCCCGCGTAGACGTCTTGGCTGGAGGCGGCAAGTGGGAGGACATGGTCACCCGAGCAAACGCCTACCTGGCCGCCGGAGCTGACTGCATCTTCGTGCTCGGGCTCAGCGATGAAGAAAAACTTGAACGTGCACTGGCCGAGATCTCTGGCCCGATTTCCGTCATCGGAGGACCAGGCTATGTTTCGTTGAAACGCCTCGCCGAATTGGGAATCGCCCGCGTCAGCTTCGGTCCTCGCACCCTCGGCCTCACCCTGTCGCACGTGCAGGCGGCAGCAACTCAGTTGACGGCTCTCGGTGACTACCCTGACGAACTCGGCTTCTCGTACTAACAAATCGCACACGGACGACCCCAGTTGGTGGGGCGAAGCACGCTACTCGTGTTTTGCCTCGCCCGCCTCGGCGTCCTCAGGAGTAATGTCGGTTCATGGACACGCAACAACCCATCAGCTACTGGGTGAAGCACGTCGACCGGATCATCGACGAGCTATTTGCCCTCACCCTCGAAGAGCACGGCATCACTCGTCGGCAGTGGCAACTGCTCGTGGTGTTATCCAAGGGGCCTGCCGGAGTTGCCCTTCTCGACATCGAGATCGCTCCTTTTCTCAGCTCTCCTCGAGCGGCGGTTCCGCCGACCCAAGATGCACACACGAGCTCACTTGAGTCGCTGCAAGAACTTGTGGAAAGCGAATGGCTCACCACCGACGGCTCCCTCTACGAACTCACAGAACGGGGCCGCGGAGTTGTCGAACGGCTCGCCGCCGTGATTGCCAAAGAGCGCACAAAAGCGACCGAGGGGGTCACACCAGAGCAGTACGAAACAGCCGTTACGGTGCTCGAGACGATGGCAAAAAACCTGAGCACTCAACGCGACGGCGCTGCCCCGCCAGCCAGCTAGCGAGCCAGCGAAAGTAGTCAACAGAGACGTCCAACAGAGCGGGCTAGCGGATTAGGGCCCACCAGATCAGCAGCATCGTCACGAAGAACCCTGTGACGAAATTGAGGGCCAAGAAGTTTTTCCAGCCACGGTTTGCTGACTCGGCTGTGGCATCCGTGATGTTCCAGAATGGCGCGCACATTGCCGCATAGGGAAGCACGAGGATTGCCCCGAGCGGGCCGGGCCACGCAGCGAAGAGCAACAGGATGCCACCAGCAAGATAGGCGACAACCGCAAACCGGGTCGTAGCGCGCGCCCCAATCACCGTCGCGATCGACGAAATTTCGGCAGCGCGATCAGCGAGCACATCCTGCACAGCACCGAAAGCGTGTGAGGCGATTCCCCAGAGGAAGAACGCCCCCAGCACTGCCCACAGTTGGGGAGTGACGGCGGCACCGGTAAGCACGAGGGCGTAAATCGCTGGCGACACAAAATGAGTGCTCGACGTGAGCGAATCCAAGAAGGGCCTCTCCTTGAACCGCAGCCCCTTCGCCGAATACGCGACAACCGCGAACATGCTGATAAGCAACACCAACCACGACAGCGGGTTGCCGACAATGACGAGATAGGCGATAAACGGGAGCGTCGAGACGGCGGCAGCGATGAGCGTTGGCCGGTGCATCCGAGGGTCAAGCAATGCACCCTCTACGCCTCCCTTTCGCGGATTACGCAAGTCAGATTCGTAGTCGAACACATCGTTGATGCCATACATCGCCAGGTTGTAAGGCACGAGAAAGAAGATGGTGCCCAGCACGAAGGTGAGGTCGATCGCCCCGGTCGTGAGGTAGTAGGCAGCCGCGAACGGGAACGCCGTGTTGACCCAGCTGAGGGGACGTGATGAGAGGAACAGATCCTTAACCATTGTGGGCCTCCGGATTCGCGGGAGAGTCTACGGTTTTCGCGGGCGCTGTAGTTGTTGCACCGGAACCACGGCGCGACCCCAACAGCATCCACAGACACGGCAACCCCACGACGGCCGCGATTGTGTAGGCGAAATCTTCGAGCGGAGCAACACCGATGAATGCACCGCTGATGGCGTCAGGGCTATAGCCGACAAGGCCCACGGAGATCATGACGTTGTCGAAGATGGCGGTCATGATGAGCAGGATGCCCGCTGTGACCGCGATCGCGCGCCACCCCGGCGCACGTCGAGTGGCGACTGTGACGACGGCGAGCGCCGTGACGATCGCAAGAAATACTGCATTGAGCAGCCAATAAGTCACGCCGCACCCACTCTCGTGCGGGTGAGAGCGCCATAGACGTTCATAGTGAGATAGCAGAGCAGCGTGAGGAAGAAGATCTCCTCGAGAGGAACCTCCGGAGCCACCAGCAGTCCCGTCATGAAGTCGGTTTCACCACGGAAAAAGATGCCGAGGCTAACCCCCAGCAGGTCCCACACAAAGAAGAAGATCACGCCCACCACCAACACCACTGTTGCCCGACGTGCATCCCGCCAAAAGAACAGCGTGAAACGGCGATCAAGCACCACCATGCCGGTCAGCGAAATCAGCAGCGCAACAAGGTAGAGAACAATCACGGCTAATCCTGTGCGGAGAGGGGCTCAGGAAGTGGACCGGGTGAGGTGTCTCCCCGCAGTCGCTTGATAAGCACCTCGGCACTGATGAGACACATAGGCAGTCCGATGCCGGGGATGGTGGAGCCGCCAACGTAGTACAGGCCCGTGACCTTTTTGCTCACGTTGCCAGCGCGGAAGAATGCGCTCTGCTTGAGAGTGTGGGCGGGACCGAGTGCCGTACCTCGCCACGCATTGAGGTCGGCAGCAAAGTCGCCAGGACCTACAGTTCGGCGAACAGTGATGCGATCGGCGAAATCAGGGATGCCAGTCCAATCGCCGATTTGTGAAATCACTGTGTCGGCAAGCTTCTCAATGCGAGGGTCGCCATCGCCACCAATCTCGCCCCGACCGATCGACGGATCGGCGGGAATAGGCACAAGAACAAAGACATTCTCGAAGCCATCGGGGGCAACGTTGGGGTCAACACCGCTCGGCTTGCAAATGTAAAGCGAGGCCGGTTCCGGCACCTTCGGCTCAGTACCGAAAATCGCCTCAAACCCCTCTTGCCAGTCCTTCATGAACAACAGCGTGTGGTGTTCAAGCTCAGGCAGTTCGCCCTTCACTCCCAAGTACAACAGCAGGGCACTTGGCCCGGGCGTCTTCGATTGCCAGTACTCGGCCGGATAGGTCTGCTCGCTCGACTCCAGCAGAGTGGTTTCGGTGTGGTGGAGATCGGCGGCCGAGACGACAATATCGGCGGTTAGGGTGCGTGACGTTCCTGCAGCATCGACGTATTCGACACCGGTCGCGACTCCGTCAACCGTCGTAATGCGGGTGACCTTCGCATTGGTACGAATATCGACTCCGGCGGCGCGCGCAATGTCGGCGATGCTCTCGATGACGCGCGTGAATCCACCCATCGGGTAGAGAACTCCGTCAGCCAGATCGAGGTGACTCATGAGGTGATACATGCTGGGCGTCAGATACGGCGACGATCCCAAAAACACTGCTGGGTAGCCCAAGACTTTGCGCAGACGATCATCCTTCACCGTGCGCGCGACCAGTCGCGAAAGCGGTTCGATGAGCAGACGGATGAAGCGGGCCGCCTTTGCCAATACCTCTTTCGTTGCGCTCGTGCGCAGGTCAGCAAATGACGTATATAGGAAATATTGCTTAGCTAACTCATAGGTTTCTTCTGCGGACTTCAAGTACTTCTGCATGCGCACGCGCGATCCAGGCTCAATGCTCTCAAACAGCGCAAGGTTCTCGTCGAGGTCCGTTGAGATGTCGATGGGGTCTGCTTCACCCTCGAAATACACCCGGTAACCGGGGTCGAGGGTTACAAGTGACAGTTGCTCTTCTGCACTGGTTCCCATGAGTTTGTAGAAGTGGTCAAACACCTCAGGCATCAAGTACCACGAAGGGCCGGTGTCGAACCGGAAACCATCGTGTTCCCACGACCCCGCACGACCGCCAACAGCAGGCAAGCCCTCCAGAATCGTGACCGAGTGCCCCTCCTTGGCGAGAAGCGCAGCGCTCGAGAGCCCCGCAATACCGCCACCGATTACAACAACGTCACTCATACTCGAGGACTCACCCCCATCGCGGCAGCCGCAGCCAACCGCAGTTTCACAACATCAGGAACGCGCACACGGGTGCGCACTAACTCGCTGGCCGGAGTCGCCCGGATGCGTTTCGATAGCTGAGCGAAAAGGGAATGCGCGAGCGCAACAGCCTTCTTGCTGCTCGGCGGCAGTTCGGAACCGATCGCCGCATCCCGCAAATCGTTATCGAGGTCATCGAGAAGCCGAACTTTACCTTCTTCAGTGAAAGTCGCAACATCGATGCCAGGAAAGTAGCTTCTGCCGAGGGTCTCGAAATCGTCGGCAAGGTCACGCAAGAAGTTGACCTTCTGGAAGGCAGCGCCCAAAGCGCGTGCACCGTGTTCAAGCTTGGCCCGCTTGTCATCGGTGACATCGTGACCGTGCAAGAACGCACACAAGCACATGAGCCCAACGACCTCAGCTGAGCCGTAGACGTAACGCTCGAAACTTGCCTGGTCGTGCACTTTCTGACTCAGATCCATGCGCATCGACTCAAAGAATGGAGCGGTGAGCTCTGCACCAAACGACACTTCGCGTGCGGTGAGAGCAAAAGCATGCACGATGAGGTTTGAACTGAACCCCTGCTCCATCGCCAGTTCAGTTTCGCGCTCAAGTTCAGTGAGCTGACGCGAAGTAGAAATCAGGTCAAGGCCAGCTTCTTCTGCCCCGCCGTCAACGATCTCATCGGCAATGCGCACCAAGGCATAAATGTTCTCGACATGTTGGCGAACATCAACGCCCAAGAGCCGCGAAGCCGCAGAAAATGACGTGGAATAGCTGCGGATGACGATGCTCGCAGCATCTTCAGCGACGCGGTCATACAGTTTGAGTCTGGTGCTCACGCGCGCCGACTTTCCAGCGCCCTGCACACGACAGTTAGGCTGTATTCACTGCGGCACAGTGCGTGCGGCATTCCGAATCTATCCACCTAGGCAGACTATCGCGATCATGAGCCAATTCCCTGAGCAGGTCGTACTTCTCTCAAACACAGGTGAGCACATCGGTGTGGCAGATAAAGCTCTCGTGCACACGACAGATACCGCGTTGCACCTCGCGTTTTCGTGCCACGTCTACAACGCGACTGGTCAGGTTCTTGTGACGCGTCGCGCGCTGTCAAAGCTCACCTGGCCCGGAGTCTGGACCAATTCCTTTTGCGGACACCCCGCTCCCGGCGAAGACATAACTGACGCGATCATCCGACGCGCCCAGCACGAACTCGGAATCACCGTCAGTGATGTACAGCTCGTGCTGCCCGATTTTCGTTACCGCGCCGTTGACTCATCCGGCATCGTCGAGAACGAGATCTGCCCCGTCTACCGTGCAGTGACCACGGATGCCGCAGCCCCGAACCCCGAAGAGGTCGCCGAATTCGATTGGGTTGACCCCCAGTCGCTGCACACTGCTGTGGCAGCGACACCCTTCGCGTTCAGCCCTTGGCTTGGCTGGCAGTTGGAGCAGCTCGAGGTTCAGCGCTAGGCACCCGAGCCAAGAATCACCGTCGAGTCCTCGGCGGAAGCACTCCCCCGCGATTAATAGCCGCGCGTGGGGTTGAGCGTTCGCACTTCGTCGAGCATCGCGTTGATGACACGCAGGCTGTCTTCGGGCTCGATCAGTTCGGCGAAAAGCCACAGGCCATCGACCATGGCGATGATCGGGTAGTCGTAGCCGCCAGACGTCTCTTCTTGCAGCACGTAGGTTTCGACCGCGCCGTTCGACGTGCTCTCGTAACCAGCGGTCGCGATCTGATCCCGGAGTGCCGAACCATCGACGCTCGACACGTCGGCGACCATGATCGTAAAGAAGGCGTGGAAGTCATCGGTGTAGCCCCAGATGCACTGGTCGCGCTGCGAAACCGCGTCGAGGATGGGGTCGAAGCCTTGAGCGTGAAGAGCCCACGGCACTTCTTCTGGCCCTTGGTCGCCATCGGTGGGAAGAAGTTCGCCTCGCTCGCCCAGATACTCCAACGCGATGCTTTCGGGCAACATCTGCTCGCAGTTCGGAATCACCAACGGTCCCTCAACCGGTGCAGCAGTTGGCTCAACAGGGCTCAACGTTGGCTCGCTCGAAACCTCACTATTATCCGCGGGCACAGCGCAGCCGGCCATCGAGAGAGCAAGCAGAGCCGCGGATACTGCCACAAGAATGCCGCGAGCGGAATGTCGTGCTGAGAGTGCCGGTGCTCCCGCGAATGTGTCCATGCGAGCAACAGTAAGCGAAGATGAGGAATAAGAGAATATCCCTCACCAAACTGTAATAATCGGAACTAGCCCCCGACAGAACCCGCATCATTCGCCCGCACATCGGTGCGGTGGAAGTTCTGAAAACTGCGGCTTGCCGTCGGGCCACGCTGGCCCTGGTAGCGCGAACCGTACTGGCCAGAACCGTAAGGCGATTCAACGGGAGAGCTCGTCTTGATGAAGCACAACTGCCCGATTTTCATGCCCGGCCACAACTTGATCGGCAGCGTTGCCACATTGCTGAGCTCGAGGGTGACGTGACCCGAGAATCCGGGATCAACGAAACCCGCCGTGGAGTGGGTGAGCAAACCGAGTCGCCCAAGCGAGCTTTTGCCCTCAAGGCGAGCGGCGACGTCATCGGGCAGAGTCACGAGTTCAAAAGTGGAGCCAAGCACAAACTCGCCGGGGTGAAGAATGAACGGCTGGTCGGCATCCACTTCCATCAGGTGGGTGAGGTCTGGCTGGTCGACCGCCGGATCGATGAAGGGGTACTTATGGTTATCGAAGAGGCGGAAGAAGCGATCGAGCCGCACATCGACACTCGATGGTTGAACCATGTCAAGATCGAGAGGGTCGAGGCCAATACGGCCAGAGGCAAGTTCGGCCCGGATATCGCGATCACTGAGAAGCATGGCCTAAGACTAACGAAACCCGGCCCGATAATTGCTCAAACGAGCAAATGTTTACGGCCGAAAACTCGGGATCGCTCGCAAGCTGGCGCCGCGAAGGTCACTCGAGTCGTGCAGGTCGAGTGAGCGCGATGCGCGATGCCGCGACATCCGCCGCCGTCTTGTCAATCAGTTCTTGGAGAGTGTCGCAGCGAACCATGGCGCGAAGCCAGGCGTGCACAGTCAGCTCGATTTCGGATCCATAAAGGTCGGCTTCAAAATCGTGGATGAAGGCTTCGACTCGGCGATCAGTGACATCGTCGAAAGTGGGGTTGGCTCCAATACTGATGGTCGCACCGTGCCGCGTAGTTGTCGGCGGAAAACTGACCCAGCAGGAGTAGACACCATCCTCAGGAAGAGTTCCCAGACTGTTGACCTGCACATTGGCGGTGGGAAACCCCAGTTCGCGCCCCCGTTTGTCACCATGGACGACTGTGCCGCGAAAGGTTAGCGGCGGGGAATCTTCCATGGGGAACCCACAATCGGTGGTTGATCGCGCAAGCAGCGCTGACGCGGAAAACAAGAGGCCCTCAGAGTGCGCGGAACTGGCTGAGGTGAAAGACCAAAGGAGCGACTTCGGGGAACGCTTCAGAGTGGATGACTTCGAGCGTAACGATCTCGTGGTCTCCGCCATCGAAACTGTTGCGAATCTCACACTCGAGCCACAGTGCAGCTCCGTTCATGTGGATTGCTCCGCTCTCTGTTGCTTTCCAGTCCGTGCCCGTAAAACGGTCGCCGGTACGAGAAGCGAGGTTTCGAGCGGTCTGTTCTTGATCGGCACCAAGCACGCTGAGCCCAACTCTGGTGGCTCGCGCCAGCACCGGCCAGGTGGCAGAGGTGCGGGCGGGGCAGACGGCGACGAGCGGCGGTTCGAGCGAAACCGAGGTGAAGGAGTTGACGGCGATGCCGACGGGTTGGCCATCCACGACAGCGGCGAGGGCGATGACCCCTGTCGGGAAAAGGGAGAGTGCGCGGCGGAGCGCAACTTGGGGCGTGACTTCTTCCGCGGCGGTCTTTGTGGACATGAGCGGACTCCTTTGCTTGAGATGTTCACCCAACCGGCTAGTTAGTCAAGTTTGAACATAGGACTATATGTTATTCATTTTTGATCATATAAACAAGCGAGTTCCTTCCCGACAGCCGCAATCCGTGGCTTACGATTGGGGTCATGTCGACGACAACTCGCTTGGTCGTGCTCGGCGCTGTGCACCAGTTTCAGCCCGTTCACGGATACTTTCTGCGCCGTGAACTCATGACCTGGCACATCGACGAATGGGCCAACATCCAACCCGGCTCTATCTACAACGCACTGCGATCGCTCACAACTGACGGCTACCTTGCCGAGAACGGCACCGAAACCGCCGGCAATCGCCCCGAACGAACCACCTACCGGGTGACCGAAGAAGGTGAAGTCGAACTGTTGCGGATGCTGCGCGACACTCTGTGGACGGTAGAAGTCTTCGACACCAAACCCGTCATGGTGCTCACTTCCTTCATGTACGCCCTCCAGCGCGACGAAGTGCTTGACGGGCTCGAACACCGCGTGACCGAAATCGACGCCCGCATTGCCAGCAACGCGTACCACATTGGTGATGTTGCGACCTCGACGTCGACTCCCGCCTACGTGCGCGAAATCTTTGAACTCGCGACCGCGCGATTGCGCGGCGAACAGCAGTGGGCTCGAGACGTGATCGGTCGCATCCGTTCCGGCGACTACATTTTCGCCGGCGAAGATGGCGACCGTCCCACTCGAACCACTACCGACTAGCTCGTTACTTCAGCCACGGCCGTCGCGCGGTAGGCGGCGCCCGGGTGGTCATCGCGAAGCACCGAATCGTCGGTGCCCAAAAGTCGTTCCCGCAGAGTCGGCGCATCATATCCTTCGCCGGCGACTCCACGCTCCCGCAAAATCGGTAGCACCTGCTCAATGAAATCGATCGTCGATGTCGGCTGAATCATCGGAGTCAACAAGAACCCATCGAGGTCGGCGCCGTCAGCGAGAGCGATCATTTCGTCCGCAATCTGCTCCGCAGTACCAATGAAGGGTTTGCTGCGCACTCCGTTGCCGTGCCATTGCGCGAGAACATCGCCAACGGTCTGGTCTCCGAAGCGAGTAACTTGCGTCTGCGAAAGCTCAGTGTGGAGTTCTTTCATTGGCGTCGCCGGGTCGAACGACGAAAGGTCTAGGCCCGTAAACCAGGCATAGGAGGCCACGGCAACGTCCGGGCTTTCGGTATCCCGCACGGCGTCGTACTTTGCGCGCGCTTCATCGGCAGTCTCACCGATTGCGCAGGTGAACGCCGACATGACCTTGACCGAATCCGCAGCGCGACCGTTCTTCACTGCTTCTTCACGAATGGAGGCGACCTGCTCAGCTATCTTCTCGACCGACCCGCCTCCGAGGAACACCGCTTCGCCATGCTTGCCGCCAAACTCGCGGCCGCGCGGTGACGTGCCCGCCTGAAAGAGCACCGGAGTGCCCTGCGGCGAGTACGAAGAGTTTCCGTAGCCGTGCGACGTGAAGTACGGGCCATCGTGCTCAATGCGGTGCACCTTGGCGGGGTCGGCGAAGCGACCGTTCTTGTCGCGCTCGAGCGCATCGCGCTCCCAGGCTCCCTCCCACAGCTTGTAGACGACTTCCATGAAGTCATCGGCCATGTCGTAACGCTCGTCGTGCGCCACCATCGGAACACCAAACGCCTGCGACGCCGTCTCGGCGGTTCCCGTCGTCACGACGTTCCACCCGATGCGGCCACCCGAAAGGTGGTCGAGGCTCGCGATGCGGCGAGCAAAGGCGTAGGGCTGTTCAAGAAGAGTGGATCCCGTGAGCACGAGTCCGAGGTTCGTGGTCGTCGAGATCAGGGCAGCAGCCAGAATCGCAGGATCGAGTCGTGGCAGGTCGAGGCCCTCGACCGAACACACGTCTGGACGCTCACCGTTGACATCGGCCCAGCCCCAAGCATCCGCCAAGAACATGAAGTCGAAGCCAGCCTCTTCGCAGATGGTGGTGATTTCACGCCAGTAGTCAAGGCGGTCGAACATGTCGCGTTTGTTGTCGGGGTGACGCCAGGTGGACGTTCCCGAGTCGTTGGCCTGGGGGTTTTCGAATAGACCGAAGCGAAGCTTCTTCATGGTGAAACCTTTCGTGGTGGTGAAAAAGTCTGATTGTGGTGAAAAAGGTCAGAGTGGAGGCGGGAAAAGGTGGGTGGAGCCGAAAGCTAGCGGCCGACGGCGGCTCCGTCGCTCCACCAGAGCACTCGCTTGCGAACGAGCGCGAGGAGAGAAATCAGGATGACTCCCATGAGGCAGAGCAGCGCGATGCTGGCCCAGGTGACCGGCAGGTTGGCTTGCGCAGCAGCGATCGTGACGAGGGATCCGAGCCCCGCCTGTTGACCGGCGGCGACGAACTCTGCAACGGCTGCACCAACGATCGCGAGCGGAAGCGCAATGCGCAGTCCCGCGAACACGTAGGGCATTGAACCGGTGAAACGCAGGTCGCGGAAGATCTCCCAGCGGCTGGCATGCAGTGTCTTCATCACGTCGAGAGCGCGGTCATCCACATCTCGCAGCCCGGCAAGCGAATTAACGAGCATGGGGAAGAACACAACGAGCGCCGTAACGATGAATTTAGGGGTCATGCCGAAGCCGAACGCCACAACCAGAGCGGGAGCGATCGCCACGATCGGGGTCACCATGACAACGACCACGAGCGGCATGATTGCGCGCTCCATGATCTGAAACTCCGCCATGATGATCGCCAAAATGAACCCGGCGAGGATGCCTGAGCTTGCACCCACCAGAACCTCAAGGCCCGTCACGAGCATGTTGGCCCAGTAGGTGTCGGCGTCTTTAATCAGGCTGACCCAGACTTGGTCAATCGTCGGAATCACGTAAGGATTGGCGATCGCAGTGACCTGCCAGAGCGCTGCAGCAATAACAAAAGTGATCAGAGCAGGGGCCCAGTTGGCCCAGCTCAGATTTTGCTTGAGCTTTGCCGTGGCGAGCGGCGAGAAGCGGCGTCCGCTTGCACTGGACGCCGCTTGAACTGCGAGAGCTGACGTCTCTGTCGTTGACATGGTGTCCTCGTTTTTGCGTGACTTAGGCACTCTTTTGCCCCATCACTTCGCGGAGTGTTTGACGCACGTGACCTTCAAGATCGCGGAACTCGTCGGTCGCGTACACGTCGATCGTGCGGGGACGCGCCAGGGGAACATCGATGATTTCGGCAATGTGGCCTGGATGCGCCCCCATCACCACGATGCGGTCGGAGAGCATGATCGCCTCGGGCACGGAGTGGGTGACGAACATCACGGCCTTGCGGTTGGACTGCCAAAAGTCGAGCAACCCCAGCCGCTGCGAATCACGATTCATTTCATCGAGCGCCGAGAACGGTTCATCCATGAGCAGGACGCTCGGGTCAAATACGAACGCGCGAGCAATAGCAACGCGCTGCTGCATTCCGCCCGAGAGCTGGCCGGGATACTTGTCGAGCGCGGCGCCCAAGCCGAACGACTCCAAAATCTCGCGAGGGTCGCGCAGGTTGCGGTTCGCATTCGCTTTCGGATTCACCGTCATCGGCAGTCGCACATTGTCGAGCACAGTCCGCCAGGGGAGCAGCGCCGGCGACTGAGGAACAAGACCAATCATTTTGTTCTTCGTGGCCGCAGCGACTGTCATCCCGTCTACCATCACTGTGCCGCCGTCAACGGGCAAAAGACCCGCGACAGCTTTCAGCAGTGTGGACTTGCCACAGCCACTCGGGCCGATGACGGAAACGAATTCGCCCATCTTTATCGAGAGGCTCACGTTATTGAGCACGAGCGTTCGAGCCCCATCGGGCCCGAAGCTCTTAGAGACGTTCTCAATACGAACGCCGGCGTGTGGCTGTGCGGTTTCCACAGTTACTCCCTGAGTTGTGAAGCCGGATGCCGCACCGGGTGGGTTGGTGCGGCATCCGAGCGGGGTGGTCGGGTTAGTTGCCCGGCCAGATCAGTTCGCCGTCTGCATAGAGATCAGCGACGAGCGTTTCATCCATCATGTCGGTGATAGCGGGAAGATTGTCGACGTTGCCGAACTTCTTGACGAGTTCGTATTCGGCTTCCCAGTCATTAGCAGTCTGGGATCCAGGGAGACCGCTGTTGCTGTCCTTGACCCACTGAGATTCCACATTCCAGGTGCGTTCGAGTTGATCGCGGGGGAAGGCCGAACCTTGACCGTTGTCTTCGGCGAGCTGGGCGATCATGTCGATGCACTCGTCGGAGCTGTCGAGGCAGAACTGCAGGGCGTGCAGCGATGCGCGCATGAAGTCGGCGGCGACTTCGCGGTTCTCTGCGAGGAACTCAGAATTGACTTCCATAACGTTGTAGGTGCCTTCAACACCCACGTCCGACGGGAAGAACTCAGTGAACGGCAGGCCTTGAGCGCGAAGGTTCTCGGGCTGGTTCGAGGCGTAGCCGACGATCGCATCGACCTGTCCGCGAGTGACCACGGTGGGGTCGTAGTTGGTCATCTTGATCAGTTCGACCTTGCTGACATCGACGTCAGCGGCATCCAACATGGCGGATGCGATCGGAGTGAGGTTGATGAAGTACCCGAGCGAACCACCTTCGAGGTCCTTGAGGCTCGTGATTTTTTCGTTGGCGAAGATCGAAAACGGCGGGGTATTGCCGTAGGTCGCAACCGCGGTGAGGTTCTTGCTGTTTGCTGCGGCGAGCATGACATCGGATGCCGAACCGAGAGCGGTGAATTCGGCTTGTCCCGAGGAGACGAGCTGTTGTCCGTTCGCGCCGGAGGCGTTGATTTCTACGTCGAGGCACAGGTCCTTGAAGTAGCCGAGCTCTTCGGCGAGGAATACATCGAGCTGACCAGCGCTGGCCGAGTATCCGTATCCGGAGATGTAGGTGATGGTGCCCACCGCGGCATTGCGGTCGCAGGCTTCCTGAGATATCAGGAGATCGCCGGCGTCGGGCGTGGATTCTTCTGCAGGGGCTGTGCAGGCGGAGAGCGTGAGTGCTGTTACCAAGAGTCCTGCGATGCCGAAGCCTCGCAATTTCTTGGAATCAAGAGGTGTAGTCACTTGGATCCAGGTTCCTTCCTAGGCCGTATCCGTCATTGGATGGCTAGACAAAACGTACATGATCAAGATTGACTGTGCAAATTTTATCTAGCCAATTTTTGAGGCCGCGGAATGCAGGCGAGTTTCAACACGCGTGATGCGGAGGGGTAGACAGTTCGCGCGGCGACGGTCGCAACTAGTACGTGCGAGTGGGGTTCGCTGCGCGCACTTCGTTGAGTGCACCATCTGCGATGCTCGTCGTGAGTTCACTGCTTGATCCTGAGGAGTGAATCCACAGGTCGCCAACGAAGTAGTGAGTATCTACGTTGGTGCCCACGAGGTTTTCGCCGGAGAGTTCGAGTTTAGTGACACCGTCGACGGTGCTGCCAAGGAAGCCAGCAGCGAGGAGGGCGGTCGTGAGGTTCTCGGCATCAACTTCAGTGATGTCTGTGACGGTCAACCCGAAACCACCATCAGAGTTAGGAACGCCCCACACGCAGTGCTTGGCAATGGACGCATTCGACGAGGCCGCAGCGACCTCAGGCAATTCGTAGCCGTAGATCGGCACCGAGTCATCGTCGTTCAGCACTTCGGTGGAATCGGAGAAGATGCTCTTGGCTGTGCTCAGAGGCAACAAAGTTTCACAGCCAGGGATGATGAGGGGTTCCGGCGTGGGCAGCGGGGTCGAGCTAGGTGCACTCGTTGCTGGGGTCGGGCTTGGTGAGGTGGCGGTCGGCGCAGAAGGCGCACAGGCCGCTAGCGCGAGTGTGAGCAGAATTGCGGATGCCGCAGCGGTGGCCGCTTGCGTGCCTGAACGAGTCACTGCCGCGCCGACGCTCTTGCGTGTCTTCATGCCAGCAGGTTAGACCCACCGATATCTCTTGCACAGACTTGCGCTCGAATTGTGATGAATGTTTACCATCACGTTCAGATGCTTTCTGGCGCGACCTGCGTAGCGGTTGGGGCCCCAGCGGTCTCATGCTCGGGAGTTGGCTTGCCGGTGCGCATTCGATACGCGGCAACAATCCCGCCGATGGTGAGTACAACGAGGGCACCAATCGCAATAAAGAATCCGTCGTCAAACTGGGCACCGTAGGCGCCGACAGCGACGTAGGCGACTGTTCCTGGGATGATCCCGATGACCGTGCCCAGAGCGTAGTCCCGCACCCGCACCGCGGTGAGCCCAGCAGCGTAGTTGATAAGCGTGAACGGCAGGATAGGGATGAGGCGAAGCACGATTACCGACACCAAGCCACGGCGCTGCAACATTTCATCGAGGGCGTGCACCCGACCGCCCGTATATTGTTCGATCGCATCTCGACCCAGGATGCGCCCCAACCAGAAAGAGAGAGCCGCACCCAACAGGGCGCCGATCAAGACAATAAGTGCGCCGATCCAGAGCCCCCAAGCGACCCCGCCCGCGATGCTGAGGATGCCTTTTGGCACCGGAGTCAGGGTGAGAAGCGCATAGCCCGAAACGAAGAGGGCTATTCCGAAGATTCCTGCTTCACCGGTCCACTCGTGGATTTCATCCACCGATGGGAGTTGCACCGTCAACGCGACCGTGACGGCTGCCACGAGAAGAAAAATCAGCACGCCGCCGCGCCACAGCGTTGACGTGCGGGTCTTTGTCATTAGACCAATGCTACGGCGTGCGACACAGCTCAGTAATCAGGAAAGCTATGGCAACATAACCAGATGGTCTATGTCGCTGATGAATCCCGTTACGAACCAATGCCCTACCGCCGAGTTGGGCGCAGTGGACTGAAACTGCCCGCTGTTTCGCTGGGGTTGTGGCAGAACTTTGGGGATGACAAGCCGATCGCGACACAGCGCACCATCATCCGCCGGGCTTTCGATCTTGGGGTTACGCACTTCGACCTCGCCAATAACTACGGCCCTCCCGCCGGTTCTGCCGAGTCGAACTTCGGCCAGATTCTGCGCGAAGACTTCCGCCCGTACCGCGACGAGATGATTATCTCCAGCAAAGCCGGTTACGACATGTGGCCAGGCCCGTACGGCGTAATGGGGTCGCGCAAGTACTTGCTCGCGAGCCTCGACCAATCGCTCAATCGGCTTGGCCTCGACTACGTCGACATCTTCTACTCGCACCGTGCTGACCCCGAGACTCCGCTCGAAGAAACCATGGGCGCCCTGCACACGGCGGTGACCTCGGGGCGGGCACTGTATGCGGGCATCTCCAGCTATTCGCCGGAGCTCACGCGCAAAGCCGTTCGAATCATGAATGACCTCGGAACGCCTCTGGTCATCCACCAGCCCTCGTACTCCATGTTCAACCGTTGGGTCGAAGACGGACTTCTCGACACCGTGGACGAGCTCGGCTTGGGCGTTATCGCCTTCTCTCCTCTGGCCCAAGGGCTGCTCACGGATCGCTACCTCGGTGAAATTCCTGCAGACTCTCGCGCAGCCAAAGGTGGCTCGCTGAAGTCAGGAATGATCAACGACGAAACGCTCGGTCGCGTAAAAGCGCTCAACGACATCGCTGCCGGACGCGGACAGTCGCTCGCCCAGCTCGCCATCTCGTGGGCGCTGCGCAACGACCGGGTTACCTCGGCACTCATCGGCGCCTCAAGCGTCGCTCAGCTCGAGCAGAACTTGGCCGCCGTGCAGAACCTCGAGTTCGAGCCTGCCGAGTTGGCCGCGATCGACGAGCACGCCAAGGATGCCGGAATCAACCTGTGGGCAGCATCGAGCGCGGTTTCCTAGATTTTTCGGTGCACTCCCGAGCCGGCATCTGTGCCGTCCCCGGACTCCGGGGCGGCAGCAGACTCTGAGCCGCGCTTGCGCGCCGCAGTCTCGTCGAAAGCCTGGGGATCGCCGTTGCCTCCGCCATAGGTTTGCAGGAATGTCTGCGCGACATTCGCCGCAAACGCACCAAGGCGATGGAGGTACAGGGTGAACTTTGCCATGGCCTCACCCTACGGGCTCTAGCTGAGAAAAAATCCGCTCAACTCGAGGGGCCCTTTTGCCGCACAACAAGTGCCGCGCCGAGTTCACCCGAGATTTCGCGGGCGACAGCGTTCAGCAGCGGAAGTTGAACCTTGAGAGCCTTCAGGTCAGCCGCCATGCGGATTGCCGTGATCGATAGCGCACCCACGACGCCGGCCGGGCCGTGGATCGGCACAGCGATGCAGTTCACGAAGTCTTCGAATTCACCGTCGTCGACCGCCCAGCCTTGCGCGGCGACGGTGGAGAGTTCGGCATCCAGCTCAGAACGAGAGGTCACCGTCTTTTCGGTGAACTTTTCCCACACCACACCAGCGAGGACAGCATCCCGCTCGGCGGCAGGCATGTCGGCCAGGATCACTTTGCCGATACCGCTGCAGTAGGGGCGAACCGGGCTACCGATGCGCGAATACATCCGCACTCCGCTGGTGTCTTCGACCTTGTCGACATACACAATGCTGTGGTCAACCACGGCAGCCAAATGGATAGTGTTGCCGACAGTACGGTGCAGCTTCACCAGTCGATCGTGGGCAATTTCAGCAAGATCGAGACTGTCGGATGCCTGGTGAGCGAGCGCAATAAGGTGCAAGCCGAGCACATACTCGCCACTCTTTCGCTTGCGCAGGTAGCCGACCTCTTCGAGGGATTGCACCTCACGGAACATCGTGGAGCGATGCACCCCGAACTCTTCCGCGAGCTCACTGACGCTTGCCGGGCGAAGGGCAACCGAATCGATGATGCGTGCTGCACGGCGAACGCTTTGCGACATCCGGGGCCCTTCTGATTGCCGCGCAGGTCGGCCGAATCACCAATTGCGCGTGTTGCACTATTTGCAACAGTGTTGCACACAATGCGCATATGGTCGATAGTGGAGGCGTGGAGCCCAACAAACAGCCTGACGTCATCGCGATCGGCGAGACGATGGTTCTCATCACGCCCACCGTCGCCGAGCCCCTCGAAACCGCCGAGCTGTTTCGGCTCGAAACCGGCGGCGCCGAATCAAATGTGGCCGTGCACCTCTCCGCACTCGGCCATCATGCTGCGTGGGCAAGCCACCTCGGTTCCGATCCTTTTGGCCGCCGAGTAGAGCGCCAACTCCGCGAGCGCGGTGTCGACACGAGCCTCGTGAAATTCAGTACGGATGCTCCAACAGGTTTCTATTTCAAAGACCCCGGAAACGGTGTCATCTACCACCGCGCCGGTTCGGCCGCTTCGACCATGACGCCCGACGATCTCTCGGATGTTCCCTTCGAGCAGGCCGCCATCACCCACATTTCGGGAATCACCCCTTCACTCTCGACAAGCTGCTCGGCGCTGATCGACTCCGTTCTCGACCGTGCGCAGCGGAGCGACACCGTCGTCAGCTTCGACGTCAACTACCGTGCCGCCCTCTGGCCCATCGAGGAAGCTGCACCCACCCTTCTCGCTCTCGCCCGCCGCGCCGACATCGTGCTCGTCGGTCTCGACGAGGCAGAAGTGCTGTGGGGCACGACCACGCCGGAGGAAGTGCGGGCACTGCTCGACGCCCCCGGCATTCTCGTCATCAAGGATGGCGACGTCGGCGCAACAGAGTTCAGCGCCGAGGGCACCGTCTTCGTGCCCGCCCACAAGGTTGACGTCGTTGAGGCAGTCGGTGCCGGCGACGCATTCGCTGCTGGCTACCTCAGCGGTTACCTCACCAGGCTCACTCCGGAACAGCGCTTGGGCCTTGGTCACGACCGCGCTGCCCTCGTTCTGCAGTCCACAACCGATCTCCCGACTCTCTAAGTTTTCTCCCCCACACCGCTGAAAGGCTCACTCCCATGGCTCAGATCTCGAACGCATCGCTCGACCAGCTCTTCGAGGGTCAGCCGCTCATGGCAATCCTTCGCGGCTTCGGTGTCGAGCGCAGTGTTGCTCTCGCGCGCACTGCCTGGGAGCTCGGCATCGACTCGGTTGAGGTGCCGATCCAGTCCGCTGAGGATGTCGAAGCCCTGCGCGCCGTCGTCGCCGCAGCCAAAGACCTCGGCAAGTCCGTCGGCGCGGGAACCGTTGTCACTCTCGAGCACGTGCGTCAAGCAGCGGATGCCGGAGCAGCATTCACCGTCAGCCCGGGCTTCGACCTCGACGTAGTTCGCGCCTCGTTCGACGCGGGCATGCCGCCGCTTCCCGGCGTTGCGAGCGCGACCGAAGTGCAGACGGCACAGACCGCTGGCCTCACCTGGGTGAAGGCTTTTCCGGCATCCCTCTTGGGCACCGGCTGGTTCGGCGCCATGCGCGGACCGTTCCCCGCAATGCGTTTCGTCGCCACTGGCGGAATGGATGCGGGCAACGCCGGCGAATACCTCAGCGCGGGCGCCAAGGTTGTTGCGGTCGGTTCGGCCCTCGCCGACGCGACCCAGTTGCCGCGCCTCGCAGAGCTGCTCGCCGCGCGCAGTTAACGACTTGCGAAACTGCCTAGCGCCCCGCGATCTCCACGGGCTGCAGGGTCGCGCTCTTAGGCTCGCGGTTGTCGCCCGAGGAACGACCTGTGAGACGGCGGCCGACCCACGGGAGCACGTATTCACGCCAGTAGGCCGCGGTGCGGGGGCGAGCGTCATCCGCCGGCCCCTCATCAGCGCCAAAGTCGGGCACCGCAATCTCGAGCGCCGACAACACGTTGCTCGCAACCCGAGCGTGCCCGCGCGCGTTGAGGTGCAGTTTGTCGACCGACCAGTACTGCAGCTTGGTGAGTTCTTCGTCGGCCCAATTGTTCACAAACGTCACGTTGTCTTTCGAGGCCCGCGCCATGACTTGCTGCGCCAAACGCTCACCACGCGTTGCCATCACCGAACCAAACGGCAAATGTTTACTCGGGTTGCCACCACTCAGCAGCAGAACATGGATGCCGCTGGCCGTCGCCGTGTCCACTGCGGCCAGCAGCTGGTCGGTGATCGATTCCAGCGAAACCTTGGGGCGCATAATGTCGTTTCCGCCACCATTGAGGCTCATCAGCTGAGGTCGGAGGGCAACCGCAGCCTGCAACTGGCCTCCCGCGATGGGCGCGAGGAGGCGTCCACGGATGGCGAGGTTCGCATAGGTAACCGGCTCAGGCGATGCGAGCGCAAGCCCAAGGGCAACCTGATCTGCCCAACCTCGAATTCGACCATCCGGCAGTTCATCTCCGACACCCTCGGTAAAGCTGTCCCCGATGGCGACATAGCTGGAGAACTGGTGAGTCATGCGGTGTCTACCTTCCGAAGGGGGAATCGGGGCGGCGCCAGATCACAACGAGCGAAGTCGCGATTGGCCCGAGAATGAGGGCGAGAACAAACCAGACCCAGCGCCGACGGTGCTTCATTTCAGCGAGACCGGCCGTGACAATGGCGAGAGAAAACCAAGCCCAACTGCCGTCCAGAAGTGTTTGAGTTTCAATCATCCCGCCAGCCTACGCCTGAGCCGGAGGGCGGCAGGCACGTGGCAGCATCGCTCCAGCCACGCGCCAAGAATCAGCGCGTGGCCGGGAGCTTAACGAGCCTTCAGCGCCTCAACAACATCCGCGGGCTCGGCGCGCAACTTGTAGTCAGCGTTCACAAACGCGAACGTGATGGTGCCATCCTGCTTGATCACGTAGGTGGCGGGAAGCGGCAGCTGCCATCCGGTCGCACCGTTGGACTTCACGAGGTCGAAGCCGGCCTTTTCGTAGTAAACCTTGGTGCGGTCATCCACGGGGTGAAGGAGTCCGAAGCCGTTGATCGCTTCAAGCTCGCCGTCGGACAACACCGGAAATTCGAGGTTGTGCTTCTCTTCGGTGGAGAGTGATTCCTCGGGGGTTTGCGGCGAGATCGCGACCAGGGTTGCCCCGGCAGCGCGGAACTCGGGCAACATTTCCTGCAGCGCCTTCAGCTCGAGGTTGCAGTAGGGGCACCAAGATCCGCGGTAGAACGCGATAGCAACCGGGCCCTTTTCGAGCAGTTTGCTGAGGCGCACCGTAGTGCCTTCGGCATCCGGCAGTTCGAAGTCAGGGGCGGTGTCGCCGACCTTGAGCGCGTTGTTGACGATGCCAGCCTTCTCGACTTCGGTCACCGAATTGGTGAGGGTCGCGCTGTCTTCGGCAGACTTTGTTGCTGCGCTGCTATCGGCACGTTCTTTGAGCTGCTGGGTAAGAGTCATGTCACTCCTGAATCGTCGCGGGACGCGGGCAAACATCATGCCGTGCAGGGAGTTTCTCTGCCGCGTCGTCACTGGGGCGAACCACTGACCGAGCCACACTATTCCGGGCTGCTAAGCGTCTGGGGTGTGCCCGCTCGCGTTCGCCGACACCCCCGCGCTTGCCGACATCCCCGAGATGATCTCAAGCGCATGCCGCAGCAGCGTGCTCGAAGTGTTGGTCGTGTACGGAAAGTAGACAACTTCTACACCGACAGCAGCGAATTCGCGTTCGAGGCGTTCCCCCTTCTCGGTGCCGCGCCAATCATCACCCTTGAAGAACGTGGTGAAGCCGACTTTGCGCCACGTTTCCAACTTGTCAGGAACAGTCTCGGCCACCGCCTCATCCACAAAGCGGATGCTCTGAACAATTTCTAATCGCTCGGCAAACGGAATCGTGGGGCGAAGGTTCTTGGTCAATTCGAGCATCTCGTCCGAGACAACTCCGGCGATGAGGTAGTCGCACTGTTCTTTGGCTCGTCTGAGAATGTTGAGGTGCCCAACGTGGAAGAGATCGTAGGCGCCTGCGGCATATCCAATTCGTTGTGTCATGAGTTTTCACCGTGTCGGGGTCAGGGTGGGCGGTGCGATTTCGCCGTCGCCAGCGAAAGGTGCCTCGGTGGGAGGCGAAGGCGCAGCGGGCGCCGCCGTGGAAGATGAGTGCGAAAGCGGCGCTCGAACAAGCGCATTGCGCGGTGGCCTCGCGTGCTCAAACGGAAACCGGTATCCGCGTTCCAGCACGAGCGAAGTGAGAAAGAAAAGAGTGAAGATCACGCTGGATTCGATCAACCCGTTTTCGAGGGCGCTGCGCAACAGCAAAAGCACCAACAATGGGAAGGTGAGCACTCGCAAATCATGAGACAACAGGCTGTCTCTGACAGTGAGAAGCACCCACACGCTCACGGCGATCAGGCCAACAATGCCTGCCTGAGACAGGATCGAAATCCAACTGCTATCGAGAACCTGAACGTCCCACCAGCGTTGGTCCACTTCCACAGTTTTCACCGCCAACCCGGCGCCAATCCATTTATGCCAGGTGTCGATTGGGATGCTGAAAACCGCATCCCAAGCAATCGTTCGAGAACTCAGGGTTGCCAACTGTTCGACATCTTGACCGCGGATCGCAACCTCGGAGACGATATTGGTGAACGCGACAACGGCATAAGAAACGGGTGCAAGCAAGATGAGTGCGATCCCGGTGGAATGGGGCACGGGCCATGCCAAAAGAATTCCGACAACCATCGCAATCACCACGACGATAAGAGTGGTTCGGGAGCCCGTGGCCAACAGAATCGACGAAAAGGTCACGAGCAGCGTTGCCCGGCGTGTGGTCAACCCTGAGCGGGCAATAGTGACCGCAAGGCCCAAAAGTGGAGGGGCAGCAAGACCCGCGAGCTCGTTTGGCCTCATTGCGGGGATGCCGGTAGCGAGTCTGCCCTCAGCAAGAAAACCCGGAATACCTGTTACTGCCCCGATCAGAGTCAGGATGCCCATGGCAATTAGCAGTGCCGTGAGCACGTCCATCGGTGCCCCACAACTGGCCAGCGCAAAGACTGTAGCCCCGAGTAACAGGATGCGCACGGCCAGCACGAGCGACGGCATGACATCGCCGCTTGCCAGAGCCCCCAGACAGGAGAGTCCCACAACAATCACCAGCAGAATCGTTGATCGTACTCCCACGCGTGCACGGTTTGGCGAACGCCGGTAGATCAGGGCGGCGCAGCCGAGGGCGGTGAGAGCAAGGAGTGCTTTCGCCACAACAACAACGTCGAGCCCTCCATCGAAGAGTGCATCCGGACGCCAAGAGACCACACTCAAGACAACGAGAAACCACGTTCCGATGATGGAGCGTGAGATGACGCTGCTGCCCTGAGCTTCCCGGGAAGACATCAGTCCGCCGGCGGCTCTGTCGTTGTGGGTGCGATCGGTGCAGTCTTCGGCGGTTCAGCTTTCGTGGCCGCAGCCTTCGACGTTCGGCGCCGCGGCGTGATGAGTGCCTTCGCTGGTTTTGCCGCAAAATCTTCTGGGGTCCATGTCGCCATCAGATCAAGACGGTGAGTGTGCGGCACATCCACGAGCACCACACCTATGGGACGCACCCCGGTGATGCGCAATTGGCTCACCGCCTGGGTCAATTCGCCCTCGGTTGTGTGGTCATAGCGAGCGATGATGACGGCCACATCGGCGTAGGGCGCCACGAGCGAAATACCCACCGGACTTGCGGCTGGCGCAATCTGGGTAATGACAACATCGGCATCCGCAAAAAGTTGGGTCGCTACCGCACGAATCGTTGCTTCGGCGTGAACTTCTGTCGGCAAAGTGTTGCCGGCGGGAACAACAAAACTTCCCGCTGATTCGATGATGCGGATGACGTCGGTAACGGTTGCCGTTTCGCTCAGCAATTCAGCGAGCCCTGGCTCGCCCGCGAACTCGACGAGCGGGCTTGATTCGTCTGTCGTCGGCTCGGATTCCACAAGAAGGGTTTGACGCCCTGTCGCTGCTAGGGCGCCAGTGAGCGCCAGTCGCACGTGGGGAGCGTCTGCTTTTTTCCCGGAAGGAACGAGAAGCAGCATGCGCGGAGTTCCTCCACCATTCGCCTGAGTAATTCTGGCGATCGTTTCAGCCGCAGCTTCCGCGAAGCGCGTTTGTTCATGGCCCACATCGGTCTTTCGCCGATTGCGTGGAATCGCGCCGAGTACTGCGAGCCCTGTCGTGCGGCGCACATCGCCGACAGAGCGAATGCGACGATCGAAGCGTGCGAGGAGCAACGCAATGATCGCACCACCGGCCAGCCCCGAAAGGAGCCCGAGCCCCAGGATCACCGTCTTCTGTGGTGCGCTCGGCGAGAGCGGAGCGAGAGCAGGAATCAGTCGATCAAGTGAGACCGAGAACGTACCAAAATTTTCGACCTTCGCGACGAGCCGTGAAAGACTATCGGCGACAGCGTTGGCGATAGTCGCAGCATCCTCCGCAGAACTCGCGCGCGCCGTGATGTTGATGTTGACGGTGCTGTTCGGGTTGGTCGCTGTCACCATCCGCGAGAGTTCTTGCACGCTGATATCGAGTTCGAGGTCGTTGATGACCGGGCGCAATACGTCTGAACTGCGCACAAGATCCGTATAGGAATTGACGCGTGCCAGGGAGAACTGGGAACGCTCTGCGAGAGTCGCATTCTCGTCGTTGACAACAAGAAAGAGCGTTGCTGTAGAGGTGTAGGTCGGCGGGATACTGAACGCTATGAGCGCAGCGGAAACCACTCCAACCGCGACAGCAATAAATATAGCCAGCCATCGCTGCCGGAAAATTTCGAGATAACTCAAATCTTCCACGAGTTGAACCACCAGTCGGGAGGGGAAACAACTAGTCGGCGTCAGGGTAGAGAACCGACCAAGCACATCAGGGTTTTCCTTACCCTAGTAGGTATCGCACGATTCTGGGAGGATAGATTTAGGTTCCGCAGCACGGCGAGCGCCAAAGCGCCGCAATGCCCAGCGAACTGTGAGGAGTACCCGTGCCCACTGCGAAAGAGACCACCACGCGGTCTTCGCAGCGCCGTCGCGTCATTACTGCGACCATCCTCGTTGGGGTCACCACCGCGATCATCGCGGGTTCGCTTGCGGCAACACAGTTTGCTCCGCAGGGCGAGAGTCCCCTGCCGCCGATCCCGTTCGTTGCAGGAGTTGGCGCGCACCCAGATGCTGGGTCGAACGCAACAGACGCTGGAGCTGCCGCCATCGGCACCACTTCGTATAGCCCTCCGGCCGATGCACTCTATGTGTCTCCCACCGGCGACAACGACGGTGACGGCAGCCTAGAATCTCCGCTACGCACAATTAAGGCGGCGATCTCGCGAGCCGCCGCTGGCTCGACAATTGTTTTACGTGAAGGCCAGTACAACGAGACCGTCACTATCCCTGATGGCACACCACTCACCGTGCAGTCCTACCCCGAAGAAGCCGTCTGGTTAGACGGGAGCCAAGTGACCGAAGGCTGGATGCTGGATGGCGCACACTGGTCGACCCCGTGGAATGTCGTCTTCGACTCAAGCCCCACCTATACCCGCGGGGCCGAAGACAATACTGAACAGCACTGGAACTTTGTCACCGAGAAGCACCCACTCGCCGCCCATCCTGACCAAATGTGGTGGGATGACAAACCGCTCACGCAGGTCGGCACCCTCGACGAGCTATCGTCGACCTCCTTTTTTCATGACGAGGATGGCGGGATGCTTTTCGTTGGTGCTGATCCCACCGGTCACGTAGTGCATGCGAGCCAACTGCAGCGCGCCGTCAGCATTCGCGCTGAGGGAACCGTAATCCGAGGCATCGGCATCCGTCGCTATTCTCCTTCGGTCCCCGACTACGGAGCCGTGACGATCGAACGCCCCAACGTGACGCTCGAGAATGTTGTGGTCTCGGAGTCCGCAACCACTGGGATCTTTATCACCGCGGCACAGGTGACATTGAACGCTGTGACGTCAACCAGAAATGGGATGCTCGGGGTGGCAGCCAACTACGCCGACGGCCTTGTCGTGAATGGCCTCAACGCATCCGACAACAACACCGAGTGGTTCAACCGGGCGCCAGTAGCGGGAGGGATGAAGCTCACTCGCACACGCACGGTGGTTGTCAGCAATTCTGAATTCTCGAACAATAACGCGACCGGTCTCTGGTTCGATCAATCCTGCCGTGACATTGCAGTCACGGGGAGCAAACTCGTCGGCAACCGCGGTCACGGTGCGTTCCTTGAGCTGTCAGCGAGAGCTGTGATCGCCGACAACTACATCGCCGACAATGGCATTCTCGGCCTGAAGATCAACGACACGAGCAGTGTTGAAATCAGAAACAATCTGGTCGTCGGTAATACGAATGCAATCGCGGTGCTTCAAGACCACCGCGTGAAGAGTGACGAGAGCGTTCCCGGCCACGATGAACGCTATATGGATGATCCCGAGATGACGTGGCTGGGAACTGACGTCACAATCGTCGGGAACACTCTGCTTGGGGGCGGGGATCGCGCCCTGATCTGGATCGAAGACTACTCACGCACTCGAAGCGCCGACGACTTCGGCATCACGGTCGAAAATAATCTGTTTGCCCGCAACAATGACGGGGATCCTCAAACGATCATTGCGTGGCCAATGGCACCCGGTGATGTGACTCTGCTCAGTTCACTCGACGATGTCACGCGCAGCACGGGCCAAGAGAACAGCGGTGTCGAGTTTCGCGGAACCGAAGAAGTCGACCGTGACGACGGTACGCCCACATCGCAACCAGAGATCCCCTCCTGGGTCGCCACAACCTTTGCCGCGTTCCCTGCTGTAGCCGCTGCGTTGGATTAGCGGCGAACCAACGGCACCAAGATCAACCACCTGATGGCAAGCCCGCCCAGAATGGATGCCACAGCGAGCGCCGCGGGAACCCACTGCACTCCGACGCCAGCGGCAAGAACAATCCACACGAATCCAATCGCAACGATCGTGTCGATCGCGCGCACCGCGAACACTGCGGCTTGCCGCCCACCGACGGCGGCAAGAGCGCCGTAGGGAGTTACCGCAGCAATAGATGCCGTGTAGGCAATCCAACCAACCACGGCCAATAGATCGGGTGCTGTCCCGAAGAGCACTGCACCTATCCAGGGCAGCGCGGCAACCAAGACTGCTCCGACCAACACCGTGAATCCGACGAGAGCAAGAACAGAGCGATCGGCCCGGCGTAGTTTTTCTCCGAGCGGTTTCTTCTTATCGTTCGCGAATGAGATGAAGAGGTACGAGCTGAGCCCGCTCACGGCGAGAGTCGCCGGTGCTACGTAGACGCGGCCGGCCTCGAGAAGTCCTGTCGCTGCCAGACTGGCGAGCAGGGTGATGAGCGTGCGCACAGCAGTGAGCATGGCCGGGCGCAAAAACTGTTGCCCCGAGCGCCAGATGCCGTAGCGGAATACGGCGGCGATGCCCCCACGAGTGAAGCCAACGACGAAGCGTTCCTCGGTCGGCAGAAGGATGACACCACAGGCGATGGCGGCGAACTGGCCGATCGCAATAGCTCCGAGAAAGATGAACAGGCTGAGTGGCCCCGTCAGGGCGGCGACGCCAATCACGGCGAGAGCGACCGCGAACGATACGAAGTCGATCAGCATCACCCGCCAGAAGCCGAAGCCGGCCATGAGAAGTCGGCGCATGATTTCTTCGAGAGCGAAGAGCGCGACGGCCGCTCCAAATACCAGTGCGGTTCGAGCATCCAGAAGTCCAGAGGCCCACGCGACTGCTGACGAAGCCAGAGCCGCCAGTATCGCAATGCCGACCGCATACTGTTCGAGAGCGGAGCGGATGCTGCGTTCGCGACGCTCCACAACCACCAGAGAGTCGCCGACCATTCCACTCGCGACTCCGGCCACGAGCACCATCACGCCGTAGGCAATCGCAAACGCCCCGAGACCATCGAAGCCGAGAGTGCGCGCAACGATGACCTGGATCGTGAAACTTGACAGGGCTTGCATGCCCTGCGATCCGATTGCCCCCAGGGCGGTGCGTTTGCCAGTCACACTGCCAGACTACTGAGGGAGTCGAACGAGGAAGTTGTCGTAGCGGATAGTGACGGGTGCGTTGGGGGCTGAACTCGACAGGTAGCTTTCAAATCCGATCGAGCCTGCCGCCTGCAGCGCGGCAGTCGAATCGGTTGTACTCAGTTGCCAGCCTGCCGGTTCCGTTTCGCCGACTTTCCATAGCTTCGCAGTCATCGTTGTGGGGCTAGTTCCGCTCACGCTCGTCTTAAGAACTAGAGTGTCGCCGGCAACGTAGGTGAGGCCGGGTACCGTCATGTTGGCAAGGACAGATGAGGATCCAGACATTATCTGGAGCCCAACGACTCCGCCGGGTTGCAGCCGGGCCCGCGCCTGGTAGAAGGCCGAGCCAACCTGGCGTCCAATGATTCCCACCACGATGTGTCCGGATTCGGCGACCTTGTCTGCCGAGAGTTCGACCTGAGCTTCGGTGGCGGTTTGACTCACATCGGAAAGCATGGCGCGACGTGTCGATCCCGGGGTGGTGTGTCGAGCGAAGCCCGCCCCACTCGACACGCTGAAGCTGGAGTTCACGTTCGTCGACCAGGCACCACCGGTGTTGGCGGTTCCCCAGCCGGCAGCTACTGTGCGCCCAAAGTCATCCTGTGCGATCGGGCCTCCGGGGGCAGTGACTGTGATTTGTTGAGTCGTCGTTCCGGTTGCACCCTGATTGTCGGTGACCGTGAGTCTGACGGTGTAGTTGCCGGCGGTCGCGTAGCTGTGCGCTGCGGTGACCCCAGTGCCGGTTTGCCCGTCGCCGAAGTTCCACGCGTACGAACTGATCGTTCCGTCGGGGTCGCTCGATGTCGATCCGTTGAAGGTTGCGGTGAGATCGCTGGCCGCAGAGGTGAACGCAGCGTTGGGTGTCTGATTCGCTCCAAGCCAAATGTTGGTGATGGGCGCTGCTGCCGCGCTGAGATCGTTAGATGGTATCGAGTACGTATCTTGGATTGTGCGGAGTACGTCGTAGTGATCGATGGTTTGCGAGAACTGACCGGTCTTGATCTTTTCGCCGACAAAGATCGTCGGGATCTTGTTCGGTCCGCCACCTTCGTCTTCATCCCAGGTGAGGATCAGCACACTGTTGTTTGCTTTGGCCCAGTTGACGTAGCCACCGATGGCGGACTGCAGCCACATATCTGCTTCAGCGATCGTGCCATCGTGCATGTCGTGCTGAAGGTTTGGTACCACGTATGACACATCGGGCAGAGTCGAATAGTCGGTGGGGAACGCCGTAAATGGTTGGTTCACGGCGGCGGGAATCGACGGCCAGTTCACCCAAGGGTTATGTTTGCGCGCGTAGGCTCCACTCTCACAGCCGGTGAATCCGACACTCGGAAGGCTCTCCGAGTACCCTACGAAACTCTTGCCGTTGGCCGTCAACTGGTTGTACAGGTTCGCTGTCGTGAACGTGTTTGGGCAGTCGTTGGTGGTGACTCCGTTGAGTGAGCCACTAAACAGTGCAAGGTAGTTCGGCTGACTCGGGCGGATCACGGCGAACGACTCGGTCATCAACGCGCCTTCAGCCGCGAGTGCGTTGATATACGGCGCCGCTGCACTACCAATGACCTGGGTGTCGGACTTGTTTTCCATAATCACCACGACGGTTTTTGCGGTCGCCGGGATGCCCGCCACAATGTTGGGGGCGACTTGATGGGTGACAGCTGTGGTCGCGCCCTGATTGTCCGTGACAGTGAGTGTCGCCGTGTACGAGCCTGCAGTCGCGTAGCTGTGCGACGCTGTTGCTCCGGTACCGGTCTGGCCGTCACCGAAGTTCCAGGCATAACTGGCAATGGTGCCGTCGGGATCGCTGGAGCCGCTCGCGTTGAAGGATGCAGCAAGTCCAGCCAGATCGAGCGTGAACGCTGCCACTGGTGGCTGGTTCGCAGGGTTGGTAGTGACCGTTACCGGCTTCGTCACCGTTCCCGTCGTTCCCTGATTGTCCGTGACGGTGAGGACCACTTGATACGTGCCCGCTGTCGCGTAGGTATGGACCGGACTGGTTGCAGTGCTGCTCTGCCCATCGCCGAAGTTCCATGACCGCGAGGCGATAGTGCCATCCGGGTCAGTAGAGGCAGTCGAGTCGAAGCTTGCAGTCAGAGTGCTTACCGAACTGGTAAAGGATGCGGTCGGAGCCTGGTTGGCCGGAGTGCCACCACCGCCATCAGCGTGTCCAGCAATAGCGAGGAAGCTGTCGTAGCTGACATGCACCGGTGCATTGGTCGCGGAGCCGGAAACGTAGCTGTACTGTCCGACCGCGCCCGGGTTCTGCAGAGCTGCGACTGACGATGTGGCTTCGAGCGTCCAGTCCGTTGGCTCTGCGGTGCCTTGCTTCCAGACCTTGCCACGGATGGTGGTCGGCGAAGTTCCGAATGCTTGCGCCTTCACCAGGAGCACATCGCCCGCGGTGAAGGTCAGACCGGGGACATCCGTGTAGGCAATGCTTGTCGATCCACCGTTCAGGAGCTGGAACGCGAGGGTGCCATTCGAAAAGTACCGCACGCGTGCTTGATAGAAGCTGTTTCCGACCTCGCGAACGATCACTCCGGTATATGCTCCACCACCGGTGATTGCCTTGTCGATCGAGATGCTGGTGCTCACCGTGACATCGTCGGTCGAGACCGAGGGAAGCCACGCGTGCCTGGTTGTTCCTGAGGAACTGTGGTTCACGACGCCGACATCGGATGCGACGGAGAAGCTACTGTCGGTGTTGGTCGACCAGTCCCCGCCTACAGCCGCGGTGCCCCAACCAGAGGCTTGCGTGCGCGAGAACTCATCCCGAGCAAGCACGGTCACTGCTGGCGGTGCGAGCGCCGTCACTTGCTGCGACAGCGTGCCGGTCGCGCCCTGATTGTCGGTGACCGTGAGCACCACCGTGTAGTTGCCAGCGCCCGCATACACGTGGCTCGTGCTGACACCGTTCGCGGTCGCTCCGTCGCCGAAGTCCCAACTGTAGGAGCCGATGGTGCCGTCAGGATCTGACGAGCCGGCCCCATCGAAACTCACAACGTTGTCGGTGACACCGAAGGTGAATGCCGCGGTGGGGGCAACATTGGCCGCCAGAACCGTCACTGATTCGGATCTGGTTGCCGAGGCACCCTTGTTGTCAGTAACGGTCACCGTGACGGTGTAGGTTCCGGCCGTGGCGTAGGTGTGGTCGATAAGCGCCCCACTGCCTGTACCGCCGTCGCCGAAGTTCCACTCGTACGATGCGATTGTGCCGTCTGGATCTGACGAACCTGTGGCGTCGAAACTAGCGACAAGATCGGCTTCGGAGTGAGTGAACTGTGCCACTGGTGCTTGATTGGCGGTGCCAAGAAGGTAGTGCTGGCTTACTTCGCTCGCGGTCAATACGGTCTGGTAAACCGCAAACTCATCGAGGTCGCCGCTGAAGTAGTTCGACGATGCAACACCAACGGTGTTTCCTCGTCCGAGCCTCCAGTATCCCGAGAACGTCTGACTCGGTGTCGCAGCACTCGTGCCCGCAAGCGCGCCGTCGACATAGAGTCGCAATCCTGCTGATCCCTGCGTCGACACCGCCTGATGCCACTGGCCGTCGTTATACGAGCCGACAGTCGAAACGGTGCTACTTCCGGTGCCAAAGACGAGAGTTCCGTCGTTGCGCATCATCAGGTGATCGCCATAGCTGCTGGCGGTACCTGTAGCGGATGACCCGAACTCGACGAGCTTGCCACCGCTCGTGCTGCTGGTTCTGAACCAGACTTCACTCGAGAACGTTGACGGGTTGGGCAATGAAATCGCCGTCGCGGCGAGACCCTGGGTGAATTGAGTCGCACTGTTCGTGGTGCCGCCGAGAGCTCCAGGAACATTGCGGGTATAGGTTCCGCTCAGGTTTCCGTTGATGCCCTGCAATCCAGCGTCATTTACCGCTGACCCGGAGGCTTCAGCCAGACGCCAGTACAGTTGCGGACTTGCCTCGTAGACTGCCGCACCGTAGCTGTCGGTTGGTGCCGGAGGCCCGGAGAGTGAGCGGCCCGAGAGCAGGAAGTGGTTTTGCACCTGTGTTGCCGTGAGGGGCTTCGGGTACACGGCTACTTCGTCGATGGCACCGTTGAAGTAGTCAGAGCCACTCCAGCTGCGGTCGCCACCGATACGCCAGTAGCCCCAGTAGTTTTGGCCCCAGATGACGCTGGGTTCCACTCCGATGCGCACGCCGTCAACGAAGAATTCCATTCCGCTGGCGCTCATACTGCCGACTACCTGATGCCACTGGCCGTCGTTGTATGACTTAGCACTCTGCACAATCCGAGTGCTGCCGGTGTAAACACCGAAGTTCACTTTTCCGGATGAATCCATGTAGATATGGCGGTCGTAGTTGGTGGAATTGCCGGACTGACGATTGCCGAATCCGACAATCTTGCCGCCAGAGTTCGTCGTGGTCTTGAACCAGGCTTCAACCGAGAAGGTATTGTCGCGCCAGACGAGCGCCTGCGATCCCGTGTAACTGTTCGAGCTACCCGTGAAGTTGGCCGCCGTGTTGCTATCGCCAATGATTGCTCCGGATGCCCCGAAGCCGACGCCGCTGTTGGCTGTCGAGTTGTCGCGGCCAAGGCTGTCCACCGCAGTGTTGCCTCCCGATTCGCCGAGACGCCAGTAGCTCGTGGGTTGGTCGTTCATGACAGCGCTCGCATAGTCGCTGAGTTGACCCGTGGTTCCCGCGGTATACGAGACCGTTGTTCCCCAGCCATTGTTGCCGTAGGGGTCGATGGCGCGCAGTCGATACGTGTAGGTCTGGCCGGGGGTGAGACCGGTGTCGATGTACGTCATGGTTGGCCGGTCGTAGAAACGAGCATCCTGAGTTGTCACGTAGATCGGCGAAGCACTCTTGCCATCACGGATGAGGTGGTACGTCAGGTTCTCGTTGTCACGATCCCAGTCAGCGGTCCAGCTGAGCGCGATTGTTCCTGGCGCTGGTGATGTCATCTTCGGCACGAGGTCGTTGCCGGTTAGGCGTGGGCCATCAAGGTTGGGGGCAATCGACGGCACAGCGAAGCGGAGAAGTCCTTGCTGAGATTGGCCGTTCACTCTCGTGAACTCGCCGCCGTAGACCGTGTATTCAGCGTTTGAGCTGACATCCCACGGGCCCTGGTACTGACCAGTGAAGGTTCCTAGGTTGATGTCGGGGAAGAAGTTCAGAAGTGAGGGACTGGAGTTGCCTGCCCAGTTGGGGTAGCCGTAGGGGTCGTTAGAGATTGATCCGGTTGCATCTTTGCTAAACGCGATACCGCGGCTGAATGACCAGGGATCGGTCTGCGGGAAGCCTTCAATGTTGCCGCAGTAGTGCGAGTGGCCTGCCGCATAGATAGCGCCGTTGGGCGCCGGCGAAACGGAATAGGTGTCACCGTGGCAGTCGTTAATCCACACGATTGCTCCGTCGGACCAGTTGGCACGGAACATGCCCTCAAGGTTTCCGCCAGAACCATAGACATAGCCCGAACCATAGAAGCTGTCAGAGTCGGAAGCGAGCGAGAAGATCGCAGCGTCGAGCCCTGCATTGCGGACAGAGTTGTTCGCGGCGAACGGGGTGATGAGCGCTCCAACGCTGGCATCAACCATCGCCAGCCCGTAGCCGGGATTGCCGGAACCGTTGACAGTGGTGAAGTCTCCACCAATCACGACTTTCGTTTCGTCGGGCGAAATTACGATGCCGAATGCCCGGCCGCCAGCGAGTTCAGGAGCCCACGGCGTCACAGCACCATTCGAGGCTAAAGCTGCTGCACCACCGAGGCGGGTGCTTCCGCTAACCGAAGTGAATGGTCCCGAGAAGTAGACGGCAGTATTCGTTGCGACGACCGCGTACACACGATAGTTCGCTCGGGCATCAAAGGCAGTGTTGATCGCGCCCGTTGCGGTGTTGAACGCCACGATGCGGGCCTTGGATGTGCCGTTGACCGTCGTGAAGTCACCGACGGCGTACAGTCGGGTTCCGTCCGGCGATGCGGAGATTGCTCGAACCTGGGCGTCGAACGTTGGCGCCCACGGGAGCAGTGCTCCCGTGGTGAGGTTGTACGAGAGCATGTACGGGCGGTTGACCTCGTTGACTCCCGCCGCAGAACCGAACGGGCGCGCTTTTGTGAAGTTGCCGGCGACGTAGACGGTATTGCCGACGATGACCTGATCCCAGACCACACCATTGATCTGGGGCGTTGGCAGTGGATCCGACGAAACCGTCGATGGCAGAGGTGGGCTCGCTGCGGTGTCGGCTACAGCCACAATGGGCTGCATCACGGTAAGCAGGGCTGCGATTAATGTCATCGTTGCTGCGGCTGAAATCAGTCTCAGTGGGTTCGGTGGCATATGGCGAGTTGCGCGCATGGGGTGCCTTTTCGGGGTTTGTGGGTATTTCGGGTTCCACTTGGAGGCACACCATACTCCCTTTACCCCTCTTCGGGTGCCCCCCGAAAGGGGGTCACGTTTTCACGCCTGCCGACGGGCGCGCAGAAACTCCGTCGCTAACGGCGGAGCTTGCGGGCAACCTAGCGGGCGATCAATTCCGCGGCATCGCCCTGAAATACTAGCGGAGACACATCAACGGAGTAGTCAATCAAGATTGTGATGTTGTCGCGCTCTTCGGGTGGGACAGTGAAGACATAGACACCATCCACCGCAGAATTTGCGGAGACCGATTCCGGAAGTGGTACACCTCCTGGTTCGCGAAGCTCCTGCGCGGGGGTGCGGTCGGCGCCGAAATAGCAGCTCACAACCGCGGTGCGCAGTGTCGCGGCATCCGACGATGTATTCGTGATCGTGATAGTCACCCGCAGCGATGGCCCCGCAACTTCGCCGGGACCCCGCGCTGTTCCGTCGACCTCTTCGACCTTGCTGATCTGAGCGGCAAGACCAGTCGTGATCACTCCGGGTTTGTCGATAGCGATCGGAGCAACGTCAGGCACTACCGGGCCGTCAGTGGGCGCCGGCGACGACGAAGCGGCCGGCGATTCAACCCCGGCCCCCGAGGTTGGCGACGAAGTGGGCAATGTTCCCACTACAGACTTCGGTGCGAACTGAAGAAACAACACCACGCCAAGCCCCACCACAATGGCGACCACTATCGACGCCGCAAGAATTTTCGCAGAACGTGTGCCAAGCCACGCCGGAGCGGCCTCAGCTTCGTAGGGCTCGACCTCGCCACGGGGATGCTTCGACTGTGTCATGGCAGCTCCGTGACTTCGGGAATGTACGGGGTTGGAACATACACCCGCAGCACCATTGACATAACCCCCAGTTCTGGGGAGGAATGCCCATTGACGTGCGGCGTACACTTTCGAGTCCAGACAGTGGGGGGTCTGTTCGAAATTCTTGAGGCACTGCCAGGAGGATGGACAGTTGAAAAACCACATTTCCGCCAACGCCCGCCTTCCGAACGCCCGCCAGCCCACTGTGCGTATCTTGGGAACCCACGGAATCCCCGCCGCCTACGGTGGTTTCGAAACTGCCGCAGAGAACGTTGCCCTCTTTCTTCGTGACCGCGGGTGGCGCGCTATCGTCTACTGCCAAGTGCCGGGCACCGGTCCAACAACGTACGACAAATGGAATGGCATCGAGCGGGTGATGATCCCCCAGCATCGAGAAGGTTGGCTGGGAACCGCCAGTTTCGACCTCGCCTCCATCCGCCATGCATCACGGTTTCGGGATGTCTGCCTGACGTTCGGCTACAACACCGCCGTCTTCAACATCATCCAACGCATCAAACGCATCCCGAACGTCATCAACATGGATGGCATCGAGTGGTCGAGGTCCCGCTGGGGCAAAGGCCGCCAAGCCATTCTGTGGATCAACGAGCGGATCGCCTGCTGGGTGGGCAATCGACTCATTGCCGATCATCCGGTGATCGAAACCTATCTCGCTACCCGTGCGCGCCGCTCCAAGTTGGTCACGATCACGTATGGCGCTCATGCGGTTGAGCAGGCAGATACGCTCCCCGTGACGACTCGCGGCCTCACTCCGGGGAACTATCTCACGCTCATCTGTCGCCCGATTCCAGAGAATTCGATTCTCGAACTGGTGACCGCATTCTCCCGCGAAAAGCGGGGTCATCAACTCGCGGTCTTCGGAACCTACGACGACAGTGACCCCTACACCCGCGCCGTTCGAGAGGCAGCGAGTGACGAGGTGCTGTTCGTCGGCCCCATCTACGAACCGGATGAGGTAGCGGCTCTACGATTCCACTCCCTCGGATACCTGCATGGGCATACCGTTGGCGGCACCAATCCTTCCCTCGTCGAAGCAATGGCGGCAGGTAATGCGGTCATTGCCCACGACAATCCCTACAACCGCTGGGTGGCGGGTGATGGAGCGTTCTACTTCACCGGGGTGGATGACGCTGCCGATCACATGTCGACTCTGCTCGGTTCACCCGACCAGCGTCGCGCTCTCGCGGCGGCAAGCCGCAGCCGACATCTGACGGAGTTCACCTGGGAGCACGTCGCCGGGCAGTACGAAGATTTGTTGGCACTCTACGTCGACGTGCACGAACCCCAGCAAGCTCAGGAGGAGTCCGCATGATTCGTGTTGGCGTGGTCGGTTTAGGAAAAATGGGGCTCTCCCATCTCTCAATGATTCGAGCCCATCCCGAAGTCTCTGTTGATGCCGTTGTCGATTCGGCTGGCTACATTCTTGGCGTGCTCTCGAAGTACACGGGACTGAATACGTTCACTGACTTCGACAAAATGCTCGACAGCGTTCAGTTGGATGCGGTGCTCATAGCGACTCCCACCCGTTTTCACGCCGCGATGGTTCGCACCGCGCTCGAACACGGACTTCACGTCTTTTGCGAGAAGCCACTCACCCTCACTTCGGCCGAGTCTTCAGAGTTGGCCGAGCTGGCGGCATCCCGTGGTCTCGTCACTCAGGTGGGATATCACAATCGATTCGTCGCAACCTTTCGTGAGGCGAAGCGCCTGATCGACGCTGGAGCCATCGGCCGCATTACCCATGTTCAAGCCGAATCGTATGGCCCTGTCGTATTGAAGGCGAAGGGATCAACGTGGCGGAGCAAGCGCACAGAGGGAGGTGGGTGCCTGTATGACTACGCCGCGCATCCACTCGACCTCGCCACGTGGTTTGTCGGCGACGCAACCGGAGTGGGCGGCACAATTTTGGGCAGCATCTTCTCGGAGAATACTGAAGACGAGGTATACAGCACGATTTACTTTGCGGACGGCGTGAGCGGCCAACTGTCCGTCAACTGGTCCGACGAGTCGTACCGCAAGATGACAACCCGCATGAGCATCTCCGGCACCCAGGGCAAGATCATTGCCGACCGCCAAGAGATTCAGGTGTACTTGCGCAGCACCGCCCCCGAAACAGCGGGCTACCAACAGGGCTGGAACATCAAGTCCACGACCGAACTCACCGACGAAGTGTGGTTCTACTTGCGCGGCGAAGAATACAGCGCCCAACTCGATCACTTTGTGCAGCGAACTCACGACCCCGACCTCCCCTCAACGAACGATTTCACGAGTGCTGCGGTCACTGACCGAATCATCGAACTACTCACTCAGGATGCCGCAGCCGGTCCAGCTGCAACCTCCGTGCCGAGTGCGTCACCGTCTGTGGCGTCGGTCCCGACCCGACGTCGCAGCTTCCTGGGGAGACGATCATGACCACAACAACAGACCGGGCCTCGGCATTCGCATCGCCACCGGCGAAACTCGACCGCGTGCTTTTTGGTGACAATCAGTTCTTTGGCATCAACCATCGGTCAGAAGAAAAAGCACGTGAGCAGGCGATGCGGTTCCACAGCATTGACGCAATCATGGATGTTGTCGACAATGCCTACGACAGCGGCATCCGCACCCTCATGTGCACCACTCACGACCGCATCTCCGAAGTTGTCGACCGCGTTCGATCGCAGCCCGAAAAATATGACGGCTTTTCGTTCTTCCCCTGCATGCCCTACGCCCACAAGTACGCCGACGCCGTCACCGAGAACGGCATCCTCGGAGCCCTCGGCAAATTCTTGCCAGACGAAGGATTGCTGAATGCCATGATGCGCGGCGGGCGCTCGCTCGCGAAGAAAGACATTGAGGGCATCATCACACTGTTGGTCGATGCTGAGATGGCCGGCTTCGCTGGTGCCAATACTCCCGTGATCTGGCTGCAGAATGTGGTCGTCGATCTACTCCTCGGCCTTGGCTTCACCGATGCTTTTGCGATCTTCGCCAACCATGTGCGCTCACGCTACGGAGCCGAACCCGGGTTCATCACGATGAACCTGCCCATGCTCCTCGACCACCTCGATAGCGCCGGGATCGACAACCCGTTGGTGTGCTCGAACATCAACAAGATCGGCTTCCGCATGTCTGGCGGAACCGAGGCCTATCAGGATGCGTTGGCCAAGCGCCCATTCAGAGCGGTCGCGATGTCAGTATTTGCGTCTGGCGCGATTGCCCCCCGCGAAGCCCTCGAGTGGGTTTTTGCCCAGCCCGGGATTGAATCGATCGTTTTTGGAGCCTCCAGCCGCGGACACATCGAGAGCACTATGGCGCTCGTTCACGAGTTCGAGCAACGCCCCAGCTAGGAAGCGTCAATTGTGCGCAGTTCGCGCCACCAGCGCGCGAGTACCGCGATGAGAATCACAGCGTTGGCGGCGAACAGCAGCCCGTACACGACAACAAAACCGCTCAGCCACCCGAACACCACAAACGACAGGCAGAGCACCGCATAGTCCGTCGGAATCGCAACGATGGTCTGCAACCAGCCTCCGCCGCCACTCGGCTTCGCATACGCCTCCCCGCGCTCGGACGACGCAATCCGGCGTAATTGGTCAGTGAGAATCATCGCGAAAAAGAACACCGACGACACCACAATGAAACCGAGGGGGATCAGCAGCACGGCATCCGGCAGCTCGTCACCGAAGCGATAAAACGAAATGAGGATGACGCCGTGAAAAATCACAATCTTGAACGCATCAACAACGTGATCAAGCCATTCACCAGATTTGGTTCCGCCCCCACGCAGCCTGGCAAGCTGTCCATCGGCCGAGTCGAGGGCGTACCCGAGCAGCAGAAGGACGGCAACGAGAATACCGAGCCACCACGCCGGCTGAACGGTGGAAACAAGAACCAGCGCCACAAGCGTCGACGTCGCACTCGCCATGGTGACCTGATTGGGGGTTCTGCCCATCAGGAATGCTCCGGCAGCGAGCAAACGGCCAAGGCGGCGATTTATCCAGCGCGAGTACGGCGGCGCTCCCCGCCCTGATTTTTGGGCGGACGCAAGCTGCCGGACAATGGCACGGTATCCCAGTGGTGCTGCTGGGCTTTCCCCTGTAGCGGTCATGTTTCACCATAGCGCGACGCCCCTCGACTGGTCGAGAGTTATGCCCCGGTGGGCATGACACCCGCGGGGCTAGCATGGGGGCATGCGCGTTCTCTTCGACGGCTTCTGGTGGGCGCGAGGCCCTGCCTCGAATCGCCAGGTTCTGCGCGAATTCATCTGGGCCTGGGAACGCGAATTTCCTGAAGACGAGATCACCGTCGCCGTTCGCCGGGCATCCATTCAGGTCGCCACCTCAGAGCTGCCTAGTCGGGTCGCCGTAGTCGGCACGCGAGTGAAACCACAGGGCGTGAGCGCGATTCTTGAATTGCCATTTGTCGCGAAACGGCTGCACGCCGATGTGACCATCACGCACAACTTCACGCCAGCGTTTGGGCCTACAGCGGTGTTCATCCACGACTACATGTTTCTGACCTCGCCGGAGTGGTTCACTCTCACCGAGCGCCTCTACTTCAGCCTGATGCCGCTGACGGCGCACCGGGCCACGTGGCTCTTCACGTCATCACGAAACGAAGCCGAGCGCATTGGTCGACTGAGCCGTGGCCGCACTGTCGTTCCGGTGGGTCTTGCTGTGGGGCGAGGCTTAGCGGATGCTGTTCCCCGCAAGCCTCAAGGCCTCGACGGATTCACCGGAGATTTTTTGCTCTGCGTAGGCAGACTCAACGCTCGCAAGAATCTCGCCAACACCATCCAAGCGGCGCTTTCGTCAGGGCGGGCAACTCCAGATTCGCCTCTCGTGATCGTTGGCGAGCCTCAAGGGCGCACTGCTGAGCTTCCTGGCGATATTACTGAGGCCGTCGAACGTGGGGCGGTTCGATTTCTTGGTTTCATCGACGATGACGAACTCGCGTGGCTGTATGGCAACACGGCGCTGCTCCTGTTTGTGACCCGAGACGAAGGGTTCGGCCTTCCCTCCCTCGAAGCGCGCCACTTTGGCGCACCGGTAGTGGTGAGCGATATCCCTGTGTTCCGCGAAATTTTGGGAGCGAATGCTAGCTATGTGGATCCGGATAATGTTCCCGCTATTGCTGAGGCGATCCGCTCTGCCCCCGCTCGAGCTGCAGTCACGGCGCCAGGCGATCTCGGTTACTCGTGGGAGGCCTCCGTTCACTCACTGCGCGCAACAATTCTGGCCGGCACCACCGGTAACTGACTCCGGAGGTTAGCCCGCCGCTGATGGCGCAGCTCGCTTCGCAATGCTGGCGAACTTGGCGCCCGATACCAGCGAGCAGGATCGCAGGGCACCGCGGCCTCCCGAGATGGCCGCCGGTTCCATTACGACCCTTCTGCTCAACGTGGCAGCGTTCGCGTGCACGAAAGTCCCACCTCTCGTGGCACACATCAGCGACGGGTGTTTACCCTCACATACCTCCCGACGGCAACTGTGAGGGCGCTTGGGGCGCAGAGGAGGTGCACTGGTGGTAGTTGTCTGGGCCGTTCATCGCGGTCGCGCGAACGTCCCCTGGCGCGCGCATCATTAGTACGCACCGACAGGATGGATGAGTACCTTGAACGTGCGCCACATTATGACGAGGTCACCGACGACCGACCAGTTCTCGACGTAGTAGAGGTCGAGGCGCATGCTGTCTTCCCAATTCAGATCCGACCGTCCATTGATTTGCCACATGCCGGTAAGCCCAGGCTTGATGTACATGCGCCGGTTTACCTTCCCTTTATACGCACGCACTTCGTTGGGCAGCGGCGGACGTGGCCCGACGAGGCTCATGTCGCCTTTCAGCACGTTCCAGATTTGTGGCAGTTCATCAAGCGAATACTTTCGGATGAATCGACCTATTTTGGTGACTCGCGGATCGTTCTTCATTTTGAAGAGCACCCCCGAACCCTCGTTCTTCTGAGTGAGTTCAGCCAACTTTTCGGAGGCATCCGTGACCATCGAACGAAACTTGAACATTCGGAACGTTTCAAGGTTGCGCCCCACCCGCACTTGGCTGAAGAGAGCGCCCCCTGGACTGTCCAAACGGATCAGCACAGTTAAGAGGAGAAAGAGCGGCGAAAGAAAGGCAAGCGCGAGGGCAGAGACAACGATGTCGAGGCCACGCTTGACGACGTGCTTTCCCCCTTCGAACTGGGGAATTTCAACGTGGATAAGAGGAAGGCCTTCAACGGGCCGAAAGTGGATGCGCGGCCCTGCCACATTCGCTAGCCGCGAAGCCAGTATCAGCTCGGCGGCCGTGCCCTCGAGTTGCCACGCAAGGTTGCGGATGAAGTCATTTCCGCAGCCATGATCACCAGCAACGATCACAGCGTCAGCGCCAAGCTCGGCAGCGGTCGCAGCGACCCGTTCTGGACCGAATTCATACCTCGTGGAGGAATCAGATTTCGGCGAGTGTTGAGAATCCGGTTCCGTCAACACTCCGACAACGGCGAATGCCGCACTCAGGTTGCCTTTGATTCGCGATACGACGTAGTCGACTTCGCTGCTCGTACCGACAATGACGGCCCGTGAAAGTGCGCGGCCGAGTCGTCGTTGCCGAGTGAGCCAGCGTCGCCACGACCACCGACTGGCGAGAAGTACGATGACTCCGATCGCCATCGCCAGCACTGCGCCTTTGCCGGGGAAGCCGGCTTCGACGATCAGAAGCGTGATGGATAGCAGCCCAAACATGGTCATGCTGGCGGTGATGAGGCTCTTGTACTCGTTGGCGCCGGCACCGATTACTCGCCGATCTCGAGTGTGGAAAATCTGGAGCAACGCGAGCCAAATCATCGCGACACCAGCTAGGCCAAGCCACATGAGGGGGTTCACGCTGACGAGAAAGACGGGGATGCTGGTCAATTCTGCTCTGGTCGAGAGCGCGGCGATCATCGTGAAACAAATGATTACGGCATCCGTAATGAGTAGTTTCGTCTCATACGTGCGAGCCCAGGCCAAGCCTGACTCTGGATGCCGCGTGGTTGCTGATAGCGGATGAAAGTCGGTTGAATCCACCAACCGCAGGTGGCCGCGCTCTCGCTCGGGAGCGGGCTGGGCGGGTAATTTTCTGAGTTCACTCATTTCTCAGCTCTCGGGGAGAAATGAGTGCTCAGGCAGCGGGTAAGGCTCGGGTGCTGGTTGGGGGCGGGTGATTTTGGGGATGGGTAAAACGGCTCTTGCATCGGGATCACGACATTTCGGGTGTCGGTTTTTTGCGCACTAGAACTTGCGCCCGACGGGGGACGGGCGCTGGGGGAGGCGCGCTGGTTGGCACGCGCTGCGGGGCGGGTAGGTGGTGCCTGCTCTTGCGGGTACTGACCCCCAATAAGGGGGTAGTGAGTGAAACTACTCCCGTTGCCCCGATGGGGCATACCCCCCTTTAGGGGGTCATCCGGCGTGTCGAATGGATGTCGATGACATATGTGGGCATTCGAATGCAAACGTCCTCTGCCACGATGGGCATGCCCGACCTCAAGAATGAGCGGGTGAGTAACTGCCAATTCTTCACAGTTCTGGGTCGAGCATTGGTCCCGCGACGGAGATCTTTAGCGTCGATATTTCGCGCAAGTCCGCGGATATTGAGTGCTTCGCGGTCAACTGCACGGTCATTACGCCTACTACTGCCGCACCGCCGCTTGCACCGGATACCCGACACTCGGCGCATGCTCCTTAGCGCGGGCCAGCCGAGCCAGCAGCAACCCCAGGATGAGTTCGCCCCCATGCTTCACGGATCACGAATCCGACTGGACCTCGTCCAAGTGGTCTACGAATTCACCAGCGGTAACGTAACCGCACGACGGCGCCCTTCCGTCCACACGGGCACCGGGACGGTCGTGGTCACGGTCGTGGTGTAGTTTTCGAAGAGAACTCAGCTATCACCCCACGAAAGGTTTCCGGTCCACTATGAGTGATGTCAACATCCGACCGTTCCGGATTGTTGCGTGGTGGGCAAAGTTGGCGTTCTACTGCACCTATCTCATTAGCGGGAGACTTCTGTTCTTCGTTCTCGATTCCGCGGGGGCACCACCTGCTGCTTCCCTCGTGTGTGGGGTGGCATTCAGCTCGTTGGCATTTGTCGTGGGGGTGCGAACTTTTCGCGGCGCAGCCGAGCCACTTGCGGCGCCTCGCCCCTGGTGGCGAGCGACCGCCCGCCCTCCAGCCGGGTTCATTCTCGGCATGCTGACGACAATCCTCGCCCTGAACGAAGTATGGCTTCTCGTCGTCGAGACCCCTCACGGACCGTTCGCGCTAGCAGCGAGCATCATTTCCCTACTTCAAACGCTTCTCGTGACTGGCTACTTCTTCAACTCATCAGTGCGACTGCTCGCCCTGCCGCTCGAGCCCAAGCCTGCGCCCTCGGGTCTTGTGCAGCCGTCACTCACCCTCCGCGACCGACGCTCTCCACCCAGATAGAGGTACAAGCGCCCACTAAAACTCATTTTCTCTAGCAGGTTGCCTCCCCCAACCGATAGCGTCGATTTATCCTGTGCTGCGCAGGAATCACGAGGGGGCTGAAGGGTACGTGAAGGATCTGCAGCCGCGTGAGCAGTGGTTCAAAGACCAGCGACTCTCAGTGGAGTTGGTTTGCTCAAGCACCCCGCTTCCGGAATCACTACTGCCAGTAAGCCTGCTCACAGAAGAGGTGTTGAGCGTTGGCTACCGAGTCGGATTGCTTTCGGTTTCTGATGCGGTGCGGATAACGCTCCAACGGTTCGAAGAAGGAATGACACTGACACCGCGGGAGGAGCGCATCGCGTTCAGCTTCCGTGAGGAAGAACGCGAGATCGGAGTGGAGCTACTTAGCGTGAGTTTGCGCGCCTTCCCCGAGGCAGCACGAGTCTGTCGCTTCCTCACCGTGAGTCTCTATCGCGAGGCGTGGGATGAGCTGGATGACCCACAGGAGTCACTTCAGTCCTTCTTAATTACCTGGCAAGCCGGTAATGCGGAGTTTGGGGAGTATTGCAGCCCAGAACCCCGAGTCAGCGACCTCGTCCATTTCGACCGCACACAGCGCCGCGCGCTGGCGAGCCTCGATCGCGCGCTCGACTTTGAGAAGTCTGAGTTGTTGCAGCCACACAAGGAGACGTCGTAATGGGTGCAACGCTCCCGATCGTTCTGGATGAGAACGGTGATCTTTCGATGTTCCTCACCATCGAAGCTGCCTGTCTTGCCGTTGAAGCGGTCGACGTTGTTAACGAAGAGTACGAGGGGTTCGATGCACTCGGCCGCAGGCTGATCATCTCGGTTCACGGAGAACGCGTCTCTATCGATGTGAACGTCAACGGTGAGCCGGAACCCGCCGAGTTTGCACAACGACTGCGCAACTACTTAACCAACGACGGGGTGAGGCAAAGCGGGATAGAAATTTCGGCCGATGCAACACTGCCAGAACTCGTGCACGCCCTAATGAGGTACCAGTATGGCGTCGGCGGTCCGGCGGGCTACGGCACACTGGGCCTGCGCGGGTTGCGGACTCGCGTCGGGTGGGAGATTCATCGTGGGCTGAACGTTTTTCGCATTTCAGCAACGTGGATTCCATGGAACCGCCATCGGGGTCGCGGTCGAATCGAGTTGGTCCGTGGACCGGAGGAGCTGAAGTGACCGCAAACATTTCCGCACTCGTTGCCGAGAAGGTGGCCGAGCGGATCGCAGCCCACTTTCCGGCGATTCAGGTCGTCGTGCATCCGCAATTCCTCAACACATTTACGGCGACAGTTGACTTCACTCCACCCACGCCCGGGGCTGTCGACATCTCTGTGACCGTGGTTTCTGACGGCGGCTACGTTCTTGAGGCCGGCCCCGATCTCGTCTTCGAGAGCAACACCGAACCCGGCGACATCGACGCCCAGGTAGCCGAGATTGCGGAGCAGATTGAAGCCTTCGGGCAGTGCGGAGTGGTGAAACTCCAGACGCGCCCCTTTCTCGGTTTCCTCTCCCCCACGCTGCTTGGAGCGCCCGGCGCCGACCCCGAGCTCGACAAGTGGATGGCGCGCCGCACCTCCCGCGTGATCCGCACGTGGAAAGCGTGGGTGTGATGCCTCTCGAACAAAGAATGACGCTCGTGCCGGGATCAAGCGCACGGCGCCTGCATCACCTCGCCGGTCAATTCATTGGCCTGTGCGTCATGCTCGAGATCGTGGGGATCACTCTGGTTATCGTCGGCACGCAAGGCATTCCCGTCGCGTATCCGGCCGGGGTCACGCTCTCGCTAGCGAGCGGGCTCGCCCTCGGGTGGATTCGGTTCTTCGGCTACAACCGAGTCGAGACTCGCGAGCAGCGTGAAGCTGCTGCGGGCTACAACACGATCAGCAGCCGACGGTACGAACTCCCACTCGTGCACGATGTCACCGGCGTGATCCTGCGGCTTCCCCGCAACTACGACGCGACAGCCACACCCGCCCAGTAGCTGCCATCGGGGAACGAAAACTCGGCGACCGATGACTCGTGCATCTGCGCCGAGTAGCCCGGTGCCATCGGCACCCGGTAGGCGCCGTTCTCGACGATGCAGGGGTCAACGAAGTGTTCGTGCAGGTGGTCGACGAACTCGGTTACCCGGTTCTCGAGAGTGCCCGACACAGCGACGTAGTCGAATATCGAGAGGTGCTGCACGAGCTCGCAGAGGCCAACGCCACCAGCGTGCGGGCAGACCGGAACGCCAAACTTCTTGGCCATCAGGTACACGGCAATGATCTCGTTCGGGCCGGCGAGGCGGGCCGAGTCGAGCTGGCAGAAGTCGATGGCTTCGGCCTGGAACATCTGCTTGAAGAGCACACGGTTCATACCGTGCTCTCCCGTCGCAACACCAATGGGCGCAACGGCCTTGCGGATAGCAGCGTGACCGAGCACGTCATCCGGACTCGTCGGCTCCTCAACCCACAACGGGTCGAACTGCGCGAGCGCCTTTACCCAATCAATAGCCTCATTGACGTCCCAGACTTGGTTCGCATCGATCATGAGCTTCGCGTCGGCACCGATGACTTCGCGGGCAATACCGCAGCGCCGGATGTCATCGTCGAGATTCGCACCGACCTTCAGCTTGATGTGGCGGTAGCCGGCATCCACAGCCTCCTGGCAGAGTCGGCGAAGCTTCTCGTCGGAGTAGCCCAACCAGCCAGCACTCGTTGTGTAGCAGGGGTAGCCCGACTCGGTGAGTTCGGCAATGCGCTGCTCCTTGGTGGGAGCAAGTTCGCTCAGCATCGCGATCGCTTCGTCTTTGGTGAGAGCGTCGGTGAGGTACTGGAAGTCTGCGGTGTCGACAAGCTGCTTAGGAGTCATGTCGGCGAGCAACCGCCACAAGGGCTTACCCGCGCGGCGAGCAGCAAGATCCCACACGGCATTCATCACGGCGGCCATCGCCAAGTGCTCGACACCCTTCTCTGGCCCAAGCCAGCGCAATTGCGAATCAGACTTCAGTTCGCGGTAGATGCCACCAAGGTCGCCGACGATCTCGTCAACATCCCGACCAACGAGCGGTGCAGCTCGCTGTTCAGCAGTGAGCGCACAGATGTCATTGCCTCGGCCAATGGTGAAGGTGAAGCCGTAGCCCGCGACGCCCTTTTCGTCAGTGCGGAGTACAACATAGGCGGCCGAGTAGTCGCCATCCTTGTTCATCGCGTCAGAGCCGGCGGCGGTGAGCGACGTCGGAAAACGCACGTCGTAGACGTCAACGCTGGTGATAGTAGTCATGCTGAAGAGTTCTCCTTGCTCAGAACAGAAATACAGAAATGGGGCGCTGGTAGTGCGCGGGCTCTGCTCGTCTAACTAGTCACTGTGGAAGACCTCGGGCAGCTCTTTCCACCACTCACCGTCGGCACGATCATCCAGTGGTCGTTGCAGTGGTTCTTGAAGTGCCCACCACCGCTTGGTTTCGGGATCTGCGGCGATAGCGGCCTGATCAGCTTCGTAGTCGTCACCCGTGTACTCGAAGTACGAGAACAGCAGGTCGCCGTGACGATAGATCGAATAGTTGTGGATGTTGCTGGCCGCTAACCGTTCGAGAATCGTTGGCCACACGGCGGCATGGTATCGCTCGTACTCTTCGCGGTTCTCGGGTGGGAGGCCGATGACCTGGGCTACTCGTTTCATGGTTATCCCTTCACCGCACCAACCGTTTGTCCTCGCATCAAGAAGCGCTGGGCCGTGAGGAACACGATCAGCAGGGGGATCATGGAGATGAACGTGGCGAGCGCGAGCTGGGGCATGTAGAGCTTCACGTCGAGGCCTGCTGCCACTGTTGCGTTGAACAGTGGGCTGGCACCGATGAGCTCTTGGATGCCGATCGAGATGGTCTTGTTCTCCTGGTTAGAGGTCAACAGTGCCAAGGGGAGGAAGAAGTTGGTCCAGTTAGCCACGAAGGAGAAGAACGCGACGAGCGCGATGACTTGCTTCGAAATGGGCAGTGCCACGTAGAAGAAGGTCGAGATCTCGCTGAGGCCATCGATCCGGGCTGCTTCTACCAGCTCTTGCGGCATTGTCGTCATGAAGTGGATATAGACGAGGTACGTGCCGAAGGGGAAGAAGCCCATGATTACTGCCACTGGCCACAATTGGCCGACGGCGCCGATGGCATTCACTTCGAGGAACAGCGGGATGACGAGAACGGTGTTGGGCATCACCATGGCGAGCAGGGTAGCGAAGAGCAGCACCTTGCGGCCGCGGAACCGCAGTCGAGATAGTGCATACCCTGCTGGCAGCGCTGCAACGAGGGCGAGCACTCCGCCAACGATGGCGATCACGAGCGAGTTTCCTACCCAGCGGGTGAAGAGGCCACCATCACCGGGGCCGAAGCCATTGATCTGGCTCCAACTGAACACGACGTTGTCCCACGAGATTCCGCCGAGGCCAAGGAAACCATCGGTTCCCGCGAGCACACCTTCTTGGCTGCGGAAGGCCATCGCGATGAAGCCGATGATGGGCAGGATGAAGGCGGCAGCAACGATCACCATGACGGTGATGCGGGCAATCCGGCCAACCGTCCAGTGTTTGGCGCCGACGACGCCGGGAGCGCTGTTGCTCATCGCTTCTTCTCCTTTTCGTCGCCGAAGAGTCCACTCTTCATCACGATGACGACTCCAATGCTGAGGGTAATTACGAGCAGAATGATGGAGAGCGCTGCTGCGGCGGGGAAGTTTCGGTTCGTGAACGCGAAGGCGTAACCCAGCTGGGTTGGTGCCCACTCGCCCGCAATCGCGCCAGAGGAAATCTGTCGCAGCAGGTACGGCTCGAGGAAGAGCTGGAAACCGTAGGCGAGGTTCATTAGGGCTGCATAGCCGATCCAGGGGCGGATGAGCGGAAGCTTGATATGCCACGCCAAATCCCACGCGCGTGCGCCGTCGATCTTGGCTGCCTCAAAGATTTCGTCTGGAATACCGTTGAGGCCGCCATTGACGACAATGATCCACGTTCCGACGCCTTGGAAGAACAGCATTCCGGTGAGAATCATCGGCATGTTGCCGTCGGTGACGATCTCTTTGAGCGACCCGAACCCGACTTCTTGCCAGAGTGGCGCGAGCGGTGACTGGGTGGGGTGAAGGAGGTAGACCCAGAGCACGAAGTTCGCGATTCCGCTCAACGCTCCCGGGATGAAGTAGAAGAAACGCATTGTGTCGCCAAAGCGTCCGGGGCTGGCATGTACCAGCAGCGCCAGGCCGACGATTCCGACCATCATGAGCGGCAACCACACGATCATGACGGAGAAGATGTTGATGAACGTTCCGGAGAACCGATAATCGGTAATTACCGTGATGAACGAGTCAAAGCCGCCGAATCCGCTGGTGGGGTCGACGAGTGTTGGAGCTTTTTGCAGGGCGATCCAGAAGGCGTAACCGATGGGGATTGCTGCGGCAACGAGAAGCAGGGCGAGGTAGGGGGCAAGCAAAATCCAGGCGCCGCGGGCTTCTGCATGGCGTGTGCGGTGACGCCGAGGGGTGGTGGATGCACGGGGGCCGATAGCCGGTGGCTCCGTACCTTTCGTGGCTAGCGTTGAGCTGCTCATGTATTCCTCGCCTATGAGTTGTGGAGTGGAACAGAGTGTGGGGGCCTCAAGGATCTGAAACCCCCACACATGCTGTGCCTAGCTGGTTGCTGCTATTCGGCGGTGACCGTGTAGCCGACTGAGTTGGCGCGGTTCACGAGCTCTTCTCCGAAGGTACCGAGCGCATCACTCATCGAACCGTTAGCGATCAGCGTGGGGCTAACTGTCTCGGTCCACGCTGCACCCGTGTCGTAGAGCATGTAGGAGTACGGCGCTACTGCTGCTGCCGCATCCTTGAATGCTTGCTGCACGGAGGCAACATCGGCGAAGTAGCCGTCAGCTTCGAGCTTGGCGAGCCAAGCATCCTGAATCGGGCCGTAACCGGGGAGACCGGTTGACAACTCAACCTGCCACGCCGGGTCGGTTGCGACGAAGGTTGCGAAGGTCAGCGTGTTTTCGAGCTGCTTTCCGGTGATGTGTGAGGAGACGCCCCAGAGGCCGCCACCTTCGTTACCGGCGGTCGGGCTTGATTCGCCTTCCCACGTCAACGGTGCACTTGCACTCATCTGGCCTGCAGGGATCTTCCAGGTATCGCGGAAGAGGTAGTTGCCCCACCAGACGGCACCGGGGCTCATCACGAGGTTGACACCAGCTGCTGCGGCGTCACCATCGAAGATGCCCTGAGTTGTGAGTGCGCCACCGTCGTACATCTGCGTGAGCAGTTCGTTAGCGCGAACACAGTTCGGGTCGTCGAGGTTGATGTGAACTTCCGACTCGGAAAGGCGGTCGTTCGTGGGGCAGTCTGCTGCCTGAAGGTAGCGGTTGACGGCATAAGCGTCGCCCAAGAATCCGCTGATCTTGTCAGGGTGCGCTGCTGCAATTTCCACAGCGAGGTCGCCGTACTCTTCCCACGTGGTGGGAAGCGTGTAGCCGTTCTCGTCGAAGAATGCCTTGTTGTACCAGAACACGTCAGGGGCAGCGTCATTGCGGAGGCAACGAATCTGACCATCGATGTCGCAGAACGAGAGCACTGCGGGGTCGTAGCCGTCGATAACATCGGGGAGCAGATCGGTGAGGTCTGCGGCGTAGTTGCTCGCTGCACCAGTCGCCCACGCGATGTCGTCATTGGAGGGGAAGAAGATGGCGTCAGGCCATCCTGATCCGGCAGAGTCGAAGTTGGCGAATGCCTGCTTCACGGTCTGCCCACCGACGGTGCCATCGATCTGGACAACGTCGATTTCGATCTCAGGGTGTGCTTCCTGGAAAGCTTCTGCTGCGGGAACACGGGGCGGGTCAACCCACACCGTGATTTTTCCACCCGAGTCAGTTTGTTCGGGGGCGGTTGCGCCTCCGTCAGCTGAACAGCCGGATAGAACGAGTGCAGCGGCGGAAATTATGGCCACTCCTGCACTGGCGGAAAGAAACCTCTTCGTCTTCATTGACACTCCTAGGTGAGTTACTACTGCTTCGTAGTGGAGAGACGCGAGGCGCTGGAACGGCTCGGTTTCTCCGGTGCTCAAACGTTATACCAACCCAGTAAGTTGTGCAAACGTTTGATCAAAGGTTTTTCAACTGTTATCTACGGGTTTGTGCGCGGCACCTCAATAGCCAATGCGCGGGGGATCGATGCGGTAGAACTCCGCGGCGGTGCGGCCAAGCAGTTGTTCGCGGTCTGCGGCATCCACGCTGTCGAAGAGCGGTTGGAGGCCCTGCCAGACCCGCGTATACCCGCCGGCGAGCACCGAAATCGGCCAGTCGCCGCCATACATCAGTCGCTTCGGCCCGAAGACCTCGATGGCCCGTTCGAAATAGGGGCGAACGTATTCGGTGGTCCACTGCTGTGGATCGCCAGCCGCCGAATAGAGCCCGCTGATCTTCGCGTAAACATTCGGGTTCTCGGCAGCAATCTCAATCGCCGACCACCACGGTTCACGCTCGTCGAGCCCGATCGGCGGTTTCGCCAAATGATCGATCACCATGCGAAGTTCGGGATGCCGCCTCGAGAGTTCTGGAATCAGCGCGAGGTGCTCCGGAAGAACTGCGACCACGTCGAAGGTGAGCCCAGCGCGCTCCAGCACAGTGAGCCCCTCGTCGACGTTAGGTCGCAGCAACCACTCCGGGTCTTCCTGGGTATGAATGAGCGTGCGAACCCCGACCATGCGCGTATCGCCCTGCCACGATTCAAGCGTTCGTGCCGCTTGCTCGGGGCGATCAATCGGGGCGTAGCCGACAATTGCCGCTACCTCGTGGTGCGCCGCTGCTGACTCAACCATGAGCCGTGTGTCATCGAAGTTGTCGGCAGACTGAACCTGAACGGTGTAGTCAATACCGGCATCCCGCAGCTCAGGAATCAGTTGGTCGAGCGTCATCACCTGGTTTATTGGGGCCAACGAATCGTCGAGCCAGTCATAGTGCGCCCTGTTGGGGTTCCAGACATGCTGGTGAGAGTCAATGATTGGAAAAACCACTGTGTTGTCCCTTCGCCGGTTGCCAGTTTAGAGAATGCCGTGTCGTTCCCACACTGTGCGCAGAGAATCTCCGGCAAGCAGTTCTGCCAGAACCGTCGATTCATTGGATGCTCGGGTGCGAGCTCGCGTGAGCACTTCTTCTTCGTGCGCCTGGGGGATTACGACGGCACCGTCATCATCGGCCATCACGAGATCGCCGGGCGCAATTAGCACTCCGCCCAACTCGACGACAACATCGGAGGCGATGACGCGCATGCGAGCCCGGAAGTCGATGGGGCGGCGCGAGCGCGAGAACGACGGAAAGCCGAGTTCGGCGATCTTGTCAGTGTCGCGCAGGTTGCCATCGGTGATCACGCCGGAGGCTTTCGCGCCAAGCGCTGCCGCACTGAAGAGTTCTCCCCAGAAGCCAGAATCGTTGCTGTTGTCGGTGGCGATCACAATCATCTGGCCAGCGCCAATACCGTCGATGAAGTCGATTGACTCCTTGTAGGGGTCGTCGAGATCTGACTCGAGTGCCGGAGCGAACCGCACCGTGCGGGCGCGACCGAAAGCTCGCGACCCCGGCGTTATCGGCGCGAGGCGCTGGTCGAGCACTTGGTTGCGCAAGCCCGATTCGTCGCACGAGTCACTCAGAATCGCGGTCGTGAGACGCTCGTCGCCGGGCAACGGCGTGAAACCTGCTTTGCCGGTTGCTGCCACAGCTGCTGCGGCTGCGGCTCCGGATGCTTCGGGCGTGGGGTTAGCGGATGACATGGCCACCTCCAGGGCTGAATGGGAACTGGGCTTCAATTTCGGGAGTGAGCTGGATGCCAAGGCCGGCAGCCTTCGGAGCGACGATTCCGCCGTCCTTGAAGTCGACCTCTTCCACTCGCATCGCGTCACGCAGTGGATTGGGCAGGGTGCAGTACTCGAAGAGTTCAACGTAGGGGTTGGCGAGCACGGTGTGCAGGTTCGCGGCGAAGGTGACACCACTGCCCCACACGTGGGGAACCGTCTTCACGCCGGCGGCATGAGCAAGTTCGGCGACCTGCGCAAAAGCCTTCGGGCCACCGACGAAAGTGACATCGGGCTGAGCAACATCGAGCGCATTCGCGTCGAGCAGTTGGGCGAAGTCGCGAACGGTTCCGTTGGATTCGACACCGGAAATCGGCACGTTCACGGCGGCACGCACGGCGGCGTAGCCAGCCACGTCATCCGCTTGGCAGGGTTCTTCGTACCAGCGAGCACCAAGTTTGGCAGCCTTATGGCCAACGCGAACTGCTTCCTCGACGGGCCACGGGTCAGAGGCACAGGCCTGCACGGCGTCAATGACGAACTGCACGCCCTCGGGTAGCAGCGCGGTCACATGGTCGAGCAGCTTGATGGTGGTGTCTGGGTCGGTCATGGCGCGGAACTTCACGGTGCCAAAGCCGGCTTCGATCTGGGCGGCAGCCCAGTCGGAGACTTCGCCGAAGGTCGTGCCGAGTCCGCCGCTGGCGTACGACTCGATCCAGTCGCGTTTGAGGCCACCGAGCACTTCGTAGCCTGGCACGCTGAGGCGCTTAGCTACGGCATCCACCGCGGCTGTTTCGATTGCTCCGGCAACGCCGTTGAGCATTCCGCCACGCGCCCAGAAAGCGGTGTAGGCGCGGAGGTGGTCGGCGACTTCGAGGGGGTGAGCGAATTCGTGGTCGAGAACGTAGGGGCGGAAGGCATCCACGATTCCGGGCACGGCGGCGGCTGCCATGATGCCGGCTCCCGCTTCCCCGACTCCGGTGGTTCCATCAGAGAGGGTTACTTCGACGAGAGCGGCATCCCAGGACCAAATGGTGCCTCCGACCCACGTGAGTTCTTCTCCGGGCTGGTACCGGTGCGAAAGCAACACTGCGCGCACGGCGGTAATGGTGAGAGCTGTATCAGTGAGTCCCATGGGAAGGGCGCCTCATTTCTAGTAGCGAGCGATAATGGTTACGGTATCTGATCAATCGTTTGATCACAAGCATGTGGGACCGCATCCGCGCAATTGCACTTCAGACTGCGGGCGCTGTTGAGGTGGGCATGGCGCTATTAGCCCGGTGATCTAGAGCGCAGCAACCAGCCCGGCAGCTTCGAGGTCGCCCCAGAGCCCCTCGGGCATCGTGGACGCATAGCGTTCGATGTTCGACCGCACCTGTCCGCCCCCGCGCGCTCCGACCACAACGGAAACGACCGCCGGATGCCGCAGTACGTACGCGATAGCGGCCTCGGGAAGTGTGACGCCGTGGGCTTCACACGCATCCGCAACCCGATTGGCCCGCTCAAGAATCTCGGGCGGAACCGGCCCGTAATCAAAGGTTGCATCGGGGCTCGGTCGATTGCGGCCGAGCAATCCCGAGTTGTAGACGCCGGCAACGACAACGCCGACGTTGCGTTCGAGAGCGAGGGGCATGAGGTCTGCGAGCGCCGAATCGTCGACAAGGGTGAAGCGTCCTGCACACATTACGAGATCAACATCCGCGCGGCGGATCAACTCGGCGAGCGGAGCCGACGCGTTCATTCCTGCACCAACCGCCTTCACCACGCCCTGCTCGCGTAGCTCAATGAGTGCGCCGATTCCCTCGGTCGAGGCCTGCTCAAAGTGGTCGTCGGGGTCGTGCATGTAGAGCACATCGAAGTGGTCGAGCCCGGTGCGGGCGAGAGATTCTTCGACTGAGCGAAGGATGCCGTCGCGACTGAAATCCCATTGACGCTTGGTGACGGCGGGCACGGCAAAGCCCTGGTCATCCATCTGGTCTTCTCCACCGGGATTCGGTACGAGGAGCTTGCCGACCTTGCTCGAGATCACGTAGTTGTCGCGGGGGTGGGTGCGCAGCTGCTCGCCGAGGCGACGCTCCGAGAGGCCGAGCCCGTAGTGCGGCGCAGTATCGAAGTAGCGAACTCCGGCATCCCACGCGGCGGCAACACCCTCGTCAACTTCAGCGTCCGTGGTTTCACGGTAGAGGTTTCCCAACTGCGCGGCCCCCAGGCCGATCTCTGTCAGTTCAAGTCCACGCTGAGTTGATCTGGTTTTCACTGTTGGCCCCTCCAGGGAGTGTTAGCGCGCCGGTGGCGCAGTAGATTCGCGCACGATCAGCTCGGGTGCTGGGTCGGCGATGACACGGTCTTCGGCCGTTCCCGAGTTGATGTTCTCCCACAGGCTGGCCATCGCAGCACGGCCAAGTTCATAGAGCGGCAGGCGCACGCAGGTCAGCGGTGGCCACGCAATTTCGGCGGTCCAGGTGTCGTGCATCGCCACGATCGACATGTCTTCAGGTACGCGGATGCCCAACCGTCGTGCCTCCGAAAGCACACCGTGAGCGGCGTTGATGTTCGCCACGACCACCGCTGTGGGTGGGGTCGACAACTCGGCCATCGCATCGAGGGCTTGAGCACCCTGCTTGGGGTAGTAGCCGAAGTCGGTGACGAGTTCGGGTTCGACCGTGAGTTTCGCGTTCGCCATCGCCTCGAGGAATCCGGCGAGACGTCGCTGACCTGACTCCGAGGTTGGCACACCGCCGGCGTACCCGATGCGGGTGTGGCCGAGCTCGATGAGGTGCTCGGTTGCCAGGCGCATCCCCGCCTCATCTTCGAGGCGAACAGAACCACCGCTGCCAGGGTTGATTGTGTTGATCGAGATCACGGGCAAGCCGCTGTCGGTCACCGTGCGCAGATCGTCACCACTTAGGTGGTCACCGAACTGCACGAGAACACCGTCGACTCGTCCCTCACCCATGAGGCGCGGGATCGACTCTTCACCTTCGGGCAAACGTTCGGTACTGGCGATCAGCACCATGTAATCCTTGCTGCTGGCCTCTTCTTCCACTCCGCGCATGAGCTCAGCAAAGATGGCGTTGGTCACACCGGGCACCACAAGGCCGACGGCGTGAGTGCGCGACGACTTGAGGGCTCGAGCCGTGAAGTTGGGGCGGTAGTTAAGCTCTTTCGCTGCATCATGAATGCGCTGACGGGTCGCCACACTCACTCGCACGCCAGGTTTTTCACTCAGCACCCGCGAAACCGCCGACACCGAAACTCCGGCGCGGGTCGCAACATCACTCAAAGTAGCCATAGTTGCCAGTGTATTCGGGCAACTAGTCGCTGGTACGTCGATTGACCAGATAAAGATGAGTCAGCACCATCACGGTGTCACCATGTTGGTTGGTTACCGTGACCAGCTCGTGCAGGTAGCCAGCCTCCTCCGGTCGCTTCGCGTGCAACGACATCTCGTTGATCTCGGCGGTTACCCGAATGGTGTCCCCAATGAAGACGGGGCGGATGAAGCGGATGCGGTCGTAGCCATAACTCATCGCTTGCGGGTTGATGTCGCCCGCCGTCATCCCCACGGCGACGGAGAGGATGAGGGTGCCGTGGGCAATGCGCTGACCAGCCGGCTGCGTCGCCATCCATTCGGCATCCATGTGGTGCGGAAAGAAGTCGCCGGTCTGGCCAGCGTGCAGCACAATGTCAGCTTCGGTGATGGTGCGGCCAACGGTTTCGCGCCGCTCCCCCACCTCGTGGTCGTCATACCAGCGGTCTTTCGTGAGCATCAGCGCACCAGCCATTCTGCGACGCCAGCGTCGAGGCGTTCGCGTAGTTCGTCAATGGTGATCTCGCCGCGCAGGGCTGAGGTCACGAGCGGGGAGACCGCATTTTGTAGTTCGATGTAGGTAGCGAACCGCGGGCGCAGGTAGGCACCTTCGAGCGTTGCGCGCGTGCCGGTGAAGAAGTCGAGGCTGTCGGCGTTGGTGCGCGCACTCTCCCACGCGACGGCGTTGCCGGGCTGGCCGCCGCCGTCATAGTACGAACCCTCTTGCACGGCGCCCGACGCGAGCCAGTAGGCGTGCGCGATCGCGGCATCCATCACCTGGCTGCGTGACGACACGGCGATACCCGCACCGCCAAGCAGCGAGCCGGCAACGCCACGAGTGGAGCTCGGGATGTCGATGTACTGCACGCGGTTTGACCGGTAGCCCGCACGCGAGTAGTTGGTGTACCCAAACAGCAGCGGCGCGTACGCGAAGGTGTCACTCTCGGCGAGCACATCCGCGACCTGAATCGGATTGAAGCCGGCGTTGTCGGCTGGCACCAGCCGCGCCAAGCGAGTGAGCAATTCCATCGCGCGGGTCAGCATGTCTTCTGAGAGGAAGACGCCGGGGTCAGCCATGGCATCTTCGCCGAGCCCTGACGCGATCGTGATGAGGCTCGAATACGCGTCGACGGGCTTGAAGGGCCACAGCACTCGACCCTCTTCGGCGAGCGCGATCACCTCATCCCAGTTGCGCGGCGGCGACTCGAGAATATCGGGGCGGAACGCGGCAACCTGCGCGGCAGCATCGAGCGCAAGGCCCCATTGCTGGCCGAGGTGCTGGTACGACTCGTGCGAGCGACCAACCGACTGCGTTGCCAGCGTGGCCAGCTCGGAGTCAAAGCCGCGACCGTTCAGCGGAGTGAAGAGGGCATCTTCTGCAGCAATCGGAATGTGCGGATGATCGATCACAAGCAGGTCGTACTGCTCAACCATGCTGTCCAAGTCTTGGTCGGCAAAAGCCTGCAGTGAGCGGTACTCCCACTGCACCTCAACATCGGGAGCTACCGAGCGATACGCTTCGGCGGCCTTCACGACGCTGCCGTAGCCGCGCTCGTGTTCCCAGGTCATTCCCTTGATGATCGTCGGGCTCATGCGGAGGCCTCCTGGGTTGCGGGGGCGCTTGTTGCGGCGGCGCGGGAGGGGAACTCGGCACGCACTCGAGCGTTGTCCTCTCCGAGAGTCGGGGCCGCTTTAGTGCTCGTGAGAATCTGGCCATCAACGCGAATGGGGCTGCGGGTGGTGAGCAACTCGTTGCCTCCGCGGCTGACCGGCTGCGTCATCCGAATCGCTTCGAACCCACCCGAGGCCAGCAGTTCGTCGAGCGTGAGCACGGGAGCACACCACACGTCGCCGGCATCGAGAATGTCGAGCCACTGTTGGGTGGTGCCGGTCGCAAAGCGCGCGGCGAGCAGGTCTTCGACGTACTCTTGGGGATCCCACGCCAGTTGAGGGTCGTGCATCTCACTCAGTTCGGGCATGCCGAGCAGGTCGCCCAGTTTCGGCAGCGGATTCATCGCCATCGCGATGTAACCATCAGTGGTGGGATACGTGCCGTAGGGCGCCGCCAAGAAGGCGTGAGCCGAGTGCTCGCCATGACGTTGCACCGTGATGCTGTCGTCGTTGAGCTTGGTGCTGAGCAGTTCGAACTGCAGGTCGAGCATTGCTTCGAGCAGGCTCGTCTGCACGAGCCCGCCCTTGCCGGTGCGGAACTTACGCACGAGAAGGGCGGTCACTCCTTGAGCGATGTGGCAGCTCATAAGGTGGTCGGCAATCGAGAGCCCGACAGGCACAGGGCCGTCAGTCTTCGAGCCGTTGAGCCACGGGATGCCCGACATCGACTGAGCGAGCAGGTCTTGCCCAGGGCGATCCTTCCACGGACCCTCTTCGCCGTAGCCAGTCGCGCTGGCGTAGACGATGCCGGGGTTGATGGCGCGCACCGATTCGAAGTCGAGGCCGATGCGCTCCATTACGCCGGGGCGGAAGTTCTGGATGATTACGTCGGCACGCTCGACAAGTTCTTTGACGTAGGCGAGGTCTTCGGCGACCTTGAGGTCTGCCGTGATCGATTCTTTGTTGCGGTTCATCGCGTGGAACGACACAGTATCGCCGTCGAACTCGCGACCGGCGAACGCGAGGGTGCGACCGATGTCGCCCGTGCCGGGTCGTTCAACCTTGATGACGCGGGCGCCCAGGTCTGCGAGACGCATCGCGGCGACTGGTCCGGCCAAGAATTGGCTGAAGTCCAGAACCATAATGCCCTCGAGGGGGCGGTCCATTGGCGCAGACTCCGTTGGTGCGCCGTTGTCGTCAGTCATTGCTGTTCAGCCTTCTGTTGATCCTCGTGAACAATCGTTTGATCATGCTAGTATGACGCAGAAATACACGCAAGGGAACCAAGCCGCGACATCCGGTGCCGAGCACCGCAATCGCCCCTCCTCCACCCTTCGTGTCCACTAATCGCAAAGGAGCGCACCAGTGCTGAACGTGAGTTATGTAGGCGAGCAACGCCTTGAGGTCAAAGAGTACGAACCGAAGCCTCCGGCCGCCGGCGAAGTTCAAATTGCGGTCGCCTACAACGGACTATGCGGCACCGATCTGCACATCCTGCACGGCAGCATGGATGCCCGCGTGCAGCTTCCCCTGACGTTCGGTCACGAGATGAGCGGCACCATTTCCGCTCTCGGCAACGGCGTCGATGGCTGGAATGTCGGCGACCACGTCACCGTCATGCCGCTCTGGTGGGACAACACCTGCCCCGCCTGCCTCGCCGGCAACCAGCACATCTGCCAGAACCTCGACTTCATCGGCATCGACTCCCCCGGCGCCCTGCAGGGCAAGTCGAACGTTCCCGCCGAAACGCTCGTTGCGTTGCCGCCCGAGCTGCGCCTCGATCATGCGGCACTCGTCGAACCCACCGCTGTTGCGGTGCACGATGTTCGCCGTTCGGGCTTGGTGCCCGGAGACAAGGCCGTGATTATCGGTGGTGGTCCGATTGGGGTGCTCATCGCATCCGTCGCCCGCGAATTTGGCGCTGAGGTCGCCGTCATCGAGATTGACGCCGGTCGTCGCGCGCAGATCGACGCGCTGGGCTTCACGACCATCAGCCCTCTCGAGGTCGACCAGGTTGCCTGGGTCAACGAGTGGACCGCGGATGCCGGTGCCGACGTGGTCTTCGAAGTCTCGGGTGCTGCGGCTGCCGTGCTCGGCGCCACCGACCTCGCGAAGGTGCGCGGAACCCTCGTGGTTGTCGCCATCCACCCCACGCCTCGCGAGATCAACCTACAGCGCGTCTTCTGGCGCGAACTCACCATTATGGGAGCGCGCGTTTACCAGCGCACCGACTTTGAAAAGGCCATCGAACTGATCGATAGCGGCGTCATCCCGGCCGACCTGTTGATCACGCGCATTGTGCCGCTGTCGCAAACCAGCGAAGCTTTCGCTGACCTTGCCGCGGGCAAAGCGATGAAGATTCTCGTGGATGTGGCGGGCCAGAAGTGAGCACGAACGAGAAGGGCAACCCCATGAACGGCATGTTTGACCTCACCGGAACCACCGCGGTCGTCACGGGCGCACGGCGCGGAATCGGCTTCGCCATGGCCGAGGCACTCGCCGCCGCCGGCGCGAACATCATCGGCGTTAGCGCCACCATCGAAGCTTCGGGTAGCGACATCGAGAAGGCGGTCACCTCGTATGGCCGCACTTTCGAGGGCATCGCGTGCGACTTTGCCGACCCGGATGCCGTAGCCGCACTGGGCGAGACACTCTCGACCCGCACCGTGGACATCCTCGTCAACAATGCCGGAACCATAGAGCGCGCCCCCGCCGTCGACCACCCCACCGAGCTGTGGGATCGGGTTATTCAGGTGAACCTGTCGAGCCAGTTCACGCTCACGCAGGCCATCGCTCGCTCGATGATTGAGCGCGGCCGCGGCAAGATCATCTTCACGGCATCACTGCTCAGCTTTCAGGGCGGCATCAACGTTCCCGGTTACACGGCAGCGAAGTCCGGCATCGCCGGCCTCACCAAGGCACTCTCCAACGAGTGGGCCAGCAAGGGCATCACCGTAAACGCAATCGCCCCCGGTTACATCGCCACCGACAACACCCAGGCCCTGCAAGACGACCCCGACCGTTCGAAGGCAATCCTCGACCGCATCCCGGCCGGTCGTTGGGGTGTCGGGAGCGACCTCGCGGGTGCCACCGTGTTCCTCGCGTCACGCTCCTCCGACTACGTCTCGGGCGCCATCCTGAACGTGGATGGCGGCTGGATGGGCCGCTAGAGCTCACGCGCACGCTGTTGGCATCCATCCTCGTCGGTGGGTGCCAACAGTTGTTTTTGAGTATGGCCGAAACGTAAAAGGACGGAACGTACTGATCTCCCGAAATCGGCTAGTAATGGTCCGTTTGACGATCGGCTTGCGGCACACTGCCAGAACTGCCGCAGCAACGAGCAGCCTGGGCAAATAGACAGTCGAATCGAGGAGATTGGTAGCGTGCTAAAGATGGCTGAGAGAAACATTCAATCGGCAGATCACCGAGTGATGCGCTCGCTCCAGAGGTCATCATCTGCCCAATTTTTAGGAATACCCATGCTCGCGAGGTTCATGGGTGGGCGAGTGCTCACGAGATCGTAGAGTCGTTGCGCCCAGGCGCTCCCGGGTGACACCACATCGAGCACTGACTGGAGTGCTACAAGCACTGGGTATAGACGTTTTTCCGAGCGCGTAGGGAGAGCGTTGTCGCCCTTCAGCCAAGAGATTCCGCGCGAGTTTGGGACCGCTGGGTAGACGCCAAGACCGACGTTCCAGAGGCGACCGTGGTGAGCGCAAATGTTCCGGGCACGCACAAAGGTCCGCATCCAAGACACAAGTACTGGCTCGGTCAGTCCAATGCTGGCCGCCACCGCGGTCCTGTCGGCGCGCAGTTTCAGGTTCTTGATCGTGTTGTTGAGCTGGCCGATCGTGAGGGATTCGACGACGAGCCATGACGGCGGCAATTCAGGAGTTGCGTAGGTCAGTAAATAGTGTTCGAGGGCGGAACGGTGGGCCACCGCACGGTCGCCCGACGGGAGCGCTTCTCCTCCTGAGGCAGGAACCGCCCCCACCGACTCAGGCTCGCCTTCAAGCCTGTCATCCGAAGCCGTCTGCACGATCTGCAGCAGGCCTCGGTGTTTGGAGCCGCTCGTAAAGTGCACGGGATTGACATACCAGTGCGGATCGTCGTACTTAGTTGACATATGGTCGGACAGCGCTGCGCGGATCGCGACCTCGACGCGCTCCAATGCGTCCATGACAAGCAGTCGAAGTGCTCGGTCAAAGACGTAAAGGTCCAGTACGTCGTCGAACTTAGTCCCGTCGCGGAAAAGATGATCCGGCTGTCCGTGCTGGAACGGGATTGTGTATGGCGAGAGGCGGAAGTAGCCAATATGTCGAAGGTACCGTGAGGCCCGATCCCGATCGGGAATTATTAGGCCGCGCTCCTCGAGCTGATCGACGAGTTTATCGAGGCTCAACGCCTTTTTGTCGTAATGGAGACTGCCACGTGGGCGCAATGGCCGACGCTGTCGGGACATCGGGGCTCCTCCTTAACAAAAAAATCTCCCAAGTGCGCATCCAAGAGAGGCGTGGGAGATGTAGTAATTTGAGATTAGCATAAACACATGCCGCGCAGTGTTTGTTAGTTGCCCGTCATCGTTTTGAACACCTTAATCGCTGCAGCGTGGATCTCGCGCTCGAAGGTGTCGATCGCTTCTTGAAGGCTCTCTTGCTGGGGACTGACCGGGGCGGGGCACGATCTTACTAACGCGCCCATTGGGTTTCTTCCGTCAGTCGTTTGGCGGGCGTTGTGGCTGATGGCGGGCGAGTTGGCTCGTCGCGCTTGTTCGGTGATCCAACGCGCGACTTCCACGGGACGAGCGTCGAGGCGAAGGCCTGACACGACCGCGCGCGCGACCGCGTTCCTCGCGTCGTGCTCCTCCGACTACGTAGTGGGTGCGATCCTCACCGTGAATGGCGGCTGGCTCGGCCGCTAGTCCTTGCGCGCGATAACCGCTTCGGGCCGCAGGTCGAGACGGCGCAACAGCTGCGCATTCGCCGCTACGACGACGGTCGAGGCCGACATGAGCAGCGCACCGACGGAGATCGGCAGCACGAACCCGATGGGGGCGAGGATTCCTGCAGCGAGGGGCACCGAGATCAGGTTGTAGCCGGCAGCCCACCACAGGTTTTGGCGCATCTTGGCGTAGCTACGACGCGAGAGTTCGAACACGGCAAGCACCGAGCGCGGGTCGTCGCTCGCGAGCACAACACCGGCAGAGGCAATCGCAACGTCAGTTCCGGCGCCGATCGCGATTCCGACATCCGCCTGAGCAAGAGCGGGCGCATCGTTCACGCCATCTCCGACCATCGCGACGGTGCCGCCCGCTTTCTGTAATTCGGCAACCTTGCTGGCTTTGTCTTCCGGATGCACGCCCGAGAACACCTTGTCGATGCCGAGTTCTGCCGCCACCGATTGGGCAACAGCATCCGCATCTCCTGTGATCATGACAACCGTGATGCCCTTCGAGTGCAGGGCATCGATCGCCTGACGCGAATCTTCGCGCACTTCATCCGCGAGGCCGATTGCGCCGATCACGTGACCGTCCGAGAGCACGTGCAGAATGATCGCGCCGTCTGCCGCCCACTCGGTGGTGGCCTCGATTGCCTGCTGGTCGTGCTGACGCAGCATGCTTGGCCCACCAACGCTGATCGTCGCACCGTCAACAGAAGCTTCAACGCCAACACCGCTCGACGAGCTGAACTTGGATGCGGTTGCCCGCTCGAGTTCACGATCCTGCGCTGCTGCCACAATCGCCTTCGCCAGCGGATGCTCGCTGTCGTTCTCCGCTGCCGCTGCGAGTCGAAGAACCTCGTCTTCACTCGCATCCCCGACCGCCGCGACGTGCGTGACTGCTGGCTCGCCCTTCGTGAGGGTTCCTGTCTTGTCGAAGAGAACGGTGTCGACCTTGCGCATCGTTTCGAGCGCCAAGCGGTCTTTCACGAGCACTCCAGCGCGAGCCGCGCGCTCGGTCGAGATCGAGACCACGAGAGGAATTGCGAGGCCCAAAGCGTGCGGGCAGGCGATGACGAGCACGGTGATGGTGCGCACGATAGCATCGTCGGGGCTGCCAACAAGGGTCCAGACGGTAGCGGTAATCGCAGCGGCACCGAGCGCGAACCAGAACAACCAGCCAGCCGCGGTGTCCGCAATGCGCTGGGCGGGCGACGAGGAGTTCTGCGCCGTTTCGACAAGTTTCGTGATGCCCGCGAGCGCCGTGTCATCGCCAATCGCCGTAACCTTCACGCGGATCGAGTTGTCGGTAGCCACCGTTCCCGCCACGACGCGGTCGCCCTCGCCGCGGGTAACCGGCTGCGACTCTCCGGTGATCATCGACTCATCCACTTCGGCTGAACCGTCAATCACTTCGCCGTCGGCGGGTACGCGTCCGCCGGGGCGCACGATGACGACGTCGCCAACAACGAGGTCAGACGGATGCACGGTGACAAAGTCATCCCCCTCAACTTTCTCCGCCTCATCCGGAAGCAACGCGGCGAGCGAATCGAGTGCGCTTGAGGTCTGAGCGAGCGACCGCATTTCGACCCAGTGCCCGAGCAGCATCACAACGATGAGAAGCGCGAGCTCCCACCAGAAGTCGAGTTCATGCGCAATCAGCCCAAGAGTGGATGCCCACGATGCGACGAAGGCGACCGAGATCGCCATCGAGATCAGCAGCATCATTCCCGGCTTGCGTGCCTTCAGCTCGGAGTAACCGCCGGTCAGGAACGGCTTGCCGCCCCAGAAGAACATTACGGTGCCGAGCACCGGCGAGATCCATTCGATGATCGCTAAGTCGGGCAGCATGTAGCCCAAGATTTGGGAGAACATCATGCTGAAACCGGCGACGGGGACCGCCAGTACGAGCATGATCCAGAAAAGTCGTCGGAACTGGTCGACGTGGTCGGTGTGGTCCATGGCCGCAATGTTATACCCCCCTAGGGTATATTTGCAACCCACATTTCTCAGGTCGGCGCTAGCGTAGAGCCGTGACTACTTTCAGCGCAGAAATCGTGTCCGCAGTACTCGCCCACATGAATAGCGACCACAACGGTGACAATTTGCTCATCGTGCGCGCGTTTGCGGAATCCTCTGCGATCTCCGCCGCGATGGTCGCGCTCGATGACACCGAAGGCACGTGGCAATACTCCGACGTCAACGGCATCGAGCACCACGTCACTGTGCCCTGGAGCACCGTAATCACCGAGCGCGCTGAGATCCGCCATGAGATTGTGCGTCTCTATGACAAAGCATGCGCAAAGCTCGGGGTTGAGGCCCGACCGCACAGCTAAGGCGCGATCGGCCCCCAAAGAAAAATCACCTCATACTGCCCCTAGCCAAACCATATGGGCGAGGGGTACGAATAAGGGTCAACAGCTCAATCATCGTGTTTGAGCAGAGGGGGCACTGCAATGACTACATCACCTAACCGACTGCTGGGCATCATTTTTGGCGCGGTCTACGTTCTTGTCGGAATACTCGGCTTTTCCGTCACCAATGGTGTCGGCTTCTTTGCGACCGAAGGCGGTTTGCTGCTCGGTCTGTTCGAGGTCAACATCTTTCACAACGTCGCGCACATTCTGATCGGCGCGGCTCTTCTTCTCGCCGGAATCTCGAACAAGCGAGCCGCTCGCGCCACGAACTCAACCATAGGGTTTGCCTACCTTGTGCTTGGTTTCGCTGGACTGCTGCTCGTTGGCAGCCCGTTGAACATTTTGGCTCTCAACGCTGCCGACAACGTGCTTCACTTCGCCAGCGCTGTTGTTCTCCTCGCCGTTGGCCTCGGAGCAGACAAGCGGGCTACCGGCGTTAGCGCCTAGCCCGACAGCCTGCGCCTACTACGACCAGAATTGAGAGGAGAACAATCATGTCCACAATTACCCGAACCTGGATCGCCTTTGCCGCAATCGGCACCGGTCTCATCCATGTTGCGCTCGTGATCGGTTCTCCTCTCGCTCTGGCGATTCCCCTCGGCCTGCTTGGCATTATCGAGTTCGGTTGGGGAATTCTGACCTTCGCTCGCGACGAGCTTCCGGCACCCCGTGCCGCAATGGTCGTCGCCGTTGTCCCCATTGTGGCGTGGGGGCTGATGGTTGCTACGGCCTCCAGCCTGCAAATTCCTGCCCTAGCTTCAGTAATGGATGTCGTTCCTTGGGGCGCTGCGGCAATCTTCCAACTTTTTGTGGCCGGCACCCTGTCGCTGCACGAGCGTCGTGTTCGTGAGGGAAAGCGCGGCGAGAGCGCTGCGCCCGGAGCGGCACGCTACCTCACCGCTCTCATGGTTGGTGCGCTCGTGGTGTCTGCTCTCACTACTCCCGCTCTGGCCGCTACGGAGGCAGGGATCTATGCCCAACCGCATGGTGAGCACGACGGAACGTTCGTTCCTCAGCAAGACGAGGGCACGGGTGGGAACGACAACGATCTCTTCAATCTCCCCAACCACGACGGTCACTAGCGGAATCGCACAACAAATACTGCCCTTTCGGACGATGCGCCAAGGTCGCGTATCCCACTAGAGTGAGGGTCACCTAACTAACCTCGCTAGGAGACCTCAGTGGCCGTTATTCCGTTCTCCCAGGCTCTCCGTGAGCGCACGTGGTCAAGCCACAGCGATAGCGAGGGTGCAGATTTTATGAAAGATCTGATGACGGGCAAGGGCAGCCGCGATGACTACATCGCTCTCGTCGCTCAGCACTACTTCATTTACGAAGCCATCGAGGCCGCAGCGGCCCACTTTGCCGCGAACCCCGTGGCCGCACCATTCATCACCTCGCAACTCACTCGCTTGCCTGCGATCGAAGCCGACCTAGAGTTTCTGATCGGTGCCGACTGGCGCGAGCAAATCACTCCCCTGCCGACCGCTGCCGCCTATGCAACACGCGTCCGCGAGATTGCCGCCCAAGACTGGGCTGGCGGGTTCATCGCCCACCACTACACCCGCTACCTCGGCGACCTTTCTGGTGGCCAAGTCATTCGCACCCTGATGCAGCGCCAGTTTGGTTTCGAAACCAATGGTGTCGGCTTCTACCTGTTTGACCAGATCGCAAAGCCAAAAGAGTTCAAGAACACCTATCGCGACCAACTCGACGCTGTTGAGTGGGATGACGCCGAACGCGACCGCGTCATCGGCGAAGTTCTTGCCGCGTACAAGTTCAACACTGACCTGTTCGTCGACCTGTCCCGGGCAAAGGCTGCCGCCTAGCTAACCCGCTTCAACTTGGGCCCGTAACGAGTCGAGCGTTTCCAGAATTGATACCGACACATCGAGTGGATGCTCGGGGGCCTCGGTTCGCCCATCCGCAATGTGTTGAGCGATCGCCGTCGTCTGGAAGGCGAGTCCTTCGCGACCACGCAATCCTGTTCCGTCCGTGAACTCGGTGCGCTCATCCCCGCTTACCCAAGCAAACCCGTTGGGGGCATAGAACGGTGTGCGAACCTCGATGCGGGCAAAAGTGCCACAAATGCGGGCCTCCGTCGGGGTGTCGGCGAGCATGGTCGTGTGCAGCACGGCTTGGGCCCCGGTGGCGTGGTTGAGAATCATTGCAGCCTGCCCATCGACGCCGCTGGCGAGCATCCGTCCCGCTGCGATCAACGAGGTGGGTGCGCCGAGCGCAAAGCGCGAGAACCACACTGGATAGATGCCGATGTCGCGCAACGATCCGCCGCCCAGTGCGGAGTCGAATACCGGCTGCCCCTGAGGTTCACCAAAGTTGGCACCGAAGTCGGCAGTGACGAGTGTCACGTCACCGAGGTCGCCATCGCCGAGCATCCGGGAAATGATTGTCGTCTGAGGCAGGAACCGAGTCCACATTGCCTCCATCGCGAAAACTCCAGCAGCGCGGGCCGCGTCCACAATCACCTGAGCGTCGGCAGCATCGATGCCGAGCGGCTTCTCGATGAGCGCGTGCTTCCCCGCGGCAATTGCCAGCAGCGCCAGGGGGCGGTGAAAAGTATTCGGCGCCGCGATGTAGACGATATCTACCTCGGGGTCGGCGACCAGTTGCTCGTAGCTGCCATAGCTGCGCTCAATGCCATTCTGTTGCGCAAACTCTGCCGCACGCTCAGCTGAACGAGAGGCAACCGCGACAACCCGTTGATCGGTATTGGCGTGCATCGCGGCCACCCAGTCGGTAGCGATCCCACCGGGAGCGAGCACTCCCCATCGCAGCGTTGGCCCACCTCGAAGCGGTGTTGCCGTCGGAGTTGGCAGAATCACGACAGTTCCCTTCCTAAAAAGATCGAATCGGCTCCACGGGCGAGCTCGACAAAGCCGAGGTGCCGGTAAAAAGCGATCGCGTTGTGATTGTCTTCGCCGACCTCCAAGTGGATGCCGGGCACGCCGCGAGCGCGAAGTGCAGCGAAGAGTGTCTCAAGCATGATCCGCCCGAACCCGTGCCCTTGTGCTCGAGGCAGTAGATCGATGTGAAGGTGTGCGGGATGACCCGCAATCACGCTATCTGGCGCATGCTGCGGTGAGTGCAGGTTAGCGATCAGTCCATCATCGAGGGTCGATCCCGTGACCAGAGGATACTGCGAGCGCAGCGCTGGCCACCATTCCTTCTCCTGCCAAGCCTCAAATTCACGGGTGTCCGCAGCGCCGAGTACATAGCCAGCGATCCCCTTGTCATCGGCAATGACAAAAGCAAACTCTGGTTGCCCGACGAGATATGGCCCCACATAAACGTGGCCAAGGAGATCGGGATTGTCGTAGAGAGCGCTCCCATCAGCACCGGCATCCGCTGTCAATAAGCACACTCGGTAGGTGCCGGGAAAGTCCTGCAGACCTGCTAACCGGATGTCGCTCATGGCTTCACCATATAACGTGCGTCAACTGGTCTAGGTTTCGCGTCACACGTTGGCCACGGAGTGGTCTAGACGGGGCACAAGAAACTGGCTGTTGATGGGCACTAACCCCGAAAATTAGAGGATATACCCCCAAAATTTCATTGGCAGAATTCGAAAATTGGTCTAATGTGCCCTTTACCGGGGATAACCAAATGGACTCTAATGTGAGGGTGACCGTAGTTATGGAATCAACCCGAAACACACTCAGGGCGCGCCTGCGAGAGTTGGTCGCGTCGACCGAGGTTGGCAAGAGCCTGCCCAGCGAACGCGACCTCAGCGCACAGTGGGGTGTCGCCAGAATGACCATTCGTCGAGCAGTGGATGCCCTCGTCGCTGAAGGACTCGTTGAGCGTCGGCACGGCTCCGGAACCTACGTGACCCCCCAGCCTTTCGTTCGCCTCCTCGGACTCACCTCGTTCTCTCAAGACATGCGCGACCGCGGCCTTGAGCCAAGCGCGCGGCTGTTGGCCTACCGCGTGGCCGAAGCAGACACGGCAATCGCCGCTCAACTACAGATCGCCCCCGGTGACCCCGTCGTTAGTTTTACCCGCCTGCGGCTGGGCAGTGGCGAGCCGATGGGTGTTGAAACTGTGTGGATTCCCCAAGCCTTCGTTCCCGGGATCAACGGTGGCGAACTCGGAGGATCTCTCTACGAGCTTCTCAGCACCCGCTACCGCATCATCCCCGGCGCCGCGAACGTGTCTATTGAGCCGGTACTCCCCGACCAACGCGTGCGCGAGTTACTCACCATTCCCGCAGATCAAGCCTGTCTGCGCATCCGCATGGTCGATTCTGATTCGCGCGGCACGATCATCATGATCGCCAACTGTTTCTACCGCGGTGACAAATATCAACTCACCGCTCAAGTGTCTGGCGCAGCATTCACTCCCGAACAAGCAAGGAATAGTTAATGCTCAGTGTTCTCGGTGTTGATGGCGGCCAGTCCGGCATCCGTCTCAAAAGCTCGGCCCAACCAGGAACCGTCGAGGTCGATGGTGTTAGCCGACTTGAGGGTGACACTGTTCGAGCAGTACACAATGCGATTGCCAGCGCCTGGAAACATGGTCGGTTCGCGCCAGTTGACCGCGTTGTTCTTGGCCTGACAACGTCCCCCCCTGACTCTGCCTCCGCAGCACGCCTGGGCTCCCTCATTGGAGCAACAACCGGGGCGCGCGAAGTGTGGATCGCCGACGACACCGTCACCTCCCACGCCGGAGCGCTCTCGGCCGAAGCCGGAGTCTCACTAATTACCGGCACCGGTGTCGGATGTCTCGCCCTGAAGAACAGCGGCGAATCTCGAGTTATCGATGGCCACGGCTACCTCCTCGGTGACGCGGGTGGCGGATTCTGGGTCGGCAGCCGCGGAGTAGCCGCTGTGCTCAAACAACTCGATGGCCGCGGCGAAACCACGCTGCTCACCGAACGAGCCGAAAGCCAGTTTGCGGGCCTCAAGAACCTTGCCGCCCGCCTTCACAGCGTGCACCGCCCAGTGAACCGCATTTCGCAGTTCGCTCGCGACGTGCTCACTGCTGCCGTCGAAGGAGATGCCGTAGCAAACGTAATCGTCAACGATGCCGCGCGAGAACTCTTCGAAACCGCTCGCGTTGGCCTCCACTGGGTCGGTCAAGACGCCCCACTCGCGCTAGGCGGCAAACTACTCGGCCCCAACACGGTGCTATTCGCCAGACTCGTGGAACTGCTCGCAGCGGAAGGGCTCTCTTTTCAGCCCGCTGATGCCTCATCCCTCGACGGAGCACTTCTTCTCGGCGCCGGCGAATCCGACAACATCTATCGAGAACTCATTCACGTGTGGAAAGAAGAGTCAGCATCATGACGCCACCCGCACTCAACGTCGAGTCCCCCGCTTCGCGCTACGTCACACACGCGATCGAACTCCTCGAACGGCTGCGCACCGACGAAGCCGAAAACATTGTTGCGGCATCCAGACTGATTGCCGACGCATTGATTGCCAAACGGATCGTTCATGTATTTGGCACGGGGCACTCCCACATGCTCGCCGAAGAACTCTTCTACCGGGCTGGCGGTCTCGTCAACGTGCACCCGATTCTCTTCGAGGGCCTCATGTTGCACGCGAGTGCACCGCTCAGCACCTCGCTTGAGCGCCTGCCCGGTCTTGCCGATGCTCTGCTGCTTGACCACCCACTTTCGCCAGGCGATGTGCTGATCGTTGCCTCGAATTCGGGAAGCAACGCGGTCACCTCCGAGCTCGCTCAGCGTGCGCTCGATCAAGGCATTCCCGTGATTGCACTGACGAGCCTCAACCACGCGACCTCGCCTGCCGCGCGGCCAACGCTATTACCCAAGCTTCATGAACTGGCAACGGTCGTGATCGACAACGGCGGCTCTGTTGGTGACGCCGCCGTCGACATCACCGGAATCGACAAGCGAGTTTCGGCAACCTCCACCGTCGTTGGTGCAGCGATTCTCAACGCGGTCATGGCAGAAGCCATTCAACTAACCGTTGACGAGGGAGTCATTCCCGACATTTATGAGAGCAGCAACACGAGCACCGGTGATGCTGGCAATCACAAGTTCACCACCAAAGTGACTGCGGTATGACAAGCGCCGATCGCACCACCCATCCTGGATCGCCCTTCGCGATCCGAGGCGTGATTGAAGGGTTCTACGGGCCGCCCTGGAGTCACGAGCAACGACTCGACCTCATCAGTTTTCTCGCCAAGCGCGGAATGAACACCTTCGTCTACTCGCCAAAAGATGACCCCCTCGTTCGCCACGAATGGCGCACACCCTATGTCGGCGCGGAGCTCACCCGCCTTGCCGAACTCATCGACCACTGTGCCGCGCTAAATATGACGTTCCTGTACTGCCTCTCCCCCGGCCTCACCATCAAATACTCCAGCAGCACCGATCACGAGATGCTCTTGGCCAAGTTCGACGCCGTGCGCGAATTGGGCGTCACCAGTTTTGGGTTGCTGCTCGACGACATCCCCACCCGGCTACAGCATCCCGAGGATAAGGCTGCATTCGCTGATCTTGTTGACGCACAACAGTCGCTGATCGGCACCGTGTTCTCGCAATTCAGTAGCGACACTCACCTCACTGTCTGCCCGACTCAGTACTGGGGCTATGGAACCGAGGAATACATCACCCGCCTCGGCACCGGGATTGATCCCCGAATTGACCTGTTCTGGACGGGGCGTGCGATTTGCTCCGCGACCCTTGATCTCACTGACGCCGCCGCGTTCGCACGATCGACCGGCCGCCCGCCGACCTACTGGGATAACTACCCCGTGAACGATGTTGCGATGGGCCACGAACTTCACATCGGCCCCTACCAAGGCCGCGACCCCCAGCTGTACCGCTTCTCCACCGGCATCATTGCCAACGGTATGGAACTCTTCGAGTCATCCAAGATTCCGTTTGCCACCATTGCCGATTATCTGCGCGACCCGGAGGGATACGACCCCGAAGCTAGCTGGAAGCAAGCCATTCTGGATGTCGTTGGCCCAGTCAACGCAGCCGATTTCAGCCTCTTTGCTGACACGGTTCGTTCCTCGTGTCTCTCGCTCGACGATGCTCCGGATCTCGCAGAGGCTCTTGAGCGCTTCACGTTCGAGGTGGACTACGGCGATCGCGCCCGCGCCGCAACTGAGCTACTGCAGCGTGCGAACTTAATGGTGCAGGCCGCGGATCGTTTGCTCGACGGCCCGGTTAGTAATCCTGAACTTATCGCCGAGGTTCGCCCGTGGCTTGAGTCGTTCCGGGTGGGCTCGCTTGCCCTCGTTGAAGTGGCGACGCTTGCTGCTGATGATCGACTTGATTCTGACGGTCCCGCAGTTCTTCGCCCGTTCCTCGATAGGCTGCGAAGTGCACACCGTCGAGTGTTTGGCGATCTGATCGATATGACTTTGGCGGAGCTTGTCGCCGCCGGGGGCTCACCACCCGCATCACCTGCTAATGCATCACCCGTTACTGCATCACCTACAGCAAAGGACTGATCATGACTATTAGGCGAAAGACGATAACCGGCGCCGTGGCAGCGCTGAGCGCCACTGCTCTCATTCTCACTGGTTGTTCGGCCGGCGGCGGCAGCTCAGATGACAACGTCTTGCGCATCGCGATGGGGTCACCCGGCGAAGCGCAAATTCGCGTGTGGGATGACGTTGCGGCTCAGTTTGAGGCAGCAAACCCCGACGTTACGGTCGAGATGAATTACCAGGACGATGACCTGTATCAAACGATTGGCCTCCCCAATCTGTTGAACGGCCGCAATGCTCCCGATATCTACTTTGAGTGGGCGGGTGCTCGCCTTGAGCAGCGTGCCGCTGACGGCTTCGCCGCGGATCTTACTGAGGCAGTAACGACCGGGCCGATCGCCGGGCTTTTCGATGAAGACGTTTTCACCTCACTGACCGTCGATGACGCTGTAGTGATGGTTCCGCACGCTGCCGACGTCGCAAACGTGCTCTGGTATAACGAAGACATTTTTGCGGATGCCGGACTCACGCCTCCCACAACGTGGGATGAATTGCTGGCCACCTGTGACGCTCTGGATGCCGAGGGCATCATTCCCATCGCGTCGGGAAATAAGGATCTGTGGGCTGCCGGAAACTGGCTAGCCCACCTCACCTCGCGCGTTGTCGGCGAAGACGTCTACAGCTCGGCGCTTTCTGGAGAGACTGACTTCAACACTCCCGAGTGGGTAGAGGCTTTCGGCTACGTCAAGGAACTTGCCGACCACAACTGTGTCAACGAGAGCGCGAACGCTGTTGACGACAACGAGGGCGCACAACTCTTCTTCCAGGGCAAAGCGGCGATGCACGCTATCGGTTCGTGGCTCGTAAGCTGGGCAATCGATGAGGCCCCCGATCTCAACTTCGATTACGTGAACTTGCCAGCAATGCCGGGAGATGGCAACCAAGAGAGCGTCATTGGTGTTGTCACCGGCTATGTCGTCAATTCGAAGAGCAGCAAACAAGACCTAGCGGCAGAGTTCCTCGCTTTGCTCAACAACGATGAGAATGTTCAGGCCTTCATCGGTGCCGAGCTGACACCCATGGCCCTCTCGGCGTCATCGGGCGAAGACATTGACTCGCGCAGCGCCGGCCTCATCAACATGTTGGAGTCCGCTCCCGCTATCGTGCTCCCGCCAGATACTGGCTATGACCTCGAAACGGCAAACGCCCTCTATGCGGCACTTGCCGAAGTGCTTGGTGGTCAGAGCTCCCCTGAGGATGCCGTTGCCGGCATAGATCAGAAGATTGGCTAACGCATCCCCTTAGTTAGCCAACTTCGCTGATCGCCCGCCAACCCGAGAATGGGCGATCAGCATCCTTCCCGAGAGGCACCGAGTCCATGAAGCCCAACCGCAGGGTCACCCCGTACCTGTTCTTGGTGCCCGCCATGGCTGTCTTTGGTTTCGCGGTGCTCTTTCCTGTGGTGATGACGTTCGCCTACAGTTTCACGGAGTGGAACGGCTACGGCACGATGGTGTTCGTCGGTATCGATAACTACATCAAGGCCGCGAATGATTCTGTCTTTCGAGATTCTTTCGTGCACGTCCTGATTTACATTGCGGCAACAATCGTGCTCGAGGTCATCGTTGGGCTTGTGCTCGCTGGCCTGGTGAGCGTGAAGCGGCGGGGATCGCTGTGGTTCCGGGTCGCAATTTTTACTCCTGTCATGCTCCCTATGGTGGTTGTCGCCGTGTTGTGGGCTTTCGTATACAACAACGACTTTGGTCTGCTGAATGCGGCCCTCGTGAATTTCGGCCTCGATGACCTGCAACGCGTGTGGCTTGGGGACCCGGCAACGGCTCTCCTCGCTGTGAGCGTCGTCTCCGGCTGGGTATATGCCGGTTTCTATATGACGATCTTTTATGCCGCCTTCAACCAAGTGCCGACCGAAGTGATCGAGGCGGCACGCTTGGATGGTGCCGACGAGTGGCAACTCTTTCGTCGCATCAAGGTACCGATGATCCGCAACGCCATCACCGTGGCGCTTCTGTTGTGCATCACGGGTGGTTTTCAGGGCTTCGATCTTTTCTATGTCATGACGAATGGTGGCCCTTACGGTGCGACGGAGATCCCGACGACCTATCTAGTCAAGTCTGTATTCACTTTCGGGAATGTTGGCTACGGATCCGCAATGGCTGTCGTTCTTACCGCGGTCGTCGTGGCGCTAGGGCTCGTCTTTACGAGGGTCAACCGCGAGAAGCCTGAAAGGGTGAGCGCGTGAGCACCGACATCCGTGTGACTGAGGCACGGCAGGAGAACTCCAAGCGGGTCCGTGACTCCCGCTGGCCGAAGCCGCTGGGGCGCGTACCCGACCTGCTCTTCACCCTGTCGCTCATCGTTATCGCCGTTGTCTTCTTCTTTCCCATGCTTTGGATGGTGTTCTCTAGCTTCAAGTCGAACTCGGCTATTTTCTCCACCCCTTTTGCCCTCCCGACGGAGATTGACTTCGGCCGCTGGGTCGAGGCTTGGCAGATCGGCCACATCGGACAGTACGCGCTCAACAGTGCAATAGTCACGGGAGTATCAGTGCTCGGCATCCTGCTGTTTGGTGCTGCAGCGGCCTTCGCTTTTAGCCGCTATCGCTTCCGCGGTCGTAACCTTCTAATGGGGTTACTCGCACTCGGGTTGCTGTTACCGTTGCAGTCGTACTTCATCGCGCAGTCAACGATGTTCACCCAACTCGCCATCACCGACACCCGCTGGGCTCTCATCATCCCCTACACCGCCATGGGGCTCCCGCTCGCGGTCTACCTGCTCAAGGTCTATCTCGATGCGGTGCCCGACGAACTCTTTGAGGCTGCCCGCATCGATGGTGCCAGCGACCTTCGCGTCTTCGGATCAATCGCGTTGCCGCTGTTGCGTCCGGGACTCGCCACCGTTGCCATCTTTTCTGCGCTCGCCAGCTGGAACGAGTTCCTCCTCGCCCTGCTCTATATCCAGGACGATGCGCTCAAGACAATCCCCACCGGGTTGCTGGCATTCTCCAGCCGGTATGTAACCGACTACGGTTTGCTGTTTTCCGCACTCTCGATAGTGACGCTGCCAATGATCGTGATCTATATCGTCTTCAACAAGCAGATCGTCGAAGGCATCACGGCCGGAAGCGTCAAGTAGCCGTCGCCACCACCCGACGACAGCGGAGCATCCGCAGCGTTAGGCCTCGATAGCGGGAATGGGTTGGGTTCGTGACATGAAGCGCACAACGTTGTCGTCAACGATGATGTCACTCGGTCGCAGCGGTCGACTCAAATAGAGGCCTTCTAGACTGCTGATTCGACTCAGCGCCACGTAGGTTTGGCCCGGAGCAAACGAGCGCGATCCGAGGTCGACGATGGCGCTGTCATAGGTTTTGCCCTGTGATTTGTGAATCGTGACGGCCCACGCGAGTCGCAGCGGAAACTGGGTGAACTCGGCAACGACATCTTTGCGCAGCGCCTTCGTTCTCGCAGAGTACGAGTACTTAAACTTTTCCCAAATCGCCGGCTTCACTTCGTACTCGCGACCGTCAACCTCCACCCAGACCGTTGACGCAATCTTGGTCACTGTGCCAACGCTTCCGTTCACCCAACGCTGGGTTCCGCCCTCGTTGGTGTCGTTGCGCAAGAACATCACTTGAGCACCAACCTTGAGGTCGAGCGCGTCATCGGCGGGATAGGCACGTCCACCAAACTCGCCAGAGATCTCTGCTTTCGCCGTGAGAACTTTGCCGGGCAGGCGTGCAAGTTCTGTGGCATTAATCCGGGTGACCGCACTGTTTGTTGTCGCAAGCGTGATCGTTCCGTCGGTCGGAGCAGGCCGCGCACCGACCGTATTTAGTCGTTCAGCAATCTCTGCCGTCACGCCGTTATGGCGCACGGCGTTCAACATGTACTTGAATTCACCTTCGTGCTGGCGGTGGATGCTCGTCAGTTCGTAAATCGTCAGATCGGTCTGTTCCCACACGAGGGCATCGAAGAACCACATCGATCGGTAGCGATCTTCGAAGTAGGCTCGCTCATCCGGATCACCGGGAACCGGCGCTAGCTGATACGGATCCCCGAAAAGCACGACTTGCACGCCACCGAATGGTTCATTTTTGCGTTGGCGGGCCTGACGCAGGCTGCGGTCTATTGCGTCTAGCAGGTCTGCGTTGACCATCGAGACCTCATCGATCACGAGGGTTTCTATCGTGTTGAGTAGCTTGCGCAATTGAGGATTCTGCTCGAGCTCGTGATCGGCGATAACCCCAATGGGTAAGCGGAACAGCGAATGGATCGTCTGGCCACCAACATTGAGCGCCGCAACTCCGGTCGGCGCACAGATCACGATCTGCTTCGACGTGTTCTCTGAGAGATGATTGAGCAGGGTCGATTTCCCGGTGCCAGCGCGCCCCGTAACAAAGAGGTTTTCGCTCGTCGTTTCGATTGCAGCGAAAACGGCTGCTTGCTCTGGCGACAGGGTGATTTTTGACACGCAATCACCCTAATGCTGCTGGTGACGGCTCCCCACCTTCAGCAACACTTTGGTGGGGTCGGATATCTTTCTCCCGAGCCGTTTAGGATGTGTTAATGCGTCGCGAGCTTGTTACCTGGTCGATCGTTCTCGGGCTGATCATTACTGCCTTCGCGATCACCGTTGTCGTCCTGAATTCGACGATCTACAGTTCGCAGGGTTTCGTCCGCAGTTATCTCGGCGCTCTCGCTCGCCATGACATGACCGCGGCACTCGACATTGCTGACATCTACGTGCCTGAAGAGCATGGTGCGGCATCCGACGATGGTTCTGGGGCAACGCCCATTGATACGACCGGTGCTGGCTCTCTGTTGCTTGCTGGTTCGCACGATTTGCTGCGTCCTTCAGCGCTCAGCACTCTCGAAAACATCGAGATGGTTGACAGTAAGGCCAACGCCGACGGCACCCAGACGGTCACTTTCAGCTTTGAGTTAGACGGCCGAGCAGCAGAGTCGACTTTCACTGTGACCCGGGCGGGAACTAACTTTGGTGTCTTCGCCGAGTGGGACTTCGTTACCCCTCCGCTCACAATCGTTCGGCTCACGGTTCTGAATTCTCAAGAGTTCACCGCCAACGGCACCGACTTCGTTGCAGCATCACCGGATGCGCCGTCTCCCTACGTTGTGTTGACTCCGAGCAGTTTCGACATCACCCACACCTCGAAATTCCTCACGGCAGAATCGATCGTTGTTTCCGCCACGGAGCCGGGCAGCACCGTGCGGGCTCGACTGGATGTCGTGGCAAACAAGGCGATGATTGCGCAGGTTCAGCGCGAAGTCGATGGATATCTCGACGAGTGTGCGACTCAGGTGGTCTTGCTTCCGACCGGATGCCCATTCGGGCAGCCCATGTCCAACCGCATTGTGACCACACCGGAGTGGAGCATCGCCGAATATCCGCCCGTATCTCTCACGCCCGGATCGGAGCCGTCGAGCTGGTTGATGCCTCCCACGGATGCCGCAGCCCACTTGCGCGTCGATGTGCGCTCGATTTTTGATGGCTCCGTTTCGACCTTCGACCAAGACGTGAGCTTCAGTGCGAGCTATCTCGTGACGTTCTTGCCGGATGACAAGTTGCTGATCACGGCCCAGTACCCGAACTAGCGTCGGTTGGCCAGCATCTCGTTGTAGGCGTCGAGTTCGGCATCCCCGTCACGTGCGGCTTTGCGGTCATAGCGCACAGACGCTCGACCGTCGCTGCGTCTCCACATGATGGCCACCGCGATTGCCAGCGAGATTGTCGGGATCTCTCCGACGCTCCACGCAATGCCACCGCCGATGCGTTGGTCTTGGAGCGCACTAACGCCCGTATCCCACCCCATGGCCCCATACCAGTCAGCCAGCAGAAGCCCGGTTCCTGTCATCAGGCCAAGCCCGAAGAAGGCGTGGAAAGCCATAGTGGCCAACAGAATGAGAAGCCGAATGGGGTAGGCGGGGCGATGGGGCGATGGGTCTGTGCCGATAAGTGACTGCACGAATAGGTAACCAGATCCCAAGAAGTGGATGATCATCCACTCGTGACCCACGTGGTCTGTCGTTGCCCAGCGGAACAGCGGCGTGTAGTAAAAGACCCACAGTGAGACCACAAAAATGGCCGCTGCCACCACCGGATGCCCGATAACAGCCAGATATCGGGAGTGCACGATGAGCAGAATCCACTCGCGCGCGCCGCGACTGCCATCGGTGCGTTGAGCAATGGCACGCATCGCGAGGGTGATGGGAGCGCCGGGAACAAGAAGCACGGGGATCATCATGCCCAACGTCATGTGACCGAGCATGTGCATCGAGAAGAGGTAGCCCTCGTAGACGTTCACACCACCGTTGGTGATGTAAAACAGCAACGACATGCCCATGATCCAGAACACGGTGCGGTAGATCGGCCAACGGTCACCACGTTTGTGGAGTCGCCAGACGCCCGCGAGGTAGAAGAAGACCGCGAAGGCACAAATGAGCACCCAAATGAGGTCGAAGCTCCAGAGGCTGAAGAGGTTGCTTGCAGACACCGTCGGCGGCAACGGAGAGCCAGTGAGGTAGGCGGCGGGGGAGGAGTCGGGAAGATCCGACGCCTCGATCTCAGGAACCGGGGTGGGCGTCGCTGCTAGAGCGGCAGCCGCACCGGAGGCAAGTCCCATGAACGCCAGCTCGGCGGAGACAATCCACCAGAACCATCCGCGACTCTTGGTCTGACTCGATTCGAGTCGACCAATCGCATAGTTGCGATAGACGGCACCAAACAGGCCGAGCATGATCAGGGCGAAGACTTTGACAAGAACGAGGAGGCCGTAGGGCGTCAATAGGTTGCCGAGGTTCTCGACGCGGATCTCGGCGCTCACATAGCCGGAGACTGCCACGACGAGGAAACTGATGAGGGCAACCGTTGAATAGCGACGCAAGACAAGCGTCAGTCGATTCTTAGTGAGCTTCGATTGCGCAATGGCGATCGTGAGAAGGCCGCCAAGCCAGAGTGCAGCGAACACGAGGTGCAAGAAAATTGCACTCGTGGCGGCATCGTGGTCGGCTGTTCCGCCACTGTGGCCCTGAAGCGCCATGGGCACAAGCCCGGCAACTGCGAGCACCAACACGAAGGCAAGCACGGTCTGGTTGCGCGCCGCAAAGCACAACACTGTCACCGCAGCGCCTATCAGCACGGTTGCGAGCCAGGCTTGGCCTAACTCGGTTACGGTCAGAAAGCTCGCGAGAACGTCACCAAAGGCGCTTGTGAAGTCGATGGGTTGGTTGCGCACCGCCAGAAACGTGAAGAATCCCGTGAAAGCGGATGCCACGGCCCACAGAGCTGCGCCCGCTGCGGCAACGTCAAGAGTGAGCGTGAACTCATCGCGCTTCGGAGACATGGCAAAAATCGCGAGCATGAGCCCACCAATAGTGGCCGCAAGACCAAGATTGACGAAAAGCTTGGAGATCGGGAGTCCCCACCGAACGACGGCACCGGGATCGAGCAAGATTGGTGCCTCAGCTCCACCACCGAACCGGAGACCGACAACAACTGCGGCGAAGGCGACCAGCAGCAGCATGGCGGGCCCGGCAATCCGGCTGATTCTAAGCACTAGTCAAGAGTACTCGGCGCACAATGAGAGCCAGCCCACGATGCTGGGACGCTATCCAACAATTGCGGCGTTAACCAACAAGGGCGGCACCCCGAAGGATGCCGCCCTTGTTAAGTTTGCTACTTAGCCCTTGGCTGCTGCCTTGAGCTTGCTGCCTGCACTGAGCTTTACGCCGTGGCTGGCCTTGATCTGGATTGCTTCACCCGTTTGTGGGTTGCGGCCGGTACGAGCCTCGCGGAACGTCTGCTCTGCAGCCATCCAACCTGGGATCGAAACCTTAACTCCGTTGCCGACCGATTCGGACAGTACAGCGAAGAAAGCGTCAACGACGCCGGATACGGCAGCCTGGCTCTGGCCAGACTGTGCGGCAACCGCCGCTACGAATTCAGTACGGTTTAGCGACTTGTCAGCCATAGTGGTCCTCCTCGGGACGTTGTGCAGTTAGTTGTTCCCGAACGTTAGAAAACGTTGGAACCGCTTGGAATCTACCAGCTTGACTTGGTAATTCCGGGCAACTCGCCCCGGTGAGCCATTTCACGGAAGCGAACACGGGAAACACCGAACTGCTTGAGGTATCCACGGGGACGTCCATCAATGGCATCGCGACCGCGTACGCGGATCGGCGAAGCATCGCGAGGAAGCTTCTGAAGTCCGAGGCGTGCAGCCTCGCGTGACTCGTCAGTTCCTGCTGGGTCGACGAGAGCCTTCTTCAGCTCGAGACGACGGGTAGCGTAACGCGCAACGATGACCTTGCGCTGTTCGTTCTTTGCAATCTTGCTCTTCTTAGCCATGTTTAGCGCTCCTCGCGGAATTCAACGTGCTTGCGAACCACTGGGTCGTACTTCTTCAGTACGAGGCGGTCGGGGTTGTTGCGACGGTTCTTGCGCGTCACATAGGTGTAGCCCGTTCCAGCAGTTGAACGGAGCTTGATGATCGGACGTACGTCCTGTGCCTTAGCCATTAGATTTTCTCCCCACGTGCAAGGAGGTCCTTGACAACGGATTCGATGCCACGAGCGTCAATAACCTTGATGCCCTTGGCGGACAACTGAAGGGTTACTTTGCGGCGAAGCGACGGTACGTAGTACGTCTTCTTCTGGATGTTCGGGTCGAAACGACGCTTCGTGCGACGGTGCGAGTGCGAGATAGCGTGTCCGAAGCCGGGAATGGCGCCGGTCACTTGGCAGGTTGCTGCCATGGTCATACTCCTGTTCTAGTTACCGTAAGGACTAAGCCTTACCCAAGATCACTTGTCGGCACACACACTGCATTCTGCTCACAGCCGCGCTTTAGTAAAAAAGCACCGCTCTAATCAGGGTGGGATGTGTGTGCGAGAGTGGAAGAAACCACTCGATCAACGGTATATGTTACGTGCTAGAGCACGCTGGGCACAACCCGAAGACGTCCACGATGTGATGCGGCTGGGTAAAGCCATGCTCTGCGGCCACATTCTTAGCCCACTGTTCCACCGCATCCGCCTTGATTTCGACGGTTGTTCCGCACTCGCGACAAATGAGGTGGTGGTGGTGAGAGTCGGGCGTGCAGGCCCGAAAGAGGCTTTCGCCGTCTTGCTGAAGCGAGTCAGCATCACCGGCTCCGGCAAGGTCAGCGAGCGCACGGTAGACAGTGGCCAGGCCGATCGAGCTACCGGCATCGCGGAGCGCACCGTGTAGCGACTGAGCGCTCACAAAACCCTCTGACTCGGTCAGAGCATCCCGCACCGCTTCTCGCTGCCACGTATTGCGTTTCATGGTTGCCATTCTAACTTTTGCCTGCCCCGCCAAAAGCGAAAATCGGCGCTCTGGATGCCCGGCTCACGCTGCGCCCACGACCCCGCCGAGCCCCAATAACGCGACACACCAGGTAGATCACAAAAGAGATAGTCGTGATGTACGGACTGATCGGCAGCGAGCCGCCAATCGCCAACAAAACACCGCCGGTTGCAGAGACGAATCCGAAAATCATGCTGAGCACAGGAACCAGGCGCGGCGACGACGACACGCGCATTGCGGCTGCCGCCGGCGTCACGAGCAAAGCCATCACAAGCAACGCACCGATGATTTGCACCGCAACAGCAACCATCAGACCGAGCAGCACCATGAACCCCAGCGAGAGCATCCGCGAAGGAACGCCACGCGCTGCCGCAACTTCGGGGTCGAGGCTGTCGAAGGTGAGCGGGCGCCACACCACAAACAGTGCAGCCAAGACAACAACACTGATCCCAATGAGCAAGCCAAGTTGCGGGCCGTCAACCGTAATGATTTGGCCGGTGAGGAGGCCAAACTTGTTGGCGCTTCGTCCAGGGTAGAGCGCCAAGAACAGGATGCCAAGACCCATCCCGAACGGCATGAGCACACCAATAATGGAGTTTCGGTCGCGAGCCTTCGCCCCGAGCATCCCGATCAGAATCGCGGCAATCAGCGAGCCTGCAATCGACCCGGCAACAACATTGATCCCAAACAGTAGGGCAGCGGCTGCACCCGCGAACGAGAGTTCACTGATGCCGTGCACCGCAAACGCCATGTCACGCTGCATCACAAACACACCGATGAGCCCACCAGCAATACCAAGCACGGCCGCAGCGATCAGCGAAAACCGAACAAGGGAGAGTAGTTCTGAATAGTCAGTGAAGCCAGCAATCTGGCTCCAGAAATCGTCGAAGGTCATGCAACCTCCTCATCGTGGTGGTGATCGCCCTGAGGAATGCCAGCAACGACAACGCGACCACTAATGCGAACCACCTCCACGGGGGTGCCATAAAGCTCAGTCAAAACATCGCTGCGCAGCACCTCATCAGGGGTGCCGACCGTAAATTTGCCACCAGCCAAGTACAGGATCCGATCAACCATGCCCAGCACCGGATTCACATCGTGCGTGACAAAGATCACCGCAGTGTCATGATCACGACGACGAGCATCGATGAGCTCAGAAACTCCACGCTGATGCTGCAGATCAAGACTCAGCAGAGGTTCATCACACAACAACAACACCGGATCATCGGCGAGGGATTGCGCGACTCGCAAACGTTGCTGCTCTCCACCCGACAGCGAACCAATCGGTTGGCTCGCATAATCAGTGGCACCAACCGACGCGATCAGCTCATCGACTCGAGACCGCACACTGCGGGGGAGGGTCGGCACCCCAAAGCGGTGACCATTAACACCGAGTGTCACCAGGTCGCGACCGCGAAGGGGAGTACCCGGCGCCGCAAGTTTCTGCTGCGGAATGTACCCAATACAGCGATCACCACGGCGAGCCGGATGCCCGGCAACCGTTATCGTGCCGGCATCAAGTTTTTGCTGCCCCAGAATTGCCTTTAGCAGGCTCGACTTTCCCGAACCGTTTGACCCAAGCACCGCCACAAACTCGCCAGGCGCAACGTCCAGATTGAGTCCTGACCACAGCGTGCGGTCGCCGAAGCCGAGTGCACCACCACGGATGCTGAGAACGGGCGCCGCTGTCATTTTGGCACGGGGGTTGCGGAGATTAGCGGAGTCATTCGGCAAGTGCTGCTGCGAGCGCATCGAGGTTTGACGACATCCATTCGACATAGTTTGAGCCTTCTGGCAGCGTCTCGGTAAACGACACCACCGGGAGTCCAGCCTCAACGGCAGACAATTGCACGCGTTCGGTTTCGGGGCTGGCTGTTTGTTCGTTGTAGGCCAGCAGGGCGACGTCGCCTGATTCGAGGAGAGCAAGCACATCGCGCAACGCGGTTGGTGGAACGTCTGTGCCTTCTTCGATCGCTTCAGTGAATTCCGTTGGGGTGTCATTGTGAAGCCCGGCCGCCTCGAGCAGGTACACCGCTACCGGTTCCGTGACGACGACGCTGCGGTCAGCGGCCAACGCTGCGATTTGTTCTGTCTGCGTTTCGAGACTGGCAAGCTCGGCGAGGAAGGCCGCGAGGTTGGTGTCGAATTGATCGCTGGAGGCCGGGTCGATCGCGGTCAATTCCTCGGTGATGTGCTCGGCGATGTGCTCCATCGCGTGGAAGCTGTACCAGACGTGTTCGTTGAAACCCTCGATGTGGTCGTGGCCGTCATCGGTGGAGTGGTCTTTCGATTCGTCGTGTTCTGGATCATCTTCGAGGAGTCCAGAAGCATCAACGGCGGTGACCAGAATTGCGGATGCCCCGGCAGCTTCGTACAGCGCTTCAGCGAATGGGTCGTAGCCACCACCGTTGAGTACGACGAGTTCCGCACGAGACACTGCGAGCTGGTCACGGGCTGAGGCTTCGTAACTGTGCGGATCTTGCGCTACGCCGTCGACCAAGCTTGTGACAGACACGGCGTCGCCGCCGAGCGTAGCGACGAGGTTGCCGTAAACACTGGTTGACGCCACAACGGCGATCAATCCATCGTCGGCGACGGGGGTGGTTGATGAGCAAGCGGAGAGAGTGAGAGCGGAGACCGCCAGCACGGCACTTGCGGTGAGGGTGAGCGATCGAGGAGAGGTCAAGCGAGACATCTGAGTGTCCTTCTAAAGCCGAAGCTAGTAGCGGTAATGAGATTCGTTATCAATAGCATATACGCCACGGTCTGCCACCGCGAATCGAACCCAGCCCCGCACAAGAATTGGCGCTCAGATCATTCACATCCCATTAGGACGACTCGACGGCCGGCTCCTCCGACTCTTCGAGCGCATCCGCCGGAACATCACCCGATTCATTCCACGTCTTGATGATCGACCAACCAACGGCCGCAATCGGCACCGAGAGCACCGCACCAACGATCCCGCCGAGAACGGTTCCTACCGTCAATGCCACCAAAATGACCAAGGGGTGGATGCTCAAAGACTGTGCCATGACAATGGGCTGAAGCAGGTTGCCCTCCAGCTGGTTGACGAGCACCACGATGCCGAGAACTATCAGGGCAACAACCCACCCATTCGTCACCAACGCGACGAGGGCGGCCAGAATGCCGGCAACGGTTGCGCCGACCAGAGGGATGAAAGCACCAAGAAACACGATCACGGCAAGCGGGAGAGCCAGCGGCACCTGCAGAATCAGCAATCCCGCACCAATTCCTACAGCGTCTACCGCGGCGATGATGGCGGTTCCGCGAACATAGCCGCCGAGAGTGGTTACGGCTGTGCGTCCAATGCGGTGCCCGCGCTCACGGCGTACACCGTGCGTGGGCCGCAAGAAGAACTCCCAAATGTTGTCGCCATCTTTGAGGAAGAAGAACAGGATGACAACGCCGAGAAGCAGTCCGGTCACAACCTGAGCTGCAGCAGACACCCCCTGAATCGCACCGAGACCAAAGGATGCGCTCGTGAAGAAATCAAGAATTGCGTTCCACGCCTCGTCAAGAGCATTTTGATCAATGGGGAACGGCCCGTGGAGTGCAAACTCCTTGAGCTGATCGAACCCATCCGTCGCAGAGGTCGCAAGCTCAGACCATTGGTCACGCACGGCAAACACAACAGCCGTGATGAGACCGCCGAGCACCAGAATTCCGCCAAGCAAAGTGATCCAGGTGGAGAGCATCCGCCCAACCCCACGCCGCCGCATCCACATCACCAGCGGACTCGCAGCCGCAGCAAGAATCAACGCAATCAGCACCGGAATAACAACGAGCTTCAGCTGGGTCAATCCAAAGATGGTCACCGACGCCAGCGTGAGCAGTAGCAACACCTGCAGCGCCCTCGTTGACCACGCACCAAGACGGTCCGTCCACATGGAGTGCAGACCAGTGCGCTCAGAATCAGCGTTGCGCTCGGAACCTGACAAACTTTTCGACTTGCTCATGCCGCCAGAATAGTCGCACGCCCCTCACGAGCATCCGCGCAACACGAGCGGTTTGACGAACTAGTCGAGCAGGAGAGCAGGCTCTTCGAGCACACTCGCTAGGTCAGCAACAAAGCGGCTAGCGACATCCCCGTCAACGATGCGGTGGTCGAAACTCGCACTCACAGTGGTGACATAGCGGGCGCGCACTTCACCATCGACAACCCACGGCTTTTGCTTGATCGAACCGAGCGCCACAATCGCGGCCTCACCCGGGTTGATGATTGGCGTACCCGTGTCCATGCCATAGGAACCGATGTTGGTGATCGTGATCGTTCCATTCGACATTTCGGCGGGCTGCGTCTTGCCATCGCGCGCCGTCAACGTCAACTGTTCGAGCGCCTTCGCAAGGTCGAAGAGGCTCAGGTCCTGAGCATCCTTGACGTTCGGCACGATGAGTCCGCGCGGGGTGGCTGCAGCGATACCCAAGTTCACGTAGTGGTGAACGATGATCTCTTTGTCAGTCCAACTCGAGTTCACGGTCGGGTTGCGGCGCACCGCCCAGTTCACCGCCTTCGCCATAATCAGCAGCGGGCTAACGCGTACCCCAGCAAAGTCAGGCGAGTTCTTGAGACGCTTCACGAACTCCATGGTTCGCGTGGCATCCACGTCGGTGAAGACGCTCACGTGCGGCGCCGTGAATGCGCTGTGCACCATTGCCTTAGCGATCGCCTTGCGCACACCCTTTACAGGAATGCGCTCGTCGCGGTCGCCGCCCCACTCCGGAGTCTCGATGTTGCGGAAGACACTCGCCTGCGAAGCATGACGAATCACATCCTCGCGCGTGGTTTCACCGGCAAGACCTGTGGCGTCGACCTCCGAGAGCTCAACCCCCAGATCCTTCGCCAGCTTGCGAATGGGCGGCTTCGCGATGATCGGGCTCGCGAAAGAAGCGGGAACGGATGCCGGACGCGGCTTCGACGCAGCGGTTGCCGCCGCGTCATCCTTCGACGGCTGCGCACCCTTGCGGCGACGTGAACTTACGTGCCCGCCTGTGCCGTAACCCACGAGCACAGCGCCTGGCTTGTCGTCTTCGTTGGCAATCGTGGATGCCGTGTCAGCGACAGCAGCGGCAGCGTCATCAACCGAACTGCTCTCAGAGCCGACATCGGACATCATCCCGTGGCTCTCATCTTCGCCAGAACCGGGGGCGGTGAGCTCAACCGAACCACCAACGGACTGAACGCTGATGATCGGGGTGCCGACTTCGACCGTCGCACCCTCCTCGACGAGCAACTTCTGCACCGTGCCCGCAAAGGGCGATGGCAGCTCTACGAGCGACTTCGCCGTCTCGATTTCGACAAGAACCTGGTTGACCGTGATCTCATCACCGGGCGCAACCTTCCAGGAGACGATCTCGGCTTCGGTAAGCCCCTCGCCCACATCGGGGAGAGGAAATTCAGATACAGCCACAAGGGCCTCCTTCGTCAGTAGGCCAACGCCCGGTCAACAGCATCCAAGATGCGGTCAACACTGGGCAAATACACGGATTCCAGCTTGGCGGGAGGGAACGGTGTGTCATAGCCGCTCACCCGAAGCACCGGGGCCTCAAGTGAATAGAATGCGCGCTCAGATACCGTAGCGGCAACCTCGGAGCCCACACTGACATTCCCTGGTGCCTCTTGAACAACAACAACGCGACCCGTCTTTTGAGCGGATGCCACTAAAGGTTCGTAGTCGATAGGGGAGAGCGATCGAAGGTCAACGACCTCCACACTCGTTCCCTCCTCAGCGGCGATCTCTGCTGCCTGCAACAGCATTGACACAATGGCGCCGTGACCGACAAGGGTCACTTCGGTGCCTTCACGCACAACGCGACTCGCGTGAGTGGCGATGCCGCTCGACTCGCGATCGACCTCACCCTTCTGCCAGTAGCGCGACTTGGGCTCAAAGAACATGACCGGGTCATTGCTGGCAATGGCTTCCTGAATGAGCCAGTAGGCATCATGAGGGGTAGCGGGACTCAACAGTCGAAGGCCAGCGGAATGAGCGAAGTACGCTTCCGGGCTCTCCTGGTGGTGCTCGACCGCACCAATGTGTCCGCCATAAGGAACGCGAATCACAACCGGCATCGACAGGGTGCCTTCGTGGCGGGCCGTCAGCTTTGCCAGTTGGGAGGTGATCTGATCGAAGCCGGGAAAAATGAAACCATCGAACTGAATCTCGCACACGGGGCGGAATCCGCTCATGGCAAGTCCGATCGCGGTACCGACAATGCCTGACTCCGCGAGCGGGGTGTCAATCACTCGGTTATCGCCAAACTCGGCCTGAAGCCCCTCGGTTACCCGAAAAACGCCGCCAAGCGGCCCAATGTCTTCACCCATCAGCAGCACTGTGCTGTCGGCCATCGCCGCACGCAAACCCTCATTGAGGGCCTTCGCCATTGTCATCGTCTCAGTCATTAGTGACCTTCCTCAAACGATGCCTCGAAGTCGGCGAGCGCCTGGCGCTGCGCATCCATTACGGGGTGCGGGTCGGAATACACGTGATCGAAAAGGGTTGACGTTGCCGGAACCGGCAATTCCAGAATGCGCTTGCGGATGTCTGCCGCCAAATCATCACCCTCGGTGGCGATCTCGTCAAAGAACGACTGACTCGCTCCCCGAGCACGCAGATACGCATCGAAGCGAGTGATCGGGTCACGCTGAGCCCAAAACTCGAGCTCGCTGTTATCCCGATATTTCGAGGGGTCGTCGCTCGTAGTGTGGGCGCCCATGCGGTAGGTGAGCGCCTCAATGAAGCGGGGCCCCTGACCGGAGCGTGCAGCATCCAAATTGGCGGTCGCGACAGCGAAGCTTGCGAGTACGTCGTTGCCATCGACCTGAACGCTCGGGATGCCGAACCCCTCGCCGCGCAAATAGAGCGGCGTGCGCGACTGACGTGACACCGGAACGGAAATTGCCCAGTGGTTGTTCTGCAAGAAAAACACTTGAGGCGTTTGGTAACTCGCAGCGAACACCATTGCTTCGCTGACATCGCCCTGGCTCGTTGAACCATCGCCGAAGTACACCATGACGGCGGCATCTTTGTCTGGGTTTCCAGTCGCCGTCAACCCTTGAAGATTAAGGCCCATGGCATAACCGGTGGCGTGCAACGTCTGCGAGCCAATGACCAGAGTGTAGAGATGGAAGTTGTCGTGATCCTTCGGATCCCAACCACCATGACTGAGCCCGCGGAACATCGACAAAATTGTGATCGGGTCAACGCCGCGCGTCAACGCAATGACATGTTCGCGGTAGGACGGGAAAAGGTGATCCTGTGGCTTCGCGGCAAGAGCCGAACCCACCTGAGCGGCTTCCTGACCGTGGCTCGGCACCCAGAGGGCAAGCTGACCTTGGCGCTGAAGATTCGCGGCCTCAATATCGAAGCGGCGCATCACGACCATATGACGGTGAAGCTCCTGAAGAGCGTCATCACTGAGCTTGTCTACATACGGGAGGTACTGTTCGCTGGCATCGCTGTGAACGAGCGTGCCCTCGGGAGACAGCAGCTGAACCGTCGCGGCGGTATAAGACATTCGACTAATCTAACGTGGCTCGCGCGGGTTCGTTTTCGCGAGAACTCACAACCTCTTGCGCTGCCCTTAGGAGTTTCTCCACAGATTCTTCCTCACCGACACTGATTCGGAGGCCATCACCGAGCGCACGAACGACGATTCCGTTGGTACGAAAAACCTCTGCAGCCCAATTGGTTACTGCCCCCGTCGGCAGCCAAACAAAGTTTCCGCTCGGGGCAGGCACATCCCAGCCTTGGTCGCGCAGCCCAGCCACGATGCGATCGCGAACAGCATTTATTCGGGCCACGCGCTCCAACAATTCATCTTCATGTTCGAGGGATGCGATAGCTGCCGTCTGCGCTAATTCTGTTACGGAGAGCGGAATTGCTACCGCTCGCGCCGCATCCATCACATATTCGGGGCCCGCGGCGTAGCCGATTCGCAGGCCAGCAAGGCCATAGGCCTTGGAGAATGTGCGCAGCAGAACGAGGTTCGCATACTCGCCGAGGAGCGTTTCGCCGCGCACCGCTTCGGGATCGGTGACGAATTCGCGGTAGGCCTCATCAAGAACGACGAGCACGTTCTCTGGAACGGCCGCCATGAATTCACGGAACTCGGAATCGGTGACAACAGTGCTCGTAGGGTTATTGGGACTGCACACGATGACAACTCGAGTGGATGCCGTGATGGCATCGCGCATTGCCGCTAGGTCGTGTCGGTGGTCGGCTCCGTTCGCGATCTGCACGCTTGTGGCGCCGCTTGCGGAGACCAGCAGGGGGTAGGCCTCGAAGCTTCGCCACGCGTAGATGACTTCATCACCGGGGGCCGAAGCCGCGGTGATGAGTTGTGCGAGTACGGCAACGGAACCTGCGCCGACCTGCACATTTTCTGCGGTTATCCCGAAGCGGGAGGCAATGTGGGTGCGCAAGGCGTAGGCCGAGGCATCCGGGTAGCGGTTGATGCTGTGGGTGGAGAGGGCTTCACGCACAGAGGGCAGTGGCTCGAAGGGGTTTTCGTTTGACGACAGTTTGAACGCGTCAGCTTCAGCGGGGGCACCCTGACGGTAGGGGACGATGGCCGCAATTTCTGGCCGAAGCTGCACGCGTTGTGAGGTCACTGCCCCAGCCTAGAGGCGTGAGCCCGTGTAGTTGTTGTGCTGCCGCGACATTCTTTATTCGCCGTCGCGAGCGTGGATCCGGTCGCAGGCGTTGCGGCCCAACAAATCGGGGGTGCATAGTTGAACCATGAGAATCGTTGTGCGCCTGCTGATCAATGCTCTTGCCCTGTGGCTTACGACGGTGCTTGTTGCCGGTGTTGAGCTGGTTCCCTTCGAGCCAGGCGGAACGCTTGAGGTTGTACTGACCTTCTTGATCGTTGCTGCAGTGTTCGGAATCGTGAACGGTGTTTTGGGAAACCTGATTCGAATCGTCGCTTTTCCGCTCTACGTTCTCACTCTTGGTCTTCTTGCGCTCGTAGTAAACGGGTTGCTGTTGCTTTTGGTCAGCTGGATCTCGAGCCTCTTCGGTTTCGGTCTCGTCGTCAACGGTTTCTGGTGGGGAGTCCTCGGTGCGCTTGTCTTGGGAATGATCAGCTGGTTCATCGGAATCCTGGTTCGACCCATTGTGGGCAAACAGCGCTAGCCAGCATTACCGCCGCGGTTTCCCCGTTATTGTTCCGCTATTTTTCGCCGCCTAAGGCTCTACTCGCTCATAGTGGTAGCTAGTGACGGTGGAGGTTGTCGCGCCGCGAGTAAACTCACCCAGCGCTTCGGCTGATTCTCGAATTTGGTCACTGCCCGACTGGTCCATGAGCCGAGCGGTCTCTCGATATTCGGTGACCTGATGGGCCGGAACGGGCACACCTTCCGGAAGCGCGCGTTCTCCGAACGCTTGCCGTTCTACGACGAGCGCCTGGCTATTGTCTTGTAGCCCGCCGGCAGCGACAACAAGGTCATCGGTGTGCTCTACGACAACCGCGCGCACCTCGTCAGGAATGTCAATTTGCCCCAGGTTGCCCCCAACCGTGAAGACGCCCACGGTGTTGTATTCACCAGATTCAGCGAGCCGAGCTGCGGTAGCGGCGCCTTGCGAGTGACCACTGAAAGTAACCGGGGTTTCGCTGGTGATTCCCGCTTCACGCATCGCTGCGGCCACCGCCGAGACTGCACCAGATTGCTGTCCGGCTGCAAGCGAAAGATTGCTCGTACCGTCGAGTGGCTGATCGCTATCTGAAATCGCAAATTCAACGGTTCCTGCGATATAGACCTCAAATCGATCGGGTTCTCCGGGGGTCTCAAATTTCTCAATCCGAATCTGCTCGGGATGCTCGGGAGTGGGTTGTGGGATGCGCGCGACACGCTCCTCGAAGGTCTGCACCGCCTCGACTGGCTCAGGCTGTGTCGCGCTCTTCAACACAACAGGGGTCTCCTTCAGCACGCCAACAATTCCTCCTGCCTTCTGAATAAACCCAGCAGATGTACCCAAACCGATCAAGCCAGCCGCACTCAAAGCCGACACGACAGCGGGTGGCACACCTCCAGCGCCAGCAGTGAACTCATCAACGGTCATAACTCCGTGTCGGAGAGCACGCAAAAAAGCGGGATCGCTGATGAGTTCCGTCAGTTGTGCTGTCATCCATTCCTTGTCGGCGAACTCCGGATTGGTTTTGCTGATAAGGAAGGCGGCGATCCCTGCACCGGTAAGAAACGGGAGCAGGGGAGTCGTCAACAGGACGAGACCCGCCCACGCAGGAAAAAGGAACCCGAAGCCGGCTGCTGCATCAGCCGCAGCACGCCGAATGAGATTCTGCGCAATGTTTTCACCCCAGCCGTAGGTCTCTGCCGCGATTCGCACGAGCCCGCTCATCAGCTCTGCTCGCTGAGCAAGGAGGTCGAGCGTGGTGCGCGCACTGTCGAGATCAGCTTCAGCGAAAGCAGCTGCGCTCGGGATGCCCAAGCTCTCAAGCTGCCGCGTGGTGAGCCGAGCATCCACCATGTCTATGGCACCAACAACGCTGCGAGTCATTTCTGCTGCGCGCACGAGGCCCGTCGCGCTGCTGAGCATCTCGTCAGTGGCAATCGCATGACTGCCACCGCCCGAGATGCTGAGCTCATCCGACACGAGCACTCATCTGACTCAGAGCATTCATGGTGCGCTGTTCCGCCGTCTCGATCATCGTGCACGCGCTCGCAAGATCCCGATGCAACTCCTGCACGCCGGAATCGAACACCTGCTGGGCTGGCCCACGCCAATTGATGCCGTGTTTCGGCAGCAGCGAGCGCACATAAGAGAGCCGTTCGCTAATCATGCGGAGTTGTTGAGCCTGAAACTCGAGTGCGACGCTGGCCGTCACATCCATGGGATTTGTCATCTATCGCCTTCCGATGACTCAACTGTGCTGAAACTTTCCCCTTGCTTAAGGTGTCCGCGAGAAGTCAGGAAGACCAATCCCTGAACCACCGCTGTTGGGGAGTTGAAACTGCGCGACAATGAAGCATGACCTTCGAGCGTGCACTCTCCGACTCGACGACATTCAAAGTCTGTTTTGTCTGCACCGGCAACATCTGCCGCTCCCCGATGGCAGAGGCTGTTTTCAAGGACCTAATCGCCAAGGCTGGCCTCGAAGACCGCATTGTCGTTGCCTCCGCTGGCACCGGCGATTGGCATGTTGGCGAGCCGGCCGACGACCGCACCATCAACGCCCTCGCGGCGCGCGGCTACAATGGTTCTGGGCATCGAGCCCGCCAGTTTGACCCCGAATGGTTCAACAAGCTTGACCTCATCGTTGCGTTTGATCGAGGACAAGAACGAATTCTGCGCACCTGGGCACCCAGCGACCAAGACCGGTCAAAAGTGCAGCCCATGTTGGGCTTTGATAGCGAACTCGCTCATCTCATAGACGTGCCAGACCCCTACTATTCGGATGCCGCACTCTTCGACCATGTCCTCGGCATGATCGAGAGGGCCTGCGGCTCACTATTTCGTCAGATCACGCCAGGAATCACAGCACACTCCGCCAACAACTAGGGAGCCTCATGAGCCCGTTGCCCGTTCAACCACTAAGCCCTCTTGATGGCCGCTACCGCCCTGCCGTCTCGGCGTTGGGCGAGCACCTCTCTGAAGCAGGACTGAATCGGGCCCGCGTGCACGTCGAAGTTGAGTGGCTCATCTTCCTCACCGACAAGAGCTTGTTCGGTTCGACTGCTCTTTCTGTTGAGCACACCAGCGCCTTGCGCGCGTTCGCTGCTGATTTCGGCCAAGAGCAGATCGATGAGCTTGCTCGCCTCGAAGCCACGACCCGCCACGACGTGAAGGCCGTCGAGTACCTCGTGCGCGCCAAGCTTGACGAACTCGGCCTCAACGCCATCGCCGAGCTCACCCATTTCGCCGCCACCAGCGAAGACGTCAACAACCTCTCCTACGCGCTCACCATCTCCGATGCCGTGCGCGAGGTCTGGCTGCCTAAGTTTCGTATCGTGCTCGATGCGCTTCGGGCGCAGTCCGAGCTCATGCGCGACAACGCGATGCTCGCTCACACCCACGGTCAGCCGGCGACGCCGACCACCATGGGCAAGGAGTTCGCGGTCTTTGTATACCGTCTGGAGCGCATCCTGACTCGCATTGAGGGCATCAGCTACCTCGGCAAGTTCAGCGGAGCTACCGGCACCTTTGCCGCCCACCTTGCTGCAGACCCCGAGCAGAACTGGCCGGCGCTGTCGAAGGAGTTCGTGGAGTCCCTGGGGCTTGACTGGAACCCACTGACCACACAGATCGAGTCGCACGACTGGCAAGTGGAGCTGTACCAGGCCACGAGCCACGCCAACCGTGTGCTGCACAACCTTTGCACCGACGTGTGGTCGTACATTTCGATGGGCTACTTCCGCCAGATCCCGCAGGCGGGCGCGACCGGTTCATCGACGATGCCGCACAAGATCAACCCCATCCGCTTTGAGAACGCCGAAGCAAACCTCGAGCTGTCGAGCGCGCTTCTCGAGTCGCTCGCTCAAACCCTGGTGACTTCTCGCCTGCAGCGCGACCTCACCGACTCCACGACGCAGCGCAACGTGGGTGTCGCCTACGGCCACTCGCTGCTCGCTCTCGACAACATCGAGCGCGGCCTCAAGGAGATCGCCCTCAACCCTGTTGCTCTCGATGCGGATCTCGACAGCAACTGGGAGATTCTCGGCGAGGCCATCCAGACAGTCATCCGCGCAGAGGTCACTGCTGGTCGCAGCACCATCAGCGACCCCTACGCGATCCTCAAGGAGCTCACGCGCGGCAAGCGCATCAACGCGACCGACCTCAGCGAGTTCATCGCCGGGCTCGACATTGGTGCGGATGCCAAAGCACGCCTGCAGACGCTGACTCCAGCCACCTATGTTGGGCTCGCAAGTTCGCTCGTCGACTACCTCGGTGACAGCAAGTAACTCACGCGCGCGTTCTCGTTACTCACGCACGATCTAGTAACTCGCGCGCGGCACAAGGCCGGCCTCTTCACGGAGGCTGGCTTTTTGCGTTAAAGCCGCGACCGTCTCTGGACGCCACCCCCGTCCGCGCCCTTCGGAAATTCAGGAAAAGCTACTGAGGCGTGCAGCGAGATCGTGGGAATCGCGCGGAAGTCCCGCAAGCCGATTCGTTGGCGAGCCCGATTTTCCTGAATTTCCGAAGGGGGAAAGGGCAGGGGGAAACGGGGCACAGGGGGAAACGGGGCACAGGGCAGGGCACGGAAAACGGGGCAGCGGGAATTACAGAGACAGTGCAGGGGACGCCGCCCGCGACGGCGATAACGGCAACAACGGCGGCAGGTGCGGCAGGTGCGGCCCGGTGCCGGCTAGTGCGCTGAGTCGCGGTCCTGCTCGTCGAGATCGAGCAGCTCGTCTTTGTCGGGCCGGATAGCGAGCACGAGCATCGCGATGGTCACGAGCGAGACGATGAAGGCGATTCCGGCGAAGATGAGGCCGAGCATCCATTCGCGAGTGGACATGAATACGACGAGTCCAGTAAAGATCGCAAAGATTCCAGAAAGGCCGAGCATTTCGGCTGGGCGCGTACGGTCACGCTTGTTGGGGGAATCCACCTAGTCCTCTTTCTGTTGCACGGCTGCGGTGGCCGCGATGTGATCGTTGCTGCTCCACTTGAGTGAGAGCGCAGCAATCACCAAATACACCCCAAGGATGGCCCAATAAGCTCCAAGAAGCCCGACGACCACGATGGATGCCGTCAATTCTCGATCGATGCCGTCAGGTCCCGTGTATGGCTGAGCAAATCCCGGTGGAACCAGCAGCACGACGAGTGCGAGGATCGCGGTCAGTGATCCAACGAAAACCCAGTCGCGCGATGATGCGTCGCGTCCGCGGCTTCGTAGTCCGAGGTAGAGCTCGATAAAGCCGGTGATTGCAGCAAAAGCGGTGAGCAGGAAGACGAAATACGCCTGCCCGCCTCCGGTGGCAACGAATGCGGCAATTGCGGTCATCAGCGTAACGACACCCTGAGTAATCAAGAGGGTGCGCTGGATGCCGCGGTGCGGTGACAGCACGCTGGCGGTCAGGATCACGGCGCCAGCGACGAGGGTGAAACTCGCGAGAGTAACAAGTCCCAGGCGTGCGGAGTGGTCTGCCGAAAACGTGACGGCAATAGCGACAGCAATGGCGGGAATTGCTCGGGCTAACGGCACGTACCACGCAGTGGATGCCGGCAGCGGCTCGGTGTGAGCACTAGTCAAGCGATCGCCTTCTTTCTGAACGAGCGGTTGCTTCTAGTGTAAGCCGCTTGGCGTGCCGCTACGTCGGCGCGCTCTCAGGCGCCTTGGGCTAGCGCAGCGGCAGTCGAGCCGCTATGACCCGGGCGGAAGGTCGACGAAGCGCGAGAAGTGGCCGTGGAAGCCGACGGTCACGGTGCGGGTTGGTCCGTTGCGGTGCTTGGCAATGATCAGGTCAGCTTCTCCGGCACGGGGGCTGTCTGCTTCGTACGCACTTTCGCGGTGCAGCAGGATAACCATGTCGGCGTCTTGCTCGAGCGATCCTGATTCACGAAGGTCGGAGAGGGCAGGCTTCTTGTCTGCACGCTGTTCAGGTCCACGGTTCAGCTGAGAGATAGCGATCACGGGGACTTCAAGTTCTTTCGCAAGCAGCTTGAGTGCACGCGAGAACTCGCTGACCTCTTGCTGTCGCGATTCGACTTTCTTACCGCTCGTCATGAGCTGCAGGTAGTCGATGATGACCATGCGCAGGCCGACTTTTTGTTTGAGTCGGCGGCACTTGGCACGAATCTCGACGAGAGTCATGTTGGGGCTGTCATCGATGTACAGCGGGGCATCGTTGATGCGGCCACGAGTCTGAGCGATTGTGGTCCAGTCGTTGGCGTGCACCGATCCCTTACGCATGTGCTGCAGGGGAACGCTGGCTTCTGCAGACAGCAGTCGCATAGCGATCTCACTGCGCCCCATTTCGAGCGAGAAAACAATCGACGGCAAATCATGGTGAATGGATGCTGCGCGAGCGAAGTCCAAACCAAGCGTTGACTTACCGATAGCTGGTCGCGCGGCCAAAATGATCAGCTGGCCGGGGTGCAACCCGTTGGTGAGTTCATCGAGTTCAGCGAATCCGGTGGGAACACCGATCATCTGACCGTCGCGGCCGCGGGCGGCTTCGATTTCGTCGATCGCACTCTCGACTGCGGTTGTGAGGGGCACGTAGTCTTCGGTTTCGACTCCACCGGTTACAGAGTAAATCTCCGCCTGGGCGTTGTTGACGAGGTCGAGCACTTCGCCTTCGCTGGCGTAACCCATCTGAACGATGCGGGTGCCTGCTTCAACGAGGCGGCGGAGAACAGCTTTCTCGGTGACGATGTTTGCGTAAAAGCCGGCGTTAGCCGCGGTGGGTACGACACCGGTAAGAGTGTGAAGGTACTCAACACCACCAGCTCGCGAGAGTTCACCGGTCTTGGTGAGCTCATCGGTAACGGCGATCACGTCGGTCGGTTCACCGTGCGAGTAGAGCGTCAGTACTGCGTTGAAGATCGTTTCGTGCTTGGGAACGTAGAAGTCTCCACCACGTACTGTCTCGATGACGTCGGCTACGGCATCTTTGCTGAGCAGCATTCCACCGATCGCGCTCTGTTCGGCGAGGAGGTCGTGCGGGGGAACGCGGTCGCCGCGGGAGCCGCGGGATTCGCCGGACTGACGTTCGTCACCGGCGAGGCCCAAGTGCGCAATAGACATACGTTTCCTCCTAGTGGGGCAGCCCTAGTTATACGGGTAACCCCCGACACTCGGGCAGGCTCCTCACTGGTGCCTGCTTCAAGGCTCCTTCACAATACGAAGCATGGTCAACAACCCACAACTGGGGCTGTGGATAGGGCTGTGCAGAACTCCGGCGAAACGCCGCAACTCTTGTGAGGAACCTGTGGAAACAACTGTGGAAACTCACCCCAGTATTTCGCGTAAGGCACCGCTGACCTGCTCTTTTACAATCCACACACAGTGTGTAGAAACATGTCTAAAGTCAGGCTTGAGGGTTCCGTATCTTTTCGAAATCCTGTGCATAAAGGACTTGACAAGTCGGGTTAAAACACAAGGACGACGGGCCAATTGGCCCGTCGTCCTTGCGGTAAATCAGTTACTTGCCTGCAACAACCTGAAGGGTGATCGTCGCAACGATGTCGTCACGCAGACGAATCGTAGCTTCGTGGTCGCCAACAACCTTGATGGGGCTCGTGATCTCGATCTTGCGCTTGTCGATGTCGCCAAGACCAGCAGCGGTGACAGCTTCTGCCACGTGTGAAGGCTTAACCGAACCGAACAGACGTCCACCCTGACCAGCGGTCACGGTGAGCTTGACCTTGGTCGCCTGGAGGCGAGCCTTGAGGTCCTGCGCTTCTTCGAGAGTGGCGTGCTCGCGTGAAACGCGTGCTGCCTTGATGGACTCGACCTGCTTTTCGCCACCGCGAGTCCACGCCACGGCAAAGCCCTGGGGGATGAGGTAGTTACGAGCGAAGCCGTTCTTTACGTCGACGACGTCACCGGGAGTGCCGAGACCGGTCACTTCGTGAGTGAGGATGAGCTTAGACATGTCGGTGGCTCCTTAACGGCCTGCGCCGGCGTAGGGCAGCAATGCCATCTCACGGGCGTTCTTGACGGCCGTGGCGATGAGACGCTGCTCCTGAACGGAAACACCGGTGATACGACGGGCGCGGATCTTTCCACGCTCGGAGATGAATTTACGAAGCGTAGCGACATCCTTGTAGTCGATTACGCCAACGCGAATCGACTTGGCTGGTGCGGCGTTCTTGCCGTCCTTGCCCTTGCGGATGGGCTTGCGGCGGTCGCCGCTGCTCTTTCCTGCCATGAGTGTTACTTCTTTCTGTAATTAAGGCTGAGCGTCGAGTGCCTAGAAAGGCGTCTCGTCGGAGTAGTTGCCTGGCGTGTTCCATACGTCACCAGATGCTGCGGGAGCACTTGCGGCCCACGGCTCGTCTTTCGACTGGCCTGCGCCTTGCTGTCCGCCACCGTTTTGCTGGGCGCCACGAGGGGCCGAGCTATCACGGGGTGCACGGGTTACCTGCGCCGTTGCATAACGGAGGCTGGGGCCGACTTCGTCGATCTCCAGTTCCATGCTCGTGCGCTTTTCGCCCTCTTTGGTTTCGTAGGAGCGCTGACGAAGGCGGCCCTGCGCAATAACGCGGCTGCCCTTAGTCAGGGTTCCAGCAACGTGCTCGGCGAATTCACGCCAGCACGAAGCGCGGAGAAACAGTGCTTCTCCGTCTTTCCACTCGTTCGATGCTCGATCGAAGGTGCGCGGCGTTGAGGCAATGGTGAAGTTAGCCACAGCAAGTCCACCCTGCGTGTACCGCAGTTCTGGATCTGCCGTGAGGTTACCCACGACCGTAATGACTGTCTCGCCGGCCACGACTACTCTGCTTCCGCTTCAGCCTTGGCTGCTTCGACAGGAGCCTCGGTAGGAGCAGCAGGAGCCTTGGCGTCTTCGGCAGGAGCCTTAGTCGCAGCGGCAGGAGCCTCGGTAGGAGCAGCAGGAGCCTTGGCGTCTTCGGCAGGAGCCTTGGTTGCGGCTGCAGGAGTCTTTGCTGGAGCAGCAGCCTTGCGGGCGGCCTTCTCTTCAGCAATCTTCTTGGCAGCAGCTACCTGAGCGAACCCAGCTTCTGCACGCAGCACCTTGGTGCGCATGACAGCTTCGCTGAGTGAGAGTTGGCGGTCGAGCTCGTCTGTTGACTTGCTCTCTGCGGTGAAGTTGACGACGGCGTAGATGCCTTCGGTCTTCTTGTTGATCTCGTAGGCCAAACGACGGCGACCCCAAATATCGATGTTATCGATGGTGCCACCGTCATTACGGATGACATTGAGGAACTTGTCGAGACTGGGAGCCACGGTGCGTTCGTCGATCTCTGGATCGAGGATGACCATGAGTTCGTACTGATGCGTCACAAACCCACCTCCTTCGGACTTAAACGGTTACAGACGATCTGTAACAGGAGGGTGTTGACGTTCGTCTTTCCACCTATTGGTAGTTAGACAACCTGCCTAGTGTAGTTGTTTGGCGGGGCAATACTCAAGGTGAGAAGACTAGTGGGCGTTATTGACGCTCAGCCCACCACGCGCGCAGTCGCTTTTCTGCCTCAGGCTCACCGAGTGGCCCCTCGTCGAGTCGCAGCTCGAGCAAGAACGAATACGCCTCTCCAACCTCACGACTCGGCTTAAGTCCCAGAATCGCCATGATCTGTTCGCCGTCGAGATCGGGGCGTACTGCCGCAATTCCCTCTGCCTCAGCAATTGCCGCGATCCGATCTTCGAGGTCGTCGTAGGCAAAAGCTAAACGGTCGGCCTTCCGCACATTGCGCGTAGTGACATCCGCCCGGGTAATGATGTGCAGGCGTTCAAGCTGAGCTCCGGCATCCCGAACGTAGCGGCGCACGGCCGAATCAGTCCACGCGCCCTCGGTGTAACCGAAGAAGCGCAAGTGAAGCTCAACGAGCCGCGCTACCGAGGTGATTGTGTCCTTGTCGAAACGCAGAGCCCTCAAACGCTTCGTCGCAAGCTTTGCCCCAACAACGTCGTGATGGTGGAAGGTCACGACACCGCCGCGTTCGATTTTGCGCGTCGAAGGCTTGCCGATGTCGTGCAGTAGCGCAGCGATCCTCAGAACAAGGTCTGGGCCCTCGATTCCCGGGCGACTCTTTTCGAGGTCAATCGCTTGACGCAACACTGTCAGCGAATGCTCGTAGACATCCTTGTGGTGGGCGTGCTCATCGACCTCAAGCTTCAATGCCGGAATCTCGGGGAGCACGTGGTCAGCAATCCCCGTCTCGACCAGAAGGCGGATGCCCGGAACCGGGTCATCCGTCTTCAACAGTTTTGTGAGCTCATCACTCACCCGCTCGACGCTGACGATCTCGATCCGCGGGGCGAGCTCTGTCATCGCCCGAACAGTGTCAGGGGAGACCGTGAAACCCAGCTGCGACGTGAAACGCGCGGCTCGCATCATCCGCAGCGGATCATCGCCGAACGACACCTCAGGCGATCCAGGTGTTGTGAGGGTTTTGGTCAGCAGGTCCTCAACACCATTCCACGGGTCAACAAGAACCCGCTCAGGCAAACGCAAAGCCATCGCATTGACGCTGAAGTCCCGACGTTCGAGGTCTTTCTCCAGAGAATCACCAAAAGCGACAACCGGCTTTCTCGTTTCACCGTCATAGCTATCGGCACGATACGTCGTAATTTCGACCGTTTCCCCGTCAATGCGGGCCGCGATCGTGCCAAAGTCTCGACCGATGTCCCACTGCGCATCCGAGATCGGCTTAACGATTCGCATGATGTCGTCGGGGTTCGCATTTGTCGCAAAATCGAGGTCGCTAACAACGCGCCCCAGGAAGGCGTCCCTCACCGGTCCACCCACAAGCGCGAGTTCGAAGCCTTCAGCAGCGAATCGCGCGGCTAGGGTGGCTACGGGTTTAGAGTCGGCAAGCTTTCCGAGACTCTCAATTGCGGCGGCAACACTCTCCATGATGCGACTAGTTTCGCACGACCATTGCGAGCAATTTGCCCGATGAGTGCACAACGCACCCATCATTCAGAGAAGGACGAATAAACTCACACCATGCTGGCCAAGCGAGAGTACGGGGTAGACCCTTGCCTATAAGAGTATTCAGCGCCGCCATCGTGCTCGGCCTAGGCCTCACTCTTGCCGCGAGCGGAGCAAGTGCTACACCGAGCGCCAGTGTCGCTCCGACGTTAACGACGGCATCCGCTGCCACCGAGGTCACCGTGATCGCGCCATTGACTGTCCCCTCCGGCAGCGGTGGGCTCATCGATGCCGAAACTCTTGCCGACTACACCGACTCCTTGGGGCTGCTGACTCGGCAATTGGATGCTGTGGCAGGAAAGCCCATCGCCGTTGCCATCGATCCGATGATCTTGGTCTCCATTCGCGCGCTGGGCACTAGCGCGCCAGAGTCTGCTCGCAATTGGCTCGAGCGCCTTTCGCTCATCTCCAACGAAATTGTTCCGCTGCCCTACGCGAACTCCGACCCGACGTTGGCTACGCAGGCTGGTGAGGCGACAACGCTCGCTCCAGTGAGTTTCGATTTTGCGCTCGATCCCGCCAACTTCGCAGACGCTGACGCTCCCGCATCAACCGATAACGCAGACGCGATGGATGTCGGCGCCGACGTCATTCCGACCTATCCCACAACGGAAGAACTTCTGGCCTGGGATTATTCACTCCCCGGTTTAGTGCACCCCCGAGCAAATAGTGTCGTGACGAGTGATCTCGACGCGTTTGCCGCCAGTGGCTTCAGCACAGTCGTTCTGTCGTCAACGAATGTTGAACGAGAGGCTAGCGCTGGCTCGGTTGTCACGATCGACGGCATGACAGCCCTCATCGCCGATTCAACAGCATCTGCGGCCATGGATGATGCCCTCGGCTCCACTCTCGACCGAGATGTCACTGCGGCAGAAACAGCTCTTGCTTCTGCAGTACTCACGGCGGGCAATGCCCAGTCAGCCGCGACCGCGACTGTGCTCGTCGCGATCGATCATTCTCTTGAACTCAGTTCGGCCCGACTTGATACCGCACTAGCCAGCCTCACGGCGAGCCCATCAATCACTCTTGTTCCTCTTACCTCGCTCGCCTCAGCGACGGCGATTGCTGCAGCATCGCCCGCAACAGTCATTGATACGCCTCAGAGCGCTGAGCGCATCGGCGATGTCGGTCGTCTCCTGGCTGCTGCGGAACAGGAGAACACTTTCTTCTCCATCGCCGACGACCCTGAAGCACTGGTTGCCCAGCGTCGACTCGAACTTCTTGACGTAACGAGCGTTGTCCCGACCGAAGATCCCGCCGACTGGCTCAGTGAGGTCAGTACCTTTTTGGCCGACTCTCGAGACATCCTCTCCGCGGTTAGCGTTGTGGAATCCAGCAACTTTCTCTTCTTAGCTGACAACAGCTTCTTGCCCATCTCCGTGAACAACAACCTCAATCAGGCAGTGACCGTCTTCATTACGGTCGACCCGCGAACTGGTCTTCTCGCCGTAGGAAATGGTCGCGTCGAGCTTCACATCGAAGCAAATTCGCAAGCGAAGGGCAACATTCCTGTGCAGGCGCTGTCCAATGGTGTTGTCGACGTTGATATCAGCCTCACGAGCAGCACTGGGCTCCCCATCGGCAGCAATACCGTCAGCGAAGTCAATGTTCAGGCTGGGTGGGAAACGCCCATTGTTTTGGCCTTCGCTGCACTCGTGGTGGTGGTCTTCGGAGTCGGATTCGTTCGGAGTATCGTGCGCCGCAGAAAGCCCGTAGATGACTAATCCGAGAGAACCCGAAACTCAACCGGGTCCGGGGGTGCCCACTGCCGCAACGGCGCTTCCCGCCCAGAAAGCGTCAACAATCGGCCGTGCGAGTGCTCTGCTTGCGTCGGGCACCTTTGTTTCGCGCATCCTTGGCTTCCTCAGCGCTCTCGTTCTTGCCCGCACTCTTGGCTTGTTCGGGTCCGGTGACGCCTACGCGATCGCCAATCAGTTGCCCAAGAGCATCTATGCGATCGTCGCCGGGGGAATGCTTAGTGCGGTCATTGTGCCGCAGATTGTCAGAGCGGCGCTTCACAAAGATGGTGGCCAAAAATTCATTAATCGCCTGGTGACTCTCGGCGTAGTCGTCTTTCTGGTGATCACCGCCATTGCGACTGTCAGTGCCCCATGGCTCGTTCAGGTGTACGCACAGTCGAGCGACAAATTCGGCCCGCCAGAGTTTGCTCTCGCTACCGCCTTCGCCTACTGGTGCCTGCCGCAGATTCTGTTCTACGCGCTCTATTCACTTTTGGGCGAGGTGCTCAATGCCCGCGGCAAGTTCGGACCATTTACCTGGGCTCCCGTCGCGAACAACGTCGTAATGCTTTCCGGTCTGATCGTGTTCCAGTTGCTTTTCGGCACTGTTTCCGGCGTGCCGCCAGCGGACTGGACCGATCAGATGGTCGCAGTCCTCGCTGGGAGCGCCACTCTTGGGGTTGCCGTTCAGGCAGCTCTCTTGGCGTATTTCTGGCACCGGGCCGGTCTTCGGTATCGCCCAGAATTCCGCTGGCGCGGGGTAGGTCTCGGCGCAGCAGGAAAAGCGGCAGCGTGGACCTTCGGCATGATCCTGGTCACACAGATAGGTGGTGTGATCGGTACGCGCGTTGCGACGATTGCGTCTGGTGGGGCATCCGTCTTCCTCATCACCACCGCGTGGCTCATTTTCATGCTCCCGCACTCGGTGATTGCGGTATCGATCGGTATGGCCTACTTCACCCGGATGAGCGGCCACGCGCGTGACGGAGATCTCGCGTCAATGCGCGACGATGTTTCTTCATCTCTGCGGTCGATCCTGATGCTGCTCATGTTTGCGGCGATCGGCCTGATGGTGATTGCGTTCCCCTTCAGCGCACTATTCGCCACTAGTTACGACCAGACACTATCGCTGGCCTTCGTGCTCATCCTTTACCTTGTCGGCCTAGTCCCGTTTAGCGTTATGTACGTATTGCAGCGGGTCTTCTATGCGTTCGAAGACACTCGTACCCCGTTCATCCTGCAGAGTCTCCAGGTGGTGCTGTATGTCTGTGGAGCGCTTGTCGTCTCGACGTTCCCCGTTGATCGCATCGCCATGGGATTGGCGGCGATGATTAGCATTGCCGGCACGATTCAAACCGTTATTGCCCTTATCGTTCTGCGCAAGAGAGTTCCCGGGTTTGTCATTCTTCCGCTCATCTTGCGTGCGTTGTGGTTCTTTGCGGCAATGCTGCCTGCAGCCGCCGCCGGCTTCGGAATTCTGATGCTTCTTGGCGGATTTGGCGAAGATTCCTTTGTTGTTTCCGGTTTTGCTGGTGGCTTTGCTTCCATCGCGCTGGCAGGTACCGGAATGCTGGTCATCTATGCGGCAACTCTCGCGCTCACCAAGAATGACGAGTTCTTCGCTTTCGCCAAGCCCATCGCATCGCGTTTGCGCCGCCGGTAGCCTTCGCTCGATACCCTCGCGGTTTACCCGAAAGGGAACTCACAATGACAGGGCTGCTAACAATCTGTAGCTAGCCCCGCATGCCCCAGCCGCTTGGAATACTCCATAGCTAGGATGTGTTGAACCGGGTAATAACGATCCCAAGGAGACACGAAAAAGTGCGTCAACTCATCATCATCGGATCCGGCCCCGCCGGTTACACCGCTGCGATCTATGCTGCCCGCGCAAATCTCGCGCCGCTGGTGATTGCTAGCTCGGTAGAGGCTGGTGGCGAGCTTATGAAGACCACCGAAATCGAAAACTATCCTGGTTTTGCTGAAGGAATTCAGGGCCCAGACCTCATGCTCGAAATGCAGAAGCAGGCTGAGCGGTTCGGCGCTGAGATCGTTCTCGATGACGTCACTGACCTGCAGCTCGATGGACAGGTCAAGAAGGTCACTCTCGGCAACGGCGACGTGCACGAAGCTCTCGCGGTAGTTTTCGCAACGGGTTCTGCTTACCGCAAGCTTGGACTTCCTGACGAAGAGCGCTTGAGCGGCTACGGCGTCTCATGGTGCGCGACCTGCGATGGTTTCTTCTTCCGCAAAAAGACGATCGCTGTCGTCGGCGGCGGCGATTCGGCGATGGAAGAGGCAACGTTCCTCACGAAGTTTGCTGACAAGGTTTATGTGATTCACCGTAAGGACGAACTGCGTGCGTCCAAGGCAATGCAGGAGCGTGCATTCAGCGATCCCAAGATTGAATTCGTCTGGAACAAGGCTGTAACCGGCATTACCGGTTCCGACCTCGTTGACGGTATCGATCTCACAGACACCGTTGATGGCAGCACGTCACACCTCGACGTCAGCGGCCTGTTCATTGCTATCGGCGCAGACCCCCGCACACACCTTGTGCACGGCCAGCTCGACATCAACGCCGACGGAACAGTGGCAGTGGATGGTCGTTCCTCACGCACGAACATCACCGGAGTATTTGCCGCCGGCGACGTTATCGACCCCACTTACCGCCAAGCAGTAACGGCCGCCGGCTCCGGCACCGTTGCAGCCCTCGATGCGGAGCACTACCTCGCATCACTGCCGCGCGAACTTGTCGCCGGCGCAGTCCAGCCCAAGGAGCAAGAAGCTCCCGAAGCCGCCGGCGTACCCACGCTGGCTTAGTCGCTCACCGCAGACATCCCAACGAACAAAGGAACCTTTAATGTCTTCAGCAACAGAAGTAACCGACGCCAACTTTGAAGAGCTCGTCCTCAACTCAGAGGACACCATCATGGTGGATTTCTGGGCCGAATGGTGCGGCCCATGTCGCCAGGTTGGTCCGATCCTCGACCAGATCGCCAGCGAGCACTCCGACAAGATCAAGATCGTCAAGCTCAACGTCGACGACAACCCCCAGATGGCGATGAAGTACCAGATCACATCTATCCCCGCCATGAAGGTCTTCCGCGGTGGAGAGGTTGTCAAGACCGTCATCGGCGCAAAGCCGAAGCCAGCGCTTGAGTCTGACCTCGCAGAGTTCTTGGCCTAAAGGAACTTCGTAGTCGAAGGCCTCCGACATCCACTACTTGGTGGGTGTGCGGAGGCTTTCGTACTTAACGCCCGTGAGTCGCTCTGATTCGGCCCACAATTTTGTTGCATCTACTTCGGAGTGCGAGGCCGGGCTTGATTCAACCAACACAGGGGCACCACGGTACTCCTTGCGGCCCGATGGACCGAAGTAGTCACCTCCATTCGCCTGAGGGTCTGTTGCGGCCCGCAGAGAAGGACGAGCGCCCTGCTTCGGGGTTTGGATGCCCAGAAATACGAGTTTTTTCAGTGGGCGCAGGTACCAGCGATCAAACAGGTGATCCGCGAGCCCTGTTCCGGCGGTGCCCGGATGCGCGGCTACCGCCATTGCATCCACTCCTGCCAGCGCGAAGCGGCGTTGGAGCTCATAAGTGAATAGAAGATTGGCCAGTTTGGAGCGGCCGTAGGCAGCACGCGGTGTGTAGGAGCCGTTCTGGAACATGAGGTTGCCGAATTCCATGAATCCCCAGCGGTGGGCCAGGCTCGACAGGCTCACAACTCGTGCACCAGGAGTAGTAGTGATGAGATCGAGGAGGTGCCCGGTGAGGGCGAAGTGCCCGAGGTGGTTGGTGCCGAGTTGGGATTCGAATCCGTCAATCGTGAGCTGGGCATCCGTCATCATGATCCCGGCATTGTTGATCAGCAAATCTAGACGTGAATGTTTCCCGTGAAACTCTTCACTGAATCGACGAATCGATTCAAGATCCGCGAGATCGAGGAGCATTGTTTCAACGGAGACGTCGCCGAGCTGCTCGACGATGGCAGTTTTCGCCGCTGCTGCCTTTTCAGTAGTTCTCATCGTCATGACAACGTGCGCGCCAGCCTTGAGCAAAGCACGGGCCGTCTCGAAGCCGAGCCCTGAGTTTGCCCCGGTAACGATCGCGACCTTGCCAGTGACGCTTGCAATGTCGGATTCGGTCCATTCGGTGCGAGCGTTCACTGGTGTCCTCAATTTCGTGCTGAAACGGTGACGTTAACGGCCACGTCTGGGGGTTCTGTCGCCAACGTGCACTGGCACCTTGCTAGTTGAGCATGAGTTTCTCTGCACGGGCTCACAAAGTTGATTCGGAACGGAGCGGCTGTCAGATTGCTGATCGGTTCGGTGTAATCCTTGCTCAGTTTCAGGTGGCAACCGACAAACGCCTATTGTTTAAAGTCAACCGAACGGGACTACCCATGACAACACAGCCAAACAACCTCGATCAGTGGTTCCATCACTATGCGGACCGCGCCTCAGGGCTTGCGGCGTCCGAAGTGCGAGCGTTGTTTGCCGTCGCCTCTCGCCCCGAGGTGGTGTCACTGGCTGGCGGCATGCCCTATGTCTCCGCGCTGCCTCAAGACCTGATCACAGAATCGATTGATCGTGTGATGCGCGATCGCGGACCTGCGGCGTTGCAGTACGGTTCTGGCCAGGGTTTGCCTGCTCTTCGGGAGCAGATCCTCGAAGTGATGGCTCTCGAGGGAATTCGGGCGAGCGTTGATGACGTTGTCGTCACGACCGGCTCACAACATGCGCTTGAACTGGTGACAAAACTTTTCATCAATCCTGGCGATGTAGTTATTGCTGAGGGCCCAAGCTACGTCACCGCGATGGTCGTCTTCAAGTCATTTCAAGCGGAAATAACTCACGTTGAAATGGATGACTTTGGGCTAGTTCCTGACTCTCTGCGCGCACACATCGCTTCAGTTCGTGCCGCGGGAAAGACAATCAAGTTTTTGTACACGGTTCCCACTTTCAGTAATCCAGCGGGGGTAACCCTTAGTTGGGAGCGCCGCATTGAGGTGCTCGAGATTGCACGGGAGAACGGCATTCTGGTTCTCGAGGACAACCCTTATGGGTTGTTGTACTTCGATGGTCCACCTCCGCACGCAATGCGGTCGGTGGAAGAGGATGGTGTGATCTATCTGGGCACGTTCTCTAAGACTCTCGCCCCGGGTTTCCGGGTGGGTTGGGTGCTCGCACCGCACGCCATCAGAGAAAAACTCATTTTGGCGAATGAGGCCGCGGTCCTTTCCCCGAGCTCGTTTACTCAAAACATCATCAGCGAATATATGAGCGTTGCCGATTGGAAGGGCCAGATTGACACCTTCCGCGGCGTGTACCGAGAGCGTCGCGATGCAATGTTGGATGCCCTCGACGATTACCTGCCCGACCTGCAGTGGACTGTGCCCAATGGTGGTTTCTATATCTGGGTAACGCTTCCTGACAACCTCGATTCCAAGTCAATGCTGCCGCGAGCGGTCAAGGAACTCGTGGCCTATACGCCAGGGACTGCTTTCTTTGCCGATGGGAACGGGCGAAGCAATATGAGGCTCTCATTCTGCTACCCGACTCCCGATTTCATCCGCGAGGGAATCCGACGGCTTTCCACGGTGATCAACGGGGAGATAGAGCTGCTCAATACTTTCTCCCAGACTGCCCCCTTGACGATTGCGCCACCCGCGCCATCGATGATCAACCCTCCAGCCAACCTCAGCTAGGACACCATGAACGCTTCACCCACTCGCGTACTAGTTCTTGCCGGCGGAATCTCCCATGAGCGCGATGTATCTCTGCGCTCGGGACGCCGAGTTGCCGATGGCCTACTCGCCCAAGGCAAAGATGTTGAGCTGCGTGATCCCGATGCATCTTTGCTTCCCTATCTTCGCGAGAACAAGCCAGATGTAGTGTGGCCCGCGCTTCACGGCGCGAGCGGGGAAGACGGGGCCCTACGTGGATTGCTCGACCTGATCGGCATCCCCTATGTGGGGTCGCGGGCAGACGCCGCCCGCCTTGCCTGGGATAAGCCAACGGCCAAGGCACTCGTTTCCCGCGTTGGCGTTCGCACCCCGCTGTCGATTGCTCTGTCCCGCGATTCTTTTCGCGAACTGGGCGCACACAGCATCTTGGATGAACTCGCCGACGAACTTTCGGGCGACCTCGTTGTCAAGCCCACTCAGGGCGGATCCGCACAGGGAGTATCCATAGTCTCTGATCGAAGTGATCTTCCTCGGGCAATGGTGAACGCCTACAACTATTGTGATGTCGCACTCATCGAGCAGCGCATCACGGGGGTTGAGATCGCTATCGGCGTTCTCGACACCGGCATGGGACCGGTCGCACTACCCGCCGTTGAAATCGTTCCTCTCGAAGGCGCCTACACTTTTGAGGCTCGTTATAATGCTGGTCAGACCGACTTTTATACTCCGGCACGAATCTCTCAGAAGGATGCCGCCCGTGCTGCAGAGGCAGCTTTAGCGGCACATTCGGCGCTCGGACTGCGCCACCTTTCGCGCGTCGACATCATCGTTGATGGTGCAGGGACACCGTGGTTCCTCGAGGCAAATGTGCTTCCCGGGCTCACCGAAACGTCAATTTTGCCGCAAGCAATCGTCGCTGCGGGGCACGATCTCGGGCGTGTATATGCAGCGCTGGCAGAAGCCGCAATAGAAGGTCCCTAACTTCACCGCTCAATCCCCTGGCTGAAACAGGTCGAAGACAGGGGAGGGGTCAGATGATCGACCACTCGTTCAACATTCGCGCACTATGAGTCTCGTTCATCGGGTCGTCGGACCGTAGTCGACCCAGGCAGATTCTGCACCCGGTCTGTCGCGGCGCGCAGCCCGGAGCTTCAATCCCAGTTCTCTCGGGTAAGGATGGAGCATCGCGTTCCCTGGGGACTGCACCGCGCAGAATACCACTGTGATGTTTCACGTGAAACGGTTGCTTCGGCTACTTCGGTTGCTTCGTTCACTCCGCGGACCTCCGTTGGCAGAGAATCGAGCGACGGGCAGCAAAAACGCAGGGGTGGGCGAAGTTCAAGCAGAAAGCTCCAGGGATGGGGTCCTGACCTCCGTTTCACGTGAAACATCGGGAGTCGCAAGGTTGACGACGGGGAAGGTCCCGATCTTTTCATACCGAGGGCTGGTTCAACTTCCAATCTCCATCAACCGGTTGCGCACAACGGGCGGGTCGCGCGAGGAACCAGCGGACTTCTTAGAAGTGATCTCAGTTCACGAGCACCGCGCTTGAGGTCGCGGCATCAGGAGAATCAGAATCGGGTGTCAGCAAGCGCAACCCCAACACTGACCCTCGCAACTTTCATTGCCGAGACACCTCACGACGATCACGACCTTGACCGTCTCCTCGATCTCGACCGTCACCGTCGACCGTCACCGTCGACCGTCACCGCAAGCGCAAGCGCAAGCGCAAGCGCAAGCGCAAGCGCAAGCGCAAGAACGGTCCCTTTTCCTGGTTCCGATTGCTCGACGTTGCCCGGCACTTCACCTCATCGGCGAACGGGCCTACCGAGCGATCCACAAGCGCCGGGAAGGCAGAGTGAAAGTACTCCAAAAACGGCGAACTCCCGCTGTTTCACTAGGGCACCAGGTTCGTACGCTCCTCAAAGCAACCGAAAACGAAGGATCGAGCGACCCGCCAACGTCACAGTATCGGGGCCAAAATCCGCAGTGTTTCACGTGAAACAATGCCGGAGACACTCAGTCAGCAAGGTTCTCAGGATTCCGCCGGCCCCACATCGTCCGGCCTAATTGTGGCGTCAGGGTCTTCTGCTATTCGCGAAGATGAGCTAGCAAAGCTATCCGCACCGAGCAGCTCTAACAGCTCTCACGGAGGTGAACTTTGACCCGAAGTCCGTTGAACACCGAGAATCGACTTCACTCTTAGCGTCCACTTCCGAATCGCACAGAAGGACGCGAGCAGCGGGGGAGTGTTAGCGGTTGAAACCTGTATCGCCGAGTTCCTCGAGAATACGGTTGAGGTCGCCTACCGTAGCGAAGTCGATGATGACCTGTCCCTTGCTAGCGCCAAGATTCACCTTGACCCGAGTGTTCAGACGGTCCGCTAGTCGTTCGGCAATCTCATCTAGAGGACCTTGCTTCTTGCCCCGTGAAGGCTTCACGCGAGCAGGTTTAGTCGAGAGGGATCCCGCTGCAGCTTCAGCAGCTCGAACCGAAAGTTCTTCATTGACGATTTTGTCCGCCAAACGCTCCATTCCTTGCGCGTCAGGAAGCGACAGGAGCGCGCGAGCGTGTCCAGCGGTCAGAACTCCGGCCGCTACACGGCGCTGAACGCTTTCTGGAAGGCGCAAAAGGCGCAAAGTGTTCGTAATTTGAGGTCGAGAACGGCCAATTCGCTCGGCTAACTGCTCCTGAGTGATCCCAAAGTCTGCCAAAAGCTGCTGATACGCGGAGGCTTCTTCAAGAGGGTTGAGATTCGCGCGGTGCAAGTTCTCAAGCAGAGCATCGCGGAGCATGTCCTCATCTGCGGTGCTCTTAATGACTGCGGGGATAGTGGCGAGCCCCAAATGCTTGCTCGCGCGCAAACGACGCTCACCCATGATGAGCTCGTATTGCGGCTGGCCCTCGAGAGCGCCCGCGAGCGGACGAACAACGATGGGTTGAAGAACGCCAATCTCACGGATCGATACGATCAGCTCTGAAAGCTCTTCCTCACGAAATTCTGTACGAGGCTGCCGAGAGTTCGGAACAATGTCGAGGGGGGAGAGGCTTGCCAAACGCGCGCCCGGAACCGAACGAAGCTTGTCGGTAGAAATCTCTCCGCCGGGAAAGAATACGTCGACGGGACGCTGTTCGTTCTCGTCAGATGCGGGGATAAGGGCGCCAATTCCGCGGCCTAGGCCTGTGCGTTTGGGTGCGGCCATTATTGGGGTGCTCCTCGATGTGCAATCTCCGCTGCTGCTTCCAAGTAGGAGAGCGAGCCTGGGGAGTTCTGGTCATAGCTAATAACAGTTTGCCCGTAACTGGGTGCTTCCGAGATCCTCACTGAACGAGGAATCACTGTTGTCAGCACTTGGTTGGGGAAGTGTTCACGCACATCATCAACAACCTGATTGGCGAGATTTGTGCGGGAGTCATACATCGTCATGAGAATCGTCGAAACCCTGAGTTTCGGATTGAGATGACGTTCGATGAGTTTGATGTTGTTGAGGAGCTGGCTCAATCCCTCTAGTGCGTAGTACTCACACTGGATCGGGATGAGAACCTCCTGTGCCGCAACGAACGCGTTGATCGTCAATAGACCAAGCGAAGGCGGGCAATCAATGAACACATAGTGGTACGAATCCGGGGAGTCTTGAAGAAACTGATCAAGGGCTGAGCGCAACCGCTGCTCTCGAGCTACCAGAGAAACGAGTTCGATCTCAGCTCCAGCAAGGTGAATGGTTGCGGGCACGCAGTACAGCGCCGCGAACTCTGGACTCTTCTGTACAACATCGATCATCGGGACATCGTTGATCATGACGTCATAGACACTAGGCGTCTCTGAGCGGTGCTCCACGCCAAGCGCAGTCGATGCATTCCCTTGAGGATCGAGGTCAATGACCAGCACTCGTGCGCCTGTGCGAGCCAACGCTGCCGCAAGGTTGACCGTCGAAGTCGTTTTTCCTACGCCGCCTTTTTGGTTGGCCACCGTGAAGACGCGAGCCTTCTCGGGGAGGGGAAGAGACGCTGCGGCCACGGCCTGGCGACGACGAGTCAAATCCGCAATCTCCCGCGCAAGCGGCGTGGTCTCATCGAACGATTTGCTCTGTTCGTTGACTTCGCTCTCGGGATGTTTCACGTGAAACTTTCTCTCTGGTACTGCAAAAAAGGTGAAGTGTGGTGGCGGCCCAACCTGCAGCCGAATCAGTCCACTCTAGCCCGAAAGACCCTTGTGATCTCTGGAGTGATTCCTTCGCCAAGAACGAGAGACTCCACGTCATGTAAACGTGCTTTGCGGATCGCCTTTGCTGCCGCTTCAATCTCCTCGTCGATGCGTGCACCTTTCATAAAAACCATCTCGCCGCCGGGGGCAAGGAGGTGCTCAGTGGAAGGAATCAGCTTCGAAAGAGCAGTGACTGCGCGCGCCGTTATCTGAGAAAGACCTTCGGCATAAGCGGCATCCTGTGACCGGGAACGTTCGACAACGACGTTCGTTAATCCGAGTCGAGCAGACTCAGCAGACAGCCAGTCCGTGCGACGTTCCATGGGTTCAATCAATACAAACTCAACATCAGGGCGCGCGATAGCGAGAACTAAACCCGGCAGCCCAGCACCACTGCCTATGTCTCCGACAAGGCCTGGCTTCAACAGAGGAGCGACCAAGGCACAGTTCACAATGTGCCGGCTCCATAGACGCGGAACCTCAAGCGGTCCGATAAGGCCGAGTTCTTCTCCCCGAAGTGCAAGGCTCTCGGTGTATTGCCGTGCTAAGTGGATACGATCGCCAAACAGCTCCGCTGCAACTTCGGGCTCGCGTTCGAGCCCCAGTTCTTCGCTCAATGTTTCACGTGAAACTAGGCGCGAGTAATAACAGTGTGGCGATCTCGGCCTTCACCACTCGACTGCGAAACGAAACCACGCTCAGCCACCACGTCGTGAACAAGTTTGCGCTCATAGGACGACATGGGAGGGAGTGCAGCAGAAGCCGAACCGGCTTCGATGCGCTCAACCGCTGTATCGACAAGCTTTGAAAGTTCAGCCGCGCGAGCCTCACGCGATCCGCCGATGTCGAGAATCAAACGGGAGAAGGCACCAGTCTTGTTCTGTACAGCGATTCGAGTCAGCTCTTGAAGTGCAGTAACTGTGTCTGGACGCGACAGCAGTCGGAGATTGGTTTCTTCACTTGACGTGACCGAAACATAAGCGCGACCAGCACGAGCATCAATTTCAATGTCGCCATCAAGGTCGGCGATATCAAGCAGTTCCTCGATGTAATCAGCCGCGATGTCGCCCTCTTCTTCAAGCTGGGCGGAAGTGCGGTCTTCACGATCGTCGACAGGAGGAGTCTCAACTGCGGCGGTGTCAGTGTCAGAAACGTTCGTCATTTCTTTTTTCCCTGCTTCTTCTTGGCACGGTTCTTGCTAACGGGTTGATCCCGCTGCGGGTTCTTGGGTTCTTCAATGACAGCGGTACCTGACTCTGAATCGGGTGCCTCTTCAATGATTCCCTTGCGTTGGTTTCGCTTCGCCAATCGTGCTTCACGAGCGAGCGCTGCTTCACTGCCCGGCGTTGGCATATTGCGAATCACGAGGAACTGCTGACCCATGGTCCAGAAGTTGGAAACGAGCCAGTAGAACATGACGCCCAGCGGGAAAGTGAAACCCGAGAAAGCGAAAACAAGGGGGAGTAGATACAACATGATCCGCTGTTGGCGGTACATGGGGCTTGCCTTCATCTCAGCCGACTGATTCTTCGACATTATCTGAAGCTGGGTAATGAACTGCGAGCCAGTCATCAGAATGACCATGATCACGGCGGTGACGATTACAGCGACGTTGCCTTCAGCTGTGCTGATTGCCAAGTGCAGCGGTGCGATGCCAAAGAGTGAGGAAGTGCCAAATGACTCAGAAAGATCAGCGCTGAGGAGTCCAACTCCGGCTGCATGATCCTCAAGCTGAGCTTCACGAAGCACCGAGAAGAGACCGAAGAAGATCGGCATCTGAAGAAGTAAGGGGAGGCAGGAACTGAAGGGGTTGGTACCAGCCTTCTTGTACATCTCCATCGTCTCGCGAGACATCGCCTCGCGAGAGAATTGATCCTTCTTTCCCTTGTATTTGTCTTGGATCTTTTTGAGCTGAGGAGCAACCTCCATCATCCGACGTTGGCTCTTAATCTGCCGGACGAAGACCGGAATCAGAGCAGCTCGAACAACGAGCACCAGACCAACAATCGAGAGCACCCAGGTGAGGCCGGCATCGGCATCCATTCCCACTGCCGTGAGAAGGGTATGGAATGCGACGAGGATCGCCTCAATCACCCACTTGATTGGCCATAGTAATGAGCCAAAGAATGCAAAAAGATCCATGTGGTGGTTAGCCCCTTTCGTGGCTTGCGGCTATCACAAAGCCGAACCTGGTGATCTGATAACGGTCATGCCGTCGAGCCGGTATGTCGTCGATTCCGCCCTCAGCCCACGGGTGGCAGCGGAGAATACGACGGGAACCAAGCCACACCCCACGGAAAACACCGTGCTGTTGGATGGCTTGAAGAGTGTAATGAGAGCACGACGGGTAATACCGGCAAACATCACCATAGAGAGGTGAGATGACAGCTCGGTAAATACGCAGAATGAAGACACAGACGTTCCGCGGAAGGAGCAGCGCAAACGTAACGAGAGACTTCATGCCTTCACCACGATGCGGTCAATCCCTTCTGCGATCTCAGCCTGTAGCGTAGTCCACTCCGTATGCTCAGAACCTGCCAGCGCACGAACCACGATGTCCGAACTTCTAGGAATGTTCGGGAGAAGTTGCGCGGCCGCCGCGCGAAGTCTGCGACGAACACGATTTCGTACTACCGCGTTGCCTACAGCTTTGGAAACGATAAAGCCAAAGCGCACACTGTTGGATCGCTTGTTATCCACAATGTGGACAACTAAGTGCGGTGCTGCATAACGACGTCCCCGACGAACAGCCAAGCGAAAGTCACTCGGATGCGTCACGCGGTTGGTCTTAGACAACACCGGACGAGGCTAGGCGGAGAGTTCGGTGCGTCCCTTGCGACGACGAGCGCCCAAGATCGCGCGGCCTGCACGGGTGCGCATACGCAAACGGAAACCGTGAACCTTCGCACGACGACGGTTGTTTGGCTGGAAAGTTCTCTTGCTCATAGCTATATCTCCAAGGCCCAGCTCTGGCAGCCGGGAAGAATTAGAAGGCCCAAGGGCCGGAAGTCAACTG